>NZ_PDJK01000002.1:0-2753802 GCF_002564045.1 Amycolatopsis sulphurea | reverse complement strand
GGCCCGGTCCCCGGACCCCGGCCCGGGGCCTGAACCCGGTGGACCCGG
The DNA here is from genome assembly GCF_002564045.1 of Amycolatopsis sulphurea. NCBI lineage: Bacteria > Bacillati > Actinomycetota > Actinomycetes > Pseudonocardiales > Pseudonocardiaceae > Amycolatopsis > Amycolatopsis sulphurea. The sequence goes on along the minus strand of NZ_PDJK01000002.1, from coordinate 2,753,754 downwards.
ACCAGTCCGGGTCCACCACCCACAAGCCCGCGACCAGCACGAGTCCAGCACGAGTCCATGCCCTGACCACCCCCGCGCGGGGTGGACCCACCCACACCGGTCCACCCCGCACCCGGGGCGGTGGACTCACCCGCACTGACCCGCGTGAGTCCACCCCGGCCCGGACCCGCATACCCGCTTCGCAAGGGAGTACCCCTGTGACCTACCCCGAGACCAACGGGCGCCATCTGCGGCCCGTCACCGGCTCCGGCGCCGGGGCTCACGAACTCGACCCCGGACCGTTCCCGGAACCACCGGCAGACCCCTACGACACCGCACCGGCCGCCCTGCGCCAAGTCCGGCTGACCCGGGTGTCCACGATCCCGCTGCGCCCGACGCACTGGTTGTGGGACGCCCGGATCCCGCACGGCGCGCTCACGGTCGGCCCCGGCCGCGAGGGGATCGGCAAGTCGCTGTTCTGCGCGTGGCTGGCCGCCCGGATCACCCTCGGCGAACTACCCGGCAAGCACTACGGACAACCCCGCAGCGTCATCTACGCCGCCACCGAAGACAGCTGGGAACGCACCCTGGCCGGACGCCTGCACGTAGCCGGTGCCGACCTCGATCGCGTGTACCGGGTCGAGGTCGACCAGCTCGGCGGCACCGCCGTGCCCTTGTCACTGCCCCGCGACGTCGACGGCATGGCCTCGGTCATCACCACCCACGACGTAGCGCTGCTGATCGTGGACCCCCTGATCTCCGTGTTGGACGGCTCAATCAACCCACACCAGGACCGGGACCTGCGCACCGGACTGGAACCACTGGTCCAGCTGGCCGACGACACCGGATGCGCGATCTTCGGACTCGCGCACTTCAACAAGGCCAGCGGCACCGACGTCCTCTCCCGGATCATGGGCGGCCGGGCGTTCTCCGCCGTAGCCCGCGCAGTGATCGCGTTCGCCCGCGACACCACCGCCGACGACGGCTCCTGCGTCATCTCCCAGGTCAAGAACAACCTCGGCGCACTCGACCTCCCCTCACTCCGCTACATCGTCGACTCAGTCGGACTGGACACCCCAGAAGGCCCCGCCCAATGGGGCCGCATGCAGATCACCGGCGAAACCGACACCCACGTCAACGACCTGCTCGACGACGCACCCCCGACCCGGGAGGAACGCACCGATGCCGAAGCCGTCGCCGACTGGCTGCGCGAGTACCTGACCAGCCAGGGCGGGCAAGCCCCGTCCGGGGAGGTCAAGAAGGCCGCGAAAGCGGCCGGGTTCACCGAACGCACCGCCCAACGCGCCCGCGCGAAGCTCCAGCTCACGACCCGCACCGAGGGCCGCAACACCGTGTGGGGCCTGCCATGACCAGAACCCGTGCCAACCCGTGCCAATTCATGCCAACCCGTGCCAATGCGTGCCAGGGGTGGCACGGGTCAGAAACCTTGCCCGACCAGGGGAAACATCACCCGAAACCCCCGACCCGTGCCAGCTGGCGGGAGTGGCACAGGTTGGCACGCGTGCCAAACCCGTGCCAACCCGTGCCACCCCCGGAGACTGGCACAGGTCCGCCGAAAATCGCCTGTTTCCGCAGGTCAAGGCCCATGCACGACCCGTGCCAGGCTGGCACGGGTTGGCACGGGTCTCACCCCGATTCCTGGAAAGGCACCCGAGCATGACCGCCACCGACGTACTGGCCCGCCACGGGACCCGCGCCCTGCTCCGCTTCACCAGCCTCATCCTCATCTTCACCGGCCTGCACCTCGCCCGGCTCCCCTTCCTCGCCCTCGCCCGCGGGCTCGGCGCCGCCATGACCACCATCGACACCGCACTCTCCACCCCACCCCGGGCGCGCACCACCCGCCAACGCCGAGGCGACCGGTGGGGCGAGCCCATCCCCACCACCCGCCACCACCACAGCCAGACCCGGGGGCGGGCGCGCGCCGGCTACCCGGATTACGGACCAGCCCACCACCCCGAACCCCCAGATTCGGGGGTCCGCTGGCCCGGCACCGCGACCCCGTAACCCCGTAATTTCCGTAATTCCCCGCAGGTCAACGGCCACATTCGGGCCGTAATCCACCGAATTACGAACGTAATCCACCCCACCGGCCGTAATCCGGCCCGTAATCCGCCACACAGCGAGGGGAACCGGAGGGGAACACAAGGGGGAGACCCGAGTGCCGAGAAGGATTTCCTTCCCCACGCTCCCCTCCCCACCTCCCCCACACTGACCAGCCCGAACCCGCCAGAGGGGAAAAAGGGGAGCAGGGGAACAACCCCCACCAGCCCCGCCCCGACCCCCGGAACGGCCCACCCGGACACGTGTCTCCCGCTCCCCTCGGCCCCGCCACCCGGCCCGGCCGGGAAGGGAACGGCAAGGGAACCAGGAAGGGAACACCGACCCGGCAAGAGCAAATGCTCTTACCCACTCCCTTACCCCGCTCCCTACCCCTGACCAGCCCGAACACCCCCAGAAGGGAACGAAGGGAGCAAGGGAACCAACCCCTCCAGACCCCGCCCAGACCCCGCCCAGACCCCAAAAAAACAGGCCAGCAGGGGTGTGTCCCTCACTCCCTTCCCGGCCCCAAGCCAGCCCAGAACGACCTACCCGCCCGGCCCGCAGGCAACCCGCACAGCCCGAACCCAGAAGGAGGCTCCGCCCATGACCCCCGCGTCCACCACCACCCGCCTCACCCGCCGAGGCGCCGCCCGGCTCCACCAGCTCGCCACCCACGCCAGCACCCACCTCACCACCCTCATCACGCGACTCGACCACGCCACCGCGCGCCTCACCACCACCAGTGGACCGGCCAGTGGACACCCAGTGGATCCCACCGAAACCAGTGGATCCCCACTTCCCACCCACTTCCCCCGACCCACTGACCTGACCAGCACCAACACCCGACAAGTGAGGAAGTGAATCCAGTGGAACCCCCCGGCACCGACCCCCCGAAACAGCCCCATCTCACGCACCCGACAAGAGGGGGGTCACCCACTCACCCGACCCCGACCGGAGAAACGCACCGACCAAAGACGGCTGAAACACGGAAAAGAAGGGCCGCCTCACTTTTCCGTGTTCCAGCCGCTTTGACCCGGGGAGACGAGCAGGGAGGCGGCCGACCCGGGGAGCCCTCCTCGCCCACCGGAAACGACACACCGTAACCACCGGGGCTGTGACGACCCCCGCGCCGGACACCCGAAGCGTCACAACCCACGTGACACTTCGCGCAGCAACCTGACCAGCCACAACACCACTTGTGACACTTGCGGACCTTCCCGCAGGCGACAGCCCCAACCCACCCAGCGGCCACCCCCAGGGGATGACCGCCGAAGTGTCACACCCACCCATCAACACCCACAGCAACCGGAATCCCAGGAGTCTCTCCCCCCACCTGCCAGCGCTCCAGACCCAGCCCACACACCAACGCTGGCAGGAGGGGGGTCCCCCGAAGACGAGATCTGACCTAACCCAGCACACCACGCAGCGTGCGACCACCAGCTGGCCGCACGGCGACCCCGCACGCCCCAAACCGGGCGCCAACCACACCGAAGGGCACCACCGATGACCGCACGCCTGTACCACTTCCCCAGCCCCGCCACCGACGACATGGTGGCCAGCGGCCCCGAAGACAAGCCCTACACCGGCCCCATCCCGACGTTCGACCCGGACGCGACCGCCTACACCGTCGACCAGGCCGCCTACCTCATCAGCCTGTCCGCCGACCTCACCCGCGGCTACGTCGAAGACGGCACCATCCCCGCGATCCGCACCGCGAACGGCTGGGAGATCCCCCGCAACCGCTTCACCGAATGGATCAACAACCTGCCCGAAGCCTGACCACCTGGAGACCACTGTGGACACCGCAACCCCGAAGCCGCACTCCTTGCTGACGGTCGAGGCTGCCGCGAAGCAGCTGTCCATCGGCCGCACCACGATGTACGGCCTGATCAAGGCGAAGCAGATCACCACCATCCGAGTCGGGCACCTGCGTCGAGTGCCCCTGTTTGCGATCACCGAATACGTCGAGCGGCTGACCGCTGCTCAGACGGTCTGACCGAAGGGAGCAAATTCAATGCCACGCAAAAAGCGAGCCGAAGGCACGCGCGCGCCGAACGGCGCGAGTTCGATTTACCTTGGGAAGGACGACAAATGGCACGGCCGCGTCACGATGGGAATCCGTGACGACGGCAATCCCGATCGGCGCCACGTGAAGCGGAAGACGGAAGCCGAAGTCATCGACGCGGTGCGCGAGCTTGAACGCCAGCGCGACTCCGGCCGCGTCCGGAAAGCGGGCCGGGGCCTGACCGTCGAGCAGTGGCTTACGCACTGGGTCGAGAACATCGCGGCGCCAACGGTTCGCCTCACGACGATGGTCGGATACCGCGCGTCGGTGTACAAGCACCTCATTCCGAGCATCGGCGCGCACCGGCTCGACAAGCTGCAACCCGAGCACCTGGAGGTGGCTTACCAGACGATCCTCCGAAAAGGACTCAAGCCGTCCACAGCGCACCTCGCGCACCGCACCGTCCGAGCGGCACTCAACGAGGCCGTCCGGCGGCGGCACATCACCGAGAATCCCGCGCGCATCGCGAAAGCGCCGCGCGTGGAAGAGGAAGAGATCGTGCCATTCTCGCGCGAAGAAGCGCGACGCCTGATCACCGCCGCCGGGGAGATCCGGAACGGCGCCCGGTTCATCATCGCGCTTTCGCTCGGGCTCCGGCGCGGCGAAGCGCTGGGACTGAAGTGGTCCGACGTCACGATCACGTGGAAGCACGGGTGCGCGCGAGGTGAAGCCTGCCGCCGCAAGCTCACCGCCGGCGAGTGCCCGGCGCGGCGCGGCTCCGGCACGATCACCGTCCGCCGCTCGATCCAGCAACTCAACTGGCAGCACGGGTGCACGCCCGACAAGCCGTGTGGGCACGAGCACGGCGCCTACTGCCCGGAGCGGTTCGGCGGCGGCTTGGTCGTCGGTGAGGTGAAGTCGCGGGCCGGGCGCCGCGTCATCGGCCTTCCCCGGCCCGTGATCGAGGCCCTGGAGGCGCACCGCGTCCAGCAGACAGACGAGCGCGAGGTGGCGGCGGATCTCTGGGAGGGAGGGGAGTGGGTGTTCGCCACGCCGATCGGCCGGCCGACGCACCCGACGCCGGACAACCGGGCGTGGAAAGCGTTGCTGCGCTTGGCAGGCGTGCGCAACGCGCGACTTCACGACGCGCGGCACACGGCCGCCACGGTGCTGCTTGAGCTGAAGGTGCCGTTGCCCGCGGTGATGGAGCTGATGGGCTGGTCCAACGCGGCCGTGGCCAAGCGGTACATGCACGTCAACACCGAGTTGGTGACGTCGGTGGCGGAGCAGGTGGGCGCGCACATGTGGGCGGATCCGGACGACGAAGACCAGGAGGACGACGGCCCGGAAGGCGCGCTCGTACCCGCCTGATCGGGGTCAACTGAGACCCGAACTGAGACCCGAACTGAGACCCTACGCGAAACGCCCGGCAACCCCATGAGGGTCGCCGGGCGTTTTGCCTGCGTAGAGCGGTGGCGGTGGGATTTGAACCCACGGACGGTTTTACCCGTCACACGATTTCGAGTCGTGCTCCTTCGGCCGCTCGGACACGCCACCGCCGAGAACAATACCGGAGCTGGATCCCCCATCTGCCGCGGGGGTCAGCCCGCCGAGGGCCGACGGGTGGCGAAATAGGTCTCGAGCAGGGCCGCGCACTCGCCGGCAAGGACCCCGCCGTGCACCTCCGGCCGGTGGTTCAGCCGCCGGTCGCGTACGACGTCCCACAACGACGTGACGGCACCTGTTTTCGGCTCCCACGCGCCGAACACCAGCCGCGCGACCCTGGCGAGGACCAGTGCGCCCGCGCACATCGTGCACGGTTCGAGGGTGACGGCGAGCGTGCAGCCCTCCAGCCGCCAGCTGTCGCCGTGTACGCGGGCAGCTGCGCGCAACGCCAGGATCTCCGCGTGCGCGGTCGGGTCGCCCAGTTCGACGCGGGCGTTGCGGGCCGCGGCGAGCGGGCGCCCGTCCGGGTCGAACACCACGGCACCGATGGGCACGTCGGCGCCGGGCCCGCGCGCGGCCTCCAGTGCCGCGCGCACGGCTTCGGTGTCGGACGGCCGGCTCAGAGCTGGTCCAGCAGCTTCGAGAAGCCCGCCTCGAACCCGCATCTCTGCGCGATCATCTGGAGCTGCTCGTCCGGGTAAAGATCCACCTCTGAGACGATGACCTCCAGCTCGGCTCCGGGCAAGCCCAGATCGGCCAGTATTTCCAGATCACCCTCGGGCCAGACCGCGTCGTCGTCCTCGTCCGGCGGGTCCACGCGCAGCACGTCCAGCACGTCCGCGGCGATGTCGTAGTCGAGCGCGGCCGCCGCGTCCGACAGCAGCAACGACGGCCCGCGCGGGCTGGGCCGGACGATCACGAAGAACTCGTCGTCCACCGCGAGCAGGCCGAACGCGGCACCGGTCGAGCGGAGTTTCCCCAGCTCGGTTATCGCCGCGTCCAGCTCCGTCAGAGCCGCGGAGTCGAGCGCACTGCACCGCCACTGTCCGTCTTCCCGGACCACCGCCACCGCGAAGCCCGTGACCGGCTCTTGCACCGCCATGCGCACACCGTATTCCGCCGGGCGAGGGAACGCACGCACGGTGCGCCGGAAACCCCGCAGGTGCCACTATCGAGCCATGACGGGACCCACCGACCTCCCCACGCTTCCCGGCAACCGGCACGCCGGGTTGCTCGACGCGGCGCGCGCGCTCCAAGACCGGACTGTCGAACTTCGCCGCACGATCCACCGTCGGCCGGAGCTGGGACTGCAGCTGCCACACACCCGCGACGCGATCCGCGCGGCGCTGGCGGACCTGCCGATCGAACTCACCGATGGCCGTTCCACGACGTCCTTGACCGGCGTACTGCGCGGCGCACGTCCTGGGCCGGCAGTACTGCTTCGCGCGGACATGGACGCGCTGCCGCTCAACGAGGACACGGGGCTCGACTTCGCGTCCGAAGTCGACGGCGTGATGCACGCCTGCGGCCATGACACGCACGTCGCCATGCTCGCGTCTGCGGCGCGGCTGCTCGCCGAACGAGTAGCCGACCTCGCCGGTTCTGTGGTGTTCATGTTCCAGCCCGGTGAAGAGGGCGACCACGGCGCTCGGCACATGATTCACGAAGGCGTGCTGGACGCGGCCGGTACGCGGGTGTCGAGGGCGTTCGGGTTGCACACGATCGCGAACGTGCAGAGCGGCGTCCTGCACGTACGCGGCGGCCCGATCATGGCGTCCGCGGACACCTTCCGGGTCGAGGTGATCGGCCGCGGCGGCCATGGCTCCGCCCCGCACGACGCCATCGACCCGGTCCCCGCCGCCGCGGCGATGGTAGGGGCGCTGCAGACCATGGTGACGCGCCGGATCAACGTCTTCGACCCGGCAGTGCTCTCGGTGACCCGCATCGAAGCGGGCACGACGACGAACATCATCCCGGAGACGGCGGTGCTGGAAGGCACGATCCGGACCCTGTCGGAACGAACCCGCGCCCAGCTCCGCGAGGAGATCCCGAAGGTCTGCGAAGCTGTCGCCACGGCGCACAGCTGCCGGGCCTACGCCGAGGTCAACCCCGGCTATCCCCCGACCGTCAACGACGCCGCGGTCGCTGCCGACGTGCTCTCCCTGGCCGCCGACATCCTCGGCTCGCCCAATGCCGAGGAGCTGCCCACCCCGATCATGGGGGCGGAAGACTTTTCGTATGTGCTGCAACGGGTTCCCGGCGCCTTCGCGTTCCTGGGCGGGTGCCCGCCGGAGTGCTCGCCGGAGGATGCGCCGGGCAACCACTCGAACCGGGTGATCTTCGACGAGGCGGCCTTGTCGTCCGGAGTCGCCCTGTACGCCGCGTTCGCCCTGGACTTCCTCCAGGACTGACGCGCTTCGGTGGCAAGGCTGTGAAGGGGCCCTTCACGGACTCTGAGTCCGTGAAGGGCCCCTTCACAGCATTTGTCCTGGGCCGGTCAGGAGGTTCGGCTGGGGCGTCCGTTCTCCAGGTGACCGGCGAAACGTCGGTGCCAGGCAGGGTAGCCGACCAGTGCCAGCGTCACGTCGTACCAGCCGTGCGAACCGGCGAGCGCGTCGAAGGTCACTCGGTGCGTTCCCCGTGGGGCTACTACGAAACCTGGGCGTCCCCGCACCGTGATAGTTGCTGGGCGCGGTGACGTGTTGGTCACTGTCAGCGCGAAAACCGGGTGCGAGGGGGACCCGCACACCGCGGCGGCCACGTCGACGCCAGCTGTCGACGTGTCTCCGGAAGCCTCGACGAGGAAGCCGTTCGGACCGTGTACGGCAACGTCGTACCCCGACGAGTACGGGATCTTCTCGGCGACCGCGGCGCCCGGCCCGACGTCGAAGCGCTGCGAAGCACCATCGGCGTGGTACGCGTACGCGGAAACCTGCAACGCAGCCGTGCCCTGGTTCGCAGCATGCAGATCGAGCGCCTTCGCACCGACAGTCACGTACGCGGCCGGCTGATACGGCAGTGCGCGCGCCTGCGCCGTCCCCGGTTCCTGCTCCGGCATAGCCTGCTGTCCAACAGGTGGCGTCGTCGGCTTCGGCAGCTTCGACTGCGTACGGTCGGCTTCGGCACGCAGCGCGTTCGCGTCGGGCAGCTTCGGGATCGAGCGGTCACGGCGTGAGAAGTCGAAGCAGCTCGTCAGGTCGCCGCAGATGGCGCGCCGCCACGCGGAGATGTTCGGCTCCTTCACCCCGGTCCAGACCTCCAGGAACCGCAGCACCGACGTGTGGTCGAAGACCTGCGAATTCACCCAGCCACCACGGCTCCACGGCGAAATCACCGTCATCGGCACGCGCGGGCCGAGACCGATCGGAGTGAGCGGGCCGGTGCCTGCGCCGGGCCCGTTCGGCTGATTCACCGGCACCAGCTCGCCGGGGGTGCCAGGCGCCGCGGCAGGCGGGACGAGGTGATCGAAGAACCCATCGTTCTCGTCGTAGTTGATCAGCACGACGGTGGATTCCCACAGCTTCGGGTTATCCCACAAAGCTTTCAGCACCCGCTGGGTGTACGCCGCCCCGTCCACCGGACGGGCCGCCGGATGCTCGCAGTAGGCGTACGGCGCCACCACCCAGGACACCGCCGGCAGCTTGTCCGCCTTGCAGTCCGCGATGAACTGCTGCAGCACGTGGTCGACGTCCTTGCCCTTACCCGAATCCGGCTTCCACTGTGCCCGCAGGCTGGCACGCTCGGCGAGCTGCCGCTTCCTCGGGTCGGACGACCCCAGCGCGTCGTGGTACGCCTGGAAAAGCCACAGCGGATTGTCGCCGTAGTCGCCGAGGTACCCGTTCGTGCCGTCGCCGATCTCGTCGTTCGCGTAGACCTGCCAGGAGATCCCGGCGGCCTGCAGCCGCTCCGGATAGGTCGTCCACCGGTAGACCGGCTTGTAGTCGGCCGAGTTCCAGGTGGCCGGCCCGCCGAGGCGGCCGTCCGGATCGATGGTGCCGGTCAGGTGGTAGAGCCGGTTGGGTGTGGTCGGCCCCTGGATCGAGCAGAAGTAGTTGTCACACAACGTGAACGCACTGGCCAGCGCTCGGTGGAACGGCAGATCCTCGTGGTTGAAATAACTCATCGTCATCTCACCCTTGGCCGCGATCCACGCGTTGTACGTGCCGTTCGCCCAAGCCTGGTGAGTGGTGGCCCAGTCGTGCGGGAGTTCGCCGAGGTCCTGGCCGTCGACCAGCGCAGTGTCCACATGGAACGGCAGCATCTGCCCACCATCGGTGCGCTTGGCGTCGGGCTGGTGGTACACGTCGGCACCACCGGGCAGGCGCAGCCGGGCACGATCGCCGTACCCGCGTACGCCGGCCATGGTGCCGTAGTAGTGGTCGAACGACCGATTCTCCTGCATCAGCACGACGACGTGCTCGACGTCGTCGAGGCTGCCCCGCCGTCGCGAGCCGGTCGCCGCCTCGGCCAGCGCACCGCCGAGCCCTGCGCCCACCGCGCCGGCCGCCGCCGCGCTGCCGAGCATCGCGCGCCGGCTCAGCCGTCCTTCTGCCTGCCCCATCCGCCTACCTCCCATCGCTGTGCCCGCAGCCTTGCCGGAGGCCGGAAACGATCACAAGGCGACGGACGTGAACCGTGACCGAACACCGGAACAATTAGGCAACGGTGTTGCTCGATCAGTGGACATCCAGCCCGAAACCGAACTCCCCGCCGACCTGGCCGACTCGGCCGAGTCAGCCTGGTTCCCCTGGTCAGGTCACACGACCTGATCTTCAGGACAATCGACCTATCACGACCCAGCGCGTGTGACCGCAGTTACTTGCGCGTCAAAAGCACGTCAGCGCCCACGGCCGGGACATCAAAGCGCTGTTGGCGGGCGAGGCGCGCGGGGTGGCGACGCAGTCAGCTGGGGAAGTCCGCCCGACCGCATCGCACGGAGGTAACCGTGACGCTCAGCGAACTGCTCCCCAGCCTCGGCTGCGAGGCCGCCGACCAGCTCGAACCGGGGCTCTGGCCACAGCGCACCCAGCTCGGCGAAGGTGGCGAGCTGCTTTTCGCCGGCGCTCCAGTCAGCCATCTGGCCGCACGGTTCGGCACCCCCGCGTACCTCATCGACGAAGCACAGGTCCGCGACGCGGCACACGCTTACCGTCGTGCACTTCCGGAGGCCGAAGTCGCCTTCGCGAGCAAGTCGCTCTGTACGCGCGCTGTGCTGCGCTGGATTGCCGAAGAAGGTCTCTCACTCGACACCTGCTCCGCGGGTGAGATCGCCGTGGCGCGCGCAGCCGGTTTTCCTGCGGAGCGCATTCTGCTGCACGGCAACGCGAAGACACCCGAAGACCTCAAAGCGGCCCTGGAGTACGGCGTCGGCCGGATTGTGCTCGACTCACTCGACGAAATCGAACAGCTCGGTTCCGTCGCGCACAACGCACAACGCGTGCTCATCCGCGTGACGCCCGGCGTCAGCGGCGAAACCCACGAAGCGATCACCACGGGCACCGAAGGACAGAAGTTCGGTTTTTCTCTGCGAAGCGACGTACGCGACAACGTCGACCGCGCTGTGGCCGCGGTGTTGGCACAACCAAGCCTGCGGCTCGCGGGGATGCACTGCCACATCGGCTCGCAAGTGTCCCGTGTGGACCGATACGAGGAAGCTGCTCGACGGATGATCGAAGTGCTCGTACACGTCCGTGAGACCCACGGGGTCACGCTGCACGAACTTGACCTCGGCGGTGGTCACGCGGTGCCGTACGTCAACGACGACGCGTCTTTCGACCTCGACGGGTACGCCCGACGGCTTCGCGTCGCACTCGCGTACGAATGCTCGTCGCATGAATTCCCCTTGCCACGCTTAACGATCGAGCCTGGTCGTGCGATCGTCGGTGCTGCTGGAATCACCGTCTATCGCGTGTGCGCGGTAAAACGCGGCGCGCGCACCTTCGTCGCTGTCGACGGCGGTATGAGCGACAACGCGCGGCCCTCGCTGTACGGCGCCCGGTACACCGCACGGCTCGTCGGACGGCGTACAAAGGCCGCGCGTACGCCAATGACCATCGTCGGCCGACACTGCGAGGCCGGCGATGTACTAGCAGCTGACATCCGTCTCCCCGACGACGTTCACGCCGGTGACCTGATCGCCGTACCGTGCACTGGTGCGTACCACCACGCACTCGCGTCCAACTACAACCTCGTCGGCCGCCCACCCCTCGTCAGCGTCCGCCAGGGCAATGCGACGCTCGTCGTGCCCCGCGAAACCGAGGAAGACCTGCTACGCCGCTGCTAAGCGGACTCGATCACCTCGCCATGGCGCGCAACCGAGCCTCGCCGCAGCCGACGGCCCGCGAAGAAGTCCCGGCATGCACGCTGTACGGCGAACATCAGCGGTATCCCGACGAGGATCGACACCACGCCGATCACCGCCACCCCACCGATGCCGAAGAGCGTGGTCTCCCCTGCGTCCGGCTTCGCGTACTCGATGACGGCGAACACCAGTACCGCCAGGAAGAACACCCCGCCGAGAAACGGCAGCAACCCGCGCAGGAAGAAGTTGCGCACACTGGTGAGCAGCGTCCGCCGGAACACCCACGCGCACGCGAGGGCCGTCATCGTGTACTCGATGGCAATAGTGAGACCGACGGCGTCGACAGAGTCCGACAGGATGTTCTTGCTCAACGCCGCCAGCAGCACGTACAGCCCGAGCGAGACAAGCCCGAACGCCCAGGTCGACACCGACGGCGTCTGGTACTTCGGGTGTACGCGAGCGAACACCTTCGGCAGCGCACCGTGGCTCGCCATCGACAGCGTGGTGCGCGCGGCGGGCATGATCGTCGCCTGGCTCGTGGCGGCGCCGCTCGTAAGCACCGAAATGATGAGCAGCACGCCCATCATCTTGCCGAAACCGGACGTACCGAAGACGGCGCCGCCGAGACCCGCGAGCACGTCTTCGGCGTTCGCTTCGTTGCCGAGGCCGATGCCCTCCTCGCCAACCCCCGCGAAAGCCAGTGCCGCCACCGTCACCAAGAGGTAGTTGAGCACCAGCAGCACCGTCGAGAGGACCGCGGCGCGGCCCGGCGCGTGCCGCGGGTCGGCCGATTCCTCGTTCACTGAAAGCGAACTCTCCCAGCCCCAGTAGATGAAGACTGCCAGCAGGACAGCCGACACAGCGGTGCCGAAGCCGACGTCACTCGGCCACAGCCAGCTCCACTGCGGAACGCTGGCCTGCGGTCCGGCGCTGCCCTCGTACACGCGCGTCAGGGCGACAATGGAGAAGATCACCAGCACGGTCAGCTCGATGCCGAGCAGGATCCACTGCGTACGCGCGGACACCTCGATGCCGCGATAACACAGCCAGCACAGGAGGAGCAACCAACCGCACCCGATCGCCGTAGTCACCGCACGATTGTCGGCAAGATCGGACAACCCGAACAGCAACAGGGTGTACTTGCCGGTCAGCGCCGACTGGCTGCTCATCACCAGTAGCTGGGCCACCGTCACCACCCAGCCGGTCAGCCAGCCCGCCCGGCTGCCGAACGCGCGCGTGGCCCAGGTGAAATTCGTGCCACAGTCGGGTTCGGCGGCATTGAGCTCCCGGAACGCGAGCGCGACGAACAGCACCGGGATGAACGCGAACAGGATGAACGCGGCCGCCTTGAACCCGGTCCCGGCGAGCACGACAAATCCCAGCGTCGCGGCGATCGAGTAGGCCGGGGCGGTCGAGGACATCCCGATGACGGTGGACGAGACCATGCCCAGCGCGTGGGACCGCAGTCCCTTGGCCGGCACCGGGAGTACGGCGGCTTCGGTCATGACCCGGTTCTCCTCGGACGTGGGGGCTTTCCAGGGCCGCCAGACGGTACCCGTTCACCTGCCGCTACGGCACCCGTTGTGCCCCGCCGCACATCCGCCTCCTCGCCGGGCGAATTCGGAAAATGCCTCCTGTTCGAAGGCCATGGCGGATACGCTGCGCGCTGTGATCATCACATGCCGAAACACAGGGAGGGACGGCATGGGTAACGTAACTGCCGAGGAGCCTCGCGTACCGAGAGCGCTGGACAACACCGACCGGATGCTGATCGCCCTGCTCCAGGACGACGGCCGCGCCTCGTTCACCACGCTGGCGAAGTCCGTGGGCCTGTCCGAGGGCGCCGTCCGCCAGCGCGTGCAACGCCTGATGCGCGACGACATGGTGCGCGTCGTCGCGGTGACCGCCCCGGAGCGCCTCGACCAGACCCGCCAGGCCATGGTGGGCATCACCATCGACGGCGACCCGCGCGAGGCCGCCCGGCAACTCGCGAAGATCCCGCAGGTGCACCAGGTGGCCCTCTGCTCGGGCCGCTTCGACGTGCTCGCCGAACTCCTCTGCCGCGACGACGACCACCTGCTGGCCGTGCTGGCCGACGAGATCCGCGCGGTGCCGGGGGTCGCTTCGACGGAGTTGTTCGTGTACTTGGGGCTGGCCAAGCAGGATTTCGTGCGGGGGAAGCTGATGGTGTGAACCGGAGGTGGGTGGGGATTCTGCAGCGACCCCGTACCAGTTCTTCCTGGATCTGCCGAAGGTTGCTTCGCTGATTTGCCGACGTACCCTTCGCGGATCTGCCGACATGTGCGTCGTGGATCTGCCGGGACAGTGGCACCCTCAGGGTGTCGGCAAAGTCGGTGTGAGGTGCCCTGCGCCGACCGCGGAGGTCCGTGAAGGGGCCCTTCACGGACTCTGAGTCTGTGAAGGGCCCCTTCACAGACCCGGGACAGGTCCGGCACACACCACCAGGTGGTCGCGCACCTCGAACACCTCAGCATCGCCCGCTGCCGGGCGTGATCGATCGAGAGGGCAGGCGCCGTCGATGATGACGCGGCCGCCACGGCTCTCTCTGCTGATCACGGGTCCCCGACCGACTTTGCCGGGACCCTGGTGGCACCCTGAAGCCGACATTGCAGCGCTGGTCGGCGCAGGCTTCTCCCTCGGTCGTATCTTGGCGATAGCCGCCGCTCCGACGGGAAGCCAGTTGACCACGTGGAACCGACCCCGTCGCCCGTGATCGACCCACAGGCCGTGACCGCCACCCTGCGCAAGCCCGCCCTCAAGATCGGCCCCTACCAGGTCGATCCTCCCGTCGTGCTCGCGCCGATGGCCGGGATCACCAACGTCGCCTCCCGGCAGCTCTGCGCCGAATACGGCGCGGGCATCTACGCCTTGCGAAATGATCACCGCGCGTGCCGTCGTTGAACGGCGCCCCGGGGCCATGCACATGATGGACCCTTCGCGGCCCACGAAAAGCCCAGATCCATGCAGCTCTACGGCGTCGACCCCAAAACCATGGCCGAAGCCGTCCGCATCATCGCCAGCGAAGGCCTCGCCGACCACATCGACAGCAACTTCGGGTGCCCAAAGTCAACACAATGACAACACCCAGCCCAACCTGACAGCCCAACGGCGTACATGAAGTCGGGCGTCGGCATGGATACCAGCAGGCAGGCTACTCTTCCAACATGACGATGGCCGATCTTCCATGGGCTGATGTGGAGAGCCTTCCTCCTCTCAATGGGGACCTTCAGCCCGTCCTCGACTCTGTCAAGTCGCTTCAGCGCGCGTGGGAATCCGTCGTGACGGCCAACGACACAGCTTTTCAGGAAGCACGTCGACGCTCCCTTCGACGACACGCCATTGAGACCGGAATTATCGAGCGCCTGTACGACATCGATTGGGGCGTCACAGAAGCACTGGTAGCCGAAGGCTTAACCGCTGACGCAGTAGCACGGATCAGCGACGGAGCTGTAACCGAAGATGTGCTTGATGTCGTACGAGCCCAATATGACACCTTGACCTTCCTGGCCGAATCCGCCAGAGATGGACGCGACATCTCGATTTCATTGATAAAACAGCTTCACATAGCCCTCACCAAGCTCCAGCCCACATACACCGCGACCGCGCCGACCGGGCAGGTCTTCCAGGCGACACTTCACCATGGAGAATGGAAACAGCAACCTAATCACGTAAGGCGCCCGGATGGGTCCTTGCTCGAATATGCCCCACCTGAGCAAGTGGCATCGCAAATGGACCGGCTTGTCGAACTTTATCAACAGTACGACAACAAGGATCCGGTAGTTCAGGCATCGTGGCTACATCACCGATTCGTGCGCATTCACCCCTTCGAGGATGGCAACGGACGAGTCGCTCGTTGTCTAACGCTTCTGATCCTTCTGAAGCACAACCTTGCACCACTGGTGGTTGACCGACGCGAACGCAATCGCTATCTGGAGTCCTTGGACAGGGCCAATGAAGGCGACCTGCGTCCCCTGGTTCGCTTCTTCGCAGAGTTAGAGATCGGGGCACTACGGAGCGAACTTGAGCGACCAGTCGCAGGCGAACATGCCCTTGCGGCAGGCGGTGGGGCGCTCGCCGTCCTCGAAGCAAGCATCGGTCGACTGCGAGAGCTACGAAGCGCCACTGGCACTTCCGACCGCGCAGAAAAAATCTGCGAACTTGCCAATTCTGCGCAAGATCGAGTTGATTCATGGCTCGACGACATGAAAGAAAAGATCGGCTCTCTTCTCCAAGAAGGAATCGACCCTGATGCCCGGGTGACCCGTAAGAGCGCACGGCCTCCCAGTAGCGAGGCGCGCTACTGGCGTCGCCAGGCCATTCAGGCAGCACGCAGCGTCGACTTCTTCACAAATCTTCATGATGGACTATGGTGGTCTCGCCTTCAAGTCGCGGCCTTCGAGCAGAAGCTGCGATATCTCGTATTCATACAAAAGGTCGGAAGCGGCGAAACCGGCGTACTAACCCTAACCGTCTATGCTGAAATTCTGGGAACAGACCAGAATGAAGAGCCATCGTCAGTCGCCGAACCAGTCGTTAAATCATCGCCTACGGAGACCGTCACATGGACTTGGACCGATTCCCCTGATGCGCAGTGGACTAGTGTCACCGAAGTGCTTGACACGACCCTGGCGAGCGCTTTGGCAAAGTTCACATCCGGCTTGAGCTGAGCGGCGTACGAGACCCGGTCGCCCATGATGGAGGTCACCAGCGACAATGGAGGGCGTGACCGCCGTGATCGACGCCAAGCCCGCCCTGAAGATCGGCCCCTACCAGGTCGATCCCCCGGTCGTGCTCGCACCCATGGCCGGGATCACCAACGTCGCCTTCCGGCAGCTCTGCCAGGAGTACGGCGCCGGCATCTACGTCTGCGAAATGATCACCGCCCGAGCCGTCGTCGAACGACACCCCGGGACCATGCACATGATGACCTTCGGCGAGAACGAAAAGCCCAGGTCCATGCAGCTCTACGGCGTCGACCCCAAAACCATGGCCGAAGCCGTCCGCATCATCACCGGCGAAGGCCTCGCCGACCACATCGACTCGAACTTCGGGTGCCCTGTCGCGAAGGTGACGCGCAAAGGCGGCGGCGCGGCGTTGCCGTTCAAGCGGCGGCTGTTCGCGGATATCGTGCGTGAATCGGCGAAGGCGGCGGGCGAGGCGAACGTCCCGTTCACGGTGAAGTTCCGGGTCGGGATCGATGACGACCACCACACCTTCCTCGACGCCGGCCGCATCGCCGAAGCCGAAGGCGCCGCCGCCGTCAGCCTCCACGCCCGCACCGCCGCGCAGCGCTACTCGGGCCAGGCCGACTGGACCAAGATCGCCGCGCTCAAGGAGGCCGTGACCAGCATTCCGGTGCTCGGCAACGGCGACATCTTCACCGCGGACGACGCGCTGCGGATGGTCGCCGAAACCGGCTGCGACGGAGTGGTCGTCGGGCGTGGCTGCCTCGGGAGGCCGTGGCTGTTCGGCGAGCTGGAAGCGGCCTTCGCCGGTCGCGCGATGCCGGCCCCACCCAAGCTCGGCGAGGTCGCCCGCGTACTCCGCCGCCACACCGAACTGCTCATCGAGCACGACGGACACGACAAAGCCATGCGCGACATCCGTAAGCACATGGCCTGGTACCTGATGGGCTTCCCCGTCGGCTCCGAGCTGCGGCGCGGATTCGCCATGGTGTCGAGCCTCGATCGGCTGGACGAACTGATCGCCCAGCTCGACCAGGACGCCCCCTTCCCCGAGGCGGCGACCGGGCCGCGCGGGCGACAGGGTTCGCCGGGCAAGGTGACCCTCCCGCACGGCTGGCTCGACGACCCCGACGACGACTGCGTCCCCGAAGCCGAAGACATGCACTCCGGCGGCTGAACCCACTCGCAAACCGACCGAGCCAGCCGACAGTGCGCAGCACGGCCGAACGGTTCGTGCGGGACACGATGAACAGCGGTGAAGTGCGCCGGGCGTTCCTTCACTCCTCGCTGGACTTCCGAATACGTTCCGAATAGTATGGGTGTGATGACCGTCACAGCTAGCCTCCCTTCGTGGACGCGGCGATCCTCGGACCTCAGCAAGCACTCGGCCGAGGTCTTCGCCGAGGCCGAGGACCACCCCGTCACAGTGACGCGCCGCGACGGCGAGGCGCTCGTGCTCATGTCGCAGCGCGAGGCCGACGGTCGCGCCCGGCTGCTGGATTTTGCCGCACAGCTCATCACCGTCACCCTCGACGACCGTGGCTCGCTCGCCGAGCGTATGTCCAAGGCCTTCCCCTGGATGCTCGCGCTGTCGCCCGCGGACCGGGAGTCCTGCGCGCAGGATCTCGTCGACGCGGCGCGCGCCTCGTTCTCCACCGACCAGCCGCACCTCGCGATCGCCGAGCTGACCTCTTGGAAGGAGACGGCTGCGGCTGTCGCTGCGGGGCTCGGCAGCGCTGACGTCGAGTGGCTGGACGACGATGCTGCCGAGACCGTGGAGCGCCCCTGATCGTGGCGGCCGCGAAGAAGGGCGAGCTGGTTCCTCGCCCCCCGAAGAAGATCGAGTACGAGATTCGCTTTGCCACCGCCGACGCGCAGAAAGGGTGGCGGGACCTCGTCGCGACCATCCGCAACGCCATGACCGAGACGTGGGACTTCCTGACCCACACTCCCCTGTCCACGACGCCGACGAACTATCGGCTGAAGGGCGAGCTCGGGGCGATCCAGCGCGGCGGGCTGACACATGATCGCTGGCAGCACAAGCCGACGGTGAAAGGCACCGCGCGCAGCTGCGGAGGGCTGTGAAGGGCCCCTTCACGGACTCTGAGTCCGTGAAGGGGCCCTTCACGGACCCGAAACCGGTCGGGCAGCCGGGCAGCCGGGCCCTGCGCACTCGGGGGTGAAGGAGGCGCTCGCGAGTGGTTGTCCCCAAGCGTCTGACCTGGGCAGAGGCTGAGCTATCCCCAGGTTGATGGAAGTTATCCACAGGTCTCGTGGGAAACCTGGCCGGGCAGGTAGCCGAGGGGAACTGGCCCTGCCGGGTGTCCGCCTGTGCAGGAAGGATCACGGCTCGCGGAAGAGGGCGGGGGAATCAGGCGATGAACTCCCGGGCGGTGTCGGACAGCAGGCGGAGACAACCCAGAGCACCCGGGTTGAGCAGCAGGTCTGTGCCGTTGTACTGACCGAGGAGGGCGACGAGATCGGCAGACGAGGTGGTCCGCCAGTCCGCGGCGCGCACCCTGCGGCGATGGGCGAAGGCGGTGGTCACGAGCAGGCACGGAATGTTGTCCGGCGACGGGGCGACGAGCGGTTCCCCGGCATTGTCCAGCGCGAGGGCGAACGTCGTTTCGCGGAACACCGACGCGAGCTGGGCGAAGTCGGCCTCGCCGCGGGCGATCAAGCGGAGTACCGCGTCGAGTGGGTCGGTCGGGGAGTCCGGGCCGGCCGGCTCGTAGGACGGGTTCGCCTTGAAGTGGCCGACCGACCCGTCCTCGCGGGCGAACCAGCCGCCGACCACCGCCTCGGGGGGCGGGGCCGCCACCTCGGCACCCTCAGCCGTCGAAGACGGCTGCCAGGCGGGGTCGACGAGCAGCAGCCACTGGTCATCGGCCATGGTGAACTCCGTTTCGGGCCGGTACCGGCGGGGTGCTGCTCGCCGGGTGCCGACAGGCGTCAAGCGCCCGGGTACCCGTGAGCCGGGTGTCAAGCGCCCGGGTACGCGTCAGCCAGGCACCGGGCAACGGGGCAGCGGAGAGCCGAGCCTCAGGAAACCGAGCGCTGGATCGCCGGGGATGGACAGGCGAAGGGGTCACCGATTCGGCCCGCCGGGAGCGGACAGACGAAAGGGTCACCGATTCGGCCCGTCGGGAGCGGACAGACGAAAGGGTCACCGATTCGGCCCGTCGGGAGCGGACAGACGAAAGAGTCACTGATTCGGCTCGTCGGGGGTGGCTGATCCGTCGGCGGTGGGCGTCTCGCCGGAGGCGGGCGCGGGGGTTCCACCGGGGGCTGGTTTCCCGCCGGGGACGGGGGCTTCGCTCGATACCGAGATCCCGCCGGCGGCGGATACTCCGCTCGGAGCGGGAGCCGCGGGCGCGCCGGAATCGGGGGCGGCCGAGTCGGGCTCGGCGGCGGCATCACCGGCTGCAGCACCATCATCGGGTCCGGTGCCATCCCACGGGACGATCTTCAGGCCGGTCGCATCCTGGTGGTTCTGGTAAAGCTCGGCCACCTGCTCCTCGTCCATCATCAGGGTTTCGCGCATGAAGTCGCCGGTGAGGCGGACCGAGGCCGGTCCGCCCGGGTTGAACAGCACGTCCACGCCGTCGGCCAGGAGCACGACCAGCTCGTCCAGGTCGATGCGGCGCCAGTCGGGCGAGTTGATGCGCCTGCGGTGCTGTTCGCCGGTGGCCACCACGACACACGGGATGTCGTCGGGGGACTTGGTGACCAGCGGGCGGCCATCCCCGTTCATCGCGATGTCGAACAGGGAATCGCGCAGCATCAGCTGAATGTGCTCGGCTTCGGCACGGCCCTGCAGAACCAGCCGCAGCACCGCGTCCACCGGGTCCGACGGCGAGTTCTCGTCGGCCGGGAGGTACTCCGGGTTCGCCCGGAACTTGCCGAGTTTCCCTTCCTCCACCGGCCACAGGCCGACGATGGCCTCGATCGGCGGCGCCTCGTTCTCGGACGAGGGGCTCCACTCCGGATCCATCAGCAGGAACCAGTTCTCCATGGGTCCGGCGTTCTCAGTCGTTTCAGTCATGGTGTCCATGATGGTGCCTCACTCTTTCAGTCGCTTTGCCGCGGAGTCATCGGGGCAGGAAACGCGCCCAGTGTCACGGCCAGGCCG
This sequence comes from Amycolatopsis sulphurea, assembly GCF_002564045.1. Taxonomy (NCBI): domain Bacteria; kingdom Bacillati; phylum Actinomycetota; class Actinomycetes; order Pseudonocardiales; family Pseudonocardiaceae; genus Amycolatopsis; species Amycolatopsis sulphurea. Next base: position 2,733,121 of record NZ_PDJK01000002.1, on the reverse strand, counting down.
GCAGCCCGGACCCGTCCGGCCAGTGTTCTGGCCAATCCGCCGGCCCGCTCTCGTGCCGTGGCCGCCGGTGTACCCGAAAGCGACAGCTGCCACAGCCGCACCGCGACCTGGTCCACTACCAGATCGAAGGCGTCCTGCTGCCGCGATCGGCCGTCCCCGGCGGTGGGCACGGCCAGGAACTCGCTCACCACCGCACCGGCCTCGCCCCGTAAACGCTCCATGGTGCCGTCGGTGATGCTCTCTGCTCCCAGGAACTTCCGCCAGTCCACCGGCAGCAACGTGAGCATCCGGTGCACCGGCAGGTTGTCCTCGGCCGGCACGTTCTCGGCCGGCTCTGTCTTGATCTGAGCCTCGTCGTTGTCGAGCCTGCTGACGTACTTGTCGCTGTAGTCCGCGATGACCAGCCCGTGCGGGTTGATCTCCGGGTCGAATGCGTTCTCGAACGCCACCAAGGCGGCGATCCGCAGCCACCGCACGCTGCCGCCGGGCACCGGGACCCGGACCTCGAAATTGACGAACCGCGCGTTGACGGCGGATTGGTCGATCTCCAGCTCGCTGAGGTCCGACCGCCGCAACCGCACCGGGATCTCGGTGGGGTCGGTCAACGCGGTGTTGGCGAACGCGGTGGAGCTGGCCGCTCCTTCGGCAGCCATGGTGAAGAATGGCCTCGGCTTGTTCCTGGCCGTTCCCTTTTTCTTTCCGTCGTCGTCCTCGGCCGGGTAAAGATCCATTGCGTAACCCGGGAATTCCGGATGCCGCTCCGCCCATTCCTTCTCGGCCGCTTCGCCCTCCAGCACCGCACCCATGTACAACGGCCGCAGAATCCGCCCGTTCAGCAACGACGGCCGCTCGTGGCGGGGCTGCTCGGCAGGCGACTTCGCCAGGAACAATCCCTGCTGCCCCACCACGGCATGTTCGAACCAGCGAACGTGGTGGGCACGCACTTCACCGGTGCGAACGTCTGGAGTGGACAGTCGCTCGCCCCGAAGCACCCGCCGCACCTCGGCCGCCACGTGTTCCTCCAGCGCCGGCCACACCGCGGGCAGCTCTCGCGCGGAGCTTTCCGGCAGTCGGGCATCACGCGGATCTCGCGCGAGCTTCTTCAGCAGGCTCCTGGTCCCCACCATTTTCACTCTGACCTCGCCGGCCCGGCTCGCCACCTCGGGATGGACATTCCCGTTCTCGTCCGCCAGCAGCCGGTAGACCCGATGCAGCGGATCATCCGCGGCACGCCACGGCACCGCGTCGTCCAGCGCCGGGATGGGCGCCATCCGGTGGTGCTGCAGCACCCGCTGCACCAGCAGATCACCGGAGGGCTCCTCGCCTGCCCGGGAGAACTCGGAAATCCCCTGCTCCACCAGCCGCCGGTGGACCCCGGGTTCACCCTCGCGCAGCAACGGAACCTGCTCGGCACGCGGCTCCGCGGCCGGAGCCGCCGAGGGCGGCGCTGTGCTCTGGTGCCGCTTCGCACTGCGATCGTCGCCGTCGCCGTCGTGCGCCCGCCTCGTCCCGGCGCTGCTTTCCGCAGGCGCAGACGGCTGCTGCGCCGTCACCTTCGGCACCGTGCCCAAGTAGTGCCCGCCGTCTGTCTCGCGGTAAAGCAGCGTCGCGTCCGAGGTGCCCGCGGGGACCTCCCGCACGACCGCATGCCCCACCCCGGCCTCGTCCATCACGATCAGCCGGGCTTCGGCAATCCGCCCGATCGCCCGCAACACCCCGATCTCCAGCCACTTCGGCCGGCCGCCGGTCCGGCGGATCTGGTCGACCGCCTTGGCGTAGTCCGAATGGCCGGGGAACTCCACCACCCGGCCAGCCAGGTCGTCGGCCACCGCCTCCCGCAAGCCCGCCGTTGTGCCGAAACGGTCCCGCAAGGCCGGAACCGCCATCAACGCCGCCGCGAAAAGACTATCGCCACCAGGTGCGACGTAGGCCGGGTCCAACCCATGCGAGGACAGCGCCTCCCATTGACTGAGAGTCACCCCGAGGTTGCGGGAATCCCATTCGATGATGTTGCGCAGTGCCTGGCCCACCGCCTCCTCGGGCGCCACGTAACCTTTGCCCCGCAAGAACTTCCTCACCCCGAAATTATGGCTCTCACCCTCGACCCTAGCCCGCGAGACCCAGACGAGCATTTCCTCCGGTGAAATCACTTCGCGACGAGGCTTCTTCGGCGCGGATTTCGCCCATGCCAGGGCCCAGACCGACTTGGTGATATGGGCATTTTCCCCAGCACGCTCGGCGAGGACCCGCCGCAGTGCGTCCTTCGCCTGAACCCAGGCAGACGTGGTGACATGGGCATTTTCCCCAGCACGCTCGGCGGGGACCCGCCGCGGTGCGTCCTGCTCGCCTTCGACCACGGTGGAGCGTGCCCAGACGGCCAGCTCGTGCAACTGCTCGGCCGAGTGCGTCGAACGCTCTACTTCCGTTATTTTTTTCGCGTAGTCAGACCATGCCGTGTACCATTCTTTGGTACCGACCCGGTGGCCGCTCAGGCGCACCATGATCAGTCCGGCAGTCGCACTGTCCGCCTCTTCCGTGACTGCCCACTCGACCAGGTCACGCATTTTCTCGTCAGGTCGATCAGGCCCGCCGGTCCCCCCGGGAAGCCCGCTCCGGTAGCGACCCGCCGCCTCGGCATCGAGATCGGCCACGATCCGCGCGGCCAGTGCCTCGGCCGGCTCCGGACCACGCCGCACGACGTCGGCGAGCACGGCCGCTGCCTCGTGCCGGGCGGCCGAACTAGGGAAATACTGCCAGAACTTCTCCTGTGCGCCGTTGCGCTGCTGCCCGCCCGCGAGATACGGGTGCGCGGCACGATCGAGCATTTCCTCCGCGATTCGCGTTTCGTATTCGCCGAAGCTTCCCTTCACTTCCTGGGCCTCGACGTGCAGCCGGGACTCCGACCACGGCCGGCTGTCGGGCACCCCGCCACGATCGAGCGCGGCGAACGCCGTCCTGATCTGATCCGGGTTGCCCGAAGCCAGCGCCGTCTCCCCCAGTTCGTGCGGGGTCGGCTTGAGGTGGACCTCGGCTTCGGTGGCGGTTTCGGGCCGCGGCGTCAGCCACCGGATGTCGTCCGCGTGCACGTGATCGCCGTGCGGGCTGTGTACCGCAAAGTCCGCAACGGCGGGGGCGAGGCTCCCGGCGAAGGTCTGCATTTCCCTCGGGGCTCGCGGCCGGCCGGCGGGCGCCGGGCGCCGGGCGGACCGGGAAGAAAGCCCGGCGAAGGCCATCTTGACCCTGGCCGGATCGTTCGTCGCCAGCGCCGCCAACCCCAGCTCGCGCGGAACGAGTCCGACCCGCACGTCGGCTCCGGCCTGCCGGCCATCGACCCGCGCCGAGGTCCGTACCTGAACACCCGCCGGCACCGGCAGGCCGAGCGCCGCCAGCTCGGCCAGATGCCGCGCGACACGGTCCTTGAACTCCGAGGTCGCGAAGTTCGCCATCACTTCGGCCGTGTTCAGGTCATCGCCGTACCCGACGATCTCGACTACGGGCTGCTCGACGTTGTGGTGGAGCCGCCACATCGCCGACCTTGCGACAGAGTGGGCGCAGGGCTGCAGGACCGTCTCGTCGAAGCCGTCGAACCAGACCGGCGGGATGTCGTTCGCCGCGAGGTCGCTCAGCTGAATCGGTTCCGCGGACACGTCACCCGGCGCGCGAACCTCGCGGAAATGGTCGGCGGCAGCGACTATGCGATGTCTGGCCTCCCCGTCCAAGAACACGATCGCGCCCGGGGCGACGGCCCTCCGCAGCGGAATTCCCGAGTCCCAGTGCCGCCGCACCTGAAACGCCGAGGTGCCCGCCGCTGTCCCGGTGTCTGTGTTCGCCATACAGCTGATCAGATGCAGCTCGGCGCCTCCGGACGGGAACGCCCGGCGGAACGCCTGGCTGCCGATGATCATGGCGCTGAGCGGACCGCCGATCGTGACCACGTCACCGAGGTGGTGCGGCCGGGCGGCCGCCATGGAGAACGAGAACCCCTTCCCGGCCGTGCCGTGTGCACGGAAGGACCAGGTGCGGGCCTCGTCCGCGGAAGCAGGCGTGAGGAAGGCGGTGTATTCCGTCCGGACGCCACCGTGACCGTCCGGTACTTCTCTGGCGGAGAAGTAGATCCGTTTGTCCAGTGGTTCCTCCCGCGCAACGGCCAGTGCGAAAAGGGCGCGATCAAACTGGTTCGCGGGGACGAATTCACCACGCGTGCCGAGCAGCGCGTTCGCATGCCCGTAGTTCGCCACCTGCGCCGGGTCGGGCGCGCTCGGTGCGATCCGCTCGAAGACCGGCCGGTCCCCGTGCATGCGGAGCAGGCCATCCGCACCGAAGGTCAGCTCACCCAGCGCACCGTAGACCCCCCGGAGGTAACCCGCGGGCGCGAACCCGGCCGCGAACTCCGGCAATCCGATCGCCGGACCACCGATGCTCGCCAGCACAAACGCCAGCTCGGAATCCTCCAACCCGTTTTCAGTGCCCGTGTTCCCCATCATCACCCGAAGTGCCTGCCCATCGCGCAGGTACATGGGGAGTTCGGCCGGAGCCAGGTCGAGTTCCCGGCCGTCGGTGCGGAACGCGAGGTAGCCAGTGGCAGTGCGGCGGGCGAACAGGAACCCCGGGCGGCGGCGCCACGGCAACGCGGCCGGGTGCTGCCCTCCATCGCGCAGGACGAGGTAGCGGTTGGCGGTCGCCCCGCCGGCAGCAGCCCATCGCCGAACCGCGGCGAGGATCGGTTTGTCGCCCGGGTACCGCACGAACTCGCCGACATGCTCGCCGTCGGGGCCGGCGACCATCACCGTACGCAAGTCTCCGGCACGCGGGACCGACACCAGGGTCAGGGTGCCGTCCGTGGTCTTGACGTAAACGTCGTTGAAGAAGCCCTTGGCCCGCAACGCACCCGCGAAGTCGAAACCCAGCCCGCCGTAGTCGACCCGCACCGTCGTCAGGTCGGTGTCCAGCACCACCTGCAGGTTCTGGTCCTCGATCAGCGATCGCTGGGACCCGGGATCGCGCAGCGCCAGCTCACCCAGCTTGGTGCCGTTCAGCGCGAGACCCGCGCCATTCGTCAGGGTGATCAGCGCACCACGAGACCGGGCACGCACCGCGACGGCCAACGGGTCGTTCACCTCGAAGGAGTCCGGCTGCCATTCGGTGAATGCGATCGCCCGACTGAACACGGTGTGCCGGACGTCGGCCAGGTCGACTACCGGGCCGCGGGCGAACTCGTGGTCCACCTGCACCACGCCATTGATCCGATGACTGATTTTTCCGACGTAGTGGAACGAGTTCCAGTGTCCGGTCAGCTCGAACAGCCGCGTCAGGAACTCCTCTGCGACCCGGTGGCCGGGCTGCCCGGTGGCCAGGTCGTTGAACATCACCAGCAATGTCGGACGTACCGGCCCGGCGGTCAGCCGCCCGAAAATCGGACTGAGGGCGACCTTTTCGGCCAGCTGTGCCGGAGTCGGCCAGCTGTGCCGGCCATCGGCCAACGGCACCGGGATGGCTCCGTTGTACAGATCGAACATCAGGCGTACCAGCCGGGCGTCGTCGGCCCACTCGGCGGTCACCTCGCGGAGCTGGACTTCGCCGTTGCCGCCTGTGGTCGCCAGCGCGTACAACCGCTCGCTGAGTTCGGTGTACCGCTCGACCTGAGCGGAAAGGTAATCGGCATGCGTTCCGCCAGGGGTCACGGTCAGCACGGTCTCCAGGCCGTCCGCGTTCGTCAACGGAAGCCAGCTGATGTCCTGCGGGGCAACCTGGTCCGCGGGTACGGCATCACCCGGCCTCAGGAGCGGCGCTGGGTGCAACGGGGTGTCCCCCGGCTCGGCGGGGTCGGCGTAGGTCTGGAGTGGCAGCGCTACCCCGGGGTGCCGCGCCGCGTTGTCCCAGGCGCGGTTCAGTGCTTCCCCGACGTCGGTCTCCCCGGTCCGGAAGGCCTGCTGCTGCAGGCGCAGTTCGATCCACTCGGAGTCCGACTCGATGCGGTCGTCGACAATCCGGACCCGGCCTTCGGTCGCCAGCACCGACATCCTCTCCGCCGGCGTAAGGATCGCCCGGCCCAGCTCGACGCCACCGGAAACGGCCAGCACCAGGTGCGGGGTGCCATGGGGCGACTCGGCTGTGGCCCTCGCCAGCATGGCAGGCGCATTCGCCTCCACCTGGTAGGCGAAGTCGGCGAACGGGACGGGGGAGCCTTGCCACATGGCGACCGTGCGCGTGCCGGGTATCACGGTGGCAGCGAGGACTTCTGCACCGCCGTACCCGGGCAACTTCCCGAGGTGAACCAGCGCATCGCGCCTGCTTTGCCCCGGGGCCGGGTAGTACCAGCCACGGCCGCCGACACCGACGACTGCTTGCGTCCGCAGGTCGGACAACTGGTTCGGCAGCCCGTCCGGCCTGGGCAGGACGGTCGGTGGGGCACCGATGTCGCCGAGGTCCCGGCCGGGCCGAGCGCCCCCTCGAGCGGGCGCCTCCCGCTCTTGGGCCGCGCTCGGCCGCGCTCGGCCGGCCGGTCCCCCGGCTTCGGGCGCCCCGGCCCGGAACGGCCGTGCCCTCGGGTTGAGCGCGACGGAACCCCGGGCGTTCTCGCTTTCGCCGGTGACGTGCGCCGGCTCCGCATCGTCGTCCTGCTCAAGCCGGTACGGATCGCGGACCGCATTGACCTCGTCGAGCGCGTCATCGTCGAGGAAGACGATCGGCTCGTCACCCGGCCTCGCCGGCGGGATCATCATCAACCAGAAGTTGTTCGTCTCCGTCGGCAAGGACGCGGGCAACCCGGCCTGGCCATCGATGAAGATGACCACACCATCCGGATCCCGGTACACGTTCACATAATGCGAAATCGTCGCATGGGAATAATTATCCTGGGGATCAGCCAGGGTCAAGTAGTGCAGCACGCCATGCGTGTCCGGCGGTACCGTCAACAAGATCCGGGTTATCTCGTCGAAGCCACCACGCTGGACGAACCGTGATCCGAACGCGCGTTCCAGGTCTTCCCCATACCGGCCGTAATCATCCGGATTCGCTTCAAAAACGCGGCCATGCACAATGGTGTTGTATACCGCCACCACAGAGTTTCCGCAGTTGTCCCGGAAAGCCTCGTCGCCCAGATTCGGGTTCACTTCCAGCACTAGCGGCAGGTTGACCCGCATAAAATCGCGCGCGCCCTCCTCGGTCTGGAAGCTCGCCCTGGAGATCACCCGCACATCCGGACCGAACTGATGCGGGGAGGACCATTCCCCGCGCGGCGACAAACCGACCGGCCCGCGTTGGGACACAGCGGTATTCGCCGGGTTCGCGGTCGGCGCAGGCCCAGGTTCGAGTGCGGCGAACGCGCGGGTGATCGCTTCGATGTCGACCGCGTCCAGCGCGGCCTGCCCCAGTTCGTACTGGGCGAAGTAGGTCTGCAACAGGCCCCCGGCCCGACCCCGCGGGTCCACCACGGCGGCGGTGCTCAACGCAGGCTCCTGCGGCACCGGCAAGCCCAGACCCGCCAGACGAGCCGCCTCAAGGTCGTACTCCGCGCGGAAGATCGCCGCGGTCCGGTCTGCCGCATTCTCGGCAGCCGCCTGGTCGGCGCCGTAGCCGGTGCTCCGGGCCAGCGGCAGCTCGACGTTGCGCCGCTGCCGCCACGCGGTCGCTCGGGCGAACTTGCGGGCCGTTGACCGCAGGCTCGACTCATCGACGCCGTCGAACAAGGTCGCCTGGAGCTGGTTCGCGGCGAGGTCGCTCAGCGGAATCGGTTCTAGTTGCGGTACACCCGGCGCACGTACTTCGCGGAGGTGGCCCAAGTTCTCGATCAAACGGCTCGGTCGTCCGGCCATGTCCAGCGAGAACACCTCGGGCGAGGCGACCGCCTTCCGCAGTGGCCGGTCCCGGTCCCAGCTGTCCATGAGCCGATACGCCGCGCTCGCCTGTCCGCCATCGAACGTCATATCCATGGAGCAGGCGATCAACGTCAGCTCGGCATCCCCGTGTGGCAGGGCCTGGCGGAATGCCTGACTGCCGGAAATCGCGGCCGCACCCGGCGCACCGGCCAGCCAGATTTGGTCACCGAGGCGGTTCCGCCGATTCGTGGTCATCGCTGCCCTGAACCCGTCACGGCCCCCGTGCGACTCGACAACCCACGTGTTGTCTCCACTGACGGGAGCCAGGTAGGCAGTCAAAGACCGGATCATACGACGGCCTTCGCCGTCGATGTACATTTCACCGGAGAAGTAGATCCGGTTGTTGATCGGCTCGTCTTGTGCGGCGACCAGGCTAAAACGCGCGCGGTCGAAGGCATTCGAGGGGTAGAACCGGCCCTGCAGGCCCAGCTTGCCGTTCGCCCGGTCGTAATCGGCCAGGTTCTCCGGCCCGGGTACGGCCGGGGCGATCCGCTCGAAGTCCACGGCACCGCGCATCTCGAACCGCCCCGTGGGGGCGAAAACCAACTCACCCCGCGGACCGTAGACGGCCCGCGAGTAGCCCGGCGGCACGAACCCTGCGGCGAACTCGGCCAGCCCGATCACCGGGCCACCGAAGGTCGCCAGAAGGAACGGCCGCGACGTGGACTCGTCACCGGTGCCGACGCCGGAAGTGCCCGCGATCTCACGGACGACCGGCTCATCGCCCAGCCCCTGAGCCAGGGCGGCCGAGACCAGGTCGAGCCGCTCGCCATCGGCGCGGATGCCCAGATACCCGGTGGCACTGCGGCGTGCGAAAAGCCATACCGGACGGCCGAACCAGGCGACCGAAGCCCACCGCCCGCCAACCGTGAACCACTGGGCAACGGCTCCGCCGGAGCGCGCCCACTGCCGCACCAGGTTGAGCATGCCCTCGTCACCCGGGTAGCGGACGAACAGCCCGACCGGCGTGCCGAAGGAGTCCCTGATCACCTCTGTCCGCAGGTCGCCCGCGCGCAACACCGAAACCAGGGTCAGCCTGCCATCCGCCGTGCGAAGGTAAACGTCGTTGAAGAATCCCTTCGCCCGCAACGCGCCGGCGAAATCGAAACCGAACCCGCCGTAATTGACCAGCACCTCGGCCACGTCCGTGTCCAGCACGACCGGCCGGTCCGGCTGCTGAGCGAGCAGCTCAAGAATGCCGGGATCGTTCAGCGCCAGCTCGCCTACCGGCGTGCCGGACAATTCGACGCGTCCGCCGCCCAGCTCGACCGGGCGATCGGCCAGTTCGATCGTGGCGAAACGATCGGTGCCCTGCATTCCCACGACGATCGGGTTCGATCCCTCGATGACCGCCGGGATCCGGCGACCGAAGCTGATGCCAGCCCCCCACGACACGCTCCGAACATTCGCGAGCGTGGGCGCCGGGCCCTCGGTGAACTCGGTTTTGACCGAGAGCACGCCGGAGGAGAGGTGGCTGATGTCGCCGGCGTAGTGGAAGAACCGCCAGTACCCGGTCAGCTCGAACAACCGCTCCCGGAACGCCTCGTTCGGCGACGGGTCGCCCGGCTCGGCCGGGAAATCGTCGGTGACCACGACCAGCGTCGGACGGACCGGTCCGGCGACCATCCGCTGCACTTGCCGGCTGGCCACGAACCGGTCGGCCAATTCCCGGGGCGTGAGCAGTGCGTAGCGGCCGTCGTTGAGAGGAACCTCGAACTGCCCGTCGACTGCCGACAACATCAAGCGCACGACATTGCGATCGTCGGCCCAGGCGGCGTCCACCTCGCGATGCGTGGTCACACCGTTTTCGTCGGTGTACTCCACCGCATACAGCCGCTCGCCGAGATCGGTGTACTTGCCGACTTCGCCGGTGAGATACTGCGCGCTGTCATCTCCGATCGGCAGGCTCAGCACGCTTTCCCGCCCGTGCGCGTTCTTCAGCGGTAGCCACGCGATGTCGTCCGCCGCGACCTGGTCCGCGGGTACCCGCCCGGTGATGGCCGGCGACGGGGGTGCCGGGCTCACGGTGACGCTGCTCGCCGAACCGTCAGCACGTGTGGAAACCGGCACGCTGCGGGCCTCCGGGACGCGCGACTGTGTGGAGCCGACCGGCGAAGCCGTATCGCTCGTGTCGTCCGCGCTGTCCTCGGGTGCGGCGTTCTCGGAGCTGCTGGGGCGCTTCGGCCCCGTGTCGTCCGGGTCGCTGTCGTCATCGGGGCCGCTGTCGATCCCGGTGCCGTCACTGTCGTCGTCGGCGTCAGTGTCGGTGTCGTTGTCCTCCACCGTCGAGCCAAGCCTGCCGGAAGTCTCGGTGCCGCGGACCCGGTCCCTCGGGTCCGCCGCGAACCGCGCCGCCGGCGGTGCGCTGCGGACCGGCGAACCAACGATCTCCTCCGCCTCCGGCGAAAGCCGGGCGTCGCTGTCTTCGTCCGAGTCGCTGCTGGAGTCACTACCGGATTCCGTCCCGACGTCCGCAGGCAGGCCGGCAAGCGTGCCGGTGGTGCCCGGAGCGAGCCAGGCGAACGCTGCTTCGAGCGCGCGCGTGATTTCCACGGCGTCCTCGCCGAGTACGGAGCCGTCGAATCGCTCCACCGCCTCCCGCGCCCGGGCCACCCGCGCGTCCGGGGGCAGCACGACCTCAATGGTCACCTCGGAATCGGCACCGTCACGGGTTTTGACATCCAGAATAAGGTCATCGACCAGAACGTCGGCCCGCAACCGGCCCAGCCGTGTCAAGCCCTCGCTGACCGCCTCCTCCAGCAGCTTCACCACCGCGTCGACCCGCTGCTGCGCCTGCCCGCCGCGGCCGCTACCGGTGGCGGTGATCTCCAGCTGGCCGGCCTCGAACCAGCCACGCCCCGCAGCCGCCATCACGATGCGCCGGCCGAGTTCCTGCACCGGCTCCACCTGGTCACCGGGGATCGTCACGCTGCGCGAGGCGAACCCGATCGTCAGCGGTTCGATCCGGCTCGGCACGAAATCGGCAAGCAGGATGTTCGGGGCGGATGTGTCGGCGTCCGGCGAAGCACTGACGAAGGACCCGCCGTCGAGCACGCTGAGGTCACCGATGGTGCGGGTAGGTGATATCTCTTCCGTCGCGCCCATACCCTCGACCTGCCGCACGACGAGCGTTCGCCACTCCAGCAGGTAGTCACCGGCGGGCGAGTTCCCCGTCTCCGGGAGGGGGCGTCTCACCGAGCACTCACCGTGCAGGATCTGCGCGTCGCGACGGTAATTCGCGCGTCCATAGACATCGCCGGCGAAATCGACCCGGGCCGCGGACCTGCCGTCCAGCAGGAGAGAATCCCCGTATTGCAACGGATGATCGCTCTTCAACGCACGAAGGAAACCGTTGTTATTACCGTGGCCGTCGGTCATCCAGATCGGATTTCCACTCAACGCCGACGGCATGAGGTAAGGACCGTACCGCACCCTGCGCCAGCGACCCCCGATAGTTCCGGAACGTCCTTGAGAGAAGTAGTACAGCCCGATCTCGTCTCGGGTCCACGCAGCACGTTCCATGTCATGCGCGTCGGTGTTGTCCAGCGGACAGTACGCCCCGAAAGTACCCATCCGCCGGTTGGCGATGGCGTGCGAAATGTGGTCCTCCGGCTTGGGGGGCCTCGGCATGGAGGCGGCGAAATCCGCGCCCTGAACGGCGATTCCACCATCGTCGGCGAGCGTGACCGTGCCCAGGTAATTCACCCGCTGGTAGCCACCCGCAGCGAAACTGCCGACAATACCCCGATCAACGAGTGGCCGGCCGTTCAGCGAACCCCAGACGAGTGCCCGCTGACGGAAGCCGCCATTCTGGCCGAGGCTGTCCCGAACGACTGCCTCAGCACGCAAAGCCCGGCCGAGGGCCGGCTGGAGGGGCTTGACGGGCCGGCCGTCGAGCCGCTCGCCCAGGAAGCCACGATTGCCCACATTCACCAGAATGAAAAAGGGAAGCACAGTCCAGGTCGAGTTCACCGTGCTCTCGGCTCCGTCGACGATCACCTGGTGTGTACGCAGCTGATCGCCGGTCGCGTTCCAGGCCCACGCCTTGACCCGCGCGTGCTGCACGTCGTCCCCCGGAGTCCGCAAATGCAACCCGACAGAAAGACCATCGCGGTTCACCAGTGCACTGAAGCACAGATCACCCGCCCGCAACACCGATACCGACACATACTTCGCACCATCGGCCAACTCGATCCCGTCCGGCCGGACAGCAGCATCACCGGAAACCGAGAAAACATCCCCATAGAAACGCTTGGCGCGCAACGCACCAGCGAAATCGAAACCAAGACCACCGAAATTCACCCGGACCGCACCATCCCGGGCGACCAGCACCACCCACCGTTCCGGGTCTGCCTCCAACTGCCGGCGGAACGGCGGGAAGTCCCACAACATCTGCACAAGCTGCCGGCCGCCCCGCTCCAGCACCACACCGTTACGGTCCGCCTCAACCCTGGCGAACGAACCATCCGGCGAATCCACCACAACGACCACCGGCACCCGCTCACCGGCCGCGGCCCGGGCCGTGAGCCAGGCACCCAGCGCCTCCAGCACCGCCCGCTGCTGCGCGACACTCTCCGCACCACCAGAGAGCGGGAAACCGAACACCGGGCCGGCCGAAACGTGCACCACCTCGTCCATCGACAACGGTGCGCTCGCCCGGAACGACGCACCCTCGGGCATTCGCCGAACGGGCAGATTCCGCCGGTAGCCGGAATCGCCCGCATAGTCCCAAGTGGACCACGGGCCGTCCAGCTCGTTTATCCGGCGCAGCAGATCGGCATTAAAGTCGCTGTAGGCACCGGGCTGCGTGCGGTTGTCCCGGGTGAACAGCACCAGCGACGGACGAACAGGGCCTGCGGTGAGCATCCCGAAGAGCGAGGACCCCAGCAACAACTTGCCCGTCTTCCCCGGAAGGAAGCCCAACTCCGTATTATCCGTCAGCAGAAGGATGGCCCGGCTGGCGATCACGGACAGGACGATCTCGACCGGAGGGGTTCGGGTGCCGTCCAGCTCCGCCGCGTAGGGTGTCAGCACCTCCCGGGTCTGTTCCTTGCCCTGACTGTCCCGATAGGTCTGGTAGACAAACCGCGAACTATATTTCGTCGCGCCGCTCCGGAATTGCCCGATCGTCATATCTGGCATGAAAAACGGCGAAACATAGCCCATGCCGAACCGGCGTCCGTCCGCCTGAACCAGCCGCTCCCACTTCACATCGTCCGGCCGGACCTCGGCGACCAGCGAGAAAGCGCCACCGTCAGCCAGGGCGGTCCGGCCCGACGCGTCGAACTCCGGCAGAACCGTCGCCGCAAACACCGCACGGAACGGCCCATCAGCCCGCAGCTCGGCAGAGAACTCCTCGCCCGCCCGGATCGACTCAGCCGGATACGCGGGATCCGCAGCAGCCAGGTAAACCGGCACCTCGGGATCATCAGCCGCATACCGAAGGTACGCCGGTGAATTACGGACATGCCGAGCCAGCGTCGCCACACCAACACGCACCCCACCAACCAAGAACCCGTCCCGATCACCGTGCGCGAAAACGTAGAACGGCTGTTTCGCCTTCTTGGACGGGGGCAGCGCGGCAATAACCCGCGCCCAGCTGTCCCGTTCCGAAACAGTGCCGGAGTCGAAACTGACCGCCCCCGACACACTCGCACCAGGACCGAACTCCGACATGCTGCGCGGAACCACTGGCACCGACACGTCGAGCACGACCGGACCCGGCCCGCCCGGGGTCACTGTGATGGCCGGCAGCACCGGGTCATTGCCGAGTTCGGTCCGCAACATGGCGGCCACCCGCTCCGCATCGGGCTGCGGGCCGGTGATCCCCACTTCGGGCACATCCAGCGCATCCTCAAGCTGGAACCGGGCCGACGCCCGCAACATCTCCGCCAGCTCGCGAATCTCCTCCTCCACCGAAGGATCAGCCGGATCGGCCGTACGCGACCGGCTCAACTCCGCGCCGACCTGCACACGGTCCAGCCGACCCGCGTCGGAATCGGAGTCCACCGTCGAGGACGGTCCGCTGCTTGTGCCATAGGCAGCGACACCGGCAGCCGGCCGGACCGCACCGGCCGCAGAGTACTGCGCGGAATCACTGACCATCGCGGACCCGGCATCCGAAGCCGAATCCTCGTCACTGGAACTGTCGACGCTATGGCCGGAATCGGCGGCAAGCCCTGCACCGGGCGCCAGCAGGACCGCGATTTCTTCGGCAGGCGTCAGTCTGGTGCGGCCCGAAGGCGCCCTGGTGATGCTGGGGCCCGATGGTCGGCTGCCGCCGCCGATCTTCGGCCGTTTCGTCATCTTCGGCAGGTGCACCTGGACCGTCACCGAGCCGGCCGCGGCCGCGTCGTCGGTCTCGATCACCCGGATCGCCACCGTCGCCGGGTCGAATCGCAGGCCGAAGACCCGCTCCATGCCCAGGGCATCGGACCCGATGAACCGGCTGAACACTTCGCGGACGGACTCGGCGTGCCCGGCCGTGCCAGGACCGGCCACGATCGTCACCGACGGCGGCCCGCCCTCGGCCCCCGGCAGAGCGCGGCCTGCCGCGGCGATCGCGGTCCTCCGCATGATCGGTATCAGGGCCGCGCGCTGCTGTTCGGACGTGGTGTCCTGACCGGGCTCGAACTCCAGCCGGTGGTCCTCGATGGACTCGGCCGAGAGATCGGAGATCTCGATCTGGAGCTGCTCCTCCCGCGGCACGCCGACCTCGCCGAGGGCGCCCCCGTTCCGCACCGTGCGCACGCCGCCGGGGCGCAGCTCCAGCAGGTCGCTCGGGGCGATCGCCGAGGGCACCGGGTGCGCCGAGTCGAGCCGCCAAGCGTCCACAATGGACGCGGCGACCGGCTGTCCGCCACGATCGACTAGCACGTACGGCTGGTTCACATGGCATACGTCGAAGGCCACTGACGGCGTGCGATCCGGATTCGCCGCACGGAAGAACGAGCCACCGGCGAGAACCCGCTTCGCGGGCAACCCGGCCAGCGTCACGAAGTCGCCCTTGGCCCGCAACGCCGAAGCCTTCAGCGCGAAGACCATCCCGTGGCGCAGGCCATGCCCCTGCCACCGCCAGTAGTTCTCGGCGAGCGGGGCCAGCATCTCGACGTCCTGCTCGCCGCCGGCCTTCTCGCTGACGCTCCTGCGCCAGTAGGTCCGCTGGCTTTCCGGCTTTTCGGTCGCCGTCAGCTTGGCGTCCTTGGCCTCGTCGCCGTCGTCGGACGGGAAGGACTCCCCGACGATCTTTCCGCCCTTCCCGTACACCGGCTGCCTGACCACGTCGTCCGGCTCCGGATCGTCCGGCGGCGTGGAGACGAACCGCGCCTCGGTGGAGGACACCGTGCCGTCCGCGTGGAATCCGAACTCCCCGTCGGAGGAATGAACCGTCCGCGAATACCCGCCGGCGGCGATACCCGCCACCATCACCGGACGGTCCAGCAACGGCCCCCCATAGGGTGCCAGCACGATCGACGGCTCCTGCCCACGCGTGAAGTCCAGTTCCGCGTCACCGCGGCCGAGCAAAGCCCGCAGCGATCCCGAGTGTCGCAGCACACCGGTCAGCTCATCCGGGCTCAGGTTGACCGGCACACCACGCCACTGACCCTGATATCCGCCTGCGACGCTCCGGAACACCACGAATACCGGCGGCTTGCGCGTGCCATTCCACGGTGCCTTGGCCATCCCCTCGGGCAAGCCGATCGACATCAGCTCGCTGTCGGAGCTTTCGGTCGCCCATTCCTTCAGCTGCTCGACCAGCTGGTCGTCACCCGGCGAACGCACCAGCAGCACCCGCGACGAACCATTCGGCGCATAGAACGCCATCAGATCCAGATCGTTGTCACCACGCGGCATCGACACCAAAGCCAACGACGGCGGAGCCGCCACATTCCACTGTGGACCCGTACCGCCGACCACCGCATACACCGGCCGGAAATCGGCGAAATCGTGCAACGCAGAAGTGAAATCGAAACCGAAACCCCCGAATTCCCAGCGATCACCACTGTGCGGCGCGACGAGCACGATCGGCCGAGCCTCGCCCGCCAGCTCATGCCGGCCCATCATCAGATCACCGAATTCACGCCGCGCCGCCAGCGCATTCGCCACCCAGTAACCGTTCTCCTCGGTGACAAAACCACCCGCATGCGAAACCTGGGTACCCACCCCGGCAGGTCCGGACGCCAGCACGAAGACCGGATCCGCCGCACCCCACGCATCGCTGCGAACCCGTCCCTGCCGGACCTGCTCCGCGAACGCCCTCATCTCCGCCCGCGACCAACCCCCCGCCGACGGAAAACCGAACACCGAACCCGAATGGAACACCTCCGCCCGCTCATACGGCGTCGGCTGGGTCACGAACCCGCTCAGCTGGTCGACCGTGAGCGGGCCCCAGGCATCGAAGCCGACCTTGCCCGTGTAGCTGACGGACTCCCATCGGCCGCCGCTGAGCCGGAACAGCTCCGCCAGGAACCGCTCATTGTGCGTGTGCTGCGGCGCCTCCGGCGAATTGTCCCGGGTCACCACATTCACCGCGGGCCGCACCGGACCCTCGATCGCCGCCCGGAAGTCCGGATTCGCATACAACTCGCCCGCGGTCTGCTCCGGCGTCAGCTCATGGCTGAGCCCGGTCGTGATGTCGACGTCGTAGTTGTCGGCACCCGCGGCGTCCAGATAGATCCACAGCGGCTTGGTCTGGCCGTCCTCGAACCGCCAATAGGACGGTACGAGACGATGATCGACCGACCCGCGGAACTCGTCCACATAGACGTGGAAGGCCCAGCGTTCGGCACTCGTGGTCGAGTTCGGGGCGCTGTCGCGGGCCCAGTCGCCGGCCGCGAGGCTGAAGGCGTACCGGCGGCCTTCGGCGTTGACCAGCGCGGAAATCCGGGCGTCCCCTGGCTCAGGCACGGACACCAGCCGGAAATCGTGCTCCGCTGGCGGATCCGCCGTCAGGTCGGAGACCACCGCCACGCGCACATCCTGGTACGGAAGCCCCTGATGCCGGGACGCCTCGACGAACGCGGCGGCGCGAGCAAGACCGTCCGCCACGCCGGACTCGGCCAGCACCACGAGCCTGATCCTGGTGGACTGGTCGGCGATCGAGGGCATCGCCCGCCAGACGGCCGCGGCTGCCTCGCGGGCGTTCAGCTCGCGATCCGCGCCGACGACAAACCCGGTCCGCCCGGCTTCGAGGTACGCGTACACCGGTTCCAGGCCACGTTCGGCCGCTTCGCCGGTGCTCGCCGGATGGGCGTGTGCGTCATGCATCCGCTGGGGCCATCCGGCGGTGCCGGCCCGGTCCGAGGTCAGGACCACGGCGCCCGGCACTTCGCCGCCTGGCGGAGAGAACTCCGGTGTCACCCGCAGCGACAGGTCCGAGAACGCCTCGGCCACCAGCGCCGGGCTGTCCGGCGAGCCACCCGACCGTGCCCGGGGGTCGCTGGGTCCCGTCGGCTGGGTACCACTGTGCTTGGCCGGCTTCGCGATCTCCGGCAGGTGCACCTGGATCGTGAGCGCCCGGGCCGCGTCCGCGTCGTCGGTCTCGATCACCCGGACCGGCACCTCCGCCGGATCGAACCGCAGGCCGAAGACCCGTTTCAGGGCCGTCGCGTCCGCCTCGACCTGCCGCCCGAATTCCTCGCGGATGGCCTCGGCCTCGGCGAGCACCTCCGGCCCGGCCACGATCGTCACCGACGGCAGCGGCGCATGGACCTCCGGACGAGCCCGGCCCGCCGACGCCCGCGCGGTCCGGCGCGCGATTGCCTGCAGATCCTTGCCGTGGCCGGAAATGGTGTCCTGGCCGGGCGGGAGCTCCAGTCGCAGGTCCTCGATGGACTCAGTGGTGAGTTCCGAGACCGCGACCTGGATCTGCTCGTCCGGCGGGACCCCGACCTCGCCGAGGGTGCCGCCACGCAGGATCTTGCGTATCCCGCCTGGTCGCAGCTCCAGCACCTCGCTCGCCGCGGTTCCGCCCGACACCGGGCGATCCGGCAGGTCGAGGTTCCACGCTTCGACAATCGACGCGGCGGCCGGCTTCCCGCCACGATCGGCCGGGACGAAGGGCCGATTCACATGGCACACGTCGAAGGCCAGCCGCGGCGACCGATCCGGGTGCGCCGCGCGGAAGGTGGTGCCGCCGTAGAGCACCCGCGCCCCGGGACTCCCGGCCAGCGTCACGAAGTCGCCCTTGATGCGCAACCCCGGGCCTCGCAACGCGAAGACCATCCCGCGACGCACGCCGTGGCCCTCCAGCCGCCACACCCCGGTATCGATCGGCGCCAGCATGTCGACGTCGATGTGGTGGTTGTGGTGGCTGTCGACGATCTCGCGGAGGTAGTGCCACTTCTGGTCCGGCCGGTCGGTCGCGGTCAGCTTGGCGTCCTTGGCCTCGTCGCCTTCGTCGGACGGGAAGTACTCCCCGACGACCTTTCCGTCCTTCGCGACCGCGGGGTACCTGACCACCTGGTCCGGCTCGGGATCGGCCGGCGGCGTGGAAACGAACCCCGCCTCGGTGGAGGACACCGTGCCGTCCGCGTGGAATCCGAACTCCCCGCCGGAGGAATGAACCGTCCGCGAAAATCCACCCGCGGCAATACCCGCCACCATCGCCGGACGATCCAGCAACGGCCCCCCGTAAGGCGCCAGCACGATCGACGGCTCCTGCCCACGCGAAAGGTCCGTATCCGCGTCGCCCCGGCCGAGCAAAGCCCGCAGCGTCGCCGAATGACGGAGCACACCGGCCAGCTCATCCGGGCTCAGCTTGACCAGCCCACCTCGGTACCGCCCGTGATACCCACCGTCCGAGCTTCGGAACACCACGAACACCGGCGGCTTCTCCGTGCCGTGCCATGGTGCTGGGGCAGTTCCGTCCGGCAGGCCGATCGACATCAGCCCGTCCGTGGAGCTGGCGAGCGTCCACTCCTTCAATTGCTCGACCAGTTGCTCGTCACCCGGTGTACGCACCAGCAGCACCCGCGACGAACCATCCGGCGCGTAGAACGCCATCAGATCCAGATCGTTGTCACCACGCGGCATCGACACCAAAGCCAACGACGGCGGAGCAGCCACATTCCACTGTGGACCCGCATCGCCGACCACCGCATAGACCGGCCGGAAATCAGCGAACCCGTGCAACGCAGAGGTGAAGTCGAAGCCGAAGCTCCCGAATTCCCAGCGATCACCACTATGCGGCACCACCAGCACAATCGGCCGAGCCTCGCCCGCCAGCTCATGCCCGCCCATCATCAGATCACCGAACTCGCGCCGCGCCGCCAGCGCATTCGCCACCCAGTAACCGTTCTCCTCGGTGACAAAACCCCCTGCGTGCGAAACCTGAGTGCCTGGGCCGGAACCGGAAGCCAGCACGAAGACCGGATCCGCCGCACCCCACACATCGCTGCGAACCTGCCCCAGCCGGACCTGCTCCGCGAACGCCCTCATCTCCGCCCGCGACCAACCCCCCGCCGACGGAAAACCGAACACCGAACCCGAATGGAACACCTCCGCCCGCTCATACGGCGTCGGCTGGGTCACGAACCCGCTCTGCAGATCGATGACCAGCGGTCCCCAATTGGTGAAACCGGCCTTGCCCACGTAGCTGCTGGACTCCCACCGGCCACCGCTGAGCCGGAACAACTCCGCCAGGAACCGCGCACTGTGCGTCCGCTGCGGCGCCTCCGGCGAATTGTCCCGGCTGACCACGCTCAACGCGGGCCGCACCGGACCCTCGATCGCGGCCCGGAAGTCCGGATTCGCGAACAGCTCGCCCGCGGTCTGCTCCGGCGTCAGCTCACGGCGCGAGCCACCGGAGAACTGGACGTGGTAGTCCCCGGACGGGGCCACTTCCAGGTAGACCCACAGCAGCGGGGTCTGGCCTTCCTCCATCCGCCAGTAGGACGGTACGAAACCTTCCCGGGAAATGGCTTGGGTTTCGTCCACGTAAACGGAAATCGCCACCCGCTCGGCGCTCGCGGTGGAATTCCCGGCACCGACGCGAACCCACAAGCTCGCCGAGAGATCGAATCCGTACTCCCGGTCCTCGGCATTGGTCAGTACCGTCACGTTCGCGTCCCCGGGCCGCGGCGTGGACACCAACCGGAAATCGTCCTTGCCTGGCGGATCGTCGTGCCGGGTGGTCACGACCGCCGCGTGCACCTCCCGGTACGGACCGTCTCCACGGAACGTGTTTGCGAACTCCTCCGCCCGCTGCCAGCCGTCGGCCATGCCGTCGTAGTCCAGCACCACGATCCGGAGCGGAGTCGACTGTTCGGCCAGGATCGCGGGCGCTTTCGCCTGGAACGCTTCAACCGCCTCGCCCGGGTCCAGCTGGTAATCGTCCCCGGCGAGGAACCCGTCCTCATCGGCTTCGAGGTAGGCGTACACCGGTTCCTCACCACGCTCCGGCGTCTGAGCGGAGTGCGCCTCGTACATCCGCCGGGGCCATCCCTCGGCGTGGAACCGATCCGACACCAGGGCCACCGCGCCCAGCGTGTTGGCGCTGGGTTCGTAGGCCACGGCAGTGACCTCCGCCGTCGAGCCGGCTTCGCTCGACGGCTCGTACGCCAGCGAGAGGTCCACGGACGATTCGCCAGAAGACGGCTCGTACGCCAATGCCGGATCCACGGAGGAGTCCGGCTCCGGCGAAAGCAGGCTGCTGCCCGCATCGGTGCTGCCGGCGGGTCCGGACTGCACGAATCCGCCGACGGCGTCGCGCGGATCACTGCCGGAATGGCTGCTGGATTCCGGCACGGTCCCCTCGGCCGCGGGCAGGGCGGTGAACCCGCCGGAGGTGACGTCCGGAGCGAGCCAGGAGAACGCCGTTTCGAGCGCGCGCGTGACTTCCGGACCTGCCTCGCCGAGTTTGTCAAGGCTGTGGAATCCTTCCAGCGCCTCGCGCGCCTGGTCCACTTGGGCGGACGGGGGAAGCACGACCTCGATCGTCACCTTGGAATCGGCACTGTCACGTGTTTCGACATACAGAGCGAGGTCGTCGAACCGGACAGCCGATCCCAGGCGGCCCAGCCGAACCAGACCTTCGGATACCGCTTCCTCCAGCAACGCCGTCACCGCATCCGCGCGCCGCTGTCCCCGAAGGCCACGACCATAGCCGGTGACGGTGATGTTGAGCTGGTCGGCGCGGAACAATCCCCGCCCCGCTGCCGCCTGGGCAATACGCCGGCCGAACTCCAGCACCGGCTCCACCTGGCCGCCGCGAACCGTCACGCCGCGCGAGGTGAAACCGATCGTCAGCGGATCGATCCGGCTCGGCACGAAACCATCTAGGGGAATACCCGGTGCGGATGTATCAGTGTCCGGCGAAGCACTGGTGAAGGACCCACCGTTGGTCACCCCGAGGCTTCCGACGTTGCGGGGAAGCTCCACCTTCACGGTCGCGCCGACGCCCTCGACCTGCCGGCCAGCGAGCGTTCGCCACTGCAGCAGGTACTCATTGGCCGGCGTGTGCTGCCGCCCCGGCACCGCCACGTTCACCCAGCACTCGGTGATCAGGAGTTGGGCATCGGGCGGGTAATTCGCCTGGCGGTAGGCATCGCCGAAAAAGGTGACTACGGCCGCTTGGCGCCCGTCCAGGTGCAGGACATCCCCGTGCCGCAGCGGGTCATCACTCTTCAAGGCACGGAGGAAGCCGGTCTTACTACCGTGTCCGGCAGTCATCCAAATGGGAACACCGCTCAGCGCCAGCGGCATGACGCGAGTATTCGATCGCGATAAAAAGATACCGTTCGCATTATTGACAACAGCGGTGTCGTAGAAATATCGGATTCGCACCTCGTTCAGATAGTGCGAGGTACGTTCCATTTCATGCGAGTCAAGGTTGTCCAGCGGAAAGTATACCCCGTGACGACCCAGCCGCCGGTTGGCCATGGCGTGCGAGACGTAGTCCTCCGGCCTGGGGGTATTCGGCTGGAAGGCGGCGAAACCCGCGCCCTGAACGGCGATTCCGCCGTCGTCGGCGAGCGTGACCGTGCCCAGGTAATTCATCCGCTGGTAGCCACCCGCAGCGAAACTGTCGACAATACCCTGATCAACGAGTAGCCGTCCGTTCAGAGAACCCCACACGAGTGCCCGCTGCTGGAAGCCGCCAGTCTGGCCGAGGCCTCCCCGAACGGCTGCCTCAGCACGCAGAGCCCGGCCGAGCAACACCTGGTTGACATCGACTACCTGACCGTCGAGCCGCTCACCCAAGAAGCCGTCATCGCCCAGATCCCCCAGAATGAAAAAGGGAAGTACGGCCCAGGTCGAATCCACCGTGCTCTCGGCTCCGTCGACGATCACCTGGTGTGTACGCAGCCGATCGACGGTCGCGTGCCTGGCCCACGCCTTGACCCGCTCGTGCCGCACGTCGTCCCCAGGCGTCCGCAAATGCAACCCGACAAAGACACCCGCGTGATTCGACAGCGCACTGAAGCTCAGGTCACCCGCCCGCAGAACCGATACCGATACATACTTCGCACCGGCGGACAACTCGATCCCGTCCGGCCGGACAGCAGCGTCACCGGAAACAGAGAGAACGTCCCCGTAGAAACGCTTGGCGCGCAACGCACCGGCGAAATTGAAACCAAGACCACCGAAATTCACCCGAGCCGCACCGTCGCGAGCGACCAGCTTCACCTCGCGGGTCGGGTCGGCCTCCAATTGCCGGCGGAATGGCAAGAAGTCCCACAACATCTGCCCGAGCTGACGGCCACCCCGCTCCAGCACGACACCGTTACGGTCGGCCTCGACGCGGATGAAGGTCCCATTCGGGGAATCCGCCACGACGATCAGCGGCACCTTCCGGCCGGCCGCGGCCTGGGCCGTGAGCCGGGCACCCAGCGCCTCCAGCACCAGTCGCTGCTGCTCGACGCTCTGCGTGCCACCGGAGAGCGGGAAGCCGAACACCGGGCCGGCCGAAACGTGCACCACCTCGTCCATCGACAACGGTGCGCTCGCCCGGAACGACGCACCCTCGGGCATTCGCCGAACGGGAACTTGCCGGGCGAAACCGAACTCACCCGCATAGTCCCAAGTCGACCAGGGACCAGCCAACTCGGCAATCCGGCGCAACAGCTCGGCATTGACGTCGCCGGTCGCGCCGGGCTGCGGGGGTTTGAGCGCAGTGAACAGCACCAGCGACGGACGAACGGGACCGGCGGTGAGCATCCGGAAGATCGAGGACTTCAGCAGTAACTCGCCCGTCACCGCCGGGGAGAAGGACGACTGGTCATTGTTCGTCAGCGGGAGCCAAAACCGGCCGAAATCACTGGACAGATCGATCTGGACCGGCGGCGTCCGGACGCCGTCCAACTCCCCCGCGTACGGTGTCAGCACCTCGCGCGTCTGTGTCTTGCCCTGACTGTCCCGGTAAATCCAGTGCACGAACCGCGCGCTATGCCTCGTCGTGCCACCCAGCATCGCGCTGATCCGGAGGCCGGAGATGAAGTGCGGCGCGAGGTAGCCCATGCCGAACGGGCGCCCGTCCGCCTCGACCAGCCGCTCCCACCGCACATCATCCGGCCGGACCTCGGCCACCAGCGAGAAGACCCCGCCGTTGGCCAGGATCGCCCGCCCCGCGGCATCGAACTCCGGCAGATCCGTCGCCGCATACAC
The DNA here is from genome assembly GCF_002564045.1 of Amycolatopsis sulphurea. NCBI lineage: Bacteria > Bacillati > Actinomycetota > Actinomycetes > Pseudonocardiales > Pseudonocardiaceae > Amycolatopsis > Amycolatopsis sulphurea. The sequence goes on along the minus strand of NZ_PDJK01000002.1, from coordinate 2,709,638 downwards.
CGAACGGAACGGCCCATCAGCCCGCAACTCGGCAGCGAACTCCTTGTCAGCCCGGGCCGACTCATCCGGATACCCGGGATCCGAGGCGACCAGGGTGACCGGCACCTCGGGATCATCAGCCGCATACCGAAGGTACGCCGGTGAATTACGCACATGCCTGACCAACGTCGCCGCATCGACTCGCACCCCACCAACCAAGAACCCGTCCCGATCACCGTGCGCGAAAACGTAGAACGGCTGTTTCGTCTTCTTGGACGGGGGCACCGCGGCAACAATCCGCGCCCAGCTGTCCCGTTCCGAAACCGTACCGGAGTCGAAACCGACCGCCCCCGACGCACTCGTGGTGGGACCGAACTCCGACATACTGCGCGGAATCACCGGCACAGACACGTCGAGCACAACCGAACCCGGCCCGCCCGGGGTCACCGCGATGACCGGCAGCACCGGGTCATTACCGAACTCGGTCCGCAGCGCGGCGGCCACCAGGTCCGCATCCGGCCGCGGGCCGGTGATCCTTACCTCGGGCACGTCGAGCGCGGCATCCAGCTGCAACTGGACCGACGCCCTCAACGCGGCCGCCAGCGACCGGATCTCCTCCACGGCCGAAGGATCAGCCGGATCGACCGTCCGCGACCGGCCCAGCTCCGTATAGACCTGCGCGCTATCAAGGAAAATCTGCTCGGACCAGAGATCCACGATGGAGGATGAATCGCTGCTCGTATCGTAGAACGCGCCCTCAGCCTCGTCGAGCTGCGCGAAATCGTCCACCACGGTGGAGCCGGCGGCGCTGTCATCCACCATGGTCGAGTTCGAGCTGACACTACTGCGGCCAGAATCGGACCGGTCGTCGCTGGGTCCTGGCGGCGGTACGTCATCGAGCGGACGCGGCGCGGGGCCGCTCCCATTAATCGGCGTGCGCGGGAACCTGACCACCAGCTCCGTCGCGGCCACCGGCAACGGCGAGACCATACGAAGGACGACAGTCCACGCAGACGGTGCGCCGGGGAACTCACCGAGTGCGCGGCTCACCGGAGCCAGCAACGCCTCGGTGACCGCGGTGACCTCCAAGGCCGGCACGGAAACCCGCGGCAGAACGCCACGGTCAAGCGCCTCGGCCCACGAAAGGCCGCTGTCGAGCGCGGCCAGCACCCGCAGTTGGGTCGCGTCGGCGACCCGCTCCGCGAACTGCTCCCGGTCGGCATCGACCGGCACGGCGTAGCTGGGCTCCGTACCCGGCCGGCCCGGATAGCGGTGCACGACGACGGCGGGATCCCGTTCCACACCACTGAATTCCCGATAGTAGCTGTTGACGAGCGGAACGCCGTCCGCCTGCCCCGGTGGGACCAGCCGCACCGGGCTCCGCCAGCCGAGCACGTTGGGCCGCACGCCGAGGACCATCGCCGCCAGCCGCACGCGCGCCGCGTGGTCCTCGCCGGCGAGCGCGGTTCCGACGTTGCGGCTGCCATCGGGAGCCGCTCCGTTGCACGCGAGCAGCACCACGTCGAGGTCGGGGCTCAGCCCCTCGAACGCGCCACGTGCGTACGCCTTGGCGGTCGCGATCCACGCCGACGTGTCGAACGAGTCCCGGGTGAACGTGCCGGGGCTCGGGTCTTCGAGCGAGACCTTCAGCCCGTTCTCGCCGCCGTGCACGACCAGGTACAGCCGATCCTGGCCGGTCGCGGGCAGCGGCAGCACATCGGTGATCGACTCGCCGTATCGCGCTCGCTCGGTGCCCGGGGTGGTGACGTGCTCTACCTCGTCGAAGACGCCGTAGGAGCCCAGGTCGGCCTGCTGCAGCGCGGACGCGGGACCAAGCCCGGCAAGGTCACCCACGCTGGAAGGCAGCGACACAAAGCGCATGGTCCGCTGCTGCGCGGTGGTGAACTCCGTGGCGTGCATCGACCACGGCTGCCGCTCGGCAGCGGGAGGCGGCAGGGCCTTGAACGAGGTGTCTTCCCCGAGCCAGTACTTACCCTCGGCGGGAAGCACTCCGGATGGGCCATCGGCGTAGACGACCGTGCGGAGGTAGCCGGCGTTGTGCAGGAAACGGGCGACCGCTTTCGCGCTGTTCTCGTTCGATTCCAACCCGACCAGCACCACCGGCGCCTGCGGATCGCGGCCTGCCAGCCGGCGCATCAGCGCGGAGTCGATTACGGCCTCCACCACGTCGGGCCGCACAGCGTCGATCACCAGGACGGTCGCGTCCGCCGAATAGTGCGGCACGGGTTCGGCCTGCTCGTCCGATCGACCGCGAACCACATAGCTGGTGAGCGGCCGGTCCGGATCGAGGTCGGCGGCGATGGCGGAGGCCCCGGGTTCCGCGGGGAAGTGCAGCAGGCCGTGCTGCCGCGACACCTGGAAGGCGGGCGGATCGGCCATCACGAGCGGGCCACGGCCCTCGAGTTCCGCACCGATTTCGGTGGCGACCTGCGTGGCCGACTCCTCGTCGGTGCGCCGCAGCTCGGCCAGGACGACCTTCGCGACGTCCTCTTGCCGGCTCCGGGCCGCCCCGCTCCAGCCGTGCCGATCCGCCACCTCGGCCACGATCCGGCGGGCCGGTTCGAGCTGCTCCTCGTATACCTGCTCCGGGAGCTTGCCGACCACCGCGTCGCCCCGCTCCAGCCGCCTGGCCAGCGTGGGCGAGACCGCGGGCGCCGCCGGCGCGGGCGAGCCCCAGATCTCGACCTGGACGTCGCGGCGCCCCTCGACGTGCTCGATCTCCGGACGGATCCGCGGTGGCACTGAGCCGGAACGGCTGGCGGCCCGGCCGATCTGCGCCTGTACCAAGGAAACGGCGTTCCGCGGCCCGTCGCGGGTCACGTCGCCCCGCGCCCGCACGGTCACCTCGGACGAAGTGTCCTCATCGGACTCCGTCAAGCTCCGCATGAAGCGCTCGACCAGGACCCGATCGGCAAGCGGCAGAACGCTCGCCTCTTCCGGCACCGTCAGATCGAGATCTGCAGGACCGGTGAGTTCGAGGTCCGAGGATTCGGCCGGACGGCTGCCGGTCCAGGGCCCCGGCAAAGTTGGTCGGGGGTCCGTGAAGGGCCCCTTCACGGACTCAGAGTCCGTGAAGGGTCCCTTCACAGCCCTCCGCAGCTGCGCAGGGCCCTCCACACCGACTTTGCCGACACCCGGCCGGCCGGAGCCGTCAGCGCCCAGCACCGGCTCGCCATCGGGACCCGTGCCGATCTGGAACCACCCGGTGACGTGGCGCGGGGCCACCTCGCCGGGGAGCACCACATCGGCCGGGTCCACGAGGCCGTGGTCCGTGCCTTCGTAGTGGGCGAGGGTCGCCGAGACGTCCACCCCGCCCGGTGCGTCGACCACGTACACATACCGGCCATCCCGCTTCGCGAGGGCCGTTTCGGGGTCCAGCGACGCGCTGACGAACCCGGAGGTCGCTTCCGGGTCGGTCGATTCGACGTAGGCGTACAGGTCCAGTTCGATGCTTTCGGCGGGCATGCCTTCGGCCGGGAAGCCTTCGGCGAGCACGGTCCGCGGCGGGCGCGGATCGGTCAGGAAGAGCGGCCGTCCCGGGGCGACCCGGACCGGTGGCGGGAAAACGACGGGTGGATCGGGATCGGGATCGGGATCTGGTGGTGGCGCACCGTATTCCGCCAGCACCGGCGCGGTCCAGTCCACTTCGGACTCCAGCCGCAGCGGCGGCAGGGTGTGCGCCTCGGCGGGCGCACGCAGGTCGAAGTGGCCGGTGGTCTCCGCCAAGCGGGCCTGGTAACCGTGGAAGGCGTTCCACCACGCGTCGGTCGCGGCCTCGTACTCTGTCTCGACGGCCGTCAGCGCTTCCGCGGCACCCTCGTCGCCGCGTACGGCCGCGTCCCGCGCGCCCGCCAGCCGCGGCACCACGGCCGACCACGCGACGTCCGCGTCGGCGAAGGTCCGCGCGGCCTCGGCCAGCGGCACGGGGATCGCGTCCTGGCGGGAGTCGTTCGCCAGGACCAGTGCGTTGCGGATCGGCAGATCGACCACGGCGGTTCGCTTGCGGGTGATCAGGCCGGTCGGCCGGGCGACGAACCTCAGGTCGGCGTCGTTGAGCCAGAACCCGATGAGGTCCGCGGAGGCGGTGGACCGCTCGGTCCCGGTGCCCTCGTGGTGTTCGGCCTCGCGTTCGGATTCGGAGCCGACGCCACCCAACGGGTTCATCGGCAGGATGTGGCCCCCGCCCCCGCCGAACTGCTCGCGGTGGCCCAGCGCCTCGTGGCCGTGCGGCTGCTTGCCACCGAGGCCGAGCAGCGGGGCGGCCACCAAGCCGAGCTCGGCCACCGAGGCCTCGGCCAGGGTCTTCTCCACCGGCCCCTCGGTGTACTTGCCGGAAATCCTGGTGCGGGCGGAAACCCCGGTGAGGGTGGGCAGGCCGGGCGTGCGGACGTGCAGTTCGAGGGTGATCCCGGAGCCGACCGGGATGTCCAGCGGCACGCCGGCGGCGGCGTAGATCGGGAACCTCGCCTTGAACCGCGGGCTGGTGATCGCGGTCCGCAGGGCGCGCCAGACCTCCGAGGGCACCTCATCGGAGCGGGTGCTCTCCCGGTAGGCCAGCGCCGCCGCGTCCACCGCACTGTCCACATCGAACTTCACGTGGCTGACCCACGTGTTGTCGCTCTGCGGAGCGCCATGCCAGGTCCGGAGCGCTTCGGGGCTCGCCTGGTCCTCGGTCCGCAGCTGCGGCTCCGTCACCGAGGCGGGCAGGTCTGCCAGCCCCTCGGGGGCCGAATCCTCGGGCAGGTGCAGGAAATCGACGGTGCGCTGGGCTTCGGCTTCCGCGATCCGCCTGCCGTTCCGTTCGATCGCGACGGTGAACCCGACGTTCGCCCGGTAGCCGGCCAGCGCACCGGAGACCTCGGCCGCGCGCTGGTGGACGGTGCTGCGGGACTCCTTCTCCGTCCGCTGCTTGCGCCCGATCACCACGTCGCCGATGAGCCCGCCGCCAATTAGTCCGTAGGGCCGGCTCTCGGACACGTGCTCGTTCGGCGGCGCCCCGCCGACCTCGACCGAAGGCAGGGCGATCGGCTCCATCCGCAACGCGGTCCGGGTCCAGGACCGCACCTTGGTGCCCAGCGAGGTGGTCGTCACGGTCTGCTTAAGCCGGCTGTGGGTCAGGCCGGTGAACTCCGGAGCGGCCAGCAGCTCGTTGGTGATCACGACGTCGTAGGTCTCGCCCTTGAGCCGGCCCTCCAGGCGCAGCGGACGCGGCACGCCGTGCGGCGAATGCTCCAGCGAGGTCTGCGCCTCGGCGAGCCACGACGTGATCGCCGCGTAGTTGTCGTGCCCGGTGCTCAGCGGTGAAGACGGGATCAGCTGGCGGGCGCGCGCTTTACCCAGGGACCGGGCGAGTTCGCGACGCAACTGCGGCAGCACGGATTTGAGGTCGACCTTGCCGTCCACAGCGCCGATCCCGACCGACAGCGACTCGCTGGGGCGCATAGCCCCGGGCGCGGGGATCTCCCGGGCGTCCGGCTCGCGCACCAGCAGCTCGGGCAGGTCGCGCACGCGGGCGTCTTCTTCGGCTTGCTTGGCCCGGATGGCGTCGATCTGCTTGGTGGTGGCCCGGATGGCGTCGATCTGCTTGGTGGTGGCCCAGGCGACGACCGCCTTCGGCAGGTCGAACTGCTCGTTCGCGGCCCCGGGCTCGCCCGGCCGGATGAAGCCCCACGCATTACGCCACCGCCGCGAGCGCACCTCGGCCGCTTCGGTGACCCGCACGTCGAACCGTACCAGATGCCACTGCTCGGGCTGCTTGCCGATCGTCGTGCTGGTGGCCACACCGGTCGAGACGTCGGTGGACTTGCTGCCCTCCAGCACCATCGGGTTGATCTCGAACACGGTGAGCGCACCGGGGCGCACCGACTTGTCGCTGCCTTCAGGCGCCGCGTTGTGGTAGTAGCCGAAGCTCGTCATGTCTGCGGCCATGGTGACCGACCAGTTCAGCGCGTCGCCGGTGCCGGTCTTCGACTCGGTGCCCGACGTGAGGGTCGGCTGCTGCCACTGCTTGCCGGACAGCACCTCGACGTTGCGCGGCACGAACGAGACCTCGGCCGCGCCGTACTGCGTCAGCCGCCGCCGCGCCCAGCTCAGACCCCGGAAACCGGTGGTACGGCTGAACAACCGGCGATTGGCCCGGACCGCGTCCGGCGAGAGGACGTTGTCGATGTGGACGCTGGAATCGCTCTCCGGGAAGGAGAAGACCGGGTCACCGGACGCCCGGGTGAGGCCGTTCTTCACCGCGGCGCGGACGTGTTCGAGCCCGGCGAAGCTGACCACCCGGATGCCGTCGAAGTCCGAGGACAGGCCGCGGCGCAGCGCGTCGCCGGAGACCGGTGTCTCCGGGGCCGGGCGCAACGTGAGACCGGGCAGCTCGCGTCCCTCGGTGCGCGTGACGGTCAGCGGCTCGGGCCGGTCGGGGGTCACGTAGGCGGAGGGGACCTGGATGTCCGCGGCCACCCGAATGGCCACCTCGGGCGAAGCGACTCCGGTTTCCGGGTCCACGATGGGGATCGGCTTCGCTTCGGGCGTGTGCAATCCGCGCCGGCCGAAACTGAGCCCGCGCACCATCGCGTTGTGCCGCTTGTAGGTTGTGCCGCTGAGCGTCCAGTCGACGTTCGCGGTGAACCGGTGGCGCGGCTCGGGAACCAGCTTGCCCGTGGCGTCCAGAGCGGTCCCGATCTCGCGCTCGTCCGCGCGCTTCACGGTGGACTCGGCGAGGCCGGACTTGGTCCAGGTGAACGAGGCGTAGATCGAGTTGACGAACACCACGGCCCGCTCGGACAGCGCCGTGGTGATCCGCGACGCGACACCGATGCCCGTGGTCTTCGCCCGTTTCGTGGTGTGCGCCGTGCCGGCGGCATCCGAGGCCGAGACGACCGCCGGCGCGGAAAGCCGGGTGATCTCACCGGTGTCCTGCAAGTCGGAGAGCTTGGCCTTCAGGGTGAAGGACGCGTGGTAGTCGTGTCCCCAGCCGTGCTTGGGCACCAGCGGAATCCGCAGCCCGTCCTCGGACAGCGCGCGGTCGGCGAGCAGCGACAGCTCCCGGTCGGTGAGCAGGCCCCGCAACGCCTGCCGGCGCTCCAGCCCCTCCTGCAGCTTGCGGCGGATCTTGCGGCCCGCGGCCTTGTCGTCGAACTGGTCGAGGAACCGGTCACTGCTGAGGTACCACCACTTGTGCCCCGGCACGGTGCGCACCGAGTTCTCGATCAGGTCGAGGACCTGATCGGCCACTTTGGACACTTCGAGCGTGGCACCGGCCAGCGCCCGGCCGGATTCCAGCGCCTCCGGGCCGTAGAGCCGCCGGGCGGGCGCGGGCTCCGGGGCCGACGTGGTGGTCTCGGGCTCGGTGGTCTCGGACTCGGTGGTCTCGGATTCGGCGATGACCGGCTCGGCGGTGGTGGGCTCGGTCGTGGCGGACTCGGTGGTCTCGGTGGTCTCGGGCTCGGCAGTGATCGACTCGGTGGTGGCCGACGGCGTGGACGTGACCGGCTTGGTGGTGTCGTGCGTGGACTCAGCCGGATCCGGCGCAGTGGTCTCCGGCGCAGTGGTCTCGGGTGCACCGGTCTCGGGCGCGGTGGTCTCGGGCGCGGTGGTGTCCGGCACCGTCGTGTCGGTGATCGTCGTACCGGTGGTCGTGCCCGAGGTGGTCGTTTCCCGGGTCTCGGAGGAACTCCGGTCCTCGGCGGCCGGGCGCACCTCGCGCCATTCGGTGGCCCGCACGGCGTCGGCGAAGGTCATCGGCGACTTGCCCGGAACCCGTACCTGCAGATCGAAGCGGCGCAGGAGGCGCTGGGCCGGTGCCTCCCGGCTGCTCTGGTGTACCTCGCTCCCGCTGTGCGAAAGACCCTGCTCCCGCCCACGCTCGGCGCCGCCGCCCACCATCGGGCCGACGGTGACGCCCATCGCGCCGGTGTCGAAGCTGGGGCCACCCATGATCTTGGTGTTGGCCGCCCTGCCCGCGGCACCTACGTCGGAGGCGCTGGCGGACAACGAATCGACGGTTCCGAACGTCGCGGTGTCGACGGTGTCGAGCACCTCCGGCTCGCTGCGTTCGACCAGCCGCATCTCCACCGCGCTCGGCATGTTGATCCAGGAGACGAACGGGTGCTTGCCGGTGAACAGGATGTCCGACCGGACCCAGCCGCGGCCCTTCGCGGCTTCCTCGGGGGTGACCGCCATCCGGTGGTAGTGCTTCGCGAACGTCCCGTCGTCCAGGAATTCCCGCAGCGTCCGGCGGCCCACCCGGCCCGGCTTCACCAGAGAGTTCGGCAACGCGCCGGCGACCTTGTCGAACAGCCGGTGCTCACCGTCTGCGGTCGGCGGCAGTGTCCGGTCCTTGTAGCTGCCCGCGCGCTGCCCGATGACCTCCACCGACTCGATGTAGGACCGTCCCGTGGCCACTTCGGCGCCGGCCGGGCGGACGCCGAGACCGCTCGGCACAAGAAGATTCACGGCCGGACGGCGACGCCCGCCCACGACCACCGGCTCGCCCACCGGACGCTGCCGCTTGTCCCGCAGGCTGAGTTCGATCCGGACCGGGACCCGGACCTCCCGCATCGGGACCAGCACGCTCAACGCGTGCTCGCGGCCGGCCTCGCTGCTCGCACTCGTGTTCACCGCGTTGCTCGCGTCGGTGGAGAACTGCACGAAGCCCAGCGCCATGAACCCGGGACTGACCGGGACGATGATCAGCGCCATCGCCGAGTTGCCCTGGCTCGCCCCGGCCTTCGTCGCCAGCGCTGCGCTGCCCGCGGGCCCGGCGAGATCGGTAGACGTGCCGGCTTCGGGCTCCGGCCCGAATTCCGCGGCGTTCCAGTCGTAATGCGCCCAGCCGTGCAGCTCGTAGTGCCTGCCGTCGATCTTGACGTCCTCGACATGTCCCATGCCGCGGAACTTGTTCACGTTGGACCGCAGCGCGGCGGCGAACTCGTCCACCCCGTGCCGCGCACCGGCGGGCAGCAAGGCGTCCAGCGCCGCGTCCAGTGCCCTGGCGTTGCTCAGCTCGCCCTGCTGCTGGGCCATGTTCATGCCGATGCCACGGCGCAGGTCGTCCGTCAGCTCGGGCGCGGGCGGCACCGGCCGGGTCGTCGCTGACCGCCCGCTCTTGGTGACCGTCGTACCGGAGGTGCTCGGCTGGGCGTCCGGTACCTCCACCGGCTCGGCGGGGTTGAGATCGTCGACCTCGGTGAACCGGCCGCTGTCGGTCACGATCCGCCGGCCGGTGACGCCCAGCTTGGTGTCCTTGTCGGCCCCCCACACCGTGACCGGGCCGAACTCCCGCTCCCAGGTCCGCTTCAGGTGGTAGGCGACCGAGAACTCCCCCGGCACCGACCGGTTGGTGCGGCATTGGCCGAGCAGGATCCGATCGCTGCCGCCGGCCTCGGTGAACACCGCACTGCCGTGGATCGCGCGGGCGGACTGCTCCCCGTCGAGGGTCAGCACATCACCACGGACGTGCGGCCGCCCGGTGGCCATCGCGAAGTCGAGGTGCTTCCTGTTCCCGTGGCCGTCCACCGGCCAGGGGTCCATCCCGGCCCACGGTGACCGCGCGCCCACGGTTCGGGTTCCGGGTTTGCCTTGTGCCTTCGGCACTTCGCGGTGATACGTGTCCTGAGCCGCACCGGCATAGCGCATTCCGTTCAACGAGTCGATGCGCACGTCGCGGGACCGGGTCGGGAAGAACTGTCCGTGCACTTTGCCGTCGAGCCGCACGTGCCCGTAGCTGACCAGGTCGCCGGGGCCAGGGGTGATCGGGGCGATCTTGCCCAGGCCCCCGCCGAGGGCCAGCAGGTCCGGCTCGGTGAAGGAGTACCGGCCGTCCTGCGCGAAGTACATCGTCCGCGAGTACCCGCCGGGCACCATGGCCTTGGCGAATTTGTCCATCGTGGTGGCCGGGTCGCCGATGCCGAGCACCAGAAGGGGCCGTTCGAGGTTGCCCATGACCTCTCGCAAGCCGAGGTCGTCCCGCAGGACCCGGGCCAGATCCTCGACGGTGGGGACCAGCGCGGGCTTCCCGTCGCTGCGCACCACCCGGTATCCGCCCGTCGTGTACTGAGCGACCACGATGACCGGAGGGTTGGCGCCCCACGGCGAATCGTGGCGAACCCCTTCCGCGTCGTAGTACACCGCGAGCGAATCGGCATCGATCTGCTCGACCCAGGATTCCAGCTCCTCGTAGGTCTTCTGGTCCCCGGGTGCGCGCAGCACGTGCACCGGGACCGAAGCATCGGAGCTGAGCAGCGAAGAGACCACCACGTCGCCGGATCGCCAGCCGGACACCAGTTCGAACGCGGACCCGGGGTCCAGGGTGATGCCGTCCGGACCGGCCGAAACCCCCTTGGTAGGCGCGAAAACGTCGTTGAAGAAGCCGGCGTTTCGCAACGCACCCGCGACATCGAAGCCGAAACCGCCGAAGTTGTTCCGCTCGGCCCCCGACGAGGACACCAGCACGATCGGCCGGTTCGGGCCGGCTTCCAGCTGTGCCACGAATTCGGGGTTGGAGAGCAGAAGTTCCCCGAGCTGCCGGCCTTCTTCTTCGGTGAGCTGGCCATCGATCCGGTCCACGTTCACGTGCCGGGCCGCGCCGTCGAGCGAGACGAAGATCGGCTCGCCTTCCGAGCGCTGATTCCAGGGGCCCTCGACCCCCCGGCCGGCCGCGACCGCGGCGGCGAACTCCCGGAACCGCGCGGAGGAATGCTCGGCGCCGGAAAGGAAACCGAATGCCGAACCGGAGGACTCGTGCCGGATCTCGTCGAGCGTCAGGCCGGTTTCGGTGAACTCGTCGCCCTGCGGGATGATCAGTTCGCCCTGGCCGCCCACTTCGACCGCACCGGTGTAGGAGTAGCTGTGCCACGGGCCGGACAGCTTCCGCAGCGCGGTCAGCAGGCCGGTGTTCGGGTCCGTTCCACTGTCGCTAGTGGACAGTTCGTCGGTGGCCACGACCAGCGGCGGCCGCACCCGGCCCTGCAGTGCCCCGGAGACCGCACTATGCGCATAGGCCAGCTTGGCCAGCTCATCGTCGTCCACGCCGAGCCGGCGGCCGGTCTCCTCCAGCATCACGACATGGTGGCCACCGGTGGCTTCCAGCAGCAGGAGCAGGTTTTCGGTGCGGCCGTCCTCGATCGAGCCGGCCCAGTCGGCAATGGTCTCGACGCCGTCGTCGGGTTCGAAGCTGACGGCCGAATCGTCGTCGGACGATTCGCCGTCGAGCTGCCGCATGACCTGCCGCCGGGAGTGCACAGTGGATTCGGCCGAGCGTTGTTCCCACCCGATCTCGGTCTTTTCCGAGCCGGGATAACCCACCCCGTAGGTCTTGGCGGTCGCGTCGGTCAGCTCGACGACGCGCACATCTTCGGGCCGGAGCTGGGAAACCCGGCTGAACCTGGCGTCCTGCGGGCTGCCCCAGCCGTACGGGTCCGTGCTGAGCACCTCGACGTAGGGCCCGGAACCACGCAGCGCCTCGGCGAATTCCCGGGCACCGGCCCGGCTGAAGCCGTTGCCTGCCAGCACGACGGTCAGCTCCGGATCGGCCAGCTTCTGCTGGTAGGCGGGATGCGTGCGCAGCCGCTCGGCCAGCTGCAGCCCGCTCAGGATCTCGCCGTCGACGTCGAATCCGTCCTCCCAGCCATGGGTGAACACGGTGAACGACTTGCCGTCGCCGGTTTCCGCCGGAGCCGCCAGCTCCAGGTGGGCGGCGGTCCATGCGGAGAGCACCTGCGAGTCCCTGGTGAAGGCCACCCCGCCGGAAGTGTGTGCCGACGGCGGGAGTTCCGTCCCGGGCGAGGTGATCCGCGGTCGTTTCGCCGGAGGCTTCAAGCCGGAGCCGGTCCGGTCGCCCCGCGTGACCGTCGCAGGGCTGTTCGAGCCCTGCTGAGGCGAACTGGGCCGCAACTGCGCGAACGCCGCACCGAGCGCAGCCGCCGCAGCGTCGTTCGAACCCTGCTGAGGTGCCACGGAATCGGGCAGCAACTTCGCGAACGCCCTGTCGAGCGCGGCGATGCTCGCGTCCGCCGGGTCGAGACTGGCCTCGGCATCCCTCAGCGCCTGTTCGCCGAGTTCGGCACGGGGCAGGTCGACTGCGATGAACACCGAGTCACCGTGCGTTCCGGAATCCGAGGTCCGGATGACGATGTCCTCGGGCTGGAGCTCGAACCCGAGCCTGCGCAACCGCACAGTCTCCGCGCGCACCTCACTCTGGGCCACCGCCTCGACGACGTCTGCGCGCGCCTGGCCGGTCACGTGGTTGCTGCTGTAACCGGTGAGGTAGAGCACGGGCAAGCCAGCGTTGTTGGCCCGGCGCCAGACCCCGGCGCGAACCGCCTGCCGGACGATCGCATGGATGGTGTCGACCTCCTGGCCCTGGACCGTCTTGCTCATCTCGGAGAACCGGATCGACACTGGTTCGATCCGGCCTGTCGACAGCTCGCCGAGCGTGACCTCTGGCGCGGGCCCATCCGGTCCCGGCGTCACCTCGGCGAGCGAGCCACCGTTGTAGACCCCGGCGGCCGCGTGGGTTGTAGACACCCAGACCTCGTTGTCGGCAGCGAGCACCAATAACGGGTTGCCGACAACCTTGCGCAGTGCCAGGGAAAGTTCCGCCGCCTCGATGGTCCCGTTCGGGCCCTTGGCTCTTACCAGGCACTGATCAAGCCGCATCGCGGCGGGATCGACCCCGGCCTGCCGATAGAGATCGAGTGCGGTGATGATGTGGGCCATGTCGCGGCCGCCGGCCATCACGATGTCACCGAACTCCCACGGCCGGTCGGTCTTGAGGGCGAGTGCGAAGCCCCCGCTGTTGCCGTGCCCGTCGATGGCGAACCGCTTGGCCAGCGGAATCCCCGCCCACGGAGTGACATAAGCCACTAACCGCTTGACCGGCCGGCCGGCTGCGTCGGTACCGGTGATGATCTCCCGGAAGTAGTACTGCTGCCGCACGCCCGTCTGGTGGGACGAAGACGCAGCCATGGTGTGGAGGTCGGCCACATCGCGCGGGAAGAAGATCCCGTGGGTGCCCAGCCGTTCGTTGGCTTTGGGGTAAGCGAAGTAAGCGTCCGGGCTCGGCAGCGATGGATCATGCTGAACAAAACCCTTGTTCTGCAAGGTAATTCTGCCGTCGTCGGACAGGTAGAACGTATTCTCCGGCGCGTACAGCACCCGGTCGTACCCACCGCCGCTGAAGGACCGGAAGAATCCCGCGCTCTCGGTGATCTTCCCGCCCAGCCAGGCCACCACGAGTCCCCGCCACATGTTGTCGCCCAGCATTTCCCGCACCTGCGGTTCAGTACGCATGATCCACCCGACCAGCGCCGAGGTGAGAGGCACATCCTGGCCATCCTGGCCGATGCCGACATCACCGTCGACGAGGATGAACACCGGAACCGTGCCCGACGGCCACGGCGACTTCACCTCGGTCGAGCTGGTATCACCGTCGATCCGGTAGGTGCGCAGCCGATCGGCAGTCGCATTCTCGGCCCACCGCTTGGCTGCCTCGTAGTTGTTGTCGTGCCGAGAATGCACGTACACCGTGAACGACTCGCCGTCCCCGTTCTTCAGTACGCTCGTGCGCAGATCTCCTGCCCGCAGCGTGGACACCAGCACGAATTCCGAATCGGCGCCGAGCTCGATCCGATCTTCCTCGATGCGCGCTTCCCCCGTCGGCGCATAAACTCTGTTGAAGATTCCTTCCCTGCGGAGCGCCCCGGCGAAATCGAATCCCAGCCCGCCGAAGTTCACCCGCTTGCCGCCATTCCGCGCGACCAGCACCGCCTCCCGTTCCGGATCCGACCGCAGGAAACGCAAGGTATCGGTGGCCAGCAGCCCGGAACCGAATTCATCGCCGCCCAGTTCATGCACCGGGCCGGTCGAGTCCGCGACCCGGCCGAAGGTGCCGTCGACCGAATCCACCGAAATGACCAACGGCCGTTTCGCCGGGTGCTTCAACGGCACCCCGCTCAGGTCGGCAGAACCATTCCGCAATGCGTCCTGGAATTTCCGCAGTACCGCGTCCTCGTCCGCCGGATTACGCGCCGCACCCGGCACCGGGAACCCGATCACGTCGGCCAGTTTCGGACTTACCAGATCGTGGAAATCAAGCGCGGTCGCGGTGAATTTCGCGCCCTTCGCCACGATTGCGCTGGGCACGGCGACGTTCCGGCCGAGCGGGCCGGCGTAGTCGTGGCTGCGCAACGGACCGCTCAGTTTCCTCAGCTTCGCCACCAGCCTGGCGTTGGCCTGGCTCGGCACATCCGGCTTGGCCTTCGGGTCCGAGCTGTAGAAGATCATCTTCGGGCGGGTCGGGCCCTTGAGGAGCTGCTGATACCACCGGGAATTCACTATCAGGTACGCGGTGTCCTCCGGCGAAATGGGCCAGCTCGACCCATCCTCGTAGGGAACGGAGAAGTCCGTACCGCTGCTGTCCAGCTCGAACTCGACGGGACCCGTCCGGGCGCCGCCGGTCTCGGCTACCCAGTCCACGAACCTGACCCGCGCCGAATCAGCGCTCTGCATCTCGTACAGCGCCTGCCTGCTCTGGTCGGTCGCCGATCGCGGATATCCGGCGTGGACCCCATTCGACCAGTCGAGCCGGGCTTTCGTGGCGAAGCCCATACCGAACAGGCGGCCGTCGTCCTGTACGAACGGCATCCACGCGACGTCCTCGGGCCGGCCCTTGGCCGCCACCGTGAACACCGGAGCCGGCCCTGGTACGAGGTAGCCCTTCGCGGCGTCCTTTTCCACCAGGTCGTACCCGATGACCACGGAACGGAACGGGCCATTGCCACGCAAGGCCTCGGCGAACTCCTGCACAGCCGCGATCGCGTCCGGGTCCAGGACGCGGCTGCCGTGGATCACCACTACCACTGGCACCTTGTGGTCGCCCGCGTACCACTGGAACGGTGTGTAGCGGAGGTGCCCGGCGAGCTGTGCCCCGTCGATCAGCGCCCCGTTGACCAGAAACTGCCTGCCCTGGATCTCGTCGATGAAGAGATAGAACGGCAGGGCATGCAGCGTCGGCCGCGGCAGCGCGGCGTAGAACGCGGCTTGCCGCGCTGTCCAGGCCCCCGGGGGCCGGCCGTTGCTTCCGTAGATGGCGAACCCACCGGCAGCCTTGGCCGTCGACTGCCAGAGCAGGCCATTCGGCCGCACTGGCACGGACACTTCGACGATGACCGGGCCCGACGAGTCCGGTGTGAGGTCGATGTCCGGCAGCTCCAGTGCCGGATTGCGGCCAAGGACGGTACGCAGCATGTCAGCGATGAATTCCGCGTCCTGGCGCGGGCCTTCGATATCCACCGACGGAACCGGCAGCCCCACCGCCCGCTGTGACTGGATCGAGGCTTTCAACGCGTCCGCCAGCTCGTGAATCTTGTCCACCAGGCGGGGATCGTGGATGTCGAAGGTGCGCACCGACCCGCCAGGCGATGCGCCGGTCCCGCCGGGAGCACCACTCGGCCCGCCCACCACGCTGCCGGGTCGGACCGTCGAAGCAACGCTGCTGGTGTCGCTGTCACTATCGCTGTCACTGTCCGACTGCCAGGTGAGGTTCTGGGCAGGCGAAGAACGCGTGACGACGCTGTGGCCACGGCGCGTCCGGGAAGCCGGGTTTTCGGCCGGACCGGAATCGGCCGAGCTGTCGGTATCACTGTCACGGACCGACAGGGGGGTGAGATCCGGGGGAGCCGCGGAGAGTGCGATGCGGCCTCGATCAGCCGGTGCGGCCAGTGCGGCCGATTCCCCAGCAGGCTCCGGACGATCCACCGTCGGGTTCGGCCCGGATGACCCGGCCTGCCAACGCTGCACCACGACTACCCCGAAGCGCGGGTCGTCCACCCGCGCAACCCGTTCGATCGCCACGGATACCCGCTCGAGCAGCTGCTCGACCGATACGTCGAACGAGCCCTCCGGATCTTCCGCGTACCTGCGCCGCACCGCGTTCTCGAGCAGCTCCTGGTGCGGGTGGCTCCAGCGGGAATCCTCGACCGAGCCGGGCAACAGCTGATACGCGGTCAGGCTGAAGCCGGGCAGCTGATCGGCCGCGGCACGCTTTGCATCGTCGACGAAACCTTCGGCCAGCCATGAGACCCGGTCGGCGTCTGCCAGCGACATCTGGTTCATGCTGGTAAGCCGCATGGCCAAAGCGGCCTGCGCGCGATAGGAATCGATGCTCCGACGGGGACTGTCGGACCGGGAGAGCTGCCAGCTTCCGGAGCTCTTCCGGGTACCGGGCATCTTGCTGACGGTGAACTGCCACCGAGTGGGCCGATCGGGGTACTGATCAGCCGGATAACGCGAGTTCAGCTCCCGCTGCAGCGCCTGTGTTGCCTCTCGTTCCAGCGCGTCGCGCCAGCGCAGGAACCGATCTTGAGCCCCATGGCCCGGGGCCACCTGAAGGTCGAACCGCAGGTCGAGCCCTTCGTACCCGGCGTTCGGCCCCGCCATGGCGTGGCGCACGATCTGCTCGGCGCCCGAAGCGAGTGCCGCCACGTCCGCCGGAGACAGCTCGATACTCTTCGGCCCGCCGAACTGGCCTGCCGCCACCTGCCTCGACTTCGGCCGGCCCACCCTCGCCGGGTCCGGACCCGGCGGTCGATCCCCGGCAGCGCCGACCGGCCGATCCTCGGCTGCGCTCGGCGCGCTCTCGGCCGGACCGGAATCGGCCGACGTGCGCAGATCGGCCAGCAATCCGCGTTGAAAGCTGTAGTACGGCTTGAACCGTACAGCGCGATCCAGCACTTCCTCGACGGCGCTGGTCAGATCCGACGGCTTCACCGATCCGGCAAGCGCCCGGGCCGCCGCATTCCGCGCCAGCACTCGAGTCCGCTGCAAGCACGGTCCGATCCCGTGCGTCTTCTCGACCTCGTCCTCCCGGCCCACCACCCCGAACGCCAAGATGTCGCCGTTGCCCGGATTGGCCACTTCCCGCTCGACAACCCCCTGCACGAGCTCCATCACCCGCTGCTCGGCCGTCGCCGACAAAATCGGCACCAGTGTCAGGAACCCCTCGGTCAGCTGCTTCACCACGCCGCTGCGGTAATCCGCCAGCTTCCGCTCCGGCGCCGGAAACAGGTCCAGGCCGATGGTGGCCGCAGCCGGGGCTTTTCGACTCGTCCGGAGCGTCTGATAGGTGAGCGCCAGTCCGGTCGAATCCACCCGATGCGCGGCCAGCGCGGCCCGGAAGCGCTCCTCGATCCACTGATGCAGATCAGAGCGCACACCATAGGTTACGGCCGGATCCGATCGGCGAACAGTCTGGCGGATATCCCCTAATTGCAGGCCCTTCTTCGCACGATCAGCCTGGCTAGCCGCGAACTGCTCGATCGCGAGCCCCATCTCCTCGGCGTCGGGACTCAGCAACATCTTTTCGGCGTCGGGACTCAGCAACGCCCGCGGCCGTGCCGGCTCCAGCCGGCCTTGCCGTGCCTGCTCCAGCCGGTCTTGCCATGCCGGATCCAGCCGGCCTTGCCAGGTCTGGATCCGGTGGTTGTCTTGCGCACTGATCCGGGCGCTGACCTCCTTGGGCAGGATGCCGATCTCCGGCAGTGGGCCCACCTCGTCGAGGAAAAGACCCGGATTGGTGTCGCGGTGCGCCAGGTGCAGCTGGAAGTGGCCGCTGATCACCTGTTCCGGCGTCAACCCCGAATCAGCAGGCAACTCGGCTCGCACCACGGTATTGACCAGGACGGTGAGATTCTCCGCCCGGACGGCCGCCCGTCCCTTCGACGAACGCTGGTCGAGAAGGAGCGTCGACAAATTCTTCCGGGGGACACCGGCCGCATACTGCGCCGCCAGCGATCGGACGAAACCGCCGATCCTGGCCGCTGCCCGAGGAAGCGCAGCCTCCTGAAGGTCATCGCCGTGCAGCGCGAAAGGCAGGCTCAAGGACGTCATCACCGCATACGCCGCCAGCGCATTCGACGGCGCCTGATGCTCGATCACCTCAATGACGACCGGCCCGGTGTCAGGTTTCTCCACCACCGAGAGGTGCGGGCCCACGACATCCGGATCCAGTTTACGGTCACTCACCGCCTTGCGCACCGCGGCCTTCAGCACGGGCAGGACCACGTCCCGATACCCGCGCAGCTTCTCGATGGGCCCGGTCAGGTGCAGCCGGCCATCCGCCTTCTCCTGCCCGAGCCGGAACCGATGCTCGACATCGACCACGATCCGGGCCGCGAATTCGGCCAGCGCAGGGTGATCCTTGATCCGGGCCTTGAATTCGGCCAGCGCATCCTGATCCGACACGCCATCACGAACCTCCACAACCTCCACCACGACCCGGCTCAGCGGCGGATCGGACACATCTATCCGCGCGGACCGCGACCGCTCGGAATGATCGGTGACGGGCAGCTTAATGAGTGACTCGGTCCCCGCATCGGGCAACGGCCGGTGCCCGGCGACCGGCTCCGCCGAATCCGGTCCGGGCACCCCGGTCTCCGGCGCAGGATCCGGACCGGACGGCACGGTCGGCTGCACCCGCAGCTCCCACCGGCCGCTATCGGCCGCCGGCGCCTCCGCCACCATCCGGTGTGCCACATGCCAGGTGAGCTCGTCGACATTGGACAACGGCAGCTCATCGTCACCACGCAGCAGCTCGTCGACCGACTCCCGCAACGCACGGCCGATCGCCGTCGACTCGGCATCGTGGTCCCCCGGCCTCGACGGCGAATCGTGCAGGGTGAGCAGCACGTCGACCGAGGTGTGGCCCTGCCGGGTGAGGTCGGCGATCCACTGGGCGGCTCCCAGGATCTCCGTGGCGTCGTCCGCGGACAGCAGCGGGACGAGCGGATCGGCGAACTTCCCGGACGCCAGAGCCGGGCTACCGGACAGCCGCGTCCGTCGCGCCGTTTCCGGCTCCCCCACCGCGGTAGCGTCCGGACGGGCCGCCGGGGCCGCGGCCACGCTCGGCGTCGCCGCCGGCTCCGGCCGCGGCGTCGCGTCATACAGGTCGTCCCCGCCAACCGACCGGTCCGCCGCCGGGATCGAAGGAGGCGGGGCCGGCGATTCCGGCCGCGACCGCAGCCACAATTCCCACTTGCCGTAATCGGCTGCCGGCGCATCCGGCCGTGCTTCAAGCTCACTGAAAATCCTCAGCCGGTCGGTCGCACCCGGACCCAGTATCTCGTTGATCTTGTCGGTGAGTCCGTTGGCGACGGCCTCGGCCATCAGGGCATGCGCATTGGCCATGACCTCCCGCGGGCCGTTCAACAGCAACTGGAAGAAGAACTCGCCGTGCCCGTCCTGCCGGACGGCGTCGTGCACCGACAACGCGGCCTTCGCCAGCTCAGCTCGATCGGAGCCGGACAGCACCGGCCCAGCCGCAGCGCTGAACTCGCCCTCGGCCACCTGCCGGGTGGGCACGGACTGCCAGGCGGGCACCTCGTGCTCGCGGGGCGAAGCCGGTGAATCCTCCGCCGGCCGCTCACCCGGCAGCTGGGCATCGTCGATTTCGGACTCGATCTCGACGATCCGCTCCCGCATGTCCGGCAGGTCCGGCGCGCGCTGGTGCTCGGGGCTCAGCGGTTCGTGGTCACCCACCGGAGGGTGGTAGATCTCCAGCAGAGCTTCCTGCTCGGCGGACGTTTCGTAGTTCAGCTGATCACCGAGGCCCGCTAACGGGTCAGGGGATTCCGCGACCCGCTCCGGAATACCGGTTTCCCCATCGAGGCCGGCTTCGGCCGTCGGCGCGGCGAAGTCGAAATCGCTGCCCGGATCCGCGGACCACTCGGCGTCGTGGATGAACTCGAAGATGTCGAATTCGTCCCCGCCCGGCCCGGGCTCGGTGGCTCGCTCCGATCCGGCGGCGGAATCATCGGCGCGCCGCGCACCCGCGAGGTCGGCCAGCAACTGCTGGGCAAACGGGCTCATCGACGTTTCCGGCTCGGCCCAGGTACCCGGGTCGGGGAGGTCCCCCATAATCTCGTCCAGCTCCGAGCCGGACTCCTCGCCCGCCGAATCGACCGGCGCACCCTGGACCTCGGACATCTCCTCGTCCGAAACCGAGCCGTCCGAAACCGAGCCGGGGGACGACGGGCTTCCGGTTTCCATCTCCGCATCGGAGTCCTCCGGAGCCGCCGCTTGCGGCACGCTCAGCAGCAGGGCAGCGGCGGCCGCCCGGGCGTGGACGTAGCTGTTGATCCGCACCGAGCGGGCCAGCGTGGCCTCGATCTTCAGCTCCAGGTTCGGCGAACCGGCGAACGCGCGCGCGAAGCCGTCACTGATCAGGGTGCGGGCCTCCTGAATCCGCAGTTCCGCCGATGACGCACGCAGGCTCACCACATCGGCCAGCAGGATCCGGGCGTCGTCCGGGTTCGCCTCCAGTTCCCGGCCGAACCGCTCGGCCATCTCGACGACCTGATTCCTGGCCGCTTCCGAGAGCGCATGCGCGTACTCCACGAAGAACTCGTTGAGGTGCCAGACACCGTCGTCCAGCGTCGGCACGGCGATCTCATGCACGCCGAGCCGGATGGTCGGCCGCTCCTTCTCGCTCGTTTTGGTCCCTAGGTAGGTGAAGTGCAGGTTCTCCGGCACCGGGCCCAGCTTCGCGATCTCCCTGCGCACCACACCTTCCATGCGTCGATGCGCGTCCGTCCGCACCCCGTAATTGTTCGGGGCGTCTTTCCGAACATGCAGCCGCAGGTCCGGCATCGGTTTGTTACTCGCCACGCGGGCATGCACGTCGCTGGCGATGGTGCGGGCTTCTTGCAGCAGCCCTTCCGGGATCCCCCGCGATGCGGTGACGAGCGGCCCGGTCCAGTGACTGGTCTCATCGGTCCAGCGCTTGGCATGTGCCTTGGTGACGCGGCGAGCAAGCTCGACGGGCGCCCGGCCGGGCGGAGGTACCGGACGGGTCACCTCGGCGAAGAGCACGTCCGAGCCGCCGGATTGCTCATCCTGATCGAGCCGGATGTGCCCGTCGATCACCTGCGCCTGGTCCCTGGCCGAACCGGCAGGCAACGCCTCCCGCACCGCCGAACGAACGACCACCGCCAGGTCCCGGGCCAGCGGGGCCGCCGAAAACAGCGCGAGCTCCAGCCGCGGCGGGTGAGCCGGATCGAAACCGGACAGCAGACTCCGGGCGAACCCGCGCACCATCGGCTTCAGCTGACGCACGACGGACACCGGAAGCCGGTCGCTCCCGGGCGTCAAAGGCAGTTCCAGCGAGGTCATCGCCGCATACGTGGCCGGGGCATGCCGCGGACCCGCGAGCAGGGAAATGCCCACGACGGTGACCGGGGTCTCGGACTCGGTCTCCTGCTCGACCCGATCGAAGTCCAGCCCCAGCTCTCGGGGATCCAGTCCGCGCCGCCGGACCGCAGTGCGCACCGCGTCCGCTAGGACCTCGAAGATCCGCGGACCGTCTTCGGTCAGCCGGTCGCTCGGGCCGACGATCGACAACCGCACCGGCGGCATCTCCTGCGCACGCGCGGCACGCCGGGCGATGTCCGCGGCAATCTGCGCCACGGCTCTGCCGAGCAGTAGCTGATCGGAGTCCGCCATTTGCGGCGGGGAGCCGACGACCTTGGCTTCGAACCGGCGCTGGACCGAATCCGGCTGGGACCATCCGGTGGTCCGGATCCGCGACTTCATCTGCGGCGGGTTGCCGGTCGACGGGAGCAGAGCATCGTCGCGAGTGGACGGCCCGGTTTCCCTGGGGGAGGGGGCAACCTGCGAGCTGCCCGGGGAAGCTGGACCCGCGGGCCTGGCGAACGCCTGATTCGGCGCAAGCATCGCGGCTTCGCCGGAACCCGTATCCGGCGCCGGGGAATCCGGCCGCTCGTCGCTCACGTCGGAATTCCGGGTAAGCGCATCGGCCGGATGCTCGCCCGCGAGGTCGGCCATCAGCTGCCGGGTGAACGGACTCATCGGCTCTCCGAGCCCGGCCGCGGGCAGCGGCACGGGGAGATCCGCGAACACCTCCTCCAATTCGGAGTCGGAATCGGAGTCAGGCTCGGAGCGGGCTTCGGAGTCGGAATCGGAGTCAGGCTGGGAGCGGGCTTCGGACTCCCCGGAATCCGAGCCGACCGCATCGTCCGGAGCGTCCGGCATCTCCTCGTCCCGGACCGGACTGCCGAACGACGGCCCTTCGGCGTTCATCTCCATGTCGGAGTCATCCCGAGCCGGCGAGGCCGCCCGCACCGGCGAAGCCGAGGCAGGCCCCGTCTCCCCGGGCAAGGTCTCCAGCAGCCGAAGATCCTCACGAAGATCCGGATCTGCCCCGACCTTCAAGTGGTCCAGCACGGTCTCCAGCGGCGGCTTCTGACCCCGCCGCGTGTCCGCATGCCAGGCGGCAGTGATCGCCTGCCGCAGGAATTCCCCGACCAGCTCCACCCGGTCATGGGTGAACTCGGAGGGACGGCCGATATCCACCAAAAGCGTCGGAAACGGAGCGGCCGGATCTGCCGGGCACCGCGCGACGAAACCCTCCGCCGCCGAGAACATCTGCTGCTGGTGGATCGTCGGCAACATCGCGCGTCGCCGGGGCACGAAGCGGGCATGCAGTTCGCGGGCATCCCGGTAGTGGTCCTTGCTCAGGCCGGACGCACTCGTGTACCGGATGCTCAGGCGGCCGTCGTAACCGTCCGCCCCTTGCTTGAACAACCAGGTGATCGGCAGGCGGTCCACGGTGGCCTTGTCGACGTCGGCCGCGTCCAGCTGCTGGTGCAGCAATTCGGTGAGGTAGGCCGTCGCTTTCTTCCGGACCGTCGGTGCCTGCGGGTCCGGGTCGTTCCACTCGTTCCGACCGCCAAGAGGGACGTCCGGCCCCACCTGCGACCGTACGAAGATCCGGACGTCCGGCAGCTCGGCGTCCGACGGCAGCTGAGCGACTTCGCCCGCCAGCCGCTGCCCCAGCTTCTCGACGCGGAGCTGGACGTCACCGGACAACGTCGCCGTGTCCTGGTCGAGGGTGTGGAATATGCCAGTCACCTCGTTTGCCGGTTCGGTCACCTCGTGCGGCAGCGTCCATCGACCGGCGACCCGATCCGCCCGCGTGACACCCCCCTGCGCCGCGCGACCGGCAGAGGACAATCCGCCATGCTCGTTCCCGGCTTCTTCCGGATTCGCGGTCAACGGGCCTGTGTCGAGCAGCACTGCGTTCCGGTTGCGCAACACGTACGGGTGGATCACAACGAATTCCCGCATGATGTCGTCGACCGACCGGGCGGCCGGGTCACCGTGCTCCGCGCGGACCGCGGCGATGGCCGCCCGGATCAGCGACTCGACCTCGCGCACTTGCGCGTTCACATTCGCCAAGCCCGAACTGACCACTCTGGCGATCAGCACGTCGGTGTAGCCCGGATCCGTGAACACCCGGTAGGCCTGGCCCCAGGCCATCAAGGTCACCCGCCACCGCGCCGAAGCGGACAGCACACCGAAGGTCGTCACGAAGTACTCGGTCAGCGTGGTCGCGTCACGGTAATCCTGCGCGGTGCCACGCGGCGTCGGGAAGATCGAGATCCGGACAGCCGTCCCAGCCCTGGCGGCCGAATGGGTGAGGTAGGTGAACCGCAGCCCGTCCGGCACATGGCCCAGCCGCAGCTCGACCGCGCCACGCAACACGTCCTCAAGCCACTGGTGCGTTTCCGTGCGGGCGCCATGGACAGCCAGCTGACCGACCGCCATGACGGTCAGCCGCACATCCAGCTGCTCCTCGTCCGCCACGTAGCGCTCGGCGACCACCTCGGCGAACTTGACCGCGAGCTCATCCAGCTTCCGCCGGTCGTCGTCGGCGGCGAGCCTCAACTCGTTCGGATCCAGCCGACCTTCCCAGGTTACGGGCGAGCTGGACGCCTCCTGTTTGACCCGCCGCGCCAGATCCACGGGCAACTGCCGGACCAGTTCGGTGTAATCCACCGGCGTCGGCCGGTCCACCGCCCGTTCCGCGACTTCCAGCGACAGGGTGGGGAGGGCGTTTTTGCCGACGTAAGTGTTGATCCGCACCGATTGTGCCAGCAGGGCCTCAATCGTCGTCCAGGGGTTCGACGAACCGGCGAACGCCCGCGCAAAACCGTCGAGGACGAGGGTGCGGGCCTCCTGGGTCCGCAAGTCCGCCATGCGGCCGCCGCCCGTGTCCAGCACGTTGATCGTCAGGGCCCGGTCGTCCTCCGGATTTTCGAGCAGATCCCGGCCGAAGCGCTCGGCCGCGGTGATGACCTGCTCCCTGGTCCCCTCCGCGAGCACCGGCAGGCTATTCAGGAAGGGCACGTCGAGCCGCTGGACACCGTCGACCGGCTCCGGCGCCGGTGTCTCGTGCACGCTGAGCTGGATGGTCGCCGGATCGTCGGCCTTGCGCACATTGTTGGTGAGATAGGTGAAATTCAGCCCCTCCGGCACGGGGCGGAGCTTCGCGATCTCCTGGCGCACCACGTCTTCCACCCACCGGTGCGCGTCCATACGCACATCGTGGGGTTCGACGGATTTCTGGCGAATCTGCAGCCGCACGTCCGATTGCCGCTCGCCGGCCGCCGCCCGGGCATGCACATCGCGAGCGATCCGCTTGGCTGCGGCCCGCAACCCCGCCGGGACCTCCTCCGTCGCGTCCTCGATCGGCCCGGTCCAGAGAATCGTCTCTGTCGTAATCCTTCGGTTGCGCCCCCGGACGATCATGCCGGGCGGCGGGCCGAACTCGCGTGCCGGGCGGATCACATCGGCGAAGAGCCCATTCACCAGGTGGCTGTGCTCACCCCGGTAAAACCGGATGTGCCCGTCAATAACCTGTTCCGCCGTCATGGCCGAACCCGGCGGCAACGCGTCCCGCACCGCCGAACGGACCTCTCTCGCGATCTCGGCGGCCCGGCCTGGGAACAGCGCCGACGGCGAACGCAGGTCCAGCACCAGCTGCAGCGGGGAGCCGGGCTGCAGGCTCCGCGCGAACCCACCCACCATCGACCTGAGCTGAAGCCGATCGGCCGCCGGGAGCCGGCCACCCGGGATCGAGAAGTGCACGTCCAGCGAAGTCATCGCCGCATACGCGGCCGGCGAATGCCGCGGTGTCTGGTGCTCGAAGATGCCGACGGTGGTGGTCTCGGACTCGGTCTCCTGCTCGATGTGGTCGAATTCCAGGCCCAGCTTGTCCGGATCCAATCCCCGGTTCCGGACCGCGCTGCGGACCACGTTCTCCAGCACGGCGAAAAGCGCCGGACCGTCCTGAGCCAACCGCTGCGCCGGAGCAGTGACAGACAGCCGCAACGACTGCATCACCTGACCACGCATGGCACGACGCTCGATCTCACGCACGGTCTGCCGCATGATCTCGTTCGACATCATCTCGTTCAGCCGCTGCTGATCCAGCTCCGTCATCTCCGGCGGAGAGCCGTCGATCTCCGCCTCGACCTGACGCAGAGCCGGATACGGCAGGTGGGCGACGCTGTTCCGCTTCCGCACCGGCGTATCGGTGGGTGGCAGCGGATCGTAGTCCGGAGTGGACAGTTGGTCAGCCGCGGTGGGCTGCGGCGCGAGCACCACGGACCGGCCCTGCCCGGCAACGGGATTGCCGGGCCAAGCGCCCCACGACCCATCCGACTCAAACGCAATAGCCGAATAAAACTGGATAGTCCCGTCCTCGAACACCTCCGCCCGAGACACCGGACCGCGCACCGAACCCGGGTAACCCTCTCCCCGCGCCAACGCATTCAGCCGCACCAGCGAACCACGCTGCCAATCCGCCGCCTGGCAACCCAGCCACATCAACTCACCAGCCTGCCGCCACACCTGCCCACCCGGCAACCCCACGCTGGTGAGCAACCGCATCATCCCAGCCTCGTCAACCCGAACCTCCGCACGATCCGACCTACGCCAATACCGGAAACCACCCTCGTCATGATGCGCCGCAACCGTGTAAGCGTCACGACTCGGAATCCTGGAGAACGCCCTCCGGACCACCTCAGCCTCCCCCGGCGCCGGGAAAAACACCCCCGCAACCCAGCCGGCATCATCCAGCAGCACCACAGAATCCACATCAGACACATCCACCAACCCGGCAGGCACCAACTCCGCCAACGGAACCGGATCAACCACGGTCCCCACCACACCAACCGGACCCCCCACCGGAGCCGGCCGCAACCACAACCCCCACCGAGCATGATCCCGCACCGGCGCACCAGTCCACACATCACCATCAGTCGACCACCTCAACCGATCAGAAGCCCCCTCCCCCAACACACCATCCACCGCACCACGAAGCTCACCACTGATCACCTCGGACATCACCGCATGCGCATCCGCCAGCTCATCCGGCCCATACAACGACAACGACAACTCAAACCCCGTATAACCCAACGCCACCAACTCAACCACCCGCCCCGCAACCCGCCCAATCTCACCACGATCCCGAACCGACAACGCCGGCCACTCCGCAGCAGCAAACTCACCACCCACCATCAACCCGTCAGCCCCAGACTCCCCAACCACCGGCCCCCGCCCAGCAACCCCCTCAGCCGACGACAACTCACCGGAAGACGGCTCGGCACGGACTACAGACTCCGCACGAGGAGTCGGCGACGGCTCGGCCTGCGGTATGGAATCCACCCCCAGGCCCGTATTGCCGAATTGCCCGGTACGGAAATCGAACTGGTCATTCCACACCCCATCCGGAAGCTCATCCAGGAGAGACCGCCCAGCTTCCCCGGACTCGGGCTCGGGGCTGTCCTCCCGGCCCGGTGTGCGCAGGTCGAAATCGTCCAGATCCATGAACTCCAGACCGGAGCCATACAGCGTTTCGAGCGAATCCCACGACTGGGACGCGGGCAAGGTCCCCTCGGCGGGCACATCCGCCATCGCCGCGTCGAGATGCTCGGCACCGAATGCGGAACCGTGGTCACTCGTCGAGGAATCCTCTTGACCCGACTGAGAATCCTGGACGAACAGGGACTCCTCTTGGCCTGGCGTGGAATTCCGGGTACCCGGCGCAGGACTCCGTACACCGGAAGCAGAACGCTGATCACCCGGCGAACGACCCGCGCCACCGATCTCCCCCACCGGGAACTCGGCCGGGGACAACGACGCCTCAGACCCCGAAACATCCTCATCCCGGCTCACCACGCCAGCCGGGAGAGCCGGTCGCTCAGACACAGCCGGCCGAGCAGTACTGAGCCGCAACCCACAAGGCAGCGACGCAACGTGCTCAAACGACACATGCTCCAGCAAACTCGTCAACGCAGCCGGATACCGCCCCCGCCCAGCCTCCGACGCCACCTCAAGCTTCTGCCCCACCAGCACACGCACCGCCTGCACACGAGCAGGACTGTTGACCTCGAACCAAAGACCAGGACGCCGATCCACAGGACTGTCCAGGAAACGCGCGACATACTCCTCCAACGCCCAAGCCAGCTGCTGCTCAGCAGCCGCCGACATCCGGCCCCGCCGACCAGCCTCGCCGGACATGAAACTGAACTCCAGCCGATCAGCCCCACGGTAGAAGTCCGAAGTCCGACCGGGCGTGTCATAGGTCTGGACTACTACCTGGCCGTCGTGCTCGCCGGATTTCCGATACTCGATCCAGGTAATCGGCAGATCAGACATGATGGCATCGTCAACCCCAGCCGCCCGCATACCGTTATGCAGCAACCCGGTCAAATACGCCCGCGTCTTCTCCCGGACCGTCGGCCCCTCCAGCACATTGGGCAACCCCGGCTGCCGCTGCGCGACCTTCCGCGCTTCCGGCGAAATCCGGGACTGCACGGACACCCGCACATCCTGCAGCTCCACATCCGGACCCTGCTCCAGAATCCGCTCCAGAATCCGCCCGCCCAAATCCTGGCCATACTGCTCAATAGCCTCCGCATCAGGATCAAAGAGCCACTGATCCTCCACATTCAGCGTGTGGAACGCCCCGGTGACCTTGAAGCCGCGTCTGGGCAGCGCGGACTCCACAACCGCGCCAGAGTCAGTAACTTCCCCAGACTCCGAAGTCTCCGCGGGCGCCCCGATCCTGCGAAGTTGCGGCTTGGGCGTCCAGTCCTGCTCGCTCCGGATGAGGTCCAGGTTGAGCACGCCGTAATTGAGGGTCTTGTCATCCCGGTAGAACCGGATGTGATCGCGGATCACCTGCTCGGCCGACAGCGGAGAACCTGGCGGGAGGGCTCCGCGCAGAGCCCGGTTGATCTCCTCCGTGACCTGCTCCGTCCGCAGCTCCACACGGCTCGGCCCGGTACTCAGATCGGCGAGCAGCAACGGCGGATGATCAGCATCCGCGACCGCCACCAAGTCCACGAGACCCTGCACCATCTCGTCCAGCCGGCGCACCGCGGCACGAGGGAGCGGGCCACCCTGGCCAAGGAACCGCAAGACCAGCGCGTCCGCGTCGCGATAGCTGCGCAGGGGCTCCTGCGCCGGATGATGCACAGCTACAGTGACGACCAGCTCATCACCACCGTGATCGATGCGGTCGAAATCCAGGGCCAGCTCATCGGGATCCACACCCCGCTCCCGCAACTTGACCCGCACCCGGTCCTTGACCATCTCGACCGCCGAGGAACCGAACTTCCGGCGCTGCGACAAGGTGCCCGTGACGTGCACCCGGACATCCGGCATTTCCAGATCGCCCACGACAGCACGCTCGATATCCCCGGCAATACGATCCGCGATGCGATCAAGCCTCGCCTGCTCAGCATCGGACAACTGCAGCGGATCGTCCCCGGCCAGGGAAATCCGCGCCTTGTCAGCTACCGGGTCCACCTGGTTCAATCCGCGATCCAGGCGCTGGCGCACCGGGCGGTCCGCCAAAGGCAGGGAGACCACCGGCGTATGCACATCGGCCAGCAGGGCGCCGTCCTCGCTGGTGTAAGTCTCGAACCGTACTCCCTGATCCAGCAGTTCATCGATGAGACCGGGCGAGTACCCCGCCTCGGCGAGCGCCCGGGCCGCCCCGTCCCGCACCAGTGTCTTGGCTCGCTGCAGTCGCGGTCCGATCCCGACTGCGGTTGCCCGGTCGTTCGAGCTGGTTGCCACCTTGATCACCAAGGTCTCGCCAGAGCCCGGATTGGCCAGCTTTCGCTCGATGAACCCCTGGGCAAGCGTCGTGATCCGCTGTTCGGCCGCCGCCGAGAACACCGGTAGCCGACGCAGGAAGTACTCGGTCAGCTGCTTCGTCTCACCACTGCGGCAATCCGCCAGCGGCTTGTCGGGTGTCTCGAACCGGCCGATGCTGATGGTGATCGGATGCGGGTCATCACTCCTGGTCATGGTCGTCAAATAGGTGAACGTCAGCTCATCCGTCCGCACACCACGCGCGGCGAGCGCCGCCCGCAGCTCGTCCTCCATCCACTGATGCAGTTCGGTAGGCACGCCATACGTGGACGGGGACTTCTTGCGGACAGTCAGCCGGATGTCGGTCCACTGCAAGTCATTGTTCGCACGATCCCGCAAATGATCCGCGAACCGCTCGATCGCCTCCCGCATCCCTGTCTGCTGCCCGTCCAGCAACGTCCGTGGCCGTGCCGGAGAGGGGTTGCCGCTCCAGTGATCGAGCTCGACCTCGGCATGCGCGTTGGCTCGGGCGTTGGCCGAGCCGGAGAGGGGCTCCATCTCGGGCGGGGTACCCACTTCATCGAGGAACAGCCCTTGCGAGTTGCCCGCGCGCTTACCCTGGTGGAACAGGATGTGGTCGTTGATCACCTGCTCCGGCGTCAGCGCCGAATCAGCCGGCAAGGCCGCCCGCACGGCGGCGTTGACCCTCGCCGTGACCTTGGCCCGCCGGACAGCATGGAGCTTTTCCGCCGAACGCTGATCGATAAAGAACGTCGGCAGATCCTCCGGGGCCACACCGGACGCATGCGCAGCCAACCGCCGGGTGAAACCACCGACCATAGCCTCAAACTGACGACCGCCGGCCTCCGATAGGTCAGCATCACCCTCCACAAAAGGCACGGTCAGTGACGTCATCGCCTCATACGCCGCCAACGAGTGCCGCGGCGCGTAGTGCTCCACTACCTCGGCGCGGATCGGGTCCTTGCTCTGGACTTCGACCACGGAGAAGTTCAGGTCCAGCGCGTCCGGGTTCAGCCCACGGTCGGACACCGCGGCACGCACCGCGCCCTTCAGCGCCAACATAGCCGCGTCGCGGTGCTCAGCCCGCCGCTTCGGGTTACCGATGAGGTGCAACCGGATATCCGGTAGCACCTGCCCACGCTGGAAACGTTCCTCGATCTTCCCGGCGAAGTCCCTGGCGATCTCGTTCAGCCGGCCCTGATCCCACACCCCATCGACGACCTCCACCGCATGCCGGCTCTGCGGCGGATCGGGCTCGGTCATATTCGAGGTCCGCGCCCGCACCGGTTCCACGGTGATGCGCAACGGGGTATCCGGCGGAGTGAGCAACCCAGTCTCCGCCTCGGCCATCGGCTGATCACCCGGGGAATCCGGCGCGAGCACCACCCACCGGCCCTGACCGGCAGAGGGATGGCCGAGTCCAGTACGCCACGACCCATCCGGCTCAAACGCAACAACCGAATCAAACTGGATAGTCCCGTCCTCGAACACCTTCACTGTGGAATCCGGTCCGGCCACCCGGCCCGGGTAACCCAGGCCCCGCGCCAGCGCGTTCAGCCGTGCCAGCGGGCCGTTCCACCCCCCGTCCACCACCCGGCAGCTGAGCCACATCAGCCCACCGGCGTGCCACCATCCCGGCTCACCCGGCAAGCCGACGCTGGTGAGCAACCGCATCATCCCGGCCTCGTCGACCCGGACCTCCGCGCTATCCGAGCGCCGCCAGTACCGGAACCCGGACTCGTCATGGTGCGCGGCGATCGAGTAGACATCCGGATTGCCGGTCCGGCGGGCGAACGCTGTCTGCATCAGCCCGGCCTCGCCCGGCGCCGGGAAGAACACCCCCGCGATCCGGCCGGTACCGTCGACCAGTACCGCAGAGTCCACATCGGACACATCCACCAATTCGGCAGGAACCAGCTGCGCCGGCGGAATCGGATCCGCCACGGTCCCCGCCGCACGAACCGGGCCCCCCGGCTGCATCCGCAGCGCCCACCGAGCATGGTCCTGCACCGGCGCACTGGCCCATACATCACCCTCAAGGGACCAGCTCAGCCGGTCCGCGGCCCCCGCACCCAGCACAGCATCCACCGCGGCACGAAGCTCACCGCTGATCGCCCGGGACATCGCCATCTGAGCATCGATCTGCTCGTCCGGCCCGTACAACGACAACGAGAGGCTGAATCCGGTGTGGCCCTGCCGAACCAGCTCGGCTACCCGCCCGGCAACCCGGCCGAGCGAAGCACGGTCCCGATCGGACATCGCCGGCCACTGCGCGGCACTGAACTCACCTTCCACCACCAGCCCCTCGTCCCGAGGCTGCTCGGCCACCGGGAACTCGGACGAGGACAGCTCGTCCGCGAACTGCTCGGTATGGACCATGGACTCCGCGCGAGGAGTCGGCGGCGCCTCGGTCTGCGGCCCGGAATCCACCCCCACGCCCGTATCACCGAATTGCCCGGTGCGGAGATCGAATGGGGCGTCCGACGCCTCGTCCGGAAGCTCCTCCAGCCACGACCGCCCGGCTTCCCCCGGCTCGGGCTCTGTGCTGTCCTCCCGGCCCGGTGTCCGCAGGTCGAAGTGGTCCAAACCCATGTACTCCAGGCCGGAGCCGTACTGCGTCTGGAGCGAATCCCACGACTCGGACAGGAACGAGAACTGCTCGCCGCCGGGCACATCCGCCATCTCCGCGTCGGAATGCTCGGTGCCGGATTCGGAATTCCCGTCAGTCGTCGAGGAATTCTCCTGGCCAGGCGTGGAATTCCGGGCACTCGGCGCAGGACTCCGGACGCCGGCATCGGAGTGCTGATCGCGCGGCGAAAGTCCCTCGCTACCCGTCTCGGCCTCCGGCGCCGCCGGGAACTCGGCCGGGGACAACGAGGCTTCGGTCCCCGAAGCATCCTCCTCCAGGCCCTCCGGGCTCGCCGATGGCTCGGACCCAGCCGGCCGGGCAGTACTGAGCCGCAAGCCACTGGAAAGGCCCGGAACATGGTTGAACCGCACGTGCTCCAGCAGAGTCGCCAATTCGGCCGGATACCGCCCCTGGTCACTCCGCAACGCCGTGCCGAGCTTCTGCTCCACCAGCTCGTGCACCGCTTCCAGGTGAGCCGGACTGTTGACGTCGATCCAGAGGTCGGGACGCCGGTGCTCGGGACTGTCCAGGAAACGGGCGACATATGCCTCCAACGCCCAGGTCAGCCCCTGCTCGGCGGCTACCGAAATCCGGCCCCGCCGACCGGCCGCGCCGTTCATGAAGCTGAGTTTCAGCTCATCGGCCGTACGGTAGAAGTCCACAGTCCGACCGGGCAGACCATGGGTCTGGATCGTTACGCGGCCGTTCTGCTCGCCGAACGCCTGATACTCGGTCCAGGTGACCGGAAGGCGAGACAGAATCCCGTCGCCGACCCCGGCCGCCCGCATGCCGTTGTGCAGCAACCCGGTGAGATACGTCCGCGTCTTCTCCCGGACCGCCGGCCCGGTCACCACATCCGGGAGTCCCGGCCGCCGCACAACCTTCCGCGTTTCCGGCGAGATCCGGGATTGGACGGACACCCGGACGTCCGGCAGTTCGACGTCCGGGCCCTGCTCCAGAATCCGCGCCCCCAGCTCCCGGCCATACTGCTCGATGGCCTCCTCGCCGCTGTCGAAGAGCCACTGATCGTCCACATCCAGCGTGTGGAACGGCTCGGACACCTTCGAGATCAGCCTGGATTCCGCCGACGACCCTGGCTCGGCGTGCAGCCGGGCTACCGGCCGGAGTGCCGGGGTGAGCACCCAGTCCGCGTCGCTCCTGATGATGTCCAGATTGAGCCAGCTGTGTTGCCCGGGTGTGCTGTCCCGGTAGAACCGGATGTGATCGCGGATCACCTGCTCGGCCGACAGCGGAGAATCCGGCGGGAGTGCGCCGCGTACCGCCCGGTTGAGCGCCTCTGTGATCGTCGCCGTCCGCCGGTCCAGGTACTTCGGCCCGGTCCGCAGATCGACAAGCAGCAACGGCGGGCGATCGGCATCCGCGACCGCCAGCGAGTCCACGAGACCCTGCACCATCTGCTCCAGCTGGCGCACTTTGGCACGCGGGAGCGAGCCGCCATAGCCCAGGAGCCTCGCGATCATCGCGTCCGAGTCGCGATAGCTGCGCAGAGGCTGCTGCGCAGGCCGATGCACAGAGACGGTGACCAGCCCGCGGCCCTCGCTCTCGATACGGTCGAAATCCAGAGTCAGCCCATCGGGATCCACCCCCCGCGCCCGCAATGCGGCACGCACCCGCTCCTTGACCAACGAGGAGCCGAACGCCCGGCGCTGCGTCAGGGTGCCACTGACGTGCACCCGGACATCCGGCATTTCCAGATCGTCGGCGAGCGCACGCTCGATATCCCCGGCAATCCGGTCCGCGATGCGATCAAGCTTCTCCTGATCATCGTCGGACAACTGCCGCGGATCGCTCCCGGTCACGGCGATCCGGACCTCGGTCTCGACCGGGTCAACCAGGTTCTCGCGCTCACTCGGGCGCTCGCGGACCGGACGGTCCGCCGGAGGCAGCGAGATGACCGGCGTGCGCAGATCGGCCAGCAAGGCGCTGTCACTGTGGTGGTAGGCCTTGAATCGCACTCCCCGGTCCAGCACGTCCTCGACCGTGAGATCGGACGGGCCCGCCTCGGCGAGCGCCCGGGCCACTCCGTCCCGCACAAGAATCCGGGCCCGCTGCAATCGAGCGGCGATCCCGAATGTCTTCCTTTTCCCGTCCGGTCTGGCCGCCACCCCGATCTCCAAGGTCTCGCCCGAGTTCGGGTCGGCCAGCATCCGCGCGGCGAGTCCCTGCGCGAGCCCCATGACCCGCTGCTCGGCCGCCGCCGACAACACCGCCAGCTGGTTCAGGAACTGCTCGGTCAGCTGCTTCGTCTCACCATTGCGGTAATCCGCCACCGCCCGATCCGGCGTCTCGTACATGGTGAAACTGATCGTCGCCGAGAAAGAATCGTCCTTTGCGGCCATCGACGTCTGGTAGGTGAACGTCAGCTCGTCCGGCGCTACACCACGCGCGGCGAGCGCCGACCGCAGCTGCTCCTCCATCCACTGATGCAGTTCAGTACGCACCCCGTACGTGGCCATAGCCGGCTTGCTGACGTTCAGCCGGATATCCCACAACTGCAGGCCATGGTTCGCACGATCATGCAACTGGTCCGCGAACCGATCGATCGCGTTCCGCATCCCCTCCTGGTCCTCGGCCAGCAACGTCCGCGGCCGGCCCGGATGGACCCGCCCACTCCACTGATCGACCTTGACCTCGGCTCGCCTCCGGACCCGGCCGAAGTCATTCTCGGACAACACGACGATCTTCGGCGGAGAACCCACCTCATCGAGGAACAACCCCGGCGCGTGCACTCGCGGTCCTTGGTGCAACCGCATGTAGTCGTTGATCACCTGCTCCGGCGTGAGTGCCGAATCAGCCGGCAATGCGGCCCGCACAGCGGCATTGACCATCTCGGTGACATTGTCCCGCCGGGCGTCGTTCAGCTTGTCCGAAGAACGCTGGTCGACCAGGAACTTCGGCAGATCGTTCCCGCGCACACCGGCCGCATGCAGCGCAGCCAACCGCTTGACGTAACCACCGATCATCGCCTCCACCCGACGACGACCGGCATCCGAGACGTGATCACCACCCGCCACAAAGGGCACATTCACCGACCTCATCGCCGCATACGACGCCAACGCATGGTGCGGAGCCTGGTGCTCCAGCACTTCCACGAGTGTCCGCCCCACACCGAGGTGCTCGACAACGGAGAAGTCCAGCCCCAGCACATCCGGATTCAGCCCGCGACCACGCACCTGGGCATACACCGCGGCTTTCAGCGCGGGCAACACCAGATCCCGATACGCCGCCCGCCGTTCCGGACGACCGGTCAGGTGCAACCGGATATCCGGTAGCTCCTGCCCACGCCGGAACCGAACCACGGCCTTGTCCACGACACGAGCCGCGATCTCGTCCAGCCGGCCCCGATCCAGCACCCCGTCGACAACCTCCACCACATCCCGGCTCTGCGGCGGATCGGATTCGAACGTTCGCGGGCTCTTGCCCCGAACCGTTTCCTCGGTGATGGGCAACGGGGTATCCGGCGGAGTAAGCAACCCGGTCTCCGCATCGGCCATCGGCCGATCACCCGGGGAATCCGGCCCGAGCACCACCGAATTGCCATGACCGCCAGAGGGATGGCCGGCTAGACGGCCCCACCTCCCAAACCGATCAACCGCAGCGAACGTATCGACCTGGATGATCCCGTCCTCGAACACCTCCGCCCTGGATTCGGGCCCGAGCACCACGCCCGTGTAGCCCATATCCCGGACCAGCACATTCAACTGCGCCAGCGGACCGCCCCGGCTCCAGTCGGCCACCCCGCAGCTCAGCCACACCAACGCCTTCGACTGCTGCCACCCCGGTCCGTCCGGCACCCCGGCGGCGACCAGCAGCCGCATCAACCCGGCCTCGTCGACCCGAACCTCCGCACCATCCCGCCAATAGCGGAAACCCTGCTCATCATGATGCGCGACAATCGAATACCCACCCTGGCCACCGCCCTTGGCACGAAACGCGGTCTGTACCACCTCGGCCTCACCCGGCGCCGGGAAGAACACCCCCGCGTCGCGGCCGGCCCCGTCCTCCAAACGCACCAGGCTCACGCCACGCAGAACATCCGAATCCGACCAGCCCGAAACCACATCGCCCAACGGGACGGGGTCCACCACGCTACCCGGCCCCATCCCGGCATCCGGCTCGCCGGACTGCCCAAAGCTGAAATCGAAATCCTCGTCCCCCCACATGTTCAGCGGAATGTTGTCCAGCGCGAGCGGAGACCGCCCGTCGCCGACCAGAGAATCCCCGCCGACGGTGCTGACCCGCACGCCGTGGTGAAGGTCCGGAACGTGCTCGAACCGCACCTGCCCGAGCAGGGTCTGGACATCGGCCGGACGACGCCCTGCGGCGCGTAACAGGGTGCCGAGCTTCTCCTCCACCAGCTCACGCACCGACTCACGGTTGTGCTCCTTCTTGAACTCGATCAGGAGCCCGGGACGCCGGTCCTCGGAACTGACCAGGAAACGGGCGGCGTCCCCCTCCAGCTTCCACCCCAGCCGCTGCACGGTAGCCACGGGAATCCGATCCGTCGCGACGCCGCGGGTGACGAGTTCGAAGGTGACCCGGCGGGCCTCGCGATAGTCGGCCGGGGTCAGGCCGGGCATGCCATAGTTGCGGACCGTCACCTGGCCCGGGTGCGGGCCCTGGTACTGGTACCCGAGCCAGGTGATCGGAAGGCTGTTCAGGGTCTCGTCGGACAGGGTCCGGCCGCCGAGCTCGGCCGCACGCAGGCCCTGGTACAGAAGCCCGGTGAGATACTCCCGGGTCCGCCGCTGAATCGGCGGCCGTTCGTCCCACGAGGCCGAGGCCTTCCGTCTACCGGTGTACTTCCGGAACTTGACGGAAATCCGCACGTCCGGCGGTGCGCTGTCCGGACGCAGCGTCAGCATCCAGGCACCCAGATCCTGGCCGTACCGCACCATCCCCGCGCCGTCATCGGCGAGCTGCTGCTCGCCCACCTCCAGCTTGGAGAACACCCACGAGTCCTCCTCCAGGCCGGAGGGAACCTCGACGACCAACGGGCGGATAGCGACCAGCAACACCGCATCGGTACCGTCGTAAACCTTGAACCGCACTCCCTGGTCCAGCACCTTCTCAACCGTGAAATCGGACGGGCCCGCCTCGGCGAGCGCCCAGGCCACACCGTCCCGGACAAGCGTGTCGGCATGCTGCAAACGCCCTCCGAATATGGTCCCGGTGGATTCTCGCCGGGGCACCACCACATCTACCGTCAAGACCTCGTCGCTGCCCGCCAGTCTCTGCATGGCCAGGTACCGCGCCATCCTGATGACCCGCTGCCTAGCTGCCGCCGACACCACCGGCGAATTGCTCAGGAAGTGCTCGATCAGCTCCGTCTCGTCACTGCCGTAATCCTCCAGTGACACGTTCGGCGTCTGGTACATGGCGAAGCTGAGGACGGTCTCGCCATTCTTGCTCCGCGTCAAGTAGGTGAACGCCGGCTCGTCCTGCGCCACCCCACGCGCAGTGAGCGCCGCCCACAGATCCTCCTCCATCAACTGGTGCAGACCCGTACGCACATGATGCGGGACCGACGTTCTCTGGTAGACGGTCAGCCGAATGTCCCTCTGCGGCAAGCCCCGCGCCGTGTCCGCGAGCCGGCCCGCTGCCGCCTGCATCCCCGCACGCGCATCGTCCCCACCCAGCCACGTCCCCGACTTTTCGTCATAGCTGTCGCTCCACCGGTCGATCTCAGCCTCGGCCACAGCATCCCGGACCCAGGTGGACACGCCTATCGGCAGCGGCTCGAGCTTCGGCTGGGGACTCCTCAGCTCTTCAAGGAACAGTCCTTGCCCCTTCTTGGCTGTCCCCAGGTGCAACCGGAAGTGCCCATCGATCACCTCCCGCGGCGTCAACTCCGAGCCGGACGACAACAACACTTCCCGCACAACCTCATTGGCCAGCTTGGTGAGCCAGCCCGGGCCCTTCTTCGAACGCAGGTCAAGCAGCAGCACAAGCCGAGCATCCTGAGCGACGCCCGCCTTGTGCAGCCGATGCAGCCGCTCCACCCGCCCGACAAACCCACCGATCAGGCTCTTCAGCCGGAGACGGGCAGCCACCGGAATACGATCACCGTCACGCACAAAAGGCACCACCAGCGACGTCATCCCCGCATAGGACTCCAGCGCATGCCGCGGATCATCGTGCTCCACCACCTTGATACCAAGCGCAAACTTGCCCCTGTTTTCAGCAACATCGACATCCAGCCACAGCTCATCCGCGTCCAACCCTTGCTCACGCGCCTCGGCACGCACCTCGTCCCTGAGCCCCGACACAAGCTCGTCCCGGCGACTGTCCAGCGTCGCCTTCAGGCCGGTCAGTTCCAGCCGGAAATCCGCCGGCTCCAGTCCACGCTCGCGCCGCTCCTTGAGCTCTTTCACGACGGCCACGGCCCACCGGCCCGACACCGGAACCCCACGGTTGAAGTCCACCTCATACCGGGCCAGCGGCAAATCGGATTCTTCGAATCTTGCGAACTTCGGCCGTACCGATTCCTCGGTGACCGGCAACGGTGTGTCCGGCGGGGTGACCAACCCGGTTTCCGCACCACCCATCGGCTGATCCACAGTGGACTGCGGAGAATCCGGCCCGAGCCCCACCGACGAGCCGTCACCGTCAGAGGAATGGCCGGGTAGACGGACCCGCCTCCCATACTGATCAACCGCGACGAACGGGCCCGACTGGATAGTCCCGTCCTCCCACACCCTCACCCTGGATTCCGGCCCCAGCACCACGCCCGTATAGCCCACCATATCCCGGACCAGCACATTCAACCGCTCCAACGGACCGCCCACGCCCCAGTCAGCCTCCCAGCAGCTCAGCCACACCAACGCCTTCGACTGCCGCCACCCCGGCCCATCCGGCACCCCAGCAGCAACCAGCAACCCCAAGAACCCAGCGTCATTAACCCGAACCTCCACACCATCCCGCCAATAACGCAAACCCTGCTCATCACGATGCGCAACAATCGAATACCCACCCTGACCACCCCGCTTCGCAAGAAACGCAGCCCGCACCACCTCCGCCTCATCCACATCCGCATTCGGGTCCGGGAAAAACACCCCCGCATCACGACCACCCCCATCCACCAAACGCACCACACTCACACCACGCAGAACACCCGAACCCAGCCAACCCGAAACCACATCACCCAACGGAACCGGATCCGCCACGCTACCCGGCCCCAGCAAGGCATCCGGCCCCTCCGACTGCCCAAAACTGAAACCGAAATCCTCCTCCCCCCACGTATTCAACGGAATGTTGTCCAGCGCGAACAGAGACCGCCCATCGACCAGAGAATCCCCACCGACAGTGCTGACCCGCACACTGTGCTCAAGATCCGCAACCTGCTCGAACCGCACCTGCCCGAGCAGGGTCCGGACCTCGGCCGGACGACGCCCTGCGGCTTGCAACGCGGTGCGGAGCCTCTCCTTCACCAGCCTACGCACCGGCGGGAGGTCGAGGCCCGTCTTGGCCTCGATCAGGAGCTTGGGACGCCGGTCCTGCGAACTGAGCAGGAAACGGGCGACGTCCCCTTCCAGCTTCCACCCCAGCCGCTGCTCGACAGCCGCGGGAATCCGCTCCGCACCGCGGCTGCCGATGACGAGTTCGAAGGTGACCCGGCGGGCCTCACGGTAGTCGGCCGGGGTCATCCCGGGCATGCCGTAGTTCCGGACCGTCACCTTGCCCGCGTGCGAATCCGGGCCGTTGTACTGGTACCCGAGCCAGGTGATCGGAAGGCTTTTCAGGGTCTCTTCGGACAGCGTCCGGCCGTCGGCGTCGGCCGCACGCATGCCCTGGTACAGAAGCCCGGTGAGATACTCCCGGGCCTGCCGCTGCATCGCCGGCCGTTCGTCCCACGAGGACGGGGCCTTCCCTCCAACGGAAATCCGCACGTCCGGCAATGCGATGTCCGGCTGCAGCTCCAGCATCCAGGCACCCAGATCATGGCCGTACCGCACCATCCCCACGCCGTTATCGTCGAGCTGCTGCTCGCCCACCTCCAGCTTGGAGAACATCCACGACTGCTGCTCGAGGCCGGACGGGACCTCGACGACCGACGGTCGGATATCGGCCAGCAACACCGCACGGGGACCGTGGTGAACCTTGAACCGCACTCCTTGGTCCAGCACCTCGTCGACCGTGAGATCGGACGGGCCCAGTTCGGCGAGCGCCCAGGCCACACCGTCCCGGACAAGCGTGTCGGCATGCTGCAAACGCCCTCCGAATATGGTCCCGGTGGATTCTCGCCGGGGCACCACCACATCTACCGTCAAGACCTCGTCGCTGCCCGCCAGTCTCTGCATGGCCAGGTACCGCGCCATCCTGATGACCCGCTGCCCAGCTGCCGTCGACACCATCGGCGAATTGTCCAGGAAGCGCTCGGTCAGCTCCGTCACGGTGTCGCCGTAATTCTCCAGTGACTCGTCCGGCGTCTGGTACATGGCGAAGCTGACGACGGTCCAGCCCTGCCTGTTCTGCCGCGTCAAGTAGGTGAACGTCAGCTCGTCCTGCGCCACACCACGCTCGGTGAACGCCGCCCGCAGCTCATCCTCCATCAACAGGTGCAGACCCGTACGCACACCATCCGGGACCGGCGTTCTCTGGCGGACGGTCAGCCGAATGTCCCTCTGCTTCAAGCCGCGCGCCCTGTCCCCGGACCGGCCGGCTGCGTCCCGCATCCCCGCACGCGCATCGTCCCCACCCAGCCACGTCTTCGACTTTTTGTCGTAGCTCCCGCTCCACCGATCGATCTCAGCCTCGGCTTTAGCCCTCTCGACCCGGGCGTACACGCCTTCCGGCAACGGCTCGATCTCTGGCTGGGGACTCCTCAGCTCATCAAGGAACAGTCCTTGCCCATGCTGGGCTGCCCCCAGGTGCAACTGGAAGCGCCCCTTGATCACCTCCTCCACCGTCAGCCCTGAGTCGGACGGCAACTCTTCCCGCACAACCTTGTTGACCAGCTTGGTGATCCAGCCCCTGTTCTTCTTCCTCGAACGCAGATCGAGCAGCATCACCGGCAGAGCATTCTGAGCGACGCCCTCGCGGTGGTGCAGCCGAACCAGCCGCCGGACGAACCCACCGAGCATCTTCGCCAGCCGGGGACGGGCAGCCACCGGAATACGATCATCGTCACGCGCAAAAGGCACCACCAGCGACGTCATCCCCGCATAGGACTCCAGCGCATGCCGCGGATCATCGTGCTCCACCACCTTGATACCAAGCGCAAACTTGCCCCTGTTTTCAGCAACATCGACATCCAGCCACAGCTCATCCGCGTCCAACCCTTGCTCACGCGCCTCGGCACGCACCTCGTCCCTGAGCCCCGACACAAGCTCGTCCCGGCGACTGTCCAGCGTCGCCTTCAGGCCGGTCAGTTCCAGCCGGAAATCCGCCGGCTCCAGTCCACGCTCGCGCCGCTCCTTGAGCTCTTTCACGACGGCCACGGCCCACCGGCCCGACACCGGAACCCCACGGACGAGGTCCACCACATACCGGGCCAACGGCAAATCGGATTCTTCGAATCTTACGTTTTCCGCCCGCACCCGATCCTCGGTGATGGTCAACGGCGTGTCCGGAGGGGTGGGCAACCCGGTTTCCGGTGCCACCACCGAGCCTTCCCCATCGGCCACCAGCACCGAGGTGGGAGAGGTCGACAGCGAGCCGGACTCGGTGCGCGGTCGCGGGACGACCCCGCCCGACCACACCGCACTGTGGACGTGGTCCCACAGCCGTTCCAGCGCCCGGTCCGGCTCCGCGGTGTCGATCCCGAACCGGCCGGCGAGGTCGAGCATCTCCTCCGGGGTGGCTCGTGCGAAAAACGGCCGGGTGTTGGCCATCCGGTCGATCTCGGCCAGGGTGCGCTGCTCGACCGGGCCGAATTCGGCCATGTCGAACAGGTCGAGTACGCGCTGCTGTTCCGCGCGGTAGAGCCCGCCGGGTTCGCCGATCTCCTCGCCGAGTTCGACGGTGAAGTCGTAACCCTTTTCGTCGCGGTGCGCGTTCAGGTAGGCGACCAGCCCGATGGCTTCTTCCTGGGTCAGGTTCGTCGATGCGTTCCCGTGGAGGTCCCCGTAGTTGACCACGATGCGCGAAACGTCGTGCCAGGACAGGCCACCGTGCAGCTGCGCCTCGAAATGGCGCCCGAACGCGGCATACCCGTCGGCTTGGAGGTCGGCGGCCATCTCCGGGTCGTACCGGAACCCGGTCACGCTGCCGAGCGCGAGCCGCACGTTGTCCGAGGGACCGTAGGCCAGCAGACCGTAAACGTGATCGGCGTCGGTGATCCGTTCGACACCCTGACGGCCACGAGCGGCGCTGTCGCTCGGCGTGAAAGTCGCCCGCTCCCGGACTTCCGGCTTGAGGTACAGGACGCTCGCGCCGTAGCTGTACGTACCACCGTGCTGCAGCCCGGAGTTCAGCGCCGCGTACACCGGAGTCTCGTGTGGCGCGGTAGGCGCGAAGTCGGCGGTCTCGTCATGCCGGTTGGCCGGATCGCCACTGATGCGGCCGAGCACCGGGCCGTAGCCCAGCTGCTCCTCGACCCAGCCGCGGCCGGACCGGGACGGCGGATCGGTGGTGGACCCGGACTCCCAGAACGTGGGGAACCGGTCCTGACGGGTCAGCACCTCGGCCCAGCTCGGCGCCCGCTTGCCAGGTTCGCGTGGCGCATCGGCAGGAACGCGGGCGAAGTCGATGTTGCGCGTCAGGTCCATGGTGCGCAGGTTCAGGTGCGCGGCTTCCAGAATGCGGTCCATCGCCGCCGGGTCGTCCACCGGGTACCGGGTGCCCGCGGTGCGGTTGAGGGAGGCCACCCGCAGTTGGGCGAGCTCCCGGTTTTCGTCGTGGAATTTCGCGCCGCGCTCGGCCGCGAGCTGCAACGCGTTCCGCTGGGTCTCCGACAGTGATGGGCGGCCGAGGTGGCGATCGACCGCGGACAGGACCACACCGGGGTGCTCAAGCCGGTCGAGCAGCGCGTTGAGCACGGCGGGCGAGCTGCCGTCCCGCGTCGCGACGGCGATCTCGGCGGCCAGGTCGAGCGTGCGCGCCCGATCGCTGAGCGGGATCCGTCCTTCCCCGGCGTCGGTCCGGGCGTAGTGCCAGCCCTTGTCCAGTGCACCGGCCAGTTCCTCGGCGACCGCATCGACATCCGCCGGGCGACCGAAGGTTTCCCAGTGCCCACCGCGGGCCACCGCGGTGAAAGCCTCGTCCTTCGCGCCGAGCAGCGGTCCGAACGGCGTGCTCGTCTCGGTGGTCACGCGGCTGGAGGCAAGCACCTCATCGGTGGCGGCGTGCACCACCGAGGGGCCACCGAAGGAGTCCATCGCCTGCTGGAAGTCGTACGCGAGCCCGCCCGGCCCGCGACGGTGGCCCGACGCGTTCAGGAAGGTGAACGAATCCGGTTGCGCGGCCTGGAATTCGGGGGTGGAGGCGACATGCGCGGCGAGCGTGCGCCCGTCCACCCACACTCCCACCGGCTGCCCGTCGGGTCCGGGAACCTCGATCCGCGCATGGGTGTCGGTGGTGGGACCGCTGATCATGAAGGTCCGCTCGTCCGCCCACGGCGGGCGAATCCGGATCCCGCCCATCCCGCGGCCCCGGCCGTTCAGCCGCGCGCCGGGATCGGCGTGCGCCGCGTCGGTGAACGCCCGCACCTGCTTGAGATCGGCCTCCACGAGCAGGCTCTCCCCGCGCTGCTGGTGCAGCCATTCCTGCACCGCCGACGCATCGTCGGGCGCCAGGTAGGTCAGGCCGCCGACGGTGCCGTCCGGGTTCGTCAGCCCAGTGCTGACCACAGTGC
Source organism: Amycolatopsis sulphurea (assembly GCF_002564045.1). NCBI lineage: Bacteria > Bacillati > Actinomycetota > Actinomycetes > Pseudonocardiales > Pseudonocardiaceae > Amycolatopsis > Amycolatopsis sulphurea. The sequence goes on along the minus strand of NZ_PDJK01000002.1, from coordinate 2,666,211 downwards.
CCGGGGCGAACTCGATGACGGTGTCCGGTGCGCCGCCGACCTGGCCGGTCAGGCGGGTCGGGTCGGCGACCACCAGATCGTCCAGTGCAACCCCCGAATCGACCCGGGTCAGCTCGATCGGGTCGAGGTCCGCGTCGGGTTCCGGCGAGACCCCCGAATCGATGCGGGGCAGCTTGCTCAGCTCCGCGAGGACATCGGCCTTGAACTGCGGTGCCCGCTCGGCGGGGACGGTGACCGGCGGCGGCTCGACCCCGTCGTAGTGGTGCTCCACCAGGGTTTCGGCGTAGGAGCGGGGATCGGGCCGGACCGGCACGGCGGCGGTGTCCCTGGCCGGGCCGGCGCTCCAGGCCGGGTTGAACCGCGCAGGCCGGGACACCTGCGTATCGGTCCAGGTTCCCTTGCCGGTCACGGTCACCAGGCCGTGCGCCATCGGTGGCAGCTCGGTGCGCACCCACTCCCCGGTGCGCGGATCACGCTCGGCGTCGACCAGGGTGTGCAGCGCCGGGCCGTGCTGCGCGGCGAGCCGGGTCAGCACGGCGGAGAAGATCACGTCCGGCCGCTCGTGCCGCGCGACGAGGTCGCGTACCGAATTCGGCCGCAGCACGCCGGTGCGGGCCACCTCGTCCGCCAGCTGACGCTCCACAGTGGACGCCAGCGCGACGGTGCCCGGGCGGTCCGCCAACGAAATCGGCCCGCTGCCCGGGACGGTCACCGGATGGTCGCGGGCGAGGTCGCGAACCAGCCCCACGATCGCCTCGTCGCCGGGCCGGCCGCCGAAGGTCCGGAACCGCCCGCCGTCGGTGACCGTGGTGAAACCGCCCTTGGCACCCACCGCCCTCCCCAGGGCCGCGGGCTCCTGGCCGAAGTTCGTGGGCTTCGTGGGCGCGTGCACGATCTTCGGTCCACCAAGGTCGCTGAGTGCACGCTGGAAATCGGGCGCGAAATCGCCCGCCTGGTCGCCCTGACCGGTACTGCACGCGATGAGGGTGAGCGATGGCCGGGTGTTCGCCTGCGCCTGGGCGTACGGCGCCAACTTCACCAAGATCTGCGCTGACGTGTCGCCGTCGACCCGCACAGTGCGGCCGCTGAGCAAGCGCAGCTTCACCGTCTTCGGGCGGCCGTGCGCGAAGACGAAGAAGGAGCCGTCGTCCCAGGGGGCAGCGGACTCGTCGGCCCATTCACCGAAGCGACGGCCCGCCAGCTCCGGTGTGACGCCGTACGTGTGAGCCCGCTCCAGCTGCTGCGAGACCTGCTCCGAGGTCGCGCCCTCCGGCAGCGAACCGACCTTGCCGGAATTGTTCGCGACCCAGCCCGCCTCGACGTCCGCGGTCTGCTCGCTCTCCGGCAGGAACGAGACGCCGACGACCCGTCCCTCGAACCGGACCGGGTGATGCTCGACCTCGGAGCTGTCGAACTCGTAGGGCAGGCCGGTGTCCTGGTCCAGGCCGGAGAACACGGTGGGTTCCGCTGCCTCGTCCGGTACCTGCACCGAGCCGCGACGCGCCAGCGAGGCGATGGAGTCTTCCAGCCGGTCGGCGTAGGCCACCGTGGGCGGCTCACCCGGCGCGAACCGGATCAACGGCTCGCCGCCGAGGGCGCCCTCCTGATGCTTGTTGACGATGTCGTCGAAGATCTTCTGCTGGAACTCATCTTCGGGCTGCCAGTACATATGCGCGCCGTGCTGCACCCCCACATCGCGATGGGACAGCAGCCAGTAGACGTTGTTGTAGGCCTCCTCGGACAGGTATTCCCCATCGTCGGGCTGGCGGATGTGGTAGATGTCGAGATCCGCGGTGACGGGCACGAACCTGTCGCGCCCCACAGCACCTTCGACCACCCCGTCCACCACCCGGAACTGCCCGCTTTCCGCGTAGGCGTCCATGCTCTCGGCCAGCGCGTCGTACTCGGTGTTCCGTGCGTCGTACCGGCGCGCCACTGCGTCCCGCACGTCGGCGTCGAGCGCGTCCAGGACCTCCGCCGGCGGCAGCTGCGGCCGGAAGTAGCCGACCAGTCCGATCTGGTCCTCGCGCGCACCCAGGTGCACATCGATCGGGCTGATCGTCTTCGCCTTCATGGTCAGCGGCTTGGGCATCGCGCCCTTTTCCAGCCACTTCACCGATTCCGGGTTGGTCGGCCGCACCTCCAGCACGACCCCGAAGCGGTCCGCGAAGTTGCGCAGCCGTCGCTGGTTACGCGGCGAAATGCCGAACTCGCCGTTCAGCCGCTCGCTGCTCAGCGACTCGTCGTCGCCCTGGGAGACCATGGTCGCCCAGGAACTCCGGCGCGGCACCGTCGGGACCAGCGCGTCGATACTGTCCATCCAGGACGATACGAAACCGCCGAATTCGCTGGTGTTCAGGTCCACCCGAGGCGGTCCGGGCCGGAGCAGCTGCGGACTCGACGACCCTTGCTCCCCGTCGGACGCCGTGCCGGAGACCTCGTCCACCACCAGCCGTGGCGGCCCCAGCGGCCCCTCGTCGTCGGAGTCGTGCACGAGCACCGCGCCGTGCCGCCGCATTGCGGTGACCCGCGGATCGACCCGGGTGCTCGTCCGCAGCGGCCACTGGTGCGAGTTCAGCCGGCTGTCCACTTCGGACTTGGCGTTCCACCACCGCTGCCGGGCCGCGTCCGCTTTCGCCCGGGCGGTCTCCGCGCTGGTGCGTGCCTCCTCCTGCAACGCGCGGTGCTCGGAGTGCTCGTTGCGGTACGGGTCCAGCAGATCGGCGATCGAGTCGACCCGGGCGCGCGCCACCTGCTGCCGCTCGGCCAGCCTGGCGCGGATGCCGTCCGCCTCGGCCTGGTTCTCGCGGGCGAGCCGGAGGAAGCGGTCACGCTCGGCGGGGTCCGATTCGGTGGCCGCCAGCGCGCGGTACTGGTCGCCGATCGACTCCCAGCGCGCCAGTTCGTCCTGTCGCTCGTACAGTTCCGTGGCGGCGTCGCGAACTTCGTCCTGTGCCTGGTCGAGAGCCCGGCGGAGATCCACGGCGGGGCCGGTGAGGACGCTGGCGCTTTCGTCCGCGACCAGGGTCCCCGCGTCCTCGTAATCGGTGAGCCACCCATCGCTGACACTGCGATTGTACGCATTTTCGGCCAGCGCCCGCAGGCTCTCGTTCTCCGCCAGCCAGGCGTCGTCGAGGACGTGCTGTGCTTCTTCCAGTTCCTTTTCGGCGTCGCGCCACTTTTCAGCGGCTTCCTTGACCGCGTCCTGCGCCGTCGTCAGTGAATCCGGCAGCTTGGTACCGAGTACGGCTTCCAGGTCGTCGGCGGTCATCCGCACCCGCACGGACGCCGGCACGGTGACGTCGACGACCCCCAACTGACCGTTGCCGAGTTTGGCCACCACGCGGTAATTGACACCGTACTGGACCAGCCCCGTGCGGTCGTCCGGCTGCGCGGCAACCGTCCGCGGTGTACCGGCCGTGCTCGACGTCGGGTCGGGAACGTTGGCCGGGGTACGCAGATCCGCACCGCCCCAGGAGTGCGATTGCTTGCTCGGTGTGGACACACCGCCGGAGCCGACCGTGACCTGGTTCTTGCCGCTGACCGTCTTCTCCGACTCGGCGGCGGCGGTGGTGACAAGCTGGTCCGAACGCTCCAGCTTCACCGAATCGCTGAGCGCGACGAGCTTCGGGTGCACCAGCCGCGAGTGCACTTCGATGGTGGCGCTGCCGTTCTTCCCCCACCGCGAGGATTCGTGCAACCGGGGCGGACGCAACGGGCCGTCGGACATATGCGGCAGATTCGCCTGCAGCATCTCGTTGCTGATCGCCGCGGAAAGAGTGCTCCACGCGCCGGTGTCGGGATCGGTCAGGCGGTTGCTCGCACCGGCCAGCCGCATCGCCCGCACCGCGGCCCCCAGGACGTCGGCGGCGCCACGCACGCCCTCGACGAGCGAGGACTCCGGCAGCCCGGGGGCACCGGCGTCGCGCCAGGAAGCCAGGTTCGCCGGGGTCGCGGCGATCGGGCGAAGCTCGTTGAACCGCGTGGTATGGAGGTTGGCCTGGCGCTCCAGCGGACCGGCGATCTTCTGGTCGTCGGCCGAAGTCCGCACGGTCAGCTCGGATTCCTGCGAGCTGACCGGATACTCGCGGCCACCGCGCTGAACGACCAGATCGAACCGCACCCGGTGCTGGTAACGCGCGACCGGGCCGCTGGCGGTGGCGCCGTTCTTCGTGGTGACCGTGGAATTCTCCACGTACTGCTGGTTCTTGGCCCGCCCGCCGATCAGGCCCGCGTTCGCGCCGATGTAGCCGTTGGTCCTGTTCTGGTCGTCGACGAACCGGCCGCTCACGCCGAGCCGCGCATGGCCGCCCCAGGAGGAACCCGTGGCCTTCTTCCGCTTGCCGGCCCCGACCGCGGAGACCGTGTGCCCGATGGTGCCGCCGTCATGCACCACGCCCACGAACTCGGTGCCGACCACGGTCGCCTTCAGCTCCAGCCGATAGCGGTCGGTGGACAGGATTTCCGTGTCGTGCACGGTCAGCGAGGCCCCACCGTCCAGCGCACCGTCCACCAGTGCGGCGACCGCGTCCGGCGCGGCCAGGTCGAGGGTGCGCTGCAGGTTGTTCATCGAGTCGTCCAGCACCGACCTCGGCAGCAGCTTCCCGCCGATCCGGCCCAGATTCTCCCGCGCGTCGGCGACCAGTTTCGACAGGTCCGGTGCGTGCTCCACCACCGCGGCGCCGAGCGAGCTGGAGTCCCCGCCGACGAGCGCGGGCGCGGCCATCGTGCCGGGAGCGGGCGAGCGCGGCTCGACAGCGGGTAGCAAGCCCTGTTCGCGCGCCTGGTCCTCGCTCATCCGGACGTACACCGCGCCGGGCAGCTTGACGTGCGCGCCTGCCTTCGACGTGCTGCCGTCGATGAGGCTCTCCCACCGGCTTTCCGCGGCCAGCTTCACATCGGCGTCGTATTGGACGAGCACGGTGCGGCTGGAGGACGGCAAACCCCGGAGGTGTTCGACGGTGGCGCTCAGTTCCTCCGCCATGGTCATCTTGCGCGTCCACGGGCTCCACCGCACCATGCCGTAGATCTGGCCCTGGGGGGACGAACTGCTCTGGTCCGGGCGGACGCTGAAACCGGCCTGGACATTGCCTTCGACCGACTGCTCGCGCGACTTCTCGTAAGTCGCCTTGGTGCCGCCGGTGTGTATCCTTTCATTGCCGGAGCCGGCACCGGTGACGGCGACCACCTTCGGCTTGCTCAGCGACACCGCCATGCCGAGCCCGCCGACCCGGTCGGCCAGCCGCCGCTGGTAGCGGAACCCGCCGCTCTGCGCCCCCTGGGTCACGAACCTGGACAGATTCGCGCGGAACCCCTCGGGTTCGAAGAGCCGGTCCACCCGCTTGCGCGCCTCGCCGCCGGGCAGGCCCAGCACCGCGTCCCCGCCTGCCGCGCGCTGCAGCTGCCGCAGTGCCTCGTCCCGCAGGTGCTCGGTGTTGGCGATGGCCTCCGCATACAGGAACTTCGGCGGCGGCGTTTCCTGCTGGTTCGCCCGGTGCCCGGTCAGCAGCTCGTCGATGCTCGGCGCCTGGTCCTCGCGCAACGCGGTGGTCCCCGGCGCGCCCGGCGCGAACCTCGCGGGGTTCTTCCGAGACGTTGAGCTGTCGCTGATCCACAGATCGACCTCGCCGGAGATCTTCGGCAGGGCTTGATCACCGGTCTTGGCGATCGTGGACACCTCGGGCGTGCTCCGCAGCGGCGAGCCGGGCGTCAGGCGCTTCACCCACGGCCGGTTGCGGGTATAGCGGGTGATCTCCACCTCGAACTCGACGTCGTGCCGGAACACCTGTGCGTCCGCATGGCCGCCCGCGGTCACCGCGCTGGACACCGTCTGGCCGCCGGAGTTCTTCCAGGTCCGGATATCCATGTACTGCGCCGGGGTCACGGACGGGCTGATCCGCCGGCCGGGGGAGGTGAGCGGGGTGTTGGTCGGCAGGCCGACGCGGCCTTCGAAACCGATCCCCCAGCCCCGCTCGGTGCTGGTGGCGCTGCCCATCTCCGGCTTCGTCTCGGCATTGGCCCGTACCGACCGCCCACTGGCCTGCCCGAGGTGCCGGCCCGGCGAGAGCTTCGCTTTGACGGTCACGTTGATGTACTCGTCGGTGAACAGCCCATGTCGCTTGAACTGCACCGAGACGCCGGGGCCGAGCAGACTGTCCATTTTGGACCGCAGGGCCGCCGGGGAGAAGGCCGCGGTCAGCTTGCGCAGGTTCGCCAGCCGTTCGCCGACCTCCCGGCTGGCCCCGGTGTTGTTGTCCCGCTGCAGCTTGTCCCAGCGCGGGAAGAACTTCGCGTACCCGGGCTGATCCCGCAACGCCTTCTCGATCTGCGGCTGCAGCTCGGTCGCCGGTACGAACGTCCCGGCGTGCACGTGCCCGGCCGCGGCCGCGGCGAGAAGGTACGGAGGTTCGTGCCGCGCGCCGGTGAAGGTGAACCTGGCTCTGGTGCCCGTGGGCACCGGCAGGCCCTGCGCCTTGGCCTCGGGCAGCCCCATCCGCGTGTACACGGTGGCCGGGACGGTGACCGTGTCGCCGGTGGAAGAGGTGATCCCGACGTCGACGGTGAGCTTGTACAAGCCGATGTCGCCCTTGACGTTCACCGAGGACTTGCTGGTGACGTTGCTGCCGCTGAGCGAAGTCTCGCCGCGCTTGCGGGCCAGCGAACCGGTCACGCCGCCGACCGCGCCGACGCCGCCGGGAGTGTATGCGCCGCCGCCGAACGTCGGGCTCACATCCATCCCGAACTTCGACACGGCCTCGGTACTGCCGGCGTTCACCGAAGAGTCGTTGAACCGCAGTTCGCTTTTCCCCGGTACCACGCCGAGCAGCTCGACATCGGTCGGCTTCGCGGTCAGCTGGACTGCATCGCGGTGCGCGGCGTGCGGGCTCAGCAGGTCGTTCGAAGTCACCTTCCCGCCCTGCAGCGCGGAGCCGACGGCGTCGCGCAACACCGGGCCGCTCAGGAAATCACGCAGCACGGCCCGGCCGGGCGCACTGAAACCGGTCACCGAAGGCGGCAGATTCTCCCGCACCCGCTCGAACAGCCTGCGCTCGTCCAGCACCACGGCTTCCGGAACCAGGAATTCGACCTTCTTCGCCCAGTCCGGCGCAGGGTCGGCGGGCCGCTCCAGTTCCGGCGCCGTCATCTTGCCCAGGTCGGTGGAGAGCACCAGCCCGACCCCGCCCTCCACCGAGGTCCCGGTGATCGTGCCGGTCTCGGTGCGCACCGTGATGTCGAAGGTGACCCCGACCTCGGCACGCTGCTGGTCCCCGGCGGAGCGGATCACCCGCTGGTCGGTCCCGGTGACGGTGGACTTGTGCTCGATCGCCGGCGTGGCGAGCTGAGCCGAGACCGAAATCGAGGCGTACGGGCCGAGCGCGGGGAACGCGGCGAAGTAGGAGGTACCGATCTGGGACGCGGTGGTGTCGGTGTTCGCCTGGGCGTGGGTGACCTTGGCTTCGTCCTTGAGATCGGTGTTCAGCTTCTCGGTCACCGGCCGCACCTGGGTGGCGTCGACCCCGTCCAGGTGCATCTTGGCGCGGACGTGCACCTCGTACCACTTGTCCCGCACCCGGATCATCGAGGTGCGGCCCCGGAGGAAGGACTCGAAGCCGGGGCCGCTGAGGGTATCCACGATCGCGTCGATACCGCGCGGCTCCGGCATCGCGTCCCGTCGCGGATCCACCCGCTGGACCAGCCTGCGGATGGCGGCGTCCACGTCCGGGCCACCCTGCACGTCGACCGGCACGACCGAGCCGAGTGCGTCCCCGTCCCGGACGAACCGCGGCAGCCGCTCGGCGAAGGGGCGGCGGTCCTGCTCCTCGGCGGAGGATTCGTCGCGGTCGTCCGGCGGGGTGGCGTCCTGGGTCAGCTCGGCGTCTTCCGGGATCGCCGGCAGGTTCCGATCCGGCTGCGGCTCGGGCTGCGGTCGCCGCGGCGGGAGGTCCTGCAGCTCGATGCCCGGCTCGTCGTCGACCGGGGGCTTCGGCGCGAGCGTGACGTCTTCCGCTTCGAGGGAAACGTCGACGGCGGAGTCGAACGATTCGTTCCTGACGAGAGGGAGCCTCCCGGCAATCGACGGCGGGGCCACCACCACTGGCCCTTCGGGCTGTTTGCCCTCCGGCGTCCAGCTCGCCACCAGCTGGTCGAAGAACTCGGCCCGCCGCGGGGCCTGGGCACGCAGCCGATCCGGGTCGAGGAAGTAGTACTTGGCCGTTTCGGCCATGTCCTCGTTCGGGTTCGTCGTGCCATAGCGGGTGATCGGGCGTTCGCCGGCGAACTCGGGCGAGCCGTCGGCGTGCCAGTAACCGGTGTGCTCGTTGAATTCCGGCTTGTGGTCATGGAGTTCACGGGCGACCCGCGCCGCGAAAGCACCCGCGGACTCCTTCTCACCGCGGACGAAGACATCGGGGTGCTCGGCTGCCAGCCGGGCGACGAAGTCCGCACGCCGCGGCGACCGGCTCTCCAGCCGATCGCGGCCGAGTTCGTGCCACATGATCGACGTCCGGAAGTCGTCCGAGGCAGTACGCACATACGACGTGATCGGCGGCTCGGCTTCCGGACGCCGCAACGGGCTGCCGTCCTCATTCCAGCTGCCGACGTACCGCTGGTAATCCTTCAGCGCGTACTTGAGCAGACCGTGGGACAGTTCGTGGGTCACGATGCCTTCGAGGCCCCGCACGCCACCGCCGAATTCCTTGCTGAGCACGGCGGACGCGTAGAGGTTGACCGTCTGGTGCGACCCGATGTATTCGCCGCCCATACCCAGCGAAGGAAGGCCCTTTTCCAGCCCGACCGTCACCCCGCCGATGTTCTGCACTTCCTGCTCGACACCGGCGCGGCTGGAATGCGCCCGCTGTGCCCCGATGATCGGCGCGTAATGCCGGAGGGCGGCGTCGACCGCGGCCTGCTCTTCGCCCGTCAACGCGCGGGGCCGGACCCGGTTGAACGACGACGGCTTGGCGCTCGAATTGCTTTCCCGGACCGCGTCGAACCCGCGTCCGGAATCGATTCCCACCCCGGTATCCGGGTTCTGCGGGCGGTTGGACAAGGTCGTGGACGCCGTCGCCGGGCGGGCCGGCGCGGTGGACGGACCGTCGTCGGCCACGAGGACGGCACCGAAGCTGCGCAGTTTCCGCGCGGTGTCCTTGGGGTCCGTGGGGTCCGTGGCCGCGGGGACATCCGGCTCGGCGTCCTTGGCCGTAGCGCCCTTCGGCCCGGAACCCTTTTCCGTGAACTGCTTCCCTGCGGCGTCGTCGTTCACCGAGGTGTCGTGCCCGGACTCCGCTGGCTTCTGGGCGACCACCGCCGGCACGTCGAACCCGAGCGCCTTCAGACCCGCCTCGTTCACCCGGAGCCAGATCTGGCCGTCCTGGTCGATGCGCTCCTCGACGGACTTGCGGGAATTGCGGTTCGTCCGCGAGACATCCCAGTTCAGTTCCGCGCTGACCAGGTAGCTCTTACCGGAGGACTTCTTGGCAGGCGAAGTCTCGGTACGCGCCTCGGTCTGTTTGCTGCCGAGTTCCTTCGTGATCCCTTCCGGTTTCGTCGTCAAAGCGGTCACGGCGTCGGAGAGCAGGTGCGCCTCGCCGGTGGTGTCCTTCTTGCCCTTGACCACCGTCTTGTGCGGCTCGGTGACCTCGTGCTCCATCGAGGCGCCGGGAATCTCCCCCAGCAGCTTCAGATTGGTGAGGTCGCTCTTGATCGCGACCGACGAAACCGTCGTGCTTTCGACGTCGGCCACCAGGCCGTGCGGCGAAAGCGTGTCCCGGAACTGCTCGTTCACCTGGACGGATCCGGTACCGAGCAGCAACCGGTAGGCGCGCCGCGAGTTCAGCCCGCCGACCTGGTCACGCACCCACTGGTGCAACTTCGGCGCGTTGGCGGGCAACGGCACGATCGCCGCCTCGTCGGGGAAGCCGTGCACGCCCTTCTCGTCCTGGGCCGCCCACCATTCGCGCAGTGAGCCCTCCGCCTGCGAGGCGACCGGCTCGCTGCGCACCGGCAGGTATTCCGGTGACTTGAAACGCACCGCGTCATCGGAAAGCGTGAACTTGCCCGCGTCGAAGGAACCGTTCACCGGCTCCCGGCGCAGGAACGGAATGAACCGCCGGTACATACCGGACCGCGCGTGCGGGAACAGTTCCAGTTCGATTTCCAGATCGGCGCCGTGGACTTCCGCCGGACCGCTCCAGCGGAATGTGGTGGTGTACTGCTTCTCGTCGCTGGATTCGGTGCTCTTGGTGTGCTTGCTGCTCACCCCCGCCTTCGGCGCCAGCGCCTTGTCGAGCAGCGGGACACCAGGCAGCGAGGGCATCGTCGGCGTGACGTTCCCCGTCAGGCCCTTGGTCCAGCTGGACTGCTTGCCCGTGACCGGTTTCTTCCCCGTCTTCACCGTGACGGTCTGGCTGTACTGCGCCGATTCGCCGAGGTGCCGCCCGCCGACGACCCGGGCCTTGAGCACCCCCAGCTGCTCCAGCTTGCCGGAATCGCCGATGCGCTCGCCGTGCACCGGCAGGCCGCCGCCGCGCATTTCGCGGACCATCGCGTCGAAACCGCCCTGCGACAGCTTGCGGCCCAGGTCCGCGACCAACCGGTCGTGCAGCTTCTCGTACTTCTCTCGCGCCTCCGGCTGCGCGACGGTCGATTCCCAGCTGCGCAAGGCCTTACGCAGCTTCGACTGGAAGTCACGCACCACATCCGGGCGCCCCGGCCCGATCGACCCGGCACCGCGCTCGGCCGCCTCCGGCAGGCCGCCCTTGCGGCCGGCCGGCGTTGCGGGCTCGGCCTCCGGCCGCTTCTCGTCCTGCTGCTCGGTTTCCTTCTCGGTTTCCGGTTGCGTTTCGGACCGCGGCTGCTTCTCCGGCACCACCTCGGAGTCCACAGTAGACGGAGTGCGGGCGGCCAGATAACGCTCGCGGTCCGCGGGATCCAGATTGGTGAGATCGTGCGCGGTCAGCTCGCCCACGGTGGACAGCTCGCCGGCCCGCACCCAGACCCGCACCGCGTCCGGCACGAACTTGACCTTCCGCTGATCGGCCGAGGTCCGCGGATGCTGGTCGCCGAGCGGGCCGGTGGTGCTCTCGTGCACCGACACGTCCAGCAGGTGGTGCGCGTCGTACTCGACCAGGTAGCCGCGTTCCACATCGGACTCGGTGCTTTCGGTGGTGCCCGTGACGGACATCTTCGCGCTCGGGCCGCGGCTGTAGCCCGCGGTGGCCTCGGCACCGACACTCGCCTTGCCCCCGGTGTCCAAGGAGGTGCTGAAGGTCGCCTTGACGCCGGTCGAGCGGGAATGCGAGGTCGTGACCTCGGTGCGCACCCTCCTCGTCTGGCTGAATTGGTGCGCTTCTTCCCGGTCGATGACCCGCGGGTTGAAGTACCGCGTCGTCAGCGACCCGGTGCCGAGGAGATCCCGGCTGCCCAGCAACCCCTGGTCGTTGTAACTCTCCAGCGGCAGCACGTCCGACGAGCGGGTGGCGAGTTCCATCCGGGCCTGCCGGGCCTCCGAGCCCGCCCACCGCTCCACCGCGTCGTGCGAGACGTCCTTGTCCTTCGCATCGCCACGATGCGCACCCAGTGCCGACGCCCTGGATCCCAGCGCCAGCTGCTTGATCGCCTCGCCCGCCTTCGCGCGGCGACCCTGCGCGTCCGGCGGCTTCAGCAGGCTCTTGAAGGTCGAGCCGAGGTGGCGAACCGGTTTGAAGGCCTCCAGGTCGTAATCCAGCGGGAGGTCACCGGGACGGGCGTGCGAAAGGTCGACGGAGTCGACCTCGTCCCAGTCGGTCTCCCGGCGCGCCGGATCCCGGCGGACGTCCACGCCTTCGCCCCGCCGCTTCAAGGCGAGGACCTGCACCTCGGCAGACGTGCTCCACTGCTGGTTGTCCAGCTGGTCCACGTCCTGGCCGAGTCGCGCCCGGATGTGCGCGGAATAGCCGTACCGGTGCACATCGCCGTCGCCGCGCTTCGGCGAATCCGGATCCGGCAGAGCAGCCGCCCGGGAGCGCTCGAGTTCCACCGTCCGGGAGACGTCCCCGCCGTCGGAGCGCTCCTGGGAGACACCGAGATCCCCGCCGAGCGTGGCCAGTGCCACCTGGCCCTCGGCGTTGAGATTCGCACCGATCTGCCGGATCCGCTGGCTGTCGAGCTGGGTCGCGTCACTGGCGACGAGTTTGTGGTCGATCTCGCGCCAGGGGACCTTGCCCCGGTATTCGCCGGTGCCGGTGTCCGTATGTCCGTCGAAGTACAGATCCTTGTCCCCGGGTAGTGGGAACCGGACCGGATCGCCCCGCTCGAACAGGGTTCTCGCGTTCTCGTTGAGGAATTCCGAGAAACGGTGCTGGACCCCGCTCAGTTCGCGATCGAGGCCGAGGGAGTGCAGCGCGGGCCCGAGAACTTCGCGCATGAGCTTGGCCTGCGTCTCGACCGGCAGCAGCCACGAGGCATGGAACTGGTCGGCCACCTCGTCTCGGGGAATGCCGGACTTGGGCCTGCGGCCGCTGAGCTCGGACTCCGTATCGGACTGCGGGGCCGACTCCGTCTCGCCCGGCCGGGACAGCCACAGCCTTGCCCTGCCGGGCACCCGCGTCGCGGACGGGCCATCGGTGCTGCGCCGGGTTTCCGGGCCCGGGACAGCCGGCTCCACCGGCCTGTTGGTCTTCGGGTCCGTCATGGTCAGCACGTAGTCGAACGCGAGGTCGTGCGAGTTGAAGTTTCCTTCGACTGCCGAGGTCTTCGCCGACCCGTACGCTTCGGTCTCGTTACGCGTGTCGGTGTTCGACTTGCTGTACGACAGCTTTCCGCCGGCCTTCACACCGGGTACGCCGTGGACTTCCTCACCGACCGAATGAGTGAGTGCCCCACCCCATTTTTCTTTCGAAGCATGGGACTGGCGGTACTCACCACTCACGTTCCGCTGATGCGAAATGCGCTTGAGCCCCACCCCGACCGGGACGGTGCGCAGTTCGGGCACCCCGTCCGGCGGCGCGAGCGCGACCGAGAACAGGGCTGGGCCGGGCTCGTTGAACCTGAACGACTTCGTCGCGACCTGCCCGTTGATCAGCTTGTCGCCGAAACCCGGGCCGAGGTCGTTCAACCAGGTGCGGAACTTCTCGACCTCCGGGTCGGTGCTCTCCAGCCCGTACTTCTGCCGCACGGTGTCGAAGACATCACCCAGCCCGGCGAACCGGACGTGCTGAACCGACTTGCGCTGCGACGGATCCTGAGAATAGCTGAGCAGTACCGGATCCGGCAGCCCCTCGGCCGGCACGTCATGCGTCGGCCAGGACAGCCGCACCGGCACGTCCATTGCCCAGGAGGCGGTCTTGCGGCCGCGGCTGAACGGTCCGCCCGGCTTCGGGATGGCGGTGATCTCGTAGGTCACGTGGCGCCGCGAGGTCCGGCTCCGCAGGTCCTCGGACGTCGACACCTTGTGCCCGCGGGTCTTCTTCATCGAGATGGAGTCGTGCGTCTCCTTCCCGAGCCCTTCCACGGAAAAGCCGGGCTTCCCGGCCGGTGTGGACGGGATGAACGACGACGCGACGCCCGAGAGGTTGATCGGCGTGCGATCCCTGGAATCGGTGGACGAGGTCTCATCCGGCTGCGTCTCGTAGGACACCTGCCGCGAGGAGGTGGAATCCGTTTCCCGCGCTTCGTGCGCCAGATCGCCTTCCCGGATACCGACGACCCGGATACCGACCCTGAAGTCGCCGATCTCCAGATTGATCCCGGCAAGCGACTTCGAGAAGTCGCCCAGGTTCTCGTCCGAAAGTTTGTCCACTTTGGACACCGTGGCGGAGTCCGATTCGGTCAGCGCGGCGATCCGCTGCCGCAAAGCCCGCCAGTCGGGGTGGTCGACGATCGCCGGCTGCTCCAGTTCCGCCCGCAGCACCCATTCCCGGCTGACCGGATCGCTCACGGCCGGGATCGACAACAGCTGCTCGGCCCGGCGCAGGCTCGAATGCGGCGAGGGCTCACTGCTGCGCGACAACTGCGAGGACGGCCGCCGATCCTCGAGCATCCGGCTCCGGTCCGGCGGGCCGTCGTAGGAGGACCGCGGCGACCGCTCCGACCCGGTGGAATGCGGCGACGGCGGCGGTTCCAGGTGCTGACGCCCGGGCGAGCGCGGAGCACCACCCTTGAGCCCCGGACCGTCCGGACGCGCCAGATCCAGCTCCTGCGCGATCCGCTCAGCCCTGGCCCGGACCTGCCCCGGCCGGTCGGCCTCGGCGTGCAGGAGCTGGTCCACGACCAGGCGGACCCGCGGACCGTATCGATCGCTGATCGCCTGCCGGTCCAGAACCAGCCCATCCGGACCTTGGAGCAGCGTCCGCAGGCGGTCTTCCTTCACCGAGCTGAACTCGTGCGGGTAATCGGCGACCGCCGGCTCGTACCGCTGCAGGAACCGCTCGCCCACCGCCTGGATCTCCGGCTCGGAAACCGGCTGCACAGCCAGGCTCGGCGCCGGATCCGGCGTCCGCTCTGCGCGCCTGCTGTCCTTTTCGTTCGTCTTATCGGCCGAGACGGCCGGGTTCCGGCCGGTCGACGCTGGCGTGGTCCCCTTGGCGGAGGTATCACCCTTCGTACCGGACTCCGTTTTGGCGTCCACGTTCCGGCCCGGCGCAGGACCGGCCGGAGTGGTCCCGGGCGTTTCCGACTGTCCATTGCGGACATTTGAAGGCCCGGTACCGGCATCTTGCTGTCCAGTGTGGACGCTCGGCTGGCCGGGCCCAGCGTTCGCCGGATCCTGATGCGTGACAGGAGTTTCCGCCGGCCTGCCGGAGGTCTCGCCGTCGTGCTGGACCCCGCCGACGTGCGACTGGCTCGAATCCGCCGGGACATCGCTGCCGGGCCGCAACGAGGCAGGCAGGTCCGTGCTGGTCTGTACGCCGTGCACGGTGGAGGATTCGTGCGTGACACCGGAATCGACCGGGCCGGACGACGTTCTGACCCCGTCGACACTCCCCGAAACCGGCGGGGGCGTCGTCCGGTCGCCGGTGGGAACGCCGGACTTGGTCGCGGTGTCCGCGGACGGCTGCGTCCCGGTCGTGGAGCCCGTGTTCGGCTGGTTGACGTTCGTGGACGGGCTGGTGACACCGGAGTTCGGTCCGCCGGTCGCCTTGTTCTCGACGCCCGCGTTCGGGCCGGTCGCGGTGTTCCCGGTGAAGCCCTGCCCGGTGGTCGTCTCGTTCGTGGCGGCCGAGTCCTGCCTGGAAGGCGTGCCATCCGTGTGCCGCCCGGGAACCGTACCGTCGCTGAAACCCGGGTGCTGGTCGGCCGTGGTACCACCGGCGATCTCGGTGTCGACGCCTTCGCGGTGCCCCGGAGTCGTGCCACCAGGCAGGCCCGAGTGCTGGTCGGGCGTGGTACCCGAGTGCTGCCCAACCGGGGTGTCGCCGGTGAATCCCGTGTTCGGGGCGGGGGTCGAGTGCGGCCCGGTGGTCCCGCTGCGGCCGGCATCGGGCGAAGTGGCCGGGACACCGCTGGTGTCCGTGTAGGACCCGGGAGTGGCACCCTCGTTCGACTCGTGCGTGCCGACGGTCGCGGGCGGAACGGTACTCCCGGTGCCCGGTGAGACGGCCGGACCAGCGTGCTCGCCCATGGGCGGCGGGGCGACCGAACCGGCGTGCTCCCCCACCGGCGGTGAGACGGCCGGACCAGCGTGCTCCCCCACCGGCGACGGAGCAACCGAACCGACGTGCTCGCCCACAGGCGGTGGGACGGCCGGGCCGGCGTGCTCGCCCACAGGCGATGGGGCGACCGAACCAGCGTGCTCGCCCACAGGCGACGGAGCAACCGAACCAGCGTGCTCCCCGACCGGCGACGGGGCGACCGACCCGGGGCGGCCGCTCTCCGACGACGGGGCGGGACCCGGGCCGGAAACCTGGCCCGGGGCGGAGGTGTGTGTCTCGCCGCTGCCAAGGCTCGGCCCGGTGTGCGAGACCTCCGGCGTACCGATGCTGCCCTGGTGGCCGGCCGGAGTCGTCCCGGGCGTCGTCGTGGTGCTGCCGGGGCTCGTCCCGGGCACCGTCGGAGTGCTGCCGGAGTGACTGCCCGGAGTGCTGCTGGGCGCGGCCGGAGTGCCATCGGAGTGACTCCCGGGAGTCGTCCCCGGCGCCACTGGAGTGTTCCCGGCCTGGCTGCCCGGAGTGCCGTCCAGCGTCCCTGGGGTGCCCTCGGAGTGGCCGCCGGGCACCGGTGTGCTGTCGGAGTGGCTTGGGCCGCCGAAACCGGGCAGTCCACCGTCGACAGAGGTGCCAGTTCCGGGCGATCCCACGTCGGTGACACCGGAATGGCCGCCGATCGCAGGCGAATTGCCTGCCTCCGGACCAGGCGACACGGTCGAGTTTCCCCCGACCGGAGAATCCACCACGCCCGAAGAATTGCCCGCACTCGACGGATGGCTCGAGACCGGAGAATTGCCTGCACCTGGCGAATCCATTGCACCCGGAGAATTGCCGGTAACCGGCGAATTCACCACACCAGGCGAACTGCCCGCCACCGGCGGTGCGACGGAACCGGGGGCGTTCCCGGCCTGCGGAGGATTCCCCCGCGTCGAGCCGGATTCGCTCGGCGTGGAACCGGTCGAGGTGGGCCGTCCGCCGCTGGCCGGAGACTGACCAGACGGAGCCGGCCCGGTGGGCGTGTTCCGCGTGCCCGGCTGGCCACCATTCCCGGTGAAAGCCCCACCGCCACCGGCGATGGATCCACCATTTCCGGACACGGGTGCACCACTCGATGGCGCTTCGTTTCCGGTATGCACCCCAGGGGGAGCCGCATTCTGCCCGCCCCCTTGGCCGCTCGGCGATTCCGAATAGGGTGGCGGCGCTTCGGAATACGGCGGCGGCGCGATTCCACTGTCGAAAGATGGCGGCCTGCTCGGAGCGCCCCCGGGCTTTTCCGAATACGGTGGCGGAAGCTCATCGGTCACCAGCTGGTCGCCGAGACGATCCTCGTACGACGGCGCCGGATCGTTCGGAATCTGAATGTCGCCGAACGAGTCGTTCTTGATGTCACCGGTGGAACTGCCGGCATCCGGCCCCTTGGCGCCGTCACCGACGTACTTGTCGTGCATTTTCTGGCCGAAACGACCGGCACCATGGGTGGCTGTGCCACTCAGGAAACCATTGAGCGCGCCCCAGCCCAGGCTGTCGAAACCGCCGCCGAAAGCGAGCGCACCGGTCACACCGGCCACGACTTCGGTCGCTGCTTCGACACCGCCTGCCCCGAGCGCGGTGTTGCCGCGCCTGCCCAGCGCTCCGTGCGCCGCGGTGGCGAACAAGCCGGCCACGCCGCCGATCACCGCGCTCTGCCAGACCGCCTTGCTGAGCCCATCCCGGTTGCCCTGTGCGATCTGGATGACGTCCGCGAGCGCCTGCTCCGCGGCTTCCTGGGCCGCCTCGATCGCAGCACCGCGGCCCAGCTGGCCGGCCAGGCTGATCAGGCGCTCCATCATCGTCTTCTCGGCCGCCTGCACAGCGGCGCGTCCGGCCCCCCAGATCGCCGGGATCAGCGGTGCGGTGAACGGGTTCGACGCTGCCCAGATCAGGTCCGCCGCGGTCACCACGATCGCGATCAGCATGCTGTACTTGGCATTTTCCTGATCGAGCGCGAACTCCCGCAGAGCCGCCGCCTGCTGCTGTGCCTGCGCGATGTAGCCGTTGCCGATCGTGCTCAGCTTGCCGACGAACTCGGTGAAATTGGCCGCGACGTCGCCGCCGACATTCGCGGTGACCTGCTCGGCGAGCCGGTTGAACCCGGCGCTCGCCGTCGCGATCTGCTGCGCGATCTGATCCCATTCGGCGGCCAGCTGGCGCAGCGCGTCCTCGTCGGCCTTCGGCCAGGCGTCACCCGCGAGAGGGTAGAAGACCCAATCCATACTCGGGTCCACCATTAAACTCAACGCGGGTTCACCTCCTCCGTGCCACCGACCGAATAGCGGTCAGCCTCAGTGCTGCGACGGAGGTGGCGCATCGCCTTCGGGACGCACCACCTCCTCCTCCTTGATAACCCACGACTGGGTGGGCGAGAGCCGGGACGGTTTCCTGACCGGGCACACTCCGCTACGTCGGCGACGACGGAATAGAATCCGGCTGCGCCGGGGCCTGATCCCGGTAAATACGCTCCTCCTCGGTGCTGTCCCCCGGACGCTCGCTCTTCACGAAATGCGGCTGCTGACCCTCGGCCCCCTGGTCGAGCACGGACCGGTTGAACGCCGGCGGCGGCGGGTTGCCGCCACCCTGGTTGCCGTTGTCCTGATTACCGCTGTCCTGCTTGCCGTTGTTGTGATCCCCGTTGTCGTGACGGAATTCCGGCATCAGGGTGCTCGGCATCTGCCCCGGCTGGTTGTGGGAGTTGTTCCCTTCCAGGTGGTGCTTCGGCTTGCCGGTCTGCTCCGGCTGCTGGTTCCCGCCACCGTTGCTGAGACCCTTGCTGACCTCGTCGCCCACCTCGTTGAGCTGGTCGTGGAATTCCTTCGACACCCTGTTGGCGTTCTCATCGGTCTCGCGGAACTCCGAGGCCATCTTCCGGACCGCTTCCTCGATCCCCTGCACGGCCTGCGCCCAGGCGGCGATCCCGGTGAAGATGGGCGTCACCGCGCTCAGGTGGTTCTCGCTGAAGGACCGGCCCGCTTTGTCGTCCCCGGCCGCGTGGTCGACGCGGCCGGGTTCGACCGCGGCCCGGATCACCGAGGAGAGCTGCTCGATTTCGGCCGCCTTGTCCCCGAAACCACCGGCCGCGTTGTCCAGACCATCGGCGTTGACGAAGAACGAGTCGCTCATGACCGGTCACCTTCCTCGAAGCCGGGAACCCGGCCGGCGAACAGCTTGCGGGGGTCGGCGTTGCCGCTCATCAGGTCCTGCGCGGAGAAGCCGGGCGGCAGCATCGGGGCCATCGCCTCGGCCGCCGCGGCGACGGACTTCTCCCGGGCCTTCGCGACGGTGCGCACGATGATCGAACTCAGCTCGGCCGGCGCCATCCGCTTGTACGCACTGGTCGGGAAGGTCAGCTCGAGCAGCTCGCCGGTACGCCCTACCGTCGCGCTCACCTCCCGCCGCGGGGAGGTCTCGGTGCCGCGGATGCTCTCCATCTGCTCTTTGACCTGCGCGTAGTTCTCCTGTTGCCGCTGGTAGGCGCCGAGCGCCTCTTCCAGCATCTTCCGGTGCGGCGAAGTCATGGTCTATACCTCCTGGGTCAGCCGACCGAAGCCAGGCCCTGGCCAACCGCCAGCGCACCGGATTCGGAAGGGCGAATTCCACGCAGGTCGGCAGCTGCCAGCGTACGCGATGCCGCAGCGGCCGAGAGCGTCCGGGCAAGTTTGTGTGCGTTGTGGACGGTGTGATCGGCGGACGCGGCCAGTTCATGGGCCAACGCGTCGCGAACGTCGTCGGGTACGTCGTGTCCACGGCGGACCAGCAGCCGTACCGCGATCTCGGCCAGCTCGTCCACTGTGTACTCGCCGAGCTCCCAGCCGATCGCGAACAGGTCGCGCAGCGTGGGCACCAGCCCGAGCAGCCTGCCCACCCGCCGGGATTCGCCGGTGAGCACCACGACCGGATCGGCCGGCCGGCGGCCGATCGCCTCGCCCAGGGCCTCCAGCACCTCCACGCCGGGAGTGTGCGCGGCGGCCTCCCACTCCCCGTCGAGGTCGACCACCAGCACGCCACCGCTCGCGTCGTTCATCGCGGTGCGCACCAGGTGTTCGGCCTGCCCCGGCCAGCGCGGGTACAGATCGCCGCCGACCCCGCAGTGCACGAGCTGGCCCACCGGGACCAGACCCAGCTCGGCCAGGTTCTGCGCGTACAGCTTCGCGAACTCCGACCGCCCGGAGCCGCGAACCCCGCTGATCACCAGGTTCGCGTACTGCCCCAACGGCTGCCGCTGGTGCTTGAGTTCGCCGAGCCGGATCAGCATCTGCTGTGCATGCTCCCGCACGGTGGCCTGGCCGACCAGCCCGCCGAGCCGCTGCCACCCCGCGCTGGTGCCGACCGCGGCGGCCGGATCGGACGACACCGCCACCGCGGACTCCGCAGCGGTCGGCAGCTGCCTCAGCTCGGCGCCCAGGTCCTCGGCGGTGAGCCGGTTCAGCTCGGAATCCTTGGCCGGCGGGCGCAAAGCGAGCCGGGAGGCCTGGTTGTTCACCATCGCCTCGAACAGTTTCCGCGCCACCCGGCCGTTACCGAACGTGGAGTTCTTCGGCACCCGCTCGAAGTACTCCCGCAACGCACCCAGCGCGTCGTCGGTCAGCTCGTAGTAGTGCTTGCGGGTCAGCCCGGTGGTGATGGTGACCAGCTCGTCCACGCTGTAGTTCGGGAATTCGATGGTACGGGTGAACCGCGACGCCAGACCGGGGTTCGACTCCAGGAACCGGTCCATCTGCTCGGAGTAGCCCGCGACGATCACCACCAGGGAATCGCGCTGGTCTTCCATGATCTTCATCAGCGCGTCGATGGCTTCCTGCCCGAAGTCCGGGCCGGATCCACCGGTCGCCGCACTCAGGGTGTACGCCTCGTCGATGAACAGCACGCCGCCGATGGCCTTCTCCACGACCTCGGTGGTCTTGATCGCGGTGGAACCGATGTACTGCCCGACCAGATCCTGCCGGGCGACTTCGATCATGTGCCCCTTGGACAGGATGCCCAGCTCCGCGAGCACCGTGCCGTACAGCCGCGCGACGGTCGTCTTACCGGTACCGGGCGGGCCGGCGAAGACCAGATGCCGCGACATCGGCGGCATCGGCAGGCCCATCCGCTCGCGCATCTGCGACATCTTGATCAGGTTGATCAGGCCGGTGACCTCTTTCTTCACCCCGGCCAGCCCGACCAGCGCCTCGAGATCACCCAGCGGTCCGTCGAGGACCTCGCCCGCCGCTTCGCTCACGCTCTGCTCGGGCGCCGGTTCGAGCGTGCCGAACCCGTCCAGCGCGCCCATCGGCTCGGCGGTGGCGGGGGCCGGGGCAGCGGGCTCGGCGTCGGTGCTGAGGTTCTGCACGTCCGGCTGCTCGCTCCCGCCGACCGGCTCGCCACCCGCGTCGTTGACCACGCAGTCGCGGATGCTGACCGGCTCGGCCGTCTCGACGTGGAAGCCGTCCTGACCGACGCCGAGGATCTCGCATTCGGTGAACGAGGCCCGCGCGCCGACGTGCACGCCGTTGCCGCGCGCGCCGCGCACCCGGCACCGCGAAGCGGTGAGCACCGCACCCGCGGCGACCGTGATGCCGTCGGTGGCGGACTCGACGATTTCACAGTCGCGCAACGAGGTTTCCCCGGTACCGGCGACGAGCAGCCCGCCACCGCGCACCAGCACGGACTTCGCCGCGGACGAGGCGGCGGAGGCCAGCGACAACGCCTTGTCCGCGGTCGAGGTGATCCGGAGGTCGGTCACGCTCAGCCGGGCTTCGTCGGTGACCTGCACACCACTCTCCCGGCCGGTTTCGATCGCGGCGTCCGCGAGATCCAGAGTGGACCGTCCGGAAAGGACTATACCGGCGCCGCTGCCCGGCGTCATCCGGAGACCGCCGATGGTGACCGTGGACTCCCCGTCGACGGCGATCGCGGTCCGCGTGGAACCGCGCACGGTCACCCGTTCGAATCGCGGCCGGGCCTGATCGTCGATCAGGATCGTGGTCGGCGAGCCCTCGAAGGTGCAGTCCACGAACTGCGGCGCCGCCGACCCGGTGGCCTGCAAGGCATTCACCCCGGCATCGGCGAACACGCACTCCCGCAGCAGCGGCGCGCCCGAGGCGGCCACGTGCACGGCCTGCATCGCCGCCGACCGGAACTGCGAGGAGGCCACGGAGACCCGGGCCTGGCTGGTCACATACAGGTCGACGTTCGCACTGTCCCGGACGGTCAGTCCGGTGATCGTCGCGCGGCCCTGCTGCTCCACCACCATGGCCGGCTTCTGCGCGCCGACGATCTCGCACTGCTCGACGACCGCGACCGCTTCGCCGTTGACGCAGATCCCGTTGCCCGCCGCGCCATGCACCGCGCACCGCCGCAGGATCACCGAACCGGCCTCGGCGACCACGATCCCGGACGAGGCGGCGTCCACGATCTCGGTGTCCTCGATGGTCGACTGCGCCGGCGACGCGAGCACGGCCCCGGCACCGCCGGTACTGGTCACCGTGCACCCGCGCAACGCCAGGGAGCCTTCCAGCCGCGCGAGCAGCGTCGCCCACGAAGTCCCGGAGACCCGGCACTCGTCCAGCGCCGCCTCACCGCGCACCACGTCGACGGTGACCAGCTGATCATCGGTGCCGGTCAGGGTGAACCCGCTCAGCTGCACCGCTTCGGCGTTCGCGACGAGCACGCTGCCCGTGTTCGCGACGACCTCCACCGTGCCCGGTCCCTGTTCGGCGACCAGGGAGACCATCTGGTTCACCACAAGGTTTTCCTCGTACCGGCCTGGGTGCACGCTGATCGTCGCGCCCGGTTGCGCCTTGGCCAGCGCCGCGCCGATGGTCGCGAACGCACCCGGCCGGTCGCCGGCCACCACGAGCAGCTGTCGGTTCATCGTTTCCGCCTCTCCACCCTCAGGCCAGGCCCGGGAGCGCGCCGAACCGCTCCGCCGCCTGCTTGTCCATCACCGTGCGGGCCAGCTCCTCGCCCGCCTCCGCCCAGTTCTCCAGCGTGCGCCGGAGCGAGTTCATGGCCAGTTCGTCCAGCGAGGCCCGGTCGCCGGCCACCCGGCCGGACTCGTCGATCTCGCTCGCGGTCAGCTCCCGCAGCAGCACCATGCCGCGCGCGCCCTCGGCCGGTTGACGCGCCACGAGCACCTTGAAGCTGGTGCCCGGGACGAACAGCACCCGGTTCGCCACTCCGCCTTCGGCCGGCTCCAGCAATTTGGTGCGGCGCCCGGTGATCGACCACACCAGCACGTCGGTGTCACCGTCCACTGCGGACGACGGCTTGGTCAGCGCGTTCAGGAATCCCCACTCGGTCAGCACTTTCCGCCCGTCCAGCAGCGGCCACGCGGTGGCGGGCAGCTCGGTGGCGAAGGTGGCGGTGCCGCGGTGCGAGGGCAGCCGGCTCAGCCCGGACACCACGCACCGGGCGACCGGCACGTGCGGGCCGTTCACCCCGCCGCGCAGGCCGGCGTCGATGGAGGCGCCCTTGAGGGAGAGGTACAACTGCACGGCGACCGCGTCGGTGAGCACCTCGGCCGAGGACGAAGTGGACAGCACGCCCTGGAATCCCGGGTGCTCGGAAAGGACCCGCGCCACCGAGTTCGACATCAGGCCGTATTCCGCGCCGAGCGATTTGCGCAGCCACTGGCGTTCCTTGTCGACCCCGCGCTTGGGCAGCAGGGCGGTCGCCTCCGCACCCGGGGTCGTCTGGAAGCTCAGCTGTGCCGGGACCTTCGCGGGCTCGGCTTCGGCCTCCGGCGCGGATTCCGAGGCGACCGGCGGGGAACCCGCCGCGGGTTCCGAGGCGGCCGGCGTGGGCGGCCGCGCGGAGGTGATCGTGCCCGGCGCGTCCATCGAAGCCGGGGGCACGCCCGCCCCCGGGTTCAGCCGCCGAGCGAGCGAAGAGTCCACAGTGGACTCCGGCGCGGCGGGACCGGCCGCGGAGACGGTCGGGATCTCCGCAGGCGGTGCGGGCTCGGAAACGGTGGAGATTCCGGTCGCGGCGGCCGTGGGCATGCCGACCGGGGCAGGGGGCACGGCGGAGGGGGCTTCGCGAGGCGGAGCGGCCGGCCCCGCGTCGCCCAGGTCCGCCGGGGCGACCCGGCGCATCGGCACCGCGGCAGCACCGGGCACGTCCGCCGGAGAGGCGATGCCCAGCGCCGATGGCGCGGCGGGCTGGTAGGCGGCCACAGGCGTCGCCGGCCGGTAAGGAGCGGGCTGGGCCGGGCTTTCCCCGCCGGCCTGCCGGGCGGCAGGCCGGGCCGGGTTGCCCGCCTCGATCTCGGCGAGCGCCCGGGTGGTGACCTGCGGACGAGCCCGCTCGGCGAGCAGGGCCGCGGCCGGCAGCACCCGGCTCAGCCGCCGGGTCTGCTCGTCCAGGCGGCCCAGCAGATCCTCGGCCAGCAACCGCATCCGGGGCGCGGACTGCGGATCGACCGCGTCGAAGGTGAGGTTGTGCACCGCGGCGTCGAGCGCGGCCCCTCGGACCGCGACGGTGTTCGGGCCGTCCTGCGGCGGACGCACCAGCAGCCCGGACTGCACGACCTCGATCACCGCGTCCGGCGCGTACCAGTAGACGGACGGCGCGACCTCCTCCAGCCCGTGCATCGGCGGCCGGTGCGCGAGCAGCTCCGGCACCGGCGCGGGTGCCTCGGCGGATTCCCGAGGCTGGTAGCCGAGTTCCCCCGCGAACGGACGCCAGCCGAGCGTGCCGTCGAACAGCACCGTCTGCAGGGTGGGCCGCTGCGGGGAGCCGACCGGCACCCCGGCGTAGAAGGCGACCGGCTTGCCGAGCAGATCGGCCAGCGCCTGCCCGAGCGTGCTCTCCGCGGGCACCGACATCGGCCCGTACTGCACGAAGCGGGCCTTGGCCCGCACCTGCTCGGGCAGCCGCACCCACAGCCGGGCCGCGTCGTCCAGAGTCAGCGGCGGACAACCGGGGCAGCCGAGCACGATGGTCATCGTGTCGTGCTGGGCGGGCATCCCGGCGATCAGCGCGCGGCGATGGTGCCGCTGCGGTGCGTCGAACCCGACCGGACGGACCCAGAGCCCACCCGGCAGCGGTTCGGCCACGCCCCGCGAACTCGTCGAGGTCAGCTCGGCGGTGATCCCGGAATCCCACGCCGGGCGCGGAAACCGCTTGGCCTCCCAGGCGGGCGGGCGGCCCGGCCGGAAGCGCACCCAGCCGCTGCCGCGTCCGGAATGGACGAACAACGCGCCGCCCGCGCTGGGAATGACCGAGCCGTCCGGCGCGAGCACCGGACGGTTGAGCCGCTCGGCCAGCCACTGCCCGGCCAGCGCGGTGGTCTCGCGCGAACGGCCGCCGATCACCAGCCGTACCCCGCGGCGGCGCCGCGGCAGGGCCTTGGCCACCGACTCCCACATCGAGATCGGCGAGTCCACCGGCAGGTCCACGACCACCAGATCGTGCTCGGTGTCCTCGGCGACGCCAAGGGCCAGCGCCTGCGCCTCCCCGGTCATCCCCTCCGCGAGGTGCACCACCAGCGCGTTGCCCACGGTCTTCTTGCCCAGTTCGGGACGCGGCTGGTCGCCGCTCCGTCGCGCCGTGGACAGTTCCATGGTCACTTCCCTCCGCTCAGATCGCGTGGCCGGGATTCGGCGCCGGAGCCGGCGCCGAACCGGTGTGGTGCGCGATCAGCCCGTAGATGAAGAACCCGACCGCGATCAGCAGGCCGAGCAGCAGCCCGACCAGCAGACCAATCCAGGCCCGCCTGGCAGGCACGTCCAGGTGGCTCGGGTCGCCGAGCACCAGTGCCGAGGTCATCCGTCCGATCAGGAACGAGTACGCCTCGACGTGGTCCTTTTGCGTCTGCACCGGATCACCTCATCCTTTCGCTCAGTCGGTGAGCCCGATGGCCCACGAGTAGACGCCGAACAACTGCAGCAGGATCGGGATCATCGCCACCGCGCTGAGCGTTTCCAGCCAGTTCGCCAGATGCCCCCAGATCGGCAGCAGCCGCCGCGGCGGTGGCCGCAACATGGCCAGCAGCAGGAAGAAGAACACCACGCACAGGCCGGCCAGGCAGATCCCGCGCCACTGCGGCGCCAGCGGCTCGATCAGGGAAAGCCCGCCCAGCACCAGCCCGATCGTGCCGGCCACCGAGAGCGGCACCCGCTGCCACACGCCGAGCAGCGCCCGGGAACGCATCAGCACCGCGGCGGTCACCAGCCCGCCCATGATCGCCGGGAACAGCCCACCGTCCACAAGGAACGGGAAGCACGCGGTGAACAGCACCGTGGCGGCGATGCAGGCGATGGTCAGGTAACCGTCGGCGTATCTGGTCTGGCGCACCATCTGCTCGGCCGGGGCCGGTTCGATGTCGTACTGCAGCTCGCCCGCCGAACGCGGCAGCTGCGGCCCGCGGATACGGGCGAACCGGATGCCGACCCGCGGCGCGAACACCATGAACCCGACCAGCACGAAGGTGACCAGCCCGGCCGTCTGCACGGTGGTCAGCTCAAGGCCGAGGTGCAGCCACAGGGTGAGCGCACCGCCCACACCGGTCGCCACGACCGTGCCGAAGGGCACGAACGGGATGGACGGCGACCACGCCGCCCGGCCGCCGATCAGCAGGCCGCCGGCCAGCGCGAAGGTCAGGCACCCGGTCAGGATCGGCGCGCCCTGCAGGTCGAACGCCGGTCCGGGGCCGGCCACCGCGACCGCGCCGGACAGGAACGCGAATCCGCAGCCGCCGAGCCCCAGCAGGGTCAGCAGTGCGCTGTCCTCGGAGCGGACCGCGGTGCCCACGGTCGCGACGAGCAGCGCAAGCGAGACCATCCCGCCGCCGATCGCGGTCAGCCCGTCCGAACCCGGATAGACCAGCGCCCTGGCCAGCACCACCAGGGAGAAGATCGCGAAGCCGAGGAACAGGCTGCGGTTGAACTCCGGGCGCCAGCGGCCGGGCTGCCTGCTCACCGCGGTGGCCATCCCGTCCGCGATGTCGTCGAAGTCCAGCTCCGGCAGGGGATCCTCGCGAGGGCGCAGGTGGAATTCCTCGCCCTCCTTCCAGTCGAGCGACTCCGGGGTGCCGGCCGCGTCCAGCGGCGGTTCGCCCAGGCGCTGCAGGACCCACGAGTCACCCAGCTCCACCGGACCGCCGGTGTGCTGCAGCAGCACCGGCAGCAGGCTGGTCAATGGCACCGACATCGGCACCGCGAGGTCCGCCCGGCCCTGCGGCCCGTACACCGTGATCCGGCACAGTTCGCCGGTCAACGTGCTCATCGCACACCCCGTTCCGTCATCGCAGATCCCCCGCCAGCCGGGACAGGCCCACGTCGGTCTGATCTTGTTCCAGTGGGATGAACCCGGTCTGCACGAGCTTCACACCGCGCCGGGTGACCAGCTGCGCGCGGCCGGCGGGCAGCTGCCGGGGCGTCGCCTCGCCGAGGAACTTGCCCTCCTCCTTGGGGTAGGAGAAGACCACGCCCGGGCTGCCCAGCTCCCAGATCCGGCGCACCACCGCGTCCCCCAGCGCCCGCATCGCACCCGAGGTGCTGCGCGCCAGGATCAGATGGAAGCCGATGTAGGAACCCTGCGACAGCAAGGACAACAGCGGTTCCAGCGGGGTGCCCAGCCCGCCCGTGAGCAGCTGGTAGTCGTCGATCACGAAGAACAGCCGCGGACCGGTCCACCAGTCCCGGCGCTTGAGCCGGTCCGCGGTGATGGTCTGGTCCGGCACCCGCGGGGTGAGCGAAACGCTCGCCTGCTTCGCCAGCTCCTGCAACGCCTCGGTGGTGGTCGCGTAGCCGACGCGGTACTCCTCGGGCACTTCGGCGTCCAGTGACCGGCTCGGGTCGGCCAGCACGATCTTCGCCTCGCTCGGCTGGTAGCGGGCCAGCACCGAACGCAGCACCAGCCGCAGCAGGTTGGTCTTGCCGGTTTCGTTGTCGCCGAAGGTAAGCAGGTGCGGGGTGGCCGCGAAGTCGTGCCACACCGGCAGCAGCCGCTGCTCGTCCTGCCCGAGCGCGACCCGCAGATCGCCGTCGGGCGGGGGCAGCTGGGCCATCGGCAGCTTCGCCGGCAGCAGCCGCACCGCCGGTGCCGAGGCACCCGCCCAGAACAGCTGCGCCTCTTCGGCGACCGCCTTGGTGGCGGCGGCGAGGTCGTCGGTGTTCCCGCTGCCGTCCATCCGCGGCAGCCCGGCCAGGAAGTGCAGACCGTCCGGGGTGAGCCCGCGGCCCGGCTGGTTCGGCACGGTCTTCGCCTTGCGCGAACCGATCTCGGACTCCATCGGGTCACCGAGGCGCAGCTCGAACCGGGTCTGCAGCAGGTCCCGCAGGTACGGGCGGATCTCCGACCAGCGGGTCGCGCCGATCACCACGTGCACCCCGAAGGACAGCCCGCGCGAGGCCAGCCCGCCGATCTTGGGCTCCAGGTCCTCGTAGTCGTTCTTGAGGCTGTACCAGCCGTCCACCACGAGGAACACGTCGCCGAACGGGTCGTCGATCCGGCCGGCCCGGCGCAGCTGCCGGTAGGCGTCCATGGACTCGATGCCGTGCTCGGCGAACATCGCCTCGCGGCCTTCCATGACCTGCGAGATCTCTTCAATGGTCCGGACCACCCGGTCGCGTTCGAGCCGGGTGGCGATGGAGCCGATGTGCGGCAGCCCGGACAGCGACATGATCCCGCCGCCACCGAAGTCCAGCCCGTAGAACTGGACCTCCTGCGGGGTGTGCGTCATCGCCAGTGCCAGCACCAGCGTGCGCAGCATGGTCGACTTGCCGGTCTTCGGCCCGCCGATCACGGCCACGTGCCCGGCCGCCGAGGACAGGTCGGCCAGCAGCAGCTCGCGCACCTGCTCGAACGGCCGGTCGATCATGCCCATCGGCACGCGCAGCCTGCCCCAGTGCGCCGGGTCCTGCACCGACATCCCGCGCACCGGGTCCGGCAGCACGCTCGGCAGCAGCGAGTCGAGGCTGGGCGATTCGGCCAGCGGCGGCAGCCACACCTGGCGGGCCGCCGGGCCGGAACCGGTCAGCCGCTCCACGAACACGTCGGCCAGTGTCGGCCCGCCGGGCACGGCCGCTTCCATCGCCTCCCGGTCGGAGGGCTTCTCCACCGGGGCGGGCTCGTCGTCGTCGCGGATGATCAGCTTGGCCGGGAGGGCCTGGGTGAAGAACGGGACGACCTCGCGGCTCGCCCGCGCCGCGGCCACCGCCGAGTTCTCCCCGCTGCCGGCGGGCACCGGGCCGGACACGTAGGCCGCCTTGAACCGCACCAGGTTCGTGGTATCGATCTTCAGATACCCGTTGCCCGGCTCCGGCGGCAGTTCGTAGGCGCTGCCCGCGCCGATCACGCTGCGGGACTCCATCGAGGAGAAGGTGCGCAACGCGATCCGGTAGGACAGGTGGCCCTCCACCCGGTGGATCCGGCCCTCGTCGAGCCGCTGCGAGGCGAGCAGCAGGTGCACCCCGAGGCTGCGGCCGAGCCGCCCGACCGAGACGAACAGCTCCATGAACTCCGGCTTCGCGCTCAGCAGCTCGGAGAACTCGTCCACCACCAGGAACAACGTCGGCATCGGCGGCAGCTGCTCACCGGCCCCGCGGGCCTTTTCGTACTCGTACAACGACGGGTAGCCGCTCGCGCGCAGCTGTTCCTGCCGCCGCACCATCTCGCCGTTGAGCGAGTCCTGCATCCGGTCGACCAGCGGCAGCTCGTCGGCCAGGTTGGTGATCGTCGCCGAGGTGTGCGGCAACCGGTCCATGCCGAGGAAGGTGGCGCCACCCTTGAAGTCCACCAGCACGAAGTTCAGGATCTCCGAGGAATGCGTGGCGGCCAGCCCGAGCACCAGCGTGCGCAGCAGCTCCGACTTGCCCGACCCGGTCGCGCCGATCAGCATCCCGTGCGGGCCCATCCCGCCCTGCGCGGATTCCTTCAGGTCCAGCTCGACGATCTCGCCGTCCTCGGTCACCCCGATCGGCACCGACATCCGCGCCCGCTGCACCGCCCGCGGCCGCCATTGCGCCGCGATGTCGAAGGAATAGACGTCCTTGATGCCCAGCAGCGCGGTCAGCCCGAAGTCGCTCTCCAACGGCTGATCCGTGATCTCCAGCGTGCCGCTGGTGCGCTTGGGCGCGAGCAGCCGGGCCAGCCCCTCGGCCTGGGTCACCGACAGCTCGTCCCGGACCGCCGAACCGACCCCGGTCCCCGCGGGAAACTCGATCCGATCATCCTTTGTGGTCAGTCGCAGCACCTTCGGCCCGCCGGGCAGCGTGCCGGTGACATCCAGCAGCACCACGTTGCGCAGGCCCGCGCCGAGAAGCCGCGAGGATTCCGGAACCGCCGCCAGATGCGCCACGACCACCACGAACGGTTCGGTGGTGGCCGGGCCGACGGTCTTGTCGTGATCGTCGCGGTCGGCCACGTCCGGGCCGAGGATGTCCATCAGCTCGTCGTGCTCCACGGCGAGCAGCCGCAGCGGGCCGGCGGCGTCCCGCAGGGTCGGATGGTTGTTGTGCGGCAACCACTTCACCCAGTCCCACTGCGCCTGCTCGGACTCCGTGGTGAGCACCGCCACCCGCAGCTCGTCCGGTGAGTGGAAGGTGACCAGCTGCGCCAGCATCGCCCGCACCAGCGCGACCGCCGCGTCCGGGTCGCCGTCGAACTCGATGCTGGTGAAGCTGCGCAGCCCCACCGCGGTCGGGATCCCGGACAGGGTGCGGTAGGTCTCGGTGAACCGGCGCAGCGAGATCGCCGACAGCGGTTCCAGGTCCTCGATCGGCTTGGTCTCCGGCGGCACCAGCTCCAGCGCCGACTGCTGGGTGCCCAGCCCGATCCGCACCCGGGCGAAGTCCTCGTGGCTGACCCGGCGCTCCCACAGCCGCGAGCCCATCGACAGCGACCACAGCGAATCCGGCGACGGGTTGTTCCACGCCACCGCCCGCCGCTGGTCCTCCGCGGTCGAGCGGGCCCGCTCCCGGACCTGGGTGATGTAGCGCAGGTAGTCCCGCCGCTCGCCCTTCATCTTCCGCTTGCGCTCGGCACCCGCCCGGCCCAGCTGCCCGAGGCTCATCGCCATCATCGACACGCCCATGCCGCCGCCGATGACGTAGGTGAGCGGGGAACTGCCCGAGGAACCGGAGAATGCCAGCACCATCACCATCGACCCGATGGCCATCGGCAGCATCATCAGCAGCGACATGAAGTCGCGAACAGCCGGTTCCGCCATCACCGGCGGTTCCTGCAGCTCCTCTTGGCCCTCGGGCAGCTCCGGGCCGACCGCACGCGGCCCGCGCTTGACCGTCTCCGTGCTCATCGGCGCACCGTACTCATTCGAGAACCCCCGAAGAACTGCGGCTCACCGGTGCGCCCCAGGCCGAGTGGTCCTGCCGGAGCAGATCGGCCATCTTGCGTTCCTCTTCCTCTTCCTCGTTCTCGCCATCGGCCGCCGTGTCCTCGGCGTCCTCGGCGAGCTCCGCCGGCTCCTGGCCCTCCGGAAGGTCGCCACAGGTCGGCATTTCGTCGAGGATGACCTCGCTCGGTCCGCCGCGAACCCGCTGGTAAGTGCTCAGCATCGGTTCGTCGGCGGGCTCGTCGGCAGGCGGCTGCCAGGGGTCGGCACTGCGCTGCACGAACTCGGTGCCGAGCTCCTCGTCCCGGTCGCCGCCCGAGCCCGGCACGCCCATCGGCGCGCCGGGCAGGAACTCGGCCGTGCCGACGTCCCACGCGGAGATGTCCTCGGAGTCCACTGGCTGCACCACATCGATCCGCACGAAATCGCCGCCACCGTGCGGTGCCTCCTCGGTGCTCTGGTCCGCGCCGGTGCCCCACCCGGTATTCGACGGGATCTGCTGATCGGCGACGGGGTGCTGCGCCTTGGCGGGCTCGGCCGGTTTGGGTGCCTCGGGCACCGACGGCGGGACGGCCGCCGGTGGGACCACCGGGACTGCCGCACCGGGGTGCGCCGGAGTGTCCACAGAGGACGAATTCGCCCACTGCGCCGCGGGTGCCGGCGGGGTGTCCCCGTGCTCGATCCCCTCCGGTGCGGCCGTCGCCCAGCGCTCCTGCCCGGGACCGACCAGCCCGGCCGAATCCGGCCGCCCCGCGGCGGGCACGGGCGGGACGCCGGGGGCGCCACCCATCACAGGCGGCACCGTCGGCGCGCTGGGACTCGGCTGCGGGTTCTGCTGCGGACGCTGCGCTGGGGCATTCTCGGCCGGCTGCGCCAGATCCACCGATTCCCGGCCCTTGATCTCGCCGTCCGGCGGAGTGGCCCAGGCCGCCGCGTCGCTCGGTGGAGTGGCCCCGAACGAGGACGGGTCACCGACGCCGTCGGGCGTGGTGCCCTGCCACGGCTGCCCGTTGTTGCCCAACAGCTCCGACGAACCCGGCCGTTCCGCCGACGGCGTGTTCATGCCGCCGGGGCCGCCACCCATGCCACCGGGGGGCATCATCGGCGTCTGGTTGCCCGGAACCTGTTGCTGCTGCTGGTGGTTCTCCGCCTGCTCGCCGAGCTGGCCCGGCAGCTTCGGCTGGCCGGCCTCGCCGATGCCCTTGACGCCTTCGCCCGGCGAACCCGGGACACCAGGACTGTTCGCGGGACCACCTGGCGGCGTCGCCCAGTTGGCGGCCTCCAGCGGCGGAGTGTCCCCATGCGACGTCGGATCACCGATGCCATCAGGGGTACTGGCGACCCACGGCTCGTTGCCATCGCTCAGCAGACCCGAGGCATCCGGCCGATCCGCCGACGGCGTGTTCATACCGCCGCCACCGCCACCCATACCACCCGGGGGCATCATCGGCGGCTGGCCACCCGGAACCTGCTGCTGGTGGTTTCCACCCTGATTGACGATCGGCTCCGGCAACTTCGGCAGATTGCTCTCCCCGAGACCCTTGACCCCGTCGCCGAGCGAGCCGTGCTCCCCGTGTCCACCCGCGCCGGGGCCACCGATGCCGTGTCCACCGACGCCGTGGCCGAGCCCACCGCCCGCGCTGGGCGGCGGCGCCCACTTGGCCGAGGTAAGCGGCGGCGTCTCGATGTTCGTGTTCGGGTCGCCGATGCCCGAGGGCGGGCCTGGCACCCACGGCTTCTTGATGTTGCCGAGCAGACCGGAGGCATCCGGCCGATTCTCCGGCGGCGTGTTCATGCCACCGCCACCGCCACCCATACCACCCGGCGGCATCATCGGCATGCCACCGCCACCCGGAACCTGCTGCTGGTGGTTTCCACCCTGATTGACGATCGGCTCCGGCAGCTTCGGCAGATGGCTCTCGCCCAGGCCCTTGATCGCGTCGGGGCTGCTGCCACCGGGTGCGCCCGGGATCTTGCCGAGGCCACCCGGGCCGGCACCGTGGCTGCCCGGGCCGCCGACACCGTCGCCGAGCCCACCGCCCGCGCTGGGCGGCGGCGCCCACTTGGCCGAGGTAAGCGGCGGCGTCTCGATGTTCGTGTCCGGGTTGCCGAGACCCGGAGGCGGGCTGGGCACCCACGGCTTCTTGATGTTGCCGAGCAGACCGGAGGCATCCGACCGGTCCGCGGACGGCGTGTTCCCGGCACCGCCACCGCCGCCCATGCCACCCGGCGGCATCATCGGCATGCCACCGCCACCCGGCGTCTTGTCCGACGGCGGGGGCGAGGTCAGGCCGGGTGGCATGTGGTTGAGCGCGTTGCCGGTCAGGCTGCTGTTGCCACCGAGCCCGTCGGCACCGGGCGGCGGCGGGATGGACGGCGAGTGGAGGTTCCCCCCGCTACCACCGAGACCGCCAGGGCTGCCCGGCGGCGTCGGGAGGTCCGGCGACTGCAGGCTCCCGAGGTCGCCGGGGCTGCCCGGACTTCCCGGCGGCGACGGCAGATTGGGCGAGTGCAGGTTGCTCCCACCGAGCTGGTCGCTCGGCGGCGGGGGAATCGACGGAGCCTTGAGCGGCGGCGGGGCCTGCGAGCCACCGTTACCGCCCAGCGAGTTCGGGGACTTGAGGTTGTTGCCGAGGCTGTTGTTCCCCAGCCCGTTGGCGCCGGGCGGCGCCGGGAGCGAAGGGCTGCTCAACGGCGGCATCGCGAACTTGCTGGCCACCGGAGGCGGAGCAACGCCCTTGCCACCCAAGTCGCCGGGCGGCGGCGGGATGGACGCGCTGCTCAACGGCGGCGGCGCACCACCGTTTCCACCAAGGTCCTTACCACCCAGATCACCCGGCGGCGACGGAATCGACGCTTTGTTCAGCGGCGAAGGCCCGCCGTTACCACCGAGCCCCTTGCCACCCAGATCGCCAGGCGGCGACGGAATCGACGCACTGCTCAACGGCGGCGGCGCACCGCCATTACCACCGAGCCCCTTGCCACCCAGATCGCCAGGCGGCGACGGAATCGACGCACTGCTCAACGGCGGCGGCGCACCGCCATTACCACCGAGCCCCTTGCCACCCAGATCGCCAGGCGGCGGCGGAATCGTCGCGTTGTTCAGCGGCGAAGGCCCGCCGTTACCACCAAGACCCTTACCACCGAGGTCACCCGGCGGCGGCGGGACCGGAGGCTTGGTGAGCGGCGGAGGCCCGCCGTTGACACCGGGACCACCGGGACCACCGCCACCAGGGCCGCCACCAGGACCGCCACCGAGCGGAGGCGGCGGCGGAGGGGTCGGCAGCGGCGGAGGGTTCGGCAGCGGCGGCGGGGGCGGAGGCGGCGGCGGGGGGGTAGGGCTCGGGGTGGTCGGCGGGGTGTTCTGTCCCGAGTTGACGGACACGCCGTGGTACTTCTGCGCGAGCTGGCCGGCGACCTTTTTCATGTCGTTGGTCATCATCTCGACCGCGTCCGGGAACTGAGAGATGTAGGCCCGTCCGTCGTTCAGCTGCTTCCCGCGGGCGATCACCTGCGCGGCGTAGAAACGGTCGATGTAGCGGATGGTGTCCTGCGCCCACTTGAGGTAGGCGGCGGAGTTGACCAGCTCGTTCGGCACGTTGTTCGCGCCGCCGTTGTCCCCGATCCGGTCCGCCAGATCAAGGAACTTGTTCTGGAGCGTGGTCATCATGGTGGTGAAGTTCGTGGCCGCGGTGCCCTTCCACGGCCCGTCCGGTCCCGCAAGGGCGGCGGTCTGCTCCTTGATCGCCTGCGCGATCATCGCGAGGTTCTGCTGGGTCTCCTGGAAGATCCCGGCGGCGGTCTGCAACGATTGCCAGTTCACGTTGCCGTAAGCCTGGTCCAGACCTTCTTGGCCGGGTTGCATGGAACCCCCGCCGAGCACCGCGGCTTCGATCTGCTTCCAAGTCAGGCCTTCGAAGTCTTTCGTCGGGTCGCCGCCGCTGTTCGGCTTGGGCGACTGCGACGAGTCCGGCCAGACCCCTGTCTCGTCCGCGGTGAAGCCGTTGGTGCTGTTCTTCTCGTCCTTACCCACCCGACATCTTCCCTCGATCGAGTCGAACCCGGAGTGACCGCCGCCCGAGCGGTCAGCGCTGCTGGCCTGCGTTGGTGATGTGACCGTTGACCCGGTTGAAGTACTGGTTGTACTGGTCAGCGGACATCTTGTTCACCTCGTCGGCGTTCTCGTAGGCCTTGGCGGCCATGTTGACCGCTTCGGAGACCTCGTGGAGCGCCTTGGACAGGTCGTGAATCGCGGACTTCGTCGTGTCCCGCAGACCGCCCGGGCCGGTGATCGGCTTGACGATCTTCTCCTGCGCGGTGAGGAAGACCCCCGGCTTCAGCTGAACGCCTTCCAGCTTGTCCGGCAGGCTCTTGATCGGGCCGTCGGCGAGGCTCTGCAGGTTCTTCGCGAACGTCCGCATGGCCTCGGTGTTCACCACCGTCACGCCCTTGCCCGGGTGGTCCGAACCACCCGGCACCGGCGGCGGCTTGCCGACGTCACCCGGCGGGATCCACTCGTGCTTCGGATCCGGCGGGGGCTGGGCGCCGGGCCGGTTGAAGTCTCCCGACTTCGACGGCTCCGATCCCATCTCGCCCGAAAGCACGCTCTTGTTGTCTCCGTTGCCGTTGCCATCCACTGTGGTGTGCCCTCCTTTCAGGAACTCCTCTGTGGTGCGGCGGATCGCCGCACCACAGAAGAGTCGGCATCAGTGCGCGGCGAACCGCTTGGCGTTGTTGCCCTCGGTGGTCGAGGTGCCCTCGTTGATCGAGCCGAGGGTCTGCGAGGCGGCGTCGAGCGCCTGCGGCAGGGTGAGTGCCGCCTGGTGGCAGAAGGTGTACGTCTCGTTGAACATGTCCGCGGCGACACCGGTCCACTGCTCACGCTGACCGTCGATGACGGCCTTCATCTGGTCCAGCAGCTCAGTGATCTGGTTGGACTGCTGCTTCGCCTGGCCGACGGTGTCCTGCATCTGGGCGAAGCTGATCTGGAACTGACCCAAAGCCATGGGATGTGGTCCTTTCGAGAGGGGGAAGGGGGATCAGAAGCCCTGGAGGCCGGCGCCGCCGATGGTGGCGGAGCTGTTGCGCGCGGCCGAGGTGTTGTCCGAGTCGCGGGTGTCGTAGTCGCTGGCCGAGGTCTGCACGTTCTGCGAGAGCTCGTCCAGCTTCTGCACGATCTTGCGGCACGTCTGGTCGAACTGCGACATGGCCTGGCTGAACACCGTGGCCGAGTCCGCCTTCCAGGTGCCGAACAGCGACTGCATGGTGCCGTCGACCCGCTGGTTCACACCAGTGATGTTCTGCCCGGTGTCACTGATCGTCTGCGCACCCTTGCGCATGACGTTGGTATCGACGAGGGCGCCGTCCTGCGAAGCCATGCTTTCTCCTCTAGTCGGTTCTTGCGAAAACACCGGCCCGATGCGTCAGGCCGGTCCGAGGTCTCCGCGACTGCCCTTCGTTCGGCCGGTACGGAGGGCAGGGGGAGCCTGCAGTCTTACGGTAAGTGTCTGATCTATGTGTTGTCGCCGCGTTGTTCCCTTCTGACCACCAGGTCACGGACGGCGGGGCAAACCGGTTACCTCCCGTTCTCTCGGGTATCCGCTAACCGGGACAACGAAGCCCGGCCGTTATCACTCTCGGTTATTACTGGCGGTTGCTCTTCAGCCACTACCTTGCCCGGTTGGCCACCGCCTTTGCCTGAGTGCGCCGGGGCGCGCCCCGGCCGTAGAGTGCGGCAGGTGATCGAGCAACTGAGCATCCCGACCGAGGCCGGATCCTTCGACGCGATCGCCGCCGGTCCCGCGGACGGCCGCCCGGTGCTGCTGCTGCACGGCTTCCCCGAGGCGTCGGTCGAGTGGGAGCACCAAGTGGCCACGCTCGGGGTGCTCGGCTACCGTGCGGTGGCGCCGGACCAGCGCGGCTATTCCCCCGGCGTGCGCCCGCAGCAGCCCGCCGAGTACGGCATCGCGACCCTGGTGTCCGATGTGGTCACCATTGCCGATGCCCTTGGCTGGCCGCGGTTCGACTTGATCGGTCACGACTGGGGCGGCACGGTGGCGTGGTGGACCGCAGACGAGCACCCGCACCGGCTGCGCAGCCTCGCCGTGGTCTCCACTCCGCACCCCGGCGCGCTCGCCGAGGCCATGCGCACCGACGAGGACCAGCACCTGCGCTCGGGGTACCTGACCGAATGGCGGCAGACCCCGGCCACCGAGCGGCGAATGCTGGCCGGCAACGCCAAGGCGCTGCGGGAGATCTTCGATCGGCGAATCCCGCCGAGCAAGGTCGAGGAGTACGTCGGGCGGCTCACCGAGCCGGGCGCGCTGACCGCCGCGCTCAACTGGTACCGGGCCGGCCGCCCGGGCGGGAAGATCGGCCGGATCACGGTGCCCACCCTGTACCTGTGGTCCACAGAGGACGTTGCGTTCGGCTCCACCGCGGCACTGGCCACCGAGCAGTGGTGCACCGGGCCGTACCGGTTCGAGATGCTCGAAGACGTGTCGCACTGGGCCGTCGAGGAGGCACCGGAAGCGGTCACCTCGTTGCTCGTCGAACATCTCGGCGGGCATTGATTCCTGCCTTATCCGAAGTGGACTGTCCAACTCGGAATATGCACCCGAGGAGTCCATTGCCCGTTTAGCCGATTGGTCATTTTCCAGCACTGAAAAGCCGGGATCGCCTCAGGTGGCGGTATTGTCTTCTGCTCGCTTTCGCACACACCATTTTCCGGCCGCGGCCGCCGGCGACCGAGCCGCTCCGCGAAGGATAGTGACTCTCCGTCGGACCCCGCCACTCGAACCGGCGAGCATCCGGCCACCCGGCCTGCGGTACCGCTCCGGCGAACTCTGGTGTTCAGTACCGACCGTGGAAACCAGCACAGAGACCGAGCACGTCGTCTTCGTGACCGAGGACGGGGTGCCCACCGGGGAGACCGGGCCGAAACTCGCCAGCCACCACGCCGAGACGAGGCTGCACCTGGCGTTCTCCTGCTACGTCCTGCGGCGCTCCGACCAGGCGTTGCTGATCACGCAACGCGCGGGGCACAAGAAGGTGTGGCCGGGAGTCTGGACCAACAGCGTCTGCGGCCACCCGGCCCCGCAGGAGCCGATCGAGGACGCGGTCCGCCGGCGAGCGGCCTACGAACTCGGCCTGCCCGCCATCGAGGACCTCGAGTGCGTGCTGCCGAAGTACCGGTACCGGACGCCGCCGTACCAGGGGATCGTGGAGAACGAGTTCTGCCCGGTGTTCGTAGCCTGGAGTGAGCAGGAGCCGGAGCCGAACCCCGAAGAGGTAGGCGACTGGCGGTGGATCTCCTGGTCCGACTACGCACAGTTGCTTGGGGATCCTGAGGCAAATGTGAGTTACTGGGCCCGCGATCAGTTCGCGCAGCTCAGCGATCGGAAACCGTTTACCGATCTCTGAGCGGAGAACTCCGTTGCGTGACAACGGTGGAAGGCCGTCGTCCACTTGAGCGAAATTCGCCTTCTTCGGTACCGATACCTCAAGACACCGCACCTGTAGGACGACAACCAAGAGGTGGCGGAGGTGGGTGTGTCGGTGGAGGACGAGCTCACGACAAGGACCTCGGGGCCGGACCTGCTGGCGCTGCACGAGTCGATCGCGGACCTGTTCGCCACCCAGGGCGACTGGCGCCGGGCGTACCACCATATGCGGTCCGCGTTGGACATCGCGCGGGCCGGCAGTCTGCGTGATCCACTCACGTCCAGTTACAACCGGCGCTATCTCGACCAGCGACTGCCCGATCTACCCACTTCCCGGGGACTCGCGGTGGCGCTGGTCGATTTGGATCGGTTCAAGTCGGTGAACGACACGTACGGTCACCTTCTCGGCGACCGGGTGCTGTGCCGGGTCGCCGATCTCCTGCAGGAAGGGCTGCCGCCGGACGCGTTCTGCGCCCGGTACGGCGGCGAGGAGTTCGCGCTCGTCCTGCCCGAGACGGACCATTCGCGCGCGGTGCGGCTGGCCGAGGCCGCCCGCGCGCGGGTCGCCCGTCACCGCTGGTCAGAACTCCGGCCGGGGCTGCGGGTGACGATCAGCGTCGGCCTCGCGCACGGCCGGACCCCCGGACCGCACCAGCTGCGGCGGGCCGACGATCTTCTTTACGCCGCCAAACATGCGGGGCGAAACAAGATCGCCTACCAGGACAGCGATTCCGCCCGGGTCATTACATACTCTGAGTAATGAGACTACCGGACCAGACCACTTCGCTGAACCCGATCTTCACCTGTTCGTC
The DNA here is from genome assembly GCF_002564045.1 of Amycolatopsis sulphurea. Taxonomy (NCBI): domain Bacteria; kingdom Bacillati; phylum Actinomycetota; class Actinomycetes; order Pseudonocardiales; family Pseudonocardiaceae; genus Amycolatopsis; species Amycolatopsis sulphurea. The sequence continues at coordinate 2,627,021 of NZ_PDJK01000002.1, read as the reverse complement.
CGCTTCTGGACTACGTAGGTCGACGCAAGGTGAAGAATTTCCCGGGAGGGTGTCGTCACGAACGGCGGGTATCCGTACGATAACGAAAAGGTCGCGCGGAACGACGTGTCCGGGGAGACCCGATCACCCGGGACCGGGTTCGAAGGCGAGCCGAGGCCCCGGCCGCCACCCCTGAACTGCGAGAGGAGACCGAGTGCCCGACGAGCACGACCCCACTGGCACCGGTCGGCACTCCGATCCCGCTCCCCGCCGCGGCCGCCGGCGCTCCATGGAAACCCACGGCGGCATCAGCGTTTCCGACGTGGTCGCCCGGCACACCGGCGAACGCCCGATCTTCGACAGCGACCCCAGCGCCGTGCCCCCTGCCCCCAACGGCACCCGCAGGAACGGCACCGACCCGGCCGCGGACGGCGCGCCCCCCGGAGCCAACAGCGCCCATCCCGGGGTCGACAGCACGACTCCTGCCGTCAACGGCACGGCGTCTGGCGTCTACGGCACGGCGTCTGGCGCGAACGGCAGCCCCTACGTCCGCTACACCAACGACCACGAAACGAGCGGCCCCCTCGGTTCACACAGCGCCGCCCCCGGCACGAATGGGACGTCCTTTCCCCCCAACGGCAAGAACGGCACCCACTTCACGGACCCCCGCGCGCGAATGGCCGAGCCCAACAACCACCACTACGCCGACCCCCCACCGGCCGCCTCTCGCCATGCCGACCCCAACGCGAGTCTTCCCGGCGGCGCCCACTCCACGAACTCCGACGCGAGCCTGCCCAGCGGCGCCCACTCCACGGACACCGACGCAAGCCTGCCCAGCAGCGGCCACTTCCCCGGCTCCGACGCAGGCCCGCCCGACGCCTGCTTCACCGCCCAGGACCCGCAACTCGCCGACCCCGGCGTAAGACCGACCGAGCCCAACGCCGACCCCGGCTCACGGCTGGCCGAGCCCGGCACGCACGCCAGAGCCCCCCGCGCCGACATCGCGTCCGGCCCCCGTCACACAGAACCCGGCGCACACGCCGCGGAACACCTCGCCCCGGTCGACGGCCTCGCCCCGCCCGATCCCGGCAGCCACCGCGCCACGAACGGTCACCCCGCAAACGGCAGCCACCGCGTCACGAACGGTCCCCCCGCGAACGGCGCCCATCGATCACCGGACTTCCGCGGGCCGGACCCCGCACCCGGCGCCCACCGATCGCCGGACTTCCGCAGGCCGGCCGACTTCGTGGCCGGTCGTCACGTGCCCGACCGCGTCGCCGACCCCGCACCCGGGCATCGCGGTCCGGACTTCACCGATGGCAAGTTCGAACCGGCTTTTCCGGAGTCAGCCAACAATATCGACAAAGCAATAGGTCCACCATCGCGGCGGAACGGTGCCGGGCACAGGCGTTCCGATGGCGTCGGCCCCGAGCCTGGGCCGGCCGTCGAGCCGGACGGCTCCGACGGAGCCGACGTTGCCGGGCCGGAGTTCGATCCACCCGCGCAAGGGCGGCGAAGGAACGGCTCGGGGATGCCTCCCCGGCCACGGCGTCCGCAGGCCAACGGCGCGTTGCCCCCGGAACCACGACGTCCGGCGGAGGCCCGATTGCCTTCCGGACTCCAGTATCCGGGCGACGAGCCACCGCGGCCGGACGACGGGATGCCCACCGCCGGACCGGGCGAGGGCAGGGCGCCTGGCGGACCACAGCGACCGAATGTGCCGCCGGGACCACCGCGGTTCAACGGCCGGGCGGTGCCGCCGAACCCAGCGCAGCTGGGCGACGGACCGTTGCCGCATCCGGATGACCAACCACCAGGACCGTCGCACTCCCACGACGGACCACCACCCCCAGGACCACGGCAACGCAACGCCCTGCCGCCACGACCCGAGGCAGGCCGCCCGAACGACGGACCACCGCCCCCGGGAGACCAACCGGGCCTGATCGACGGCCCGCCGCCGGGGCCGCAAGGACCCGGCCACCTCCGGCCACCGGGACTCCATGCCCGGGCTCCACGGCCCGAACCGGGTCAACAGAGCGACGGAACCCGCCCAGGCGACCAACCGCTGCGATCCCACGACGGACCGCCGCCACCCGGACGACCGCGACCCGATGTCCGGCCGCCGTTGCCCAGCCCGGATCAGGTAGCCGAACTCGCGCCCCCGCCCGGACCGGCACTGTCCACAAACGACGGACTGCGTCGACCGGATGCCGCAGCTCGGCGCGCGAACGGGTACGGGGACGGACCGTTCGAGCCGCCGGCGCCAGGCGAAACGTCCACTTCGGACGAAGGCATGCCGCCGACCGGGCGGCGTGGGCGGCGGCCGATGGAGCGTGGCCGTGCGCCGGAAGGGGTGCGCGGCGGAACTCCGCAAGGCGCCGACGGTGCGTCGGATTTGGAGCGTACGCAGATCTCGGCTGCCCTTGCGCCGCAGTCAGGTCCTGGCCCCGGCGGCAGGCTCGGGGACAGCGAAGCCGACCGGCCGGTGCTCGACGGTGAACAGTCAGACGCCGAACGCACACGGGTGTCGCCGGCCGTCAGGAACGGGCGGAAGCCCCGGGCGGGACGCGGGGGCCGGCCTGGCGCCGGGCAATCCCGGCTGAACCCCGCGCCGAACGGCGAGCAGACCCAGCTGAGCCCGATGGTGGGTGGCGAGCAAACCCCAGCAAGCCCCCTGCCGGGCCGCGAGCCCGCCCAGGCAGGCCACGACCAGACCCAGCTGAACCTCACGCCGGGCCACGACCAGACCCGGCTGAACCCCACGCCCGGTCGCGAACAAACCCCGGCGAGCCTCGCGCCAGGTGCCGAGCAAACCCAGCTGAGCCCCCAGGCAAGCCGCGAGCAAGCCCGGCCAGGCCCCCACCCGAACCGCGAGCAAACCCAGGCAAACCCCACGCCCGGCGTCGAGCAGACCCGGCTGACTCCGGTACCGGATGGCGAAAACCCCGCACCGGACGGTGAAGCAGCCGCGGCCGACCCGGATCGGACGCAGTTCGCGCCGGCGGTGGGGTTGCCGGGTAAGCGGCGGCCTGCCCTGCGCCCCAGTCCCCCGCGCGGCGAGCAGGACCGGCTCATCATGACCGACGAGATGGAGGCGATCGACGAGGCGACACAGTATCGCCGCAAGATCGATCACAGCCTGGCCCGCTTCTCCGCGGCGCACGACGACGCGGCGGCCGAGGAGACCAAGCGGCGGGAACGGCTCGAACGGTTCACCTCCCGGCCGGTCGCCCTGCTGGAGCAGACGCGGACCGCGCTGCAGCGGGTCGTCGCGCCGGGTACCGGGGAGAAACCGGACGAGCAAGCCGACGAGCAGCAGGCCGAGAAGAGCCCGCAAACCCGGTTGCAGGAAAAGAAACAACGGAACCTCGCGCGCAGTGCCCGGATCGGCCGGATCGCGCTGATCGTGCTGTCCGCGCTGGTCCTGCTCGGCACCGGGATCGCCTGGGGCGCGGTGAACTGGTTCGATGCCAAGTTCACCCAGGTCGCGGCACTCGACGAGAACTCCGCGGACATCCTGAACGCCGACGCGCAGGCCAACGACGAGAACTTCCTGATGGTCGGTTCGGACACCCGCGACGGCGCGGCCACCGAGGAAGGGGTCGGCACGGCGGACAGCACGCCGGGTGCCCGGTCGGACACGATCATGGTCGCGCACGTGCCCGCGGACCGGAAACGGGTCGTGGTCACCTCCTTCCCCAGGGACCTGGAAATCGACCGGCCGGACTGCAATCGCTGGGACCCGGCCAAATCCGCGACCACTGACGAGGTGGTGGCCGCGCAGAAGATCGCCAAGCTCAACACCGCGTACGCGGTCGGCGGGCCGCAGTGCGTCACCAAGGTGATCCAGAAGGTCACCGGCCTGCGCATCAACCACTTCGTCGGGATCGACTTCAACGGGTTCAAGGGCATGGTCGACGCGGTACACGGCGTGACCGTCCACAATGACAAGCCGATGGACGATTCGGTGCTGGGCAAGGTGTTGCTGGAGACCGGCGACGTCACCATCTCCGGCGACCAGGCGCTGAACTTCGTGCGGGCCCGGCACGTGAAGGGCGACCCCACCTCCGACTACGGCCGGATCAAGCGGCAGCAGGCGTTCATCGGCGCACTGCTGAAGAAGGTGATGTCCTCGGATGTGGTCCTCGACCCCGGCAAGCTGTCCGGCTTCATCACCGCGTTCGCGCAGGCCACTTTCGGTGACAACCTCGGCGTGCAGCAGATGATGACGCTCGCCCAGTCGATGCGCGGCCTCGATCCGAGCAAGATCAACTTCATGACCGTGCCCACCGTCGGGCTGCCCAACAAGCGCGGTAACGAAGTGCTGGTGGAAGCGAAGACCAGGAGTCTCTTCGACGCACTGCGCGACAACACTCCGTTGCCCGACGACAAAAAGGCGCCGGGGCCGTCGTCGACCGCCTCCGGCGCGGCGGGCGGCGCCAACGCGGCGAAGCCGGCCGACCCGGCCCGCTGACCCGCTGGATTCGTTAGGCCGGGTTCACGTGCGGTTCACCCGGCGATGCGGTATTCGCGCTGCACACACCGTAGGGTGAGGGTATGCGTGAGGCCTACCAAGTGGAACTCGAACAGCTCGCCCAGCACCTGGCCGCGATGTCGGCACAGGTCGCCGAGGCCATGGAGCTCGCGACGAGGGCCCTGCTCGAAGTGGACCTCGGCCTTGCCGAGCAGGTGATCAGCGACGACGCGAAGGTCGACGACGCACGCGCCGAATGCGAGGAGCAGGCGTACGCATTGCTCGCGCTGCAGGCGCCGGTCGCCACCGATCTGCGCACCGTGCTCGCCGCGATCCACGCGGCGGAAAGCCTGGAGCGGATGGGCGATCTCGCCCTGCACGTGGCCAAGGCGGCCCGCCGGCGGCACCCGGACCCGGTGCTGCCCGAAGCGGTGCGGCCAGACTTCATCGAGATGGGCGGGGCCGCGGTGAAGCTGGCCCGCCAGGTCGAACAGGTCATCCAGACCAAGGATGTGGCCGCCGCCAAGGATCTCGAGGCCGCCGACGACCAGGTCGACGACATCCACCGGCACCTGTTCACCGTGCTGATGGACCGCGAATGGCCGCACGGCGTGGCCGCAGCGGTCGACGTCACCCTGCTCGGCCGCTTCTACGAGCGCTACGCCGACCACGCGGTGTCCGTGGCGAAGCGGATGATCTTCGTGGTGACCGGGCGGATGCCGGGCTACGGCTCGGACGAGGACCTCACCGTCTGACCAGGTGCTCGCGCGGCGTGACCGCGCGAGCACCGAGGGCCAGAAGAAAACCGCCACCGCCCCCGGTGGCGGTTTTCTCTTACCCACCAAACGAAACCGACTCTCGACAACGTATGCACCGCGGCATCGCGACCCGACGTCCGTGAAGGGTCCCTTCACGGACTCTAAGGCTGTGAAGGGACCCTTCACAGCCTTGTCAACACGGTGACCACCTGCGCGAAACCAACAACGGCCGCCCCGGCGGGAACCGGGCCGGCCGCAGTGTCCGAAGTGGATCAGCCGAACCGGCCGGAGATGTAGTCCTCGGTGGCCTTCTCGTCCGGGTTGGAGAAGATCTTCTCGGTGTCGTTCAGCTCGATCAGCTTGCCCGGCTGACCGACGCCCGCCAGGTTGAAGAACGCGGTCTGGTCCGAGACCCGGGCCGCCTGCTGCATGTTGTGCGTCACGATGACGATGGTGTATTCCTTCTTCAGCTCGCCGATCAGGTCCTCGATCGCCAGCGTCGAGATCGGGTCGAGCGCGGAACACGGTTCGTCCATCAGCAGCACGTCCGGCTGCACCGCGATCGCGCGGGCAATGCACAACCGCTGCTGCTGACCGCCGGAAAGGCCGCCGCCGGGCTTGTTCAGCCGGTCCTTGACCTCGTTCCACAGGTTCGCGCCACGCAGCGCGCGCTCGGCGACCTCGTCCAGCTCCTTGCGGTTCTTCATGCCGCCAAGGCGAAGCCCGGCCACCACATTGTCCTTGATGGACATCGTGGGGAACGGGTTGGGCCGCTGGAACACCATGCCGATGGTCCGGCGCACCTGCACCGGATCCACCGCGGAGGCGTAGATGTCCTCACCGTCGAGCAGTACCTCGCCCTCCACCCGGGCGCCGGGGATCACCTCGTGCATCCGGTTCAGCGTGCGCAGCACGGTCGACTTGCCACAACCGGACGGCCCGATGAACGCGGTCACGTTCCGCGGCGGGACGTTCAGCGTGACGCTGTCCACGGCGTGGAACTTGCCGTAGTAGATGTCCAGGTCCTTGACATCGATTCGCTTGGCCATGACTCACTTCTTCTTCGGGGCGACGAGGCGGGAAAAGACCGTGGCGAGCAGGTTGATCAGCGCGATGATGAGCACCAGCGTCAGCGCCGCGCCCCAGATCCGGTCGAAGCCGACACTGCCCGGGTCCATCGAGTTGGTGGCGCGTTCGTTGTTCATCACCAGCGGAAGCGCGGCCTGCTCACCGGAGAAGATGTTCCAGTTCACGTACGCGGAGTAGCCGACGAGCACCAGCAGCGGCGCGGTTTCACCCATCACCCGGGCCAGCGCCATCATGATGCCACCGATGATGCCGGACAACGCGGTGGGCAGCACGATCTTCATGATCGTCTTCCACTTCGGCACGCCCAGCGCGTAGGAGGCCTCGCGCAGGTCGTCCGGCACGATCCGCAGCATTTCCTCCGCGGAGCGCACCACCACCGGGATCATCAGCAGCACCAGGGCCAGCGACACGGCGAACCCGCTGCGGGGCAGGCCGAGCGTGGTGATCCACAGCGCGTAGATGAACAGTGCGGCCACAATGGACGGCACACCGGAGAGGATGTCCACCATGAACGTGGTGGCCTTGGCCAGCTTGCCGCGGCCGTACTCCACCAGGTAGATCGCCACCAGCAGGCCGATCGGCACCGCGATCACCGCGCACACCAGCCCCTGCAGCAGGGTGCCGATGACCGCGTGCAGCACGCCGCCGCCGACCTCGTCCGGCAGCACCGAACCGAAGTCCTCGGTCCACCAGTTGCTGAACGGGAGCCGCTTGATGCCGTTCGCGATCACCGTGTACAGCACCCACACCAGCGGGACCACGGCGATCAGGAAGGACAGCCACACGAGCACCGTGGCGAACGCGTTCTTGACTTTGCGGCCGGTACTCACCTGCTGGAAGGCCGGCGTGGCCGCGGGCCGTTCGAGCGTGGTCGACATGCTCAGTCCCCCTTCTTCGCGATGATGGACCGGGCGCCGAAGTTGACCAGGAACGTCAGCACGAACAGCACCAGACCGGCCGCGATGTAGGCGCCGGCCGAGGTGGGGTTGTTGAACTCACTGTAGTTCGCGGCAATCTTCGAAGCGAACGTCGCGCCACCGTCGAACAGGCTCCAGTCGAAGTTGCGACCCTGCGGGATGAGCAGGATCACCGCCAGCGCAATGGTTTCGCCGAGTGCGCGGCCGAGGCCGAGCATCGAGGCGCCGATGTAGCCCGCCTTGCCGAAGGGCAGCACCGTGGTGCGGATGACCTCCCAGCGGGTGGCGCCGAGCGCCAGCGCGCCTTCGATGTGCGGCCGCGGCGTGCGCTCGAACACCTCGCGCGAAAGCGAGGTGATGATCGGCAGGATCATCACCGCGAGCACGATGCCCGCGGTGAAGATCGTGCCGCGCACGTTCGGCGCGACGTTGCCCGGCGCGAACAACGGGAACCAGGAGAAGGTCTCGTTGATCCAGTGCGAGAACGGCTCGATCGCCGGGGCGAACACCAGGATGCCCCACAGGCCGAAGATGATCGAGGGCACCGCGGCGAGCAGATCCACCACGTAGGCGAACGGCCGGGCGAGCCGGGTCGGCGCGTACTGGGTGAGGAACAACGCGATGCCCAGTGAGATCGGCATCGCGATGATCAGCGCGACGACCGAGGTCGCCACGGTGACCTCGGCGAGATCGGCGATACCGAACGCCATGTTCGCCGGATCGTTGGTGGACCATCCGTGGTTGAACAGGAAGTTCGCCTTGTTCGCCCGCAGCGCCGGAATGGCCTGGATGACCAGGAAGATCCCGATCAGGCCGATCAGCGCCACGACGAAGATGCCGGACCCGGTGGTCAGGTTCTGGAAGATGCGGTCACCGGCCCGCACCTTCTTCGGCTTCGTGTCCTCCGGCGGCGCGGCGGGCGCCGGCGGGGCTGGGTTGTCCGAAATCGGATCCTCCGGAAACGCTCAGGAGGACGACGAACGCCCACCGGTGTCGCCGGTGGGCGTTCGCGTCCAGGGTGGTTCGCTCATCGACTGTCCTGGCAGGGTGCGCTGGGGAATGCTTGACGGCGGCTTGCGTAGCGGTGCGGGTGGCGGAACCTCAGACGTCCTCTCACGTCGGGACCTCCTCCTCATGAATGCCGATTCACCACGTCGGAGCTGTCCTCGCGAGAGAACGCCTGAGAACCCGCAGCGTTGACGACCCACCGCAAGCGGCTTCGCCGCCTAGGCGACAGACCCTGGAGTCCCGGTCAGGAGATCGCCTTGACCGCGGTCAGCACCTTCTCCTGCAGACCCTGCGGGATCGGCACGTAGCCCTTGGCCGACAGCGGCTGCTGCCCGTCGGTCGCGGACACCGTCAGGAACGCCTTGATCGCCTTCGACACATCCGCGTTCGAGTACTTCGAGCACACGAGCTCGTAGGTGGTCAGCAGCAGCGGGTAGGCACCCGGGGTGTTGCTGGCGTAGATCGCCTTGAGGTCGAGCGCGAGGTCGTTGGAGCCCTCGTTCAGGAACTTCGCCGCGTCCAGCGCCTTGGCCACGTTCTCCGAGGTCAGCTCGACACCGCCGGAACCGCTGTCGATCAGGGCCGCGGTGACGCCGTCCTTGGCGAACGCGCCCTCCACGTAGGTGATCGAGCCGTCGGCGCCCTTGACCGTGCTGGCCACGCCATTCGAGCCCTGCGCACCGTTGCCCACGCCGCCGTTGAACTTCTTGCCCGCGCCCTGGGTCCACACGTCCTTCGCGGCCGCGCCCAGGTACTTCTGGAAGTTGTCGGTGGTGCCCGACTCGTCGGAGCGGGAGACGACCTGGATCGGCTTGTCCGGCAGGCTCAGGCTCTCGTTGCCCTTGACCGCCTTGATCGCCGGGTCGTTCCAGTTCTTGATGCCGCCGTTGAAGATCTTCGCGATCACGGCCGGAGTCAGCGTCAGCTTGTCCACGCCGGAGAGGTGGTAGCCGACCGCGACCGGGCCGACGACCATCGGGATGTTCCAGGCGGGCGAGGCGCAGCGTTTGGTGGCGCCTTCCAGGTCCGCGGCGGTGGCGGGCGAGTCCGTGCCGCCGAAGTCGACCTGGCCGCCGTTGAACTGCTTGACACCGGCACCGGAGCCGCTCGCGGTGTAGTTGACCTGCTGGCCACTGCACTTCTTGCCGTACTGCTGCTTGAAGATTTCGATGGCGTTGTTCTGCGCCGTCGAACCCTCGCCGGACAGCGGGCTCTTGCCACCGCAGTCGACCTGCGCGGTGCCGGTCGCGGCGGGCGCGCCCGAGGTGTTCCCGCTGTTTGAAGCGGCGGGATCGGAACCACAAGCGGCGAGCACCAGAGCGGCGCTCGCCACCACGCCGACGGCACCCAGGGGCCGCATGATCTTCACTGCATTTCCTCCACTCGGCAGAGTTGCCTCTTGGAATCCGGGCCGGATCGGCGGCGGTCCGCCTGTCCGGATCCGGACACTAGGCAGCCCCGGTGGACGGTCACCCTTGGTCAGATGAACTAAGGGTGAACAAGATACAGGGTGTGACCAGCACTACTAGACCGAACGAGTGGCGTAGCCAAGTCGTGATCGGTCAGTGTGCAGAACGTAACACGGGAAGCCGGATTCTGGCGACCGTGATCACTGACCGTACTGAACGTCGATGTCGAAACGGGTAAACCCCAGTTTTCGATAAACCGCCAGCGCAGGAGCGTTATCACCCTCGACGTAGAGGATCACTTGGCGTAGTCCCCTCGATCGTAGGTAGCGGAGACCGGCGAGGGTCAGGGCTTTCCCGAGACCGCCACCCTGCGTATCCGGATCCACCCCGACGACGTACACCTCCCCGATCGGGTCACCGCCGAATCGGCCGGCCACCGGATCGTGGACCTTGGTCCAGTGGAAGCCGAGGATGCGCTGCCGGTCGTCCTCGGCGAGGAAGAAGCCGGCCGGATCGAACCACGCCAGCCGCTCCTCGGCCCGCAGTTCGGCGACGGTGAGCGCACCCTGTTCCGGATGCCAGTCGAAGGCTCGCGCGTTGACCGCGATCACTGCTTCCTCGTCCTGCCCCGGCACGAACGCCCGAAGCCGGATTCCGCCCCGCAGCACGGGTTCCGGCCACTCCGCGGACTCCGCGTCGGCGTGCAGCACCATCAACTCACGCGCACGGGCGAGGCCCAGTCTCGCGGCGAGTGCGGCCGCGCCGGGGTGATCACCGTGTGCCCACACCCGGAATCCCGCCGCAGCACGCTCAACGAGCGCCCGCGCGAGCGCGGTGCCCACGCCGTGACGGCGGTGCGCGGGATGCACGATCAGCTCCGCGACCTGGTGCCCGTGCGCGTCCCCGTCGAGGTCCAGGTGCAGGTACCCGGCCGGGTCCCCGTCCCGGCGGGCGAGCAGGTGCAGCCCGCCGGTGAACTCACGCGGCAGCGGACCGGCGGGGTCGACCTCCGGACGGCCGTCCTCGGCCCCGGCGGCCCGGAGCACCTCGCGGATCCCGTCGACGGCGGGTTCGGCAGTCCAGTCGCTCAGCTCGGTCACGAAACCGACCCTACCCAGCACCCCGCCCCTCCCCAGCGTTCAAAGCCGTGAAGGGTCCCTTCACAGCCCGAAAGTCCGTGAAGGGACCCTTCACGGACTTCCTAGCGGGTGGGAGCAGGGACGGCGGGGACGGCCGGGGAGACCGGCTTGCCGCCCTTGACCGGGCGCTCGAACTTGTACCCGACGTTGCGCACGGTGCCGATCATCTGCTCGTGCTCGGGGCCGAGCTTGGCGCGCAGCCGCCGGACGTGCACGTCGACCGTGCGGGTACCGCCGAAGAAGTCGTAGCCCCAGACCTCCTGCAGCAGCTGCGCACGGGTGAACACCCGGCCGGCGTGCTGGGCGAGGTACTTCAGCAGCTCGAACTCCTTGTAGGTCAACTCAAGCGTGCGGCGGCGCAGCTTCGCGGTGTAGGTGGCCTCGTCGATCACCAGATCGCCGACCCGCAGTTCGGCCTCGGCCTGGCCGGTGGCGCCGTCGCGCGTGGTGACCAGGCGCAGCCGCGCGTCGACCTCGGCCGGGCCCGCGGTGGGCAGCATGATGTCGTCGGTGCGCCATTCCGCGCTGAGCGCGACCAGCCCGCCCTCGCCGACCACGGCGATGACCGGGGTGCCGACCTCGTCCTCACCGGCGCCCTTGAGCAGCCGGCAGAGGCTCTTCGCGGAGGCGAGGTCGCTGCGCGCGTCCAGCAGGATCACATCCCGGTGCCCGGCGTCGAGCAACGCCGTCACCTCGGGGGCGCGCACGCGTACTGTGTGCGGAAGCAGGTCCAGAGCGGGCAGCACCGAAGTGGCATCGGCTTCCGCAGTCAGTACCAGAAGGTCCAGGCTCATCAGCCGCACCGCCTTGTCAGAATCATCGCCTCGAACGTGGCGCCGGTCGGTGCTGAGTGAGAATAGCCGGTGAACGGGCCTGGTACCTAGCTCGTGCTGGATCGATCACACCTGGGTGAACGCCCCGGGCGACGAACAGGAGAACGCAGGCGATGGTGGACAGCAGGCCCGTGCGACAGGGCGACCGACCGGCCCCCCGGCCGGGACCCAGCCGCCGCGGACGGCGCGTGCGGCGCTGGGTCATCGTGCTCGGTGTGCTGGTGATTCTGCTGGTCGGAGCCGATTTCGGGGCGGCGGCCGTGGCCGAGCACGCGATCTCCCAGAAGGCCCGCGCGCAGCTCAACCTCAGCGACGACCCGTCGGTGGAGATTCACGGGTTCCCGTTCCTCGTCCAGGCCCTCTCGGGTGACTACGGTCACGTCTCCGTATCCGCGGACGGCGTGCCGGTCGGCGGCAACCTGCACGACGTGCGGGTGAGCGCGGAGCTGGAGGACGTCACCGCGCCGCTGTCGGACATCGCCTCCGGCAACACCAAGTCGATCAAGATCGGCAAGCTCACCGGCGGGGTCACCATCAAGGCCGCGGACATCGCGCGCATCTCCCCGCTGGACAAGATCCAGAACCTGAAGATCAGCCAGTCCACCGCGTCCTACGTGAAGTACGGCGACACCGACCAGGGCAACCAGCCCGACCCGACGCCGACCAACGCGGCCGGCGATCCGGTCGACGGCACCACCGCGGGGCTGCGCCTGTCCGGAGACGTGCAGGTGGCCGGGCAGAAGGTGGAGATCTTCTGCTTCGCGCTGATCCAGCTGAAGGGCAAGAGCATCTCGATCGAGCCGCACCGGTTGCAGTTCGGGAATGACCAGTCGACCACGACCGTTCCGGATGCTGTGCAGAAGGCGTTGATGCCGAACTTCCACGCCTCGATCGACACCAGCACGCTGCCGCTCTCGGTCACCCCGACCGCGGTGCGCGTGGACAGCGGTTCGGTGACGATCAAGGGCGAGGCGGCCGACCTGAGCTTCGCCGACCTGTCGGTCGCGAAGACCCCGAGGGGATGAGTGTCCGGTGACCGGAGCCTGGGTACTGCTGGGCACGCTGGCCGTCGCGGCGCCGGCCGGGTTCCTGCTGAAGGCCCGCAACGGGCGGATCCGGCAGGCCAGGCCCGCGCCGGTGAGCACCGAAGCACCCGCCGCCCGGCTGCCCGCTCCGGTCGCCGAGGTCCTCGACCCGGCATCGGCCGTCACGCTGGTGCAGATCTCCACCACGTTCTGCGCGCCGTGCCGGCACACCCGGGTGATCCTGTCCGCGCTCGCGGACAAGACGCCCGGGCTCACGCACGTCGACCTCGACGTGACGAATCAGCCGGAAGTGGCGCAGGCGCTGTCCGTGCTGCGCACGCCGACCACGCTGGCGCTCGCCCCGGACGGGCGTGAGCTGCTGCGCGTCGGTGGCCTGCCGAAGGCCGCCGAGCTGCTGGAAGCGCTCCGCCCGCATCTGGCGGCCACCGCCTGATACCGGATGTTTCCCAGCATCCGGAACTCGTCTCAAGGTATGAACATGGTTCCCGCAGTGAGGGAGCACTGGGTATTCTCGCGGCTGTGGACGAGCTGCCCATCACACTCCTGACGCAGCGCCGCGCAGTGGATCTGTGCCGCGTGCGCAGCAGCTTGTGTCCGCAGGCCGCCGGCTGCCGCTGAAGCACGGCTCGCCTTCGCGTTTTCTGGCCGCGTGCCTTTCGCACGCTCTTTTCCCCTCGCACCAGCAGGAGGAACCATGCCCGCCGGACCGGCCGTCGACCCGCGAGGTCCCAGGTTCGCCGCCATCGTGACCACGGTGGTGCTCGCCGTGGTGCTCGTGACGCAGTGGTGGCCGTTGCTCGCGGTGCAGACCGTGGTCTTCGCGATCGGCGCGTTCGCCGGGCTCAAGCCGGCGCCGTATTCGGTGGTCTACCGGCTGTTCGTCGCGCCGCGGCTGGGTCCGCCCGCCGAGCGCGAGGACGCCGCCCCGCTGCGGTTCGCGCAGGCGGTCGGGTTCGTGTTCGGGCTGATCGGCACGATCGGTTTCGTCGCGGGACTGGCTCCCCTCGGCGTCGTGGCGACCGCGTTCGCGGTGTTCGCGGCCTTTCTCAACGCCGCGTTCAATTTCTGTCTCGGCTGCGAGATGTACCTGCTGATCAAGCGTTTCAGCCCGGCACGGGCGTCGTAAGCAACCATCCCCAGAAAGAGAGTTCGCTCCATGAGCCGTGAAGACGTCCTGGTCACCACCCAGTGGGCCGAGGAGAACCTGGACACCCCCGGCGTGGTGTTCGCCGAGGTCGACGAGGACACCACCGCCTACGACGCCGGGCACATCCGCGGTGCGGTGAAGCTCGACTGGCGCACCGACCTGCAGGACAAGGTGCGCCGTGACTTCATCGGCAAGGAAGACTTCGAGAAGCTACTGTCGGAGAAGGGCATTTCCAGCGAGGACCGGGTGATCCTCTACGGCGGCAACAACAACTGGTTCGCCGCCTACGCGTACTGGTACTTCAAGCTCTACGGCCACGAGAACGTGCAGCTGCTCGACGGCGGCCGCAAGAAGTGGGAACTCGACGGCCGCGAGCTGAACTCCGACGAGGTCAAGCGCGAGCCCGCCACCTACCGGGCCAAGGACCAGGACGCCTCGCTGCGGGCCTTCCGCGACGAGGTCGTGCAGTCCATCGGCGCGAAGAACTTCATCGACGTCCGTTCACCGGACGAGTTCTCCGGCAAGCTGCTCGCCCCGGCGCACCTGCCGCAGGAGCAGTCCCAGGTGCCCGGCCACATCCCGGGCGCGCTGAACGTGCCGTGGGCGAAGGTGGCCAATGAGGACGGCACCTTCAAGTCGGAGGACGAGATCAAGGAGCTGTACGCCGACGCGGGCATCGACGAGTCGAAGGCCACCATCGCGTACTGCCGCATCGGGGAGCGCTCGTCGATCGCGTGGTTCGCGCTGCACGAGCTGCTCGGCTACGCCGACGTGAAGAACTACGACGGTTCGTGGACCGAATACGGCTCGCTGGTCGGCGTGCCGGTCGAGTTGGGAGCTAAGTGATGGCGGCAGACGACGGCTGCGGCGCCCCCGTGCAGGAGGCGACCCCGGCGGACTTCGATACCAACGGACAGGTGGTGCTGGCCGGCAAGGTGAGCGGCGCCGCGGGACCGATCGGCGGCGCCTTCGTCCGCCTGCTCGACGGCGGCGGCGACTTCGCCGGCGAAGTGGTCTCCTCGGCCGAAGGCGACTTCCGCTTCTACGCGGCGGCCGGTGCGTGGACGGTGCGCGCGCTGCACCGCACGGGCAACGGCGAGGCCTCCGTCACCGCGGACGGCCCCGGGCTGCACCAGCTGGCGATTTCGGTCGCCTGACGCCAGAACCGCTGTGAAGGGGCCCTTCACGGACTCTGAGTCCGTGAAGGGCCCCTTCACAGCGTTCGGGGCTGGGGGGCGTGTGGGTGGTGACTGTGCTCACCAGGGCGGCCCATGCGAGGACGGGAGCGGCGCAGCGGGTTATTCTCCTCGTTGTGGAAGCCCTGTTTACGACCTTGTTGATCATCGCGGGCGTCGCGATCACGTGGTTCGCGGTCTACGTCGTCTACCGGCTGTACGCCGACCAGCGCTGAACCGTATGACCACGAGTGGCGACGAGGCCATCGCAGCAGCAGACGAACGCGCGGCGAGCACGCGCGATCGCAACCTGCCGTTGTGGGACGACCTGCCGATCCCGAACGACACCGCCAACCTGCGCAAGGGCGAGGACCTGAACGAGGCCTGCCTCGCGCTGCTGCCGATGGTCGGCGTGTGGCGCGGCGAGGGTGAGATCTCGTACCCGACCATCGACGGGCCGATCAAGTTCGCGCAGCAGCTCACCGTGTCCCACGACGGCCGTCCGTTCCTGATCCACGAGGCCCGTTCGTGGCTGTTGAACGAGGACGGCAGCGTGAAGCGCCCGGCCGCCCGCGAAACGGGCTTCTGGCGGCCGCAGGAGGACGACACGCTGGAGCTGCTGCTGTCGCACAGCTCCGGGGTCGTCGAGCTGTTCTACGGCAAACCGCGCAACCAGACGTCCTGGGAGCTGGGCACGGATGCGGTCATCCGCACCGCGACGGCCAAGGAGGTCACCGGCGCGCAGCGGCTGTATGGCCTGATCAACGGCGACCTCGGCTACGTCGAGGAGCGCGCGATGATGGGCCAGGAGATGCAGCCGCACGTCTCCGCGCTGCTGCGCCGCGTGGTGGGTTGAGACCCCTCCGGAGCAGCTGATGCGGGCGCTGGAGATCGTCGCGACCGGCCCGCTCGCACTGGTGCAGGATCTCGGCCGTCCCGGCTACGCGCACCTGGGCGTGCCACCCTCAGGTGCACTGGACACCTCTGCCCTGCGGCTGGGCAACCGGCTGGTCGGCAACGCCGAAGACGCCGCCGGTGTCGAGACCGTGCTGGGCGGGCTGGCAGTCCGCGCGACGGCGTCGTGCACCGCCGCGGTGACCGGTCCCCCGGTGGCAGTCGCGGTGGACGGCCTCGGGGTCGGCTCGCACGCACCGGTGCCGATCCGCGCCGGGCAACTGCTCACCATCGGCACGCCGGCCACCGGATTACGCTGCTACCTCGCCGTTTCCGGTGGTCTGGCGGTGGCGCCGGTGCTGGGCAGCCGTTCCCGGGACGTGCTCTCCGGCCTCGGACCGGATCCCCTCGAACCCGGCATGACGGTGCCGCTCGGCCCGGCGACCGGCGTCCCGAACGGCGCGGACGTGGTGCCCTGCGCGACTGCGCCGGCCGAACTCGTCGTCCCGGTGCTCCTCGGCCCACGGGACGACTGGCTCGCCGACGCGGCGTCCGGACTCAGCGCCCGGTGGACGGTCACCGCCGACGTCAACCGCGTCGGCCTGCGGCTCGACGGTCCGCCGCTGCGGCGGGCGCGCACCGGCGAGCTGCCCAGCGAAGGCATCCTGACCGGCGCGATCCAGGTGCCGCCGGACGGCCTGCCGCTGATCTTCCTCGCCGATCACCCGACTACCGGTGGGTATCCGGTCGCTTGCACAGTGAGACGGACATCACTCGGCGCACTCGCGCAGGCACGCCCTGGAACCTTCGTCCGGTTTCAGCCGTCCTTGGCAATGTGGAACGGGTAACAATCACCGGCGGTACAGGTTTCCTGGAGCTGAACACCAGCGGGCGCGTGGCGCTGCCGCAGTCGCTGCGGATCGCGCTCGCCACCGGGCAGGTCCGGCGCCCGCTGGCGGACACGCTGCGGGAACTGCTGGCCCTGCTGGTCGACGGGCACTACCGGCTGAGCGGGCCGCACCGGATGGCCGAAGCCGACGAACTCGTGCCGGTCACCGCCTGGCCGGATCACGACGCCGGCCGGGTGTCCTACTACCGAACGGCGATCCGCGCCGGCCACCGCCCGGTGGCGATCGTGCTCTCCGGGACCCGTCCGCTGCTGCTCGACGGGCACCACAAGATCACCGCCTACCGGGCGGAGGGCGTCCCACCGTCCGTGGTGCTGATCAGCGCGGCTCAGCCCGAGTACACGGAATCGTAAGCGGCCGTCAGTTCCCTGTGCACCGCAGTCGAATCAGGCAGTGCGACGCCGTCGAGCGTGTGTACGCGGGTCACGAGGCGTACCGAGGAGGTGAGGAACAGTCCTTCTGCCTGCGCGAGGTCGACGGCGGCAATCGGCTCCACCTTCACGGTCCAGCCTGCCTTCTCCGCGCCGCGGAACAGCGCGTACTGCGTCGTGCCGGGCAGGATGCCGATGGTGGACGGCGGCGTGTACAGCGTCCGGTCCTTGGCCAGTACGACAGTGGAGGTCGGGCCTTCCAGCACTGAACCATCCGTCGCCGTGAATATGACGTCCTGTGCACCGCGACGCGCGGCCTCGCGCAACGCGGCCATGTTGACCGCGTACGAGATCGACTTGGAACCCAGCAGCAGCCACGGCGCGCGCTCGGCGAGATCGGGGCCGAAGCCGCGCTCCAGCGTCACGACGGACACGCCTTGCTCGCGCGCCTGCCGTATGCTCGCGTCGACCTCCACGCCGAGAGCGAACGCTGTGGGCGTACCGGCCGGATCACCGTCGACACCGCGCGTGTACACAAGCTTCAGCGCAATTTCCTGGCCCTCCGGCCACGCGTCGATCACCGCGCGGGCGGCGCGTTCGAAGCCGGCGAGGTCCGGTGCCGGAAGCTCCAGCATCGCTGCGGAACGGGCGAGGCGATCGAGGTGCGGACGAAGTTCCCGGGCCTTCTTGCCCGCCACGAGGATGGTCTCGAACACGCCGTCTCCGCGAAGCAGTCCGAGATCGTCCACGCGAAGGTGAGCGGCTTCGGAATCGGCCAAGGAACCGTCTAGAAATGCAAGAGCGCGCATGGGGTCACGGTACTCACGCGCGGAAATTCCTTGGCCCTGAGGGAGCAAACGCCCGCGGTCGCAGAGATACGCTGGGGACATGCCGTATCGCTCGCCGTTGCTCGAAGCTCCCCGCGTGGTCGCGCCGCCCGAAGGACATCCCGAAGCCGGAGTGCCCTGGCATTGGGGGGATCCCTTCGCCGAGCAGCGCACCGCCACCCGCGGCGTGGTCGTGATCGATCGTTCGCACCGGGAGATCATCGCCGTGCGCGGCGAGGAACGACTTTCCTGGCTGCACTTGCTGATTTCGCAGCACGTGACCGAACTGGCCGACAACGCCGGCACGGAAGCACTGGTCCTCGACAGCCAAGGCCACATCGACACCCACGTCGTGCTCGCACACACCGGCGCAGCAGTGCATCTGGACAGTGATCCCGGCCCGGTCGCCACGAGCGCATTGCCCAGGGGCGGCAAGCAAACGCTGCTCGAATACCTGGAAGCGATGAAGTTCTGGGCGAAAGTGGACATCAGCGACGAGACCGGGGACCTGGCGCTGCTGACCGTGCTCGGCCCGGACAGCGGCAAGGTGCTCGACGTCGAACTCGGCACCGCGCCGTACGCCGTGGCCGCGCTGCCCGGCGGCGGCTTCGCGCGGCGGATGCCGTGGCCGACGCGCGACGCGGTGGACCTTGCCGTACCGCGAGATCAGTTCACCCAGTGGTGGCAGCGACTCACGGACGCGGGCGCGCGCCCGGCCGGCACGTGGGCCTTCGACGCGCTGCGCGTGGAGTCCCGGCACGCGCGCCTCGGCGTCGACACCGACGAACGGACCATCCCGCACGAGGTGGGCTGGATCGGCACGGCCGCGCACGTGGCCAAGGGCTGCTATCGCGGGCAGGAGACCGTGGCGAAGGTGCACAACGTAGGCCGCCCGCCGCGTTACCTGGCGCTGCTGCACATCGACGGCTCGCCGGAGATCACCCCGGAGACCGGTGACCCGGTGCGGCTCGGTGAACGCGTGGTCGGCCGGATCGGCAGCGTGGTCCAGCACCACGAGCTGGGACCGATCGCGCTCGCCCTGGTGAAGCGGTCCGTGCCCGCCGCCGCCGAGCTGCTGGCCGGCGCGGAGGACCGCGTCGTGCAGGCCGTGGTCGATCCCGACTCGGTGCCCGGCGAGCACGCCGCGCCCGGCCGCGAAGCCGCGCAACGGCTTCGCGGGTGACTCGGCAGTAGCGTCCCCGGGAAATGTGGAGCAGGATGTGCCCGTGATCGAAGTTCGTCCCGGCGGGCGAAGGCGGATCGACCGCGTACTCGCCCCGGGATACCTCACCGGCCTCGGCGACCTGTCGTTGTCGGTGCTGCGCGAACGGCGGGACGAGGCCGCGCAGGAGGAGACCGACCTGTCCTATCTGCGCCGGCTGCTGCACGCGCGGATCGACATCGTGCGCGCGGAGCAGCAGCGCCGCAGCTCCGGTGGCGAGAGCAGCATCGTCGATCGGCTCGCCTCGATCCTCGCCGACAACGCGCTCGGCCCGGCCACCGGTTCGGGCAGGCACCAGCAGCTCGAACCGTCCCGGGCCGGTGAGCACCGCCGGCACGCGGAGGCACTCATCGGCAACACCGACCTCACCGACGTCGGTGTGCTGCCGGACGAGAAGCTCGCCGCCGCGCTGGAGACATACGGGGCCGAGGAGGGCTCGGTGTCCGACGTCCGACGCCAGGTGCAGGGCGTGATGGACACGCTCAACGCGGAGATCGCCGCGCGCTATCACAGCGGCGCGGCCACTGTGGACGAGCTGCTGGACACCGAGCTGGGCCGCTCGGCCGAATGACCCCCGACCCGGTACTGGTCGAGGTCGTCCGCTCCGGTTTCGTGGAAAGCGTGCACCAGGTCGCTTTCGTGCTGGTCGCGACCACCTCGTGGCGTGTGCCGGACCTGTCTCGGGTCTGTGAAGGGGCCCTTCACGGACTCAGAGTCCGTGAAGGGCCCCTTCACAGACCTCCGCGGGCGACGCAGAGCCCCTCACACCGCAGGCCGCGGACGGCACCGCGGCCGCGATCAAGGCCGCGCCGACGGGAACAAGCGTGCCGGTGGCCTCGGCGATCCTGACGCACCTCGGGGTGGACACCCCGGGGCTCGAAGATCTGGCCCGCCAGCCGGTGCACGGCGCCAAGTGGTCGGACGGCTGCGGACCCGCGGGCCGTCCGGCTGATCAGTTGGCGTGCTCCCGCCCCGCCACGTCGCCCCAGAACTCGCGCAGCTCGGAGAACAGCTCGCCCAGCTCCTCGACGTTGCCGCTGCGCAGCGCGTCGAGGATGTCGTGCACCTCTTCCGCGGTGGTGTCCGCGTCCAGGATCGGGTCGGCGAACAGCTGCACGAGCCCGCCGTAGTCCAGTTCGACCACCGAGTCCGGGTCGAAGCCGTCCAGCCAGTGCCGGGTCCGCGCGAGCACCCGGCCCGGACCGGACTCGCCGAAGGTGCTCTCGACCAGTTCGCTCGCTTCCGAGGCGCGGCGCACCGCTTCGGACATCGAGGTGCGCCAGGACGCCTCGCGCAGCGGATCGTCCGGCCCGGATCCGAGCACCAGTTTCCGCTCGTTCGGGTCAATCAGCACGAACCAGGGCAGCGGCACGGTCCAGGTGGTGGTGAGCGTGTGCGCGGCCGGCGTGGTCAGGTCGGCCAGCGCGGCCTTGGTGCGGGCCCGCGCCCGGTCCGGGGTGACCCCGCCCGCTTCGAGCACCACGTTCTTCATCGCGGGCGGCGCTTCGGTGAGGAAAGTGGCGAGCGCGGACGCGGAACGGGCGCGCATCTCCAGCGGACACACGAACGGCCCGTCTCCCGGATGCCCGGCGGGAACCTCGGCCGGATCGAGCACCAGCACATCGGTCTCCAGGCCGGGCGCGGCCCGGCCGTCGGTGAGCTCTGCGGGCAGCAGCCGGGGCGGCCGCGCCGCCTGTGACTTGAGCCACAGATGCTGTTCCCGCCAGCCGATCCCGGCCCGCCGGAGGGCGGCCGCGGAAACGGCCTCGACCAGCCGCTGCCCGGGCGGATCGCCCAGGGCGGCGAGAGGTTCGTACACCCGCAGATAGGCCGCGAAGGGTCGGAGCACCCGAGCATCGTGGCACGCCGACCAGCGCCGATCGGCACCGACCGGCCGGTAACCGGCGTCCGGCCGACACTGTCGCGACCGGCACACCGTGCCACGTCGCATCGAACCCCCCGGACACGGTACGGTGTGAGCAGGAAAGAACTGTCGAGACGATGCGGGGCCGCCGATTCCCCCGGCCGCCCCGCCCCTGTGCGAGGGGGTCGAGCCATGGGGCGCGGCCGGGCTAAGGCCAAGCAGACGAAGGTGGCGCGCGAGCTCAAGTACAGCTCCCACGACACCGATTTCGATGCTTTGCAGCGCGAGCTGTCGAGTAGTTCCTCGGACACCAACGAGGACGACAAGAACCGGTACGAGGACCCGTACGACGACGGGTACGACGAGTACCGCCGTTGACACACACGCGATGCGCGAGGGTGGGACCGGGTCGCGGCCCGGCGACACCCTCGCGTGTTGTGTGCTGCCCAATTTCTCCTGCGGTTGACGAGTACGGCTGACAAAGGAGCACGAAGGTGGCAGACATTGCCCGGGTGGGCGTGGTCGGAGCCGGCTTGATGGGCTCCGGGATCGCCGAGGTGCACGCGAGGGCCGGACTGGACGTCGTGGTGGCCGAGGTGAGCCGGACCGCGCTCGACGCGGGCCGGGCCCGCATCGAGAAGTCGCTGCAGCGCGGCGTCAAGAGCGGCAAGCTGGCCGCCGAGGACGCCGAGGCCACGCTCGGCCGGGTGCGCTTCACCACCGAGCTGGCCGAGTTCGCCGACCGGGACCTGGTGATCGAGGCGATCGTCGAGCAGGAGCAGGCCAAGGTCGAGCTCTTCCGGGCGCTGGATCAGCTGGTCGAGCGAGTGGACGCGGTGTTCGCGTCGAACACCTCGTCCATCCCGATCATGAAGCTGGGCATGGCCACCGGCCGGCCGCAGCAGGTGGTCGGCATCCACTTCTTCAACCCGGTACCGGTGCTGCCCCTGGTCGAGCTGGTCCCGTCCCTGCGGACCGGCGAGGACACCGTGCGCCGCGCGGAGGAACACGCGACCGGCACGCTCGGCAAGACGGTGATCCACTCACCGGACCGGGCGGGCTTCATCGTGAACTACCTGCTGGTGCCCTACCTGCTTTCGGCGATCCGGATGATCGAAGCCGGCTTCGCCGAGGCCGGGGATATCGACCGCGGGATGGAGCTGGGCACCGCGCACCCGATGGGCCCGCTGCGGCTGACCGACCTGATCGGCCTGGACACCGTCAAGGCGATCGCGGACTCGATGTTCGCCGAGTTCAAGGAACCGCTGTACGCCCCGCCGCCGCTGCTGCTGCGCATGGTCGACGCGGGCCTGCTCGGCAAGAAGTCCGGCCGCGGCTTCTACACCTACGGCTGAGCCGTGAAGGGCCCCTTCACGGACTCTGAGTCCGTCAGGGGCACCCTCACGGACCCGAAACCGGTCCGGTGCACGCCACGAGGTGGTCGCACACACCTCCGCATCGCCCGCTGCCGGGTCCCCGACCAACTTTGCCGGAACCCTGTCCGGAAGGGCTGTGAAGGACCCCTTCACGGAATCCTCGGGCGTGCTCACCGGCCGAACGCGGCGCGACGGGACGCGCGGCGCAGCACGGTGAGCACGGCCGGGCCGAGCAGCAGGATCGCGACCAGGTTGGTCAGCGCGCGTCCGGTGTCCCAGCCGAGGGTGGACGTGAGCACGGTGAACACCAGGAAGCGGTGCAGGTTCTCGCCGAGCGGAGCGCCCGGGAGGAAGTCCAGCGCGGTCGAGCCGGCGAGGAACGGCCAGGTGAACATGCTCATCGCCAGCCCGTAGAAATAGGCGGCCAGCACGCCGTAGCCGGCCAGCAAGGCGATCTCCCACCGGCCGCGGACCCGGCCGGGCAGCAGCCCGGCGCCCAGCCCGACCAGCGATGAGGCCAGCATCTGGAACGGCAGCCACGGGCCGACGCCGCCGGTGAGCAGCGCCGAGGCGAACAGCGAGGTCGAGCCGAGCACGAAGCCGAAACCAGGGCCGAACACCCGGCCGGCCAGTACGAGCAGGAAGAACACCAGCTCGATCCCGCCGGTGCCCGCGCCGAGCGGCCGGAGCGCGGCGTCCACAGCGGACAGCACGCCCAGCAGCGCGAGCGCTTTGGCGTCCAGCCCGCCGCTGGACAGCTCGGCGAGCACGATCAGGATCAGCACCGGCAGCGTGACCAGGAAGACGAACGGAGCGTCGGTGGTGTGCGCCGACGTCCCGACGCCGCTGCGGGAGAGCAGGGGCCAGCAGAACATCGCGAGCCCGGCGACGACCGCGACGGTCAGCACCAGCGCGCTGCGGTGGCGAAGGCGGACAGCCGGGCCGAGGAAGTCCGTCACGAGAGCGCCTTCGCGACCTCGTCCACGGTCAGCCATGGCTCCGGCGCGAGGATCTTCGCCACTTGCGGCGCGAACGCGGGCGAGGAGACCACGACGTCGGCAGTCGGCCCGTCGGCGACCACCTCCCCCTCGGCGAGTACGACGACCCGGTCCGCGGCGGCCGCGACGAACTCGACGTCGTGCGTCGCGAGCAGGACCGCGTGCCCCTCACCGGCCAGCGCGGCCAACTCGACGGCGAAGTGCTGCTTCGCCGGGTAGTCCAGACCGCGGGTCGGCTCGTCGAGTAGCAGCACCGGCGGCGCGGCGGCCAGCTGCACGGCCAGTACAAGCGCGAGCCGTTGTCCTTCGGAGAGGTCACGAGGGTTCGCTGCGCCGTCGACACCCGGCACGAGCCGGTCGAGCAGCTTCCGGGCGGTGCCCTCGGCGGCCTCGGATTCGACGTCGGCCTGTCGGCATTCGGCGGCCACGGAATCGAGGTACAGCAGGTCGGCCGGGCTCTGCGGCACCAGCCCGACGCGCGTTCGGGCCGCCCGCGCACGCAACGCCTTCGGGTCTGCGCCGAGCACGTCGACCGCGCCGTCTGAGCGTGGTCCGCTGCCCTGCAACGCCCACAGCAGTGACGACTTGCCCGAGCCGTTGCGGCCCATCAGTGCGACTACTTCGCCTCGCCGAAGCGTCAAATCGACGCCGCGTACGGCGTGTACGCCGCCGTAGCGGACCCGAACACCGCGCGCGGTGAGCACCGGCTCGCCGGCCTGCTGACGTACGCGCTCCGGCTGTCGCCCAGCCAGTTGTTCACGCAGTGGGCGCGCCTTCCGACGGGCGTCGCGTACGGACAGCGGCAACGGCGACCAATCCGCGAGCCGGCCAAGCTCCACAATGGGTGGCGCGACATCGGTGTGCGCGAACACTTCCGACGGCGGACCGGACACCACTGTGCCGTCGCCGGGCAGGTACAGCAGCCTGTCGGCGTACTGGGCCACGCGTTCCATCCGGTGCTCTGCGACCACGACGGTGGTGCCGAGGTCGTGTACGAGCCGGGTGATCGCGGCCAGCACCTCCTCGGCGGCGGTCGGGTCCAGCGCCGAGGTCGGTTCGTCGAGCACCAGCACCCCCGGGTGCGCGGTGAGCACCGAGCCGATCGCCACCCGCTGCTGCTGCCCGCCGGACAGTGTCCGAAGTGGACGATCACGCAGCTCCGCGATGCCGAGCAGATCCAGCGTCTCCTCGACCCGTTTACGCATCACCTCGGGCGGCACGGCCAGCTGCTCCATGGCGTAGGCCAGCTCCTCCTCGACGGTGTCGGTGACGAACCCGGCCAGCGGGTCCTGCCCCACCACGCCGACCACCTCGGCCAGCTCCCTCGGCGGATGCTCGGCGGTGGACCGCCCGGCCACCCGCACGGCCCCGGTGAGCCGCCCGCCGGTGAAGTGCGGCACCAGCCCGTTCATCACCCCGAGCAAAGTCGACTTACCGACTCCAGTGCGGCCGGCCACCAGGCACAGCTCGCCCTCTTCGACCTCGAAGGTGAGATCGGTGAACACCGGCCGGGCGGCACCCTGGTAAGTGATCCCGACGTTCGAGAACTCGATCATCGGACCACCTCCGCGACGAGCGCCGGGCGCGGCGCGAGCCAAGCGGGAAGCACACAGACGAGCACCGCGAGCGCGGGCAGCAAGGGCAGCTCCGGCCACGTCGGCGGCGACGCTGGGGTGGCCAGCGAAACCGGCTCGGCCACCAGCACGAGCACGCACCCGGCCACCCCGCATAGCGCGACCAGCGTTTCCGGCAACCGCCACGGATCAGGCCGATAAGTCGTCCGCCGCACCCGGCGTCCGCCGAGCACGAAACCGGTGGCAGCCACGAAGAGCCCGGCGACCAGCATCGGCACGCCGAGCCAGGACGAGGAGCCGTCCAGCACGCCGTACACCCCGACGGCGACCCCGGCCAGCCCGGCGAGCACACAGACCGCGATCAGCACGCGGACCTGCCGTCCGAGGTAGCCGCGACGGCCGTAGCCCCGGGAATCCATGGCCGCCGCCAGCTGCAACGACCGGTCCATCGCATCGGCCAGCACCGGCACGAAGATCCCCTTTACGAAACGCAGGCCACGGGTCCGCCCGGCCCGCAACCTTCGCGCACGCCGTACCCGGTGCACGCTTTCCACCAGCTGCGGTGCCACGGACAACGCGACGGTGACCGCCGTGCCCACTTCATACAACGCCGCCGGCACCGCTTTCAGCAGGCGTTTCGGGTTCGCCAGCGCGTTCGCGGCGCCGACACAGAGCACGATCGTGGCCAGCCGCAGGCCGTCGTAGAAGCCGCCGAGCAGCTCCTCGGCCGACGTGGGGCCGAGCAGCTCGATCCCGGCGGCCGCGGCGGGCAGCGGAATCCGAGGCAGGGTGAACAGCACGTGCCCGCCGTCCTCGCCGCCGATCAGGATCCGGAACAGCACCCGCGAGATCAGGATGACCGCGGCGACCAGTGCGTACATCCGGAACGCCAGCGCCCACGGCGCGTCGCCACGCCGGGCGACCACGACGAACCCGGCCACCGCGAGCACCAGCCCGAGCAGCAGCGGGTTCGTGGTCCGGCTCGCGATGACCGCGAGCGCGAGCGCCCACACCCACCACGCGCCGGGATGCAGCGCCCGCGGACTAGGCCGCACCACGCCGGCGCCGGATCGCGGTGACCACCCCGGCCACCGCGATCAGCACGACGACCACGATGCCCACGACCAGTCCCCACGGGAAACCGCTGTCCGAAGTGGACGATTCGGCGGCGGGCGCGGGATCGTTCGCCTTGCGCACCGGGGCGGTCCGCGGCGGCGGGTAGTCGGTGTAGGACTTGCCGATCGCGAAGGACCAGCCCTCGAAACTGCCCGCAGGCGGCTTCCAGCCCTGCACGCCGACCTGGCTCGACTCCCATTTGCCGCCGTTGGTGGCGGTCCAGAAGCTCCAGGTGGCGTTCTCCGGCGGCATTCCGGTGCAGGCCTGGTCCGCGGGCTTGTTCTCGATCTTGCACAGCAGGGCCAGCCCGTACTTGCCCGAACCGGCCAGCTCCAGCCCGGCGTTCTGCAGCGCAGTGAGCCCGTTCTCCTGCGGCCCCGTAGCGCAGCGGATGAGCGGGTCCCCGCCCAGACCCTGGAAGTCGACGATCACGGTGACCCCGTTTTCGTCCGGGCAGTACCCGGCGGTGCCCTTGCCGGGCACGGTCGCCGAGGCGGGCGCGGCGCCGCTCAGCCCGGTACCGATCAGAAGTACGCACCCGGCGAGGACTCGCCCCCAGTGGCGCGCGTGTGTGAACCGCATGTCAGATGAACCTCGCATCGATCGGGCCACGGCGGGCGATCCGGCTCGCGGCCCGGCGAAGGGGCCGCTCACGGTTGCGGGCCAGCGCCGGAATCCCACCGGCTTCCCCCGTTCGTGGCGTAGAACTCGTCGACGTTAACCCACCTCAGGCACTCTTCGGAAGCGACCGCGGCCACACCTACACTTCCGGACGTGGAATCCGGACAGCTGCGCGTCGGCCTCGTCGGAACCGGTCCGTGGGCGGCCAGGGTGCACGCACCCGGGCTGGCCGAGCATCCGAGCACCGTGCTCAGTGCAGTGTGGAGCCGCCGCCCGGAGGCCGCGCAGTCGCTCGCGGAGACCTACGACACCGTGGCCGCCGGCCGCATCGACGAGCTGTTCGACCAGGTCGACGCGATCGCTTTCGCGGTGCCACCGGCCGTGCAGGCAGAGATCGCACCGCGCGCCGCAGCAGCGGGCAAGCACCTGATCCTGGAGAAGCCGATCGCCGCCGACCTGCCCGGCGCGCGGCGGCTGGCCGACGCGGTCACCGAAGCCGGAGTCGCGTCGCTGGTGATGCTCACGCTGCGTTTCGCACAGGAGACCCGCGACTGGCTCGACGGAATCAACCAGGCCGGCGGCTGGCGAGGCGGCGGCGCGCGCTGGCTGTCCGGCGCGTTGCTCGGCGGTCAGTACGCCGGCTCGGCGTGGCGGCAAGACCCGTCGGGCGGTGCACTCGCGGACATCGGACCGCACGCGTTCGATCTGCTCGACGCCGCGCTCGGCCCGATCACCGAGGTGCTCGCCGCGCACCGCGGCGCGGAAGATCTCTGGCATGTGTTGCTGGCCCACGAGAACGGGGCGACCAGCACCGCGACGCTCACCCTGCGGCTGCCGGTGCAACCGACCGTAGCGGAGGTCGCGGTGTACGGCGAGCACGGCTACCGGAGGTTTAGCCGGTCGGGTACTGCCGCCGAGTCGTATACCGCACTGCTGGATGATTTCGCGGCCATGGTATCCAGCGGAATTTCCACGCACCCGTGTGATGTGCGCAGGGGTGTGCACCTGGCGTGGATCGTCGACCGTGTACGCGCGCTGACCGGCCGATAACCCTCGATCGTCCCTTGTGGAGCGTGACTCTTCCGATCCACTATGGACACCCCATGCACGGGATCCCGTTTCCCGCCACCGAAGGATTCACCGAATAGGGCGGGTCACCCTGTGTGTCTGGCGGATCCCGCGTCGCAATGGTGACCTTGGAGCAGGAAACAAGCGGTTCGCCGAGGGGTTCGAGAAGGGAAGCGCATGGGTGCTCTGCTGCGCGCTTTCTGGGGGATCATTCCGGCCACAGCCATCGCGCTGCCGTACGCGATGCTGTGCTGGCCGTTGCTCACCGTCCGCCGGCGGCGAAGAGCCGGTGTCAGCCTGGCCCGCGCTTCCGCGACCGCCGGGGCGGACGTGCTGATCGTGACGCTCGCCGCGCTGGTGCTGATCCTGGTCACGATGCCGGTCGGCGACAGCCACAGCAGCACGCTGGACCTGATGCCCGGCGCCGATCTCGCCGAGGCGTACGCCGACGGAGGCTCGCTGTGGCAGGTGCTCGGCAACCTGTTCCTGCTGCTGCCGCTGGCCGCGCTGGTGCCGCTGCGGGTGCCCCGGCTGCGCTCGGCCGGCCGGATCGCCCTTCTCGCGCTGGTTCTGTCCGTGCTGGTGGAGGCGACCCAGTTCGTGCTCCACAACGGCCGGGTCACCTCGACCGACGACGTGCTGCTGAACACGCTGGGTGCGGTACTCGGCGCGGCCGCGACCCGGCCCGGGTGGCGGCGGCTGGATCAGCCGGTGCCGGCGATCCCGGAGCAGCTGCGGCGGACCGTCTGCGTGGCCCCGATCCAGCTGCACAGCAGCCGTCCCGCGTCCAGCGCCCGGTACGCCGGGCTCAGCCACCCGGAACAGCCGTGAAAATCCGGTTGCGCCTACCGGCAGACTGAACGCAGTACCCGTTTCGGACGAAGGAATGCCTATGTTCGCCGCCACGGCCCGCGTCGGCCGAGGTCCGGCCTGACGCGAATAAGCCCGCCGTTCGCGCACGCACCGTGCCCGAGCGTCGCCGCGTCCTGCATTCCTTCGCCCGAAAGGGTTTCTTCCGCATGTCTGCCATTCAGGCTTATGTCCGTACGACCGCACCTCGCGGCCGGGACACCGAACGGATCGGACCGTTCCTCGCGACTTTTTCCCGCGAGAGCAGCAATCCGATGCTCAACTACGCGATCCCGGACGAGGGCGCCGAGCCGTCCCCGGCCGAGCTGACCGAGCTGACCGAGCTGACCGCCGCGTATCGCGACCGGGATCTCTTGCCACGGCTGGAGTTCTTCACCGAGGTGGCGCCCGCCCTGGAGACGGCGCTGACTTCGGCCGGATACCGGCTGGAGCGCCGGATCCCGTTGATGACCTGCACTCCCGCCGGGTTCGTCGACCGGCCGGCGCCGCCCGGATTCCGGCTGCGGGAACCGGAATCGGACGCCGACCGGCGGCGGCTGCGGTCGATGCAGAACGTCGCGTACGGTGCGGGACCGGAGGTCTCCGACACCGAGGTGGCCCAGACGCGCGAAGACCTCCACCTGCTCGCGCAGGACTGCGTGAGCGGCGAGATCGCCGGCGGCGGGGTGGCGCTGGAGATCGTTTGCGGCATCAGCGAAGTGGCCGGGATCGCGGTAGCCGGGCCGTTTCGCCGGCGCGGCCTCGCGGCGGCCGTCACCGCACGGCTCACCAGGAGCGTGCACGAGCGCGGCGCCGGGTTCGCGTTCCTCACTCCGGCGAACGAGGGCGTCGGCACGATGTACCGCAAGGTCGGCTACCAGGACTGCGGTGACTGCGTGCACATGTCCCGGCAAAGTTGGTCGAGGACCGTGATCAGCAGAGAGAGCCGTGGCTGCCGCGTCATCATCGACGACACCTGCCATCTCGATCGATTACGCCCGGCAGCAGGCGAAGCGGAGGTGTTCGAGGCGCGCGACCACCTCGCACTGTGCGCCAGCCCTGTCCCGGGTCTGTGAAGGGGCCCTTCACAGACTCAGAGTCCGTGAAGGGCCCCTTCACAGACCTCCGCCGTCTGCGCAGGGCCCCTCACGCCGACTTTGCCGACACCCTGCGGAGCGTGCACGAGCGCGGCGCCGGGTTCGCGTTCCTCACTCCGGCGAACGAGGGCGTCGGCACGATGTACCGCAAGGTCGGCTACCAGGACTGCGGTGACTGCGTGCACATGTACCTCGAGTAGTCCACTCCGGACACTCGACCGATCGCCCGCAGCGCTTATAACACAAGTAGTGCGACATGTCCAAAGATGTCGCACTCATCGGCCCGTTCATACTGATCCTCCTGCCCATAAGTTCACAGATCCTCTGGGGAAAGTGAACTGCGACACATGGACCATGGCGGTACCGGCCGATTGTTCTAGCGTGAGCCGACGTGCGGCTGATCCCATACCCCACCCGGACGTCACTGGAACCCGGTGTACCCGGCCACCGCCGGACGCATCGACATCCCCAGCGCCGCATCTACCCCATCTGATCAGGCTCGTTCCCGCGAAGGCAGCACATAGACAGCAGCCGCTCGGCGATCAGCACAGGATTCGGAGTCCGGCCATGACCAGCACGGAACAGAACACCCACTACCGGCTGGGCGACGCCCCCGGGAAGGTGCCCTTCCTCGGCAACGCCGTCCAGATCTTCCGGGACCCGCTCACCTACCTGCCGGACCTGCGCCGGCAAGGCGATCTGGTGCGGGTGCGACTGGGCCGGAGCACCGCCTACCTGGCGGCGACCCACGACGTCGTCCAGGAGGTGCTGCACAAGCCCCGGGAATTCGACAAGGGCGGCGAGTTCATCGACAAGATGCGGGTGATCCTCGGCGATGGGGTCGGTACCTGCAGCGTCACGACGCACAAGCGGCAGCGCGGGTTCATCCAGCCGGCCTTCACCAAGGCCAAGATCTCCGGCTACACCGAAGTGATGTCCCGGCGGGTGGCCGAGCTGATCGATTCCTGGCACGACGGCAGGGAAATCGACCTGCCCGAGGAGATGAGCAGGCTCACCACCCGGGTGACCGCGCAGGCGATGTTCTCCCACGACCAGGTCAGCGCGGAGGCGATCGCCGAGATTCAGCGGTCGTTCCCGGTGGTGTGGAAGGGTGTCTACCGCCGGATGATCCTGCCGCTGCCGCTGGTCCACCAGGCCCCGACCAAGGCGAACCGGGACTTTCGGCGTGCCCTGCAACGGCTGGAGAACGTCATCTCCACCATGCGGGAGGCCTACCGGACGAATTCCGGGCCGCAGGACGACATCCTGTCCATTCTGCTCGCGGCCCGGGACGAGAACGGCGTCGGCATGACCGACGAGGAGATCCGCGACGAATTGATGACCGTGCTGGCCGCCGGTGTCGAAACTCCGGCCTCGGGACTCACCTGGGCGCTGTACTTGATCAGCCGGCACCCCGAGGCCGAGGCCCGGCTGCACGAGGAGGTCGACTCGGTACTCGGCGGACGCACCGCCCTCGAAGCGGATTATCCGGCGCTGCCGTTCACGAATCGGATCGTCAACGAGGCCCTGCGGATGTACCCGCCGGTGTGGTTCATCACCCGCCGGACGGTCAGCGACACCAAGCTGGCCGGACACGACATCCCTGCCGGGGCGAGCATCCTGTTCAGTCCGTACGCATTGCACCGGGACCCGGCGGTCTTCACCGATCCGGATTCGTTCGTACCCGATCGCTGGCTGCCGGAGAACCTGAAGAAGCTACCGCGCAACGCCGTCATCTCCTTCAGCGGGGGTACCCGGAAATGTCTCGGGGACGTCCTCGCGAACCACGAGATGACCATCGCGCTCGCCTCCATCGCGGCGCGCTGGAAGATCTCGCACAAGCCGGGCCACACCATCAAACCCGTGGCGAAGGCGGAACTGACCACCGGCGACCTTCCGATGATCCTGACGGCCCGGAGGCCCTCCGGAGCCTCGGCATGACCGGGATTGCCTTGCGCCACGAGGAAAACCTGCAGCCGCCGCCCGGACACCCACTGCTCGGGTTCCGGTCGGCGATCTCCCCGCACGTGGCGGAACTGGAGGGGCACATCCTCGCCTGGGCGGAACGCTACGCGGTGCTCGACAACGCCCGGGCCCGGGACAAGCTCGCTCGCACCCGGCTCGGCGAACTCGTCGCACGGGCCTACCCCACCATCCTCCCGGCCCGGCTCGAAGCGGTCGCCGGATGGTTCACCTGGGCGTTCGTCATCGACGACTGCTATGAAAACGATGCCGGGCCCTACGACGAACCCGCGGCGCAGACCTTGCGCGTCCTGGTCCGGGAGCTCAAGCCCGACGCCACGCACACGCGGCTGGACGCGCTGCTGGCCGATGTGTGGCACCGTTTGGCGGCCGGGATGAGCACCGCCTGGCGGCTGAGGTTCACCCAGCACATGGCACATTTCCTCGCCGCCTTCAAGTACGAGGCCCTCAACCGGCAGGTCCGGCACGTGCCGGACCTGCTCGGCTACCAGCAGCTTCGCCGGGCCTCCGGGGGCATCACCCCGTCGCTGGACCTGCTCGAAGTGGCCACCGGGCAGGAGGTGCCGGGGCTGCTCCACGAGTTCGAGCAGGCCCGCGCCATGTTCAACCGGGCGTCCGACGTGGTGGTCTGGGTCAACGACATCGTCTCCCTGCGCAAGGAACTGGCCGCCGGGGAGACCACCAACGGCGTGCTCGTGCTCGCCGAGGAACACCACGTCGAGCTGCCGGAGGCCATCGACCTCGCCTACGCGCTGGTCGCCCGGCAGATCGAGGAGTTCGAGCAGGCCACGAGCGAGCTGGAAACGCTGATGAGCCGCTGGCGCGGCCTGGAGCCCGAGACCGTCGACGCGGTGCGGACCTTCACCGACGGCCTGCGTTCGTGGATGCGCGGGAACCTCGACTGGTCCGGCAACAGCGACCGCTACCGGAACGCCGACGGAGTACTGCTGTCCACCGGCTCTTCCTTGATTTCGCCCGCCACGCCAAGCCTTATCGAACCGCACTGAGGCGGCCGCCGTGCGCGATCGCTTCGATGACAGCGTAATCTCGGCCAGGCGGACAACCCTGCTGGCGCACGACCCGCAATTCTCCGCGGCTTGCCCGGACGACGCGATCACGACGGCCATCCGGCAGCCTTCGATGCCGTTGAAGGACATCCTCACCACCATCATGGCGGGGTATGCCGATCGGCCCGCCCTCGGCGAGCGGGCAACCGAATCGGTGCTCGACCCGGTCACCGGCCGCACCACCCGTCGGCTGTTGCCACGGTTCGACACGATCAGCTACGACGAGCTGTGGCGACGGGCGAACGCGATTGCCGCGGCCTGGTACCACGACGAACTCGCCCCGGTGCGGGCCGGTGACTTCGTCGCGATTCTCGGTTTCACCAGCGGCGACTACGCCACGCTCGATCTGGCGTGTCTCCGGGCCAATGCGGTGACCGTGCCGCTGCAGGCCGGTTCCGCGCCTGCGCAGCTGCTTCCCGTCGTCCACGAGACGCGCCCGCGCATTCTTGCCACGAGCGTGGAGCATCTGCTTACCGCGGCGGAGATCGCCGCATCCGCGCCGTCGGTACGCCGCCTGGTGGTGTTCGACCATCATTCCGATGTGGACGATGAGTGGGAGCGGATCGAAGAGGTCCGGCACCGCCTCGGCGAATCAGGTCACGACGTGGTCGTCGAGTCGCTGCCGGAGGTGCTCGATCGGGGTGCCGCACTGCCTTCCCCGCCGGAAACCGATTCCGCCACCGATTCCGCCACCGATTCCGACGAGGAACGGCTGTCCCTGCTGATCTACACGTCCGGCACGACGGGAATGCCCAAGGGCGCGATGTACCCGGCCCGGCTGGTGGCCGAACTCTGGCGCGGATTCTTCCCCGAGCGCCCGGGACTTCCGCTGATCGACGTCGCCTACTTGCCGATGAGCCATCTCGCCGGCCGCGCGGTGCTCTACAGCACCCTCGCCCGGGGCGGGACGTCGTTCTTCACCGCCCGCACCGATCTTTCGGTGCTGTTCGAGGACCTAGCGCTCGTCCGGCCAGCCGTGCTGATGCTCGTTCCGCGCCTCTGTGAGACGCTTTTCCAGCAGTATCACCCGAATCCGGCAGCTGACGGCACCGGCCAGGCAGTCAGCTCGCGCCTGGGCGAGCAGGTGTTCGGAGATCGATACCTGTGGGCGGTCTGCGGAGCGGCGCCGTTGTCGGCGGAGCTGACCGAGTTCATGGAATCCATGCTCGGTATGCGGCTGCCCGACGGGTACGCCTCCACCGAGGTGGGCGCAGCCCTGTTCGACGGCAAGGTGATGCGCGAGCGAGTACTGGATCATCGGCTTGAGGACGTTCCGGAGCTGAATTACTTCACCACCGACTCGCCTTACCCACGCGGAGAACTCCTGCTCCGGTCGAACTCGGTCATCCCCGGCTATTACCGCCGCCCGGACCTCAGTGCCGAGGTATTCACCGATGACGGCTTCTACCGCACCGGCGACATCATGGCCCGGACCGGCCCGGATGAACTGATATTTGTCGATCGGCGCAACAACCTCCTGAAACTTTCCCAAGGCGAATTCGTCGCGCTGTCGCGATTGGAGACGTTGTTCACGGGCAGCCCGATGATCCGGCAGATCTACCTCTACGGCACCGGTGAACACGGATACTTGCTCGCGGTGGTGGTACCGGCGCCCGAGGCACTCGACGGTGACGACCCGGAGCGGCTCACTTCGCTGATACACCAAGCACTACAACAGGTCGGCCGCGCCAACAACCTCGCCGGGTACGAGATACCGCGAGACTTCCTGATCGAGACCGAACCCTTCAGCCCGGAGAACGGGCTCCTGTCCGGCATTCGCAAATTGCTGCGCCCGAAGCTCAAAGAACGTTACGTCCGCGAACTGGAGCGCCGCTACGCGGAAATCGCCGAACGTGAGGCCAGTGCATTACAGCAATTGCAGGAAATCGGATCCGATCAGCCGGTGATCGACACCGTGCTCGCCGCCGCACAAGCGGTACTCAGCACTTCGACGGGACACCGCACGCCCGGGGAACATTTCCTCGACCTGGGCGGCGACTCATTGTCCGCGCTCACCTTGGCCACCCTGCTGCGAGACATCTTCTCGGTCGACGTCCCGGTCGGCGTCATCGTCAGCCCGGCAACTGACCTCGGCGCACTGGCGGCCTATCTCGAACAGAAGCTGACCTCCGGCGCCGCCGATCAGCCGTCGGTGGCCGATGTCCACGGCCCCGCCGTGACCGAGCTACACGCAGCCGAGCTGACCCTGGACAAGTTCCTCGACCCCAAAACCCTCAACACCGCAAGAAATCTGCCGCACCCAGATGGTCCACTTCGGACTATCCTGCTGACCGGCGCGACCGGCTACCTCGGCCGGTTCCTCTGCCTGGAGTGGCTACGACGGCTCCAATCGACGGGCGGCACACTCGTGTGCCTGGTCCGCGGCAGCGACAACGCGGCCGCCCGCGCCCGGCTGGACGCCGCGTTCGCAAGCGACGAAGAACTGTCGCGCCAGTATCACGCGCTCGCGGACACCCGCCTGGAAGTGCTGGCCGCCGACCTCAGCGAGCCGCACTTTGGTCTGACACCCGAATCCTGGCGACACCTGGCCGATACCACCGATCTCATCGTGCACGACGGTGCGCTCGTCAACCACGTCCTGCCCTACGCACAATTGTTCGGCCCGAACGTCGTGGGCACCGCGGAAGTGATCCGGCTGGCGCTCACCGCCAAACTCAAGCCCGTCACTTACGTGTCCACCATCGGCGTGCTCACCGACGATTCGGCCGAGGACGCGGACCTCCGCCGCGCCAGTCCGATATGGACACTGGACGACGGTTACGCCAACGGCTATTCAGGCAGCAAGTGGGTCGGCGAAGTCCTGCTGCGGGAAGCGCACGACCTCTGCGGCCTGCCAGTGACCACACTGCGGTCCGGCATGATCCTGGCCCACAGCCGGTACGCCGGACAGCTGAATGTGTCGGACGTCTTCACTCGCCTGCTGCTGAGTTTGCTGATCACCGGCATCGCCCCGAATTCGTTCTACCGGGCGGGCGCCGCCGCGCATCACGGCGGCCTGCCGGTGGACTTCACCGCGGAAGCCGTCGTCTCACTCGGTGCAGAGGCTTCGGCAGACTACCGGACTTACCACGTGGTCGACTCGCACGACGATGGCATCTCTCTCGACACCTACATCGACTGGCTCGGCGAAGCCGGCCACCCCGTGACCCGGGTCGGCGACTACCGCACCTGGCTGCCCCGGTTCGAGACCGCGCTGCGTGCCCTGCCGGAAAGCCAGAAGCGACACTCCCTCCTACCATTGCTGCACGCGTTCGCCGACCCACAGACGGACTCCGCCATCCCGGCCGAACGCTTCCGTACCGCGCTCCACCGGACCAGCCCCGGCCGCCCTATCCCGCACGTCACCGCCGAACTGATCGGCAAATACGTCACCGACCTGGCCCGGCTCGGCCTGCTGTGACCGCCCGGCCCCAAAGCTGTGAAGGGGCCCTTCACGGACTCAGAGTCCGTGAAGGGCCCCTTCACAGCATTTCGGCCAGGGGGCGCGGCGCTAGTCGTCGTAGCGGCCGCCGCGGGCGCGCTTGACCTGGCTGCGCCGCTTCTTCGCGGCCAGCCGCCGTTCCTTGGCGCCTTTGGAAGGCTTGGTCGGACGGCGTTTCGCCGGCGGCGGCGCGGAAGCCTGCACCAGCTGCTCGACCAGCCGCGCACGCGCCGCGTCCCGGTTCATCAGCTGCGACCGGTGTTCGCTGGCCGCGATGGTCAGCACGCCGTCGACCAGGCGGGCGCCGAGGCGGGTCAGCATCCGGGCCCTGAGCGCAGGCGGGATCGCCACGGACCGCGCCACGTCGAACGACAGCTCGACCCGCGAGTCCGTGGTGTTCACGCCTTGTCCTCCCGGCCCGGACGACCGGGAGAACCGCTCCCTCAGCTCGGTGCCCGGGATCACGAACCGGGACCCGACTGGTACGTCCTCAGCCACGCCGTCCAGTGTCCCAGTGCGGGCAAGCGCGTTTCAGAACCGCGGGTGGTCGCCGGACAGCACGGCCCGCGGACCGTCCGGGTCCTCGGCGGGTGCCACTTCGCCGAGCACCCAGGCCGGCACGTGCCGCGCGGTGAGCATGGCCAGCGCACGGTCCACGTCCTCCGCGGACACGATCGCGACCATGCCGACGCCCATGTTGAACGTCTTCTCCAGCTCGGCGCGCTCGACCTTGCCCCGCTGGCCGATCAACGCGAACACCGGCGCCGGGGTCCAGGTACCGCGCTCCAGGCGGGCGACCAGGCCCCGCGGCATCACGCGGGCGAGGTTGGCCTCCAGGCCACCGCCGGTGACGTGCGCGAAGGTGCGCACCTCGGTCTCCGCGACCAGCGCGAGGCAGTCCTTCGCGTAGATCTTGGTCGGTTCGAGCAGCTCCTCGCCGAGCGTGCGGCCGAACTCCTCCACGTGCCCGCCCAGCGGCATCCGCGCGATGTCCAGCAGTACGTGCCGGGCCAGCGAGTAGCCGTTGGAGTGCAGCCCGGACGAGCCCATCGCCAGCACCGCGTCGCCGGGACGGACCTTCTCCGGGGACAGCAGCGCGGCCGCCTCGACCACGCCGACCCCGGTGGCCGACAGGTCGTAGTCGTGCTCGCCCATCAGGCCCGGGTGCTCGGCCGTCTCGCCGCCCAGCAGCGCGCAGCCGGCCTGCACGCAGCCCTCCGCGATCCCGCCGACCAGCGCCGCGATCTTCTCCGGCACCACCTTGCCGACCGCGATGTAGTCCTGCAGGAAGAGCGGTTCGGCGCCGGTGACCACGAGGTCGTCCACCACCATCGCGACCAGGTCGATGCCGAGCGTGTCGTGCTTGTCCAGCGCCTGGGCGACGGCGATCTTGGTGCCCACCCCGTCGGTGGAGGAGGCCAGCACCGGCTCCTTCCACTTGTCCAGCTTGAGCGAGAAGAGCCCGGCGAAGCCGCCCACCCCGCCCCGCACCTCCGGCCGGGTGGCCCGCTCGGCGTGCGGCTTGAGCAGCTCGACGGCCTGATCACCGGCGTCGATGCTGACCCCCGCAGCAGCGTAGGTGGCGCTCGTGGACTCGCTCACGGAGACGGACTCCCTCTCTGGACTTCTGGCTGAACTGATGTGCGTGTGGTCGATTGTGCCTGTGATCACGGTGCTCACGGACGCCGGACGGCGTCTTCGGCACCGTACCCGGCGGCGCTGACCGGAGCCGCCGCGCCACCGGCCGCATCCATGCTTTCCAGCAGGTGCTTGCCGATGAGGGCGTCCTCGGGCAGGGCGATCGGGTACTCGCCGGAGAAGCAGGCCGTGCACAGCCGGGACTTGGGCTGCTCGGTGGCGGCGACCAGGCCGTCGAGCGAGATGTAGCCGAGCGAGTCGGCTCCGATGGAGCGGCGGATGCCGTCCAGGTCGACCCCGTTGGCCACCAGTTCGGCCCGCGAGGCGAAGTCGATGCCGTAGAAGCACGGCCATCGCACCGGCGGCGACGCGATGCGCACGTGCACTTCGAGCGCACCCGCCTCGCGCAGCATCCGGACCAGCGCGCGCTGGGTGTTGCCGCGCACGATCGAATCGTCGACCACGACCAGCCGCTTGCCGCGGATCACGTCGCGCAGCGGGTTCAGCTTGAGCCGGATGCCCAGCTGCCGGATGGTCTGCGACGGCTGGATGAAGGTGCGCCCGACGTAGGCGTTCTTGACCAGGCCGGTGCCGTAGGGGATGCCGGAGCCCTGCGCGTAGCCGATCGCGGCCGGGGTGCCGGATTCCGGCACGGGCATCACCAGGTCGGCTTCCACCGGGTGCTCCCCGGCCAGCCTGCGGCCGATCTCGACCCGGGTGGCGTGCACGCTGCGCCCGGCGATGGTGGTGTCCGGCCGGGCGAGGTAGACGTACTCGAAGACGCAGCCCTTGGGCTCGGGGTTGGCGAACCGCGAGGACCGCAGCCCTTCGGCGTCGATGGCGATCAGCTCGCCCGGCTCGACCTCGCGGACGAAGGAGGCCCCGCAGATGTCCAGCGCCGCGGTCTCGCTGGCGACCACCCAGCCGCGCTCCAGCCTGCCGAGGACCAGCGGATGCACCCCGTGCGGGTCGCGGGCGGCGTAGAGCGTGTTCTCGTCGGAGAAGACGAGGCAGAACGCGCCCTTGAGGGTGGGCAGCAGGTCCATCGCGGCGGCCTCGATGCCCTTGTCCGCCGCGGTCGCCGCGAGCAGCCCGCAGACCAGGTCGGAGTCGCTGGAGGAGCCGGTCAGCCCCGCGTGCGGTTTGAGGCCCGCGGTCGCGGTGCGATCCCGCAGCTCCGCGGTGTTGACGAGGTTTCCGTTGTGCGCGAAGGAAAGCCCGCTGCCGGTGGCGGTGGTGCGGAAGATCGGCTGGGCGTTCTCCCAGATCGTGGCGCCGGTGGTGGAGTACCGGCAGTGCCCGACCGCGATGTGGCCCTGCAGGGATTGCAGGATCTGCTCGTCGAAGACCTGGCTGACCAGCCCGAGATCCTTGAAGACCACGATCTGCGACCCGTCGGAGACGGAGATGCCCGCGGCTTCCTGCCCACGGTGCTGCAGGGCGTAGAGCCCGTAGTAGGACAGCTTGGCGACTTCTTCCCCGGGCGCCCACACGCCGAAGACCCCGCACTCTTCGCGGGGTTCGGGTTCTGGCTGGTCGGAATCGTGCTGGTCAGGACGGGCGGAGAGGTCGGAAACCACCGAGGTGCTCCCAAGAGGACGTGGTCAGGCCGACTCAAGTGTAAGCGCTCCGGGACCACCTCAGCCGCGACGCGACGTGGTTCTGCCCACTGTTCTGGTCACTTCCTGCCCGCTTCTCCCCGGATTCCGGAGAGCGGTGCGCTCGTTCCGGATCGTGCTGCCGGGTGACGAGAGGCGGTGGCGGTCGGCTGCCTCAGATGGCACGGTGTGCGCGCTCACGCCGACGACGCGGGATCGGCTTCGTCCACCTCGGACGTCGCCAGTGGCCGACCAGCCTGATGGCCGTGAATCCTGTTGCCCGCAACGAAATCCGGGCGCACCGGCGTTATACCGAATGGACGGCCCGACGCGAAGCGCGCGTCAGGCCGTCCACTGAAGAGAGTCGGGCCATGCGGCCAAGTGAGCAGCCTCGATCAGCTCGCGGCCAGCCACTTCAACCGGCCGCCGCGGCCGGGAACCCAGCAGCCGCGCGTCGCTGCCGCTCTGGCGGCGGACTGTGCCGCCAGGGCGGGCTCGTCGGGGAGGGCCAGCACCTCGCCGAGCACCTCGGGCGCAGGGCCACGAGAACGCCACAGGCAGGTGGCGGGCGCGAAAATGTTCTTTTCGCCGCCCGGGAGGCGGGTGGCCTCGGCATCGTCTTCCGCGCGGAGGCGGACTACGTCGACGACGTTGTCGTGGGCTCGCACGCCGACCACGGCTTGAACTTCGCCGCGTTCGTCGGTCGGGTGCACGAACCGGTAGCCGCGCGCGATCAGCTCCTGCAGGCCACTTTCGACATCAGCCGAGGACATCGTCGAATTCGCCGTCCTTCGCTCCCGCGAGGAAGGCGGCCATCTCGGCACGCGTGTAGACCAGCGCCGGCCCTCCCGGGAAACGCGAGTTCCGCATCGCGATTTCACCCGAGGTCAGCGGCGCCACCTCGACGCAGTTGCCCACCGCGCCGCTGTAACTCGCCTTACGCCACTGGACTCCGGTCAGACGATCAGCCGGAATGCCGTTCTCGAACCGCTCAGCCATGGTGCCCACCTTCCAAAACGACGAGAAGCTCCGGAATCTGCATGTGCATTTGCCTGCGACTCGGACGCTAGCACGCGCGCATGCAACGGTAAATGCACGTGCAGAACTTTGTGCAAATTTCTCACTGCGTAGCGACCGTTCGCAGCAAAAACTCCCTACCGGGTGATTTGAGCACTACCCGAAAGGGCTAAATAACACTGAGAGTAGCTGCTTCTTGGTGATTTTCTACGGAGAGCGAAATTTTGGCGCCGAGTTGATCACATCCAGTGAGGACCCCTAAGTGCAGTGAGTGAAGGTCGATCACTCTCGGTCGACTCAGCGACCGGGGGCGCACGCCCGGCAAGCGGTCATCCGGAGGGATTCACCGAGCAGGCAACCGGCCTGAAATAGTCATGACAAAACTAGTAAGATCATTACTATGGCCACCACCGGCAAGCGGTCCGCACTGGGGCTCACCGTGCTCGGCATCCTCGCCGCGGAGCCGATGCACGCCTATCGCATCCAGAAGCTGATCAAGGACTACGGCAAGGACCGGGTCGTCAACGTGCGGCAGCGGGCCAGCATCTACCAGACGATCGAACGGTTACGCGCGCTCGGGCTGATCCGGGTCGAGGGGACCGCGCGCGAGGAAGGGCGGCCGGAGCGAACGGTGTACGCCGTCACCGAGAAAGGGCTGGCGACGGCTCGGTCCTGGATCAAGGAGATGCTCGCGACCACCGGTAGCGAGTTTCCGGAGTTCCCGGTCGGGCTGTCCTTCCTGGTCATGGTGAGCCCGGAGGAAGCGGTGACGCAGCTGGAGGCACGCCTGGCCGCGGTCGACGCGGAACTCGCGGAAGTCTCCGGGGTGCTTGCCGAGACCGCCGAGGCCGGCCGGGTCTTTCTGGTGGAAGAGGAGTACCGGCAGGCGCTGCTGAGCGCGGAACACCGGTGGCTGCGGACGTTCGTCGCCGATCTTCGCAGTGGGGTGGCCGGCTGGTCCGAGGGGTGGGTGCGGCAGGCCGCCGCGGAATTCGCCGCGAGGCAGGCCGAGGAAGAAGAGAGACCGTCCTCAAGCAGGTACCGGTCCTGATCGCCGGCGACGGGCTCACCAGCGCGCTTTCCTTGCCCGGCAAGGGGTTCCGCCGCTTCTGGTGGATCGGCACGCTGGGGTGTCGAGCCACGGACGCGCCCGCGGGATCATTCAGCGGACCATGGAGATCTACCGCGCATACGGGATCGCCGATGCGGTCACCCGCGCGGGAGCACCGTTCGACGCCGAGGCCGGCGTTGCCCGGTGCGAGACGCTCGCGGGCGAATGGCAGTGGTTGTACGACGCGGAGGAGCCGCGCGGACTGCTGGATCTCACCGCCGGTGAGTTCTGCATGGCCGATCAGAACACCGTCGAGCCGATCCTGATCGATGCGGCCGCTTCGGCAGGTGCCGAGCACCTCTTCGACACCGAGCTGCGGACGTTCGAGACCAACGCAGACGGAGTGACGGCCACGCTGGAAAACCGTGGCACGGGCGAACAGCAGACAGTCCGGACCGGCTACCTGATCGCCGTGGACGGGAACCGGAGCCCGATCCGGTAGCGGCTCGGCATCGGCCGCACCGGGGAGCGAACTTTCCAGCACACCGTGTTCCATGCCGAGCTGCCCGGTCTCCTCCCGCGCCGGGCGCTGTTCTGGACCATCGCCAACCCGGCCGGGTTCTTCGGCGGGCTGGTCAGCACCGCCGAACAAGACCGCTGGCAGCTTTCGGTCGGTACGAACCGGCCACCGAGTCCGTGACCGACTTCACTGAAATGCGTTGCCGACGGCTCGTGCAGACCGCCCTAGGCCGGGGCATCGACGTCGAAATCGTCGGCGTCGCCGAGCGGTACCGGGCGGGCAAAGTCTTCCTGGTCGGCGACAGCGCGCACGTACGGCCACCGGCGGGTGCGCTCGCCGGGGTGCAGGACGCGCGCAAACTGACGTGGAAACTCGCCGCAGTGCTCCGGGGCGCTTCTCGACACCTACGACGCCGAGCGCCGGCCCTGGCCGAGAGGTTGGCGCCGACGATCGTCGCGCACCAGGAGGCGAGGATGAGCGGCCAGGCCGAACCGGAGGGAACGGACCCGCACGCCCAGATCTTCGGCGTCTGCTAGGGGATCGGCAGGACGGCACGAGATCCGGAAACGAACCCGTCGCGAGAGTCGGTGCGCGGGTGCCTCACCTCTGGCTCGGCGAACAAGCGGTGCACGACCTCCTCGTCGCCGAGTTCGTTCTGCTCTGCGACAGTCCGGAATGGACGGAAGCGGCGCGTGCGGCCGGTATCCGGGCTTGTCGTGCGGAACGAGCCGACGGATGGGCCGAGCGATACGGCTCCGGTGCGGTGCTCGTGCGGCCGGACGGGTACCTCGCCTGGCGGGCGAGGGCGGCTTCCACCGCGGGGCCGGCCGAAGCACTCGGCCGGGCATTGCACAGCAGCTGAGCAGTCAGATTTCCTGGCGGCGCTTGGCGATGCGGGAGCGGCTGCGCTCCGGAGTCTCCGCGTCGACGGCGAGCAGGTCCAGCGCCCGGCCGTACTTCTCGATCTCGTCGCGCTTGTCCAGGTAGTGCGCGCCGGTCAGGTACTCGATGTAGACGATGTTCGGGAGTTCGGTTTCGGCGAAGCGCAGCAGGGAGAACGCGTGCTCGGCGGACAGCCCGCTCCGGCAGAACGGCAGGATCTGCACCGAGACATGCGGCAGCGTGGTCACCTCGAGCAGGTACTCCAGCTGCTGCTTGAACACCTTCGGCCCGCCGATCTGGCGCTCCAGCACCGATTCGTCGAGCACCGCCCAGATCCGGGGCGCGTCCGGGCGGGCCAGCATCTTCTGCCGCCGCATGCGCAGGGCGACCAGCTGGTCCACCCGCTCGTCGGACATCTCCGAACGGCCGTGGCTGACGATCGCCCTGGCGTACGGCTCGATCTGCAGCAGGCCGGACACGAACAGCGGCTCCCAGATCTGAATCCGGGACGCGGCCTCCTCCAGCCCGACCAGACCGGTGAACCAGGTCGGCACGGTGTCGCCGAACCGGCGCCACCAGCCCGCCTCGTTGGATTGCTTGACCATGTCGAGGAACGCCTGGCGTTCCTCGTCCTCGGCCACGCCGTACATGGTGAGCAGGTCGGCGACGTCCCGTTCCTTGAAGCCCACCCGGCCCAGCTCCAGCCGCGAGATCTTCGACTCCGAACCGCGGATGTTGTACCCGGCCTGCTGCCTGGTGATCCCGGCCTCCTCACGCAGCTTGCGCAGCTGCGATCCGAGGATCATCCGGCGCGCAGTCGGGCCGAGGCTCTGCTCGCCGCCGGGCGCGTTCACCGCGTTCATGACCGGGCCCTTTCGTACGCCGCTCGTCGGTTGGGATACCGAATTCCGACCACCCAAACTACACCCCGGGTGCCGACCGGGATAGCACCCTACAGGCCGTGGACGGGTTCGGTGCCGGAGAATTCCCCGTGGCCAGCACAAAGTCGAACACGATTATCGTCAATCTCCCACCCGGAACCGGCTAGGACCGCAGCAGCGGCAACCAGTGCGCGAGGTCGGCCCGGCTACCCGAGGCCGACACCCGCGCGGCGGCGACCGCCTCCGCCCAGTCCACCCTCCCGGTGGCCAATTCCAGCCAGGTCCGCGGATCCGTTTCCACCACGTTCGGCGGCGTGCCCCTGGTGTGCCGCGGACCCGCCACGCACTGCACGGCGGCGAATGGCGGTACCCGTACTTCGACACTGTGCCCCGGCGCGTCCTGCGCGAGCGCGCGCAGGCTCAACCGCACCGCCGCAGCCAGTTCCGCGCGGGCCGGTTCGGGGCCCTCACCTCGCAACCAATCCGACACCGCCAGCACCGC
The DNA here is from genome assembly GCF_002564045.1 of Amycolatopsis sulphurea. Classification (NCBI taxonomy): domain Bacteria; kingdom Bacillati; phylum Actinomycetota; class Actinomycetes; order Pseudonocardiales; family Pseudonocardiaceae; genus Amycolatopsis; species Amycolatopsis sulphurea. The sequence goes on along the minus strand of NZ_PDJK01000002.1, from coordinate 2,582,681 downwards.
GGCCCGTAACTCAGCGGGATCGACCGAACGCGAAGAGGCCATGCGTCAACAGTAGAGTGACGGCAGACGGACTAGCAGGCACCCGGCACCGAGGGACGGCGATGGCGCAGCGGGACGAGGCAGATCGGATGGTTTCCCAGGCCCCGGCAGGGCGGCGCGCGCGACGGAACGCGTATCCGCGCCGTGGACCGCAAGGCAAACCGGAGATCAGCCCGGAAATGCGGGAAAACGCCCGTACCAACCCGAACAGCTGGCTGTACGTCATCGATGAGGCCTTCGACGCCCGCGGCCCGGTGCCGTCGTGGGCCGTGGTGGGCGCGTACCCGGTCAGCGGGACCGGCGATGTCGTCGAGGACTTCCACCCCAACGACCGCTACCGCCCCTCGCCGAAGGCGCTCGGATTCCCCGAGCCGCGCAACGATCTCGAACGGCTGCTGCAGCTCGTGCGCACCGAGCACCGTCCGGCCGAAGACCTGCCGCGCGCCGTCCTGCGCGCCACGCTGTTCGTCTACGCGCTCTCTCCCGCACAGCGCACCGTGATCGGCTTCCACAACGCCGACGGCCGGGTGATGGTGCCCGCGTACACGGCAAAGGCACTGGTGCCACGGGAATGGCCGCACGCCCGCGCGGTGACCGGCCGGGACATCGTGGCATTGCTCGCCGGGCATCCGGTGGCGATCAACCCGCACGATCTGATCACGGCCGTGATCCCCGCCGACCAGCTGCTGCGGGCGCTCGCCGAAGAACGTCGCTGAGGCGTCACCCACTGAACCATCCACAGGCCTTCGACCTGGGAATAACACCCAACTGAGTGATCACCGATTCGCCGGAATCGCGCCCGCCGGGCATGGTGACAACGGGCAGGAGTACAAGCGTCCGGTTGGGAGTCCAGCGTGAAGTCTCGTCATCCGCTGCTGCGCTGGAGCGCGGTACTGCTCGCCGGGGTCACCGGCGCGGCCTTGTGCACCACGTCCGCGGCCACCGCGGCGCCGAGTTACGCGGGCGCGCAGGACAACTACGCCGGCTCCCAGATCGCCCGGCACGAAGGCGTCGCGGGCAGCCCCGTGGAGTACAGCGCGGCCGACCAGTTGCTCGGCCACGACGTGAGCGGGCACCAGGGGGCGGTGAACTGGGCGGGCGCGGCAAGCGCGGGCGCGAAGTTCGTCTACATCAAGGCAACCGAGGGGACCGGGTTCGTCAACCCGCAGTTCGCTCAGCAGTACAACGGCGCGTACGGCGCCGGGATCGTGCGTGGTTCATACCACTTCGCGCGGCCGGACGTATCCGACGGCGCGGCACAGGCCGAGTACTTCCTCGCGCATGGCGGCGGCTGGTCGGCCGACGGCAAGACCCTGCCCGGCGCGCTCGACGCGGAGTACAACCCCTACGGCGAAACGTGTTACGGCAAGGACGCGGCCGGAATGGTCGCGTGGATCAAGGCCTTCTCCGAAACCTATCGCGCACGTACCGGCCGGCTGCCCACCATTTACACGTCGACTAGCTGGTGGAAGACCTGCACCGGCAACAGCGCCGCGTTCGGCGGGAACCCGCTGTGGCTCGCGCGCTACAACACCAAGGTCGGCGAGCTGCCCGCGGGCTGGGGGCAGCAGGCGATTTGGCAGTTCGCGAACTCCGGTTCACTGCCCGGCGACCAGAACTGGCTCAACGGAACGGCGAGCGCATTGCGCAATCTGGCAATCGGGTGAACATTTGTGGTCGCGTCACGAATTGCCGCGTATCTCCTGCGGAAAAATCACCCACGTGTCTGCTCATTTTCACGGAACTTGGTGACAAACGCCGATTCGTGGCCAAGAATCTCTTCCGTGGCGGCTACCTGCACATAGCCGCCCACCGCGAGGGTATCTGTGAAGGGATTCGACGATGTCCACTCCCAGAAGAGGACGGCGCAGCACACTGTTCTCCGCTCTGACCATTCCGGTCGTGGCACTCCTGCTCGGTGCCTCGACCCAGGCCTCGGCCGCCCCGGACACCACCGGGATCGCCACGATCAATGCCGACATCCAGGCGCACAACCACACCATGGGCTCGCAGATCCGCCGGGTCGAAGGGGATCAGTCCACCCCGCAGTCGCGGACCGCCGCGCAGCGGCCGCAGCCCGCAGCCGCCGCGGCGAACCAGGTACTGGCCACAGTGGCCGGTATGGACGTGGCGAGTTACCAGCGCAACGTCGACTGGGCAAGCTGGTGGAACCAGGGCAAGCGATTCGTCTGGACCAAAGCGACCGAGAGCACGAACTACACCAACCCGTACTTCGCGCAGCAGTACAACGGCTCCTACGACCAGGGCTTCATCCGCGGCGCGTACCACTTCGCCACGCCGAACACCGCGAGCGGCGCGGCGCAGGCGAACTACTTCGTCGCGCACGGCGGTGGCTGGTCCGGTGACGGCAAGACGCTGCCCGGCGCACTGGACATGGAGTACAACCCCTACGGCGCGACCTGTTACGGGCTCAGCAAACCGGCGATGACCGCGTGGATCAAGGACTTCCACGACACCTACCACGCCAAAACCGGTCGCTGGCCGGTGATCTACACCTCTGCCAGCTGGTGGAACCAGTGCGTGGACGGCGATTTCTCCGCCACCGCCCCGCTGTGGGTGGCGCGGTACGCCTCGTCGGTGGGCGCACTGCCCTCGGGCTGGGGCGTCTACACCGTGTGGCAGTACACCTCCAGCCCGCTGGACCAGGACACCTTCAACGGTGCCTACGACCGGCTGCAGGCGCTCGCCAACGGCTGAACCTCCGGCCTGGATGATCAAGGGCTCCCGGTCGTCCCGCCCCTGCCGGGCAGGGGCCCGGCAGGGGCCCGGCAAAGTTGGTCGAGGCCCCGTGATCAGCAGCGAGAGCCGTAGCTGCCGCGTCGACGGCGCCCGCCCTCTCGATCTATTGCGCCCTGCAGCAGGCGAAGCGGAGGTGCTCGAGATACGCGACCACCTCGCGCTGTGCGCCGGACCTGTCTCGGGCTGTGAAGGGGCCCTTCACGGACTCTGAGTCCGTGAAGGGCCCCTTCACAGACCTTCACGGACCTCCGCAGTCTGCGCAGGGCCCCTCACACCGACGTTGCCGACACCCTGCCCCTGTCGGGCGGGAGGGCCGGGAGCCGCTTTTGTGCCGAAGCTCTCCACCTTGGAGAATGCGGGGCCTGGGGACGGAACCGCCGGCACCGGCGGGCCGTCACATCGCGGCGCGAATCGGTGCAGCAGGAAGGCGGAACCGGAGATGACCTACCCACCGCAGCCCGGCACGGGCGGGGACCCCTACGGCCAGGGCTGGCAACCCGGTTCCGGCGGCGTGCCGCAACAGCCCGGCTGGGATCCCAACACGCAACAGCCGGGGGCGGGCGGGACGCCCCCGCAACAGCCCGGGTGGGATCCCAACGCACAGCAACCCGGGGCCGATGGGACGCCCCCGCAACGGTCCGGGTGGGATCCCAACACGCAGCAACCCGGGGCCGGTGGGATGCCCCCGCAGCAGCCCGGCTGGGATCCGAACGCACAGCAGCCGGCCTGGGATCCGAACGCACAGCAACCCGCTTGGGATCCGAACGCGCAGCAGTACCCGCCCACGCAGCAGTACGGCCAGCCCTACGGGCAGCAGCCGTACCCGGGCACGCAACAGTTCCCGCAGCAGGGCTGGGATCCGAATCAGCAGCAGTACGGGCAGGGTGACCCGCCCCCGCCCAAGGGCAACAAGACCGGCCTGTGGATCGGGATCGCGGTGGCGGTCGTCGTCGTGGTCGCGGTGGGTATCACCGGATTCGTCGCACCCGGGTTCTTCCTGGGCAAGGACAGCAACAACACCGCGCAGACCCAGGCGCCGGCGCCTGCACCGTCGTCACAGCAGCAGCCGCCGTTGCCGTCGACGGGATCGGCGCCGTCCACGGACGAGAGCAACCAGCCGGGCACCGGCGGCAGCGGCACCCCCGCGGACTCGAAGAGCGTGATCGACGGCTTCGTCTCGAAGATCAACGCCAAGGACGCGAGCGGCGCCACCGCGATGACCTGCCAGGGCACCGAGTCGTTCTCGAAGGACAGCATCGACGAAGCGACCGGCGGCGAGCCGAACCTGACAGTCGGAGGTTACGACGGCAGCTCCACGGTCACGGCCAAACTCAAGGGCACGCTGTCGGGAAAGACCGCCAACGGTTCGGTGATCGCGACGCAGACCGGCGGCAAGTGGTGCGTCGGGTTCTTCTTCGTCCTCGCCTACTGATCGGGGGGTCGGCGGCTGTTCGCTGACCCCGCGACCAGTGCGGCGCTCAAGTGATGCACTCCAGGGTCCCGGCAAAGTTGGCCGAGGACCCGTGATCAGCAGAGAGCCGTGGCTGCCGCGTCATCATCGATGGCGCTTGCCCTCTTCGTCGATTGCGCCCGGCAACGGACGATGCGGAGGTGTTCGAGACGCTCGACCACCTCGTGGTGTGCGCACCGGACCTGTCTCGGGCTGTGAAGGGGCCCTTCACGGACCTCCGCGGTCGGCGCAAGGCCCCTCACACCGACTTTGCCGACACCCTGTGATGCACTCCTTGAGCAACGGCTTTCAGAGCGCCGACCTGAGGTAGACGTCCTGGGTGAGCTTGGTGATCCGGCTGGCGGAATCCTGCCAGGACAACGTGGCCGGCTCCTGAGTCAGCACCACCACGATCTTGTCGTTGCCCGCGCCGACCGTGCCGCTCGTGTGCATCACGCCGGTCGTGCCGTCGTTCCGGGCGCCGGGCGTGCCGTCACCGCTGGATGCGACCGCGGTGGCGGCCCTGACTTCCGGCGAGGTCAGCATGCGCCGCGCGGTGACCTCGACCTCCGAGCATTCCGCACCACGCGCGGGGGCCGCGCCATAACCCGACCATCCCTGCTTGACCGCCTTCGCCCCGGGGACCGCGCGCGGAATGCCGAACGACTGGTCGAAACCGTCCGCACCGCACTTCGTCGATTTCGCCAGGTTGCTCATGATGAAGTCGCGGTACTTCGCCTTCGCCGTGTGCTGGATGTACCGGTAGGTCTTGGCGATGTCCGCGGCGCTGATCGCGGTGTAACCCCACTTGCCACGGTCGGCGGGCGGCGCGGTGTCGGCGAGACCGATCTTGGCGACGGTTCGCTCGATGATCTCCTCCCAGCCATCACGTACCCACAACGTGCTGGCGGCATCGTCGTTGCTGGCACGCAGCATCGGTTCGAGCAGCGCCAGGTCGCCGGCCGGGATCACGTAGTCCGGGCCGTGCGATTCGAGGTAGTCGAGGGCGATGAACAGCTTCACCAGCGAGGCCGAACGGTACGGCTCGTGCACGCGGGCGCCGAAGGTCTTGCCGGCCTTCTGGTCGACGACGAGGTAGCTGGCGGTCATCCCCTCGGGAACGTCCACAGAGGACGTCACTGCGGAAGCCGGTCCGGCCGCCATCATCGCGGTGGCCACGACACCGGTCGCGATCGTTGCCAGAATTCGGAGTTTCCCCACCGAGGCCCTCTCTCAGCGCACATTCAAGTGGAGTCGACTCTATCGAGGGTTGATCACTCAGTGCCGGGTATCCCCATATTTGCCCAAACGGATGAAGTGCAGCTGCCGGAATGCCGGCAGCCGCACCCCCTCAGTCAGTCGAACAGCCTCGGCAGCGTGCCCTCCCAAGCCTCGCGAAGCTCGTCGAGACCGAACTCCGTCAGGCCCTGCAGCTCCAGCGTGCCGGATTCCGGGTCCACCACCCCGGTCTTGCGCCACGGCAGGCCGCGGGCGGTGCACATCTCGGTGAAGCGCAGCTCCTCCGTGCGGGGGACCGCGACCAGCACCCGGCCCGCGGACTCCGAGAACAGCTGCACGAACGGGTCCTGCTCGGCGTCGAGGAAGACCCGGGCACCGCACTGTCCGATCAGGACAGTCTCGGTCAGCGCCTGCGCCAGGCCGCCGTCGGCGAGGTCGTGCGCGGCGGAGATCATGCCGTCGCGGGAACCGGCCACCAGGACCTCGGCCAGCAGCTTCTCCCTGGCCAGATCCACCTTCGGCGGGACGCCGCCGAGGTGACCGTGCAGCTCGCGAGCCCAGGCCGAACCGTCCAGCTCGTCGTGGGTCTCGCCGAGCAGCAGCAGCGTCTCGCCCGCTTCCGCACCGATGCCGGTCGGGATGCGGCGGGTCACGTCGTCGATCACGCCCAAGACGGCGACCACCGGGGTCGGCAGGATCGCGGTGTCCCCGGTCTGGTTGAAGAAGCTCACGTTCCCGCCGGTGACCGGGATACCCAGCGCCACACAGCCGTCCGCGAGACCGTGCACGGCCTGCTCGAACTGCCACATCACGCCGGGGTCGGTCGGGGCGCCGAAGTTGAGGCAGTCCGACACCGCGACCGGGGTCGCCCCACCGGTGGCCACGTTGCGGTAGGCCTCGGCGAGCGCCAGCTGCGCACCGCGGTACGGGTCGAGGTAGACGAACTTCGCGTTGCAGTCGGTGGCCACCGAGACGCCGCGGTTGCTCTCCTCGTCGATCCGGATCATCCCGGAATCCGACGGCTGCGCCAGCACCGAGTTCCCGCGCACGTACCGGTCGTACTGCGAGGTCACCCATTCCTTCGACGCCTGGTTCGGCTTGCCGATCAGCGCGAGGAAGTCCGCCCGCAGGCCCTCCGGCGTCGTCGGCCGAGGCAGGTCCGCGGAAGTGTCGGCGATCAGCGCGTCCTGAAAGGACGGCCGCTCGATCGGGCGGTCGTACACCGGGCCCTGGTGCGCCACGGTGTGTGCCGGAACGTCCACCACGATCTCGTCGTGCCAGGTGATCACCAGGTTGTCGCCGTCGGTCACCTCACCGATGTCGGTGGCGATGACGTCCCACTTGGCGCAGACGGCCAGGAACGCCTCGACCTGCTCGGGCGAGACGACCGCGCACATCCGCTCCTGGGATTCGCTGGAGAGCACCTCGGCGGGGGTCATTCCGGTGGCACGCAACGGAACCCGGTCCAGGTAGATGTGCATCCCGCCGTCGCCCGCAGCGGCCAGCTCCGAGGTCGCGCAGGACAGGCCGGCCCCGCCGAGGTCCTGGATGCCGACGACCAGGTTCTCCCGGAACAGGTCGAGGCAGCACTCGATGAGCACCTTCTCGGTGAACGGATCGCCCACCTGCACGCTGGGCAGCTTGCGCCGGCCCGCCGCGGTCTCGTCGCCGGAGAACGTGTCGCTGGCGAGCACGGACACGCCGCCGATGCCGTCCAGCCCGGTCCGCGCGCCGAACAGGATGATCTTGTTCCCCGTGCCGGAAGCGAACGCCAGATGCAGATCCTCGGTTCGCATCGCCCCCACGCACAGCGCGTTGACCAGCGGGTTGCCCGCGTACGACGGGTCGAACACCAGCTCACCGCCGATGTTGGGCAGACCGAGGCAGTTGCCGTAGCCGCCGACACCCGCGACCACACCGGGGAGCACGCGCTTGGTGTCCGGGGCGTCCGCCGGGCCGAAGCGCAGCGCGTCCTGCACGGCCAGCGGGCGCGCGCCCATCGCCATGATGTCGCGCACGATCCCGCCGACGCCGGTCGCCGCGCCCTGGTAAGGCTCCACATAGGACGGATGGTTGTGGCTCTCCACCTTGAACGTGACCGCCCAGCCGTCACCGATGTCGACCACGCCCGCGTTCTCCCCGATGCCCGCGAGCATCTTGGACTTCATCTCGTCGGTGGCCGTCTCGCTGAAGTAGCGCAGGTGCTTCTTCGAGGACTTGTACGAGCAGTGCTCACTCCACATCACCGAGTACATCGCCAGTTCGGCGTCGGTGGGACGACGGCCGAGGATCTCGCGGATCCGGGCGTACTCGTCTTCGGCGAGCCCGAGTTCGACATAGGGCTGCACGGTGTCCGGGGTCGCCACGGCCGCCGCGGTGGTGTCAACGGTGCTGGTCACGGTGTCCACATCAGGGTTCGCCACAGGGCCCAGGATACGGGGAGCGGCTCGCGGGAGTTGAGGCCGGTGGGACCAGGCACCGGGCATACTGTGCCGATCATTACCAATCCGACCACGGTCACGCCTAATGGCTTCGTACCAACGGTTACGTGCCGGGTGGGGGTCGGCCTACTTGGTCGGAATTGGTAAAATCAGTCGCGCCGGACGTGCCGGACCTCCTACCGTCGGTGATCGTGCTGTCCGCCACATATCGTATTCCCACGCTACGGCTGCCGAAGCGCCTGACCGCCGCCCGCTACCTGCTGGCGGTCCTGCGTTCGCGGCCGTGGATGGTGCTCACCGGCGCCGTCACGGGGGCCTGCTGGGCGCTGCCGGGCGCCTTGCTGCCGCTGGTGATCGGCAAGGGAGTGGGCGCGATCGCGGCGCACGACACCGGCGCGCTCTGGCAGTGGGCGCTGATCGCCGCCGGGCTCGGGCTGGTGCAGGCCGGGTTCGGCACCTGGCAGCACTTCAACTCGTACGGGATGTGGCTGCACGGCGCGGCCACCACACAGCGGACGGTGACCGAGCACACCACCCGGCTGGGCGCGAAACTGCGCGAGGCGACGACCACCGGCAACGTGGTCGCGGTCACCTCCTCGGACATCAACTGGATCGGCAACGCCTGCGAGGTCCTCGGCCGCACGGTCGGCTCGCTCGTGGCGTTCGTGGTGGTCGGCGTGGCCATGCTGGACAGTTCGCCGCTGCTCGGCGTCGTCGCGCTGGTCGGCGTCCCGCTCGCGGTGGTCGGCATCGGCCCGCTGCTGGCTCCGCTGCAGAAGCGCAAGAGCGTCCAGCGGGAGAACCTGACCGAGGTGAACGCGCTGGGCGCGGACATCGTGTCCGGCCTGCGGATCCTGCGCGGGGTCGGCGGTGAGCAGCGGTTCCTGCGGCGATTCCGCGAGGCCAGCCAGGTGGTCCGGCGCTCGGGGATCGAGGTCGGGCGCGCCGAGGCCTGGCTCGCCGCGGCGGAGGTCCTGTTGCCCGGCCTGGTCACGGTGGCGATCACCTGGCTCGGCGCGCGGCTCGCGCTGGAGGGCACGATCGACGTCGGCGAACTGGTGGCGTTCTACGGGATTTCCGCGTTCCTGGTGGTGCCGGTGAGCACCGCCACCGAGGCGGCCGGCGCGCTGAGCTCCGGCACGGTCGCCGCCCGGAAGATCTGCGACCTGCTGGCGCTGCGGCCGGGCCTCACCGATCCGGACGAACCGCTGCCGTTGCCGGAAGGACCGCTGGAACTGGTCGACACCACCAGCGGCATCCGGATCGCCCCGGGCCGGCTGACGGTGGTCGACCTGGGTGCCGAGGCGGAGGCGATCGCCGAGCGGATGGCCCGGTTCACCGATCCGGACGAGGGCGAGCAGGTGCTGGTCGGCGGGGTGCCGGCGAACCGGGTGGCGCTGGCCGAGCTGCGTTCGCGAGTGGTCTACGCGCACAACCAGGACCTGTGGTTCTCCGGGGTGCTGCGGGGCCAGCTGACGCCGGCGCGGCCGGGCGAGGTGGACATCTTCGCGGCGCTGCACGCGGCGGACGCCGAGGACATCATCGAAGCCCTCCCCCGCGGCGTCGACGAGCTGATCGGCGAACGCGGCCGCGAGGTCTCCGGTGGGCAGCGGCAGCGGCTGAGCCTGGCGCGTGCCTTGGCGATCGACGCCGGCGTGCTGCTGCTCGACGAGCCGACCTCGGCGGTCGACGCGCACACCGAGGCGCGGATCACCGAGCGGGTGGCGCGGCTGCGGCGCGGACGGACCACGGTGGTGTTCAGCCAGAGTCCACTGTGGAGGAATGTGGCGGACGAAGTGGTGCACGGAAAGGCAGTGACGGTATGACCACGCGACTCCCGCTCGCGTCGCGGCGCGAGGTACGGCGCTGGGCGCTGCGTACCGCGGCCGCGCACCGGCGCGAGTTCTCCGTGATGCTGGGCCTGTTCTGCCTCGCCACGTTGATCGGGCTGGCCGGGCCGCAGCTGCTCGGCAGGCTCGTGGACGGCGTGGTCGAAGGCACCGGCAGTGCCCGCGTCGACCTGCTGGCCGCAGCGTTCGTGCTGGTACTGGTGCTGCAGGCGCTGGCGAAAAAGGCGGCCCGGTTCCGCGGCCGGATGTTCGGCGAGCGGGTGCTGGCACAGACCCGGGAACAGCTCGTGACGAACGCGCTGGACCTGCCACTGGGCCGGGTCGAAGCGGCCGGCACCGGGGACCTGCTGAGCCGGGCCACCACCGATCTGTCCCGGCTCGACCACGCGGTGCGGTTCGCCGCACCGGAGATCCTGGTCGCCGTGGTCACCGTGGTGCTGACCTCGATCGCGATGATCGCGACCTCGCCGCTGCTCGCGCTCGCGCTGCTGGTCGCGCTGCCGCTGCTGGTGCCGGTGAACGTCTGGTACCAGCGGAAGATCCCGAGCGTGCTGGCCTGGATGCTGGACCGCTGGGGCGACGTGCAGTCGGCCACGCACGAGACGGTCGAGGGTGCGCGGACGGTGGAGGCGCTCGGTCTCGCCGATCGGCGGATCCGCACCGGACGGCGGGCGCTCGACCAGGCGATACTCGGCGAACGCCACCAGCGCGCGCTGCAGCTGCGCTGGCTGCCGTCGCTGGAGATCAGCTACGTACTGCCGATCGCGGCCTTGCTGCTGCTCGGCGTGTTCGCCTACAGCCGCGGCTGGGCCGACCTCGGCACGATCACCACCATGCTCGCGTACGCGCAGGCCATGACCGCGCCGCTGAACGAAGCGTTGTTCTGGCTGGAAGACCTTCAGGTGGCGCTCGCCGCGGCCCGCCGGATCCTCGGCGTGCACCCGACCGAATCGGACCCGAAGGTCACCGCCGTGCCCCGTGGCCTGGACATCGAGGTCCGCGACGTGCGCTTCGGCTACACGGCGGATCGCGAAGTACTGCACGGCATCGATTTGACGGTGCCGCGCGGCGAACGGCTGGCGATCGTCGGCCCGTCCGGCGCGGGCAAGTCGACGCTCGGCAGGCTGCTGGCCGGGATTTCCGCGCCGACCGGCGGTTCGATCCGGGTGGGCGGCACCGAGGTGTCCACGCTCGCGGACGACGTGCTGCGTGGCGAAGTGCTGCTGCTCACCCAGGAGCACCACACCTTTTCCGGCACGCTGCGCGAGAACCTCGCCCTGCCCGCCCGCCGAACCGGTGGCGACTGGACCGACGAAGAGCTGCTGAGCGCGTTGGCCTCGGCGGGCGCCGCGGAGTGGGCGGCCGGGCTGCCGGACGGTCTGGACACCCGGCTCGGCTCGGGCGCGTACGCCGTCCCGGCCGGGCTGGCCCAGCAGCTGGCGCTGGCCCGCGTCGTCCTGGCCGACCCGCACACGCTCGTGCTGGACGAGGCGACGTCCTTGCTGGACACCGGCTCGGCGCGAGAGCTGGAACGCTCGCTGAACGCGGTGCTGGAAGGCCGCACGGTGATCGCGATCGCGCACCGCCTGCACACGGCGGCCGCGGCCGACCGGGTCGCCGTGGTGGAGGACGGCCGGATCACCGAACTGGGCTCGCACCAGCAGCTGCTGGCCGCGGAAGGCCCGTACGCCCGGTTGGTGGCCGCGGCAAGCTGACCCGCCCTGATGCGCGCCGCGGCCTCGCCGGTCACCACCGCTGCTCGCTCGCCCGCGCGTAGACCCGGATTGTGTTTGCGCTGCGCTGAGCGTGGCTCGCTGGTCTCAGCAGACGTGGAACACGGTCCGCCCACCTCGATTCACCGAACTCGATTGTGACGCCCGCCGCTGGATCAACGAGCGGAACGTCGGCCCGAACCGTCTGTCCGGGCCGCCGATCGGATCTTCGACACCCTCGCCTACCGGCGATGAATTGCCGGGTCCACCGCTCGGTGTCTCCAGCCACCCGGCGGAACCTCGCCCGGCCGAACGGAACGAACCGGGGCCGCGATCGCACTGATCGCGGCCCCGGTTCGAGTGGTGACTCAGGCCTGCACGAGCGCGTCCACCGCGCTGTAGAACAACCCGAGCCCGTCGTCGGACGGGCCGGTGAGCGCGTCGATCGCGTGCTCCGGATGCGGCATCAGGCCGACCACGCGGCCGTTCTCGCTGGTGATGCCCGCGATGTCGTTGCGGGAGCCGTTCGGGTTGCCGCCGACGTAGCGGAACGCCACCCGGCCCTCCGCCTCCAGCATGTCCAAAGTGGACTGCTCGGCGACGTAGCAGCCGTCGTTGTTCTTCAGCGGAACGAGGATCTCCGCGCCCGGCTCGTAGCGGGTGGTCCAGGCGGTGGTGTGGTTGTCGATGCGCAGCCACTGGTCGCGGCAGACGAAGTGCAGGCCCTGGTTGCGGATCATCGCGCCGGGCAGGAGGCCGGCCTCGCACAGGATCTGGAAGCCGTTGCAGATGCCCAGCACCGGCATACCCTTTCGGGCGGCCTCGATCACCGACGTCATCACCGGGGCGTAGCGCGCGATCACACCGGCGCGCAGGTAGTCGCCGTAGGAGAAACCGCCGGGGACGACCACCGCGTCCACGCCGTGCAGGTCCTCGTCGGCGTGCCAGAGCGAGACCGCCTCCGCGTCGGCATAGCGGACCGCGCGGGCCGCGTCGCCGTCGTCGAGCGTGCCGGGGAAGGTGATGACGCCGATCCGCGCGCTCACGCCTCGACCCGCCGGATGGTCCACTGCTCGATCACCGGGTTGGCCAGGAAACCCTCGGCGATCTTGGCCAGCGTCTCGTCGTCGACCGTGTCGTCGACCTCGAGTTCGAAGTGCCGCCCCTGGCGCACCTCGGTGACCCCGCTGAACCCGAGCCGGGGCAGCGCACGGGCCACCGCCTGTCCCTGCGGGTCGAGGATCTCGGGTTTGGGCATGACGTCGACGACGACTCGGGCCACGGCAGGCTGCTCCTTGTTCACGCAGGTCGTGGGGGCGGTACTACACGCCTGAGCCTACTTGACCGGAATCTCGCCAGGGCCGCACGGTGCCGCGGCAGCAGCGCAGCTCACACTCGCGGCTTTCCGGGGGAGCGAGCACCTTGGCGGGACGCGATCAGGCCGAGCTATGTCGACGAGATGCCGAGAGGTCACCCACCGGCTGACCCGAAGTGTTCACCAAGCGCAGGATTCGCCTTTTCGGGCTGAGATCCGTACATCGCCACAACTTTTCCACAGGGTGAAATCTGTCCATTCATCCGGGAATCCCATCTCGCCAATAGTTCTACCCGCCGACTCCAATCCTGAATCCAGGATTTCACGAAGCCGTTCAGGGTAAGGATACTCGGGCGAGATATCCCTCAGCAAGAACTGGATTATGGACAGCGCTGAATAGACTCGACTGGTCGCCGCTCCCGAACGGCAGAGATGCTTCAATTCTGGTATTGCCGCGAGATTGCTTGAGGCGACCTGGACCGTAATATTCCTGTTCCACAGGCGAGAGTGATGCGCACAGACGTTCCGAATGTAGTTGAGGACGCGCATCCAGTTCGCCAGCGCGAAACCATTACCCCCTCCCCGGCTGTCGACAACACCGAGTTCGCGAGCGATCTCATCGCGGTCACTCCGCTTCGCCCCTGAGTAAAGAGTTGACAGCAGGCCGAAGTCCATTATTTCGGAAGCAACCCATATGGGCAGGACACCGTCATACTTGTCTTTGAAATGCTGGACGAAGTCCTCGGTGGAGCGGCGCTGTGCTTCTGCTATTCGCGAAAGCCAGGTAGCATATCTTGACTTTCCGTCCTTACCCTTCTCGGAGAACCTGCCATCCAGCTCCCGAGGATCAAGGTGAGCGAAAGCACCACGTCGACCAATTGTATATGCGGTTCGTACTCGCAGGGATACCTCGATGCGCTCGATGCAGTCGAGTACCAGAAGTTTGAGCCTTCGATCCAGTTCGTAAAGGGCCAAAACCCGGTCAAGGCTAGTGCCCGCGCGGAACTCGTCACGGCGAGGCAAACCTGGGGAAACCGCCGCTTTTCGGTATGGGTACCAGTATCCGCTCAATCGGTAGTAACCGACTCGCATCAGTACTGCTTCGGCTTCGGCGGTTCGCTGGATTTCCATCCCGCGACCCTTCAGAAGCTCAACTTGCCGACCGTAGGTCAGATGCGGTTTTAGGTAGGTCACCCCGAGTCCCTGAAAAAAGGAAAACCAGCCCGTGCTCAAGAGCAGCGGGGCTGGCCATGTTGCACACAGTGTAACCAGCTGAGTGGGCCGGTGCAAGGCCGGGTGCCGCTTCCCCACGAGCGCACGACGATCATGACCGGCGAACGCAGGCAGTCATCCCCGCTCAGTCCAGGTATCGCGAAGCAAGCCGTGGACTCTGCCCACCGAGCGCCGCGAGATCCGCCCGAAAAATCGCGTCCAACAGCCCCGTGTCCTCGACCCCCGGAGCGCAAACGACCTCACCCAGCGCCAGCCCGCGCAAGCTGGCCGTGACGACGTCGCCGGGTGTCATCCGGGGGACCGCGCTCAGGTCGAGGCCCTGCCGTTCGTGAAACTCGGTCGCCACCACACCCGGCACCACGACCTGGACAGCGACGCCGGTGTCGGCCAGCTCCACGCTCAACGCCTGCGACATGGTGACCAGGTACGCGAGCGTGCCGGCGTAAACCGCGCGGCGTGGCTGTACGGAGGCCGGCGCCGGGCCGCTGAAGGCGAACATGCCTGACACATTGACGATGGCGCCGGTACCGCGCTCCTGCATCCCCCTGACCGCGGCGCGGGCGAGCATGGTGGCCGCGACGACCTTGACCTGGACGACCTCGTGCGCCTTGTCCGCGGGCAGCTCTGCCAGCGCCATGTAGTGCGACACCCCGGCGTTGTTGACGAGCAGGTCGAGCGGCTCCTCCGCGCAGATCCCGGCGATCACGTCGATGCCCTCGCCGGTGGACAGGTCGGCGGCCACGGTCCGCACCACGGGATGTGCCGCGGCGAGTTCGGCCAGCCGGTCGGTGTTGCGGCCGGCCAGGATGAGCGCGTAGCCCTCCGCGGAAAGCCGCTCCGCGTAGGCCTTGCCGATGCCGGAGGTGGCTCCGGTGACCAGGGCGAGCTTGCTCATGGAAGATCCTTTCGTCCGCTCGCCCCTATCTTCGCGACCCGGGCCGGGGACCGGCCAGCCCCCTCACCCTCCGGGGAAACCGCAGGTCAGCGGCTCAATTCACGCGCCGAAGCGTCTCCCTGGTCAGGTCGGCCAGCGCCGGATACCCGTCGACGCCCATGATCAGGTCGGCCTCGGCCAGGATGGTGCGCAGCACGTGCACCACCCCGTCGGTACCGGCCAGCGACAGGCCCCAGGCGTACGGACGGCCGATGCCGACCGCGGTGGCGCCGAGGGCGAGTGCCTTGATCACGTCCGCGCCGGAGCGGATTCCGGAATCGAACAGGACCGGCACGCCGTCCGCCGCGTCGACGACCTCGGCGAGGCAGTCCAGGGCGGGCAGTCCGCCGTCGGCCTGCCGCCCGCCGTGGTTGGAGCAGTAGATGCCGTCCACGCCACCGTCGATGGCACGGCGGGCGTCATCAGGGTGCTGGATGCCCTTCACCAGCAGCGGCAGATCCGTCAGCGACCGCAGCCAGGGGAGATCGTCCCAGGTCAGGGGGTTGCCGAAGACCTGGGCCCAGGTGCCGACGGTGGCCCGCGGATCGGCCTCCGGGTCCTGGCCCAGCAGCTTCCGGAACCTCGGGTCGCTGGTGTAGTTCGCCAGGCAGTGCCCCCGCAGCTGGGGGAAGTTCGCCGTGGCCAGATCCCGCGGCCGCCAGCCGGTGACCCAGGTGTCGAGGGTGACCACGATGCCACGGAACCCGGCCGCCTCCGCCCGCGCGACCAGCGATTCGGCCAGCGCGCGGTCGGTCGGGGTGTAGAGCTGGAAGAAGCCGGGAGTGTCACCCAGCTCGGGGACCACCTGCTCCATCGGATCGGCGCTGAGGGTGGACGCGACCATCGGCACCCCGGTGCGCGCCGCGGCGCGCGCGGTGGCGCGGTCGCCGTGGCCGTCCTGCGCGCAGATGCCGAGCACGCCGATCGGCGACAGGAACAGCGGGGTCGGCAGGTGCAGGCCGAACAGGTCCACGGACAGGTCACGATCCGTGGCACCGACGAACATCCGGGGCATCAGGCCCCACCGTTCGAAGGCTCCCACATTCGCCCGCTGAGTGCGCTCATTCCCCGCACCACCGGCCACATAGGACAGTACTGACGGTGGAAGTGCCTGCGCGGCACGTGCTTCCAGCTCCGTGTACGCCATCGGCAGCGACGGCACCCGGCCCGCCAGCCCGGCCAGGTAGATCTCGTTCTGGTAGTCGCCGAAGCTGGGCAACGAGTCACTCCTCAGCGTTTTCCGTGGAGGAAGGTGATCAGCCTGGCCACCATCGGGTCGGCGGATGCCTTGCGATTGAAGGAAGTGAGCGTGATCGGTGCGGTGAACCGCTGACGCGCGACCGCCTTCGGCCGGGAGAATTCGCGCAGGCCTTCCGGACCGTGGATCCGGCCGAACCCGGATTCCCCGACGCCGCCGAAGGGCAGCGAAGCGATCCCGGCGAACGACAGTGGCGCGTTGATCGACGTCATGCCCGCACGCAGCCGCGAAGCCAGCGCGACACCGCGAGACTTCGAGAAGACCGTGGAACCGAGGCCGTACTTCGTGGCATTTGCCTTCTCGATGGCTTCGTCCATGTCTCGAACCTTCGCGATGGTGACCGTCGGCCCGAAGGTCTCTTCACGGACTGCCTCGGCGTCTTCGGGGACATCCACCAGCACCGTCGGCTGGGCGTACCGGTCATCGACGCTGTCTACACCGCCTACGAGCGCCTTCCCGCCGCGCTCGACAGCGTCCGCGATGTGGCGACGGATCACGCCGAGCTGCGACGGCATGGTCACCGGACCGTACTGCGCGGCTGCATCAGAGCCCGCGCGTACGTCCTTCGCCTTCTCGACCACCTTCGCCACGAAGTCGTCGTACACGCGCTCATGCACGTACGCCCGCTCCACGCCGATACAGGTCTGCCCGGAGTTCGAGAACGCTCCCCAGACCGTGGCGTCCGCCGCTGCATCGAGGTCCGCGTCCACGTCGACCAGCAGCGGGTCCTTGCCGCCGGCCTCGATCACCACCGGGGTGAGCGTGTTCGCCGCCGCCGCCATGATCTTCTTCCCGGTGGCGGTCGATCCGGTGAACGCGACCTTGTCCACGCCGGCGCCCACCAACGCGCCGCCCGTCTCCCCGAAGCCGGTGATCAACTGCAGCACCGGCTGCTCCGGCACGATCTCGGCGAACGCGTCGACCAGCCACTTCCCCACGCCGGGCGTGTACTCGCTCGGCTTGAACACCACCGCGTTGCCCGCGGCGAGCGCGTACGTGATCGAACCGAGCGGCGTGTACACCGGGTAGTTCCATGGGCCGATCACGCCGACTACGCCGAGCGGGCGGTACTCGACCGTCGCCGCCTGGTTGGCCATCAGCAGCCCGGCAGAACGGCGCTGGCGGCCCAGCACCTTGCGCGCGTGCTTCGCCGCCCAGGAGATGTGCTCGATCGCGAGCACGCTCTCCAGCTGGGCGTCCCTGAGTGGCTTACCGGTCTCGTCGCGTACCGCCTGGCACAGCTGCGGCAACCGCCGCGTGAGCACGCCCTTCCACCGCTGAAGCCGCTCCGCGCGGCCCACGTAGCCGAGGCCCTCCCACCACAGCGCAGCGCCGCGCGCACGCTCAACCGCCGCGCGGACCTCGTCGGCCGTGTGCACCGCATACGTGCCGACCACCTCGTCGGTCGCCGGGTTGAGTGAGTCGAACGTCTCACCGACCGGAGTCGGCTTAGGCTGAACGGCGGTCATCGGCGTCTCCCCATTTCCGGTTCATCCCAGGCTACGAGGCTGCTGGCCGTCTGCCAACAACTGTCTGCAGGGCGTACTGATCAGCATCGCACCGCCTCGCCCGGGGCGGAACCCCGCCGATCCGCACGCCGGGCAGGACCACGCGCCCGTGGCGAATCATGCGTGGCCGGGCATAGGGTGAACCGACCAGGCGAGAAGGAGAAGCTCGATGCAGTTCGTCCATTTCGGACATGCGTGCGTGGTGCTCGAAACCGATTCCGAGCGGATCCTGATCGACCCGGGCACGTTTTCGACCGCGTTCGAGGGCGAGCGCGAGCTGTCCGCGGTGCTGATCACCCACCAGCACTTCGACCATCTGGACACCGAACGGCTGCCCGCTCTGCTGGCCGCGAACCCGGACGCGCAGCTGATCGTGGACCCCGGGTCCGCCGAGACCGTGCGGAAGCTGGGCCTGGACCACGAGGTCGCCCGTCCCGGCGAGGCCTTCGAGATCGGCTCGACCCCGGTCACTGTGGTCGGCGGCGACCATGCGGTGATCCATCCGGACATCCCGGTGATCCCGAACATCGGCTACGTGCTCGGCCACGGGGCCTTCTACCACCCCGGTGACTCGTTCTTCGTGCCCGAGCAGCGGATCGACGTGCTGGGCCTGCCGACTGGCGCGCCGTGGCTGAAGGCGGGCGAGGCCGTGGACTTCCTGCGCGCGGTGGCCCCGCGCCGCTCGGTCCCGATCCACGAGGCGGTGCTGGCCAACCCGGCAATGCACTACGGGCTGTTCCAGAACCTCGCGCCGGAAGGCACCGAGATCAAGGTCCTCGAACGCGGGGCGCGGACCGCGGTCTGATCCTTCACGCAGCGGCGGCGTGGCGGAGCGAGCCGTACGTGCTGCCGAACGCCCGGTTCTCCAGCGCCACGTCGACCGCATCGAACAACGCCTGGCGCAGCCCGGGCCGGGCCAGGTCGCCCGCGTCGATGTCCAACCGGACGAGGCCGCCACGACGGGCTGCACGGGCGGCTGCCAGCACCAGCGCGAAGCAGCGGACCGTCTCGGTGCGGTGGGACTGACTCGTGAACTCCTGTACCCGCGCGCGGGTTACCTCGCCAGTGTGCAGGTTCCGCACTGCGGCCAGGTCCGCGCACAGGCTGAAGCCATGCTCACGCAGGGCCTGCAGTGTGCCCTGCGACGCGAGCCAGCGCGGTGGGGCGAAGCCGTCGACCTGTACGCCGGTGGTGTCCAGCGCGGCCTTCGCGGCTATCAGCCGCAGGCGGGCTTCATGCGCGGGCAGCGCGGCGAACTCCGCTTTGCGGCCCAGCTGCACGGCGCGGTGCGTCGGCAGGACACTGTGGTCGTAGCCGTGCAGCAGCACGGAATCGCCGGCTTCGCGGCGAGCCCGGACCCACGCGGTGACCGGACCGTCCTCAGTGCGGGCGACGTGCAGAATCGACAACGGGACGCGACGGCGCACGAGTTCGGTCGCCAAGTCCGCGCAGCGGTGCAGCGTGCGCGGGGTGACCCCGGACAGCGAAACCAGCAGGCGAGCATCCACGGCTCTATTGCGCCGCAACCCGATGGCGGCCAGGAGACGACGCCGTGAACTACGCATGAGGGTTACCCGGCGACCGGACGGCGGTGGCCACGGCGAACGCCTCCGAAACCATCCGGTCGAGTGACCACGGCCATGGGTCCCCGGCACCGGGACCGCTACCTTCTCCGCGCTGCCCAGCGGCAGCGACGGTTCCTCGCACTGCACCGGCACGAGCCCGGCGGCCGGCACAGCACGCAGGTAGTCGCCACCGTGGTGGCAGGCGCGCACCCGGACCGGTGCACTCTCCGCAGTCCGGACCGCGGGAATCGACCCGCGCTGCACCCGCGCCGGGTGAACGTCGGACACGATCAGGTGGCCACCCGGGATAGGGCGGGGCGAAATCCGCGAAGACCGGGCCGAGGTCCGGGACTCACCGGCCCGCTTCCAGGGTCCCGGCAAAGTTGGTCGAGGACCCGTGATCAGCAGAGAGAGCCGTGGCTGCCGCGTCATCATCGACGGCGCGCCTGCCATCTCGATCGATTGCGCCCGGCAACGCACGATGCGGAGCTATTCGAGGCGCGACCACCTCGTGGGTGTGCGATGGGGACCTGTCTCGGGTCTGTGAAGGGTCCCTTCACGGACTCTGAGTCCGTGAAGGGACCCTTCACAGACCTTCACAGACCTTCACGGACTCCGGCGGGAGGTCCGGGACTCACCGGCCAGCTTCGATCAACCGGCGCACCACGACCGCGATCCGGCCACCGAGATCGGGATCGGTGAGCCGCCCATCCGCGACCACGGCGCGCGAGACCGGGATGCGCACACATGCCTCGTCGATGATGCGGGCACCGGCATAGGCCAGCGTCTTGCGCAACGACGCGTGCGCATCGGCACCGCCGGTCGGCGCCGCGACCGACGAGGCATTGATCCAGGCGACCGGCTTACCGTCCAGCTCACCGCCGCCGATGGCCCAGTCGAGCAGGTTTTTGAACGACCCCGGCAGCCCACCCGCGTACTCCGGCGTGCAGAACAGCACCGCCTCCGCCGCCCCGAGCAGCAACCGCAACGCGGCCACCTCGGCAGGCAGCGGATCATGATCGTCGTCCGGGTTGAAGTGCGGAAGATCAGCGAGCCCACGATAAATCTGCGCCTCGCTGAAACCCGCGGCCGTACCGAGCACCGCGCCATTGACCGAACCCGCCCGCAGGCTCCCGCTGATCAGCAGAATCACGCGGCCAGTGTGCCACCCATCCGCCGCCGTGCGCCCGCGGTGGCGGACATCAGCGCCCGGCGAACCGGACCGGCACCGGAGGCGGTCCCCGGCGCGGACCGGATCGGCGAGACCGCGACCGTGCGCCCGCCGCAACCGGGCTCGCCGCCCGTGGGGATCGGTGAACCGTTGCCAGGTAGGGAAAATCGTGCGACATGCCCGGCCCACTGTCCGGAGAATAGCCGCGCCGTGCTGGCGGAATCCAGGGATTCGTTGCTGCGCAAGCAAAAACGCGCGGCGGACAGCCACGTCCGACGTGCGGCGGACGACTTCCCGTCACCGCAATGGCAACCGCGAACCACTGCGACAGCGGAAGAACCCCACGGTGGGTCAGCGCACCCACCACCCGGGCAATCCAGCGCATCGGAAGAAGCTCGCGAATCGGTGTGACACAAGGAAAATATCGCGGCACACGGCCAACCGCGGCAGCCGGCGAACAGCTCTCCACCGCGGCCGCGCGGACCTGCGAACCGTTGCCGGACGACCGGGTCGTCCACCCGATTCCGGTTGCGCCACCGCCGTCCGGTACCGGCGCCGCACTCATGCGTCCCCCTCTCGGCACTCCTTCATCCCCAGTGTGCCGACCGCCGCCGACAATTCCCGGAGCACCGTGGCGAGCAGCGCTTGTGCGGCCGATCTCGGCAAGGCCAGATTCAGCAGGGTTTCCGCCACTTCGCGGTAGCGCGCCACGCGTACCGGACTCGAACTGTTCGCGCTCTCGCTCAGCAGCCGCTCGTGCACGATCGTGGGCAGGTTGGCGAAATCGAAGATCGTGAACGGCCTGGCGAGCCCCGGCCGGTACTCCTGCTCCGCCGGGACCAAGCGGACGTCGATCTCGTCGAGTTCCAGTGCCGTCCCCAGGCCGCGGAGCTGCTCCGTCATCACCTCCGCGCTGCCGATCCTCCTGCGCAGCGCCGTTTCTCCCACCACCAGTACGCACCGCCCGGTCGCTTCACGCCACGCGGGCTGTTCCTCCTCCCCCTTCGCGGCTCCGCGCACTGCGCGCGCGTACCCGCTCGTCTGCAGCAGCGGCGGTACCAGATCCGGGCCCCACGCGAACACTGTCCGCGCCGTTTTCTCCCACTCCCGATACGCCTCTTCGCCGCCGGTGGCTATCCAGTCCTGCTCGCGCGCTCCGCGCGCCATCTCCACTATTCGCCTTCGGTCTGCGCCGATTACCCGGCAGTGCGCCAGTACCGCCCCCACGTCCTCCGGCTTCGGCAACCGCAGTCCGCGTTCCCAGTTCGTCACGAACCCGGGCGTCATTCCCAGGAGGCGGGCGAGTTCTCGTACGCCCAGTCTTCGTCTTTTCCGTGCCGTGCGGAGCTCCAGGCCCAGCGCCCTTGCTCGCGGTGTTGCGTACGGTGATGACATGGTTGCAGTTTATCACGGGGTGCCGACAGTTTCGGGGTTCGGCAGTTGGGGCTAGGTCCGCTTCTCGCAGCTACCCCACTCCTCCTTGCCTGCCGCTACCCCCACTCCTCCAACCGCTCCCCCGTCATCCTCTCGTACGCCTCCACGTACCTCCGTCGCGTTGCCTCCACCACCTCTTCCGGCAGGCTCGGCGGTTTCTCCCCGGACTTCCGGTCCCATCCCGACTCCGGTCCGGTCAGCCAGTCGCGTACGTACTGCTTGTCGAACGACGGCTGTACCCTGCCCGGCTCGTAGCCCTTCGCCGGCCAGTACCGCGACGAGTCCGGCGTCAGCACCTCGTCCGCCAGGACCAGCGCACCCGTCTCGTCCAGCCCGAACTCCAGCTTCGTGTCCGCCAGCAGGATCCCGCGCTCCGCGGCCAGCTCCGCCCCGCGGCGGTACACCGTCAGCGTCGCCTCGCGAACCTCTTCCGCTCGCTTCGTCCCGATCTTCGCCGCGATCTCCTCGAACGACACGTTCTCGTCGTGCTCGCCGAGGTCAGCCTTCGTCGCCGGGGTGAAGATCGGCGAAGACAGCTTCGAGGCCTCCGTCAGCCCCTCGGGAAGCTGCACGCCGCACACTGCGCCCGTACGCCGGTAGTCCGCGTACCCGGACCCCGTGAGGTACCCACGCACCACAGCCTCGACCGGCAGCATCTCAAGTCGCCGTACGAGCAACGCCCGCCCGCGGACCTCTTCCGGGATGCGCGGATCGTCGTACGCGACAAGGTGGTTCGGCATCAGGTCCGACAGCTGGTCGAACCAGAACACGCTCATTGCCGTCAGCACGCGGCCCTTGTCCGGGATCGGCGTGTCCAGCACGAAGTCGTAAGCAGAAATACGGTCCGAAGCGACCAGCAGCAGGTGGTCGTCTCCGACCGCGTACAGCTCCCGGACCTTGCCGGCAGCGATCTTCGGGTAATCGGCGAGCGTCGTCACCGCTGCACCCTAACCCGAGGCCGCACAGAGCGAGGATGATGCAGGTCATGGCCTGGATCTCGTTCACCACCGACTACGGGCTCCGCGATGGCTTCGTGGCCGCGTGCCACGGGGTCATCGCGCGGCTGGCCCCCGAAGCACGCGTGCTCGACGTGACCCACCTCGTGCCGCCACAGCAGGTACGCCACGGCGCCGCCGTCCTTGCGCAGACCGTGCCGTACCTGCCCGAAGCAGTGCACCTCGCCGTCGTCGACCCCGGCGTCGGGACCGCACGACGCGGCGTGGTCGTCGTCACCGCCCACGGCTTGCTCGTCGGCCCCGACAACGGGCTGCTCATCCCGGCCGCCGACGCCCTCGGCGGGGTGACCGCGGCCTACGCGCTCGACGGCCCCGAACCCGCGTACGCGACCTTCCACGGGCGGGACGTCTTCGCACCCGCCGCCGCGCGCCTGGCTCGCGGTGCCGCGCCCGGGTCGTTCGGACCTGCTCTGGAAGACCTCGTGCGGCTGCCGGATCCGCTGGTCGCGGCGTTTCCCAGCAAGCTCGTCTCGGACGTGCTCACCGTCGACCACTTCGGCAACGTCCAGCTCGCCGCGACCCCCGCGGACCTGGAGCTGACCGGGCTGACCGGCACGGTCACCGTGCACAGCGAACGGATCGCGGTACCCGCGGAACTCGGCCGGACCTTCGCCGACGTGCCGCCCGGCGCGAACCTGGTCTACCCCGATTCGGCGGGCCGGCTCTCGGTCGCGGTGAACGGCGGCTCGGCGGCCACCGTGCTCGGGCTGAGTTCGTCCGGCGAATGCACCATCACCGCGTCGCCCACGGCCAGCTGACCCGGCTGGAGCACCGCCGCCTTCATGCCGAACAGAACCCCGCCCTCGACGTCACGGCGATACGTCGCGAGCGTGCGAATCGGCTCCGGCCCACGACGTTCGCCGGTGGCCTGATCGACCATCGGCACCGCGCAGCGCACGCACAGCTTGGCGTAACCCAGCTCCACACCCCCGGCCCGCAGGCGACGTACCGAATCCTCGGTGTAAGGCGTCACCCACCCGCGCACCACCACGTTCGGCCGGAACCGGTCCATCGGCACCGGTTCCCCGCCACGGGCGGCGATCCGCTCGTTCAGACAGTCCAAAGAGGACTCCGAGGCGACCAGCACCGCATGCCCGTCCGCGAACGTCGTGGTGCCGGGGATCTCCCCGCTCGTCACGCGCTCGTGCGCGGGCGAGACCCCGAGCAGCACCGACGGCACACCCAGCACCGCGGAAAACCACTCGGCCGCGTCCGCACCCTGATGCACGCCCTCGCCGTGCCAGGTGAACACGCTCGCCGGCTGCCGCCGCCCGTCCGGGCGGACCTCGATCACGAGATCCTCCACCCCGGGCGCGGACAAGGCCAGCCGCCGACCGCCGTCGAGCACCCGCGGACGCACCGCGGCCAGCACCGGAAACCGGCGCTGGCTGCGGAACTCCCCGTCCGGCGAGGTGATGACGAAACACCGGTCGTGAGCCAGCCCCGCCGGCGTCACCTCGGCATCCGCCACCGACGTGCCCGCACAGCCCTTGATCGGGTAATACGTCAGCTGGGAGACGGTCGTCATATCGCTCAGCCTAACCAGCTATCGCGGCCGGCAAGGCTCCCGGGGAGAGGCGGGGGTCAGAGGACTTGCGAGAGGAACTGCTGCAGCCGGGGGCTCGACGGCTCGTCGAAGATCCGGTCCGGAGTGCCGTGCTCGACGATGCGGCCGCCGTCCATGAAGGCGACCTCGTCGGCCACGCGGCGCGCGAAGCCCATCTCGTGAGTCACCACGAGCAGGGTCAGGCCGCGGCCGGCGAGTTCGGCCATCAGGTCGAGGATGCCCTTCACCAGTTCCGGATCCAGCGCGCTGGTCGCCTCGTCGAACAGCATCACCTCGGGCTCCATGGCCAGCGCGCGGGCGATCGCCACCCGTTGCTGCTGACCGCCGGACAACGCGGCCGGGCGATACGGGGCCTTGTCCGCAAGCCCCACCTCGGCCAGCCGCGCCCGCGCCCGTTCCGCTGCGTCCTCTTTGGACAGCTTCCGCACACTGCGCAGCGGCAGCACGATGTTGTCCAGCACGGTGCGATGCGGGAACAGGTTGAAGTGCTGGAAGACCATGCCCACCCGCTGGCGCAGCACGTCCGGGTCGGCCTTGATCACGCTTTCGCCGTCGAGCAGCAGGTCGCCCCGATCGGGCTCCTGCAACCGGTTCACGCACCGCAGCAGCGTCGACTTGCCCGAGCCGGACGGGCCGATCACGCAGGTCGTACTCGCGCTCGGCACCTTCAGATCCACCCCGCGCAGCACCTCCAGGGTGCCGAAGGAGACATGGATGTCCCGCAGTTCCACCGAAGAGGACCGCACCGCTGTCGTCGTCACGCTTTCACCGCCTCACCGGCCGCGAGTTCGGTACCGGCGCGCACCTTGCCGCCGGTCTGCAGCCGCTTGTCGATGTAGTTCACCAGGTGCGTGAGCGGGATCGTGATCACCAGGTACACGCAGCCCGCGGCGACCAGCGGCGATTCGTTGCCGGTGGTGGCCGCGAGGTCCTGGCCGATCCGGAACAGCTCACGCTGCGAGGTGATGAACCCGAGGAAGTACACCAGCGTCGAATCCTTCACCAGCGAGATGAACTGGTTCACCAGCGCGGGCAGCACCCGGCGCACCCCCTGCGGGATGACCACCAGCAGCATCGCCTTGCTGTAGCTCATGCCGAGCGCGCGGCTGGCCTCCAACTGTCCTTTGTCGACACTCTGGATGCCGGCCCGGAAGATCTCCCCGATGTAGGCCCCGGCGATCAGGCTGAGCGCCAGGATGCCCAGCGGATACGGGCTGGTGCCCACCAGCCCGCGCGCGAGCGTGGCCAGGCCCTGGCCGATCACCAGGATGGTGAGGATGGCCGGCAGCCCCCGGAAGATGTCCGTGTACACCCGCGCGGGCCAGCGCAGCCAGCGCTTCGCCGAAAGCCCCATCACCGCCAGCACCATGCCCCCCGCGGTGCCGATCACCGCCGAAGAGGCGGACAGGATCAGCGTGTTGCCCAGCCCGGTCTTGAGCAGATCCGGGAAGACCTGCCAGATGTAGTCCCAGTCGAGGAACGTGTCGAAGAACTGATCCATCTGTTCACTTGCTCTTGAAGTCGGCGGGGACCGGCTGGCCCGGCTCGAACCGCTGGTGCACCTTCTGCCAGGCGCCGTCCGCGATGACCTTCTTGATCCCGTCGTTCAGCTTGGCCAGCAGCTCGTTGTTGCCCTTGCGCACCGCGAACCCGTGCGGAATGGTCGTGGTGATCACCTTCGTGACCTTCAGCCCGGGATTCTTCTTCGCGTAGTCCTCGGCGGAGACCTGGTCGAACACCGCCGCGGCGATTCCGCCGCTGGTGAGCGCGCTGACCACGGCCGCGTCGTTCGGGAAGCGCACCGCCTGCGCGGCGGCCGCGTTCGCCGCGAGCCAGGTGTCCGACACGGTGCCCTGCACCACGCCGACCCGCTTGCCCGACAACGAGTTCTCGTCGCTCACCCCGGCCTCGGGCTTGGCCTCGATGCCCAGCGACTGGTAGTTGTACGGATTGCTGAACGCCACCGTCTTCTTGCGCTCGTCGGTCTGCGCGATGCCCCCGCTGCCGACGTCGAACGAACCACTCGCGACCTGGCCGAGCAGGGCGGAGAAGTCGCTGGACGCGAACTCCAGCTTGAGCCCCTCCTTGTCCGCGATCGCGCGGAGCAGCTCGTTGTCGAATCCGGTGTAGGTGCCGTTTTCCTGGTAGGCGTTGGGCCGGGAGTCGCTCAGCGTGCCGACCCGCAGCGTGTCGCTGTCCGCGCCGTCGCAGGCGGTGAGCCCGGCGACCAGCGCCGCCGCGACAGCGGTGACCATCAGCTTCTTCATGTCACTCCTAGGCTTCCGCGCTCTTCGACCGGACCAGACGGTGAATCTTATGCCAACTGCCGGGCTTATTCACGAGTTCTTCACCGGCAGACCCGAGCCTCCCTTGTCGAGTTCCTTCGCGATCGGCGCGGACCGGTAGAACTGCGCGTGCAGCCTGGCGGCGGTACCGTCCGCGATCGCCTTGGCCAGCCCGTCGTTGATCTTGTTTAGCAGGTCGGTGTTCGATTTGGCCACCGCGAACGCGGATGGGGTGTCCTTGTCCAGCACGGTGTAGCCGAATTCCAGTGGTACCGCCGGGTTCTGGTCGAAGTACTTCTGGCCGATGTCCTTCGGCACCACCCAGCCGTCCAGCCCGCCGCTGCGCAGCTGGGCGAACCCGGCGTTGTAGTCCGGGAACCGCACGACCTCGGCGCCGGCGAGCTTCGCCGCGAACTCGTCCTGCACCGAGCCCTGCACCACGCCCAGCCGCTTGCCCGCGAACGAACCCGGACCGCTCAGCGCGGCGCCCTTTTTCGTGACCACGGTGGTGTAGCTCGTGTCGTAGCCGTTCGAGAACGCCACGGTCTTCTTGCGCGCACCGGTCGCGGAGATCGTCGAGCTGCCGATGTCGAGCTGCCCGCCGGCCACCTTGCCCAGCAGCGTGGCGAACTCGGTGCCGACGAACTCGACCTGGAAGCCCTCGCGCTGGGCGATGTCCCTCAGCAGCTCGTTGTCATACCCGGTGAACCGGCCATCCTGGAGGAAGATGCTCGGCGGGGCGTCGGCGAGGGTGCCGACCCGCAGGGTCTGCCCGGCGTCGCCGGACGAACCACAGGCGGCGAGCCCGGCGGTGGCGGTCACGACGAGTACGAGGGTGCTGAGGAGCTTTCTCATGGGCTTCTTCCTGGTCCGCACGGCAAGAAGTGCCAGGCCGCGGGTGCGACCTGGCACTTGCAGGGTTTCGGCGTCCGAGGTTAAGGATTTCGCTCGTCGGGGTAAGCCCGTCTCAGCCGGTGGACGTGGTGCGGATGATCACAGGATCGGCTGCGGGGTGTAGGCCGCGGCGTCCGGGAACCGCTTGAGCACGTCCGCCACCCGGCGGGCGACCTCCTCCACCTGCCGCGGGGCGACGCCGGTGAACGAGATCCGGTCGGCGAGCAGATCGTCGAGCTCAGCACGGTCGAGCGGGAGCCGTTCGTCGGCGGCGAGCCGGTCGAGCAGGTCGTTCTCCGCGCCGCGCTCGCGCATCGCCAGCGCGACGCCGACCGCGTTCTCCTTGATCGCCTCGTGCGCGGTCTCCCGGCCGACGCCGCGGCGTACCGAGGCCATCAGCACCTTCGTCGTGGCCAGGAACGGGAGATAGCGATCAAGCTCACGCTCCACCACGGCCGGGAAGGCGCCGAATTCGCCCAGCACCGTGAGGAAGGTCTCCAGCAGCCCGTCGAGAGCGAAGAACGCGTCCGGCAGCGCGACCCGGCGTACCACCGAATCCGAGACGTCGCCCTCGTTCCACTGGTCGCCGGCCAGCTCGCCGATCATCGACAGGTAGCCGCGCAGCACCACGGCGAGCCCGTTCACGCGCTCACAGGAGCGGGTGTTCATCTTGTGCGGCATGGCCGACGAGCCGACCTGGCCGGGTTTGAAGCCCTCCGTGACCAGCTCGTGCCCGGCCATCAGCCGGATCGTCTTGGCCAGGCTGGACGGCGCGGCGGCCAGCTGGACCACAGTGGACAGTACGTCGAAGTCGAGCGAGCGCGGATAGACCTGGCCGACACTGACGAAGTGGTTGGCGAATCCGAGATGCTCGGCGATCCGGGTCTCCAGCCGCGCCAGCGCGGACTCGTCCCCGAGCAGGTCGAGCATGTCCTGCGCGGTGCCGACCGGCCCCTTGATCCCGCGCAGCGGGTAACGGCCGATCAGCTCGTCGAGCCGGGCGAAGGCGACCAGCAACTCGTCCGCCGCCGTGGCGAACCGCTTGCCCAGCGTCGTGGCCTGCGCGGCGACGTTGTGCGAACGCCCCGCCATCACCAGGTCGGAATGCTCCACCCCGAGCGCGGCCAGCCGCGCCAGCACCGCGGCGACGCGGCCGCGGATCAGCTCCAGGGAACGCAACTGCTGCAACTGCTCGACGTTCTCGGTGAGGTCGCGCGAGGTCATGCCCTTGTGCACGTGCTCGTGCCCGGCGAGCGCGTTGAACTCCTCGATGCGAGCCTTCACGTCGTGCCGGGTCACGCGCTCCCGGGCGGCGATGGAGTCGAGATCGACCTGCTCGACGACCCCCTCGTAGTCGGCGAGCACCCCGTCGGGCACCTCGACCCCCAGCTCACTCTGCGCACGCAGCACAGCGAGCCACAACTGGCGCTCCAGCACCACTTTGCGCTCCGGGGACCACAACCGCACCAGCTCGGGCGAGGCGTACCGGGCGGCGAGCACGTTGGGAATACGAGGCTTGTCCGTCACGGGACCACGATACCTGCGCAGGTCAGGGCGGTTGGGTGGGACCGTGGCTACCCAGCTGTGAAGGGGCCCTTCACGGACTCTGAGTCCGTGAAGGGCCCCTTCACAGCCGTTCTGCCGGGTGCAGCGGTCGCGCGATCACGAAGCCTCACCATTCAGCCAATCCCCCATCCGCCAACCGCCACACCGGCGACCGCCACTCGTGCCCGGCTTCATCGGCCCGCCGGACGGCCCCCTCGTCGATCTCGACGCCGAGCCCGGGGGCGAGCGGGCGGGCCGCGTACCCGTCGGTGAACCGGAACAGCGCGGAGTCGGCCAGATAAGCCACCGGCTCGCGGCCATCGTGGTAGTGCATACCGAAACTCTGTTCCTGGATCAGGAAATTCGGCGTCGCGAACGCGACCTGCAAGGCGGCGGCGAGTGAGATCGGGCCGAGTGGGCAGTGTGGGGCGAGGTGCGCGCCGTAGATCTCCGCGAGTGAGGCGATCCGCCGCAGTTCGGAGATGCCGCCGGCGTGTGACGGGTCCGGCTGGACCACGGC
Source organism: Amycolatopsis sulphurea (assembly GCF_002564045.1). Classification (NCBI taxonomy): domain Bacteria; kingdom Bacillati; phylum Actinomycetota; class Actinomycetes; order Pseudonocardiales; family Pseudonocardiaceae; genus Amycolatopsis; species Amycolatopsis sulphurea. The sequence goes on along the minus strand of NZ_PDJK01000002.1, from coordinate 2,552,945 downwards.
GACCCCGGCGTCCAGTACCGGTTTGAACTCCCAGCGCGAGTAGAGCCGTTCCCCGGTCGCGATCGGGACGGTGGAGGTCTCGACCACGGACGCGAGCGCCGTCGCGGGCAGTTCGGGCAGGATTGGTTCCTCGACGAACATCGGCTGGACTTCTTCGAGCATCTTCAGCAGCCGCCGCGCCATGGCCGGGGAGACGCGGCCGTGGAAGTCGATCGCCAGGTCGCGGTCCGGGCCGAGGGCCTCGCGCGCCTGCCGGGCGCGGGCGAGGGCGGCGTTCGCCTCGGCGGGTGAGGCGATCGGGGCCAGCGGGCCGGCGACGTTCATCTTCACCGCCGTAAACCCGGCGGCGACCTGCGCGGACACCGCGTCGAAAATGCCGGACGGACGATCGCCGCCGACCCAGGAGTACACCCGCACCCGATCGCGGACCGGGCCGCCGAGCAGCTCGTGCACCGGCACGCCGCGCGCCTTCCCGGCGATGTCCCACAGCGCATGGTCGATCCCGGCCAGCGCGCTGGAGAGCACCGGCCCACCCCGGTAGAACCCGCCTCGGCGCAGCACCTGCCAGTGCTCCTCGATCCGCAGCGGATCCTTGCCGACGACCAGCTCGGCCAGCTCGTGCACGGCCGCGCGGACCGTACCCGCCCGGCCCTCGACCACGGGCTCACCCCAGCCGCAGCTGCCTTCATCCGTGCTGACCTTGAGAAACAGCCAGCGCGGAGCGACCAGGAACGTCTCGATCCCGGTGATCTTCATCCGGATGCCACCTCCTCGGAGACTCTCCTCCCGGGCCGGCCTGGCCCGCGAATAAATACTAAATTAGTATTTCAACTGCCCGGCTGGCAACCATGCCACAGTGGCGTCGCGAGGAGGTGCGTCGATGGGATACCGGTGGCAGATCACCCACGAGGCAATGCGGCAGGGGGTCGTCGGCATCGTGCGGACCGCGGATGCGGTTTCCGCGGTCGCGGCCGCGCGCTCGGTGCTCGACGCCGGGCTCCGGTCGGTGGAAGTGCCGCTCACGAACCGGGGCGCGCTGGCCGCGATCGAGGAGCTGACCTCGGCGTATCCGGACGCGACGATCGGGGCGGGCACGGTGCTCGACGAATCGTCGGCGACGGCGGCGATCCGGGCCGGGGCGCGGTTTCTGGTGTCCCCGTCGCTGCACACCGAGGTTATCCGCACCGCACACCGGTACGGCGCCGCCGCGTTTCCCGGCACCGGCTCGGTCACCGAGATCGTGCGCGCGCTGGAAGAAGGCGCGGACGCGGTGAAGGTCTTCCCCGCCTCGGCGCTGGGGCCGCAGTGGGTGCAGGACCTACGCGCGGCCTTGCCGCAGGCTCCGCTCGTGCCGACGGGCGGAATCGAGCCCGCCGACGTACCGGAGTGGCTTGCCGCGGGCGCGGTCGCGTGCGGGATCGGATCGGCGCTGACCCGTGGCACGGCCGAGGAAATCCGGGCACGGGTCGTTGCGTTGGTGCAGCGATGAGCGTGCTGCTGGTCGGCTGCTACACCGCGGAAAGCGGCGGCAACGGCGCCGGAATCTCAGTCCTGCGAAGGACTTCCTCCGGCGAGCTGGTGCATGAGTCGACCCTGCCGATGACTTCACCGTCCTGGCTGGCCGAACATCCTGCGTTGCCCATGGTGTACGCCGCCAACGAGACCGAAACCGGTGCGGTCACGTCGATTTCACTCAACGGCGGGGAGCTGACCGCACTCGACGTGGAGGGCACCGGTGGGGCGGATCCGTGCCATCTCGCCGTATCTCCGGACGGCCGATTTCTGTTCTGCGCCAACTACACCAGCGGCAGCCTCGCAGTGTTCGCGCTACGCGACGACGGCCGGATCGCCGGCCGCACCGATCTCGTGCAGCACAGCGGCTCCGGCCCCGATGCGGACCGGCAGGAATCCGCACACGTCCACATGGCCGTGCCGTCGCCGGACGGTTCCGTGGTCAGCGCGGTGGATCTGGGTACCGACGAGATCCGCAGCTACGCAGTCTCCGCGGCAGGGAGGCTTTCGCCGCGGTCGGTGTCGAAGCTGCCGCCGGGCACTGGGCCACGCCAGCTCGTCCGCATCCCGGGCAGCGCGGAAGCCTACGTCGCCGGCGAGCTTTCCGGTGAGCTGCTGACAGTGCGCGAAACCGCCGTCGGTGAGTTCGAGTTCGTCACGAGGACACCGGCCACGGGCGGCAGATCTTTGGTGGCACACCTGGAAGTTCTGGACTCCGGCACCTACCTGTCCAACCGCGGACCGGACTGCATCACGGCGTTCAAGGGCGGGCGGGCAAGCGCGGACCAGCCGTGCGGTGCGCATCCGCGACACTTCGCCGTCGTCGGCGGAATCTGTTACGTCGCCGCGCAACAGGACGATATGATCACGTCGTTCCCGTTGGCGGACTTGGGAAATGCCGAGGTCCGCCGGTTCGGCACCGGGTCGCCGAGTTTCCTCCTGCCCTGCCGGGGAGAACTGCGTTGAACGAACACCGCCCGCGCGGCCTGCACGGCCAGACCGTGGAAACGCTGGCCGCCCGCATCCTGTCCGGCGCATGGGGCGAAGGCACCGTGCTCGACCTCCCCGCCCTGCGGGAGGAGCTGGACATCAGCCTGACCGCGCTCCGTGAAGCACTGAAAGTGCTGGCAGCAAAGGGAATGATCGACGCACGCCAGAAGCGCGGGACGTTCGTTCAGCCGCGAGATCGCTGGAACCTGCTCGACGCCGACGTGATGCGCTGGCAAACCGCGGCCAGCGGGAACCCGGCCCTGTTCGACGAGCTGACCGAGGCACGCACCGTGGTGGAACCCTCGGCGGCACGGCTCGCGGCAGAACGCGCCGGAGACGAGGACCTCGCGGCGCTGCGAAGCGCGCTCGACCGGATGGCCGCCGCGAAGTCCGATCCGGACGCCAGCGTCGAGGCCGATCTGTCTTTCCACCGAGCACTGATGGCCGCTACCCACAACAACTTCCTGCGCCAGGTCGAGCGCGTGCTCGCGATCGGGCTCACCGAACGAGACCGGATCGTGCACCACGCCCCGACCACCGGCGACCCGGTACCGAGCCACCGCAAGGTGCTGGACGCCATCGTCGCCCGCGATCCGGACGCCGCGGAATCAGCGATGTTGGCGCTGGTGACGAAATCCCACGAAGATCTCAACCAAGCCCGCGGCCGGAAACCGTAGAACCAGCCTCAGTCCTCGGACAGCGCGGCGGTCAGCATACGGGCCGCGGACACGCGGGGCTCCGGGTCGACCGCGATCAACGCGTTCACCACCGCGCCGTCGACCAGCGCGACCAGTCTTTCCAGCGCTACCTCGGTCACCGGGGTGCCCGAGCGGGCGAAGATCTCCGTCAACAGCTCGTTCAGCTGCGCGGACAAGGTACGCATGAGCGGGCGCAGATACGGCCGCCGCCCGGTGGCCACGAGCCGTTCGTAGCGCAGCAGCACGGCTTCCGCGTCCGTCTCCGGGTCGCCGCTGGACGGGCCGAGCAGCAGGTCCAGCACCAGCTCCACGGTGGCCTGCACCCCACGGTGCCGGGTGGCCAGCTCGTCCAGCCGGCGACGGCCGTTGGCCAGCTCGGCCTGCGAATGATGCTCGACCGCGGCGGTGACCAGGTCCTCCAGCGAATCGAAGTAGTACGTGGTGGAGGCGAGCGGCAACCCGGCCCGCTCGGCGACCGCACGGTGCCGCACGGCGTCGAATCCGCCCTCGACCAGCAGTCCGGCCGCAGATTCGACGAGTGCCGCACGGCGGCGCTCGCCCTTCGGGGTGGTCGCTGCCGTCATGGCCGCACATTCTGCCAGCCCAGCGGGCCGGCCGAGGTCAGAACCGCGCAGCCAGCCCGGCGACGAGCCGGTCCAGCTCGGCCGCGAACGGCGGCGGCTGCCCGCTCGTCCCCGGCACACTGACCAGCACCACAGTCCCGCCCCCGGCGGCCGCGTGCTGCACCGTACGCGATCCGGCGGGCTGGGCGGGCACTACGACCGGCCGGCCCGAGGGGAACACCGCGGCCGAGATCGCGCCGTCCGGAAGTGGGAACCCGGCGCCGCGCGAATCCGTCGTACAGGCGCTACCCGGGGAGGCATTGGCAGGGATCAAGTGGCCTGGGAGCTCGCCAGCGAGGGCTGTGGCGAGCTCCCAGTCCACCCGTGCGCACCCGTGGGTGCCTTCGGCCACAGGGCCGGTCTTCCCGTTCCCGCTGTCTCCCTGCCGAGACTGCGGAGACGGGAAGTTCTGGTTACCCCCGGTACCGAAAGGACGTGCGGCCGGACCACTGGGTTGCGCCGGTCCGTCGGCTGAATTCATGACCGGGGACGAACCGGATGTATCACCCACACTGCCGACGATTCCCCAGGTGCCGAAACCCGCGGCCACGAGCACCGCAGCGGCACCCACGGCGATCCGGTTGCGCCGGCGGAGCGTCTCGCGCTGCGAACGCCGGACCACGTCCGCCAGGTCGAAACCGGCCGGCGGGATCTCGCCGGGAGCGCCGGAGAGCAGCTTCTCCAGGTCGTGCTCATCCATTCGGCTCCACCTCCCGGTCCAGCACCTGCCGCAGGTTCGCCAGCCCACGCGCCGTCTGGCTCTTCACGTTGCCCTCGCTGCAGCCGAGCGCCTTCGCCGCGGCGCTCACGTCGAGCCCGTCGAAATACCGCAGCACCAGCACCGCCCGCTGCTTGCGCGGCACCTCCTTCAGCGCGGCGAGCAGGTCTTCCCGGTTCGCCACGCGCTCGGCCACGCCGGGGCCGTCGGAGACCGGTTCCGGCAGCACCTCGGTCTGCCGCTCCCGCCGCCACGGCCGGCGCGATTCGTCGATCACCGCGCGGACCAGCGTCTTGCGCAGGTACGCATCGGTGGCCGCCCGGTCCCTGATCTTCTTCCACCTCCGGTGCAGCGCGACGAACGCGGTCTGGGCGAGGTCGTCGGCCTTGTGCCAATCACCGCAGAGCAGGTACGCGGTCCGGCGGACAGCCTCCCGCTTCGCGGCGAAGTACTCCGCGAACTCCTGTTCGTCGCGCTGGTCCACGCGCTCTGCAGCTCCACTCGTGACAGGTCCGCCTGGAAGACGGAACCGGGGGCATACACGGTTGCACGATCAACCGGGTTCGTTCCACCCGAGTGCATTGAATCCCGCTCCGGAGTTGTGCTGTGATCGGTTCGTGACCAGTACTGCCCGGCCGATCGACTTCCGCTCCGACACCGTCACCCGTCCGGACCAGGCGATGCGCCAGGCGATGGCGGAGGCCGAAGTCGACGACAACGTCATCGGCACCGATCCGACCGTCGCCGAGCTGGAACGGCGTGCCGCGCAGGTGCTCGGCATGCCGGCCGCGCTGTGGACGCCGAGCGGGACCATGGCGAACCTGATCGCGCTGAGCCTGCACCTCCAGCGCGGTGACCGGTTCCTCGCCACCCGCGGTGCGCACGTGCTCGCCAACGAACTCGGTTCGGCCGCCTGGCTGGCCGGTGGGATGCCGGATCCGCTCGAACACGACGCAGGCCCCGGCCGTCCCACCCCGGACACGCTGGCCGCCGCGATCGGCAGCACCGGGCCGTATTTCACGCTTCGCACCACGCTGCTGTGCCTGGAGAACACGCACAACGCCGCTGGTGGCGCGGTCACGCCGCCGGACGAACACGCGCAACTACTGTCCGTCGCGAAACAGGCCGGGCTCGCCGTGCACCTGGACGGCGCCCGGATCTGGCACGCGGCAGTGGCGCTGCAGGTGCCTCCCGCGGCGCTGACCGTCGGCGTCGACACCGTGTCGGCGTGTTTCAGCAAGGGGCTCGGGGCGCCGGTCGGTTCCGTGGTCGCGGGCAGCAAGGACTTCGTCGAACGTGCCCGCCGGATGCGGCAGATGCTCGGCGGCGGCGTGCGGCAAGGCGGTGTGCTCGCCGCGGCCTGCCTGGTCGCGCTGGACCGGACCGGCGAGCTGGCCGCGACACACGAGTTCGCCCGGCGGCTCGCCACCGGGCTCGCCGAACACGGCTGGGGCGTGAACACGCCGGAGACCAACATCGTGCTCGCCGAGGTACCGGATCTGCCCACCGCGTTGGGCTGGCTGGAGTCGCTCGGCATCCGCACCGTGCCGATGGCGGGCAAGGTGCGGTTCACCACGCACCGCGACCTTTCCGCCACGGATATCGACGAAACGCTGCGCCGTCTCAAGACCGGCGCCTGACCCCCGGGGAAGTCACGTGTCCCACTGGATCGTGTTCGACTACGGCGAAGTGCTGTGCACTCGCACTACGGCTGTACCGAAACTGGCCGCTGTGACCGGCGTGCCGGCCGAGGACTTCGAGCCGGTGTACTGGGAGCTGCGCGAACCCTACGACCGGGGATCGACCGACCTCGCCTACTGGACCGCGATCGGGGAGCGCCTCGGCGTGCAGGTGGACGAGGCGCTCTCGGCCGAACTCACCGCGCTGGACGTGGCGGGCTGGTCACACCTGACCACGGAGGCGCTCGACCTGCTCGAATCGCTGGCCGAGGCCGGTGCGTCGCTTGCCTTGCTGTCCAACGCCTCGGTCACCTTCGGTGCCTGGGTGCGCGAGCAGGAGTGGGCGAAGCTGTTCCGCCACACGATGTTCTCCGGCGACGTGCGATGCGCGAAGCCGGACGCGGAGATCTACCGGCTGCTGCTGGCGCAGCTCGGCGCCGAACCCGGCGAGTGCCTGTTCTTCGACGACCGAGCGTCCAATGTGGACGGAGCGCGAGCGGTCGGCCTGCGCGCGCATGTATGGAACGGCGCCGAGGCCGCCCGCGCCGCGCTGGGCTGATCCCATGGCTGTGAAGGGGTCCTGCACGGACTCAGAGTCCGTGCAGGGCCCCTTCACAGCTTTCACCTCATGTCAGCCATTGATCCGCTTGGAATTCTTCCGGCCGGAGATCGCGCCGTAGGCGGCGGTGCCCAGGAACACCGCACCGCCGATGATCGCGATCCACAGCACCGTTTTGAACACGAACCCGAGGATCCCGCCGAGCACCATGAAGGCGATCCACGCGACGATGAGTCCTCCGACGATCTTCCAGAACATGGCCCCTCCGAGTGCCGTTCCGTGCCATCTCGGCCCGGTGCCCTCCAGCGTGCCACTTCACCGCCGGAAACGCGCCTTTCCGAGTCAACGTTCAGGGGTTTCTCCGGGTTCCCCTGACGGTGTTCACCCCAGCCAGGTGCCCAGCCGGCGCACCGCCTCGTCGATGTCTTCCGCTGCTCCGGCGAAGGAAAACCGCACGAACCGGCCACCGTCGACCGGGTCGAAGTCGATCCCGGGGATGATTGCGACCCCGGTGTCCGCGAGCAGCCGCTGGCACCAGCTCAAGCTGTCCGTTGTGTACGCAGAGACGTCCGCGTACGCGTAGAAGGCGCCGTCGGCCGGGGCGAGCTTGTCGAGCCCGATGCTGCGAAGCCCGGCGAACAGCCGGTCGCGGTTGCCGCGGTAGCGCGCGACGTGCGCGTCAGCCTCCGCATAGGACTCAGGGGTGAACGCCGCGACGGCCGCATGCTGCGAGAGCGCCGGTGGGCAGATGGTGAAGTTGCCGGTCAGCACGTCGATCGAGCGGTGCAGCCGGGCCGGCGCCAGCATCCACCCGAGCCGCCAGCCGGTCATCGCGAAGTACTTCGAGAACGAGCCGAGCACGAGGGCTTCCCGGCTGTACTGCCAGGCACAGTCGAGCTGCGCGCCGTAGGTGATGCCGTGGTAGATCTCGTCACTGATGAGCTGGACCCCGTGTGAAGCACACCACCCGGAGATCGCGGCCAGCTCGCCGGGCGGCAGCACGGTGCCGGTCGGGTTGGCCGGGCTGGCCACGATCAGCCCGTCGAGCGGGCCGAGCCGGTCGAGCAGCTCGACGGTGGGCTGGAAGTTCGTCTCCGCCGTGGTCGGGAACTCGACCACCTCACAGCCCAGCACGTTCAGCAGGTTGCGGTAGGCCGGGTAGCCCGGCCGCGCCATCGCGACCCGCGCACCGGGGTCGAACGCGCTCAGGAAGGACAGCAGGAACCCGCCGGACGAGCCGGTGGTCATCACGACGTCCTGCGCCGCCACGTCCACGTCGTAAGTGCGCCGGTAGTGCCCGGCGACGGCTTCGCGCAGCTCAGGGATGCCGAGCTGCTCGGTGTAGCCGAGGGTTTGCTTACCCAGCGCCTCGCTCGCAGCCCGCCGCACCGGCTCCGGCGCGGGCACGGACGGCTGCCCGGCAGCGAGCGACACGACGTCGCCGTGGCTGCGCTGCCGGGCCTGCGCTGCGGACAGCACGTCCATCACGTGGAAAGGAGGCACGCCCGCCCGCAGCGCGGGACCGCCGAAAGTACCAAGGTCGACCATGTCGCCAGGCTAAAGCCCGCACGTCCGGCGCCCAGGACCGGCCTCACTGGGGAAGGCGCCAGGGGCCCGGCAGAGTTGGTCGAGGCCCGTGATCAGCAGAGAGCCGTGGCTGCCGCGTCATCATCGACGGCACCTGCCATCTTCGTCGACCACGCCCGGCAACGGACGATGCGGCGGTGTTCGAGATGCGCGACCACCTCGCGCTGTGCGCCGGACCTGTCTCAGAGTCCGTGAAGGGGCCCTTCACAGACCTTCACGGACCTCCGCGGTCGGCGCAGGGTCCCTCACAGACTCCGCGCGTCCCAGGCCACCGGATCGGCCGGTTTGCGGAAATACCCCCGGAACCGCCGTATGAGTGCCGAGAACGGCCGGACGCCGTTCTCGGCACTCGATGACGGGTCAGTACCCCCGGTACGCGCCGCCGTGCGCCATCGCGGCGATCCCCGGCACGTTGCCCATCGAGCCGTACCGGTCGATCGAGTACCGGACCCCGGCGATGATGTTGTCCACCGGGTTGTAGATGTTGTCGTGCCCGGGAAGCTTGTGCGCGTTGAACGTGGAGTCGATGCACTGCATCAGGCCCTTGGACGGATGCCCGGCGGCCGCGTTCGAGTTCCCGGTGAGGTAGAAGTGCTCGCCCTCGCGTGCGGTCCAGGTGCCGAGTTCGGTGGTGACGCACCAGACGTCCCCGCGACCGGCCTCCTCCCGGCGGAGCGATCCACCGGAGACGACGGGGCGGTTCGCCCGCACCGATGCCTCCAGCTGCCAGGTATCCGTCTGGTCCACAAAGGACACTCGCGGCCGCGCGCCGGAAAGGTAGACCGCGAGCACGATGGCTTCGAGCACTTCACCCGGAGCCCGGTGGATCGTCACCTTCGGCGCCGGCCGGCCCGGCTCGTCGTACCAGGCGCCCTCCGCGTCGATCACGGCTTCGAGCCAGGCGGCCCGCTGCAGTGCCGACATCGCGAGTACCTGAGCGAACGCCTCCGACTTCGGATTTCCCGCCCGCCGCAGCAAATCCTGCGCGTAATCGTGGTCGAGACGGAACTGGTACCGCGGGCCGCCTTGATCGTCGAGATACTCGACATGCGGAACGTCGGCGAGCAGCTCCCGGATCTCGCCGGCCGCAGCCGATTTCGACTGTGCGATCGACATCGTCGGACGGTGTTGCCGGCTCTCGACGCGCCCGTCGCCGGCGATCCAGCCGAGGAGGGCGGCCTCCCGCACGGTCACGTCCAAACCTTCTCCGGTCTCCGCGGCCGCGGACAGCAGGAGCCGATCGCCATCGGCCACCTCGTCGGTGGTGACGAAGCGCCCTTCGGTCGCGTACGCGGTCCTAGCCGATTCGGGGTGCACAGCTACGCCCACCGCGGCCTGAGTTTCCGTACGCGGCTGCCCGGCTTGCGCGACACCAACCCGCGGAACCGTCAGCCAGCGGTGATTCGGCGTCGTGGTCGCCTGCCAGCGGCTGTTCGCGATCCGGACCAGCCGCGCGTTCTCGTGGTGCACAACCCGGGTGATCCGGGTCCACTCGCTACGGCCGGTCGCCGGGTTGTAGCCGATGGTTTCGTCGCCCACCAGGACATCGCCGTGCTTGAGCAGGCCACGCCGGGTCAGGATCGCCGTGTCGAGGGGAACGCAGTCCCAGTTGTTGATCGCGTTCGGGTTCCCGCCGGACTCGTGCTGGATGATCGCCCAGATGTTCTTGACATCTGCCTCGGTCACGTTGACCCCGGCGGCCTGCAGCTCCTTGATCGCCTCGTCGATCCACTGCTGCACGTTCCCCGGCGGCGGGGAGGAGGGCGGGCCGCCGCTCGGGCCGAGACCACCGCCACCGCCGCCCCCACCACCGCCGCTGTGGTGGCCACCGCCACCACCGCCGCCGTGACTGGTGTGCAGGCCGCCGGTGCTCTGCGGGATCGTGCCGTCCGAGCCGGGCAGCGGGACCTTCGAGTAGCCGCCCTCGATCTGGGTCTGCATCAGCTGCTGCGACGACTTGACCATGCCGTCGGCCTGTTCGAGCAGCGGATCGATGGTCTGCTGCGCCTTCGTGGCGTCCGCTTCGTTCGCCTTGTTCGCCGCGTCGATGATCGACTGCGACGTGGGGCTCGGCGCGGGACCGCTCTTGTCCGACTTCGCGTACGCCGCCTCGGCGTTCTGCGCGTTCTGCGCCTTCGCCGTCTCGGCCTTGATGCGAGCGTCGATCGACTTGTGCGCGTCGTCCAGCGCGCTGGTGACCTTGTTCTTCACGCCGCTGAGATCCTGCGACAGCTTGCTCAGATCATTGCCGACGTCGGCGAGGTGCCCCTGCACCTTGTCGCCGGCGGAAGTGATCTGCCGGACATAACCGACGAACGCGTCTGCCGCGTCGCCCTTCCAGACGCCGTCCGCGAGCGAATCCGTGGAGGACTTCATCGCCGCGCTGTGATCGCCTGCCTGCTGCGCGGCGTCTTTGAACTGCTGTGCGGCCTTCTCGATCGACTCCGGCTTGATGCCGTCGACCTTCTTCGCCTTGTCGACAATGCCCTGCCAAGCCGGCGGGAAGTCGATCAACCCCATCCCTGTCGCCCCTCACCCACGTAGTGCCTGTTCAGCGGTCTTCGTGCACGGTCAAATCGCGTTTGGCGACCTGGTCGGTCTCAGCCATCAGCCCGGCCGCCTTGCGGAGGATGAACCCGGTCGCCTCCATCAGCTTCCCGGCCGCGTCGAACTCGCTGTGCACGCCTTGCTTGAACTGGCCGACCGCGCCGTGCACGTCCTTCGAGCCACCCATCGTGCCGAACGGGCTGTCCGGCTCGTCGTCGACGCCGGTGAGTTGCTTTCGGGACTTCTCGAACTCATCCTTCAACTTCTCGATGTTCCGGGCCGCGATGGCCATGGAATCCGCATCGTAGACAGGCACCCGTTCGCCATCCCTTTCGCGACTCTCGCTTCCGAACGGTTCGGACGCACCGGTGATCAGGCCGGTTCCCTGCACACTGTAAGACGTCGAACGCGCGCCGTGTGCAATTCTGCCCGACTTCCACCGGAGGCAGGTACTCACCGCCCCGGAATCACGCCCGGAATCAGAGCCCGGCCTGCAGCTCGCGCACCCGATCGAGGAGTACCGCGTTGTCGGCCGGGCTGACCGTGGCCCAGCCGCGGCCGTCCGGGTCGTCGGTGAGCTGGAAGAGGTACCGGCCGGAATCGGTGTCGTAGAAGGCGGCCACCCGGGGAGAACGGCGGACGGTGCCGTCGCGCAGGACGCGTTCCGCGCAGAACTGGCCGCGGGCCTCCTGGCCGAGCAGCATGCCGGCCAGCTCCTGCGCGTGCCACAGCTCCAGTCCACGGTCTTCCAGCGCGGTGACCAGTGCTTTCGGTTCGCCCTGCGCGGCCGCGTCGGCGGCGACCAAGATGTCGTGCGGAACCGAGATGGACTGGCCGACACCGGGACCGAGCTCACCGGCGACCGGGACGGCGGCCTCGGCGAGCGAGCCCTCGTCCGCCGGGATCAGCCACACCTCGTCGCGGTCGACCACGCCGAGTACGGCCTGGCTGCCGCGACTCACCGCGCGGCCGTGGATCTCCCGCTCGGCCCACACCCACACGTCCACCGCGAACTGCGGCCGCGCGAGCAGGTGCAACTGGTCGAGCAGGGCGCTGTTCGGACGGCCGGCGCGGGCGAGCCGCCGCTGCGCCAGCGACTCCCAGGCCGACTCGACCAGCGACCGGCGTTGTGAATGCGTGGTACCGGGCGAACGCACCCCCAGCGCGGGCGGGCGGGCGCCGAGATCAAGCGATTCCCACAGCACGTCGAATTCGAGCGTGGACAGCACCAGGTTCACAGGCGGCGCTCTTCCCCGGCGCCCCCGCCGAGCACATCGCGGCTGACCATCCGGCTGTCGGTGAACAGGTCCCGGTCGTCGACGCCGAAGCGGCGCACGGGCTCGGCGTCCGCCTCGGCCTGGGTCGCCGCCGGGGAGAGGAACTTCGCGTCGCCGCCGCCCGTTCGGGGGCTGATCTGCTCGGCCTTGCGCAGCGCGACCGCTTCTTCCTCGGGGAGTTCCTCCACCGGCAACGGCTGTGCCAGGCCTTTCGTCGGCGGACCACCGAACCCGCGGCCCTGCCGTTCGCGGTCCCCGGCCAGCGCGCCACCGGCGACTCCAGCGCCGATCGCCGCGGCGCCCGCACCGATGTCGCCGGCCGAAGCATCGCTCTGTGGCGGAGCGGGCGGAGCGCTGCCAGTGCTGGGCGGGTCCGGCGGCTGCGGGACGCTGCCGACCAGATGACCGGGGTTCAGCCGGTGGTCGTGCGCACTGCCGAGACCACCGCCGGCGGCACCACCGCCTCCTGCGGCACCACCACCGCCGCTTGCCGCGCCGCCGACCGCGCCATTGTCACCGACCGCGCCACCGTCACCTGCGGCGCCACTGTCACCGGCCGCGCCGCCACCATTGGCTACAGCTCCATCGCGACCTGCCGCACCACCGCCGTCTGCCGCACCACCGCCGCGATGGCCGAGCCCGCCATCCGGCCCGGTACCGCCCCGCGGCGGCTCCGGGTGGTTGCCACCGGGCCTGCTGCCCTCCGCAACCCCGGAACCGCCCGGGGAGCCGTGGCTGCCGACCGGTCCTCGCGACACCGGCGAGCCGCCGTGTCCCGGCGAACCGCCCGGCACTCCCGAACCGCCCGGCACCGCCGCGCGACCCGGCACCCGTGTGCCGCCGGGATTCCCTGCCACACGAGGGTTTCCGGGACTGACCGGCACTTCCGGAGCGCACCGGCCGGCGCGGGCCTGCGGTGCCGCCGAGCCATGTCCGGCCAACGCTTCCTGAATCGGCGATGGCCGTGACGGAGGCGGGGACGGCTTGACGTACGAAGCCGGGGTGACCCGGCTGGGCCGCGGCGCGGGAGTGGCAACGCCGTCCGTGGCCACCGGCGGGTCGGCCACCGGCCTGCTGACCTGCTGTACCGAAGGTGGCTCGACGTGCTGCGAACGCATCGACGCGGACGCCGGCTTCACCCCGCCGTCCGGCGTCACCTCGACCGCCGTGCCGGCGCGGTCCACCACGCCCGGCCCGTCCGGCGCGATCATGGACAGCGCCTGCGGCTTGCTCAATTCCTTATTGGACAACAGGATCTCGCCGCTCTGCTGGGCGTAGGCGTTCAACGCCTCAAGGGCCTGGGCTCGCGCGTTCTCCGCGGCCTCGACCTCCGCGGCGTGATCGGTCTCGAAGCCGATCAGGCTGAGCACCGAGTCACCGAGGGTGAGCCCGCCCGCCCCCTTGCGCACGGTCGCCGGGTTCGGCAGCTTGTATTTGGTGTGACTGAACAATTCCCCTTGGGCGAACAGCATTTCCGCGGTGTGCGCGACCTTGGTCGTGGCATCCTGGGAGAACCCGGCCTGCGCGGTGAGTACCTGCCCGGCCTGCCCCCCGGCCGCGCTCTGCCATTCGACGCCGAGCCTCGCAAGCTGCTCGCGCAACGTGCCGTCGGTTTCCGCGAGCGCGGCCGAGACCGCTTTCAGCGCTTCGACCGCGGTGCCGATGCTGTCGATTCCGTCGCCGGTGGCGAACTTCTCGATCTCCTCGGAGATGGCGGTGTCGGTCCAGCCGTCGAAGCGGTGGTCGCGGATCCTGCCGGCGAGTTCCGAGATCTCCACGCGCGCTCCCTTAGCTCCGTACCTTGAGGTCCTGGACCGCCAGTCCGGCGGCCTTGCTGGCGAGTTCACACAGCTGTGGCCGGCTGAAACCGCCGGCGGTGATGGCGAAAGCCTGCGAAGCGAGCGTCTGTCCCTTCGCGACGCCGACGAGCACTTCGCAGTCCGAGGGGGTGCCGGACGCGCGGTAGTTCGCGAGCGCCGGATAGCCCTCCACACTCGTGGGCGTGGTGGTCATGCTGTTCTTGCGCCGCGCGCCGATGAGCCACTCCTGCAGATCCGCGCCGACCACCCGCAGATGGAACGCATGGAACGGCTCGGTCTGGTTCGCGTCGAGCACGCACGTGGGGCCGTCCGGCGGATCCGCGGCCTTTCGCGGCACGCTGGTCACCTTCAGCGCGTCGAACTGCGCTTGCCCGAGCAACTCACACGGATCAGTGCCGGCGATCGGCAACTCGGCCGGACGCGGCGGCAGCTGCGAAGCCATCGCCTGCTGTGAAGCCGAACTCACCGAGGCCTGCGCCGGATACGCCGTGCCCTCGTCACCGGATGAGCATCCGGCGACACCGAGGACTGCGACGACGGCGGCCAAGGGCTTAATGGATGCCGTGCGCACCGCGGTCCCCGAAAGCCGCGGCCTTGTCCGCTTCGCTGGCTTCGTAGGTCTTCGCCGCTTCGCGCAACTGCGCGACGAGACGGTGGAGGTTGGCGACGTATTCGCGTACCTGCGCGACGTAGGACTGGTCGCCTTCGGCCACGAGCACGTTCCAGGCGCCGATCGCGTTGATGCTCACGGTGTCCGCCGAAGGCGTGTCGATGCGCAGCTCGCCCAGGCGCGTGAGCAGCTTGTCTTCAAGCGCAGTGACCTGCTCTTCCACCACGCGGGCGACGTCGAGCAGCTTCTTGGGCTGCACGACCAGGTCCGCGACCCCCGGCACGGCCGGGACCGAGGACGCCAGGCCGGACGGCGGAGTGCTTCCTGGCATGCGCTACCCCTCACGTGATACGGACAGTGACCGCGGCGACTCGCTTCGAGGCTACCAACGGACGCGTGAATCCGAGGCGAGTTTCGCCCGGCCCTTTCAGGCCGGGGCGGCGACCTCGCCGTTCGCAGCACGCAGCGCGATGTCAGTGCGGTGATGCGAGCCGGCCAGGTGTACGCGCTCGACTGTCTCGTACGCGTGCTTACGCGCGGACTTGAGCGTCTTGCCGGTGCCCACCACGGAGAGCACACGCCCACCAGAGGACACGACCGCGCCGTCTTCGCGACGCCGCGTACCCGCGTGCAGCACGCCTTCGATCTCGCCACCGGTGATCACGTCACCGGTGCGCGGCTTGCCCGGATAACCGTCGGCTGCGATCACCACGGTGACCGCGGCGCCGCCCGACCACTCCAGCGGCGGAAGCTCGGCCAGCCGCCCGGTCGCGGTGGCCTTCAGCACCTCGGCCAGCGACGTACGCAGCAGGGCGAGCACAACCTGCGTCTCCGGGTCCCCGAAGCGGCAGTTGAACTCGATCACCTGCGGGCCGTCCGACGTGAGCGCAAGCCCGGCGTACAGCAGGCCGGAGAACGAGCAGCCCCGCGCGTCAAGTTCGTCGACCACCGGCTGCACGATGCGCGCGACGACGTCGTTGACGAGGTCCTCGGACACCCACGGCAGCGGCGCGTACGCACCCATCCCGCCGGTGTTCGGGCCGGTACCACCGTCGCCGACCCGCTTGAAGTCCTGCGCGGGCAGCATCGGCACCACGGTGCGGCCGTCCACGAAGCAGAACAGCGAAGCCTCCGGTCCGTCCAAAAAGGACTCCAGCAGCACCGGGTGGCCGCCGTCGAGCAGCATCAGCGCGTGCTTGCGGGCCACCTCGATGTCCTCGGTCACCACCACGCCCTTGCCGGCGGCGAGCCCGTCGTCCTTCACCACCCAGGTGGGCCCGAAGCGCTGAAGCGCCGCGTCGAGCCGCGCGGGCGTGTCGACGACCTCGCTGCGGGCCGTGGGCACCCCTGCGGCGGACATCACGTCCTTCGCGAACGCCTTCGAGCCCTCGATCCGCGCGGCGGCGGCACTCGGCCCGAAGCAGGCGATGCCCGCTTCGCGCACCGCGTCCGCGACGCCCGCGACGAGCGGCACCTCGGGACCGATCACGACGAGGTCGGCCCGCCACTCCTTGGCCAGCGCAGCGACCGCTGCCGGATCGGCAGGCTCGACTCCGAGTTGCTCGGCGACCGCCGCGGTACCGGCGTTACCGGGCGCGCAGGCGAGCGCCGTCACTCCAGCATCACCGGACACCGCAAGGGCGATTGCATGCTCACGGGCGCCGGACCCGATTACCAGTACGCGCACGCCGGACAGCGTAACGGTGCGTGCACCGGCCGGGCCTATCGCCGTCCGGTCCAGGGGTCACCCGGATAATCGGGCAAGGGGTCACCGAGCGGAGTTGCGGCTGGTCAGACAGGTGATGTCGGACGCGGGCCGGGCACGGCGATCGCCCCGGCGGCGGCAAACCCGGCGTACAGGACACCCAACCCTCGTCGAGCCAGGCCGTAACCGTCCACCTGACCTGCCCGGTCACCTCCGGGTGCCGGCAAAGTCGGTGTGGAGGGCCCTGCGCAGCTGCGGAGGGCTGTGAAGGGCCCCTTCACGGACTCTGAGTCCGTGCGGGGCACCCTCACGGACCCGAAACCGGTCGGGCAGCCACGGCTCTGTCTGCTGATCACGGGCCCTCGGCCAACTTTGCGGGGGCCCTGCTGCGGAGGTCTGTGAAGGGGCCCTTCACGGACCCGAAACCGGTCCGGCGCACGCCACGAGGTGGTCGCACACACCTCCGCATCACCCGCTGCCTGGTCCCCGACCAACTGTGCCGGAGCCCTGCGGTCACCCCCGGTGCCCGAGCTGCCCGAAAACGGAATCCATGCATCGTTTACCCGGTCGTCAGCCCCTCGTCCGGGCGGGTCGATCCGGCGGACGCTTGCGGCGGTGAGGGTGGCGCGGTACTCGTGGCCCCGGTCGCAACTCCCCGGGCACCCGGTAGAGAGAGGTCTCCCATGAAACGCACACGTCTCGGCATGCTCGCCCTGTCCGGTCTGGCCCTGCTCGGCGTCGCGGGCCTCACCGTCGGCCCGGCCGCGGCCGTCGAGCAGACCGCCCCGGATGCGGTGGCGCACGGCCGCGGGCACGATGACCCGGTGATCGTCGGCCACCGGGGCGCCCCCGGCTACCGCCCGGAGCACACCCTCGCCTCCTACGAGCTGGCCTGGCGGATGGGCGTGGACTTCGTCGACGTCGACCTGGTGCCGACCAAGGACGGGCAGCTGGTGGCCCGGCACGAGCCGGAGATCGGCGGCACCACCGACGTCGCGGACCACCCGGAGTTCGCCGCGCGCAAGACCACCAAGGTCATCGACGGCACGAAGATGACCGGCTGGTTCACCGAGGACTTCACCCTCGCCGAGCTGAAGACGCTCTTCGCCAAGGAGCGGATCCCGCAGAACCGCCCGAACAACCAGCTCTACAACGGCCGGTTCCGGATCGCCACCTACCAGGAGGTGCTCGACGACGCCCGGCGGCTCGGCCGGGAGCTGCACCGCACGCTCGGCACCTACCCGGAGGTCAAGCACTCCACCTACTTCTCCTCGATCGGCAACCCGACCGAGCCGAAGCTGGTGGATCTGCTCAACCGCAACGGGCTGAACCGGCCGAACGCGCCGGTGGCCATCCAGTCGTTCGAGGTGTCGAACCTGCAGGCCCTGCACCGCGAGGTGAAGGTTCCGCTGCTGCAGCTGAGCAGCGCGACCGGGGCGCCGGCGGACTGGGTGGCCAAGGGCGACAAGCGCACGTACGCCGACCTCGTCTCGCCTGCCGGGCTGCGTGAGGTCGCGAAGTACGCGGCCTACCTCGGACCGGAGAAGGCGCAGATCATCCCGCTGGACTCGAAGGGTAATCTCGGCACGCCCACTTCACTGATTTCCGACGCACACCGGGTGGGGCTGAAGGTTCAGCCGTACACGTTCCGCAACGAAAACCCGTTCCTGCCCGCGAATCTGCGTTCCTCGGACAGCCCGGCCGCATTCGGGAACGTGTTCGCCGAGGAGGCCGCGTTCTTCCAGGCCGGGGTGGACGGATTCTTCGCCGACCAGCCGGACACCGCGCTGGAATCGCTGCACGACTTCCTCGGTCGCTGATTTCTGTCGGTCCCCTTCGCTAACCTTCTCGAATGGATCTTGGGGAGGGGATCGACGGGCTGGCCGCGCGTACCGGGTTCACCGGCGCGCTGCTGGTCCGGCGAGGCACGGAAACGGTGCTCGGCCGCGCATACGGCTGGGCGCATCGGGGCTACCAGGTCCCGAACACCGTCGATACGCGGTTCGGGATTGCCAGTGGTACCAAGGGGTTCACCGCGCTCGTGGTGGTGAGCCTGATCGTCGACGGGCTGCTCGCACTGACCACCCGGGTGCGCGAGCTGCTCGGCCCGGACCTGCCGTTGATCGCGGACGCGGTGACGGTGGAACAGCTGCTGGCGCACCGGTCCGGGATCGGCGAATACTTCGGCGAGGACGCGCAGCCGCCGCCGCGGCCGCAGGAATTCACGTCCGCGGCGGCGTACCTGCCCGCACTGGACGGGCAGCCGCAACGATTCCGGCCCGGCGCGCGGTTCGCATACAACAACGGCGGCTACGCGGTCCTGGCGATCCTCGCCGAGCGGGCGGCCGGGCTGCCGTTCGCGGAACTCGTGCGGACGCGGGTCACCGAGCCGGCCGGCATGCCGGACACCGCGTTCCTCCGTTCGGACGAGCTGCCCGCGCGCACCGCCACCGGGTACCTGGAAGACGGGCGTACCAACGTGTTCAGCCTGCCGGTGGTGGGCAGCGGCGATGGCGGCTGCTACTCGACGGCGCCGGATTTCGCGGCGTTCTGGCCCGCGTTGCAGGCCGGCCGGATCGTGCCGCGCGAGTGGGTGGCGCGGATGACCGCGGTGCACAGCCCGGAGACCGGCACCCGGGAGAAGTTGCGGTACGGGCTCGGTTTCTGGCTGCCCGCGCGCGGGGACACGGTCCTGCTGGAGGGATACGACTACGGCGTCTCGTTTCGCAGTGTGTGGCAGCCGGGGCGGGAGCTGAGCACGACGGTGCTGTCGAACACCGCGGAGGGGGCGTGGCCGGTCGTACGCCATCTGGCGGAGGAGGTGCTGCCCGGATCTTGACACCGGTGAACGGGGCGGGCTAGCTTCGGCGATTCAAAGGTCTGTCCGCATACCTTTCAGGTGGGTGCCCGATGGATGTCCCCGGCTCGCAGACCGCCTCCGAACCCGGCCATCGCGACGAGGACAGTGCCCGCCTGCACGCGCTCGGTTATGCGCAGGAACTCAAGCGCACCATGTCGGCGTTCTCGAACTTCGCCGTCTCCTTCACCATCATCTCGATCCTGTCCGGTTGCCTGACCCTCTACGGCTTCGGCATGAAGACCGGCGGGCCCGCGGTGATGATCTGGGGCTGGCCGCTGGTCGGGTTGTTCGTGGTGCTCGTCGGGCTCGGGATGGCGGAGGTGTGTTCGAGCTACCCGACCGCGGGCGGGCTCTACTACTGGGCGGCGAAGCTGGCCACCCGCAACGGACCGGCGTGGTCGTGGTTCACCGGCTGGTTCAACCTGATCGGGCAGATCGCGGTCACCGCGGGCATCGACTTCGGCGCGGCGTTGTTCCTGAACGCGTTCCTCGATCTGCAGTGGGGATTCAGTGCCACGCCAGGGCATACGATTCTGCTGCTGGCGATCATCCTGGTCGTGCACGGCGTGCTGAACACCTTCGGTGTCCGGGTGGTCGCGGTGCTCAACAGCGTCAGCGTGTGGTGGCACCTGCTCGGTGTGCTCGTGATCGTGGGCGTGCTGGTGATCGTGCCGGCGCACCACCAGGACGCGTCGTTCGTGTTCGGCAGCTTCGTGAACCAGACCGGCTGGGGCTCGATGGCGTACGTGTTCGCGCTCGGGCTGTTGCTGGCGCAATACACGCTCACCGGGTACGACGCGTCGGCGCACATGACCGAGGAGACGAAGAACGCGTCGAAGGCCGGGCCACGCGGGATCATCACGTCGATCCTGGTCTCCCTGGTCGCCGGATGGGTGCTGCTGATCGGCCTGACCTTCGCCATCCAGGACTACGACGGCGCGGTCAACTCGGCCACCGGGGTGCCGCCGGCGCAGATCTTCATCGACGCGACCGGCGCGGTGACCGGCAAGTTCCTGCTGCTGATCTGCATTGGCGCGCAGTTGTTCTGCGGGATGGCTTCGGTGACCGCCAACTCTCGGATGATCTACGCCTTCGCCCGCGACGGCGCGATCCCCGGTTCCTCGTTCTGGCACCGCATCAACAAACGCACCCAAACCCCGACCAACGCCGTATGGCTGGCCGCCGGTGGCGCGCTGATTCTGGCGCTGCCTTATCTCTGGAGCCAAACGGCGTACGCCGCAGTCACTTCCATCGCGACCGTTGGCCTGTACGTGGCGTACGTGATCCCGGTGTTCCTTCGCGTTCGGCGCGGTGACAGCTTCGAGAAGGGGCCGTGGAACCTGGGTCGCTGGGGCAAGCCGATTGGCGTCGTCGCCACCGCGTGGGTCGTGGTGATCTTCGTACTCTTCATGCTGCCGCAATCCTCACCGATCACCGTCGACACGTTCAACTACACGCCCATCGCGTTCTTGGTCGTGCTCGGCGGCGCTGCGCTGTGGTGGGCACTGTCCGCGCGCAAGTGGTTCACCGGCCCGAAGGTGCAAGGCTCCGCAGCCGAACTGGCCGCCGTCGAACAGGAGCTGAAGGGCCTCGGCTGACGCGCCCCGTCCAGACTTGGAAACGGAAGCTAGGCGAACTCGTGCCGCACGATCGTCTGCTCGCGACCGGGGCCCACGCCGATCGCCGAGACCCGGGCGCCGGAGAGTTCCTCCAGGCGCTCGACGTACGCGCGGGCGTTCGCGGGCAGCTCGGCGAAGGTGCGGCACGAGGAGATGTCCTCGAACCAGCCGGGCAACTCCTCGTAGATCGGCACGGCGTGGTGCACGTCGGTCTGGGTCATCGGCATGTCCGAGGTGCGGAAGCCGTCCACTTCGTAGCCGACGCACACCGGGACCCGCTCCAGGCCGGACAGGACGTCCAGCTTGGTGAGGAAGTAGTCGGTGATGCCGTTGACCCGGACCGCGTAGCGGGCGATCACCGCGTCGAACCAGCCGGTGCGCCGCGAGCGGCCGGTGGTCACGCCGACCTCGCCGCCCTGCTTGCGCAGGTACTCGCCGGACTCGTCGAGCAACTCGGTCGGGAACGGGCCGGAGCCGACCCGCGTCGTGTACGCCTTGAGGATGCCCAGCACGGTGGTGATCCG
The DNA here is from genome assembly GCF_002564045.1 of Amycolatopsis sulphurea. NCBI lineage: Bacteria > Bacillati > Actinomycetota > Actinomycetes > Pseudonocardiales > Pseudonocardiaceae > Amycolatopsis > Amycolatopsis sulphurea. The sequence continues at coordinate 2,531,617 of NZ_PDJK01000002.1, read as the reverse complement.
GCCGGGGCCGATGCCCGAGCCGGCGCTGGCGCCGCCGGAGGTCGGGTTGGACGAGGTCACGAACGGATAGGTGCCGTGGTCCACGTCTAGCAGGGTGCCCTGCGAGCCCTCCAGCAGCACCGTCTCGCCGCGCTCCAGCGCCTGGTTGAGCTGCAGCCGGGTGTCCGCGATGCGGTGCGCGAACCGCTCACCCGCGGTGAGCACCTCGTCGGCCACCTGATCGGCTTCGAGCGCCTTGCGGTTGTAGACCTTGACCAGCACCTGGTTCTTGAACTCCAGCGCCGCTTCCACCTTCTGCCGGAAGATCTTCTCGTCCAGCAGATCCTGCACGCGCACGCCGACCCGGGCGATCTTGTCCTGGTAGCACGGCCCGATCCCGCGGCCGGTGGTGCCGATCTTGCGGCTGCCGAGGTAGCGCTCGGTGACTTTGTCGATCTCCACGTGGTACGGCATGATCAAATGCGCGTCCGCGGAGATCAGCAGGGCGCTGGTGTCGACGTCGCGCGCCTCCAGGCCGGCCAGCTCGTCGAGCAGCACCCCGGGGTCGACCACCACGCCGTTGCCGATCACGTTGCGCACGCCCGGCGTCAGGATCCCGGACGGGATGAGGTGCAGCGCGAAGTTCTCGCCGTTCGGCAGCACCACGGTGTGACCCGCGTTGTTCCCGCCCTGATAGCGGACGACCCACTGGACGCGGTCGCCGAGCAGGTCGGTCGCCTTGCCCTTGCCCTCGTCCCCCCACTGGGCCCCGATCAGCACGATCGCCGGCATGTGACACTCCAGATGTTCGGCAAACAGGAAAACGCGTCCCCGGCAGGGACACGGGTGGCGCTGGTAAATGCCGGTGCATGACTGTAACGGAGGACCCGGCGGTGCGCGGAACGGTGGTGGCCTGCGGCGCGGCCGGACAGCGGGCGGCGGCGGGTGCCGAGCTCCCGGTGACCGCGGTCGGCACCCGGCCCGGCAAGCCGGAAATCGATTCCTTGCTGGGGGAATACGATCGGCTGGTGGTCGCGGGCACGGATGGCGACCTCGCCGCCGTGGTGGTGCGGATCATGCGCCGGGAACGCCTCTCCGACGTGTCGCTCGGCTACCTGCCGGTCGCGCCGTCCCCCGCGGCCGCACGCTGGCGGCTGCCCGCCGAACCATCCGCCGCGCTCGCGCTCGCGGCCGGCGGAGCCGACACGGCGGTCCCGCTGGTGCGGGACGACACCGGCGGCGTGCTGCTCGGAGCCGCCCGTCTGGAGGCTGTCAAGGGCCAGGCGTATTGCGACGAACAGGTGGCATTCGACGGCGAGGCCGCCGCGGTGGAGATCGCCCCGGATGACGCCGGAGTGCTCGCCCGGGTGACCCGCGGACGGTTCCTGAAACGCACCGCGATCTTCCACGGGCGGGCCTTCCAGATCGGCTGCCTGCCGACGTCTTCGCTGGTCATCGACGGTATCCCGGCCGGGCGGGAGACCACCCGGCGGACTTGGTACCGGCATACCGCCGACCTTCGGCTCGTCCGTGGGTGAACGCGAAGTTCCGGTATCGGCGATGCGCTGGTGACGTTCTGTTCACTGAAGGTCTGTTATATGTCACCCCGAGGTGTTGCGACGGCCACTTCCGTGATTGAGGGTTAACAAGTCCCTGAATCTGACTGGGAGGCAGCAATATGCTGACCGTGCGTACTGTTCGTAATTCGTTGACCGTCGTAGCCGGTGTCGCGCTGCTCTGCGCCACCACAATCGGAGTCGCCGAGGCAACCCCGCCGGGCATCCCCTCCGCCGCCACCGCGAAGAGCGACCTCACCGCGCTCACGGTGCAGGCGGACGGTTCGCTCACCGGCTACAGCCGGGACAAGTTCCCGCACTGGATCGACCAGGGCAACAACTGCAACACCCGCGAGGTCGTGCTCAAGCGTGACGGCACCAACGTCCAGGTCGGCGCGAACTGCTACCCGACCTCGGGTTCCTGGGAGTCGCCCTACGACGATGCCACCTGGACCTCACCGTCCGATGTGGACATCGACCACGTGGTGCCGCTCGCCGACGCCTGGCGCACCGGTGCCTCGTCCTGGACCCAGGCCCAGCGCCAGGCCTACGCCAACGACCTGTCCGACCCGCAGCTGATCGCGGTGACCGACAACGTCAACCAGGCCAAGGGCGACAAGTCGCCGGACCAGTGGAAGCCGCCGTCCACGGGCTACTGGTGCACCTACGCCAAGATGTGGGTGGCCGTGAAGTACAAGTTCAAGCTCACCGTCAACACCGCGGAGAAGTCGGCGCTGACCGACATGCTCGGCCGCTGCTGAATCGGGGGTTGCCCTCCGGAAACCCGGAGGGCAACCCCTCGCGGCCGTCAGTGATCCTCTCGCGCCATCCGCAGGATTTCCCTTGCCAGCGCGTCGTTCTGCCGAAACGGGAGCGCGTTCGTCCGTGGCCGGGTGAACGCGCCCGCGGACCGCGCGCTGGTGTGCGGCCCGAGCGCGAACCGGCGGGGATGCGCCGCGCCGTCCGCGGTATGCACGCGGAAGTCGTCCAGCGTGGTGGCGATGCGGCCGGAGGGCAACGGATCCCCGGCCGAGTCCGGCACCTGTTCCTCCACCAACGCTCCGGTATCCCGCAGATTCCGCAGCAGGGGGTCGGAAACCCGCGGTACGCTCGCCTCCGGCAGCCGTGCCTCGATCAGCGTGCGCGCACTGACCGCGTCCGGATGGCTGCCGCTGGTCGCGACGAACACCGCGGCCTCCTCGTCGGCGGTCAACTGCACGTCGGCGCCGAGGAACGACACGATCCCGGCGTCCGCGAGCGCGAGCAACTCCTCCAGCCGGCGCGGCGGCGGACCGCTGGCGTAGAAGGAAAAGAACCCGTGGAACCAGCCGTCCAGCCCGCTGACCTGCGAAGCGGCCGTGAGCCGCCCGGTCGCCAACAGCGCAGGCAGCTGGCCGATCACGGACAACAACGCCATGAACGCACCCAGATCGGCGCTGTAGTACCCGTCGCCACGGCGGACGAGATCGTCTTCCACATACTCCCGCAGGGCCTTCCCGAACTCCTCCATGCAGGCATACCGCTGCCCGGCGAACGGACGGTCCAGCTTCGCCAGGTCGAGCCGATCAGCTTCGGCAGGTACCGCTCCTGCGATCAGACTGTCCATTTCGGACGTTCCCCAGCGCAGCCCGGCGAACGCGTCGGCGAACACCGCGAAATCGGCGCGCACGCGATCGGGGTGGCCGGTGAACAGCTCGGTGTAGTACGCCCAGGCGAGTTCCTTGGCGATCAGCGGCCACACGTCCGCGTGGAAGTCGAGCGGACCGGGGCGTGCGGTCAGCTCGGTGATCGCGTACTGATCGAAGAATCTGGGCAGCTGCAACGGTTTCCCGCGCAGCCGATACCCGGTCTTCGCGTGATAGGGCACCCCGCGGCGAGAACCGACGTGCAGGACCGGTTCCGCGCCGCTCGGGTGATACCGCAGCCCGCCACCCGGACGGCGGGAGAACCGGCCGCCGCGGCCCTCGGTCAGCAGCAGCATGAGATCCACAAAGGCCAGACCGAAACCGCGTACCAGCACCGATTCGCCGGCCGGCACGCCCGAGTAGTCGACATCGGCGGTGTAGCCCGCCGGGTAGTAGGCCAGCCCGTGCCGTCCGGCGAACTCGGCCAGCTCGCGCTCGGCGCGGTCCGGCAGCGCGTCCAGGTGCCCGACGGTCAGCACCACGGCGTCGGCGGCGACCACCGTGCCGTCGGAAAGCCGGACGGACTCGCGTTCACCGCCGTCGAGCCCGGTCGCCGTCGCCCGGTGCTCGACCACCTCGATCCCGGGCGGGAGACCGTCGAGCACCTCGCGGTAGAACCACTCCAGGTACCGGCTCTGCAGCCGGCGAGTGGGGAAGTCCGTGCTGGTCAACGTTTCCAGTTCGGTACGCAGATCCGCGGGCACCGAATGCACCGATTCGCCGGAACGCACCCGCCGGACCCATTCGATCAGCGACGGTCCGGACCGGACCGGACCGGCCATCCGGACCGAGTCGTCGGTGAACACGGTGACGTCTTCGGGCATCGAATTCATCCGCAGCAACGGTGACTGCGCGTACCGCCACACCCGGCCGGGACCCGCCGGAAACGGATCGATCAGGTGCACCACCAGCCGCCCGCCGCCGAGCAGTTCGGCGGCGTTGGCGGACAGCCGTTCCAGGACGCCGACCCCACGGGGCCCGGCGCCCACGATGGCGAGCGTGAACGTCACAGGGTCGGTCACGCGGCTGAAACTACGCGCGCGAACCGCCCACACGGGCGACGTTCCACTCTGCGGACGGCGGCCATCCGGATGTGGCATGGGGCACAGCGGCGCGGACGCGAGGATCCTCCGAGTGCGGAGCGCTATCGTCTGGATACCCGGAGAACCTGCGGTGACCTGATGGAGTCCGGCGAACCAACCTGGAGAATCACCAACCGTCACGAACCATCGCGGCGGACGGCTCACCACGTGTGATCACACTGTAACCAGGGGGAACTATCGTCGCCCCTGGCACGGCACGGTCCGCACCCGGAGCGGGGAGTACAGGTATGACGGCAGGACCGGAACGCGTCACGTTCCGAGAGGTGTTCGGGGTCGCCGAGTTCCGTGCCATGTGGTTCGGCGAACTGCTGTCCATCGCCGGGGACCAGCTGGCCAGGGTCGCGCTGTCCGTGCTCGTCTACGCGAACACCGGATCAGCCACGCTGACCGGGCTCACCTACGCGCTCACCTTCTTCCCGTCGCTGTTCGGCGGGATCTTCCTCACCGGGCTCGCCGACCGGTTCCCGCGGCGCACCGTGATGGTCACCGTCGATCTGGCCCGCGCGGCGCTGACCGCACTGGTCGCCATCCCCGGGCTGCCGTTGTGGACGCTGTGCGTCCTGGTCGGCTGCGTCTCCCTGCTGAACCCGCCGTTCAAGGCCTCCCAGCTGGCGCTGCTGCCCCAGGTGCTGCCGGGCGACCGGTTCGTGGTCGGCATGGGCATCCGCAGCATGACCGTGCAGTCGGCGCAGCTGCTCGGGTTCGCCGGCGGCGGCGCGCTGCTGATGGCGCTGGACCCTCGGCTGGCGCTGGTGCTCGACGCCGGGACGTTCGTTCTTTCCGCGCTGTTCCTGCGATTCGGCCTGAAGGACCGCCCGGCCGCGGCGAGCGGGAACCAGCGCAAGCCGTTCCTCTCCTCGCTCAGCTCCGGCGGACGGATCGCGTTCTCGACCGCTGCGCTGCGGCCGCTGATGCTGTTCACCTGGCTGGCCGGACTGCTCCCAGTGTACGAGGGAATCGCCGCGCCGTACGTCTCCTCCGCCGGGGGCGGCTCCACCATGATCGGCCTGCTGCTCGCCGCCGATCCGGTGGGCAGCGTGCTGTTCACCTTCGCCTACACCCGCTGGGTACCCGCCGGCCTGCGGCCGCGGCTGATCGGCCCGATGACCGCGCTCGCCGCGATCCCGCTGCTGATCTGCTTCTTCCAGCCGGGTCCGGTGGCCTCGCTGGTGCTGTTCGTGATCTCCGGCGGGTTCGGCACGATCGCACTGCTGCAGGCGACCGCCTCGCTGACCGTCGCGGTGCCGGACGAGACGCGGGCGCAGACGATGGGGCTGTCGAATACCGGACTGACCACCACCATGGGCGTGGTTCCCCTGATCGGCGGAGTACTGGCCGATCAGTTCACCGCACAGACCACTGTGGGTATTTTCGGACTGGCCGGGCTCTTGATAACGATTCCGCTGTCGATCATGTGGCGGCGGGCGGGCCGGGAACCGGCCGCGGACGAGCGGGAGCAGGAAGCCGCACGCGCCGAACCTGCATGACAAGTTCTGCGCGTGGGCTCTGACCTGCGCGACCTTGCGGTGCTGCTACGCGGTCACTGTTCCTTGCTGCGCATCGCTGGTCACCCTTCATCCGGCGTATTCGGGAAAAATGTACACACCAAAGCCCCTTGTGGACAGGCTGCAAATGGACTGAAACTGTGTGTGAGGAGCTTGTCACCGGACAAGTAAGCAAGGACCTGGGGGAAAAATGCTCACATCGGGGGAACGATCTCGCCGTAATCCGATTGAAACGATGCGCGGCTGGACACTGTGGACCCGGCCCCGGCCGTGGGTCGCGGTCACACTGACCAGCCTGACCGCCGCGGTCACGTTGACCGTCCTGAGTACCGTGCTGGTGCCGGTCACGCTGCCCGAGCTGGGCACCTTCGGCCTGCTCGCCGGGCTGGCCGTGGCGCAGACCGAGGTGACCCGGCAGATCGAGCGGCAGCGCCGGATGCTCAGCCACGGCCCGCACATCACCGTGACGTCGGTGTGGCTGCTGCCGGCGGCCCTGCTCACGCCGCCACAGCTGGTCGCCGCGCTGGGGGTGGTGATCTACCTCTACCTCGCGTTCCGCAGCTGGAACGGGACCCGGCCCGGGGAGGGGCATCGGGTCGTCGCGAACGCGACGACGATGATCCTGTCCGGTTTCGGCGCCACGCTGGCCGCCGAACTCGCCGGTGGGCAGGGCGTGTCGACGATTGTTGCCGCTGCGTTCGGCTACTTCGTGGTGAACACCGTGCTCACCGGCCTCGGCCTCTACCTGGCGGCGCCGAAAACGGCCACGCCCGCGCACTGCCTCGGCGGCATCGACGACAACGTCCTGGAAGCCGCGATTCTGTGCGTCGGCGGCCTGCTGACCATGGTGATCACCCAGCAGCCGCTGCTGTCGGGGCTGGTCATCCTGCCGCTGTACGTGCTGCAGCGGTCGGTGCTGATCAAGCGGCTGGAGGAACTGGCGACCACGGACCAGAAGACGCAGCTGCTCAACGCCACCACCTGGCAGGACGGCGCGCAGCGGGAGATCTCGCGCGCGCAGCGCGAGCAGGGCAGCTTCGGCGCGCTGATGATCGATCTCGACCACTTCAAGCACATCAACGACACCTACGGCCACCTCGCCGGGGACGACGTGCTGAAGGCGGTCGCGGCGGTCGTGAAGCAGGAGACCCGGGCACACGACCTGGTCGGCCGGTTCGGCGGCGAGGAGTTCGTCGCCCTGCTGCCCGCAACGTCCAAAGAGGACGCGATCCTGACCGCGGAGCGGATCCGGCAGCGGATCAGCGAGCTGGTGATCCCGACCCATACCAACGAGGGCGAAGCGGTGGCCATCGAACGGCGCACCGCGTCGATCGGCGTCGCCGCCTTCCCGCTCGACGGCGGGAACATCGAAGAAGTGATGGCAGCCGCGGATGCCGCGGTGTACGTGGCGAAGAACGAGGGGCGTAACCGCGTGGTCGGCTCGCCCGCGAAGGCGACGGGCGGGGTGCCCGCCGCGTCTCGCCCGGCCGGGATCGGCGCGACGCCGGCCCTGCCGGAACTCGTCGGCGTCTGAGGCGTCTGAGGCGCCTGACTGGCTCGGCCCGGCCGGCTCCCTCCCCCGGCCGGCCGGGCCTTCTCCCCACCAGCACGGCCTTCAAGCACGCACCAGGGGGGAAGTCGGTGTGCAGGTCTGTGAAGGGGCCCTTCACAGACTCTGAGTCCGTGAAGGGCCCCTTCACGGACCCGAAACCGGTCCGGCGCACGGGGGGGAACTGATCAGGAAGGGAGGTCAGGGCCGGAGGGTGGGCGGGAGGCTGCTCGGAATTCCGCGGCCAGCTGCTCGATGAAGGTCACCGAATCGGCCGGGCTCAACGCGGTATCCCGGATCTGGCCGATCACGTCGCGGTAGGTGCCCACGTCGCCCGCGTCCAGGACGAACGCGCCCGAGCTGTAGTGCTCGAAGTAGACGATCGGGTCCGCCGAGCGCATGCCGTAGAGGCTGAACTGCCCGCCGAGTCCCGGATGCGCACCGGAGCTGATCCGGACCACGCGGACGCGCAGTTTCGCCGACGTGGCCGCGAGATCGGCGATGAACCGCAGCTGCCGGGCCATCGTCTCGGTGCCGCCGACCGGATTGCCCAGTGCCGCCTCGCCGAGCAGCACCTCGAACGGAATGGCCAGCGGACCGACCACCAGCGGGCGGCGGGCGATCCGCGCGTCCGCCTGCCGTTCGGCGACCTCGCGCGAGAGCCCCTCGGCGAGGAACAGCGCGCGGGCGTAGTCCGGGATCTGCAGCAGTCCCGGCACCAGCAGCGGCTGCCACTCCACGAGCGAAGTGGCCGCCCGCTCACAGGCGAGCAGGCCCGCCATGTGGTCCGGTGCGGCTTGCCTGCCGAGCGTGATCCAGCCGGGATCGGCAGTGCCGCGGGCCAAGTACAGGATTCGTTGTTTGTGCTCACCGACTACCCCGAGCGCGCCGAGAATCCCGGCGACGTCCTCGATCCCGGGGACCCGCTGGCCGAGTTCCCAGTTGGACAGCAGTGCCGGGTTCGCGCCGACCCGCCGGGCCAGTTCGCGGACGCCGAAATGGGCTTCGACCCGAGCGTTCCGCAGGGCTGCGCCCAGTGTGCGGATCCGGGGGGTGAGCATGGCCGTGCCTCGCATGTGGTGATCTATAGGTGTCTCCAGCCGTAAACACCTCGGTGATCACCCGATGGTGGGGCGCCGGGGCTCCGCGGAACCCCGGCGCGCACCTCACTTCAGGCCGGTCGCCTCCGCCGCCGCCGGATCGGATTCGGCGAGGAAGGTCTTGCAGCGCTCGTATTCCTCGGTCTCGCCGATCCGCCCGGCCGCGGTGCCGAGCACCGCGAGCGCGCGCAGGAAACCCTGGTTCGGACGGTGCGCCCAGGGCACCGGGCCGAAGCCCTTCCAGCCCGCGCGACGCAACTGGTCGAGCCCGCGGTGATAACCGGTACGGGCGTAGGCGTACGCGGCGACGGTCTCGCCGTCGGCCAGCGCGCGCTCGGCGAGGACCGCCCAGGCCTCGCTGTAGTCGGGGTGTTCGGCCGCGACGGCCGACGGGTCCGTGCCCGCGTCGAGCGCCGCTTGCGCGGCGGTGTGCTCGGGCAGCAGCGTCGGTTCGGGGCCCAGCAGATTGTGCGTCATACCGCCATTCTGCCCACGCACCGCGGGGTCAGAGGAACAGGCTGCTGAGCAGGCCTCCACCGGCCAGCACGAGGGCGGCGATGAGCACGGCGGCGACGACCCGTTTCGGCATCATGGGCCGACACCTTGCCCCGAACGGGATACCGAAGGCAACTCCGCCACCCGGAGGGATGAACCGGATACGGCAGGATGACCGGCATGGCAGTTGATGACACGGCCGAAGCCATCTCGCGTGGACCGGTGGGCAGGACCCGGCTCTTCTTCGCCCGGCACTGGCACCGTGGCGCGCCCGGTCAGCCGACCCCCGCGTGGGCGCTGCGGTTCTGCTACGGGATGTGGCTGACCGCGTTCGTGTTCAAGCTGCTCGGTTCGTCGTGGGACATGTCCTGGCATTTCCGCTGGCTGCGCGACGATCTGGCCCCGCCGCACCTGATCAACACCGTTGGCACGGTGATCATCGTGGTGCTGGTGGCCATCCACAGCTACACCGGCCTCGGCTGTGACCGCGGCTCCCTGCGGCTGATGCAGGCCGGGCTTGCGGTATTCCTGATCGCCGCGCCGCTGGACGTGATCAACCACCGGGTCAACGGCCTCGACCTGACCGCGTGGAGCCCGTCGCACATGATGCTGTACCTGGGCACCGGCATCATGCAGGCCGGGGTGCTGCTGGGCTGGCTGCGGCTGTCCCCGCCGGGCCGCTTCCGCACCGGTGTGCTGCTCGCGCTGTGGGCGTTCTTCCTGGAGAACACCTTTTTCCCGAATGGCCAGCAGGAGTACGGCATCCTCGGCCTGCGTTCCTGGGAACGCGGCACCCCGGAGGCCGAACCGACCCTTCTTTCCTTTGCCGCCCAACAGATCGGCCACCCGGTGGACCGCGCCGCGGTCATGCACTTCACCATGCCGATTCCGGACTGGGTCTATCTCGTGTGGGGCGTCGGGGTGTCCGCGTTGATCCTCGCACTGGCCCGCCGCACCGTCGGTCTACGTTGGACCGCTCTCATCGTGACCGCGGCGTACGTCGCCTACCGGTGCGTGATGTGGCCGCTGCTGCTCGGGCTGAACTTCCCGGTGTCCACTGTGCCGTTCTACCTGCTGGCCGTCGGATTGGCCGTGGACCTGGCGTACCGAACCCCGCGTCCAGCGTTGTCCGGCGCGATTTTGGTGACTGCCTTGGGATACGGCGCGTTCTGGTTGCAATCCCAACTGCGCCCGTTACTGCTTGGCGACAGCCAGACGGAATCGGCGCCCCCGGCGGCGTACTGGACGGCCGCGGTGACGGCAGCGGGGCTGTTCGCGCTGTGGGCACTGACCCAACCCGCGAAGACCTGGTGGGCACAACGAATACACGCGCTGTGAAGGGGGCCCTTCACGGACTCTGAGTCCGTGAAGGGCCCCTTCACAGCCTCCGGGGTAGAACGGTCCGGCGTGGATCAGCGGAGCTTGTTGCCCGCCGAGCCCAGCGCCTGGGTCGCTTCGACGACGCGCGCGGCCATGCCGGCCTCGGCGGCCTTGAGGTACGAGCGCGGGTCGTAGACCTTCTTGTTGCCGACCTCGCCGTCGACCTTCAGGACGCCGTCGTAGTTCTTGAAGAAGTGGTCGGCGATCGGGCGGGTGAAGGCGTACTGGGTGTCGGTGTCGACGTTCATCTTCACCACGCCGTAGGTCACGGCTTCGCGGATTTCCTCCGGCAGGGAGCCGGAACCGCCGTGGAAGACCAGCTCGAACGGCTTGGCGCCGGCCTCGAGGCCGAGCTTCTTCGCCGCGGCTTCCTGGCCGCCCTTGAGCACGTCCGGGCGCAGCTTCACGTTGCCCGGCTTGTAAACGCCGTGCACGTTCCCGAAGGTCGCCGCCAGCAGGTAGCGGCCCTTCTCGCCGGCGCCGAGCGCGTCGATGGTCTTGAGGAAGTCGCCTTCGGCGGTGTAGAGCTTCTCGTTGATCTCCGCCTCGACGCCGTCCTCCTCGCCGCCGACCACGCCGATCTCGACCTCGAGGATGATGTTCGCCGCCGCGGTCTTGGCCAGCAGCTCCTGCGCGATCTGCAGGTTCTCGTCCAGGTCGATCGCCGAGCCGTCCCACATGTGCGACTGGAACAGCGGCAGGCCGCCACCCCGCACGCGCTCGGCGGAGATCTCGATCAGCGGGCGGACGAAGCCGTCCAGCTTGTCCTTCGGGCAGTGGTCGGTGTGCAAGGCGACGTTGACGTCGTACTTCGCGGCCACGACCTGGGCGAACTCGGCCAGCGCGGTCGCGCCGGTGACCATGTCCTTCACCTTCTGCCCGGACGCGAACTCCGCGCCGCCGGTGGAGAACTGGATGATCCCGTCGCTTTCCGCCTCGGCGAACCCGCGGATCGCGGCGTTCACGGTTTCCGACGAGGTCACGTTGATGGCCGGGTAGGCGAATTCGTTCGCCTTCGCCCGGTCGAGCATCTCCGCGTAGACCTCGGGGGTGGCGATGGGCATCGGTTCCTCCTCGGGACGACTGCTGCTGTAGCCGCATCGTACGAGGTGGACACGATCGGCCGAGGTAGTCCTCCCGCACACCCTGGCCGGACCAGGTGGAACGATTCAGCGCCGCGGCGGATCAGCGCCCGCATCCCGATACCTACTTTCAAGTAGGCATCTTGGCCGCCCATTCCTGGGAAGCCGACGTGACCAGCTGGAACGCCCTCGAAACGGCCACCGCCGACGTCGTCGAGCACTTCGGCGGCATCGACATCGTCATCGCGAACGCAGGCATCGCCACGGTGGGTTTCGTGCGCTCAGCGGACCGGGCGGCCTTCGAGAAGGTGATCGAGGTCGACCTGCTCGGCGTATGGCGCACCTTTCGCGTCACCCTCCCGTACGTCATCGAACGCCGGGTTACCTGCTCGCGATCTCGTCGCTGGCCGCGATCGCGCACGCGCCCGGCATCGCGAACTACACCGCGGCCAAAGCGGGCGTCGAGCGTTCTCCAACAGCCTCCGCGCGGAGGTGGCCCCATTTCGGCGTCCGGGTCGGCGTCGCGCACCCGACGTGGATCCGCACCGACCTGGTCGAAAGCGCCGACACACACCCGGTCTTCGGCAAGCTTCGCGCGTCGATGCCGGGACTGACCGGCAAAACCTACCCGGCGGCCGTGGCGCTCGACTACCTCGAAGCCGGGATTCTCAAGCGCGCACGGACGATCCATGTACCTCGCTGGGTCGGCGGACTTAAGCTACTGCGCGCGCGTTCCTGCCTCCGATCATCGAGTTCTGCTCACGGTCTCGGGTGCCCTCGGCGGATCGGGACGCGCTGAAGGACATCGAAGAACGCGGCGCGTTCGAGTCCGCGGTCAACGGCCACGGAGGGCGCGCTGCCACGAAGCAGCACTGAAGGAGCGCGCATGTCCCGTCGCGACCAGATCCGGATGACGCCGGACGAGGTGCAGGCCTATCTCGCCGAGCAGAAGGTCATCAACGTCGCGTCGATCGGCCCGAAGGGCAGGCCACACCTGGCACCGCTCTGGTACTACCCGTACGAGGGCGGCGTCGCGACGTGGACGTACGGCAGCTCTCAGAAGGCGAAGAACCTGCGGCGACTCCCCGAGGCGACCGTGCTGGTCGAAAGCGGCGAGTCGTACGAGCAGCTGTGCGGCGTCTCGTTCGAAGCAGCCGTCGAACTCATCGATGACACCCCGGTAGTCACCCGGATGGGCATCACGCTCATGCAGCGCTACTCCGGCGCCGAGCCGGGCGCGCGGCCTGCCCCGGAGCTTGAGGCCTTCGTCGCAGGCCAGGCCCCGAAACGGATCGGCCTGATCTTCCGTCCGACGAAGCTCACCAGCTGGGACCACCGCAAGCTGGCCGGAGTCTACTGATCAGTAGGTAGTACTTCTAAGTAGCTGTTACCTTGGGTAACATCAACCCTCGCCAGACCACCACCGCAGCGGAGGCCGAGGAGATGACCGAGCAGGTCAAGGTCGTGATCGTGGGCACCGGGTTCTCCGGGCTGGGCCAGGCGATCCAGCTCGAGAAGGCGGGCATCCGGGACTACCTGATCCTGGAGAAGGCCGGCGAGGTGGGCGGCACCTGGCGGGACAACTCCTACCCCGGATGCGCCTGCGACGTGCAATCGCACATCTACTCGTTCTCCTTCGCGCAGAACCCGGAGTGGAGCCGGTCGTTCTCCCCGCAGCAGGAGATCTTCGAGTACCTCAAGCGCGTCGCGGACTCCCACCGGCTGCGCGAGCGGATCCGGTTCGGCGTGGAGATCACCGGCGCGCACTGGGACGCCGGCGCCCGCCGCTGGACCGTGGAGACCAAGGGCGGCCAGGAGTTCTCCGCACAGTTCCTGGTCTCCGGAGTCGGCGGGCTGCACATCCCGCAGATCCCGCAGCTGCCGGGGATCGCGAGCTTCCAGGGCCAGGCCTGGCATTCCGCCCAGTGGAACCACGAGTTCGAGCTGACCGGCAAGAAGGTCGCGGTGGTCGGCACCGGGGCGAGCGCCGTGCAGTTCGTGCCGCAGATCGCCCCCGAGGTCGCCGAACTGAAGCTGTTCCAGCGCACCCCGCCGTGGCTGCTGCCCAAACCCGACTACCCGATGCCGGCCTGGACCAGGCGGGTGTTCCGGCAGGTGCCGGGCGCCCAGCGGCTCTACCGCGGTGCGCTGTACTGGTCACGGGAGGCCCGCGCGCTCGCTTTCACCGGCCCCTCGTGGATCATGCAGGCCGCGCAAGTGGGCGCCCGGCGGCACATCGCCCGTGGCATCAAGGATCCCGAGCTGCGTCGCAAGGTCACCCCGGACTACACGATGGGCTGCAAGCGGGTACTGCTGTCCAACGACTACTTCCCGGCACTCGATCGGCCGAACGTGGACGTGATCACCGACGGAGTCGCCGAGGTCCGCGCACACAGCGTGGTCGACGGCGCGGGCGTGGAACACGAGGCCGACGCGATCATCTACGGCACCGGATTCAAGGTGACCGACGCGCTGGACTACCTCGACATCACCGGGGTGGACGGGCGCGATCTGGCGAAGTCGTGGGCCACCGAAGGCGCGCAGACGCACAAGGGGATCACCGTCTCCGGGTTCCCGAACCTGTTCTTCCTGCTCGGCCCGAACACCGCGGTCGGGCACACCTCGGTGATCTTCATGATCGAAGCGCAGGCCCGGTACGTGGTGGACGCGATCCGGCTGGCCGATTCCCGCGGTGCCGAGGCGCTCGACGTGCGCGAATCGGTGCAGGAGCGGTTCCAGGAACACCTCCAGGGCAAGCTGGCCAAGAGCGTGTGGACACAAGGCGGCTGCAAGAGCTGGTATCTCGACGCGAAGGGCGTCAACCGTGTCACCTGGCCGGGGTTCACCTGGCGGTACTGGCTGCAGACGCGCCGGGTCGAGCCGAGCGACTACGAGCTGAGCGGCCGGTCGTGACCACCGAGCCCGAGCAATTGGTGCTGCACCCCCGTGACGTCGAGTTCGACTGGTCGCGGTGCCGATGCACTGGATTCCGGGCAGCCGCAGGCCACGCCCAGCATCAACGTGCTGCATCTGGCGCTGCCCGAGGGCGAACGCTGGTTCGTCGAGGTGTTCAAACAGGCCGTCCCGCTGACCCGGGACGGCTCAAGGAGGACGTGCTCGGCTTCATCGGCCAGGAGGCCATGCACGCGCAGGCGCACGACGGTGCCGCCGAACATCTGGAGAACGCCGGGCTGCCGGTGCGCCCGTTCGTCGCGCAGATGGAGTGGATCTTCCGGCGGCTGCTCGGGAATCGCCGCGGAGCCGGCCGGGAATGGCTGATCGAACGGCTCGCCGTGGTCGCCGCGATCGAGCACTAGACGGCGTTTCTCGGACAGTGGATCCTGGACGCGGGCCCACTCGACGACGCGGGCCCGACCATGCTCGATCTGTGCGCCGGCACGGAGGGAGCACCGTTCGGTGGCGTTCGACCTGTTCTGCCACATCGACGGCCGGTACTTCCGGCGGGTGCGCAGCATGGCCGCGGTGACTCCGGTGCCAGCCTGGATCTTCGTCCGCGGGACGCGCCATCTGATGCACCGCGATCCGAACTGACCGGGCCGGCCTACTTGGCGGGCGTACCTGCGGGCGTCCCGCCATGGCCTGCTGCCCGGCCCGCGGGCGCGGGCGATCCGGCCGTACTTCCGGAAGTCCTATCACCCCACCGAAACCGGGTACACCGACCAGGCCGAGTTCACCGGCGGCCCGCGCCGCCGACGCCCGGCCATGACCGGTCCGCGCTTTCCGGCGCGGCTCGACGGCAGCGAGCGGACGGACCTGCTGCTGTCCACTTTGGTCGCTGTCGGCGCGGCGTATCGGCGAGTGGCCGGGTTTTCCGGGCGCCCACCGGTACACGCAGTGGACCGACGGCTGCAGCTAGTCGTCGACGCCGTGCGCGCGGAGGCCGACGACGTGGTGAGCCTCCGGACGGCAATGCGCTGCCGATCTGGCGCCCCGGCGCACACCTCGACCTGACGCTGCCTTCGGGCGCGGTTCGGCAATATTCACGGTGCGGCAACCAGAAAGATCGTTCTTACTCCCGGATCGCCAGGGTGCCGGCAAAGTCCGCGAGGAGGCCCTGCGCCGACCGCGGAGGTCCGTGAAGGTCCGTGAAGGGGCCCTTCACGGACTCTGATAGGGCTTTGTCAGGAGTTGTTGATCTTGTGGTGTGATTCTGGTGTGGATCTTGCTGTGGTGGGGGCGTTGAATGGTGAGCTGGAGCGGTTCGTGGGGGAGGTGTTCGTGCCGGGGCAGCCGGTTGCGGGTGCCGAGCGGCGGGCGGATATGTGCGTGCATCATCTGCGGGGTTCGTTGCTGACCGACGTGAAGCGCAAGACCGCGACCGGGATGGGGCGGGTGCTGGGGGTGTCTGCGCAGAGTTTGAATCATCTGGTCACGGACTCGCCGTGGCGGTGGGAGCCGGTGCAGAACCGGATCGCGGCGCGGGCGCAGCGGTTGCTGCGCCCGGCGGTGTGGGCGATCGATGACACGACGTTCCTCAAAGACGGTCACGACAGTGTCGGGGTGGCTCGTCAGCATTCCGGGCGGGTCGGTGGGCAGGCCAACTGTCAGGCCGCGGTGTCGGTGACCGCGTGCGGCAGGACCGGTGTGGTGCCGCTGGCGTGGCGGTTGTTCATGCCCGAGTCGTGGAACCCGGAACTCTCGGGCGAACGTCGGGGACCCGCCCGGGTCCCCGACGACGTCCGCCATCGCCCCAAGTGGCAACTGGCGCTGGACGCTCTCGACGAGCTGGCCGAGCAGAAACTCACACCACCTCCGGTGGTGGCTGATGAAGACTACGGCCGGGCCGGTGAGTTCCGGGACGGTCTCGCCGGTCGTGGTCTGGGGTTCGTGGTGCAGGTCAACCACGACATCAGCCTGCTGCCCTGGCGTCGGGAACCCGACACCGCGTGGGCACGCGAAGGCAAACACCTGCCGGCTACCGGCATCGCCGCCGGTGCCACCAAGACCCCGGTGTCCTGGCACACCGACGACGGTGAACGGGTGGCCCATTTCAGCCTGCTACGGGTACGTGAGGCCGGAAGGCCGGTACGGCAACGAGCGTCCGCGGCGAAAACCTGCCTGCCCGACCGGTGGCTGCTGATCCAATGGGACACCAAGAAACCAGACGAGCCTGCCCACGTATGGCTGGCTCACCTTCCCGGCGTTGCCCGCCCCACCATCACGCGCCTGGTCCGGCTCGCCAAAGCCCGGTGGGCCATCGAGACCAGCTACCGCGAACTCAAAAACACCCTCGGTATCGACCACTTCGAAGGCCGCACCTGGCCAGGCTGGCACCGCCACGTCACGCTCGTCACCGCGGCCTTGCTGTTCCTCACCGAATACCGCGCCCGCACACTAAAAAACGCGGCCCCGGCCTGACACTCGGACAGGTCGCCCTGCTCCTGCAGAACCTGCTCACGTGCTGGACCGGGGCCTGCGCCCTCTGCCAACGAGAACTACCCCCATAACAAAGCCCTATCAGAGTCTGTGAAGGGCCCCTTCACAGACTTCGGGACAGGTCTGGCGCACAGCGCGAGGTAGTCGCGCCTCGAATAGCTCCGCATCGTGCGTTGCCGGGCGTGATCGACGAAGATGGCAGGCGCCATCGATGATGACGCGGCAGCCACGGCTCACTCTGCTGATCACGGGGCTTAGGCAAACTTTGCCGGGACCCTGACCGGATCGCGGTGCGACGCCTCGGTGCCGCGTCCGCGGAGGCACACGCGCTGACGGCGGGAACCCGCGTGACCGTGCGCGGGCCGCGCAATGCGTTCCCGTTCGCCGCCGCTCCGGCGTACCACTTCGTGGCGGGCGGGATCGGGATCACCCCGATCCTGCCGATGATGCGCCAGGCGGCTGGTTTACACCGGACCGGACCGGGCATCGATGCCGTTCACGGACGAACTCGCCACACTGGCACCGGAACGAGTCCGGCTCGGGCCGACCACGGAGTTCGGCATCCCGGCCTCCGGCGCGGAGCTGCTGACCGGGATGACGCCCGGCGCCGCAGTGTACTGCTGTGGCTCGGCGCCGATGATCGGCAGCGTCCGGGTTCGCCGCAGCCGTGCACTTCGAGCGGTTCGCCCCGCCGCCGATCGTGGCCGGTCGCCCGTTCCTCCTGGTCCTGCGCCGCAGCGAACGCACGCTGACGGGTACCCACGGACCGCTCGACGCGCTCCGGGAAGTGCTGCCGGACCTGCCCTACTCGTGCCGGCAGGGCTTCTGCGGCACCTGCGCGGTGCCGACCGTGGACGGCGGGCAGATGCGGATATGCCCGCCGTCCTGGATCTCTAGTCCTGGCCGGGCAACCAAGAGCCGAGCACCGGCCGGAACTCGCGGACCGAACGTTCTGCCACGACACCTTCCAGGTAGTACGGGTCGTTGTCGATCAGGGTCTGCAGTTCCGCCTCGCTCTCGGCCTGCCAGAGCCCGAGGCCGCCGGTGTCGTCGCCGAGCGGACCGGCGACCGCGACCCGGCCCTGCGCGGCGTGCTCGGTCAGGTACGCACGGTGGCGGGGACGAACGTCCGCCAGTTTCTCCGGC
This sequence comes from Amycolatopsis sulphurea, assembly GCF_002564045.1. Classification (NCBI taxonomy): domain Bacteria; kingdom Bacillati; phylum Actinomycetota; class Actinomycetes; order Pseudonocardiales; family Pseudonocardiaceae; genus Amycolatopsis; species Amycolatopsis sulphurea. Next base: position 2,513,640 of record NZ_PDJK01000002.1, on the reverse strand, counting down.
ACGTAGCGGATTTCGACGAGGTACCAGGCCATGCGGATCTCCCGGGTAGAGGTTGCGGTGACCGCAGGGACGCTACCTGTGCCCGGCGGAGTGATCCCAGCATCCGATCAGTGGCGGGGTCGGGGCGACCCGATACCCTAGGTGGGCGTCAGCACCTGTGTGCCCGCTGTGCTAACCGGAGCCGCCACAGGTCCGCTGACCCGATATGTCGAGGACAGGCGGAGAAACATGCTCGAGGGGAACGCGGAACGCAGTGTCGAGGCGACCCTCGGGCACTTGCGGACCATGGACGGACCGGCACCGGTGCAGCCACCGGCCGCTCCGCTGACCCTGGAAGACCTGTACAAACAGCACCGGATGCGGCTGGTCCGGCTGGCGATACTCCTGGTGGACGAGCCGGCCACGGCCGAGGACGTCGTGCAGGAGGCGTTCACCGGCCTGCACCGCAACTGGGGGCGGCTGCGTGACGCCGCGGCCGCTGTCGGTTACCTGCGCACCGCCGTGGTCAACGGATCGCGGAGCGTGTTGCGCCGGCGCAAGACCGCGCGCGAGTACGTGCCGCCGCACGCGGTCAACGCCCGGTCCGCGGAAAGCCTCGCGATGCTTTCCAGCGAGCATCAGGCCGTCGTGAGCGCGCTTTCGAAGCTGCCGCCGCGACAGCGCGAGGTGCTCGTGCTGCGGTACTACGGCGGGCTCAGCGAAGCCGAGATCTCCGAGGCCGCGGGTATCTCGAAGGGGACCGTGAAGTCAACCGCCAGCCGAGCGCTGGAGGCGCTGCAGAAGGCAATGCAGGCACCGCAACTGTGACCCGGTGGGATGACCCCAGATCTGGTCCAGACCAATATATGCTGGAGTGTGTGAAGCACGCCGGAGATTTCGTCATCACGGGTGGCCGCATCGCCACCCCGGACCACGTTCTCGAGAACGGCTGGCTGTCCGTGTCGGACGGGCGGATCAGCGCGCTCGGCACCGGAACGCCCCCGGGCGGCCCGGAAACCGAACTCGTCGACGTCGGCGGGGGCCTGGTCGTGCCCGGGTTCATCGACACCCACTGCCACGGCGGTGGCGGCAGCTCGTTCTCCACACTGGACGCCGACGAGGTCCTCACCGCGGTGCGCGCGCACCGGCGGCACGGCACCACGACCACGCTGGCCAGCCTGGTCTCCGATCCGGTCGACCTGCTCACCGAGCAGATCGCCGCGCTGCGCGAGCTGGTGCAGGAAGGTGAGCTGGCCGGGATTCACCTGGAGGGCCCGTTCATCTCCCGGGCCCGCTGCGGGGCACACGATCCGGACACGTTGCGCGAACCGGATACCCGCACCGTGGAGAAGCTGCTCCGGGCCGGACACGGCGCGATCCGGATGGTCACCCTCGCCCCGGAGCTGCCCGGCGGGGTCAAGGCCGTCCGCCAGCTGGCCGAAACCGGTGTGCTCGCCGCGATCGGGCACACCGACGGCGTCGCCGAACAGCTGGTCCCCGCGATCGACGCGGGCGCGACGGTGGCCACCCACCTGTTCAACGGGATGCGCCCGTTGCACCATCGCGAACCGGGCCCGGTGGGCGTACTGCTCGACGACGAACGGGTGACCGTCGAGCTGATCTGCGATCTCGTGCACCTGCACCCGACCGTGGTCCGCCTGGCCGCGAACCACGCCGGCCAGGGCCGGACCATGCTGATCACCGACGCGATGTCGGCCACCGACGCCGCCGACGGCCGCTACACCCTCGGCCGCCTGGAGGTCGACGTCCACGATGGGGTGGCGACCCTGCCCAACGGTTCACTGGCCGGCAGCACGTTGACGATGGACGCCGCTTTCCGGAACCTGGTGAAGGGGGCGAAACTCGGGGTCCTGGAAGCCGTCCGGGCCACCTCCGGACGCCCCGCGGAACTGCTGGGCATCGCGGACCGCACGGGTTCCCTGCGCCCCGGCCTGGCCGCCGACGCGGTAGTACTGGACGACGACCTGCGCCCGACCCGCGTCCTGCGCCAGGGCGAGTGGGTGGCCGAGGTCGGCAGGGCTACCTTGAGCACGTAAACGCGAGACCCCGAGACCCCGGAGAAAGACGGAGCGGATGAGCGAGCCGAAGGACCCGGAGCGCCTGCTGGCCGAGGCGCTGCGCGCACAGGCGGCATTCGCACCGCATCTGGCTCCAGGCTCGAGCAGCCGGGCCGAACCCGCTCCGGGTGCGGCGGCTCGGGGTGCGTCGGATGGTCCGACGGCGAGTGCGGCGGGTGCGGCGGGTGCGGCGGCTCCGGGCGTTCCGGCTCCGGGCGTTCCGGCTCCGGGCGAGTCGAACGGTCCGGCAGCGGCAGGTGCTCAGGGTGCGTCGGATACGCCGGGCGCGTCAGGTGCTTCGGCCACGTCGGACTCTTCAGGTACTCCAGCCGCATCGGGGGCTCCGGGTGCGTCAGGTGTGCGAAGCACTCCAGCTACGTCAGGCGCTTCGGCCACATCGGGTACGCCGGGCATTTCAGGTAGTCCAGCCACATCGGGGACTCCGGGTCCGTCAGGTACTTCAGCCGCGTCGGACATTCCAGGTGCGTCGGGCACTCCAGCCGAGCCAGGCATCCCATCTGCGCCAGGTACTCCCGCCGCGTCGGCCACTCCAGGTGCGTCGGGCACTCCAGCCGAGCCAGGCATCCCATCTGCGCCAGGTACTCCCGCGGCGTCGAGCTCTCTGGGTGCCTCGGGTGCTCCGGCTGTATCCGGTCCGGGCACGTCGGGCGTTCCGGCCGCTCCGGATGCTTCGGCCGCCGCAGGAAAAGGCAACCCGAGCCCCTCGGACCAGAACGGCCCAGCCCGGAGCACTCCGCCCGAAGGCGATCCAGCACCCCAGGGCGACGGGGATCCAGGCCGGAACGCTCCGGATCAGGGCACTCCGAGCACACCGGATCAGGGCGGTTCAGGCAGTTCGGATGAGGGCAAGGCCGGTCCGATCCTGGCCCGCGGCGCCGCTTCGCCCTCGCTGAACCCGGCAGGTCCCGACAGGACAAGCACAGTCCCAGCAAGCCCCGACCGCACCGGGTCTGGCGCCGCGGGCGCCAAACCCACCGGCTCCAACCCGCCCGGTCCTGCTCCGGCTGATTCCGCTTCAGCTGGTGCTGGCACCGCCCAGCCCACCCCCGATCCCGATCCCGATCCCGGCACCGGCACCGGCACCGGCACCGGCACCGGCCGAACCAACCCCGGCTTCACCGGCACTGACCCAGCCGCCTCCGGCAAGCCCAGCCCCGGTGCCTCCGGTACCCCAGGCACCGGCCCCGCCAGGTCCGTCACCGGCAACTCCGCCACCAGCCAGCCCAACTCCACTCCCGCAGGCACCAACACCACCGGCGAGTCCAGCTCTGCTCGCGCTGGTGCCGGCCCCACAGACTCTGCCGCCTCCGCTGGTGCCGGTCTCACCAGTTCCGGCACGGCGAGCGGCGGCCCCACCGGCGCCAGTCCGGCAAACACCGTCCCCACCGATCCCGGTCCAGGCAACGCCGATGCGAGCCCAACCGGCCCCGGCACTCCAGCCGCAGGCCCGGCCGCCGCGGGCCAGGGCAACCACAGCACCAGTCAAGTCGGTCAGGCAGCAAGCGCGACCGACTCCGGTCCGGCCACGCCTGGTCGGCCGCTGCACGCCTCCGGGTCGACGGGTTCGTTCCCCGCAGTCCCGAGCCCTGCTGCTCCGGGCCACTCCGGTTCATACCCGGCCATCCCGAGTTCCGCCGTGGCCGGCCCGATCCACCCCGGTGCCTCCCCTGCGTACGCTCCCGGCGTGACAAGCCGCCGGGCAAGGGCAACAGGCCCCACGACGGAACTGCCACCCCGCTATGGCCTCCTGTCCGGCGCTGGCGCCGACTCCCTGGAACGCGAACGCGCCGCACTCGAAGACGCCGAGCCGGCCACCTCCGGCACCAGCGTCCAGCCGATCCAACAGGCCGGTCCGCTGCCTGCGCACTGGATCCTGCTGCTCGCGCTCCTGCTCGGCCTCGCCGCCGGTTCGGTGATCGGCCTGCTGACCCTGATCTGACGACCGCGACATCTCGGCCCGGCCACGGCCATTCATTCGGCCCAGCCATGGCCACCGACACCGCCAAAACCGTTGCCACCACACGACGAATCGGTAGCGACGCCCATCAAGTAGCCACACTTCCCAGCCGAGTCCGCGCGTGATCGCGGCATGTCCGTCCGGCCATCCGGCTACTCGTACCGCTCCGGCCGTTTCGTCACGTTTCCGCCGCGAGTCGGAGCCCGCCGGGCGGTCGCGTCCGATATGTCCGGGTGATGCTCGCTGACCTGCGATTCCTTGCCCGATGAAAGCACACAGCGTCACCCTGTACCGTTTTCGGTGTGATTCTCGCGCAGAGCACAGTGACGACCATGTCCCTCCTGCCGTCGTGGCTGGATCCGCAGCACCTGCTGAGCGGGTTGACGGCTCCCGTCATCGCCGTGCTGTGCCTGATCATCTTTATCGAGAGCAGCATCTTCCCGGTGCTGCCGGGGGACTCCCTGCTGTTCACCGCGGGGTTGTTCATTGCGAACGACACGCTCAAAGCTCCACTGTGGCTGGTGTGCGTGCTGGTCACGATCGCCGCACTGGCAGGCAACGTCGGCGGCTACTACCTCGGCTACTTCGTCGGGCCGAAGCTGTTCAACCGGCCCGATTCGAAGATCTTCAAGCAGGAGTACGTGGACAAGACGCACGGATTCCTGGAGAAGCACGGCCCGAAGGCCGTGGTGCTCGCGCGCTTCGTGCCGTTCGTGCGGACCTTCATCACCTGGATCGCCGGGATCGGGCGGATGGACCCGAAGCGCTACTTCACCTACACGGTGCTGGGCGGCATCCTCTGGGCCGCGGGGATCACGGTGCTCGGCGCGGTCCTCGGCAACATCGAGTTCATCCGCAACAACGTCGACGCGATCTTCATCGTGATCGTGCTGGTGTCCGTGGTGCCGATCGCGATCGAGTACCTGCGTGGACGGCGCAGCAAGAACGCGCCGGCCGAGGACGCCGGTGAGGTCACCCAGCAGATCCCGCGGGTGCGCGACTGACCGTCCGCCGGCTCAGTCGGCCATCGAGAACATCGAACCGGGGTTGAACAGGTTCTCCGGGTCGAGAGCCTGCTTGATCTGCCGATGCACCCGGATGCCGACCGGGCCGATTTCCCGGGCGAGCCACTCGCGTTTGATCTTGCCGACGCCGTGTTCACCGGTGACGGTGCCGCCGAGCGACAGACCGACCTCCAGGATTTCGTCGAACGCCTGCTGTGCGCGGGCGAATTCCGCTTCGGAGTCCGGCGAGTAGACGATGGTCGGGTGCATGTTGCCGTCGCCGGCGTGGCCGACCACGGCGATCTTGAGGCCCACCTCTTCGCTGATCCGCTCGCAACCGCGGATCAATTCGGCGATGCGGGTGCGAGGCACGCAGACGTCATCGGTGAGCCAGACACCGTAGGTTTCCAGCGCGGTGAGCACCACGCGCCGGGCCTGCAGCAGCATCCGGCCCTCTTCGAGGTCGTCGGTGGCATACGCGAGGTCGGCACCGCAGTCGGTGCAGATCTGCTCCAGCGCGGCCAGCTCGCGGCGGGCGACCTCGCCGCCCGCGTCGGACTGGCCGAGCAGCAAAGCCTGGCAATCGGAGCCGGCGCCGAGGTCGGTGTTGAGGTAGGTCTCGGCGGCCTTGATAGACGCCGCGTCCATGATCTCCAGCAGCGACGGCACCAGTCCTTCCCGCACCGCCCGCGCGACTGCTTCACCGGCTGCCTCGGTGGTCGCGAAGCCCGCGACGAAGGTGGCCGGCGCCTGCGGAAGCGGCCGCAACGCGACGGTGGCCTGCGTGATCACCCCGAGCGTGCCTTCGCTGCCGATGAAGAGCTTCGTGAGGTCGTAGCCGGCGACTCCTTTCACGGTGCGCCGTCCGGTCTTCAGCAACGACCCGTCGGCGAGCACGACTTCAAGCCCCAGCACGGAATCCGTGGTCACGCCGTACTTGACGCAGCAGAGGCCGCCCGCGTTGGTGGACAAGTTGCCGCCGAGGGTGCACCAGTCGTAGCTCGACGGATCCGGCGGGTAGAACAGCCCGTGCTTCTCGACCGCGGAACGGAAATCGAGGTTGACCACGCCCGGCTGCACGACCGCGAGCCGGTTGCCTGCGTCGACCTCGACGATTTCGTTCAGCTTCGTCAGCACGAGGACCACGCAGTCGTCGACCGCGTTCGCCGCACCGGAGAGCCCACTACCCGCCCCACGCGGCACGATCGGCACCTTCGCCTCCGCGCAAGCACGCACCACCGCCTGCACCCCCGCGGTGTCCGCCGGCAACACCACCGCCAACGGCTTGCCCACGGGCGCGAGCGGCATCATGTCGCGCGCGTACGTACTGGTGACGTCGGCGTCGGTGAGCACTGCACCGGAACCAAGCTGGTCCCGCAACCGCTGGAGGAGGGCATCGTTGCTCATACCCGTCATGGTAGACCGGGAACTCCACAGTGCGGAATGTTTTTTCCGAAGAGCATTCCGCGGTGCGGGCCGAACCCCAGGCCGACTGGAGGCGTCCGGCAAACCCCAGCCACGGCAGCGATGAGGGTCGCGCACCATCTGTTCTACCTCTGGCTGAGGGAGAACGTGTCACCTCCGGTCACTCCGGACCACAGCCGCCTATGCTTGCCCAGACAGGACTCCTTGGGCTGACGGGGTGAACCTGCGCCGCGACCAAGGCACTCCTGCGGCGCTCCGCCTGACTGCGCAGGTCCTTTTCCAGACAGACGCCCGTCGGTCCGAACGTGTGACTCCCTCCCGGGACCGGCTTCCGTTGCCTAGCCACGACTTTCGGACCGGAGTCTGGACCCACAGCCCGAGCCGTAGGTCGTCTCCGGGCTCGTCCGGGCAGTCGGCGCGGTCGTGTGGAACCGTCTTGAATCAGCCGTGCGACACCACCTCCTCCGGATTTCCGGACCTCGGCCGGTTTCGGCGCCGGGTCAGCAGGTAGTACGCCTGCATGGCCGTGTAAATCAGGACCGCGGCGCCGACCCAGGCGCTGATGTGCAGTGCCGCCACGAACGCCTCGCGGGCGCCGCTGAGCATGGCTGCCGCATCGGGTGGCGGCAGGGCGTGCGCGGCTGCGACAGCACCGCCAAGGGTGTCGTGCGCTGTCGCCGGCGCCCCGGCAGGCAGGCCTGACTGGTAGACAGCAGTGGCCAGGCTGCCGAGGAGGGCGGTGCCGAGCGCCGCGCCCAGTTCGTAACCCGCCTCCGAGATCGCCGAGGCAGCGCCCGCCCGGTCCACGGGAGCGGCGGAGATGACCAGGTCGTTGGTGAGCGTCTCGGACAACGCCACCCCTCCGCCGACCAGGACGAACGACACCACCACGGCGGCGATCCCGGCTTGGGTGCCGATCGCGGTGAGGACCAGGAATCCGACCACGCCGAGCACCAAGCCCAGACTGACGAGCACCGGCACCCGCACCCGACGGGCGAGCCGGGCCGCCGCCAGCGAACCGATGATGCCGGCCGCGGTCGCGGGCAGCATCCACAGCGCGGCGACGAGCGGGGACAATCCGAGCACCAGCTGGAGATATTGCGGCAGCAGGAAAAGCAGCCCCACCATCGCGAACACGCCCAGCATGTTGGTGATCACCGCGCCGGCGAACATCCGGTCGGCGAACAGTCCGAGATCGAGCATCGGCGCTGCCAGCCGGCGCTGCCTGCGGACGAACAGCACCCCCAGCGCCAGCCCGGCGAGAATCGCCAGCCCGGCAGTCCAGGAAAACCCCTCGGTGGCGGCGAGTTTCACGCCGTAGACCACCGGCAGCATCGTGCCGAACGAGAGCAGCGCCGACCAGGGATCGAACCGGCCCGGCTTCGGATCACGGAACTCCGGCAGCAGCACCGGTCCGGCGATCAGCAGAACCACCATCACCGGGACGTTGATCAGGAATACCGAGCCCCACCAGAAGTGCTCCAGCAGCCAGCCACCGATGACCGGACCGACCGCCATACCGCCGGAGAACGCCGCACTCCACACGGCCACCGCGGTACGGCGGGCCCGGTCACCGATGAAGATGCTGCGGATCAGGGACAGCGTGGAGGGCATCAGCGTCGCCCCGCCGACCCCCAGCAGCGCCCGCGCCAGGATCAGCATCAACGGCGAGGTCGAGAACGCCGCCAGCACCGAAGCCGCACCGAAGGCCGCCCCGCCCCAGAGCAGCAGCCTGCGCCTGCCGATCCGGTCACCCAGCGTGCCCATGAAAACGAGCAATCCGGCCAGCACGAAGGAGTAGACGTCAACGATCCACAGCTGTTCGGCTCCCGTGGGCGCGAGATCCGCGCTCAGGTAGGGCAGCGCGAAGCCGAGCACTGTCGAATCCACGCTGATCAGCAGCACAGGGAGTACCAGTACGGCCAACGCCAGCCATTGTCCGCGCCTCGCCATGGCGCACTCATCCTTCCTTGCACCGTCCAGACGGTACAGTTTCGATCCCGAGTTGAAGGTAAACCGTCCGGACGGTATAGTCAAGGGCGATGGCCAGACCTTCAGCACGAGACCGCATCCTCGATTCCTACGAGGTTCTCCTGATCGAGCGGGGACCGCTCGAGATCACCCTTGACTCGGTGGCCGCCCACGCCGGGGTGTCCAAGGGTGGGCTGCTCTACCACTTCGGCTCCAAGGACGCCCTGCGCGACGGCCTGCTCGAGCGGCTGGAGCAGCTCACCGAGGAGGATCTCGCGCTCGCCCGCGCAGCGCCGGAAGGCGTGGTGCGCTACTACCTGCGCACTGCGGTCACCGACGTGACGCAAAACCTGCCGGTGCACCGCACGAACATGGCGACCCTCCGGCTGGTGCTGAACGACCCGGTCGCGGCCGAGGTGTCGCTGCGGTGCATGAACTGGTTCCGCGACCTGTTGACGGAGCATGTGGACGATCCGTTGACGGCGGAACTCGTATTACTTGTCGGCGAAGGGCTCTATATGCGCACGGCGCTCAGTGAGGACGGGACGAACTCGCTACTGGGACGGATCGACATCATCGCGAACCGGCTCGATGTGGGTGACCAGAGCGGGGTCGAGCATTGACGAGATTCGTCGGTGGCGGCGTGGGGCGGTGGCGATGCGGGGTAGATGGTGACGTGGGGTAGGTGGCGACGTGGGAGTAGGTGGTAGTGCGGGGTGTACGGGTCCGTGGCGATGCGGATGGAGGGGTTCGAGCGCGGGAACGTTGAATGGGTGATGCGGGTCGTGTCGGAATCGTGGGGCTTGGGCTGCGGCGAGATACGTGGCAGACCCGAAGGAACGACGAGCCGGGACAAACTGCCAAGGATCGCGTGAGACGCGCACATCAGCGGTGTCGGATCGACAGACGCCACCGTCGAATTCCTGAATTTCCTACGAAGCAAGGGAAAAGCCCGGAGGAGGCCCGATCGGTCAAGCGGACGAGGTAGGAGAGTGGTCGCGGTGATGCTTGGACAAGTCGCGATGACCTTGCCTCAACCGCGCGTGCGGACAGTACAAGAGCGTCCGACAGGGGCCAGGATCGTTTGGCGGCAGCGCAAATCCGCCACGGTGACCGCAGGGAGCAAGGCGAACAGCGCAGTCGGCGCCTGGCGGAAATCGTTGCGGGTGAACAACAAAGTCATGAACACCCCGCGAGTCACGCAGGCGGTTCAGGGAAGGCCGAAAGGCGTCTTGCCATCGGGGGCCCGGCACACGACGTCCCTCCGGAATAGCGAGAGGCAGGGCGGCAAAGAACTGGGCGCATTGCTCTCAAGAGCCGACGCGCCCGCCGTCGGCCGTTTCCTCTCCAGAGCCGACCCGTCGGCCGTCGGAGGTTGGGCTGGCATGCGGCGCCGCATTCCCGGTCTGCGGTGCGCTACCGGGAAGCCCCCCGGACCCACGACCTCCTCAGCCGTCTTTCCACGCACTGCCCGGTGCTCGACCACTGGCGGCGGCGCAAGGTCCGCGAAGGCACCACCGGAGCCAAACCGCCGGGCCGCTCCGCCTCGATTACCAGGCGCTCCACCCAGCCGGCGCGGAGAAGCTCGAAACCGACTTCACCGCCGAGCCCGCAACGGTGGCGAAGCTCGGCAAACTCACCTGACTATCCCGTACACCCGGTCGATCTCCACCGTAAGCACCAGCCGCCCGTCCGCCACCATGGCCTGCCGGTACTCGGCCCAGTCCGGATGCTCGCCTGCCAGCGCCCGGTACAGCTCGACGAGCGTGTCCACCGTCGGGTCGTCCGGGGCCGCCGCGACCGGGGTCAGCACAGCCGTGCCCTCCGCCACCGCGTACGACCAGCCGTCCGGGCTGCTCACGTGGTAGCTGACCCGCGGGTCGCGGCGCATGTTCTTCGTCTTCGCCCGCGAGTCCGTGATGGATACCCGCAGGCGGCGGCTCTCCGGATCGAAGTGGTGGCTGACGGTGGACAGCTGCGGGCGGCCGTCGCGCTTGAGGGTCGCGAGGACGCCCCGCCTGCCGGCACCGATCAGGTCGTACAGCGCTGTGTCGTGGGTCATACCCGGTTCAACCCGCCGGAGCCGGATCTGTTCCCGGCAGCAGGCAAGCCGGAGGAATCCGGCAAACCACCCTGCGTAAATGTGCTTGCACGTAACAACTAAAGTGTCCTCTGACACAACCACGCGTTCCACGCTTGCAGAATTTGCCGAACGGGCACACCCTTGCCCTAGGCAACTAGTTGCAGCCGCCAAGCAACGGTTCGTTCCACCGGCAGAAAGATCCGCCCATGGCACCGAACAGCTCCGCCGTCCGGCCCAAGGCCGAACTCGACCTCGCCGACCAGCTCAGCAACGAGCTGGTCCGATTCGTGCGGTTGATCACCAAGGCGAAGGCGCAGGTCGCCAAGCAGGGTCCGGACGGCATCGAGCGGGCCGCGTACGCGATCCTCTTCTGCCTCATCCACGAGGGGCCGCAACGCACCAGCAAGCTGGCCGAATTCCTGCATTCGGAGATCTCCACGATCAGCAGGCAGTCGAGCTCACTGGTGCAGCACGGACTGGTCGAGCGGCAGGCGGACCCGGAGGACGGCCGCGCCTGCCTGCTCGCCCCGACCGCCGAGGGCCTGCGGGTCTTCGACGAGAACCGCAAGCAACGCAACCTGTGGCTGGCCGACGTGCTCGGCGACTGGGCGCAGGAGGAACGCGAGACGCTCCGGAACCTGTTCGAGCGGCTCAACACCGGGATCGAGAACAACTTTCCACCGCAGTCCGACACCCCCGGGGTGTCTTCGGCCAAGGGGGCCTAAGAACCACATGACGTCCACCGTCGAGAAACAATCTCAGCCGCAGGGGAGAGCTCCGGCCGAGGACAGCGACACACCGCGGCTGACCCACCGCCAGATCATCACCATCATCAGCGGCCTGATGTGCGGCATGTTCCTCGCCGCGCTCGACCAGACGATCGTGGGTACCTCGATCGTCCGGATCGCCAACGACCTGCACGGCTTCGACCTGCAGGCGTGGGCCACGACCGCGTACCTGATCACCTCAACGATCGCCACGCCGATCTACGGCAAGCTCTCCGACATCTACGGCCGCAAGCCGTTCTACCTCGCCGCCATCGGCATCTTCGTGGCCGGTTCGCTCGCCTCCAGCTTCGCCACCTCGATGTACGAGCTGGCCGCCTTCCGCGCGGTGCAGGGGCTCGGCGCCGGTGGCCTGATGTCGCTGGCGATGACCATCATCGGCGACGTCGTGCCGCCGCGGGAACGCCCGCGCTACCAGGGTTACTTCCTGGCCGTGTTCGGCATCTCGACGGTGCTCGGCCCGGTGCTCGGCGGGTTCTTCGCCGGGTTCGACGTCCTGGGCGGCCTGCACGGCTGGCGCTGGGTCTTCCTGATCAACGTGCCGATCGGCATCATCGCGCTGTTCGTCGTCGCGAAGGTGCTGAACGTCCCGCACCAGCGCCACGATCACAAGATCGACTGGTGGGGCGCGCTCACCATGGTGGTCGCCGTGGTGCCGTTCCTGATCGTCGCCGAACAGGGCCAGAAGTGGGGCTGGGGCGACGTCAAGTCCATCTGGATGTACGCCATCGGCGGCGTCGGCGTCGTGTTGTTCATCGTGGTCGAGAAGCTGATGCGGGACGCCGCGCTGATCCCGTTGCGGTTGTTCAAGAACTCCACCTTCACCGTGGCCATCATCGGCGGTGTGATCGTGGGTGTGGCGATGTTCGGCGCGATCACCATGATCCCGCAGTACATGCAGGTGGTGCAGGGGTACACGCCGACCCAGTCGGGGCTGTTGATGCTGCCGCTGATGGCGGGCATCATGTCCAGCTCGATCATCTCCGGCCGGATCACCTCGAGGACCGGGCGCTACAAGATCTTCCCGGTGCTCGGCACGATCCTGATCGCCGCCGGTGCGCTCTTCTTCGCGCAGCTCGAGTACGACTCACCGCTGTGGCACCCGCTGGTCGCCGCGCTGATCATCGGCCTCGGTCTCGGCCAGTGCATGCAGACGCTGATCATCGCGGTGCAGAACGCCGGCCCACGCAAGGACATGGGCGTGTCCACCGCTTCGGCCACGTTCTTCCGGCAGATCGGTGGTACCGCGGGCGTCGCGGTGTTCCTGACGATTCTGTTCAACGTACTGCCGGGCAACATCACCAAGGCATTCGGCGGGCACCTGCCACCCGGCACCGCCGCACAGGTGGGTGACCTGCAGAGCAACACCGGGATCATCCAGTCGCTGCCGGCGGCGGTGAAGACACCGGTCCTGATCGGCTTCACCGAGTCGATCACCACGGTGTTCTACGTGGCCGGCGGAGTGGCCCTGCTCGGCACCCTCGTACTGCTGTTCATGAAGGAGATCCCGCTGGCCGGCATGAACCCGGCAGCGGCCGCGGTCGAGGGCGGCGAAGCGCTGCTGGACCTCGACGAGGACAAGGCACCGGCGGCGATCGCCGAGCCGGCCGCGGAGAAGCCCGGATCGCTGTTCGAAGAAACGCCGCGGGAACCGGTTCTCGTCGGCTCCGCGGCCAACCCCGGAGGGAGGCACGCCTTGGCCAACGGCCATGGTGACCCGCAAGCAGTGTCCGGCGCTCTGCCGATGCCGATCAGCAATTCGGCGGGCGGCGAGGCCGGCAGCGTTCCGGTCACCGGGCATGTGCGCCGCCAGGACGGCAGCCACGTGAGCGGGGCCGCGCTGACGCTGATCGACCAGCAGGGCCGACAGGTCGCGCGGGCGGTCGGCAACGGCGACGGCAGCTACTCGATCCCGGCCCAGGGACCGGGCACCTACGTGTTGATCGTGGCCGCGCATGGGCACCAGCCGCAGGCCTCCAGCGTGGTGGTCGGTGGCGGGCCGGCGAAGCTGGACGTCACGCTCACCGGCTCGGGCGAGCTGACCGGGGTGGTCCGCTCGGTCGGTTCCGCAACGCCGCTGGCGAACGCCACGGTGACGCTGACCGACTCGCGCGGCGAGGTGAACGGCGCGTTCATCACCGCCGACGACGGCATCTACACCTTCACCGGGGTCGGTGCCGGGCAGTACACGCTGGTCGCCAGCGGCCCGCAGTACCGTCCGGTCGCGGTCACGCTGACCGTGCCCGACAGCGGAGTGCTGCGTCACGACGTCGAGCTGGCCGGGGCGGTGCTGTTGCAGGGCGTCGCCCGCACCGAGGGCGATCGGGTCGTGCCGGACGCACGGATCACCGTGCTGGACGCGAACGGCAATGTCTCGGCGGTGGCCCGCACGGACAGTGAGGGCCGGTACGTGGTGAGCGATCTGCCGATCGGGTCCTACACCGTGGTGGCGAGCGGTTACCCGCCCGCGACCAGCCAGGTGACCCTCGGCGACGGTGAGGCCGAGCACGACGTGCAGCTGAGCTACGACCAGGCGCTCGACGACCTGGTGGACCGCGCATGAGTGGCGGGCTGCGGGCACAGCTGCGCTCGAGCGGCGGCTGGCCGGTCGAGAACGCCGTGCTCACGGTCACCGACCTGAACGGCCGCCAGGTCGCGCGGGAAGCCACCGACGCGAAGGGGGCAGTGCACACCGACGCGCTGCCCCCGGGGATGTACACCGCGGTGATCACCGCACCGGGGTTCACGCCGCTGGCCCGCACCGTGCAGATCGGCTCGGACGGCGCCGGCCTCCTCGGCGACATCTCGCTCGCCCCCGTCGCCGAGGCGGTCGAGCTGCCACCGGCGGGGCCGTGGACGATCGACCCGATGCATTCCTCCGTGGTGGCCACCGCCCGGCACATGGGCATCGCCAGCATCAAGGTCCGGTTCCCGGACGTCGGCGGGCGGATCGACGTCGCGCGCCCGGTGGAGCGCTCCAGCGTCCGCGCGGAAATCAAGGCGGGCAGCATCGAGAGCGGTATCCGGATGCGCGACGATCACCTGCGCTCGGCCGATTTCCTGGACGTGGAGGCATATCCGCTGATCACGTTCGAGAGCACCGGGCTTTCCCGGCGCGGCACCGACCGGTGGGCGCTGGGCGGGGTGCTGACCCTGCACGGCGAGGAGCGGGACGTGGAACTCGACCTGCGCTACACCGGGCACGGCCCGGACCCGTGGGGTGGGGTGCGTGCCGCTTTCCATGCCGAAACGCAATTGCACCGCAATGATTTCGCAATCAACTACAGCGCGATGGTGCGCGCGGGCGTGGCCGCGATCGGCACCACCGTCAGGGTGGAGCTGGACATCGAGGCCGTACAAGGCGAATCGCTGCCGCAGCTGTAGCAGGACGCACCGAACGGGCCGCCCGGGAACCATTCCGGGCGGCCCGTTCGTTTGTCCCGGGTGAACAGGTAGTTCACCGCTGGAATACCGAAAGTCACCGAAAGGGCGGGAATTCGATGGTTGTGTCGTTCACCCCGATTCCGGGCACGTAGGCTCCTCGCGTGAATGTCGTGAGCGTCGAGGCCGCGGGCACCGGGCTGAGCTGGCTGGACACGGCCGGGCCGTTGCTCGTCTGGGTGATCGTGCTGAGCTTCGTGTTCGTCGAATGCGCGCTCATCATCGGGCTGTTCCTGCCCGGCGATTCACTGCTGTTCGGGGCGGGAGTGGTGCTCGCCCAGCACAACTCGGCCCTCAACGCCTGGCTGTTGTCCGCGGCCGCGCTGGTCGTCGCGGTGCTCGGCAACCAGGTCGGCTACTACATCGGCCGCGGTACCGGCACGCGGCTCATCGCCCGCCGCGGCGGGCGCATGCTCAACCGGGCGAATCTCGAACGCGCGCAAGAGTTTCTCGACCGCAGGGGATTCTTCGCGATCGTGGCGGCGCGCTGGATCCCGTGGATCCGCACGCTCGCGCCGCTCGTCGCGGGCGCCGCGCGGATGGACTCGCGGCGATTCATGCTCGCCACGGCCATCGGCGGCCTGCTCTGGGTGCCCACGCTGGTGTTGCTCGGCTACTACGGCGCCGGGCTGCTCGACGCGATCCCGTGGGTCAAGGCGGCCGCGCTGTGGGTGAGCGTGGCGTTCTTCGTGTTCGGCACGGCGTACGGAGTGCTGCGCTACCGGCAGGAAATGCGCCGTCCGGTCGAGGAAACCGATGACGCGCACGCCTGATCGGGACTGCGCCAAAACTGCGAAGGGTCCCTTCACCGCTCGTCGACCAGGGTGTCGGCAAAGTCGATGTGGAGGTCCGTGAAGGGCCCCTTCACGGACCCGAAACCGGTCCGGCGCACGCCACGAGGTGGTCGCACACACCTCCGCAACGCCCACTGCCGGGTCCCCGACCAACTTTCCCGGAACCCTGGCTCGTCGACCCGGCAAACGCCTGAGTCAGGAGTCCGGGTCGGACCAGATCTCCAGCTGGATGCCGTCCGGATCGCGGAAGACGATCACCCAGGATCCTTCGAACGTGCGCGACTCGGCGGGCGGGGTGTAGGCCACGCCGAATTCGGCCAGCCGCGCCTCCCATTCGGCCAGCTCGGCCCGCGACGAGACGCAGAACGCGACGTGATCAAGGCCGGTGCGGCGTTCGTCGAAGGCCCGGCGCCCGGTGTCGGGATGCTGGACCAGCACCACGGAGAACCCTTCGCCCGCCGAGCGCAGCACCACCTTGGTCAGCCCGGTCTCGGGGTATTCGCGCCGGTGGCTCTCTTCGAGATCGAGTACCCGGACGTACCACGGCACACTGCGGTCCACATCGGTCACGGTGAGCGCCAGATGGTGCACAGACGTGAGCTTGGGCATGACTTTCGCGGCCGTCCTTTCGCATCCCCTCCCCGTCGGGCGCACCAAGGGTGACACAGGCCGGCTTACACGACCGGGGAGGTGACGACATCCACCACGAATCGTGATAACCCCGTCTCCCCGGCCGGGAATCAGCGGCCGCCGCCGACCTCCAGCACGGCACCGACGGTGTAGGACGCCGCGGGCGAGAGCAGCCACAGCACCGCCTCGGCGATTTCCGCCGGCTGTCCTGGGCGGCGCAGCGGAATGGACGGCGCGGTCCGGGCGATCCGGTCCGGCAGCCCGGCCGCCTCGTGCAATCCCGTCTCGACCAGGCCCGGAGCGACCACGTTGACCCGCACACCCTCGTCGGCGACCTCCTGTGCGAGGCCGAAGCTGAGCGTGTTGACCGCGGCTTTCGACGCCGCGTAGTGCACCCATTCACCGGCCGAGCCGGTGCGCGCGGCCGTCGACGACACGTTGACGATCGCGCCGCCCGCACCGCCGTGCTTGATCGACATCCGCCGGACCGCCTCCCTGCAGCACAGGAAAACCCCGCCGACATTGACCTCCAGCACCCGGCGCACGGTATCGGCGTGCTGCTCGTCGAGCCGCCCAGGGGTGTTGCCCGTGATCGCCGCGTTGTTCACTACGCCGACCAGCGGACCGAGCGCTTCCGCGGCCGTGAACAGGGCGCTGACCTGCTGTTCGTCGGCAACATCCGCGCGCACCGCGAGGCCCGGCCTGCCGTGCGCGCGGACCCGTTCGGCGACGGCCTCGGCCGGGGCCGGATCGCCGGAGTAGTTCACCACGACGGCGTACCCGCGTTCGGCGGCCAGCTCGCAGATCTTCGCGCCGATCCCGCCGCTACCACCGGTCACCACGAGCACGCCGGGCGACACCTCGCCACCTGTCCGGGTCACAGCACGAAGTTTCGCAGGGGCAGGTTCTCCAGCACCAGGTCGGCACGGTCGGCCGTGTTCGCGATGAGATCGGCGTTGCGCTGGTCGGAGCCCAGCGCGCGCCGACGGGACTCGACCAGTGACCGGCCGTAACGGCGGTGCCGGGAAACAAGCCGTTCGATCCGCTCCGGCTCGTCCGGCGCCAGGTACCAGGCCTCGGTGAGGTACTGCCGCACGCCGCTCCACGGATCGTCCGGCAGCAGCAGGTAGTTGCCCTCGGTGATGACCAGCTGGACCTCCGGCGCGACCCGGACCGCGCCGGCGATCGGCTCCTCGATCTCCCGGCGGAACTCCGGCGCGTAGACGGTCTCCTTACCCTCCGCGAGTCGCCGGACGAGCTGCACGTACCCCGCCGCGTCGAAGGTGTCCGGCGCGCCCTTGCGCTCGATCCGGCCGAGCCGCCGCAGTTCCACCTGCGCCAGGTGGAACCCGTCCATGCCGACCACCGCGGCCCGTGAACCGAGCGCGTTCGCCAGCGCCCAGGCCAGCGTGGTCTTGCCGGACGCCGGTGCGCCGATGATGCCGAGCACGTGCCGCTCGCGTGGTTTGGCCAGCCCCTCGGCCCGCATCAGCAGGTGGTCGAAAGCCGTCATTGTTCTCCCTCTTCCGCATTTTTCGCGGTCCGCGACCCGGCCGCGCCAGTCCAGGACCGCGGACCGATATGCCGTACTCGTTCCGCAGCCACCGCGTTCGCCTCCCGGATCCAGCCGGGTACCGAACGCCCGAGCGTCGCCACGGCGTGCGCCAGCGCGCCGTGCCATACGTCGCCGGCCCCCAGCGTGTCCCGGGCTTCGGCCTTCGGCACGGCGACCTGTCCCGAATCTTCCTTGGTGCGCCAGCACACCGGGTCCGGCCCTGCGGTCGTGATCACTACCGGTATCCCGCGTTCGGACAGCGTCGGGCCGGGCGCGGAGAAACGCTGCGCGCACGCGGCCACGTCGACCAGTGGCAGCAGCTCGTCCAGCACGGGTTTCCAGCTGCCCGCGTCCAGGACCACCGGAATGTCACGGCGGCGCGCCTCGCGGGCGACGGCCAGCGCCAGCTCCGGGTGGTGCCCGTCCAGCAGCACAGCGCCCACGTCGTCGAACAACCCGGGTTGCGTGGGAAGGAACAGGGGTTCGTCGGTTGCAGCGTTACGAGAAACGACCGTGCGCTCCCCGTCGCCGTCTCTGACGACGACAGCGCTCACGGGCGGCGGCTCGGTCTTGCCTGGGGCCAGGTCGACCAAATCGACCCCGTACGCTGAGAGGTCGGCGTACGCGAGTGCGGCCAGCGGGTGGGCACCAAGCGCGGTCAGCAGGGTCGCCCCGGTACCGAGCGCGGCCACAGTCACCGCGGCGTTCGTCGCCGGCCCACCGGCCGCGACGTCCACTCGCAACGACTGCACCTTCTCGCCCGGCTCCGGGAAAGCGGCGACGCGCTGAACCACGTCGACGGTGCACAAGCCCGCCAGCAGCACCCGCACGTCAGGTCAGCCCAGCGTGCGTGGTGGCCGCGACTTCGACCACCTCACCGTCTTCGGCCAGCTTCAAGGCACCCGTGAGCAGCCCGACCACCTGGTTCATGGAATGCGTCTTCGGCGACACCACAGCCACCCGCTTGCCGAGCCGGTGTACGTGGATCCGGTCCGCGATGTCGAACACGTGCGGCATGTTGTGGCTGATCAGCACCACCGGCAGGCCGCGGTCGCGGATCCGGCCGATCAGCTCCAGCACCTTGGCCGACTCCGCGACCCCGAGCGCGGCGGTCGGCTCGTCCATGATCACCGCTTTGGTGCCGAACGCCGCGGCCCTGGCGACGGCGACGCCCTGGCGCTGGCCGCCGGAGAGCGTTTCGACCGGCTGCGAGATGGACTTGACCTGGATGCCGAGGTCGTCCAGGATCCGCTGCGCCTCGGCGCGCATGGTCGCGGTGTCCAGCTTGCGCAGCCCGACGCCGAGCGGCCCGCGCAGCCGTTTCTCCCGGCCGAGGAACATGTTCGTGGCGATGTCCAGCGCGGGTGCCACGGCGAGATCCTGGTACACCGTCTCGATCCCGAAGTGCCGGGCGTCCAAAGGGGACTTGAAGTGCACGGTCCTGCCGTCCACTTCGATCTCCCCGGCGTCCGGCACCACGGCCCCGGAAAGGGCTTTGATCAGGCTGGATTTGCCCGCGCCGTTGTCGCCGACCACGGCGAGCACCTCGCCGGGGTAGAGGTCGAAGTCGGCGCCGTCGATCGCGGTGACCCGGCCGTAGCGCTTCACCAGGCCGCGCGCGGACAGCGTGGGGTTCTCGGAAGTCATGACTGCTGCCTCCGTGCGATCCGGTCCACCACGACGGCGGCGATCAGCAGCGCACCGGTGGCGAGATCCTGGTAGTTGCCGTCCACGCCCATCTGGGTCAGCCCGGACCGCAGCACCGCCACGACCAGCGCGCCGAAGAGCGTGCCGAGGACCGAGCCGCGGCCGCCGAACAGGCTCGTGCCGCCCAGCACCACGGCGGTGATCGAGTCGAGATTGCCGAGCTGGAACTGGTTCGGGTCGGCGTTCGGCGTGCGGCCGAGCGCCTGCCACGCGGCGATGCCGAAGCACAGCCCGCCGACCAGGTACACCGAAAGCACCGTGCGGTTGACCTTGATCCCGGACAGCCGGGCCGATTCCGGCGCGTTGCCGACCGCGTAGACATGCTTGCCCCACGCGGTTTTCGTCAGCGCGTACCAGACGACGAGGAACATGATCAGCGCGAGGGTCATGCCGTAGGTGATCGGGATGCCGCCGAACAGGTAGCGCTTGGTGCCGAGCCACTGCAGCAGCCCGTCGCCCACCGGCACCGCCTGCCCGCCCGCGATCAGCTTGGCCACCGCGGTCAGCCCGGTGAACGTGCCGAGCGTGATGATGAACGCGGGCAGCTTGACCCGGGTGGCCAGCGTGCCGATGAACAGGCCGACCAGGATGGTCAGCACGACCCCGGCGAGGAGCGCGACGAACCCGTTCGTGTCCGCCGCGGCGAGTTTCGCCATCACCAGCGTGGCCACGACCATCGACGAGGCGTTCGACAGGTCGATGCCCGCGATCAGGATGATCAGCGTCTGGCCGAGCGCGAGCGTGCCGACCACCAGCGACTGCTGGACCACTGTGGACAGATTGTCCAGGTCGAAAAAGGTGTCTGTGGAAAGGGAGAACACCACGACGGCGACCACCAGCGCGAGCGCCGGGCCGACCGCGGGGGCGCGCAGCAGGAACTCACCGGGCGAGTCCCGTTCCCGGGCGCCGTTCACGGTGGTCATGTGGTGCCTCCCCAGCAGTTCTCGAGACCCCAAGCGGTGTCCTTGCTGGGCACACCCGGCATCGGCTTGTCGGTGATCGTGGTCGAGCCGGTGTTCACGAACCCGGCCGGCTTCTGCCCGGTCCTGGCATAGTCGACCGCGGCGAGCACGCCCTGTTCGGCCATCTTCCGCGGGAACTGCATCACGGTGACCGCCAGCCGGCCGTCCTTCACGTTCTGCACGCCCTCGCAACCGCCATCGATCGAACCGACCACGAGCTGACCGGTGACCCCACGGGCCTTGAGCGCGGCGTAGGCACCGCGGCCCATCGGCTCGTTCATCGAGTACACCGCGTTGAGATCGGTGGTGCGCTGCAGCAGGTTCTCCATGCCCTGTTGGGCAAGGCTCTGGTCGCCGTTGGCGTTCGTGCGCCCCTTGACCTCCGGCGCGCCGTCCTTGAGCCCGATGCCCTTGAGGAACCCTCCGTGCCGCTGGGTGTCCACCGACGCGCCCGCGGTGCCGTCGACCATCAGCAGCTTCGGATCGGCCCCGGCGAGCGCCGCTCTGACGTACGCGCCCTGCTGCTCGCCGGCGGCGAAGTTGTCCGTGGCGAAGGTGGCGTCGACCGCGTCGGACGGATCGGTGGCCGTGTCCAGTGCGATCACCAGGACCCCGGCGTCGCGGGCGTCCTTGATCGCCTTGAGCACCCCGGTGGACGAGCTGGGCGTGATCAGGATGGTGTTCACGCCCTGCTGCATCAGGTTCTCGATGGCCCGGACCTGGCCGTCGTTGTCGCCGTCGAACTGACCGGCCAGCGCGCTGAACTCGGCGCCGTTCGCCTTCGCCGCCGCGGCCGCCGAATTGCGCAACTCGACGAAGTACGGGTTGGTGTCGGTCTTGGTGACCAGGCCGACCTTGGCCTTGCCGCTGCCTGCTTTGGCGGTGCTGCCGCCCCAGTGCCGCTCGGCCGTGCAGCCGACGCCGGTGACCGCGACAGCGGCCGCCAGTGCCAGCGCGGTGAGACTCCGCCGTCTCATGAAGATTTGCCCTCCGGATCGAGGTGCGAACTTGCCGATGGACCGGAAGGTAGACAAGACTCGGGCCGCGACGCAAGCGTTTGCGCAAACGCTTGCCCGTCTCTGGGGAGAAGACAGAAAGGATTGACATGCCACGACCGCGTTCGGCACGGCCGACGCAGCGGGACATCGCGGAGATGGCCGGGGTGTCCATCACGACGGTTTCGCATGTCGTCAACGGCACCCGCGCGGTCGCGGAGAGCACGAAGACCGCCGTGCTGCGCGCGATCGAATCGACCGGCTACACCGGCGACGCCATCGCACGTTCGCTGGTCACCGGGGGTACGCGGTCGATCGGCATGGCCGTTTCGCTGGTGGCGAACCCGTACTTCGCCGGGCTCATGCAGGCGATCGAAGGGGAGGCCTCGGCGAACGGCTACACCGTGCTGCTGGCGGACACGCACGACACTGCGGCCACCGAACGCGAGGTGATCCGGACATTGCGCTCCCGCCGGGTGGACGGGCTGCTGATGACCCCCGCGGCCGGCACCGGCCCGCTGATCGGCGAACTCATGTCGCTGGACGTGCCGATCGTGCTGATCGACCGGCTCACCACCCGTACCGACGTGGATCAGGTCGGCGCGGAGAGCATCCAGGCGACCTCGGCGCTGACCGCGCATCTGGCGTCGCTGGGACACCGCCGGATCGGCATGATCTCCGGTGCCCCCGGCCTGACCACCAGCGACGAACGGGTGCTGGGCTATCGGCTCGGCCTCGGCCGGGCCGGTCTGCCCTGGACCCCGGAGCTGGTCGCCTGCGGCCAGTCCTCCCGCGACGGCGGCAGCCTGGCCCTGAGCACCCTACTCGCCCTGCCGGAACCGCCGACCGCGCTGGTGGTCGGGAACGACAGCATGATGGTCGGCACCCTGCACGAAGCCCGCCGCCGCGGCCTGCGCCTCGGCATGGACCTGGCGGTCGTGGTCTACGACGATGTCGAGTGGGCGGAGTTCGTGGACCCGCCGCTGACCACCATGGCCCAGCCGATCGAGGCGATCGGACGGCGCGCCGTCCAGCTGCTGATGGCCCGCCTCGCCGACCCGACCCGACCGGCGGAAACGGTGCGGCTGCCGCCGACACTGCGGCATCGGGAGTCATGCGGCTGCCCCACGCCGGAGTGACCCGACGAGCAGCTTGACCACCACGCGCACGCTAGGTTGCTTTACAGCCGGGAAATTCACTCACTTCGGTGATTCTGTGGACTCGATGGTTTCGGATACCCGTCCAGACGGGAAAGGCGGCAAGGGACTGGCTAGCCTTGGGTAAGAACGAGGACGAGGGCCTGGATGATGACCGCTCTGGCGCCGGTGGCTCCGGTCTGGGACCCGCCGGTCACGTACCGGTTCGGGGTCGCTCTGGGGCGCCATGCCAACCCCTATAACGATCGGTTGTTGCGCGCCATTCGCGGTGCCGCGGCGCGGGCGGGGTGCGATCTGCTGCTGGCCGACACCGCCGATTCGGTGCGCGAGGAAGCCGCCGTCGTGCGAGCGTTGCGGGCCGACCGGGTGGACGGGGTGCTGCTGGTTCCGGCGCCGGGTGACGATGCGGTGGTCAACGGGCTCGTGCGGATGGGCGTGCCGACCGTGCTGGTGGACCGGATCGCCGGGCGCAACGACGTGGACCAGGTCGGCTCCGAGAACATTCAGGCCACCGCCACGCTCGTCGAGCATCTCGCCGAGCGGCGGCACCGGCGGATCGCGCTGATCACCGGCGAGTCCGGCGCCACGGTGACGGAGGAGCGCACCCTCGGCTACCGGCTCGGCCTGGAACGGGCGGGCTTGCGCTACAACCCGGACCTGGTCACCTCCGGCATGTCCTCGGCGGGCGGCGCCGCCCGCGCCACCGCGGCGCTGCTGGAAGGCTGGCCCTCGCCCACCGCGATCGTGGTGGCCGGCGAGTCGATGCTGATCGGCGCCCAGTGGGAGGCCCACCGCCGCGGCATCCACATCGGGGCGGAACTCGCCATGGTCGGCTACGGCGACATGGACTGGGCCCGAACGGTCTCACCCGGGGTCACCACGATGGCCCAGCCGATCTCGGAAATGGGCCGCCGCGCGATCCAGCTGCTCGTCGAACGCTGCAAGGAACCGGAACGCCGACCGGAAGCGGTCCGGCTGGCTCCGCGGTTCCTGCACCGTGCTTCCTGCGGCTGCTGAGGGTCTGCTCGTCGGCACGGTGCCGGCTTCTGCGCTCGGATCAGCGAAGCAATGCCGCGCCGCGCTGATGAGGCCCGCGCCCGCAAAAGAGGCCGCCGCGTCGCTTGAGCCTGCGCACGCACTCCCTGTTAGGGAACGGGCTGCTGTCCGGGAAGCAGAGCGACCACGCGGGCCTTTCGCGCCGCAGTTCCCGCGAGTGCCATACCACCAGGGCGTGGCCATGACCACCCAACGGTACCTACGCGGCGAAGGGGAACGGGCTGCTGCCCGGAAGCGATCCGGCCGCCCGAGCCTTTCGCGGTGGCTTCCATGCTCACCCTGGAGGCTGTGAAGGGGCCCTTCACGGACTCTGAGGCTGTGAAGGGCCCCTTCACAGCCTCCGGCGACAAGTCACAGCCCAGCCGGAGGCGACCGTGCCGACGAGTCACGGCACCGTGGCCGCGGCCTCCAGCAGCATCCACGCTCCAGTTTGGACAGACAGATCCCGTTCCGGCACAGCGCCAAGCGGCAACGGCGGCACAGGGCGCGACCATTCCGCACTGAACAGCGGGCCACCGGGCGCGACCACCGCACCCTGCCAGCACGCATCCGCCGAGCTGAGCACGATCCGGCGCGCAAGGCCGGACTCCGGATCGGGCAGCCGGGGGACGGCGAGGGCCAAGTACCTAGCCAGGATCGCGGCGAACAGCCCACCGTCCCCGCCGCCCTGACCGCGCAGCACATTGTCCGGGGCGAGATGGACCGACACGGCGCGAACGGTGCGGGCGGCACTATCCATTTCGGACTGTTCGAGGCACGCGCCGAGGTAAACCCCTTGACAGTAGGTGTAAATGTTCTTCACCAGCTCGCCGGAATCCGCCCGGATGCCATCCCGGACCAGCCCGGTGTCCGGGTCCACGAGCGTCGTGGTGAGCCACTGTGTCAGCGCGCGGGCGCGGGTCGCATCACCTTGTCGGGCATGGAAGATCGCCGCGGGGCCGTTCGAGGGGGCGTTCTTGAACCGATCTCCGCGCCGCCACCAGATGCCGCCGCCGAGGTCGTCGGTCCAGCCCTCGTGCAGGCGGGCGTCGATCGCGGTCAGCGCATCGTCCACTGTGGATAATTTCAGGGCGTGGACTCGTTGCAGGGCAAGGCCGAGCCAGGCGATGTCGTCGTAGTATTCGTTCACCCAGGTGCCGAAGTTGCGCCGGTGCACGGATCGGACGAACCGGTCGATCACCTGGGCCCGGCCTGGGTTGGGGGCTCGTAGTTGCGCATCCACCAGACAGTCCAGCAGATGCGCTTGCCACCAGTAGTTCCAGTGCCAGTGCAGCCGTTGCCCGAAGCTGGGCGGCCAGCCGCTACGGCCGAGCGCCGTACCCGGCATCGGCCAGACCCGGCGCAGGTGCCGGGTACGCACCGCATGCTCGGCCGCCGCTGCTCGGGCGGCGGGGTCGGAGGTGTCCACCCCACCGATTCTGCCCCCGTACCGCTGGGGATCGGTAGATTCACCAAGCTTGTGACAGGTCCGCGTGCCGGCGGATCCAGGAGTGCATCACGATTCCGGCCGCCACCCCGGCGTTGATCGAGCGGGTGGTGCCGAACTGCGCGATCGACACCACCTGCACGGCGCTCGCCTGCGCGGCCTCGGACAGCCCCGGCCCCTCCTGCCCGAACAGCAGGACGCACTCACGCGGCAGCTCGGCCGTTTCGAGCGGTTCGGCGCCGGGGGTGTTGTCGACCGCGACCACGGACAACCCGGCTCCTGCGGCGAATTCCAGCAGGCCCGCGACGTCCTCGTGATGGCGCAGGTGCTGGTAGCGGTCGGTGACCATGGCGCCGCGCCGGTTCCAGCGGCGACGGCCGACGATGTGCACCTCGGCCGCGGCGAAGGCGTTCGCCGTGCGGACGACCGTGCCGATGTTGTGATCGTGCTGGAAATTCTCGATCGCCACGTGGAACGGATGCCGCCGGGTGTCCACGTCGGACACGATGGCCTCACGACGCCAGTATCGGTAGGCATCGACCACGTTGCGACGGTCGCCGCCGGCCAGCAGCTCGGGGTCGTAGCGCGGGTCCTGCGGCCAGTCACCCGGCCACGGCCCGACGCCCACCTCCTCGCGGGCGCCCCATTCGGTCGGTCCGGGCTCGTGCGGTTCCGTCGTCACGGACGAGGATTCTCGCTCACCCCACGCGCAGCTCGCGCGCCGGAGTGCCCTGGTCGCGGTGGCGCCAGCGGTGATAGGCACCGACGTAGGAGAACACCAGCAGGCCGATCGCCACGATGATCACCGCGGGCAGCGCGGAACGCGGGATCACCGTGCCGTAGAGGTAGTAGGCGTTGAACCCGCCGGGCAGATCGCCGAGCCCCTGCTGATGCCGGAAGAAGTCCTCCAGCGCGGTGAGCGGGCAAGTCAGCGGCGTGACGTTCACCAGCACCCCCCAGACCGCGAAGATCACGTGCACGAACACGACCTTTGGCCAGCGCCAGGCAAGGAATCCGCCAAGGCCGATGAACAGCAGCGCGAAGATGTGCACAGCCACAGTGACATCCGCCAGCACGTGCGCGACCGTAACGTTCACGGCCACCTCCTCCCGGTCCCCACCAGCGACGTTACCCCGGATCAGCGACACTGCCGGGCGAAAATCAGGGAGGTGGTGTGATGTTCGACCTACCGAAGCAACCAGATCGCCAAGCGGTGATCCGAACGTGACTTGCGGGCGATCTTCCGGTGTCCGGAGGCGGGCATCCTGCGCACCCGCGGATGCGGCCGGGGCCGGGGCCGGGGAACGAGATGAAGGCTGTGAAGGGGCCCTTCACGGACTCAGAGTCTGTGAAGGGCCCCTTCACAGCCCCCGCCCTGCGGCCCCCGGGCACGCGCGGAGTCACTGCACGCGGTCGGCCTGCGGTTCCTCGTCGTCGGGCAGGTGCACGTCGCCCACGTTGATGTTCACCTCGACCACTTCCAGGGCGGTCATCTGCTCGATCGACCCGATCACGTTGCGCCGCACCTGGCGGGCCAGCTCGGCGATCGGCACCCCGTACTCGACCACGATCTGCAGGTCGACCGCCGCCTGCTTCTCGCCGACCTCCACCGCGACGCCCTGTCCCGCGCTGGCCGAGGCACCGGGGATGCGATCGCGCAGCGCGCCGAACGCGCGGGCGGCGCCGCCACCGAGGTCGTACACCCCGGAGACCTCACGGGTCGCGAGGCCGGCGATCTTCTGCACGACCACGTCGGCGATGCTCGTCGTGCCCTGCGAGGTGACGAGCGGCCCGGCGTCCGGGCGGGTGGTCAGCTCGGTGTTCTCGGACTTGGTGGCGGTCATCGGTGCTCCCTCGGTTTCGGTGGGGTACCACGTGTTCTTGCCCCGTTATCGAGTCGACACCACCCGGCGAAGATCGTCACGACCCGATCGTGTGACGTCCCGCTCAGGCGAACGCGGCACCGTCGAGATCGGTGACCACCAGGCGCAGCCGCGCCCGCGCCCACTCCGTACCGGCCAGCACCTGCCGCACGGACTTCTCCGCCTGCGCCAGCAGCGGCGGCAGCGGCAGCCGGGTGGCGATCACCCGGACCTCGACCAGCTCCGGGCTCAGGTCCACCGCGCCACCGGACAAATCCACCGGCAGCCAGCTGATCTCCGGCGCGATGACGGTCGCCGGGCGCAGTCCTTCGAGCCCAGCCACGGCCTCGGCGATCTTCCCGGCCGTCGCTCTCGCCCCGGTCGCGGTCACCGGTCATCCACTTCGATGTCCAAAATGGACACCGTGACCGCGTCCACGGACACCCCGGTCTGCTCGGCGACCCGGCGGGCGACCGCCCGCTGCACCGCGCGGCCCACCGCGGCGGCCTGGTCGGCACCGGAGGCGACCAGATCGAGCTGCACGGTCCGCCTGCCTTCGGCGGTCCGCACGCGCACGCCGTCGGCCGGCGCCGGTTGGAGCCCTTTCCAGCGCTGCCGCGCCGCCCGGGTCCAGGCCGTGACCAGCCCGCGCAGCCCCGGTTCGAGCCGCACCACCCCGGAGGTCTCGATCGCTGCCCGCGCGGCGACACTCGCGACCACCGGATCGGCGATCACATACTCGGCCTCGACTGTCATTCGCCGTCCTCGTAGACGTCTTCCACCAGCAGATCCAGCTTCTCCAGCGAAAGCCCGACCCGTGCGGCCGCGGCCGCGGTGACCAGCTCCCGCACCCGGGCCAACGAATCACCGCCGTCGTCGTTCCCGAGCCGGAGCGAAAGGGTGAGTTCCACTTCGACTTTGCTGGCCCCGCGGCCGTCGACGCCGACCGTTCGCACGCGTACCCGGCGCGCCCGCACGTCGCCGGCGGAATCCGCCGCGTAGCGCAGGACCACCGCCACCGCCTGTTCGCTGACCTCGACGCCGCCGGGCTCCGGCGTGCCCAGGTCGACCATCTGGCCGCGACGCACCTCCGCGCGGATCGCGGACATGATCCGCCCGAACAGGTCCGGCGGCGGCGGATCGGGTTCGGTGATCAGCTCGTCGGTCGCCGCCCGCAGCGCGAGCAGGCTCTCGCGCGCGGTGCGGCAGTGCACGCAGGCCAGTTCGTGCTCGTCGGCGTGGCCCGTGCCGACCTCGTCGAGCCTGCCCCAGACCGTCTCCAGTTCCCGGCCACAGGGCAGTCCGTAATCCTGGTTCACCGCCACGGCTTCATCTCCTCCGCCAGCTGCGCACGGGCCCGGGCGATCCGCCCCCGGACCGCCGCGGGGTTCGCACCGACGATCTCGCCGATCTCGTCGTACGAGCGGCCGTGCACCTCACGCAGCAACCAGCAGGCCCGCTGCTGCGCGGTCAGCCCTCGCAACGCCTCGTTGAGCGCGGCCAGCTGGCTGCTGACCTGCACGGCATGCTCCGGACGGGCGTCGCGGCGCGGGGACTCGGCGAGGTCCAGGTCGACGTCGGCCTGCGGACGGCGCGCCCGGATCACGTTCAGGCAGCGATTGGTCGTGCTCCGGTAGAGCCAGCCGACGAACGAATAGTCGTCCTTGAGCTGCTCAAGCTTGCGCCACGCACCGAGGAAGACCTCCTGCACGACGTCTTCGGCGTCCCCGCGGTGATGCAGCATCTTCACCGCGAGCCGGAACATCTGCCCCTGGTAGCGGAGCACGAGCTGTTCGTAAGCCCGCACATCACCGTCACGCGCGCGGCCCACGAGGGTTGCGTCGTCGAGCGGCGTGCCGGGCTCCGCGTGGATCGTGGTCACGGCGCCCCCTTCCATCAGGGGGACACTGCAAGGAGGGAGTTCGTCACGCACGCATTGTCGATGATCACCGTCGCCGAGGCGAATCAGCTGAGCCCGAGGTCGTCCTTGCTCAGCAGGTAGCGGTATTCGAGGCCCTCTTTTTCGATCGCTTCGCGAGCGCCGGTCTCCCGGTCGACCACGGTCGCCACACCGACGACCTCGGCACCGGCCTCGCGCAGCGCGGTGACCGCGGTCAGCACGCTGCCGCCCGTGGTCGAGGTGTCCTCGACCGCCAGCACGCGCTGCCCGCGTACCTCGACGCCTTCGATCTGCCGCTGCATGCCGTGTTCCTTCACGGCCTTGCGGACCACGAAGGCGTCGAGCACGACACCGCCGGCCGCCGCGGAGTGCAACATAGCGAGCGCGACCGGGTCGGCGCCGAGGGTGAGCCCGCCGGCCGCGACGTAGTCCCAGTCCGCGGTCAGTTGCCGCAGCAGCTTGCCGATCAGCGGAGCGGCGGCGTGGTGCAGCGTCGCGCGCCGGAGATCGATGTAGTAGTCAGCTTCTTTGCCGGAAGCCAGCGTCACTTTGCCGTGCACCACGGCCAGTTCGGTGATCAGCCTGGCCAGTTCGAGCTTCGCAGTTCGGTCCAACGCGGGATACGCCACGGCCGAGAGTCTTACACACGCCGTCGCGGCGCCTCTCCCATCGGTGCGAGTCATTCACCGAGCGAGACGGCGGTCACCGGACGTGTCCGGGTGGCCACCCAGGCCGGCACCACCGAGGCGAACAACGCGACGCCGACCGCGGCGGCGACGACCGCCAGGTACACGCTCGCCGGGCCGGTAGGCAGTGGTGAACCCGTCGCGACCAAGCAGAACGGCACGATCGAGCCCGCCGAGACGACCGTGCCGAGCAGTACGCCGATCCCGGCGACGAGGCAACCCTCGAAGCCGGCCATACGCAGCACCTGGAGCCGGGTGAAGCCCCCGAGCCGTTGCAGTCCGAATTCCCGGCGGCGCCGTGAGGTCGCCATCACGAGTGTGTTGACCACGGAAATCACGGTGTAGCTGACGATCATGCCGAGCATCAGGTAGCTGACCCACGCGCCGACCTCGCTGTCCGACGCGTGACCGGCGAGCAGGCTCGCGCGGTCGCCGACCGACACCTGCTGTCCGGCGGTCGCCGTGGCGAGGCTTCTCGTGAGCGTTGCCTGATCGACGCCGGGCTCAGCGCGAACCAGCACCTGCGGCGCGAGACCGGCGGTGGTGTGCGCGGCGAGTAAACCCGCGGGAAAGAGCATCTTCTCGGAACCGTGTTGCGCTACGAGTGCGGCGACGCGGGTGGTGACTTGTTGCCCGTCGCCGAAGCGGAGCGTAACCGTGTCGCCGACATGGCGGTCCAGGTCGGCCGCGACGTCGTCGGGCAGCGCGACGGCGTCTCCAGTGAGCGCGTCGAGGCTGCCTGCGGTGACAGTCGTGGACGTCGTCTGCCCGGCGTTCCCAGCGGTGAGGCCGAGCGCGCTGTAGCCGTCCTCGTCGTTGTTGTCGTCGTAGGGCGAGATGATGAAGACAGTGCTGGTCACGTACTCCGACGCAGCTGCGACGCCGGGCGCCTGCTGTACGCGCCCGAGTAGCTCCGGGCTGACGCCTGCTGGCGCGATGACCACAGCATCCGCGCGCAGGTCTTCACTGAACGCCTGCTGCGAAGCCGCCTGCTGTGTCGTTTGCAGGTAAATGTTGGCGGTCGCCACGCCCACAGCAAGCATGATCGGCGTGACGGCGCCCGACACCCGCGCAGCGGCTGCCCGCGTGTTCGACACCGCTAGCCAGCCCGTCACCCCGCTGATGAGCCATACGGGGCCTTGGAGCAGGACTGCCACCAGCTTCGTGACGCCAGGCGCAACTGCTGCCACACCGACTGCCCACAGCATCACCGCAGGCCCGGCTGTGCTGCCCGCGACCGGGCCGGTCATCGCCGTGACCGTCACGATGCCGAGCGCCGTACCGCCGCCGAAGCAGAGCACGGCGACAACCACGCGCGGCCAGCTGAGCCATCGCCGCTCCACCGCCGCCTCGGTCAACGCCTCGGTCGGGCGAATACGGCTGACCCGTCGCGCGGCCACCATCGCCGCGGCCACTACGGCGAGCAGGGCAACGCCAGCGGCCACGGTCATCGGCACCCAGCCTTGGTGGAACCGGATGACGTCGGGCACCACGCCTGCGTCGGTGAAGCCGTTGAACAACCACCGGCCGAGCACCGGCCCCAGGAACGCGGCTGCACCGATCGCGAGCAGGCCAATCACCACGGCTTCGCCGAGCACCATCCGTCGCAGCTGCCCGGGCAACGTGCCGATGGCCCGCAACAAGACCAGCTCGCGCCTTCGCTGCTGTGTCGCCAGCGCCAGCGTGCTGGCGATCACGAAGAGCGCGACGACCACCGAGAGGCCGCCAGTGACCCCGGAGAGAACGACGAGGTTGTTGCCTTTCGCTTCTGCCCGTGGGAATTCCGCATACCCGCGGTCGTCGCCGGTGAGCGCGGCAATGCCGTCGCCGAGATGCATTCCAGCGGCCACCGTGGCGGGATCGCCGGTCGTAAACACACCGAAGGCGTCGACCTTGCCGCCCGCCAGCCGTTCGGCCTCAGAGGGCGTGAAGAAGACCGTCGGTTGCGAAGCGTTGGACGCCGCAGCGACACCGGCGACGCGATAGCTGCCCGGCCTGCCCTGAGCGGCGAGCTGCACCGTGTCACCCGGCTTCATGCCTACCGCGGACACGACGACCTCGCCTTCGCGCGGAGCATGCCCGGCGGTGAGCGTGTACGGCGTGAGTACCGCAGAGTCCCATCCGTGGCCGACCACCGCACGGCCATTCAGCACCACCGGCACCGTCACGTCACTGACCACAGTGGACACTCCGGGTGTCGCGCGGATCTTGTCCGACAGCGACGGGTCCAGCCGTACGCGCTCACTTAATGAGCTTTTCCGGGTAACGGTTGGTCGCTGTGGGTGATCATGTTGTGCGGTCGTGCTCGATGTGGAGGATGACGAGGGCGGCTGCGACGATGGTGCCGATCTTCCATGGACAGAGGCTGATGTTGCGCAGCGCCTTGAACGTGGTCTTCAGCAAGGAGTTTCCGCGTTCGCCGATCGCTCGTTTCCCGTTGTGGGCTTTGTTGTGGGTCTTCTGTTCCTTGGTGAGTTCGCCGCCTTTCGGTTTTTTGAACGCGACGGTGATGGTGTCGGCTTCACCTTCGTAGCCCAGGTCGCCCAGGGCGGGCGTGTTCTCGGCGATCCAGGTGGCCAGGGCGGGCAGGATCTCGGGGTGTTCGCGCAGTGCGGTGGTGTCGTGCTCGCGGCCCGGCCGCACGTCGGAGGTCCACAGGGGCCAGCCGTCGGGGGCGGTGATGACCTGGATGTTGCCGCCATGATTGGAGTGTTTGCCCGACCACCACAGGTCCACCCCGTCGGTGGGTCCGGGGGTGCGGACCCGCCCGGTCGGTCTCGATCAGGGTGCCGTCGATGGAAATGTGGCTGTGCCCGGCCATTTTCGCCGCCAGTAACGCTGACTCGAGCGCGGGTGCCTGGGCGGCGAGCACCGTGAACCCCTCCTCGAGATAGGTGTACACGGTGGACTTGCCGATCGCGTTGTCGACGGCGAGCTGCTTGACGCGAGTGCCGTCGAGAAACCAGCGCAGCACCAAGACCGCCTGCTTGAACGTCGTCAGAACCCGGCGATCTTTGCGGGTACCGCGCCGCACCCGTTCGGCGTGCAACAGGCTCGACAGGTACAGCACGGTCTGGTCGCGTACCGGCAAGGTCGCGGTGTATGACACACTCATCAGGCGCGGAACCTCTATGAAGTTGATCTGTGGTAGGACCAAATTCATACCGAGGTTCCGCGTCTTTACGTTGCACCACAACAACTTCGGCGTGTCACCACCGCCAGCAACGACCACACCCAGGCTGTCACCCAGCGTCACAGATGCTTACCCGGAAAGCCTCAATGTGGCTGACTTGGTCTTTTCCTCGTCTTCGGAAGAATCATTCTTCCGAAGCTGAGTCTTCTGCTCCCCAGCGACGACGAGCGGGGCGCCCGCCAGCCGCTGAGGAGGCGCGTCGGCGCGAATGCCGGTCTCCATGAGACCGCCGGCCGCCGAGATGATGACAGCACCGAGAAACGCGGCGACGAAGGTCGCGAGAAACCCGCCTTTGCGCAGCCGGAGCGTACGCAGCGCAATTCGCAACATCAGACGCCACCAACTGCGGCGTCGGCGGCCCCCGCGCCGAGATGCGTCATCCGTTCGGCAACGGCCGCCGCTGTCGGCCGAATGAGAGAACCGGCGACCCGGCCGTCCGCGAGAAAGACCACGCGATCTGCGTGTGCAGCAGCGACGGGATCATGCGTCACCATGATGACGGTCAGCCCACTACGGACGGAATTCCGCAGCAAAGCCAAGACCTCGGCAGCAGTGTGGGTGTCGAGTGCACCGGTGGGCTCGTCGGCGAAGAGCACCGCGGGACGCGTCACGAGCGCCCGCGCGATCGCGACGCGTTGCTGTTGCCCTCCGGAGAGTTCACCAGGCAGATGCTTGCGCCGGTCGGACAGCCCGACGTACGCGAGCATCTGGCCGATGAGCCTCTTGTCGATCCGCCGACCGGCCAGCCGCAACGGCAGCTCCACATTTTGTGCGACGGTCAGCGCAGGCAGCAGGTTAAACGCTTGGAATACGAAGCCGACCCGATCCCGCCGCAGCTTCGTCAGCTTCGTTTCCGAAACCTTCTCGAGGTCTTCACCGTCGAGCTGGACCGATCCACTCGTCGGCCGGTCGAGCCCGGCAGCGCAGTGCAGAAAGGTGCTCTTGCCGGAGCCCGATGGACCCATCACCGCGGTGCACCCACCCCGCGGAAACGCCAGGTCCACTCCGTCGAGCGCGACCACCCGCCCGTACTCCTTGCGCACCGCTTTCAGCCGCACCGCCGCGTTCGCCATAATGGGAACGTTATGCAGAAACCCCCAGATGCACCCTGGTGCCACCTCGCCGAATATGGGTGGGGGCAGCCCTACCGCACCGGCAGCCGGCGCCCATCCGTCTACTTCGGACAGGTCAGGCCGCTCGGCCTCGGCCCGGGGCCGGTCCGGTGAGCACAAAGTCGGCGGTCAAGTGGGTGAACCTCGCCGCCCACCCGGCGCACTTGCTTGATCGCGAAGTAGGGTCCCGCACATGGGCAAGCACACCAAGCGGATGCCCGGCTGCCTGCCGCGGGTGGCCGTTGGTGCTGCCCCGCTGGCCCTGCTGGTGGTCGGCACGGCCACCGTCTGGGCGGAGCCGTCCCGCATGGGGATACCACTCGACCTGCCGCACAGCGGCTTCGACCAGGCGTCCAGGATGTACGACCAGTCGGTGACCCACGAGATGTACCTAGGCGAGCAGTTGCACCAGGATCCCTCAGCGACCCACCGGCCGCGCCTCGGCACCCGGCCGTTCAGCGGCGATGCCCTGCACCCGGCCTGGACCGCTGCCGGCACCACGGACACCGGCCGGTTCACCGGCGACTTGCGCGATGTCCTCGCCGCTGCGGCCGAGCCTGTCACGGGCCGGTTCACCGGCACCCTCGACCTGCCCACCGACCGGCAGTTCGTCTCCGGCGACCTCGGCCTGCTCGCGGCAGCCGAGCCACCCCGGTCCTTCCGCGGCCAGTTCACCCTCGACGAGCTGGCCAGCACCTGGGCCGACACCGCGCCCGACCCGGTGCCGACGCAGTCCCAGCCCGCCCGCGCGCTGGGACATCAGCTCCTGGACGACGACTGGGGAGTGTCCCGGGTCACAGTCGGACCGGCCTGAGGCCGATCAGGGCTCTTCGTTCTGCTCCGGCTGCGGCGCAGGCACCGGCCCGGGTTCGCCCGGACCACCGAACGGGGAGCGCGGCTGCGGCGGGGCCGACGGCTCGGCATCTCGGACGTCGGCCGCGGTCTGGGCCCGGACTGGGGTGGTGACCTGCGTGTCCGCCGGGGAAGTGGCGTGGGTGATCGCGCGCGGGTGGGATTCCCCGGCGCCGGAGGTGTCGAAGACCTGGGTGCGCGGGGCCGGCGCTTCGGCGTGCGGGTCGAGGGGCTGGGTGCGCTGATCAGGGGTGGCCGAAGCGACCGTCGGCATGCCGGCGGCCGGGGTCCAGGTGCGGTTGCTGTCGTAGTCCTCGTCGAACGGGTCCACGATGTCCGCGATCTCGCCGAGGTCGCGCAGCAGCCGTTCGAGGCGGGACGGGCCCGCTCCGGGCACCACGCTGGCCAGCACCCACTCCTGCTCCAGCCAGGCCACGCCGACGTCGCCGCCGAGCTGGTCCGCGGCGTCGACCAGGTCTTGGGTGATCACCTGGCGGGCGCCCTCGGTGTCGTCGGCGAAGGCGTAGCGCTGGCCGATCGGGCCGAGCATCTCGGGCATGTTCTCGCGCTGGAACGGCACGCTGGACAGCCACATCTCCACCGGCACGCGATGCGTCTTGTTGCAGCGCACGGCGACCACCACGGCCGGGATCTGCCCCTCGGACTCGATGTCGAAGATGAACACCGGGCGGCGGCCGTCGGAGGTGAAGGTGGACCCGGCCACGACGTTCACCGCGGCGTCCGCGCCGAAGTAGCCGATCGCGCCGCCGGACCACTGCTGCGGCAGCCGATCGTCCTCCTCCACGAACTGCCATCCGCGCAGCTGGGCCCAGCGCTGCCGCTCACGGTTGCGCGAGCCTTCCTTGGCCCGGTCCGCAAAGAGCAGGCCAAGCCCCGCCACCAGCGCGACGGCGGCGATGACGAACCAGATCCACGCCGAGATACCCACGCCGATCAGGGTATCGCTGCCGGGCCCCTACCCCGGAACGCGCGCACCGTGTCGGCGCGCCCCTTTTCGGACAGTTCCCGAATGCCAGGTCGACAAATCGGCTAATCACCACCTCTGGAGGTGCTCGGGGAGAGGGCTGTGAAGGGGCCCTTCACAGACTCTGAGTCCGTGAAGGGCCCCTTCACAGCTTTCACCGGGCCCCGGTCGTCAGTCGGCGCGGGACACGGTGAGGGTGTCCCCGGCGTCCATGTCCGGGGTGTCCACCCGGACCGTGTCGCCGTCGCGGACCTCGCCGGACAGCAGTTGCTTCGCCAGCTGGTCGCCGATCGCGGACTGCACGAGGCGCCGCAGCGGACGAGCCCCGTAGATCGGGTCGAAGCCGTTGAGCGCGAGCCATTCGCGGGCCGCCTCGGTGACGTCCAGGTTCAGCCTGCGCTGGGCGAGCCGCTTGGCGAGCCGGGCCACCTGGATGTCCACAATGGACGTCAGCTGCTCGGTGCCGAGCGCGTGGAACACCACGATGTCGTCCAGCCGGTTCAGGAACTCCGGCTTGAACTGCCGCTGCACGACGTCCAGCACGGCGTCGCGACGCTGTGCCTCGTCCAGCGCCGGGTCGGCGATCGCCTGCGAGCCGAGGTTCGAGGTCAGGATCAGGATGGTGTTGCGGAAGTCCACCGTCCGGCCCTGCCCGTCGGTCAGCCTGCCGTCGTCGAGTACCTGCAGCAGCACGTCGAACACGTCCGGGTGAGCCTTCTCGACCTCGTCCAGCAGCACCACCGTGTAAGGACGGCGCCGCACGGCCTCGGTCAGCTGGCCGCCCTGGTCGTAGCCGACGTAACCCGGGGGAGCACCGACCAGCCGGGCGACGGAGTGCTTCTCGGAGTACTCGCTCATGTCGATCCGCTGCATCGCGCGCTCGTCGTCGAACAGGAACTCCGCCAGCGCCTTCGCCAGCTCGGTCTTGCCGACGCCGGTCGGGCCGAGGAACAGGAACGAGCCGGTCGGCCGGTCCGGGTCGGCCACGCCGGCCCGCGCCCGCCGCACCGCGTCCGAGACCACCTGCACCGCCTGGTCCTGCCCGATGACGCGGCGGTTCAGCTCCTCCTCCATCCGCAGCAGCTTGCCCGTCTCGCCCTCCAGCAGGCGCCCGGCGGGAATGCCGGTCCACGCGGAGACCACGTCCGCGACGTCGTCGCTGCCCACCTCCTCCTTCAGCATCACGTTCTGCTTGCTCGCCTCGTTCGCGGCCATGGCGGCCTCGAACTCCTTCTCCAGCACCGGAATCCGGCCGTAGCGCAACTCCGCGGCCTTGCCGAGGTCGCCGTCGCGCTCGGCGCGTTCCGATTCGCCACGGAGCTGCTCCAGCTGCTCCTTCAGCTCACGGACGGTCTCGATCGAGCCCTTCTCGTTCTGCCAGCGGGCGGTCAGCGCGGTGAGCTCCTCGCGCTTCTCGGCCAGCTCGGCCCGCAGCGCGCTCAGTCGCTCCAGGGAGGCAGCGTCGTCCTCTTTGGACAGCGCCATCTCCTCGATCTCCATGCGCCGCACGGACCGCTCGACCTCGTCGATCTCCACCGGCCGCGAGTCGATCTCCATGCGGATCTTCGACGCGGCCTCGTCGACCAGGTCGATCGCCTTGTCCGGCAGGAACCGCGCGGTGATGTAGCGGTCCGACAGCGTCGCGGCGGCCACCAGCGCGGCGTCGGTGATCCGGACCCCGTGGTGCACCTCGTAACGCTCCTTCAGCCCGCGCAGGATCGCGATGGTGTCCTCCGGCGACGGCTCGCCGACCAGCACCTGCTGGAACCGGCGCTCCAGTGCCGGGTCCTTCTCGATGTGCTGGCGGTACTCGTCGAGCGTGGTCGCGCCGACCATCCGCAGCTCACCGCGGGCGAGCATCGGCTTGATCATGTTGCCCGCGTCCATCGCACCCTCGCCGCCCGCACCCGCGCCGACGATGGTGTGCAGCTCGTCGATGAAGGTGACGACCTCGCCCGCGGAGTCGGTGATCTCCTTGAGCACGGCCTTCAGCCGCTCTTCGAACTCGCCGCGGTACTTCGCGCCGGCCACCATCGACCCGAGATCGAGGGCGACCACACGCTTGCCGCGCAACGATTCCGGCACATCCCCGGTGACGATCCGCTGGGCAAGACCCTCGACGATGGCCGTCTTGCCGACCCCCGGCTCGCCGATCAGCACCGGGTTGTTCTTGGTACGACGGGAAAGCACCTGCACCACACGGCGGATCTCGGTGTCCCGGCCGATCACCGGGTCGAGTTCACCCGCGCGGGAGCGCTCGGTCAGGTCGACGCCGTACTTCTCCAGCGCCTTGAACGTGCTCTCCGGATCCGGGCTGCTGACCCGCGCGGAGCCGCGCACCTTGGCGAACGCCTCACGCAACGCGTCCGGGGTGGCGCCGTGGCGCTTCAGCAGGTCGGCGACCTGGGCACCCTCGGTGGCCAACCCGACGAGCAGATGCTCGGTCGAGACGTACTCGTCACCCAGTTCGGTGGCCAGCTTCTGCGCCTGCGTGAGCGATTTGACCGCGGGCGCGTCGAACTGCGGGGTCGACACGGTCGCGCCGGTCGCCGAGGGCAGCGCCTGGATGATCGGCTCAAGGTCCTTGTGCACCGTTTCCGGGTCGGCCCCGACCGCGGTCAGCAGCGGCGCGGTCGTGCCCTCGCCCTGCGCCAGCAGGGCGCCCAGCAGAT
Organism: Amycolatopsis sulphurea; assembly: GCF_002564045.1. Classification (NCBI taxonomy): domain Bacteria; kingdom Bacillati; phylum Actinomycetota; class Actinomycetes; order Pseudonocardiales; family Pseudonocardiaceae; genus Amycolatopsis; species Amycolatopsis sulphurea. Next base: position 2,475,352 of record NZ_PDJK01000002.1, on the reverse strand, counting down.
GGGCGGCCGATACGTGCGGATTGCCGGCCACGGTGGCCGCCTGCGCCGCGGACGAGATCGCCTGCTGGGTCTTCGTGGTCGGGTTGAAAGCGTCCATCCCTCACCTCATGCGTCAGTGGAAGTCTCATGTTTCTGTGGAAAGTGCAGGTGAACGGCCTGACCAAGGCCGTCCGACAGGTATAACGTCAGCAAACTTGAGTCTGTTCCGCTCAACTCTGAATCGGGCTCACGGCCCCCGTCGGCAACCTCGGCCCCAGCCTGCCCAGCCCCAGCACGGCGAGGCAAGCGCAGACACCGACCAGCACCCAGGGTAGCCAAATGGACACATGAAACACCGAAACGACGGCCGGGGCGAGTACTTGCACCACGGTGAACGCGTACTGGAACGCCGCCAGGTAACGGCCCTTCGCTTCGGGAGGCGCCGCGGCTTCGGCGAGCGCACCGGACCGTGGGCCGAAAATCAGATCACCTGCCGCGTACACAAGCGTCGCAGTCAACAGGTGGCACTTGCCAGCTTCGCGGTACGAGAAGCACACCGAGGCTGACAGCGCACCACGCGGCGAAGAGCGCAGAGCCGGCGCGCATCGCGTCAATCCGGCTGAGCTGCCGTGTCAGCCGTAACGCCACCGTGCCACGTTCGAACCGCAGAGCCCGTGACGGGCCGACCAGCGCTCAGTTCCATCAGCTACAACGGCTGGACACGACTGGGCTGTGGCCCCCTGCACCTGGACACTGGCGGGCGAGGTGTGCCGGCTCGTGCCCGCACGGCCAGCGGCCGCGCGTAGCGGCTGATGTGGGCTTCGAGTTCCTGCCGCTGCAAGGCGCATGGTGAGGTCGCCCACTCCCACCACCTGCTCACATGTGCCTTTCCGGTCAGCTCGCACCGAAGTTGGGCGGGAGGTGGGCGCTGGGTGCTGCCTGATCGAGGTCGGCCGAGCGGAGCCGGAAGGCTTGCAGCGTGAGCCCGAAGTACTTGCTGGTTTCGCCGACCCAGTGCATGCCGTTGCGGCGGACGGTGGCGGCTGCCCGGGTGTTCCCCGGTCGGACGACGGCGAACAGCTCGTCGACGTCGTACTCGAAGGCCCACGCAGCTAGCGCGTAGGTGGCTTCGCTTGCGTATCCGTGGCCCCAGGTGTCGGGGTGGAGCTGCCAGCCGATCTCGAGATCCTCGCGACCCGGCGGGAGGGGCAGCAGAATCGCCCCACCGATGACGTGACCGTCGCTGCGCCGCTGAATCGCCCAGCGCCCGGCGGGTAAAGCCATGCCGGCGGTTTCGGCGATCCATTGCTGCAGCAACAGGCGCATGGCCCCTAGATCGGGTACGCGGTCCATGGCCGGGCTGAGCCAGCGCGTCACCGCATCGTGCCCGTAGACGGCCAGTGCCGCGGACGCGTCCCCGACATGCCAGCCCCGCAGCATCAACCGCGCGGTGAACACGGTAGGACGTGACGACAGCGTGGCCGGATCGCGTACCGCCATGCCAAGGTCGTTTCCGATTGTGCTGTCCGACCTGACACGAGGCCGCAAAATGCTGCTCGATGTGTTCATCGGACGCGGCCACCGTCGACTTCCCAGCGCTGTGTCTCTGCTTCCATGAACTCCGCGCCACTTTTCTCCGGCGCGGCAAATCGTGTGAGGCGGCTCAGAGCGAGAAGCGTCTCGGTACTGTCGACGTTGTCTCGCTGCGATGCAGTCATCAGGGTGTCATGCGCAGAAGCCGCCGTAGTTTCAGGCGGCACTACGAGCAGGGTCAGGCGTTGCCGGCCCTGCCCGGCCACCGTCACAGTGCCGGGGTGTTGCGAGCGGAACCCCTCCAGCCGGACCGTGCGGCCCTCGATCGTCAGCCGGCGCGCGGCTGCCTGCCACATGGTCAAGTTATAGGTCACCCGCTCGATCCGGCCCGGCCGAATTGCCAGCACCGCAAGCAGCGCAGGCAATTCGGCGGCCAGGTCCCGGGATCGGGGCCACCACGCGCCGTCGACATACCCCGTGGTGGGCGCCTTCGGCTTCAAGCGCAAGCGCAGCGTGTGCCGAGGCGGCTCGATGACCGTCGAGGTCGATGGGGTGGCGATCAGTGTGTGCGGGCTCGAACTCATGCCGATGCTCCCGTCCCTGGCCGCAAATACGGCCGACCTGGGCTTTCGTCGAGGACGACGCGGGTTGGCCACTCGCGTACGAAATGCTCTCGACACCATCAACACTACGCCCTCTTTCGCCGCCTGCTCAGACCACAGGCTAAGAGCTTGTCTCATGTGGTGAGTTTTCGGAGTTTCTTGTAGCAGGTGATGGTGGCGCCGAGGGTGGAAGGCGAGGTAGTGGCTGGCTTCGTGTTCGTAGCGCAGGGTGAGACGGCGGTGGGCCTTGCCCCCGGATGTTGGTCACGGGGTATGCGGTGTGGGACAGCGTAGCTGTCGTCGGGTTGAGGTTGTTGTCGTAGTCGATCGGGGGGATTGCTGTGCGAGGAGGAAGCTCCCGTCCTCGATCGGGAGATACGTGATGTCGCCGGCGTACTTCGTGTTCGGCGTCTGGACGGTGAAGTCCCGGCCGAGCAGATCCGGAGCCTCGCCGCGGCCGGGTCGCCGATGCTTGCGGCGCAGCCGCAAGCCGGATAACCCGGCCTTGCGCATGATCCGCGCGACGCGCTTGTGGTTGACCGGGTGCGCCCGGTCTCCCGCAGCTCGGCGGTAATCCGCGGGACACCGTAGGTGCCACCGGATTCCCGGTGCACGGCGCGGATTCGGGCCGCCAGCCGGTCATCGGCTGCCCTACGGGCGACCCGAGCCTTTGCGCTGGCCTTCCAGTGATAGAAGCGGGACCGGGCGATGCCGACCACCTGGCACAACCGCTTCACGCCGTACCGGCGCTGATGGTCATCAACGAACTGGAAGCGGTTCACCAGCGCGTCTCCCCGGCGAAGTACTCGGCCGCCTTACGCCGGATCTCGCGCTCTTCTTCCAGTTCACGGACCCGCTTGCGTAGCGTAGCGTTCTCGCTCTCCACCGTGCCCGGGACCGGCGCGGCCGCCGGGGTCGCCGTCCTCGGCGCGGGATCCGGTGCGTCGTCCGTCGTCGATCCGGATCCAGTTCCGCAACGTCTCCGCGTTGACCCCCAGATCCTCAGCCACCACTCTGATCAGGGCTCCCGACCGGGACCGGTACAACGCAACCGCCTCGGCCTTGAACTCCGGCGGGTAGTGCTTCATCACCATCTGAACAAGACTCCAGTCCCCCAGATCCAAGTGTGTCAGGAGTCCAACATCCGGGGTGAAGGCCGGTCTATCCAGGTTCTGTTCCTCGACAGCTCAGAAACCTAGACCCAGCAACGACGTGCCCCTCTGCCACCTGGGAAACCCACCCACGCGGTGGAGTTTGCGCCACAGCCCGGCCTTCGTCCACTGGCTGAAGCGGCGGTGCGCCGTCTGGAACGGAACACCGAACGGGGGCGGCAGATCCGGCCAGGCACATCCGCTGGTCAACACGTACGCGATCGCCGTGAACACCGCACGATCGGGCAACGGCGCGGTACCACCACCTTGCGGCCGAGGCCCGAACTTCGGGATCAACGGCTCCACCAACTCCCACAGCGCATCCGGCACCAACCGCAGCGATAACGCATCCTCACAAGCCAAGATCATCGCCGATTACCGGCAGATCACCACGTAAGACACGCTCTAAGTCAGGTCCGGAAGGAGACATCGCGAAATGACCAAGAACCACTCCGAGTAGAGCGCGTTGCCCGAGACAGGTCACGCGGCCGGCTGATCATCAGTACAGCCTTCCCCGGTTGGCCGCAAACTCCTCTCCGCGCACAACATCTTGCGCCGACGGAGCAGCGTGCCGCCCCGCGGTTCGCGCAGGGCCGCGGCTGTCGAGCAACAGGTCGTGCCACACCGGTGTACCGCCGAGACGCACTGTGGACACTGTCGGCTGCGAAGAACCTGCTGTCGCCAGAAGCAAGTGCTCGCCCTCGGTACTCGCCGAGAGCGCGTACTCGCCCTTACTGCCCGTACGCCCCACGTCGACCTGACGGCCGGCCAAGTCGGTCAGTGTCAGGACGATGCCGGAAACCATGCGCCCACCGGTATCGAGAACCCGCCCACGCAACGCTGTGGTGACCTCCACTGGCTCTTCGACGGCGTTGGTGACCGGAGCGTCTGCGTCGAGAGTGCGTCGCAACGGCACCTCCTTGACGAACAGCACCGCCAGGAACGTGACCACGGCGATGATCCCGGCGTACAGAAAGACCGTGCCGGTCGAATCGCCGAAGGCGGCCCGTACCACCGGCTGCAGTGCAGCCGGCAGCGAAGCGACGTTGAAGGTGCCGCCCCCGCCGTGCACCGCGACGTCGGCCGAAACTCCCATGTGAGTCAACGACTTCGCGATGTTCGAGGCCACCTGGGCGGACAACACCGCACCGAGCGCGGACACCCCGGCCGCCCCGCCGAGCGACCGGAAGAAGGTGACCACCGAGGAGGAGGAACCCATGTCCTTCATCGCCACGGTGTTCTGGACCACCAGCACCAGGTTCTGCATCAGGAAGCCCAGCCCGATGCCGACCAGCGCGAGATAGCCCCCCATCAGGGTGAGATTCGTGGCGTGGTCCACCGTGCTCAGCAGGAAGAGCCCGGCCACCAGGGAGGCCCCACCGGCGACCATGAACGGCTTCGTCCGGCCGGTCCGCGAGATCACCTGGCCCGCGGCGGTCGAGGCGATCGCCAGTCCCAGCACCAGCGGCAGGGTCATCAGGCCCGCGTGCGTCGGCGAGAAGCCACGGGAGACCTGGTAGTACTGCCCGAGGAACACCGAGCCGCCGAACATCGCGGTACCGACCGCGAGCGAACCGAGCACGGACAAGGTGAAGGTGCGGTTGCGGAACAGCCGCAGCGGCACCACCGGCTCCGCGGCGCGCGATTCGACGAACACGGCCAGCGCGAGCGCGAGTACCGCGCCACCGACGTAGGCCACGCTGGACCACGAGGTCCAGGCGAAGCTCTGCCCGGCCAGCGAAACCCAGATCAGCAGCAGCGCCACGCCACCCACCAGCAGGGTCGCGCCGAGCCAGTCGATGCGCACCTTCCGTTTGAGCACCGGCAGCTTCAAGGTGCGCCCGAGCACCACGAACGCGATCACCGCGACCGGCACGCACACCCAGAAGCACCAGCGCCAGCCGAGCGGCGAATCGACGATCAGCCCGCCGATCAACGGCCCGGAAACGGTGGCCACGGCGAACACCGCGCCGGTGTAGCCGGAGTACTTGCCCCGATCGCGCGGCGCGATCATCGCGGCGATGACGACCTGGATCAGCGCCTGCAGGCCGCCGAGCCCGATGCCCTGCACCGCGCGGTAGGCGATCAGCTCGGGCATCGAGCCCGCAATGCCGCCGAGCACCGAGCCGAGCGTGAAGAGCACGATCGCCAGCTGGTAGAGCAGCTTCTTGCTGAACAGGTCGGACAGCTTGCCCCAGATCGGGGTGGTCGCGGTCGAGGTGAGCAGGGTGGCGGTGACCACCCAGGTGTACTGGCTCTGCGTGCCGTGCAGATCGGCGAGGATCGTCGGCAGCGCGTTGGACACGATCGTCGACGACAGCAGCGCCACGAGCAGGGCGAGCAGCAGGCCGGTGAAGGCCTTCATGATCTCCCGGTGGGGCATCGGCTCACCGGTGGCCGGGGTTTCCACTTCGCGTTACTTCACTTTCCCATGGTGCATTGGTCCGGCGCGCCGAGCGTGGCCCGCAGGTCGGCGTTGAGGTCGGCGAGCCGTTCGGTCAGGTCGGCGAGCCGGCCTTCGTCCCAGCCGCCGAGCGCGGTCTGGAAGAACTCCAGGTACCGGGCCCGCCAGCGCGCCAGTTCGGCCTCGCCCTTCGCCGAAACGCTGATCAGCGAGGCGCGCCCGTCCTCCGGCGCGGGTCTGCGGTCGATCAGGCCCGCCGTCTGCAGTTGCGCGAGCTGCCTGCTGATCACCGAAAGGTCGACGAGCCGGCGTTTGGCCAGCTCGGACGGCCGGGCCTCGCCGTGCTTGGCGAGATCGGACAGCAGCATGCCGGCGGCCGGGTGCAGCCCCGGTTCGTCCTGCCAGGCCTGCATCACCCACAGATGCTGAAGCTGTGCCGAACTCCGCAGCTCCCGCAGCAGCTCGACCCGGACATCGTCGGCAGAGCTCATCTCGGCTCCTCCCGGGCTGCTCGCCCAACTGCTTGTACGGTGCAAGTTTACGAGGGAAAGGTTGCGTAGGACAACTATCTATCCGGTGAGCTGCCCCACGTCGCCAACCGGCCGGTAACCCGACCGGAGCAACGTTGTCAGCAACCCGCCGGAGTACGGCTACTCTGCGGACGAGCCGCGCCGAGCCGGGGCGGTGGACCCAGAAAAGGAGAGGAGCGCGCGTGGCGCATTCCCGCGGAACGTCCGCGAGACGGCGCGAACCGAAGCCACCGGACCAGGTGGCCCGGCGTCCGTGATCACCCGCTCCCCATCCCTTCTCCCGACCGGTGAACGACACCTTCATGACAGCCGATTCGATCAGTCCCATCCCGCGCTCGGCAGCACCCCGCGAGGCCCCCGCCGCGGTCACCGCCATGGTGCGGCTGATCCGGGAGACCTGGGCGCGGTCGGAGCCCTATCTTCCGGAGATCTCGCAGTTCTTCTACGGAATGCTGTTCACGCTCGCGCCGGCCACCCGCGACTTCTTCCCGATCAACATGGAGGTCCAGCGCGGCCGCCTGGTGCGTGCGCTGGTCCGCATCGTGCAGATGGTGGACCGGCCCGACGATCTGGTCCCGTTCCTGCGCCAGCTCGGTCGTGACCACCGCAAGTTCGGCGTCATCCCCAAGCACTACGAGGCGGTCGGCACGGCGCTGCTGGCGGCGCTCAAGAGCCATCTCGGCACGGAGTGGACCCCGGACGTGGAGCGGGCCTGGGCCGAGGCGTTCACCATCGTCGCGCGCGCGATGCAGGAGGCGGCCGCGGCGGACGTGAACCCGCCCTTCTGGTCGGCCACCGTGGTCGAGCACCGGCGGCTCACCTGGGATCTCGCGCTGGTGCGGCTGATCCCGGAGCAGGCCGTGCCCTATACCCCCGGGCAGTACATGAGCGTGGAGGTGCCGCAGCGGCCGCGGCTGTGGCGGTACCTGTCCCCGGCCAACGCGCCCCGCGCGGACGGCGGCATCGAGTTCCACGTGCGCGCGGTCGACGGCGGCTGGGTCTCGCGGGCGATCGTGAGCCACACCCAGCCCGGCGACGTCTGGCGGCTGGGCCCGCCGATCGGCCGGCTGGCCGTGGACCGCGAACGGTCCAAGGGCGTGCTGATGGTCGCCGGCGGCACCGGGCTGACCCCGCTGCGCGCCATCCTCGACCACCTCGCACAGTGGGGGGAGAACCCGAAAACCCGGCTGTTCTACGGCGGTCCGGCCCGCGAGGACCTGTACGACCTCGAAGACCTGCGCGCGCTGGCCGCGACGAACCCGTGGCTGTCGATCATCCCGGTCGTCGAACGCGGCGAGGACCTGCCCGGCTGTGAACAGGGCACGCTGGCCGAGGCGGTGACCCGCTACGGCGCCTGGCCGGAGCACGACATCCTGGTGTCGGGCTCCCCGGCGATGATCCGCGCGACGGTGTCGCGGATGCTCGTCGCGGGCAGCGCACTCGGCCAGATCCAGTACGACCCGTTCACTGTGGACTGAAGCGACCGGCTGACGCGACGCCCGCGAACCCCGCACCCCGGCCAAAGTCGTGAAGGGGCCCTTCACAGACTCTGAGTCCAATGCCAGGAACTTAGGTCGGTTCTGGGTTGGTGTGGTGTTGGTTTGGTTGTGGTGGGTGGTGTTGTTTCTGCTGTGGGCAGGATGTGGACCTGGTAGCTGGCTTTGGTGCTGGTCGGTTGCGGGGTTTTGCTGCGGTGGGGGTAGCGCGTGGTGGTGCGTTTGAGTGCTCGGGGGTAGACGCGGTGGTGGGTGTGGACGGTGATCAGCTGTCGGCATAAGTCCTGGGCCACCCATTGGAGGTGTCGGGATGTGTCGGCGGGTGTGGTAGTGATCGCGTGTTCGGCGGCGTCGCGGGCGGAGGTGAAGGAGATCCGGGACGGGTCGAGGTTCTGGGTGAGCGCTGCGTGGCTGATCAGCAGCCGGATGGCCTGGTAGACGATCAGGGTGGCCCAGAGTTCCTGCTGGGCGCGGATCGGGGTGTGGCCGCGCAGGGGCCGCTTGGCCAGCAGCGTGGTTTTGATCTCTTTGATGCCGGTTTCGGCGGTCCAGCGGCGGGCGTAGAGGGCGACGAGCTGGCCGGCGGGTGCGTGTGCGGGGTCGAGCAGGCTGGTGACCAGCCGGTATTTCTCGGTGCGGGTGACGCCGTCGACGGTGACGGTGATCAGTGCTTCGACCACCCGGACGACGATGCCGTTGATCGGGCGGGGCGTGGGCGGGCGGTGCCCGCGTTGCTTGTTGCGGCGCACGTTGCGCGCCCAGCGGCGGGCGTCGGCCGGGGCGTGGAGGGTGGACAGCCAGGACCCGTCCGGCAACGCGTGCTGCACGGGCAGCTTCGGGGTGTTCTGCTTGGCCCGCCACAGCAGATGCGCGCCCCGTTCCCGCGCCGCGGTCCACAGTGGATAGCCGAGGAAGCAGCGGTCGGCCAGCAGCAGCATCCGGTCGTGCAGCCGGGGCAGCAGCTGATAGGCCAGGGTGGGCTCGCCCTGGCTCAGCGGGCCGGTGACCGCGCCGAGCAGACGGCGGCTGCCACACGACAGCAGCACCAGCACCCGGATCTTGGACGGCCCGCGGGCCACGCCTGTGCGGTGATGGGGCGGGAAGTGTTCACGGTTGGCCGCGGTGTCGGCCGGCTCGACCTCGGTGCCGTCCCAGGCACACACCTCCAGCCCGAACGCGTGCGACCACGGCCTGTTCCGGGTAGGCGCCGCCCGCGCCAGCGCGCCGAACAACAACTGGAAGGGCACCACGCCGATCCGGTCCCGCAGCTTGGTCAGCGCCGTGCTGGCCGGCGGCCACCAGCCCAGCACGGACAACCGGGGCAGACTCTCCTGCGAGAACATCGCCCTGATCGTCGCGTTGCCGGACTTGGTGCGCAGCAGGCACAACGCGAGCACGAAGTACACGCCCAACCGCGACGGCAGTGCCCGGAACCGCCGTTCGTCCCGGCCGGCGACGGCCAGCGCCTCATCAACCAGCGCGGGCGGGACGACCCACGACAGCAACCCCAGCCCGGCCTGTGACAACAACCGACCCACCGGCGAGGACCAGCCCGAGGGCATGACACCATGAACGGACAACGAGGCTCCTGGCTTGCTGATGATCTCGACAATCACCAGCTCTAGCCGGAGCCTCGTTGCCTATCCACACCACCACGCCGATCACACCCAAACCGTGATCAACACCACCCACCAGACCTTAAGTTCCTGGCATTGGACTCTGAGTCCGTGAAGGGCCCCTTCACAGCCCTCGCCCTCAGCGCTTCTTGGGTTTCCAGACCACCAGCGAGGTCTGCTGCCGCAGCGGCACCAGATCCTTGCGGTAGGACGCGTGCACCGCGGCGGCAGCCTGTTCGGCGGCCGCGTACGCCGCGGCCAGCTCCTCGGTCAGCTCGTGCACCCGCGAGCGCAGGGCGTCGACCTGGTTCTCCAGCTCGATGATCCGCTTGATGCCGGCCAGGTTCACCCCGGCCTCCTGCGAAAGGCGCTGGACCTCACGCAGCAGGGCGATATCCCGCACGGAGTACCGCCGGCCGCCCCCGGAGGTGCGGCCGGGGGACACCAGGCCGTGGCGGTCGTAGGAGCGCAGCGTCTGGGCGTGCAGCCCGGACAGCTGCGCTGCCACCGAGATCACGAACACCGGGGTGTCCTCGTCCGCACCGTTCGGGAGTCCCGGAGTACCGCCGAACATCGCCGTCACCTGCCTTCGAGCAACTCGGTGAGCTCAGGCCGCGGGTCGTGGCCCTTCATCGCCTCGGCGTAGCCCTCCAGCGCCGTGCGAGCCTTGTCGTCGAGCTTCGCCGGGACCGCCGCGACCAGGGTGACCAGCAGATCGCCCTGTGCGCCGTCCCGCTTCTGGATGCCCTTTCCGCGGACCCGCAACACTCGGCCACTTGCCGTACCGGCTGGCACCTTGAGCGAGACTTTCCCTTCCAACGTGGGCACCGTGATCGTGGTACCCAGCGCCAGCTCGGTGAAGTCCACCGGCACGGTGAGCGTGAGGTCGAGTTCCTTGCGCCCGAACAACGCGTGCGGCGCCACGTGCACCCGCACGTACAGATCGCCCGCCTGCGCGCCGCCGCGCCCCGGCTCGCCTTGCCCGGCCAGCCGGATGCGCTGGTCGTCCTTCACTCCCGGCGGGATACGCACGGTCAGCGTGCGGGTGCGGGTGCTCACGCCCTCGCCACCGCATTCCGGGCACGGCTCGTCGATGATCTTGCCGCGGCCCCGGCAGTCCTGACACGGCTCGGAGAACGCGAACGCCCCCTGACTCCGGCTGACCAGCCCGGACCCGTTACAGGTCGGGCAGGCCCGCGGCGAGGTACCCGGCTTCGCGCCGTTGCCCCCGCAGGTGCTGCAGGTGGCCGGGCTGGACAGCCGCAACGGCAGCGTGGCGCCCTTGACCGACTCAAGGAAGTCGATCCGCACGTCGGTCTCCACGTCCGCGCCGCGCTGCGGCCGGTTGGCCGTGCCCGCCGGACCGCCGGCTCCCCGGCCCCGGCCGAAGATGCCACCGAGGATGTCGCCGAGGCCGCCGAAACCGCCCTGCTGCGCACCGGCACCGGCCTGGCCGAACAGGTCGCCCACGTCGAATCCGCCCGCACCACCGGGGCCGCCGCCGAATCCGCCGAAGCCACCCGGGCCGCCGGCCCCGAACATGCTGCGCGCCTCGTCGTATTCCTTGCGCTTGGCCGGATCGGACAGCACCCCGTAGGCCTCGGACACCGCCTTGAACTTGTTCTCCGCGGTGGTGTTGCTCGCATTGGCGTCCGGGTGGTTCTCCTTGGCCAGCTTGCGGTAGGCCTTCTTGATCTCGTCCGCGGTCGCATCGGAGGAGACACCCAGCTCTTGGTAGAAGTCCTTGCCGATCCACTCCCGAGCACTCATCGGGTGTCTCCTCCTTTCCCTGCGAAACGACGGTTACTGCGGGCCGGACTCATCGATCGACCCGTCGAGCGGCAGCTCGCCGCCGACCGACCCGTCGACCGGCGCGGCCGCGGCGGGCTCGTGGTCGGTGACCCCGACCAGCGCCTCCCGCAGCACCCGGTCCCCGAACCGGTAGCCGCGGCGCATCACCACGGTGACCGTCGGGCCGGACACGTCCGGCGAGGTGTTGTGCTGAACGGCCTCGTGCACGTTCGGGTCGAAGACCTCGCCCTCGGCGCCGAACGACTCCAGGCCGGCCCGCTGCAGACCGCTGACCAGCTTGTCGCCGACCGCCTTGAACGCACCGGTGAGGTCGCCGTGCTGCTCGGCGCGCTCGAGGTCGTCGAGCAGCGGAAGCAGCTCGCCCACCACGGCCGCCTTGGCACCCTGGACCACGGCCTCCCGGTCACGGTCGACGCGCTTGCGGTAGTTGGCGTATTCCGCCTGCAGCCGCTGCAGGTCGGCGGTGCGCTCGGCCAGCTGCTTCTCGACGTCGGACACCACGGTGACCGCGTCGTCGGCCGAGTCGCCGAGCGAGGAGCCAGAAGGCTCCTCGACGACGGCTTCGGTGGGTTCCGCGACCGGCTCCCGGATCTCCCCGGTCTCCGGGTCGACCCGGCGCCGGTCCCGCACGACCACCGGTTCCTCAGGGCCGGGGCCCTCGGGCTCGGAGTGGCGTGGGGTCACTTCTTCTCGTCCTCTTCCACGATCTCGGCGTCGACCACGTCGTCGGCCTTGGCCTTCTGCTTGGCGCCACCCGCGGCGCCGGCGTCGGCACCCGCGGCGCCCTCGGGACCGGCCGTACCGGCGTTCGCGTACAGCGCGCTGCCCAGCTCCTGCGAAGCCGTGTTCAGCTTCTCGATGGACTCGCGGATCTTGGCCGAGTCGGTGCCCTTGAGCGCCTCGTTCGCCTCTTCGATCGCGGAGTTCACCTTGCCCTTGAGTTCCTCGGGCAGCTTGTCCTCGTTGTCCTTGACGAACTTCTCGGTCTGGTAGACCAGCGTCTCCGCCTGGTTGCGGGTCTCGGCCTCGTCGCGGCGGGTCTTGTCCTCTTCCGCGTGCGCCTCGGCGTCCTTGACCATCCGGTCGATGTCCTCCTTCGGCAGCGCGGAGCCGCCGGTGATGGTCATCGACTGTTCCTTGTTGGTGCCGAGGTCCTTCGCGGTCACGTGCACGATGCCGTTGGCGTCGATGTCGAATGTGACCTCGATCTGCGGCACCCCGCGCGGGGCGGGCGGCAGGCCGGTCAGCTCGAACATGCCGAGCTTCTTGTTCGCCGCGGCGATCTCGCGCTCACCCTGGAACACCTGGATCTGCACCGAGGGCTGGTTGTCGTCCGCGGTGGAGAAGATCTCCGAGCGCTTGGTCGGGATCGTGGTGTTGCGCTCGATGAGCTTGGTGAACACCCCGCCCTTGGTCTCGATGCCCAGCGACAGCGGGGTCACGTCGAGCAGCAGAACGTCCTTGACCTCGCCCTTGAGCACGCCGGCCTGCAGCGCGGCACCCACGGCGACGACCTCGTCCGGGTTCACGCCCTTGTTCGGCTCGCGCCCGCCGGTCAGCTCCTTGACCAGCTCGGCCACCGCGGGCATCCGGGTGGAACCACCCACGAGCACCACGTGGTCGATGTCGCCGACCGAGATGCCCGCGTCGCGGATCACGTTGTTGAACGGCGCCTTGGTGCGGTCGAGCAGATCCGAGGTGATCTTCTGGAACTCGGCGCGGGAGAGCGTCTCGTCCAGGAACATCGGGTTCTTGTCCGCGTCCACGGTGATGTAGGGCAGGTTGATGCCGGCGGAGTTGGAGCTGGACAGCTCGATCTTCGCCTTCTCCGCGGCCTCGCGGATGCGCTGCAGCGCCATCTTGTCCTTGGTGAGGTCGATGCCGTTGGACGCCTTGAACTTGTCGACCAGCCACCCGACGATGCGCTCGTCCCAGTCGTCCCCGCCGAGATGGTTGTCCCCGGAGGTCGCCCGGACCTCGACCACGCCCTCGCCGATCTCCAGCAGCGACACGTCGAACGTCCCGCCACCGAGATCGAAGACCAGGATGGTCTGTTCCTTCTCGCCCTTGTCCAGGCCGTAGGCCAGCGCGGCCGCGGTCGGCTCGTTGACGATCCGGAGCACGTTCAGGCCGGCGATCTGGCCGGCCTCCTTGGTGGCCTGCCGCTGCGCGTCCTCGAAGTAGGCCGGGACGGTGATGACCGCGTCGGTGATCTCCTCGCCGAGATAGGACTCGGCGTCGCGCTTGAGCTTCATCAGCACGCGTGCGCTGATCTCCTGCGGCGTGTAGTTCTTGCCGTCGATCTCGGTCTTCCAGTCGGTACCGATGTGCCGCTTGACCGACCGGATGGTCCGGTCGACGTTCGTCACGGCCTGGTTCTTCGCCGACTGACCGGTCAGCACTTCACCGTTCTTGGCGAAGGCGACGATCGAGGGGGTGGTACGGGAGCCTTCCGAGTTGGCGATGACCGTCGGCTCGCCGCCCTCAAGGACGGCGACGACCGAGTTGGTCGTGCCGAGGTCGATGCCGACCGCTCGCGCCATGGTGCTTCCTCTCGTGTTGGCAGCTCTACTGCTATGGTTCGTGACCTGCGTTTTCGGGCCGACCTTGAGCCTGCCCCTAGCAAGTTGTACCGGTTGCGCGCTCGGCTCGTCAACCAGACTTGAGCCGACTCCGCTCAACCTTCATGTCAGGATAACGGGCAGGCCCGGGTCCTTGTTCCCGGAATCACCGGCAGACCGCCCCTCGACCGGGTGTGACACCGCTCACCAGGTAATCCACCTCGGCGGCGACCGCGCACGGGGAGTTGTACAGGCCGGTGTGCCCGTCATCGAGGCGGGTGAGCAAGCTCGACCCGTCGATGCTCGCAGCGAGACCTCGCGCCCACGGCAGCGGTGTCGCCGGGTCGTGCGCGCCACCGACTACGAGGATCGGCGGAGCACCGTGCACCGGATGCGCCTGCGGCGGGTTCCTCGCCGGCAACGGCCATCCAGTACAGCCCGCCGAAAGGTCCCAGTACTCCGTGTACCGCCAGCTGTGTGGCGCGACGGTGCGTACGAGGGCAGCCGTGGTCCGCATGTCCGCGACGCCGGTGAAAGGCGCCGGGAAGTCCTGGCAGCCGATCGAACGGTACGCACCGTACGTCGGCGTGGCGTACTGCGAGTTCTGTGCCAGCTCTGACGCGTCCTTCGCGGCCAACGCACGGCCGAGTTCGGGCCAGTTGCTGCGAAGGTAGAGAAAGCCGTACGCACCGGATGCCAGTTCGTCGCCGGTTGCCTTACGGCCCAACGCTTTCGCGTACGCACCGTGGCTGGCTAAATCGTCGTAACGGGCGAGTACGTCCTGTCCGTGCAGCGCGCACTCCGACGAACCGTGGCACCACGAGGAGAAGCGAAGCAGCGCGTCTTCCGTCGCCGCCGCTTCCTCGATCATTGCTTGCCGAATAGGGCGCGCGTGGTCCACGGCGCCGTCGAGCACCATCCGGTCCACGCGGCCAGGGTGCGAAGATGCGTACACCGCACCAAGTTCAGTGCCGTAAGACAGACCGAACCAGGAAATCCGCTGTTCCCCCAACGCGCTACGAATCGCGTCGACGTCCTCGGCCGCGCTCTTCGTGTCGACGTGCCCGAGCATCGGCCCGGTCTTGGCCAGACAGTCTTCGCCTGCAGCACGGTTGTGCTCGACGAAAGCCGCATACTCGGCACGGGTTGACGGGAAGCGATTCAAGCCGGTGTCGTACAGCTTCTCCGGCGAACAGGTGATTCGCGGCGTGCTCTCCGGAACACCGCGCGGGTCGAAGCCGACGACGTCGAAGCGTTCGTATAGCGACTCCGTACCGGGTTGGTCGAGCCCGCCCACCCGCGCGAAGCCCGCCCCGCTCCCGCCTGGCCCACCCGGATTGACCAACAGCGAGCCGATCCGGTGTGCCGGGTCCTTCGCAGGCAGCCGCGCGACAGCGATCTGTGCCGTACCCGCTTCAGGATGTTCACGGTCGATCGGGACTGTCACCCGCGTGCACTGCGCGGTCGGCTCTTGCTTGGTCGGGCACGCCGTCCATACGAGGGAATGCGTTGGTGCAGTGATCAGTGGGAGCAGCGTGAGAACAGCGACAGCGAGGTTCATGCCGGCCGCGCCGCAGCGGCCGGGCGGGCAGCGCGGTGGTCCAGTTCGCTGCGTACCCCCACTACGTCAGCAACCTGGACGGCGCCTGGCGGCACATCGACCCGTACGACCGCCACCGGCGCGGCAGGCGCAGGCGCCGGCTCGTGGCTGAACGCGGCGGTCACCGCGAACGCGCCGACAGCGCCGGCCAGCACGGCCGCGAGCAACCGCGTTTCGATCTTGCGCATGGTGCGTGTTCCCCCCTGTGGGAAGTTTCAGGCGGCCTTGACCGTCAGGCGGCCACTGCCGGTGTTCAGGTCGAGCGTCTTGGATTCAGGACTGGCGTTCTGCAGGTATTGCGGGATCTCGACCGAGCGGCGTCCGCTGCCGGAGTCGCCGGTGACGCGGTACGACCCGGCCGGTACCCGTACGTCGACGCTGCCGGAGTCGGCCTTCACGGTCACGTTGGCCGGCTGGTCGAGCCCAAGCTCCACACGCCCGCTGTCGACGGAGACGTCGACATTCCCGCGTACGCCTTCCGCCTTCACACGGCCGGAACTGCTGTGCACCTTCAGGTCGCCGACGTTGCGTACGTCGGTCGAACCGCTGCTGAGATTCAGGCTCACCGGGCCGGCGACGTCGGCAACCTGCGCTTGCCCCGAGTGCGAAGTGACGTCGACGCTGCTAACCCCCGCGACGTCCAGCGCGCCCGAGTCGATATCGCCCGTGACGGGGATGCCAGCCGGAACCACGATCTCGAAGTCGGCACTGCAGTTGCTGCCGCAGTCGCCTAGTACGAGCTGACCGCCCTCGACCCGGTAAGCGTCGCCCGGATCCGAGCTAAAGTGGTACTGCAGTTTCTCCTGCACCCGTACCGGCCCGCTGCCCGTACGGACGCGTACGTCACCCGCGGCGGCCGTCAGCTTGACCCCGTGGATCTGCTCGCTGATGGTGGCTTCGCGGGTCACCGAGGACGCAACGCCCCAGCCGAAGCCGATCGCCAGTCCCGCGCCGATCACGACGATGCCGGCCAGCGCGAGAATCGGGCGTGCCATGGTTCCTCCCCCTGGTGCGTCCTTGCGGTCCCGGACGACGTTAAGGGCACCGGCACCCCGGCGACATCCGGTAAACCCCCCGAAACATCCCTGAGGCGGCACCCTCAGGGCCGGGGTCCTAACCTGACGAGCGAACGGACTTCCCGCGCTCAGGAGGATCGATGCCCCAGCCGTCCAACCCCTACGACTTCCTGCCATCGGTGCCCTCGTTCACCTTGCACAGCACCGACATCGCCGAAGGCGAAACGCTCGCCACGCCCCACTTGTCCGGCATCTTCGGCGCCGGCGGCGAGGACCGTTCGCCTCAGCTGTCCTGGAGCGGCTTCCCGGCAGACACCCGCAGCTTCGCCGTTACCGCGTACGACCCCGACGCGCCTACCGCGAGCGGCTTCTGGCACTGGGCCGTGTTCAACATCCCGGCCACCGTCACCGAGCTGCGCTCCGGGGCAGGCGACGCCTCCGGCTCAGGCATCCCCGAAGGCGCCGTCACCCTGAAGGGCGACGGTGGCGTACGTCAGTTCCTCGGCGCTGCCCCGCCTCCCGGCCACGGCCCACACCGCTACTTCTTCGTGGTACACGCCCTCGACGTCGACACCCTCGACGCGGACAAAGACACGACGCCGGCGGCGCTCGGCTTCACCATGTTCGGCCACACGCTGGCCCGCGCGACCCTCACCGCCGTCTACGAGAACAAGGGCTGAGCGCAGCTCGCCGCGGCCTCCGGCTGTGAAGGGCCCCTTCACAGACTCTGAGTCCGTGAAGGGGCCCTTCACAGCCTTCAGCGCGGCTTCAGCAGGTAGTCCACGACCGGGCGAAGCTCCTCCGCGGACGGCGGCTCGTCGTCGATCAGGCCCTGGATGAGGAGCCCGTCGATACCGGCGAGGAAAACCCGGAAGGCCACCTCGTCGTTGTGACGGACCATCGAGGTCAGCACGTCGAGCCAGCGACGCGCGGCCGGGCGCAACTCGGGTTTGCGCGCCGCCAGCAGGTACAGCTCGTACTCGGCCATGGTGCGGCCGCGTCGCGGCCCGAGCGCCTCGGCGAGCAGCCCCGCCACCTCTTCGGCACCACGGCTGCCCCGCGAACGAGCGCGGTCGATCATCCAGTACACCTCCGTCGCCATGTCCCGTGCGCACGAGATGAGCGTGGCGACGAGCAGGTCGTCCAGCGACGAGAAGTGGTACGTGGTGGACGTCGTGGGTACGCCCGCTTCGGCGGCGACAGTGCGGTGGGTGACTCCGGCGACGCCGTCGCGTTCGATCACCCGCAGCGTG
This sequence comes from Amycolatopsis sulphurea, assembly GCF_002564045.1. Lineage (NCBI taxonomy): Bacteria > Bacillati > Actinomycetota > Actinomycetes > Pseudonocardiales > Pseudonocardiaceae > Amycolatopsis > Amycolatopsis sulphurea. The sequence goes on along the minus strand of NZ_PDJK01000002.1, from coordinate 2,457,799 downwards.
GCCTCGATGATCTCGGTACGCCTCTTCTCGCCGCGTACCTTGCGACCGTCGGCCTGGATCTTCACGCCTTGCTCCCCAACTCGATCAGCACCACACCGCCGATCACCATCAGGATTCCGGCGATCATCGCCAGGTTGATCGGCTCTTTGAGGAACAAGACACCCACCAGCGCCACCAAGGCAACTCCAGCCGCCGCCCAGACCGCGTAGACGACACCGATCGGTAGCCCCGCCTTCAGCACTTGCGAAAGCGCGAAGAACGCGAAGCCGTACCCGGCGATCACCAGGATCGAAGGCCCGAGCCGGGAGAACCCTTCGGAAAACCTCAGCGACACGGTGGCCGTGACTTCTGCGCCGATCGCCAGCGCGAGGTACAAGTAGGCACCCATGGGAGAGAAACTACCTGAACGATCGTCCCAATAGCTAGCGAGGCGTGCACCACATCAGTGGGACTTGGGACCGTCCTACCGATTACCCATCAGTAAGAAGCGTTACCCTGCTCCGCAACCGGCGCCTCGCGCACCGGCCACCACCACACCGGACGAAAGGCACCCGACGATGGGCGCGGTACAGCTGACGCTCGGGGGGATCTCCGTCCTCCTGGGCATCATCGCCTGGGGAATGTTCATCGCGACCGTGGCCCGCTTCGTGCGGGTGATCCGGCTCGGCCAGCCCGACACGACCCGCAACGGGCCGTTCACCGCCCGGCTGGGCACCATGGTCAAGGAGTTCGCGGTACACACCCGGATGGCCAAGTTCCGTCAGGTGGCGCCGTGGCACTGGATGGTGATGTGGGGCTTCCTGATCGGCTCGCTCGCCCTGTTCGAGGCCTACGGCGAGGTGTTCGTGCCGACCTGGGGCTGGCCGGTGCTGGAGGACTGGGCGCCGTGGAGCCTGCTGATGGAGCTGCTCGGCGTCGGCACCGTGGTGGGCGGGATCGCGCTGGCGGTCATCCGCCAGCTGAACCACCCGCGCCGCGCGGACCGTCAGTCGCGCTTCGCCGGCTCGAACTTCAAGTGGGCGTACTTCGTCGAGGCTGTTGTCATCGTGGAGGGCATCGGCATCATCGGCGTACGCGCCGCGAAGGTCGCTATGCACGCCCACGAGACGCCCCCGTGGGCTGCCTTCGTGTCCAACCCGCTTAGCTGGGCGCTACCTTCGTCCGCGGCCCTGGTGTCGGTGTTCGCCTTCATCAAGCTGATGAGCGCCACGGTGTGGCTGATCGTCGTCGCGCGCACCATGACCATGGGTGTGGCCTGGCACCGGTTCAGCGCGTTCTTCAACATCTACTTCAAGCGCGAAGCGGACGGTGGCGTCGCGCTCGGCCGGCTGAAGCCGATGATGAGCAAGGGCAAGGTCCTCGATCTCGAAGAAGCCGACCCGGATGAGGACACCTTCGGTGTGGGCGCGATCGAGGACTTCAGCTGGAAAGGCTGGCTGGACTTCTCCACCTGCACCGAGTGCGGCCGTTGCCAGTCGCAGTGTCCCGCGTGGAACACCGGGAAGCCGCTGTCGCCGAAGCTGCTCATTACGCAGCTTCGCGACCACGCATACGCGAAGGCGCCGTACCTGCTGGCGGGCGGCAAGCGTGACATGGCGGGCGACGAAGTCGGCTTGTCTGGCAGGAAAGACACAGCGGGCGCCTCCGTTGAGGGTGGCGGTGAGGCGGGGTCCGGGATGTACGCGGGTATAGACGTGCTCGCGATCGCGGAGTCGCAGAAGGCGCTCGTCGGCGACGACGGCGGTGTAATCGACCCGGACGTGCTGTGGTCGTGTACGTCCTGTGGTGCGTGCGTGGAGCAGTGCCCGGTGGACATCGAGCACGTGGACCACATCGTGGACATGCGGCGTTACCAGGTGATGATCGAATCCTCGTTCCCCACCGAGCTGAACGGCATGTTCAAGAACCTTGAGAACAAGGGCAACCCGTGGGGCCAGAACGCCAAGGACCGTCTGCAGTGGACGGAGGAGCTGGACTTCGAGGTGCCGGTCTTCGACGGCGATCTCGGCGACGCGGAGTACCTGTTCTGGGTCGGCTGCGCGGGCGCGTTCGAGGACCGCGCGAAGAAGACCACCCGCGCGGTGGCGGAACTGCTGCACATCGCGGGTGTGCAGTACACCGTGCTGGGCTCGGAAGAGACCTGTACCGGTGACCCGGCACGCCGTGCGGGCAACGAATTCCTCTTCCAGATGCTCGCCCAGCAGAACGTCGAGGTGCTGAACTCGGTGTTCGAAGGACGGGAACGCAAGGCGCGCAAGGTCGTCGTGACCTGTGCGCACTGCTTCAACACGCTCGCCAACGAGTACCCGGAGCTGGGCGGCCAGTTCGACGTCGTGCACCACACGCAGCTGCTCAACCGCCTGGTGCGGGAGAAGTACCTGACCCCGGTCGCGCCGGTCGCCGAGGACGTCACCTACCACGACCCGTGCTACCTGGGCCGCCACAACAAGGTCTACGACGCACCGCGCGAGCTGGTCGGCGCTTCGGGCGCGACGCTGCGCGAAATGCCGCGGCACGGCGACCGCTCGATGTGCTGTGGTGCCGGCGGCGCGCGGATGTGGATGGAGGAGAAGATCGGCAAGCGGATCAACGTCGAGCGCGTGGACGAAGCGCTCGGCACCGCGCCGTCGAAGATCGCCACCGGCTGCCCGTTCTGCCGCGTCATGCTCACCGACGGCGTGACGTCGCGCCAGAGTGACGGTGTGGCGAGCGAGAAGCTCGAGGTCGTCGACGTCGCACAGCTGCTGCTCACCGCCGTGAAGCGCAAGCCGGAGCCGACGCTCATCCCGGCGGGCGCGCCGTCACTCGACGGCCCGGACCCCGAGCTGGAAGACGAGCCGGAGACTGGGCCGGAGGAGAAGCGGGACTGACAGCTTTGCCTTGGACGGCTCCTCTCCGCATCGGGAGGGGCCGTCTTCGTTCGTGGCCGGTGAGCGCACGGTACAACGGCTAGTCTGCTGCGCGTGAGCGAGCAGGACGAATCCGCCGGCGGCGAAAGCACCCTCACCGTCGTGCTGGCAGGCGGGGTGAATCTGGCCATCGCGGCGATGAAGCTCGCCGCGGGCATCATCACCGGATCGGGTGCGATGTTGTCGGAGGCAGCGCATTCGGTCGCCGACACCATCACCGAAGTCCTGTTGCTCACCGCGCTCAAGCGGTCCGAGCGACCGGCAGATCGCATGCACCCGTTCGGATACGGCAAGGAGCGGTACTTCTGGTCCCTGCTCGCCGCGGTGTCGATCTTCGCTTCGGGTGCGGTTTTCGCGCTGTACGAAGGATTCACCACGGTCTTCGGGCACCCCGAGGAACAGACCGACCCGATCGTCGGGTACGTCGTGCTGGCCGCCGCGTTCTGCCTCGAAGGGATTTCCTGGTTGCAGGCGGTACGCCAGGTGCGCCGGGACTCCCGCACCGAAGGCCGGTCGTTCTTCGGCTACTTGAAGATGATCGACGACCCCGCGCCGAAGACGGTACTGTTCGAGGACTCGGCCGCGCTCGTCGGCCTGTTGCTCGCGTTCGCCGGCCTCGGCCTGCACCAGCTCACCGGCTCGTCGGTGTGGGACGGGCTGGCCTCGATCCTGATCGGCGTGCTGCTCGTGTGCGTGGCCTATCTGCTCGGCCGCACCAACCGCGGTCTGCTCATCGGCAGGCAAGCGGACCCGCGGCTGGTAGGCGAGGTACGCGACCACCTGGCGGCCGCGCCCGAAATCGAAGCGCTGGTGGACCTGCAGACCATGCTGATGGGCACCGATCACGTACTGGTCTGCGCCCGCGTGGACTTCGACGACGCACTGGGTGCGGCCGACGTGGAACGCGCGTGCGTACGTCTGGCCGGCGAACTGAGCGAGCAGTTCAACGACGTACGCGAAGTGTTCATCGAGCCGGTGCCACGCAACGATCCGACGCTGCGCGCGACCGTCCTGGAGCGCTACGGCGACCTACAGCAGCGGCCAATCGAAGACACGCAGTAGTCCGGGGGATCAGCTCTTCCGGCTGTTGCGACGTCGCGTACGCACGCTTTTCCGCGCCCGCCAGGTAATCCGCACGAGCAATGCGCCAGCCCCTAGCAGCGCGAGAATGACCAGTACGCCGTCCCGAAGGTCAAGATCGTTCCCGTCGACCGGCCGGGCTACCGCCATATCCACTTGCCCTGCGGCAGTCGCCTTGACGATGAACGGGTTCGCTCCGTCCACTTCGGGCACTACTTGTACCGGGACTGAGTCGGCGAATCGTCCGTGTGCCGGGGCTGTGGCGCTCCGAGTCCAGTAGTGCGTTACCCCGGCAGCAGCCGATGCCCGTCGACGGTCAGCACTGAGGTGCCCACGTTCTCAGCAGCGACCAAGAACGTGACGGTGCCCCCTGCCGCTGCAGTCGACTCGCCGCGCTCAGTCAGCCGAAGGGTCGGGTTGGCGACGTAGGGGCGTACTGGGGTTTGGGTTGATACCTGCGCGCCGGTGCCTGCGACGCGGGCGTCGGCTGGGTACGCGGCGTCTCGGGTTGCGGCCTGGGCGTCAGCGCGCGGAGTGGCTTGCGCAGCAGCGTTTCGGCCTGTCGCTGTTACGGTGCCCGGAGTGGTCACTTCACAGGTCAGTGCGGCCGTGGTGGCTCCTGGGGCAAGTTCGGCTGGTTCGCTTACGCAGCCGGGACCGGTCACCCGGACGTCGGCCAACGGCACATCACCGGTGTTCTTCGCGACGGCCGTGACCGGGCTCGGGTGGCCGGGGAGCACCGGGCGTGGTGGAGGTGTGGTGGTGACGGTCAGGCCGGGACCGGTTACGTCGGTGGTAGTGGTGGTGGTGCCGTTCGCGACGGTGCGCCCGGTGTCGTCGGTTGCCGTGACGGTGTCGCGGCCGCTCAGGTCGGCCCGCGCCGTCTGGGTGCAAGCACGAGTTGCGTGCGCGCCAGGATCGAGTGCGCGAAGCGTGAACGAGCAAGCCTCATCAGCGTCGCGAAAGGTCACCTCGTGCAGCGGCGAGTCGCCGGTATTGCGCACAGTGGTCACGTAGGTGACCGGGTCGCCTGGGCGGATCGGCTGGTCCAGATGTTCTCGACGCAACTCCACCGCGGGACGGAGCACGCTGAAGTCGGCCTTGGCCGTGGCGGTGACCGGCGCACCCGACGGGGGAGTCGCAGTCACGGTGGCCGACGGATCACCGGATCCAGCAGTGGTCACGCAGGGGTAGCGCTGGATTCCGTTGACGGGCAAGGTCTCAAACCGACGTGCGCAGTCTGGCGCATGATCCGCAGAAACGGTGACATCGTGCAATTCCTGGTCACCGGTGTTGGTGACGATCACCTCGAACGGCAGCGACTCACCCGCGCGGAACGGCCCGCCGGACGCCCGCTCGACCACCGAGACGCTCGGCTTCAGCACCACGAACGACGCCTGCGCGGAGGCGTTGACCAGGCGTTTCGTCGGATCGGTCCCGCTCACCTTCGCGATGTTGGTGAAGCCCGCCGATCCGGCGACCGTGGTGCACTGATACGTCTCCTCGGCGTCCGGCGCCAGTTGCGTCACCCGGTGCGCACAGGACGGCGTCCGATCGTCCACAACGGACACATCGGTGATCGGTACATCGCCAACGTTCTTCACCAGTAAGGAGAAAGTGACTTTGTCACCCGAATTCACTTGGTACGGCTGAGCGTCCTTCATGAGCGCGATCTCCGGATGGATCACGTCCACGGGCGCACCGGCGGACGCGGTGACGGCCCGGTTCGTCGGGTCGTTCGCGGTGACCGCCGCGGGGTTGGTGAAATCGTCGGGACCGGCCTTCACGGTGCACTGGTAAGTCTGCACGGCCTGTGCGGCGAGCTGGTCGAAAGTCTTGTCGCAGCCGGAATCTTTTACGGTCACCGACGTCAACGGCACATCACCGGTGTTGGTGACAACGAGCGTCACCGTAAGGTCGTCGCCCGCCCGAGCGATTGCCGGGCTCACCGTCGGACGGACCGTGATCGACGGATGAATCACGTCGATCTTCGCGGTGGCAGTGACCGAGAGTTGTGGTCCGGTCAGTGGAGTGCCTTTCGCGCTCGCGGTGCTGACCGTGTCGTCCGCCGGCGCGGGCACCGTGCAGTCGTAAGCCTGCTTGGCACCGGCGGCCAGGGTGTCGAAGGTCTTCACGCAAGTTCCCTGATCGATCACCTTGACGGCGCTGAGTGGCGAATCACCGGTATTGGTGACGGTAAGTGTGAACGTGACCGGATCACCGGCGCGAAAGGGACCACCGTGCACGGCCTTCTCCAGCAGACCGGCCAGCAGGCCGAGCACCACCAGCAGACGTTTCCCGGCCGAAACCATGCCCGCGAGCCTGACACGAACCGGTGACGGGGAGATCCTTTCCTACCCTGCCGTGCGACGAAGTCACTCCGCAGAGCGACCGGGGCAACGCTTGGTTTACTCGTGGGTGACGATCACAGCCCGATCGGACCGCCCGGTCACGGTCCGAAATCGCCCGAGCGGACCTAGCGCCAGGTGTCCACGCGATGGAAGTTCTGGTACGCGCGGCTCGGCGTCGGCCCGCGCTGGCCCTGATACCGGGAGCCCGCCTCGGTCGACCCGTACGGGAATTCCGCCGAGCTGGACAGCCGGAAGATGCACAGCTGGCCGATCTTCATCCCCGGCCACAGCGTGATCGGCAGGTTCGCGACGTTCGACAGTTCGAGCGTGATGTGCCCGGAGAAACCCGGGTCGATGAAGCCCGCGGTGGAGTGCGTGAGCAGCCCGAGCCGGCCGAGCGAGGACTTGCCCTCCAGCCGGCCCGCGAGGTCGTCGGCCAGGCTGACCTGCTCGAACGTGGCGCCGAGCACGAACTCGCCGGGGTGCAGCACGAACGGCTCGTCACCCTCCTTCTCGACCAGCGAGGTCAGCTCGTCCTGCTGCAGCTGCGGGTCGATGTGGGTGTACTTGCTGTTGTCGAACACCCGGAAGTACCGGTCGAGCCGGACGTCGATGCTGGAAGGCTGGACCATGCCGGAATCGAACGGGTCGATGCCGAGCCGGCCGGCGTCGAGCTCTTTGCGGAGGTCACGGTCACTGAGCAGCACGGACAGAGCGTATCGGGCGGCCGGCCGGAACCCGCGGGTGTCCCTCCTCTGGCGCCGTACCCAGCGACTTCCGGCCGCCACCCAGCTGATCATGGGCCAGTCCGTCACAGAACGTGACCTCAAGCGGCACGATCAGAACGTGCGCGATCCCGCCCCATCAGCTCGTTCAGCCGCTGCCGATAGCGGCGACGGCCAAGGTCACCAAGCCGTTCCTGCAAAGCTGTCGCACCGGGCACGAACGGCCGGACCGTTTCGGCAACGAAATTCGCACCCGCCCCGAGCACTACGGCGGTCTGCGCAATCGGGTCGTCCGGCAGCCCGAGGTAGTCCGCGTTGGCCCGGCCCAGCACCAGACGGCTGATCGAGGCGTGCACCCGGACGTTCACCTGCGCGAGCACCCAGCCCGCCGCACCACGGCCGTTGCCGATCGCGGTGTGGCTGGCCACCAGGGCTTTGGCCAGGCGTTTCGTGTCGTCGTCCGGGATGAACTCGGTCGCGGCCAGCAGCCAGAGCAGGCGCCAGGCGTCGTCCTCGTCCGCCGGCAGCAGCTCGCCCGGCACGCCCACCAGCCAGCCGACGTAGCGCCAGAGGTGCAGGACGTCGGCCCTCTCCTGCGCCGAATACCGCACCCCGAGCAGCTCCGCTCCGGCCAGGTAGACCAGGGAGAAGAGCAGTAACGTGCCCGCCGACTGGACCTCGTTGACCGGCCGGTCCCAGCTTTCGTAATCCCAGTCGGCGCGACGGTTCATCGCCCGCCGGACCTGCGCGTGCACCAGCCGGATCCGCAGCGCGGCCTGGTAACCCTCGCCATGCCGGACCAACGCTCCCGGCGTGGTCACGTCGATCCACCACGCCGCCGTCTCGAACAGCCGGTGAACCGTGCGATGCTCGATCTCCCCCGTCCCGACCAGGGATTTCGTCGCCCGCGAGGCGAAGTAGCCACCCATCAGCGACAGGTCGCCAAGCGGAAAGAGCCCGAGCAGCCCCGCCCGGGTGATCGCCCGCGCACCACGGTCGAGCCGCTCCGCGTCCACCCAATACGGCGTGCCCTCGACGTGGGTGAAGAAGGCCCGCAACTCGTCCGGAGCCTGCTCAACCCGCCCGATCCCCTCAGCCAGCGCGCGGTTCACCAGCTCCCGCCCACGCCGATCCCGCGGCAACCACTCGACGACGTCATCCGCGAGCCGATCCTGCCGCTGCGCGAACTCCCTGAGCCGCACGATCTGCGCCTCGTCCACCTTTCGCGCGCTGCCCCCACGCGCCCGCGCCACCAGCCCGAACGCGCCCTGCCGGAACAGCACCTGCCCGTCCACCGTCAGCCCACCTCCTGACCGACAACAAGTGTTGTCACCGGCCCCAGCACCGTCAACCCACGCCCACTGGACAGCCGGACGGCGGGGTTGTGTATGCTGGCAAGGCACTGCGGATGTAGTTCAATGGTAGAACATCAGCTTCCCAAGCTGAATACGCGGGTTCGATTCCCGTCATCCGCTCAGATGGCTGTTTTAGCAGCTCAGAAGGGGCGCTTCCCGAGATTGGGAGGCGCCCCTTCTGGCTTTCTACGGGCTGTTCCAACAACATCAGTCGGCGGCTCCATTTCCGCGCTCTTTCTTCTCCCTCCGGTGCTCTTCGATGAGCGTCTCGGCGATCCGCTCGCCCGCCTCGTCCGTCGCCCGCTGGTAGATCAGGGCGGCCCGCATGTCGTCGTGACCCATCCTCGCCATCAGGTCCTTGGTCGACATCCCGGCCTTGGACGCCCACACGTTGCCCGTGTGCCGAAGGTCGTGAAAGTGCAGGCCCTTCAATCCAAGGTCCGCCACGACTTCCGTCCACTTCGACAGTTGCGCGAAGTTCGGCCGACGCAGCCCCAGACGACGGCCTTGCACAACCACGACAGGGCAACAAACACCACCGCAGCAGCCGCCAAGACCTCCAGCACGGACGCCAGCGCACGACCGATCTTATGCAGCACCTACACGCCCAGGCCCAATAGTTCAAGGGCCGCAATTAAACCCGGTCGACATGTGCATCACCGACCACCCCGCACCGGGGCGAGGCCGAGCAGCAGCACACCCAAACACGCCGCGCACTTGGTCTCGCCAGGCTGCAACTTCGCGAATCGCTTACAGGAACCGCAGCGCGTCCGGGTGACCCCCGTTGACACGCAACGCCTGCCATAGTTTAGCGTTGTCATTGTTCACTTCCGCTGGTTGTGGACAGCGCAGGAGCGGCGAGGTTGGTAGCCGGATTCCGCTTCTGCGCCTTACGATTCAAAGATTTCGCACGGGGACGTGTTTCATCGCCACACGTCCCAGCGTGCGTTTTTATTACAGTTGTTGAGTTTTGCTCGTCTAATGTGGACTACTTCTGCCCAGGTTTCGCCTCTTCTGCCGGAGCAGAGAACCGGGCCACTTGGCGCTCTTCGTAGCCGACCCAGTACAGGGCCTCGTGGTGATGCCAGCGGTCGAAGTCCGCAGCGGTCCGATACATCCTCACGTTCGCTCGATGGAACGCCACCCATTCCGAGCGGGCCGCGTCGGACGCAGGGCGCCGACCTCGCCGAGGCGTGGGCGGCTTCCAGCGTTGCCGGTTCAGCTTTGGCTTTCATGCGCCTGCCCTCCCTGTACGTCGAGAACCGTCGCCAACTGGTCCGCGCCGTCGCGGACTTGACGAAGGAACGCCGCGAACACCGGCCACTGCCCCGGATCCGTCGGCGGAATGATCGCCAGGCTGTCCTTGTCGAGGTAGAGCACCAAACCCGGCACGGTTGACTGGCCACTGAGGTGCATCCCCGCCACCGCTTCCGGGCCAGGCGTCCAGGTCGCGTTGAACGCCACCGTTTTGCCCTTTCTTCTGTTGCCAATGGCGCGCCTGGTCTTCGAACGCCTCAGCCGCTGACTCGATCGCGGCCAACATCCACCAAGCGAGGTCTTTCCGCTCCGCTGCTATGGACCGCCAGGCCGAGGCGACGGCCCACGAGGCGTGCGCCAGGACGGTCGCCGACCCGTTGTCGCCCCGGCCCGCACGAGCCGCGAACTCCGATGCGGCACCGTACTTGCGGTACGCGTCCTCCCACGCCTTCACCGATTTCTTGGTCACCATTTCGACTCCCAGTCAGGTCGCCGTCAGCGCCGTCACGCAGCCTTGGCCGTCTGCTCCTCCTGCGCCGCACGCGGCGACTTCGACCCGCCACCGCTCGCGACCGCTTTGAAGCCCGTCGCGCGATAGACATAGGACTGGTATTTGAACTCACCGTTGCCCGCGACGCGCGGCTCTGCCGTCAGGCCCTCCATCTCGATCGGCCGCATCCCCGGCAGAGAACCTCACTGGTCGCCGGCACCGGCTGCACGTCAGCCAGAAACGTCACCTCATACGACGCGCGCTTCGCGTTCGGCTCGCTCGGGTCAGTGACCGTCACCTTCCACCTCCGCTTGCCCGTCGACTCATCGACCCGCTGCCGAGCAGGCCGACCCGCCGCCCGGTCCTCTCGCGACTGGTACTCGTTGTCCGGCGACACCTCGCCAACCATCACCAACCCCTGCGGGAACGCCTCATCGAACTCGACCGGGAACCGAAAGCCCTTGCTGATCGCCATGTTGGATTCACCTGCTTTGCCGTTACGTGGCCCGCCTTACCGGCGGCTAGGTACACAGTCGGCTGAGCAGGGGTTTCATCGAGACGGCACGGAGGTCTCGTCTCGAACATCTGACCATCATTGAGTCTCGTCTTTGTCTCATCCGCCTGCTACGGTGGTCTCATGGCCGATCACGACGCAGGACCAATGGCCGAGAAGGCGAACGTGCTCAAAGTGCTGCTGAAGCAGCGGCATCTACAGGGTCATCGCGCGTTCTGCCGTGAATACGACAAGCACGCTCTCAAGATCGACGATACGTTGAAAGGTGGCTATCCCAGCAAGGCGCAGTTCTACCGGTGGCTTTCCGGGGACGTCCGAGGCCTGCCCTACGCCGACCACTGCCGAATCTTGGAGAGCATGTTCCCCGAGTGGACCGCCGAGCAACTGTTCCAGGAGCACACCGGCGGAATCGGCTTCGTCCCCGAACCGCCGTCGACCAAGCCCGCCGCGCCAGCCGCACCTCCGGTCGCCCGTACCGAGGGCATGGCCGACGTGACCGCCGTGTTCACCACGCGGCCCGAGTTCAGCCACGAGATGCCGCCGCACCGGCTGTTCGACGACGCGGACTCAATCAGCATTGTGGGACTGTCGCTCAACGCGCTGTGCCAGCAGTACTCCGACCGCTCGCTCATGGACCTGCTGGAGAACGGCACCACGGTCCGCGCGCTGTTCCTCGATCCGGCCGGGGAGTACATCAAGGCGCGCGAACGAGAAGAAGGGCTTCCGCCGGATGTGCTCACCACGTTGACGACGCTCAACATGCAGACCTTGCAGCGTCTCCATTCCAAGCTCAGCCCTTCCGCGCGGGAAAACTTGCAGATCCGTACGTACGACGAGCCCGTGCGGTTCAACATCACCGTCATCGACAACGACACATGCGTAGTCCAGCCCTACCTACCGGACGCGCGAGGTGTCGAGTCACCGACGCTGGTCATGGAACGGCAGACAGGCAAGCCCGCCGGCCTCTTCGACACGTTCGCCCAGGTCTTTGAGTCCATGTGGGCGCGTTCGACGGAGGTCACCGCGTGAAGAACGATGACCTGGACGCGATGCTCGCCGTGGCGCAAGAAGCCGTAGAGATCGGGCGCAAGCTCATGACAACGCAGGGCCCGGGAGAGATTCGCGCCAAGGGGGACCGCGACCTTGTCACTGACCTCGATCTCCGCATCCAACGTGAGGTTCAAGCCTTCTTGGAACGCGCCACACCGGAAATCGGATTCCTTGGCGAAGAAGAAGGCTGCGGCACAATCAACCCGAGCACGCCCCAGGTCTGGGCGCTTGACCCCATCGACGGCACGTCCAACTTCGCACACGGCATACCGCTCTGCGCGACCCAGCTAGCCCTTGTCCACCAAAGCAAACCCGTGGTCGGTGTCGTCGTCGCCCCGTTCCTCGACCTCAACTATTCCGCAGTCGAGGGAGCAGGCGCGTACTGCAACGGCAAGCCAATCCAGGCCAGCACCAACGCCAGCCTCGCTCGCGCCATCGTCTCACTCGGCGACTACGCCACCGGCACAGACGCAACAGAGAAAAACCGCCGCCGGTTCACCGTCACCCAAGCCTTAGCCGAGAACGTAGAACGGGTTCGTATGTTCGGGTCGGCGGCGCTCGACCTCACGTTCGTCGCCGAAGGACGCACAGACGCATGCGTCATCCTCTCCAATAAGCCCTGGGACACCGCAGCCGGTGTCCTCGTTGCACGCGAAGCCGGTGCACGCGTCACCGACGCCTCAGGCACGCAGCACACCACCGTCTCTGCTGAGACCGTTGGAGCCTCGCTAGCGATTCACCGCGCTCTGACAACAGTTATCAGCTGACGGTTAGTGTCAGCGCCAGTCGAGCCGTCACATCAAGCAACGTTGCCGAAACTGCCCAAGAACTGATCACTCAGGTGCAGTCGACATCGGCTGCCATGACCCTAGGGATTCTTGCCTGGAAGCCTACACACTCTTGACCCAGATACGAACATATGTTCGAATGACAGGATGTGGCAACGCGTGTCGAAGGATGGGAGTCGCCGTGGCAGCGAGCAGCAAGATCGAGTGGACTGAGGTGACCTGGAACCCTGTCACCGGCTGCGATCGAATCTCGACAGGTTGCGACAACTGCTACGCGCTGACGCTCGCGAAGCGATTGAAGGCAATGGGCGCTACCAAGTACCAAAACGATGGCAACCCCGTGACGTCTGGTCCCGGATTTGACGTTTCCGTCCATCCTGAAACCCTGAATCAACCTTACCGTTGGCGTGCGCCGAAAAAAGTTTTCGTGAACAGCATGAGCGACCTGTTCCACGCTCGGGTCCCATCGGAATTTATCAGTGATGTATTTCGGGTAATGGCCGATACTCCGCAGCATCGCTATCAGTTACTCACCAAGCGACCGAAGCGCGCTGTACGTATCGCAAATAAATTTGATTGGCTAGAAAACATCTGGATGGGGGTTTCGGTTGAGAACGAAGATCATATAGGCCGGATTGATGAATTGCGGAAAATCCCCGCCGCTGTACGCTTCCTTTCCTGTGAGCCACTTGTTGGACCGCTACCCAACTTGGATCTCAACGGAATCGATTGGGTGATCGTTGGCGGCGAGTCCGGTAGTCAATCTAGGAATATGCCCATCGATTGGGTACGCGACATTAGAGACCAATGTTACCAATCTGAGACGGCGTTCTTCTTCAAGCAATGGGGCGGGCGGACCCCTAAGGCTAACGGCCGGTCTCTTGACGGGAGAACATGGGACGAGTTTCCAGATCGCGAATCCGCACCTCTCACTACGGAAACGTAATTATCGTTCCGTCGGGAAACTGAGACTTTCGCCTTTGATTCGGCGATTCAATGAGGCCCTCCCGCTGCATAGAGCGTTATTCACGATAGTTACCAGCCGAGTCGGTAGAATTCGAGCGCCGTGATGATACGGATGATGTTGGGAAGCTCGGCGAGTCGGCCTCGGTACCCGGTGGCGAGCATCTTCCAATTCTTCAGGTGGGCGATGCATCGTTCGACGGCTGATCGTATCGAGGAGATGGTCTTGTTGTTGGCTTTGTCGCTGGTTGACAGTTCCCCACCTTTTGGCTTCTTGCGCGGTGTGATGGCGTGAGTTCCCTGATAGGCGGGGTCGGCGATAACAGGGGTATCCGCAAGAAGGTCTTCCCAGTCGGACTCGGTGAACGCCCTGCGATCGTGCATGGATCCTGGCAGGGGTGCGGATATTCCCAAGAGGTGACCGTCCGTGTCGGCGGCAATCTGGATATTCAGCCCGGATCGGCGGCGTTTGCCCGAGTAGTTGTCCTCGTGACCAGCGCGGTTGCCGGTTGGGACGTCAGTGCCATCTACCAGGGCAAGCCGCCCGCGAATGGCTTCTTTGAGGTCTGGAATGTGCAAACACAGAGCCTGTCCGATCAGGGGAAGCATGGCTCGATGCACTCTCGATACGGTCGACTGGCTGACGTCGAATAGATCGCCCACCGCAGCCTGATTCAGATTTTGCCGGACGTACACCAAAGTGAGCGCGACAGCGCGATACAGTCCCACGATCGGAGGCCACGCTTGCTTCTCATGACATTGAACGATCTGCCTGATCCGTGCGACAAGCTCCTCGATCTGGTCGGTAGCAAGCCCTGTAGTAGACTGATAACGCAACGGCCCCGCCTGTAAGTCGTGTTCTCTGGTAGGAAAACGATCTTACTCGACTGGGGCCGTTGCCCTATTTTGAGGGTGATCAAGTCGCCAGAATAACGCTCATAGGTGCCAACGTCTTCTGCTTTAGATGCGTTTTCTTGTACGGCGTATTAACCAAAACGAAACGCTCAAGCTCGGCGATGCTCACCGTCTTTCCTGAGAACTCTGCCAACAGAGCCTTCCGCAGAGGCTGCGTATCAGCTTGATCTTGAAAAAGAACGTCTTGGCCGGCGAGGCGGTCAGAGAATCGGTAGCCGCCATCAGGTGCGACCGACCACATCGCATCCTTCATGATTTCCACACCCTTAAGACTTCGGGTGCAGTAAAAAAGATAGTACGGCGTCCGCCCATCTCGGTTTATCATTTGAAATCGCTGCACATAATCGAATTCACAAACTGCCTTTAGCTGGCGTTCGTAAAGATCCACAAAAAACTTACCACGCTCGGGATCTCCCGCCGGTGGCGCATCTTTAAACTCATCAGTGCCAAACAGGGCTTCGAAGTGCTCGTCAACATTTCCAGCCGTGCCAAAGCGATTTGCGCTATTGTAGTCGAAATATATGAGCAACTCGCACTTATTGAACGACAGCAGCCTCTTAATCTTTTCTATCGGCGTATCTTGATACCCGAAGGGATCAAGGAAGGCCAGCGTGGGCGCAAGATTAGCCCGCTGCTCATCCAAGTACTCTACGATATCTTCAGCTAGATCCTGGAAGTTCTCGTTCAGCTTGCTGACCTTAACATGGGGTGGCCACTCGCCCTGCTTGAGTTCTTCGATAACATCATTCAATACTGCGTATCGGTCAGGATCCTGCTCATTAAACACCAGCAAAAACTCACAATTGTTCTTGGCTAAGTCGTAACGATGCTGAAGAAGCGCTTCTAGTGCAACCTTCGGAGAACCAGGTTCACCTTCCTTGTATACTCCCGGGCCAGCAAAACCGTCGAGAAAAATAATACGACCGTTGTAACGGCTAAGCACGGGAAACCATCCATGGAGGTAGCGCCTGAGGATGTCATGCTTTGCCTTCGTGTGGGGTTCTAGTTGCCAAACCGTGTCGAGCTTATCGGCCATCTCTACCTCCGCGTTCCAGGTTGCCGTAATCTAGAGTCGTGGAAGTTCCCATAGTTGTTAACAAATTCGGCGAAGATCAATAGGTCTCGGCTACTTCCCACGAATGGCGTATCGGCGATGTTGTCAGGCTTGCCTGACTCCTCTGTGTTCACGAGGCTCTTGCTTCTGTAGCACGTGCTGCCAACCGCCGAGAGGGTAGCTGCTCACCTGCAGAATGCGGTTGATCGACCGTGCCAGATTCACGACTGCCGAACTTGGCTCTATGGGATCAAGGCGCCGCCAGCGGCGGCGCGCAGGGTCACCACGCGTACGGCGGGCTCGCCCGACTGCGACACGGACGGCCTGCCGCTCCGCTTCGGCCGCCGGTCGCCGGGCGGTCCGCCGACGACTCGCCACCGTGCAGCGCGCCACCGCCGACGACGATCGGCTCATTGGCCTAGTTACGCCGGACCGGACCACTGGCAAGGTCGACCTCATGCCAAAGTCCGACCGCGCCATCGCAGAAGCCCACGCCGCAGCCGCACGCGAAGCCCTCGAACAGGGCAGGAGCATCGCCGACCCGATCGGCCTAGCGACCGCTGAGGCGCTGCTGGCCGTCTTCCACCAGCTCAAGTACATGCAAGAAGACTCCATCACGCTCAGGGGTGCCGCGGACCTTGCCAACTCTATGGACGCCCTCGGCCGCAAGCTCGGTGAGCGGTAGAGCCGCAGACTTTGCGTACGAAGGTCGCCAGGCCCCTCCGCCCCGAAGCCGGATCGTGACAACGGCCGGCGACACCGCGTCAAGGCGGGAAAGCGTGCCTTGACCCGGGCGACACCGGCCGCGTGCTGGCTTCGTATCGGGATGAAGGGACAGGAGCGGGTTGGGGCCAAGGCCACCCTCTCGCCAGCAACATCCCAGCAATATGCACCGGTCAACAGGGGTCAACGAGGGCACGTAGCGCGCATGGTCAACCCCAGGTCAGGGGCACTTTTCAGGTTTCAGGCCCTGACGGCTGGTTCCCAGGCTGAATACGCGGGTTTGATTCCCGTCATCAGATCTCTTGAATTTTGTGTAGGTCAAATGGAGTGCTTCCGGCTTTTGGGAAGCACTCCATTTGACCTTTTGCAGACTGTTCCAACAATATTGCCGCAAACTCACTCGGCGGCTTCATTCCTCGCTGGCGTCTCCTCCCGTACAAGGGGAGG
This sequence comes from Amycolatopsis sulphurea, assembly GCF_002564045.1. Classification (NCBI taxonomy): domain Bacteria; kingdom Bacillati; phylum Actinomycetota; class Actinomycetes; order Pseudonocardiales; family Pseudonocardiaceae; genus Amycolatopsis; species Amycolatopsis sulphurea. Next base: position 2,441,178 of record NZ_PDJK01000002.1, on the reverse strand, counting down.
CCAGTCGCTCAACCTCGCTTTCCTCGCGGTTGGCCCAGTAAGTCGCCTCATGGTTGGTGCTACCGGTCCGCGTCGGCCACGGCGCGGTACATTCGCGCATTCGCCCGTGAAACGCCCGGCACGCCGACGTGCTCGCGTCGGGTGCCGGACGTCAGTTCATCGCGGAATCGTGTGCCTCGCGCAGGACACCTTCGCCGTGCACAGCTGTCGACCGGCAGTCTGAAGTCCCAAAAGCCAGGCACCGAACGGCTACCCGCCGGAATCCTCCCCCGACAAGAGTTCGGCAAGGCGCTCATCGGTCATTCTCCGCCGCTGCGCGACCTCGCCGTCGAACCCGGCGGCCACGGCCGACAGCCGCTCCAAAGACTTCGCCGGGGACCAGGCTGCCTTGGCCAAACGTGCCGAGATGTCAGCATACGGAGCTGCCTGCTCGTCGATCAAAAAGACGCCGACCCCGTGGTGCGGGCAGTAGACGGCCTCCGTGCCGTCCCGTAATTGGTAGTGGCTGAACGCGCCTTCGGCCACGGCCTGGCTCGGTACGACCCGGATCCGCAGCGTCTGCGAGACTCCGATCAGGTCCATGAGGTACCGCACCTGCCGCGCCATCACCTCGGCGTCGCCGAAGTGGTTTGCCAGGGTTTCCGTCCCCACGAACATGTCTGCCTCGATCGCGCCCGCGCCGAACAGGATTCGGTTGCGGTCCAGGCGATTCTGCACGACCTGTTCCAGCTCATCGCCGTCCCGCAGGTCCGGACCCAGAGCCAGTCTGGCGTAATCCGGGATCTGTACCAAATCGGGAATCAGCAGGGGAGCCCACACTGTCATCGACACCGCGACCCGCTCGTGCGCCACCAAAGTCGTGTAGTGGGTCGGGTCCGCCTGCGTTCCGGGGGTGAACCAGCTCGGCCCGGCCAGACCCCGGGCCAGCGACATGATCCAGGCCTTCCGCTCGCCGGTCACGCCGAGCGCACCCAGCACGCCCGCCACCTCTTCCGGCGTCGGGACCTGCCGGCCCACCTCCCACTCCGACAGCAGCGCCGGATTCACCCCGATCCGGCGCCCCAGCTCGGGTACCCCGAACCGCTTCTCGACCCGGGCATCGCGCAACGCCGCGCCCAACCCCCGTGCCCGTGGCGTCGGCATCCCCATGCCTCGCATAAAGCCCGTCACCTCCACCCCGCGGATCGTGCCTGTCTGCACATCGCTACACGCATATACGCCGGTTTACCCGCGTCAGCAACCGCAGACGACCCCCACGGAGCAGAGTCAGCCCTCGACCAATTCCCAGGGAGAACCCGGGGCCGAGCGGTCGAACACCTGCCCGGGAGCGGCCTGCAGCACGCCGACGACATCCGGATACAGCCGGGTGACGTGCTCCAGCTCCAAACCTTCTACCTCGAAGTCCTCCTCCTCCGGGACCTCGAAGCCGACGAACAGCCAGGTGCCGTCGGGTTCGCGGACGACCTGGCGGACGGCGCGGGCCGGCGCATCCCTCGTCGTGGGGATCTCGGTGAGGGCGGTGCTGAGCTGGACCTCGTCCACCGGCGAGCCGGGATGCGGCCAGGCGGCGATGCGGGCGTCGCGGATCTCGCGGTCTTCCGCGACGTCATCGGAGTCGGCGACCGAGCTGAGCAGCCAGGTCGAACGGTCGGGGTCCCAGTCCGCGGCCATGCCGGGCGGCAACGGGGCCAGCACCGTGAGCTGGGGCAGCAGCTCGACGGCTTCGCGCAGGCTGAGGGCACCGAAGAGCTGGCGGTTCACGTCCATATCCTCGTCGAACTCGGCGCCGTCGCTGACGAACCAGTCGTCGTCATCGTCGAGTACCGCGAAGGCCAGCCGGGCCGGGTCCTCGACCAGTGCGTGCGCGATGATCACCGGCGACTCCGGGTCCTGCCGCAGCGGCCACTCGTCGGACATGCTCAAACTCCCCGCGTCGGGTTCGGTGTGTGTTCCTATCTCACCAGATCGGGGGAACGAGACGGCACACGCCACCGGACAGTCAAGCCAACCGGGGTGAATTAGGCTGGTCACCATGGTGCTGTCAAGGAAGGTCGCCCGGTTCAACCGCAAAGTGACCAACCGGATCACGAAGCGGTTCGCCGGGGTCCTGCCGGGCTTCGGCTTACTCGTGCACCGCGGTCGTCGATCCGGGCGGGAGTTCCGCACCCCGCTGAACTTGGTACGCACCGGCGACGGGTTCCTCTTCGCCCTGACCTACGGGCCGGACGCAGACTGGGTGCGCAACGTGTTCGCCGCCGGCGGCGCGGAACTGCGAACGCGCGGCCGGACCTACCGCCTCACCGAGCCGGAGCTCCTGCACGAAGAGGCCGGCCGCCGGATGCCGGCCGGGGTTCGGCAGATCCTCGGGCTCGTCGGCGTGACGGATTACCTGGCGCTGAAAACGCGCGCGGGCAAGCAGGATTGACCGTCCACTCCAGACTGTCCGGAGTGGACGGCCAAAGTCACGGCCGCCCCACCCGGCGCCTGCCGTAGATTCCGGCGGCGAGGCCGACCCCGATCACCGCGAGCGCCACCTGGGTGATGATCTCCAGCCAGTCGATCCCCTTGGTGTCGGCGTACCCGATGCCCCGGGCGATCGCGGTCCCGGCGAAGGCCGCGACGATCCCCACCACGATGGTGAGCCAGATCGGAATGGACTGCTTGCCGGGTGCGAACAGCCTGCCCAGCACACCCAGGATCAAGCCGATCACGACGGCGCTGATGATGCCGGATACAGTCATCGGAATTCCTCCTCCGGGTCGATGCGCACCGGATACCCCGCAATGCCCGGTTCATTCAGAATCCGCGCGACCGGCGGATAAGACCAGTCCAGGGCCAGGAAGTCACCCAGGAGGGACAACGCTGGCGGCGGACCCGGCCGGGAAAGTCCTGGCCGAATCCGCCGCTGGCGAGCCGACCGGTCAGAAGGCCGCTTCGTCGACCTCCATCAGGGCGTTGTCCGCGGCCTCGACGATGGCGCGCCGGGCGGTCAGCTCGGGCAGCACGGTCTTGGCGAAGAAGGAAGCCACGGCCAGCTTGCCCTCGTAGAACGGCTTGTCCTTGGCCGAAGCGCCGTTGTCCAGCTTCACGACGGCGATCCCCGCCTGCTTGAGCAGCTGCCACCCGACCAGCAGGTCACCGACCGACAGCAGCAGCCGGACCGTGTGCTGACCGACCTTGTTGACGTTCTGCGGGTCCTGCTGCGAGGACGTCAGGTAGCCGATCATCGAGCCCAGCATGCCCTGGGTGTCCTCCAGCGCCTGCTTGAGCAGCGCACGCTCGTTCTTGAGGCGCCCGTTGCCGGTCTCCGACTCGATGAACGCGGTGATCTCGCCGGCCAGGAAGGTGAGCGCCTTCCCCTTGTCCCGCACGATCTTGCGGAAGAAGAAGTCCAGCGACTGAATCGCGGTGGTGCCCTCGTACAGCGAGTCGATCTTCGCGTCGCGGAGGTACTGCTCGATGGGGTAGTCCTGCAGGAAGCCCGAACCGCCGAGCGTCTGCAGCGACTGCACCAGCTGCTCGGTCGCACGCTCGGAGCCGACGCCCTTCACGACTGGCAGCAGCAGGTCGTTCACGCTGTGCGCGAGCTTCTGCGCGGCCTCGTCGCCTTCGCCGGTCCACAGCTGGTCCTGGAACGACGCCGTGTACAGGTAAATCGCGCGCAGGCCCTCGGCGTAGGCCTTCTGCAGCATCAGCGAACGGCGGACGTCCGGGTGGTGCGTGATGGTGACGCGCGGGGCGGCCTTGTCGAGCATGTTCGGCAGGTCCGTGCCCTGCACGCGCTCCTTGGCGTACTCCAGCGCGTTCAGGTAGCCGGTGGACAGCGTCGCGATGGCCTTGGTGCCGACCATCATCCGTGCGTACTCGATGACCTGGAACATCTGCGCGATACCGTCGTGCACCTCGCCGAGCAGCCAGCCCTTGGCCGGGGTGCCGTGCTGGCCGAAGGTCAGCTCGCAGGTGGTGGACACCTTGATGCCCATCTTGTGCTCGACGTTGGTCACGAAGGCGCCGTTGCGCTCGCCCAGCTCACCGGTCTCGCCGTCGAAGTGGAACTTCGGCACCAGGAACAGCGAAAGGCCCTTGGTGCCGGGCTTGGTCTCGATGCCGGGCCCCTCGGGACGGGCCAGCACCAGATGCATGATGTTCTCGGTCAGGTCGTGCTCGGCCGAGGTGATGAACCGCTTCACGCCGTCGAGGTGCCAGCTGCCGTCCTCCTGCTTGACCGCCTTGGTGCGGCCGGCCCCGACGTCGGAGCCCGCGTCCGGCTCGGTGAGCACCATCGTCGCGCCCCAGCGGCGGTCGAGCATTAGCTGCGCCCACTTCCGCTGCTCTTCGGTGCCGTTCTTGTGCACGATCATCGCCATGTCCGGGCCCGCGAGGTACATGAACAGCGGGGCGTTGGCACCGAGGATCAGCTCGGCCGCGGCCCACTGCACGGTCGGGGGCATGCCGAGGCCGCCGAGTTCGTTGGTGAGGCCCAGCCGCCACCACTCGCCGTCCAGCAGCTGCCGGTAGCTCTTCTTGAACGACTCGGGGAGCTGCACGCTGAAGGTCTTCGGGTCGTAGACCGGCGGGTTGCGGTCCGCGTCGGCGTAGGACTCGGCGAGCGGGCCGGTGGCGAGGTGGTTCAGCTCGGACAGCACACCCCGAGCGGTCTCCTCGTCCGAATCGGCGAGCACGCCCTTGCCGAGGCGCTCCTGCACGCCGAGTACCTCGAAGAGGTTGAACTCCAGGTCGCGAACGTTGCTCTTGTAGTGGCCCATGTCGTCACTCCGTGTCGGGTTCGGCTTTCCGGCCGGGCACAGCTTCCCCTACTCGCCGGTAATATCAGGATATTACCTACCAGTAACCAGGGCAAGCGACGGCGCTCCCCGAAGGGGTTCGGTTTCCCCCGAGCCCGGCGACGACCAGGCGATCAAGGTCACCGGGTGCTACGCGCCACGGAGTTCTGCGCGGGCAGCACGGCATGGTGATCGTCGAGCTGGGGGACCAGGATGCCGCCGCGGAACGCGATGGTCACCGCATGTGTCCGATCGCGTGCGGACAGCTTGCGCAGGATGCTCTTGACGTGCGTCCGCACCGTCTCCACGGACAGGAACAGCAGTTTCGCGATCGCCGAGTTCTCCAGCCCTTCCGCGACCAGCTGCAGCACCTGGTATTCCCGCCGGGACAGCGGCATGACGGCCTTCGACCGGCCGAGCGAACCGTCGCCGGGGACGACCCCGGCCGCCGACTGCCGTTTCGGCCTCGCGGTGAGCGCGGACAGCGCCGGGTCGATGTAGCGCCGGTCGGTGTGCGCGCGCCGGATCGCCTCGGCCATCCGGCGGGCGTCGACCGCCCGCGGCACAATCGCGTGCGCACCCGCGGCGATCGCGGTGGCCAGGTACTGCTGGGTGCGGCTGGTGTCGCGCACCAGCACCACCAGCACGAGCGCCGGATCACCGGCGTTGAGCATCTTGACCAGATGGCAGTTCGGATCCAGCGCGGAATCCACGATCAGCACATCCGGCCGCACCTGTTCGCACAGCTGCATCGCCGCGTGGTGACTGGCCGCCTGCCCGGACCAGTGCAGGCCGAGCGTCCGGTGCACCATCGACGCGACCCCCTCCCGGAACAGCGGGATGGGGTCGACCACGGCCACCCCCAGACTGCGACCGCCGGCCTGTTGTCCCGGCGCGATGGGCGTTCGATGGGGCTCGATGCCACGCATCTGAGGCCTCCGTCCTCGAGGTCGTTCCCGGCGACCGGCACACCCCCTCGGCATGCCTTCGATCCCCCCTGCCGGGATCGAACGGAAACAACACCTTGTCCCTCATTCGACTCCACCGGACGAGACTTGTGACGCGGTTTCCCCCTCATGGCCGTATCGAACGGTTGCAGCAAACTCTCCGTAGAAAACCCCTCGCGAACTGCAGGAATTCGGCCCATCCAACGGTGCCGAATGGCCCCATTCACTACTGAGGGTGTACTCCGTTCGGTGGCTCTCAACTACGCTTCGCAGCTCTCGATCACTGCCTGCCGCAGTTCGCCGAACGCCTCGCCGAGCCGGGCGGCGCTCCAGTGCGCGTTGAGCCCGCTCGGGTTCGGCAGTGCCCAGACACCGGTGCCGCCCAGCCGCCGCTCCTGGCGCCCGACCTGGGCTTTCGGTTCGCCGAAGGCGACCCGGTAGGCGGTGATCCCGACGACCGCCAGCCAGCGCGGGCGGTATTCGCGCACCTTCTCCACCAGTGCGCGGCCGCCGTCCCGGAGTTCGTCGTCGCTCAGTTCGCCGGCTCGCGCGGTGGCCCGTTCGACGACGTTCGTGATGCCGAGCCCGAGGCCGAGCAGGGCCTGCTGCTCGCTGGGATCGAACACCCACGGGGTGAAGCCGCCGGCGTGCAGCGCGGGCCAGAACCGGTTACCGGGCCGGGCGAAGTGCCAGCCGAGCGCGCCCGACCACAACCCCGGGTTGATCCCGCAGAACAGCACGTCCAGGTCGGGTTCGAGGACGTCCGGGATCCGGCTGCCGGGTGCGGCGGCCAGCTGGTCCTTGGTCGGTTTGACGGACATGGCGGCCAGTCTCGTCCGGCAGGCCGATCCGGGCGCCACACGGGGTGGCCAAGCGGCCACCGGAATGGGTAGCCTGTGTGATCTCTCGCACAACGTCGTAGGAGAGGTTTCCGCTTGCAGCTTTGGCTGATTCTGGGACTGGTGGCGCTGATCATCGCGATCGCCACCGTCATCGTCGTGGCCGAAGACCGGCGGATCGCCCGGCGGGCCGCGCGGGCGCGGCAGGCCCGGTTAGCGCGCCTGGGTGAGACCGACCCGCTCGCGCCGGGCGGGCTCCAGGCGGACGGTTGAAGGGACCGGGCGCTGGGACACCGGGCGAACCGGCAGCCGGGCGAGCAGCAGCGCGGCGAACAGCCAGCCGAGACCGGCGCCGAAGGTGTTGGTCATGAGGTCGTCGACGTCGAAGATCCGGTAGGCGAACGGGGCGGTGCCGAAGTTCGCGGTGAGCTGGGTGATCTCGATGGCCAGTGACACCGCGCCGCCGATCAGCAGCGCACCCGCCACCCCGCGGCGCCACAACAGCCGGGCGAACAGGCCGAGCGGCACGAACAGCAGCACGTTCATCGCGGCCTGCTGGAAGGTCTGCGTGGTGAACCAGTGCGCTGCGGAAAGGCCGTGCTTGAGCAGTTCGGTGTGGATGTCGGCGATCCACTGGAACGGGTGCAGCTGCACGGTCTGCTCCAGCGGCCGGGTGTTCGGGCCGGGCAGCGGCAGGAAGGTGACCGCGAGGCCGAAGGTGGCGTAGAGCAGGACGGCCGCGGTGGTCACGATGCCGCGCAGCCGGAGCCGCCCGTATCTGGCGAACTGCAGGACCAGCTGCGGGACCAGGACGATCGCCCAGAGGGCGAGGAACCCGATGAGCCCGTACTGCAGCGCGGTGACCTGTGCGTTCGTCATGACAAGAACGCTATGGAGCTTTCTCGGCCCTCACTTCGGTCGATGAGCCGGACGCCCGCGGAGCCGGATCGGCCATCCGGCCGACCCGGAGCTGACCGGATGGCCGCCCCTCCCCGCGGCCACTTCCGGACCGCCCCGGGTCCGGAAGTGGAACGACTGGTGACGATTCCCCATTTCCGTCCGCATTCCCCTGGTGAGGACTGAACGAATTGGGCAGACTGCACCGCCGGGCACCCGTACCAGGGGACAACGGGTGCGAAACCGGAGGAAACATGAAGCTCTTCACCCGGCTCGCGGCGGCCGGTGCCGTCGCGGCGGCCGCAGTGGCCCTTGCGGGCGCGCCCGCTTCCGCGGCCCAGTCGATCGACGTCCGGCTCATCACGTTCAACGATCTGCACGGCAATCTCGAACCGCCGTCCGGGTCTGGCGGCAAGGTCGCGCTGCCGGGCGGTGGCAGCGTGGCAGCCGGGGGCGCCGCTTACCTCGCCACGCACGTGAAGCAGCTCGAATCGCAGGTGCGCAACTCGATCGTGCTCTCCTCGGGGGACAACGTCGGCGCGTCGCCGGTGGTCTCCGCGCTGTTCCACGACGAGCCGACCGTCGACTTCATGAACCAGTTGGGGGTCAAAGCCTCCGCCGTAGGCAACCACGAGTTCGACGAGGGCTACCAAGAGCTGCTGCGGATGCAGCTCGGCGGCTGCCACCCGACCGACGGCTGCCAGTTCGACAAGAAGTACCGCGGCGCGCGGTTCCCGATCCTCGGGGCCAACGTGACCTTCGACAACGGGCTGCCCGCGCTGCTGCCGTTCAGCGTGCAGAAGTCCGGCGGGGTACCGGTCGGCATCATCGGCGCCACGCTGAAGGACCTGCCCTCGGTGGTCACGCCCGAGGCGATCAAGGGCCTGAAGTTCGGCGACGAGGTGCCCGCCATCAACCGCACTGCGGACCTGCTCGACCGGCTCGGCGTCAAGGCCCAGGTGGTGCTGCTGCACCAGGGCGACGAGGGCCAGTCCGGGGCAGGCCCAGACGACTGCAAGGTCAAGCCGGACGGCGCGGCCTCGACCATCGCCAAGCAAGTCAGCCCGAAAGTCGACGCGATCTTCACCGCACACAGCCACCAGCAGTACAACTGCGTGATCAACGATCCGGCCGGCCGGCCGCGGCCGGTGCTGCAGGGTGCCTCGTTCGGCCGGCTGCTTTCCGTGGTGGACCTCAAGATCGACCGCCGCACCCGCGACGTGGTCCGGTCGCAGACCAAGGCGCACAACGAGATCGTCACCCGGGACGTGCCCGCGGACCCGGCCGCGCAGAAGCTCGTCGACGAGGCGAAGGCGAAGTCCGCGCCGATCGCGAACAAGCAGGTCGGCACGATCACCGCGGATCTGCCCGCGGCGGGCGGGCCGTCCGGGGAATCGCCGCTGGGCGACGTGCTCGCGGACGCGCAACTGGAGGCGACGAAGTCGAACAACGCGGTCGTCGCGATCACCAACCCGGGCGGTATCCGCGCCGACCTGACCTACAAGTCCTCGCCGGCCGGTGAGGGCGACGGCGTGGTGACCTACGGCGAGGCGTTCACCGTGCAGCCGTTCGCGAACATCATGCAGACGATCACGCTGACCGGCGCGAACCTGAAGAACGTGCTGGAACAGCAGTGGGGCCAGTCGGGTGGCACGAAGATCCTGCAGGTGTCCAGCTCGCTGCACTACTCGTACTCGACGTCGGCGGCGGTCGGCTCCCGCGTCTCCGACCTCACGGTCGAGGGCAAGCCGGTCGACCCGGCGGCGTCGTACCGGGTGTCGGTGAACAACTTCCTCGCCGCGGGCGGGGACGGGTTCACCGAGTTCACCAAGGGCACCGGCCTCGCGGGTGGACCGGTCGACCTCGACGCGTTCCTGACGTACATGGCTGCGCACCCCGGCATCGCCCCGCCGCTGGCGGATCGGATCACGGTCAAGTAAGCAGGTCTGTGAAGGGTCCCTTCACGGACGCTGAGTCCGTGAAGGGACCCTTCACAGCTTTTCCGGGGCAGTTGCAGGGGGCACGATGGGCGCTATGACGATGAACTGGGACGAAGTGGCCGCGTTCGCCGCGGAGCTGCCGGAGACCGAGGTGTCCACGTCGTATCGCACCCCGGCGCTCAAGGTGGCGGGCAAGACGTTCGCCCGGCTGCGTACCGAGGCCGAGGGCGGGCTGATGCTGGTCTGCGGGCTCGACGAGAAGGCCGCGCTGCTCGCGTCCGGCGATCCGGCCTACTTCACCACCCCGCACTACGACGGCTACGGCTCGATTCTGGTGCATCTCGAGCAGATCGACCCGCAGGAGCTGCGCGAACTGCTCACCGAAGCCTGGCGGCAGAAGGCACCGGCCCGGCTCAGCACATGACGATCGGCCGGGGTGCGTACGTCGTAGTGCGGCTTTCCTCGCGGATTTCGGCGCCGCCGGCCAGGTCGTAGAACACCCGGGTGTCGGTCACGCTGAATCCGGACGAGCCCGTCGACGCCTGGCAAGCGCCATCTGCGCCGGGACCGAGCTGAACGGTCGGCGGCACTTCGTTCGTCTCGCCGCCGCTGCGGCCTTCGACGCGGTAGTGCCGGGTACCCCAGATCTTCACGGTCACCGAGCCACCGCTCGCGCTCGCCTGGATCGCGAAGCCGGTCTGGTCGTTGTCGGCGATCTTCAGGTCCACCGCGTTGCCCAAGGCGTCCACCGCTACGGCGTCGCGACCGGCTGGGTAGCGGCCGAGAAAGTATTCCTGGGCAACGTGTCCGGCGTCATCGAGCCCGGCGAGATAGGCCGCGTTGTACAAAGTGGACGCAAGTTGGGAGAGCCCGCCGCCGGGCACTGACGGCCCGCTGCCGTCCTCTTGCGCGGGCGCCGCCGCGTAACCGCCACCGCGATGCGCATTCAGGCTGAACGTCTCGCCCGGTTTCACCACCACGCCGGAAATCCGGTCGGCGAGCGTGCTCACGTTCGCCACGGCCGGTCCGCTCAGCCCACCTGTCGTGAACTCGCCGATGACTTCCTTGACGCCGAGCGCGTTGGCCTTGTCAGTGGTGAGATCCGGCTTCTTCGCGTCGTAAGCCACCGTCAGCTCACGCGCGGCCGGCTTCGCCAGTATGTCGGTGAGCGGCTTGAAAGTGTTGCCCCAGTTGATCTTTCGCGCGTCCGTGGACGGGGTGACGGCCGGGACCCCGGTGTCGAAGGTGAGCTGCGCGTCCTTCGCTTCGGTCTCGGTCGAAGCGAGGTCCTTCTGCACCGCCCGGCGCAGCTTCGCCTGATCGACGCGCAGTTCGAGAGCACCGCCGTCGTGCGGCACGAACTGGAACGACGACGCGATCGCCGCCGGTTTCAGCGTGGCGTCCTTGCCCTGACCGTGCAGGACGACGGGGCTGGACACCGCGGGCACGACGACGCTGTCGAGCAGCGAATGGACCCCGGCGGAGGTGACTTTCGTCGGGGTGACCGCCATTGTGAGCGAAACCCCGCGTGGTGAAAGCCAATCGGCGACCACGGCCTGCACGGCTGCGGGCACGTCGGCCAGCTGCTGTCCCTGCCGCGGCTCGACCGGGTACGGGGTGACGCCGTCCGACGCATTCGGCACGAAACCGATGCTGCCCTCGGTCATCGCGTGGTCAAGCTTGTCCTGCGCGAGCTGCCGGACGGACTGTTCGACCTGGAGCTGGTCGCTACGCGTCACCACGCCGACTTCCCGCGTGGTGAAGAACGACAGCATCCGCGTGATCGGGCTCCACGGCTGGTGCCCGGCCTGTTTGAGCGTGCCCGGCCAGTCCAGCCCGAGGCCGGACTGCGCGGGCACCAGCGAGGACGTGACGTCCCCCGCGTGCACCACCACCGGCCGGGTCAGCCGTGGCTGGAGTTCGTTGTGCAGCTTGGCTTCCGCCTCGGCGTAGGAAAGACCGCCGACGTCGATCCCGGCCACCTGCACGCCGCGGGGCACGTCGCCGGCGCTGCTGATCAGGTCGATCGCGTAACACACGACGAACAGGCCGAGCAGGCAGCCGACGATCATGAAGGTGCGGCCGAGCCGCCTGCGGAATCGCCGCAGCGGGGTGTCCGGCGGTGGCGGGCCTTCCCCGGCCACGGCGAAGATTTCGGTGGCGAGGTCGAGGCCCTGGCCGGAGTCCGGCTCGAACGGACGTTGGGTGCGGGGATCGGGTTGCGGTCCAGACCACGGCGGGGATTCAGATAGGGGTCCGGTTTGCGGTGCGGGCCGGGATCGCGTTTCCGGCCACCGGGTGGATTCCTGCCGGGGCTCTGCGCCGGATCCGGGTTCGCCGAGCAGGCCGTCGGCCGGGAAGGCCGGTTCTTCCTCGCGCAATGCCTGCCTCCCCCGGGTGCGGGTGCTACAGGTAGAGCCCCGTGCCGTGTTCGGTCCGCTCGGTGGCCACCGCGTGGATGTCGCGCTCCCGCATGACCAGGTGCCCTTCGCCCTGTATCTCGACCTCGAACTGGTCCTCGGGGTTGAAGAGCACTCGGTCGCCCTGCTTCACGTTCCGCACGCTGTTGCCGACTCCCAGTACATCACCCCAGGCCAGCCTGCGCGCCACCTGCGCCGTCGCCGGAATCACGATGCCGCCGCTGCTGCGGCGCTCGCCCTCCTCCGGGGACAGCCGGACCAGCACGCGGTCCTGCAGCATCTGAATCTCAAGCTGGGGGGTTGGAGACACCAGGCCATCTTACTGGCCTGCGGCCGCCTCGGCGGGCTCGCCCGCCATCACCAGCTCCAGACTCCGCCCGCCCGATTCGGCGAATCGGACCGGGACGCCCCAGTCGTGCCGGGTGATCCGGCAGGCCGGGTGCTCACCGCCGTCGTCGCAGCTGGCCGCCTGCGCCACCACTTGCAGCACACCTTCGGACACCCCTTCGGCGAATCGGATGCGGCGGACCAGATCGGTCCCGACACCAGCGCCGTCGGCGAGCAGCTCCGGCGGCGACGCGGTGATCTCCAGCCGCGTCGACGGGCCGTAGCGGTCGTCCAGCTTCTCGCCCGGCGGCGGGGTGAAGACCACGGAGAACTCGACGTTCCCCGGCGCCAGCACGGTTTGCGGACGGCTCAAAGCGGTACGGGTACCCGTCACCGTGGTTGCGCGGCCGTTCCCGCCCACCGGCGTCACCCGGTTGCCTGCCGACTCGACCACGAGGAGTTCACCGTCGTGCAGGATGAGTCCCTGTGGCTCCGCGAAGCCGGTCGCGAGCGTCGCGACTTCGCGGGTGAAGGCGTCGTAGCGGCGGATGGCGCCGTTGTAGGTGTCGGCGATCGCGATGCGCCCGTCCGACAGCACGGTCAGCCCCAGCGGGTGCTGCAGGAGCGCCTGGTCGGCCGGGCCGTCCGCGTGGCCGAAGGAGAACAGGTCCACGCCGACCGCGGTTTGCACGGTGAAAGACTCGCCCTCGGGCTCGATCCAGCGCAGGGCGGACGTTTCAGCGTCGACGAGCCACAGGCGGTTCCCGTCCGGCGCGAGGCCGGAGGTCTGCGCGAAGAACGCTTCGTGCACGTCGCCGTCTCGCAGTCCTTCGACCGTGGTGCCCGCGAACCGCCGGATGCCGCCTTCGACCGGGTCGAACACGCTCAGCGTGTGGTTGCCCGCCATCGCGACCACGACGCCCCCGGCCGGGCCCCACCACGCGACGTCCCACGGGCTGGTCAGGTCGATGTCGAGCGCCTTGCCGGTATCCGTGCCGTCGCGCCACTGCCGACCGGTACCGGCGACGGTCTTCACTTCGCCGGTGTTGAGGTCCAGGCCGCGCAGCCGGTGCCCGGCGGTGTCCGCGACGACTGCGTGGTAGCCCGCGCGCTGGGCGACTTCGTTGGGCAGCAAGGCGATACCGGACGGTTCGGTGAAGCTCGCGAGGTCGAACGGTCCGTCCTTCGCGCCGCGTTCACCGCTGCCGAACCTGCGGATCACCGTCTCGCCGTCCGAAGCGAACTCGACGATCGAATGGTGCCCGGTGTCGGCCACCAGCACACGCCCGCCCGCCGTGACCGCCGCCTTGCTCGGAAACCGCAGCTCGGCATGCTGCTCCTCGACAGGCACGTACGCGCTGCCACCGCGGCGAAGCGTGCCCTTCGCGTCGTGCTTCGCGATCAGGCCGGCAATGACGCGTCGCAACGCCTCACCGTGCCCTTCGCCGGCTGCGACGTGTACGACGTAGCCCTCCGGGTCCACGACGACGAGCGTCGGCCACGCGCGTACGGCGTACTGCGACCACAGCTCCATCTTCGGGTCGTTGACGACCGGGTGGTGCACCTCGTAACGACGTACCGCCGCTTCGATCGACGCGCGCTTTCCCTCGTGCTGGAACTTCGGCGCATGAACACCCACCGTGACCAGCGCATCCGCGAACTCGGTTTCGAGCGGGCGCAGTTCGTCCAGCACGTGCAGGCAGTTGACGCAGCCGCTGGTCCAGAAATCCAGCAGCACGATGCGTCCGCGCAGCTCAGCGAGGGTGAGCCGGTGGCCACCGGTGTTGAGCCAGACGTCGCCGACGAGTTCGGGTGCGCGCACACGGGCCTGCGGCCGCGGTGCCGGCGGTGAGGAAGTCACGAGATGAGTCAACTACATCTGCTCACGCTGTGTTCCGATATCCACGGCCTGAGAGAAGAACCTCACCCCGCCGAGGGAGCCGGCGATTCCGCGGGAAAAGAACGCGCGGCGGGCGGTGGCCGCTCCGTACGCTTCTCGGTATGTCGACAGTTCAGCCGGCCGATGCGCTCACCGTGGAGGAGGCCCGCCTCCTCCAGCATGACCTCGGCGAACCCCTGCGCCCGGGCCTCACCGCGGCGGAGCTCGACGACGTCGAGGAGCAGTTCGGCTTCACTTTCAGCGCGGACCACCGGGTGTTCCTGACCGCCGGGGTGCCGGTCGGCCAGCGCTGGCCGGACTGGCTGCACGGCAACCCCGACCAGCTGCGCAAACGCCTCGACTGGCCGGTCGACGGCGTGCTGTACGACGTGGAACACAACGATCTGTGGCTGCCGGAGTGGGGCACCCGGCCGCGGGTCCTGTCGAACGCACTGGCCGCGGCCCGGCGGCAGCTGGCGACGGTCCCGCAACTGGTCCCCGTGTGCGGGCATCGGTATCTGCCGGGCCTGCGCGGGGAGCCGGGGCTGCCGGTGCTGTCGGTGTATCAGACGGATGTCGTGTATTACGGCTGGGACCTGCGGAGTTACCTACGGCACGAGTTCGGCGGGGAACCGCTGGGCCCGGAGCCGGCGGGCGGGGTGCGGCGGGTGGAGTTCTGGTCGCGGTTCGTGGAATGAGGATGGGTTCCCGGGGTTTGGGGGTTTGGGGATTCGCGGGGTGAGGGACCGGTTTTGGGGAGCGGGCTGGGGTCTTGGCGATTGTTCGATAGTTGTAACTGGTCACGTCGGTTGCGGGGGTTGATCTTGGACGGGTCGGAAATGGGCGTCCGTCGTATGACGAGGTCGCTGCTTTGGTCGCTCGTCAGCCGATGGTTGAGCAGCACGGGCGGGCAACACCGGCTTCTGCGCGCGCGGAGGGGGCAAGCTGAAACCGGCTTGGTCTGAAATCCCAGATCGTCGGAGCCTCCGCCGTCGGACGGGCTGGCCAACCTACGCCGAAATCGTTGCGGAGCAAGCCCAATCCGCAGGCCCGGCATGCAAAGTGATCATCCTGGATCGACGCTGGCGCAGGTATCGCTGCCGGGTTCCGCGACATGAACCCCTCGCGTGCGATGGGTAAGGGAACGACTGGCCGGTGCGGCCGCATGCCCCGCTGAGCACGATGCCAGCGAGATCAGGCAGCCGGGTGTCACGGCCTGCCCAACTGAGGATTTCTCCGATCAAGGGAACCTTGACCGACTATGCTCCCGTCGAAGTGTCGGCAGCCGCAAACAATGCCGGAAGAAGAAAACGAGGGGGAGCGTCGCCGTGGGCAACGATCAGTCGTCCAGCACGAGCCAGTCGTCAGGGGACCAGCCGCAGGGCCGCGCCGGGTACATCAGCCCGGAGGAGCAGGCCACCCGCGATCGCCAGGACGAGCAGTACAACGAGGCGATGAACTCGACCGGCGCGCGCATCTACCAGCAGCGCGCCGCCGAGGATGCCAAGGTCAACGCTGCAGCGGCCGGCGGCCGTTTCGTGATGGACGTCGACGCGATGAAGTCGCTCCTCCCGGACTGGCAGGACATCGCGGACGAACTGGGCGACATGATCAATGACGGGCAGGCCATGCAGAACGTCCCGCAGCCTGCCGAAGACCCGGGCAGCACCATGCAAAAGCAGGCCGCTGATCGCCATGCAGCCGCCTACCTTGCAAGCCTCCGGCAACAGCAGGCGTACGCCAAGGGTTACGCGGACCAGTTGCGGCAGGCGATCGCCAAATACGAGCAGCAGGACCAGGCGAATACCCACGGTCTTGACAAGCGAGGATGACCCGGTGACAAAAATCATCGCCCGCGGTGCAGTCGGCGGCCTCTTGCTTCTCGCCGCGACTGCCTGCTCCTCAGCACCCGGCACACCAAGCCCGGCAAGCTCGAGCGCGCCCATTGACAGTGCACCCAACGTGCCGCAGGTGACCAGCCCGCTGGATGTCGGCAAGTACGAGCAGGACCCCTGCGCCGTCCTCTCCAAGGCGCAGGCCACAGAGGTATTCCAAGCCCTACGCAACCGGACGTCCAGCGGGAATTTCGCTCCTCGGTGCACGTGGTACGACAGCAAGGACAACAGCATCAGTATCAGCTTCCTACCGGGGCAGGGAGGGCTGTCGACCAGCTACAAGAACGGCGCCGGCGCCGGCGGCTACTTCGAAGCAGCACCCGATGTCTCCGGCTACCCCGCGGTGTATTCCGCAGTCCTCGATGATCGCAAGAGCGGCGGGTGCCAAATCGGCGTCGGCGTCAAGAACGACGAGATCTTCACCTTTTCCGCGATCCTCGACAAAGCCTCCCCATCTTACGGTGACCCATGTTCATTGGTGACCAGAGCTGCCGAAGCCGCAGTGGCAACGATCAAGGCTGGTGCATGATGGCGTTGACTCCGCAGCAGATCGTGGACTTGGTCAACCGCGGCAAAGGGGCGGCCGGCATGTACGACGGCGCCACTGTGGCGACCGGTTTGTCCCAGCGGCACGACGCTATCGCGGATCGGATGTTGCAGCTCCAGGGCAAGATGAGCCAGTACTGGGAAGGCGACTCGGCTGGTCAGGCCTATGCGGGTGCGGGTCCGATGGTGCAGGCTTCCCAGGTCAGCGGTCAGCACCTTGAACAGGCCAATCAGCTCTACACCGGCCAGGGAAACTCGTTCACAGTCCTCGACGGCAAGATCAAATCCGTGGGCACTATCGGCGACCGGCCCGCTGACGACTGGGTCAGCAACACACCGCTGTCATTCCTCTCGAATCGTTCCCACGACATCGAAGAATGGGACAAGAAAGCCCGAGCCGTCACCGAGGGTTACAGCCTTTATCACGGTCAGTCCACCGACAATTCAGGTCGTTGGGCCGATCCGTCCCAGTACGGCGATCTGGCCATGCCCTCGGCCGGTGGGGACTTCTCGGTCACCCAGCCCGGAGGGACCGCGACCGGGCACCTGCCGTCGGCCTCCACGCCGGGTGGGACCGGCGGTACCGGGAGTACCGGCGGGAGCCACGCGGGCGGCTACAGCACCGGCACCGTTCCCGGCCCCGGTGCGGGCTCGCACGTCGGCGGGTCCTCGAACGGCAACGGGCCCGTCCCGCAGCAGGGCTGGCTCGAGCCGGGGGCTCCGCAGTTCCACGGAAAGGTGCCGGAGACCACCACCACATCCGGCTACACCCCACCAGGCACCACGCCGGACCCCGGCGCCTGGACCCCGGCCGGCGGCTATCCAGGCAACGGAACCAGCAGCAACGGCAACGTCGGCGGTAACAGCTTCGGACCGGGCGGGTTCGGCCCTGGCGGGTTCGGGCCCGGTGGCACCGGCGGGTACAGCGGCGGAAGCGGCAGCGGCTCCGGCAGCAGCGGCGGACGCGGCTCCGGCAGCAACGGCAGCGGTCTCGGGCGCGGGGCCGGCACCGGCGCCGGAACGCCCGGGAACACCGAGCCCGCCAGCGGACGCGCGGCAGGCGCCGCCGGCACCAACGGCCGTGCCGGTTCGCCCGGAATGGGCGGCGGCGGGATCGGCCGCGGGGGCAAGGGCGACGAGGACAACGAACACAAACGCGCCGACTACCTGCTCGAGACCGACCCCGACGACGCGCTGATCGGCACACTGCCCAAGGCCGCCCCACCGGTGATCGGGCTCTGACAATGCTCGTACTCGATCGTGCACTCGTCCTGCCCGCCGACTGCCTACCACTCGCCGCGGAACTGGCCGGAGTTTCACTCCCAGCGGCACTGTCACCCGACCCGCTGTGGCGAGACCCAGAAGAAACCAGGCAGTACCACGACACCGCGATACAAAGCCTTGCCGAGCACGGCGCCTGGAGCCACGGCAGGCCACGCGAAGACTTCCTGCAGACCATGACCGTCCTGTGCCGCGGCGCCAGCGAACTCTCGGCCACCATCGAGTCCCAGCCCGCCCGCCGCTACCGGCTAGTGGTCGCCGCAGCCGGGACCGACGCAGTCCTCGCCTGCCACGTACCCGCATCAGGGCAGGTCCTGCTACGCCCGGCCCGGCCCGACGCACTCGCCGAAGAACTGATCAGCGAGCTACCGACCCTGCCCCCCGCGACCGGCCCAGCCATGTCAGTGCCGGAATCCGACCTGCGGCAAGCCTCCCAGGGAGCCCCCGCACGACGCGACGTACGGCGAGTGCTGGACGTAGCCACGCTACCCCGCACCGGCGCCGGCCAGATCACCGCAACCACCCGCGACCGACTCGGTCGCCACCGGACCAGCAGCGACAACACCTGCACCTACTACGACACCCAACACGGCCGTTACCTGTTCTCCTTCAGCAAAGAACCAGGCCACGACCGCTACATCAACGTCACACCAGCCCGCCCCGAAACAATGATCACGCAGCTACACGCGCTACTGCACAACCTCCACTGACCCATTTCCGGCGCAGTGGCGTGAGAGGTCCGTTCGCAACACCAGGCTGGAGTGAACGGGCCGGTCACGCCACCTCTCGCGGAGCGAACGCGTTGCCCAGCCAAAGGCTCCGACCGGTCACCTACCGGCGAGTTCAGCTCTCCCGCCGCAGCATGCGGCTTACGCCGGCGGCGACGGTTGTGGCCAGGATCCAGCCGGAGGCGGTGAAGCCGGTCGCCACCCAGTTGTCGGCGCCGTGCATGTACCACCGTGACTTGTTGCCGAAGTCGACGATCGGCACCAGCAGGTCCGCTGTGTAGATCACCGGGTTCCATTGCAGTCCGGTGTCCTGCTGGTTGACCAGGCACCGCGGGCCGCTCACCGCGTAGCGGCCGGGGTCGCGTACGCAGTCGTCGGAGCCGAGGCCGAACCACAGGCTGCCGAGCACCAGCAGGGTGAACAGCCAGCCCAGCGCGCGCACGGGGCGGAAGCCATAGCCGACCATCGACCGTTGCAGCCAGCTCCACGCTCGCACACCGGGGCCGAAGATCTTGAACCCCTTCGCCAGCGCCTCGTAGCGGAACTGCTGCTTGCGCAACGCGACAGTGGAGGCGTGCTCCTCGTTCCCGGCGGCGCGCAAGGTCGCGGCGAGCTGGTCGTAGGGGCCCGGACGGTAGCCCCGCATAGCCTTGCGCAGCAAGGAGATCCGGCGGTTCAGGGCACGATCGTCATCCAGTGCGATGTCGTTCTTCAAGGCATCGTAACGGAAATCGTCGAGTTCCACACCATCGGACGCGGCCCAGATCGTTTCGTTGTCGGCCAGTGTTCCGCAGTGCGCGCGGCGCAGCCGGACCGAACCGACCGGCGGTTCAGCAGGGGAGAGAATGAATTCATCAGCCGTCACGTCGCTGGCGTCCAGCGCGATTCCGTGTTGTTCGATGGAAGCGAGTTGGGCACCCTTTAAATCCACTCGGCGAGCAATTTGCGCGCCGTCGAGATTCACTCCGCCTTCGGCGCGGAACGGGCGGTCCTTGTTCTCGGTGAGCACTAAATCCCGGCCAATACGGGCGGTGCGGATATCCAGGGAAAAACTGCTCGAATTCCGCACACTGGGCTCGGTCAGCACCGTGCCGAACAGGTTCACGCTCCCGCCGACCTGCACGCCCTGCAGCCGCAACGTGCCCTTCACCGTGGCATCGGTGAGATGGAGGTTACCGGAGATCTTCGCCCGCCGCGCGGAGAACGCATCCCGCTCCGGATGCAGGAACTTCGAATTCCACGCGAGCACATTGCCGCCCACGGTCACGTCGGCCAGCCGCAATTGCCCGACCGGGACCCGCAGGTTCGTCGCCTCTATGTCACCACCGATATTCGAGCCGTCCAAATGCAGGGCGCGGTCATAGAACGGCGCCGCAGTACCGCGCACCACAGTGATTTCGGCGCCGGCGAGCCGCAGGGAACCGCCGATGCGTGCGTTGACCATCCGGAGTGTGCCGAAGGCGCGGAGGCCGTCGGAGAGTTCGAGGTTGCCGTCGACCTTCAGCCGGTCGGCGACCAGCGCCGGGCGCGGATCGAGGTAGGGATCGCCGGATTTCCAGGCTTCCATCACCACCGGTCCATTGTGGTCGACCATCAGCCGCGCCTCGCGCAGCACGATGTCACTGTCCACAGTGGCACTTGGCAGATAGAGGATCCCCTTGGCGGTGAACCGCTTCCGCCCGCTCGCCCGGCCGTAGTTGTCCACTTCGCAGAGCAGGCTGCCACCGATGTGCAGGCCGTTGCCGTTCAACGCGAAGCCATCCGGATTGTCCAAAGTGGCCCCGGAGAAGTTCACATTGCCGCCGGTACGCATACCGGGCAGCCGCACCTCCCCCTTCGCGACCATCCGGTATGCGAGCAGCGCGCCGGTGATGACCAACCGGTCGCCCTGGATCGCCTTGCCGCTCGGGTGCCGGATCGTGGTGCGGGTGAGCACCACCGAACCGTCGACGACCGCGTCGGTGAGGTTGATCGCGGCGTTGGGCATGCCCCGCTCGCGATCGTCCCCGCGCTGGATCGTCGTGGTCTCCTCGGCCTCGTGATCGTCCAGCGCGACCTCGACGATACTGCGGATCAACCGCACGTCGTTGCGGCTGCGCAGGTTGCGTGCCTTGAGCCCGGGCAGCCAGCACTTGCGGAAGACCAGCCCCAGCAGTGTCGCCTCGCGCACGTCCGGCGGATGCTCGAAGCGGCAGCGTTCGAACCGGAACAGGAAGTTGAGATCGGCCGCGCGCAAATCGAAGGTGCCGGTGATGTAAGCGTCCTGGACCTCGACAATGGGCGCGTTGGTGGCCTGCCGCCGCCAGCGGAGCAGCCCGCCGGTACCCGGTTTGAGCAGGTCCGCCGCCTTCACCTCATAGCGCTTGTCCGGTATCCCGGCAAACGGATCGAGTGGCGGCAAAGTCGTGTCAGTCGGCACGTGCGCCTTCTCCCCCCTGTGTTCGCCTAACAGGGAATCGGATAAAAGGCGCGGTGGCAAGGGTCCATTGGAGTAGCCGGCCCGGACGGTGGCGGAAAGTGCGCATCCGGCGACGCGTTGTGCGCGACCGCCGCACAAACGAGCGAACCCGGGCGAACCGCACCGTGATACGGCCCGCCCGGGTCCTGGGGTCAAGCGTTCGGATTCAGCACCCGGGAAAGGAACACCTTCGTACGTTCGTGCCGCGGATCGCCGATCACCTGTTCCGGCGGACCCGCTTCGACGACCACACCGCCGTCCATGAAGAGGACCTTGTCGGCCACTTCACGGGCGAACTGCATTTCGTGGGTCACCACGACCATCGTCATGCCGTCCTTCGCCAGCTGACGCATGACGCCGAGGACGTCGCCGACCAGCTCCGGGTCCAATGCGGACGTCGGCTCGTCGAAGAGCATCAGCTTGGGCTGCATGGCCAGCGCCCGCGCGATGGCGACGCGCTGCTGCTGCCCGCCGGAGAGCTGGCCCGGATAGGCGGCCGCCTTGTCGCCGAGGCCGACGCGCTCCAGCAGCTCCAACGCCCGCGTCCGCACCTGCGCCTTGGGCTCGCGGCGGACCTGGACCGGCGCCTCCATCACGTTTTCGAGCGCGGTCATGTGCGGGAACAGGTTGAACCGCTGGAACACCATGCCGATGTCCTTGCGCTGCGCGGCGATCTCCTTGTCCCGCAGCTCATACAGCTTGTCACCACGCTGCTGGTACCCGACCAGCACGCCGTCCACGTACAGCCGGCCGGCGTCGATCTTCTCCAGGTGGTTGATGCAACGCAGCAAAGTGGACTTGCCGGAACCGGACGGGCCGATCAGGCACAGCACCTCGCGCTCGTGCACTTCGAGGTCGATACCCTTGAGCACGTCGAGGGAGCCGAAACTCTTGCACACCTTCTGCGCGGAAACGACCGGGGTCACGCCACGCCACCTCCGCCCTGTGCGGAACCGGAGCCGAAGCGGAAGCCGAGCATTCTCGTGCCCCATTTCCGCTGTTGCGCCGGTGGACGTGAAGTACCGCGAGCGAAATACTTCTCGATGTAGTACTGCGCCACCGTGAGCACGGACGTCATGACCAGATACCATGCGGCGGCGACGATCAGGATCGGCACCGTCTTGTAGTTCTGCGCGTAAATCGTCTGCGCCGACACCATCAGCTCGAAATACCCGATCGCCACGACCAGTGACGTGGTCTTCAGCATGGAGATGGTCTCGTTGCCGGTCGGCGGGATGATCACCCGCATCGCCTGCGGCAGCACGATCCGGCGGAGCGTCTTCGCGCGGCTCATGCCGAGGGCGGAGGAGGCCTCCAGCTGCCCGGAATCCACCGACTGGATACCGCCACGCACGATCTCGGCCATGTACGCCGCCTCGTTCAGCCCGAGCCCGAGCAGCGAGGCGGTGAACTGGGTGATCAGCGTATTGGTGTCCCAGCTGATGAAAGTCGGCCCGAACGGGATGCCGAGGCCGATCCGGGAGTAGGCCAGGGCGAGGAAGTTCCAGATGATCAGCTGGGTGATCAGCGGCGTACCGCGCAGCAGCCAGACGTAGATCGCCGCGGCGCCGGACATCAGTGGATTGGGCGAGAGCCGCATGACCGCGATCAGCACGCCGCCGACGATGCCGATGACCATCGAGATCACCGTGAGCAGCAAGGTGTTGCGGACCCCGTTGAGGATCCGGTCGTCGAACAGGAACTGCCCGACGACCGACCACTGCAGGGCGCTGTTGGTGACCACGCTGCGGATCACGATGAACGCGAGGAACAGGATGATCACGCCGGCCACCCAGCGGCCGTAATGCCGGACCGGGATGGCCTTGATGGGTGTGGTGTCGACCTCTTGCCGGGTTTCGGCAGGGCCGGGGGAACTGGACACGAGTACTAGATCCTCAGCTCGTTCAGGAGGCGGCCGGGTTGATCTCCGAGGTGGTGATCGCACCGGACCCGGACAGACCCCACTTGTCGAGGATCTTCTTGTAGGTACCGTCGCCGATCAGCTTCTGGATCGCGCCGGACACCGCCTTGCCGTAGTCGCCGCTGTTCTTCGGCAGCACGACGCCGTAAGGCGCGGTGTCATAGGGCGCGCCGACGGCTTCGAGCTGCCCGGAGGTCTGCTTCACCGCGTAGTCGATCACCGGCGAGTCGGCCAGCTCGGCCGCCACGCGCTTCGCGGTGAGCGCGAGGTTCACGTCGGTCTGCGCCTGGAACTGGGTGATGTTGATGGCCGGCTTGCCCGCCTTCGCGC
Source organism: Amycolatopsis sulphurea (assembly GCF_002564045.1). Lineage (NCBI taxonomy): Bacteria > Bacillati > Actinomycetota > Actinomycetes > Pseudonocardiales > Pseudonocardiaceae > Amycolatopsis > Amycolatopsis sulphurea. Next base: position 2,417,986 of record NZ_PDJK01000002.1, on the reverse strand, counting down.
ACTCCTCGGTCCGCTTGCCGAGGTCGTCGACCTGGGTGGTGCCCTTCTGCACGGCCACGTTCTTGCCGCACAGATTGTCGACCGAAAGGCCCTCCGGATTGCCCTTGAGTACCGCCAGCGAGGTACCCGCGCGATAGTAGGAGACCATGTCGACGGTCTGCATGCGCTCGGCGTTGATGGTGAACGACGAGATGCCCATCTCGTACTTCTTCGCCGAGATACCGGGGATGATGCCGTCGAACGAGGCGCTCTGGAACTCCGTGGTCAGCCCGAGCACCTGGCCGACGGCGGTGCCGAGATCGACGTCGAAACCGGCCGCCTTCCCGTTGTCCAGGAACTCGTTCGGCGGATAGGTCTGGTCCTGTCCGACCACGAGCTTTCCGTCCGCCTTCACCTCCGCCGGCACCAGCCCGGCCAGCGCGGCATCCTTCTGCGCGACAGGCACGCTCTCCGCACCGCCCGGGCCCGCGGCGGCCGAGGTGTCCGTCCCACCCGCGCCGTTACCACCTGCGCCGCAGGCCATGGTCAGGCCTGCCAGCGCGAAAGCCGGGAGAAGGGCGAGCGCCTTCATCTGGTGTCCTCGGGCCACTTCGTCACTCCTCGTAGTTCTCACAAGTCGAGAACACGCATATTGCCACTCGTAAGCGGGGATGCACAGGTCTCCTGTGTTACGGGGGAGTTTCACACCGGACAGGCTGTGTCACGCCGGTCGCGACGACCTTGCACGGTGGGTGAGGATGGCCACCATGAACAGCATCCCCGGCCGCCAGGCTGCCCGGCGTCGCCTGTGTGATGGAGAACCGGCGGACCATGGCGCGGGCTTTTCCGGACCTGTTCGCCCAGCACCGAGTGCACCCGATTGGCGACTAAGCGTCACATGTGCTGCAGGCGTTGCACGCCGCGGCCGCGCCGAACGTGGCCGATCCAATGGTGGTCGTGCTGACCCCTGGCGTGTACAACTCCGCCTACTTCGAGCATTCGCTGCTGGCCCGGCTGATGGGCGTCGAACTGGTCGAAGGTCGCGACATGTTCTGCCGGGACGACGTGGTCTACCGGCGCACCACCGAGGGCGAGCAGCAGGTGGACGTGGTCTACCGGCGGATCGACGACGAGTTCCTCGATCCGGTGCACCATCGACCGGACTCGGTGCTCGGGTTGGCGGGCATCCTCAACGCCGCCCGCGCGGGCAACGTGGTGATCGCGAACGCGGTGGGCAACGGCGTCGGGGGACGACAAGATGGTCTACACCTATGTGCCGGAGATGGTGCGCTACTACCTGAACAAACCCCATTCTGCCCAATGTGGACACTTCCGGTGCCGGCCGCCCGACGAGTTCGACCACGTGCTGGCGCAGATGGACGAGCCGCAAGGAGCTGGACGTGTGCGGCGCAAGATACAGGCCAACCGGCGCGGCTGGATCGCACAGCCGGTGGTGCAGCTGTCCGCCGTTCCGTCCAAGGTGGACGAACGGCTCGCGCGACCTGCGGCCGTTCGCGGTCAACGACGGCAAGGAGATCTTCGTGCTGTCCGGAGGGCTGACCAGGGTGGCGCTGCCGGAGGGCAGTCTCGTGGTGAACTCCTCGCAGGGCGGCGGCTCGAAGGACACCCGGGTGCTCGCCTCGCGTACGTCCACTGTGGAGCGCGATCTGGACCGGCCCGCACTCAGTGAAGTGTCCGTTGTGGACGGGGTGGCCGTGGAGCACGGGTCCGGAGCTGTCCACGTCGCAGCAACAACAGAGCTGAGGGAAGGCTGTGAAGGGGCCCTTCACGGACTCAGAGTCCGTGAAGGGCCCCTTCACGGACCACATCAGCGGCGGGCGTGCGCGTCGAGCAGGTGCGCGACGGCCTCGGTGACCTGCTGCGCGTAGTCCAGGTTCAGCCACTCGTCGGGCACGTGGATGTTCGAGTCCGCGCTGCACGCACCGGTCACCAGGAACTGGGCGTCCGGGTATTTCTCGCCGAGCAGCCCCATGAACGGGATCGACCCGCCCATCCCGGCCGCGCGGTGCGGACGCCCGAACACCTCGTCGTTCACCCGGCGCAGCGCGGTGGTCAGCCACGGCGCTTCCGCCGGGGCGTTCCAGCCGTCCTCCGCCTGCTGGTCCGCGCCGATGGTCACCGACGCGCCGTAGGGCACGTCCGTGGTCAGCGCCAGCTTGATCGCGGCGAGCGCGGCGTCCGCCTGCGCGGTCGGCGGGAGGCGGAAACTCAACGTGAGCGTGGTGCTCTGCCGGAGCACGTTGCCGGCGTCGGCGGGCAGCGGCAGGCCGTCTCCGCCGATGATCGACAGCGTGGGCCGCCAGTAGTTGTTCAGCAGCAGCTCCAGTGCGTCTTCCGACACCGTCTTACCGCCACTGACCAGCGGAAACACCCGGTGCAATGCCTCCGGCGCGACCTCGGCCACGGCCTCGACCTCGGCCAGCCTGCTCGCCGGGACCTCGACGTTCAGCTCGGCCAGCTTGATCTCGCCGGTCGCCGAATCCTCGATCCGGTCCAGCAGCTGCCGCAGCACCCGGAACGAGCTGGCGACCACCCCGCTGGCCAGCCCGGAGTGCTGCGGGGTGGCCAGCAGCTGCACGGTGACGGTGAGGTGCACCATGCCGCGCAGGCTCGTGGTGAGCCATAGCCGTTCGTAGTCCATCCCGCCCGCGTCGAGGCAGACGACCAGGCTGACCTCGCCGAGCCGCGCACCGAGGTGATCGAGGTACGCGGGCAGGTCCGGGCTGCCGGACTCCTCACCGGTTTCCAGCAGCAGCGCGATTCGCGAGTGCTCACCACCGGCAGCGTGCACCGCTTCCAGCGCAGCAGCGGCCGCGTACCCGGAGTAACCGTCGTCGACCGAGCCACGGCCGTAGAGACGGCCATCGCGAAGCACCGGCGTCCACGGGTCCAGCCCCTCGGACCAACCGCCGACCGGTGGCTGCTTGTCGAGGTGGCCGTACATCAGCACGGTGCCCTTGTCCTGCGCGCCCGGGGTGGCCGGTACGTCGACGAACAACAGCGGCGTACGGCCTTCGAGCTGGACGACCTCGATCTGCGCGCCGGGCAGGTTCCGGCCCTCCAGATAGGTCTTCACGTGCTCGACAGCGGCGGCGAGGTGGCCGCTCGCGGCCCAGTCCGCGTCGAACGCCGGGGACAGCGCCGGGATAGCGATCAGCCCGGACAGGCTCGGTGTGATGTCGTCGGTCCACGTCGAAACCACGGATTCACGTACGGATTTCTGTTCCACACCAGCCATCCTGCCACGGTGACAGAGGTCACCGCCGCGATCGGAGCTCCGGTTCGGACAGTCCGATCCCGAGCCCGCGCGAGGCGCCAAAGGCTGGTGAACCGCGGGATGGCCGCCCGACCGTCTTGGCTCCCACACTCGGACTTCCATGCGTTTTCCCTGATCAGACGGGCTTTTTCAGCAACAAATCAGCATCCGCGACTCACCATCCGCCCGGTTCTCGTGCCAGGATGTGGCCACGAACCGTCAACGCCGACGGCGTTCCGGCGCCCCGAACCAGGGCACCCCGGTCGCCGGCGGTGCAGTCGCTGTGGCCGCCACAAGCCGCCGCCAGCGGTGCCGACACCGAGGAGAACAACGCATGCCGTCCGAACAATGGACGCACCCGGAGCCTGGCGACGGCCCGGCCGCGATCGCGGCCCAGCCCTCTCCCGAGCAGGTCATCGCCGGATTGCGCGCAACGAGCGAGGGCGGCGCCGAGCTGACCCAGCTGCTCACCCCCGAAGGCCAGCGGGTTCCGTCGACGCAGTTCGACCCCTACGTCGCGGACGTGGACGACGAGACGCTCCGGAACCTCTACCGCGACATGGTGCTGGTGCGCCGCGCGGACCGCGAGGCCAACGCGATGCAGCGCCAGGGCCAGCTGGGCATCTGGGTTCCGCTGCTCGGCCAGGAGGCCGCGCAGGTCGGCTCCGGCCGCGCGCTGCAGCCCCGAGACATGGCCTTCCCGAGCTACCGCGAGCACGGCGTCGCCTACACCCGCGGCGTCGACCTGCGCGACCTGATCGGCATCTTCCGCTGCACCGACCACAGTGGATGGGACTACAAGGCACACGGGTTCCACCCGTACACGATCGTCATCGGCAACCAGGTGCTGAACGCGACCGGGTACGCGATGGGGCAGAAGTTCGAGGGCAAAGTCGGGGACGACGACGGCGAAGCCACGATTTGCTACTTCGGTGACGGCGCGACCTCGCAGGGTGACGTGCACGAGGGCTTCGTGTGGGGCGCGGTATACGACGCACCGTTGGTGTTCTTCTGCCAGAACAACCAGTGGGCCATCTCCGAGCCGACCGAACGCCAGTCGCGGCTGCCGCTGTACCAGCGCGCCCGCGGCTACGGCTTCCCCGGCATCCGGGTGGACGGCAACGACGTGCTCGCCTGCCTCGCGGTGACCCGCTGGGCACTCGAGCAGTGCCGGCACGGCAACGGCCCGGTGCTGATCGAGGCGTTCACCTACCGGATGGACGCGCACACCACGACCGACGACCCAACCCGTTACCGGCTCTCCGACGAGCTGGAGGAGTGGAAGCTCAAGGACCCGATCGAGCGCGTGCGGGCACACCTCGTCCGCGGCGGCGGGGCGGAGCCGGAGTTCTTCGACCAGGTACAGGCCGAGGCGGACGAGTTCGCCGCGCAGCTGCGCGAGCATACGTTCACTATGCCCGAGCCACCGCCGGAACGGATCTTCAGCAACGTGTATGCGGAATCCTCGCCGCTGCTGGAGCAGCAGCGCGCGGAGTACCTGTCCTATCTCGACGGTTTCGCGACGGCGGGTGAGCACTGATGGAGCTGCAGAAACTCACCATCGGCAAGGCGATCAACCTCGGCCTCCGGCGGGCCATGGAAGAGGACCCGAAGGTCCTGATCATGGGGGAGGACATCGGCAAGCTCGGCGGCGTCTTCCGGATCACCGACGGGCTGCAGAAGGACTTCGGCGAACAGCGCGTGCTGGACACGCCGCTGGCCGAATCGGGCATCATCGGCACCGCGGTCGGGCTCGCCGTGCGCGGGTTCCGGCCGGTGTGCGAGATCCAGTTCGAGGGGTTCATCTTCCCCGGTTTCGACCAGATCTCCTCGCAGCTGGCCAAACTGCACTACCGCACCCAGGGAAAGATCAAGATGCCGGTGGTGATCCGGGTGCCCTTCGGCGGCGGGATCGGCGCGGTCGAGCACCACTCGGAGTCGCCGGAGTCGCTCTTCGCGCACATCGCCGGGCTCAAGGTGATGGCCATTTCGAACGCGGCGGACGCGTACTGGGGCATCCAGGAGGCGATCCGCTCGGACGACCCGGTGCTGTTCTTCGAGCCGAAGAAGCTGTACCACTCGGGCGCGCTGAAGATGGAGATCGACACCGAGGCCACGCCCAGCCGGGTCGCAGCCTCGCAACTCGTGCGGGAGGGCACCACCGCCACGGTCGTCGCGTACGGCCCGTCGGTGAAGGTCGCGCTCGACGCCGCCGCGGCCGCCGAGGAAGAGGGCAAGTCGCTGGAGGTCATCGATCTGCGCACGCTCTCGCCGCTGGACCTCGGTCCGGTGTTCGAGTCGGTGCGCAAGACCGGACGGCTGATCGCGGTCAGCGAGGCACCGTCGGAATCGTCGCTGACCTCGGAAATCGCCGCCCGGGTACAGCAGGAATGCTTCTACTCCCTGGAGGCCCCCGTCCTGCGCGTGACCGGTTTCGACACGCCGTACCCGCCCGCGAAGCTCGAGGAGCACTACCTCCCCGATCTCGACCGGGTACTGCACGCTGTCGACCGTTCACTGTCCTGGTAAGGGGGTTCCGTAATGCCCGAGTACAAGCAATTCCCCTTGTCGGACACGGCGGAGGGGCTGACCGAGGCCGACATCCTGGCCTGGCGCGTCCAGGTCGGGGACACCGTCACGGTCAACCAGATCGTGGTCGAGATCGAAACCGCGAAGGCCGCCGTCGAGCTGCCGATCCCGTGGGCCGGGGTGATCACCGAGCTGCACGTGGAACCGGGGCAGACGGTGGAGGTCGGCACCGCGATCCTGACCATGGACGTGGATCCGGGTGGGACGGCTGCTCCCGCTGCCGCTCCGGCGGAGGCGGCCGAGGAGGAGATGAAGCCGCTGGTCGGCTACGGATCCAAGGCGGTGGCGACCAAACGGCGGGCCCGTAAGGGTTCCGCGGTGGCCACTCCGGCCCCGGTCGCCGCTCCGGTTGTCACTCCGGCCCCGGCTGCCGCTGCGGCTCCGGTCGCCCCGCCTCGCGGTGGGTACGTTCCGCTGGCCAAGCCGCCGGTTCGCAAGCTGGCCAAGGACCTCGGCGTCGACCTGCACTCGCTCACCGGCACCGCGGACGGCGGGGTGATCAGCCGGGCGGACGTCGAACGCGCGGCCAACGGCTCCGCGCCGGCCGTGCCCGTCGCGGCCACTCCGGACGCCGGATACGATCCGGCCACCCGGGAACGGCGGGTGCCGATCAAGGGGGTCCGCAAGGCCACCGCGGCGGCCATGGTGCAAAGCGCCTACACCGCACCGCACGTGACCGAGTTCCTCACCATCGACGTCACACCGATGATGGAGCTCCGGGAAAAACTGAAGAAATCTCGCGAATTCGCCGGGACGAAACTGACTCCGCTCGCCTTCGCAGCAAAAGCCGTTTGCCTCGCGGCACGGCGCACTCCGGACATCAATGCGGTCTGGGACGAGGCGGCGCAGGAAATCGTCTACAAGGAATACGTGCACCTCGGAATCGCCGCGGCCACCCCGCGCGGTCTCGTGGTGCCGAAAATCCGGGACGCGGACGCGAAATCGCTCAAGGAGCTGGCCAGCGCGCTGACCGAACTCACCAACACCGCGCGCGAGGGCAAGACCACCCCCGCGGCAATGCTGAACGGAACGTTCACCATCACCAATGTGGGTGTATTCGGAGTCGACACCGGCACGCCGATCATCAATCCGGGCGAATCGGCGATCCTCGCGGTCGGCGCGATCCGGGACACCCCCTGGGTGGTGGACGGACAGGTGCGGGTCCGGAAGGTGATGCAGCTCTCGCTGAGCTTCGACCACCGCGTGATCGACGGTCAGCAGGGCTCGGAATTCCTCGCCGACGTCGGTGCGCTGCTCGCCGATCCGGCGGTTGCGATCAGCTACTAGACAATTCGAACAAAACGGTGCCGGAGTGGGCAATTCGCCCGCTCCGGCACTGTGCTGTGTGCCCCCGGTAAGGAAATAGTCACATTCCGGCTTCGGCACACAGCTCCGCCACAGCGGCCTGCCAGTTCCATGAAAGGAAACGATCTTACGGTCTGACACCGCGAGATCATCACCGATCGTTCGGGGGAGTTTCCGATATGGCCAGTCCTGTGTTCACCCACGCCGTAAGCAGCCCGCCCGGACTGGCGCCACCCCCACCGGCACGCACCCTCGTCGACGTTCTCTCCACCACCGTTTCCCGGCATCCGAATGCACTCGCGCTCGACGACGGCACTGCCACACTGACCTACCGGGCGCTGGCCGACCGGGTCGAACACGAAGCGCGCGGGCTACGTTCGCACGGAATCGGGCCGGGGGACCGGGTCGGGATCTCGCTGCCGTCCGGGCAGGTCGAGCTGTATCTGGCGATCCTGTCCGTGCTCGCGGCGGGCGCGGCCTACGTGCCCGCGGATTTCGACGAGCCGGCGGAGCGGGCCGAGCTGGTCTTCCGCGAGGCCGGGGTCTGCGCGGTGTTCGGGCAGGCCTTGCAGCTGCGCCCGGATCTCGCCGAACCGCACCACATCCGGCGTCCGGTGACCCCCGGCGACGACGCGTGGGTGATCTTCACCTCCGGTTCGACCGGCACGCCGAAGGGCGTCGCGGTGACCCACCGCTCGGCCGCCGCCTTCGTCGACGCCGAAGCCGGGCTTTTCCTCGGCGGTGACCGTCCGATCGGCCCCGGCGACCGGGTACTGGCCGGGCTTTCCGTCGGTTTCGACGCCTCGTGCGAGGAGATGTGGCTGGCCTGGCGGCACGGCGGCTGCCTGGTCGCCGCCCCGCGCGCGATCGTTCGTTCCGGACCGGACCTGGGGCCGTGGCTCGAACAGCACGGCGTCACGGTGGTCTCCACCGTCCCGTCGCTGGCCGCGCTGTGGTCACCCGAGGCACTCGCCGGTGTCCGGCTGCTGATCTTCGGCGGCGAGGCCTGCCCGGCCGAGCTGGTCGCCCGGGTCGACGACGGCTGCCGCGAGGTCTGGAACACCTACGGCCCGACGGAGGCGACCGTGGTGTCCACGGCGACCCGGCTGCGAGCCGGGGAACCGGTGCGGATCGGCACGCCGCTGCCCGGCTGGCAAGTGTCCGTTGTGGACACCGCAGGTAATCCGGTCCCGCTGGGCGAGACCGGCGAGCTGGTGATCGGCGGCGTCGGGCTCGCCCGCTATCTCGACCGGGAGAAGGACGCCGGGGCGTACCCGCCGATGCCCGGCCTCGGCTGGATCCGCGGGTACCGAAGCGGGGACCTGGTCCGCGCCGAGCCGGACGGGCTGGTGTTCGTCGGCCGCGCCGACCATCAGGTGAAGATCGGCGGACGGCGGATCGAACTCGGCGAGGTCGAGTCCGCGCTGCTCACCCTGCCCGGCGTGTCCGCGGCCGCCGCGGTGGTGCACAACGGTCTGGTACTGGCCGGCTACCTGCTCGTGGACGGCCCGCTAGACCACGACGACGCCCGTGCCCGGCTCACCCGGCTGCTGCCGCACGGGCTCGTGCCCACTTTGGTCGTACTGCCGGACTTTCCGCTGACGCCGGCGGGAAAGGTGGACCGCAAGGCACTTCCCTGGCCGCCACCGGCAGCTGCGGATGAGCCCGCCGCCGACGTCGCCCCAGCATTGCGCGCGGACGTCGACTGGATCGGCGAGCGCTGGAGGGAGCTGTTCGGCCGCACTCCGGCGCCGACCACGGACTTCTTCGCCGAAGGCGGCACCAGCCTCGCCGCGGCTCAGCTGGTTTCCCTGCTACGGAACCGGTTTCCCACCGCATCGATCACCGACGTGTACCACCATCCGACCCCGCTGGCCATGGCCGAGCATCTCACCGGCGGTGAGTCCACAATGGCCGCCGAGACCCCGCCGGGTCACCCGCTACCCCGTAGCGCCGCTTTCCGGCAGAGCCTGATTTCACTGGCGCTGCTCTGGATTCCCGGGATCCGCTGGACCATCGGGATGCTGTGCGGGACCGCGGTGTTCGACACGGTGACCGGCGAGGTGCACCTGCCCTGGTGGTCCTGGGCGGCGCTGGCCGGTGGTGTACTGGTGACGACCGCGAGCCCCGGCCGGGTCCTGCTGGCCGGCCTCAGCGCGCGCGTCCTGCTCGCCAAGGTACGGCCCGGCGCGCATCGCAAGGGCGGTTCCGTCCATTTGCGACTGTGGACAGCGGAGCGGCTGGTCGCGTCGATCGGCGTCAGCGGGTTGCCTGGCACCGGGTGGAACCTTCGCTACGCTCGGCTGCTCGGCAACTCCGTCGGCCGCGACGTGGACCTGCACTCGCTGCCGCCGGTCACCGGATTCGGCAGTTTCGGCGACGGTTGCGCGGTTGAGCCGGGTGCTGACCTGTCCGGCTGGTGGGTGGACGGGGACACTGTCCACATCGGATCAGTCGAGGTCGGCGCGAACGCGTCGGTGGGTGGCCGGGCGACCCTGTTGCCCGGCGCCGTGGTCGAACCCGGCGGCGAAGTCGCACCCGGACGGAGCGTGTCCGGGACGGTCGCCGGAACCACAGACACCCCGGAACCGGCCGCACGCCCGGCCCGCTGGCGTATCGCCTACGCGATCACGCCGGTGCTCAGCGGGCTGCTCGCGTTACTCGTCTTCCTGCCCTCCGCCGTGGCCTACACCTGGCTCGACCTCTCCTCGCTCACCGGGCTGCTCTGGGTGATCCCGCTGCTCAGGCTGGTCGCCTTGCTACTCACCATCGGGTTGACCGCGCTGCTGATACGACTGGCCGGACGGCGGCTGCGACCGGGCGTGCATCCGGTGTACAGCCGGGAAGGCTGGGCGGCGTGGTTCGTCGAGCGATCGATGAACAGCGTCCGTGACAGTGCGTTCCCGATCTACGCGAGCCTGTTCACCGGCAGCTGGCTCCGGCTGCTCGGCGCACGGGTCGGCCGCCGTACCGAGGCGTCCACTGTGGTCGGTCTGCCGCAGCTGATGTCGGTCGGCTCGGGTGCTTTCCTCGCGGACGATTCCCACCTTGCGACGTACCGGTTGCGCAATGGCCGGGTGTTGCTTGGCACGGCGAGCGTCGCCGACCGCGCGTTCGTCGGCAATTCGGCCGAGGTGGCATCCGGGCGTTCGGTGCCGGCCGGGGCATTGATCGGGGTGCTTTCCCAGGCTCCGAGCGAGGCCGGGGAAGGCACTTCCTGGGTCGGCCGCCCGGCGCTGGCGATCCCGCGCCAGGCCACGAAAGCCGAGGCCGGACGCACCTATGCGCCGTCACGCGGGCTAGTGCTGCGCCGGACCCTTGTCGAGCTGACTCGCATGGTCCCGCTCGCGATCTCCGCAGCCCTCGGTTTCGCGGTGTTCGCCGCGCTGGTGCTGGTATCCCAGAAACTCGGGATAGCCGCCGCGTTCCTGGCGTCCGGGGCAGTGCTGCTCGGCGCCGGGCTGACCGCCACCGTCGTTTCGGTCGCGGCGAAATGGCTGCTGAACGGCCGGGTCCGCACCGGCGAGCATCCACTGTGGAGCGGCTTCGTCTGGCGCAACGAGCTGGTCGCGGTTTACCACGAGGAGCTGGTGATGCGCTGGTTCGGCGCGCTGATCGTCGGCTCACCGCTGTTCAACGCGGTGCTTCGGCTGCACGGCGCCCGGATCGGCCGGGGCGTGCTGTGTGAGACGAAGTGGCTGCCGGAACCGGACCTCATCCGGCTCGGCGACGGCGCGGTGATCAACCGCGGCTGCGTCGTGCAGACCCACCTGTTCCAGGACCGGGTGCTACGGCTCGGCCCGATCCGGCTGGACGCCGGTTCGACGCTCGGCCCGCACACCGTCACGCTGTTCGACACCCACCTCGGCCCGCACAGCTCGATCGAGGCGAACTCGCTGGTCATGCGCGGGGAAACGGTGCCTGCACAGCGCCGGTTCGGGGGCAACCCGATCGCGCCGCGATCCGTACCGTTGACAGAGTGAGCACTCACTCCGTGCTTTGGGCGGCATGCCGCCCAAGACGAGAAAACGCGCACCGGCGATGGCGCCCGACGACCGGCGCCGGCACGGTGCTCCCGCTGGTCGTCGAACACGGCCGTGAGGTCACCACCGCGCAGATCGCCCGCGCCGCCGGGATCGGCGAGGGCACCATCTTCCTCCGCCTGCCGTTCGCCGACATCGTGCTGTTCTTGGAGGTGCCCCCGCCCGGTCAGCCTGCGCCGGGTGCTGGTGCGGCAACTCCGGAAACGCGGCCGGGACACGCAGGCACCCGGCTGCATCTCCAAGGTCGACCGCGAACTGGTCACCTGGATCTGGCACCGGCCACCCCGCCGGACCCGCATGCTCAACCGCACCGCCGCGGACGCACCCGCCGCCCCGCCAGATCCTGCTGAGCGCCCCGCGAGACGTCCGCCCGCACCTCGCTGACCTGCACTGATAGCGCGACGGGAGCAAATCGGACTGCCCGTGCGTTAGATAGGTATGGCTGTCGTGTTCCTGCTCTACGTCATCGCCGAGTTCGCCGCGATCTGGGCGGTCGGCTCAGTCGTCGGCGTGCTCGGCACGATCGGCCTGCTCATCGCAGGCGCCGTCGTGGGCTCCTGGCTCGCCCGCCGGGAAGGCGGCAAGGCCATGCGCGCCTTCACCGCCACCGCGCAGTCCGGCCGCAACCCGGAAAAGGAACTGACAGACGGCATGCTTGTCGCCGTCGGCGGCGTCCTGATCATGATCCCGGGCTTCGTCTCGGACGTGCTCGGCCTGTTCTTCCTGCTGCCCCCGACCCGCGCCGTGGCCCGCCGCCTCTGGCTCCGCCGCGCCGAAAAGCGCGCGATCCGCTACGCCAACCAGCACCGCGGACCGGTGATGGTCGTGGACAGCGAGGTCGTGTCGGAGCAGCCCCGGCCGGCCCGGGAGGCGGCGCATCCGGTGATCGAGGGGCGGATCGTCGAGGGTTAAGGCACCGACGGCTTCGGTGTAGTAGCTGCCCTGGGTGAGGAAGCCCAGGACTCAAAGCCAGCTACCCCGACACCCGGCCATATGCGTTCTACAAAATTCTCTTGATAAGTTCCTCCTTCTTTTCCTTTGATAAGGAGGTTGACCTATTTATGGACTTCTCCACGAGGTTGCCAAATTTAGAGCTGTCCAGATCGAGCGAATGCAACATGTAATGCTGATTCCCGTTTACACTGGTTGCGGTAATTTTCAAGCCGAGTTCTCGAAGCTCCCGGATCCGACGTTCGGTATGGACGTCATCACCGTTAACTGTGCGAAGCCGTGCAATGTCAATATGGCAACCAATTTCGGCGTGCAGGACCGCAAACAGCTCTTCATTGGCCTTCGTCCCATACAAAGGATTAAGATACTGATCTGGCACCCTATCCGAAAACCGCGATTTCAGCTCAGTCTCAACATTTTTTCGTAGGCGGCGGAACGCCGCCCGTGAAGAATCTGGCAATTGCGCCCGGAGCAGTTCCTGCATAGAGCGGGCAAGGGTGCGCTTCGCAAACAAGTACGCATCGATAATTGAAGCAGGTGACGTATCCTGCCCTGCCAAGGAAGATCTCAATGCATCAACCGCAAACGCAGTGGAGGGCTTTAATCTTCTCCATTCCTCGAATGTCTCGACATTTTCTTCCGGCACAGTATCTCGCTCCCCTTCAAGCTAGCAGTTCACTACCACCCCTGGACTGCAGACTATGCTGCTAGTTTTCCCCTCTCGGTCGCCGATCAAGGTCCGCCTGCTGAGCGGCAAGTCCGCAAAGCAATTCCCGATCTCCCCGCGTAGTTCTTGCAAGAAGGGCCATAAACCAAGGCGAGATCCATGACGATTCTCGGTAAGGCCATTCGCCCACCGGAAGCTCGATCCCGCGATACCACTCCGCCGAGGGCGGATTTTCCACCCTTGTCGCGGCAGCAATTGTGACCACCGGTTCACCACTCTCCAGAGGTCGCCGCCGACCAAGCTGAGCGGTTACCCCGATAAGCCACCACTGAAAAATCCAGCCAGAAGGCGCGCTAGACACTACAGCGTCGCGGACTGCGGGCGAACGAAGTCCGGCGGCATGCAGTGCCGCGATAGGCAGCCCTTCCGGCGGTTCAAAGTGCGAAGCCGTGCCTTCATTTATAACCGGCCAGGGACCTGTCGGACCTGAATCAAGATCGTCTGATACACGCTCGATTTCCGCATATGTATCTTCATCGAGGCTTATTCACGGCACCTGAGATTGCCGTTTCCGGCGTGTCAACATGAACGGCGGCCCGTTTATTGAGAGAATTGGGTTTCCACACTCAGTACTCACAAAAACGGACCGCCTAACATGTATCATACCACTGGACTTACCATCGAGCAGATCACCGACCTGTGCGGGTTGGTCGACATGGATACCACAGCTGAGCAGCGTAGGTGGCCACCGATTCTGGGCCTGTTCAACTCGGCGGTGATCACGCTGACATACATGCGATGCAATCGGGTTCAGGCCGAACTGGCGGAAGCGTACGAGGTATCTCAACCGACAATCAGTCGTGCGATCACCGGAATGACGCCGCTGATAGAACGTGTTCTCAGGAAGTTCGTGCCGACGGCGGACGAATTGGACGACCAGACGCAGTACATCGTGGACGGAACCCTGCTGCCGTGCTGGTCATGGGCCGATCGCCCGGAGCTGTACTCCGGCAAGCACAAGACGACCGGCATGAACGTACAGATCGCTTGCACCCTTGACGGACGACTCGCGTGGATCTCCGATCCCATCGAAGGACGCCGGCACGACACGTACTGCCTGAAGGAATCCGGGGCGCTTCTGACTCTGAATCCGGATAACTGGATGGGCGACAAAGGATACGTGGGAAATTATATGCTCACCCCGATCAAGAAGCCGAAGCACCGCAAGCTCTTGGACTGGGAGAAGGAATTCAACACCCAGATCAACAAGATTCGCTACGTCATCGAGCAGACCATCGCCAACGTCAAAACCTGGAGGATCCTGCACGCCGACTACCGACGGCCCATTGAGACCTTCGCGGAAACCATCTCAACGGTAATCGCTCTGCACTTCTATGCGGCTGCCTGAATAACCCTCATCAAACTCGGCATTCAGGAAATCTTTTACTCCACTATAGAATTCTGGTGGTGTTTCAATTCTTATTCGTCCACCAGCGCGCCGCTTCATTTCGTCAATTAGGCTTGGCCACGGCCGGGAGTCGCGAAGATACGACGCTTCTTCGTACCAGTCTTCTTTTGTGTCGTTGGACACAAATAGTATCCTGCGACCGGAACTTGGCAGGTCTCGCGCATAGAGCGTTATTCACGATAGTTACCAGCCGAGTCGGTAGAATTCGAGCGCCGTGATGATACGGATGATGTTGGGAAGCTCGGCGAGTCGGCCTCGGTACCCGGTGGCGAGCATCTTCCAATTCTTCAGGTGGGCGATGCATCGTTCGACGGCTGATCGTATCGAGGAGATGGTCTTGTTGTTGGCTTTGTCGCTGGTTGACAGTTCCCCACCTTTTGGCTTCTTGCGCGGTGTGATGGCGTGAGTTCCCTGATAGGCGGGGTCGGCGATAACAGGGGTATCCGCAAGAAGGTCTTCCCAGTCGGACTCGGTGAACGCCCTGCGATCGTGCATGGATCCTGGCAGGGGTGCGGATATTCCCAAGAGGTGACCGTCCGTGTCGGCGGCAATCTGGATATTCAGCCCGGATCGGCGGCGTTTGCCCGAGTAGTTGTCCTCGTGACCAGCGCGGTTGCCGGTTGGGACGTCAGTGCCATCTACCAGGGCAAGCCGCCCGCGAATGGCTTCTTTGAGGTCTGGAATGTGCAAACACAGAGCCTGTCCGATCAGGGGAAGCATGGCTCGATGCACTCTCGATACGGTCGACTGGCTGACGTCGAATAGATCGCCCACCGCAGCCTGATTCAGATTTTGCCGGACGTACACCAAAGTGAGCGCGACAGCGCGATACAGTCCCACGATCGGAGGCCACGCTTGCTTCTCATGACATTGAACGATCTGCCTGATCCGTGCGACAAGCTCCTCGATCTGGTCGGTAGCAAGCCCTGTAGTAGACTGATAACGCAACGGCCCCGCCTGTAAGTCGTGTTCTCTGGTAGGAAAACGATCTTACTCGACTGGGGCCGTTGCCCTATTTTGAGGGTGATCAAGTCGCCAGAATAACGCTCATAGTGAATCATTTCTTCCCACAGCAGGAAGTCACCAGCGTCGCTTATCGGAGTTCCTTTTCCTAGATCACCAAACCCGGGAGGTATTTTGTTTGGGAACCGAAATTCGGTCGCGTAGTCAACGCGCTTTCGCAGCGTATCGTCGTCTGGCTGCATTCCGACCGCCGCACCGTAGAGCTGCGCGACCTGGACAAGAATTGGGTCCTGTGCATCTGCATCCGCAGAGTCCAAGGCAAGGCCATGCTCTTTCTTGAGCGTGTTGAGACAACGCTTGAACTCATCCCGGTAAGGTGCCAAAGATTCGTCGACAGCCGCCTCTGAGGCCAGCTCCCTGAGCACAGCTACTTCGCGCGGGGCCCTGGAGTACTTTTCGACCTGATCAGACACAATTTTCCGTGCTTCAAAAATTGCCTGACGGGCCGCCATCATCTTTTTATTGAGTTCAGAACTCGCATTCGAAAGCGCGCGCTTCCTATCCTTCAGCGTACGTCGACGGCCTCGGACAAATTCGAGGCCAACCTGGTACGGCATCCATAGCCGGCCCTTAGCCAGCTCCAGCGCCGACAGGACCTCCACCCGCGAGGACTCCGTGTACTCATACAAGCTAAGCAGCACGTTCGTATCTAAGATAATAGTCCCGTTAGAGAAGAACTCCGCACGGTCCACATCCTCAACTGAGGGCGAGGGCTCAAGCCATGCTTCGAACCGCTCGAACAGTACGGGGTCGTTCATCTCAATTTCCACGTCCGGCGCGAGACGTCCACATCTACCATCTTGCCGATCAGCCGCGCCAAGGCAAGCAACCGACGGGGCCGCGATGCACCTGGATGCTACGATCAGTAGTCACAGCCTTACCCGCTCGCAGCCGCAGGACACCGTACCTTTGCTGAGAACAGGTCGGCGTGTCGAATAGGCGCGCGCCGGTTTTCTGCCGGGGTATGCCGCTAGGGTCGAACACATGTTCCACCTAGTCCATCGCGCTGGTAACCGCCGCTATGGCATCCGGCAGCGGAACATGCTCCCAGATGCGCACAACGTGCCATCCAGCATCCGCCAGTGCAGTGGTAACAAGCTGATCGCGAGCTATGTTTCGCTTGAGCTTCGGCGTCCAGTACCACTCGTTGCTCGTCGGCTGTCTTCCGTGGTCAGGGCAAACGTGCCAGAAGCAGCCATCCACGAACACCGCAATCCGCCGGGCGGTGAAGACGATGTCCGGCCGGACCCGTACCCCGCTGTCCAGGACGAGAGGCAAATCCTTCCGGTACCGGTAGCCCAGGCGATGCAGCTCACGGCGCAGCGCAACTTCAGGCTTGGTATCTGCGCGGCGGTTCGCGCGCATGTTGCGCGACCGTCCCTCGCTCGCCGGCGCTGGGTAGAGCCCGCGCGCGTGCGCCCGCTCGCGCGCACTGTCTCCAGCCATAGCGATCCCTCCCGCCGGGGGTACCAAGCCGTAGGGAAAGATACCGCCTTACGTGCGCGTCCCCGCCTCGCCTGGAAGGAGTTACTGTGAGTGAGACCTTCGAGGTCATCGAGATCTGCGCTGGAGCTGGAGGACAAGCGCTCGGCCTGGAGAAAGCTGGATTTAAGCACAGGCTAGCCATCGAGCTTGATCACAATGCGTGCGCAACCTTGCGGGCGAACCTGCCCAGCGAAGTAGTCATCGAGGGAGACGTCGCCGACCCAGATGTATGGCGTCCAGCCGACCACGGCCCAGACGGCGAGTTTGGCCACCGTGAACTGGCGCTACTCGCGGGTGGTGTCCCATGCCCTCCGTTCACCATCGCCGGGAAGCAGCTTGGCGCGACCGATGAACGCGATCTGTTCGCCTGGGCGGTCCAGCAAGTCGATGTGATCCGGCCTCGTGCCGTAATGCTGGAGAATGTCCGGGGCTTGAGCATGCCACGATTCGCCGGATACCGGCAGCACGTGCTCGACCAGCTCACCGAATTCGGCTACGTGGCTGAATGGCGGCTGCTCCACGCGGCAGGCTTTGGAGTCCCGCAGTTGCGGCCGCGATTCGTTCTGGTTGCACTCCAGCAAGAATACGCGGACTACTTCACCTGGCCGGAAGAATCAGAAGACGAGGTCACGGTCGCCGATGCCATCGGCGACTTGCTGGGGAAGCATGGCTGGAAAGGACTTGAAGAATGGAAGAAAAAAGCAGCTAAGATCGCTCCAACCATCGTGGGAGGGTCCAAGAAGCACGGCGGCGCCGACCTCGGCCCAACTCGCGCAAAGCGGGCCTGGGCCGAACTGGGCGTAGACGCCATGGGCCTCGCCAACGACGCGCCCCAGCGCGACGATGTATTCGAAGGAAAGCCCGGTCCAAAGCTGACCAATGAAATGGTCGCCCGAATTCAAGGATGGTCCGGAGAGTTCGAGAACTGGGTCTTTACTGGGCGAAAGACATCGAACTACCGGCAAATTGGAAACGCGTTCCCGCCACCCATGGCTCGCGGAATTGGTGATGCCATTATGCGCGCGCTCATGAAGGAGGGTTCCGCAAGCGACCGGAAGGTCAGCCAGGAGCACGATCCTGTTTACCGAGTCTTGCGCGAAGCAAACGGCTTCGTCTCGTCCAAGGCACTCATCAAAGAAGCTGGCCTGGAGATCAGCATACCTGAGCTCAAGAAACGAATTGACATGCTTCGCCGGGACTTTCACATCATCACAGAGAAACAAGGGAGTACACTTAAGTACAAGCTTGTCGCCTTCAAGGCATTCGTTGGCCAAGGCGATCATGGGCGCCACGAGTTCTTCCAGAAGAACAGGTCAAAAGTGAGCTAGCAGCTCTTACGCACTTAACTAACCCAAACTTCCCTGCTATTGTGACTTTACACTCGGCAGAACTGGAGCCGGAACAGACGCCAGTTCATCTGGTGACGCAACGACCCAGGTTTGCCCGTCAAGTATAACGCGGGGAGCCCGGTCATCATCAGCACGCAAGGGGCGAACCTTTACACTAACGAACTCGCCCGGACCTGGCTCGGCAATGTGCAGCTTCCTGGCTACGGAAACATGCCGGGCATAGTCCCCCAGGATGAGGATTCCTTCTTTTTTAAGACTAGTGCGGGCGCCGCCGTTTCCTCGCACTCGCTTCATATAGTCATCCTGCATGGCAACGGTAGCTACAACATTCCGGGTGACCACCCGCCCCAAGGAACGGCGAAATAGTTCGTTTACTCGCGCTTGACCGGACTTTGTGAACGAGAAAATCGCACTAAGGTCGTCCTGCGGCAGGTTCACCAGGAGGTTCTCTTTGAGCTGAGCGTCCCGGAAGAGCCAGCGGATCTGCCGTCGGCCAAAAATATTCAGCGATCGCTTTCCGTCACGGTTTCCTTTGCCTTTCATGTTCAGGCACCCCGCTTCGGCACGAACCAGCCCGGCACACCACTTCGACTCCCGATCACTCGCCCACACAACCAGCAGCAGGTGCCCCTCGGCCTCGGGCGGGATCATCCATCCATTCATGGACTGCGAAAACTTGCAGTCGACATCGACACCATTAATGGAATAATCCATTTTCACACCGTCTGAAAAATTGAATTCTCGCTGGATATTTATTTCAATCAAAGTTCCAGCGTGTGTCTTTTCTGTCTTATGCAGGTCCTCCCAGCGATAACGGCCGGTGTGCTGACCATCGAGAAGCAAATCAATACTGGTGCGGATAGCCTTTGCGAAACGATGGCCATCGGGGTCCAGTTTAAAGATCTCAGCAGCGACCTCGTCGAGTTGCGCATCCGCGCTGGGAGCTGAGCCCTCCTGCCATAGACCTTGCTGGCCGCTCGAAGTAGTCTCTGTCACAGCGAAGGAGACTACCGCCAAATCAAGTCAGCGGACAGAGAATATTTGCTGCCCCTTCATCCGCTCAGAGTCCCACTCGGCCGAGGGATGTCGAAGTACCCCGGCAACCGCACCGCCGGTGCATACTCCCCCTTCACCCGGACACGACCAGTCACGAACATCGCGGCGGCCGTGGCGTTGCCGGTCGCCATGCGGATGAAGTCTTCTGCCTGCACGGTGATCGTGGTGTCCGGCGAGCGGGTCAGCTCGGTGCTCAAGACACAGGCCATCCTCGATCACTGTCTGGTAGCGGTCGTAGCCGCCGTCGCGGGGGAAGCGCCAGGCGACGACCAAGTCGACGTGGCGGGCGCGATCGGGGTGGAGGTGTTCGGACATTCGGCGGAAGATCTCGTCCAAGAACACGGCGCGTAGGTCCGGGTGGTCGGCCAGGGCCTTCAGCTGGTCGCGGGTTGCTGCTGCGACGACGTCCACCAACGACTGGGTGGTCAGCGCGCTGAGTTCGATTCCGGCGCCGGCTGAGCCCAGCATGTGCAGGGTCGCCAGGACCTGCACGAACTGTTGCGGCGTCAGCTTTTCGACGACCAGGGCACGGGCGAAACCGTTCACGGCATGGTCGTCCGTCGGCGGCGTGGCGCGCGGGAGGTTGCGGGGCACGGTGGCTACGCCGGGCGGGGCAGGTCGAAGTAGCCGATCAGACCGGCGGCGAAGGCCAGATCGCCTTTTACCTTGAGCTTTCCGGTCACGAACAACACCGCCGGCGTCGCCTGGTGAGTGATGAGCCGGAAGAAGTCCACTGGCGAGACGGTGATCGTCACCCGCGGCTCTTTGCGCATCTGCCGGGACACGGTGCAGGCGCCTTGCGAGATCGTGGTTTCGTAGCGGTCATAGCCGTCTTCGCCGGAAAGGCGCCAGTGGACGACGGCGTGTAGCGATCTTGCCCGATCGACTCGGATGTGCGCGCCCATCCGGGCAAAGATCTCGTCCAGCACCTTCAGGCGCAGGCCACGGTCGGCGACCACCGCTTCCAGTTGCGCCCGCGACGCGCGCGCGACCAGGGTGGCCAGCCGCTCCGGGTCGACCTTCGCCAACGCGAAAGCCGGTGCCCGCTCGGCGAGTCTCAGCAGCGTGGCGAGCAGTCTGCGGAGGTCTTCCCGGCCCAGCTCACGGGGATCGATCGCGTCGGCGACCGCATTCACGTCGGTCACGCCGGGGTCGGCGATATCCGCCTGATCCAGGGCGTCGAGCAGCGCCGGCCCGCGCAGGCTGGGGCCGGTCGGCTCGGCATCGTCGGCCATCGGACTCCCTTCCCGCGCACCGCGAGCGCAAGGCTACCGACGAGTAGGTAAGCAGGCAAGCCAGCTCCGGCCACGCCGACCGGTACCGTCTCTTGCCAGCAAGAGGAGGTCAGAACCACAGTGTCCGACGAAGCCCCGCCCCCACCCGAGCGCGCCCGCCGGCTGCCCCGCGCGGTCCGCGAGCGGCAGATCCTGGACGCCGCGGTGCAGGTGTTCGCCCGCCACGGCTACCACGCGGCCTCGATGGACGAGATCTCCGAGGTCGCAGGGGTCTCCAAGCCGATGATCTACACCTATTTGGGCGCCAAGGAGGACCTGTTCGGCAAGTGCGTCCAGCGCGAGGCGAACCGCCTGCTGGAGGCCGTCCAGGCCGGCGTGCAACCCGAACTGCCGCCGGACATGCAGCTGTGGCACGGCCTGCGTTCCTTCTACCGCTTCGTCGGCGAGTACCGCGAATCCTGGACGGTGTTGCACCGCCAGGCCCTCACCGTCGGCGGCACGTTCGCCGCCGAGATCACCGACATGCGCATGCGTGCGATCGAGCTGGTCGCCGCGCTGGTCGTGGCTGCGGGCACGCGGAAAGGGCTCGGCGAGCAGGCGGAGTTCTCCGGGACCGGCCTGTCCGCGGCGCTGGTGGGCGCGGCGGAATCGCTGGCCGACTGGGCGCTGGACCACCCGGAGATCTCCGACGGCGTGCTCGCTTCGTGGCTGATGAATCTCGTCTGGCTCGGGTTCAACGACCTCGTCGAAGGACAGGTCTGGAAGCCGTCAGACGCCTGAGATCACGCCGTCGAGATGCGGCTTCGGCTTGCGGGCGTGCCACAGTTCGAAGGCCCAGCCGTCGTCGGTGTGCCAGCTGGTGAACGCGGCCTTCGCGGGGAGCAGCACCGGTTGTTTGAACCGCACCTCGACGCTGAACGCGGGCGGCAGCCGGCCTTCGAACGAGGCCAGCGCATGGGCCTTCGTCCACATGCCGTGCGCGATCGCCTTCGGGAAGCCGAACATGCGGGCGGTCAGCGGGTGCAGGTGGATCGGGTTGCGGTCGCCCGAAACCTCGGCGTAGCGGCGGCCGATGTCGCCCGGGATATGCCACAGTCCGGTGGGCGACGGAGGTGTCAGGGCCGCGCGAGGACCGGCCGGCGAGGAGCCCTCGCCGCGACGTAGATAAGTCGACACCGCTGACCACACGGTTTCCTCACCGACGCGCAGCTCGCTCACGAGGTCGAGCTGCCGGCCCTTCTCGTGCGGCCGCAGGTTCGCCGCGCGCACCCGGGCACTGAACGTCTCGCCGAGGCGCAGCGGACGACGCTGGGTGATCCGGTTTTCCACGTGCACCAAGCCGAGCAGCGGGAACGGGAAACCCGGTTCGGTCATCAACGACATCTGCATGCCGAAGACGAGCATGTGCGGATACGTCGCGGGTAGCTCGTCGGAGTAGCGGAATCCGCAGACGTCGGCGTAGGCCGCGACGTGCGCGGGGTCCACGACGACCTCGGGGCGCACCAACTCGATGTCCGGCAGCGTCGTCCCGCCGCCACGGCTCAGCAGCGCTTTCGCGTACAGCGAAGCCAGATTCGGCGCACTGCTCAGCTCACGGACCGTCATCACGCCCCCAGCAGCGCTTGGCCACACACGCGGACCACGTTGCCGTTGACCGCCGCGGACGCCGGATTCGCGTACCACGCAATGGTTTCCGCGACGTCCACCGGCAATCCGCCCTGCCCGAGACTGGACAGCCGCCGCCCGGCCTCGCGAATGAACAGCGGGACGGCGGCGGTCATCCGCGTCTCGATGAGCCCGGGGGCGACCGCGTTGATCGTGCCGCCGTACTCGGCGAGCTGCGGGGCACCGACGTTCACCATGCCGATCACGCCCGCCTTCGACGTGGCGTAGTTGGTCTGGCCTACGTTGCCGGCGATTCCCGCAATCGAGGAGACACCGACGATACGGCCGTTTTCGTTGAGCACCCTGTCACCGAGCAGCTTGTCGTTCACCGCCAGCTGCGCGGCCAGGTTCACGGCGAGTACCGCGTCCCAGCCCGCTTCGGTCAGGTTGCCGAGTGTCTTGTCCCGGGTGATCCCTGCGTTGTGCACGACGACATCGATGCCGCCACGCCGGGTCGTCAGGTATTCGGCGAGCCTCTCCGGCGCGTCGGCGGCGGTGACGTCCAGCTGCAGTGCGGAACCACCGATCCGATTGGCCACTGTGGACAGATCCGCGCCCTGCGCCGGGATGTCCAACGCGACCACGTGCGCGCCGTCGCGGGCCAGCGTCTCGGCGATCGCCGCGCCGATCCCGCGCGAGGCACCGGTGACCAGCGCGGTCTTGCCGTCCAACGGCTTGTCCCAGCTCGCCGGCGTAGGCGCGGTCTTGGCGTGCGTACCGACGCGGATCACCTGTGCGTCCACGAAGGCCGACTTCGCAGACAAGAGGAACCGAAGCGTGGACTCGGTGGCTTCTTCAGCGCCTTCGGCCACGTACACGAGTTGCGCCGTCGCCCCGCGCTTCAGCTCCTTGCCGACCGAGCGGACGAAGCCTTCCAGCGCCCGCTGCGCGATCCGCTCACGCCCCTCGACGAACTCCGGCGGCGTGCCGAGGACGACCACCCGGCCGGACGAGCCGACCTTGCGGATCACCGGGTGGAAGAACCGATAAACTTCGCGCAGCTCGCCCGGGTCCCGGACGCCGGTGGCGTCGAAGACCAGGGCCGCGTGCCGCTCGGCAGGCGTGCTGAGCACCTCGATCCCGGCGCCGGCGAGCTGCGCCTGAACGGACTTCTCCAGCCGGCCGCCGGGCGCCGCACCGAAAAGCGCGGGACCTTCGAGCGCGGGCTGACCGGGGCGGTACCGGCGCAGCGTCGCGGGGCTGGGCAGGCCGAGCTTCGGCACCACGAACCGCCCCAGCGGGGTTTTCGTGAACTGCTGGTACCTGTCCGCCATCACGCGCCTCCCGTGCCGTCTGCGTCCTGCCGCAGTCTAACTTACTCGCAAGTAGGTTACAGTGGACGCTGGACGATTTCAGAGAGGTGGACGTCATGGCGACCAGGAAGACCCCTGCGGTGCGCAAGGTCGCGATCGTCGGCGGGAACCGGATCCCGTTCGCGCGATCGAACGGGCCCTACGCCCGGGCGGCCAACCAGGACATGTTCACCGCCGCGCTGGACGGCCTGGTCAGCCGGTTTTCCTTGCAGGACGAGGTGATCGGCGAGGTGGCCGCGGGTGCGGTGCTGAAGCACTCGAAGGACTTCAACCTGGCCAGGGAAAGTGTGCTGGGCAGCAGGCTCTCGCCCGTGACCCCGGCCTCCGACGTGCAGATGGCCTGCGGCACCGGATTGCAGGCGGTGATCAACATCGCCCACAAGATCGCACTCGGGGAAATCGATTCGGCGATTGCCGGCGGGGTCGACACCACGAGTGACGCCCCGCTCGCGGTGCACCCGGAACTGCGGAAGATCCTCGTACGGCTCAACGCCGCCAAGACGCTGCCGGACCGGCTCAAGCTCGCCGCGAAGATCCGGCCCGGTCACCTGGTGCCGGAGATCCCGCGCAACTCCGAGCCGCGCACCGGGTTGTCGATGGGGGAGCACGCCGCGCTCACCGCGAAGGTCTGGGACATAACCCGCGATGCGCAGGACGAACTCGCCGCGGCCAGCCACCGCAACCTCGCCGCCGCCTACGACCGCGGGTTCTTCGACGATCTGCTCACCCCGTTCCTCAAGCTGACCCGCGACCAGAATCTGCGGCCGGACTCGTCGGTGGAGAAGCTGGCCCGGCTCAAGCCGGTGTACGGCGGCGCGGACGGGACGATGACCGCAGGCAACTCGACGCCCCTCACCGACGGCGCGTCCACCGTGCTGCTCGCGACCGACGCGTGGGCCAAGGCGCACAACCTGCCGGTGCTGGCCTACTTGACGTTCAGCCAGACCGCGGCGGTCGATTACGTGCACGGCGGCGAGGGTCTGCTGATGGCGCCTGCTTACGCTGTGCCACGGATGCTGGAGCGAGCGGGACTTTCCCTGCAGGACTTCGACTTCTACGAGATCCACGAAGCGTTCGCGTCGCAGGTGCTCGCCACGCTCAAGGCGTGGGACGACCCGGCGTTCGCCAAGGAGAAGCTGGGGCTGGACGCGCCGCTCGGCCCGATCGACCGGGCCAAGCTCAACGTGAATGGTTCCTCGCTGGCCGCCGGGCACCCGTTCGCCGCGACCGGTGGGCGGATCGTGGCCACGCTGGCGAAACTGCTGCACGAGAAGGGCTCGGGCCGCGGCCTGATCTCGATTTGCGCGGCAGGCGGGCAGGGCGTGACGGCGATCTTGGAGAAGTAGGCGAGCTTGGAGAGGTCATCGGGACGCGCCGGTGGAATGCCGGTGTGGCCCGGCGGTTTTCGCAGCCGAATGGGTGCCGGGCCGGATCGGGCCAGGTCAGGCCGATCCGGGCCAGGCCGATCCGGGCCAGGCCGGGTCGGGTCGATCCGGGCCAGGCCGGGTCGAGTCGATCGGGCCCATCCGGCCAGGCCGGATCGGGCCAGGTCAGGCCGATCCGGGCCGGGCCGATCTGGGCCGATCCGATCCGATCTGGGCCGGGCCGGGCCGATCCGGATCGGGTCAATCCGGGCCGGGCCGGTCAATCCGGGCCGGATCGGGTCAAAATCCGAGGCGCATCGAGCAGCGTCGGGCCAGTCGGGGTCGCGTCCGGTCGGGTCGATCCGAGCCGAGCCACGTCAGGTCAGGTCACGTCAGGTCAATCCGAATCGAGCCGGACCGATCCGGGTCGAGTCACGTCGGCCCAATCCGGCCCCGCCCAATCCGGCCCCGCCCGATCCGGCCCCGCCCGATCCGGCCCCGCCCAATCCGGCCCGGCCCGGCCCGCAAGACCACCGTCAGTCCGTCCGGGACCGCTCCGCCTTCTTGCCCAGCCGTTCCGCCCGCTTGCCCGCCTTCTTCGCGGCGCGGCGGGCCCGCCAGCCCAGCGACGGCTTGCCCGCGGTGTCGCCCACCGCCAGGAGCAGGCCACCGGCCAGACCGGCGTTCTTCAGGAAGTGCACCTGCTGGCCCGCTTTGGCCACCGGGTCGGTCTCCGCCCAGAACCGGTGGCTGGCCAGGGTGGTCGGCACCAGCGAGCCGAGCAGCGCGACCGCCGCCAGGCGCGGGGCCCGGCCGGTGGCCAGCGCGAAGCCGGCGCCGATCTTGACCGCGGCGTCGATGCGCACCAGCGTCGCCGGGTCGCGCGGTACCCGCTCCGGCACCAGACCGTCGGCCTTGTCGAAGGCGCCGGTGATCAGGGGTTCGGCAGCCTTCGCGTGGCCTTGCACATCGCGGAGGGCGCCGATCCCGCCGAAGATGAAGATCGACGCGAGCAGTGGGCGTGCCGCCCGGCGCAGAATCACGGTTCCGCCTCTCTGGGTCTGTGGTCCCTTGCCGAAAATCTACCGCCACCAAGGGCCTCACGGCTCGTCGCCGAACCCGAATAGTGCTCGATAGCCGAATATCGGGAAAACCCTAGACAACGGAATACGCCGCTACCGAACGCTTGACCTTGACACTGCGTCAACCTCTACCGTCGAAGCGATCAGGAGGTCGGGAATGGAGTGGTCGATCCAGGAAATCGCCAAATCCGCAGGTACGACGAGCCGGACGCCGCGCCATTACGACGCGGTGGGGCTGCTGGCGCCGACACGGATCGGCGGCAACGGGTATCGCTACTACGACGAACAGGCACTCGTCCGGCTGCAGCGGATCCTGCTGCTGCGCGAGCTGGGGCTGGGGCTGCCCGCGATCGCCGAAGTGCTCGACGGCCAGCGCGACAGCGCGGTGGCCCTGAAAACGCATCTCGCGCTGCTCGAACAGGAGCGGCAGCGGATCAGCAGGCAGATCGACTCCGTCCGGACCACGCTGCGGAAGCTGAAAGGAGGTCAACGCCTCATGGCGAACGAGGTCTTCGGCGGATTCCACCACACGCGGTACGAGGAGGAGATCACGCGACGCTGGGGCGCTGAGGCCTACCGAAGCGGCGGCGAGTGGTGGCGCTCGCTGTCGCCCGCAGAGAAGCAGGCGCACCAGCAGGAGCAACAGGACATTGCGACAGCGTTCGCAGCTGCTCGCGAAGCTGGGTACGGCGCCGGTTCCGACGAAGCGCAGGCCGTGACCCGACAGCTGCACGAGTGGCTACGCCCAGCAGTGCGGTCGGTGTCGAGGAGCTGCTTCGCAGGCCTCGGCCAGCTGTACGTGGACGACGCGTACGACGGCGCCGGCACTGCCGAGTACATCCTCGACTCGATGAAGATCTACTCGGCGCGGAACCTGCCGGGCTGACCCGACGTCGGAGTGATGCTGGGGGTAGGGATGGACGGGGCTGCAGACCCGGCCATCCCTCGGCACCGAGCCGACACGGCTAGCGCGGTATGGCGGAATATCGGGTGGGAGCTAGACAACCGGATACGGTGCCGGAGTGGACCCCATCCGCAATCCGTTCGCGCCCGGTGCCGGGCAGCGCCCGCCGGAGCTGGCGGGGCGGGAACGCGAGCTGAAGGCGTTCGAGGTGGTGCTCGAACGCGTGGCGCGGGGCCGTCCGGAGCGCAGCCTCGTGCTCACCGGGCTGCGCGGCGTCGGCAAGACCGTGCTGCTAGGCGAGCTGCGTTCGATGGCGATCCGGCACGGCTGGGGTGCGGGCAAGATCGAGGCGCGACCGGACGCCGAGCTGCGCCGTCCGCTGTCCGCCGCACTGCATCGGGCGATCCGCGACCTCGCGGTGCGCCACCGCGCGCCGGACCGGGTGGAAACCGTGCTCGGCGTGCTCAAAGCGTTCGCGCTGAAGGCGAGCAAGCCGGACGCGAAGCTACGCGACCGCTGGCAGCCCGGGATCGACTCGCCCGCGGCGCAGGGCCGGGCCGATTCCGGCGACATCGAGATCGACCTGGTGGAGCTGTTCACCGACGTCGCGGAGCTGGCCGCGGACGTCGGCACGGGCGTCGCCCTGTTGATCGACGAGATCCAGGATCTGCTGCCGGACGACGTTTCGGCGCTGTGCGCGGCCTGCCACGAGCTGTCGCAGTCAGGCGCACCGCTCGTGGTCGTGGGCGCCGGGCTGCCGCACGTGCCCGCGGTGCTGTCCGCATCGAAGTCCTACTCGGAGCGGCTCTTCCGGTACGCCCGCATCGACCGGCTGGACCGGCCGGACGCCGACCTCGCCGTCCTCGCCCCGATCGAGCGCGAGGAAGCGGGCATCGAGCCGGAGGCGCTGGACGCGCTCTTCGACGCTTCCGGCGGGTACCCGTACTTCATCCAGGCCTACAGCAAGGCCGCCTGGGACGCCGCACCGGACGACCCGATCACGGTCAAGGACGTACAGGTCGCCGCACCCGAGGCGGAGGCGGAGCTGGCCGTCGGGTTCTTCGGGTCCCGCTACGAGCGCGCGACCCCGGCCGAGCGCGAGTACCTGCTCGCGATGGCCGAGCTGACCCAGGGCAAGGACGAGGCCGCCAGCACCGCGGACGTGGCCGTTTACCTGGGCCGCAAGCCTTCCTCGCTGTCGCCGGCCCGGGACAACCTGATGAAGAAGGGGCTGGTCTACTCCGCCGAACGCGGGCAGATCGCCTTCACCGTGCCGCATTTCGGGCATTACCTGCTCGGCCGCGACTGACCCACGGCGCCCCTCGTCGGCGTCTATGCAGCTGCCTATCGCTTTCTAGCGGAGAAGCTAGATAGCCGTAGAAAAACTGGGTGCGTTACCTGCTTGTGACTGCCAACACGAAATCTGTCCGGCCAAATCTGGATCTTGGCCGATGATTCTTCGGCCAGTGCGGCACATCACCGTTGAATCGTTGGATTCCTTGTGAAAAAAGGTGCATACTAGAGACACAGCCAACGAAGATCTTGCAAAGGGGATGCAGACACCAATGAGCAACATCGCCGCCAAGCTCCGTGCCCGTCGCGCCGAGGCTCGCACTCGCCGGGCGCTGAACCGCGCGATCGACACCGCGGCCACCTCCACGGTCCGGCAGGAGCTCATCGCGCTGGCGCAGGCACGTCAGCCGTTCATGCGCTGACCTGCGTCAACGACGGTGGTCACCACACGTACGTGAGTGATCCAGACCACATGAGAGCAAGGGTGTAACGCCGCGCTACATGGCTTCGATACCCCCTACGACCCCGTGATGCTGGCGGACCCCCGACCTGGCAGCATCACGGGGTTTCCATATTTCCGGGCCTGGTCGCCCGCCGCCGTCCCAGCAGGGGAGAAACCCCTTGCCTCGCCCGGCCCCGCCGGTAATCCTTGACTCAGGCAACGATCTGAGGGTGAGGTACTCCAGGATGACCGGCTCCAGTCTGGCCGAACGCGTCGCCGCGGTGCGCGCGTTCAACCGGCTCTACACCGGCGTGATCGGCGTGCTCGACGAGGGCCCGGCCGACGCCGAGTACTCGCTGAGCGAGGCCCGGGTGCTGTTCGAACTCGCCCAGCAGGAGCAGGTGCAGGTCACCGAGCTGCGCAAGCGGCTTTCCCTCGACGGCGGGTACGCCAGCAGGCTGCTGAGCAGGCTCGAAACCCGCGGCCTGCTCGTGCGCGAGCGCAGCACGAGCGACGCGCGCAAGCAGGTGGTCGCGCTGACCGCGGCGGGCCGGGCGGCGTTCGCCGATCTGAACGGCCGCTCGACCCGGCAGATCGGCGGGCTGCTGGAACGGTTCCCCGACCGCGACCAGCGCCGGCTGCTCGGCGCGATGGGGACCATCACCGCACTCGTCGGTCAGCCCCCGCGCCCGGTACCCATGGTGACGCTGCGCGCCCCACGTCCGGGTGACCTCGGCTGGGTGACGCAGCGGCATGGTGAGCAGTACGCCGAGGAGTACGGGCTCAACGAACGGTTCGAGGCACTCGTGACCAGGATCGTCGCGGACTACGCCGAGCACCCCGATCCCCGCCAGACCGGCTGGATCGCCGAGCTGGACGGCGCGCGTGTCGGCAGCATCTTCTGCATGCCCGGCGCCGACCCGGACCTCGCGAAGCTGCGGATGCTCCTGCTGGAGCCGGCCGCGCGCGGGCACGGCGTCGGCAAGCGGCTCGTGCGGGAGTGCGTCGAGTTCGCCCGTTCGCACGGGTACGCCCGGATGGAGCTGTCCACGCTGTCGGTGCTCAGCGCCGCCCGCGGGATCTACCGCGCGGCCGGGTTCGAACTCGCCGATCAGTACCCCACCGACGAGTTCGGGCCGCTGCTGACCGAAGAAATCTGGCGGCTGGAGTTCTAGATGTTCGTCGCCTACTGCGCTGTCTGCGACCGCCGGACGCTGCTGGGCGTCGACGAGATCGACTGGGTCGAGAACCTCACCCGCGGGGTGCTCTCGGTCTCCGGTCGCTGCCCGCGCGGGCACGAGGTGGTCATCCTCACCGGCGACGCGTTCACCCCGCACCGGGACCCGCGCTACTTCGGCCCGGCACCGCGGATCTGGACCGAACCGCTGAACCGGATGCGCAGCTGGCTGCGCATCCGGTTCCAGCTGAGCAGGGACCTGCCCGGACCGTTCTACCGCTTCTGACGGCCCATCAGATAGAACTCCGAGTTGGGCCGCAACGCGGTCAGGTGCGCCAATCGGTTGGACATCGCGAACAGCGCGGTGATGGCGCCGATGTCCCAGATCTCGTCCTCGGTGAGCCCGGCTTCGCGGGCCGCTTCGAGATCACCTTCGCCGAACAGCGCCGACTCGTGGGCCAGTGCCAGCGCGAGATCCACGATCGCGCGGCCACGTTCGTCGAGTTCCACCTGCCACGGGTTCGCGGCCACCCGGTCGGACAGCTCCGGGTCCTTGGCCCGGATCCGCAGGATCGCCCCGTGCGCGACCACGCAGTAAGTGCAGTGGTTCGCCCCGGACGTCGCGACCACGACCAGCTCGCGTTCGGCCTTGCTGAGTCCGCCCTCGCGCTCCATCAGCGCGTCGTGGTAGTCGAGGAAGGCCCGCAGCTCGGCCGGCCGGTGGCCGAGCGCGCGGAAGATGTTCGGCGTGAATCCGGACTTCTCCGCGATGGCCCCGATCCGGGTACGCAGGTCGTCGGGCAGGTCTTCGAGTTCCGTCACCGGGAACCGGCTCACCGCGTCGCTCATGCCCCCAAGGTATCTCTGTCAACCCGGGAGGAGTTTCCTTACGGGCGTGGACTGGACCGCGTATGTGGACGGCTACTGCGAACGGCTCGCCCCCGGGCTGTGGGGCGAGCCCTTCAACGACGTGACCAACCTGGCCTTCCTTGTGGCTGCCGGGCTGGTCTGGTGGGGAGCGAACGCACAGCGGCACGGGCTGGTGCTCGCCGGGCTGATCGGGCTGGTGTTCGTGGCCGGCAGCGTGTTCCACCTGGTCGCGACGCGGTGGGGAGCGGTCGCGGACTCGTCGGCGATCGCGGTGTTCCTGCTGTATTACGCGGCGATGTTCCCGCGGATGTTCTTCGGCGTGCCGATGCGGTGGTCCTGGCTCGCCGCGCCCGCGTTCGCCGGGCTGACCGCAGCGACGGCGGCGTCCGGTGGCGGGCTCTACCTGCCGGCATTGATCGGGCTTGCCGCGTTCACGGTGGCACTCGCGGCCGCGCGCGATCCGTACTGGGCGCACTTCGCGGTAGCCGGGGCGATTTTCGCGCTGTCACTGGCCTTTCGCCAGGTCGACGAGGTCGTGTGCGATGTCTTCCCGACCGGCACGCACTTCCTGTGGCACCTGCTCAACGCGGTGGTGCTGTACGTGGTCTCGAACGCCATGATCGCGAAAACGGCCCGCTCACCGGAAGATGAGCGGGCCGTTTCGTCCGATTAGGACTCAGTACGACAGGACTCAGTACGACAGGACTCAGTGCGCGCCGATCGGGCGCAGGTCCTTGTCGTGTTCGTCCGCGTGGTAGTCCTCGGGGCCGGTGTCGTCCCGGCCCGGGTTCCACTTCAGCGCACGGGCGAGCACCGAGACCACCGCCGCGACCAGGATGTTCGCGATCAGCGCCACGAAACCGGGATAGATCTGCACCGCGACCAGCCCGGTGCCGCCGAACGGGTGCCAGCCGAAGATCGACAGGTTGCCCATCGCCAGCGCGGACCCGCCGAAGTGCTGTTTGCCGTTGGCCGGGTTGGGAATGCCGTACAGCATGATCAGGCCCCAGCCCATGCCCACGGCCCAGCCGGCGATCAGCCCCGCCTTGTGGAACCAGCGGGTGTAGAGCGCGATCGCCACCGCGGGCAGCGTCTGCAGGATCAGCACCCCGCCGATGAGCTGCAGGTCGATGGAGAACTGCGGATCGATCAGGATGATCACCAGCACCGCGCCCAGCTTCACCACCAGCGAAGCGAGCTTGGCCTGCTTGGCCTCCTGCCTCGGCGTCGCGTCCTTGCGGAGGTACTCCTTGTAGATGTTGCGGGTCCACAGGTTCGCCGCGGCGATCGACATGATCGCCGCGGGTACCAGCGCGCCGATCCCGATCG
Organism: Amycolatopsis sulphurea; assembly: GCF_002564045.1. Taxonomy (NCBI): domain Bacteria; kingdom Bacillati; phylum Actinomycetota; class Actinomycetes; order Pseudonocardiales; family Pseudonocardiaceae; genus Amycolatopsis; species Amycolatopsis sulphurea. The sequence continues at coordinate 2,386,120 of NZ_PDJK01000002.1, read as the reverse complement.
CGGCGAACGCGATTCCGGCGAACCAGTTCGAGAACTGCGAATCGAACAGCAGCGGGACGATGGTGTTGCCGTCCGGCTTGCCGGTGGCCGCGTTGGTCAGCGGCTTCACTCCGGCCGTGATCGCGACGTAGCCGAGCAGCGCGAGCAGGCCGAGCACGAACGAGTAGGCGGGCAGCGCGACCATGTTGCGCTTGATAACGTTGCGCCCGCGGGAGGCAAGCACGCTGGTCAGCGAATGCGGGTACAGGAACAGCGCGAGCGCAGAGCCGAGCGCCAGCGTCGCGTACTGCAGCTGGTTGTTGGAGTTCAGCAGGAGCGAACCGGCCGGTTTGCCGGTCGCCGGGCTCGGCTTCGCCAGCGTTTCCTTGGCCGTGTCGAAGATGTGGCTCCAACCGCCGAGCTTGGACGGCAGGTAGATGATCGCCACGATGATCACGAGGTAGATCAGGATGTCCTTGACGAACGCGATCAGCGCGGGCGCGCGCAGGCCCGACTGGTAGGTGTAGAGCGCCAGGATCAGGAAGGCGACCAGCAACGGCAGGTGCCCGACGATGCCGGAACCGTTGATGCCCATGGTGCGCAGCACGGCTTCGAGGCCGACCAGCTGCAGTGCGATGTAGGGCATGGTCGCGACGATGCCGGTGATCGCGATCAGCAGCGCCAGCGTCGGCGAGCCGAAGCGGCCGCGGACGAAGTCGGCCGGGGTCACGTACCCCTTGGACCGGCTGACCGACCACATCCGCAACGCGGGCAGCAGCACGATCGGATAGACGACGATCGTGTAGGGCAGCGCGTACATGCCGAGCGCGCCGGCGCTGAACACGAGCGCGGGCACCGCGACGAAGGTGTAGGCGGTGTAGAGGTCACCGCCGAGCAGGAACCAGGTGATCCAGGAACCGAACTTCCGGCCGCCGAGGCCCCATTCGTCGAGGTGGTCCAGCGATCCGCCCGCCTTCCACCGTGACGCGACGAAGCCGAGCACGGTGACCAGCGCGAACAGGACGATGAAGATGCTCAGCTCGACCCATTGGATGTGGTTCATCGGGCGTTCCCCTCGTCCAGGTCGTCCACGTCCCGCTCGTCGCGGGTCGGGTTGGCCGGTTTGTTCCGGGTCGCCCAGTAGACGATGCCGGTGCACAGCACGCCGGCGACCACGAAGACCAGCTGGAACCAGTAGAAGAAGGGCATGCCGAACAGGCGTGGCTCAGCTGAGTTGAACAGCGGCGTGACCAGGATCAGCAGCGGGATGAGCAACAGCAGGTTCCAGGCGCTGAACTGGAATCCGCGCACCCGCCGGTCCGGTTTGGCAGTGGACATGGGACCTCACCTAACACTTGCGCAACACAGCGACGGCCTGACCCTAGAACCTCGGCGTGGCGAGCGGCACAGCTGCCCGGTATCGATGTGAACAGAGTGGTTTTCCAACCCGGATGCTGTGGACACCTCCGTGGAGAACCCGCCGGGAACGGGCCTGTACCGCCGATCGGCGCAACGCGGAAAACCCCATTGTGCGGGGTCGCGAACCGCCGGATGCCCCCAGAAATTGTGTCCCGGTTCGGTTGTCCACGGCCCCGGCTCCCTTGTGCACAGAGTTGTCCACAGGCAGTGGACAACTCTGTGGCTAGACTGGGCGGCATGGTGCGCGTGCCTCTCACCGACGAAGAACGCTCCCGCGGCGAGCGGCTGGGCGTGGTGCTGCGCGCCGCCCGGGCCGGCCGGAGCATGACCGAGGTGGCCGCGGAGGCGGGGATCTCGGTGGAGACCCTGCGCAAGATCGAAACCGGCCGGATCCCGACCCCGGCGTTCTTCACCGTCGCGGCGATCGCGGACGCCGTGCAGCTACCCCTCGACCGGCTGCGCCTCGCCTGCGACCCCACCCGCCTCTCCCCAGCCAGCTAGCCTTCCCCGCACCCCGATTCGCAGGCTGTGAAGGGGCCCTTCACGGACTCTGAGTCTGTGAAGGGCCCCTTCACGGACCTCCGCGGTCTGCGCAGGGAGGTTCACGGCCCTTGAACGGGGCCGAGTTCGGCGAGGATGCGGGTGCGGTCGTTGAGGAAGACGCAGTCGCGGGCGGGCAGGTCGAACGAGTTCAGCAGTTTCTCGAAATCGGCGAACTCGTCCGCGGTCAGCCGGAAGCCGGTGTGCGTGAAGTGCGCGGCCAGGGTGTCGGCCAGTTCCTCCCATTCGCCCGACCACTGGAGTTCGAGGTAGTAGGCCAGATCCCGCTTGGCCAGGCGGTCGGTCAGCTGCTGCAGGAGGCTGCCGAGGAAGTAGCTGATGCGGTTGCCCGAGCGGTCCGTCACGGCGGGGTTCGCCGGGTCACGGGCGGTGTCGGGATTGCGGAGCACGCCGGGGCCGGACAACGGGTAGCCGGTGTGCACGTGGCCGTTGCCGTTCACCAGGACCGCGACGTGCACGCCGTACCGCTCGCCCGCGCAGCGCCAGCGGCCGTTGTACTGCTGGCGGCGGGGTCCGTCGGGGTCGTTGGCCACGTCCTTGAGCACCGCGATGATCTGCTCGGCACTCCAGTCCGAAGGGAACTCCGTGGTCGCCCGATGACCGGCGCCGGATCCGTGTCCACCACCCATTCGGGGCTCCTCTCGTCGGCACGGAGCCTACTGTGCCGATCATTACCAATCCGACCACAGTCACGGCCTAATGGCTTCGTAGCAACGGTTACGTGCCGAGTGGGGGTCGATCTACCAATGGTCGGATTAGTAACTCCGCCGCGCAAGTTCAGCCGGTCAGCGTCAGCAGCAGGATGCCGAGCACCAGCAGGTCCGGGCCGCGGAACAGCTGCCGCGCCAGGTTCGCGGGCATCGGGCCGGCCGGGGTGTCCACGAAACCGGCGCTGCTGTAGTCCACCGGCGCGCGCGTCACGGTGCGCAGTACCGAAAGCACCGCAAGGATCACCGTCACCCACGCGCGCTGCGAGACCGACGTGCCCAAGGCCAGTAGTGCCACCCCCAGTAGCACCGGCCACGCAAGAGCGACCGCCACGAGGACCGCTCCGTGTGCGATCACCAGCTCCCACGACGTCGAACCCAGCCACCTCCGTCGCCCAGGATTTCGCCAGAGCACGCCCAAACCGGCACCGAACGGAATCAACGCGATGTACCCGCCCAATCCGACAAGTACTTCACCGGGAAGCGTCGGCACGGCAACGTGCCCGACGGCCACCGCGACCAGCAGCACCGCCCCCGCGTACCGCGAACGGCCGAGCGGGCCGACCCAAGCCAGCCGCAACGGCGTGGGCGGGCGCAGTGACCACTTGCCCGAGGGCGCGGCCTCCGGCAGCAGCATCATCGGATCCAGGAACGTCACCGCGACCGACCGAAGCAGCCGTGCGTTCCAGCCTTCGAGCAGCACCTCCCGCCCGGCCCGCGTCACTGCCTCAACGCCGAATGCGAACGCCGTCCCGCCCAACGCGAGCGCGGCGCCGACGTACTGCACGAACACCGCGTCCAACTGCGCTGCGGAAATCACCACTCCCGCCGCGGCCGGCACCAGCGGACCCGCGGCTTCGACCTGGAACGCGGTGCGCCGCGCGGTCGCGAAGGCCAGGACGAAGCTGCCCGCGACGAGTGCCGCGGCGGCCCGCCACCAGTCCGCCGAACGCGAGCATCAGCGCGGCCGGGTAGCCGATCACCAGGAAGAATCCGCACAACCCGCCGGCCAGCCGGGACGCCACCACCCGCCGCCGGTCCGCCCGGGTGAAGTCCAGCCAGGTCAGCTCGGCCGGTTCGGCCCAGACGAACCCGCGCCGCAGCAGGCTCCGCCAGCCCACCGCGCAGCACAGCAGGATCAGCCCTCGCACCGCCGGGAAGTCCACAGCGGACTGTCCTAAAAGGACTCCATGCCAGGCGTCGGTGCGGAAGAACGCGGGCCGGCAATGGCGGGGACTTGCCGAGGTGATCGGCCACCCCCAGTACGTCGTAGCCCAGCTCCTCAGCGCGGCGGCACTTGGCCACCCAGTCCGCACGCGTCCCGGGCAGCGTCATGGTGACGCCGAACCGGAAAGCCCGCGAACGCGAAATCGTCATACGTAGTGCGGCGGATTTCCGACGTTCCGGGAAAGCGAAAGGGACGTTCGCACCGCCGTGGTACGAACGTCCCTTTCGGACACTCCGGGACTCAGCCCAGCCGATGGGCCAGCGCGTCCAGCTCGTCGCGCAGCGAGGCAGGCACCTGGCCGATCTTCGCGAACCACTCCTCGATCAGCGGCAGCTCGGCCCGCCACTCCTCGGGGTTCACGGCCAGCGCGGCCTCGATATCCGCGACCGGCTCGGACAGGCCATCGGTGTCCAGGTCGGCCGCGGCGGGCACGTAGCCGATCGGCGTCTCGGTGGCGTTGCCCTTGCCCTCCACGCGATCGAGCACCCACTTGAGCACGCGCGAGTTCTCGCCGAAGCCCGGCCACAGGAACCGGCCGTCGTCGCCGCGGCGGAACCAGTTGACGTAGAAGATCTTCGGCAGCTTGTTCGCGTCGGCGTTCTTGCCCAGGTCCAGCCAGTGCTTGAAGTAGTCACCGGCGTGGTAGCCGAGGAACGGCAGCATCGCCATCGGGTCGCGGCGCACGTTGCCGACCGCGCCGGCCGCCGCGGCGGTGGTCTCCGAGGACATGGTGGCGCCCATGAACACGCCGTGCTGCCAGTCGCGGGCCTCGTTCACCAGCGGCACGGTGGTCTTGCGCCGTCCGCCGAACAGGATCGCCGAGATCGGCACGCCCTGCGGGTCGTCCCACTCCGGGGCGAGGATCGGGCACTGCGACATCGGCGTGCAGTAGCGCGAGTTCGGGTGCGCGGCCTTCTCTTCGGACTCCGGCGTCCAGTCCTGGTGCTTCCACGAAGTGAGGTGCGCGGGCTTGTTCTCCATGCCCTCCCACCAGATGTCCCCGTCGTCGGTGAGAGCGACGTTGGTGAAGACCGTGTTGCCCTGCTCGATGGTGCGCATGGCGTTCGGGTTGGTGTGGTAGTCGGTACCCGGCGCGACGCCGAAGAAACCGAACTCCGGGTTCACCGCGTAGAGCCGGCCGTCCTCGCCGAACCGCATCCAGGCGATGTCGTCGCCGAGGGTTTCCGCGCGCCAGCCCGGAATGGTCGGCTGCAGCATGGCGAGGTTGGTCTTGCCGCAGGCGCTCGGGAACGCCGCCGCGACGTAGTGGACCTTCTCCTCCGGCGAGATCAGCTTGAGGATCAGCATGTGCTCGGCCAGCCAGCCCTCGTCCCTGGCCATCACCGAGGCGATCCGCAACGAGTAACACTTCTTGCCCAGCAAGGAGTTTCCGCCGTAGCCGGAGCCGTAGCTCCAGATCGCGCGCTCCTCCGGGAAGTGCGAGATGTACTTGGTCTCACTGCACGGCCAGGCGACGTCCTGCTCGCCCGGCTGCAGCGGCGCGCCGACGGAGTGCAGCGCGGGCACGAACTCGCGCTCGCTGCCGTCCGGCGCGATGAACTTGTCCAGCGCCGCCTTGCCCGCGCGGGTCATCACCCGCATCGAGGCCACCACGTACGCGAAATCGGTGATCTCCAAGCCCAGCTTGGGATTCTCGTCGCCGAGCGGCCCCATGCAGAACGGGATCACGTACATCGTGCGACCACGCATGCACCCGCGGTACAGCTCGGTCATGGTGGCCTTCATCTCGGCCGGGGCCATCCAGTTGTTCGTCGGGCCGGCTTCCTCCTCCCGCTTCGAGCAGATGAAGGTGCGGTCCTCGACGCGCGCGACGTCGCCGGGGTCGGACGTGGCCCAGTAGGAGTTCGGCTTGGCCTTCAGCCGCACGAAGGTGCCGGCCTCGACCAGGCCTTCGTTGATCCGGGCGGCCTCTTCGTCGGACCCGTCGACCCACACCACGCGGTCCGGGGTGGTCAGCTCGGCGACCTCCCGGACCCAGGACAGCACGCCGGTGTGCGTCGTCGGCGCGTTGTCCAGCCCGGGAATGGCGACTGCGGTCATCTCTACTCCTGACTCCGACGACAAAAGAGCCCACACCACGAACGACGGGGTTCTTGGTGCGGGCTTCGTTGCCGGCGACCGAATGGCTTCGCACACCGGCGGCGAACCGGTGTACGAGTTTTGGGATTCCCCGACTGTAGCCGGATGACCGGCAGGTAACCGAGAGCTGACCTGTCGGTTCTCTCACAAGAACGATAAGGGAATCGATTCAGTTTCACCGGAACGGTCCAGCGCCGGAAATCCTCCTGACGGGGCGCCGCATTCGGGCGCACCGCCCGTCCGCCGATACGACGAAGGGCCCGGCGAGTGCCGGGCCCTTCGACTGTGACGCAGGTTACTTACGACGGCTCAGTTGGGACTGATCCACTGACCGGTGCCGGAGTCGATCCGCGCGACGCCGTTGAGCAGCTGGGTGCCCTCGCCGCCCCAGGCCGCGTCGGCCGCCGGGTCGAACGCCCGGTCCGGCGGGCCGGAGGTCTCGCTCCACTGGCCGGGGCCGGTGTGCTCGTAGGTGCTGGTGGAGCCGTCCGAGCCGATCTCGACCGCGACGTCCGCCGCACCGTCGCCATCGGTGTCGGTGAACGCGATGGTGCCGCCGGACTTCGTTTCCACGACCACGGTGTCGTTATGCCCGTCGTGGTCGGTGTCGATGGACGCGGCGCCGGCATCGACCCCGCCGCCGGGCAGATCGGCGTGGATGTGCCCGCCGGCCGAGGTGTTCTGCGCCGGTGCATCGGTGCCGCCGGAGTGGCCACCGGATTCCACCCACGAACCGCTGGCCTCGTCGTAGACCGCCTGGTCCTGTACCTGGCCGCTCGCGCCGAGCACCTCGTACCGGTCGGCGACCCCGTCGTGATCGGTGTCCAGGAAGGCCTGTGCCGTCCCGTCGCCGTGCTCCACGACGGCGGTGTCGGCCACACCGTCGTGGTCCGCGTCGTAGTTGACCTCGGCCTGGTACTCCTGTCCTTCGACGTGCACGGTCATGGCTTCGGGCCCGTTGGCGTCGCTGCCGCCGCTCTCGTCGACCCACATGGGTGGTGCCCCCTTTTGGTACGGCCGGGTCTGCGCTGTATCGATCGGTGAGACTCACCGTAGGCCGGTTCGGTTCCCGTCCACAAGCCGATCAGTGCCCAGGCCGGTCCGGTCCCGTCTCAGCCGATCATGCTCGGTCCCGGAGCGCGCGGATGCGGGTGAGCAGCGCCTCGGCCCTGGCGTGACCTTCGGTGATCTCCCGGAGGCGTTTGGCCACGATCGCGATCTTCTTCGCCCGTTCCTGCGCGCCCATCTTGATCGTCTGATCGACCTGCTTCAGCTCCGCCTCGATGGCCCCGATCCGGCGGCCCATCGCGTCGTCCAAGGCCAGGGACAGCTGCTGTTCGGCCTCGATGAGCTGCTCGGCGACCAGTTGATCGAGCGTGGCGCGGGCGTCCGCGATGGCCTCGACCAGCCACTGCTTCAGATGCTGCTTGTCCGCGGCCTGCTTTCGGGTGCGGGCCATCCACCAGCCGGCGCCGAGGCCGATCACGATCGTCGCGGGCAGCACCACCGGGTTCAGCAGGGCGACCCCGGCCAGCGGCAGTGCGGCCAGCTTGCCCGCGCCGACGCCGCCGGAAATGCCCATGAACACCAGCAGTTTGTCCTCGGCCGTCGGCGGCTTCTTGTCCGGCGGGCGCAGGACCACCGGCGGGCCGCCCGCCCTGGCGAACTGACCGCGGATCACGTCCAGTTCCCCGGCGGAGAACAGCTCCGCGAGCGCGACGTTCGTGACTTGGTTCAGCCGTTGGGAAAGCAGCATCGAAACGCGTTGCGACGTGGTCTGCAGCGCGATGTCCACGTCTTGCGGCACCGCGGCCAGATCTTCGCGCTTCGCGGCGTCGATGCGCTGCCTGAAGTGTGCCTGGGCCTCGCGCATCTCCCGGCTGCTTTCGTGCCCGATCTCGACGCGGGTGCGCTGGATCTCCCCACGCAGCCGCAGCTGCCAGCCCCGGGTGGACGTGCGCCGGTCGGACTGCAGCCGGTCCCGGCGTGCACGCAGCTGTCCGGCCTCGGCCTCGCCCGCGGACAGCGCCCGGCTTTCCGCCTGTAGCCCGGCTTTCAGCTCCGCCAGCACGCTGGAGAGCGCCCGCAGCGTGTTGGCCTCGGTGAGCATCATCGACCGGCCGACCAGCAGCTCCTGCAGGGCCACCTGCAGCGCGGCGATCCCGGACTGCTCCCGCAGCATCGCGGCGACCTGCTCGTTCGGCGCCTTCGCCGCGGTCTCGAACACGCGCACCGAAACCGGATGGAACACCGCGCCGGCGAACCGCGGCGCGTGCTCGGCCAGCAGACGGCGGTCCGCTTCGAGGATCTCCCGCCAGCCACGGAACGCGTCGGTCTTCGCCAGCACGAAGACGACGGTCTCCACACGATCCGCGACGTCGCGCAGGAACTGCAGCTCGGTGCTCGTGAACGGTGCCGATGCGTCGACCACGAACACCAGCGCGGTCGCCTCCGCGGCGGCTTCACGCGCCAGCGTGCCGTGCCGCGAATCGAGACCGCCGACGCCTGGGGTGTCCACCAGCGTCAGCCGCTCCAGCAGCGGGATCGGACCGGACACCTCGACGTAGCGCGGCGGAAGCTGACCGGGCGGCAGCTCGTGCGCCGCGGACACCCAGTCCACCAGCTGCCCGAGGTCGAACGGCACGGACGGATGCTGCCCGGGGTAGCAGGCCCGCGCACCCCACTGCGCCGCATGCTCGAAGACCAGGTACGTCGCGGTCGCCACGTCCGCGTCCACCGGGGACAGCCCCGGACTCGCCAGCAGGGCGTTGACCAGCGAACTCTTGCCTCGGTTGGTCTCGCCGACGACCACCACCGACGGCTTGACCGACCGGGTCCGGCGCACGTCGGCGACCCACTGCGCGAGCGCCGGATCGGCCTCGCGGACCACCTCCAGCAGCTGCTCGCGCGCGGCCTGGACCTGCGCAGGCAGCGCCGGTGCTGTCACAGCGCCCGCTTCGCGTAGACCGTGACGACCGGCGCGCGCAGCAGCCGCTCCTGGTCGGCGAACCCGGTCACCTCGGTCTCCGCGACGACGCCTTCGAGGGCCGGGTCGTCGGTGGCCACCGCACCGCCCGCCTCGTGACGGGCTGGGTCGAACCGTTCACCGTCCGGCCGGAGTGCCCGCACCCCGATCGCGGCCAGCCCGTCTTCGAGCCGCTGCGCCACCCCGTTGCTGCGGGCGCGATCGAGCGCATAGAGACACAGCTGGATGAGGGCCTGCCGGTCGGCCAGCGCACGATCCAGCTCACCGGCAGTAGCTAAGAGATCCACACCGGGCTCCGACGCGACCATCGCGTGCCCGGTTCCTTCGGCCTCCGCGATGATCCGCGCAAGGTCCGCGGCCGCGATCTCGCCGGTCGGTGCTTCGCTCTCGCCGAGTCCCGTCACGGCTCGCCCCCGTTCGTCACCGGAGATTCCACCAGCCGCCGGGGCCGCTCCGCCACCCGCCTCAGGCGAGGCTCCGGATCAGCGTGCGCATGGCCTGTTCCAGCGCGGGCACGTCCTCGGCGAGCCGGGACGACACCAGCAGCTGTTCCTCCGCGGTGCGCAGCCAGACCCGGCCGGCCACCGGGATTTCCAGTACCGACAACCGGAACGGCCGCGCCCGGCGGCCGAGTTCCAGCTCGGTTTCGCGGACCAGCTGGCCAAGCCGGTCACCGGCGACGATCTGACGGCGGTGGAAGGCGGCCGGACGGCGGGCGTCGGCGAAATGCCGGGCCGCGGCCTGGGCGAAGTGCTGCGCGGCAAGGTCGATCGCGGAACCGTCACCGGGGGACGGGATGCCGCGGCGGCGCGGGACCCGGCTCTCCCCGCGGCAGCGGAGGGCTTCCAGCAGGCCGTTCCACCAGCCGGGCCAGCCCGCCTGCACCGACGCCCGGTCGAGCGCGGGTGGCACATGCACGGGGACCGCCGGCTCCACCGGCGGCAGCAACTGCCCTTCGGCGACCGGGAGCGCGAGCACGTCCCGCAGGTACAGCGCCAGGTCGATGCCTTGATCGCTGCCCCAGTACACCCGCCACGAAGTGGTGTCCCCCAGCCGCACGAAACCCAGCCTACGCGTCCGGCGGGGATCCTCACTGCTCGCGGATTTGCTGCCAGATCAGGAAATAGGCCCGGTGCACGACGTGTGCCACCCGGCTCTGCGCGGGGGTGGCCCCGAACGAGGCGAACGACCGCCACCAGCCCGCGCGCTCCAGTGCGTGCGCGGCCAGCTCCGGGCGGCTCGCCCCGGGCAGGCCGAGCTGGTCGCCGAGTTCGGCGTTGCTGCCGACCCGGAGCACCTCTTCGGCCAGGTCCTCGGGCATCTCCACGGCACCGGAGGCGACCAGCGTCAACGCCTCCAGCAGGCGCAGCTGGTGTGCCTCGGGACGAGCCAGCAGCACTTCGATCGCGTCGTGCACGCGCTGGCGTTCGGCCGGGTCGCCGGAGGCGTGCGCGAGGGCGGTCACCGAGGCGAGCGCGGCCGCGGCCTTGATGCCGTCGGCACGCGCGGCGAACACCACCGCCAGCCGGTGGCGCACCGCGTCGAGGCCGGAGAAGTCGAGCAGCCGGCGCCGCAAGGCGCCCGCGGTCAGCTCCGGATCGGCCCGGATCTGGGCCACCGCACTGCGGATACCGAACAGGTCCAGCTTCTCCAGCAACCGGAGCCGGACCCCGGCGGGTACCTCGCATTCCCAGCCGGTGAACAGGTCCGCGGCCACCAGCATGGTCTCCAGCACGTCCTCGTCGAGCCCGGCCAGCTGCCGCAACGCCTCCGCGTCGACCGAGGTGAACCCGCCGGACTCGACGGACTCGGCGATCAGGCCGATCACCGGCAGCACGTCCGCGACCCGCGGCTTGAGCGTGCTCGCCTGCTTCTGCGCGAGCAGCTGCGCGGCCTTCCACACGTCCCCACCGGCCCCGGCGACGGTCTCCGCGACGATCGTGTCCGCCTTGTTCAGCACCGCGATCGCGTTCACCGGGCCTGCCTCCCGGCTTGCCGTCGCGGCGGTGAAGGCGGCGAGCGCCTGCTGGTCGTCCGCGCGCACGCCCTGGGTCACCACGTACAGCACGGCCTCGGCGCCGGCCACCGCGTTGCGCGAGGTGTCGTCGAGATCGTCGGAACCATCGTCGAGGTCCGCGGCGCCGAGCAGCTGCTCGGTGCGCGAGACCGAGGCCGCGTCGAGCGAGCCGAGGCCCGGGGTGTCGATCACCGTCATGTCCTGGAGCACCGCGTTGGTCAGGTACGCCTCCAGGTGCGAGACCTCGGCGATGTCCACGCCGAGTTCGGCCGGGATCGAACCGTCCGCGGCAAACGGGAGCACCTGCTTGCGGCCGTCGGCGAACACCACCTCGACCCGGTCGACGGTGCCGTACTGGAACCGGGTGACCAGCCGCGTGCACTCCCCGACGTCGGTGGGCGCGACCCGGCGCCCGATCAGCGCGTTGACCAGCGTTGATTTACCCGATTTGATCCGCCCGGCGACGGCCACCTGCAAGGGCGCGCCGAGCCTGCGCAGCACCTCGCCGAAGCCGGCCGCGGTCCGGGGTGAGACCTGCGACTGCAACCGGCGGCACAGCGCGGCCACCGAATCCGACAGCGGTCCCGCGAGCCGACCCTGCCCCGCCGCTGCCGTCACCGTCCGTGTCCTTCCGGCTCGTGTTCCTGCCCGCGGACGAATCGTGCCATGCCGGTCATCCTCCGGTCGCATCGAAGGTGCTACCCGGGAGCGACGCAACCCGGCCGTACACGACCTACTGTTGAAAGGTGCGACGGCTGAGTCTGTGGATGCGTGCCCACCCGATGGCCGGGGACACGCTGATCGCGGTGCTCCTCGGCTTCGTCGACCTGGTGCTCTTCCTCGGCAACGCCGCTTTCCCGGACGTCGACACCACGCCGATGCCGCCCTGGTACGTCACAGTGCCGATCGACATCGCGGTCGTCGCGCCGCTGGCCTTCCGCCGCAAGCGTCCGATTCTCGCGGCCTACCTCGTCTACGCCGTTTCCGTGGCGCACAGCACGCTGGGACTCGGTATCTCCGGCGTCGTGGCGCTCGGGCTGAGCCTCTACTCGATCCTGGTCTACGTCGGGCGCAAGCAGGGGTTGCTCTACGTGGGCGCGCTCGTACTGATGAACGCGGTGACCGCACTGGCCGACCCCGCGGAGCGGGCTCTGCCGAACATCATGTTCATCTTCTTCGGCCTCGCGCTGTTCTGGACCCTCGGCGAGTTCATGGGCGCCCGCCGCGCCTATCACCGGGAGGTCGAGGTCCGGTTGCATCTGCTGGAGACCGAACGCGACCAGGCCGCCCGGATCGCGGTGGCCGAGGAACGCGGCCGGATCGCCCGGGAACTGCACGACGTGGTCGCGCATTCGGTGAGCGTGATGGTGGTGCAGGCGGACGGCGCGAAGCTCTCGCTGGCGGGCAATCCGGAGCTGGCCGGGCGGGCGCTGCAGACGATCTCCGAGACCGGCCGCGGCGCGCTCGGCGAACTGCGGCGGCTGCTCGACGTGCTGCGCGGTGATCAGGGCGAGGGCGAGCCCCGGGTGCCGCAGCCGGACGCGAACGCGGTGTCCGAACTGGTCGCGCGGATCCGCACGGCCGGCGTGCCGACCAGCCTCGAACTCGACGAGGACCTCGGCGCCCTGCCCGCCGGGGTGTCACTGGGGATTTACCGGATCGTGCAGGAATCGCTCACCAACACGCTCAAGCACGCCGGGGTCGGCGCGCGGGCCACCGTGCGGGTGCACCGCGACCGCGACCGCGTCGAGGTGCTGGTCCGGGACGACGGCGCGGGCCAGGCTCGCCAGCTGGTGGAGGTCACCACCGCGACCACCGCGGCGAAGAGTGGCGCGCCGAGGTTGCAGGTACCCGGCGGCAACGGGCTGATCGGGATGAGGGAGAGGGCGAACGTGTACGGCGGAACTCTGGAAGCCGGGCCGGCCCCGGGGGGCGGCTGGCAGGTTCACGCAGTGTTTCCGGCTAGGTTGGACTCATGATCCGGGTAGTGATCGTCGACGATCAGGAATTGATGCGGGTCGGGTTCCGGATGGTGCTCGGCGCGCAGGCCGATCTCGACGTGGTCGGCGAAGCAGGCGACGGCGCGCAGGCCGTGCGGATGGCCGCCGACCTGCGGCCGGACGTGGTGCTGATGGACGTACGCATGCCGGTGCTCGACGGGGTCGAGGCGACCAAGCAGATCACCGCCGCGGGCACCGCACGCGTGCTGGTGATGACCACCTTCGATCTGGACGAATACGTGTACGCGGCGCTGCAAGGCGGTGCGTCCGGCTTTCTGCTCAAGGACACCCAGCCCGACCATCTGGTGTCCGCGCTGCGTTCGGTCGCTGCGGGGGACGCCGTGGTGTCCCCGTCGGTCACCCGGCGGCTGCTGGACCGCTTCGTCGGCTCCGGTGGCGCCCCGGCCCGCGACGCGGGCGAACTCGACGTGCTGACCGAGCGTGAGCGCGAAGTGCTCGTGCTGATCGCGAAGGGCATGTCGAATCTGGAGATCGCGGAGTCGTTGTTCCTGTCCGAGGCCACGGTGAAGACCCACGTCGGCCGGATCCTGGCGAAGCTGGATCTGCGGGACCGGGTACAGGCGGTGGTGCTCGCCTACGAGACCGGGCTCGCCCGCCCCGGCCTGGACTGACCCGGCCGAAGAGTCCACTTCGTACTCTCGTCGTTCCACTTCGGACTGTCGCGATCACTCGCGGTGAACTCGGGGTCACCTCAGGGTTTTCCCTGAGGTGACCCCCGCCGAGTAACCCGTTTGTGTACTACTCAGGTCGTGCCGCGGATTCGAACCGCAGGATGACGCGCGCGCCGGTTTGCTCCGTCACCATGTGACAGGTCAGTGACCGCACCAAGGGAGCAAGGATGATCGAGGCAACGGGTCTCACCAAGCGTTATGGGAACGCCCTGGCGGTGAACAGCCTTTCGTTCACCGTGCCATCCGGAGAGGTCACCGGCTTCCTCGGGCCGAACGGGGCGGGCAAGTCCACCACCATGCGGATGATGCTGGGGCTGGACAGCCCCACCGCGGGTGAAGTCCGCATCGGCGGCAAGCTCTACCACGAGCTCAAGCACCCGCTGCGCACCATCGGCGCACTGCTCGACGCGAAGTGGGTGCACCCCAACCGCTCCGCCCGCGGGCACCTGCGGTGGATGGCCCAGTCCAACGGGATCCCCAGGCGCCGGGTGGACGAGGCACTCGATCTGGTCGGGCTCACCTCGGTCGCGGACAAGCGCGCGGGCGGGTTCTCGCTCGGCATGTCCCAGCGGCTGGGCATCGCCGCGGCCCTGCTCGGCGACCCGGAAGTGCTGCTGTTCGACGAGCCGGTGAACGGCCTCGACCCGGAGGGCATCCTCTGGATCCGGCAGTTCATGCACCGGCTGGCCGGCGAGGGACGCACCGTGTTCGTCTCCAGCCACCTGCTCTCCGAGATGGCGCTCACCGCCACCCAGCTTGTGGTGATCGGCAAGGGAGAGCTCATCTCCCAATCGTCCACAGAGGAATTCGTGGCGCGCGCCTCGGACAACACGGTGAAGGTGCGCTCGCCGCAGCTGCCCACCCTGGCGCAGCACCTGGCCCAGGCCGGCGCGCAGGTCACCGACGCGGGCGACGCGCTCATCGTGTCCGGATTGGACAGTGCCAGGATCGGCGAGCTCGCCGGCGCCGCGGGGCTCGTGCTGCACGAGCTGAGCCCACAGACCGGATCGCTGGAGCAGGCCTTCATGCAGATCACCGGCGACTCCGTCGAGTACCACACCGGGCCGGCCGAGCCCGCCCCCGCGCACTGACCACCACGGATCGGAAGAGAATCATGAATCTGCTTGCGGTCGAACGCATCAAGCTCTTCACCACCCGCGCGCCGTTGTGGGGCGGCCTCCTCACCATCCTGGTCACCAGCGGCTTCGGCATCATGTACGTCGCCAGCAACGCGGGCCACACTGATTACCTCTCCGTCACCAGCAGCACGCGCGGGTACGAGTTCGGCGCCGCGGTGGCCATGGTGGTGGCCGCGCTGTCGATCACCACGGAATACCGCTTCGGCACCATCCGCACCGCCTTCCAGGCCGTGCCCAACCGGACCTCGGTGCTGCTGGCCAAGGCCGGCGTGGTCGGGCTGCTGGGGCTGGTGCTCGGCGAGATCAGCGGCTTCGCCGCCTGGGGGGTCAGTTACCTCCTGGAGCCCACCGGCAAGATGGCGCTGACCACCTCGGCGGACTGGATCAACGTCACCGGTGGCGGAGTGTTCTTCGGACTGGCCGCGGTGATCGCGCTCAGCGTCGGCGCGTTGATCCGGCACAGTGCCGGCGCGCTTTCGCTGGTGCTGCTCTGGGCGCTGATGGGCGAGCGTCTGATCAGCTTGGTCAGCGACGGAATCTACCGCTGGCTGCCGTTCCACGTCATGGAAAACTTCCTGACGCCCCGCCCGGACAGCGGAGTCTCCCTCTCGCAGGGCGGATCGCTGGCCTACTTCGCCGGGTTCGCGGTACTGATGCTGATGATCTCGATCGTCGTCGTGAACAAACGCGACGCGTAACGACCCACAGGGAAGGTTTCGCCGGGGCCGAGTGGGACCGGACTCGGCGAGACCAATGGGGAAAAAGGGGAAGAAAGAACAATCCGGGTCGCCTTTCGGGGGCGGCCCGGATTTTTCGTCCCGGTAGAGTTCGCCCGGCGAGAGGGGGCGAACGTGCTCGAAGCGACCGGACTCGGCAAGTCCTACGGCGGCACCGTCGCGGTGCGCGATCTGACGTTCACCGCGTGTCCCGGGCGGGTCACCGGATTCCTCGGCCCGAACGGCGCGGGCAAGTCCACCACCATGCGGCTGCTGCTCGGCCTGGACACCCCGGACACCGGCACCGCGCTCATCGAGGGCAGGCCGTACCGGCAGCTGGATGATCCACTCCGGACGGTCGGTGCGCTGCTGGACCCGGCCTGGCGGCATCCGGGCCGGACCGCGCGGGCACACCTGCGCTGGCTGGCCGCGGCCAACGGGCTGCCCGGCCGCCGGGCCGAGGAGGTACTGGCGCTGGTCGGGCTGTCTTCGGTGGCGGGCAAGCGCGCCGGGCAGTTCTCCCTCGGCATGCTGCAGCGGCTGGGCATCGCCACGGCGCTGCTGGGCGACCCGCGCGTGCTGCTGTTCGACGAGCCGGTGAACGGGCTCGACCCGGAGGGCGTGCACTGGGTACGCGGGCTGCTGCGGACGCTGGCCGAGCAAGGCCGGACCGTGTTCGTGTCCAGCCATCTGCTGCCGGAGATGGAACAGACCGCGCAGGATCTGGTGGTGATCGGCCGCGGCCGGTTGATCCACGAAGGCACGATGGCCGAGTTCCTGGCCAAGGCCGGACCGCGCGGGGTCCGCGTGCGCACGCCGGACGAGGCGGCCCTGCGCACCGCGCTGACCGAGCGGGGTGCGGTGTTCACCGAGGAGCCCGGCGGGTTTCATGTGTCCGAAATGGACAGTTCAGCGGTCGGCGAGCTGGCGTTCACCGCGGGGGTCACCCTGCACGAGCTGGCCCCGGTGACCGGTTCGCTGGAACAGGCGTACCTGGAACTGACCGGGCAGGCCACCGAGTATCCGAGCGGAGGTGCCCGGTGAACGTCCTGCGGGCGGAACGGATCAAGCTCTTCAGTACCCGCGCGCCGTGGTGGTGTGCGGCGCTTTCGGTGCTCGCGCCGATCGGGTTCACCGCGCTGTTCTTCGGGCTCTCCGGTGCCGAGGTGACCGCCAACGTCGCGAACACCCAGCTTGCCGCGAGCGCCGGCCGGACTGTCGCACTGGTACTCGCGGTGCTCGCCGCGACCTCCGATGCGAACTGGGGCACGCTGAAACTCACCTTCCTCGCAGTGCCGGCGCGAGTGCCCGCGCTGCTGGCGAAGGGCACCGTGGTGGGTTCGCTGTGCGCCGTGCTCGGGCTCGCCGCCGGCACCGGGTCGTGGGGGCTGGCGCAGCTGGTCCGGCCGGACGCCGATCTCGCCCTGCACACCGCGGCCGACTGGCGGCTGGTGTTCGGGCAGGCGATCACCTTCGCACTTACCGGAATATTCGGCGTCGGCGTGGGATTGTTGTTGCGCAGCACCGCGTTCTCCCTGGCACTGGTGCTGGTGTGGACCCAGCTGGTGGAAGGACTGGTGCTGCTGATTCCCCGGATCGGCGAGGATGTCTACCAGTGGATGCCGTTCTACGCGGCAGCGCAGTTCGCCGGTGGGGATTTCACCAGAACCACCCTGAAACTGTCGGCCCCTCTCGGACCGTGGGCCTATCTCGCGTATTTCGCGGCGATCTGCGCGGCGCTGTTCTCGGCCGGGGTGTACACCGCGAACCGGCGCGACGCGTGAATCTGCACGTGCGGACGCGCTTGTACATCAGGCAAACGGATTAAGACCACGTTAAGCGGGTGTGGCTTCCCTCACAGCGAGCGGACATACTGCTCAGGTGGCCTGTTTATTCGAAGGCAGAGCGCACTCGATGTACACAGCTCACCGGAGGTGAACCTTGACGGTGGACGCTGGTCAAGATCTCGTCAGCGCCATTCCGGCGGCCCGCGGTGCGGCGGCGCCCCGGCCCCGGCTCGAACCGATGCTGGACCTCGAATGGTCCCAGGCAATCGAATTGCCCCGGTTCGCGTTGCCGGCCACGCGCCCGGGTGACCTGCGCCAGGCGTGGGTGCACCGCGCCGCCGAAGACGCCGTGCTCACGCTGTACCACCGGGCCGCCCGGTCCGACGAGCAGCTGCCCGCCCCGTGGTGGCTGCGCGCGGTGGCGAGCGGGCGGCTGGAATCCCGCGCGCTCGGCTTCCGCATCGAAGATCGCGTCGCCCAGTTGCTCAGCCGCAGGCCGGGCTGGGAGTTCGTGCCGTGGGCCGCGGACGGCGAATCGGGCTACTGGGAGTTCATGCCCTCCGAACGCGGCCGGTCCGGCCATTCGATCCCGACCACGGTACTCAACACCGATCGGCACGACGGCTGGATCGACGTGCTGCCCGCGCATTCCGCGGGTACCCCGCCGCCGATCGCGGTGGCCGGGGTGGCCGGTCTGCGGGCCCGGCTCGGGGAGTTCGAAGCGGTGCGGTGACCCGCCCGTATCTTGTCCGGGTGGAGAACGAGCACCAGCCACGGCTGCGCAGCGTGGTCAGTTACGTCAAACGCGGCGGGCGGATGACCGTCGGGCAGCAGCGGGCATGGGAGGAGCACTGGCCACGGCTGGGCCGCACGGTCGCCGACCTGCCCGCCGGACCGGTCGACTTCCCCGCGTGGTTCGGCCGCGAAGCACCGGTGCTGCTGGAGATCGGCTCCGGGATGGGGGAGACCACCTCGCAGCTGGCCGCCGCCGCGCCGGAGCTGAACTACCTGGCCGCCGAGGTCTACGACCCCGGTCTCGGCCAGCTGATGCTGCGGGCGGAGAAGCTCGGCGTCACGAACCTGCGGCTGATGCACGGGGACGCGGTGGTCCTGCTGACCGAGCACGTCGCACCCGGCGCGCTCGCCGGCGTGCGGCTGTTCTTCCCCGATCCGTGGCCGAAGAAGAAGCACCACAAGCGACGGATCGTGCAACCGGAGTTCGTCGCGCTGGTGGCTTCGCGGCTGGCCCCCGGCGGGACCTTCCACCTCGCCACCGACTGGGAGCACTACGCGGAGCAGATGCTCGCGGTGTGCTCCGCGGAACCGGCCCTGCGCAACCGTTACGCCGGCGAGCCGGGCGGCTGGGCACCACGCCCGCCGTGGCGGCCGGTCACGAAGTTCGAGCAGCGCGCCGACGTCGAAGGCCGCGTCTCGCACGACCTGATCTTCGAACGGATCTGACGGGACAGCAGTCTGTGAAGGGCCCCTTCACAGACTCAGAGTCCGTGAAGGGCCCCTTCACGGACACGACGAAGGGCCGTTGCCGGGTTCCCATTCCCGGCAACGGCCCTTCCCCCTTACCGCACCCCCGGTGCGCGTCTATTCGTCGTTGAGTGGTTCGGCCGCCACCCGCTTGAGCGCGGGAGTGCAGACCGAGGCTCCGAGCAGAGCCACCCCGACGCCGAGTACCACCGGCGCGATCAGCCACGGAGTCAGCGTGATCGGGTTCTTGCTGGCCAGACTGAACAATCCGAGCCCGACGAGAATCCCGGTCACCCCGGCCCCGATCGTGGCCACCAGCGACGGCAGCGCGGCCTCCATCCGCAGTGCCCGGGAGAGCACCCGAACCGGCGTACCCGCCGCGATCAGCGCACCGAAGGTGCGGCGCCGGTCCATCACCCCGCCGGCCGTGGCGATCGCCGCACTGCAGCCGGCCAGGATCGCGGCCGCGGTCAGTCCGATCACGGTCACCCGGCGCACGTCGTCAAGCTCCTGCCGCTGGTCGTAGACGTGCTGGCGGGGGCTCTTGATTCCGGAGCTGCCCGCCACCGAAGCCAGCGCCGTGCGGACCTGCTCCCGGTCGGCATCGGTGGTCCGCACCACGAGGGTCGTTTCATTCGGCCGCAGCCCGGCGGGCATCGCCGCCGGCTCGATGAAGTAAGCGGAGTTCGTCCCTTCACTCGTCGAGTAACGGCCCACCTGGATCGAGCCGAGCGGCTTGGTGGGCACATCGGGCTCGGAACTGCTCGTCACCATGTACTTGCTGGTGTCGAACTCGTAAGGCGCGTACAGGCCGGCGTCGGGCTTGCAGTCCTTCTCGGTGATGCCGACCTTGGTCAGCTTCGCCGCATCCGCACACGCCATCACGTACGCCAGATGGGACGACTCATCCCTTTTGTCCGCCGCCTCTGAAACGACCACGTTGGGCACCGCGACCGCGCGGTCCTGCACGCCGCTCTCGGCAAGCTTGCTGTTGGCCTGTTCGACCATCGCATCGGCTTTCTCCGGGCTGACATCCACGTACAACGCGGAGTCGACGAACTTGCTGCTGTCGCCCGCGAGCGATTCGAAGGACGGCAGCAGGGTGAGCCCCATCGACCCGGCGAACACCGCGAGCACGATTCCGGCCGACGCGCGGTAGGCGCCCCGCGGATCTTCCCGCAGCCGCCGTCCGGCCAGCAGGGTCGACGGGCGGCGCCAGATCCGTACGAAGGTGCCCCCGACCGCCGACGTGACCCAGGGGCCGACCAGCATCGCCGAACCCACCACCAGGAACAGCCCGACGAGAACGAGTTCCTGGCCACCGCTCGAATCCCGGCCGGTCAAGATCGCGTAGAGGAAAAACAACCCCGCCACGGGCAACGACAGCAATCGCCACCAGTGCAACGGTTTCACCTGATGCCCGCCGTCGGCGAACAGCGGTGTGTTCATCACCCGGCGCAGGCCGAGCACCCCGGCCAGCACCACCAGTGCCGGGATGGCCACCACGATCGCCACGATCAGGCCTACCGGCAGGCTGAAGTCGGAGGAGAGCCAGGTCCCGCCTGCCCACGGGACGAACGTGGCCAACCCATACAGCGCCGGGCTGAGCAGCAGCCCGGCCAGCGCACCGACCCCGGCGGACAGCCCGGTCTCCGCGGCCACTATCGAAGTCACCTGCCCGGGTGTCGCACCGGCCAGCCGGAGCGCGGCCATCCGCTGCTCCCGCCGGGCCGCGGTCAACCGCGCCGAGGAGGCGACCAGTACCAGGCTGGGCACCAGCAGCACGACGACGCCGACCCCGGTGAGCAGCGTGAGCATCCCGTCCGGCTCAGCTTCGGTATGGGGGAAATCGGCCACCGGCCGGCCGCCGACGCCGGGCTGCGCTTCCCCGCCGGCCCCCTGCAGCTCCTGCGGGCTGTGCCCGACCAGCACCACGAGCTGTTCCGGATAGCGCAGCGCCTGCTCGCCGAGCGCGGCGACCGGCTTGCCGAAGCGGTCACCGAGCTGGTTCGCCGGCGTGCGGTTGAGCAGTTTGCCCAGCTCCGGCGAGACTATCGCCTGGCCGGGTACGGGCAGCTTGTCGATGCCCGGGGGCAGGTGGACGGCGCCGGAGTCGGTGACGGCGAGGTCGACCCGCATGATCTCCTTGCCGTCGAAGTAGTCCTTGGACGAGTTGACCAGCAGGGCCGGCTTGCCGTCCTTGGCGTACCGGTACGGCTCCTGCCACTGGGCCCGCTGCTCGCGGGCCTGAGTGGCGAACGGCAGGGTGGCCAGCAGCAACACCAGCCCGGTCGCGACCGCGACCCCGACCGCGGTGAGGATCGCCGAAGTGCGGGTACGCCGGTCGACGCGGAGCACGCGCAGGGCGAGCTGGAACGGGTTCATGCCGGCTGCCTCGTGGCGATCCGGCCGTCGCGAATGGCGACCACGCGGGGCAGCGCTCCGGCCAGCTCCCGGTCGTGGGTGACGATCAGGACCGCGGCCCCCGAGTCCCGCGCTGCGGTGAGCAACGCGTTCATCGTCTCGTGGCCGGTGCGGGTGTCCAGCGCACCGGTCGGCTCGTCGGCGAAGATCACCTTCGGCCGGTGGGTGAGCGCGCGAGCGATCGCGACGCGCTGCGCCTGGCCGCCGGAAAGCTCGCCCGGACGGCGGCTTTCCATTCCGGCCAGCCCGAGCCGGCCGAGCCATTCCCGGCCCGCGGCAATGGATTCCTGCCTGGCGCGCCCGGCGAGCAGCGAGGGCAGCGCGACGTTCTCCTCCACAGTCAGCTCCTGCACGAGCCTCCCGGACTGGAACACGAAACCGAACTCGGTACGCCGCAGTTCGCTGCGCTTCGTCTCCCCGAGCTGGTCGATCCGCTCTCCCTGCAAGCGGATCTCCCCGCCGTCGGCGCGCAGAATGCCGGCCAGCAGGTGCAGCAGCGAGGTCTTGCCGGAGCCGGAGGGACCCACGATGGCAATCACCTCACCCGCCCGGACGTCGATGTCGACACCCGCCAGCGCGTACTGCTCGCCGTAGCGCTTCACCAGCCCACGCCCGGTGAGCACCGGTTCGGCGCTCCATTGTGGATTGCTCATCCGAGGGTCTCTCCTGTTTCGATCTCCGACTGCTTCGGCAGAAGTATTGCGGAACCACCCGGGTTGTCCACTTCGGGCAGACGGCTGATCCATCGGTGGTCTCATCGGCCGATCGGCCGATGAGGGTGCGACCACCTGGCCAACGTGCGCGCGACGCGGGATCATCTACCGTTTCGGTGTGTCCGAGCCATCACCGACCTCGTTCTCCGCGCGCGCGACCGATTTCGTGAACCGAGTCGGCGCGTCCGTGGTGCTGCTGTTCGCGGCGCTGGCCTTCGACCTGGTCTACGTGACGAGCGCGGCACTCGATGACGTCGGCGGCCGCTTCTTGGATTTCGGCGTGTTCCCCGGCATCTTCGCGATGGCCGGATGCGCGCTGTGGGCCCGTAAGCGGGCGGCCGTCGCGAGCATGACCGGCGCACTGGCGCTGGTGGCGTTCACCATGGTCATCCACTACTACCGCGTGCCCGCCTATTCGAGTGTGCTGGCGAACCTGTCCATCACCGAGGTGGTGGCCGGGGTGGAGATGGTCTACTTCACGGCCCGCCGGGTGCGCCCCCGCGTGGCGTTCTGCGTGATCGCCACGCTGGTGGTGGCCACGATGGCGGCGGTGTTCGGCCGGTTCCCCCGCTACATCTACTCCAGCGCCGGGATCACCCAGTCGCTGGTCTTCGGCTTCCTGCTGCTTGTCGCGGCGGTGCTGACCGGGCTGATCGGCAGGCCACAGCACGCCACCGATCCGCAACGCGAAGAGCGCGTGCGGAGGCTGCACCGGATCAACGATCTGGCGATGGGCCAGTGGCCGCTGCTGGTCGCGCTCGGCCTCGGCCTGTTTCTCGAGTTCGCCCAGGCCTACAACGTGGGACTGCGGTCGTTCCCCATCCTCTTCTGCTCGATGCTGGCCGCGGTGGCGGCGATCTACTCCCGCCGCGAGCCCGCGAGGGCGAGCCTCGTGGTGGCCGGGCTGATCCTGCTGGCGGGGGTGGTGATGCCGTTCCTGCGCCTCGGTTACGGGTACGAACCTGGCACCGGAATTCCGCCGGCGCAGGTGGTGGCCGGTTTCGGCGTGGTGGTGAACCTGGTCCGCGTGACCGTGCTGCCGAAGGCCTGGCCGCGGATCGCGGCGCTGTCGGTGGCGGTCGCGGTGTCCACCTTGCTGAACTTCGAGCGCCCCGGCTTCCGGCTGCTCACCGATCCGCAGACGATCGGGCTGGGCGCGGTACTCGGCTCCCTGCTGCTGGGTATCGCCATCGCGATCGGGCTCTTCCTGCGTTCCCGGGATTCCGAACACCAGCAGGTGGTCAAGGCCGCGGTCAGCGACGCGCAGACCGCCGAGCGGATGGCGCTGGCCCGCGAACTGCACGACGTGGTCGCCCACCACGTGACCGGCATCGTGGTACAGGCGCAGGCCGCGCGGATGACGGGGGAGAAGAACCCGCAGCTGGCCTACGAGGCGATGGCCCGGATCGAGGACGCCGGGGTGGAGGCGCTGGCCGCGATGCGCCGGCTGGTGCGCAGCATGCGCGGGGACGCGCCGGCCGGTTCGGGCGAGTTCAACGAGCAGGCCACCACCGACCTCGCCGCGGACCTGCGCAGGCTGGTCGAATCGGGCAACCACAGGTTGCCCACCAGCCTGCATCTGGATCTGCCACCGCATCTGCCCCAGGAGGTGGGCCGTTCCGCGCTGCGGCTGGTGCAGGAGTCGCTGACCAACATCGGCAAGCACGCCGCGGACGCGACCGAAGCGCTGGTGCACGCCGAGGTGGCGGCGGACGAACTGCACCTGCGGGTGATGGACGACGGCCGGGAACCGGCTCGCCGTCCGGCCGGTGGGTCGGGCGGCTACGGTCTGGTCGGCATGCGCGAACGCGTCGCGCTGCTGCACGGCCGCCTCTCGGCCGGTCGCGGGCCGGACGGCGGCTGGCGGGTCGAGGCGTGGCTGCCGCTCGAACCGAACGGGGAGACAAACGGGTGATCCGGGTACTGATCGCGGACGACCAGGAGATGGTGCGGATGGGCTTCCGCATGATCCTGGACGCGCAGGACGACATCGAAGTGGTCGCGGACGTGCCGGACGGGGTGTCGGCCGTGGCCAAGGCCCGTGAGCTGCGCCCGGACGTGTGCCTGCTGGACATCCGCATGCCGGGGCTGGACGGGCTCGAGGTGACCCGGCAGCTCGCCGGGCCGGACACGACCGATCCGCTGAAGGTCGTCGTGGTCACCACGTTCGATCTCGACGAGTACGTGCACACCGCGCTGCGCAACGGGGCGAGCGGCTTCCTGCTCAAGGACGCCGGGCCCGCCCTGCTGATCGAGGCCGTGCGCGCGGCGGACCGCGGCGACGCGTTGGTGTCCCCGCAGATCACCGTGCGGCTGCTGAAGCACTTCAACGGAAACGCCTCGAAACCCCAGTCCCCGAAGCCCGCCGAACCGCTCACCGCGCGCGAGCTGGACGTGGTGAAAGCGGCCGCGCGGGGGCTGACGAACACCGAGATCGGCGCCGAGCTGTACCTTTCGCTGTCCACCGTGAAGACGCACCTGGCGGCCGTGCAGTCCAAGATCGGTGCCCGCAACCGCGTGGAGATCGCGGCCTGGGCCTGGCGCAGCGGCGTGGTCGACTGACCGCCGGCGGGCCGGACACCGGTAATCGGGAGTAAAACGCTGGGTGGGCTGCCCCTCAGCTGCTGTTGACATTCCGGTCGTACGATCACGGGATGTCTCGTCGCTTCCACGCCCCCGTCGTCCTGCCCGCCGATCCCGCCTGTTCCGTGCTGCGCTCCGCGGTGGTGGACGTGACCGACGACGGGCGGATCGGTTTCGCCGGGCCGGAAGCGGACGCCCCGGAGTTCGCCGGCGAGGTGACCCGGCTCGGCGGGATCCTGTTGCCAGGGCTGGTCAACACGCACGCGCACAGCCCGATGACGTTGCTGCGCGGGATGGGCGGCGACCTGCCGCTGCTGCGCTGGCTGCACGAGATCATCTGGCCGGCCGAGGCCAAGCTCAAGCCCGCGGACGTGCGCACCGGCATGCTGCTGGGTTCGGTCGAGATGCTCCGGCACGGCGTGACCACCAGCGCGGAGATGTACTTCGAGGGCGAGCAGCTGGTGGACGCGGTGCTGACCACCGGTGGCCGCACGCTGGTGGCTCCGCCGGTGATGGAGCTGCCGGGGATGAACTGGCGCACCTCGCTGGAGGCCATCGAGCGCTGGATCGACGCCGACGGCCTGCGTTTCGGCCCGGCGGAACGGATCGAGCTGGGCTACGGCCCGCACTCGGCGTACATGCTGAACCCGGACGGTCTGCGTGCCGTCGCGGAATCCGCTGCCGCGCGTGGTGCGCTCGTACAGATCCACGTCGCCGAGGCCGCGAACGAGGATCTGGTGCAGCGGGAGCAGCACGGTTCGGTGCCGAAGCTGCTCGACGAGGTGGGCATTCTCGCCGGGCGTACCCTCGCCGCGCACGCCATTCACCTGTCGGACGAGGACATCGCGCTGTTCGCCGCGCGGGGTGTCGGCATGGCGCACTGCCCCGGCTCGAACGCGAAGCTCGCCTCCGGGATCGCGCGGGTCAAGGAACTGCGGGCGGCCGGCGTCGCGGTCGGCCTCGGCACCGACGGCCCGGCCTCCAACGACGACCTCGACCTGTGGGAAGAGGTGCAGCTCAGCGCGATGCTGGCCCGGCTGGCCACGAACGACTCCACGGCGCTGACCGCGGCGGACGCCTTCCTGCTGGCCACCCGCGGTGGCGCGGAAGCGCTCGGCCGCCCCGATCTCGGCGCGCTGGAGCCGGGCCGCTGGGCCGACCTGGTGCACGTGGATCTCGACGATCCGGCGTTCGCCGCGGGCCTGGACGTTCCGGACGAGCAGCTGCTGTCGAACCTCGTGTGGGCGGCGGGTTCGCGCCGTGTCCGCGACGTGTGGGTGGGCGGCGAGCCGGTGATCGCCGCGGGCGAATCGACCCGCGTGGACCGGGCCGAGGTGCAGGCGTCGGTCACCGACACCGCAGCCCGGCTGCGCGCCTAACTTTCGCGGGCTGCGCGCTCGCTTTCGCGGGCTGTGAAGGGACCCTTCACAGCCCGTGCGTCCGTGAAGGGTCCCTTCACAGCCTTGGGTCCGGTCAGCGGGGGCGGACGGTGATCTCGGTGAGGTGCGCGTCCGGAGTCGCGGTGACGGCGGTGAGCACTGCGGTGGCCACGGAGTCCGGACGAAGGTACTTCGTCGCGTCGTAGGTGCCGCCTTCCTGGGCGATCACGTTGCGCTGCAAGTCGGTGTCGGTGCGGCCGGGGTAGACCGAGGTCACGCGTAGCTCCGGCTCCTCGGCGCGGAGTGCGTCGGCGAACGCGCGGGCGGCGAATTTGCTTGCTGCGTAAGGAGCCCAGCCGGGCCGGGCGGTCTGTCCGGCTCCGGAGTTGAGCACCACCACGTGACCGCGGGCGGCCCGCAGCGCGGGCAGGAGATGCCGGGTCAGCTCGGCCACCGCGAGCACGTTGATCTCGAAGTTGGCCCGCCAGGCCGACGCCGGGGCCTCGGCGATCGCGCCGATCCGCCCGATCCCGGCGGAGTGCACGAGGACTTCGAGCCGCCCGATCCCACTCGCGGCGGCTTCGACCGCGGCGGGATCGGTGAGATCCACCGGCCACGGCTGCGCGCCCGGCAGCTCCGCAGCGACCTTCGCGAGCGCGTCCGCGTCGCGGCCGCCCAGCAGCAGCCGGTGGGTCGGGGCGAGCTGGTGGGCGATGGCCGCGCCGATGCCGCGGGAGGCGCCGGTGACCAGGGCGAGCGGAAGATCGGTCATACCGGCCACGGTAGGCCTCAGCAGCGGGCGGCTTCGACGGGGTCTCGCGGGTAACGGATGGCCGTGCGCTGCCAAGAACCGGTGAAATTGTCGAGGAAGCGATTCCACGACATCTCGCCCCGGGTCGAAGCGAGCACCTCCTGTTCGCCGGGACAGCGCAGGGCCGCGCGGGCGGCGTCGATCGTGCCGGGCTGGAAGATCCGGATCTGGCCGTCGTCGGCGACATCGGAATTGCCCGCCTCGGCGATCTCCCACGCCGGGATCAGCCACTTCGCATGCCCGGCCCGGCCGTCGGGAATTGGCGAGGAGTGTGCTGCGAGGTCGCTGGAGAGCCCGTAGCCATCATGCACGCGGACATCGAGGGAGACCAGGTTGCCGATCGCACCAATGCTGTCCGCGGCCATCGTCACGTACGGACGGCTGGTGGGGAAGCGGAACCATTGCTTGACATCGCCGTAGCTGTAGGCGAGCACCGCGGGCCGGCCGGTGGCGTCCACCGCTTCGACTGCGCGACGGAACTCCCCATGGTGGAGGAAGTCTTCGGCCGCCACCGGGTTCGGCGTGCCGGTGACCACGACCCAGAACGACCGCTCGTCGGCGATCCCGTTCGCCAGCTCGGTCTTCTCGTACGGCACGCGCAGCCAGCCGCCGGCCACCACCGACCAGACCGCGACGAGCGTGGCGAACGCGGCCGTCCGCCGGGTCAGCGGGATCGCCAGCACCGGCAGCAACAGCGCGAACAACGCGGGCAGCAGCATCCGGCCGTGCATGAAATCCCCGCCGACCCGCACCACGTACGCCGCCATCAGCACCCCGGCGACGATCGGCGCGAGCATCAGGATCCGCGAACGGCGGGCGAGTACGACGACCGCCGCCAGCAGGATCAGCGGCAACCACAGCAGGTACGGGTCGACCAGGTCGAGCAGGTAATCGAACCCGCGCGACCAGTCCTCGTCCCCGGCTTCCTTCGCCAGCGCGGTGTTCGGCACGAGCAGGCCGTAGTAGCCCATCCGGAAAACCTGGTAGCCGACCGGCAGCGCCACCCCGGCGGCCAGCCAGCCGAGCCCGGCGCGCACCTTCGGCCGGTGCAAGAGCACGAGCGCGACGAATCCGACGAGGGTGAACAACGCCAGATCGGGCCGCACCAGCGGACCGAGACCCAGCACCACCGCCGTGCCGAGGGCACCCTTTCCCCGGACCAGCAGCCACCAGCACAATCCGAGCCACAGCATGGCCAGCCCGGTTTCCAGGCCGGACGTCGCGAAGTCCCGGAACGGCGGCAGCACGACCACGACCAGAGCGCCGGCCGGCACGACCGCGCCGCCGTAGAGCCGCCGGGCACCGTCGAGGCCGAAGAAGAGCCCGCCGACGGCGCAGAGCAGCCCGGTGAGCACGGCCACCCATTCCAGCGAGGGAACGGGGAAGGTGCCGAGCCCGGCGAGCAGCCAGGTCCACAGCGGGCTGGTGTTCGCCTCGACCCGCTCCCCGATGTTGAACACCGGCCCGTTCCCGGCGAGGATCTGCCGGACGGTGCGGAGCACGATCAGCCCGTCGTCGCTCATCCAGCGCCGCTGCCAGGCCAATACCGCGTAGAGCACGAGCGTGGCCGCGGTGGCGATCCAGGTCCAGGCCACCGGACGGCGGTACCACGGGGGTGGCTGCACGATCGGCTCGCCGACGGTCACTGCCGCGGTCATGAGTGTTCCCGACCTCCCCGAGAAATGAGCTGCGGGGACAGTCTCACATCTCGGCGCGGGTTACGCAGAGTGGTCAGGAAACTGCTGGTGCGCCGCTCGGGCGAGTGACCGGTGGGGGTGGTGGTCCCGCGGACGAGGTCGGCGGCGCCGGAGTGGGCGGCAGCTGCGGGGCGAGACCGAGGTCCAGATCGGTCCGTTCGCGGGCCTTCCCCCCGAGGGTGAACGGCGCGGTACAGCCGCTGTCCGGGTCGGCGTCGGAATCGCGGGCCGGGTCCCCGGCGCCGCGGCGGGTCACCGCGAGGCCGCCCGGCAGCGCGTGCACGTCGAAGCAGACCTGATACGTACCGTCCGGCCGCTTGTCGAACAGGTAGCTGCCATCCGCCGCGGTACGCGTGGACGCGACGGTGCCACCGGCGCCGTCCTTCAACGTCACGGGCAGCTCGGGGTACCCGGGCTCACCGTCGTCCTGCAGGCCGTTGCGATTCAGGTCCTTCCACACCCGGTCGCCGATCTTGCCGACCGCCGGCTGCGGAGTGACGGCGATCGTCGCGGTCGCCTTCTGGTCCGCGAGAGGTCCGGCGGGTGAGTTCGCGCCGCTGACGGTCGCGGTGCTGACGTGCCCGTCGTCGTCCTCGGTCAGGTTCGGATGATCGCAGGTCAGCGCCCGGTTCGCGCCCGGGGCGAGGTCGAACGCGCCAGGCAGCCCGGTGCACCACGGGTCCTTCACCAGCAGGCCGGTGAGCGGTTCGGACCCGGTGTTGGCCACGGTGATCCGGTAGTGCGCGGTCTCACCGGCCGGGATCGCGGCAGACGCGGACCATTCGCCGTTCGCCGGGTTCCGCACTTCCTGCTTGACCGTGTAGGCCGCCAGATCCGCGTGCACGCAGTCCCACCTGACCCAGTTGTGGTTGGTGGTGGCGTAGAACAGGGCCGCCGAGGTCCGGTCCGGCGCGGCCACCGCGGGCAGGTCCTGCTTCGCGAGCTTGCCGTCCGTGGCAACGTCGTGCCCCACGTCGACGGCGTGGTCCAGCAGCGTCCGGCCCGCGGTGTCGGCGAAGCGCAAGCCCACCTTGGTGACCGCCCGGGAACCCAGGTTCGACGCGTTCGTACCGGTCCAGACCGACAGTGCGTAGCGGCCGCCGGGCACCGCACGCAGCTCCTGGCTCGCCCAGCTGACCCGGCCGTCCGGCGTCTGGATCTGCGCGTTCACCTTGCCCTCGACCGGGTACGCGGTGCTGGTGACGAGCTTGGGCATCCGGTCCGGCGGGGTGCTGCGCGGCACCGGCGCGGCCGGGGTGAACACGTAACCGCTCGGCATTCCGCCGGACGCGGTGTCCTCCACGCCGGCGTTCGCAGCGATCCCGCCGCAGGCCGGACCGCCTGCCGCGGGTGCCGAACCCGGAAGAACGACGACGAGCGCGCTGGCCAGCACCACTGTGCCGGCCAGCACGCCCGTCGACCGTCCGATCGCGACCCTCTTCACCCGCCTCACCCGGTGAAGCTATTACCCTCCGGCGGGAGTACGCAGGAGGAGCCACCCCAAAGAGTTACCGCTGCCCGATCCGGCCGACCAGCCCGAAGCGGCCCTTCCGCCACACCGACACGATGGCCGGGCGCGGCTGCGAGCTGCCCCCGTCGGGCCAGTGCGAAGTCGGCTCCGCCGAGTTCTTCGCGTCCTCGCCCGGATGCTGCACGGCGACCAGCACCAGCTGGTCGGTGACCACCGGACCGCAGGTCTCGGCCCCCACCGGCACGGAGAGGAACTGCTTGACGTGCCCACGCTCGGGACCACTGACCGGGACCGAGAACAACCCGTCGTTGGCGCCGAGGGTGTTGCCGTCGGTGGAGATCCACAGGTTGCCGTGCGCGTCGAAGGCGACGTTGTCCGGGCAGGAGATCGGGCTGACCCGGTCCTTCGGGAACCCGCCGAAGTAGGTGTCCGCGGCGGCCGGATCGCCACAGACCAGCAGCAGCCGCCAGCGCAGCCGGGTGGCCGCGGCGTCGCCGCGGTCCTCCTCCCACTCCAGCACGTGCCCGTTCTTGTTGCGGTTGCGGGGATTCACCTCGTCCACGCCCGCCTTGCCCGCCGCGCCGCGGTCGGTGTTGTTGGTCAGCGCCGCGTAGATCCGGCCGTTGACCGGGTTCGGCTCGATGTCCTCCGGACGGTCCATTTTGGTCGCCCCGGCCTTGTCCGCGGCCTGGCGGGTGAACACGTACACCTCCTCCGCGGTGAAACCGCCCACAAAGGACTTGTCACCGGCGGCGAGCGGAATCCACTCGCCGGTGCCGTCGAACTCGCCGTCCGCGGGCAGCTTGCCGGAACCGTCGATCTCGCCCGGGCTGTCGCCGGTGAACTTCGCGACGTAGAGCGTGCCCTCGTCCAGCAGCGCGGAGTTGTGCCGCCGGGCGTGCGCGGAGGTGCCCTTCTTGTACTTGCCCTTCGAGACGAACTTGTAGATGTACTCGAACCGCTCGTCGTCCCCGGAGTAGACCGCGACCCGACCGTCCGCGGTGATCTTCACCGTCGCCGCCTCGTGCTTGAATCGGCCGAGCGCGGTGTGCTTGACCGGCGTGGAGTGCGGGTCGTGCGGGTCGATCTCCACCACCCAGCCGAACCGGTTGGGCTCGTTGGGCTCCTGCGCGACGTCCCAGCGCCGGTCGAAACGCTCCCACTTGCGGGTGCTCTCCCCGGTGCCGACCAGGTAGCGCTTGAGCCGCGCGGCCTGCTCCGGATCGGTGACCTTGTCCGCGTTGGCGAAGTACTGGTGGAAATTCTCCTCGCCGGAGAGCACGGTGCCCCACGGCGTGACCCCACCGGAGCAGTTGTTCTGCGTGCCCCGCACCCGCTTGCCGGTCGGGTCGGCCGAGGTGCGCAGGTACTTCGAGCCCGCCGCCGGGCCCCGCACCTCGAACTCGGTGTCCAGGGTGATCCGCCGGTTCAGCGGGCTGGGCACGGTGCGCAGGGCACCGCCGATCGGATCGCGGAAGGTCTGCAGCACCGACAGCCCGTGCGCGGCCCAGGCGATCCGGACCTGTTCCTCGGTCGGGTTCGCCGGGTCGTACTGATCGGCCGGGAACAGGTGTACCTCGGTGGTGTACTCGTGGTTGACCACCAGCAGGTTCCGCACGCCGAGCGGGTCCTGCGGGATCAGGCCGACGAAGTCGTTGTTGTAGCCGAACTGCTTCGCCTGCGCCGCCGCGGTCTGCCGCCGGAAGTCGAACTTCGGCGCGCCGGGCACCACCGCGTCGCCCCAGCGGATCACCACCTGCTGGTCGTAACCCTCGGGGATGCTCACCTTGTCCAGGCGGTTCGGCGGCACGGGGTCGAAGTCGGTGCCGGGTACCGGCTTCGCGCCGTGGCCCGGCGGGATCTCGGCCACGGCGGCCGCGGCGGTACCGGACAACGCGGCGAACCCACCGGCCGCGGCGGCCATCACGGCGCCCGCCTTGAACGCCCCGCGGCGCGAGACTCCCTTGGCGATGTCGCCGAAGTACTCGTTGCCCGACGGGTTCGGCGCCTCGTGAGCACACGCGTTACCGCACCGGTATTCACAGGTGATCGGGGAACGGCCGCCGGGATGGGCGGAGATCAGGGGCAGCAGTCGCCCGGGCTCCAGGGACACAGGTCCTCCAGGGTCACTTCAGTAGGGGAACGAAGCGACCGTATGTGCCGAAACCCGACCCGATCGGACCAAGAGGTGAACAGCGAGTGTATTCGTCGCAATCAGGACTGAATGGGCGAACGCAGTCAAACGGACAGTCCAGAAGTGCTCGCCGAGGGTGCCCGAAATCCCGCATCACCCTTCCGAAGATCACTTAGCTAACCTAAATAACTTCGCGAACCCGATAGGCTGTAGGCCATGGACGCGGTGATTTTCGACCTCGATGGGGTATTGGTGGATTCCGAGTTGACCTGGGACGCGGTGCGCCGCGCCGTGGTCGCCGCACACGGAGGCACCTGGCGGCCGGAGGCGACCCGCGCGCAACAGGGGATGAGCACGCCGGAGTGGGCCCGGTACCTGGTGGACACCCTCGGCGCCCAGCTGACGCCGGACGAGATCGCGAACACCGTGATCGACGAGATGGCCAGCCGCTACACCGCGGGCCCGCCGGTGATCGACGGCGCCCCGGAGGTGGTGCGCGAGATCGCCCGCCGGTGGCCGGTCGCGATCGCCAGCTCGTCGCCGCCGGTGCTGATCCACGCCTTTCTCACCGCGTGCGACCTCACCTCGCTGGTGCCGGTCGCGGTGTCGAGTGAGGAGGTCGCCGCCGGCAAACCGGCCCCCGACGTATACCTGCGTGCCGCGATGCTGCTGGAAATCCCGCCCGAGCGATGCGCCGCGGTGGAGGACTCCACCAACGGCCTCCGCGCCGCACAGGCCGCGGGCATGACCGTGTACGCCGCGCCGAACACACACTTCCCGCCGGAGCCCGAAGCGCTCGCGGGAGCCACGGTGCTGACGAACCTGACCGCACTGCCCGCGGCGTTGAAAGCCGGTCGGTGACACAGCTCACCTACGACAACCGGCGGCATCCCGGGTTCGCCACGCTGCCGGGCGGACGCGGAATGCCATCCTTGCCCGGCATCGCAAGCTCGGCAGCGAAGGGCAGGACGTGGGCACGCCGGATCGGGAATGGGACATCGTCAGCAGCATCGGGCTGACCGCCCTGGGGATCGCGGCCTGCCGCGCGGTCGAGACCGCCCGGCCGGACCGGCTGATCGAGGATCCCTTCGCCGCGGAGTTCATCCGGGCCGCGCGGCCGCCGCGGCCGCTGCCGACCCGGGCGACCGACGACCCGGTCTGGGCCTCGATGAGTCCCTACATGGGGTTGCGATCGCGGTACTTCGACGAGCTGATCACCGGTTCGCCCGCCCCGCAGGTGGTGATCCTGGCGGCCGGGCTCGACGCGCGCGCCTACCGGCTGGACCTGACCGGTCGCGACCTCTACGAGGTGGACCAGCCCCGCGTGCTCGAATTCAAGCAGGACGTGTTCGACGACCTGGCCGCGAAACCCCGCTGCACGCGGCACGCGGTCGCCGCGGACTTGCGCAAGAACTGGCCCGCCGCACTGGAACAGACCGGTTTCGACCGGACCCGGCCCACCGTGTGGCTCGCGGAAGGCCTGCTGATGTACCTGCCCGGGCCGGTCGAGGAGCAGCTGTTCGACCTGATCGCCGCCTGCTCCGCCCCGGGCAGCCGGATCGGCGTGGAACGGCTCGCCGGCGAGAACCTCGCCGGCGCGAGCGACCACATGCAGCATATGGGCACCTCGGAGCGGCTCGGCGTCCAGCTGACCGAGCTGTTCTCCCAGGAGGCACGCCGGAATCCGGTGGACTGGCTGACCGGACAAGGCTGGCAGGTCACCGTCTCCACCCCGCCGGAGTACGCCGCCCGGCACGGCCGGGAACTGTCCGAAATGGTCCTGAAGACCACCGGGAACAGCCAGTTCATCTGCGCCGACCTGCCGTGACCCGCCTGCGGGGAGCCCGCCGTCGGCAGACTCCCCGCAGCGGGACCTCGGCAGTGGGAGCTCAGCGCTCCAGCTCGCCCTGGATGAACTTGTCCACCGCGTCGCGCGCGGTCGTGTCGTCGTACTGCTCCGGCGGCGACTTCATGAAGTAGGACGACGCGGACAGGATCGGGCCGCCGATCCCGCGGTCCAGTGCGATCTTCGCGGCCCGCACCGCGTCGATGATGATGCCCGCCGAGTTCGGCGAGTCCCACACTTCGAGCTTGTACTCCAGGTTCAGCGGCACGTCGCCGAACGCGCGGCCCTCCAGCCGCACGTAGGCCCACTTGCGGTCGTCGAGCCACTGCACGTAGTCCGACGGCCCGATGTGCACGTTGCCCTTGCCCAGGTCGCGGTCCACCTGCGAGGTGACCGACTGGGTCTTGGAGATTTTCTTCGATTCGAGCCGCTCCAGCTCCTTCATGTTCAGGAAATCCATGTTCCCGCCCACGTTGAGCTGCATGGTGCGGTCGAGCTGCACCCCGCGGTCCTCGAACAGCTTGGCCAGCACCCGGTGCGTGATGGTGGCGCCGACCTGCGACTTGATGTCGTCGCCCACGATCGGCACGCCGGCGTCGGTGAACTTCTTCGCCCACACCGGGTCGGAGGCGATGAACACCGGCAGCGCGTTCACGAACGCCACGCCGGCGTCGATCGCGGCCTGCGCGTAGAACTTGTCCGCCTCCTCCGAACCCACCGGCAGGTAGGAGACGAGCACGTCGACGTCGGCGGCCTTGAGCGCGGCGACCACGTCCACCGGGGTCTCGTCGGACTCGTCGATGGTCTCGCGGTAGAAGCGGCCGAGCCCGTCGTAGGTGTGCCCGCGCTGCACGGTCACCCCGAGCGGCGGCACGTCGGCGATCTTGATGGTGTTGTTCTCGCTGGCGGAGATCGCTTCCGAGAGATCCCGGCCGACCTTCTTCGCATCCACGTCGAACGCCGCGGCGAACTCGACGTCCCGGACGTGGTACTCGCCGAACTGGACGTGCATCAGGCCGGGCACGCGGGTGGCCGGATCCGCGTCACGGTAGTACTGCACACCCTGGACCAGCGACGAGGCGCAGTTGCCGACGCCCACGATGGCCACCCGAACGCGGCGGTTCTCGCCCATGCCGGTTTCTCCTTCAATCCGTTCTCTGTCCATCTGCTTGTGCTGCCGCCACGCTGCGGCGCCGCTCAGCGCCCCGGATGCTCCGGGCCGCGCTGCTCGGCCTGTTCGTGCGCGATCAGCTCGTTGAGCCAGCGCACCTCCCGCTCACTCGACTCCAGCCCGAGCCGGTGCAGTTCGCGGGTATAGCGGTCGATCTTCTCCTCGGCCCGAGCCAGCGCTACGCGCAAGCCCTCCCGCCGTTCCTCCACGCGGCGGCGCCGTCCTTCCAGGATTCGCATCCTGACGTCGGCCGGTGTCCGCGAGAAGAACGCGAGGTGGACGCCGAAGCCCTCGTCGTCCCAGGTCTCCGGGCCCGCTTCGCCGAGCAGCTCGGCGAAGCGCTCCTTGCCCTCGGCGGTGAGCTGATAGACCCGGCGGCCGCGCCGGGACCAGGCCCGGTCGTCCGCCTCGTCCAGCTCCTCGACGAGGTAACCGGCCCGCAGCAACCGGCGCAGCGTCGGGTACAGCGAGCCGTACGAGAACGTCCGGAACATGCCGAGCGTCTCGTGCAAACGTTTGCGCAGGACGTACCCGTGCATGGGCGCCTCGTGCAGCAATCCGAGGATCGCGAGTTCGAGCACACCGCACCCCACATTCGGGAACAGACCGCGGCCGGTGCCGTTGACCATCTGGAACGGCCCTGCGGAACCGGCTCACTCAACCTACTCGGCCACTATATCGCTCCGATACATCGAAGTGGCGGACGTAACCCTGGGTTCCCCGCGCAGGCAGGGAACGTCATCAGAGAGTTATCGAATCTCCGGCGTGTCCGGATGGCTGCTCGTGGTACCGGTCGACCGGGGGCGCTGCAAGCACAGGAAGAGCCCGTAGTCTGTCTTCCGTGCGAAACCAGCGGCAGGTCGTGGACTACGCCTTGCAGCGCCGTGCGCTGCTGGCCGCCGTCCGCTCCGGACGCGTTGGCGACCATGAGGTCTGCGACGCGAGCCCGTACCTGCTCCGGGCGGCGAAGTTTCACGGCAGAGCCGGGGACCGCGCCTGCCCGATGTGCCGCCGCGCGCCGTTGACCCTGGTCTCCTGGGTCTACGGCGACGAACTCAAGCACGTCTCGGGATCGGCCCGCACGCCCGCGGAACTGACCCGGATGGCCGCGCTTTTCGCCGAGTTCACCGTCTACGACGTAGAGGTGTGCCGGACGTGCCACTGGAACCACCTGGTCCTCTCCTACGTGCTCGGCACGGGTGAGCCGCAACCCAGGCGGCCGCGGAGGACCGCCGACCAGTGACGAGTACCACGACCGCCGCATGGGACCGGGCGCCGCGCCCGTCCCGAACCCCGGCGCCGGCCTGGGAGGCCCATCAGTGAACGACGATCGCCACCGCCCCTGGCCCGGTCAGGAGCCTGATGCACCTCGCCGTGCCCACTGGCCGGAGCAGGACCCCGGTCCCGGCTGGCCCGCCGGCGAGGCCCCCCGGCGCCCGGCCCCGCCCCGCCGTCCCCCCGCGGGCGGCCCCCGTCCGCCGCGTGCCCCGCAGGCGGGCGGCCCCGCGTGGCCCGGCGGAGACGATCCCGGACCGCAGTGGCCGTCCGGGGACGAGCCGCCCCGCCGCCCGCAGCGCCCGCGGCAGAACCAGCCGTCCCGGATCCTGGACGGCCCGCCGCCGCGCCGTCAGCCGCCGCCACCCGGTGCCGGACGTCCGGGGCCGAACGGCGGTCCGCCGCAAGGCTTCCGCCAGCCCCCGCCGCCAGGCAGCCGGTCCGGACCCGTCCGGCGCCCGCCGCATGGCCGACCGGTACCCGTGCCGATACCGCCCCCGGAGTATCCGGACCGCGAGCCGGACCTGATCACGCACGCCGAGCACAACGGCACCACGTTCGGCTACGACCCGTACGACGACCGGTACGACGATCACGACGACGAGACCCAGTACGCGCAGTTCGCCGCCGAGGCCGAACCGGAACCGGAGGACGGCGAAGAAGACGGGCAGGGCAAGAAGAAAAAGAGCAAAGCCGACCTGACGCCCAAGCAGCGCAAGAAGCGCCGCTGGAAAATCATCCGGCGGGTGCTCTACGCGTGCGTCGGGCTGTTCGTGGTGGTGCCCGCGATCGCGTTCGTGATCACCTATTTCACCGTCTCGGTGCCCACACCGCAGGACATCCGGGCGACGCAGAGCCAGCCGATCACCTTCTACTTCGGCAACAATCAGCAGATGGGCCGCTCGGTACCCGCGGACGGCGATCGCGAACTGCTGCAGCCGAACCAGGTGCCCGACGTGATCAAGCACGCGATCTACGCGGCCGAGGACGCCACCTTCGAGACCAACTCCGGCTTCGACGTGATGGCCATCGCGCGTTCGGTGTTCAACCAGGTCACCGGCGGTACCGGCGGTGGTTCGACGATTTCGCAGCAATACATCAAGCAGGCCACCAAGAACGACGCACCCACGCTGACCCGTAAGTGGACCGAGCTGGTGAAGTCGTTCAAGCTGAACAACGAGACGCCCAAGGCGGACATCTTCACCAGTTACGTCAACATCGTCTACTTCGGACGCGGCGCGAACGGCGTGGCGGCGGCCGCGAAGGCGTACTACGGCAAGGACATTTCACAGGTCACGCCCTCGGAGGCGGCGCTGCTGGCCGGGCTGATCCAGGGCCCCAGCCGTTCCGAGGACCAGACGTACACGATGAAGCGCTGGACCTACGTGATGGACCAGATGGTGGCCAACCACTGGCTTTCCGCCGCCGACCGCAAGGCCGCGGTGTTCCCCACGCTGATCCCGAAGGGTTCCCAGAAGAAGGACAACGGGAACGTCGACTACTTCATCCAGCAGCGCATCATCGACGAGCTGGAAGCCAAGGGCTACGACCAGGACAAGCTGTACAACATCGGCGCGAAGATCCACACCACGATCGATCCGAAGGCACAGCAGGAAGCGGCGCGGGCCGTCCAGGACAACCTGAAGGACCAGACCGACCAGAACATCAAGGGAGCGCTGGTCGCGGTCGACCCGAGAACGGGCGGGGTCCTCGCCTACTACGGGGGCCCCAACACGGTGAAGAACGACAAGGGCAAGGACCAGCTCGCCACGGACTGGGCGAACACCCCGCAGAACCCGGGTTCGTCCATGAAGGCCTACGACCTGACCGCCTTCCTCAAGATGGGCAAGGGACTCGGCGAAACCTTCGACGGCAGCAACAACCGCATGCTGGGCGGACGAAAGGTCCGCAACGCGGGGGACAGTTCCAGCTGCAGCAAGCAGTGCACCGTCAAGACCGCCATGGAGCTTTCGGTGAACACCGTGTTCTACGACATGGTCCTCAACGACGTGAAGCCAGCGCGAGTCGCCGACGCGGCCAAGGAAGC
Source organism: Amycolatopsis sulphurea (assembly GCF_002564045.1). Lineage (NCBI taxonomy): Bacteria > Bacillati > Actinomycetota > Actinomycetes > Pseudonocardiales > Pseudonocardiaceae > Amycolatopsis > Amycolatopsis sulphurea. The sequence continues at coordinate 2,347,756 of NZ_PDJK01000002.1, read as the reverse complement.
GGGTGTGCGGCCCGGCCCGCAGGGCAAGGGCAAGCTGGGCACCGCGGACGCGAACATCTCGCTCGGTGGTGGTGCCACGACCGTCACGCCGGAGGACATGGCGGCGGGCTACTCGTCGTTCGCCTCCGGCGGGGTGCGGCGTGACCAGCACTTCGTCGCGAAGCTGACGAACGCCCAGGACGAGACGATCTTCGACCTGACCACCAACCAGGGCAAACCGGCGTTCGATCCGAACAACGACAAGAGCAAGCAGATCGCGGGCAACGTGACCGAGGCGCTGATCCCGGTGATCGCGCACTCGAAACTGAAGTGCCCCACCGGCCATCAGTGCGCGGGCAAGACCGGTACCCAGCAGTACTCCCCGCAGGACGGCGATCCGAGCACCTACGACGACCGCAACGCGCAGACCTGGATGGTGGGCTACACCCCGTCCGTCTCGGTCGCCGCGTGGATCGGCGGCGACGGCAACAAGCCGCTGCACGACAAGAACAACAAGCCGATCTTCGGGTCCACCATCGCCGGACCGACCTGGCAGGACTTCATGGACGCCTATCTGAAGGACAAGCCGGCGGAGAAGTTCGACCAGGTGGCCCCGATCGGCAAGCAGGCGGTCGACACTCCGACCACGACCGCCTCGCGGCCCCCCAAGACCCAGAACCAGACCACGGAGACCACGACCACGGCCCCGCCGCCCAGCACCGAGGCACCCAGCACGCCGAGCACCCCACCCAGCTCCAGCAAGACGCTGACCACCTCGAACAAGCCGCCGGTCCTCGGTGGTGAGCCGCCCGGTAACGGGTTCGGTCCCCCCGGCGGTGGTGGCGGCGGGTGACCGGAGAGCCACCCGGAAAAACAGGCTGAGCAGGCGAAGGCCCTTCCCGTTCCGGGGAGGGCCTTCGCTGATTCTCGGACGAATACGCCCGGTGGAGTGAACCTCGGCCCGTGCTCGGGCGTCCTCTCCCGGAGAGGGTTCTGCGCCTGCAGCACGCCCGAGTCCGAGAAGAGGATCCGCACGTGAACGACGACCGCAACCGCTCCTGGCCAGACCGGGATCCCGATCCGCGGCGTCAACCACCTCCGGGTCCTCCCGGACCATCGCCGTGGGCCCGCGGACCGCAGCGCCCCGGATCCCCGCCTCCCGGACCGGGCTCGCCGCCGCCCGGCTCCCCGCAGCCCCCGCCAGGTGCCGGACCGGCACCGGGGTACCGGCCGCCGCCCCCCGGACCGGGCCGTCCCCGGCCACGGCGTCCGTTTCCGCCGCCCGGGCCGCAGCCGGAACCCGAGCTGATGACGCACCGCATCCACGACGGCCGGGCCGACCAGGAGTTCGCCGAGGCAGGCGGGCTCGAACCCACCCAGGCGCCGCCTGGCAGAGAAGACCTGGACAAGAAGGGCCGCACCCCGGAAGAGCGCAAGAAGCGGAAATGGAAGATCATCCGGCGCTGCGCCTACGCGTTCGTCGGCCTCTTCATCGTGCTCCCGGCGATCGCCTTCGTGATCACCTATTTCCTGGTGGACGTGCCCTCCCCGCAGAGCGTGGCGCAGTCGCAGAACCAGGCGGTCACCTACCTGTACGCCGACGGCAGCCCGATGGGCAAGGACGTCCCGCCCGGCGGCAACCGGCAGATCCTCACCGAGAACCAGATCCCCGAAGTGGTCAAGCGCGCGGTGATCGCCACCGAGGACGCGACCTTCGAGACCAACTCCGGGTTCGATATCACCGGCCTGGTGCGCGCCGCGTTCAGCCAGCTGACCGGCGGCAGCGGCGGCGGGTCCACGATTTCCCAGCAGTACATCAAAAAAGCCACCGACAACGACGCGCCCACGCTCACCCGCAAGTGGACCGAGCTGGCCAAGTCGTTCAAGATGAACCAGACCTACTCCAAAGCGCAGATCATCACCGCGTACCTGAACATCATCTATTTCGGCCGCGGTGCCTACGGCATCGGCGCGGCTTCGCAGGCGTTCTTCCACAAGGACGTCGGGCAGCTGAACTACTCCGAGGCCGCGTTGCTGGCCGGGCTGATCCAGCAGCCGGGCCGGTCGGAGAACCAGAAGGTGGCGCAGGGCCGCTGGAATACCGCGCTGGACCGGATGCTGGAGAACCACTTCATCACACCGGAGCAGCGGCACTCGGCGCAGTTCCCGACGCCGATCCCGCTGTCGGAGTCCAAGGACGATTCGACCGAGCCGTACCGGTTCATCGCCAACCAGGTGAAGGCGGAGCTGGAGCAGCACGGGCTCGGTGAGGACAAGTACTACTCCAGCGGGCTCACCATCCAGACCACCATCGACAAGAAGGCGCAGGAGGTGGCCACCCAGGCGGCCACCGACGCGCTGAAGGGCCAGACGGACGACCGGCTGCTCGACGCGCTGGTCGCGGTGGACCCGAAGACCGGCGGGGTGCTTGCCTACTACGGCGGGCAGGCGATTCTCGACGTGAACGGCCAGAAGCAGGCCGGACGGGACTGGGCGAACACCCCGCAGAACCCGGGTTCCTCGATGAAACCGTTCGATCTCACCGCGTTCCTCAAGATGGGCAAGGGCATCAACTCGACGTTCGACGGCAGTAACAACCGGACGTTCGACGGCCGGGTGGTGCGCAACGCCGGGGACAGCTCCAGCTGCACGGGCCCGTGCACGGTGGCCCACGCGATGCAGATCTCCGCGAACACCGTGTTCTACGACATGGTCCTCAACGTCACCAAGCAGGGCCCGGTCAAGCAGGCCGCACAGGACGCCGGCGTGCGCACCAAGGAGAACGGCGGCCAGTCGGAGATCTCCACAAAGGACAACAACATCTCCCTGGGCGGCGGGGACACCCGGATCACCCCGGCGGACATGGCAGCGGCGTACGCCACGTTCGCCGGGGACGGGGTGCAGCGCGACCGGCACTTCGTGGCCAAGGTGACCAACGCCCAGCACGAGGTCGCCTACCAGGCACCGGACGCCGCGGGCAAGCCGGCGTTCTCCGATGCCAACGCCGACCAGAGCAAGCAGATCGCGGGCAACGTGACCGCCGCGCTGAAGCCGGTGATCAGCTTCTCGAAGCTGAACTGCCCGTCCGGCCACGAATGCGCGGGCAAGACCGGTACCCAGCAGCACACCAAGCGGCCGGGTGAGCCGGCCTCCGCGGCGAACGCGAACGCGCAGACCTGGATGGTCGGCTACACCCCATCCGTCTCGGTCGCCGCGTGGGTCGGCGCCGACGGCGACCAGGCCTTGCACGGCAAGGGAAACTCGCCGATCTTCGGGTCCACCATCGCGGGTCCGCTGTGGGAGAAGTTCATGAAGCAGTACCTCAGCGGCAAGCCGGGGGAGCGGTTCGACCAGGTGTCGCTGATCGGCGGCGGCTCCATCGCATCCGACACGAACCAGGGCGACAACCCGGACCAGGGCAACCCTGCCGACGCGAACACCCCGGGTACCGATCAGACCGGCCAGAACCCCGGGACCGGCACCGACACCGGTCCGGGCACCGGCAACGGGCCCGGGAACCAGCCCGGTGGCGGCCACCAGCAGGATCCGGGCCGACCGGTCGACGGGCAGCCCGAGCCGACGCAGCCCTCACACACACCGAAACCGCCGAAGAACACGCCAACCGGCGATCCCGCCCCGCCCGAGCAACCGAACACCCCCTAGCAGAACGGGGGGTTTCCCTTCACGGAACCGGGTTCGTCCCGGTCGGGCCCCTGTTATCGTCACGCACTGAACCAAGCATGAGCAGAGGTAAGCCGCCTGGACGGAACGGGTGGCTGCGAAGAGGGGGAGATCATGTCGGGCGGGCAGGCAGGCAGGCGGCCTTAGCGGTGTCTATCAGCAGAACGTCGCGCCGCCACCACCACCGGGTTCACCACCGCTGCCGCTGTCGAGCGGTGGCCCGGTCACCACAACCGGGCAGCCACCGGACTACAAAGCACTCGGCACCGCCAGGCCAAATCCGACTTCGCAGCGGCGGCCAACAGCGGCGGATGGGAATTCGATCCCGACGCCATGGACAAGGTAATTCAAAAGCTAGAAGGGTTACTGAGCTTTTCCGGGTAACGGTTGGTCGCTGTGGGTGATCATGTTGTGCGGTCGTGCTCGATGTGGAGGATGACGAGGGCGGCTGCGACGATGGTGCCGATCTTCCATGGACAGAGGCTGATGTTGCGCAGCGCCTTGAACGTGGTCTTCAGCAAGGAGTTTCCGCGTTCGCCGATCGCTCGTTTCCCGTTGTGGGCTTTGTTGTGGGTCTTCTGTTCCTTGGTGAGTTCGCCGCCTTTCGGTTTTTTGAACGCGACGGTGATGGTGTCGGCTTCACCTTCGTAGCCCAGGTCGCCCAGGGCGGGCGTGTTCTCGGCGATCCAGGTGGCCAGGGCGGGCAGGATCTCGGGGTGTTCGCGCAGTGCGGTGGTGTCGTGCTCGCGGCCCGGCCGCACGTCGGAGGTCCACAGGGGCCAGCCGTCGGGGGCGGTGATGACCTGGATGTTGCCGCCATGATTGGAGTGTTTGCCCGACCACCACAGGTCCACCCCGTCGGTGGGTCCGGGGGTGCGGACCCGGTCGGTCTCGATCAGGGTGCCGTCGATGGAAATGTGGCTGTGCCCGGCCATTTTCGCCGCCAGTAACGCTGACTCGAGCGCGGGTGCCTGGGCGGCGAGCACCGTGAACCCCTCCTCGAGATAGGTGTACACGGTGGACTTGCCGATCGCGTTGTCGACGGCGAGCTGCTTGACGCGAGTGCCGTCGAGAAACCAGCGCAGCACCAAGACCGCCTGCTTGAACGTCGTCAGAACCCGGCGATCTTTGCGGGTACCGCGCCGCACCCGTTCGGCGTGCAACAGGCTCGACAGGTACAGCACGGTCTGGTCGCGTACCGGCAAGGTCGCGGTGTATGACACACTCATCAGGCGCGGAACCTCTATGAAGTTGATCTGTGGTAGGACCAAATTCATACCGATGTTCCGCGTCTTTACGTTGCACCACAACAACTTCGGCGTGTCACCACCGCCAGCAACGACCACACCCAGGCCGTCACCCAGCGTCACAGATGCTTACCCGGAAAGCCTCACTGGACGACGACCTGACTGCCGCATAGCAAGAAGCGCAGTTTCTCATGCAGATCAAGCCTCCAGGTGGCGAAAATATCAGCAAAGACTTCGCCAACGCCGCAATTCAGTCTGCAAACCATTACAATGGATTCCTGCAAGGTGCAGTCGATTTCCTCATGTCCTATGTCGAGGTGCTGAAGCAGGTTAAAACTGCATACACAAAGCAGGATGATGCCGCAATCGATGCCCTCCGCGGCAAAGGAAAGGCTGACTGATAGACCATGCGCGCACGATACCTGACGGCGATTATTTGTTCCACTATCGTTGGGGTTTCGATCTCCGGATGCAGCTCTGGAAGCAGCGGTCAAGCGACCCCCGCGCCGTCAAGCTCGCCCGCCGGTGACCCGTTTCTCGCTCCGCGGGTAGCCAGTCCCATAATAGATACAAAGTCGTATGAGAGCGATCCGTGCTCAGCAGTATCCGCGAGTGATGTCGAAAAACTCGGTGGACCACTAAAGAAAACCGGCGTCAACGATACGGAAAACGGAAAGCTCTGCGTGTGGACCTTCACGGACCTGCACGGCAGCGCGAGCGCCGGTATTCCACCGACGCAAAATTCCGGAATCAACGGACTGTACTTGGACCACCAGAAAGGTTACTTGACGAGCTTTCAGCCGCATGCACCGATTGACGGATATCCGGTAGTTTTTTACGCCCGAGGGGGCGAAGCAACGGGTAACTGCAACTTAGCGGTCGGCATTCGTGATGACCTTGCTTATGTTGTAATAATTCTTCTGCGCAGCGGCCCTGCGGAATCCAACCCGTGCGGAATAGCCGAAAAAATTGCCACAACCGCTATTGAGCACATGAAGGGCAAATAGGTGGCTTATTCAGGGTTTGATATCTACCGCTTGCTCCGATCGCCGGGAGATTCGAGTAGTATTGATCATGCAGGCGACAGCTGCGGCAAGCTCAGTACCATTCACAATAACGTAGCCGATAAACTGACCGATGGTCAGGCCGCTCTGAATTCGTTCTGGAAGGGCCAGGCTGCTGACGCCGGCAGTGCGGGCCTGGGGCCGATGGTCACGACTTCGCGTACCGCGGCCCAGAACATGGCGATGATGCAACAGCATCTAAGCCAGCAGTCGGTAGCGTTTAATTATGCGAAAAACAATGTGGTAGAGGTTGCTGCTTCGCGTCCGGATGACCAGAAGCTGACGGACTACATTTCCATCGGCGCGAGTGATGACGAGAAGGCGGCTGCCGAGTTCGACGACAAAACGAAGAAGAACGTTGCGGTCTATCAGGATTACGATCAGAACAGCGCGCCGCGTACGCAGACGATGCCGATGGACTATCCGGCGGCGCATGATCCGTCGGTGTCTGCGGGTGGGTTCACCCCTGATCCGCAGGTGCCGGGGCCGGGCTTGCCGAGTGGTCCGCATGTGTCCGGGTCGGGTGGCCACTCGTCGTCGCACTCGTCCGGTGGGTCGCACAGCTATTCCGGCGGTGGACCCAGCACACATGCCGTACCGCCGGGGGCGGAGCACATTCCGGCGCCACCCCCGCCCAGTAGCTCCCACGGCGCGGTTCCACCGCCTGCGCACGCTCCGAACGACGGTACTCAGACAAGCTCCTCGTGGAGCGGCCCCGCCAGCGGCCAGAATCCGGGCGGCGCGCCCTCATGGCAGAGCGGGCCTGGCAGTTCCAGCGGCCTGGGTGGCGGGAGCGGTTCCGGCCTGGGAGGCGGAGCAGGAGTCGGAAGCGTCGGGCTGTCCGGCGGGTTCGGCGGCGCATCCGGCGGCAGTGCTGGTGGCCGCGGTGCCGGTGGGGGTTTCGGTTCTGGAGGCTCGGGTGCGACCACCGGTCGCGGTCTCGGTGCGGGAGCCGGGACGGGTTCCGGCGCGCTGGGTGAGGGTGCGGGACGGCCGGGTATGGGCACGGCAGGGGCCACCGGCGCCAAAGGGCAGGCCGGAATGGGTGGCATGGGGGCAGGCGGCGCCGGGAAGGGCAAAGGCAGCGAGGACGAGGAGCATCAGCGCAAGATCCTGCTGCCGGAACAGGATCCAGACTCGCTGTTCGGCGGTTACGACGGTGACCGCCCCACACCGCCGGTGATCGGCGCGTAGGACCGGACGCCATGAAAGGGGGAGGGAAGAAACGGTGCTGCACAGACCCGTGGAGCTGAGCACTCAGACGTTCGAGGTGCTGTGGGAACGGCTCAATCTCGGCGATATTCACCCGACGCTCATGCGCGGTGCGATGTGGTATTCGGAGGATGAGCGCCGGAACCTGGCGGCCGGCACAGATCGTGAATTGGCCGATCGTGGGCTCCTGCGAGGCGGGCGCCTCGACGACGACTTTCTCGAAGCGCTGCACGTCCTGCAGCGTCCGGGGGTGGACTATTACTCCTGGGTGAAATCGGGCCAGGGTGAACGCACCGTTCGGGCGGCGGCATTCGGCAAGGCCGGGTTCACGGTCGTAGCAGCGGGTGACATGCTGTACCTCACCCCATGTTCGGCGGACGCGCTGGCACGGGAATTCGCAACGCTGCTCCCGAATGCGCCTGCGGCTCGATTGGCTTCGTTGAACTGCTCGAACACTGACTTGGACATGATCAAGCGTGGCCGGATCCCGGGTGCGACCAGCCCGAGTATCCGCGATGCCAAGCAGGTGCTGCGCTGGCTCAACGCGCCGCACACCTACTCCGGTCGGCTGTATGTCGCGATCCGAGACGGCCGGGGGATGCGCCGTCGCAACGAAAACCCGCCGGGCTGGGCGGACACCGATCAGGGGCGCATTCTGTTCGGAGTAGACGAGTCAGGCCGGGTCAGCTTGTCCGGAGTAGGACCACAGGACATCGCGAACAAGGTGCAGAAGTTGACGCAAGAGCTACACGACGGACGGTGACGGGTTCATTGTCAGCTGAGCAGCGTTTCAACGCGTTGTGGATCGCTGGCGAGGCGCCGACGGTTTCGGTCGAGCGAGCAGTGTGATTCTCGCCGGAACCGTCGGTCACCTGCTTCGCGTTGCCGCGGCACTGGGGAGAAGCGCCGCGACCACGACCGGTCCGGAGGGGCGTCAGCCGAGCGGGACGACCCGGCCCTCGGCGCCCGAGCGGTGCGCGGCCTCGATCACGCGCAGCGCGGCGACCGCGCCCGCCGGGTCGACCGGAAACCGCGTGTCCTCCCGCAGTGCGTCGGCGACCCGGGCGTAGAAGGTCTCGTAGCGGCCGGCCTCGGTCGGCACGATCCCGGTTTCGCCTTGCACACCAAGCAGTCCGGCGTTCGCGGCCGGTTCCACGCCCCAGCCGGGGTCGCCGGGGCGAAGGCCCTCTTTGATCTGCGGCTCCTGCACATCGAGACCGTATTTGGTGAACGTGGCCCGATCGCCGAGCACACGGAAGCGCGGGTTTCGGATACCCGCGAGCGCCGAAGCCCACAGCTGCGAGCGAACGCCGTTCGCGTGGCGCAGCGCGATGAACACGTCGTCGTCCACCGCGACCCCGGCGCGGCGGCGGTCGACCTCGGCGTAGACCTGGGTGACCGGACCGAACAACTGCAGGGCCTGGTCCACGATGTGCGCCCCGAGGTCGTAGAGCAGCCCGCCCGCCTCGGCCGGATCGCCGAGTTCGCGCCAGCTGTCCTTGATCTTGGGTACCCAGCGATCGAACCGGGATTCGAAGCGGAACACCTCGCCGAGCCGGCCGGATTCGAGCACCTTGCGCACAGTCAGGAAATCCGAGTCCCAGCGCCGGTTCTGGAACACAGTGAGCCCCACGCCCGCTTCCTTCGCGGCCGCGACCACCCGCTCACCCTCGGCCGCGGTCGGCGCGAACGGCTTGTCCACGACCACCGGCAGGCCCAGCTCGATCGCCCGCAGCGCGAGCGGCACGTGCGTGCGGTTCGGTGTGCTCACCACGATCAGGTCGAGTTCTCCCGCACGGGCGAACAGCGCGTCGGCGTCCGGGACCACTTCCGCGCCGGGGTACTCCGCACGGGCCTGGGCCGCCCGCTCCGGGTTTCCGGTCGCCAGCACCGCTGGGACCAGTCCCGGGGTCGCGGCCACCAGCGGCGCGTGGAAAACCCGGCCACCGATCCCGTACCCGAGGATGCCGACGCGTGCCTCATCAACCATGGGCACCATTAAACAACACTGTTGCGTAACTGGCCAGGTGCCGGGAAAATCATCGGATGGCGGAGACCGGTGTCAACCTGCGCGGGCTGCGGCGCCACAACCGCGCGCTGCTGCTCGGGCACATCCTGCGCGAAGGCGGGCTCAGCCGGGTCGAGCTGGCCGAGCGGACCGCGCTGACGCAGCAGGCCGTGTCGAAGATCGTGGCGGATCTGCTCCCGCAGCGCCTGCTGGACGTCGAACGGCAGGCCGCGGCGGGCGTCGGCAAACCCCGGTCACTGCTGCGGCTGCGCCCGGAAGCCCGGTGCGCGCTCGGCGCTCAGCTCGATCGGGACGGGTTCCTGGTGCTGCGCACCGGGCTCACCGGAGAGGTGGAAGACCTCACCGAAGGCGCGTTACCGGTCGGGTTCGCCCCGGAACAGGCAGTAAGCGCGATCGCCCGCGCGGTGCGCGCCCTGCTCGCCGACGTCGACCCGGCCCGGGTGCTCGGCCTCGGCGTCGGTGCGGTCGGGCCGCTCGACCACCACGCCGGCCGGGTCCGCGACGCCACCAACATGCCCGGCTGGCACGACGTGCCGCTGCGCGATCTGCTCGCCGAGCGCACCGGCCTGCCGGTCACCGTGGACAAGAACACGAACGCGGCGGCCTTCGCGCACTCGTGGCCACAGGAATCGCCCGCGGCCACCGCCGTGGTGCTCGTGGGCACCGGTATCGGTGTCGGCCTGCTGATCGACGGGCGGGTCTACCGTGGACCGCGCACGAACGCCGGCGAGTTCGGGCACACCACGATCGCCTACGCCGGTCCGCGCTGCGTGTGCGGCAGGCGCGGCTGCGTCGAAGTGCTGCACCAGACCGCGGCCACCCCGCGGGACGCGGCCCGCCTGCTCGGGATCGGCCTCGCCGACCTGGTGCAGGTGCTCGATCTGGAGCGAATCGTCCTGTTCGGACGGACCATCCGGGCGACGCCGGAGGTCTACCGCGAAACGGTCGCCGCACAGTTGCGGGAGCTGCTGCCGGTGCCGTACTGGCAGCGGATCGACGTGACGGTGAGCGATCTGGACGAGGAGGCGGTGGCCCTCGGCGCCGCATTCGAGGTGCTTGCCGGGTTCTACGCCGATCCTCAATGACGGCCATCGCACGCGCGGGCAGATAGCATCCGCGGCGTGCCCGACGAGCCCAACCCCGCCGCCGCCGATCCGGACGCGGCACCGCGCACGCTGACGCCCGCGGAGCGGATCGCGCCCAGCAGACACGATCCGCTGGTGGCCGCGGCGACGAGACCGGTCGGCGGGCCGCTGGGGGAGCACGCCGCGGTGGGCAGGCACTGGTTCTGGTCCCCGCAGCGCGTGGGCCTCGGGCTCGCCCTGCTCGCGCTGGTGGTGTGCTGGTTCGGGAAGGCCTCGTGCATCCAGCAGTACACCGACTCCAGCGGGGCCGGCCAGCTCGACTGGCGGTCGGGGCGGCCGTTCGTGGCAATGTGCTATTCGGACGTCGTGCCGCTCTACAGCGCGGAGAAGCTGGACGATCCGCACACCTTCCCGTACGTCTCGTCGTGGCAGGAGGACTCGCAGACCTCGCCGGACGGCACCCGGTACATGGAGTACCCGGTAGTGACCGGGTTGTTCCAATGGGTGAACGCGAAACTGGCCGCGGGCTGGCTGTCGGTGGCCGGTTCCGGCTGGCTGCCCGGTGCCCTGCCGGTCGCGGTGTACTTCAACATCACCGCGTTCTGGCTCGCGCTGGCGTGGCTGGTCACGGTGTGGGCGACCGGGCGCACGATGAAACGCCGGCCGTGGGACGCGGTACTGGTGGCGATCTCGCCGCTGGTGCTGGTGCACGCGTTCACCAACTTCGACGCGATCGCCACCGCGTGCACCGCGGCCGGGATCCTCGCCTGGTCGCGCAGACGCCCGAAGATCGCCGGGGTGCTGTTCGGGATCGGGGTGGCCGCGAAGCTGTACCCGTTGCTGATGGTGGGCGTGTTGTTCGTGCTGTGCCTACGGGCCGGGAAGCTGCGAGCGTGGCGCCGGACCGCGTTGTTCACGGTGCTCACCTGGCTGGTGGTGAACCTGCCGTTCATCTTCATCGCGACCCGCGGCTGGTGGGAATTCTTCCGCCTCAACACGCTGCGCCCCATGGACCCGGATTCGCTGTACAACGCGATCTCCTACGTCACCGGCTGGGCTGGCTTCGACGGAGTGCTCCAAAAAGGACAGAACCCGGCGGTGCTGAACACCGTGGTGGCCGTGCTGTTCCTGGTCTGCGTCGCGGGCATCGGGTACGTCGCGCTGACCGCGCCCCGCCGTCCACGCCTCGGGCAGCTGGCCTTCCTCGCGGTGGCCGCATTCCTGCTCACGAACAAGGTGTGGAGCCCGCAGTACTCGCTGTGGCTGATCCCGCTGGCGGTGCTGGCGATCCCGCGCTGGCGCCTGCTGCTCGGCTGGATGGCGCTCGACGCGCTGGTCTGGGTCCCGCGGATGTTCTACTACCTCGGCATCGACCACAAAGGACTACCGGAGGGCTGGTTCCTGGGCACGGTGGTGCTGCGCGATCTGGCCGTGGCCGGCCTGTGCGTGCTGGTGGTGCGCGAGATCTACCGCCCGCGCACCGATCTGATCCGGCTCTCCGGCGACGACGATCCGGCGGGCGGCGTGCTGGCCGGGGCCCGTGACCAGCTGCGAATGCGAGGATTCCGGCGCCACGACCTAGGCAGGACCCGTCCGGTTTCGTAGACTCTGCCGGTGACCAGGGGCGCGTAGTGGCCGGCCGGTACCGGCTGGACGCGGTGGCATGGGGGTCGTCTGGCGGGCCCTCGATCTCGAACTCGGCAGGCCGGTCACGCTCAAGCGCTCGCTCGGCGAGGACGGCCCGCTGACCGAGGCGCGCGTGCGGCGGACCGGTGCGTCGTTGGCGGACAGGCACGCCCGCGGCATCGTGCACCGCGACGTCAAGCCGGGCAACGTGCTGGTGGCCTCGGACGACGTCGCCAAGCTGACCGATCTCGGCATCGCGCGCTGGACCGAGGTCACCCGCGCGGCGGCGCCCAGCTCACCGGCACGCTCGGGTACGTCGCACCGGAAGTCGCCGACGGCGGCGAAGCCGGTCCCGCTTCGGACGTCTTCTCCCTCGGCGCCACCTGTACGCCGCGATCGAAGGCCACTCGCCGTGGGGCTCCGAAGAGGACGGTCCGTTCGCGCAGATCCGCCGCGCGGCCGCCGAACGGCGACCGCACGAGACCTGGACCGCCAAACGCGTCGAACACCTCGTTTCCGTGTCCGGCAACGACTTTCCGACGCCGGGGTAGACGGCCTGCGCCCCGAGGAAGTGGGCGAGCCACGCTGACCGTCAACCTGCTGCGGGAGCTGGTGCTGTCGACGACACTGGTGCCGATGGACCTGGAGTGGCTCGAACGGCCCGCCACCGCCGTCCCTGAGGTGAGCGCTCAGCCGAGCTGTTCGCGCAGGTAGGCGATGTCCGCGGCCTGACCGTCGCCCGGGGTCTCCACCACCACCGGGGCGCCCGCCTGGCGGACCACCTCGGCGAGCAGCTCCGGGTCGATGGTGCCCTCGACCACGTTCGCGTGCCGGTCGCGGTTGGAGCCGAACTCGTCGCGGGAGTTGTTGCAGTGCACCAGATCGATCCGGCCGGTGATCGCCTTGACCCGATCCACGGCGGTGGCGAGATCCCAGCCCGCGGCGTAGGCGTGGCAGGTGTCCAGGCAGAAGCCCGCGCCGAACTCGCCGACCTGCTCCCACAACCGGGCGATCACGTCGAGTTCGCGGGTCATCGCATGATCGCCGCCCGCGGTGTTCTCGATCAGGATCGGCACCGCGAAGCCGCCCTTGTCCGCCTCGCGTTCGAAGAGCTTCCGCCAGTTCTCGAGGCCCTTCTCGATCTCGGCACCGGCGCCGACGTGCCCGCCGTGCACGATCAGGCCTTTCGCCCCGATCGCCGCCGCGCCGTCGGCGTGCTGGGTCACGTTCTTGCGGGACGGGATGCGGATCCGGTTGTTCAGCGACGCGACGTTGATCAGGTACGGCGCGTGGATGAACACCTCCACGGGCGATTCCTTGATCGCCTCGCCGTGCGGATGCGGCTTCGGGGCCTTCCAGCCCTGCGGGTCGGAAAGGAAGAACTGGACGACGTCGGCTTCTCGCTCGGCGACGGCGGCGAGCGGATCGTCGTCACGGACATGGGCGCCAATCTGCATGGTCCGAACGCTACCCCCGGGCGATTCGCCGCCTTCGGCCCCAGCCGGTGACGCTCGTGCAGTACCGTGAGCGCGTTCCGTGATCAGGATCGGGCTGTCGGAGGGGCGTATGGGGAAGCACGCTGGGCGGGCGACGTCGCTGGGGATCGCACTCGCGATTCCGGTGCTGTCGGCCGTGCTCGCCTTCCCCGGCACGGCGCAGGCCGGCCCGAGCGCCACGCTCAACGGCACCTGCGACGCCACGCTCCAGAACGGCAAGGGCGGCAACGGACTCTCCCTCGACGCGGGCGCCCCGCTCAACGCCCCCAACCGGTTGACCGTCGGGCTCGACTCGAAAGCCAAGCAGGCGGACGGAAAACGCCCGCTGCTCACCGTGCCGGTCGGCGATCTCGCCCGCGGGCTCGGCGTCGACGATGTCCCGGTGGCCGACCGACTCGTCGCGAATGCCTGCCCGGCGGCGCAGGCCGCGGCGAACGACCTCGGCAACACCACCCAGTCGCTGCTCGGCGCCGCGAAGCGCACCCCGCCGGGCGGGCAGCCGCAGCCGCAGCCGCAACCCCGGCCGCAGCCGGATCCGCCCGGCCCGGGCACGAATCCCGGTCAGCCCGGTCAGCCCGGTCAGCCCGGTGCTGCCGTGCCCGCCCCGGGCGGCAGGCTGAACCCCGTGCCGATCGGCGGTCCGGACGATCTCGCTTCGATTTCCGGCGTCTTCACCGGCGCCGCGATGCTGCCCGCGAACCTGGCGCAGGCACCGATGGTCACCCGGATCGTGCCCGGTCAGCTCCCGTCCGGCTCGGTGCCGCCGACCGTCGATGAGAAGAAGTCCGGCTCCGCGCAGGCGCTACCCGCCGCGAACCTGCCAGAACGGCTGCCGCTGCTGCTCGCCGTGCTCGCGCTGGCCGTCGTGGCCGCCGCGCTGGTGCGGGCCTGGCTGCGTGGCAGCCGCACCTGATCACTCTGCGTATCAATTGAATTCACCCGATTGACTGAACCGCCAAGCCGAGTAGGCGTCACCCGGGTTCGTTACCCTCGTTGTCCCCGGCAGGGAGTCGAACGCGGCGAAGGGGTCGACCCATGCACGATCGGTCAAGGAGAGCGATCACGCTGGGTGCCGCCGCCTTCGCCCTCGCCGGTTCGGTCGCCCTCGCGACCCCCGCCACCGCGTCCGCGGACACCCTGACCGCGCCGTGCGGTGCCACCATCACGGCCAAACCGGGGGACCACGTCAAAGCCACCGCGCCGCTGCTCGGCCTGCCGCTGGACCTCGGCGTCGTCGGCCAGGTCTCCGGTGTACTGACTGGGACCATCAACGCGGTACTCGGCACCGTCTGCAAGGTCACGGTGCAGGTGGTCGACGCCGTCGTCGCGCCCGTCCCGGTGGTCGGTGCGCCGGCCGCGAGCGCGGTCGACGGCGTGGTCTCCGGCACCACGAATGCCGCGCAGCAAGGGCTTTCCGCCGCAGGCACAGCGCTCGGCGGTGCGCCTGCGGCACAGAACCCGGGCCCCAACCCGCGGCAGCCGCCGTCCGCCGGCGCTCCCCAGGGCGGTGCCCCGCAAGGTGGCGCGCCCGCCGGGCAGACCCCGTTTCCCGGCGCCAACAGCCCGTTGCTGCCCGCAGGCGATGGCAGCGGACCACTGTCGTCGCTGATGCCGAGCTTCGGCAGCCTCCCGTTCGGCGCTTCGACGGGATACGCGCCGATGCGGGACTACAGCGCCATCCCGATGGCGATGGCCGGGCTGTTCACGCCGTCGCCCGCACTCCGCTACGGCAGCCAGATCCCGGGCTACTCCCCGCAGTACGGCCTCCCCGAATTCGGAACCCCATCGGGTGGCGACCGGACCGTGCAGAACGCCGGGCAGGCGCAGGCGTTACCGAACCGAACTCCGGGAACAACCACACGAACGGGTTGGACTGGCCCATTCTGATCGCCGTTCTGGCACTCTCCGGAGTCAGTGCCGGGCTGGTCCGCACCTGGGTACTCCGCCGGATGGCCGCTGCGGGTTAGGCCAACTCAGCAGTATCTTCGGCGGTACCGGCTCGTTGTCCCCCTTGCCATGCCCCGTGTCCGAAACCAGCGGAGGATAGTGCCCGTGCGGAAGATCCCCACCTGGCAGAGAACTCGCCGAGCGCTCACTGCCACCGCGCTGGCCGCCCTCGTCACCGGAGGCACCTTCCTCGGTTCGGGCACCGCCTCCGCGGCCACCACGCTGGCCGGCGATTGCCGGGGTTCGGTCAGCGGCAGCATGGGCGACACCGTGGCGCTGCCCGGTTCCTCGATGCAGGAGATCGTCCGGCAGGCGACCCGTGAGCAGGTGACCCTGCTCAACTTCCTCACCGTCTGGCCGGACGGGCTGGCCACCGCGATCGCCGGCAAGGGCAACCTGGCGGTCGGCCAGATCCCCAGCTCCGCGGGCGGGAGTATCGGCGGCGACGCGATCGGCGCGACGGTCGCGAACAACCTCCGCGGCGCGACCGGTCTCGGCGCGACGGCGGCCACCCAGAACCAGGTGCTCAGCGCGATCCGCAGCAAGGTCGCCTCGGCCTGCGGGCTGACCACCGTGGCCACGAACTACCAGGCACCCTCGTCGAGTTCGCCCGCCTCCAGCAGCTCCCCGGCCCGCAGCGACAGCACCACGGCGCCGGACGGCAGGCCGCTGGCCGGCCACCAGCCCGGCGCCACCGGCACCGCACCGCCGCGGGACTACGGGAACATCCCGTCCATCGCTCCCGGCAGCCCGGGTGCCCCCGGCCTGCCCGGTGTCCCACTCGCCCCGGGCGCCCGCTACCCGACCGGCGGCGCGCTGCCCGGCGCGGGCACGGTGACGCAGCCCGCGGCCGGGCAGACCCCGCAGGGGCAGCAGAGCCCGGACGTCCGCAACGCGGGCAACGCGGAGGCGCTGGCCACCCGCGGCGGCAGCACCCAGGTGCAGCTGCCGATGCTGCTCGCGGTGATCCTGCTCGCCGGGGTGACCGCGGCGCTGGTCCGGACCTGGGTGCTGCGCCGGGCGTCCTGACCCGGCCCCGTCCTACCCGGACCCCGCCGGACCGCGGTGCCGGGGCGGCCGGGTACGCTACCCAGGACAAACCCTCCTGCCACGGATCCGCCGTGGCCGCAGAGCCCACAGGAGGTGAGTGGTTGTGTCACGCCATTACGAGGTAATGGTCATCCTGGACCCCACGCTCGACGAGCGTACGGTCGCCCCCACCCTGGACACCTTCCTCAACGTGATCCGCACTTCCGGCGGCAGCGTGGAGAAGGTCGACGTCTGGGGCCGTCGTCGCCTCTCGTACGAGATCAAGAAGCACGCCGAGGGCATTTACGCGCTGCTGGACCTGAACTCCACGGCCGATGCCGTCAAGGAGCTCGACCGGCAGCTCTCGCTGCAGGAAACCGTCCTGCGCACCAAGGTCATGCGCCGTGAGGTCAAGGCCGCGGCCAAGCCCGCGCCCGCCAAGGCCTGATCCGAAAGGACGCCATCCGTGGCTGGAGACACCGTCATCACCGTGGTCGGGAACCTGACGTCCGACCCGGAACTGCGCTTCACCCCCTCCGGTGCGGCGGTCGCGAACTTCACCGTCGCGTCCACCCCGCGCACCCTCGACCGCCAGAGCGGCGAGTGGAAGGACGGCGAGGCACTGTTCCTGCGCTGCAACATCTGGCGGCAGGCGGCCGAGAACGTCGCCGAATCGCTCACGCGGGGTGCCCGCGTGGTGGTGCAGGGCCGGCTGAAGCAGCGGTCGTTCGAGACCAAGGAAGGCGAGAAGCGCACCGTCGTCGAGCTCGAGGTCGACGAGATCGGCCCCTCACTGCGCTACGCGACGGCCAAGGTCAACAAGGTCAGCCGCGGTGGCGGCGGCGGTGACTTCGGCGGCGGAGGCGGCGGTTTCGGTGGTGGCGGCGGCAACCGCGGCAGCGGTGGCGGCGCCCCGGCCGACGACCCGTGGGGCTCGGCCCCGCCCGCGGGCGGTGGCGGCGGCGGTTTCTCCGACGAGCCCCCGTTCTGATCTCAGTTTTTCTAGCATTCCAGGAGTATTGCTGTGGCCAAGCCACCCATTCGTAAGCCCAAGAAGAAGGTCTGCGTGTTCTGCAAGGCCGAGAAGAAGGGCCGTCCGGAACTGATCGACTACAAGGACACCAACCTGCTGCGGAAGTACATCTCCGACCGCGGCAAGATCCGGGCCCGTCGCGTCACCGGCAACTGCAGCCAGCACCAGCGCGACATCGCCATCGCGGTGAAGAACTCGCGCGAGATGGCGCTGCTGCCCTACACGTCCACCGCGCGCTGAGGGAGGCCCGAGTCATGGCGAAGATCATTCTCACCACCGACGTGGCGAACCTCGGCGGCCCCGGCGACATCGTCGAGGTCAAGGACGGCTACGCGCGCAACTACCTGCTGCCGCGCGGTTACGCGATCCCGTCCAGCAAGGGCGCGGAAAAGAACGTGCGCACCATCCAGCGTGCGCAGGAGTCCCGCCGCATCCGCGACCTCGACCACGCCCGCGAGATCAAGGCGACCCTCGAGGGCCTCGGCGCGATCCAGCTGACCGGCAAGGCCGCCGCGGGTTCGAAGAAGCTGTTCGGCTCCGTCACCGCCGCCGAGATCGTCGACGCGATCAAGGCGCAGGGCGGCCCGCTGCTGGACAAGCGCGTCCTCGACCTGCGCGACCACATCAAGACGACCGGCAAGCACACGGTGCACGCCCGTCTGCACCCAGACGTGAAGGTGGACGTGCGCCTGGAGGTCAAGGCCGTCTCGGCCTGAGCCCCCGCACTCCATCACCAAGCCGGCACCTGCCCCCGTTCGCGGGGCAGGTGCCGGCTTTTCGTTCGTCACCTGCGTCATATCGCTGGCACTCGACCTGCTACGAAGAAAAAATTGGTCACGATTTCTCCGCCCACCCCGAACAAGAACGGCCTGGAGGACCTTTACTCGAACAAGGCCGGCTACAAGTACTTCGAGCCGGCCACAAGTGAAGGCTATCCCGGGGTATTCGGCTCACCGCTGGGCGACAGCCGCTCCGAAGGCTTGTGCAACCTTACGGTCGGCGTCACCGGCCCAGCTCAGCATTTCGGCACGACAGGTCGATCGGCCCAGCCGGACGACGTCGCATCAGCCGGACTGGTCAACCGGCCCGGCACCGCTTCGGCCCAGACTCGGACTCCCACCCCTCAGCCAACCTTATAATCACCCGCTTGACCTGCGGTAACCTCCCAGAACGACGGCGCCGCCGGTCGTCACCGAAGTCTGTTGGCAAAGTTCCGAACACGGAGCGGGAACCAACGGGCGTGCGTTACCATCCAAGCTGCCGATTTCGACGTTGAGGCGCGAGCCGTGGTTACAAGGGGGTCCACTGAGATGGCCGATCCGAAACCCGCACCGGACCCACTGAAGGACACCGTGGTCCCCGACGTCCCGCCGATCATGGTCGGCGGCTACGGCAAGGCCGGCGGCTACGAGTTCAGTGCGGACGAGGTCGACGGCGTCATCAAACAGTGGCAGGACCTGCTCGCTGACCTCTCTGACGACCGTCAATACGCCGAAGCCGTGGCCAACGTGCAAGCACCGGCCGATGAGGTCGCCAGCCACACCTTCATCAACAACGGCGCCAACACATCCGGGCAGAGCCTGCTCGACGAGCACTACAAGATGGTCAAGTACACCCAGAACTTCATCACCGCACTCACCGCAGCCAAGAACAAGATCACCGTCGCCGAACAAGAACACCGCGACCAGTTGGATCAGCAGAACAATGGCGGGTACTGAACAAGATATGTCTCAACACATCACCCGATTCGCCGCCGGAACCGTCGCTGTTCTCGGTCTGCTCACCGCATGCAGTAGCAAGACCGGCGGAACCGCCGAGCCGCCTGCTTCCGCCAGTTCCAGCAGCTCATCGGCCACGAACTCCGGCGCCCCGAAGGTACCGTCCCCGCTCCCGACCCAGAAGCTGATCGCCGACCCCTGCACCGCCCTCGGAGACAGCGACGCCGCAAGCCTCGGCTTGAAAACACCCGGAAAACCCAACGGACAATCACTAGCCGGCTGCAACTGGCACTCCACCAGGTTTCCCGGGAACGGCATCACGATATCGCCGCTCACCCCGAACAAGAATGGCCTTGGCGACCTTTACTCGAACAAGGCCACCTACAAATACTTCGAGCCGACCACAATCGCAGGCTATCCCGGGGTATTCGGCTCACCGCTGGCCGACGACCGCTCGAATGGCGTCTGCAGCCTCACTGTCGGCGTCACCGACCAACTCAGCGTTTCAGTCGTCACAGTGGTCACGGCAGGGAAAAACCATAGCGATCCATGCGGCGCACTAAACAAGGTCAGCACGGCAATGGTCAACCATCTCAAGTCAGCGCAGTGATTACCACCTGGCGGCAGCCGGGCCCGGAAGGAAGAAACTCATCATGGGGAATGGGGACAACGGCAGCACGTTGAAAAACGTGGCGACGGGGGCGGTGGTCGGCGGCGCTGTGGGCGGACCGGTCGGTGCCGTTGTCGGTGGTGCGGTCGGCGGGCTGGTCAGCATGTTCAGCGGCGGGCCGTCCGCCGAGAATCTGCAGGCCAACGTGGGCGGCGGATCGATCTCTGCGTACGACATCTACCAGCAGATCAGCAAGGGCAACACCGCATCGCTCGAGAACGGCAAAACTGGGGCTGATCAGCTCAAGGGCAAGCAGACCGATCGAGCCGGCGCCATCGAGGCGCTGAACAACAAATTGACTGGTGCCTGGAAAGGCGACAGTGCGGCCGCGGCGCAGGGCGGTGCCGGCGCGCTCAAGATATGGCATGAGGACTCGGCCAGAAATCTGGGCACGAGCGGGACCTTCATCACCAACCAGCTGGATGCGTTCCACAACGTCAAGGGCAAGGTCCAGAAGCTGCCGGATGACCCGCCCGAGATGAGCCTCATGGACCACGCTCCCTGGAGCGACAAAGACGACGAGATCAACAAGTACAACCAGGACAGCCAGACCAACGTCCAGGCCTACACCGCGTATTACGGCTCCAGTAACCAGAACGCCGGTGGGATGCCGCAGTACAACGTCTGGCAGGGCAACAACATCTCCGACGGCGGAACCACTCCGCACATCGGCACCGGTGGTACCGGCAGCGTCGGCGGAGTCGGGACCGGTGGCGTCGGCAGTGGCGGCAAGTTCGGTGGCGGCGGAAGTTTCACCCCACCCAAGACGAACACGCCGAAACTCGACACCCCCAGCTTCGATCCGTCGAAGACGCGTCCGCCGGCGTTCACCCCGCCCAAGACCGACATCCCGAGGTTCGATCCGTCCAACGACACCACCTCGGCGTCGAGCTACGTGCCGCCGAATCCGGATTCGAGTTCGTTCGGTCCTGGCGGCAGTGGCGGTTTCGGTTCCGGCGGCTTCGGCGGCGCCGGGTTCGGGCCGGGCGGCAGTGGTGGCGGTTCGGGCTCCGGTTCCGGGGCCGGGGGAGTCGGCTCGGCGGCCTTCGGGCCCGGCGCGTTCGGCGCCGGCGGGATGGGGTCGGGCGCGGCGGCCGAAGGCGCGGCCGGCGGCGGTGCGGGCAGCGGCGCGCGTGGTGCCGGCATGGGTGCCGGCGGAGCGGCCGGTCGTTCCGGCGCGTCGGGAATGGGCGGCATGGGTGCCCACGGCGGCGGCAAGAAGGGCGAGGACGACCAGGAACACCAGACGAAGTACCTGCTGGAAGAGGACAACAACGAACTCTTCGGCTCCGACGAGCTCACCGTCCCGCCGGTGATCGGTGAATGAGGCCCGGCAACGTGATCACTCTCGACGGGCCGGTGACCTTCACGGCGTACACCCTGTGCAACCTGATCCGGCGGCGAGGCGCGGAACCGCACCAGGTCATCGGTGAGACCGCGGCGTTCTACGTACCGGAGGACGAGCGCAAGCTCGACGAGCAGGTCAACGCGGGGCTTCGGCAGGCCGGGCTGATGGGCCCTCGCGGCATGGACCGCGACCTGCTCGCGCTGATCGATTCCCTGTCCCATCCGCACATCGAGTACTACGGCTGGTTCGACGGCGAGTTCTCCGACGGCAGCCCGGCCACCTTCTCCGCGTTGGTGGGCAGCGGCAACGGCGGCGGCTTCGGGCTCGTCCGGGTCAGCGGCATGCCGACCATCGCGGTCACCCGGCAGCGGCCGGACCGGCTGCTCGAGACCTTCCTCGACATCGTCCCGGACGCGCGGACCCCGCCGGGGCAGACGCTGGTCACCAGCCGGGCCGAGTTCGAAAGCGGCAAGCCGGCCACGGCCGACGAGCCGCGCGGCTCGATCATGCAGTCCGGCCACCGCCGGGACCAGCCGGTGTCGCCGCTGAAGGAGATCCAGCGGATCATGCAGGCGCCGCGCACCGGGTCCGGGGCGCTCTACGTCGCGGTCCGCTCGCCCAACGGCACCCGGCGCCGGATCCCCAAACCGGTCAACTTCATCGACACCGACGACGGCCGGTGGCTGATGGAAGAACGGCCGGGCCGGGAGTCGCTGCTCGTCTACACCCCCGGGTCGCGGCAGGCGATCTCGGCGCGGCTGCGATCGGCGCAGAGCGCGTTGGGCTGACCACACGAACACTCCGGGTGGAGTTCCTCCCGCGGCCGCGCGCCGGTGGCCGTCCGGTGAACTCCACCAGGATTTTTCATTCCGGGACGGCTACCTGCGCTTTTCCCCGCCGATCACGGAACGCAGCGAAACCGGCGCCGAATGGCCGCCGCATCCTTCGTTCAGCCCATCGTGGATCCGCTCTACCCTCCGTAGCACCTATCCACAGGCCCCCGTCACCACCCGGACGCGACACGCCGAAGGACCCGTCCCGCGCGACACGCCGGACGAGTTTCCAGGAAGTTCTCCACAGTCTCTACACAGGGTTTGACCTGCGGTTCTTCTGAGGCGTCCGAAGACTGTCCCCACTCTGTCCACAGGCTGGCCGACACCTGTGATTGATTGCCCCCAGTCATCCACAGGCTATCCACAGCACGATCAACAGCCGGAATTGCGCTCGTCCTTCCGGGGGATCTAGCGTGCTGGCTCGGCCAGTACGCACGGTGGCCTCCGGCGTGGCAGTCCGGCGCACCACAGGGGCCGGTCCATCATCGGGGAGGGGCCGTGCGCAGGACTGGGAAAGCCGGTGGAATTCCGGCATACTCGAACAGGTGTTCGCCTCGTCGGCTCCGCTGCGCGGACCGGCACCGGACGCGGTTCGAAGCCGAGGACGAGCACACGACGAACAGGGCCGGCCGGTTCTCCGGCCGGGCGAGGAGGTGTCCGGGGCGGTGGCGGTGACCGACGACCGCGGTCCGGTGTACGCGGAGTCCGATCCGGGACCGGGTGAGGACGGGCCCGGTGGATTCGACCGGCAGCCGCCGCAGGATCTCGCGGCGGAGCAGTCCGTGCTGGGCGGCATGCTGCTGTCCAAGGACGCGATCGCGGATGTCATCGAGGCACTCGGTCCGGGCGATTTCTACCGGCCCGCGCACCAGGCGGTGTACGACTGCGTGCTCGATCTCTACGGGCGCGGCGAGCCCGCCGACCCGATCACCGTGTCCGCCGAGCTGGAGCGCCGCGGCGAGCTGGGCCGGGTCGGCGGCGCCCCCTACCTGCACACCCTGATCGCGACCGTGCCCACCGCGGCCAACGCGGGGTACTACGCCGAGATCGTGGCCGAGAAGGCGGTGCTGCGCCGGCTCGTCGAGGCGGGCACCCGGATCGTGCAGTACGGCTACGGCGCGGCCGCGGCCGACGGCGCCAACATCGACGAAGTCGTGGACCGCGCGCAGGCCGCGATCTACGACGTGACCGAGCGGCGCACCAGTGAGGACTACGTGGCGCTGGAGGACCTGCTCCAGCCGACCATGGACGAGATCGACGCGATCGCCTCGCGCGGCGGGCAGTCGCAGGGCATCCCGACCGGGTTCGCCGATTTCGACGAGCTGACCAACGGCCTGCACCCCGGGCAGATGATCATCGTCGCGGCCCGCCCCGGTGTCGGCAAGTCGACGCTGGGGCTGGACTTCCTCCGGTCCGCGTGCATCCAGCACGGGCTGACCGGGGTGATGTTCTCGCTGGAAATGAGCCGCACCGAGATCGTCATGCGGATGCTCTCGGCCGAGGCCAAGATCCGCCTCGCCGACATGCGCGGCGGCAAGATGTCCGACGAGGACTGGACCCGGCTGGCCCGCCGGATGAGCGAGGTCTCCGAGGCGCCGCTGTTCGTCGACGATTCGCCGAACATGACGATGATGGAGATCCGCGCCAAGGCCCGCCGGCTCAAGCAGCGGCACGATCTCAAGCTGGTGGTCGTGGACTACCTGCAGCTGATGACCTCCGGTAAGCGCGTCGAATCCCGGCAGCAGGAGGTGTCGGAGTTCTCCCGGCAGCTCAAGCTGCTGGCCAAGGAGATCGAGGTACCGGTGATCGCGATCTCCCAGCTCAACCGTGGGCCGGAACAGCGCACCGACAAGAAGCCGATGCTGTCGGACCTGCGTGAGTCCGGCTCGCTGGAGCAGGACGCGGACATCGTCATCCTGATCAACCGCCCGGACGCCTGGGAACGCGACGACCCCCGCGCCGGCGAGGCCGACCTCATCCTGGCCAAGCACCGTGCCGGGCCGACCAGCACCATCGTGGTCGCCCACCAGCTGCACTACAGTCGGTTCGCCGATCTGGCCCACGAATAAACCGGGTCCAGGCGCAGGGCGCTCTCCGCGGGAGATGCGCGTCGATCGGGGGAAAAAATGGCCAGGTCTTCCCGGCCGCTGGGGCGGTTGGTAACGGCCGGTGCGGCGCCGGGGTGGGCTCGCGTCGTGGTGGCTCTGGCCGGGGCCGCCTTGCTGGTGGCGGGTGCGGTCGCGGTGTTCGTGACGAGCAATTCCGCCGGGGCGGCCACGCTGGTCGCGGCGGGCACCAGGGCCCCGGCAAAGTTGGTCGAGGGCCCGTGATCAGCAGACAGAGCCGTGGCTGCCCGACCGGTTTCGGGTCCGTGAAGGGGCCCTTCACAGCCCTCCGCAGCTGCGCAGGGCCCTCCACACCGACTCTGCCGACACCCTGGCGGCCGGCACCGTGCTGCTCGCGCTCGCGTTGTTCGCCAACCAGCTGGAAAGCGTCGAGGGCGGTGGGTTCAAGCTCCAGCTCGGCGCGGTGACCGCGAAGCTGCGGGAAGCCGAGGAGGCCGAGGCATCCGGTGACCAGGCCGGGGCCGAGCGGCTGCGCCGGGAAGCACAGTTGCTGTTCGCCGCGACGGAGTCGATTGCCAGCGAGTACGAAGCGGTACGCGAGCACAACCCATACGGCCAGGCTCGGACCCAGGCCATGGAGGAGCTGGTCGCGCAGGCCCGGAAGATGGCCGAGTTCGACTTCGTCAGCGCGGACGCGATCGAGCAGCTCTTCCGTTCCGGTCAGGACGGCAACCGGATCACCGCGATCGGGCTCATGCGGGCGAAACCCGAGCTCGCGAAGCTCCCCCTGCTGACCGAGGTGATCCGCCGGTCGCGGTCGAGTTTCGAGCAGTGGCACGCTCTGCGGGTCTGCCTCGAACTCGTCCGGCGCGGCACCTCGGCCGCGCAGCAGGAGGAAATCCGCGCGGCCATCGCGGCGGCCGGTGCCAACGGCACCTTGCGGGGCGGACTCGACGGGTCCCGGGTCCGGCTCGCGGCGATGATCGAGAGTGAGCTGCGGGAGTCCGGTTCCACCAGCGGGTAAGCCGGGAATGTCGCCCCAGCCGCGAACGTCGGCTACGCTAGTAGTTGAAGTTTCAAACAACTGGAGGCCGTCATGGCGACCCGGACCCCGGTCCTCTACCTCAGCCACGGGGCGCCACCGCTCGCGGACGACGTCACCTGGACCAGGCAGCTCGCCTCCTGGTCCGCCGAATTGCCCCGGCCCCAGGCGATTCTCGTCGTGTCGGCGCATTGGGAAGAGGCGCCGCTCACGCTCGGCGCGACCACGACGGTGCCGCTGGTCTACGACTTCTGGGGCTTTCCGGATCACTACTACCGCGCGCAGTACGCCGCACCCGGGGCACCGGAGCTGGCTGCTCGGGTACGCAAGCTGCTGCACTCGACCGCCACACCGGTGCAGGACGCGCCGGAGCGCGGGCTCGACCACGGCGCGTACGTACCGCTCGTGGAGATGTACCCCGGTGCGGACGTACCCGTGCTGCAGATTTCGCTGCCCTCGCTCGATCCGCAGGTGCTCTACGACCTCGGCCGGAAGCTGGCGCCGTTGCGGGACGAGGGAGTGTTGATCGTCGGCAGCGGTTTCTTCACCCACAACCTCAGCGCGCTCCGCCAGGTCGACGGGAGCGACGGCGTGCCACCGCAGTGGTCCGCGGAATTCGACCACTGGGGCGCCGAGGCACTCGGTTCCGGCGACCTCGACGCGCTGCTGGACTTCCGGCACAAAGCCCCGGCCGCGGCCCTCGCGCATCCGAAGATCGAGCACTTCGCGCCGCTGTTCGTGTCGCTCGGCGCGAGTTCGGCCGAAGGCAAGGGCCGCACGGTGATCGACGGATTCTGGTACGGCCTGGCCAAGCGCTCCCTCGAATTCGCCTGACCGGACAAGAAAAACGGGCCCGGAAGCCGAGTGGCTTCCGGGCCCGTCCGGGTCAGTCCCGACTCACTTCTTGAAGA
Organism: Amycolatopsis sulphurea; assembly: GCF_002564045.1. Lineage (NCBI taxonomy): Bacteria > Bacillati > Actinomycetota > Actinomycetes > Pseudonocardiales > Pseudonocardiaceae > Amycolatopsis > Amycolatopsis sulphurea. The sequence continues at coordinate 2,321,740 of NZ_PDJK01000002.1, read as the reverse complement.
ACGAGGTCACCTTCGCGACGACGCTCTGCACCGCACCCAGCGGACCGGCCTTGGCCGGCATGGTGGTGGGCAGCGTGGTCGGCACCGCGGTCACGGACGGCAGCTGCGCCAGGGTCGGCAGGTCCGTCTGCAGCGGCAGCTGGACCGGCAGCGACGGCACGTCGGCACGCTCGTCGCCGGCCTTCAGCTTCGGCAGGCCCGGGACCGAAGGCAGCGTGACGCCGTCCTTCAGGCCGGAGACCGTCGGCAGCGAGATGCTGTTCACCTGGGCCACTCGCTTGAGCTGGTCCAGCTGGCCGAGCGCGGACAGCCCCTGCAACGGCAGGTCGGCACGCTGCTCAGCACCGGGCAGCGCGGGCAGGCCCGGCAGTCCGGCCGTGGTCGGCAGTGCGGGCAGCTCCGGCAGGTCGCCGCCGATGGGCAGCGACCGCAGGCCACCGTCGGCAGGCAGCGCGGTCAGGCTCGACAGCGCGGCCGCGGTCGGCAGCGCGGGCAGCTCGTCGGCCGCCATCTCGCCCCCGATCGGCACGTTGATCTGCGGCTCGTCCACGATCTCGGTGGCGTTGGTCGCCGCCGCGGTGGCCCGCCCGACCAGCTCCAGCGGCAGGCCGAAGACCTGTACCACCGCGCCGAGCGGGTGGTAGAAGTTGTAGCCGGACAGGGCGTCGCCGGGACCGTCGGTGGTGGGAGTGCCACCGTTGGACGCGGTCAGCTCGTTGTCGCCCACCGCGTCCGCGACACCGGCCACGGCGACCGCGTCGCCGAACACCTGCGCCACCGCGGTGACCGGGAGGTCCAGGATGTCGCCGGAGAGCGCACCCTCCACACCCGAGGTGGTGTCGTCCCCGGCGTTGGTCACGACGGTGTTGTTCGCGCCGTCGCCGGAGGAGACGCCCACGACCGACACCGCGTCGCCGAACACCTGCGCGACCGCGAGCGGGTCCACGCCGATGATGTTGCCCGCGATCGCACCCGCGTCACCGTTGGTCACGGCGTCGCCGCCCGAGGTCGAGGTGACGTCGTTGGTGCCGCCGCCGTGGCCGAGCGCGGCGCCCGCGATCCCGTCCGCGAAGAGCGTGGCCGCACCGGCGACCGGCGCCTTCACGATGTTGCCGGCGATCGCGCCCGCGGTGCCGTCGGTGGAGGCGTTGCCACCGGCGGTGGAGTCGGTCAGGTTGTCGGCCCAGCCGGTGCCGATGCCGCCGAGCGCGCCACCGACGCCGTGGCCCTGCACCGGCAGCGAGACCGGGACCTCGATGAGGTTGCCCGCGCCCGCACCGGAGGGACCGCTGCCGTGGATGTCCCAGCCCGCGGTGGAGGTGGTGTCGTTGGTGGCCTCGCCGTGGCCCTGGCCGATGAGCGCGCCGCCGATGCCGAACAGCTGCACCGGGGTGGACACCGGGACGGTGCCGAGGTTCGAGCTCAGGAAGCCGTTGTCGTCCGCGGTGTTGCCACCGCCGCCGGCCTGCACGACCTTGGTCTCGGCGGCCTCGGCCTCGGCCTGCCCGATGAACGAGCCGCCCACACCGAAGATCTCGGCCGGGAGGGCGACCGGCACCTGCACGATGTTGCCCGAGCCGGACGAGTCGTTGCCCTGGCTGCCGTCGTAACCGCCGGCGGTGGCGACCTTGTCCTCGGTGGAGGTCGCGGAGGCGTTCCCGATGTGGCTGCCCGCGATGCCGTGCAACTCGGGGGCACCCGCCACCTGGCTGTTGGCGATGTTGCCCGAAAGCACCGAGCCGTTGCCGCGGGTGTAGCTGCCGTTGCCGGCGTTCACGAGGGTGGTGTTGTCGCACGCGGCGTGCGCGTTGCCGATGTAAGTGCCACCGACGCCGCAGGCCTCGACGGGCAGCGCGACAGCCGGGTCGACGACGTTGCCCGCGCCGGCCGCGTCCTGGCCGCTGGTCTTGATGAAGCCGCCGGAGTCCACGGTGCTGGAGTGGCTGGAGCCCTGCCGGTCGAGTGCCTGGCCGGTGGTGGCGTTGCCGATCCACGAGCCGGCGACCGAGGCCACGTTGGCGACCGGGCTCAGCTGCGGGGCGACCGCGTTGCCGCCGAGGAACGAGCCGTCACCCTCGGTCTCCAGGTAGGTCGGCGTGCCGTGCAGGCTGCCCGGACGCTTGTCACCGGCCTTGGCGTCGGCCGTCGAGCTGGAGTTGGCGTCGGCATCCGAGCCCCACACGCCGCCGGCGTTGCCGTTGAACTTGATCGGCAGCGCGATCGGGGCGCCGACCACGTTGCCGCTGACCGAGGAGCCCTTGCCGTTGGTCTTGGCGGAGCCGCCGGAGGTGGCCGAGGTGTCGGCGGTGTACTCGCTGTAGGCGTTGCCGAGGATCCAGGACGCGGCGTTGCCGGTCACCTGGACCGGGGTGGCGAACTGGCCGGCGATCACGTTGCCGGAGAGGCCGGAGCCCTTGCCGGTGGTGTCGATGTTGCCGGTCTCGGCGGTGCTCTGGCTGGCCGAGCCGCCGTGCACCGCACCGCTGCCGCCGGCCAGGCCGACGCCGTTGCCCGCGATCTGCACCGGCAGCGCCCAGTCCAGCGCGACCACGTTGCCGGCCAGCGCGGAGTTCTTGCCGGAGGTGGCGATGTCCTGGTTGTGGCTGTAGTTCTGCTCGTGCGAGGTGCCCTCGACGTGCGCGTCGCCGAGCACGCCGACCGCGTTGTCCACGATCTGCACCGGGACGACCAGGTCACCGGCGATCTTGTTGCCCTTGAGCACGTCGTGGGACGGCGTGAAGGCTTGCGTCTGCTCGGTCTTGGGCAGCTCGCCGGTCAGCGCGCCGGCCGCACCGGCGGGCGCCTTCGCCGAGGACAGCGCCTTCTTGACCGCGGAGGTGACCGGCTTCGTGCTGATCTCGCCCTTGTATCCGGGGACGTTGATCTGACCCAGCGGGGTGCCGATGGCGTTGTTGCCGGTGTCGATCGGCACGGTGACGTTCAGGTCGAGCGGGGAGGCCGGGGTGTCCGGGTTGACGTTCTCGTCTGCCGAAGCGATGCCGGTGCCCAGCATCAGCAACCCACCCGTGACCAACGCGGTCTGGAGTCCGCGCTTTGCCCAGGTCTGCATGGGATTTTTCTCCTTTATTCGGGGTTCCCTTGCGGGTTTTCGGAGTGCGCCGTGCGCACTGGGGGGTGCGAGCGCAGAAATGCGCATCGCGCGAAAAACCCGCGGAATGGTTGTGCCGCCGGTACGAGCAGAAGTGCTCGCGGCGGGTCAACGACCCCGCGGGTGAAGTGAATCAGTCAGGAGTGACGCCGGGCTGCTCGCCCGGAGTGATCGACACGTGCCGCACGCCGACGCGGGACATCCCCGCCACGGCGCTGTCGGCGGCAGCGGTGACCCACTGGGGCACGCCCAGGTTGAGTCCGTCGAGGTGACCACCGGGCGCGGTGCTGCCGCCCGGCATGGTCGGCACCGAGAGCGGCGCGATCGGCAGCTGCACCGGGCCGAATGGGACACTGGGCAGATCGCTGTGGTGCTGGTTCGAGGACCGCACACCGGTGCGAATGTCCTTGCGTGGTGCGTCGGCCGAAGCGAAGGCCGGCTGCAAGACGTCCGAAATGGACATTGCAGCGGCACCGGGGGTCTCGTCCGCGGCGGCGGGGGCCGCGGCGGGAAGCGTCTCGACCGGATGGGCCGACGGAAGCACCGGGAGCGCGGGCAGCTCGACGAGCTTGCTCGCGTGCCCGGGGTCCAGCAGGGCGATGAGGGTACGGCCGAACTCCTGCGCCTCCGGCGAGGGCTTGGTCGCCTCGGTGAGCACCTGCTTGGTGTCCTCGGGCTTGCGCACGATGTGCTCAAGCGAGCCGAGGCCACGCTGCACCGGCCGGAGCACCGCACGGTCGCCGAACTCGGCCACCGCCGCGCTGACCCGGTCGGCCACCTCGCGGCTCGTGACGCTGCGCTCGGCATCGCGCGAACCCTGCTCCGGCTCGCAGTCCGGCCGGGTGGCGCCCGGCGCGGACCAGCTGGTGGCGCTCTGCGCGCAGGAGGCGAGCTGGTTGGCGGCGCCGATGGCGGCACCGGCGACCGCACCGGAGAGCCGGGAGGTCTCGCGGGTCATGTCGCCGAGATCGGCCACGGTCGCGTCGGTGATCGGGGTGATGCTGGTGTTCAGCGTGTTCCCGGCGGGCCCGTCCGACGGCACGGAGGTGTCCGAGGCGCCGTCCGCGGCCGGGACGTCCACGGCCGGGGTGGCGGAGGCGGAGGCCGAGGCCGAGGAGACAGCCCAGGCGGCGGCGGTCGCGGCGACCGCACCACCGAGGACGAACAGCGCGCGCGACGCGAGACGACCGGCGCGGGTGGCGCCTCGCCTCTCGTGCGCAGCAGCGTTCGTCACTGGATATTTCTCCTTGGCAGAAAGAGATGTGAAATCTTTCGAGGAACGGCAAAAGCCGATTCCGCCCGTTGTCTCGACGCCGAGAAAACCAGGCCGACCGCCCAGCGCGCATCCTTGACACGGCTTGATGCCACCATCGTGTGAACGACACAGGGTGTGCCCATGCCTTACCCTGCGTCATTCCCGGAGGAAAGGCGGCGGATACCGCGGAGTCGGTTAACGGATCACCGAACGGACTCGAGCCACGCCAATAGTCGTCAGAACACTCCTTGTTACGTCCGGTTTGCCACGACTGGCCCGATCCAGACCGGCGCGGACCCGATACGGTGACCTGGTGAGCCAGACTGGGCGTGAACGGCGCGAGCCCCCGTTCCTCTCCGAATCGACCGACGTCACCAGCGTGGTCCCCAAGGGTCTCCGGGTGTCCGCCGCGCTGTCCTGGCGGGTCGTCGTGGTGGTCGCGGCACTCTGGGGGATCCTGTGGCTGCTCGGCTATCTGGCCTCGGTGGTGGTGCCGGTCTCCATCGCGCTGCTGCTGTCCGCGCTGCTGGCCCCCGGGGTGGCCCGGCTGGTGAAGTGGCGGGTACCGCGCGGGCTGGCCACCGCGATCATGCTGATTCTCGCGATCGTGGTGCTCGGCGGGCTGCTCACCTTCGTCATCACCCAGTTCTCCAGCGGGCTGCCGCAGCTGCAGGTGCAGCTGACCTCCAGCCTGAACCAGATCCGGGACTGGGTGATCAACACCTTCCACGTCCGCCAGGAGCAGATCCAGCACTTCCTCGACCAGGCCATCGGGTTCCTGCAGCTGAACCAGTCGTGGATCACCAGCACCGCGCTCACCACGGCCAGCACGGTCGGCGAGATCCTGACCGGGTTCGTGCTCACCCTGTTCGTCACGATCTTCTTCCTGGCCGGCGGCGACGGCATCTGGAACTTCCTGGTCCGCGGCGCGCCGCGGCAGGTGCGCTCGCGGGTGAACGTGGCCGGACGACGTGGGTTCGCCTCGCTGGTCAGCTACATCCGCGCGACGACCGCGGTGGCCGTGGTCGACGCGGTGGGCATCGGCATCGGGCTGTGGGCGGTCGGCGTGCCGCTGGTGATCCCACTCGCCACGCTGGTGTTCCTCGGTGCGTTCATCCCGATCATCGGCGCGGTGATCGCGGGTGGCGTGGCGGTGCTGATCGCACTGGTCACCAACGGCGTGATCGGCGCGGTGATCGTGCTGGCCATCGTGATCGCCGTGATGCAGCTGGAAAGCCACATCCTGCAGCCGCTGCTGCTCGGCCGCGCGGTCAAGCTGCACCCGCTCGCCGTGGTGCTGGCGATCGCCACCGGGCTGGTCGCGGCCGGGATCGCCGGCGCACTGCTCTCGGTGCCACTGCTGGCCGTGCTGAACGCCGGTATCCGCTCGCTGCTGCACGAATCCGGGGTCGATCCGGCGGACGTCGACGCCCTGCGCGGCAGGGTTCCGGACGCCCCCAAGGACTCCCCGGAGGAACCGGAGAAGCCCGAAAAGCCCGAGGAGGATGCGAAGCCCGCCGAAGAGGGGAAGTGAGCGCGCCTCTCGTCCGAGACCCGGCCACGCCGTTGTGGCGCGGGGTGGTCGTTCTCCGGGTGATGACCTGGGCGTTCGCAGCCGGTGTGGTGATCGTGCACCGCGCGGACTTCAACCGGCTGTGGCTGGCTTGGACGGTCATCAGCGCGATGGGTGCCTGGACTGTCCTGTCGAGCCTCGCGTACGTGCGGGAGAACGGCCGAAGCCGGCGGCTGGTCGTACTCGACGTCGCGCTCACCACGGTCTTGATGCTCACTTCGCCGTGGGTTCTTTCCGAAGCGCAGTACGCCCATACAGCGCCGTTGATCACCACTGTGTGGGCGGCAGTCGGCCCGCTCGCCGCAGCCACCCGCTTCGGTGCGCGAGGCGGCGTCGTGGCCGGCCTGGTGGTCGCAGTCGGCACCGGCTTGGCACGAGAGAACTTCGACCTCGATGTCTTCCGCGACGGCCTGCTGTTGTGCGCGAGTAGTTTGCTCGTCGGCATGGCGGCCACGCTCGCCCGAAGCTCCGCGGAAGCGCTCGCTCGCGCTCTACGCACCGAAGCGGCCACTGCGGAGCGAGAACGGCTCGCGCGTTCCATCCATGACAGCGTGCTGCAGGTTCTCGCCCACGTACGCCGCCGTGGGCTTGAAGCAGGCGGCGAAGCGGCGGAACTCGCGAAGCTGGCAGGGGAGCAGGAAATTGCGCTACGTGCGTTGGTGAGCAGCGAGCCGGGCCGTGCCGGAGACGGTGGCACGGCCGATCTTCGCTCGGCGTTGCAATTGCTCGCCACCACGTCGGTGCAGGTGTCCGCGCCGGCCGGCGCGGTCGACCTGCCGGCGCACCTGAGCGCGGAACTCGTCGCGGTCACCAGGGAAGCACTGTCCAATGTGGAGAAACATGCCGGTCCGGCGGCACGGGCCTGGGTCCTGCTGGAGGACCTCGGCGACGAGGTGGTGGTGAGCATCCGGGACGACGGATCGGGAATCGAGCCCGACCGGCTGGCGCGGGCCGCGGCCGAGGGCAGGCTCGGGGTGGCGAAGTCGATTCGCCGCCGGATGGCCGACCTCGGCGGGACCGCGCTGCTGGACAGCGCGCCCGGCCGGGGGACCGAGTGGGAAGTACGGGTGCGCAAGGACGGCGGGCGATGACGGAGCGGACGATCTCGGTGATGGTCGTGGACGACCATCCGATCTGGCGCGACGGCGTGGCCCGCGACCTGGCCGAGCACGGATTCGAGGTGCGGGCCACCGCCCCGGACGCGCCGTCGGCCGTGCGCATCGCCCGTACCGTGCGCCCGGATGTGGTGCTGATGGACCTCAATCTCGGCGAGACGTCCGGGGTGGTGGCGACCGGGGAGATCACCTCCGCGGTGCCGGAGACCCGGGTGCTGGTGCTCTCGGCCAGCGGCGCGCAAAGCGACGTGCTGGAGGCGGTGAAGGCGGGCGCGTCGGGCTACCTGGTGAAATCGGCGTCCGCCGCGGAGCTGGTGGACGCGGTGCGCCGGACCGCCGAAGGAGTTCCGGTGTTCACCGCCGGGCTGGCCGGGCTCGTGCTCGGCGAGTACCGGCGGATGGCCGAGGCCCCGGCGGGTGTGCCGGAACCGCCCCGGCTCACCGAACGCGAGACCGACGTGCTGCGCCTGGTCGCGAAGGGGCTGACCGCCCGGCAGATCGCCGAGCGGCTGGTGCTCTCGCACCGCACGGTGGAGAACCACGTGCAGTCCACGCTGCGGAAGCTCCAGCTGCACAACCGCGTGGAACTCGCCCGGTACGCGATCGAGCACGGTCTCGACCAGTAGCGGCCGGCAGGGGAGCGTTCAGGGTTTTTCCCCGATCTGGCAGCGGGATCCGGGTCCTACCATCGGTGGACATGAGCGAGGAAGAGACGACCGCCGCGGCACCCGAGACCAGGACGGTGACCGCACGCGACATCCGGGTGTCCGATGACGAGCGCGAGCACGTGGTCGGGGTCCTGCAGAAGGCGATCGGGCAGGGCATGCTCACCCTCGACGAGTTCACCGAGCGCACCGACGTGGCGCTGGCCTCGCGCACCCGCGGCGAGCTGAACACCGTGCTCGCCGATCTGCCCGGCCTGGTGCACCCGGCCGCGGCGCCGGTGCCCCAGCAGTCCTACGGCGCGCTGCCCGACTACGCGCCCGGTCAGCGGCTGGAGCTGAACGCGAAGTACTCCTCGCTGGAGCGCAGCGGTCCGTGGGTGGTGCCGCCCTTGCTCGTGGTGCACAACAAGTACGGCAGCACCAAGCTCGATTTCACGCAGGCCAGGGTGTCCACCCCGGCGGTGCAGATCGAACTCGACTCGAAGTGGGGTTCGGTCGAGCTGATCATCCCGCGGGAGGCGGCGATCGACTACAACGCGATCACCGAGATCAAGTTCGGCTCGCTCGACGACAAGACCGGCACCAACGGCGGCCCCGGCACCCCGCGGTACGTCGTCACCGGCCGGATCATCGGTGGCTCGCTGGTCATCCGGCACCCGCGGCGGGGGCTCTTCGGCTGATTCCCGAGGCCAGCGCGTTGGCGACGGCTTGGCGGGCGGCGGCGGGGTCGGGAGCAGCGAGGGCGGCGGTGGCGAGGTCGCGGGCCTCGGCCAGCGACACGGTCGCCAAAGCGGCACCGACGGCGCGGACGGCGGGCGCGTTCATCGACAGGCTGGTGAGCCCGAGCCCGGCCAGCACCAGCGCGAGCCGCGGGTCGGCGGCGGCTTCGCCGCACACGCCGGCCGGCTTGCCGGTCGCGGCCGCCGCGTCGCCGATCGGCTTCAGCAGCCGCAGCAACCCGGGCTGCCACGGGTCGTTCAGCTTCGCCACCGCGCCGAGCTGACGGTCCGCGGCGAAGGTGTACTGGGCGAGGTCGTTCGTGCCGACGGAGACGAAATCGACCACCGACAGGATCTCCCGCGCGGACAACGCCGCGGCCGGGATCTCGATCATCACTCCGGCGCGGGCGATCCCCGCCGCGCGGACGCGTTCGGCGAACCAGGCGGCCTCCTCGGCCGTGGCCACCATCGGCGCCATCACCGAGACCTGCGCGCCGGATTCCTCCGCGGCCCCGGCGATCGCCGCGAGCTGCCGGTCGAGCACCTCCGGCCGGTCGAAGGCCACCCGCAGGCCGCGCACCCCGAGCGCCGGGTTGGGTTCGGCCTCCGGCGACAGGAAGGCGAGCGGCTTGTCCGCACCGGCATCGAGCGTGCGCACGATCACCGGCTTGCCGCGGAACGGCGAAAGCACTGCGGTGTAAGCCTTTTGCTGTTCCTCGACGGACGGCTCGGCTGCCGCGTCCAAGTAACAGAACTCGGTGCGGAACAGGCCGACGCCCTCCGCACCCGCGTCCGCGGCGGCCTGCGCGTCGGCGGCGGAGCCGACGTTGCCGTAGACCTTCACCGGATGCCCGTCGGAAGTCGCGCCGACGCCGTTCCACTCGGCCGGGCCGGCGGCAACGGCGGTGACGACCGGCGCGGCCGGGTCTGCGACCTCGACCACCCCGCCATCACCGTCCACCGCGAGCGCCGCGGCATCCAGCGCGAGGAGACCGCGGACCGCGACCACCGCCGGAATTCCCAGCGCACGGGCGAGAATCGCGGTGTGACTGGTCGGGCCGCCCTCCTCGGTGACCAGGGCGAGCACCTTGGCGGGGTCGAGCCCGGCCGTGTCCGCGGGGGCCAGATCGCGCGCGACGAGCACGCTCGGCGAAGTCAGCTCGGGCACCCCTGGCGGGGCGACGCCGAGCAACTCGGCGACGATCCGGTCACGCACGTCCCGGACGTCGCGAACGCGCTCGGCCAGGTACCCGCCGGCGGCCGCCAGTGCTTCGGCGAATCCTTCGGCAGCCTGGTAGACGGCGCGGGCCGCGGGAATTTTCCGTGCCGTCACCAGCTGGTGAGCCTGCGTGACCAGTGCCGGGTCGGCGGCCATCGCGGCGGTCGTGACGAGGATCGTCGCGGCCTCACCGGTGGCGGCCTCCGCCTGCGCCTCCAGCCGCGCGGCCACGGCCTGCGCGGCGGGTTCGATCCGGGCCGCCTCGGCCTCGGGATCGGCGGGTTCGGGGGTGCTCGCGGGCTCCCCGAGTCCTTCGGCGACCCGCACCACCGGCCCGCTCGCCCGGCCCGGGCTGACCGCGACCCCGGTCAGCGGCGAACTCGGTGGCGTCGGCTCGGCAGCAGTCTCAGACATGGTCTAGACCATAGCTCACCTTGGCGCCGATCTCACCGGATGCCGCCGGAATCCTTCGCCCGGCCTGTTCTGCTGCCATCGGGGCCCACCTCCACGGCCGAAGTCTGCCGGAACCGGTCTCGTCTCGCCGGGAAGCTATCCCACGCCCAGCTCGGCGGCCGTCGGATAGGAGGGCTGCGCACCGTGCCGGGTCACGCTGATCGCGGCCACGCGCACCGCACGCCGGGCGGCTTCGACCAGATCGACCCCCTCGGCGAGCGCGGCGGCCAGCGCGCCGGCGAACGCATCGCCGGCGCCGGTCGTGTCCACCGCAGTCACCCGAGGAGACTCCACCACTGTCGACATATCGCTATCGATCACGACGGCTCCGGCGGCACCACGCGTGACCACAGCGGCACGCGTGCCGAGTTCGAGGAGCTTGCGCGGATCGGCGTCGTCCGCGCCGAGCAGGTAACCGGCTTCGTGCTCGTTGACCAGCAGCACGTCCAGCGCGGCCAGCGTTTCGGCGGATAGCCGCGCGGCCGGCGAGAGATTCACCAGGACCTGCACGCCCTTCTCAGCGGCACGGGCGACCGCACTTTCGACTGTGGGCAGCGGCACTTCCAGCGACAGGACCACGACGAGGGCACCGTCGAACACGTCCTCGGTCAGGTCACCGGGCGCCAGCGCCGAATTGGCGCCGGGGGAGACGAGAATCGAGTTCTCGCCGTCCGGAGTGACTGTGATGTAGGCGACACCGGTCGGCCGGTCAACGGTCCGTAAATACCGTGCGCTGACCCCGGCATCGGCCAGCGACGCACGCAGCAACCGGCCGTGGTCGTCATCCCCGACCGCACCGAGGAGGGCGACGTCCGCGCCGAGCCGCGCGGCCGCGACGGCGGTGTTCGCACCCTTGCCACCAGGGGACACCACGGTGTCGCCGCCCAGCACCGTCTCGCCGCCCGCGGGCCGGCGGTCGACCGGTACCACCAGATCGGCGTTCGCGGAACCGACCACCAGCACAGCGCTCATGACCGCCACTCTGCCATGAGCCGATACGAGCCCAGAGTGTCCGGTCCGCCACTCTTTGCTGTCTAAAAGTGAAGAGTTTTGTAACTTTCTCGCCGTCCGATGCGACAATCAGGCGAGCAGTGCCCGCCCGTCACTCGATCGGGGGATCCTGATCCCCCAGGCGTCACTTCGACAACGGGCGTCACTCTCGACAAGCGTCACTGATCTCAAGACGGTGACGTTGCCTGGACCGGAAGCGCACCGGGAAGGGCACCGGGTCGCCGGCGCCGATCACGTAGCCCCCCGAGTGATCGGCGCCGGCGGCGCCCCGGTCAACGCGCCACCGGCCGCGAACTTTCTCCAGCCGGGCCGGTAATCCACCGGTTCGCCCCGGCCCCGAGACCCGGATGTGCCAAGATCCGGACGGGATCGGGGAGGGAACCTGAGTGCTGCACGTCCAGGAGCTGGTGAAGGTCTACGGCGGCCGTCGCGTGGTCGACACCGTGTCGTTCGCGTTGCAGCCGGGCACGGTCACCGCGTTCCTCGGCCCGAACGGCGCCGGCAAGTCCACCACGCTGCGGATGATCTGCGGGCTCACCGCCCCGACCTCGGGCAGCGCCACGATCGCCGGGCGCCGGTACGGGCAGTGGTCCAATCCGGCGCACGTGGCCGGAGTCCTGCTCGACGCGTCGGCGGTACATCCCGGCCGCACCGGAAGGCACCACCTGCGCAACGCCGCGAAGCTGATGCGGCTGCCCGTGGCCAGGGTCGACCAGGTGCTCGCGGAGGTCGGCCTCACCGACGCGGCGAACCGGCGGATCGGCAAGTACAGCCTCGGCATGCGGCAGCGGCTCGGCATCGCGCAGGCACTGCTGACCGCCCCGCCGATGCTCATCCTCGACGAGCCGATCAACGGGCTCGACCCGGACGGGATCCGCGCCACCCGGCAGCTGCTGCGCGGTTACGCGGCCCGCGGCGGGACCGTGCTGCTGTCCAGCCACGTGCTGTCCGAAGTGGACCAAACCGCGGACCGGGTGGTGATGATCGGGCACGGCCGGGTGGTCGCGGACGGCCCGCTGGAGAGCTTCGCCGGCCCGGCCCGCACGCTGATCCGCACCACCGACCCCGCCCGGCTGGGCAGCGCGCTGCACCAGGCCCGGCTGGAGGCACGCCCGGACGGCCCGGACGGAATGTCCGTGGCCGCACCACTGCGGCAGGTCTCCGACCTCGCGTTCGGCGCCCGCGTGCAGGTACTGGAACTGCGCGAGGAACAACAGAATCTGGAAGAACTCTTCTTCCGGCTCACCGGAGGTGGCCGATGATCCCGGTGCAGGCACCCGTCGCGCAGCAGCCGTCCTGGCAGCTGGCCGCGCAGCGGCGCGCGTCGTTCGGCACGCTGCTGGCGGTCGAGCTGCGCAAGATGACCGCCACCGTCGCGGACAAGATCCTGGTGATCGCGGGCCCGCTCGTACTGGCGCCGGCCGCGCTGCTGTTCCTCAGCGGTTCGGGGCGCTCCCTCACCACCGAGCACCAGCTCACCCCGGTGTTCGTCACCATCCGGATGGCCGCGGTGCTGATGAACGTCGTGCTGGTCAAGCTGATCGCCGCGGAATGGCACTACCGCAGCGCGCAGCCAACGCTGCTGGCCCAGCCTTCGCGGCTGCGCTACGTCCTCGCGCAGGCCACCATCGCGATGGGCAGCTGGCTGGTGATCTTCGGCCTGCAGGTGCTGCTGGTCTTCGCTTACTACCGCAACCAGCTCGAAGCACACGACATCGAGTTCCTGCTCGGCTACCGGACCGGCGCGATCCTCGCCGCCGTCGCCATCGGCACGTTCGCGATGACTCTGCTCGCGGTCACCATCGGCTGGCTGATCCCGAACACCGCCGGGGCGATCACCGCCTATGTGCTGGTGTCGCTGCTGTTCGGATTCCTGCAGACCGGCAAGGACTACGCGGGCTGGGTCGACCCGATCGAACCGGCCCGGCAGCTGAGCGGCATCGCCAAGCACGGCCCGCTCGCGCTGGTCACCTCGCTGCTGCTGTGGCTGGGACTGGCCGGGGCGGGCATCTGGCGAGCGGGCACGCGGGAAGCCGCCTGATCAGCTCGCCAGCGAGCCGCCGCCGGGATCGACCTCGTTCAGGTAGGTCTCGGCGGCCCGCACCGCGTCCGGGCAGAAGGCGTTCGCCATCCGGCGGTCCTGCTCGACGCTGTCGCCGGGCCGGGGCATGTTCTCGTAGCCCCCGGTGACCGGTGGCTGCGCACCGACCCGGACCGTGACGACCTGCGCGGCGCCGATGTTCACCGCGACCAGGCAGCCGTTCTGATCGAGCTGGGAGACCGCGTAGTAGCGGTCCAGCACGAGGATGCGCCGGAAATGGTAGAGGCCGTAGGAATAGGCCTTCCAGTAGCCGATCCACGGTTGCGGCAGGCGCCGGTCCGGATCGGTGCTGCCGATCTCGACCTGGGTGCCTGCCGAGCGGAGCAGCACGCAGGCCTTGACGAACGAGTTGAAGCGCGGTGACCGGCCCTGCAGCCGCTGGGTCAGCTGCGGGTCCCGGTCGAACTGGGAACAGTCGCCGGGAAAGAGCTTCGGCCGCGTGGTGATGACCGGAAGCTCGTCGTACGCCACCGAATCGGCGGGCAGCCGCGGTGCCGGTTTCCCCGGTGCCGGGGCCGGCGCCACCGCACAGCCGGAAAGCAAGGCCAGGGCCGCCGCGGCGAGGGCGGCCGTGGTGGTCCATCGGTTACGCACGGACGGCACATTACCGACCCGCGACGGTGGCCGGGGGCGGAATGCACCAGCTCACCGCGACTGTCCACAATGGACGGACCGGGACCCGCGTGGGATCCCGGTCCGCCGCTGCTACAGCACGATGTTGACCAGCCGGCCCGGCACCACGATCACCTTGCGCGGAGTCTTGTCCCCGACCAGCGCCGCGATCTTCTCCTCGGCCAGCGCGGCGGCCTGTACCGCCTCGCCCGCCGCGTCCGCGGGCACCGTGATGCGGGCACGGACCTTGCCGTTGACCTGGACCGGGTACTCGACCGCGTCGTCGGCCAGGTACTTCTCGTCGACCACCGGGAACGGGCCGTGCACCAGCGAGTCCACGTGCCCCAGCCGGTGCCACAGCTCCTCGGCGACGTGCGGGGCCAGCGGAGCCAGCAGCAGGACCAGCGGTTCGGCCAGCTCCCGCGGGGTCGCCGCGGCCGCGCCGTAGGCCTTGGTCAGGTGGTTGTTCAGCTCGATCAGCTTCGCGCCCGCGGTGTTGAACCGCATCTCCGCGTAGTCCTCACGAACCCCGGCGATGGTGCGGTGCAACAGCTTCCGGTCCGCCTCGGTCGCCTCGTCGGCGCTGACCCGCAGCTCACCGGACTGCTCGTCGACGAGCAGCCGCCACAACCGCTGCAGGAACCGGTGCGCACCGACCACGTCCTTGGTCGCCCACGGACGGGACATGTCCAACGGGCCCATGGACATCTCGTACAGCCGGAAGGTGTCCGCGCCGTACGCCTGCGACATCTCGTCCGGCGTGACGACGTTCTTCAGGCTCTTGCCCATTTTCCCGTATTCCTGGCGGACCGGCTGGTCACCCAGGAAGAACTTGCCGTCGCGCTCGACAACCTCGTCCGCCGCCACGTACACGCCGCGCTCATCGGTGTAGGCGAACGCCTCGATGTAACCCTGGTTGTACAGCCGCCGGTACGGCTCCCTCGACGACACGTGCCCCAGGTCGTACAGCACCTTGTGCCAGAACCGGGAGTACAGCAGGTGCAGCACGGCATGCTCGACGCCGCCGACGTACAGGTCGACACCACCCGGGTCGTCCACCCCGTGCTCGGCCGGACGCGGGCCCATCCAGTAGGCCTCGTTCTCCGGCGCGCAGAACACGTCGGGATTCGTCGGGTCGACATAGCGCAGCTGGTACCAGCACGAGCCGGCCCACTGCGGCATCACGTTGGTGTCGCGGCGGTACTTCTTCGGCCCGTCGCCGAGGTCCAGGGTGACCTCGACCCAGTCGGTGGCCCGCGACAGCGGTGGGGAGGGCTCGGAATCGGCGTCGTCGGGGTCGAAGGTCTTCGGCGAGTAGTCCTCGACCTCGGGCAGCACCACCGGCAGCTGGTCCTCGGGCAGCGCGATCGGCAGCCCGTTCTCGTCGTAGACGATCGGGAACGGCTCGCCCCAGTAACGCTGCCGGGCGAACAGCCAGTCGCGCAGCTTGTACTGCACGGTGCCCTCGCCCGCGCCGCGGTCCTCCAGCCAGGCGATGATCGTCTTCTTCGCGTCGGCGACGCCCATGCCGTCGAGGCTCACCGAATCGTTGGCCGAGTTGATCGCCAGGCCCTCGCCGGTGAACGCCTCGCCGTCGAAGTCCGGGCCGGGGTCGACGGTGCGGATGATGTCCAGCTCGAACTTCTTGGCGAAGTCGTAGTCCCGCTGGTCCTGCGCGGGCACCGCCATGATCGCGCCGGTGCCGTAGCCCATCAGCACGTAGTCGCCGACGAAGACCGGGATCTCGGTGCCGTTGACGGGGTTCACCGCGTAGGTGCCGGTGAAGACGCCGGTCTTCTCCTTGTTCTCCTGGCGGTCCAGATCGGACTTGCGGGCCGCGGCGGAGCGGTAGGCGGCGATCGCCTCGGCGGGAGTCGCCGCGCCGCCGGTCCAGCTCTGCGGGTGCTCGCCCGGCCACTGCGCCGCGGTCAGCTTCGCCACCAGCGGGTGCTCCGGCGCGATCACCATGTAGGTGGCGCCGAACAGGGTGTCCGGCCGGGTCGTGAAGACCTCGATCTTCTCGCCCCCGGCGGGGAAGGACACCCGCGCGCCCTGCGAGCGGCCGACCCAGTTGCGCTGCATGGACTTGACCTTCTCCGGCCAGTCCAGCAGGTCCAGGTCGTCGACCAGGCGGTCGGCGTAGGCGGTGATCCGCATCATCCACTGGCGCAGGTTCTTGCGGAACACCGGGAAGTTCCCGCGATCACTGCGGCCGTCGGAGGTCACCTCCTCGTTGGCCACCACGGTGCCCAGCCCGGGCGCCCAGTTCACCGGCGCCTCGGAGATGTAGACCAGCCGATGGCCGTCGATGATCTTGCGCTGCTCGACCTGGCTCAGCTCGCCCCACGCCCGGCCGTCCGGAGTCGCCCGCGCGCCGTTCGCGTAGGCCTTCTCCAGCTCCCCGATCGGGCGGGCCTTGCGCGCGTCCTCGTCGTAGTAGGAGTTGAAGATCTGCAGGAAGATCCACTGCGTCCAGCGGTAGTAGTCCGGGTCGATGGTCTCGATCGAGCGACGCTCGTCGTGGCCGAGCCCCAGCCGCCGCAGCTGACGGCGCATGGTGGCGATGTTCTGCTCGGTGGTGACGCGCGGATGCGTGCCGGTCTGCACCGCGTACTGCTCGGCGGGCAGGCCGAACGCGTCGTAGCCCAGCGTGTGCAGCACGTTCCGGCCGATCATCCGGTGGTAGCGCGCGTACACGTCGGTGCCGATGTAGCCGAGCGGATGCCCGACGTGCAGGCCGGAACCGGACGGGTAGGGGAACATGTCCTGCACGAACAGCTTGTCCGAGCCCGCCGGTTCGCCGTCCTCGGCGAGCGGCCCGACCGGGTTCGGCGCGTGATAGGTGCCGTGGTCGGACCAGTGGTCCTGCCAGCGCTGCTCGATCTGCCCGGCCAGTTCCGCGGTGTAGCGGAACGGCGGGGTGTGCTCCTCGCCCGCCCGGCTCTGGGCCGTGCCGGTCTCACTGGACCCTGTCATCGCCGTCTTCCTCCGTGTCGAGCCACTCCCAGAAACAACTCGACCCCCCAGGCCTCGAGGGCATGAGGGGTCCGCCGCACCGGCCGGGTCATTTCGACCAGCTCAGCGCGGCCGGCCAAGGAGCAGCCGAGCCATGTTCATGGGTGCAGTCTAACGGCCAGGTCAAAGCCGTTCGGACGGGACCGCCACGGCGATGAGCTGAGTCACCTGCGACGCGGAGAAGTTGTTGTCGCTCACGAAGATCAGGCTGCGTTCGCCGCCGGGCAGCCGCGGCCCCCAGGTCAGCCCCTCCACGTTGTCCACCTTCGACACCGGCAAGTCGGACAAGTCGAGCAGCAGCTTCTTCTTGACCGGCTTGATCTTCGCCGTGGCCAGCGAAGGCGTGTGCACCACGTTCGTGGCGCCCTTCGTGTCCACTTCGAAGACCCGCACCTTGTTGCCGACACCGGTCACGAAGGAACGCTCCATCATCAGGAACTTCGTCGGGTCGGCCTGGTCCACCGCGAGCATCGAGGACACCCCCGTGTCAGCGAACCCGTTGGCGGGCACCGGAGTGGCGAACAGCTTTTCCTGCGGATAGGCGTATTGCGCGAGCACCTGGCCGCCGCGGGTCTGCAGCGTCATCCGCGAAAGCGCACCCGACGTCGGCGTGGGCGGCGGGCCGTCCTGCAGCAGCGGGGCCTCGATCTCGCTGGCCAGCAACGTGCCGAAGCCGGTGTAGGCGAGCCCTTCGAGCACGTAGTTTCGGCGCGGGCCGGCGTCCGGGGTCATCCGCTCGTTCGCGGGCAGCGGCAGATCCCGCAGGTAACGGCCGTCGCGGGTGGCTTCCCGGATGGACGGCTGGATCAGGTTCGGGGGATCGGTCAGCCGGTCGCCCTCCTGCGACCACACGTAGTGCCCGGTCCACGGGTCCACGCGCAGCTCTTCGGGGTCGATCGTCTGCTCGTTCTGCGGCGCGGACGGATCGTTCTGCGCCAACGGCGGGTAGGGCGTGCCGTCCGGGCGCAGCAGCGGCTTGGTGCCGGTGAAGGTCACCGGGCCGAGGCCGTGGCGGTCGACGGAGAACTTCGCGGTGTAGAAGCGGGCGGGGTTGATCGCGGAACGGTCGTCGCAGATGAACGCGTACTCGCCGGTCCGCGGGTCGTAGTCGATCGAGGACAGCCCACCGACGGTGGTGCCCTGGAACTGGAGGTTGTGCGGCACGGTCTGCTCACCGAGCAACCGGATCGGACGTTCGGCGGCGCTCGCCGCCGGAGCCGTCAGCAGGGCACCGGCCAGCAACCCGGCGGTGACCAGCGCCCGGCGACGCGTGGAGGAGGACATGGTCTGCAGCACAGCCGACGAGGGTATCCACCACGTTGCCAGGAGGTCACGCTTATCCTTTGCGGGTGTTCGCAATCGCGCTCGTCCCGATCGTGCTCGGTGCCGTCGTCGGCTGGGGTGGCTTCCTCGGCGTCCGCGAACGGCTGACCCGCGCCGGCGGGACCGGGGTCCGCACGGCGGCTTCGCTGCGCAGCGAGGCCGCGTTCAAGCTGGCGAACCGCGTGGCCGGCATCCCGACGCTGGCCGGCGGCGCGGTCGCGATCGTCGCCGGGCTGGCCGGGCTGGCCATGCCCACCACCGCCGGGCTCATCGCGGCCGCCGTCGTCGGCCTGCTCGGCCTGCTGGCGATGGTCGTCGCCGGTGCCCGGCTCGGCGCCCGCGCCGCCCTGAGCGTGCCCGCCCCCGCGCCGGCCGCTCCGGCCGGATGCAGCGGCTGCGCCTGCGGTGCCGGCGGCTGCGGCGTCCTGTCGAAAACCGACGGATCCTGAGTTCCTCGAAGTTCCGTGAAGGGGCCCTTCACAGCCTTGTGACGAGGTCAGTTGCGCTGGAGGTCGCCGGGGTGGGTGGCCAGCAGCGCCAGCGGGACGCCCTGCCGGCGCAGCACCTGTCCCCACAGATCGTGGTCCGGCGAGGCGAGGATGTCGCTGGGCAGGGCGGGCACGATCACCCAGTCCTCCCGTTCGATCTCGCTCGCCAGCTGGCCCGAGTCCCAGCCCGCGTAGCCGGCGAACACCCGCACGCCACGCACCTTCGGCACCAGCACGTCCGGGTCGGTGTCCAAGTCCACCAGCGCCACCGGGCCGCGGACCGCGATCACCCCGGGCACGCTCGCCGCGGTCTCGCCGGTCCGCAGCGCGGCCAGGCACAGCGCGGTCTTCTTCTCCACCGGCCCGCCGACGAACACCGACTGCGGCTGGGCGACGTGCCCACCCCAGCCGGGCAGCACGTCGTGCACCGGGACGTCACTCGGGCGGTTCAGCACCACCCCGAGCGTGCCCTCGGCACGATGATCGATCACGAACACCACGGTCCGCTTGAAGTTCGGGTCGAACATCGTGGGGGCGGCGACCAGGAGCGTTCCCGGTTCGACTTCGGCGTCCGCTGGCACGCCTGCCATGATCCCACTCCCGGTGCCGGGAAATCCTCCCGGCACGGGAACACCAGCCACATCGGCCTCGTTGGGCACAGTGGACCGGCGCACTTCGTGTCCCCCGGGCTCACTGAAGAACCGCCTTTGTGGAATACCGTCCGGCTGGAGCCACACTGTGCAAAGCCGCCGAGAGGCGATCGAGTGCGTCGGTTCGCCTTCTCCGGGCGGCGGCGGTGGACAGGATTCGCTGCCGCAAACCGTTGGACCGGAGCCCGGGTCATGACCCGGTGCCAGGCCTTACGCTGACCGCGTTACTCGAAAGAGTGACAATCGGCCCAGTTGACCAAACCCGAGGGGACGCCGTGACGACTGCGGGCGACGACCATGGGCGCCTTGAGGTCACATCGCACGTGCTGACCTCACCGGACGGGTTGGTCCGGGCGACCGTGAGCGGGGTGGGCACGCTCGGCAGGCTCGAGTTCGCGCCGGACGCCTTCGAACGCACCACGCCGGCGCAGCTCGCGGCCACCGTGCAGACGCTGGTGCAGCAGCTGACCGGAATCCCGGACCGGCCGGAGAGCGGTGGGCACCCGATGCCCGCGCCACGGCCGACGCCCCGCCGGGTACGCCCGCGGGGGGCCGTGCCGCAGAATCGCCGGCGCGGTTCCTGAACCCTGATTCACGTGGAATCGACACTCACCGAGAGCGAGCAGCACACCTTGCTCGCCGAGATCGGGCGGCTCGTACGCGCCCGGCAGTCCGCGCCGTCCACCCCGGCCGGCATCGGGTTCGCCCAGCTCGGCGACTACCTGGAGGTGCGGCCGGGCAACACCGAGGCGAGCACCGGGATCATCGAGCGATTCGCCATTCTGCGGGCCGGGATGTACCGGCACGGCCGCGGTACCTGGCTGCAGGCCCGGTACGTGCTGTCCCCGGACGGCTCGTTCGGTTTCGACTTCTATTCCGACGTCGACCCGTCGTGGATCACCCCGCCCCCGGCGTCGGTCTACCGCGACGAGCTGGCCACGTTTCCGCGCGAGGACGCGTACATCCCGGACTGGTGGCGGCTGCGGGTGGGCTTGCCACTCGCCTTCGAATTCCGGCACGCCCGTCCCGCCTCGGGCGCTACGCAGCGCCCGGCGCTCGCGCCCGAGGAACGCCCGCTCGTGCTGCAGTACCTGGAACGCGAGGCCGAGGTCGGCGCGGGACACCGGACCGACGGCACCTGGATCTGGCCGGCCGAAGTGGCCGGCCAGCTTCGCCGGCACGGCATCCCGCCGGAACCGGCGTTCCTGACACACATGCGGGAGCAGGGCTTCCAGCCCCCGCATGTGGCGCCTTTGCTGCGCCGCACCGCGAAAGCGGATCTCACCGGCCGTCCGCGGCCCCGGCCGGAGCCGGCCGAGGTGGCGCCGACCGCCGCCGATCTGGCCGCCGAGCTGGAAACGGACCCCGAGCCCGAGCTGACCGACGAACAGCTGCTGGCCCAGCTCGAAAACCGGCTCGACGCGCTCGGCGTGTGGCCGCAGGCCTACCGGATCAGGGCGCCCGAGCCCGGCGCCTGGAGTCTGTACCGGGGCGGCTCCGGCTGGCTGGTGACCGCGCCGGACGGTGCCGCGCACCAGTTTCCGGACCTCGCCTCGGCCGCGCAGCAGCTGCTCGGCGCGCTGCTGCTGTATCCGGCCCGTGCGACCGGGGGGCGCGAGACCCCGCTGGAGACGGCGAAAGAAGTCTGCGACTGGCCCATCCAGCCCACCCCGGGTGACCCTCCCCTCACGCTGCTGAGAAACAAGAGACTCACCCGATTGGGGACAGGTACCGTCGTCCTGCGATTCGGGGAAGAGCCCGGCAACCTGGTCCATCAGCAGGAGGTACGGTTCGCCACAACGTCACTGCCACTCGAACGAGAGCGAGTGACCACCACTTTTCGGCTCCGACGATCACTTTACGTGATTATCGGAGTCACGGTGCCCTGGGCGAACCTGCCGGGTGGCGCGGTGGCGTATGTCCTGCCGAAGCCGATCGCGGAGCACGAGTCCGACGGGAGCCTGGAAAGGATCGAGTAGGTGGAAGCGGCGGAAGCGATGGAGAAGGTCGGCGACTGGCTGCGTGCCGTGCACGGCCCCACGGTCGCCGGTCCCGGTGGCCTGCGCGTCGACCACGACCGCGTGCTGCGGGTCCCGGAAGGCTGGTCCATCCCCTACAACACGGTCGCCTTTCTCGACGACGGCCGTCCGGACAAGGAGCTCTTCCCAGCGCCGTCGGTGGTCGTGCGCGAGCCGGACGGCGAGCTGCGCCAGGCGCATCCGTCGCCGGGCGGGCTCAGCACCCCGGTGGCATATCCCGGCCAGGAGAGCTGGCGTGAGGTGGTCGACCCGGAATACGTGAAGGCCGGGTTCGGTGAGCTGGGCGTGCCGCTGCCCGCGGTGGCCGGCTGGGTGAAGGTGGACAACGACGGCCAGCAGACCGGGCAGGAACGGGAGAACCCGGCCTACCGCGCCGGGCCGATCCGCCGCGGTTACCCCAAGCCGGAGAACAACCTGGAGACCCTGCTGGCCTTCGCCGGCGTCGGCTGGCTCTCCCGTGAGCAGCTGCTGATCGGCCTGTTGCGCTGCACCGTGTACGTCCCGCTGGACGTCGAAACCGGGTCCACAGACCGGTTCTACTTCTCCGAGGAACGCAACGAGCTGCGCGTGTTCAGCTCGACCCGGCACCTGCCCTCCCGGGAACACGCCTGGTGGCACGTTGATCTTGCCACCCTCGCCGAGTTCGAGCACCCGCCGAACCTGGTGATCAACGGCGGCCCGGCCACTTTCGAGGACGTCACCGGGCCGGAGCTAGCGGACGCGGCCCGGCGTTTCCCACGCGGCGAACCGCGGGTGGACCGGCACGGCCGCTGCCCGGAAGCGGAGGAGGACCTGGCCCAGCTGGCCGCGGACACCGCGGAGCAGATGGGGCTGGCCACGCCGGTCGAGCCGCCCACCACCGCCGCGGAACGTGCCCGCCGGCACGGTTTCGAGCTGACCACCGAGGAATGCCGCCGGACGGTCCTCGGCCAGTCTTGGCTGCGGCGGCTCGAACAACCCGAGCCGGTGCCCGGCATGCCGAACGAACTCGGCGCAGACGGACTCGCCCCGTCCTGGGACAACGAGGGCCGAGTCGTGCCTCGGCTGGACACCTTCGGCAAGTACCCGCTGCCGGAGCTGGAGAACTTCCGCTACGGCTGGCAGCGCGTCGTCGGCGCGTATGCCGGGTTCGCGCTCGGCGAGGCGCTGGGCACCGCGGTGGACCGGATGCGGCTCGACGAGCTGGTCGCCCGCTTCGGTCCGGACGGCGTCACGGACCTGCCGATCGCGTTCGACCAGCCCGGCCGGATCGGCTCGCTGACCCAGCGGCTGCTGTTCTACACCGAGGCGGTGATCCGCAGCCCACACCGGGAACAGCCGGAATCGCGCAACATCGAGCAGCTCTTCCCCTGCGTCGTGCGCGGTTCGCTGCTGCGCTGGCTCCACACCCAGGGCGCGCCGCTGGAGCACACCGACGGCTGGCTCGTGAAGGTGCCCGATCTGCACGTCCGCCGCGGCGCCGACGACGCCGAGCTCAACGCGTACCACGCACTGGTCACCCAAGCACCGCAGGCAGCTCCGATGATCGGTCCCGCGGCGCTGATCGGCGCGCTGCCCGCGGTGCTCACCGCAGCCGGACCCGGCACCGGCTTCAGCGGCGGTGTCGCGCAGGTCGTGTACGACCTGGTGACGGTGACCCACCGGCAGGAGGAGGACGTGGCCGCGGCCACCTTCCTGGCCTGGCTGTTCGAGCTGGCGCTGACCAAAGACTCGTTCAGCTACCCGGTGTGGAACCTGGCCCGGGAGGTGCTCACGGATCACCCGCAGTCCGGTCCCGGCTGGGCGGCCGTGCAGGCGATGGTGGCCGAATCGGTGCCGTTCTTCGGCGAACACGGCCTGCCGGACCTGCGGATGCCGGAGCTGATCGGCGACGGGCTGGGCACGCTGCCGGTGCTCGGGCGCGCGTTCGCCGCGCTGTCGGGCTTCGAGAACTACCCCGAACAGGCGTTGCTGCGCGGGGTGAACCACTCCGGGCGCAGTGCGCTGACCGGGGCACTCACCGGGGCGCTGCTGGGCGCCCGGGTCGGCATCCCCGGCCTGCCCGCCAAGTGGATCGAGCAGCTGGAGCTGCATCACCTGATCGAGCAGCTGGCCACGGACGCGCTGTGGCATTTCGACCGCCGATCGGCCTTGCAGCAGCTCGGCACCACCTGGTCGCAGCGCTACCCGAGGCACTGACCCCGCGCACCGGCGACAACCGCCCGATTCGACCACCTCGTCGGCGTGCGGTGGCGGACTCGGCTAAGTTCGATGCCGCTCACACTGGGGTTTCGGGGAGGAAGCAGAGTGCGCTACCGGGTAGAGGCGAGCGAACGCCCTGACGGTCTGTACGTCCAGCTGGAAGATCGCACTTTTGCGGCCCAGCGGTCGACCACCGACGGGACGCTGCTGCTGACCGTGCTGCCGGACGAGGAAGTACCCGAGGACTTCGACCGCGACCACGAGGGACGTCCGGCCCGGCTGGTGCTCGCGAACGAGGTGCCCGCGACCTTCGATCTGCGCAGCCACGGCGAGTACGAGGACGAGCTGTTCGAGATCGCGCCGGGCGACCAGACCGAGCTGACTCTGCGGTGGACGCGGCACGATTCGGCGCGCGCCGCGCAGCTCGGGCTCACCGAGTTCTCGGTGACCGTGCCCGCGAAGCGGCTGACCGGCCTGTGGCAGACCCGGCACGACTACGCGGAGCCGCACCCGGCGACCGGGGGCGGCGACCACACGAAACTGCTGCGCGCGATCGGCCGCACGCTGCGCGGGGTGCCGGGCGGATGGACCAAGGTGGCCGCGCAGTTCCGGCAGATCGGCCCGTACGCCGAGCTGGAGGTGCGCGCGGTAGGCGACGAGAACGGCCCGGTGTCGGTGGCGCTGTCCGCGTCACCGCGGCTCAGCTCGCTGTTCGCGCAGTTGCGCGCGGCGATGTACCAGCCGGAGAGCGGAACCTGGTTCCAGGGCACCTTCACCCTCGACGCCGAATCGCAGTTCGATTTCGACTTCGACGCCGACCGCGAACCCGACTGGCGGCTGCCGCCGATCGACGGTGACCGGCCCGCGCTGCAGGCCTATCAGGCCGAGCTGACCCGGTTCCCCCGCACGCCCAATCATCTGCCGGACTGGCTGGCCACCAAGGCCGGGCTCCCGCTGGAGCACACCTTCCGCCAGGCCCGCGTGGTGGACGGGCACAACGAGGGGGAGCGGCCGGTGATCAACCGGCCGCCGGTGCCGCCGGATCAGCTGCGCGGAGTGCTCGACTATCTGTTCCGCGCGCCGGTCGTGCTGCACCGGCCGGCCCCGCAGGCGGACCTGTTCGCCCCGCCCGGCGCCCCGCCGGACGTACCGCAGGCATTCCACACCGACGGCACCTGGATCTGGCCCGCCGCGGTGCCGCACTACCTGCGCAAATACGGCGTGCCGCCGGAGCCGGAGCTGGTCGAGCACATCCGCGCCGCCGGGTTCCGCCCGCCGCTGGTGCGGGAACTGGTGCGGGCCACCGCCGAGGCGGATGTGCTCGGCAGGCCGCGGCCACCGCGTTCGACGGCCGACCTGCCGGACGACAGCCGGCTCGCCAAGGCCCTGCGGGAAGGCGACCCGGCGCGGCCACTGCGTGCGGCCGAAACCCTGGTTCTGCTGGAACAGCGGCTCGCCGAGTACGGGGTGCCCGCGTCGGCGTACCGGATCGGCGCGAGCGAGGTGCCTGCCGAAGGGGTGTGGACCCTGCGGCGAGCGGACAACCGCTGGGAGGTTTCCCGTCCGCCGTCGGTGGAGCCGGTGCCGTTCGGCACGCTCGCGGACGCGGCACGGTACCTGCTCGGCACGCTGCTGCTGCTCCCGGTGCCGGGCACCGACGAATCCGACCAGCCCGCCGACTGGCCGATTCTGCCGCTGCGTGGGGAGCCGCCACTTTCGTTCTACCGAGCCAAACGGCTGGTCGCGCTGCCCGCGGGTACGAAGGTCGTCCGGTTCGGCAATGACCACGGCAACCTGGTGCACGCGGCGGGCACGCGGTTCGTGGAGACCTCGCTGACCGCGGACCGGGAGCGCGAACGGCACGAATACCGCGTGCAGCGCACCGTCCGGGTACTCACCGGAGTCACGGCGCCGTGGGGACCGCAGCCCGGTGGCGCCATCGCGTACCTGCTGCCGCGGCCGATCGCACAGCACGTGGAGGCCGGGGCGCTATCCCGGCTGTGAACCGCGGGCGGTGAGCAGCACCGCGGGCGACCACCAGTAGTCCGCGAGCGGGGTGATGGTCACCTCGGTGAACCCGGCGGCAGTCAGCTGTCCGGCCCAGTCCGTGGCCGGGTGCTCCCAGTTCGTGCGGCTCTCCCCGGTCACCACGCCGAGCAGTACGGGCAGCAGAAACCCTTGCGCGACAAGGGAAGCCTGCTCGGCGTACTCGGCGAGACCCCGTTCGTACCGCTCGGCCAGGGAACGCAGGTGCCCCGTCTGGTCCGCCGGTTCCGCCGGGACGTCGAACTCGGCGAGCAGCAGCCGGCCGGTTCGCGGGCACAGGGTCCGCAGCACTTCCGCCCGGTCGGCCGGCGGGATCGACTGCAGGGCGAAGGTCGATTGCGCAAGGTTCCACGTGGAACCTTTCGCGGCGAGGAACTCCTGCGCGGTCCGCGCGAACCGTTGCGCACCAGGCACTTCGACCGCGGACAGCAGCGTCGCCGAGGGCTCGACGAGGTCGATCCGCGTCGGCCGGAACCGCGCGCGGGACAACGCGGGCGCGACCGCGAGCCCGTCCCCGCAGCCGAGATCCAGCATCGCGGCCGGCCGCAGCTCGTCGTACGTCGTGGCCAGTTCCTCGCTCAGCCGCTCGTACAACCGCACATTGCCGCCGCCGCGGATGAACGCGGTGAACGCCGCGGGCTGGTCGTAGACCGAACCGGCGCCGGCGCGGCCGAGGTAGTGCGCCAGCTCGGCCCCGAGCCGGGTGCCGGACCGGCCGGCGAGCCGCGCGGCCGCCGTCGGATCCCCGTCGCGATAGGCGGCCAGCGCACCGGCCACCCCGTTCAGTTCGGCACCCATAACGTCACCCTCGTTCCGCTGCCCGGACTCGATTCCACCCACGCGGTGCCGCCCACCTCGGCCAGCCGGGCGGTGATCGACTCGCTGATGCCGAAGCCGGCGGGGCGGTCCTGCGCGCTGAACCCGGTGCCGTGGTCCCGGATGATCACCGCGATCCCGCCGTCGCGTTCCTCGACCCGGACCACCACCTGGTCGGTGCCGGAGTGCTTCATCGTGTTGCGCATGGCCTCCCGGACCGCGTCGCGGATCGCGATCTGCCGGACCTCGGACAAGGTGTCCTCGTCCAGTTCCGAGACCACCAGCTGCGCCCGCAACCCGTCGCGCGCCATCTCCGCGGCCAGCGCGGTGAGCTTCGCGCCCAGCGGCCGCGAACGCTCCTCGGTCTCGTGCGCGGCGGCCGCCTCGATGGTCTGCCGCAGTTGCATGGCCTGCGCGCGAGCCAGCCGCTGCACCTCTGCCAACCGGCCCGGCGCGTCGGCCGGACCGAGCGAGATCGCCTCCAAGGTCTGCAGCACGGTGTCGTGCAGCATCCGATGCTGCCGCGCGCGTTCGGCGAGCCGCCCGTTGCGGATGCCGTAGGCCAGCGCGAGCCGGGTACCGAGACCGAGCATGATCAGCGCGCCGACCGCGGTGAACAGCACCCCGAACATCGGCGGGTACAGCGATCCGGCCTGCTCGAGATCGGCCTGCCCACTGTTGATCACGCCCGCCAGCAGCCGCACCGGGAAGCTCAGCGCAGCCGGCCCCAGCCCGGCCGGAATCCCGACGGCGAGCGTCAGCAACGCGATGTTGCCGAGCAAGTGCTTGTCCGCGACGGCGAGCGCGTCGTGGAACGCCCCGTTCGGCACGGTCGCGCCGATGACCAGCTCGAACACCAGCGTGGCGACCAAATCCCCGGCCAGCAGCCAGGCGGTACGGTCGCTGCGGAACGGCGCTCCGCGCAGCATCCAGAAGACGCCGGACAGGCTCAGCGCGACCGAGCCGGCGGCAACCAGCGCGACCGGCGCCAGCCCGGCCGAGCCGTGCGCGGCGAGGTAACCGAAGAACTGCCCGGGTACCGCGATCAGCCGGTAGGCCGGCGGGACCAGCGCCACGTAACGGGCCGCGCGCAGCAGCAGGTTGTCCTGGAAACCCGGATCGACCGGACCGGCCATCCGGGAGATCCGCCGCAGCGCCCGCACCGGGGTCGGATCGGCGACCTCGTCGGACAGCCCGGTGGTCGCCGCGGCCAGCGCGGGCGTGCCCCGGCGCAGCAGGGTGACCAGGAAACTCGGGCCGCCGTCGGGCCGCTCGCGCTCCTGCACCGTCATCGATTCCCCCGATCGCCGGGCACCCCGGCCCGCCGGACGAGCAAGTATCGCCGGTGCGCGAGGCAGCGGCCAGGGCCGAACGGGGATCGTGCGCCCTCGGCGACCGGCCGTTCATCCACGGCCGGGAGTCAGCCGGGCGGGGTGATGCCCTGGTCCCGCGCCCACTTCTTCAGCTCGGCCACCGCCTCGTCGTGCTCCAGCGGACCGCGGTCCAGCCGCAGCTCCTTGAGGAACTTCCAGGCCTGCCCGACCTGCGGACCGGGGGAGAGCCCGAGCAGCCGCATGATCTCGTTGCCGTCGAGATCCGGACGGACCCGGTTGAGGTCCTCCTGCTCCTTGAGCCGGGCGATCCGCGCCTCAAGCTCGTCGTAGGTGGCCTGCAGGGCGGCCGCCTTACGCCGGTTGCGCGTGGTGCAGTCGGCACGCACGAGCTTGTGCAGCCGGGGCAGCAGCTCGCCCGCGTCCGTCACGTAGCGCCGCACCGCCGAATCGGTCCACTCACCCCCGCCGTAACCGTGAAACCGCAGGTGCAGGAACACGAGCTGGGCGACGGCCTCGATCGTTTCCTTCGGGTATTTCAGCGCCCGCAAACGTTTGCGGGCCATCCGCGCACCGACCACCTCGTGGTGGTGGAAGCTGACCCCGCCACCGGGCTGGAACTCACGGGTGGCCGGCTTGCCCACGTCGTGCAGCAGCGCGGCCAGCCGCAGCACCAGATCCGGCCCGGAAGCAGGCTCGTGCCGCTGTTCCAGGTCGATCGCCTGGGCCAGCACGGTGAGCGAATGCTGGTAGACGTCCTTGTGCTGGTGGTGCTCGTCGATGGCCAGCCGCATCCCGGGCAGCTCGGGCAGCACGTGCTCGGCCAGCCCGGTGTCCACCAGCAGCTCCAGCCCCGGCCGCGGATCGGCGGCGAGCAGCAGCTTGGACAGCTCGGCCTGCACCCGCTCGGCGGTGATCCGCTCGATCTGCGCGGCCATCGAGGTCATCGCGTCGACCACCCGCGGGGCCGCGGTGAAACCGAGCTGTGCGGCGAAGCGGGCGGCCCGCAGCATCCGCAGCGGATCGTCGGCGAAGGACTCCTGCGGGGTCGCCGGGGTGTCGAGCACCTGGAGCCGCAGCGCGTCCATCCCGTCGTGCGGATCGATGAAGGTTTTGGTGACCAGGTCGATGGCCATCGCGTTGACGGTGAAGTCGCGGCGCAGCAGATCGCCCTCGATGGTGTCGCCGAAGGTGACCTCGGGGTTGCGGCCGACGCGGTCGTAGCTGTCCGCGCGGAAAGTGGTGATCTCGAGCGTCATGCCCTTCTTGGTGACGCCGACCGTGCCGAACGCGATGCCCACGTCCCACACCGCGTCGCCCCAGTCGTTGACGATCGCCAGCACCCGGTCCGGCCGGGCGTCGGTGGTGAAGTCGAGATCGGCCGACAGCCTGCCGAGCAGCGCGTCGCGCACGCTGCCACCGACCAGGTACAGGCTGTGGCCGGCGCGCGCGAAACGTTCCGCCAGCTCATCGGCAAGAGGGGACACTCGCATCAGTTCCGTCACCGCGTTCTGCTGGGCGACCAGGTTGCTCACTTGAATCCCACCACGAAACGGGTACCACTACTACGGGCACCACCGGACACGGACACGGAGAGCCAGAGTACCCGGGCAACCGTTTGCTCTAGCATCGCAGCATGTCTGGATCCGCCGGCCGGGCCGGAGCGCCGAATCCGCGCAAGCGGCGCCGGCGCCCGCGCGGCAGGCGGCTGACCACGGTCGACGAGACCTCGGCCGGTGGGCTGGTGCTCGACCACGAGCGGGAACACGCGGTGCTGATCGGCCGGCTCGACCGGCACGGCAGACTGCTGTGGTCCTTGCCGAAGGGGCACATCGAGGACGGTGAGACAGTGGAGCAGACCGCGGTGCGCGAGGTGAAGGAGGAGACCGGTATCTCGGCACGGGTGCTGCGCCCGCTGGGCACCATCGACTACTGGTTCGTGGCCCAGCAGCGAAGGGTGCACAAGACCGTGCACCATTTCCTGCTCGAGGCCACCGGTGGCGAACTTTCCGACGAGGACGTCGAGGTCACCGAGGTGGCCTGGGTCCCGGTGGCCGAGCTGGAGACCACCCTCGCCTACGCGGACGAGCGCAAGCTGGTCCGCAAGGCGGCTGACCTGATCGCCCCCGAGAAGCTCGCCTGAGACGGAGCACCCGAGTGAAGCGGCCCGCCGCGTTCTTGCTGTCCTTGCTGGTCCTCGCCGCCGCCGCGCTGTTCGGCGCACCGGCGCAGGCGCAGCAGGAGCCGTCCCCGGAACCGCCGCGGCTGCGGGTCGACCTGGACCACCTCGCCCCGCGCGTGCTCACCGGCAGCAGCACGCAACTGCAGGTGTCGGGCACCGTGACCAACATCGGTGACCGCCGGATCGACCGCCCGCAGGTCCGTCTGCAGGTCGGCGACCGGGTCAACGGCACCCGGGCGATGTCCGGGGTGCTGAACGGGGAGCCGGTCCAGGACATTCCGCTGACCGACTTCACCCTCCTCGCGCCGGCGCTGGAACCCGGCCAGAGCACCCGGCTCGACCTGCAAGTCCCGCTCACCGGGCAGCGAGCCGGGGTGTTCTCCCGGCCCGGCGTCTACCCGCTGCTGGTGAACGTGAACGGCACCCCGGAGTTCGGTGGCGCCGCCCGGCTCGCCGCGGTCAGCCTGCTGATGCCGGTGCTGTCCGGCCCCGGCCGCGGCGGCAGCGCGACCCCGAGGAACGCGAAGGTCACCGTGCTGTGGCCGATCGCCGACAGCACGGTGCACGTCGCCTCGGCCGCGTACGGCAGGCAGCTGAACCTCACCAACGATTCCCTGGCCAAGGAGCTCGCTCCGAACGGACGGCTGGACGCGCTGGTCTCCGCGGCACGCGCGGCGCAGTCGAGCCAGGTCGGCGGCTCGCTGTGCTTCGCCATCGACCCGGACCTGCTGCGCACCGTCGACAGGATGAGCAGTGGCTACCTCGCCGCTGGTTCGCAAGGCACCGGCGCGACCGTCGCCCGTGACTGGCTCAGCTCGCTGCGTGCGCTGGTCAAGGACCGCTGCGTAGTGCCGATGCCGTTCGGCGACGCCGACCTGACCACGCTCGGCAAGGTCCGCGACGCGGGCGGCAATCCCGATGCCGGGCTGATGACCACCGCGCTCGGCGGCGCGTCGGCGATCAAGAACCTGCTCGGCGTCGAACCCCAGGCCGACGTGCTGTGGCCGGGCGGATCGCTGGACGATCAGGCGCTGTCGGCAGCATCCGCGGCGGGCTATCGCACGGTGCTCACCGACGGGTCCCTGCTGAAGGCGAGCCGCGACGCGGGGACCATCGGCGGCGCGGTGACGCTGCCCGGCAACGTCCGGGCGCAGCCGACGGACGGGATCATCGCGAACGCGCTCGCCGGGTTCACCCCCGGCCCGCAAGCGCCGACCACGGTCAGCGGTGCGACGCAGCGTGCCGTCGCCACGCAGAACGGGCTCGCCGCGATCGCTTTCGAGGCCGGGCTCGGCCGTACCGAAGCGGCGAACGGCGTCAGCCTCCTGGTCGCCCCGCCCCGCCGGTGGGATGTGCCGGCCGAAGAGCTGAACACCTTCCTCACCGGGCTCGGCGAGCTGAACGGCCACCAGGTCACCAGCAGCTCGCCACTGAACCAGCTGCTGCACGTCACGCCGACCGGGTCCGCGTCCTTCGCCGCCGAACGGCACGCGCCCGGGGACGGCGGGGCCGCGATCGCCGAGCAGCTGTCCGGCCTGAGCACGAAAGCCACCCGGATGATGTCGGCGATGCGGATGGACACCACCCACCGCGTCGAACCGAAGTCGATCATCGCACCGGTCCGCGACGCTCTGGTCCGCGGCAGCTCGACGGTGTTCGACGGTTCGCCGCCGGCCTCCGCCGCGGCGAACGCCACCTCCGAACTCGCCGCGATCAGCGATCAGGTCACCGTGGAACAGCCGAGGCAAACGATTGCGCTCGCCTCCGGTGCCGCGCCGCTGCCGGTGTACGTGAGCAATGAACTGCCGGTCGGCATCACCGCGCGGATCTCGCTGACCGACAGCATCGGGGTCCGCGCCGATCCCGCTCAACTGCAGAATCGGTCCTTTCCGGCAAAGGGCGGGAAAAACGAATATCTGCAGATCGAGGCACTGCGAGCGGGCAAACTCAGCGTCGATGTGTCCTTGACCACCCCGGCGGGTGCCGTGCTCGGCTCGACCGCGCGTTTCGAGATGACCTCCACCGAGTACGGCTCGATCACCATCATCGGCACCGTCGTGGCTGGTTGCGCACTGCTGCTGCTGTCCTCCCGGCGCATTTACCGGCGGGTCAAGGAGAGCCGGGCGGCACGCGGCCGTTCGGGCTGAGTACCGGCCGGGCCGGGTGCATCCGGCCGTTCCCGCCTACCCTGAGCTGACGCTGCCACAATGACAGCGGACCAGGGATAGTCGAGGATTGGGCGCGCGTTGGACAAAGAGCCGGGTCAACCACCCGAGCGTGCGGGCCGTCCTCGGCGTGACGGTGCGCCGCCCCGGCGCGAGGAGCGCGGCGGCCAGCCACGCCGCGCGGTCCGCGATGCGCGGCGCCAGCCCCCGCCGGACGGTCCGGCCTCCGGTGAACTCCGCCAGCCCCCGGCCAACGGCACACGGCGGATGCCGGTGCCCGGCCAGCCCTCCGGCGAACGGCCGATGCCCGCCGACCGTCCGCAGCGCCGCCAGCCGCCGCCGAACGGACGGCCGCAGTCCACCCGCAACGGGGTGCCGCCGGCCGCGGCGCCCGCACGCCGCAGGCCTTCGCCGACGACGCAGCAGCCGATGCCGTCGCCGGGTGCCCCACCGACCGGGCCACACACGCCACCACCCGGCGGACCGCATACCCCGCCACCAGGTGGGCAGCGCATGCCTCCGCCAGGTGGACCACACACACCGCCGCCCGGGGGCCCGCACACTCCGCCACCGGGCGTACCCGGTGGGCAGCACGCTCCGCCGCCGTCGGGCCGTTCACCGTTGCCGCAGCCGGGCACGCCGCCACCGGCGTCCGCCCCGGCCTCCGGCCCGCAGCAGATCCCGCCGGTGCACCGTGGCCGCGGACCGCGCCCTGGCGCGCCGATCCGGCCGTGGCAGGAAGAAGCGATGCGGGACCCGGAGGCCACGCGGTTCATCCCGCGCACCGCCGGGGTGCCGATGCCCGCCTCGCGCTGGCCGACCGCCGACCCCGACGTGATGCGTCCATACGACGCGCTGGCCACCCAGGTCATGCCGCGGATCAAGGACCTGCCACCGGCCCGTCCGGCCGAACCGGGCGAGGCCGAGCAGCCGGCTCCGGCGAAGGCGCCGTCGGTGGCCAAGGCCAGTGGCCGGATGGCGATCGCGTCGCTGATCAGCCGCATCACCGGCTTCTTCTGGAAGGTGCTGCTCGCGGTAGTGATCGGCACCGGCGTGGTGAACGACTCGTTCAACGTCGCCAACACGATGCCGAACATCATCTTCGAACTGCTGCTCGGCGGCGTGCTGACCAGTGTGGTGGTACCGCTGCTGGTGCGCTCGCAGGACGATCCGGACCAGGGGCAGGCCTATGCGCAGCGGCTGCTGACCGTCGGGGTGACCGTGCTGCTGGGCGGCACGATCATCGCGGTGGTGGCGGCGCCCGCGTTCACCTCGCTGTACATCGACTCGTCCGGTCAGGCCAGTCCCGGCCTGACCACCGCGCTGGCCTACCTGCTGCTGCCGGAGATCTTCTTCTACGGCGTGTTCGCCCTGGTCTCGGCGATGCTGAACGCCAAGCACGTGTTCGGCCCGACCGCCTGGGCGCCGGTGATCAACAACATGGTGGTCATCTTCACCATCCTGGTGCTGTGGGTGATGCCGGGTTCGATCGACGAGGCGCACCCGTCGATCACCGATCCGAAGGTGCTCACGCTGGGTATCGGCGTGACCGCCGGGATCGCCGCGCAGGCGCTCATCCTGGTCCCGCCGCTGTTGCGCTCCGGCTTCCGCCCGCGCTGGCGCTGGGGCCTGGACAAGCGGATGAAGGAGTTCGGCGGCCTCGCGCTGTGGGTCGTCGGGTACGTCGCGGTGAGCCAGGTCGGCCTCACCATCACCACCCGGGTGCTCACCAAGGGCACCGCGGGCGGTGTCACCGCCTACAACTACGCCTGGCTGCTGTTCCAGCTGCCCTACGGCGTGCTCGGGGTCTCCCTGCTGACCGCGATCATGCCGCGGCTGAGCCGGGCGGCCGCGGACGGGGACACGAAGAAGCTGATCGGCGACCTGTCCTACGCCTCCCGCATCTCCACTGTGACGCTCATGCCGATTTCCGCGGTGATGACCATCGTCGGCTCCTCGATCGGGGTCGCGATGTTCACCCTCGGCAAGGGCTCGCTGGAGAACGCCGAGCGGCTCGGGCAGGCGCTTGCCATCTCGGCCTTCGCGCTGCTGCCGTACGCGCTGGTGATGCTCCAGATGCGGGTCTTCTACGCGATGAAGGACGCCCGCACACCGACGTTGATCATGATCGTGATGACCGTGGTCAAGGTGCCGCTGCTGTTCCTGTGCCCGGTGGTGCTCAATGGGGACAGCGTGGTGCTCGGCGTGATGATGGTCAACGCGCTGACCTATGTGATCGGCGCGATGCTCGGCCAGGTCTGGCTTTGGTTCACCCTCGGCAACCTGCGCAGCAAGCGGGTGATCGGGGTGATCCTGTTCACCGTCGTGGCCAGTCTGCTCGGCATCGGCGCGGCGTGGCTGGCCGGGCAGGTCGTGCCCGACTCGCTCGGCCCGACCCTGAGCGCCTGGGTGAAGCTGATCCTGCAGAGCATCGTGGGGATCGTGGTCTCGTTCGGGGTACTGATCGCGCTGAAGGTCGAGGAGCTCAAGCCCGCCACCTCGCGGTTGCAGCGGTTGATCAAACGCGGGTAACGATTGATGCACGACTCACGACCCTTCCCGCGGGCCTGATCCGGGTACCCTCGGTTCCGGGATCGCGACGCAGGAGAGAAGCGTGGACACGAGACGAAACGTTCAGGCGGGGGAGGCGGACCGCGCGGGCATCCGTGCCCGGGGCGGGTCGCTGGCCCCTGGGCGGGTCGTGGGAGACGGCCGGTATCGCCTGCTCGCCCAATTCGGGGTGGACGAACGGGCCGCCGCGCATCTGTGGCGGGCCCGCGACGGGCAGCTGAAACGGGATGTGGCGCTGACCCTGCTGGTCGGCGATCCGGCGGATCCGGAGGCGGCCCGGCAGGCCCGGCGCACGCTGGAGCGGGCCGCGCACGCGTCGAAGTTCGGCCACGGCGGGGTCGCCCGGGTGCTGGACGTGCTCAGCCTCGGCAGCGGGGTCACCTCCGGCGAGGGGCTGCTCGGCGTCGTGGTCGCCGAGTGGACCAAGGGCAGTGATCTGGTCGATCTGGTCGCGCAGCGGCCGGTCGCACCGGGTGCGGCCGCACGCATGGTGCAGGCGCTCGCCGAGGCGGTCGACCATGCCCACCAGAACGGTCTCGTGCTCGGGCTGGACCATCCGCAGCGGCTGCGGCTCACCCCGGGTGGCGCGCTGAAGCTGGCGTTTCCCGGACCGTTGCCCGAAGCCACCCTGCGCGACGACGTCAAGGCCCTCGGCGCGGTGTTGTATCTGCTGCTCACCGGCCGGTGGGCGCTGCCGGGCGGGCCGCCCGCCATCCCAGCCGCACCGCTGACCCCGCAGGGCCACGTGGTCCCGCCGCGGTCGCTGGTGCCCGCGGTGCCGGCGGAGCTCTCGTCGCTGGCGGTGCGCACGATCGAGGACGGCGGCAGCGGCGGTATCCGTACCAGCTCGGCCATCCTGCGGGTGCTCGACCAGGTCGCCGAGAACGAGGAACGCACCCAGCTGATCCAGGCCGTCGGCCAGCCCGAGGCCGAGTCGGACGGCACGATCTGGACCACGAAGAAGCCGGTGAAGGACGTCGCGCGGCGGCGGAAGCTCGCCTTCGGCGTCACCGTGCTGGTCGTGGCGACCGTGGTGATCCTGGCCTGGGGCGGGTTGATGCTGATCAACCTGTTCCAGGGGGACAACAAGTCCGCCGGGCCTACCCTGAACGTCGCGGCCACGCCCACCACCAGCGCCCCGGCGCCGAACCAGCCGGCGCCGCCGCCCTCCTCGCCCGCCGCGCCGAAGGTGGGCGATCCGGTGAAGCCGGATTCGGCGAGCGTCTACAACCCGGAGGGCCAGGGGGACAGCCCGGCCCGGGCGAAGAACGCCATCGACGGCGACCCGGGCACGGTCTGGCGCACCGACGTGTACCAGAAGCAGTTCCCGACGCTGAAGCCCGGCGTGGGCATCGTGGCGTCGTTCGGCGACTCGGTGAAGCTCGCGCAGGTGAAGATCACCGCGGACAGTCCGGGCACGAAGGTGGAGATCCGCAGCGCGGACAGCAAGACCGCGAAACTCGCCGACACGAAGGTGGTCGGCAGCGGCGAGCTGAAGGGCACCGAAACGACGATCGACCTGCAGCAGCCCGCGGAGGGCAAGTTCTTCGTCGTCTGGATCACCCAGCTGGGGCAGAACGACGGCAAGGGCTTCGTCAGCGAACTCGGGAATGTGAGCTTCCTGCCTGCACAGTGAGCCTGCGACCGGACTCAGTAGGCTCTCGCGGGTGACGGCTGCAGCTCCCACGGATGCGGACCTGATAGCGGCGCATGCCGCCGGTGATCCGCAGGCGTTCAGTGAACTGGTCCGACGGCACCGGGACCGTATGTGGGCGGTCGCGCTACGCACCCTGCGTGATCCGGAGGAGGCCGCGGACGCCCTGCAGGAGGCGTTCATCTCGGCCTTCCGCGCGGCCGGCAAGTTCCGCGCCGAATCGCAGGTCACCACCTGGCTGCACCGGATCGTGGTGAACGCCTGTCTCGACCGGATCCGGCGCCGGCAGGCCCGGCCGACCGTGCCGCTGCCCGAAGCCGGCTTCAACGAACCGGCCGCGCCCGGCGATTCGATGGCGCAACGGGAGACCAGCCTGCTCGTACGGCAGGCGCTCGACCAGCTCCCCGAGGATCAGCGCGCCCCGATCGTGCTGGTCGACGTCGAGGGCTATTCGGTGGCCGAGACGGCGAAACTGCTCGGGATCGCCGAGGGCACGGTGAAGAGCCGGTGCGCGCGCGGAAGGGGCAAACTCGCGAAGGTTCTCGGGCACTTGCGGAACCCGGATGCCGCAGCAGGCGTCTCAACTAACGAAAGCAAACGCAACCACGCCACTTCGGAGGGGTCCCGGAGTGCCGGGCGGGTCAAGGGCTCGCCGGGGAACGGGGAGGGACGATGACCGACGAGAGCCGGGGAGCAGGGGGGATCGTCGGGCCGCCCTGGTCCGTGGACCTGCTCGCCGACCTCCACGCCGGGGTCCTGACCGAGGACGAGGCGGCCCTGCTGTGGCCGCGCGTCGATGCCGACCCCGAGGCGCGCGCGATCATCGAGGCACTCGAAGCGACCACCGCGGACCTGTCCGCACTGGCCACCGAGCCCGTGCCGCCGATGCCTGCGGAGTACGTGGCCCGTCTGGACGCCGCGCTGGCCGCGGAATCCGCCGCGCACCGGCACTCGAGTGGCGAAATCCCGGCGGGAGCCACGTTTCCGGAGCCGGCGGCGGTTGCCCCGGTGGTGGACCTGTCGGCGGCCCGGCGGCGCAACCGGCGGCTCGGCTGGGCGGGCGGGGTCCTGACCGCGGCCGCCGCCGCAGTGGTCGCGGTGGTGGTCGCCGTGCCGGGCTCCGAGAGCGGCACGCCGAACGTGGCCGCACCGGCGGCGAGCGGCCCGTCCGTGTCCGGCGACGGCGGTGGGGCCGAGGCTTTGCTCGGCGGTGGCGTCGGGGTCCGCGATTTCGGCCCGTTGCGCGACGAGCAGCGGCTCGACACGTGTGTCGCGGCAGCCGGGCTGGACCCGAAGGTACGGCCCGAGGGCGTCCGCCCGGTGAACGTGGCAGGCAAGGCGGGGGTGCTGGTCATCTACACCACCGGCAAGCTCGCCCAGTTCCGGCTGGTCGCGTTCGGCGCGGATTGCGGGCCGGCGCGTCCGGACAAGCTGTTCGACCGGATCGTCGGCGGCCGGTAGTAGCGGGCGTCACCGCCGGGAACACCGGCCCCTACCATCGTGTTGAGCCAGAAGCACTGGTCGCTACGAGCGGAGGTTGACGGGTGGCGGGCGAGGAAATCAGGGACCTGATCATCGTGGGTTCGGGTCCGGCCGGATATACCGCCGCGGTGTATGCGGCGCGGGCCGAGCTGGCTCCATTGGTGTTCGAGGGCACCCAGTTCGGTGGTGCGCTGATGACCACCACAGAGGTCGAGAACTTCCCTGGCTTCCGCGACGGCATCCAGGGCCCGGATCTGATGGAGGAGATGCGCAAGCAGGCCGAGCGCTTCGGCGCCGAGCTGCGTGCGGAGGACGTCGAGGCGCTGGAGCTGACCGGCGACGTGAAGTACGTCGTAGCGAACGGCAAGCGCTACGCGGCGCGGGCGGTGATCCTGGCGATGGGCGCGGCCGCGCGGTACCTGAACGTGCCGGGCGAGCAGGATCTGCTCGGCCACGGCGTGTCCGCGTGCGCGACCTGTGACGGCTTCTTCTTCCGTGACCACGACATCGCGGTCGCCGGCGGCGGCGACTCGGCGATGGAGGAGGCGACCTTCCTCACAAAGTTCGCCAAGTCGGTGACGATCGTGCACCGGCGGGACGAGTTCCGGGCGTCGAAGATCATGCTTGAGCGCGCGCGGGCGAACGAGAAGATCAAGTGGCAGCTGAACACGCAGGTGACCGGCGTCGAGGGCGAGGGCACCGTGCGTGGCCTGCAGGTGGAAGACACCAAGACCGGGGAGAAGAAGACCCTGGAGGTCACCGGTTTCTTCCTGGCCATCGGCCATGATCCGCGCAGCGAGCTGGTGCGCGGGCAGGTCGAGGTGGACGAGGACGGGTACGTGCGGACCCAGGGCCGCACGACCTACACGAACTTGCCTGGCGTGTTCGCGGCCGGCGACCTGGTGGACCGCACCTACCGGCAGGCCATCACGGCCGCGGGTTCGGGCTGCAGCGCCGCGATCGACGCGGAGCGGTGGCTGGCCGAGCACGCAGAGGTGCCCGAGCTGGTCGGCAGCGGCGAGCACTGACCTTTCGCAAGTTTTCCGACTTCCGACCGCAGGCGAAGGAGACAACCCATGGGCAATACCGTCAAGGTGACCGACAAGTCGTTCGTGGACGACGTGCTGACCAGCGAAAAGCCGGTCCTGGTCGATTTCTGGGCGACCTGGTGCGGGCCGTGCAAGATGGTCGCGCCGGTGCTGGAGGAAATCGCCGCGGAGAACGGCGACAAGCTGACCGTCGCGAAGCTCGACATCGACGAGAACCCGAACACAGCGCGTGACTACAAGGTGATGTCGATCCCCACGCTGATCCTCTTCCAGGGCGGCAAGCCGGTCAAGGAGATCGTGGGCGCGAAGGCGAAGGCCGCACTATTGTCGGATCTGTCCGACGTCCTCTGAATCGACCATCCGGTGGGAACCCGGGCCTGCGGGAATCAGCCCGCAGACCCGGGTTCTCATCCGTTCGAGCAGCCCCCACATGGTGATGATCACGTAGACGTGCCAAGGGTCTCTCCCCCACGGGGGCTCCCCCACGAGAGCGGCATACCGGCCGGGCCTACGTCCTCACCCAGAGTTCGCAAGGCACAATGGGTGCCTGGGCTTACCCCCAGCCACAGATTTTTTGTTTTCGCATCGAGTTGTTTCGGTGCCCGAGGAAGAGCGAGGAGTGCATGCGGGTACTCCGCCGCGGTGACACCGGTTCGGAAGTCGCCGAGATCAGGTCGATTCTCGCCGGGATGGACCTGCTGCCGCCGGTGGCGGGGACCGACCGTTACGCGACCTTCGACGGTGCCGTGGAGCAGGCCGTGCGGGCCTTTCAGCAGCGGCGCGGGCTCATCACCGATGGGGTGGTGGGCGCGGCGACCTTCCAGGCGATGAAGGGCGCGAGCTATCACCTGGGGAGCCGTCCGCTGCAGTACCTGCTTTCGTCCCCGGTCAACGGGGACGACGTGTTCGCGTTGCAGGAGCGGCTCACCGAGCTGGGTTTCGACGCCGGGCGGCCGGACGGCTACTTCGGCCCGCAGACCGAGCGCGCGCTGCGTACCTTCCAGCGCGATATGCGGCTGACCCCCGACGGCATCTGCGGTCCGGCGACCATTCGTGAGCTGCACCGCCTGTCCTCTCCGCGCGCCCGCGGCGGCCGCCCGGTGTTCCTGCGCGAGCAGGAGCAGGTGCGCCGCGCCGGCCCGCGCCTGCGCGGCAAGCGCATCGTCATCGACCCCGGTCATGGCGGCGAGGACCTCGGCGTGGTCGCCGGCGGCCTGCGCGAGGCCGATATCGCCTGGGACCTGGCCCGCCGCCTGGAAGGCCGGATGCAGGCCACCGGCATGGAAGCCCTGATCTCCCGCGGCCCGAACCACAGCCCGAGCGATTTCGAACGCGCCCGCTTCGCCAACGACGCCGGTGCCGACCTGTTTCTGTCCCTGCACAACGACGCGAACCCTTCTCCGCGGGCCCAGGGCATCGCCAGTTTCCACTTCGGCACCGGCAACGGCACCACGTCGACGGTGGGCGAACTGCTGGCCGGCTTCATCCAGCGCGAGGTAGTCGCCCGGACCGGCCTCCGAGACTGCCGCACGCACTACAAGACGTGGGAGATCTTCACCCGCACCCGCTGCCCCGCAGTCCGCGTGGAGATCGGCTACCTGACCAACCCGGACGACTCCGGAAGGCTGGCTTCTCCCGCCTTCCGCGACGTCGTGGCCGAAGGCATCCTGATCGCCGTCAAACGCCTCTACCTCCTCGGCGAAGGCGACCAGCCGACCGGCACCTTCACCTTCGCCGACGTCCTGGCCCACGAGCTGGCCCGGGCTGAATAGCCGACGGTCTCGGACGTTTGTTCTGGGCTTCCGGTAGGCCCGTTTCGGCTTGGGTCTGCTTTCGCGGGGGAGCTGCTGGTCTCAGGGCGGTTCGGGCTTGGGGTGGCCCTGCGGATGGGTGATCGAGTGGCTGCGGTCCGGCCCAGTGGCTTTCGGCCTGCCCGGCTCAGAGCTACTTTTCGCAGCTACATCTCGTACGGCTAGCTCCGGCCCGCATGGCTCGGCGCCCCTCAGCCCGGCCGCAAGTAGTGGACAACTTCTGCTCGACACCCGATGGCTTTGCACCGCCGGCGGGTGGGCTCAGGGAGTTGACCACCGCCTCTCTCGCACTTTCCGCCGGAGCTGCCCCCGTTCTGCCGTGCCTTCGCTCCTGATTCCGCTCTGCGCCCAGCTCTCGACTGCGTTCAATTTCGCGGGCGCCTTCAAGCTTCGCTGACGTTTCCAGACCTTTCCGACGGTCGCCGCCACCCCGCCTCCGCTCCACCCCGGCCCCACCTCCGGCCACTCCGCACCTACAACCCGACCTCCTCCCACACCGGCCACCCCCGCACCTTGATTACCCAGAGCAACAATCCGCCATCTCGCGCCCCACACAACCCGCCCAAGAACCCCGACCTCCACCCCAGCATCCACACCCCCACCCCGGCCCCAACCAACCGGAGTCCCTCCACCACTTACCCACCCTCACCACCCAGCCACAACCGCTTGCGCCCCACCACTCCGACACCCACCACACCTGGGGGCAGCCCCCACCCACCACGGGGGGCGT
Organism: Amycolatopsis sulphurea; assembly: GCF_002564045.1. Classification (NCBI taxonomy): domain Bacteria; kingdom Bacillati; phylum Actinomycetota; class Actinomycetes; order Pseudonocardiales; family Pseudonocardiaceae; genus Amycolatopsis; species Amycolatopsis sulphurea. The sequence continues at coordinate 2,280,375 of NZ_PDJK01000002.1, read as the reverse complement.
CCCCGAACCCAGTCTAGTCGTCCACAGGTTTTCCACGGCGTCTATCAGCGATCTGTGGATAACTTCGGGGTTCATCCACAGCTGTGCACAGGTGCGGGATTGTGGGTATTTCGGGGTGGAGGGGGACCTGCGCGAGTGAGGTAGCGGGCAGGTTGGGTGTCGCATGGGTGGGGGCGGGTTGACCTCGAGCGATGCGGGTGGGCAGCACGAGGAAGAGAGGGGAAGCAGGGCGAGGCGGGGAGGGTTTGTGGGCACAGGGGCAGCGGGATGGTGCGCACGGAGAGTGACCGGGAGGGGGGGGGAACGGGAGTCAGGCGCGGCCGAGGCTGGGTTCGGCGGTGGTGATGGTTACCTGGCCCAGGAGGCGTTCGAGGGCGGCTTCGACGTCTTCCTTCCAGGTGATCGCCGAGCGGAGTTCCAGGCGGAGACGGGGGTACCGCGGGTGCGGGCGCACGGTTTTGAAGCCGACGCTCTGCAGGAAACCGGCGGGGAGGACGCAGGCGTGGCCGCCCAGGGGGTCCGGGTCGTCGGGCTGGGCGTCGCCGAAGGCCTCGATGGCGCGCACGCCTCGTTTGGTCAGGTCCTTCGCCACGGCCTGGACCAGCATCCGGCCCAGCCCGCCGCCACGGAATTCGGGGAGGACCTGGAATGCGGTGAGCAGGACAGCGTCGGCGCTGGGGGGTGACGTCGGGAAAGCCAGCGCGCGGGGGACCGCGTTCGGCGGCGCGTAGAGCACGAAGCCGACCGGGAGCGTGTCACTGTAGACGATCCGGCCGCAGGAGCCCCACTCCAGCAGCACGCTGGACACCCAGGCCTCTTTCTCCACCTCGGTGGCGCCGTACTCCTCGGCCTGTTCCTTCAGGTGCGGCGCGACTTCCCAGTAAACGCACTGCCGGCAGCTCTTGGGCAGGTGCTCAAGGTTGTCCAGCGTGACGCCCACCACGCGACGCGACACCCGAAACCTCCCTTGACCCCTGCTCGCAGCACGACTCCGGTCTCGACGCCAGCGAGAGCGCAGGCGGCACCGGAAGAACCACCACGAGGATAGGCCGATGTGACAAGAGCCGGAAGACCGGGGATCCGGAAGAGGTCACCGTTACACTCGATGGATCTACCAGCAGGTACCGCCGAGCCCTCAGGTGTCCGATGACCGAGAACCGCCCCGCCAAGCCGCAGACCGGCCGTCACAATCTCGACCCGCACCTCGAGCGGTACGCAGCACGGACCGCCGGTATGACCGCATCCGAGATCCGCGCGCTCTTCGCAGTGGCCAGCCGGCCGGAGGTCGTCTCGCTCGCTGGTGGCATGCCGAACCTGGCCGCGCTTCCGCTCGACACGCTGTCTGCGCAGGTCGGCGAGATCATCGCGGAGGAGGGGCTCGTCGCCCTGCAGTACGGGTCCGCGCACGGTGTGCCTGCGCTGCGTGACCAGATCTGCGAAATCATGGCGCTCGAGGGCGTCAAGGCGCACCCGGACGACGTTGTGATCACGGTCGGTTCCCAGATGGGCCTGGACATGGTGACCCGGCTGTTCTGCGATCCGGGCGACGTAGTGATCGCCGAGGGCCCGTCGTACGTCGGCGCGCTCGGTTCGTTCTCCGCGTACCAGGCCAAGGTCGTGCACGTCGCGATGGACGATCATGGGCTCGTGCCCGAGGGGTTGAGGGAAGCGTTGCGGCAGGCGGAAAAGGCCGGCCAGCGGGTCAAATTCCTTTACACCATCCCGAATTTCCACAATCCGGCGGGCGTCACGCTGGCGGTCGAGCGGCGGGCGGAGATTGTGGAGATCTGCCGCGAGCACGGTGTGCTGGTCGTCGAGGACAACCCGTACGGGCTGCTCGGCTTCGACGGGCAGATCTACCCCGCGCTGCGTTCGCTCGACCCGGACAACGTGGTGTACCTCGGTTCGTTCTCCAAGACGTTCGCCTCGGGGCTGCGGGTCGGCTGGGTACTCGCTCCGCACGCGGTGCGCGAAAAGCTCGTGCTGGCAGCGGAATCGGCCACGCTGTGCCCGCCGACCTTCAATCAGATGATCGTGTCTCGCTACCTCGCGTCGCACGATTGGAAGGGCCAGATCAAGAAGTTCCGGGAAAACTACCGCGAGCGCCGCGACGCGATGCTGTCCGCGCTGCAGCAATACCTGCCCGCGGGCTGCTCCTGGACGCAACCTGAAGGTGGCTTCTACGTTTGGGTCACCGTGCCGGAAGGTGTTGACACCAAAGCAATGCTGCCGCGGGCTGTCACCGCCCGCGTGGCGTATGCGTCGGGCACCGGCTTCTACGCCGACGGGTTCGGCTCGCGTCAGATGCGCCTGTCCTATTGCTATCCGACGCCGGAGCGGATCCGGGAGGGAGTGCGGCGCCTGGCCGCGGTGCTGGAGTCCGAAATGGACCTTGGCCGCACTTTCGGTAGCGTGAGGGCACGCACCATCCCGGGCCCCGAGACCCCGTCTCCGGACACGGTCTGACCGGCCCTGCAACAACCTAAGGAGTTCCCACGGTGGTCGACCGTACCGTTGCCGTGCTCGCCGGTGGGCTTTCCCACGAGCGGGACGTCTCGCTCCGTTCCGGACGGCGGCTGTCGGCCGCGTTGCGTGCCGAAGGGCTCACGGTGGACGAGTGGGACACCGACGCCGGGTTGCTGGAGCGGCTGCGCACCCAGCGGCCGGACGCCGTGGTCGTCGCGCTGCACGGCGGGGAAGGCGAGAACGGTTCGGTGCAGACCGTGCTCGAGATGCTCGACGTGCCGTTCGTCGGCACCAGCTCGCAGGGCTGCCGCCGGGCCTGGGACAAGCCGACTGCGAAGGCGTTCGTCCAGCAGGCCGGGTTCGCCACACCGGAGTGGATTGTTTTGCCACACAGCACTTTCCGGGAGCTGGGTGCACAGTCGGTGCTCGACGCGATGGTGGACCGGCTCGGGTTGCCGCTGATCCTGAAGCCGGACCAGGGTGGTTCGGCACTGGGCACGCAGGTGGTGCGGGAGGCCTCGGAGCTGCCGGCCGCGATGGTGGGCTGCTTCGCCTACGGCGACACTGTGCTTGCCGAGCGGTTCGTCGACGGCGTCGAGGTGGCGGTCACGGTCATCGAGGGCGAGGACGGAGCCGAGGCGCTGCCGGCGGTCGAAATCGTGCCGGAGAGCGGCATCTACGACTACACCGCGCGCTACACCGCCGGCCTCACCGATTTCTTCACACCGGCCAGGATCTCCGACGAAACGGCAAAGGCGGTCAGTGAACTCGCCGTCGCCGCACACCGGTGGCTCGGGCTGCGCGACATCTCCCGCACGGACGCCGTGATCACTTCGGACGGCACCGTGCACTTTCTTGAGGTGAACCTGTCACCGGGGCTCACCGAGACGTCCACGGTCCCGATGGCGGTCGAGGCGGCGGGCAAATCGCTCGGCTCGGTGTTCGCGGACCTCGTCGCGCGCGCAGTCGCGCGGAGCCACTGACCCTCACGGGACGACGGAGCTAGCCCGCCGTCCCTCCACTCCGGTGCCGAATTTCGGAGCCACCGGAGTGACCACGCAGCGTGCCGCCGGTTGCGTCGCTGCGCAATCATCACCGTGACGAAACGACCACGGGTGATCCCTAGTCGGTTTTCTCTTCCCTTTTTGTCGGTTTTTCCCCCGAGTTCGCATCGATGAGCCCGACGATGCGTTCGAGATCATCGACCGAGCCGAACTCGAGCACGATCCGGCCCTTCCGCCGGCCGAGGTCGACCTTGACCCGAGTGTCGAAGCGATCCGAGAGCCGGTTCGCGAGTTCCTGCAATCCGGGAGCTTGAATCGGCTTGCGGGGAGCGGCCTTCGGTTTGACCGGCTTCTCGCTCTTCTTCAGCGTGACGGCTTCTTCGGTGGCGCGCACCGACATGCCTTCCGCGACGATCCGGGCAGCCAGTTCTTCCTGGCTTTCCGGATCATCCAGCGACAGCAAAGCCCGAGCATGCCCGGCCGACAGCACCCCGGCGGCCACCCGCCGCTGCACGGGCAAGGGGAGCTTGAGCAACCGGATGGTGTTCGTGATGACTGGACGGCTTCGCCCGATCCGGCCGGCCAGCTCCTCGTGCGTCACCGCGAACTCGTCGAGCAGCTGCTGGTACGCCGCCGCCTCTTCGAGTGGGTTCAGCTGGACCCGGTGGATGTTCTCCAGCAACGCGTCGCGCAGCATCGACTCGTCGGCGGTCTGCCGGACGATCGCGGGGATCGCCTCCAGCTCCGCCTGCTGCGACGCACGCAGCCGCCGCTCGCCCATGACAAGCTCGTACTCGCCGTCGCTGAGCTCGCGCACGACGATCGGCTGCATGAGCCCGAACTCCCGGATGGAGTGTTCGAGCTCGGCGAGCGCTTCCTCGTCGAAGACCTGGCGGGGCTGCTTCGGATTCGGTTTGACCGAGCTGACCGGGATCTCGCGGTAGACCGCACCGGCGACCTCGCCGCCGTGCGAATTCGCCGCGCCGTTCGCCGCGAACCAGCCCTTGTCCTCACGGGCCGCCGGTTCGGCTGCCACGACCTTGTCACCGGGGGAGGGGGCCGGGGTAGGCGGCCCGGTCGGGATCAGGGCCGCGAGGCCACGCCCGAGCCCTCCTCTGCGCTCAGTCATGCGCTGGTGCTCCTCTTCTCGTTCGCGCCACGCTCCGCGAGTTCCTTCGCCGCATCGAGGTAGCTCATCGCCCCCCGCGAGCCCGGGTCGTACGAGAGCACGGTCTGGCCGTAGCCAGGTGCCTCGGACACCTTCACGCTGCGCGGGATGACGGTCTTCAGCACCGTCTCCCCGAAGTGGTTCCGGACCTCGTTCGTCACCTGGTCGGCCAGCTTCGTGCGGCCGTCGTACATGGTGAGCAGGATCGTGGAGACGCTGAGCTCGCGGTTGAGGTGCTGCTGCACGAGTTCGATGTTGCTCAGCAGCTGGCCCAGACCTTCCAGTGCGTAGTACTCGCACTGGATCGGAATCAGCACCTCTTGCGCGGCCACCATGGCATTGACGGTGAGCAGGCCAAGGGACGGCGGGCAGTCGATGAGGACGTAGTCGACGCCGATCTGGTCGAGCACCTCCGCGGACAGCGCCTCCTTCAGCCGGGTCTCCCGGTTCGCCATGGAGACCAGCTCGATCTCGGCGCCGGCCAGATCGATCGTCGCGGGGACGCAGAAGAGGTTCGGCGACTGCGCACTGTTCGCGGCCGCCTCCGCGAGCGACACCTCACCGATCAGCACCTCGTAGATCGACGGCGTCCCGGACCGGTGGTCGATGTCGAGCGCGGTGCTGGCATTGCCCTGCGGGTCGAGGTCGATCACGAGTGTCTTCAACCCGTGCACGGCCAGCGCGGCGGCGAGATTGACGGTGCTCGTCGTCTTGCCGACGCCGCCTTTCTGGTTGGCGACCGTGAGCACCCGGCGACGTGTGGGTCGGGGGAGCGCACCCTCCTTCGGGTGCAGCACGCTCGCGGCTCGGACGGCTTCCTCGGCAATCGGGGTCCAGCCCAACTCGTGGCCGGTCTCCGCGGGGTCGGACGGCGGGGGATTCACCGTTCTCGACACCTCCTCCTGATAGACGATTCGTGGGCGTTCGAACCGCGTTGTTTCACGTGGAACTTCGCGGCTGTCCTCGTTCGCTAGCGCCGCCTGCCACGTGGCCGAGTCGGCTTCGGCGGTAGGCGGCGGATGAGCACCACCGTGCTGGGCACCTCAAGTACTGCTTTTCCGCATTCGGCGAGCACTGGCTCGGCACCGCCGGCCTTACGTACTGCGTCGCGGTCCCGTTCGATCTCTTCGGCAGCGCTGGCACCTTTGAGGGCAACCAGCCTGCCTTCGGGTCGAACCAGGGGTAGACACCAGCCCGCAAGCCGAGCCAGGGGAGCGACCGCGCGAGCGGTGACGACGTCGGCGCCGTCCAGCTGCTCGCGCACGGATCGTTCCTCCGCGCGTCCACGGACGATGGTGATCGGGAGTTCCAGCTTCTCGGCGACCTCGGCCAACCAGTCAACCCGGCGAGCCATGGGTTCCAGGAGAACGATAGCGAGGTCCGGTCGGGCAATCGCCAGCGGCACGCCCGGAAGCCCCGCACCCGAACCGACATCGACCACCCGGGCGCCATCCGGGATGTGCTCACCGATCACAGCCGAGTTCAGCACGTGCCGATCCCACAGTCGCTCGACCTCACGCGGCCCGATCAGACCACGCTCCACTCCGTGGGTCGCCAGTAGATCGACGTACCGGGCGGCTTGGCCGACGCGCTCTCCGAACACCTCCACCGCCGCGGTCCGGACCGTCCCGGTGGCGCCGTCCAAGCTCACTACGTTCACTCCTCGCTCTGCGCGTTTCACGTGAAACTCGCCCCGTTGATTGTCCCTGATGCCGGGGGCAAATCGAGCCGACAGACCGCATCTGTGGACAAGTCCACTCGGCGAGCAGAGCTGTCCACACCCGTTTCACGTGAAACACCATGCGTGTAATTCGCCCCAGCCGCCACCAGCCCTCAGTCTCCGACCCCGAACACAAAGCGGCCCACCGGATTCAACCGGTGGGCCGCTTCGGCTCAGCGCTTCGTGCTGGCGATCAGTCCTCGGGGAAGATCACCACCCGGCGCTTCGGGTCCTCGCCCTCGCTCTCACTCGTCACGCCGTCGACCGTGGCGACCGCGTCGTGCACGACCTTCCGCTCGAACGGGCTCATCGGCTGCAAGCGAACCCGCTCGCCGTTCGCCTTCACCGACTCCGCGGTGGACCGGCCGAGTTCCTTCAGCTCCTCCCGGCGGTCGGCTCGCCAGTTCGCGATATCCAACATGAGCCGGCTGCGCGAACCGGTCTCCTGCTGCACCGCCAGCCGGGTCAACTCCTGCAGCGACTCGAGCACGGTGCCGCGCGGGCCGACGAGCTTCTCCAGATCCTCACCGCCGTCGATGCTCACCACCGCACGTCCGGCTTCCACATCGAGGTCGATGTCGCCGTCGTAGTCGAGCAGGTCCAGCAGGCGCTCCAGATAGTCCCCGGCGATGTCTCCCTCCCGCACGAGAGAGTCGTCATCACCGCCCGGCTTGGCTTCGGCCGCTTCCGCCGCCTCGGCTCCGTCCTCCTGTTCGGCGTCGATCGTGTCGACCGTCTCCGACATCTTTCGTCTCCTCTCCGAACCGGTTCGGCGTCAGCGACGCTTCCGGCCCGACTTCTTCGTCGAGTTCTTGATGAGCCCGGGTGCACCGTTCCCGTTGGCTCCGTTGGTCTGGTTCGCCGAGGTCTGGTCCGCCGGCTTCGCGCTGACCTTCGGCTCCGACGTCTTCTCCTCGGGAGCGTCGCCGGTCGCCTTCTCCGCGGGCTTGGTGTTCGAACCGCCGCCGGGCTTGTCGCCGGACGGCGCGGTCTGCGCGAAACCGTGCGCCGATCCGGCTTTGGTCACCTTGCGCTGCTGCTGACCCGACTGCTGGTTCTTCTTCTGCTGCACCGGCTTCTGCCCGACCTTCGGTGCGGTCGGCTTCTGTCCCGGCTTCGGGCCGAGCGACGCACGCTTCTCCGCTGCCTCCGCCTTGCGGGTCGCCTCTTCCTTGTCGATCCGGGTGTAGACCAAGCGCTGCTGCATGAGCGTCCAGCCGTTGTTCGCCAGCCAGTAGAAGAGCAGGCCGAGCGGGAAGAAGGCACCGAAGACGAGCACACCGAGCGGGAAGACGTACATCGTCAGCTTGTTCATGATCGCCGTCTGCGCGGTACCGGTGGCCGCGGCGCTCTGCCGGGCGGCCGAGTGCCGGGCGGTGAGGTGCGTGGCGATCGAGGCGATGATCATCAGCGGCAGGGCGACCGGGAGCACGTTCCAGTGCCAGCCGCCGTTGACCACACCGCCGGAGATCGCGCCGACGCCGTTGTTGACCGCTTCACCGAGGTTGACGCCGAAGAGCTTGGCGCTCACGTACGAGTTGACGTCGTGCTGGCTGAAGAAGTAGTTCTCGGTCTTCGGCCCGCCACCGGGCGGGGGCAGGGTGAACGCCTTCAGCACGTGGTTCAGGCCGATGAACGCGGGGATCTGCAGGACCATCGGAAGACAGCTGCCGAGCGGGTTCACGCCGTGTTCGCGCTGGAGCTTCTGCATCTCCTGCGCTTGGCGCTGCCGGTCGTTCGCGTACTTCTTCTGGATCTTCTTCATCTCCGGCGCGAAGTCCTGCATCTTCTTCATCGACCGGACCTGGTTCACGAACGGCTTGAACATAATGCCGCGGATGGTGAACGTGAGGAAGATGATGCCGAGGATCCAGGCGATCGCCGACGACTCCCCGAAGGCAAACCCGAAGACCTTGTGCCAACACCACAAGATGAAGGACACAGGGTAGTAGATGAAATCGAGCACTGAGCTACTCCTCGATCGGTGTTTCAGGCTTGCGGTGTCGCCACGAGAACTCCTCGGGCACCGGGTCGCGGCCGGGCGGGGTCCACGGGCCGCAGCGCAACAACCGGCGCAGCGCGAGGTAGGAGCCGCGGGCCGCGCCATGGCGGGTCAGGGCTTCGACTGCGTACGCGCTGCAGCTCGGGTAGAACCGGCAAGCCGGTGGGAGATAGGGCGAAATCGCCTTGCGATAGAACCGGACGGGCAGGAGAAGCACCCAGGCGACCGGTCCGGGTCGGGGAGGGCGGGCCTCCCCGGTACCTCCGGTGGCGTCGTGCTCGGGGGTGGCGTGCATGGCCGGTTACACCGCTGATCCGTGTTCGGGGCCCGCGCCCTGCTGACGCGGCTGCCGGGGAGCACCATCCCGGGACGGGCCGCCGGACGGCCCGAGGCCGAGCCGGCGCAGCGCCGCATCGAGATCGGCGCCGAGTTCCGCACTCGAAGCGGACGCCGCCGGAGGTAATGCCCGTACGACCAACGTGCTGCCCTCGGGCAGGGTTCCGAGCCGGGCCGAAACGAGATGTCGCAGCCGGCGGGTGACGCGGTGGCGGACCACCGAGTTGCCGACGGCCTTGCTCACCACAAAACCCGCCCTGGCCACAGCAGGTGTGGCCACGGGCGGGTCCGTGGTCAACGCATGGACGACGAGGCGGCGTTTGCCTGCCCGGGACCCCCGGCGGAGGACGACCCGGAAGTCCGCACTCCGCCGCAGACGTGCGGCAGCGGGCAGCACGGCGCGTCTTGGCGGCCGGATCAGGCGGACAGCGCGGCGCGGCCCTTGCGACGGCGAGCCGCCAGGATGGCCCGGCCCGCACGAGTGCGCATGCGCAGGCGGAAACCGTGGGTCCGCGCGCGACGACGGTTGTTCGGCTGGAAGGTGCGCTTGCCCTTGCTCACTGCGTCTCCTGTGTCTCGGCCGTCGGGCGACGGTCATTTCCCCGGCGCCCGGCATGTCGTGCGGGTCGCACGGCAGTCTCTGGTGTCTCCTACCAACGTGTGGCCTCGTCACGACGAGCGACGACATACGTGGGCACGCGAAACGCACCCGTCGCTTACGGGAGACCTTACGAGGGTACGCACCCCCTTCGAGAGTCATACAGCCACCCCCTCCGCCACGCATTGCGACCAGCGCATCGCGCCAGGGCCCCGGCACGCCGCGGTACCGAATGGCAACACGCCGTACACCATGAAATGCTTGCGCGGCACCACGCCTTGTGGCAACGACCGGGGCTTGTTAGCGTGCCTCTTTCAGGCAGCCGGACGGGGTGAACGCCAGGTCGTCACCGACGCTCGGCGCCATGGGTGTGGAGGCACCCGGCGTGAACGTCGAGCCCGTAAGTGGCGTGGCTGCGGGCAGCCGTACATTAGTGCACAGCTGTGGACAACTATGTGGATATCGCTGTGCCGTCGTGCGGACCGGGCCAGGATGACGCTCGAGGGCGTGCTGGGGCCGGACCGGGCGTAACGCCGACGAGGGGAGGGGAGTCAGACCGGTGTCCGAGCACCAGCACAATCTAGGTGTCATCTGGGAGCAGGTGGTGCGGGAGCTGTCCGACGGCACCCTCTCCCCGCAACAGCGGGCCTGGATGCGGGTGACCCGGCCGATCGGCCTGCTCGACGGCACCGCGCTGCTCGCCGCGCCCAGTGATTTCGCGAAGGAAGCCATCGAGCGCGCGCTGCGCACGTCGATCACCGACGCGCTGTCGCGGCGGCTCGGGCGCCCCGTGTCGCTCGCGGTGAAGGTGGACAGCACCGAGACCGTCGCACCCGCGCCCCGCTATGTACCGTCACCCGCGAGGGTGGAAAACGAGACCAATGGCCACTTCGACGGTCCTCGCCCCGATCAGGTGCGCCTCGACAGCGTGCGTCCGGACAACGGGCGCGTCGGCGCCGTACGCCCGGAGAGCCCCGCGCCGTCGGTCGTGCCGCCGCGCGCGCCGGTTGACGGGAACGGCCTGCCGCCGTCGCGGCACGAGCCACCGAAGCCGTCCCCGGAGGACGCCGAGGACACCGACGAAGAAGTGGACGAAGAGGGCGAAGCCCTCGCCGCGGTGCACGAGATCTGGCCTACGTTCTCCGGGCAACCGATCGCCGGGCAGCCCTACACCGCGCCCGCGCAGCCGCAGACGTCGAAGACGAAGCTGAACGAGAAGTACACCCTCGACACGTTCGTCATCGGAGCATCGAACCGGTTCGCGCACGCCGCCGCGGTGGCTGTGGCGGAAGCGCCGGCCCGCGCGTACAACCCGCTGTTCATCTGGGGCGAGTCCGGGCTGGGCAAAACGCACCTGCTGCACGCGGTCGGGCACTACGCGCAGCGGCTGTTCCCCGGGATGCGGGTGCGGTACGTGTCCACCGAGGAGTTCACCAACGACTTCATCAACTCACTGCGGGACGACCGCAAGGTCGCCTTCCAGCGGCGCTACCGGGACATCGACATCCTGCTCGTCGACGACATCCAGTTTCTGGAGGGCAAGGAAGGCACGCAGGAGGAGTTCTTCCACACGTTCAACACCCTGCACAACGCGAACAAGCAGATCGTGGTCTCCTCCGACCGGCCGCCGAAGCGGCTGGAGACGCTGGAGGACCGGCTGCGCACCCGGTTCGAGTGGGGCTTGATCACCGACATCCAGCCGCCCGACCTGGAGACGCGGATCGCGATCCTGCGGAAGAAGGCGGCGCAGGACCGGCTCGCGGTGCCGGGCGACGTGCTGGAGTTCATCGCCTCCCGGGTCGAGGCGAACATCCGGGAGCTGGAGGGCGCGCTCATCCGCGTCACCGCGTTCGCCTCGCTGAATCAGCAGCCGGTGGACGTCGGTCTCTCCGAGATCGTGCTGCGTGAGCTGATCCCCGATTCGCACGCGCCGGAGATCACCTCGCCGACGATCATGGGAGTCACCGCCGAGTTCTTCGACGTCACGCTCGAGGACCTGTGCGGGCCGGGCAAGACGAAGGCGCTGGCCACCGCCCGGCAGATCGCGATGTACCTGTGCCGCGAGCTGACCGATATGTCCCTGCCGAAGATCGGGCAGACCTTCGGCGGCCGGGACCACACCACGGTCATGCACGCGGACAAGAAGATCCGCAAGGAGATGGCCGAGCGTCGGCGGATTTACGACCAGGTGCAGGAGCTGACTTCCCGGATCAAGCAGCGGGCTCGGCAGTAGCTCGCTGGTCACTACTCGCTGCTGGAGCCGTCGTATACCGCTCCAGCAGCTCTTTTTTGTCCATGAGTCAGTAGCTCCGTAACCCGGCCGGCGGTGGCTGTGGTGACGCTCGTGGCCGGTTCGATCTCAACCATCCCCAGCGAGCGCCGTGTCATATCCGGCTGCCACACGCGCACCTGAACCTGTTGCAACTCGACGCGCCGCGAAGGCACTTTTCCTTTGCTCACAACAGCTTCGTGCTGCGTACGTACACGAAGCTGCGTACGCGCGCGTACGCAGCACTAAACAACCGGCCGAAACCCATTGATACACAAGGGGTTTTCCCCAGGGTGTGGGTAGATTGCCCACAGCTTCAACGAATCCGCCACCAGCACGGATCGAAATCCGTCCACATTGCACCCACACTGAATCCACAGGTTGTCCCCAGCTCTATCCACTGGGAATCCCCAGGTTGTCCACATTTTGTCCCCAGTTGTGGCCTGTCACTCACCAGGGCGATCCGGACCGCGGTGGACACCCACAGAGCCTGGGTACAACTCGGCACATACCTGGGGACAACCATGGGGACAAGTCGGCCAGGCTGTGGATGAATCGGGGGAGGTCCGAAACCATCCACCGGTCGGCCGATTCATCCACCGATCCATCACCAGGGAACTCCACAACCCGACGCGCCTGGCGACCTGCGCGAACGAGCTCTGTCCACACAATCCACAGCCCCTACTACTGCTACTGCTCTTAGATCTTGTGAAAGAGAGAACAGAACAAAAACAGGCGATGGACGAAGTTGGGGACAAGTCGGCGAGGCTGTCGTCTTGTCGACAAAGTCAAGGGGAGGCCGAGGTGACGCGGGGCCTGGGGACGGCCTAACGTGGATGCCTGCAGCCGGCCCGTCCCACGCGTGGGGGCAGGCCGGACCGGAGGGGACCCGGTCGAGCACGCCTTCCGCGGGTGCTCCCGGCCGCTGACCCGCCGACCCTTCACGAGCCGCGGGGCTCGGTTGCCGAAAGGATGCGCGCATGAAGATCCGCGTCGAGCGCGACGGGCTCGCCGACGCCGTCGCGTGGGTGGCCAGAAGCCTCCCGTCCCGGCCTCCGGTGCCGGTGCTGGGCGGAGTCCTGCTCGACGCGGGTGCGGATGGCGAATCCGACGTGCTCACCGTCTCCGGCTTCGACTACGAGGTGTCCGCCACCGTCGGCGTCCCCGCGACCATCGCCGACGGCGGACGGCTGCTCGTCTCCGGCAGGCTCCTCGCGGACATCACCAAGGCGCTGCCCGCCCAGCCGGTGGAGATCTCCGTCGACGGCGCCCGCGCCACCATCACCTGTGGCAGCGCGCGGTTCAGCCTGCCCACCATGCCGGTGGAGGACTACCCGCAGCTGCCGTCCCAGCCCGCGCACGCCGGTGAGCTGCCCGGCGACGTCTTCGGCCAGGCGGTGACCCAGGTCGCCACCGCCGCGGGCAAGGACGACACCCTGCCCATGCTCACCGGCATGCGGCTGGAGATCTCCGGTGAGTCGCTGACTCTGGTCGCCACCGACCGGTTCCGGCTCGCCATGCGCGAGTTCACCTGGAAGCCGGCCGAGGGCCTGTCGGACGCGGCGGTGCTCGTCCCGGCGCGCACCCTCGCCGAGGCCGCGAAAACGCTCGGCGGCGCCGGTACCACCGTGAAGCTCGCGCTCGCCAGTGGTGACGGCCTGCTCGGCCTGTCCGGTGCCGGTCGCTACACGACGACCCGGCTGCTCGACGCCGAGTTCCCGCCGTACCGCCAGCTGCTGCCGGCGAACCACACATCGCGTGCGGTCATCGAGGTCAGTGCGCTCGCCGAGTCGATCAAGCGCGTCTCGCTGGTCGCCGAGCGCGGCACCCAGGTGCGGCTCGAATTCGGCGAGGGCACGCTGCGGCTGTCCGCCGGTGGCGACGACGAGGGCAGCGCCGAGGAAGAGCTGCAGGTCGACTACGAGGGCGAACCGGTGACCATCGCGTTCAACCCTGGTTACCTCGTCGACGGGCTCGGCGCGCTGCACAGCGATCGGGCCGAGCTGACCTTCACGACCCCGAACCGTCCGGCGCTGATCAAGCCCGCGGACGCCGAGGGCAACGTCGTCCCCGGGTACCTCTACCTGCTCATGCCGGTCCGGCTGCCCGGCTGACCGGCCCTCGCCCCGCGGATTTTCCTTACCAACCAAGGAGCTCTCATGGTTCAGCTGGGTCTGGTCGGCCTGGGCAAGATGGGTTTCAACATGCGCGAGCGGCTGCGCGCCGCCGGGCACGAGGTGGTCGGCTACGACCGCAACCCCGAGGTGAGCGATGCCGCCTCGCTAGCCGATCTGGTGGCCAAGCTGACCGGTCCGCGAATCGTCTGGATCATGGTGCCCGCCGGCGAGCCGACCCGGCAGACCGTCATCGAACTCGGGCAGCTGATGGCCGAGGGCGACCTGGTGATCGACGGCGGGAACTCGAAGTTCACCGATGACAAGCTGAACGCCGACCTGCTCGCCGCCAAGGGCGTCGGCTACCTCGACTGCGGGGTGTCCGGCGGGGTCTGGGGCAAGGACAACGGCTACGGCCTGATGGTCGGTGGCGCGGCATCCGATGTGGCCCGTGCGATGCCGATCTTCAACACGCTGCGTCCGGAAGGCCCGCGGGAAGAGGGCTTCTCGCACGCCGGTTCGGTCGGCGCCGGGCACTACGCGAAGATGATCCACAACGGCATCGAGTACGGCATCATGCAGGCCTACGCCGAGGGTTTCGAGCTGCTCGAAGCGTCGAAGGTCGTCGAAGACGTGCCGGCCGTGATCAAAGGCTGGCAGCGCGGCACCGTGGTCCGCTCCTGGCTGCTCGATCTGCTGGTCCGCGCGCTCGACGAGGACCCGGACCTGGACGACCTCGAAGGGTACGTCGAGGACTCCGGCGAGGGCCGGTGGACGCTGGAGGAAGCGGTCAACCACGCGGTGCCGGCGCCGGTGCTGTCGGCGGCACTGTTCGCCCGGTTCTCCTCGCGGCAGAAGGACTCCTCCGCCATGCGTGCGGTGGCCGCGCTGCGCAACCAGTTCGGCGGCCACGCGGTGAAGAAGGCCGGGAGCTAGCCTCCCGCGCGGTCCCCTTCCGTGTATCTGCGACATCTCCAGGTCACCGACTTCCGGTCCTGGCCGCAGGCCGATCTCGCCCTGGAGCCGGGGCCGGTCGTGCTGGTCGGCCAGAACGGCCGGGGGAAGACGAACCTGCTCGAAGCGGTCGGTTACGTCGCGACGCTCGGCTCGCACCGGGTCGCGACGGACGCTCCGCTGATTCGTCATGGGTGCGAGCGCGCGCTCGTGCGGGTCGCGGTGGTCAACGAGGGTCGTGAGCTGACGGTCGAGCTCGAGATCACCGCCGGTCGCGCCAACCGGGCACGGGTGAACCGCGGCGCCGTGGGCAAACCACGTGACGTGCTCGGCATTCTGCGCACAGTGCTGTTCGCTCCGGAGGATCTCGCGTTGGTGCGTGGAGATCCGAGCGAACGCCGTCGGTTCATGGATGAGCTTCTCGTGCTTCGCGCGCCTCGGTACGCGGGTGTGCGCGCCGACTACGAGAAGGTGTTGAAGCAGCGCAACGCATTGCTCAAGACCGCGGGCAAGCGCCGTACAGGTCGTGAAGATCCGTACGCGCTGTCGACGCTCGATGTGTGGGACGACCATCTGTCGGTCGCAGGCGCGCAACTTCTTGCGGCGCGGCTGAACCTCGTCGCAGACCTCGCGCCGTACACTGCCGACGCGTACATGGGTGTCGCGCCGGACTCGCAGCCGGTGAAGATCGCGTACCGCTCTTCGCTGGGCGAAGCGCTGCCGCCGTCCTACGGCACGCCCGGTGGCGAGCGCGCGGAGCCTGAGGCGTTGCGTGGGTTGCTGCTGACGGCGATGGCCGACGTACGGCGTAACGAGCTGGAGCGTGGGATCAGTCTCGTCGGGCCGCATCGGGACGAGCTGGAACTGATTCTCGGCGAAGCACCGGCGAAGGGGTACGCGAGCCACGGTGAGTCGTGGTCGTTCGCACTGGCGTTGCGGCTCGGTAGTTACGAGCTTCTGCGTGCCGAAGCGGGTGAGCCGGTGCTTTTGCTGGACGATGTGTTCGCCGAGCTCGACCGCAAGCGCCGGGCCCGGCTCGCGGAGGTCGCCGCGGGCGCTGAACAGGTGCTCATCACCGCGGCGGTCGACGAGGACGTCCCGGCGGAGCTGGCCGGTACCCGGTTCACGGTGGCAGACGGTGAGGTGACGCGTGGCTGATCGAGCAGCACGACCACGTCGAGTGACTGGTGTCACATCAGGTGTCCATCGATCTGGGGATAAACCTGTGGACAGTGTGGATAAACCGGTGCCCGGGTTATCGCGGCGCGTGACGAACCGGCCGGATGGTGGTCTTGACAGCGCCGCCGCCGGGAAAAGTCCAGGTGACTCCGTCGGCCCGGTCACTGATGGTGAGGGCCCCGCTGGGCCGAACGGGAGCGCGCCTGGGGAGCAACCTCGCACCGGCCGCGACCTGGCGCACGCCGCACTCGAAGCGGCGAAGGCGAAGGCACGCGAACGCGGTGCGCCCCCGAACCTGCGTCGTGGCCGGATCGGTGGTGGGGGCACCGGGCAGCACCCGCGCCGTCGCCGCTGGTCCGGGCCGGGCGCCGATGCTCGCGATCCACAGCCGCTCGGCAGGCTGGTCTCCCGGCTGATCAGCGACAGCGGCTGGCAGGACACGATGACCAACGCCCGGGTCTTCGGGCAGTGGGCACGGCTGGTCGGCGAGGACGTCGCCGAGCACGCCCAGCCGGTGACGCTCAAGGACGGCGAGCTGACCGTGCGCGCGAGTTCCACCGCGTGGGCCACGCAGCTGCGATTGCTCCAGGGAAAGCTGCTCGCGAAGATCGCCGCGGGGGTCGGGCACGGGGTGGTCAAGCGGATGCGGATCCAGGGCCCGACCGCGCCGAGCTGGCGGAAAGGCCCGCGTCACGTGCCCGGCCGGGGCCCGCGTGACACGTACGGCTGACCGGGGTTGCGCCACGGCCGGATGAGTTCCCCGAGAACCGCGTGACGACGCTCCGGATACGAGCGGACTAGGCCAAGGGTGATTTCGCGCCGCTGTGACCCGCTGAGGGGTGTCCTTGCCGCATGTGAGCGAGGGCGGCCAAGTACACTGGTGAAGTATCGAACGTCCGCTGGGCGAGACGAGGAGAAACAGCGCCGGTGACAGAGAACAAGAGCGAGTACAACGCGTCGTCCATCACCGTGCTCGAAGGCCTCGAAGCGGTCCGCAAGCGTCCCGGCATGTACATCGGTTCCACCGGTGAACGCGGCCTGCACCACCTTGTCCAGGAGGTGGTGGACAACTCCGTGGACGAGGCGATGGCGGGCTTCGCCACCAAGGTCGAGGTTACCCTGCTCGCCGACGGCGGGGTACGCGTCGTGGACGACGGCCGCGGCATCCCGGTCGATCTGCACCCCAAGGAGCAGAAGCCGACCCTCGAAGTGGTGCTCACCATCCTGCACGCGGGCGGCAAGTTCGACAGCGACTCCTACGCGGTGTCCGGTGGCCTGCACGGCGTCGGCGTCTCCGTGGTGAACGCGCTGTCCACGAAGCTGCTGGCGGAGATCCAGGTGGGCGGCCGCAGCTGGCGCCAGCTGTACACCGACCAGGTGCCCGGCCCGCTGGAGGACCTCGGTCCGGCCACCGAAACCGGCACCACGATCACTTTCTGGGCAGACTCGAATATTTTCGAGACCACCACGTACAACTTCGAGACCATCTCCCGGCGGCTGCAGGAAATGGCGTTCCTCAACAAGGGCCTCACCCTGTCGCTGCGCGACGAGCGGGTGTCGGATGAGGAGACCGAGGCCGACGCCGAGGGCAAGCAGGCCCGGGTCAAGGAAAAGGTCTACTGCTACCCGGGCGGGCTTGAGGACTTCGTCAAGCACATCAATGGCAGCAAGGACCCGATCCACGCGAGCGTGATCTCCTTCGAGGCCAAGGGCACCGGTCTTGAGGTCGAGGTCGCGATGCAGTGGAACACCGGGTTTACGCCGTCGGTGTACACCTTCGCGAACACGATCAACACGCACGAGGGCGGCACCCACGAAGAGGGTTTCCGCGCCGCGCTCACCCGCGTGGTCAACGCGTACGCGCGCGACAAGAAGCTCCTTCGCGAGAAGGACGCCAACCTGACCGGCGACGACGTACGCGAGGGGCTCGCCGCGATCGTCTCGATCAAGCTGGCCGAACCGCAGTTCGAGGGTCAGACCAAGACCAAGCTGGGCAACAGCGAGGCCAAGACGTTCGTGCAGCAGCAGTCCAACGAATGGCTCGCGGACTGGTTCGAGCGCAACCCGGCCGAGGCCAAGACGATCATCAACAAGTCGATCTCCTCGGCACAGGCCCGGCTCGCCGCGCGCAAGGCCCGGGATCTGGTCCGCCGCAAGGGCGCGCTGGAGATCGGCGGCCTGCCCGGCAAGCTCAAGGACTGCCGCTCGAACGATCCGGGCGAATGCGAGCTGTACATCGTGGAGGGCGACTCGGCCGGTGGTTCGGCCAAGGAGGGCCGCGACTCGATGTACCAGGCGATCCTGCCGATCCGCGGCAAGATCATCAACGTGGAGAAGGCCCGGATCGACCGGGTGCTGAAGAACACCGAGGTCCAGTCGCTGATCACCGCACTGGGCACCGGCATCCACGACGATTTCGACCTCTCGAAGCTGCGCTACCACAAGATCGTGCTGATGGCCGACGCCGATGTGGACGGCCAGCACATCCGGACGCTGCTGCTCACCCTGCTGTTCCGGTTCATGCCGCAGCTGGTGGAACACGGCCACGTTTATCTCGCGCAGCCGCCGTTGTACAAGATCAAGTGGCCGCGGTCGGAGCCGGAGTACGCGTACTCGGACAAAGAACGCGACGGCATGATCCGGGCCGGTGCCGAGGCCGGGCGGAAGCTGCCCAAGGACGACGCGATCCAGCGCTACAAGGGGCTCGGCGAGATGAATGCCGAGGAGCTGTGGGAAACCACGATGGACCCGGCCAACCGGCTGCTGCTCAAGGTCACTCTCGACGATGCCGCGCAGGCCGATGACCTGTTCTCGGTCCTGATGGGGGAAGACGTCGAGTCTCGGCGTTCGTTCATCACGCGCAACGCCAAGGACGTGCGTTTCCTCGACGTGTAGGAGACCTCGGTGACCAGGCTTGAAGACTGCCCGGTGTGTTTCGGGACCGGCCGGGTTCGAGGAAATACTTGTCCGCGATGCGGTGGGACCGGTTCCACCCGGCCGCCGCGTGAAGAGAAGAGCCCGTAGTGACCGAAACCTTGCCGCCGGAGCGCGATCGGATCGAGCCGATCGACATCCAGCAGGAGATGCAGCGCTCCTACATCGACTACGCGATGAGCGTGATCGTGTCCCGGGCGCTGCCGGACGTGCGCGACGGTCTCAAGCCGGTGCACCGCCGGGTGCTCTACTCCATGTTCGACTCCGGGTTCCGCCCGGACCGCGGGTACAACAAGTGCTCCCGCGTCGTCGGCGACGTCATGGGCAACTACCACCCGCACGGCGACTCGGCGATCTACGACGCCCTCGTGCGGCTGGCCCAGCGCTGGTCGATGCGGTACCCGCTGATCGACGGGCAGGGCAACTTCGGCTCGCCGGGCAACGATCCGGCTGCCGCCATGCGGTACACCGAGTCGCGCCTCGCGCCGTTGGCCATGCAGATGCTGGCCGATATCG
This sequence comes from Amycolatopsis sulphurea, assembly GCF_002564045.1. Lineage (NCBI taxonomy): Bacteria > Bacillati > Actinomycetota > Actinomycetes > Pseudonocardiales > Pseudonocardiaceae > Amycolatopsis > Amycolatopsis sulphurea. The sequence goes on along the minus strand of NZ_PDJK01000002.1, from coordinate 2,261,115 downwards.
AAGAGGACACCGTCGACTTCCGCGACAACTACGACGGCCGCACCCAGGAACCGGACGTGCTGCCGTCGCGGTTCCCGAACCTGCTGGTCAACGGCAGTTCCGGGATCGCGGTCGGGATGGCGACCAACATCCCGCCGCACAACCTGCGCGAGGTCGCCGACGGCGTGGTGTGGGCGCTGGAGAATCCCGAAGCCACCGACGACGAGCTGCTGGCCGCGCTGCTCGTGCGGATCAAGGGCCCGGACTTCCCGACCAAGGCGATGATCCTCGGTACCTCCGGCATCGAAGACGCCTACCGCACCGGTCGCGGCTCCATCCGGATGCGCGCGGTGGTCGAGGTCGAGGAGGACGCGAAGGGGCGCACCACGCTCGTCGTGTCCGAGCTGCCGTACCAGGTGAACCCGGACAACCTGGTGGAGAACATCGCGCACCTGGTGCGCGACGGCAAAGTCGTCGGCATTTCGGACATCGCGGACGAGTCCAACAGCCGGTCCGGTATGCGGATCGTGATCACGCTGCGCCGCGACGCGGTGGCCAAGGTGGTGCTGAACAACCTCTACAAGCACACCCAGCTGCAGCAGAACTTCGGCGTGAACATGCTGGCCCTGGTCGATCAGGTGCCGCGCACGCTGCGGCTGGACCAGGTCATCCGGCATTACGTCAATCACCAGATCGACGTGATCGTGCGGCGGACCCGGTTCCGGCTACGCAAGGCCGAGGAACGCGCCCACATCCTGCGTGGCCTGGTCAAGGCGCTGGACATGCTCGACGAGGTCATCGCGCTTATCCGGCGTTCGCCCTCGGCCGACGAGGCCCGGCCCGCCCTGATGGAACTGCTGGCGGTCGACGAGATCCAGGCCACCGCGATCCTGGACATGCAGCTGCGCCGGCTGGCCGCGCTCGAACGGCAGAAGATCATCGACACCCTGGCCGAGATCGAGCTGGAGATCGCCGACCTCAAGGACATCCTGGCGAGGCCGGAGCGGCAGCGCACCATCGTCCGCGACGAGCTGACGGGGATCGTCGACAAGTACGGCGACGACCGGCGTACCCAGATCATCCCGTTCGACGGCGACGTGTCGGTCGAGGACCTGATCGCGCAGGAAGACGTCGTCGTCACGATCACCCGCACGGGGTATGCGAAGCGCACCAAGACCGATCTGTACCGCTCGCAGAAGCGGGGCGGCAAGGGCGTGCAGGGCACCGCGCTGCGGCAGGACGACATCGTCCAGCACTTCTTCGTGTGCTCCACTCACGACTGGATCCTGTTCTTCACGAACAAGGGCCGGGTATATCGCGCGAAGGCCTACGACCTGCCCGAGGCCAACCGCAACGCGCGTGGCCAGCATGTGGCGAACCTGCTGGCCTTCCAGCCGGACGAGCAGATCGCCCAGGTCATAGAGATCCCGAACTACGAGGTGGCGCCGTACCTGGTGCTCGCCACGCAGCGCGGGCTGGTGAAGAAGACCAAACTCACCGACTTCGACTCCAACCGCGCCGGCGGCCTGATCGCGATCAACCTGCGCGAGGGCGACGAGCTGATGGGCGCGGTGCTCGCCGCGGCCGAGGACGACCTGCTGCTGGTGTCCGCGGGCGGCCAGTCGATCCGCTTCCACGCCACCGACGAGGCGCTGCGCCCTATGGGCAGGCCGACCTCCGGTGTGCTGGGCATGCGGTTCAACGACGGTGACGAGCTGCTCGCGATCGGCGTGGTCAAGGAGGACAAGTACCTGCTGGTCGCGACTGAGGGCGCGTACGGCAAGCGCACCTCGATCGAGGACTACCCGGTGCAGGGCCGGGGCGGCAAGGGTGTGCTCACCATTCAGCACGACAGCAAACGTGGCAGGCTGGTGGGGGCGCTCATCGTCGACGAGGACGACGAGCTGTTCGCCATCACCTCCAGCGGCGGAGTCATCCGCACGCCGGCGCGTGACGTGCGCAAGGCCGGTCGGCAGACCAAGGGCGTGCGGCTGATGAATCTCGGGGAGGGCACCACTCTTCTCGCGGTGGCACGCAACGCCGACGAGGGCTCGGACGTCGCCACTGATGGTGAAGAAGGTGCCGCGGAACCCGGCGGTGAAGCCGCCGTCGCGACCGGGGAACCTTCGACCGAGAACGAGCCGACCACAGTAGAAGACGGGACGGCGCCGGAGCAGTGAGCGGCGCCCCACGCACGGGTAAGGACTGACTCAACGTGGCACCATCCGACAAGTCCGACGGCAAGTCGGCCACTCCGCCCTGGCAACGCACCGCCAAGGACGGCGGCGACTCCGAGGCCACGGTCTCGACCGGGGTCGCCACCTCGGATGCGACCTATGCGGAGCAGGAGCCGGAACACTCGGCCGCCGGCCATGCGGCGGCTCCGCTTTTCGGTGACCCCCCGGCCGGCGGCGACGTGCCGCCGGCCGGGCGCACCCGCCCCACCCCGAGCGCGCTGCGCCGCCCCGGCCGCGGCCCGCGGCGGGCCAGCCTGCAGATCAAGCGGTTCGACCCGTGGTCGGTGCTGAAACTGGCGCTGGTGCTGGGTGTCGCGCTGTTCTTCGTATGGCTGGTCGCAGTCGGTGTGCTGTACACGGTGCTCGACGGCATGGGCGTCTGGGACAAGCTGAACGGCACGTACTCTTCGCTGGTCGGCGGCGAGGGCGCCAGTGCCCCGGCGGACCCGCTGATCAGTGCGGGCCGGGTGTTCGGCATCGCGGCGATCCTCGGCGCGATCAACATCGTGCTGATTTCCGCACTGGCCACAGTGAGTGCGTTCATCTACAACGTGTCGGCGGATCTGGCGGGTGGCCTGGAAGTCACCTTGTCCGAGCGGGAGTAACCCGGTTGCGGGCGCCGAACAGGCGTCCGGTAGAGTTCATTCCGTTCAACGGGCCCATAGCTCAGGCGGTTAGAGCGCTTCGCTGATAACGAAGAGGTCCCAGGTTCAAGTCCTGGTGGGCCCACCCGATTGGCCGATCCTTGCTTGTTGCTGGCGCAACTTCGCGGGGATCGGGTGGTGATTATTCCCGGGGGGTGACCCCCGGACCCCCAGGTAAGGCGTGTGGCCCGGTTCGCGTGTGTGCGAGCCGGGTTTTTTGGTGGGTGGGGGTGTGGGGTGGGCGTGGGTGGTGGTTCCACGTGGAACCGGGTGGGGGAGGAGGGGTGGGGGGCGTGCAGTAGCATCGGGGGTGGCTCAGGGTAAAGATGTCGAAGGGGGCTCCACGTGAAGAAGCTGCTGGCACTCGCGGTCATCGTGGGCGGCGTGCTGTTTGTCGTCAAGCGCAACAAGGCTGCCAAGGCTGAGGCTGACTTGTGGCGGGAAGCTACTGCCCCGAACGGGCCGATCTCGGCCAACGGCAGTACTCCGGCCAAGGCTGCGGACGCCTCGCGCAACTGACCTACTCGCGGACTTCGTCCGCATCGGGCCTGTAGCTCAATTGGTAGAGCACCGCCTTTGCAAGGCGGGGGTCAGGGGTTCGATTCCCCTCAGGTCCACCGATGTAGTCATTGTGCGAACCACTCCTTTCGGGGCCGTTTCCGCTGGTAGAGCGGTTGCGGCCTCGTTTGCGTTGCGGGGTTGGGGGATGCGGAACACGGGCTTGAGCGTGGTGGGTCCGGTGATGGTGACCTTGACGATGAGGGCTTCGATCAGGGCCTTGGTCTGGTTGTGGCTGCCCTCAGCGGCCACGTCGCCGATGTGGTCGGCGACCTCGGCGAGCGTAGCGGGGTCGGGTGCGGTGGGGCCGTCGTCGAGGTCGGCGGTGAGGTCGTCGCGGCGGGCCTGGAGTTCCTTGAGCCGCGCCCGTAGACCGTCGACACGGTCGGCAACAAGGTCTTCCTTCATCTTGCCGTTCTCGAACGCGGTCAGGTAGCGGTCGATGGCCTGATCGGTAGTGGTGAGCTGGGTCCGGACGGTAGCGAGTTCGGCGCGCCGGTCGGCGTGCGCGGCCCGGTGGTGGGCCTGCTCGGCGGTGATCGCGTCGGTGATGAGGTCGTACCGGGTGCGGTAGAACTCGGCCAAGGCGTCGAGGATCGCGGCGTCCACCGCGTCGGCGTTGAGGCGTTTCGCGTCACACTTGCTGGCGTCGTAGCGGGCCAGGTTCCAGCACGTGTAGTAGCGGTAGGTCTTGTTCCGCCCGGTCGCCCGGGTGCCGATCATGGGTTTACCGCACTTGGGGCAGCGCAGGCGGCCGGTGAGTACGTAGTCGGAGCCGGACGCGGCACGGTGGGCGTGGGACTCGCCGCGCGCGTCGAGGATGACTTGCGCCTTGTCCCATACGTCGGTCGTGATGATGGCGGGGTGGGTGCCGGTCTTGGTGGCCTCCCGGAACGACAGTTCGCCGAGATAGACGCGGTTGTTCAGGGCGCGGATTACCTGGTGCCCGGACCAGCGCCCCCCGGTGGTGGTCCGGTGGCCCCGGTCGTTGAGCACCTTCGCGATCGAGCGGGTGCCGAGCCGGTCGCGGGTGTAGAGGTCGAAGATCAGGCGGACGATCACGGCTTCGGACTCGTCGGGGGTCAGGGTGTCGGTGGTCTTGTCGACCTGGTAGCCGAAGGGCCGTTTCCCGCCCTTCCACTTGCCGTTGGCGTGCTTGCGTTCCATGCCGTTGATGACGCGGTCGATAATGGTGTCGCGTTCGAACTGGGCGAACATGCCGAGCATCTGCACCAGCATCCGCCCCATCGCGGTCGCGGTGTCGAACGGCTCGGTAGCCGACCGGAACACCACCCCGCACTCGTCCAGCTCGTCGAGCAGCGTCACCATGTCCGACAGGTTCCGGGAGAATCGGTCCACCCGGTAGACCAGCAGCACGTCAATCAACCCGGCGCGCGCGGCGGCGAGCGCGCGTTGCAGCCCGGGACGGTCGGTGCTCGCGCCGGAGGCGTCATCGTGGAACCGCTGGGACAGCCGCCAGTCCGGTTGCGACTCGACATAGGCACCGAGGCGGGTGTCTTGGGCTTCGATGGAGTAGGGCTGGTGTTCGTCGTTGGTGGAACGCCGGACGTAGATCCCGACCCGTACCGTGTCGAGGTCATCGAGGGTGCGGATGGTCTTGAGACCGCGCCGTTTCGTCGCCGATCGCGTCATGGTGTGCCGACTCCCCTGTGTGGTGCGGTCGTGCCGGGGACTTACCTGTGAAACCGGGCTTGTGCAAGGTTTCCGGCCAAGTCCCCGGCACGCTACTAACATTCACTTAAAACCGCTGGTGGCGGCCATGATCCCCGTTGCTTCCATTGTCCCAAAAGCGAACGGGAAAGTGAAGCGCCCCAACGGGTTTTCTCAGCCCGTTTTAGGCGGCTTTTTCGGTGCTGCCGCTGGTATCGCGGCGGTCTTTCCACGCTCCGATGAGTGCGGCGAGCGCGGTCACCGCGTGGTCGTACTGCTGGGCGGTCATGGGTTCGGTGTCGACGGCCTCCACCGTCCACACCTGGTCTCGTGTGGACGGTCGGCGGAACGGCAGCACCACGCCGCCGGGATCGTTGCCAGCGTCGTCGGTGTCGGTGGCGGCTTCGGTGTGGGCGTGGGTGTTGCGGGGTGGGCGTGGCGTGGCGGCTGGCACGGCGGGTGTCTCCTTGACGGGCGTCGGCGGGCAGGGCATGGGTGTGGCGGGGCGGGTCACCTCCGAATCAGCGGTCGACACAGGTAGCGGGAAGGCCTCGCCTGTAATCCCGGATTACAGCTCGCCCCGGTGGTCACCTCCGAATCAGTGGGCGAGACAGATGCGGGACCGGCTCCGAGACCAGCGGGACGGGCCGAGACTCGGAGTCTCGTTCCGAATCAGCGGGCGAGACCGGGTGTCCCGCCCCGTCTCGCCGGTCCTCGTGTGCCCGGGACGGGACGGATCGTCCGGCGGCGAGGTCGAACACGGCGCGCTGCCCGGCACGGTGACCGATGCAGAGCGCGACGGGCCATCGCGGCCGGCCGCGCCGCCGACAGCCGGCACCCGCGCGGATGGGGCGGCGGATGGGGCGGGCCTGGTTCACGCCGCTGCCTGTCGCGGCACCGAGTATTGGTGTGCGGGTGCGCCGCGCCGTGCCGCGAGCTGGGTGAGGGCGCGGCGCCGGGTCTGCCCGGCGGGCAGCCATATCGCGTCCGTGGCGGGCTCGTTCGGCGCCGGGTGATCGGCAGCGGTGGTGGCGACCGGGACGGGCACCCTGCCAGGCCATCGGCGCGTGATGGCCTCGTGCAGGTTCCGTTCCCGCACGGCGCTGGGCAACCGGAAGAGGACGGGTTTGCCGATGCCGGCGCGGGCCAGTTCGGCGTATTTGGTGATTTTGTCGGTGAGGGTGTCGAGGGTCTCGGTGCCGGTGTCGTGTTCGTAGAAGAACCCGAGGGTGCCGTGCGGGTCGCTGTATTCGCCGTAGCCGTCCGGGCGGACGATCCCGGCGCAGGCGTCGGCGGTGATGGTTTCCGGCCACCACTGCGCGAGCGCGTACCCCTCGCGTGCTCGCGCCGCCCCGGCGAGGCGGGTGAAGAACTCGTTCACGCCAAGCAGGTGCTCGGTGTGCGGCGAGTGCGCCAGCCGCAAGACTTTCTCGGTGACGGTCGAGGGTTTCGGTAGTGGGGTTTCGGTGGCGGCGGCGTGCACGGTCGCGCCGACGTGGCCGAGGGTGTAGCGCCACGGTTGGGAGCCGGGCCAGACCTCGCGCCGGAACCGCGCCAGCACCCCACGCTGATACAGGGCGGTGAGCCGGTGGCGGGCGTGATGCGGCGAGCCGAACAGCAGCCGCGTGACCTGAACTGCGGTGAGTACGCGGTGCCGGTCCAGGTAGGACAGCAACGACATGTCCCGCTCGGTCAGGCCGCGTGAGCGGGCCAGCGCCTCGCCGGTGCTGGCGGGTTGTAGTTGCACCCGCGGGGGTTGGGGGTAGGTATTCCTAGGAAGTTGGGGCACGGGCATAGCTCCTCCACAGTGGACCTATCCAGGGGGTTCAGGCGGCCTCGGGCGGCAACTCGGTAGGCAACTCATAGGCTGCCCACGAGTTGCCCACCGAGTTGTCCACCGAATTGCCGTTACCGAAAACGGTGCCGGGGTTGGCGTTCCAGTGCTGCCGCAACGCGTGCGCGGCCGCACCGACGGCGGGTGTCGTGTCAAGCCTGCGCGCCGAGTCACCTTCGCCGCGCGCCTGTCGTGACAGCCCGGTCCGTGCCCGCGCCGCGCTTCGCAACGTCGCGCCTCGGCCGGGTGGCGCGGCTGGCAGCGGCAGAGTGTCCAGGGTGCACGCCGGCGTGTCCCGGCCGCCCGCGACGGCGCGGGCGACGACCTGAAACGCCGGGCGGCGGCGCAGGCCGTGTTCGTCGATGTCCGGGGCGACGTGCCGCACCAGGCGGCGCGCGTCGTCCGGCGACACCGTGAAGTACACCTTATTCCGGGCGTTGGCGTCGATGCCTTCCCGCACATCCGGCGGCAACTGGGCCTGATGCTGATGCGCCAGCACGAGCGAGACCCGGTAGCCGCGGGCTTCGGCGAGGGCGTCGTCGACGCCGATGGGCAGGTGCAGGAAGTTGTGACACTCGTCCACCACGATCGTCGCGTCCGGCCGCCGCGCGGGCGGGCGGGTGGCGCGGCGGGTGATCTCCTGCCACAACCGGGCGATCAGCAACGACCCCACCAGCCGCGAGAAGTCTTCCCCGATGGCTCCCTTGGGGAGGCGGGCGATGAGGATGCCGCCGTCCAGGACGTCGGCGAGGGTGAAACTCGACCTCGCCGCGCCGAGCAGGGTCCGGGCGAACGGGCGCGTCAGGACCGACCGCAGGCGGGAGGTGACCGGCGCGACCAGCTGGCCCCGCTGCGCCGGGGTGGCCTCGTCGAACGCGGCCCAGAACCCTTCCAGCCCTTCGGGCTCGCCGACCTCGGCCAGCACCTCACGCCGAAATCCGGCGTGTTGCAGCAGGGGGACGATATCGGCCAGTGTCGAGCCGTCCCGGCGGATCAGGGTGAGGCAGGCGGCGCGCATGAGGTCGTCCATGCGCGGCCCCCACGAGGCGGCGTAGAGGCGGCGGAACACCGACACCACCCCATCGGCCACCAACGCCCGCAGTCCCGGGTCAGGGGCGTGCAGGACGTTGAACGCGGCCGGCGCCCGCGTGTTCGTCGGGGTCGAGGATCACCAGCCGATCCCCGCAGTCTCCTGGTAGCCGGTCGATGACGTTGGTGGCGAGGTCGCCTTGCGGGTCGAGCAGCACCACCCCGCGCCCCGCGTCGGCCTCGCCGAGCACGTGATGGGCGAGCCAGGTGGACTTACCCACCCCGGTCACCCCTTGCACGTGCAGGTGATGCCGGGCGTCGGGCACGCTCACCCCGACCAGCTCCGCGAGACCAGTAGTGGTCGCGCCAAGCAGCTTCGGAGACTGCCGAGCCGGATCGGTGAACGGGGTGATCACCAACCCCGCACCGTCGTGGCCCGGGCCGTGCTGGCCGGTGCCGTGCCGGCCGTGGCGGTGGCTGTCAGGCCGCATCCCGCTCACCCCCGGACCCGTCGCGCCGCTCGTGTCCCGGATGCCGGCCCGGGCGGCGCGGCGGCCGGGCACCGTGGCGGTCATCACGGCGCCGGTCATCACGGCGCCGGTCGTCACGGTGGCGGTAGTCATCGAGACGGGGCAGCGCACGGTCGGCCTTGCGTTGCGGCACCTCCGGATGCGGCAGGCCATGGCTGCCGGGCTCGTGCGGCAGGTGCCACAGCGCCGCCAGTTCGCGGGTGCTGGCGATGAGCCCCCGCCCGTGCTCGTAACAGTCGACCTTCCCCACAGCGCGCCGGACCCGCAGGCGGGCCGTGACGTGCTCGTCGGTCGCCAGCGCGGCCAGCACCCCCGCAAGCTCGCGCGTGGCCCGCCGCGCCGGGCCCGCCTTGCGGGTTCCGGCGACCACCAGCCGCACCGTGGCCCGCAGATGCGGCCCCGCCTTCCGCTTGGCCTCGGCTGCCCGCTGCCGCGCCACCACCACCGGATCCGGCTCGGCCGCTGTCCGCGACGACGCGCCACGCGACCCCGCCGATGACGACCGAGACGACGAGGAGAGCGCCCCCTCCACGGAGTTGAGCAGGCCGCGCAGCAGAACGCGCAGCCCCCGGCCGACCCACCCGCCCAGGCCACGCCGGCCCGCCGCGCCACGGCCGCGCCGACCGGTGCCGCGTGCCGGGGACACCACCACCTGCACCGAGGCGAACAAACTCTTGGCCGCGATGTCCGCCAGCGACTCCAGCACCGCCCGCAACGGTTCGTCCTCCACTGCCACGGGGCCGCGTTCGGGGCGGTGCTGGTGATCGACCAGCGGCGCCCACGGCCCCTCACGAGGCACCAGCTCCGTCGCCCCCACCGCGCCACGCGGCAACTCCGGCGGCGCGGTCTCGGCCAGCCCGCACCCGGGCCACGCTTGCGTCACCGCCCGCGCGATCGCGCGGGCCGGAGCGCCACCCGGCACCCACAGGCCCGCGCGAATACGGCCGCCGACGTCATCGGCCCACAGCTCCAGCGCGACCCGCGTCCGCGAGGGCCGTTCGGCGAGTGTCGCCGCGAGCAGCCGCCACAACGGCACCGCACCCTCGGCGGGCAGCCGGTGCGGCGGGGTAATCTCAAAAAACCGCGCCCCGGCCATCTCCCGCGCCCGCCGGGCCCGCACCACCCGCACCAGCACCGCGCCCGCCACCAACGCGAGCGCGGCCGCGACGACCAGCAACGGCCACCACGCCTGAAGCAGCGACCACAGCGTGTGCGACACCCACGCCATGAACCCGGTGACCGTTTGCCCTGGGTCGCAGATCAGCCGCGTCAGCGGCGACCCCGTGCACGACCCCGGCCCGGCCGGGGCTGCACTTATTGTCCCTGTCGTGTTAACATTGTTGTGTAGCAACGGAAAACCTCCAGAGTAGACGTGCGTCGACGACACGGGCGGGCAGCACAAACCCGTCCGCCACACAGGCGAGACCGCAAACATCTCCTGCTTCAGGTGTTCTCGGGCATCCGCGATGCGCACGCCCCGGTCAGACCAGCGACCGTTCCTCCCTTCACTGTTCTCAAGGCGGGGTTACCGGCGGGTTTTTGCAGACCGATTTCCCTCCCTGCCCGGACATCTCGCACGGCGAGCCGGGACGGACAAGGTCCCGGCTTCACCTCAAGAGGCCGGAAATAGCGCTGTTTTTAGACACCAAGCAGCCAAATTCACCCGAACGGCGCCCAATCGGCCGCCGCGCGAGGCAATCCGGCTTCAGGTCCTGTGCGACACGGCAACCAACGGCGAGACGCAACGCATGGGGTGAGGGCTGGCCAGGTGCGGCGTACGACGATCAGGCGCGCACCCAGCGGGCGCAGACGCGAGGGATCGTCGGAACGCCGGACGGCGACAAGGTCAGCAGCGCAGAAGCCTTCGGTCTCGGGCACTGTCGCGGATGCTCAAGGGGTCCGGCTCTAGATAGCCGGTACATGAACCCTCACTACCACCAAGACACCCCCGCCGGGGGTGCCGCGTGCGCTGGACACGGCCGGGACGCTGCGCGCCACCGGGACCTCAACTCCAGACGCCCCCAATCCGAGGAGGGTCGTCCGGCCGGTCAACCCGGGTGACGCCCGCGCTGCGACATCGTCGCCACCCGCGCTACCCTCCTTCCGGTCCACTCGCGGGCAGATCAACATCGCAACCCAGGACTCTCCAGAATGCCTGAGGTTATTCCCACGATCAATGGTCCATTCGGGTGAATATTGCTGCCTGCTTGGCGGGCATAACCGCTCGCGGCTAGCGTTCCCGCGTGGACCTCGCCCGCTTCGACGCCGTCGCCGCCTTCCTGGACGCACGACTGGACGAGGAAGCCGCCAACCCCACCCGCCGCGCCGAAGCGTTCAAAGACATCGAAGCCAAAGTTCGCATCATGAACCGCGCCTACGAAGCCCGCGACCTCGTACGATCCTTCCCCGACGACCCCGGCACCATCGCCATACTCACCGCCCACGCGGCGGTCCTCCGGCACCTCGCCGAGGTCTACAACACCCACCCCGACTACCAACGCAACTGGTGGCCCGAAGACATATGAGCGCTGTCCCCGACCGGGATTATGCCGGGCACGGGCGCGGCGTCGTCCGTCCAGGTGCCCGAGGCGCGGCGGGCGGTGTCGGTGCGCAGGCCGGCCAGGGACGCCCCCCCTACGTAGGCGCAGAATGCTGGGTAAGGTAGCCCAGCCTTGTGGCCGGGCCCATCTTTCATGTTGGGCGCAGATGTGCGGAGTCGCCGGAATTCAGTACGTCGGCGGAGCAGCTGGTGTTCCACGCTTCTTCGCTTCGGCGGTCAAGTGGCAACCCGTGCGCAAGAGAAGCGTGGTGTTGACGGCAGTCCCAAAGTTGAGCTCGGCGTTGTACTGATCACGAAACACGATTTCATGATTGCCTGGTTGGTCTACCACCACTTCGCCGCCGCCGAACCCATATGTTCCTGCCACCTGTCCGACCGTTGATGCAACGTGCTTCCATTGGAAATCTGGAAGGTTGCCCTTGGCAACCCAGTTGGCGAGGCCCTTCACTTCGGCATCGTTTTTTCGGAGGTCGGCGTTTACCGCCGCGAAGTCATTGCCGCAAGCGGCGGAAGACTCCGGGTTTGCCACCTCCCATTTCAGCGCTGGCACTTCTGCCGTTACTTGCTCGCGCACCTTGGCATACAGTTCCTCGTATCCAGCAGCGGCCCGGTCGATATCCGGCCGCTTCATCAGCTCGTTGAACTGCTCGGTCTTCTGGCTCACCGTGGTCTCCGGGGGTACGTCTGGTCCACACGCACTGGCCATCAAAGCCACACATACGACGGCGGCCAGGACAAGGTTGTGCTTCATGAGGCTGCGTCTGACTTTCATCGAGGGGGCGGTTGCGGGTCGCGGCCAGGCGGCGCAGGGATCGGCTGGCCTGGCGCTGGAGGTGGCGATGGCACCTCCCACGGCTGCACATGCCGCACTGTGAGATCCGGCCGGCCTGCAACGACATTCGCCATGTTGTACTGGCTCGTGGAGTTGTTGTCGAGGTACTGACCGTGTTCGTGCGTGGCGTGCAGCGGTTGTCCGCCAAGGCCGGTTGCGTCACCGGTCGACAACTGCTCGATGCTGGCGACCGACCCACCAGAGATTCCCTGATACGGCGAAGTGCCGAAGTTGTGGGCGATGTCCAGACGGGGCACCGGGTCCTGATCTGACCACTCTGAGAACATGTGTCCTTGCGGCACCTTGAGGTCGCTGGGTGTCTGCATATCGAGGCCCGGCGACCCGAAGACCACCGCGTCATGAACTGGGGTGTGCTGCTGGAGGGCAATACCGGTGGTCAGGCTGCCGTAGGAGTGGCCCAGTGCGGTCAGGTGCAGTGGCTGATTGTGGATATCGTGGGACGCGCCGAGACCGTTGAGGAATCCGTCGAGCTTGTGTGCGCCGATCTTCGCCAGGTTGTCGCTACCGACCGACAGGTCAGGGTTCAAGACATCGGAAGTTTGCGGCGCTTCATAGCCGATCCATGTAACGGTCGCCACACTTCCGCCGTCGCCGAAACGATTGGAGATGTTCTGACTGTGCTGACTGAGGTTTTGCATATCGTTGTCGTAGCCTTTGAGGCTTCCATCAACGGTGGACGTAAAACCGGGCGTGAACACAGCCACATGCTCGGCGGTGTCTACGTTGCCCACCGCGATGGCTGCCTTGACGCGCTCACCTGATGTGTCGAGCGTCAATAGTTGGCGGTTACCCTCGGACAGTGTCGAATCGATGACGTCCAGTGACTTCAGTTTCGCTTCGATCTTTTGATATTCGCCAATGGCATTGGACACTAGCCCGGCCGTCGGGTCGGGTATCCCCTTGACTTGGTCGATGTAGGCTTGCGCCGCTGCGAGCTGGCGCTGGAGGTCGACGCGCTCGCCGGGAATGCGGGCGATGTTGGCCTGGGAGCGGACCGCGCCCGGTAGGCCGTCGAGGTTGCCGAGCCAGTCCGGGTGATCGCGCAGCAGAATCGCTTGCCCGGCCGGCGACAGGGAGTTCCACCAGCCCGCGTTCTGGCTCGGTGTGCCGTCTTTAGGCGGTTCCGGCAACGTCAGACCGGGGTCTTTGGCGCCGTCGGCGGCGGCCGCGGTGACGGTGGCTTCGTCGCCGGTACCGAAGTCGCCGTGGTTGGCACGGTCGAAGACGGAGGCGAGATCGTTGTCGATGTCGTCGGCGGTGCGCAGCGCCTGGGCGACGGCGTCGGCGACTTCGGTGCGGGCGCGGGCCCGGTCGTCCGGGTTCAGCTCCGGGGGCGCCTTGTCGTCGGGGTAGCTGTCGGTGACGGTGCCGTTGTCGGCGATCTGGTAGCCGTACTTGCGGGCGAGTTCTTCGGCGTTGGTGATGGCGTGCTGCACGCCGGTGATCGCATCCGCGGCCTGGCCGAGCGCCTTAGCCACGATGCTCGCCCCGGCGGCGAGCTTGTCGATACGCGACATCAGGCTGTGGTGCGCTGATCCCGCGTTGTCGGCGGCCGGCCCCGCCCAGCCTTCCACTGGCATGACCTTGCCGAAGTCGTCACCGGAGTGGGTGAGGATCTGCAAGCGCTGCTGCATGGTGTGGGCGATCTCGTCGAGCTGGCCGGTGTTCCACCGCTTGACGTCGGACAGACTGACCATCAGCGTGGGCCTCGCAGCCGTCCCGCGTCCTCGGCGCTGGTGGCGGCGGCCTGGTCACCCCGCTGATAGTTCTCGGCGGCGGTGCCGAGGTCGCCGCTGTAGCGTTCCGCGTCTCCGCACCACTGGCTGAACGTACGCCCCCAGCCATCGCTGAAGCTGGCGGCGGCACCCGCAGCCCGGCCGCCCGGCACCGCCGTGGCCACGCCGCTGGTGGGCTGTCCGCAGTCCGCGCCGTGCAGCTGACCGACCGCGTCACCACCCGTGCGCCCGGCCGCCCTTAGTGCGTCCGGCACCGTCCGGAACCCCATTGTGTACTCCTCCCCGTAGCTGGAAGATCACACTACGGGAGGCGATCGCGCCTGTTCAACGCCCTGGCGTACGCGTCACAGCCGCGTGTGGCCGACTTGCGTGAATCTGCGCAGCGCGCACGCGTAATTCTACTCAACGCCCGGTGCCGGATCTGTTTCCGGCTCCGGGGACGCTTGATCGAGTTCGGCGGCGATGTCGCCGAGCATCTGCGCCAGCCGTGCACCCGACGCGGGCGGGAGTGTGCCGTCATCGACAGCCCGTCGTACAGCGGTCGCGTCCGCCGCAAACTCCGCCCCGAGATCCGCTCGCGCCGACCAGGGTTGACTACGGTCCGAATGTGCATCCTCGTTGCCCGGCGGGCCGCCCGAAGTCCCCTGCGTGCTCATCGCTACCAGTTCCCTTCTGTTGTCGAGGCAGATTCATGTTTCCCGACAAATCGAACCCCCTTCAGCCTCGCCGAGGGCGACGCCACGTAATGAACACCTCCGTCCACCTAAAGAAACCTGGAATGCGACAGAGAGCGTCGAAAACGAGTACTGCGGGCCACAATGCACCTGTAATTATTGAAGTGATGACGGCCTGCGTCTTGACGCGGCCCTGAAACCACTGCCACGGCATTGATTCGCGAAGACTTCCGTACGCTTCTTGGCCGAAGTAAAAGCCTGCCAGTACCCACAGGTCGACAGAAAGAGTGTTGACAATCATCGCAATCAGATTCCTTCTTGCAGAAAGCGCGTAAGAGTTGATGTCACTTGGTTGGGGGTTCGGTCAGGGCCATGGAGCGTCGGCGATGCCGCCTCGTAGCCATTTGGCGGTCGTGGCGTAGTATGTCACGGACGCTTGATTGGTGAGGAACGCGGCACCACGGTTGTGTGGTATCGCGACTGCGAACGGGCCAGCCTTGTCCTCGTACAAGGTGAACGGTTCAACCAGGCCAGGCGGACAGAAGGACGCCGGAACGAGACCGACGGAAATGCGCAGCAGTTTCGACACGGTGGCGACTTCCTCGATCTGGTCGCAGAGTACGTTTGCGGAGCAGGCGTCGGGCCGGGTGGCGGCCTCGCCGAGAAGGAACACATACAGCTTCTCGGACGTGTTCTCGGCGCAGGCGCGGGCGGATGCCGGCACGAGTTCCCGTGTGCTGGTGTCAGGATTGGGCAGGCCCGATTCCTGAACGGCGCGGGAGTACTCGGCTGAGTGCAGCGCCTTGGGGAACAGCGTCGGCGACCATTCGAACACCGTCGTGGACGACCGCTCGAACCCGGAGCGTAGCAAGCTTTCATCATCTCCGGTTGGATCGAAGTAGTCGGGTTCGTCGACACGGCTTGCGACCGTGATGAGTTGCTTCAACGTGGCCACCGGGGCGCCGAGGACGCCAAGTAGATATCCCACCAAGGTGGCGTCCTGCCGACGGAGGCCGGTTTCGAGAGCCGACAGCTGGGCCGGGCTGATGTTCGTCTTCCTGGCGATGGCGCGGAGGCTCAGGCCGCGCTCCTCACGGAGTCGGCGGAGTTCGTGTGCAATGGTGATGACCGCCGGTCGGGCGGAAGGTCGGGTCACGGGTCGGGCCGTTCTATTCTTGTCGTCGTCTTGTTTGTGAGGTCGTTGAGCCGCATCGGCGCCCCCGGATCGGCGCGGGGAGCGGGGACATGGAGAAAACGTCTTCAGTGGCCGCTGGCCTCTCGTCGAGAACCGTCATTGCCACTTCTCCGGTAGTGTGCGCGGCGTGCGGAACTTGGGCCAGTACGCGTCCACGACCCGCTTCGCTGCCACGAAGTCCTTGTCGGTCATTGGTTCGCCGGGCGCGCGTGGCCGGGCCAGCTGAGCGAAGTCCACCTCAGTCGGTCGCGCATTCGCATCCTCCTCGTTCATCGCCTCTTCCTCTCGCCGCTTGCGCTCAACCGCTCGCCCTCGTTCCGGCTTGTTGCGCCGGCCGGGGATCGAGTGCGGACCGGCCGGAGCCTGCGGGATAGCGAGGAATCGGCAGCGCGTGAATAGCTTCCGGCGGCGCGGTGGGAGACGTCGTCGGTACGCATTCGGCAACGTCGAGCAGGCGAGCACGACGGTGCGGCAGCAAAGGCAAGGGCGGCCGGGTGGCGGCAACGCGACCAGTGCGCCGACCGGCAGCAGCGTCACGCCTCGCGCGGCGCAGTTCCCACCGCAACCGCGACCCCGCCCGGATCAGCAGCTGCGCCGAGCGCCGGTCCGGCGCGAGCATCACCGGACACGCCCGGACCGCCGACCCCGGCAGCTCCAGCGCCGTTGACACGGTCGTCACCAACTCGGCCGGGGCGGTCAACACGTCGAAGTCCTCGCCCGCACGGGCCAGCGCCGCATACGGGGCGACCGACCACCACGACCACACCTCCCGCGCGGTCCGCAGCGTCTGGCCCGACAACATCACCGGCGCCAGCCCGTCCACTCGGGTCGGGGTGTGCCCGAGTGTGTAGCGGCGGCCGTTCCACACCGACCCCGGCAGCACGCCCCACCCGTAGGCTGGGTATTCGATCGCCGCCGCGCGCATCCGGTCACGCTCCGACCTGTTCACTCCGTTCGTCACGTCGACACATCCCGTCGTCGTCACCGGTCCTCACTCCCGGTCGGGGCCGACTCGGGTGGGACACGGCGAGACCGGGCACCGCCGTCAGCCCGGTCCCGCCGTGAGCTTGGTCCGGCCGCCCCGGCGGGGGGCGTCGCGTCGGCGGAGGCAACTGCCGAACGCGGCCCGGGAACGGCCGGAGACTCAGACGCGTGCACGCCCGCCAGCAGGCGAGCAAACACGCGCGACAAGCCACGCCGACGATGACGCGGCCCACACATCCGCTGCTCCACCGACCGCAACGACGCCCGCGCCACCACGAACCGGCGGCACCCCACACACACCGACCCCGGACCCGCCGTCATCGGCGCCGAGAAGAACCGAACACCGCACAAGCCCAGGTACACGCCCTGGGCGGCCATACCGGCCGCCATGGCGTCATCGGTCACCGCGTGATCCACCGGTGCCTGTGCCGACCGCACCCACGTGAGATGGACGCCCTCTGCCACGATCACGGCTTCCGTTCCCCTCGCCCGGAACGCGATGAGAAACTGCAACGCTGCCGGGCTGCCGGTGTTCTCGGTCCGAGCTACGCAGCAAGTCGGTTGTCGCCCTGCCGCCGACCGGCCGGGCGCCGAGCGGGCCTGCGTTCGTACAACCGAGTAGTCATCAAATGCTCGCTTCCTGTGTAGGCGATTCGGTCGTAACGGGCAGCACCCCCGCTTCCGGGGACGGCGGCGAGCTTCGGAGTGCCAAGGAGGACGACCTGCCGTTGGTGGGTTAACCAGATCTACCCGGCGCCGGATGCCTGTCGACTACGAAACCGCAGGTCAGCGTCTCAAACCACCCCGCCCGACCGTGATCTTGAGGAACAAGAGTTCCCTGTTCAGCGGGGAGGGATTGTGGAATACTGGTGAGCGGGTATCGTCCGCGCGACTCATTGGCGACGGGGGAGGGAATGCCATGGCCACTCCGATGCGGAGCGTTCGCCAGGAACAACGACAATTATCGGCCGAACTGCGGGCCGTGGCCAAGACGTGGGTTGAGATCGCTTTTGTCTTCGCCGAGCGTTACCACATCAACATGCGGACGGCTTTACGACTGGCTCGGGGGTGGAGTCAGCGGGAGGCCGCAGAGCAATGGAACGCCCGCTGGCCTGCCGATCCCAAGACATTCAAGAACTTCTCATACTGGGAGCTGTGGCCCGCCGACACCGGCCACGCTCCGTCCCTAGAGGTCCTGGGGAAGCTGGCCGAACTGTACGAGTGTCGCGTGGCGGATCTTGTCAGCGACGGTGCCGACTTCCGTCCGTCCGACACTGCTCACCGCCAGCACCAGCAACTGGCCGTGCTGGAGGGAGCGGCGGACGGCCACGTGATGCGTGATTTCGTGGCCCAGCTCGACCACGTCGACGTGCATGAACTGGCGCAGATGGCGACAGCGTGGGCTCGGGGAGGCGGCACCAGCCGCCGGTCGCTGCTACTCAAGGTCAGCGCGGCGCTGTCGCTCGCCTCGGCCAGCCCGGCCCTCGCCGACGACGCCGAAACCGACGCCGAAAGGCTGGCCGCTCGCCCCTCCGACGACTTCTCCGGCATCTGGCACAGCCGTTACGTCTTTCCCAGTACCGGCCGGGGCAAGACGTTTGCCGGTGAGCACTACGTCGTGCTCCGCCAGCAGGGTACGCGGCTCATCGGGCAGGGCTTGCCGCACAGGCTCGGATCGCGGCTGCGGCTGGAGTTGGTCGTGGACAAGTCGGTGGCCACCGGTACCTGGCGGGAACAGACCTCGCCTACCGGCTACTACAAGGGTGCGACCTATCACGGCACGGTGCAGATGGTGGTCGACCCAGCCGGCCGCCGCATGAGTGGCATGTGGCTGGGCTTCGGCCGCGACTTCACGATCAACAGCGGCGAGTGGTGCCTGACCTGGTGCGAGGCGGGCATCTCGAAAACGACTCAGCGGGCCTACCACAAGGCCTGAGCTGTCAGCTCAGCACTGCTGCGATGGTGGTGCCGGGCGCGAACGCGCCGGAGACGATGCGGTCGAACAGGCCATACATCATCTTGGCCTCGTACACCCAGTCGAGCGTGATGCCCTGTCGTGACTCGAAGCCCGCAATGAACGCGTCCAGCTCCGGTGTCCGCTTCGCGTACCCGCCGAAATGGCAGTCGTAGTCGATAGCCCAATTGTCGGTCTCGCGGCCGAAAGCTTCGCGCTGAAGCCGCCGCACCTCATCATCGAGGAACCGCCCACCCTTGAGCACGGCGAAGCCGAGTGCGCGCCTGCGGCCTGTCAGGCCAGCCGCGATCCCGGCCAAGGTGGTGCCGGTACCACACGCACAGCAGATGACGTCGAACTCCGTTTCGATCTCACCCGGTAGCTCGGCACATCCACGTACGCCCGGCCCGTTGCTGCCACCCTCGGGGACGACGTAACAGGGACCGAACTGGTCCGTGAGCTTCGCCAGCACCTCCCGTTCAGCCTTGCGTCGATAAGTTGCGCGGTCCAGGTAGGTCAGCCGCATGCCACGGCTGACGGCGTACGCCAACGAGCCGTTCAGCGGCTGGTGCTCCTCACCCCGCACCACGCCGATCGTCTCGAAATCGTAGAAATGACCGGCGGCGGCTACAGCCCGGATGTGGTTGGAGTACGCACCACCGAAGGTCAAGAGCCGAGAGTGGCCCTGAGCCCGTGCCACCGCCAAGTTGTACTTGAGCTTGCGCCACTTGTTGCCAGGAATCTCGGGGTGAATGAGGTCGTCCCGCTTGAGGTAGAGCCTGATCCCGTCCGGCGTCAAACGGTCGTCGCGCAGTTCGACCAGCGGTGAGGGCACGGCGAGGGCGAGCCTGCGCGGGTCCGGCTCGCTAATGGTCACCTGCTGAGCGTAGTTGTCGCCTACGAGCGCGTGTCACGACGGCACCGAGGCCTACGCATCCACACGCGGGGGCTGACCGCCAACGATGACCGCCGACGAGGCGTAGGCCGATTCCCGCCGCGCCGGTCGTTCGCCACGGCTGCACGAGCCGCCGGTGGCGGGCGGCGGGTGCCCGGCCTGTCGCCACTGTCGCAGTACCTTTCGGCCGTAGTTGTTCGTGCCCGCGATCCGGTCCAGCTCCGCACCGGTCGGCGTGCGCCCCTTGGCCCGCTCGGTCACGTAGTAGACCCACATCCGCTGTTCGGCGGTCGGCTCGACCGGGCGAGCCTCGTCCGAGACCACCGCGAGACGCACCACCGGGGCCGTCTCGTCGCCGGTCTCGCCCGTCTCGGCGGTCTCGGTGCCGGTCCCGTTCGAGGTCTCGGCGCGGTGCCGCTTGAGCGCTCGGTTGAGCAACTCGACCGCAAGCAGCAGCGCCAGCGGCGGGCACGCCGCCACCGCCACCGCGAACACGCTCAACTCCGGGGCCGCCGCTACGTTCGCGCAGAGCGAGAGGCAGATCCCGAACACGAAGGACACCCACGCCGCCCACCGGCCACCGGCACGGCGGCCGGAGTCGGTCGTCTTCCATAACTCGACCGTGGCCGTCGTCAGGATCCCGTCCACGATCAACGGCCAGATCGCCGCCGTCGCCTCATCGGCACCGAACCGCAACGCGAACTCGCGACCGTGCCGGTAAGAGGCGTACGCCGCGCCGAGCGCGACCAGGGCCGTGCAGACGCACTGCACCCACAACGCGAGGTCACGTTGAGCCGGGGTTGCCGGGGCGCTCACCGCAGCACACCTCCCGCCGCGCCGGCCAGGCGGCCGACGCAGGCGAACACCTGCGAGCCGGTCACCGACCGGCCCACCGGCACATGCGGAACCGGGACGCGCATGTAGTCCGCTCCGCACGTCGCGCAGGCCAGCCCATCGGCCTGGACCGGCGTTAGCCCAGTGATCAGCGTGTCGCGGCTCATTGCGAACCACCCGCCACCAGACGACGGGTGCCCACCGGGCGGATCGTGATCTCAGGCCCCTCGACCAGCACTTCCCGGTTCTTATGCTGACACGTTAGGTCCACGTTAGGGGTCTTACTAGAACACGGCGCCGAAACAACGCCACGTAGTAGGACTTGGACACCGTTGGTAGCCACGGGGCCGCCTCCCTTTTGGGAGGCGGCCCTTTTGGCGTTTCGGGGCCGGGCGCCGGGGGTCGGTTCGTGGCTCCGGCACGGTCACATTGGTGGTCTCCCAGTCGCTCTGGACGGCGTGCTGGCCTGCGCGGCCTCGACACGGTAGACAGACATCCCGGGCTTCTGGTGATCAAGTTGGTGGTACTTCTCGATCTACCAGAAGCCCCGCCTCATGCCCTCACGCCACGCTCACATCCCGGCCACACCATTCGCCAGCAGGCTCTTAGGCGTTTGCCTTGAGCGCGTACAACGTCGGCACGCGAGGCGCATCCCCGCTTCCTCGCCACCACCCGTAGTCAGTCTGGACCATCCACGGCCATCGCTGAAACGGCAGAACGTCCGGCTCGATCAAGTGATCGATCTTCAGTCCGGCCAGTGCGAGCGCGGTCACCACCTCGCCCAGGCCGTGGGGCCACTCATAGTGCACGGTGTCGCCCTCAAGCGGGGGGCCATCGGTGTAGGTACGGCTGCTGTCGCGCTCGACGGCGCCGCGACCTCCCAGATAATCGTGGCGGACAGTCAAGTCCACCGGATCGCCCGGGCGGACAGTCGGCCCGAACGCGTTCAGCAGGGGGTGAAATTCGACGACGTACACGAAACCTCCAGGCCGCAGCAGGCCTGCCACGACCTGTGCCCAGCGGGTGAGGTCAGGCAGATAACACAGCGAGCCCTTGCCGGTGTAGACGATGTCGAAGCGGGCGCCGCCGAGCACGTCGACCGCGTCATAGACGTCGGCCCGGACGTAGGAGGTCTCGACCTTCTCGTTGCGTGCGGTGATATCGGCCTGCTCGACCGACCGTGCCGAGAAGTCCAGGCCGACGGTGCGGGCGCCGGCCTTGGCCAGAGCCATCGTCTCCACACCAAGGTGGCACTGCAGATGGACGACATCCTTACCCGCGAGATCGCTAAGGGCGTCCCACTCGAACGGCAGGATCCAGTCCAGCGGGTCACGCCTGCCGAGAGCGTAGAAATCGCTCCGAGCATGAATCTGGGTTCGCGCGTCCCAGTTGCGCTCGTTGAAGGCCATCTGCCGCTGGGTGTCGATGTCGAAAGCCATGGTCAACGGGTACCACACCGTGCGCCACTTTCCGTGTCCTCCGCACTAACAGTGAACTGATCTGCCTGGCCGTGGCTCAAGTGCTTCTCCGGTTCGACGGTGAGCGCCGCTGGATCCGCCATATCCACAGCGAAGCGAAGTGGCGTGCCTGGTTCCCCGGGCTGCCGGGTCAGTCCGGGCTACAACAAACGTTTGAGAGCCTCATATCCGCTGCTGTGCAAGGCGATCCTCGCGCTGGCCGCGTGCTGTCCGTCCTGGTTCGACGATCTGTGGCTCACCGATGCGACCCCGGTGCCCTGCGGCATGTCGAAGGAGACGGTGAAACGTTCCGACCTGGCCGGACACGCCAGCTACGGCTACTGCGCGTCACATTCGCGGTGGTACTGGGGTCTCAAGCTGCACCTGGTGTGCACCGGGGACGGCATGCCGATCATGTGGTGCCTGGCCGACCCCAAGATCGGGGAACGCGAGGTGCTCGCAGCACTGCTGGACAACAACCATCACCTGATCCACAGCGGTCAAGTCCTGTTGGCGGACAGTACGAGCGGATCGTCTTCACCAACGCGCTCGACAGCGAGTGGCGCCCGGCGAGCCCGGCGCCGGTCGCGATGACCACGGAGATCGTGCTGCGCGCGCACCCGGAGGGCACCGACTACCGGGTCGTGGTCCGGCACGGCGAGCCCGCCGCCCGGAAGCGGCACGAAGACCTGGGCTTCGCCGACGGCTGGGGCACCACCGTCGCGCAACTCGCCCGGCTCGTGGAAGGCCGGTAGCGCGACCGATCCGTGCAAGACAGCCCGCCACGGACGTGCCACGGTGAAGCGGTGACTGTGCATCTTCCCGCCGCCGCGTCCTTCCTCGCCGGACATGCCCGAGTACTCGACCGGCGAAGGTTCGAGCTGCTGCTGGGGACCGGGCAGCCCGCCGGCGTGCTCGCCGCGGTCGCCGGGTATCGCAACCCCGATGGCGGATTCGGCTGGGGACTGGAGCCGGATCTTCGTGCGCCGGAAAGCCAGCCGGGCGGGGCACTGCACGCGTTCGAGGTGTTCGCCGAGGTGGCACCGGTGACAACCCCGCTCGCAGTGCAGCTGTGCGACTGGCTGGACGCGGTGGCCCTGCCCGGCGGTGGCCTGCCGTTCGCCTTCCCCGTCGCCGGCCCGGCGGCCTGCGCGCCCTTCTGGACCTCCGCCGATCCGGACCGGTTTTCCTTGCAGAGCACGGCTTTCGTCGCAGGCACCGCGTTGCGGGTGGCCGTGCACGATCCAGCAGTTGCCGGGCATCCATGGCTGGCGCGGGCGGTACCGGCCTGTCTCCAGGCGATCCGGGAACTGACCGAACAGCCACACGCGATCGAGCTGTCCTTTGTGATCCGGCTGCTCGACGCCGCCCACGGGCGTTACCCGGAAGCCGCGGAACTGCTGTCCGGCCTCGGCAGATTCCTGCCGGACAACGGGATCGTGCCGGTGGCCGGCGGCGCCGAGGGGGAGGTGCTGCGGCCGCTGGACTTCGCGCCGCTGCCGGGTCCGGCGCGCGCCCTGTTCCGTCCGGAGGTGATCGAGGCCGACCTCACCCGGCTGGAAGCCGGCCAGCAGCCCGACGGCGGCTGGCAGGTGGACTTCGACAGTTACTCCCCGTCCGCCGGTCCGGAATGGCGTGGCTACGCGACGGTCGGCGCGATCTCCTTGCTGCGGGCCAACTCTCGGCTGTCCTGAGCGGATTCACGGCCAGAGGCGCTCGCGCCTCCAGCCTTCACCGTCCCGCTGGTACCGAAGGCGGATGTGCCGCCGGTCGTGCGCGGCCTGCCAGAACTCGACCGTCTCCGGCCGCACCAGGTAACGGGTCCAGGTCTCCGGGGCGGTGTCCGGATGCTCGGCCACCCAGTGCTCGGCCGCCGCGGCGGCTTCGGCGAGCTTGCCTGGATCCGGCAGGACCTCCGACTGCCGCCCGAGATACGCCTCGACTCGCGAAGCCGGTGGCCGCGCGAGAAAGTCCGCGGCGGACTCCGCCGCGGACGCGGGCGCCACGATCCCGCGTGCCCGCACCTGGCGGCCCCGTCCCGGCCAGAAGAAGGTGAGCGCGGCACGGGGATTGGCCGCCAGCTGCCGCCCCTTCGGGCTTTCCGAGCTGGTCGCGACCGCCCAGCCGGCCGGTCCGACGTCCTTCAGGATCACCACCCGCGCGTCCGGCGCGCCCTCTTCGTCCACTGTGGACAAAGTGACGGCGTGCGGGGCCAGCACGTGCGCACCGGCCTCGGTGAGCCAGTCGAGGAACAGCTCCTCCGGCCGCGCCGGCGCCGAGTCCGGCTCGAAGCCGGGCAGCTGCTCGGGAAACGACGGCCAGCCACGCAGGGAAACCATGGCCCGAAGATAAGCCGGTGACCGATCCGTCTCAACCCGCGGGATACAGCCGGATCATCGCCTCGGCGGCTTCGGCGACGGGTAATGCGGCGGCCCGGCCGGTCCCGTGCCGGGTGGCTTCCCGGTCGGCGGCCGCTGATCCGGCGGGATCGGCCGTCCCGGGAACCCGCCCGGACCCGGACGGGGCGGGGTGGCGCTACCCGGCGGCACCGGAGTTCCGTCCGGTTTCGCGTTCGTGCACACGGGGACCTCCTCACGGCGCGGGTACCCGGTGTCCATCGTCGCACGGTGAACCTCCCCCGATTCTGGATCGAGCGTGGTTGACTGTGCCCGCCATGCGACGAATCCTCCAGCTCGCCCCTGCCCTGGTCCTCCTCGCCGGCTGTGCGCCGACGGCCCCGGTCGCCGCGATGCCGCCGTCGTCCCCGGCAGCGTCGGCGAGCAGCTCTGCCGCGATGCCGCCGGACCCCCGGCCCACGCGAGCCGGCCAATGCCCGTACCTGTCGAAGCAGGAGGCGCAGGATGCGAACGGGCAGCACGTCACCGCGGTGAAACTCTCGGCCGACCAGTCGACTCCGGCGTGCTTCTTCTACCGGCCGGACGGTTCGGTCCAGCTGAGCGTACGGGTGTACACCGGCACCAGCGCGATCGCGAAAGCCCTGGTGGACAAGGCGGCGCCGGTGGACACCTCCAATCCGGCGGACCAGCCGGCCGGCTGGAAGGGCGGCTATCAGCCCTCGGCAGACGGTGTGGTCTACGCGGTGGCCAAGGCGGGTTCGGCGGTCATCGTGACCAGTAACCAAAAGCAGAGCATCAAGGCACGCACAGTGGCGGAAAAGGCTATCGCTGCCCTGAAACTCTGAGTAGCGGCCTCCGCACGGGCCAGTGAAGTTGATCTTGTACTACCCTGTGCGGCACGCGCAGGGCGACGAGCACTCGCGCGACGGGTGCCGGATCCGGCATCACCAGCACTTCACCATCCCTGACGACAAGGACAGATCGTGGCTACCACCCTCAAGGAAATCCTGCTCGACTCGAGCCGTCGCCCGTCCGTGGTCACCGACCTCGAGGGCCTCGTGGACGCCGAGGTCTCCGACAAGGGCGGGGTCTCGGGCGCGGTCGTGAAGACCGGTTTCGCGGCGGTCAAGAAGATCAAGCCGGGCATCATCCCGAGCGCCGTCGACAGCCTGCTCGACGACTTCGCCCTCGCCCTCGAACCGTTCTACGGTGCCTACCGGGCCCAGGGCGGCAACGACTTCGGCGCCTACCTGACCGGCCGCTCGGACGAGGCCTCGGACGCGCTGCTGAGCGTCACCGACTCGCGGGCCGACCGCAGCAGCCGCGACAGCATCAAGAAGGTCTACTCGAAGCTGCGCCCGAACGGCAAGAAGAACGTCGCCGAGGCCCTGCCGCGCCTCGGCCAGCTGATCGACAAGCACGCCGCGACCGCCTGAGTCCGCGGACAGCGCACGAAAGAGGGCCCCGGGACCTGGTTCCGGGGCCCTCTTTCGGGTCTGCTCAGTTCTTCTTCTCGGCGGCCGGCGTGCTCGGCGCCTTGCCGTTGCCCGTCGGCTCGGTGTCCGCGGCCGGCTTGGCCGGCGGGGTCGCCTTCGGCGGGGCCGGCGCGACCGGTGGCTCCTGCTGCCGCGACTTCAGCGCGACGGCGCCCGCGGCGACCGCGGCCAGGCCGAGGATCCACGGCCAGCGGCGGCGCCTGCGCGTGCCCTTCGCCGCGGACTTGGCCTCCACCAGTGCCGCGTGGAAGTCTTTCTTCGCCGCCTTGAAGTCCTTCTTGCCGCGGCGCTTGGACTCGCCCGCGGACTTGGCCGCCTTGATCGCGGCCTTCTTCGCCTTGCGGCCGGGCTTCTGCAGCTCGGCGATGCGAGCCAGCGCCTCCTTGCGGGCCGCGGCCGAGCTCTTCTTGAGCTCCTTGCGCGTCAGCTCCGTCTTCTTGGCCAGTTTGCGCTGAGCCCGGCGGCCCCGCTTGGCCAGCTCCTCGGCACCGGCGGCACCCGCCTTGCCGACTTCGGTGGCTCGCTTGCGCAGGCCGGGTGCGCCGGTCTTGACCGACTCACCGACCGATTCCACGGCCCGGGTCATGGCCTTCACCTCATCAATCGTTTTGAAACCGCTCCGTTGCCCGTAACCTATCCTGCCCTTTTTCGCCGCGGATCGCTGCCGCTTGTCCCGCCGCGATCGGGTCCGGCCCGGAAAAAGACCGGTTTTCCTGGGCGCCCGGCCCCGGTACCCGGACCGGTGAACCCCCCTGAACCCCCCAAATGTGCGAAGGATGGCACGATGGCCGCGTGACTGAAAGCGCCCGCAAGGCCACCCTGCACACCAATCAGGGTGACATCCACCTGAACCTGCTGCCCGACCACGCGCCGAAGACGGTGGCGAACTTCGTGGGGCTGGCGACCGGCTCCAAGGAGTACACCCAGCCGAACGCGCAGGGTGGCGACGCCGGCCCGTTCTACGACGGCTCGATCTTCCACCGGGTCATCGACGGCTTCATGATCCAGGGTGGCGACCCGACCGGCACCGGCCGTGGCGGCCCCGGCTACAAGTTCGGCGACGAGTTCCACCCGGAGCTGCAGTTCTCCAAGCCGTACCTGCTGGCCATGGCGAACGCCGGGCCGGGTACCAACGGCTCGCAGTTCTTCATCACCGTCTCGACGCCGGCTCACCTGAACTTCAAGCACACGATCTTCGGTGAGGTCGCGGACGCCGACTCCCGCGCCGTGGTCGACAAGATCGCCGGTACCGCGACCGGACCGGCGGACCGCCCGCTGGCCGACATGGTCATCAAGAGCGTCACCGTCGAGAGCTGATCCACGAACCCGGGGTGGATTTCGGTAGGTTGGGGACATCGTGAACCAACCGCCGAATCCCTCCGTGTACCCGCAGCCCGCGCTCCCCGGTTGCTGGTGGCACCCGAACCGCCAGACCGGCCTCAGCTGTGCCCGCTGCGGGCGTCCGGCCTGCCCGGAGTGCCTGCGCGAGGCACCCGTGGGATTCCAGTGCACCGACTGCGTGCACGCCGGTGCCCAGCAGCAGCGGCAGCAACACCGGCAGTACCGCAGCTCGAGCCTGGGCGAGCAGACCATCGCCGGCGCCCGCCCGAGCAACTCGGTGGTGGTCACCGCGACCCTGCTCGCGGTCAACGTCGCCGTCTTCCTGATCACCGTCATCCAGGCGAAGAGCCTGTTCGACAACGGGAACGCCCAGCTGGAGAAGCTCGGCGAGCTCTGGACCTACCCCACCCTCGGCGGTGGCGAGTGGTGGCGGATCTTCACCTCCGGCTTCCTGCACTACGGCCCGATCCACATCGCGGCGAACATGTTCTCGCTCTGGCTGATCGGCCGCGCGCTGGAGCCGGTCTTCGGCCGGATCCGGTTCCTCGCGCTGTACTTCGTGTCGATGTTCGGCGCGTCCACCGCGGTGCTGTTGTTCGACCAGCCCAACCAGCCCTCCGCCGGCGCCTCCGGGGCGCTGTTCGGCCTGATGGGCTGTTACGCGGTGATCGTGCTCAAGCTGCGGCTCAACCCCACCTGGCTGCTCATCACGCTGGTCGTCAACGCCTACATCACGTTCTCCGTCGCCAACATCTCGATCCTGGCGCACGTCGGCGGGCTGGTCACCGGGGCGCTGGTGGCGGTCGCCCTGCTGTACGCCCCCGAGCGCAACCGGGCCCGCTGGCAGGCGATCGGGCTGGTGGTCATCGTGGTCGCGCTGGCCGGGCTGGTGATCTGGCGGAGCACGCAGTTCCCGGCGCTGCAGTGCCAGCTGGAGATGCTGCGCGGCTACGAGTCCTACGTGTGCGGCCGCTGATCCCAGCGTTCCCGCAGCAGATCCAGCACTGCCAGCACGTCGCGCGGGTCTTCGCCGAGGTCGAGCTGCCCGAAGACGAACAGCTGGTCCTCGTGCTCGACTTCCAGGGTCACGCCGTCGCGGCCGAGGCGCCGGGTGTTGCGCAGCCGGATGCTGGTGCCGGACCAGGGCAGCCGGCGCGTACCGCCGAGGCCGCGGGCGAGCAGGCCGTGCGGGTCGGCGGCCAGCCGGGGCCGCACGAGGCTCCAGTGCCCGGCGAACGCGCCGATGGCGACGGTCGCGAGGCCGAGCAGCACGGCTCCGGCGGCGTCGCCGAAAAAGCCGTCCGCCACCGTGGCGACCAGCAGCAGCAGGGTCAGCACCCAGGCCACTACCACAACGTTCTGCCGGGGCGCCCACGAGGTGGGGTAGTTATCCACAGGGGTTATCCACACTGGGGATGAGTCACACCGATGTGATTCGGTGTCCAGCGGCCGTCCGGAGCACTTGCTCAGCGCCAGCGCATCGTCATGAGCAGGCCGACGATGATCGCGGAGAACCCGATCGCGAAGTTCCAGCTGCCGAGATCGGCCAGGAACCCGATCTTGTCCTGGGCGAGGTACTGCAGAATGAGCCAGGCGAGCCCGAGCAACATCAGGCCGAACATGACGATCTTGTAGAACAGGTTCGACGGTCCCGCCGCTTTGACCTTCACCGGCGTACGCCGATCGACCGGCGGGGTGTACGCGGTCTTCTTGCGGACCTTCGACTTCGGCATCGTGTTCCTCGCGTGCTTCTCGGCTCTTCAGTGCGGCATCCTGGACGAGGTCCCGCGGTCGGGGTGCGCAACCAGCGCCACGTGGACACGTTAACGTAATCGACTGCTCCATAGCACTGGGTTGAGGAGCGGTCGGTCCCGGCGACTGTGACAATAGCGCCACCAGAGTCCCGTACAGGGCTTCGGGCGGGTGCGGGAGGAGCTTGGCGTGACGTCGCAGGATTGGCCCGGAGACGACCCCGACAGACCCTGCGGACCAGCGGCCGAAGGCCCGCGTCGCCGGGTTTCCCCGCCCGGCACCCGTCGTCCGGGCGACTCCGGACAGGGGGCCACCCCGTCGCCGCGGAGGGTCGCCGGCCACCCCCGCCGCCAGGAAGGCCGCGCTGCACCGCAAGGATCATCCGAACCGCCCAGGCCGAACGATCGGGGAGAACCTCGCCGCCCGGCACCCACCGGTGCGCGGCGGATGACCTCGCCCGGCGCCGACCAGCCGACCGAGGTGATTCCGGCGGTCTCGGCGACCGCGGTCGCCGAGAAGAAGCCACCGCCGCCGCTGGGCAAGGGCGGGCTGGTCATCCGCACGGCGGGGGAGCTGTTCATCACGCTCGGCCTGATCGTGCTGCTGTTCATGGTCTACGAGGTCTGGGTGACCGACCTGTTCTCCGCGGAGAAGCAGTCCGAGGCCAGCGATCAGCTCGACGGCGACTGGGCCAAGGACCGCACCCTGCATCCGGAACTGGTGGACGGCAAGGCGTTCGCCCGCATCCACATCCCGTCCTTCGGCGCGGACTTCAACTTCACCATCCAGGAGGGCACCGGCGAGGACGCGCTCGCGGTCGGGCCCGGCCACTACAAGGGAACTGCGCTGCCGGGCGAGCCGGGCAACTTCGGCATCGCCGGGCACCGGGTCGGCAAGGGCGCGCCGTTCAACGACCTGGACAACCTGAACTCCTGCGACGAGATCGTGATCGAGACGCACACCGACTTCTACCTCTACAAGGTGCTGCCCTACGACGACGAGATCAAGGGCTGGACCAGCGGAAAGGGTGCGAAGCCCGCGTGCAAGGGCGTGTCGACGCTGCGTGATTCGAGCGTTCCCGGCGGCGGGGCCTACGACCAGACCGTCGGCCGCAAGATCGTGCTGCCCAGCCAGGGCGACGCGGTGAACCCGGTGCCGTACAAGCCCGCGGACGCCTTGCCGAAGGCGCAGCGGGCCTCGTTGCTCACCCTCACCACCTGCCACCCGAAGTTCTCCGCCAAGCAGCGGCTGATCATCACGTCCGTGCTCACCCAGCAGGTGCCGAAGTCGCAGGCGAAGGACTACGACACGTTGCTGGCCAAGATCGGTGGTGCGTCCTGATGTACGGCTGGATCTGGCGGCATCTGCCGGGCCCGTTCGCGGCGAAGCTGGGCATCGCGATCGTGCTGGTGCTCGGCGTCGTGGCGCTGCTGATGTTCGTGGTGTTCCCGTGGCTGGACCCGCTTCTGCCGTTCAACGACGTGTCGGTGAACAACTGAGGGCCGGAGTTTTCCTGGTTTCCGGGCGGTTTCCCGGCCAGGAGGACGCGGACGTCTTGCGGCGCACCGTGCTGGCCGCCGAGGCGGCGGAGGCGGCCGGGTTCGACGAGGTCTGGCTCGCCGAGCACCACTTCATGCCCTACGGCGTGTGCCCGTCGGCGATCACGCTCGCCGCGCACCTGCTCGGCCGTACGGAACGGATCGAGGTGGGCACCGCGGTGAGCGTGCTGTCCACGACGCATCCGGTGGCGCTCGCCGAGCAGTGGTCGATGCTGGACGCGGTGTCCGATGGCCGGCTGCGGCTCGGCGTCGGCCGTGGTGGGGCGTGGCAGGACCTGGAGGTGTTCGGCACCGGGCTGGACCGTTACGAACGTGGCTATCCGGAGTCTCTGGACCTGCTGCTCAAGGCGACCGCCGGCACGGTCTCCGCGAATGGCGAGCACTTCGCCTTCCGCGAGGTGCCGGTGACGCCCGCGCCGCGCCGGAAACCCCGCCTCGTGGTGGCCTGCGGCAGCGCGGATTCGGGTTCGGTACGGCTCGCCGCGGATCGGGGATTGCCGCTGCTGCTCGGGATGCACGCGGACGACGACGGAAAGGCCGCGACAGTGGCGGCTTACGGCGCGCCCGCCGACCACGTGTCGACGGTGGTCTGCCAGGTCGGGGACGACGCGGCGGACCTGGTGCGCCGGATGCTGCCGGGCTGGCTGAAGGACGGGCTCGGCGCGCACGTGACGGTGGACGGCAGGCCCGGCCCCTCCCGTGATCCGGTGGAGTACACCGAACGGCTGTGCGCGATCCACCCGGTCGGCCCAGCCGGAGAGTGCGTGGCGAAGCTGAAAACGAGCCTCCGGCGCACCGGGGTGTCCCACGTCCTCATGTTCGTGGAGGCATCCGGTACGCCGGAGGGCACGGTGGCGAACATCGCGCGGATCGGCGCCGAGGTGCTGCCCGCGCTCCGCGCTTAGGGTTCCGGCAAAGGTGGTCGGGGACCCGGCAGCGGGCTATGCGGAGGTGTGTGCGGCCACCTCGTGGCGTGCGCCGGACCGGTTTCGGGTCCGTGAAGGGGCCCTTCACGGACTCAGAGTCTGTGAAGGGCCCCTTCACAGCCCTCCGCAGCTGTGCGGGGCCCCTTCACGACTTTGCCGACACCCCGCGCTCCGCGCTTAGCAGTCGCGCAGTTCCGGGCTCTGGTTGAGCAACTGCCCGCGCACCGACACGAACGCGCGGTACCGGTCGCTGTCCACTTCGGACGGACGGAAGGCGGCGACCCGGTGGCAGTTCTGGAAGGCCAGCTTCACGCCGAAATGCCGCTCCAGCCCGCCGCGGATGGAGTCCGAGGCCAGCGCGCGCAGCAGCTGCCCGCGGGCCGCCTCGCTCGGCGGCGGGGTCTCGTTGTCGGCGAAGCCGTCCACGGCGCCCTCGGACTCGGCGATCACCCCGGTGATGACCTCCCACGCGTAGGGCAGCGATTCCCGCACACAGGCGATGAACTCCGCGTCGGAGACCTCTCCGCGCTCGGCCTTCTCCAGCAGCGCGGGCGATACGTCCAGAGACAAGACAACCTCCATGATGAGTGCTTCCTCTCCTGGCTACCGGCCTGCTGGCACTCCGACAAGAGAAAACGGGTTTCATCACCATTTCGGCGGAGCACTCCCACCGGAACAGCCGTACTGCCGGCGCTGGACTGCGTAACGTGCACACAGCCGGAACGGTGAGCCGCGGCCGGCCGGTACCGCCAGTCAGCCCTGCGAGACCCGCACCATCTCCTCGCGCTCCACGACCTTGATCCGGGCCCGGCCGTGCGGCTCGCCGAGGGCCTGCTCGTGCGCGTCGAGCCTGCCCCAGCCCTCCCAGGTGGTGAACGGAATGCCGCGCGTGGCAAGGAAGTCCACGATCGCGTCCGGGGCGGCGTGCTTCGGGCCGGCGAGGGTGTCCGCGTCGGCGAGCAGGCTGGCCACGGTCTCCGCGGCGTCGCCCTTCGTGTGGCCGATCAGGCCGACCGGGCCGCGCTTGATCCACCCCGTCACGTAGACGCCGGGCACCTGGTTCTCGTCCAGGTCGAGCACCCGGCCCGCTTCGTTCGGGATCACGCCGGCCACGTGGTCGAACGGGATCTCCGGCAGGTGCGAGGACAGGTAGCCGACCGCGCGGTAGACCGCCTGCACGTCCCAGTCGTGGAACTCGCCGGTGCCGTGTACCGAGCCGTCGCCCGCGTACTCGGTGCGTTCGGTGCGCAGGCCGCGCACCTGGCCGTCCTGCCCGAGGATCTCGGCCGGCGAATGGAAGAAGTGCAGGTGGAGCCGCCGCGGCCGGGAGCCGGGATCGCGGATCGCCCACTCCTGCAGGGTCTTCACCACCATCTCCACCTGCTTGGACGCGCGCAGCTGGGCGACGCTGGCCGCGTCGAACTCCATGTCCGCCGGGTCCACGAGCACCTCGACATTCGGCGAGTGGTCCAGCTCCCGCAGCTCCAGCGGGGTGAACTTGGCCTGCGCCGGACCGCGCCTGCCGAACACGTGCACGTCGGTGACGGGGCTGGCTTGCAGCCCGGCGTAGACGTTCGCCGGGATATCGGTCGGCAGCAGCTCGTCGGCGGTCTTGGCGAGCACCCGCGCGACATCGAGCGCGACGTTGCCGACGCCGAGCACGGCGACAGAGGTCGCGGTCAGCGGCCAGGTGCGCGGAACATCGGGATGACCGTCGTACCAGGACACGAAATCCGCCGCGCCGTAGCTGCCGTCGAGATCGATGCCGGGCAGGTCGAGGTCGCGGTCGGCCATCGCGCCGGTGGCGAAAATCACCGCGTCGTAGAACTCGCGCAGCTCTTCGAGCTTGATGTCGGTGCCGTAGTCCACGTTGCCCAGCAGCCGGATGTTCGGCTTGTCCAGCACCTTGTGCAGGGCGGTCACGATGCCCTTGATCCGCGGGTGGTCGGGTGCCACCCCGTAGCGGATCAGCCCGAACGGCGCGGGCATCCGCTCGAACACGTCGATCTCCACGTCCGCCTCGGACTTGTCCAGCAGATCGGCGGCGTAGATCCCGGCCGGACCGGCGCCTATCACGGCGATGCGAAGGATTCGGCTCACCGGGTCACTGTAAGTTAGGCAAGGCTTACTAACGCTGTGAGATGGAATACGGTCCACCAGGTGGGAGCGGTTAAGCTGGCCGCATGCGCGTTCTCGTCGTCGACAATTACGACAGTTTCGTCTACAACCTGGTGCAATACCTGGCGCAGCTCGGCGCGGAGTGCACGGTCTGGCGCAACGACGTCGTCGAGGTCGAGCGCGTGCCGGAGTTCGACGCGGTGCTCGTCTCACCCGGCCCCGGCACCCCCGAGCGCGCCGGCCAGAGCATCGAGGTGATCGCGAAGTGCGCCGAGACGCGTACGCCGATGCTGGGCGTCTGCCTCGGCCACCAAGCACTCGGCGTGCACTTCGGGGCGACCGTCGACCGCGCGCCTGAGCTGCTGCACGGCAAGACCAGCCAGGTCCGTCACGCCGGGCTGGGCGTGCTCGCCGGGCTGCCGGACGAGTTCACGGCCACCAGATACCACTCGCTGACCGTGCTGCCGGAGACCATCGACGACGCGGTCTTCGAGATCACCGGGCGCACGGACAGCGGCGTCGTGATGGGCATGCGCCACCGCGAGCTGCCGCTGGAAGGCGTGCAGTTCCATCCGGAGTCGGTGCTCACCGAGGGTGGGCACCGGATGCTGGCGAACTGGCTGGCCGCGGCCGGGCACCCGGTGCCGCCTTCCGTGGTCGACGAGCTGGAGCGGGCCACCCGCGCGTTGCAGAAGGCCGCCGCTGCGTGAACCCGCTGCTCCGGCTCACCGGCGTCGGGAAGCGGTACGGCGGCGGTGCCCCGGTGCTCGCGCAGGTCGACCTCACCGTGCCCGCGGGCCGGGTGATCGGCGTGCTCGGGGCGAACGGCTCGGGCAAGTCCACCCTGCTGCGGATCATGGCCGGGGTGTCCCGAGCGACGGAAGGTGCGGTGGCCGGCCATCCGGCCATCGGTTACCTGCCCGACCGGTTTCCCGGTGGGCAGCGCCTGTCCGCCCGGTCGTACCTGCGGCATCTGGCCCGGATCCGGGGGCTGTCCGACCTGTCGGTGATCGATCCGCTGCTCGCGCGGCTCGGCCTGGTCGGCGACCCGGACGCGCAGCTGCGCACGTTGTCGAAGGGCAACGCGCAGAAGGTCGGGCTCGCCCAGGCCGTGTTCGCCGAGCCGGAGCTGCTGATCCTCGACGAACCGTGGTCCGGCCTCGACGCCGGTACGCACGCGATTCTCGGCGAGCTGGTCGCGGAAACCCGGGAACGCGACGCGAGTGTGGTGTTCACCGATCACCGGCCCGCCATCGTGCGGCAGCACGCCGACGACGTGTACCGCCTGGATTCCGGACGGCTCATCGCTTTCCCGGACCATCCGGAGACCACACGCATCAGGCTCTCCGGTGCGTCGTCTCCGGGGCACGCTTGGGCGGACGAGCCCGGCGTGCGGACGGTGGCCGACGAGGCGGGCTGCGTGGTGCTGACCGTCGAGGCGGACAGCGCCGATGCTGTGCTGCTGCGGGCTTTGTCCGGCGGCTGGTCGGTGCGGGAGGTGGCGCCGTGCTCGCCGTGAGCCGCTACTACCTGGCGTCGCTCGGCCATTCACAGCGGTACCTACCGGCGGCGCTCGCGTACCTCGCGTTGTGCGCGATCCTTTACGCAGACCCGAATTCACCAGTGCTCCCGCTGTTCGGGGTGAGCGGTGGCGGCCTGCTCGTGGTCGGCTGCTGGCTCACCGTCGCGTTGCTGGACATCGAGGATCCGGTGCAACGGCTGATCACCTTGAGCCACGCGGGCAACCGCCGCAGCACCATCGGCGGCGCGGTGCTGGCGGTGTTCGGCTGCGCGCTGGTGCTGACGGTGCTGACCGTCGGCTGGTCCGGGCTGCGGACCGGGCACCTGGGCTGGCCGCTCGTCGGCGCCGGGCTGCTCACGCACCTGTCGTGCGCGGTGCTGGGCATCGCGATCGGCCTCCCGTGTTCGCGGCTGCTCATCGCGCGGGTCGGCTGGACCGTGCTGGCCGCGGTACTCACACTCGGCGTGGTGCTGCTCGGTAAGTGGGTCCCTCTCGTGCACCCGCTGTTGCAGGCACTGATGTCGGGCAACGCCTACGCCGGTCCGCTGGCGCTGGCCACCGCGGCGGCGCCGGCCGGACTCGCCCTCAGCGCCGGGGTGGTCGGCTACGTCTGCGCCCGGCGCGCCTGAGCTGCATAGTGCAATGGGCAAAAACCGTAAGGGACTTTCCCCTTGGCGGGTGGTCAGTTACCCTCGCGCCGTCTGTTCCGCCCTGAAGGGAGAGCCCGTGACGGCCGGGATCGCTGCGATCACTGTGGACGGATCCGCGGACGAGGTGGTGCACCTGGCCGGCTGGCTGGGTGCGGAGGACGAACTGGCCGGACGCGTGCGGCTGTCGGAGATGACCGGTGCGGCCGTCGGCACCGTGGTGGTCCTGCTGAGCAGCCGTTCGGTCGGCGTGCTCTGCCGATCGCTGTTCGGCTGGCTGCGCGGCGACCGCCGGGTGTCGCTCACCGTGAAGCGCTCCGGCGCGGTGGAGGAACTCGACCTCGACTGCGGGGCGGGCAGTGACGCGGACGAGGTACTGGCCAGCGTCCGGGAGTTCCTCGACCGGCGCTGAATCCCCGCTGAGCCGCACGGGCCCGGAAACGCGGAAAGGCCCGCACGGCGGGAACCGTGCGGGCCTTCCGGGTGATCAGTGGTCGCTGCCGCGCCCCGGCGGGAGTAAGCCACCCGGTCCGTTGCCACCGGGATTGGACGGCGAGGTCGGGATCCCGCCGCTGCTGCCGTTGTCCTGGTAGACGAACACGATGACCGACTGGTTCGGGGAGATCGAGCTGCCCGCCGCCGGGTTCTGCTTCACCACGGTGTTCGGCTGACCGCCGCCGCTCTGCGTGGTCTGCTGGCTGATGCTGCCCGACCAGCCCAGGCTCTGCAGCTGCTGGGTGGCCTGGTCCAGCGTCATCCCGAGCAGGCTCGGCATCTGGATCTGCTGCTTGCCCTTGGACACGACCAGCGTCACCTGGCTGCCCGGCGCGAGGTTGCCGCCGTTGGGCTGCTGGCTGATCACGGTATCCTTCGGCTTGTCCGAGTCCTGGTCCTGGCGGACCGGCTTGAACCCGGCGTCGCTGATGATCTGCTTCGCCTCGGAGTAGGACTTGCCGGTGGTGTCGGGCACCTGCTTCTGCGCGACCTGCGAGCCGACCGTGATGTCCACCGCCGAACCCTTCGCCGCCGAGGAACTCGCGGTCGGGGTCTGCGCGACCACCTTGCCGACGTCGCTCTGGGTGTCCACGGTCTGGCTGTTCTGGTTGCCGACCTTCAGCCCGGCCTTCTCCAGCGTCTGCGCGGCCTTGTCCGGGGACATCCCGTGCAGATCCGGCACCTGCACCGAGTCCGGCCGCACGCCGACGGTCAGCGTGATCTGGGTGGAGGTGGCCACCGTCGAGCCCGCCGCCGGGTCGATCGCGAGCACCTTGTCGATCTGGTCGTCGGTGCAGGTCGGGTCACCCGGATTGGCCGGGGACACCCCGCACGGGACCGTCTTGTTCTGCCCGAACGAGGAGAAGCCCGCGCTCTGCAGTGCCGCCTTCGCCGAGACCACCGGCTGGTTCACCACGGACGGGATCTGCGCGGTCTTGT
The DNA here is from genome assembly GCF_002564045.1 of Amycolatopsis sulphurea. NCBI lineage: Bacteria > Bacillati > Actinomycetota > Actinomycetes > Pseudonocardiales > Pseudonocardiaceae > Amycolatopsis > Amycolatopsis sulphurea. The sequence continues at coordinate 2,224,339 of NZ_PDJK01000002.1, read as the reverse complement.
TGGTGTCGCTGAACGCGTTGGACAGCCACATCACCATCAGCACCACACCGGCCACGAGCAGCGCGGCCACCGCGGCGAGGATGATCCGGCGGCGCCGCTTGGCCTTCGGGTCCTCCGCCGCCTCCTCGGCGTACTCGTCGTAGCGCTGCGGGACCCGGCGGTCGGCGTCCATCACCTGGGTGCGCTCGTCCTCGGACATCACCATCGGCGCCGACGGACGCTGCCCGGACAGCGTGCGCACCAGGTCCGAGCGCATCTCGGCGGCCGACTGGTAGCGGTTCGCCGGGCCCTTGGCCAAAGCCTTGAGCACCACCGCGTCCAGCTCCGGCGACACCGCGGGGTTCACCGAGGACGGCGGGTTCGGATCCTCCCGCACGTGCTGGTAGGCCACCGCGACCGGCGAGTCCCCGGTGAACGGCGGCTCCCCGGTGACCAGTTCGTAGAGCACGCACCCGGCGGCATAGACGTCGGAACGGGCGTCCACCGACTCACCGCGGGCCTGCTCCGGCGACAGGTACTGGGCGGTGCCGATCACCGCGGCGGTCTGGGTCATCGCGGATTGGCCGTCGTGCATCGCCCGCGCGATGCCGAAGTCCATCACCTTGACCGCGCCGTTCTTCGTGATCATGATGTTGGCCGGCTTCACGTCCCGGTGCACGATGCCGTGCCGGTGCGAGAAGTCGAGCGCCGCACTGACGTCGGCCATGACCTCCATGGCCCGCTTCTGCGACATCGGACCCTCGGTCTTGACGATGTCGCGCAGCGTCCTGCCCTCGACGTACTCCATCACGATGTAGGGCAGTGGCCCCACATCGGTGCCGGTCTCGCCGGTGTCGTAGACCGCCACGATCGCCGGGTGGTTCAGCGCCGCGGCGTTCTGGGCTTCCCGGCGGAACCGCTCCTGGAACTGGGGATCCCGGGCGAGGTCCGCGCGCAGGACCTTGATCGCCACCTCCCGGCCCAGACGCACGTCGTGTCCGTGGTGGACCTCGGACATACCTCCGTAGCCGAGCGTGTCGCCCAGCTCGTACCGATTGGAGAGCAGTCTGGGTGTGCTCATCTCTGTGTGCCGTTCCATTCCGTCCAGGGTGTGGTCATCATGCCCGCTTGGCCGCCGTGCTCGCCCGATCCGCTTCGGGCCTGGGTCGGTCTTCCGGTGGTCGGTCCGCTCGTGGTGTGCACGCTTGGGGCGCTCGCTCCGTTGCCGCCGGACACCGTCCGGGTGAGCACGAACACCGCGGCGGCGAGTGCCACCGCGACGAGCACCGCGAGCGCCACCCACCAACCCCACTGGCTGCGCTTTCGCGGCACCGGCGCGGGCGGCAGTGGCCGGAAGGCCGGGTTGGAGCCAGGCCCGATCGGGCCGCCCGGAGCCGGGGGCACACCCGGCACCTGGGGCGGCGGGACCGCCGGGACGGGCCCCGCGAAACCGGCGCCGAGCAGCCCGTGTGGTGGCGGCAGCGGCCGCCCGGCCCGCACCGCGGCGATCGCGGCGGCGAACTCGCCGCCGCTGCCGTAGCGCTGCCGGGGGTCCTTCACCAGAGTCGCTTCGATCACCGCGCGCGGGCCCGGCGGCACGTCCGGTGGCAGCGGCCGCGGGACGTCGCGGATGTGCATCATCGCGACCGTCACCGCGTTCTCGGACAGGAACGGCCGCCGCCCGGCCAGGCATTCGTACCCGCAGACGGCCAGCGAATACACGTCGCTGGCCGGCTCCGCGTCGTGCCCGAGCGCCTGCTCCGGCGCGATGTAGTGCGCGGTGCCCATGACCATGCCGGAGCGGGTGACGGGTGCCGCGTCCGCGGCCTTCGCCACCCCGAAGTCGGTGATCTTCACCCGGCCGGCCGGGGTGACCAGGATGTTGCCCGGTTTCACGTCCCGGTGCACCAGGCCCTGTTCATGCGCGGCCTGCAGTGCGTTGCCCGCCTGTTCCAGCAGGTCCAGCGTGTAATCGGCGGTCAGCCTGCCGTGCCGGGCGAGGATGCCCGCGAGCGGATCGCCCTCCACGAACTCCATCACCAGGTAGGCGATCGACAGGTCCTCGCTGACCGTCTCGCCGTAGTCGTGCACCGCGGCGATCCCGGCGTGGTTGAGCGAGGCCGTCATCCGCGCCTCGGTCCGGAACCGGTGCAGGAACTCCGCGTCGCCGGACAGTTCGGCCTTGAGCACCTTGACCGCGACCACCCGGTCCAGCCGGGTGTCGCTCGCCTGCCAGACCTCGCCCATCCCGCCGACGGCGATCCGGTTCGTCAGCTTGTAGCGCTCGGCCAGCAGCTGACCCGAGGACAGCATCGGCTATCCACCCCCGAGGCGGGCGGCGATCGCGGCCCGGCCGATCTCGGCGGCCACCGAACCACCGGTCGCAGCCAGCCCGCGGTTACCGCCGTTTTCGACGATGACCGACACCGCGATCTGCGGGTTGTCCGCCGGCGCGAAAGCGGTGTACCAGGCGTGCGGCGGGGTGTTCTTGGAGTCGGTGCCGTGCTCGGCGGTGCCGGTCTTGGACGCGATCTTCAGCGCCGGGTTCTTGCCGTTGCCCGCGGTGAAGCTCTCCGAGCTGATCATCATGTCGGTGAGGATCTTGGCGTTGTCCGGGGACAACGCGGGCTTGCCGGTGAGCTGCTCGGGCTCCACGTCCTCGATGGTGGACAGGTCCGGGGCCAGAATCGACTGCACCAGCTGCGGTTTCATGGCCATCCCGCCGTTCGCGACGGTGGCCGAGAGCAGGCAGTCCTGCAACGGGGTGAGCCGCACGTCGCGCTGGCCGATGCCGCTCTGGTAGAGCGCGGGCGGCGAGTCGAGCGGGCCGACGGTGGAGGGCGCGACCTTCAGCGGCACCGCGAGATCGCTCTGGCCGATGCCGAAGTTCGCCGCGGTCGTCTTCATCTTGTCCGCGCCGAGCTGGCCGGAGAAGGTCGCGAACGGCACGTTGCACGAGTGCGCCAGCGCGTCCTTGAACGTGGTGCCGGGGCAGGTCTCGCCCCCGTAGTTCTCCAGCGTCGTGCTCGTACCCGGCAGCTGCACGTTCGGCGCCCTGCTCACCTGGGTGTCCGGGCCGATCCCCGCCTCCAGCGCGGCACTCGCGGTGACCAGCTTGAAGGTGGACCCGGGCGGGTAGTTCTCGTTGATCGCCCGGTTCAGCATCGGCTGCGCCTTGTCCTTGGAGTACTTGTCCCAGGAGGAGTTCTGTTCCTTGCCGTTGTGCGTGGCCAGGGCGTTCGGGTCGTAGGACGGGGTGGACACCATCGCCAGGATGCGCCCGGTCTTCGGCTCCATCGCCACCACCGAGCCGGTGTAGCCGTGCTTGGTCATCAGGTCGTAGGCGGCCTTCTGCACCTTCGGGTCGACGGTCAGCTTCACGTTCCCGCCCCGCGGATCACGGCCGGTGACCATGTCCGAGAGCCGGCGCACGAACAGCCGCGGGTCCGAGCCGTTGAGCACGTCGTCCTCGATGCGCTCCATGCCGCCCGCACCGTAATTGATCGAGTAGTACCCGGTCACCGGTGCATACATCGCCCCGTCGGTGTAGTTGCGGGTGAAGTTCAGCTTGTCGCCCGAGGGCTTGACCCCGGCCAGGATGGTGCCGTCCGGCGCCACGAGCTGGCCGCGCTGGCGGGAGTACTCGTCGTAGAGCACCCGCCGGTTACGCGAGTCGGTGCGGTAGGTGTCCGCCTTGATCACCTGCACGAAGGTGTCGTTGGCCAGCAGCAGGACGATCATCAGGAGCATCGCCATGCCCACCTTGCGCAGCGGGGTGTTCACGCCGTCCTCCCGTTCTTTTCGTCGCGGGCGGGCGGGCGCTGCACCAGCACGGTGTGCGCGTCGGAGATCGGGGCCTGCCGCGTCTGCGGCGGCCTCGGCCGGGTGGCCGGGCGCCGCGCCGCGTCCGAAACGCGCAGCAGCAGCGCGACCAGGATGTAGTTCGCCAGCAGCGAAGAACCACCCTGGGACAGGAACGGCGCGGTGATGCCGGTTTCCGGGATCAGTGCGGTCACGCCACCGATGACCACGAAGATCTGCATCACCATGGCGAAGGAGAGACCACCGCCGAGCAGCTTGCCGAAGGTGTCGCGCACGGCGAGCGCGCTGCGCATCCCGCGCATGGCGATCAGCAAGTACAGCATCAGCACCGCGGCCAGCCCGACGAAGCCGAGCTCCTCGCCGATCGAGGAGGTGATGAAGTCACTGCTCGCCTCGGGCACGATGTCCGGCCGTCCGGCGCCGAGGCCGGTACCGCCGACCCCGCCGGTGCCGAGCCCGAACAGGGCCTGCGCGATCTGGTACGACCCGCCCTGCGCGTCGTAGCGCGGGCCGAGCGGGTTCAGCCAGTTCTCCACCCGCTGCTGGACGTGCTCGAAGAGGTTGAACGCCAGCAGACAGCCCGCCACGAAGAAGGTCAGGCCCACCACGACCCAGATGACGCGCTCGGTCGCCAGGTAGAGCATCACCAGGATGATGGTGAAATACAGCAGCCCGCTGCCGAGGTCCTTCTCCAGCACCAGGATGATCACCGCGGCCGCCGCGGCGATCAGGATCGGGCCCAGGTCCCGGGCGCGCGGCAGCTCCACCCCGAGGAACTTCTTGCCCGCCACCATGAACAGGTCCCGCTTCGAGACCAGGAACGAGGCGAAGAAGATCATCAGCAGAATCTTCGCGAACTCACCCGGCTGGATCGAGAAGAACGGCAGCTTCACCCACACCTTCGCGCCGTTCACCTCGGACAGGCTGGAGGGCAGGACCGCGGGCAGCGCCAGCGCGACAATGCCGACCAGGCCGAAGATGTAGCCGTAGCGGGTCAGCGTGCGGTGGTCGTTCACCACGATCAGCACGGCCACGAACAGCGCCAGCGCGACCACGGTGAACAGCACCTGGTTCGTGACGCCGGGGCTGTAGTCCCTGCCTGCCTGCGCGGCGGTCTCCGCCTTGGCCAGGTCGATCCGGTGGATCATCACCAGGCCGATTCCGTTGAGCAGAGCCACACACGGCAGCAGCACCGGATCCGCGTACGGCGCCCACCGCCGTACCGCCAGGTGCGCGGCGGCGAGGATGCCGAGGTAGGCCAGCCCGAGCCAGAGGATGGACAGCGTCAGCGCCTGCTCCTGGTTGGCCTCGACCAGCACCAGCGCGATGGTGACCAGGCCCGCGGCGAACGCGAGCAGCAGCATTTCGGTGTTCCGGCGGGTCGGCAGATCCCGCGGCGGGTTGGTGGTGAACTGCGCGGAGGCCGGGTCGGCCAGCGGCTGGCCCATCAGTTACCGCCTCCTGTCGACGGCGTCGTACCCGACGTCGCGCAGTCCCTCCCCGGAAACTGGTTCTCCGACGTCGGCTCGCCGGGCGAGGGCGGAGCGGCACCGCTACCTTGCGGTGCCCCGGTCGGAGCGGGCTGCACCGGCTTGCAGTTCACGAGTTGCTTCTTCAGCCGGAGGAAGTCGTCGATGTACTTGCGGGCGTCGTCGAGGCTGTCGCGCTTGACCCCGTTCTTCACCAGCGCCCGCGCGTCCTCCTGCAGCGCGGGCACGCGCAGCTTGTCGGTGCACAGCTGACCGGGCGGGCACGAGCCCTGCTCCAGGGTGTGCAGCTGGATGCCGAGGACGCTGCCCGGGACGCCGCGGTAGATCACGACCTCCTCGTCCGGGCCTTCGCCGACGTAGTACTGGCTGAGCACGAAGTACCGGGTGGCGATGGCCGCCGCGGCCAGCACCACGAGCACCACCACCGCGCCGACCAGCCAGCGGAACCGCTTGCGCTGCTTGGTCTTCGGGTCCGCTTCCGGGCTCGGTTCCGGCTCCGGCCGCGCCACCGGCGTGGGCTGGGTCAGCGCGCGGGCCCGTGCCGCGGGCGAATCGCCCTGGTGCAGCTCGTCGCTGCCGTCGCCGGCCGCGCCGCCCACGATCGGGGCGTCGTCGCCGAAGTCGACGTCCACCACGTCCGCGATGATCACCGTCACGTTGTCCGTGCCGCCGCCCTTGAGCGCCAGCTCGATCATCCGATCGGCGCAGTCCTGCGGATCGGCGATCTGTACCGCCTCGGCCAGCGTTTCGTCGCTGACCATACCGGACAGCCCGTCCGAGCAGATCAGGTACCGGTCACCGGGACGGGCCTCGCGCACGGTGAGACTCGGCTCCACCTCGTGCCCGGTGAGCGCCTTGAGCAGCAGCGACCGCTGCGGGTGCACCGCCGCCTCCTCGGGCGTGATGCGACCCTGTTCGAGCAACTCGTTGACGAAGCTGTCGTCGCGGGTGATCTGCGCGAACTGGCCGCCGCGCATCAGGTAGGCCCGCGAGTCGCCGACGTGCACCAGCCCGAGTCTGCTGCCGGCGAAGAGCACCGCGGTCAGCGTGGTGCCCATCCCGTCGAGGTCGGGGTCCTGGGCGACCAATTCGGCGATCGCCGCGTTGCCGTTCTGCACGGCGTCGCGGAGCTGCGCGAGCAGGTCGTCGCCGGGCTCGTCGTCGTCGAGCGGGGCGAGCGAGGCGATGACGACCTTGCTGGCCACCTCGCCCGCGGCGTGCCCGCCCATTCCGTCGGCGAGTGCGAGCAGGCGGGGGCCGGCGTACACGGAGTCCTGGTTGGTCGAACGCACCAGGCCCCGGTCGCTGCGGGCCGCGTAGCGGAGGACGAGAGTCATGGGCGAAGCTCGATCACCGTCTTGCCGATCCGGATGGGGACTCCGAGCGGGACCCGGAGTGGTGCAGTGACCTTAGCCCGGTCGAGGTAGGTGCCGTTCGTCGAACCCAGATCTTCCACGTACCAGTCCTCCCCGCGCAGGGCGATGCGGGCATGGCGGGTCGACGCGTAGTCGTCGTCGAGGACCAGCGTCGAGTCGTCGGCCCGGCCGATCAGGATCGGCCTGCCGTCGAGCGCGATGCGGGTGCCCGCCAGTGCCCCATGGGTCACCAGCAGCTGCTGCGGGGACTTGCCGCCCCGCGGCTTCTTTTCTTTGTTACGGCGGAAGGACGGTACCTGGACCCGGATGCCGGACGCGGCGTACAGGTCCGAGCGCACGACCCGTAACGCGGCGAACACGAAGAGCCAGAGCAGCACGAGAAAGCCCACCCTGGTGAGTTGTACGACCAGCTCTGGCACTTGTTGTGTCCGCTCCCGCCTCTTGCCTGCAAGCCCGAGGTGCGCGCGCACCACGGATCCCCCGCACGACAATTCTGCGGGAACCCCGTCGACTGGCTGCGCTCAGCCCTGGGTTCGGAACACCAGGGACGAGTGACCCACCCGGATGACGTCGCCGTCGGCGAGCTGCCAGGTCTGCACCGGGGTGCCGTTCACCGTGGTGCCGTTGGTCGAGCCGATGTCGGCGAGCGTGGCGCTCTGGCCGTCCCAGGTGATCTCCAGGTGCCTGCGGGAGACCCCGGTGTCGGGCAGCCGGAAGTCGGCGTCCTGGCCCCGGCCGACCACGTTGCCGCCCTGCTTGAGCGAGTAGGTGCGGTTGGAGCCGTCGTCGAGCTGCAGGCTCGCCGCGACCGGGCGGCCGGCGGGAGCCGGCGGCTGGCCGTAACCACCCTGCTGGCCGTACGGGTCGCCACCCGGGGGAGGGGCGTAGCCCGCTTGCTGGGTCTGGCCGTACTGGTCGTATCCACCCTGCTGCGGGGGCTGACCGTAGCCCTGGTCGTACGCGGGCTGACCGCCCGGCGGGGTGCCGTAGCCACCCTGCTGCGGCGCGTAGCCGCCCTGGTCGTAGCCCCCCTGCTGGGGCTGGCCGTACTGGTCGTACCCACCCTGCTGGGGAGGCTGGCCGTAGCCCTGGTCGTAACCACCCTGCTGGCCGTACGGGTCGCCGCCCGGGGGAGGGGCGTAGCCCGCTTGCTGGGTCTGGCCGTACTGGTCGTATCCGCCCTGCTGCGGCGGGGGCTGCTGACCGTAGCCCTGGTCGTAGCCACCCTGCTGGCCATAGCCCTGGTCGTACCCGGGCTGCTGGCCACCCTGCTGTCCGTATCCGTACTGGCCCTGCTGGCCGTACTGGTCACCCTGGTCGTATTGGCCGTATCCGGGGGGCTGGCTCATTGCTGGGTCTCCTGCGTTGCTGGGTCGTGCCGACCGTGACGAGCCACCGTCCGCGCTGGCGCGGGCGTCGGGATCGACGGACGAACGGGTCTTGAACTGTCCAGTATGCAGCGCCTCGTTGCGCTCGAGTGATACGACGACGTCACCATAGGTGTCCCAGCCCCGCGCGGCGAGGTGCTCCGCGACGGCTTTGGCGAGAACACCGGTGACCCGTTGTTCGTCGCCGGCCATGCGCTCGTGATCAGCCGACCCCAACGACACGATGTAGTGATTCGGGGCGAGCTGCCGACCGCCTGCCAGCTCACGTACGTTTTCCTCGCCTTCCCGCTCGAGCGCCGCCGCTACCTCCTGGGTGACGACACTGCCACCGAACATGCGCGCGAAGGTGTTCCCGACCAGCTTCTCGAGTCGTCTGTCGAAACGCTCAACGCGGCCCACCGGGACTGACCTCCTCACACGTGTGCTTCCGCACCCGATCCTATCCGGGAGAGGAAGGGTTCAGCAGACCCCCGGCGAAACCGGCTGAAGGACCCTGCTACGCTTTGCGGGCTGTCAGAGAGAAGCACTCGGGCGAGTGGCGGAATGGCAGACGCGCACGGTTCAGGTCCGTGTGTCCGAAAGGACGTGAGGGTTCAACTCCCTCCTCGCCTACCGCAGGGCTGACGACGAAATCAGTCCGCCTTGACCGACGTTATGGCCGGTTGAGGAGTGAGATGTCACAGTGAAGGCGCCGCGGTTGCGGTGCCTTCACTGTTTTCTGTGGTTTGTGTGCGGAGGCGGCTGAGGTGCTCGCGCGGTTGGGTGCGGTGGATGCCTCAACTTGCTTCGGGTTTCCAGTCGGTCAGTGGTCGGGTTGTTCGTCGGCGTGGCCGTCGTCGGGCCGGTGTTGCGGGGTCGGCTGGGTGTGCATGTCGCCAACGGGTGCGTTTGCGCAAGTTGGACGCGGCGAGCTGGAAGCCGACGAGGAAGTGGACGGCGGCGATCCCGCGAACGCGGCGGGTGCCGGCCGATTCGAGGTTGGCGTTGGTGGGGTCTTTGAGGTAGCCGTTTGTGCCTTCGACCCCGTTGCGCAGGGTGTGGTAAGCGCGTTCCCATTCAGGGCTGGCGAACGGCAGAGCCTGGCCGTGCTTCGCCCCGGCTTCGGGCGGGACGGTCACCGACTGCTGGGCGCAGACCGTCGGTGGCTCGACCAGGCCGGCGGCCGGGACGACGGTGGGTTTGGCGCTGAACCGCATCGACGCCTTTTTCAGCGGACAGCGAACGGCAGGTGTCGTTCCGGCCGCGGGGCAGAGCATCCGCTGATGTCCCTCCTGGTCCGGGTGGGCTTTGGGCCGCAGCTCGTAGGCTCTCCGCGCGGACAGTCGCTGGCGCCAGGTGTCCTCATCGATCCGCTCAGCGCGGAAGTCGCGGGTGGTGTCGACGAGTCCGGCGGGCATGTGCGGGCAGTGCCAGCGGCCTTCGACTTGAACCGCGCCGGCGTGCTCGGCCTGGATGCCGAGCTGGTCGTCGCGGTAGTCGAAAAGCAGGGGGAAGCCCAGGGCCCGGGCCGGGAGCTGGAACGTGTCCGGCTCACTGTTGTTGTAGGCGCGGTCCCCGGCCAGCGGGCCGCGGGGCCAGCCGTCTGCGGCGGCGTGCTTGAGCACGTCGATCGCTGCGCCGCCGGGCCGGTGGCCGGGGCGTTCGAGCGTGTAGCCGCCGACGAGGACCGGCGGCGCGAGACGGCCGTCGACCGGCCGGGTCGCGCCGTTGACCAGCAGTGTCGCCTCGTAGCCGAACAGCTCCTTCACTACTTTCTTCTTTCCCCTGCCGGTGCCGGTCCCCGGCTTGTCCCAGGCGGTGCGCAGGTAGAGGCCGGCATCCGGATCGGCCGAGGTCGTCCCGGCCTGCCTCGACGGTTTGCGGGCATTCGTCCTGATGGGGGTGGCATCGACACAGCTGCCGATTGCGGGGTAGTCCTGCAGGACATCGAGCAGGCCAGTCAAGCTCGGGACCAGCACCCGGTGTCCGACCCAGTCCCGGGCGGCTCGTCGCTGCGCCTGCTCGCCCAGCGTCATCGGCGCAAGCCGCGTGGCGAATTCCTCCTCGGTCAGCTTCCGGTTCTTCGGTGCCGGCGAGTCGTCGAACAGCTCAACCATCGCGTGGAACAACCGGCGGACCACCGCGTAGGAGGCTTCCACCGAGTCGGCGGTCAACTCGCGGTCGGCAACGCCGAGCAGGCGCCGGGACCGGGCGGTGATCCGATGGTGCAGCAGCAGATTCACCCCGGTGAGCAGCACGGCCCGGTCCGTCACTGCGGTCAGCAGCAGCCCGGTCAGCAGTGCCTCGACGGTGATCGTGCGCGGCCTCCCGGCCGCGCTGCGCCGCTTCTTCGCCAGCGCGGTCGTGAAGAACCCGACCAGGCCGGTGTCGGCGATGTAGTCGCGGGCCCGGTCGACCTCGGCGTCGGACACCGGCACCAGTTCCTCGCCGAGCAGGCTGTCCGCTGCCGCTGCGGTGTTCACGCCAGCTCGCGCAGATGCCGCTCCGCCCGCTGCGCGCTGATCCCCGGCAGATGCGGCAGGAGCCGATCCAGGCTGGACAGGCCGTCCAGCCCAGCGGCCGCGGCGAGCACCGGCAGCGGTGTCCCAGACGCCAGATGCTCGACGATCCAGGTGTCCCGCAGCCGGGCGACCTTGACCGGCGGGACGGTGGCGCCGCGGTGAGCCCGTGCGAGGAAGTTCGACACCAGGTTCTTCGCCCGGACCGCGTTCGGGCGGAACACGAACCCGCTGCCCGCGGCGTCGGCGTGGCCGGCCAGCCCGGTTTCCCAGCGCCGTCGGCAGACCACCAGCCGTGCGCGGCGACCGGTCGTTTCGACCAGCACCGCGCCGTTGCCGGCAACCCGGATACTGCCGGCGCGCACAGCGATGACCTCGTCGGCCGACAACCCGCAGCCCAGGCCGAGCGCGAGCAGCACCCGGCAGCCGCACCGCAGCGCTTCGGTGGGCTGGCCGGTCGCCCAGCTCCAGAGCGCCGCCTGCTCGCCGACGGTGTAGGGCCGGGACGCGTCGGAGGCAGACAGCACGATCGGTTTCGCTCCGTCGACACCCCGAACCGCTTCGGCCAGCCGCCGCAGCCGGGCGCGGTAGGTCGAGCGGGTGTGCGAGCTCAGATGCGCGCAGCCCACGTCGAGAAACCAGTCGACCGTCGCCGGCTCCAGCCATCCCGCCGAGCCGGTGATCCCGTGCCCGTCGCAGAACACAGCCAGCCTGGCCAGCACCGACATCAGCTCGGCCGCGTCGTAGGGCACCATCGGATCTGCCTGCACCACCAGCGCCCGCACCGCGGGAGCCACCCGGCTCCAGGCCGGACCCGCATCCCGGGGCACGAACGTGTCGACACGGCGGGCCACTGCGCTCCTCGACAGGTAGACACCAGGAGCCGACATGCTATTCGAATAGCACCATTGGGGGTGAAGTGAGTGACCGGTCGCCGCACCCGCGCCCCGCGAGACCACATCACGGCAGGCCGATGGCCTGCCGCCACGCTCGACGGGGATCATGCCGCCGCCGTCGCCCAGGCCGTTGCCCGCCGGCTCGCCGCCGCCATGCAGGAGCACGGCTGGAGCATCGCCGAACTGCACCGGCGGGCAGGCGTCAACCGGCAGACGATCACCAACGTCCTCGACGGCCGCGTCTGGACGACCATCGCCGTGATCGCCGATCTCGAACGCGCCCTCGACTGGGAACTATGGCCGTCGGCGAGAGATTCAGGGTGACGGCGCGGAAAATACGCACGCGAAGCCATCAGCTGTAACCCTTTCGTGGGAAGGGCAGCCGGAATTCTCGTGCATGGCTGTCAGCAACGCGGCAAGCGCGATAGAGTGCCACGGCACGAAGAATCCATGCTCTGGTAGGTTGAAATTCTTCGTGTTACAGGGCCGCCGCTGAATGACAGTTCAGTGGCGGCCCGACCTTTTGCTTTCTAGTTGCTCATCTTGGTCAGGTATTCCTGGGCGCGAGGATTGAAGAAGTACTCGGCCTGGTCGTTCTTCCTGAGAATGCCGTCTTTCAGCGCGAACTCGTCGAGACTGACGCGCAGGCTCTTGTAGTTGGTGATCCCCAGCGCATCGGCGATGGTGCGGACCTTCCAGCCGCGGCTTGGCTCCCCCGACAGCAGCTGCAGGACGCGGATGCGCCGGGGAACCTGGTCCTCGTCCTGGCCATCCTCGTCACGAGACTGACCCGGCTTGCTTCCCCGCTCCGGCGGGTCGGGAATGCCGGCCGTCAACCAGAGGGTCATCTCGTCCTGCTTGTCGCGCAGAACCTCGGCATGCTTGCGCAGCTTCGCGTACTTGTACGCCTCCTTGCGCATCTCCTGCTCCCGCGCGCGAAACATGTCGATGTATTTGCCCGGATTGAGGGCAAGGTCGTTCACATCTATCTCAGGTAGGTTGATTGCCATGGCGGAAAGGTAGCGGATCAGTGCAAGCGTATCCGCGCAAGAAACACCATCATCACCCGAAAAGGCGATGCATAAGTGCGTTCATACCCTTTCCTTACCCCTTATAGGGCTCTAGGGGAAGGTAATATGTGCGACCGAATCTGTCTATCGGAACGGCCGTCCCGATGCGATCAGTACGTCCTTGCTCGAACGGGCAGCCACCGGAACCCGACCGCACGCGAACAGCACAGGCGAATGACAGGGCGCAACCATCCGCACCGGAGGCAACCGCCCGTCTGCCCAGTTCGCCGCCGCGGCAAGGAAGGCTCCCACGCACTGTCCCAACGAAACAGCCAGCCCTACCTACCCTTTCCCGCCTACCTCCGCGCGTGTGACAAGGTCGGCTGCAGGTGGACGCGCACCCCGGTCCGAATTGCCGCAGGTATGCGTGAAGCCAGGCTCCCGGTCCTGCCCAGGCCACCTGGCTTCGCGACTCGCACGCACCCCGCGGGCACGCGCTCTCGACCGCCACTTTAACCGCTCGGCGGCCCGTCGGCCGACGCCGATTCACTACGCTCGAACGATGACGTTTATCCAAGCCTTCCGCTACGAGGTCACGGCAGATCAATCCAGCCCGTTCTCCGAACTCGCAGCACTGGTCGACTGTGCGCGCGAGGCCGGTGCCAGCGCGGACACCCCGGTGCGGGCAGTGCCGTCGATGCAGGACACCGACATCGTCGATCACCTTCTCGTGGAACTGGACTCGACGGCAGTCCCGGCGCCGAAGAAGGTGGCGGTTTCCCTCGCAGTCGTCCAGGAGTTGCGGACACTCCTCGGCGACATGCGAGAATCCGACGGCGACATCCGAGACTTCAAGGCTGGCCTCCAAGCCTGCCACGAAGCGCTTGTCGAACTGGCCGACGGTGAAGACATCGGCAACGAAATCACCTGGTAACCACGCTGTGCGGGGTCCGTGGCTACACAACAGGCCGACCACACGCTCGACCGCGTACTCATTCAGCGACACACACCCGGGAACAGACACGAAGTAGCGCGGGATCCTGCACGACCAACCGCCCTATCAACACAGGTCAGCCGATTCCGTCGGCAGCCCACCGCAGGATCTTCGCGGAAGATCCACAGGTCAGTGATCGAGAATTCCCGTTCGGCTTCGGCTGAGCGGGAGTTTTGCGTTGTGCAGAAGTCCCGGGGGGCGGCGTGGCGTGCGGGCGGCGTGGGGTAGGGCACATTCTCCTTGGGTGCGGGTGGACGAGGTGCAGCTGCGCGCTGGGGCTTCGCGCAGGCATACGGGAGGGGGTGGTCCCGGCTCCGATGATCATCGCATCGATTCGCGAGTCACGGCGGCAAGATCATGGTTGAACACCAGGCCGAAGCTGCCCAGGCACAGGTGACCTCGGCGCAGGCCAACCCCGATCTCCGCCTCGCCGGGCAGACCTTTGCCGACCCCGTACAACTCCAACAGGCTCAGGACGCGCTCGGGCACGCTCAGCAACAGTTGAACAAGGGACGTGGTGAAGGTGACCGGGCACATCGCGGAGCCGATCACGACGCAGTCGCTCAAAGAAGCTCCCAAGGAAGCGATCGAGCAGGCCGCCCGCTACACCCACATGAAGTCGGTCGACCTCGTGAACAAACTGCCCAAGGTGAACATCGATCCGTACTCCACAGCAGGAATCGTCACTGGCGCGACTGTGGAAAGCGGCAAGAAGATCGCCATCGGCGAGGCGAAGGACGTCGCCGTGGACCACGCCAAAGGTTATGTCGAGAAGAAGACTGGTTGGAAACTGTGACCCCGCACGAGCAGTCAGGCACCCAGCAAGGCAGAGAAGCGTTCCGCAGCCGACTTGAGAATCACTTCCACCAGGCGTGGGGAGTGCCTGCGTCGGCGATCTTCTTTCGGACCCAGCGCTTTCGACTGGACTATCCCGGACGATCGGATCTCGGGGCGCTGGGTCTTGCGGGCAAGATCGCGTGGACGCTGTGTCTGCCGTTTTTTGCGGTCTATGTGCTGGTCGGGTCCATCCTGTCCGAGGTGGGGATCAACCTTCCCGCGCTGGAAGACAAGGAGACCGTAAAGCCGGGCACTGTCAGAGTCCTGGGCATGGTCAAGGCCGAGTCGGTAACCAGCCTGATCGACGCCCTGAGACGAGGACGTCGCGGCGGATGGCTCGTCCTAGCCCAGGGCCGCGCCGCATTCGTGAAGGGTTCCGCACCCACGGCAGTGAACCAGCCAACCTGGGCCTGCACTGACGGCAGCGTGACGTTATCGGTGAACACTGACCACCACAACGAAATTCACCTCGCGTGGCGCCAGGTCGCGCGGGCGAGCTTGTACCTCGACCCAGCGGAAGGCGCGATCGCGTTGCGCCAGAGTCGAAATTTTGCGTGACATGACCGCTCAGGCCCCCTCAACGCTGCGTCAGCACCAGTTCAATCTGGTACTGCCCGGCGGTTTCATCGACCTACCGCGCGGCGACACCGAGATGGAACAACTCAACCTGCTGGCCCGCGAGCTTGCCGAGCAGTTCGGACTGGACCCTGACACTCCCATGGACCAGGGCATGGCTGAAGCCACCGTCATGCTCGCCACGACAGCCGCGGCGGCCGAGGCTGGTGGTTCCAGCTACACCGCTGCCGGGTTCTTCCGCTCACCCGAGGATCTGAACCGGCCGATCACGGCGTTGGTCAACTGCTTCTGCCTGGAGTCCGACCACACGTCGACCAATGTGGCGATCGCCGGCTTGGACGAGGTGCATCGCAGCACCGCGAGCGGGCCGGTGGAGATTGTGGAACTTCCGGTCGGTCCGGCGGTGGTTGCGCAGTCCGTCACACCCGGCAGCATCTCGGTCGGTGAGGACACCGTGGAGATCGCCGAGCACGCGATCACAGCGTGGATTCCCGGTACGAAGGTGATTCTCGGTCTCGCTGTGACCAGCAACAACACCGAGGACTGGGCGCACGTGGTCGACTTGGCTCGGGGGATCTTCGGCACCTTCGAGTGGGCCGACGCCTCCACCTGACGGTTGAGCAGGCGGTGACCAGGGCCTGTGCCGGAATCTGCCCCAGCCTTAAGCCGAACCGATGGTAGCCAACTCGCAACCGTGTGTCCCGCGAACGCTGTAGATCACCGAGCGCCGGAGTCCCGGGTGCCGGCACTGACGTCCGACCGAGTGTTTTCGACCTGCACGACGACGGCTTCCGCTGCGGCCAGCAGTGCGGACACGGTGGGATTCAGCTCGGCGGCCAGAGCCCACAGGCGGTCTACTACCACGGTCCGTTTGTCTTGTTCGAGCCTGCCGAGGCGGATGTCGATCGCCGTCCCGACCAGGTCGTCGTTCAGGTGAACATCGCCCCGGTCGCAGCGGCCAGGCCAGCCGTCACTATCAGCAAGAACCGCAGCGTCTCGGTGACGGACACGCGGGGCAACATGGCGATCAACCTCACCAACAGCGGAAGCTGGAACTATCCGACTGTCCAGATCCGGGCCAGCAGCATTGCGGTTGTCTGGAAGACCGACTCTGGCCGGGAGTACGGCGGCATTGAGCTCGGCGGGGTCAGGCCGGAGCTTCGGCCGGAACCACCTGGACAAGATCAAATCCCCAACCGACCGCTCGTGCAGATGGCTGCCAGTATCCACGCGAGCCAATGCTCGATACCTGCGTGGGCAACTCGTTGCACTGTTGCTTCAAGGTAGTGGTCTGCAAAATTCTTGGGTATCAGCGTAATTTTGAAAAGTCGAGGCGACTTGTCAGACGGACCAATAATCTACTGACTGAGAACAGGCGTAAATCCTTCACTTGGTGTCATCGGGTGCTGGTCACCGCATGGTGCTGAACAAAGTCCGGGTCTGCGGGCGGGAAGGTGGCGGGCAGCTTGCCGGAGAAAGACGAAAGCAACCCCGGCACGGATCGTGATCTTTCCGGTACGCTGAGCGGACGGACGTCCAGGGCGGGGGAGCATGAGCGACGGTAACTTCTTCGACGGCACAGCGCATACCGTCTTCCAAGGGCGGGATGTCTACGGTGGTGTGCACTTCCACCCGCCGGCCGGGCCGGTGGTGCCGCCGGCTCGGGTGCCGGAGCCGCCACGGCATTATCGGAACAACGAGGTCCAGCTGGGTAAGCTGGGGCAGATTCACGACGAATGCGCGGACGGGGTCGCGGTGGCGATCGTGCTCGGGGCGCCGGGCAGTGGGCGCAGCACGCTCGGGCAGTGCTGGGCGTATCGCAACCGGGAGCGGTTCCCCGACGGGTGCTTTTCGGTGCGGATGGGGCGGCGGGCGGTCACCGACGTGCTCGCCGAGCTTTTGGAGCTGAGCGGGCACAGCGCGGAGCAGCTGCCGGCCAGTCTCGAGGCGCGGTCGGCGATGTGGCGGAGCTGGAGCGGGGACAAGAAAATCGCCCTGCTGCTCGACGACGCCACGAGCGCCGCGCAGGTCCGGGCGGTGTTGCCGACGGGGGCCGGGGCGATGGTGCTGGTCGTCGAGGCGGGTGGGCTGGCCGAGTTGCGGCGTCGGCATTCCGCGCGTGACGTGCGGCTTGATCCGCTGACCGACGAAGCGGCGCTTGGGGTGCTCACCGAGCTGGCGGGCGCGGAGCGGCTCACGGCGGAGCCTGGGCAGCTGGCCGCGCTGCTGGAAATCTGCGCGGGTTCGGCGGCGGAGCTGACGGTCGCCGGCGCCATGCTCGCGGAAGCCACCGAATGGTCGATCGAGTACCTGATCGGCCGGATCAAGCGCAAAGGCGGGCTCGCCAGCGCGGTATTCGACGTCGCCTACGACCGGCTGGACGAGGACTCGCAAGCCTGCTACCGGGCATTCGGCGCGCATCCCGGCGACGGTGACCTCGCGCCGGAAACCCTGATGGCGACCCTGAGCCTGGACCTCGACGACGTTCAGGACGTCCTCCGGCAGCTGCGCCGGGCCAACCTGATCGAGCCCACCGGTGGCGGCCGGTACCGGATGACCGGGCTGACCCGGTTGCACGCGGCCAAAAAAGCAGGCGGACTCCGGGAAACACTGGTCGCGTACTACGCGGCGACCGGGCTGGCGGTCGCTGAGCGGGTCGGCGCGCGCGGGTGGAACAAGGCGCTCTGGCCAGGGCTCGCAGTGGACGGGCGCAGCGCGGAAGCCGCTCGTGACTGGCTGCGCGTGGAGCGCGGCAACCTGGTGGCGGCCACGGAAAACGCCGAACCTGAGGACGTTTGCCGGCTTGCGCTGGCGTTGTGGCCGGTGCATCAGGCCGGTGGGCGGACCAGCGAAATGATCGCGGTGAACGAGCTGGGTATCCGTGCCGCGCAGGTGTGGGGATCGAAGGTCGCCGAGTCGGTTCTTCGTACCCAGCGCGGATTCGCGGCCCGTCAGGCGCGGGACTGGGACACGGCGTACGCCGAGTTCGGCCGTGCGGCCGAGCTGGCGCGTGAAGCGGGTTCGGTGACCGCGGAAGCCAGTGCAGTCGAAGGGCTCGGGCTGGCATACGTCGACGTGGGTGCGCCGGAAGCGGAAGAAACGTTGCGGCACAACCTCAAAGTCGCCGAACGGCTGGGGATCGAGCGCCGGATCGCGGTGGCGGAAATGCACCTCGCGAAGGTCGTCGCGCCGGCGGAAGCGGTGGGGTTGCTCGACAGCGCCGAGCGGGTGTTGGGGTCGGAGTCGTCGAATCGGGTCAAGATCCTGCTCTGGCGCGGGCGGACCGCGATGGCAGCCGGCGACCTGGACGCGGCGGTGGACCTGTTCGTCCGCGTCGCGGAGGAAGAGCAGGCGCATCTCGAACGGATCTCCGCCCATCGCGGGCTCGCGGAAATCGCTCGCACGCGGGGCGAGGCCGAGCAGGCTCGGGCCTACGCGGAGGACGGGTTGAACATCGCCCAGCTGCGGGGATACACCGCCGAAGCGGCCGAGTTCATGGAGTGGCTGGCGCACCTGGACGATCATCGATGAGCACGTTCAGCCGCACCTGATGGCGAACGCCGGCGGCGGTGAACGAGAGTTCGTCGGGGATCGAACCGAGAGCGTGCAGCAGTGACGGAACCACCTGCGGCAGTTCCGGGGTGGTGAACTCGACGAGCAGCCCGTCGTGATTTCCGGCCCACCAGCCGGTTTCCGCGGGGCAGGCGGCCCACTCGCAGCCGGGGAGGGCGCACAAGGTGGCCGCGATCCACCGCGCCGGATCGGTGGCGGGGCCGCCGAGGATGACGCTCGCCTGTTCCAGGAGACGGGGATCCGGTGCCTCGGTGGTGACCACGAGATGCGCGTCCGCCGGAAAAACGTCGTCGACGGCCGCGTATCGGACCACCTCGTCGTCGATGACGCGTACCCAGTGGGCCGCTGGTTCCTGGCGCGGGACTTGGACGAGAGGGAACGCGGTGAAGCTCGGTGTCCGTTTCGGCGGAGTCAAGCGCAGCGTGCGGTAACCGAGGTCGAGCATGCGGGCGGCGAATTCCCCCGGCGCGCTGGTGGCGAGGGCGACGACTTTGCCGAGCGCGGCCGGGAAGGCCATCGCCTCGGCGATCTGTGCGGCGAAGCCGGTGGTCGTGAGCTGGGGCGCGGTCCGTAGCAGGGCGGCGATCGGGGACGCCGGGTCGACTGTCTCATGTGGAGCGTTGGCGAGCAGGACCGGAGTACCCAGGCACGCGGAGTAGAAGGTCACCGAGCCGTGGTCCCCGACAGTCACGTCCGCGGCCACGGCGGCTTGTTGCCACAGGTCTTCCCGTGGCAGCACGGTGACCCCGGACCGGCGGCACTGCGACAGCCACTGATTCAGCTGCCACGACTGGTGGCCCTGCTCGATATTGGGGTGCAGCGCGACCACGATGGCGAATTCGTCGAGCGGCAGGTGCGCGGCCAGCCGGGCGGGCAGGTCCGGATCGGTGCCGTACAGCGAATCGGCACCCCAGGTCGAGGTGAGGAACAGCAGCTTCCGCCCGCCGCGCACGCCGAACATCTGCCGGTACGTTTCCCGCAGAGGCAGGCTGGCCCGCAACCGGTCGAGACAGGGATCGCCCGCCACGATCGCCCGGTCGGCCGCGGACGGGCAGCTGAGCCGGAGCCGGTCGAGCTGCTCCTCATGGGAGAGCACGAGATGTGCCGGCACCACCGAACCGCCGTGCATCAGCCAGTGCGGAGAAAGCCCGAAGACCCCGCTTTCCCGCTTTCCCGCTTTCCCGCTTTCCCGCTTTCCCGCTTTCCCGCTTTCCAAGAATTTATTGTACCCCATTCCGTGCGGCAGCACGGTCAAGGGGCCACGTAGTTTGTGCAGGTCACCGCCATAACTGGCGGACACCGTCCAATCGAATCCGCCGTGCACGGCCTCTTTCCAGGGCAGTAGCCGGATACCGTGGGCGGCAAGATATTCGGCCGTGCCGCCGGTGAATGCGCTGGAGCCGGGGCAGGTGAAGACGAACTGGAGCCGGTGGTCCCCGGCGAACAGGGAGAGCACGTCGAGCAGCCGGGTGGCGGCGGTGACGTTGTGCACCACGCCCAGGACGGCGCGTTCGGTTCGCACGGTCCGCCAGCGGGGTGGCACGGGCAACGATGGCACGGAGAGCGATCTTACCGAGCGCTCTCCGTGCCGGTCAGAGATTGACGTTGCCGTGTACGTCACCCATCTGGACAACCTTGGCGCCCTCGGCCACCTGGCCGACGTGGTTGTGCACCGCGGTGCCGCCTGCCGACTGGTGGACCTCGAACGTGCTGCGCAGTTCCGTGGCGAAGGCCGGGTCCTGCCTGCCTTCGGTGTCCAGGCGCTCGGCGAGGGCCTGGATGCTGGCCGGATTGCCGGGGTTCGCCGCCGCCAGGGTGGCGACCGCCTTCTCGTCCTTCGAGAACCTGCGTTTGACCAGTTCGTAGAGTCCGGTCGCCGCCTTCGTGGCCAGTGCGGTCGCGACGGCGGTCAGGATCGGCTCGGGCATCGGCGCTCCTCGGGTCGGCAGTCCCTGACCACGGTACTCATTTCGCGTTCGCGGTGATCCAGTCCGCGAGCACGTCCACCCGCGAGGTCGTCTCGGTGCTCGTGTGCGGGCAGTCCGGGCCGTTGGTCTCGATCGAGATCAGCTGCCCGCCCGCGCCGGACGGCACGAAGTACGGGGCACCGGAATCGAAAGCGCACGCGCTGGTGTCCGCGGCGGGCGAAACCCCGTGCACGGTGACCGTGGCGGCGCCGACCGTCGCGATTTTGACCGTGCCCTGCTGCAGCTTGGTCGACGGGGTCGGCTTGGTCGCGGTGAGGCTGCCCCAGCCGGCCAGGGTCAGCTGCTGCCCGGTGCCGGGGACGAGCTTGTTCACGGTCAGCGGGGTCACCTCGGTGACCGGGCTGTCCAGCTTCGCCAGCGCGACGTCGTTCGGCCCGGCCTGCAGCACCTCGGTGACCTTGCGGGTGACGCCCTTCTCCTTCTGCTCGTCAACGAGGCCGAGGGTCACCGTGGTCGGGTACGGCACCGGGCCGGAGACGCGGTTGCGGTGTGCGTCGTGGAAGCAGTGTCCGGTGGTGAGGATCCATCCCGGCGACACGAGAGCGCCCGAGCAGACGCTTCCGTACGCTCCGCCGTTCGGGCTCGGGATGCCGGTCATGGTCACTTTGGCGGCGAAGCCGTACTGGCCGGCCGGTACGTCGGACCCGTGGGCCACGGCGAAGGCCGGCCCCGCGGTCAGGATGGGCAGGAAAGCTGCTGCGGTGATGGCGGCGCGGACGCGCATTCTGTCCCTTCGTCCGGGTCACCGGCGGCGTGCCGATGCTCGGCCATCCACGCTAACCAGCCTGGTCCCGACGCGAAATTCCCTTGTCGAGCGAAGGAAAAGCGCCGTTCAGGTACTTGACCGGGCGGACATCCTCACGCGATGTGTTCGCAGATCCAGTCCTCTACCGCGTCTGCGCGTGCCGTGGTCTCGGCTTCGGTATGCGGGCACTCCGGGCCGGTCGACTCGATCGAGACGAGCCTGCCGCCGTCGCCCTTCGGAATGAAGTACGGGGCGCCGGAGTCGTAGCTGCAGGCGCTGGTGTCGTTCTTCGGGGCGATGCCCAGTACGGCCACCGTCGTCTCGGCGACTTCGATGACCTTCATCCGGCCCTGCCGCAGCTTGGCCGACGGGGTCGGGTTGGTCGCGGTGAGGCTGCCCCAGCCGGCCAGCGTGAGCTTCTCGCCGATGGCCGGCGCCTCCTTCCGTACCGACAACGGGGTGATGTCGGTGACCGGGTTGTCCAGCTTCGCGAGCGCGATGTCGTTCTTGCCCGACTGAAGTACGTCGGTCACGGTGCGGGTCTCGCCGAGCCCGTCCCCTTGCACGGTCGTGCCGAGTAGTACCGAGGTCGGGTACGGCACGGGGCCGGAGACCCGGTCGCGCCGCGGATTGTGGAAGCAGTGTCCGGCGGTGATGATCCACTGCGGTGCGATCAGCGCGCCGGAACAGGCGCTGTCGTACTTGCTGCCGTCCGGCTTCGGGATGTCCGTCATGGTGAGTTTTGCGGCGAAGGCGAACTTTCCTTGCGGAACATCTTCGCCGTTGGCGACCGCATTGGCCGGCGTGGCAGAGATCACTGCGAGGCCGACGGTGAGAACGGCAGCGGACACTGCGGCGCGAATGCGCATGAAGAACTCTCCGAGGGAAATGAACGTGATGTGCCTCAGAGGGTGACAGAGGAACCAATTACTCCGAACGCGGGCAACAGCAAGGGTGTCCCCGCGGCCACCCTTGCTGCCTGTTCGTGGTGGTTCAGCGCGCGTCGACCAGGTCGACGACGAAGATCAGCGTCTCGTTGGGCTTGATCACGTCACCCGCGCCGCGTTCGCCGTAGGCGAGGTGCGGCGGGATGACCAGCTTGCGGCGGCCGCCGATCTTCATCCCGGTCACGCCCCGATCCCAGCCGGGGATCACATAGCCGGAGCCGAGTTCGAACTCCAGCGGTGCGCCCCGGTCGTAGGACGCGTCGAACTGTGCGCCGGTCGAATGCGAGACTCCGACGTAGTGCACCGAGACGTTGTTGCCCGGGACGGCTTCGGCGCCGTTCCCGACGGTCAGGTCGGTGATCTCGAGGTCGGCCGGCGGCGGCCCGTCCGGGCGATCGATTTCGGGCTTTTGCAAGGTCATGGGCTCACCGTACCGACGGAGTCCGGACTGCGCCGATCGGACTACGCGCAACGGCGGGAGAAACGCGAAAAGTCTTCACGCATGCTCTATCGACAAGTAGGTTGCGCTGGATCACTCTGGGGAAGTCACTGCAGACGGGAGCACCGGGCATGCGACGACGCATCCGTTTCTTGACCGTGCCGGTGCTTGCGGTGCTGGTCACCGGCCTGACGCAGGCCGTTGCCCCGGCCGCGGCCGCAGTGCCCGGCAACGACTACTGCGCCGGACAGTGCAACGACATCCTGCCGCCGGGTGAAAACGGCAGCGCGACGGTCGCCGAGATCCTGGCCAACAAAGTGTTCGGCACCCAGCCCGCGCACGCCGACGATCAGCTCGGCAAATACGCCGATCTGGCCGGTGGGTACAAGAAGCTGACCACTGCCACGATCGGCAAGTTCTTCAACGACTCGTCCTTCGGGGTGCCGGCCGACCAGGTGGCGAGCACGCTCAAACCACGTGCCGACGTCACGATCACCCGGGACAAGGCGACTGGCGTGCCCCACATCCAGGGCACGACGCGCGCGGGCACGGAGTTCGGCGCCGGGTACGCCGCCGGGCAGGACCGGTTGTGGCTGATGGACATCATGCGCCGGGTCGGCCGCGGCCAGCTGACTTCCTACGCCGGCGGTGCACCCGCGAACCGCGAGCTGGAGCAGTCCCTCTTCGCCGCTGCGCCATACACCGAAGACGAGCTGAAGCAGCAGATCGACGCGGTCGCCGCGAGAGGCCCGCGCGGTAAGCAGGGCCTCTCCGACGCGCAGGCCTACCTCGACGGGATCAACAAGTACATCACCGATGCCCACAACGGCCGGTACTTCCCCGGCGAGTACGTGCTGACCGGGCATGTGGACGCGATCACCAACGCAGGCACCATCGAACCGTTCAAGCTGACCGACCTTGTGGTGCTCGCCTCGGTGGTCGGCGCGCAGTTCGGCGCCGGTGGCGGTGGCGAGGTGCAGAGCGCGGTCGCGAAGCTGGCGCTGCAGGAGAAGTACGGTGCGGAGCAGGGTGAGAAGGTCTGGCAGAGCCTGCGCGCGGAGAGCGACCCGGAGGCCGTGAAGACCCTGCACGACGGGCAGAAGTTCCCGTATGGCAACACTCCGGCGAACCCGCAGGGCATGGCGATGCCGGACCCGGGCTCGGTGACCGACCAGCAGCTCGTGTACGACCGGACCGGTTCCGCGGCCGGCTCGACTCCCGCGAAGGTGGCCGTGCCCGCGCAGAAGGGGCAGGAAGCCGCGCGCGGGATGTTCGACAACGGCGTGCTGCCGGGGAACATGCTCAAGGGCAAGCACGGCATGTCCAACGCGCTCGTGGTGTCGGGTTCGAAGACCGCCAGCGGGCACCCGGTCGCCGTGTTCGGTCCGCAGACCGGGTATTTCGCGCCGCAGCTGCTGATGTTGCAGGAGCTGCAGGGGCCGGGGATCAGCGCGCGCGGCGCGTCGTTCGCCGGGCTGAGCCTGTATGTGCTGCTCGGTCGCGGCCAGGACTACTCGTGGAGCGCGACGACCTCCGCGCAGGACATCACCGACACGTTCGCGTCGCCGTTGTGCGAGCCGAGCGGTCAACCGGCCACAAAGGACTCGAATTATTACCTGTACCAGGGCAAGTGCGTTCCGATGGACACGGTGGAGCGCAAGGATTCCTGGACGCCGACGGTGACCGGCGGCACGGCCGCCGGTTCGTACACGCTGCGTAGTTACCGCACGAAGTACGGTCCGGTCACCGCGCGGGCCACGGTCGGCGGGAAACCGGTGGCCTACTCGTCGTTGCGCTCCTCGTACCTCCACGAGGCGGACTCGCTGATCGGGTTCCAGGAGTTCAACGACCCGGACTTCGTCCGCTCCGCCGCGGACTTCCAGAAGGCCGCCGGAGCCGTCAACTTCACCTTCAACTGGTTCTACGCCGACTCGAAGGACGTCGCGTACTTCAACTCGGGTGCGAACCCGGTGCGTAGCCCGAAGGCCGACCCGATGATGCCGACCTGGGGCGATCGCGGCTTCGACTGGCAGGGCTGGAACCCTGCCGGGAACAAGGCGGACTACACGCCGGCGGCGCAGCATCCGCAGTCGGTGAACCAGGACTACTACGTCAGCTGGAACAACGCACAGGCCGACGGGTACGCCTCCGGGGGCGCGGACAAGTCCGCCGTCCACCGTGCGGATCTGCTCGATGCCCGGGTCAAGGCGCTGATTTCCAGCGGCACCAAGGTGACCCGGGTGAACCTGACGCAGGCCATGGCGGATGCCGCGCTCGCCGACCTGCGTGCCGAGAAGATCCTGCCGTTGCTGGTGCAGATCTTGGACAAGGCCCCGCTCACCGGCGCGGCCGCGGATGCCGAAGCGAAGCTGAAAACCTGGCTGGAGCACGGGCACCAGCGTGTGGAATCGGCTCGGGGCAGCAAGAAATACAACGACGCGGACGCGATCCGGATCATGGACGCCTGGTGGCCACTGCTGGTCAGCGCGGAGTTCAAACCGGCGATGGGCGACGCCGCGTTCACCGCGATGACGAATGTGCTGCAGATCAACGAAAGCCCGTCCGGATTCCAGAACGAGGTGCTGGGCAAGCATGTTGGCCAGCCGCACCAGGGTTCCTCCTACCAGCACGGCTGGTGGGGGTACGTAAGCAAGGATCTGCGTACGGTGCTCGGGCAGCCGGTGGCCGGGCCGCTGGGCGCGAAGTTCTGCGGGGGCGGCGACCTCGGCGCTTGCCGCACCGCGCTCGTCGATTCGCTCACGCAGGCCTCGGCTCAGCCGGCGCACACCGTGTACCCGGGTGACAGCGATTGCTCGGCCGGTGACCAGTGGTGTGCGGACACGGTGATCCAGAGACCGCTCGGCGGCATCGCGCACGGCAAGATCAGCACCCAGAACCGGCCGACCTTCCAGCAGGTGGTGGAGTACCCCGCCCACCGCGGGGACTCCGTTACTCCGGTGTACGCGCACTGACGTGCTGCTCGGTGACTTTCGTCGCTGCGACCGGACAAGCACCTGGTTACCGTGTCTGCATGGACGACTGGACTCCGCGTACACGGGCGATTGCGGCGGGACGGCCGCACGGTCCCGGTGAGCCGCTCAACACGCCGATCGTGGCCACAAGCACGTACGAAGCTGGCGGGGACTCGGTGTACGCGCGCTCGGACGGGACGGATACCTGGGCTGCGTTCGAAGAAGTCGTCGGGTCGCTCGAAGGCGGCTACGCGACGGCGTACGGCTCGGGCGTTGCGACGTTGTCCGCTGTCCTGGACTCGTTGCCGGTCGGGTCCACAGTCGCGGTGCCGACGTTCAGCTACGCCGTCACGCGTGGCGCGCTTCAGCACGCGCAGCAGCTTGGGCGGCTGACCGTCACTGAGCTGGAGCCCACGGACACCCAGGCGTGGCTTGACTGTGACGCCGACCTTCTCTGGCTTGAGTCACCGACCAACCCGACGCTCGACGTGATGGAGATTGAGACCATTGCGCGGGGTACGCGAGGCCGCGTCGTCGTCGACAACACCTTCGCGACGCCGTTGCGCCAGCAGCCGTTGTCACTGGGTGCGGACATCGTGGTGCACAGCGCGACGAAGCTGATCGGTGGACACAGCGATCTTCTACTCGGCGTCGCAGTCGCGCGCGACGAGGCAGCGGGGCGTGACCTGCGCGCGGCGCGTACGCGGCTCGGTTCCACTCCTGGCGCACTCGAAGCGTGGCTCGCGTTGCGCGGGTTGCGTACGTTGCCGGTGCGATTGGCAGAACAAACGCGCACCGCGGAGCTGCTGGCTTCGCGATTGTCGGAACACCTGCAGATAACGAAGGTTCGTTACCCCGGTTTCGGGATGATGGTGGCATTCGAGTTGCCGGATGCGGACGCTGCGGACCGGGTGTGCGCGGCAGTGCGGCTGATTCGCCCGGCGACCAGCCTCGGCGGGGTGGAAAGCCTGATCGAGCGGCGTGCCTGGCTGCCGGGCGAGGACCGGGTGCCGCCGGGGCTCATCCGGTTCTCGGTCGGGCTGGAGGATCCCGAGGACCTTTGGCAGGATTTGCTGACCGCGCTGGGCTGAACAACGTCACGTTTTCAGTGGGACTCGCCGGGTTTGTCACCGTTTCCGCGGTGCCTTGCGCGTGAACTGGTGAATCCTCACGGCCCCGTTGCCGACGGAGCGAGGTCAGGCGCGCAGGCCGGCTTCGATGGTGTGCAGCATCCGGGTGAGGTCGTCGATGCGGGCTCGGCCGATGCTGAGCCAGCCGTTGGTGACCGTTGCGGTGAACCGGCCTTGCTCGGTGTCGATCCAGTAGGGCGGGTGTTCGTTGCGGATCCGTTCGGTACCACGGCGGATCGCGACGTACAGCCGTCCGGTGTGGACCCGAGGCGCCTGCATCCACTCGACGGCGCGACGTGCGTCGCGGGCGCTGTTCGTGCGGGTGGCCGGCGGATTGCCGGAGAGCGCCGCGCGGTAGTCGGCTTCCGAGCAGGACAGCGAATGCAGGTTCGCGGCCGGCGGGGTGTCCGGTAGCGCGGCCACCAGATCCCAGGCAACGGCTTCCGCGGAGCTGGGGAAAAGGGTGATCGTGTCCTGGCCGGCGATGGCGAGGACCGCGTCGCGCCCGGCCGACGCGGCCTGCAAAGTCAGGTCGCGGCCGTTGATCCGGGCCCAGCAATAGCGGTCAACGGAAGGCCGTTGCAGGAGACCGATGACCTCGGCGAAGTCGCGGGCCGGCCAGCCCGTGGCGGCCAGTTCGGCGTCCGCGTTCGAGTCCTGCCGGACCTGTTCTTCCTCCGGGTACCACTTTTCCCCGCCGATCAGGGTCGGGTGCGGGTCTGTGCGGTCGAGACGGCGGACCAGATTCTGGTAACCGGCGCGGGAAAACCGCAGGGGAGAGCGAAGCAAGGTGTCAGGCTCCGATGGTGGGTGGGGTCGGGCGCATACCGTCGGGATAGCCACCGAACAGCTCGTCGACATCCTCGTCGAGGTAAGTCACCTTCCGCTGGTGCTCCTCGTCCTCGGTGCCCTTGCCCTTCCCCGCTCCGGCACCCATGCCGCCCATGCCCGGCGAACCCTTGGCGCCAGGCCCTCCGGCGGCGCCGCCAGCGCGTGCGGCGCTCTGGCCGCCTGCCGGGGTTCCCGTACCAGTTCCCTTTCCGGCGCCGAGCTGCCGCCCGCCGCCGGCTCCGCTGCGCGCACCAGAGCTGCCTCCGGCGCCGGTCCGCCCGCCGAGACTGCTTTCCCCGCCGCTGCCCGGCGCGCCGAACCCACTGCCCGGAGTGCCGAAACTGCCTCCTGGGCCGCCGAAGCCGCCGCCGACCACCGAATCCGTGCCGCTGCTGTTCGGACCGAACGTCGGCAGCAACCCGGTGCCGAACCCGGGCGCATTGCTGACCGGAGCTTTGGGCGTGTACCCGGCCACCGTTGTGGAATCCGGTGCCGTGGCGTGCTGCGCAGGAGAATTCTCACTGCCGGGAGCGTGAGAGGAGTCGATGACAGGCGGCGACGCCGAACTGCCGACCTGGCCGGTGTTGCCGGTGCTGCCCGTGCTGGGCGAATACCAGCCGCCGTGGCGGCCCACGCCGTGCCCGCCGCTGCCGCCAGTTCCGTCGATACCACCCGGCGTCCCTTTGCCACTCGGGGTGAGGTTGACGGACAGCCCCGCCGGCGCGGCGTTCAGGACCGGATAGTCCTTGGCCGACGAATTGCGGTTTCCATCGGTGGTGGCGACGTAAGCCCCGTAGGCTTCCTTGTTGTTCCTGTCCGCGTCATCCCACCGCGCTGCGGCTTTTTCCGAATCACTCGCGCCGAACGGGTTGTAGCTCGCCAGATCGTTCGTGTCGGGACGGTTGGTGTCCATGGGCGCGAGTTTGTTCAGCGTGCCGTGGAAGCCGCCGTTCTGCGCGGTAAGCGACTGGGCGCTGCGCCCGAGATCTTCGGACGCCTGCTGAGAGGTTTCCAGCAGCGGAGTCAACCCGGCCTGAGCTTTGCCCGCAGCGTCACCTTCCCAGGACGCGTCCATCTTGCCTTGCAGGCGGGCGATCCTGGTCATCAGGGTTTCGTGGGCCGCTTTGAGTGCGTCGGCCGCCTGCTGCCCGGCGTCGAGGGAAGCGGTGTTACCACCGTAACGATGCATCCGGGCGTAGACATCCGCACCGGTGTAGCCGTCAGGCATCAGCGGCCTCCCTTCTGGAGATACTGGATGACGTATCCGGCGACCTTTTTGCCCAGTTCGCAGCCTTCGGCGAAAGGGTGTTTGAGACCGTCGATATCTACGCTGATGGTGTAGGTGAGATCGTCGCGGAGACCAACTGCCAGCCCGCAGCTACCCGGCGGGGAGTTGGTTGCCGCATCGTAGATCACGCCTGGGTAGCCGTTGGCGGAGAACGGCTCGAACCGGGTAAGCCCGTTGAACTGTTTCTGGCCGTAGAGTCCGCTGATTCCGCCGTGGGTGGGGTCCGCGGTGAATACTGCACCGGTTACTGCCGAGATGACGTCTTCGTAGTCGAAGATCCAGCTGCAGGCGGGTCCGGTCGGGTCCGCGGGCTTTGACCTTGCGGTCTTGAGTGGTGCGCCCAGGCTGGCGACCTGGTCTGCGGTCATCGCGTCGCACGGTGCCTTCTCGATTGACGCCGGGTTCAACGGGGCGGGTACGGCCGGTGCGCCGAAACGAAGCCCGGTGGAAGTCGGCGGTGCAGGAGACGCTGGGGCAGCGATCCCGGACTCGCCCGCACACCCGGCAAGGACAACAGCGGCTGCAGCGAGGCTGACGGTGACGGGGTAACGGCTAGTCATCTTGGGGACGGAAGCCTTTCAGATGGTCGGCGGCCTGGGCTTCTTGCTTCTGGTAAGTATCCAGGGCCTGCTGAAAGGCATCCCTCTGGCGCATCAACTCTGCAACGACTGAGTTGAGATAGTTGCTGTAGGACTGGCCGGCGGCGTTGGCGTCTTGCACGTAGGCGATGCTGGCGACTTCATCACCCATCGGCTTGAAGGAGGTGAGTTGCCGCGCCTGTGGTCTGACGTCGGTCTTGATCCAGTCGAGGATGTCGTCGATCTCGGTGACGATCTCCTTGAGCAGTTCCGGAGTCAGCCGGTATCCGCCGCCTCCGCTGGACATGCCCTCGTTGGCCTGCGCCTGAGCGTCGGCGGCTTCCTTCGCGGCCTGCTCCGGTGTTTTGTCCCGGACGTACTTGTACCCCGGTGCCAGTGGGCCTTGCATGTCTGCGGGTAGGTGCCGGACGCGCTCGACGGCGTCATCAGTCATGAAAGCCCTCCCCAGCCTTCTCGACGAACAGTACGGACGGTATCACAGTGTCTGCAATGGGTGACAGATTCGTCGACGATCCGGCGCCGTCCAGCACCTCGGTGCCGGTCGTGAAGCCGTTCGCCGGTTTGCGGCCGACCTCGGTGGAGATCCCCGGAATCGGCGCCAAATCCTCGCGAATCACCGTGCTGCCCGGCAAGGACAGCCAGATTTCCGTGCCCTCGGTGAAAACGCCGACGCAGGCCGCCTGGTACCGGCTTTCCCCGGCCCCCGGCGAAGTGGGTCCGGCGATCGTGCTCGGGCATGTGGACGGCAACCACCAGCCGGGCGTTTTCTCCAGGCTCAAGGGCGTCCGCGTCGGCGTCGAGCGCAGCGACGGCAAGAAGCTGAAGTTCGTTGTCGACCACAAGGATCAGGTTCGCAAGGACACTCCCGACCCAGGCGGTCTTCAGCAACACGGACAAACCACAGCTGCGGTTGATCACCTGCGGTGGCGTGTTCGATCACGCCGAGCACAGGTACCAGGACACCATCGTGGTGTACGCAAACCTGGTCTCCTCAATCGGCGTGGACCGATACGGCCCTTCGTGGGTTTCATGGGCCGACTTGAGCGCATCGGCCGCCTGTTGGTCGTTGTCCAGGGAGGTCGTATTGCCGCCGTAGCGGTGCATCCGGGTGTAGACATCTGCGCCGGTGTAGCCGTCCGGCATCAATGGCCCCCCTTCTGGAGATACTGGATTACGTATCCGGCGACCTTTTTGCCCAGTTCGCAGCCTTCGGCGAAAGGATGCTTGAGGACATCGAGGCCCACGCTGATGGTGTAGGTGAGGTCGTCGCGGAGACCGACTGCCAGGGCGCAGTTTCCTGGCATGGAGTTGGTTGCCGCATCGTAGATCACGCCTGGGTAGCCGTTGGCGGAGAAAGGCTCGAACCGAGTAAGCCCGTTGAACTGTTTCTGGCCGTAGAGGCCGCTGATTCCGCCGTGGGTGGGGTCCGCGGTGAATACTGCCCCGGTTACTGCCGAGATGTCGTCTTCGTAGTCGAAGGTCCAGCTGCAGGCGGGTCCGGTTGGGTCCGCGGGCTTTGACCTTGCGTTCTTGAGTGGTGCGCCAAGGCTGGCGACCTGGTCTGCGGTCATCGCGTCGCACGGTGCCTTCTTCAGCGGCGCAGGGTCGAGCGGAGCGGGTACCGGCGGTGCGCCGAAAGGAAGCCCGGTGGAGGTCGGTGGCGCTGGGGACGCTGGGGCGGCGTTACCGGGCTCGCTCGCGCACCCGGTCAGGAGGACAGTGGCTGCGGCGAGACTGGCTGTGACGGTGTGACGGTTAGTCATCGTGGGGTCGGAGGCCTTTCAGGTGGTCGGCGGCCTGGTGCTCTTGCTTCTGGTAAGTATCCAGGGCCTGGTGAAAGGCGTCCCTCTGGCGCGTCAACTCGACAACGACGGAGTTGAGGTAGTTGTTGTAGGACTGGCCGGCTGCGTTGGCGTCCTCCACGTAGCCGATGCTGGCGACTTCGTCGCCCATGGGCTTGAAGGAACGCAGTGCCAGCGCGTGTGGCCTGACGTCGGCGTTGATCCAGTGCAGGATGTCGGCGATCTCGGTGACGACCTCTTTGAGCAGTTCCGGGGTCAGCCGGTACCCGCCGCCTCCGGTTGACATGCCCTCGTTGGCTTTCGCCTGAGCGTCGGCGGCTTCCTTCGCGGCCTGCTCCGGTGTTTTGTCCCGGACGTACCTGTACCCCGGGACCAGTGGGCCCTGCATGTCTGCGGGTAGGTGCCGGACGCGCTCGACGCCGTCATCAGTCATGAAAGCCCTCCCCAGCCTTCTCGACGAACAGTACGGACGGTATCACAGTGTCTGCGATCGGTGACAGCTTCGCCGGGCCTTGTGGATCAAGGCGAGGCGACGAGAAGCCGGATGAGCACGTCGTGCCGGGTCGGCTGGTGGCGGGCGTTGAGCACGTGCCAGGCGGGCTGTGAGTCACCGCCGGGGTCAGAGCTTCTGCTTGGCTCTCGGCAGGGCGCGTTCCACGGCCGGGACGAACTCCGGAACCTTTGCGCGCATGTCGACGTGATCGCCGAGCGGTTGCGGCCGGTGGTCGCGTCGATCAGCAGCCGATCGCTGAACTCGAACGCCCAATCCACATAGGACTTGAACGCGCGGACGTCGGCGAAGAACCCGGTCACGAGCCGGTCGAACGCGGTGCGCACGCCGCCTTGGTGCGTTCAATGTCGGTGGCCGGTACCAGCTCCCGGTCTGGCCGGCGCGGTTTGGCCGTTCACCGCAACGGATTCCCGCTGAGCACAGTCAGTTCGTCGGCGACTTCGGAGATCGACGAACGCAGCTTGCCGAAATCCGTCTGGAGTTCGGCGTACCGGTCCCAGTTGCGTTCGTGGTCGAACCTGCCCACCCCGGGTGGCTGAAGGTCGTAGTAGTTGTCGAGCGCGGGATGCCATTTGGTCAGGAATGGCCGCAGGAGGCCCTCTCGCAGGTGCCCGATCACGGTGCTCAGGCCGGGGCGTATCCGGGTGGAGGGGCGGAGTGCGTCCTGATCGACCTGGTCGGTGATCAGGCGGAGCCGGTCGATCAGCTCGTGCAACGAGGAGAGCGCGGCACGCAACAGGCCCGAATGGTCCTCCGGCGGCGGCTGGATCGCGGTCCGGCTGGTGAGTTCGTTGAGAATCCGGTGCGCGGCCTTGCGTTCCTGCTCGTCCAGCTCCGAACGGCGCCGCACCGGCACGACCGCTTGCCGCGGCCGGGCTCGTTTTGTCAGCAGCCGCAGGGTGATCTCCCGCAGCTGCTCCGCGCGGGCCGGTCGCGGCTCCGCCTTTCGCAGCGCGAGCGCGAAGGCGCGGGGCAGGACGAGTTCGCCGACGTTGTCGCTGATCAGCACGCCGGTGGCGAGCAGTTCCTCGATCCGGTCGTTGGTGGAGGTGAACAGCTCGGCCGCGCCCGGTCCACCCGCCTCGAACAGGACCTCCGCGAGCACTTTCCAGGTCAACGGAACAGGGGCGACCGCGGCCAGGATCCGGGCCACGTCCCAGGCTTCTTCACCCAACCGGGAGACCGCGGGCGGAATCCGTTCGGTGAGTGGATCGAGGAGCGGGGATTCGAGCTGGTAGAGCCGATCGAGAACGGATTCCGGACTGCCGGAGAACTGTTCCGCCAGCCGGACTGCGAGGCCGACACTGCCTTCCGCCGCCTCTCGCAACGCGAGGTCGAGGTCCAGTTCGTCCTCGCGCAGATCGGTCAGTTCGATGCCGATGCCATACTCCGCAAGGTGAGCATCGCGCGTCAGCAGCAGGCATGCCACGCCGCGCGGGAGCTTGCCCGGCAGCTCGTTCACGTCATCGAGCACGACGAGATCACCGGGGACCGCGGCCATCGCGTCGCCGACGAAGATCCGCCCGTAGGCACGGCCGAACTGCTGCACATAGGCGTGGGCGAGCGTGGTCTTGCCGCTGTCGTGCACCCCGTGGACCACGGCGATCCCACCGTTGTGCAGGACTGAATGCAGCTGCCACAGCTCCGTCCACCGCCCGGTGAATTTCGTGGGTGCGGACACCAGTCGCTGCGGCTCCGGCTCCAACCCGATCACGTCCGGGACGGCGGCGAGCCGCGCACGCACCGCGTCGACCAACCTCGTCAGCGCGTACTCGGTCGCCGGGTGCCCGGGCAGCAGGTAGTCGAGGATTTCGCGCGGCGCAAGGTGTTCGATGCCCGGCTCCGGGTTCACCACCAGTACGTGCTCGGCGCCGGCCAGCCACGCCGTGGTGAACTCCTCCTGGCAGGCGCGCCGGGAGCCGTAACTGCGGCTGTAGTAGGCGAGCAGGGTGCTGGACGCGGCGAGACTCCGGCGTACTCGGTCCGAAATGGATTCGAACGGGCGGATCGCCTCGGTGTCCAGGAAGACTTCCAGCCCGGCGTTCACCAACCGCTCGCCGAGGCGCTCCACCATCGGCGCGTCGGTGCGGTCGTAGCTGATGAACACGT
This sequence comes from Amycolatopsis sulphurea, assembly GCF_002564045.1. Taxonomy (NCBI): domain Bacteria; kingdom Bacillati; phylum Actinomycetota; class Actinomycetes; order Pseudonocardiales; family Pseudonocardiaceae; genus Amycolatopsis; species Amycolatopsis sulphurea. The sequence continues at coordinate 2,190,539 of NZ_PDJK01000002.1, read as the reverse complement.
CCGGCATCGGTTCCCCTTCGGTCGGTGCTGTGGTGGCAGCGTCTCCGGAGCCTAGAATGCCGGACATGAGCGGTGAGCGATCCCTTGCCTGGGAGATGCATGTGGCGCTGGCCAGCCGGATCGCGGCCGTGCGGCTGGGCCCGGACGAGGGGCTGCTGGAGGAGGCACTCGACAGCCTGCACCAGGTTTTCGACGGCGCTCGCGAGGCGCTGACCAAGTACCCGGCACCGCCGTCCCTGACCGCGGATTCGGCGCACACCGTGGTCGTCGGGCTGTTGAACGACGGATTGCGGCCATTCCTGGTCAAGTGGCATCCCCGGCTGCAGGCTCATGCCGAGCTTCGGCCACCCGGGGTGCCGACGCTCGCCCACGAGCGGGAGTGGGACCAGGCCGCGCAGCTGCGTGCCGAGCTGGCCGACCTGCAGATCCTCCTCCGCGACGTGGCCGAACGGCTTGCCACGCTGGCCGGCGCGGGCTCCCTGCTCGCGGGCGTGCGCTGATGGGGCGGCGCTGGCGGAGAGTGCGGCCGCGCGAGGTCGGGGTCAAGCTGAAACTGCCGTTCGTCGGCGAGATCAGCGGTTCCTGGGCGCCTCAGCAGGTGGAGGCCAAGGCGTCCTGGGAGCTGTACGTCGAACTGGCCACGCGCATTTCCGTGGTCCCGCTCGGCCGGGACGAGGGGTTGGCGAGGGAAGCGCTGAGCAGTCTGTACACGCTGTTCGCCACCACTCGCAGAATCCTGGGCACGTACGGCCCCGACGTCTCGCCGCCTTCCGCTGCCGACAAGATCACCTTCGGGAAGCTGGCCCTCACCGTGCTGAATGCGGCGGTGCGGCCACTTCTCGCACACTGGCACCCGCTCCTCGGCGCGTGGGAGGAGAGCCGTCCCGACGGCGTCTCGCCCATCGCCCACGAGAACGCCTGGCCGGAAATCGAAAAACTGCGTGGCGAGATCGAGCAGATGCGGCTCGGTCTGCTCCAGGTCGCGAAGCTGCTCGCCGACGTAGCGGGTGCTGCTCCGCTCACAGCCGACTCCCGGCTCCTGGGTGACCTCCGAAAAGAGCGGGGGGGGGGTGAGTGCTTGACCCTTGGTGGGGAAGTACTCACCAGGGGGTTGGTTTCGGGCGGGGGTCAGCGCAGCTGGTGCGCGGTCCGCGAGTTCGATCAGCTATTCGTCTGGGTGCGGGCATTGCGCGCGGAGCTCGGCAATGCCGAGTTCAGAAATGGCAAGCGGGCCGTCAGTTTGTCTTGGAGTACCGATCGCGGTATCTCGTGAGTCGCTTCGACGGGGCAGTTGCCGGACTGTCGTTCACCGGCTCAACGCCCCCTGCGGCGAGCACATCTGCCCGGAGCCGCTTGGTCAGGCTCGCCGATCCCGTCAGTTCACCGAGTGCTCAGCGGCGGCGAAGACCCACGTTTCGAGTTCGTGCAGGACCAGGTGCGGGACGAACCGGGCATCTCCGATCGCCGCGGACAGGGCAGCTTCGACGTGCTGGACCTGGAGCCGGACACTTCTGGTTGGCCGAGTCCATTCCGGGGGCGTCCGAAGGAAAGGCGTAGTAGCCGAACAAAGTGCCGAGGACGTGGAGGTCGTGTTGCGGAGCAAAGCCTGAGGGCGGTCTCGAGCTTGGCCCAGCTGCTGACTCCGCCACGGTGCTTCGTGCCAGACGCGGGACGCCGGGTCGTCACGATCGAGTGCGTGACGATCCAGTCTGGGCTCAGGTGCGGCTCGAGGACGGTGCTGACCACGATTTCCTCGGTCTGACCTTCCCCGAGCAGGTGCAACCGCCGGTATGTCATGCGCCGCCGGTGTCCTCACGAACCGGGCGGCCGCCGAGCAGATTCTTCTCCCACAGCTCCCCGAGCGAGTACTCCGCCAGCCACGCGCTGAGCGAGTCGAGGTCCGGCCTGGTGAACTCGGACGCGCGCGACCACGATCAGCTCGTCGACCTCGAACTGGTTCATCAGGGTGACCGATTGCGTGGCGACCAGTACCTGGCCGCGCACCGCGGCTTGCCGGAGCAGGCCCGCCAGTTGCACGCCGGATCCGGGTGACACCGTTGTTCAGCAATACGGACGCGCCGCCGTTGAGCCCCGTGAAGAGCCCGAGTTCGCCGCTCACGATCCGGCCCAGCAGCTCGAATGCCTGTACGAAGTTGGTCTTGCCGGCACCGTTGGCGCCGACCAGGATGTTGAGCCTGCCGAGGCCGACGGTCGCCGAACGGATCGAGGTGAATACCTCGATCCGCACCTTCCTGAGCGGCTGCCGCGTCATGCCCACCTTACGGGGGTCCCCGTAGTACTCGCCGAAAATCGGGCGGATATGCCTGACCAGCGGTGATCAGTCGTTGGCGGCGCGGTGGTCGGCGAGGACGTTGTGGACCGTGCCGACGGACAGCTTGGTGGCGCGGGCGATGGTGCGGATGGACTCGCCGTCGGCGTGGCGGGCGAGGATGATGCGGCGTTTGTCGGCGTCGACGACTCGGGGGCGGCCACCGGTGCGGCCGCGGGCGCGGGCGGAGTCGAGGCCGTTGCGGGTTTTGCGGACAATGTCGCGTCGGCGATCCTCGGCCAGTGCAAGCGCCAAATCAAGGATGAGGCTGCGCTCGAGGTGTTCGCCGGCGGCGATCCCCTCGAGGACCTTGACTGCGATGCCGCGGGAGAACAGGTCGTTGAGCACGAGCAGGCCTTCGAGGAGGTTACGGCCGAGCCTGTCGACTTCCTGCACGGTGAGCATGTCGCCGGGGCGCATGTAGTCGACTGCGGCGGTCAGCGCGGGCCGGGCGTCGACGGCGAGCTTGCCGCTGATCTTCTCCTCGAACACCTTCACGCACAGCCCGTCGAGCGCGTCGTGCTGCCGCGCGGTCTCCTGCTTGCTCGTGCTGACACGCACCAGCCCCACCAGCGCCACGAAGCCCCTCGATTCGTTCAGCAAACGTGTTCATCAACGAGCGTGGAGCCTACATGTTGTTGAACGAGTTGTTGAACACCCCACCTGAACGGAGGCCTCGGCGGCGCCACGGCGGCCGGATGTTCAGTAATCGACCGATTGTTGAACGGGGTGAGTGGATCACCAAGGGGCCTCCACGACGACATGGCAGTAACAGCCGTGATGTCAGCGGTGAGCGGCCCACGGAAATGCTGTGGTCGCCCGACCCGCCGCCGTGGCAGCAGCCGACGACTGATGTACACGATCACGACCGGTGCCGACGCATTGAGTACTCCGTCGTCCACGCCACACGGCGTTGGCGGCCAGGGTCAAGCTGCAGCCATCCTCGTTCTGAGCCTGGAGGTGGCGGTCGGGATGGTGCCCTCGTGGCTTGTAGAGCAGGTCACGCTCGCGCGTCCTCTGTCTAGACCGACAGCGGCTTGCCCCAGGCTGTTGCGATCGCCTCGGCGACGGCGTCCGGCTGGGACAGGAAGGGAGAGTGCGAGCTCGGCAACTCCACCACCGTTGTCGGAGCGGCGGATACGGCATCGATGTCACGGATCGTGCGCCGCTGCAGCGCGGGCCGGATCATGTAGTCGTCTCCGCACATGACGTAGGTGTGCGGCACGGATCCAAACCGCTCACGACTGACGGAGATCGTTTCGGCAGCGATACCGACGGGGGCATCGGAGTTCAACAGGCTCGTCGCGACGTCCGCGATCTCGGATGACACATCGCCATAGAGCGCCTTCTGGATGGCCGCACGCGAATCTGGATCCCCGGAGTCCACGCGCGAGGCTCCGACGGTGAACGGGTCGGCTCGCAGCAGTTGCGTACCCAACTCCCCCTCGTTCTCATCGGCAGTGAAATCGGCGGCGGCGGGAAGCCCGTTCACGGGCGCGAAGGCTGCGATGTACAGCAGCTGCGAGAACAACGAAGGTTCTTGCTCGGCCGCTAGTGTCGCCACGACACCACCCATGCTGTGCGCCACCACAACACACGGGTCGCCCTCTCCGATGAGGCGGAGATGGTCGATCAGTGCCTCAGCTGCGCTCGATGCCGTCACGGACGCGACACCGGACACCTCGGTCGCAAACGCCGACTCGTCGAAGGGCCGGCTCCACCGCGACGAGGGCGAGACGCCCTCCAGCCCCTGCCCCTGAAGGTCGACGGCGACCGCCGGGATCCGGCGACGAGCGAGTCGAGGTGTCACGAGACTCCAGCACCATGTACCGTGCCAAAAACCGGGCAGCAGAACGACATGTTTCACCCAGCGAGCCTACCCGGCGTGGCTACGACACCACGCGCGGGGACGGCGGTCGGTGATGCTCCGTCCCGATGGCGGGTGGGCACGCGATGAGTGCGGGTGTGGCGGGAGCTGCTGCCGGCTCGCGGTCGTCCGGATGGCGGCATAGGCGAACGCTCGGCGGGACGCGCAACAGTTCCACACGCGGGGGGTCAGAACAGGGTGTCCCGGATGCGCAGCGGCCGGTAGCCGGTGGGGCCGAGCTGCGCGAGCTCGCCTTCGATGTCGACGTCGATGGCGCCGAAGAAGTTGATGTTCTCACTGTGCGCCGGGGAGATGTGGGCCAGGACCTCGTCGTCAATGCGCCGCCCGGCCGTACGCATCGACTCCACGGCCAGGCCGTAGTACTCGGTCGTCCACGCGACCACGGCGTTGGTGGCCAGCGTGAGGCACCACGCCTGCTCGGTCTGGGCTTCGAGGTGCCGTGCTCTGACCGCGCCTTCGTGGGCGTAGAGCAGGTCCCGCTTCAGCGCGTGCAGCGACTCGCCCTTGTTCAGCTGCCGCGAGATCTTGCGCCGGTAGGCCGGGTCGGCGAGGTAGCGGGCGTAGATGGTGCGCCGCAGTGCCCCGTACTCCTTGAGCGCTGCGGCGAGCGCGTTCTGCCGGCCGGATGCCGAGAGCTTGCCGACTAGCAGGGAGGCGGTGGCGTGCCCGAACTTCAGCGACCCGGCGAGCCGGAGTAGGTCGTCGTATTGCTCGGCGATCAGGTCGGTGTTGAGCTTGCGGGTAAGCAGCGGCCCGGTGTGCGGGAACTCGGCTTGGACCTGCGCTCGTGATCCGTTCCGGTAGAGGGTGATCTTGCCCAGGTCCCGGATCCGCGGGGACAGCTGCAACCCGAGCAGGTCGAACAGCCCGAAGTTGACCAAGGTGACGCCGTGGGTGTCCGTCGCGTGCTCGGTGATGGGAATGTCGGTCGCGTTCCCGAGAATCTCGTCGAGGACGTAGTGGGCCTCGCGCTTGGTCGCGACGATGACCTTCGTGCCGTAGGTGGTGTGCTGATCGGTCACGTGCGTATACGTGGAAAGCCCCTCGGACGCGAAGTATCGGCTCAAAGCCCTTGCGGTGACGGACTTTCCGCGCGTGGGGAACCGCTGTCCATCCGATGAGGACAGGGTGCCGGTGCCGAAGATCGGGGTGAGCGGCAGGCGCTGGTGGTAGTCGATGATCGCCAGGTTCGCCGCGCGCAGCGTCTCCTCCCGCACGTACCACTCACTGGTCCAGGCGAGCACGTCGTAGGAGATCCCGCAGGCGTCGGCCATCCTGGTCAGGCCGAGGTTGGTGGAGTGGGCCAGCAAGACCGCGATCAGGTTCCGTTTCAGCTCGGGGCTGCGGGCCTGCTTGCCGCCGGCGTGGGTGAAGCAGTCCAGGTAGCCGGTACGTTTGTCCAGCTCGATCAGCAGCGACACGATCGGCGCGAATGGCAGCATCTCGGTCAGCTCCGCCTTCAGCGCGGTTGCCTCGGCCGGGACGTCCTCGGCGGTGAGCGGCGAGATCACCAGGTCACCGGCCTCGTCCAGGCGCACCGGGCCGTCACCGGCGGCCAGGACCTCCTCCAGTTCGGCAAGTGCCTCGCCCAGTTCGTTCTCCGCGTCGGCCAGCGCACGGGCAGGATCGGCGGGTTTGCCGACCAGCTGGCAAAACTCCGTTCGCTGGTCGGCCCATTTGTCTGGGGTGAGCAGGTAGGCGGTCGGGTCGGAGTAGCGGCGCGAGCCCGGCACGAACACATCCCCGCTGCGCAGCCCATCCCGCAGCGCGAGAAGCGTGCACAACTCCCAATAGTGCCGGTAGGCGCTGGTGTTCCCGGACTTCGACGCGGTCTCCAGGTAGCCGCGCCACCGCGCGGGCACGAACCCGTCCGGCGCGTCGGCCGGGACACGGCGGGCGCCGGTGGCGTTCAGGTCGCGCAGGATCTCCACCGCTTCCAGTAACCCGGTCGCCGCGGTGCCGCCGGCGAACCGCACCGCCGCGAGCACCTGCGGGGTGAACTGCCGTAGATACCCGTACGAGCCATCCAACGCGGCCAGGTGCCCGTGATCGCGCGGCAACCTCGGCGCGGCTTGCGCCACTGCCGACCGCAGGCGAGGCCATCCGATCCGCTCGCCCCGGATCAGGCCGCCGATCTGCTCGTCGCTGATCTGCGGATCGGTGACGATGGCCAGGAGGTCGTCCAGCAGCGCCTGCCGGTCCTCGCCGGCCTTGCCGCGCTCGGCCAACGCGTCGCGCATCTTGCGTTCAGCCTTGCTCTCCCGTGCCGAGATGGCCTGGTCGAACAGCTGCACGACCTCGTCGAGCACGTCGGTCGCCGACTGGGCCAGCAACGTCAGCAGGATCGGGTAGCGGCGCTGCGGATCACGCTGTTCCAGCGCTTGCGAGGTCAGCCGGCGCCCGACCGTGGCCAGGAACCGGCGCCGCTCAGCGGGCAGCGCCGAGAGGTCCAGGCTGTCCGCGCCCAGCGAGCGCAGGAACTCCAGCTTCGCGACCTCGGCCTTCACCGCCGCAGGCGAGGCCTCGACCGGTCCGGTGGCCAGCCACCGCAGCCGGGTGGTGCGGATCTCCGGGTCGATGGCCAGCAGTCTGTCCAGCGCGGCGCACCGCGTCTCGGTGAACTCCTGCGCCAGCCGGTCGAATGTCTCCCGTTGCGCTTCGGCGCGGGCATGGGCGACCCACTCGACCACGGTCACCGGGCCCGGCCGGATCACCCGCGCCGAGATCAGGTACTCGCATGCCAGCCGGAACAGCAACGTCGGCGAATCGTGTTCCATCGCCCGCGCCAGCAAGAATTCGTCCACCTCCTTGAGCTCCAGCGTGGTCGGCAGTCGCCATCCCAGGTACTTCGCCACCAACCGCAGATGCTCGGTCCGCGTCTTCGCGCGCCGTCCGTAGGACCGCAGCTCACCTGGGTCGAGACCGAGCTGATCAGCCAGCCTGGTCACCGCCACCGGCGGCGCCGAGGACACCTTGTCCGGCACGAACCCCAGCCACGGCAACGTGGACAGGGCAACGGCCAGGCCAAGGCGGTCCGCCGGACCGCGACCTCGGCCGGGATCGACGAACGCGATATCCGCCGGGGCCAGGGTGAAGAACTTCGCCAGCTCGTCCCGACCGATCTCCGGGAACCCCCGCAGGCGCTCCAGCTCCTCGTCCGCGAACACCTGCGTCGCCACGAATGACCTCCCACAGCCCGCCAGATCCGCAGGTCAGAAGCCTACTCAGCGATATCCGCCCGATTTTCGGCGAGTACTACGGCGACCCCTTACGGTGGCGCGCCGGCACTTGCGCCGAACCGGCCTACGCCGCCCCCACCGCCGCCGCGAGGGCCAGTACTCGCCGGGCGTTGTCCACGTGCAGGTTCTCGATCATCCGCCCGTCCATCATCGCCACGCCTCGGCCTTCGGCCTTGGCTTCGGTGAAGGCGGAGATCACCCGGCGGGCGTGGGTGATCTCCGCAGCCGACGGGGCGAAGATCCGGTTGCTCGGTTCCACTTGGGACGGGTGGATCAGCGTCTTTCCGTCGAACCCGAATTGCCGCCCCTGCAAGCATTCCGCTGCGAAACCGGCATCATCTTTCACGTCGTTGTACACGCCGTCGAGGATCACTTTGCCCGCCGCGCGGGCGGCCAGCAGGCACAGCGACAGCCCGCCCAGCAACGGTGCGCGGCCGGGGACGAATTCCGCGTGGAGTTCCTTCGCCAGGTCGTTCGTGCCCATCACCAATACGGTCAGGCGATCCGAGGCGGTGGCGATCTCCTCGGCGTGCAGCATGGCGACCGGGGTTTCGACCATCGCCCAGATCTTCGTGTGCTCCGGGGCGCCGCCCAGTTCCAACGCGCGTTCGATGTTGTGGACTTCGGCGGCGGAGTTCACCTTCGGCACCACGACCGCGGCGGGGCCGGCGGCGGCTGCTGCGCGCAGGTCTGCGTCGTGCCACTCGGTGTCCAGGCCGTTGACGCGGATGGTCACCTCGCGCGCCCCGTACGTGCCCACCGCGGCGCAAACGCGTTCGCGCGCGGCTTCCTTCGCGTCGGGTGCGACGGCGTCTTCCAGGTCGAGGATCAACGTGTCGGCGGGCAGCGTCTTCGCCTTCTCCAGGGCGCGCTCGTTCGCGCCGGGCATGTACAGCACCGAACGCCGCGGCCGTAGTTCCGTCATGGCTGAAGCTCCTTCGTCGTGGCGCTGCACGATTCGTGGCGCCGTACGAGAGGAACAACCCTAATCCGGGTACGTGGTACTCGGCTGAGAATCAGGTCACCACGACCCGGGTGACGGCGCTGACCTGCGAAGTCCACAGTGGAGACGCCGGGGATTGTGCTGAACGGGCTAGCCCGCTGCGGCGTTCGCGGGGTGCCCGGCCCGGCATCCGGGCAGCCGCCCGTGGGCGCTCGGTAACACCACTCGTCTGCTGGTCACTCGGTTGGCCGCACGGTCGGGCTGAAGTCGGCCGACCGCCCGTCGACCGGTCACCGACCGCTGAGCGCCGCCGATCGCAGACGATCGCGCTACCTGCAGATTCGGCGCCGCCGCACTGGTACTCAAGTCATGTGCCGGTTTTCCCCGGCCACCCTGGGTACAGGTGAGTGAAGGAGGCGGACTCGTGGCGGCTACCCCCCAGAACACCGAGCGCTCGACGGTCGCCGGAAGCGCGAAGCGCAGCCGGACGACAGCGAGCCGGGTGCTGCCGCCGATCGAGCTCCCCGCGAGCCCCGACGAGCTGGCCCGCAAGGCCGCCGCCCTGCTGGGCTGGAACGGCGTCGTGCTGCCGGTGACGACTCTGCTCGGCCGCAAGGTCAGCATCGTCGCCAGGCTCCGGACGGACGTGCACGCGGAGCGGATCGCGATGGGTGTCGGTCCCGTCGCCGATCGCGCCACCGTCGACACCTGGACCTGGCCAGAGCTGGCCGCGACCGCACCCGCGCCGGCCGCCGAGATCATCGGCGTCCTCGCGGTCGCCCGGCACTGGCGGACCGCGATGGCCTCCGCGGTTCCTTTCGCACGTTACGGCGAGGCCGCGATGGTGCTCCCATCGCTTGCCGTACTGACCGAGGACTACGTCGCCAACTGCCTGCCCCGCGCCCGTGCGTACGGCCTCGCGGTGGTCACCGCCGACCCGTACGCGACGAGTGACCTCGACCTCGCAGGACGCACCGAGCGCCTCCTGCTGGACGAGGACCCGGTTTCGCGCTGGGTCAACGAAATGGCCTACGAGCAGCTGCTGCGCGCCGACCTGGTGGCCGCCGAGTCGGACTGAGCCCCCGGGCAGCGGTCCCGCGCAGGCACTACAGTCGGGTCCATGCGCGTCGTCATCGCCGGAGGACACGGCCAGATCGCCCTGCACCTGGAAAAGCTGCTCGCGCAGCGGCGCGACGAGCCGGTCGGCCTCGTGCGCAATCCCGCCCACGAACCGGACCTCACCGCGGTCGGCGCCGAAACCGTGGTGCTCGACCTGGAAAAGTCCGATGTGGACGCGGTGGCGCAGGTGCTGCGGGGCGCGGACGCCGCGGTCTTCTCCGCGGGTGCCGGACCCGGCAGCGGGGAAACTCGCAAGGATACCGTCGATCGTGGGGCCGCGGTGCTCTTCGCCGAAGCCGCCGGGCGGGCCGGGGTCCGCCGCTTCGTGCAGGTCGGTTCCATGGGCGCGGACAACCCGGACGCACCCGGTCTCGACCCGGTGTTCGCCACCTACCTGCGGGCCAAGCGGGCCGCCGAAGAGGACCTGAAGACCCGCGATCTGGATTGGACGATCCTGCGGCCCGGTGCGCTCACCAACGATTCCGGCACCGGACGGGTGAAGATCGCGGAGCAGACCGGCCGCGCTTCCGTGCCCCGGGAGGACGTGGCGGCGGTGCTGCTCGCGTTGCTGGACGCCCCGGCCACGGCGGGCCGCACGCTCGAACTGATCTCCGGCGAGGACTCGATCGAGGACGCGGTGTCCGCACTCTAAGATCCCTCCCGTGCGGGATATCGCGGTTTTCAGTGGTAGTGCCCATCCGGAACTGGCCGAGGAGATCTGCGGCAACCTCGGTGTGCCGTTGCTGCCGGTCAAGATCGACCGGTTCGCCAACGACTGCCTGCAGGTCCAGCTTGAGGCCAATTGCCGGGAGCGCGACGTCTTCCTGATCCAGCCGCTGGTCAAGCCGGTGCAGGAGCACCTGGTCGAGCTGCTGCTGATGCTCGACGCCGCGCGCGGCGCTTCGGCGGGCCGGGTCACCGTGGTGATGCCGCACTACTCGTACGCGCGTTCGGACAAGAAGGACGCGTCGCGCATCTCAATCGGCGGCCGGCTGGTCGCCGATCTGATGGTCACCGCCGGGGCGGACCGGGTGCTCACCATGACCCTCCACTCGCCGCAGGTGCACGGGTTCTTCAGCGTGCCCGTCGACCACCTGCACGCGCTGCACGAGCTGGCCCGGTACTTCCGGCAGTACGACCTGTCCAACACGACCGTCGTGTCGCCCGATCTGGGCAACGCGAAGGAGGCCGCGCACTTCGCCCGGCTGCTCGGCGCGAAGGTCGCGGCCGGCGCCAAGCAGCGTTACGCCGACGACCGGGTGGAGATCACGTCCATCATCGGCGAGATCACCGGCCGCGACGTGATCGTGCTCGACGACGAGATCGCCCGCGGCAGCACCGTGCTGGAACTGCTCGACCGCCTGCGCGAGCTGGGGCCGCGCTCGATCCGGGTGGCCTGTACGCACGGGTTGTTCGCGGACAAGGCGCTGGCCCGGATCGGCGGGCAGGAGGACGTGCTGGAGATCGTGTGCACCAACACGGTCCCGATCCCGACTGGGGAACGCACGGAGAAGCTGCACGTGCTGTCCATCGCCCCGGCGCTGGCGGAGGCGATGCGGCGGATCCACAACGGCGAGTCGGTCAGCTCGCTGTTCGAGCCCGCCTAAGGCTGTGAAGGGTCCCTTCACAGCCTCAGCGGCCGTGAAGGGACCCTTCACAGCCTTACGGCTTGCCGAGGACCCGGTCCAGGTAGGCGTTGGTGAACGTGCCCGCCGGGTCGCAGGTCTTGCGCACCCGCAGGAAATCGTCGAAGTGCGGGTATCGCGTGCGGAGCGTGTGCACGTCGAGGTCGTGCAGCTTGCCCCAATGCGGACGGCCGCCGACCTGGTCGGCAATCGCGGCGAACCCGGCGAAGTACTCGCGGTAGGGCATACCCGCGAACTGGTGGATGGCGAGATACGCGGAATCGCGTCCGTACGCAGTGGACAGCCAGATGTCGTCGGCCGCGGCCACCCGTACCTCCACCGGGAACATCACCGGGTCGGCCAGGCGCGGCACCAGCGCACGCAGTTCGGCGAGCACATCGGGCAGGGTTTCGCGCGGGATCGCGTACTCCGATTCCACGAACCGCACTCCGCGGCGGGTGACGAACACCCGGTGGGACAGGTCGGAGTATTCCCGTGTGGACAGCATGCGCGCGGCTAATCCGCTGAGGGGCCGCACCAGCTTCGGCACCGCCCGGCCGACCCGGCACAGCCCGCCGAAGGCCAGATTCTCGGCTAGCTCGTACTCCACGAACTGGCGCACCCGGGACAGGGGCGCGCGCTCCGCGTCCAGTGGCAGCCGGTTGTTTCGCTTGACCAGCGCGGTGCGGTCGTACGGGAACCAGTAGAACTCGAAGTGGTCGTCGTTCGTCGCGGCAGCGTCGAAGTTCTCCAGCACTTGCTCCAGCGGCTCCGGACGTTCCTGCGCGGACAGCACGAACGACGGTTCGCACTGCAGCGTCACGGTGCTGAGCACGCCCAGCGCACCGAGCCCGATCCGGGCCGCGTGGAACAGGTCTGGCTGTTCCTCCGCGGAGCAGGTGACCACCGAACCGTCCGCGAGTACCAGTTCCAGCGCGACGATCTGGGTGGCGATGCCGCCGAACCGGGCGCCGGTGCCGTGCGTCCCGGTCGAGATCGCGCCGGCGATGGTCTGCGCGTCGATGTCGCCGAGGTTCGTCATGGCCAGGCCGATGCCGTCGAGCGCGGCGTTGAGCGCGCGCAGCGTGGTCCCCGCGCGCACGGTGACCTGGTGGGTTTCCAGGTCGACCCGCTCGATTCCGGTCCAGCGGGTGAGGTCCAGTGCCGCCGCTTCGGTGGCCGCGATCGCGGTGAACGAATGCCCGCTGCCCAGCGGGCGCACCCGGCCTCCGGCGGCGGACACCCCGTGCACGACGTCGGCGATCTCCGCGGTGCTGCGCGGGCGGTGCACCCGGCTCGGGTTCGCCTTGGCGGTGCCGGCCCAGTTGGTCCACGCAGTCATGGGCACCTCGTCGTGTCGGCAGTGCGGACTCTTCACGATAGTTCTCCGAACCGTAAGTGAATAGTATTCGCGTTTCAACCCTTGGTGTCGTACCGTAAGTGCGTGACCAGCACCGCGCACGGATACGACCTCGCGACGAAGGACCTGGAGCCGCCGTTCGCGATCGTCGATCTGGACGCCTTCGACGCGAACGCGGACGATCTGCGTCGCCGGGCCGCGGGCAAGCCGATCCGGGTGGTCAGCAAATCCGTGCGCTGCCGGGAGCTGCTGGACCGGGTGCTCGCGCGCCCCGGATTCGCGGGCCTGATGTGCTACTCGCTGGCGGAAGCGGTCTGGCACGTCGAAGAAGGCACCACCGACGACATCGTGGTCGCCTACCCGACCGCGGACCACGAGGCGTTGCGCCTGCTGGCGGCGAACGACCGGGCGCGGGCGGCGATCTCGGTCATGGTCGACTCGCCGGAGCATCTCGACCTGATCGACGCCGCGCTCGGGCACGGCCATCCGCGGATCCGCGTGTGTCTCGAACTCGACGCGTCGTGGCGGCCGGTGCCCGGGGTGCATGTCGGCACCCGCCGCTCCCCGGTGTTCACCGCGCGCCAGGCCGTCGCCTTCGCGCAGGAAATCGTGGCCAGGCCAGGATTCTCGCTCGTCGGGATGATGGCCTACGAGGGACAGATCGCCGGACTCGGCGACGCGGCGGGCAGTGCACTGCACAACCGGGTGATCGGCTGGATGCACCGCCATTCGGCCGCGGAGCTGGTGCGGCGGCGGGGCACGGTGGTCCGGGCCGTGCGGGCCATCGCGGAGCTGGAATTCGTCAACGGCGGCGGGACCGGAAGCATCGAGACCACCGGCGCGGAGGACGTGATCACCGAAGTCGCCGCCGGTTCGGGATTGCTGGCGCCGACGCTGTTCGACGGCTATTCGCGGTTCCACCCGAGCCCGGCCGCGTTGTTCGCGCTGCCCGTGGTGCGCCGTCCTTCCCGCACCGTCGCGACGCTGTTTTCCGGCGGGTACATCGCTTCGGGCCCGGTCGGCCCATCGCGGGTGCCCTCGCCGTATTTCCCGAAAGGGTTGCGCCTGCTGGGTTTTGAAGGTGCCGGCGAGGTGCAGACCCCGGTCACCGGCGACGCCGTCCGGGACCTGCGCCTGGGCGACCGGGTCTGGCTCCGGCACGCGAAAGCCGGTGAACTGGCCGAGCGATTCGCGGAATTCCACCTGCTCCGCGGCGGGCAGCGGGACCGCGCCGTGCCCACTTATCGCGGCGAGGGGCGGAACTTCGGATGACCTGGCTCAGGATCGCTTGGCGCGCACCACCGGCTCACTCCCCGAACCGGCTCGCCAGGTAGCCCTTCACCAGGTGCTTGGCCTCCGCGACGATCCGCTCGTCGCCCTGTGGCTCGTGGCGGAAGGCGAGTTTCAGCAGGGCGTCCGCGGTTTCGTTGGCGATCGCGATGGCGAAGCGGAGTTCCTCGGCGGAACGGTCCACCTGCGCCTGCAGGATGTCCACCAGCGAATCGACGATCACCGAGTTGTTGTCGCGTTCGGTGTCCAGCAGCTGCGGGTCGATCACGTCGCCGAAGTGGACCTTCGAGAAGCCCGGTACCTCACGGTGCATCCGCAGGTAGATGTCGAGCACCGAGTCCACGACGTTCCACCAGTGCCCGGGGCTGAACTCGGTCAGCCGCTCGTTCACCGCGGCCACGAAGCCTTCCAGGTTGCGCTGCGTCAAGGCCTGGACGACGGCGCGCTTGTCCGGAAAGAACTGGTACAGCGAACCCACCGCGACGCCGGCGCGTTTGGCGATCAGTGTGGTGGTCAGCGCGTCATAGCCCAGCTCGTCGATCAGCTGGGCGCTGGCGTCCAGCATCTGCTCCACCCGGCGCGCGCTGCGCTGCTGTACGGGCTTGCGCCGGAGCGGGGTGGGTTCGGTCTGGGTGTCGGCCACAGTGCTTCCTCGGACTCTCTCCCGAAACGCTCATCTGATCCGGGACTTTAGCGCCCTTGCCGGCTTTCCCCTCGGCGAGTGACGACCTAGGATATGAGAACTTTTCATGTTCACCCTTCCGGGTGGCCGGAGGAAAGGGGATCAGCGTGGCCCGTCCGAACTTCCCGGCCGGCTTCCGGTGGGGCGTCTCGACCTCGGCGTTCCAGATCGAGGGCGCGGTGGCCGAGGGTGGCCGTGGACCGTCCATCTGGGACACCTTCACCGCGACCGAGGGCAAGATCGCGCGGGGCGAGGACGCCAAGGTAACGGCCGACCACTACCACCGCTACTCGGAAGATGTCGCGCTGCTGGCCGAACTCGGCGTCGGCGCCTACCGGATGTCGTTCGCCTGGCCGCGAATCCAGCCGGACGGCACCGGGAAACCGAATCCCGAAGGCCTCGCCTATTACGACAAGCTGCTCGACGCGGTCTGCGCGGCGGGAATCGCCCCGGTCGGCACGCTGTATCACTGGGACACTCCACAGGCGCTCGAAGACGCCGGTGGCTGGCTTTCCCGCGACACGGCCGACCGCTTCGCCGACTACGCCGCGATTCTCGCCGAGCATTTCGCCGATCGGGTGAAGCAGTGGATTCCGCTCAACGAGCCGATGGTCATGTCGATCTACGGTTACGGTGTCGGCGAGTACGCGCCGGGGAAGTTCCTGCTGCTCGACGCATTGCCCACCGCGCACTACCAGAACCTCGCGCACGGCCGTGCCGTGCAGGCCCTGCGGGCCGCGGGTGCGGCTTCGATTGGTTCGGCCAACAACCATTCGCCGATCTGGCCCGCTCACGACACCCCGGCCGAACAGGCCGCCGCTGAGTGGCTTGACGCACTGATCAACCGGACCTTCGCCGATCCGATGCTGCTGGGCAGCTATCCGGAGCAGGTGCACCCGCACCTGCCGGAACATTTCGCCGACGATCTCGCGATCATCGCGCAGCCACTGGATTTCTACGGCGTGAACTACTACGAGCCCCAGGGCGTGACCGCGCCCGGCGAGGGCAACCCGCTGCCGTTCCAGCTGCGGGCGATCGAGGGCTATCCGATGACCACCAACGATTCCCCGATCGTGCCGGACGGCCTGCGCGAGTTACTGGTGTCCCTGCGGGATCGCTACCGCGAGCACCTGCCGCCGATCCAGATCACCGAGAACGGGTGCAGCCTCGCCGATGAGCCCGGTCCGGATGGGCAGGTGCACGATCCGGCGCGGATCGATTTCCTTGACGCGCACCTGCGTGCCGTGCGGGCCGCGATGGCCGCGGGGGTGGACGTGCGCGGATACTTCGTCTGGTCGTTGCTGGACAACTTTGAATGGTCCAAGGGTTACGCGCCGCGGTTCGGGCTGGTGCACGTGGACTACGAGACCCAGCGTCGCACCCCCAAGGATTCCTTCGCCTGGTATCGGAAGCTGGTGCGCAATGAGTGAGGCCACGACCGGGTTGCCCGCCGCGCTCGCCGAACCGGTCGACCGGGTGCGGGCCGGGTGGATGGGTCTGCTGTTCCTCGCGAACATCGCGCTCTGGCTCGGGGTCTACGCGCCAATCCAGGTCCTGTTGCCCCAGCAGGCGGAACTGCTCGACGCGGCGCACAAGGAGACCGTGTTCGGGGTGGTCACCGGGGTCGGCGCGGCGGTCGCGCTGATCGCCAATCCGGCGTTCGGGCTGCTGTCGGACCGTACCTGTGCACGGTTCGGCCGCCGGCACCCGTGGACGGTCGTCGGCGCGGTGCTCGGCGCGGCCGGGCTGCTGGTGCTCGCGGAGGCTCCGAACGTGGTCGTGATGACCGTCGGCTGGTGCCTGGTGCAGGCAGGGCTCAACGGCATGCTCGCCACGCTGATGTCCGGGATCGCCGACCGGGTGCCGGTGGGGCAGCGGGCGCAGGTCGGCGGGCTGGTCGGGATCGCGCAGATGCTCGGCACGGTGCTGGGCGCGGTGGTTGTCGTCGTGCTGCTCGACCTGGCCGGCCTGCCGCTCGGTTACGCGGTGTGCGCGGTGGTGGTGCTCGTCGGCGCGGCCGCTTTCGTGCTGCGCACCCCGGACGCGCGGCTGCCGGCCGAGTTCCGGCCGACCGGTCGGCTCCGCGAGGTGCTCGCGGACTTCTGGGTCTCGCCGCGTCGGCACCCGGACTTCGCCTGGGCGTGGGGCTGTCACTTCATGATCAACCTCGGCAACGCCTTCGGCACGCTGTACCTGCTGTTCTTCCTCAAGGACGCGGTGCACTACCCGGATCCGGACACCGGGTTGCTGATCATGATGGGCTTGTACGGGGTGGCGCTGGTGATCGGCGCGGTGCTGGCCGGGCGGTTCTCGGACGCTTCGGGCCGCCGTAAGCCGTACGTGCTGTTGTCCGCGGCGGTGATGGCGCTCGCGGCGCTGTTGCTCGTGGTGTGGCAGTCCTGGCCGGTCGCGTTGATCGCGTCGCCGCTGCTCGGCGTCGGGTTCGGCGTGTACATGGCGGTCGCGCTGGCGTTGCTGACGCAGGTGCTGCCCGCCGCGCAGAACCGGGCGAAGGACCTCGGCGTGGTGAACATCGCGAACTCGCTGCCCCAGGTCGTGGCCCCACTGCTGACCACCCTGATCCTGCACTGGCTCGGCGGCTACCCGGCCCTGTTCGCCGCATCCGCGATCGCCACGGCCCTGGCCGCCGCCCTGATCACCCAAGTCCGATCCGTGGGCTGAACGCAAGCGAACCACCCAACGCAACCACGACCGGGGGTCCGGGGGCTTGCCCGCCGGGCGGGGTCTGGGGGTTGCACCCCCAGGAGACACGAGGGATCCGGCGCGGCCGGTGCTTTCCGCCGGCACACTCCACCCAGTCGGATCCTGGAACCGCGAGCCGGTGCCGGTCGGGGGAGGGGAGTGCTACGGCACCGGCCCGCGGAGTTCAGGGTTCACTACTTGGCGTTCTGCCAGCAGCGGATGATCTTCAACCTATCGGCGGATTACCGCGTCCGCTAGGTGTCTCTCGCTGATATTTGGATTGATCGCAGAAGGCGGGTGGCCGAGGGCGGATTTCGTCGCGTTCGGGGGTACGGACGAAACCTGCCCTCGGCCGGGCGAGGTGCCAGGCGGTGCTCCGGAGGGGCGTTCCGGATGGCCGCGCGCTCGCCGGTCGGGCCGGGGCCGGTCAGCGGATCGGACGGTGATCGGCCCGGGGGCCGGGCGCCGGCCGGTCGGGGGACAACCGGCGCCCGAGTCACAGGGTGAGCCGGCCGGAGCCGGTCACGGGTGGTGCTTGTGCACGGAACCGCCCGGGGCCGGCGGAGCAGTGCGACCGAACGGTCAGGCGGTGACCGGGCGGGGCGTCACCAGCGCGTGCCTGCCGGTGGTCTCGGCCGGTGACGGGCGCTCGGCGCGCCGGACCTGGCCGGGCACCCGCCGGACGGTGCGGATGGCGGTGTGCTGCCCGGTGGACACCGCCTGCGGGGCGAGCCCGCCCGCGACGAGGTGCTCGTGCGCGACCTGCCAGACCGAGCACGGCGCCTTGCAGCGGTGCCAGCGGGTCGAGCAGGTGGGGCAGTCGCCGCGTTCGTCCGGCTCGTGGGCCTGCAGCATCGCCCGCCAGCCTTCGGCCAGCCGGGGCAGCTCCGAGCGGGCCACCGAGACCAGCGACGGGGCGTCGGCGCGGTCGGCCAGTTCGGTCAGCAGATCGAGGCGTTCCCAGACCGCGTTGCGGAGGACCTGCCCGAGTACCTGATCCATGGAGGAGCTCACCGTTACCTTTCCGCCAGCTTGGCGGCCTCGTTGAGCGCGGCCCGGAGCTGGCCGAGCTGACCGGACGTGAGACGAGCGGTCTCCCCCGGCGGGGAGACCACCACCACCTCGCCGTCCTCGACGAACACCATGACGGCCCGTTCGCGGCTGATGAGGTCACCGCACTGGACGCGCCAGACGAGCTGCCCGCCCTCGTAGTGCCGGACACCCGCGGTACGGGGGTCGGCGGGCGGGATCGGACGGGCCGCCGTGACGATTCCCTGGGCGCCGGGGACGGCCGGCCGGATCGACCGCACCGCGGTCCCGGCTTGTCCTCCACCGAGCGAGTCCATGAACTCCACTGGCCCTCCACGCTCTCTCGGCCGTGGTGTGCACCTTGCGGGATGCACATCCACCGGCAGATCTGTGTCGTCGGGTTGATCGCTCTCCGTGATCGCGGCCGGTGTCCGGGCGGTGACGGAGATCTGACAACTACAGTGAAGTGAAACCGGGTGCGAGAGAAGGTCGAAACCGCGTCATAGCGGTGACCGGGCGAGGTTCCACGGTAAACGGTCAGTGGAGTTCAGTTCGGCCGATCAGACCCGCTGCCGGTTCGTTTCCCAAGGTTCTCGCAGTGTGCTTAGGGTTGCCGCAGACGCCCGAAAGACGGTGAGGGGGCGCGATGGACGCCAGCATTGGCAGTGGTTCCGGGTCTTCCGGTGCCTTGGTCCGGCCGGGTAACCCGGTGCCGGCCGACGCATGGGAGCAGCCGGAGATGCGGGAGGCCCTGGCCGGCCGCGAGATCAGTGCCGTGTACCGCCTGTTGCGCAAACACGGAGTGTCGCAGCGCCAGATCGCCGCGATGACCGGCCAATCGCAGTCCGAGGTGTCGGAGATCCTCAAGGGTCGCCAGGTCATGGCCTACGACGTGCTCACGAGAATCGCCGACGGCCTGGGTGTCCCCCGTGGATACATGGGTCTCGCCTACGACGAGACCACGGCGATACGGGTCGTCGGCGCTGCCGACGGCCGGCAGGCTGAGGAGGACGAGTCCGTGAAGCGACGGAGGTTCCTCGCGCACGCCGCCCAGGTCACGATGGGTGCGGCGGTGTTCGGATCGGAGTCGGGGACCTGGTCGGAGGCACCCGCGCGCACGCCCGCCCCCGGGCGGGTCGGGGTCACCGACGTTCGTCAGGTGGAGGCGGCGACCAGAGCCCTGCGCTCCCTGGACTACCAGTACGGCGGCGGGTTCTGCCGGGACGCGGTGGTCGCGCAGCTGACCTGGGGCCAGCAGATGCTCGACGCCAGCGCCACCGATCCGGTCAAGAACCGCCTGTTCACCGCGATCGCCGATCTGCACAGCCTGGCCGGCTGGACCTCCTTCGACACCGGGCTGATGGACTCCGCGCGCGGGCATTTCGCGCATGCGCTCGACCTGGCCAAACAGGGTGACAACCACCATCTGGTGGCGAACGTGCTGTACCGGATGGGCCGGGTCTACCTGCACCAGGACGCCGCGAACGACGCGCTGAAGCTGTTCCAGCTCGGGCAGATCGCCGCCCAGGAATCCGGTTCCGAGCTGTCGGTGGCCGTGCTCTGTGCGAACGAGGCCTGGGCGTACGCGATCATGGGCAACGAGGACCAGGCGGTGAAGCTGCTCGGCCTGAGCAAGGACGAGTTCGCCCGCGCCGACCTGGCCACCGCCGAGTCCTGGGTGAAGTTCTTCAACGAGACCGACGTCTACGCGATGACCGGCACCGTGCACACCGTGCTGGCGCAGAAGAACCCCGAGCACACCAAGTACGCGATCCCGGCGCTGACCAAGGCGGTCGAGTCCTACACCGACGACATGGCGCGCAGCAAGGCGTTCATGCTCAGCGCGCTGGCCACCAACCACCTGCTCGACGGCGACATCGACCACGGCGCGCGGGTCGGCGGCAAGGCGCTCGACACCGCGGAGAGCATCAAGTCGGAGCGGGTCAAGGACCGGTTGCGGCCGCTGCTGGTGGAGGCCGAGCGGCGCCGGAACAACGCGGACGCCCGGGAGCTCGCCGAGCGGCTCAAGCTCTTCTACGCCGCCTGAGCCGGCCGATCCCGCTGCTCCGGTGCGCGATGGGCGGTTCACCCCCGGGAAACTCCGCCGGGTACTGACCGCGACCTGCGCGCGGCTCGACCTGGATCCGCGGGGCGCCCAGCTGCTGCGGTTCACCAACAACGCGGTGTACGCGCTGGTCCGGACGCCGGTGGTGGTGCGGATCGTCGGTTCCACCCGGCTGCGGCACCGGGCCGCCACGGTGGTCCAGGTGGCCGAGTATCTCGCCCGGCACGGGATCCCCGCGGTTCGCCTGGTCGAGAGCGTGCAACAGCCGATGGACGTGGACGGGCACCTGGTCACGGTGTGGCACCGGGTCCCGTTCACCGGTCCGCCCGCCTCCACCGCCGATCTGGCCGGGCTGCTACGCCGGGTGCACGCGCTGGCGCCGCCGGACGGCCTCGGCGAGTGGCAGCCGCTGCGTTCCGTCCGGGATCGGGTGCAGGACGCGGAGGAGCTGGCCGAGGACGATCGGCGGTTCCTGCTGGACCGCTGTGCCGAGCTGGCCGACCGGCTGGCCGGGCTGGACTTTCCGCTGGCCACCGGGTTCGTGCACGGGGACGCCTATCCGGGCAACGTGCTTCCCGGCCCGGAGGGGCCGGTGCTGTGCGATTTCGACTCCTCCTGCGTCGGTCCGCCGGAATGGGATCTGACGCCGCTGGCGGTCGGCCGAGAGCGGTTCGGGGACCCGCCGGAGCGGTACGCGGAGTTCGCCCGCGCGTACGGCTTCGACGTGACGAGGTGGTCCGGGTTCGCGGTGCTGCGAGCGGTGCGGGAGCTGAAACTCACCACCAGCGTGCTGCCGATCCTGCGCAGTCATCCGCCGGTGCGGTCCGAGCTGCGCCGCCGGCTCGCCGACCTGCGGTGCGGCCGGTCTCAGGCGCAGTGGAGCCGGTATCGGTGAGGGCATTTCTGCACGTGCATTCGCAGACCGCAGACGACCGCTCGTCGCTTACCCGTGAATGGCTTACCCAGTGGTGCACAGCGCAGAGAATTCAGTCGGGCAGATCGCCCCGTCCGGAGCAGGGGCTGGTTCCATAGTGCAACTTGCCACTACAGAATGTCACATGCCTCGTCATGATGCGGTGACGGGGGCACGAGTGAGTACCACCGCGAAGCCGAACGCCAGCCCCATCACGGCCAGCTCGACCGTGGCCCACGAGGCGATCGCGGTCCGCTGGTGCCGCATGATCCGCGGCATCAGCCGCCACCGCAGGTTCGCGGCGAGCGCCGCGATCACGGCGGTGCACAGCACCTTGAGCAGCATCAGCTGTCCGTACGGCGTGGTGAACAGCCCGGCCCAGAAGCCGATGGTGGGGTTGGCCAGGATTTCCACGATGCCGTTGAACAGGCCGGTCACCGCGGACAGGGCCAGGCACAGCGTGGCCAGCTTCGAGAACCGCGGCAGCGCATAGGCCAGCAGCGTGCGATTCGCGGTGAGCAGCACGATCATCGCGCCGAGGCCGCCGCACCAGGCGACCGCGCTCATCACGTGCAGCTCCATCGAGATCATCGTGTAGTCGTGGTAGCTCCAGTTCGACGCGTGGCCGGTGACCGGCAACGGCAGCAGCGCGAACATCCCCAGGCCCACGCGGACTTCGGCGGGGACCTGCTCGCCCTTGCGCAGCGCGAAGACGCCGAGCCCGGCGTGCAGCAGGGCGAGGACCGCGACGATGACCAGCGCCTTGCCCGCCCCGACCTCGGCGATGTAGGTGCCGATGTCGCCCGGGGTGAGCGTCGCCGTGCCCGGCTTGAACTCCGCCGTCTGCAGAATCAGTGCGACCACCGAGGTGGCCGCCCACACCAGCGCGGCGGCGACGGCGGCGGGCCGCGCCTTGCGCAGTACCGGCTCGGTGAGCTTCGGCCGGTCGTAACCGACCAGCACCGACAGCAGGGCCAGCCCGATCGTGGCGACTGCGGACAGGTCCATCAGCACCCGCACGATCGGGATGGCCGCCGAGACCACCTCGCTGGGTTCCACCACGCCCGGGATCGGTGCGGACGCGGTGAGCGCGACGCCGATCAGCGCGCCGAGCAGCCCCGCGGTGACCACGCACAGCAGCGTGGCCCAGCGGACCTGCGAGGTGGTCTCGGCCCTGGTCACCGGTCGTCCTTCTCCGTGCCCGGTTCCCGCCCGGTGCGCAGCGCGACGGTCATCCCGATCGCCAGCAGCACCACCGCGCCGGCGATCCACACCCAGATCGGCACCCCGGTGGAGGAGGACTCCGACGACGGCGCCGCCGCGGGTGCGCCCACCGCCTTGGCCGCGTCGATGTTCGCGGGGGTGCCGGTGCCCGCGGTGGTGAGGGTGAACGGGATCTCGCCGGACACCGGATGTCCGTCCGCGGACAGGACGCGGTAGCCGATGGTGTACTTCCCGGCCGGCCCGAGCGGCCGAAGCGGCGCGCTGAGCACGTTGTTCGTGACGGTGACCGGTCCCTCGGCCCACTGCCCGCCGCCCGGCCCGGTCACCGCGATCTGGTTGACGTCCGCGTCCTGCACGTACTGGTCGAAGGTCAGCGTGACTTTCGCCGGCCCCTTCGCCACCGACGCGCCGTTGCCGGGGTCGGAGCTGATCAGCACGTTGTGCGCGAACGCCGGGGTGGCCGTGCCCAGCAGGGCCGCCCCGGTGATCGCCAGTGCGAAAAGGGTCTTCCGCATTACTCGCTTCCTTCGGTCTTCTTCGCCGCGGCCGGGCGGCGACGCAGCAGGGAGCCCGCCCCGACGCCGAGCCCCAGCGCGCCGACGAGGATGCCTGCCCCGCCGAGCCAGCGTGCGGTGGTGTCCGAGGACGGGGCGTCCGTGGCCTCGGCTTCGGTGGTGGCCGCGGGGTGCCCGTGACCACCCTTCGCCGCGGCCAGCTTCACGGTGGGTGCCGGGTGTTCGGGCTCCTCGCCGCTCGCGGGGGTCGGCTGGTTCCACGAAACCACCTTGCCGCCGTCGTAGGTCTGGATGGCCGGGAACTCCAGCTGATCCACGTCCGCGGGCAGCGGGCCGCCGCTGATCTCGAACTCCTGGAACTCGTTCTTGCCGATCTTCGTGCCCGCCTGCGCGGTCCAGACGATCTTGGTGACCGCGTCGGTGATCTTGGTGCCGGAGGCGGTGGTCACCGGATTGGCCAGCGGTGTCGAGCTGACCTCGGCGGTCCACCCGGGGATCGGCTTGGTGCGCACGCTGCCAATGCCGTACTCCGGCTTGACGTCCACCTCGAGTTTGACCGTGCCCTGGGTGGCGTCCTCGTTGGGGACACGGAAGAAGATCGTGCCGTAGCCGCCCTTGCTGGGCTGGTCTCCGTAGACATTGGCGGACACGTGCGCCGACGCGATGCCCGCGCCGAGCAGGCCGGTGGCGGCGACGGTGGCGGCGAGCACGCCGGCACGGCGAAAGACGTGATGGGACACAACTGCTCCTGAACAGGGATGAGCCGGCGCCGGGGTACCCGTGCGCCGGAAAGGAAAAGGGGGAAGATGCGGGTTCGGAACCCGCGCGAGGGTGTTCAGGAGCGTCGCGGCGGCCCACGCCGACAGCGGACGTGGTGGAGATCGACCTTCCGCAGCGCGGTGGCTTCGACCGGCGGCGGCAGCGGTACGCCCGCCGCGGCCGGGACCGGCAGCGGCGGGGACAGCGCCGGCAGGATCGCGCGGAGTAGCTGGAGGAGACCGAGCAGTACGGCGTCCGCGCGGGCCAGCAGCAGCGCGGTGAGCAGGGTGGCGGCCGCGTGCGCGGCGGTCATCGTCCAGCTGGCCGGGGAACCGTGCTGGTGCTCGTTCAGGGTGGTGAGCACGAGGTGCATCACGACCTGACCGCCGCCGAGCACGGCGAGCGTGGCCAGCCGGCCACGGACGCGTCGGGCCAGCGCGGTACCCGTCCAGCCGAGCAGCCCGGTGAGCAGAAGCGTGAGCGCGGGATCCGGCAGCCCGCCGTCACCGGCAACGTGTGCGGTGACGGTGAGTGATGCCGAACTGACCGCGAGCAGGAGACCGCGAGCGGCCGCGAATGCGCCGCGGGACCTGCCGGGAGTGCTCACGGGGGCAGCGTAACGGCACTCCGCTGGGTGATCGAAACCCTTCACAAGGTGAAATTCGAGTCGAAACGTCCAGGTGAACCTATTTCGATCGGATAAAGACCGCCCGGCCGGGAGGGCCGTTTCGGTTGCCGTGGCTCCCCGGATGCGAAACGGTGGATCACCAAGGACAGCTGCAGGGTTTCACCCGCCGTCATGCCGGGTACCCACCCTGCCGGTTGACGGGCTACTCCGAACGAGTGAGTTCGGAGTACACACGCAGCGGGAGTGCGAATACGGATGAATCTCTTCGAGTACATCTCGGATCGATGGGACAAGCTGCTGCTGCAGGCCTATCTCCACACCAGCATGGTCGTGCAATGCACGATTCTCGCCGCCGCGCTGGGTGTGCTGATCGGTATCGCGGTGTATCGCAGTCCCATCGGTTCCGCTGTCGCCACCGCGCTGGCCAGCACGATCCTGACCGTTCCTTCCTTCGCCCTGCTGGGCCTGCTGATACCGCTGTCCGGCCTCGGCTCGACGACCGCGGTGATCGCGCTGGTCCTGTACGGGCTGCTGCCGATCGTGCGGAACACGATCGTCGGGCTGGACGCCGTCGATCCGGCGATCACCGACGCCGCGCGCGGGATCGGGATGGGCAGGCTGTCCGTGCTCACCCGGGTCGAGCTGCGGCTCGCCTGGCCGGCCATCCTCACCGGGATGCGGGTCGCCACGCAGATGCTGATGGGCATCGCGGTGATCGCGGCCTACGCTAAGGGGCCGGGCCTCGGTTCCGAGGTGTTCTCCGGCCTGACCAACGCGGGCAGCACGAACTCCGCGAACCAAGCCCTCACCGGCACGCTCGGCGTGGTCATCCTCGCCCTGCTGCTCGACGGCATCTATGTCCTGATCAAGCGTTTCACCATCTCGAGGGGTGTCCGTGTCTGAGCCCAACGAAGTCTCCGGCGTCGAGATCGAGCTGGACCACGTCACCAAGCGTTATTCCGGCACCCGTGCCCCGGCGGTGGACGACTTCTCCATGGTCGTGCCCGCGGGCAAGATCGTCGTGTTCGTCGGCCCCTCGGGCTGTGGCAAGACCACCACGATGCGGATGATCAACCGGCTGGTCCAGCCCACTTCCGGGCGGATCACCATCGGCGGCGACGACGCGCTCAAGCTGGACGTGGACACGCTGCGCCGCCGGATCGGTTACGCCATCCAGCAGGCCGGGCTGTTCCCGCATTTCACCGTGGCGCAGAACATCGGCGTGGTACCCGGCCTGCTCGGCTGGGAGAAGAAGAAGGTCGCCGACCGGGTCGAGGAGATGATGGACCTGGTCGGGCTCGATCCGGCCGATTTCCGCGACCGCTACCCGCGCCAGCTCTCCGGTGGCCAGCAGCAGCGGGTCGGGGTGGCCCGCGCGCTCGCCGCGGACCCGCCGGTGCTGCTGATGGACGAGCCGTTCGGCGCGGTCGACCCGATCACCCGCGGCAACCTGCAGGACGAGCTGCTGCGGCTGCAGACCGAGCTGCGCAAGACGATCGTGTTCGTCACGCACGACTTCGACGAGGCGGTGAAGCTCGGCGACAAGATCGCGGTGCTCGGCGACCAGTCGAGGATCCTGCAGTACGACACGCCGGAGTCGATCCTGGCGAACCCGGCGGACGACACGGTGGCCGGGTTCGTCGGTGCCGGTGCCTCGCTCAAGCAGCTGACCCTGCTGCGGGTGCGCGACGTCGAGCTGCAGCAGGACGCGCTCACCACGAGCGTCGACGAGGCCCCGGCCGACGTGCGCGAGAAGCTCTCCACCCAGCGCAAGCAGTTCGCGCTGGTGCTCGACCACCGGCGGCGGCCGATCCGCTGGGTGCACGTGCGCGACCTGACCAAGGCCACGTCGCTGGGTGCGGCCGGACGGCCGCTGCGCGACCTCGTCAGCGTGCAGTCGACCCTGCAGGACGCGCTTGAGGCGATGCTCGCCGAGGGCGGTTCGGTGCCGGTCACCGGTTCCCGCGGCGAGTACGCCGGCACGATCAAGCTGGAGACGGTCATCGCGACCATCCAGCAGCTGCGCGAGGAACATTCGGACGGCCACACGGACGACCACCAGGCCGCCGGCGAAGGGGCTTCCGCATGACCGCGACCGTCGACACCGGGTTCAGCACCGAATCCGGTTCCCGGCGCGCCGAGCGCGTCCGGTTGCTGGCCCAGCCCGCCGCGGTCGTGCTGATCGTCGCGATCACCCTGATCTGGGTCTTCGCCAGCGGGCTGACCGCCACCGAGAAGGCGACGCTGAACGCGACCTCGCTGCTCACCGCCTTGCGTGACCACGTGGCGATGACCGTCGTGGTGACCGCGATCGTGGTGCTGGTAGCGGTGCCGCTCGGGGTGATGGTGACCCGGCCGTGGGCGCGCTGGCTGGCGCCGG
The DNA here is from genome assembly GCF_002564045.1 of Amycolatopsis sulphurea. Classification (NCBI taxonomy): domain Bacteria; kingdom Bacillati; phylum Actinomycetota; class Actinomycetes; order Pseudonocardiales; family Pseudonocardiaceae; genus Amycolatopsis; species Amycolatopsis sulphurea. The sequence goes on along the minus strand of NZ_PDJK01000002.1, from coordinate 2,163,848 downwards.
TCTTCCTGGCCGTGGCGAACATCGGGCAGGCCGCTCCGGCGCTCGGTGTGCTGGTGCTGTGGTTCATCGTCACCGGGGCGACCGGTGGGCTGTGGGTGGCCGCGCTGCCGCTGGCCTTCTACTCGCTGCTCCCGGTGCTGCGCAACACCATGGTCGGGCTGCAGCAGGTGGACCCGTCGCTGGTGGATGCCGGCCGCGGGATCGGCATGTCCTCCTCGAAGGTGCTCTGGCGGGTGGAGTTCCCGCTGGCCATCCCGCTGATCCTGGCCGGCCTGCGCACCTCGCTGGTGCTGGCGGTGGGCACCGCGACGTTCGGCATGTTCGTCAACGCGGGTGGCTTCGGGCTGCTCATCGACACCGGCTACAAGCTCAACCTGACCAAGGTGCTGATCACCGGTTCGGTGCTGGCCGTCGCGCTGGCCCTGCTGGTCGACTGGCTGGGCGCGGTGGCCGAACAGTTCTTCGGACCGAAGGGGTTGCGCTGATGAAGGTGCTCCGGAAAGCCGGCGCCCTGTTCGGCGCCGCAGCGCTCGCCGTGACGCTTTCGGCGTGCGGGCTCGACCTGAACACCGCGCTGCCCTACTCCATCAAGCCCGGTTCCATCCAGCCGATCCCGCAGTTGCAGGGACAGCGGGTGGTGGTCGGCTCGAAGGACTTCACGGAGAACATCCTGCTCGGCTACATGGCCGAGATGGCGTTGTCCGCGGCCGGGGCGGACGTGGTCGACCTGACCGACATCAAGGGCTCGAACTCGTCGCGGCAGGCCCTGCTCAACGGGCAGAGCGACCTGGCATGGGAGTACACCGGCACCGGCTGGATCAACTACCAGGGCAACGAGCTGCCGGTGCCCGGCGGGGAGAAGGCGCAGTACGAGGCCACGGCGAAGGCGGACGCGGAGAAGTTCGGCATCACCTGGCTGAACTACTCGCCGCTGAATGACCAGTACGCCTTCGCCACCACCGAGGCCTACGCCGCGAAGAACAACCTGAAGTCCACCACGGACCTGGCGAACTTCCTCAAGTCGAATCCGGACCAGGCGCGGTTCTGCCTGGAGACGGAGTTCACCAGCCGGCAGGACGGGTTCCCGGCCGCGGTCAAGGCCTACGGCTTCCAGCAGCCGAAGATCGAGAACTTCGGTATCGGCACCATCTACTCCGCGGTCGCGAACGGGACCTGCCCGGTCGGTGAGGTCTTCACCACCGACGGCCGGATCTCCGGGCTCAACCTGCGCGTGCTCGAGGACGACAAGAAGGCGTTCCCGCAGTACAACGCCGCGGTGACGTTGCGGACCGACTTCCTCAACCAGCATCCGCAGCTGCGCGGCCCACTGGAGGAGGTGGCCGCGGCGATCGACAACAAGCAGATGATCGAGCTGTGCAAGCAGGTCGACGTGGAAGGCAAGGACGCCGGCACCGTCGCGCACGACTGGATGCTCTCCAAGGGCTTCATCAAGTAGCCGCCGCACCGACGCCCCGGCCCAAAGCTGTGAAGGGGCCCTTCACGGACTCAGAGTCCGTGAAGGGCCCCTTCACAGCTTTTCAAACTCCCAGCCGGTGCAGGAGCTGGTCTTCGAGGCGTTCCAGTTCGCCGTTCACCGCGCGGTGTGCGGCTTTGCGCCGCGCCGCGGGCATCCGCTCCGCAGCGCGCACGGTGGCCGACAACTGCTCCAACGTGGACTGCGTCTCCTCGGTGAACTTCCGGTCCGCGTCGGTCGCTTTCGCCGACTTCCGCAGCTCGCCGAGCCCTTGCACCAGACCCGCGATCCGCGCGTGCAGCGCGGCGCCGCGGCCGGTGTACTCGCCGAGCTGATCCACCGCCACACCCATCTTCCGGGCCTGATAGCGGTCGTACAGCTCACGCGCCGCGCCCGCCGCGCGGACCGCGTACGGCGCGACCACCGGGAGCACCGCCGGGCCGAGCACCTTGGCCACCGCGACCGCGTTCTTCGCCTTCTTCGGGGTGATCCGGGCTTCACCCACTTCGTGCTTGGCCTTGCTCTCCTTGGCCTTGCGCGCCATGGCCCTACCTCCAACGCCGTGTCAGGCTCGAACTTACTGGTCCTGATGGTGGCGAGCATGTCGGCTCGCGGCGGATAGAGTGCTCGGCATGGGAGACGAGGTGCTGCTCGACGCGGGCGCGGTCAGCCGATGCCGTCGCCGGGTGCATCTGGAGCACGATCCGGCCATGCGTGAGGTGCCGCTGCCGCCACCGGATCCTACTGCCCAGCAACGGATCGAAGACGCCACCGCGCACCGCGAGGCGATCGCCCGGCAGCTGGCCGAGACCGTCGGCCCGGAGGCGACCTGGGTGCACATCCCTCGGGTGCTGCCCGCGGCGGAACGTGTGCAGCGCACGGAGGCGGCGTTCGAGGACAAGGCGGATTACATCTGGGGCGCGCTGTTCCAGGCCGATCCGGTGGGGCACCGCAGGGGCGGGGTGGATCTGCTCGTGCGCACCGAGGACGGCTACGTCCCGGTGCTCGTGGTGCGGCACCGGATCACCGACCGCGGGCAGGGTGCCTCGACCACCGCGCTCACCGACCTCGACCCGGCGCACCGCAGGCCGGACGAGGCGCGCAAGGTCCGTTCGCAGCCGCGGGACCAGCTGCGGCTCGCGCACCTGCGCCGGATCCTGCAGACCCACGGGAAGGCCGAGCCCGGCCGGGCGGTCGGCGGCGTGATCGGGCTGGACGCCGACGTGGTGGTGTGGCACGACCTCACCGCGGGCACCTGGCCGGGCGGGCGCACCGCGCTGGACGAGTACGACGCCCGATTCGCCGACCGGATCGCGGTGGCCACCGCGGCCGCGACCGGTGCCGAGCCGCTGGCCGAACCGTCGCGGGTGCTGGAGTGCCGCCGGTGCCCGTTCTGGCCGACCTGCGAGGTCGCGCTCACCGAAGCGCGGGACGTGAGCCTGGTGGTGCGCGGTGAGGACGCGGCGGAGCTGCGCCGCGCCGGAGTGTCCACTGTGGATCAGCTGGCCGCGCTCGACCCGGCTGCCGAACCGCCGTCGATGAACTGGACCGGGGGCACCTTCACCGACGCGATCATGCTCGGCCGGGCGTGGCTGGCCGAGCTGACCGTGGTCCGCCGCACGCCCGAGGTCCGGGTGCCGCGGGCGGACGTGGAAGTCGACGTGGACATGGAGAGCTTCGGCGACTCCGGGGCCTACCTCTGGGGTACCTGGCTGTCCGGGGCAGATCTGGGCGTGCCACAGGGCTACCGCGCCTTCGTCACCTGGGAGCCGCTGCCGACCGGCGACGAGGCGCGCTCGTTCGCGGAGTTCTGGACCTGGTTCACCGACCTGCGCGAGCGCACCCACGCGGCCGGGCTGACCTTCCGTGCCTACTGCTACAACGCCCTCGCGGAGAACCGCTGGCTGTTCGGCTCGGCGGAACGCTTCGGCGAGTACCCGGGGATTCCCGCCAAGACGGCCATCCAGTCCTTTGTGGATTCCGACGAGTGGGTGGACCTGTTCCGCAGCGTCACCGACCAGTTCCTGTGCTCCCGCGGCAAGGGCCTCAAGGTGATCGCCCCGGTGGCCGGCTTCACCTGGCGCGATCCGGAGGCCGGCGGCGAGGCCTCCATGCGCTGGTACCGCGACGCGGTAGGCATGGACGGTGCGGTGCCGGACCAGACCCAGCGCACCCGTCTGCTGCGCTACAACGAGGACGACGTCCTGGCCACCCGGGCGCTGCGCGAGTGGATGACTGCCCGCGCGAACGCCGAAGTCCCCTACATGCTCGACCTCTGAAGTCCGTGAAGGGGCCCTGCGCAGCCCGTGAAGGTCTGTGAAGGGGCCCTTCACGGACTCTGAGTCTGTGAAGGGCCCCTTCACAGCCAATCAGCTTTCGGTGGAGCGGCCGACGTAGCCGGTCAGCGGGGGGCCATCCGCAGCGAGCCGTCCATCCGGATCACTTCGCCGTTGAGGTAGTCGTGGTCGATCATGGAGAGCGCGAGCTGCGCGTACTCGTCCGGGCGGGCCAGGCGCTTCGGGAACGGCACTCCGGCGGCCAGTCCGGCCCGGAATTCGTCGCTCACCGTGGCGAGCATCGGCGTGTCGACGATGCCCGGCGCGATGGTCAGCACGCGGATGCCGTGCGAGGCGAGGTCACGGGCGGCAGGCAGGGTCAGGCCGACCACGCCGCCCTTCGACGAGGAGTAGGCGACCTGCCCGATCTGACCGTCATAGGCGGCGACGGACGCGGTGTTGATGATGACGCCGCGGGCGTCGTCGGTCAGCGGTTCGGTCTTCGCGATCGCTTCGGCAGCGATGGTGAGCACGTTGAACGTGCCGATCAGGTTGATCTGGACGACCTTCGCGTACAGCGCGAGATCGTGGCGGCCCTTCTTCGACAGGATCCGCGCGGACGGGCCGATGCCGGCGCAGTTCACCACGGTGCGCAGCGGGACGCCGGAGCCGGCCGCGGTGTCGACCGCGGTCTGGACCTGGTCCGGGTCGGTCACGTCGGCCTCGACGTAGGTGACGCCGTCGACCTGCTCGGCCTGCTCGATCGACGAGGCGAGGTCGAGCGCGAACACTCGCGCGCCCTTGCCGGCCAGCGCCCGCGCGGTGGCTCCGCCCAGGCCCGAGGCACCGCCGGTGACCAGTGCTGCGGTATCGGTGATCTGCATGTTCTGTCTCCTCCGGTGCCGGGGCCTGTCCAAGAGGTTAACGCTCGTTCGCTCCGGGCAGACGTGTTCAGGCTCACCCGCATCTGGTCGCGAGGAGTATTCGGCCACGCCCACCTCCGTTCGTGCCCTGGTCAACTCCGGCTGTCACCTTCACACTCATGGGCGCTGCTCGGATCGTCGTGGTGGGGACCGGATACGTCGGATTGACCACGGGGGCATGTCTCGCGAGCCTCGGGCATCGCGTCACCTGCGTGGACGTCGACGAGGCGAAGGTGACGCGGCTGTCGATGGGCCGGGTGGACATCCTCGAACCGGGGCTGGCCGACCTGGTCGAGCGCGGGCTGGCGAACGGGCAGCTGTCCTTCGTCGTCGGCGCGCGGGCCGCGGTGCGCGAGGCGGAGGGTGTCTTCCTCTGTGTGCCGACGCCGATGGGCGCGGGCGGTTCGGCGGACCTGCGCGCGGTGGAGGCGGTGACCGCCGAGATCGGCGACGCGCTGCCCGCCGGCTGCGCGGTGATCACCAAGTCCACCGTGCCGGTCGGTACCGCGAAGCGGATCCGCGCGATGATCGGGCGGCGCGACGTACCGGTCGTGGCCAATCCGGAGTTCCTCCGCGAGGGCACCGCGGTGCGGGATTTCCTCAACCCGGACCGGATCGTGGTCGGTTCGGATTCGCCCACCGCGGCGCGCTGGGTCGGCGAGCTGTACGCCGATCTCGCCGCGCCGGTGGTGCTCGCCGATGCGGCCAGCGCGGAGCTGGTGAAGTACGCGGCCAACTGTTTCCTCGCGCTCAAGCTGTCCTATGTGAACTCGATGGCCGAGCTGTGCGAACGGCTCGGCGCGGACATCGACCTGGTCACCGAGGGAATGGGCTACGACCGGCGGATCGGCCGCACATTCCTCAAACCCGGCCCCGGCTGGGGTGGTTCCTGCCTGCCGAAGGACACCAGCGCGCTGGTCAAGGTCGCCGAGTCGGTCGACTACGACTTCCGGATGCTGACCTCGGCGATCGGCGAGAACATCGCGCAGCGTGACCGGGTGGTGGCCAAGATCGCCGGTGCCTGCGGCGGCACCCTGGCCGGCGCCCGGATCGGCGTGCTCGGCCTGGCCTTCAAGGCGGGCACCAACGATCTGCGGGATTCGCCCGCGCTGGCGGTGTCCTCGGTGCTCGGCGCGCTGGGCGCGGAGATCACCGCCTACGATCCGGCGGTTTCCGGCGGGATCGACGGGATGACCGTCGTGGACGACCCGTACCAGGTGGCCAAGGACGCGGATGTCGTCGTGGTGCTCACCGAATGGGCCGAGTTCCGCAATCTCGACTGGCTCGCCATGGCCGAGGAGATGGAGGGCGACGACGTGGTGGACACCCGCAACCTGCTCGACCCGCGGGTGATCCTGGACGCCGGGCTGTCCTGGCAGGGCATCGGCCGCCCTCGCGCGGCCAAGCGGCAGGTCGCGTTCACCGCCGACGCGCTGTGAAGGGTCCCTTCACGGACTCTGAGTCCGTGAAGGGACCCTTCACAGCTTTGGCCTTGGTGTTTCGGCCGCAAGCCGGGTGCTGGCCGACACGTGGGAGCGGCTGCTCGCCGAGGCGGAGGCTGTGCGGGACGCGAGGCGCAGATCGACGCGGCGCGCCGGGCGTGGTCGCAGGGGTTCGTCGCGGAGACGATCGAAGCCTTCTGCCGCAAGGCTTTCCGGGGCTCCTCCGGGCGGGACCATGCGGGCCTGCTGACCGCGCAGGACATCGCGTCCTGGAGCGCGAGCTACGAGGACGACTGGAATCCCCGCGAGGTGGTCGCCGAAACAGGGCTCGATTTTCGCGGAGCTGACCGAACGCGGGCACCAGATGGTCGACGCCGGAGAGCGGACGCTGGGCAGGCTTTCCGCAGTGTCCCGCTCCGGCGGAGTGCTGTGCGCGGCCGCCGACGTCCGCGGGATGCAGGGGTACGCGGCCGGGCGGTGAGCTTCAGATCGGCAGCGAGGCCCAGCCTCCGCCGTCGGCGAGGATGGTGCGGACGCTTTCCGCATGGTCGGCGAAACCGGCGAGGTCGGCGTGCAGCAGCGCGGCGCGTTCCGCGTCCAGGGGAACGGTGTCGTCGCGCCAGAGCTCCAGCGTCCAGTTCGCGGCCAGGATCATCGAGCGGACCAGGCCGGCCACCGCGGCGTCGCCCGGTCCGCCGCCGCGGTGGTAGCCGTCCAGGATCTCGTCACAGGCGGCGAAGCACCGGTCCAGACCACGGACCGCCTCGGCGGGCGTGCCGTCCCAGTCCGCACCCGGCCAGGCGCAGGAACCCAGCTCCAGCCACAAACGCCAGCCGGCGGCCAGTTCCGCGTCGTCGCGGGGCTTCCACTGCCCAGTCATCGTCCGAGTGTGCGCCCCGGCCGCAGGGTTACCGCCGCGGAATTGACTGATCTCACTCGCCCGGTCGCTCCCAGAGCCAGAATTCGATGCCTTGATCGTCAACGCAGTCCGCGGTCTGCCCGTACGGGTGATGCTCCACTTCGCCCGCCGTACCACCGAGTTCGCGCACCTGCTCGCGTGCGGCAGCGAGATCGTCCACGGCGTACATCAGCTTCCAGCCGGTCTGCCGTCCCGGCCCGCCCCACAGGCCGCCGGTAAGGCCGTGGCCCTCGATGCCCCAGCCGCCGGGCACGCGTCCCGGCGAGAACTGCCAGCCGAGGACCGGGCCGTAGAACGCCTTGGCCTTCGCGTCGTCGGGTACCTGGAAGGTGAAGTAGATCGCTTCGCCGTGCTTTTCCCGCGGCGTGGCCTGCCCGACCAGCCAACGCTGGCCATACGGGTCCTTGATCGTGCCGCCCAGCCCGTAGCCGCGATCTTCGACCGGGCGCAGCAGCTCCGCACCCAGCTCCACGGCCCGCTGCACGCTGCGCCGGACGTCTTCGACTTCGACGCGGATCAGCGCCCCGCCTACGGGGGCCACAACGTTGCCCAGCTCCGGGAACTCCTCGGCGAACATCAGCACGCTGTCGCCGATGGCGAGTTCGACGTGCCCGATCCGGCCGTCGTCCATCACGATCGGTTCGCCCCGGCGGCGGGCATCGAAGACCGAGACGTAGAACTCGGCCGCCGCGCGGGCGTCGGTCACCACCAGGTACGGCGTGAGTGCGCGCAGGGTGGTGGTGTCGGGAGTGGTACTGGTGGTCATTTCCGCTCCGTTCAGGATCAGGAGACGCAGGTCGTCCCGCAGCTCCTCGGCGAACGCCGGATCGGGGTCGACCGGCGACGAGGGCAGCGCGAGTGCGTCGAACGGGTCAGTCATCGCGCCCCTCCTTCTCCTGGTAGCTGCGGCGGAACGCGGCTTTGGCCCGCGTCAGCAACGCCTCCGTCGCGGGTACGGTCCGGCCGAGGTGGGTGGCGACTTCGCCCACCGGAAGACCGTCGACATAGCGCAGGGTGAGCGCGGCCCGGTGCGGCACCGAAAGCGACGCGAGGACCTGCCTCGCCCGGAGCGCATCGAGCCGTTCGTCCCACGGATCTTCGACGCTCACGTCCGGCACCAGCCGGAGCCCGCGTTGCTCTCGTTCGGTGCGTCGCCAGTGGTCGGCCAGCTTGTGCCGGGCCACGCCGATCAGCCACGCCGTGTTCACCACGGGTGCGTTCTCCTTGCGACAGGCGGCGACCGCGCCGAGGAACGCCTCCGAAGTCAGCTCCTCGGCCAGCGCACGGTCGCCGCAGCGGGCGAGCAGGTAGCCGTAGACCTCCGGCAGCGCCTTCTCGTAAAGGCGCAGCAGCGCGAAGGCCGGGTCTCCCTGTACCCGCGGTTCCGTCACATCCCTATCGTCGTCCGGACACGGGGTTTTCCGTCGGGTGAATTTTCATCGCGGGTCGGGCAGCTTCCGCGCCAGCGCGCTGATCAGCAGCGCCAGGCCCGCGAGAAGGCCGATGATCAGGACGAACGCGCCTTCGTAACCCACCGATCCGGGCACGCTCAGACTGGCGAACAGGCTGCCGAACACCGCGACACCCAGTGCCAGCGACGTCTGCTGGGTCGTGGTGAGTACCCCGCCGCCGACTCCGGCCAGGTCGGCGGGCACCTGGGAAAGGACCACGCGGAACAGTGGGCTTGTCGTCATTCCGTTGCCGACTCCGATCAGCACCATGGCCGGTGCGAGCTGCCAGATCGACACGTCCGGCCAGGCCAGCAGCGTCGAAACGGCGAGTACCACCAGTCCGGCCGTCAGGATGAGCCCGCCGGTCGGCACGACCTTCCGCCCGAAGCGTGTGACGAGGCGACTGGTGAGCAGCGAAGTGACGAAGTACGCGACGGCCAGCGGCGTCAGGGCGAGCCCGGCGCCGAGCGGCCCGAGGTGCAAGCCGCTCTGCAGCGTCACCGCGTACACGAACATGAACGAGCCGAACACACCGAAGTACGGCACGGCCAGCGTCAACCCGTGCCGCACGCTGGGCGTACGCAGCAGCGCGGGCGGCAGAAGCGGACTACCGCCGGCGCGTTCGAGCCGGCTTTCTACGCGGGCGAAGCCGTAAACGGTGAACGGGAACAGCACCAGCAGTGCGATCGTCCACCACGGCCAGCCGAGCGCGCGACCTTCCATCAGCGGGATCAGCAGCGACAGCAGCGAGACGGCGAGCAACGACGTACCCCAGCGGTCCACGCCAAGCGGGTTCGACGACCGGCTCTCGGGCACCGTGCGCCGGGCGAGCAGCAGCCCGGCGATTCCGATCGGCACGTTGACCAGGAAGATCGGCCGCCAGCTCGCGCCCCACAGGTTTGCCGCGACGAGTAGCCCGCCGAGCAGCTGGCCGACCACCGTGCAGATGCCGCCGGTCGCGCCGAACATGCCGAGCGCGCGTGCCCGCCGTTCGCCGGTGGTGCCGGCCTGGATGATCGAGAGCACCTGCGGCAGCAGCATCGCCGACGCTGCTCCCTGCGCGGCTCTGGCGAGCACCAGCGTGCCGGCGTCCGGGGCGAGTCCGCAGGCCAGCGAGGTGACCGTGAACAGCATCAGGCCGAGCAGGAACAGCCGCCTGCGCCCGAACGCGTCGCCAAGCCGGCCGCCGAGCACCAGGAGCACCGCGTACGCGATGCCGTAGGCGGCTACGACGAGTTCGAGCGTGGCGGTGGAGGCGTGCAGATCGGCGTCGATGGTAGGCAGCGCGACGTTGACGATGAAGAAGTCGATGATCGGCAGTGCCGCCCCCAGCAGCACGGTGACCAGGCCGGCTTGGGTGAGTCCCGGACTGGCAGGTGCCCCGGCGGCGACGGTGGCCGACGCCGGGGCCGCGGTGGAAGTCGTCATGACTACCACCTTCGGGGCATTCACAACCTGGTACCAGGTGTGAGTTCATCCAGGTATCGGGAGTACCTGGTAACAGGGTTCCGGTTGTGTTTACCTGGTATTCGTGACCAGTGCCGTCGAACCCGCCCTCCAGCACCGGCTCCGCCGAAGCGAGCTGGGCGCCTTCCTGCGGAGCCGTCGCGCACGGATCACGCCGGAGCAGGTCGGCCTGCCGCTGTCCGGCCGGCGGCGCACGCCGGGCCTGCGTCGCGAGGAGGTCGCGCAGCTCGCCGGGGTCGGCGTCACCTGGTACACCTGGCTTGAACAAGGCCGGGACATCAATGCTTCCGAACAGGTCCTCGGTGCGATTTCCCGCACGTTGCGCCTCGATCCGCACGAGCACGTGCACCTGTTCACCCTCGCCGGCGCGCCGGAGCCGCCCACCGAGGAGAAGGAGTGCTCCGCGGTCACCGAGTCGATGCGGGCGATGATGACCAAGCTCGAACCGTTCCCGGTCACCATCCGCAACGCGCGGTGCGACCTGCTCGGCTACAACCGTGCGTACAACTGGCTGATGGGGGATGTGGACAGCATCCCGTTCGAGGACCGCAACACGCTCGTGCAGTGCCTGCTCAACCCGAAGCTGCGGGAACGGTTGCTGGACTGGGAGCAGAACGTGCCGAGGTCGGTCGCCTCCTTCCGGGCCGCGATGGCCGAGCACGTCGGCGAGCCCGCGTGGAAGGCGCTGGTCAAACGGCTCAAGGCGGAATCGCCGATATTCGCCGACCTGTGGAGCCGGCACGACGTGAACTCCGCGGCCATCCCGATCAAGCGCTACCGGCACCCGGAAGCCGGGCTGCTGACCTTCCGTTTCACCTACCTCTACACCGGCCGCCGCTCGGAAATCCTGATGTCCACCTACACCCCGGCGGACGAGGAGACCGCGGCGAAGCTGCCCGCGGCGTTCGACTGAGCCGCCCGGTACCGCGCGGGGCGTAGCGGAATTCCCCGCTTCCGAGCGGACGCGCAGGCTTGTTCCGGCGAGTAGTTTTCGCCTCATGCAGGACTGGTGGCGCGAGCGGAACCCGTGGTTCGGCCGGGTGTTCCGGACCCTCGTGGCCCTCGCCTTCGTACTCGGCGCGACGAGTGCGACCGGCCGCTGGGACCGTTTCGGGCAGCCGTTGAGCCTGCTGGGCGCGGCGTGGCTCGCCGCGACCGTGCTCCTGTTGCTGCTCGTCCACCGGTATCCGTTGCCGGTCTTCGTGCTGACCGCGTTGTCGGCGGCCGTCTACTACGCCTCGTCGGAACCCGGCGGGCCGGTCATCGTGGTGCCCACGATCGCGTTGTTCATGTTGACCCGGCGGCGGGGGCCGGTGGTGGCGGGCAGCGTCGCCGCCGGGGTGCTGCTGGTCGGCTACGGCGTGCACGTGATCAGCAAGCAAACGTTTGCGATCAGTGTTTCGACCGGTTTCGTGGTGCTCTGGGCGGCGGCCGTGATCGGGATCGCCACGGCCGTGCGCTACCAGTTCGCCGCCGTCGCGGCACGTCGCGCGCAGGACACCGAGCACCGGCACCGGCTCGCCGAGCAAGAGCGGCTGCGGATCGCCCGCGAGGTGCACGACGTAGTCGCGCACAGCCTCGCCATGATCAACGTGCAGGCCGGTGTCGCCGCGCACGTCGCGGACCGGCGTCCGGAGCAGGCTAAAGAGGCACTGCTGAACATCAAATCGGCCAGCGCCTCGGCGCTCAACGACCTGCGCGCCACGCTCGCCGTGCTCAGGTCGGGGGAGAACCGGGCGCCCGCGCCGAGCCTGGCGCAGCTCGGCGAACTGCTCGACCACGCGCGTACGGCGGGCCTGACCGTGACGGTGCATGGCGAAGCCGGCGACTTGCCCGCGCCGGTCGACGGCGCGGCCTACCGCATCCTGCAGGAGTCGCTGACCAACGTCGTCCGGCACGCGGATAGCGCGGAGGAAGTGGAAGTGCGGCTGGACCGGCGGCCCGGCACGCTCGCGCTGACCGTGCGTGACGACGGCCGCGGCACCGATCAGCCGACTCCCGGACACGGCCTGCGCGGCATGCGGGAGCGGGCGTCCGCGCTCGGTGGCACGGTCGAGGCGGGCGTCACCGAACGAGGCTTCGAGGTTCGCGTCGAATTGCCCGTGGAAGGGGAGACATGACGATCCGCGTCGTACTGGCCGATGACCAGGCACTGGTCCGCGCCGGGTTCCGGGTCCTGCTGGAAACCGAGGACGGCTTCGAGGTCGCGGGCGAGGCGGGTGACGGCGAACAGGCCGTGGCGCTCGCGCTGGAACACCGGCCGGACATCGTGGTGATGGACGTGCGGATGCCCGGCACCGACGGGCTGGAGGCCACCCGCCGGATCACCGGCCATCCCGAGCTCTCCGAGGTGAAGGTGCTGGTGCTGACCACCTTCGACGTCGACGAGTACGTCTACGAGGCGTTGCGCGCGGGCGCCAGCGGCTTCCTGCTCAAGGACACCGAACCGGTCGAACTGCTGCGGGCCTTGCGCGTGGTCGCCGCCGGAGAGGCTTTGCTCGCGCCGACGATCACCCGGCGGCTCATCACCGAGTTCGTCGGCCGTCCCGAGCACCGGCGCGTGAACCCGTCCGCGGTGGCCGAGGTGACCGACCGGGAACGGGAGGTGCTGGCGCTGGTCGCGGGCGGCCTGTCGAACGACGAGATCGCCGCGCACCTGGTGATCTCCACCGCCACCGCACGCACCCACGTCAGCCGCATCATGACGAAGATCGGCGCCCGCGACCGGGCGCAACTGGTGGTGCTGGCCTACGAATCCGGCCTGGTCACGCCCCGGGGCGGCTAGTCCGGGCGTGGCCGGCTCCGTTGCGGCTGGTGAAGGCTGTGAAGGTGCCCTTCACGGACTCTGAGTCCGTGAAGGACTCCTTCACGGAATTCCGGGCCTGACGGAGGAAGGCTCGCACGTGTGAGCTAAGTCGTACGGGTGACTTACGCCGTGTCGGTGAACGCCCTCCCCCCTTCGGACGCCTTACCGGCAGAGCATCGGCACTCAGCGAGGTGTTCTGCGGAAGGAGTCCCGATGGCTTGGGAGGTCGTCCTCGTCGCCGCGCTGGCCGTGGTTTTCCTGGTCAGGCTGGTGCTGCAGCTCCGGCGGAGCTGACGGCCACCGGGGCGGGGCCGGGCGGCGCCCCGTCGATTCGGCCACCCGGTCCGGTGCCTGGTCCGGCACGGGCCGTGCCCGGTGGGCGCCGCCGGCCGGACGACTCCGCTGGTCACCGCGAGGCATCGGCGGACGGCTGCCGTGCGGCGCGTGCTGCGGACGACGCGGGTTCTCCGCGACCCGGGGGAGTTCGGTGGTTACCTCGGCGTCCTCGACCGGTGCCGACCTCGGCTCGGGTCCGGGCTTGGGCGGGGTTTTCGGTTTGTGCGAGAGCCGCCGGGCCAGCGCGTGGCTCGGCCGTTCCACGAACCGATAGCTGATCTCGACCACGCCGAACACCACCGGGATCACGATCAGCAGCGCGATCGGCAGCGGCACCGCCGGGCGCAGCAATTGCAGCAGCACGAACGTGACCAGCATGTGCAGCAGATAGATCGAGTAGCTGCGCTCCGAAAGCGCGGTCCAGAGCTTGCGCTGCTTCAGCTTGTCCTCGGCGAACATGCCCATCAGGAAGCACACCACCGCGAACGCCATCGCGAGGTTGTACGAGGTGTCGACGCGGCCCACGTCGATGATGTCCGCCAGCACGTACAGCGACCAGGCGCAGCCGGCGAACAGCGCGCCGGTCCACAGCGGGATCCGCTTCGACGTGGTGGCCCAGATCGTCTGCCCGATGATCATCACCGGCAGGTACGACACGTTCACCGCGAACAACGACCACGACGGGCCGAACTGCGAGCGGCTCATCAGCACCACGAAGATGAAGGTGAGCTCCACCGCGATGGCCAGCCACACCGAGCGCCGCAGCACCGGCAGCACGACCATCAGCAGCACGTAGAAGATGACCTCGATGATCATCGACCAGGCCACCGGGATCAGCACCACCTGCGGGAAGATCAGGTAGTTCACCAGCGTGGTGTTGGTCAGGATGGTGAGCGGGTTCAGGTCCTGCGACTGCCCGGTCGAGGGCGGATGCAGGCTCACCACCATCAGCAACGCGGTCAGCAGCACCACGAACAGCATCGGCGCGTACACCCGGATCAGCCGGTTCAGCGCGAACCGCCCGGTGCCCTGCTTCAGCGCGATCGGCGTCACCACGAACCCGCTGACCAGGAAGAAGAACGGCACCGCGATCTGCCCGATGCCCTGCTTGGCCATGTGCATCGGATCGCTGGTGAGCGCCTCGATGAAGCTGATGTAGGGCGCGTCGTCGTGCTTGGCGAGCACCCACGGGTGCGCGATGTGGCTGTAGAACACGAGCAGCGCGCCGAGACCACGGCCGATGTCGATGAAGACGATCCGCGTCTTCTTCGGTTCGGCGGGGAGCTGCTCGGCCAGCACGGCAGAGGACTGCTCGGCCAGCGCGACCACCCCCGTTTTCCGGCCTGGCACTGCGAGCAGAGTAGCGCCTCGCCGCCGGCCGGTGGACGACTCCCCGGAAATGCCCGGAACGTGCGACTGGGCACCGGACCTGGGCTGGCCTCGGGATATGCCCGCCACAGGTACGATCGGGCCGCAGTTCGTCCGTCACGCGAGTAGTGCAGGAGTCCGGGGAGCGTGCCGCAGTCCACTCTCGATGGCACCGTCGAGCGCTTGTCCCCGTTCCGCGGCGCTGCCCCGCAGGCGCTGCCCGCCATTGGTCTCTACCTGCTGTTTCAGTTGGTCTCCTTCGGCCTGTTGTGGCTGATGAGCTGGAAGGCGGGCGTCTCGCCTGGGCGGTTCCTGGACGATTTCGACGCCAACTGGTTCCTCTCCGTCGCGCAGCACGGGTACGACCAGCAGGTGCAGGCCGGTCCGGGCGGTGCCCAGGCACAGAACAGCATGGTGTTCTTCCCGCTTTACCCGGCGCTCGTGGCAGTTCTCGCCTTCGTCGGCATCCCTGCGTTGCCTGCCGGGATCACCGTGTCGATGCTCGCCGGCTGTGCCGCGGCATGGGGCCTGTACGTGCTCGGACGCGACTTCGCAGGCCCACGCGTCGGGTTGCTGATGGCAGTGCTGTGGTCGATCGGCCCGGGCTCCACGGCGCTGCACCTCGCGTACTCCGAAGCGGTGCTGATGGCGCTTGTGGCTTGGGCGCTTGTCGCGGTCGCGCGGCGACAGTGGTTGCTTGCGGGGGCGCTTGCGTTGTTCGCCGGGTTGACGAGAGCGAGCGCGGGAGCGTTGATCGCCGCAGTCGGTGTGGCGGCTCTGGTGGCCGTCTTCCGCCGTCGTGACGGCTGGCGACCGTGGGTGGGCGGGTTGCTCGCGCCGTTGGGGCTGCTCGGCTATCTCGCGTACGTCGGCATCCGCGCCGGCCGCGTGGACGGCTGGTTCTGGTTGCAGAACGCCTGGCAGATGCACTTCGACTTCGGCGTCTTCACCTGGATTCAGGTGAAGGAAGGCCTGACGGCCGACCATTCCAGCTGGATCACCGTGACCGCGCTCATCGTGCTGAGCGCCGTCGCGCTGCAACTGTGGACGTGGACGACGCGGCTGCCGTTGCCGTGGCAGATCTACGGCACGCTGACCGTCGTGATCGCGCTGTGCTCGTCGAACTACTTCCAGTCCCGCGCGCGGTTCCTGTTGCCCGCGTTCGTACTCACCGTGCCGTTGGCGCTAGTGCTGGCAAGGCTCCCAAACCGCGCCCTGGCCGTGCTACTACCCGCGACTGCCTTAATCAGCGGCTGGTACGGCGCATACATGATGACCATCGCGCACCTCGCGCCCTGACCTCACCCCTGCGTCCAAAGCTGTGAAGGGGCCCTTCACGGACTCTGAGTCCGTGAAGGGCCCCTTCACAGCCATGCGTCAGGGCGCCAGCCAGAGCGTGACGAACTTCTTCTCGTCCGCCTTCGCCGCCGCGATCAGCGCTGCGTCGTCAAGGGTTTCCGCGGCGGGGCCATCGTCGGTGACGATCTTCGGCGTGTAGCCCAACGCGCGGTAGCCGGCGAGCACCGCCGCCGGATCGTCGCCCAGCTCGGCGATCGCGCCCGGGTCGAACTCGCACACCACGTGCGGCTGGTCGCGACGCAACACCTCGGTGAGGCCGCTCAGCGCACGGTGGTCGCGGCCCTGCAGGTCGACCTTCACCAGCCCGATCCGCTGCGCGGTCACCTCCGGCACCGTGTCCAGCCGTACGGCCGGCACCGTGACGCCCGGACCGTCTGCAGTCACCCGGTTGTCCCCGCTGTTGCCCGGCGTCGCCTGCGCGAGGTGCACCGTGCCAGGGGCGTCCCACGCGGCCGACTCGACCACGGTGACCTGCTCGGCCACTGCGGGTGGCAAGTTGACCGCGACGTTCCGGCGGAGGAACTCGGCGTTGACCGGGTCGGCCTCCACCGCGACCACTTTCGTCACGTCCGGAGTCGTACGCAGCAACCGAAGCGTGTGGTAGCCGACGTGTGCACCGACGTCCAGGAACGCGCCTTCGGCCAGCATCGCCATCAGCTCGGCCTCGCTGTCCTCCCAGGACCGGTGGAACACGATCCACGGCAGCATGACTTCGTCCACCGGCATGAGCAGCGCACCGACGTCACACGGGACCACATCGGCTCCGCGCGGCACCGGGGCGTGTGACATCCGGGCTGCGTCCCGCATCGCGCCGACGTCGAGAGTCACCCGCTGAATAGCCTTCTCGTCCGCGTCGAGCCGTTCGTCGCGCGAGGTGAACATCTTGTGCACAGTGGCCGTGCTGGCTTCGATCTCGGAGCCGATATCGCCGTAACCCTCGCGAAGCTTCGCTACGTCGGTTTCGAGATTCCCCAGCGCCAGCTCGGTATCCGGCGCGCGCTGCTTCAGCTCCTCGACGGTGTCACGCAACGGCTCGAACCGTTTGAGCCGCTCGCTGACGCTCTCCGTGGCGGCTGCGGCGACATGCCGGCTCTCGGTGAGGTCGCGCTCCAGCCGTTCGACCCGGTCCAGCAACCGCCTGTTGCTCTCCTCCGTAGCCGCCAGCAGCGCGCCCATCACGTTGCGCTGGTGCACGTCGTAGTGGTCGATCGCGCGAAGCACGGCCTTGCGCAGCGCGGGCGCCAACGGCAGCCGTGACGGCGTACTCGCCTCCGGCCGCCAGCGCAGCGCCTCGGTGGCTTCCTGCAGCGGCGTGAGCGGGTGCGCGGGCGGCGGAGTGGCTGCGGTGTGCCGCTTGTCCTGCCACGCGCGGTACGCCTGCTCCAGCTCCGTACGCATCCACTTGGCGGCAGCAGCCATCGAACGGTCGCGAAGAATCGCGCTTCGCGCGTTGCTGCCGCGCTTCGCGGCTTCGTCCGGATCGTCGGCGATCTGGCGCATCGCGGCCGCAGCCACGCCGAGATCGGGCTCGGCCCAGATGGCGCCCGCGTGGTACGGGTGGCTGTCCGGACCCACAGGCACCAGCCGGTACGGCACCGGCCAGCCGGTGCTCGCGTCGAGGAACTCGGTGGTGCTTGAG
This sequence comes from Amycolatopsis sulphurea, assembly GCF_002564045.1. NCBI lineage: Bacteria > Bacillati > Actinomycetota > Actinomycetes > Pseudonocardiales > Pseudonocardiaceae > Amycolatopsis > Amycolatopsis sulphurea. The sequence continues at coordinate 2,146,388 of NZ_PDJK01000002.1, read as the reverse complement.
TAGTCCGTGGAGATCACCGGCATCGCGCGCGCCATCGCTTCGGCGACAGTGAGCCCGAAGCCCTCACTGCGGTGCAGCGACACGTAGCATGTGCTGCTCTCGTACAGCTCGTGCAGCTCAGCGACGCTGAGGTAGCGCTCCACCAGCTCGACACGGTCGTCGCTGCGTACCAGCGCGCGCAGCCGCTCGGCCGCGTTCGGATGCAGCTTCGCGTTGATCGCCTTGATCGTCAGCCGTACGTCGTCACGGCCGGGGAACGCCCGCTGGAACGCTTCGATGGCGCCCCACGGGTTCTTCCGCTCGGCCACGCTGTTGAAGTCGAAGGCGAACAGGAACCGCACTGGTTCGCCCTGCTCGCGAGCCGGCGGCGACGGCTCACCCGGATCGCGTACCGGCACCGGGATGGTCTTCACCGGGATCGGCGAATGCGCCGCGATCGCCCGGCGGCAGAACTCGCTGACCGTCCAGACCTCGTCGAGCATCCCGAACGCTTCGTGCTGCCACTGCGGGAAATCTTCGAGTTCCCAGGCCCACAGCCCGATCCGGTAGCGGCCCGCGCCCACCTCGGGGTGGTTGGTGAGGATCGTGCGGGTCTGGTCCGCGTTCACCGCCAGCACGCTGATCGGGAACCGCGGATCGCCGACCGTGGCGGGCCGCTCGATGCCGGTGCGGTTCGAGACCGCCTTCTCCTCAAGCACCGAAGCCACCGGCACGCCACCGGTCTCGATGGCCTCCAGCACGATCCGGCCCATCTCCCCGAGCCCGAGCTCGGCGGTGAGGTAGCCGAGCAGGTTCACGCCGAATTCGTCCTGCGGCGGATGGGTGGCGACCGGTTCGCCGGGCAGCGCCCACTCGGGCAGCCCGGCCTCGGTCACACCGGAACCGGCGCACCAGTGGCGGAAAGTCTCCGCGTCGTCGCTGTACGGGTGCGGGAACGCCATCTGCAGATCGATCCGCGACGACCAGATCGCGTGCGTGAGCCGGTTCAGCCCGGCCGCGGCCTGCGCCTGGTCCTCGGGGGTGGCCAGCCATTCCCGGAGCGCCTGGCCGCCGTCTTCGGCGTACGCGTGCGGCGGCGCAGGCTTGTTCTTGCGCTCGGCCTTGATCCAGCCTTCGCGGAACACGCTTCGCGCCAGCTTCGGTACCGGCGTGCCGTTGCGGAAGTCCTTGAAGCCGTACGGGATCGAGTCGAGCGATTCCGCGTACCCCGCTTCGCGCAGCTTCGCGCCGTACGCGTCGCAGATGGCGCGAAGATCATCGCTGTGCGACAGCAGGACGCGCGGCTTGCGCGCGCAGTGGAAGCTGAGCAGCCACGGCTTCTCCGGCCGGTAGCCGCTGTAGTGGAAGAAGCGCAGCTTCGCGCCGCCGGCGGTGAGCGCGCCGTCGGCTTCGCGCGCGATCGGACGCTCGTGCAGGTTCCAGTACGCGACGTCGTAACCCGGGTCGGTGACCACGTGATGGCGGAACAGCGAAGGCACCTGATCCACCCACCGCTGGTCGGTGAACAGCTGCTGCTCGGGGGCGACGATCGCGTCGTGCCGCAGGCGTCCGGCCCAGAAATCCAGGAACGGCACCGCGCCCTGACCGACCCCGATGAAGCCGAGGTTGAACATGCCGGTGCCCATGATCACCGCGTCGTCCGGCTCAAGACCGTCCTTCGGCAGCGGATGCAGGAAGTGCGGGGCGAGCACGATGTCGTGCGCCTTGGCCAGCTCGGCGACCTCACCGATCGACGAGAACACCTCGATGTCCGGGTCGAGGTAGATCGCCACCTCGGTCTCGGCGAGCAGCTCACGCAACAGGTACGGCTTGACCGCGGTGGCGAGCTCGGTGACCGAGTACGCGGTGGCCATCCGCAGGTAGTCGTCCTCGTCGATGCCGAACGCAGCCGGGCCGACGAGGTCCGCGCCCGACTCGTCGTGGCGCGCTTCGCCGCGCGGCGCGTCGATCACCGCGATGACGAACCGATCCGCCGGATGCCGGTCGAGGTAGGAGCGGGCCAGCACCCGTGCGGCCGGCAGGTAGTTGCCGGCGACGATGGTGCAAGCGGTGGTACCCGGCTCAGGCATCGGCGGTCAGCACGGTCAGCTGCTGGTTCAGCGCGGTGCCGAAATCGGTCTTCACCGAGGTGCTCTCCTGGCCCGACACCTCGACCCGCACGATCACGTTGCCGTGCGAGTAGTGCCCGCGGACCTGGGCGGACTGGCCGTCCTTCGGGTCGATCGCGGTGGCCCGCACGCCGGGCTGGCTGCCGGTGAAGAGTTTCGCGCCGTTGGCGGTCTGCACCTGCTGCAGCTGCTCCGCCGCGTTCTTCGCGGCAGCCGGGGTGCTCGTCTGAGCGAGCAGCAGCGTGATGTTGTTGCCGTCCGGCAGGTGGTACACGACGAACTTGACCTTGCCCGCACCCGCGGTCTGGTAGGCCGAGATCTCTTTGTCGTTGAGGTACTTGAGCCCGTTGACCTGCGCGAACGACGAGATGTCGTCATGCATTTCGGCCACGCCCGGCATACTGGCCACGGCCAGCGGATCCGGCGGCTTCGGTGCCTGGGACGACTGCTGCGGCTGCGCTTCCCGCGGCTTGTCGCCGCCGCTGTCGCGGCCCCACAGCCAGTAGGCGCCGAACGCGATCGCGGCCAGCACCACCACGGCGCCGACGATCGCGCCGATCTTCTTTCCGTTGCCCTGCTTGGGCTTGTCGTTGAAGTATTCCGGGCCCTGGCCGGCCCACTCGTTGCCGCCGCCGCCGGAGCCGAACGGCAGATCGTTGCCGCCCCACGGCGGGGTCTGATCGGTCTCCGGTGCGTTCCACGGCTGCTGCGGTGCCTGCGGGAAACCGGCCGCGGGGGACATCGGCGCCTGCTGCTGGAACCCGCCCGGCGGCGAGTACGGCGGGGGCTGCTGGCCCGGCTGCACGTACTGGGTGCGCTCGTTCCCGTCGGCACCCGCCGAGGGCATCTGCCAGGACTGCACGGCCTGGGTGCGCTCGGCCGAGGCATCGGCCGGGGGCTGCTGCTGCGGCAGGCCACCGGGAGGGCTGACCGGGGCGATCACCTGGGTCGAGTCCGCGCTCGACGGCTGCTGCGGGGCGGCGGGCTGGTCCTGCTGGCCGACGGCCGAGGACAGCACCTGATCACGGCGGATGCGGTAGTCGTCCGCGGACAGCCGCCCTGACGCGAGCTCCTCGTCCAGCCGGCGCAGCTCCTCCTGCCAGGACACCAGTGCCCCCCTTATCTGTCGGCATGGCGACATTTCGGCGCGTCACCGCGACCCGATGTGGATGACGACGTGGTCATTGTGCACGGCCACGACCCCGCGTGACCTCGCGGGTCGCCTTCCGTCGCGGCGGCGGTTCAGCCGGCCGGCAGGGTCGCCGCGACCTGCGCCCGGATCTGTTCGATCCGCGAGCGCAGTGCCGCCGGGTCCCGGTCCAGCGGGGCCGACACACCGACGCCGACCGCGACCGATCCGGACGTGTACCAGTACGCGGTGACCTTCCCGGACGGGCTGCTGCCGGTGTAGACGAGGTCGGTGGCCGCGGGCCCGAGCGGGCTGCTGTCGAACCCGCCGGTGACCAGGTTCTGCCGCAGCCCCTTCACCAGCTGTGCGGCCTGCGCTGGGGAAGCGGAGGGCACCGCGATCAGCAACGTGCCGCCGGGGTCGCCGGCGTAGGAGTGGTAGACCAGCTCGTCCGCACCGGACGCGCGCATCAGGTCCGCGTCGGCCTGCGACACGGCCTTGACCTGCACGGCCTTGGCCAGCGCCATCGTCGAATTGTCCTGGCTCGGGGTACCGGGCAGCTTCGGCAGCTTGTCCTCGAGCGCGGCAGGCTGATGCGAGCTCGGCACCGGCGGCGGCGACACGTGATCGGCAGTGTCCGGCGAGTCGGACTTGCTGCCGAAGTACCAGATGCCGCCCACGATCAACGCGAGCACGACCAGCACCCCGACCGACAGGAACAACCAGCTCGGCCGCGCCTTCTTCGGCCGGGGATCCTCCTCCCACAACCGCCGCAACTCCGGCTGCCCGCCCACCGCGTCGAACTTGTCGGTCGGCTTCACGTCGGCCGGGCTGGGGGCAGTGGTCGTCGGTTCGGCACCGGTCTCGGTGCCCGGTTTCCACGCTCGGCCCCGCGTTTTCCTGCTTCCGGTCTCGGCGGTCTGAACGGCCTGCGGCTGATCCGGCTGGCCGGGCTGATCCGGCAGCTCCGGCTGCTCGGCTTGATCCGGCTTACCCTCGTGGTCCTGTTGACCGGCTTGGGTTTGCTGACTGGCTTGGTCTTGGTGACCCGGCCGTCCGGCTTGGCCTTGCTGGGTCGGCTGACCGGGTTGGCCCTGCTGACCGCCTTGGCCCGATTGGATCGGCTGGCCGCCTAGGCCGCCCTGGCCTGGCATGCCTGCCGGAACGCCCTGACCTTGCGGACCGGCCAGACCTTGCGGGCCTGGCTGTCCGTACTGACCGAGCTGGTTCGCCGCGGCCTGCCCCGGCTCACCCGGCTGCGGCATCGCGGGATTGGCACTGGACCAGCCGGCCGTCCCCGCCGCATGCCACTGCACCGGCGGCGTGCCCTGCCAGGTCCCCCTGCTCGGATACCCGCCCGGACCACTGGCCGCCAACGGCCCGCTCGACGCCCCACCGAGACCACTCGCCGGGGGCTCCGCCGCACTTCCGCTGCCGGACCCCGTGAACGCGCTCGCCGCGCCACCGGCGACCGGACCGTTGCCCGCGAGGTTGCCCGGATTGCTGATGGATTCGGTGACGGTCGGCTCGGCGAAGCTGCTGTCCGCGGCGCCACCCACACTGCTGGCCGCGGTACCTGCAGCCGCGCCCGCTGCACCGACCGCGGGGCTCTCCGGACTGCCGGACGTTGGCCCGCCTGCAGCCGGGTTGCCCGCCGCGCCGGCGGTTGGGCTGCTTGCGGAACCGGCGGCGTCCGGGCTCGACGAGCTACCTGCCGCCGCAGCTGAACCGCCTGTCGAATCGATGGCGTGGGTGCTCGCCGCGCCGCCCGCACCAGCGGCCGAAATACCTGCGGAATCGACGGCCTGCGTGACCTCCGGATCACCAGCCGCGGTCTTGCCGGAACCACCCGCGGTGTCGCCGGAATTCGTGACCGGCCCGCTCGCGGGGGTGCGCGCGCCACTACCCCCCGGCCCGGAGGGGCTGGTCGTGGTGCCCACCGAACTAGGGGCCGGACCGGCCAGGCTCGCAGAGCCACTAGCTGAGCCACTCGCGGATTCATCAGCAGCCGGGTTCCCCGAGCCGCTGCCTGCAGAATCACCGCCCACCGCGCTCGCCGAGTCACCACCTGCCGACGGCGTGGCAGCTCCGCCCCCGTGCGAACCGGTCTTCGCTGAGGGCCGCCCCGGGATGCTCTCCGTCGGCTCCGAAGCACTGGAAGTGTCCGGGTTCCAGGCCGGGCTCGGCTGTGGAGTCGAGCCGCCGCCCCACGGCGTGCCCGACACGGAGCCGGTGCCCGGCGCCCACGCGGCACCGGACGCGGTCGAAGTGTCCGGCGCCCATGGCGAACCAGGTGCGGCGGGGCCGGTGCCGGGGGACCAGGGCGCGCCCGCCACCGATGCAGGTCCCCCGGTCGAGCGCTGTGGAGACGCCACGGGCGAGGGACCGGCACCTCCGGACGCCTCCGCGAGCAGATCGTCGCGGCGGTGTCGGTGTTCGGCGTGCCCGATGCGTCCTGCGGCCAGATCGGCATCCAGTCGCCGGAGCTCTTCCTGCCAGCTCATCACGCAACCCCCTGTCACCGGTTCGGGCGATAGTGTTCCACGTGCCCGGACCTGGGCAGGTTCCGGTCCGCTCATTCGAACGGCGCGATCATTTCGCGCCGACCCGCGTGCCGTCCAGGGTGGGCGTTGCGTCCGTAGGATCGAGGTATGTCCTCCGCGCGCGGTGAACTGATCGCCCTGGCCGTGGACCGGCTGGCCGGCCTCGACGTCCCGTCCGGCGAGCTGGTGGCGGCCGGAGTGCGCGCGGTGGTCGAAGGTCTCGACTCGCCGTCGCTGCCCGAACTGGCCGGGAGTGACCATCGGGACGCCGCCACGCTCTTCACCCGCGTCGTCGACGAGCTGGACCTGGAGCTGCCGGCCGACGCGGAGACCGCGCGCTGGCAGCTGCTCGGCGAATGCCTCGGCAGCATGGTCCGCGGCGACGTGTCGTTCGGCGAATCGACTGCGGCGTTCCATGATCTGGATCACCGCCTCGGCCGTCCGGAGGTGCTGACCGAACTCCGTCACTGGATCGCGATGCTCACCGTCTGGATTCCGACGGACGTCACGCCGGTCAGCTTCTGCGAGGAGCAGATCCGCCAGCAGGCCCGGCAGCTGCTCGCCGGATCGTGGCCGCCCATCACCCGTTAAGCGGCAAAAACTGTCGTACATATGTTCTAAAATTGGCCGTGTTCTGGGGAAACATCAGGTGTCCCATGACCGGAAGGCGGCCCGTCCATGTCCTCACCCACGCCGGCCTACGTCACGCTGCCCACGTTCGTCGGCTACAGCGCCAGCAGCGGCCCGTCGCGGTCGTCGTTCGTCCGGCGGCAGCGCCGGCAGTACGAAGACCCGGCGCGCGCGGCGTTCAACTACTACCGCCGGGCGGCCAACGCGGTGCGCGCCGGGCGGGCCACGGGCCAGGACGGGGTGGCCATGCGTTCGCTGGTCGACCACGCCGAAGAACGCACCCGCCCGCATTACGCCGCGATCGCCGGCGGCTGGCTGCGTTACCTTGGCCGGCGGACTCCTGAGCTGCTCGAAGTCGGACGTACCCGGTACTCGCTGGGTGAGCTGGAGGTGGGCATCAGCCCGCAGCTGGGGCTGCGCAAGGCCGACGGCCGGAGGTTCGCGACCTGGCTGTACTTCAAGGAGGAGCCGTTGCGCCGGGACACCGCGCAGCTCGCATTGTGGCTGCTCACCGAGGGAATGCCGGAGCTGCTGCCGGGCGGCGAGGCGCTGGTGGTCGACGTGCGCCGGGCGAAGGAATTCACGTTGCCGGCCAGCGCCCCGCAGCGGTTGCGGCCGTGGGCGTTCAGCGAGGCGTCCGCGTTCCTCACCCTCTGGTACGCGGCGTGAGGGCGCAGACCAGCGATTTCACCCGGTCGAGTGGCGGAACTACTGCGGCCCGGACGTGGACTGGACAATCCGGTCCCCGGAAACGAAGCTTTGCGCAGTTTCGAGCCCGGCGGATGACTTCGAGGTCGACAAGTGGACGCTGCTGCAGCCTGGGAACCGCTCTCCCGAGTGGTCGACGAACCTGCTTGGTACTGGGTTCACGAGAAGCTCGGCTTCTGGCCGAGCACCTTCGCGCACGACTGGCCGGGGTTTCGCGAGCCCGCGCCGTCGGCCACCTGGGATCTGTCCACCGGGGAGTACCTCCGGGATTCCGCGGAGTTCCGCCTCGGCCCGTATGCGGTCGAGGAGCACGACGTCGCGCGGATCGTGCTGGCCGCGCTGAAGGAGACCGTCGCACCGGACGAGTGGCTGTGGGTGCTGCACTGGCAGCATCAGTCGTTCAAGTTCTGGCCGCACCGGATGTCCAGCAACGACGCGTGGCCGGTGCCGGTGTTCCCCCGCGGCGACTACCACCTGTTCCTCGCCGGGGATTTCCGGTACGGCACGCTCGGTCACCCGTGGGAGCGCACGCTCTGCGTGTTCGGCGCCGAACTCCTGCCCGCCGTGGAGAAACACGGCGAAGGGGTGCTCAGCACGGTGCTCCGGCGCGACGGCAGGCCGTCGGCGCTGACCCGCTGATCTTGGCGCTGCTACCGTTTCCAGCGTGTTCGAATACCACGGCTGGGTGACCATCGCCGCCACCGCGAGCGGCGACGACGACGCGGCGCTCTTGGAGCGTCTCGTGGACCGCGTGCACCGCACCCTCCGCGATGCCGGCACGCTCGATCTCGTCGACCTCCGGTGGAGTTCCGGGCTGCCGATGCTGCATCTCGGTGGTCTGGACAAGCACGGCGGCGCGATTTCGCCGGAGTTGCTGGAGACCTTCGCGAGGGTCGGGGAGCTGGCCCCCGGCTCGTACGGCCTGCTGCACGTGTGGGACGACCAGGATCCCGAGTGCGACAACGAGTTCCGGGTCTTCCGGATGGCCCGCGGCCAGGTCAGCGAGCAACGCGACCCGCATTTGACGCCCGTCGCGCCGACCGTGCTGGATTCCTACGAGCTGTGAGCGAATGCCGTTGCCCGCCGGGGGCCTCCGGCGGGCAACGCGTCGCCCAGCGCGACCGCGGTCAGCCCCGTCGCATACACAGCCCCACGCCGTCGCCCCACCAGGCACCCCGACGCCCATCCCCGCCCGGACTCTTACCGTCTCCCCACACCAGACCCGGTCCATCCCACCTTCATCCCAAGATCTGGTCCGCCACCCCGCCCACGTTCCAAGACTCGCTCCGCCACCTCGACAGCGTGCCAAGACTCGCTCCGCCACCTCGACAGCGCGTCAAGACTCGCTCCGCCAGCCCACCGGCACTCCAAGACCGACGCCGCCATGTCACCGGCATACCAAGACCTGCACAGCCAACTCACCCGGCGCTCCAAGACCCACCCGGCCCACTCACCATTTTCGGGATTCCGCTCCGCTGCATCCCTACGCACCCACCGCCCCGCAGGGGCTCCGGGGGCTCGGCCCCCGGGCAAAATGGCGAAGGGTCACCGGTCCACGCTCCCCGTGGACACAGTGACCCCAACCCTGAGCGGATGACGGGATTCGAACCCGCGACCCTCACCTTGGCAAGGTGATGCGCTACCAACTGCGCTACATCCGCGTTAACCATGCGGTGCTCGGTGTTGTACACACTCTATACCGGGCGATGGCGGACACTTTCGGGGCCCCCGGGCGACGGGCCGACCTGCTGTGACGGGGGTGCGCCGTTGTCACGTCGGGCGTACAAGGGGTGACGGGGGGCTGCTCTCTCCGTATGGTGTCCCCATTCGACCGAATGGTGAGTCCTTCGGGGAGGAGGTGTCTTGCCGGATGACCGAGCTGGGCACGGCGCCGCCACCAGCGGCCTCGGAATCCGATGAACAGGCACTCCTGAAGCGGCTCCGCGAGGGCGAGGACGCGGCGTTCGGGGAGCTGTTCGAACTCCATTCCGGGGCGGTACGAAGACTTGCCGCGAGTCTGGCGACGGATCGGTCCGAAGCCGAGGACATCACCGCGGAGACATTTTTCCGGGTGCTGCAGGCGTTGCGCCGCGGTGCCGGGCCGCGCAACTATCTTCGCGCGTATCTGCTGACCGTTGCCCGCCGGGTGTCGTGGGAGTGGCACGGGGCGCGTCGTGATGTGCCGGTCACCGATGACGAGCTGACATTTCGCGCCGGTGCGAGCGCGGACACGCATGCGCATGCCGCCGAGCGGACCTTGATCACCACGGCGTTCACCAGCCTGCCCGAGCGGTGGCGCACGGTGTTGTGGCAGACCGAGGTGGAGGGTGAGCAGCCCGCCATGGTCGCGCCGAGTTTCGGGCTTTCCGCCAATGCCACCGCCGCGTTGGCGCGGCGGGCGCGGCAGGGGCTGCGCGCGGCGTACCTGCAGGCGCACCTTTCGGTGAGCCGCGGGCCGGAGACCTGCCGTGCGGTGGTGGAGAAGCTGGGCGGGTTCACCGCCGGCAGCGTGACCGGCGCCGAGGCCGGGCGGATCAAGGCGCACCTGCTGGGCTGCGCGTCGTGCCGGGCGACGCAGGACGAATTGCGTGACGTGTGCTCGACGCTGCGGGCGCACGCAGAGGTGCTGGTAGTCGCGATGCCCGCGCTGATCGGTATCGGCAAGGCCGGCGGCGGGGTCGTGGCCACGGTGAAGAGCCTGGTGCTCGGCTCGAAGATGAAGGTCGGGATGGCGCTGGCGTCGACTGTCGCGGCGGGCGCGGCCGGTGTCACTGCCGGGCCGTTGGTGTTCGGGTCCCGTCCGGTGGAGCACATCGGCCTCGGCGGCGGGGCGCCGGAGCTGGCGCTGCAACCGCCGTCGCCGCAGCTGTCCCCGCAGGTCAGGCAGGGGCCACGGACCGTCACGGGGATGCTGCACGGCGCGGCTCGCGAGATGGGTCCGAAGCGGGAGCCCGAGGGCGCGCACCTCGGTGCGAACGAGGTGCCGAGCCTGCCCGCACCGTTGACCTCGGTGCCCGCTGCGCCGTCCTCGTCGGTGCCCGAACCGGCACCGCGGGACGATCTGCCGGGCAGTTCGGCGAAGTCCGCCCCGCCCACCCAGAAGACGTCGACTGAGTCGCGATCGGACACCAATCCGTCGGGTTCGGTCACCACCGACAGCGTCCCGTCGATCGAATCGACTCAGCCCGTCCCCGGGCACACCGGCACCACGAAGTCCTCCCCGCCGCCGAGCTCGAATTACGTACCGTCGCCGGAGTCGTACCTGTCGCCCTCGGTGACCAGCACGCCGACCGGTCCGGAGGCCGCGTTGTCGTCGCCCGGTGCCCGGAAAGACGTCACCGATTCGGCCGATTCCGTTCCGCGCGTGAAGCCCTGAACAGCCAAAACCGGACGAAGCGGTGAACACGTTGCGTGAGCACCTCGCGCGGTACCGTGCGGGCACGGTAGCGTTGACCGAGCTTCAGCGTCGCCCGGGAGGCAACTGATGAACCGGCTGGTACGCGGCGAGGACGGCCGCGACTGGGTGGTCCGTGCCCAGATGGAATGGCGTGCCCCCGCCACCGCGGACGATTTCGAGCACGATGTGGCGGGCAGCTACGGTCCGGGGATCGCGATGATCGCGGTCACCTCGGTGCTCGCGGTGTCGCTGGTGGCGTGGACCCCGGATCAGGTGCGCGTGCCTGCCTGGGTGTACCTGGCGATCGTGCTGGTGATGCTGTTCTTCCCGTTGCGCTGGATCCTGCGCCGGCCGTGGACGGTGGTCGCGGAGACCGAGGGCGATGCGGCGGGCGAGCGGCCCTCGGAGCGCTGGGTGGGCACGATCCGTGGGATGTTCACGGTGTCCGGCGAGGTCAAGCGGATCTCCAAGACGATCCAGAAGCATTCGCTGCCGGACTTCGACGGGCCACTGCATCCGGTCGAATAGGCCTGGCCGGAACGCTCCCGGCGAGCGAGACTGGGGGCATGCCCGAGTTGCCCGAGGTCGAAGCGCTGGCCCACCACCTGCGGGAGAACGCGGTGGGCAGCACCGTGTTCCGGCTCGACGTGGCGTCGCTGAGCGTGCTGAAGACCGCGGATCCGCCCTACACCGCGTTGCACGGCCGTGAGATCACCGGCGCCACCCGGCACGGTAAACATCTGGACGTGGTGCTCGGCGAGCTGCATCTGGTGGTGCACCTGGCGCGGGCGGGCTGGCTGCGCTGGTCGGATGCGCTGGCCCCGGCCCCGTTGAAGCCGGGGAAGGGCCCGATCTCGTTGCGGGTGCACCTGGAGTCGGCGTCCGGGCCGGGTTTCGACCTGACCGAGGCGGGCACGAAGAAGGGCCTTGCGGTGTGGGTCGTGCCCGATCCGTCGGCCGTGGCGAGTGTGGCCCGGCTGGGCCCGGATGCGCTGGCCGTGGACGCGCCGCAGCTGCGCGACCTGTTCGCGGGCAAGGGCACCCGGCTGAAGTGGGCGCTGACCGACCAGACCCTGATCGCCGGCATCGGCAACGCGTATTCCGACGAGATCATGCATCGCGCGAAACTCTCCCCGTACGCGACGGTCGGCAAACTGGACGAAGCCGCCCTGGAGGTGCTGGCCGAGGCGATCCACGAAATCGAATCGGACGCCGTCGCACGCTCGGTAGGCCAGAAGGCCGCCCGGCTCAAGGGCGAAAAGCGATCCGGCCTCCGGGTGCACGCCCGAACCGGCCTGCCCTGCCCGGTATGCGGCGACACCATCCGGGAGATCTCCTTCGCGGACAAGTCCTTCCAGTACTGCCCGACCTGCCAGACCAGCGGCAAACCGCTGGCGGACCGGCGAATGTCCCGCCTTCTGAAGTAGCCCGGTCGAGGTGGGCCTGGGGTGAAGTGGCCCAGTCGAGGCGGTTCCGGTGAAGTGGCTCCGGTTAAGCGGGCCAGTTGAGGCGGCCCAGCTGAGGTGGCCCAGCTCAGGCGGTTCCGGTGAAGTTGTCCGGGCGATGGGAGCTGCAGCGCTGCCTACTCCGCACCCGCCAACGCACGACATCGTCACCAATGCACGACATCGTCACCAACGCATGGCATCGCACGAAACGACGGACCTTCACCACATGCGCGCAGCATGCCCATGGAGCTTTCGCGTCGCCGCGAGCGCGATACATCCAACATCCGCCAGCAAAATCCCCATGGCCACCACATTGACACCCGCGCATGCCTCCAACATCCGCATGTCCACATCATCTGACGCCATCAGGCACGCCGATATCCACTCCAACACCCCAAGAGCACGCCCCTCGCACCACCACGCACTGCGCACCACCACGCACTGCACAACCACATACGGCACGCCACCGCCCGTTGAGCACCACGACGCACGGCGCGCCACCACGCAAAGCACGCCACGACGTGCGGCACGCCACGACGCACGGCACGCCATGACGTGCGGCATACCAACCCGTGCGCACCCCCCGCACCGCACGTCACCACGCGCGGCACACCACAAGCCGTTGCGCAGCACCCAGCCGCACCCGCCTCGCGCCACTCAACCCGCTTCGCGACACCGCAACCCCTCGTCCGCAGTAACCGAGTCGTGAAGGTCCCCCTCATTACTTACGGACAGTCGTCGGCATGGGGACCGGGCCCCGTCTGGCGGTGACCCAGAGCCAGGTCAGTCACCCAGCCGGTGCAAGGTCCTTAGGCTAACCGGGAGTGACGGTAGGGTTTGTCCACGCTCGGTCGTCGCGCCTGGACAGCACCCGGGCAGAAAGTGGGAAGCAAACCTTGCACCCGGTCGGTCGAGCGCAGAGCATGGACGGCGTGTCCGCTTTCCCCCTCGCGCAGGTCGTGCCCTGGGCACTGGTCGGCATCCTGGTGATCGTGGTGCTGGCCCTCGTCTTCAAGGCGCGCCGGCCCAAGGGGGTCATCCAGGACGCGGTACTGCAGGCCGTGCACCGGATGTCCAAGGCGACGTCGAACCTGCGGGCCGGGCTCGAAGAGGACGCGGCCAACCGGATGACCGCCGAGCTGCTGGAGGTGCTCGATTGTCTCGCCGTCGGGATCACCGACAGTGAGGGCACGCTGCTGTCCTGGGCGGGCGAGGCGACCGACCACTACCTCGACCTCGTGGAGGACGTCGGCACGGCGCTGCGCAAGCACCGCCGGGCCGTTGCCGATCACAACAAGATGCCGTGCAACCACCGCGGCACCTGCAAGATGAAAACCGCCGCGATCGTGCCGATTCTCGTCGAGGGCGAGGCGGAGGCGACGCTGATCGTGGTCGGCCGCACGCGCGACAAGCTGGTGCAGATGGCCGAAGCGGTCGGCCAGTTCGTCTGCACGCAGTTCGAGCTCGCGCGGCTGGAGGAATCGCGAAACCAGTTGCAGCAGGCGGAGATCAAGGCGTTGCGCGCGCAGATCTCACCTCACTTCGTCTACAACGCATTGAACACGATCTCCGCGCTCATTCGCACCGATCCCGAAGAGGCCCGCGAGCTGCTGCAGGACTTCGCCGATTTCACCCGCTACTCGTTCCGCAGCTCCGGCATGTACACCACGCTCGCGGAGGAGCTGCGCAACATCGACCGCTACCTGACCATCGAGAACGCCCGGTTCGGCGGCCGGCTCGAGGTGCGGATGAAGATCGCGCCCGAGGTGCTCAGCGTCGTGGTGCCGTTCCTGATCATCCAGCCGCTGGTGGAGAACGCGGTCAAGCACGGGCTGGCCAGCAAGCCCAGCGGCGGATGCGTCACGGTGATCGCCGAGGACCGCGGCCAGGAGGCGGTGCTCAGCGTCGAGGACGACGGCATCGGCATGGACCCGCGGCAGCTGACCGACCTGAAGAACGCGCACCGCACCGGTGCGCACGTCGGTCTCGGCAACATCAACCAGCGCATGCGCCAGGTGTTCGGCGAGGACTACGCGCTCACCGTGGACACCGCGCCCGGCGCCGGGATGAAGGTGACCCTGCGCGTGCCGAAGTTCAAGCTCGGGGTGCGGCCGAACATGCCGGACTACTCCGCGGACGTGCCGCCGCAGCCTGCGCCGCAACCTCAGCCGCCGGCGGAGGAGGAGCACGACTCCGTGCACGGCTCGCGTTCGGGCATGCTGCCCACCCACTGAACTGGTTAGCCTTGGCAGATGAGCGTTGCCGACAAACTGACCGCCCGCCTGCCCGTGCTCGGTGATCGCGGCGAGCGCAAGGACGTGGTCGCCGTGGTGAAGCTGCACGGCGTGATCACCCCGACGCCGTCGCCACTGGCCCGCGGCTCGATCAACCTGGCCGGGCTCGAATCGGCGCTCACCCGCGCGTTCGGCCACGAGCGGCTCAAGGCGGTCGCCCTGCAGATCAACTCGCCGGGTGGCGCGCCGACCCAGTCCGGCCTGGTCGCCGAACGGATCCGCGGGCTGGCCGACGAGAAGAACGTGCCGGTGCTCGCCTTCGCCGAGGATCTCGCGGCGTCCGGCGGGTACTGGCTGGCCTGCGCGGCCGACGAGATCTTCGCGCACCGCACGTCCATGGTCGGCTCGATCGGCGTGATCAGCGGCGGGTTCGGGTTCACCGGGCTGCTGGAGCGGTTCGGCATCGAGCGCAGGCTGCACACCGCGGGCGCGAACAAGTCCCGGCTCGACCCGTTCAGCCCGGAGAAGCCCGAAGACGTCGAGTGGCTGAAGAAAATGCACGGCCAGCTGCACGAACTCTTCGTCGCTTGGGTCCGGGAGCGCCGCGGCGACCGGCTCACAGACTCCGAAGACCTGTTCACCGGCGACGTCTGGCTCGGGCAGAAGGCCCTCGACCTCGGGCTGATCGACGGACTGGGCTCGCTGCGGCAGATTATCGAGCAGCGGTACCCGGACGCGGAGATCGCCGTGGCCGAGCCCAAGAAACCACTGCTCGCCCGGCTCGGGCTGGGCGCTCCGGTGGCGGCGAGTGCGGTGCTCGACGCGGTGAGCACCAAGGCGGCGTGGTCGCGGTACGGCCTGTAGAGCCGGTCGGGGGCTGGACATTGCACCCGGCGATCGGCAGGATGCAATTCACTGTGAGTGCTCACGAAGACACCCGGCAGCTCATCGTCCTCGCTGTGGACGATGAGCTGAAAGGGCTGGACGAATTGACCCACGGCCTGCAGAACAACCCGCATGTGCACCGGGTGTTCAGCGCCTCTGACGCCTCCGACGCGCTGCGGTTGTTCTCACATGACGATCCGGAGCTGGTCGCTCGCCGGGCCCGTGGGCTGCCGACCGTCGACGCGGTCTTCGCGGACATCGACATGCCCGGGTTGTCCGGGATGGAGATGTCGCGGGTGATCGCCGCGATGAACCCGTCACCGATCCTGGTCTTCGTCACCGGGCACTCGAAGGAGGCGGTGAACGCCTTCGATCTCGGCGCGGTCGACTATGTGCTCAAGCCGTTCCAGCAGGACCGGCTCGACCGGTCGGTGTCGCGGGTGCGCGAGAAGCTTGCCGCGGCCGCCGGTGCACCGGCCCCGGGCGCGGGCGCCGAGCCGGTGAAGAACGACGACGAGGTGATCCCGGTCGAGCTGGCCGGCACCACGAAGCTGATCCCGCGCTCCTCGGTGCGCTGGGTCGAGGCGCAGGGCGACTACGCCCGGCTGTTCACCACCGAGGGCAGCCACCTGGTCCGCATCCCGCTCGCCCAGCTGGAAGAACGCTGGGAGAAAGCCGGTTTCGTGCGGATCCACCGGTCCTTCCTGGTCGCGCTGCCGCTGATCACCGAGCTGCGGATGGGCCAGGGCGGCTATCAGGTGGTGATCGGCAACGAGGAGAAGGTGCTGCCGGTCAGCAGACGGCACACCCGTGCGCTGAAGGACCGTCTGGTCGGCAACGGGCGGGGCGGCTAGCACGTGGTGACCTCCTCCGAAGATCCCTACCACCGCCTGGCGAACGGCGTCCGCAAACCGGATCCGACGCTGGGCACGCGCCAGGAGGAGCGGGCGATCGTGGAGCCGGTGCCGCCGGCCCCGGAGCCGTTGCGGGCGGGGGCACCGGCGCATGTGCGGCCCAAACGGGAGCGGGTGGTGCTCGCCGATGCCCGGCAGGTCCCGGGCCGGATGCGGGGCCGGATCGAGCTGGAGGAGCAGACCAGCTGGGGAAAACGGCTGGTCGGTGATCTGGTCAAGGCCCAGCTGCGGACCTCGGTGCTGCTGGCGGTGCTGGTGGTCGGGGTGCTCGGCACGCTGCCGGTGCTGTTCTTCCTGCTGCCCGGCTTTGCCCGGTTCACCGTGATCGGTATCCCGGTTCCGTGGATCGTGCTGGGGCTGCTGCCGTTTCCGTTCCTCTTCACCGTCGGCCTCTGGTACAACCGGCTGGCCGAAGGGCACGAACGGGATTTCGTGGACATGATCGAGAACTGAGGCCCACCCGCGAAAAGTCCCCGGTGGCGGGGCATTGCCGAACCGGGTACTCGTGCGAGGATTCCAGCCGTGGAGCTGAACCCGTGGGCGGTGGCCGGC
This sequence comes from Amycolatopsis sulphurea, assembly GCF_002564045.1. Lineage (NCBI taxonomy): Bacteria > Bacillati > Actinomycetota > Actinomycetes > Pseudonocardiales > Pseudonocardiaceae > Amycolatopsis > Amycolatopsis sulphurea. Next base: position 2,129,840 of record NZ_PDJK01000002.1, on the reverse strand, counting down.
ATCGTGCTGGTCGCCTTGGTGACCTACTACCTCGGGCACCACTCGTCGCGTTCGGCCACCAGCACGCACGATTTCCTGGTCGCCCGGCGCACGGTGCGGTCGCGCCGAAATGCCGCCGCCATCTCCGGTGAGTACCTGTCCGCGGCATCTTTCCTCGGCGTCGCGGGCATCGTGCTCAAGGACGGGGCGGACGCCATCTGGTATCCGATCGGGTTCACCGCCGGCTATCTCGCGCTGATGCTGTTCGTCGCCGCGCCGCTGCGCCGGTCCGGCGCCTACACCCTGCCGGACTTCGTGGAGATGCGGCTCGGTTCGCTCGGCCTGCGCCGTTTCGCGACGGCGTTCGCGGTGTTCATCGGCATCCTCTACATGGTGCCCCAGCTGCGGGGCGCCGGGCTCACCCTCGGCGAGATCGTGCCGGGAGCACCTGCCTGGGTCGGCGCAGTCGTGGTGACGGTGCTCGTCGGGGCGAACGTGATGTTCGGGGGGATGCGGGCGATCACCCTGGTGCAGGCATTCCAGTACTGGCTCAAGCTGTTCGCGATCGCAGTGCCGACTTTCGTGCTGTGCATGGTCTTCTTCGCCGGCGGCGGCCCTGCCGGGGTGCGTTCGCTCGGCGCACCCGCGCCGCCGGTCTTCCCGAAGGACACCACCGTCTCGGTCAAGACGAACGTGACGGTGAAGGTCAACACCGGGACCTACTTCTACGCCTACGGCGAGATCGACGACGGCCCGGCGCGCGGGGCGGCGCATTGGTCACCGGCCGTGCCGCACAAGGTCGCCTCGGGCACCACGCTGAAATTCGCCGCGGGCACGCCGGTGCCGGTGGTGAGTGACGTACCAGCGACGAACGACACCTGGCTACATCCGGCATCTGGCAAGATCACTGACCTGCTGCAGACGTATTCGCTCATCTTCGCGCTGTTCCTCGGCACCATGGGCCTGCCGCACGTGCTCGTGCGCTTCTATACGAACCCGGACGGCAGGTCCGCGCGTCGCACCACTGTGCACGTGCTGTTGCTACTGGGCCTGTTCTACTTGTTCCCGACGATGCTCGGTGCGCTCGCCCGGATGTACGTGCCGCAACTACTGGTCACCGGCGATACGGACGCCGCGGTGCTGATGCTCCCGAGTGCACTGCTACCCGGGTTGCCGGGCCAACTCCTCGGCGCAATCGTGGCGGCCGGTGCGTTCGCGGCCTTCTTGTCGAGTTCTTCGGGCCTGCTGATGAGCGTGGCCGGGGTGGTGTTCACCGATCTGCTGCCGGGCCGGATCCGGGATTTCCGAGTGGCCACGGTGCTCGTCGCGCTCTGCCCGCTCGCGCTGACCTTCCTGGTACGTACCGAGGATCTCTCGCTCTCGATCGGGATTACGTTCGCGCTGGCCGCCTCGACGTTCAGCCCGTTGCTGCTGCTGGGCATCTGGTGGCGCAAACTCAGCTGGCCGGGCGCGCTGGCCGGGATGATCGCCGGCGGTGGTTCGGTGCTCGCCGCGCTGATCTACGACACCGTGTGCGGATACACCGGGACGGTGCCGCCGTGGTGGACCGTGCAGCCCGCGCTGATCTCGGTGCCCGCCGCTTTCCTGGTGACCTATGTGGTGAGCAGACTGACCCGGTCCGGACGGCCGGAGCTGGTGAACGACATCATGCTGCGGCTGCACGCACCTGATCCGCTCGGTCTGGTGCAGGACCGGGTGGTCGCGCGGTTCGGGCAGGTGGACGACAAAGCCCGCACCGGCCGGGGACGGCACCGCAAGGCGTAGCGCTTCACCCGCCGCTAAGCCGTGAAGGGGCCCTTCACGGATTCAGAGTCCGTGAAGGGCCCCTTCACGGCCTTCCGGCTAGATACGCGTGTCGGAGGTTGGACGCGCCGGCCGGATAGCTGTCGCGGAGCACGAGCGTTAGCGTTCCTCACACGCGCACAACGTCACGACATGGGAGCATGGAACTGTGGTGAGCCCCGCCGAACTGCCGACCTCCGAGGTCCGCGACCTGCCCAAAGACGGCCTGGTCCTGCTCGACGTCCGCGAGGACGACGAATGGGCCGCCGGGCACGCCCCGGCCGCGTTGCACATCCCGCTCGGCGAACTCCCGTCCCGGGTGGGCGAGCTGGACAAGCTGCCCGAGGACCAGCCGGTGTACGTCATCTGCCGCAGTGGGGGCCGCTCGGCCCGCGCCGCGGCCTGGCTGAACGCCACTGGCTGGGACGCGGTCAACGTCGCCGGTGGCATGGGTGCCTGGGCCCGGGAAGGCCGTCACATGGTGGCCGAAAACCCCGATGCGACCCCCGAGGTCCTCTGACGGATGTCCTCGCCCGACCCGCCGCCCCTTGAGCCCGGCAGAGCCCCCGACCCCGCCAACGGCGAGGCCGACGGGCCGCTGAGCCCAGGTAACGGCGAGGCCGCGGGGCCGCTGAGCCCAGGTGTCGACGGTGCCGATCGTTCGCCGGGTGATCCGGCGTCCGGCGGCCCGTCCGCAGGTTGGCCGGACCCCGCCCACCCCGGTTCGCCGGGGCAGGCAGCTCCACAAGCCGCCTACGCTGGGCGAGAAGATCACGTGACCACTGCACGTGCGCCGATAACTGGGATGACGCCGTCATTCACCGAGTCACCTGGCTATCCGCACCCGTTCACGGCCGCGCCGCGGGGCGACGTCTACCGCTCCGCCGCCCCGCAGACGTCGCAGCGTCGGACGGCGGCCCGGTTGCGCTGGGTCGCCTCGCCGCCGCCAGGAGCGGTTCGGTTGCGCCGCGCGGTGCCCGTCACGCCGTACGCCGGCCCGCCGTCGTACCCGACGACGCCGCGCTGGGGATTCCCGAATCTTGTGTGGCGCCGCCCGACCACCGTGCCAGGGACGGCTTCCGGCAGGGTCCGGCCGATCGAGCGCATCCCGGTCCTCGCGCAGAGCCTCGTCACGATCCTCTGGACGTTCGCGGCCCTCGCGGTGATCGCTGCCGGGGCCGAGATCTGGCGTTATGTGCTCCTTGTGCAGAGCCGGAACTCCGCGCTGAACACGGACGTGGTCGCCTTCTCCGACGCGTTCGTCGTCACGGCGGGCCTGCTCACCACGATCATGTCGCTGCTGCCCGCGGGGCTGTCGGTCTGGTGGCTGCTGGTCGCCCGGCAAGCCGCCGACCAGGCCGACGAGCGTCCGGCCCGTCCGGTTTGGCAGGTGCTCGTCGGGATACTGGTGCCGCTCGCGAATCTGCCGCTCGCGCTGTCGGTGGTCGGCGAATTGGAGCACAGCGTCCTGCGCCGCCCTCGCGACGAGCGTCCGAAGCCGAGCCGGCTGGTGCTGGTGTGGTGGGCCGCGTGGCTGGTGAACTGGGTCCTGCTCGCCGCGACGATCATCTGGCGTACCCACTCCGGTGTCCAGGCGATGGCCGACAGCGTGGTCCTGGTCGCGCTGACCGATCTGGCTGCGGCCGGCCTGGCGATCGCCACGGCCATGGTCATCCGCCGGTTTTCCCGCCTGCTGATCCCGATCGCCACGGACCGGCTGCGTGAGATGCGCGTCCTCAAGGTCGACGGGGCACCCGAGCCGCAGCTGCGCACCGCACGTCCGGTGGGTGCTGCGCGCTGAAGCCGCTCCGTCAGACGGTCACGGGCAGTGTCCGCAAGCCTCGGATGACGAATTCCGGTCGCCGTTGCGGCGTCGCGGCCAGGCGAAGTCCGGGCAACCGGGTGGTCAGCGCGGTGAGCGCCGCGGCGATCTCGACCCTGGCCAGCGGCGCGCCGACGCAGTAGTGAATTCCCATGCCGAAGCCGAGGTGCGCGTTCGGCGACCGGCCGATGTCCAGCCTGTCCGGCTCATCGAACACCTTCGGATCCCGCGCCGCGGCGCCGAGCAGCGCGCCGATCTTCTCGCCCTTGGCCACCCGGAAACCGGCGATCTCCACGTCGTCGGTCGCGGTGCGCTCGAACAGCTGGAGCGGCGAGTCGAAGCGAATCAGCTCCTCCACGGCCGAGTCGAGCAGCGTGGGTGCGGACTTCAGCCGCTCCCACTGGTCACGGTAAGTGAGCAAAGCCGTCACGCCGTTGCCGATCACGTTGACGGTCGCCTCGTGGCCCGCCATCAGCAGCAGGACCGCCGTGGCGACCACCTCGTCCGCGCTCAGCTCGCTGGCCGTCAGATCCCGCACGATGCCGCCAGGTCCGTTGCGCACGACGTCACGCAGGTAGTCGACGAATTCGGCGGCGGCCTGCTCGGCCTCGTCGCGCCCGGACTCCGGGAGGCCGTACTCGTACATCTTCACGATCGCGTTACTTAAAACCACTACACGGTGGCCGTCCTGCTCAGGGATGCCGAGCAGGGCGGCCATCACGGCGACCGGAAGCGGCTGCGCGAGGTGTTCGAGTAGGTCGGCCTCGCCATCCGCGGCGATCTTGTCGGCAAGCTTCCCGACCATGTTCTCGGCGAGCTGCTCGACCATCGGTCGCAGCCGCTCGACATGGCTGCGGCCGAACGCCGAAGAGATCGCACGCCGGAGGCGCGTGTGCGTCGGCGGCTCGTTCTCAAGTAGAGAGTTCCGGTGCAGGAGGTTGAACGACGCGAACCGCTCAAGGGGTTGGGCGTCAGTCCATATGCGGCCGAGTCCTCGGTGCCTGAGCACGGCCGAGCACGCGGCGTGTGACACCGCGATGGCCATACCTAGCCCTTCGTGCCAGTGAACCTCGCCGCGCTCGCGGAGATCGGCGAAGTACGGATACGGGTTCGCGAGGAAGGCCGAATCGGCGGGGTCAAACACCCGCCGACTGTAGTTCCGTTGGGCCGTAGCATGTCGTCATGTGGCGACCGAAGCGGATGGGCAAGAGCTGACACGCTGGAAGATCCACGGCGAGCGATTCGTCGACGACACGCGTCGCGACCGAGTGAGCATCGCATCGGTCGAGCTGCCAGACGGCGTGAAGTTCGAGCAATGGGTGTTCCGTATCCGCCCCGCTGCGATGATGGCCGTACTTGACGATCAAGATCGGGTGCTCATGCTGTGGCGGCACCGGTTCATCATCGACCGGTGGGTGTGGGAGCTGCCCGGCGGTTACGTCAACCCGGACGAAGACCCTGCGGTTACCGCGGCGCGTGAGGTCGAGGAAGAGACCGGCTGGCGCCCGCTCGACGTCGAACCGCTCGGTTCGTTGCAACCCATCGTCGGCAGTGCAGACGCCGAGAACCGGCTGTACGTGGCTCGACGGTCCGAGTACATCGGCGAGCCTGCAGATATCAACGAGGCCGAGCGGGTCGCGTGGATTCCTCTCGACACGGTCCGGGAGCGGATCTTGAAGGGCGAGATTGTCGGTGCAGCATCGCAGGTCGCGCTACTGCACATCCTCGCCTTCTACCGCTGAGTCCTACGTCGGTGTAGGAGCGCCAACGGCTTTCATCAACGGCGACTCGTTCGGCTTGCTTGGCTGGCCTGCGCCGCAACGACCGATGCTGGTCTGACCGGCTGCTCAGCGCAGCGAGCCCCAGAACTTCTGATCCGCCCTGGTCGACACGGCGTCGTTCAGGTTGAGCGTCAACGGCAACGGTGCGACCTGCCCGGACCGGTACACGCTGTACGGGCCGTAGTACTGCCGCCGAGGCCGCGTGCGAAACCGTGATCGCCAGGTTCAGGCCTGAGTGGTGGTGTACGTCTGATTCCGCACGCAACGCGGCGAAGGCGGGGTACGGGTCGGCTAGGAACGCCGGATCGCAGGGGTCGAACACTGGCCGACTCTAACCCGCGCGCCTCCGTACGCGGCCGCTTCGATAGCGTCGGGCGTCGAAGCTTGGAGGAGGCTGAAGTGGGTAAGGGCGCGCGTAAGAAGGGTCCTAAGCAGGACCGCAAGCCGAAGGTGCGCGACGTCTTCGTCGGCCAGCCCTTCGAAGGCCTGGTGGCGGAACCGGAGCTGATCGCGCTCCGCGAGTTCGTCCCGTCGGCCACGGCGAAGCTGACCCTCGCCGACGGCGGCGACGTCACCCTCGGCACGGTGCTGCCCATGGCCGCGGCGGCGTTCGTCCGGTCCGATGGGGAGCGTTACCTGGGGCTTCAGGTGCAGACTCGTTCGTCGGACATCAGCCGGGACCTCGGCCGTGCGCTGCGCTGGCTGCAGGACGCCGAGCCGGGCGCGGTGCTGTCCGTCCCGGACACGACGACGCCGACCGACCCCGACGAGCGCAGCCGGCTTCAGGACCTGCTCACGCCCAGCGCTGAGCTGGAAGTGGCCCTGCACACCGACTTCGGCTGGTGGCTCCCGGACGACGCGGACGCCGGCGGCGACGTCGCGGTCTCCCTCGAACGCGCCAACGCGGCGATCATGCCGACCGAACGGCTCGGCGCCGGCGCCTACTGGGTGCTCGCCGGGGAGAAGGCGCACCTGCGCTGGGTCCGGCCCGAACCGGAGAACCTGCTGCTGCAAGCGCTTGCGCGCCTGTCCGCAGCCGGCACGCTCGGCCTCGGCGAGGGCACCCGCTACGCCGGTTCGTTCCGTGCGCACGGCCTACTGGTCCCGGTCTGGGACCTCGACCCCGAAGCCCACGCACGCGAGTGGGCAGAGCCGAAGGACCAGCTCGGCGCCCGCCTCGAAGAGGCCCTCAAGTCGCTCGACGCCGAACCGCTGAACGCCACCGAACGCCGGGCCCGCGACGGGTTGATCGGGCGGCAGCTCACCATCCGCTGACCCCCGGCGGCGAGGCCGGCCAGGCGCTTGCCGCCGGCGAGGTTCGCCGCTGGCGGCGTGCGCCGCTGGCGGCGGTGGTCGTCGGGGGTGGCCGACAAGCGCCCCGGGGTCGGGGTGGAGCCGGGGTCCGGCTGGTCCGTGAAGGGACCCTTCACGGACGCTGAGTCCAGGGTTCCGACAAAGTTGGCCGAGGACCCGTGATCAGCAGACAGAGCCGTGGCTGCCCGACCGGTTTCGGGTCCGTGAGGGTGCCCCTGACGGACTCAGAGTCTGTGAAGGGGCCCTTCACAGCCTTTACGCCCGAAGTGATCGATGCGGGCAACGCGATGCGACGATCAGTTCGTGATCCTCCACATCTGCAGCCGGGACGAATGGGCGGCGGTTCCCGCCGGCGGCGAATATCGCGCGCCGTCCCTTGATGACGTCGGGTTCATCCACTGTTCGGACCCGGGCACCGCTGTTCTGCCCGCCAACCGGCTCTACCGGGATCGCACCGATCTCGTGCTCCTCGAAATCGATCCAGCGCTGGTACCTGCACCGGTCCGCTGGGAGGACGGCGCCCCGCCGCACCCCGACGGAATCTGGTTTCCGCACATTTACGGACCCGTGCCGCGAAACGCTGTGGTCGCGGTCCACGATTTCCCAACTGAGCCGAACGGTTTGCGGAAGCTGCCCGCGTCGCTTTCGCTGCGCTGAGAGTCATCTCCGATGCGCGGAAAGTAATACGCGGGTGTGGACAACCTGCGGGGGCGCCCATGCGTGCTGAGGATGACGGGGAACCGCCGTCCGGCAAGGCCATCCGGGGAGGGGGCGATACGGTGACGGCAGCCGCATCGCTCGTCGCGGGTGATGGCCAGGTGTGGACGGAGCGCGAGGTCGACGGGGCGCGGCAGGCCGACTTCGCCGACTTCGTGCGGGCCGCGCTGCCCGGCCTGCTCCGGTACGGCCACGCGCTCACCGGCAATCCGCACGACGCCGCGGACCTCGTCCAGACCGTGCTCGAAAAGATCGGCACCCGCTGGGCCAGCTTCTCCCAGAAGACCGGCGATCCGATCGCCTACGTGCGGCGGTCCATGGCGAACGCGCACGTCAGCCGGTGGAGACGGACGCGGCGGGAAAGTCTCGTCGCGGATCCGCCGGAGACCAGCCCGTGCGCGCCGAAGGATCCCTTCGAGCACGAGCCGTTGTGGCAGGCGCTGCGGGATCTGCCGCCACGGCAACGCACGGTGCTGGTGCTGCGCTACTACGAGGGACTGTCCGAAGTGGAGATTGCCGAGGCGCTGGGCATCAGCCAGGGGACGGTGAAAAGCCAGGCGAGCAAGGCGATCGCGTCGTTGCGGGGGAAGCTGGGGCACCAGGAAGGGAGCGAGACGGGGTGACCGGACCCGAAGACGAGCTGGACCAGCGGCTGCGCACCCTCTTCGCCGACGAACGCCTCGCCGTCGAACCGGCCGATGACGCCACGTCGGTGATCGTGGCGGGTGTTGCCCGTCGCCGTCGTCACCGGCGGATGCTGAACGCGGCCGCGGGCGTGGTGTGCGTGCTCACGATCGGTGCCGGTGGCCTGGTCGCGTTCCAGCTGCGCGCGCATGACACCGGTGTCGCGGTGTCCGCCCCGCCGGCGGCGGCCAGCGGCGCGTCTGCGGCACCGACTTCATCGTCGCCGCCCCCGTCGACCACGTCGAAGGAGCCCGAACCGTCGTCGTCGGCGGTAGCGGTGCCACCTCCGTCAGCCGAGATGCACTCTTCGCTCGAACCGCCGAAGCCCGGGACGTCGAAGCCCTCGCCCGGCCGAACGACCGTCCCGACGTTGTCCGGCGCGTTGGTGACAGCCAGCGGTCTCGGCGCTGTGCAACTGGGGATGAGCGAGCAACAGCTGGCGGACAAGGGCATCACCCTCACGCAGGTGAAGGAATCCTCGGGCTGCAAGTACTACGACGTCACCGGCGCAGGTGTTCCCGCGGCGACCGCGGTGGTGTCCTCAGGTAAAGGCGTGGTCGCGGTGAAGCCGGTCGGCGCTGCGCACACTCCGGAAGGCGTCGGCGACGGTTCGACGAAGGGCGACGTCGCCGCCGCGTATCCCGGCACGTCGGAAGCCTCGGGCGCCCTGGTCTCTCCGGCCGGCGATCAAGGCACCTACCGGTTCACCCTCAGCTCGAACGGGGCGGTGCAAAGCGTCGAGGTCCGTACGGCGACGCAGTCCTGCCTGAACTGACCCCTGACCTGATCACCTGGCGTTACCATCTGGCGTGATCATCCGCCGTGTGGCCACCTGGCGTGACCACACGGTGCGATCACCTAGTCCGAGCAGCTGGTGCGACCCCGGCGCGCTCATCTGGTTTGAGCATCCAGCGTGACCCGGGTGCGCTCATCTGGTTTGAGCATCCAGCGTGACCCGGGTGCGCTCATCTGGTTTGAGCATCCGGTGTGACCCCGGGTGCGATCATCCGGTTTGAGCATCCGGTGTGACCCCGGGTGCGATCATCCGGTTTGAACATCCAGCGTGACCCCTGGTGCGACCACCTGGTTTGAGCATCCAGTGTGAACCCCGGTGCGATCATCCGGTCTGAACATCCGGCGTGGTCACCTGGCCTGAACACCCGATGTGGCCACCTGGCGTGGCCATCCCGTGCTGGGGATGGTCAGCCGGTTCGCCCCGGCCATCCCCAGAATCGCAGTGCGGCATCCACAGGTGGGCAAATCCCGTAATGACAAGAGCCCGGGTTGTCCACATGTGGACAACCCGGGCTCCGGAGTCTGTGCTGTCTACAGCGCGCCACCGGCGACCGGGGGCATGGCGGCATCGGCGGCGCCGCCGTCACCGACCGATTCGCGGTGCAGGAACTTCTCGATCTCGTACACGTTCTCACCCGCGCGGCGGGCGACGGTGAGCAGCGTGGACATCTGTGAGATCTCCTCCACCTGCTCCTTGAGGAACCACTGCGTGAACTGCTCGCTGATGTAGTCCTCTTCGGCCCGGGCGGCCCGCGCCATCGCCGAGATGTCCGCGGCCACCTCCTTCTCCTGCTCCAGGGCGAGCTCGATCAGCTCGATCGGCGCGGAGAACTCGTTGCGGACCTCGCTGGTGCCGGGGATCTCGACGTGGTGGTCGCGGTCGAGCATGTACTGGACGAGCGCCATCGCGTGATTACGCTCCTCCACCGACTGCTGGTAGAAGTGCTTCGCGAGCTGGGGCAGGTCCTCGTTGTCGAACCAGACCGCCAGCGCGATGTACTGCTGGGCGGCGTTGAACTCGTTGTGGATCTGCGCCTGCAGCAGTTCGTAGAACTTCGAGCGCGGTTCTTTCCTCGTGACGGCCATGTCCATCACGATACGACACGGCGCCATTGTTTTCCACTGTGAGCTGGTGATCTCCACCCTATTAGGTTTACCATTCCTAAGGAACTCCGGACTTATTTCGGTTAGCCTTCCCTTAATCATTGAGGGTTGCTGAGGAAAGGCTAACTTGGGCGGTGCTGGTATCCCGCCGTATCGGACAGGACATGCACCGCGGCCCGCCCCGGCCGGAGCCGAGTTCGGAGCCGGTGATCGGCAGCACCTCGATGCCCGCCGCGGTCAGCCGCTCGTTGGTCTCCACGTTCCGTTCGTACCCTACGACCACGCCGGGGGCGAGCGCGAGTGTGTTGTTGCCGTCGTCCCATTGTTCGCGCTCGGCGGTGACCGGGTCGAGACCGGTATCGATCACGCGCAGCCGTTCGATTCCCATTGCTTCGGCGGCCGCGTCGAGAAATGGTGCGGGGCCCGCCACTTTTACCCCGCCGTCGCCGGTCGGCCGGATAGTGAAAGCGGTGAGGGAATCGCGGGCGAGCGGATACATCACCACGGCGTCGGTGTCGACCATCGTGCATACGGTGTCGAGATGCATTGTCGCGCGGGATTGTTCGATCGGCACCGCGACGACAGTATGCGCGAGACCGTCGGCGAAAACGGAGCGCGCCAATGATTCCGCGCCGGCCGGAGTGGTGCGTTCGCCGACGCCGATGGCCAGTACCCCGGGCGCCAGCAGCATCACGTCGCCACCCTCGATCGGCGCGGAATGCGCGCCGTACGCGCGTGCCGCATGCCGGAACCGCGGGTGGTAGGCGTACACGAGATCCAGCACCGCCGTCTCCCGCATCCGCGCGGGCATGGTCAGCGACGAGATGGCGACACGATCTCCGATCCACGCTGACGAATCGCGCGTGAACAGCAGATTCGGCAGGGGATCGACGGCGAAGTCACGGGGGTCGTGCATCATCCGCACCAGCGACGCGCCTTCCGCCGAAGGCAGCTCCTCGAAGGTCATCCCGGCCATCAGCACCTCGGCGAGGCTGCGCGCGTCGACGCACGCCAAGTGCGACCTCAGCGAGTCCGCCAGGTCGGTGCCCAGCCGGCGGTCGTCCACCGCCGCGTGCACACCCGCGGCGTGCGCCCGGGGATCTTCGAGCGCGGTCCGGAGCGTGTCGGAGAGCAACAGGACCTCGACGCCGCGGCTGCGCAATACCTCGGCGAATGCGTCGTGCTCCTGCTGTGCTCGATCCACCCAGGGGATCGAGTCGAACAGCAGCTGGTCGTTGTTGCGCGGGGTCAGCCTTTTGAGCTCGTTACCCGGTCGGTGCAGCAGAACCGCACGGAGAGGCCCGACTTCGCTGTCCACTCGTGGTGGTGCCGTCATCTCGCTCACCAGGCGAGCCTAATGAGCGCGCGTCACGGGAGCCAGGAAACATGGCCTTTCAATAGCGAATACCCGACGAAAGACACGACGTCGAACAGGGTGTGCGCGGCCACCAGCGGCCACAGCCGGTTGGTGCGCTGCCAGACCCGGCCGAAAACCAGTCCCATCACCAGGTTTCCGGCGAATCCGCCCAAGCCCTGGTAGAGGTGATACGACCCGCGCAGCACGGCCGCGCCGAGCAGCGAGGCGTTCTCGCGGACGCCGAGCTGACGCAACCTGGTCAGCAGGTACCCGACGACGAGCACCTCCTCGGCGAACGCGTTGCCGAAGGCGGAGGCGGTCAGCGCGATCGGCCGCCACCAGCTGCTGTCCAAAGTGGAGGGCTGGATCGCCAGGCTGAAGCCGAGGTGGTAGGAGAGGAAGTACAGGCCGAGACCCGGAATCCCGATCACCGCGGCGATACCGATCGTGACCAGGGTGTCGAAACGCGGGCTGCGGCGGTCGAGGCCGAGGTCGCGCAGCTTCACTCCGGCCCGCCAGAGCAGGTACAGGCCGAGCCCGCCCCAGCCGATCAGCTGTGCCGCGTGGAGCAACTGCTGGAGCAGGTCCAGCAGGCTGGCCGCGGCCCGCGGGACGTTCAGCTGGGCCTGCTGCTGCGCCAGCGGGACCGGCCGGAGCAGAGAGTCCACAAGGGACAGCAGGCTGCGCGCCCCGGACAGGCCGAGGGTGATGCCGAAGACGAGCACCAGTTCGAGCTTGATCGCCCGGCGCTGCCCGGGGTCGGTGACCTGCGCCGGGAAATCCGGCCGCGCGGGCCGAAGCCAGGAGCGCAGGCCCGATCGCTCTGTGGTGCTCATGACCGCACGCTACCGTCGGGGTATGCCGAGGACTATCGCCACCAGCGCGAGGGTCGAGCGGGCCGAACTCGTCGAGTTCCTCAAGCCCCGCCACCGCGCGATCCTGGTCACCGCCCGCGCCGACGGCCGCCCGCAACTGTCGCCGAACACCTGCGGGTCGACGAGCAGGGCCGGATCGTCATCGCGACCTACCCGAAGCGGGCGAAGGTCGTCAATCTCCGCCGCGAGCCGAAGGTCTCGGTGTGCGTGCTGTCCGACGAGTGGAACGGCCCGTGGGTCCAGGTGGACGGCACCGCGGAGGTGCTCGATCTCCCGGATTCGGTCGAGCCGCTGGTGGAGTATTTCCGGGCGATCTCGGGCGAGCACCCGGACTGGGACGAGTACCGCGAGGCCATGCGGACGCAGGGGAAGAGCCTGATCCGCATCACCATCGAACGCTGGGGGCCGCTGGCGACCGGCGGGTTCCCGCCGGAGCTTGCGGACGGCTGATCAGCCGCTGGAATGCTGGTGGTGCAGGAACGGACAGCCGAGCAGGCGGCGGAGTTCCGCAGCCAGCTGCGGGGGGCCTTCGACCGTCCGGGAGAACGCCAGGCGAACGTCGTGGTCGCCGGTCGCGGATTCGACGCGGAGACGCAGGCCGAAGCGGTCGAGGCCGAGCGGGCGGATGCGCCCGCCGTGTAACTCCGGGGGCAGGTGGCGGGCGAGCTGGCCCACGACGTCGGGGTGGTCGCTTTCCAAGTGCCGCAACCACTCGGCTTCGTAGTTGTGGAACGGGTCCGGCGGGGCCGCGCTGAACATGTGCGGGCGCAGCGAGTGCGTGCCCTCCGCGTCCGCCAGCACGAGGGACGCCGGGGTCAGCCGGAGCAGGGTGACGCCGTGGCCGACGTCGAGCAGCCGGTAGTCCGGCCGCTCAGCGGCGATCGCGATCGCGCGGGCCCGTGCCGAGACCGCGGTCAGTGGCCGGAGCCACCCGGTTATCCACAGCAGGCCGCGGATCGGTTCCCGCAGCGGTACCGGGGCGTGGTCGGCGAGCTCGACCATGACGGCGAGCTCGCCGCGCTGAGCCTGCCGGGATGCCTGCACCATCGGGTGCTCGTCCGGCAGAAGAATGGTGACGCTGCCGCTGTGATGCACGTGGTGCAGCACGGGGGTCACGCGTTCGACGTCGCAGCCGGCGCGTTCGACGGTCGGCATGATCGTCGCCGGACCGTTTCGCGTCGCGATCGTCTTGGCCCGCTCGGCAGGGTTCGGCGCGGGCGGGCGGCGGACGGATGTCGGGGCCTCGGGCACGGCTCACCTCCTACTTAGGTGAGCCTAACCTGACTATCCCGGTCTTGGGAAGGGTGGATCCCACGGGGGTTCACTCAGAGTGGTCTGGTCCGCCGCGGAGGCCTTGGTGCCTGGCTCCGGGACTCGCTGAGGGTGTCCGCAGAGCGAACGATTTTGTCCTCATGTCGTACGCTACTAGCGTGTCAGTCGTGTCAAGCGCTGTGGAACTCACGCCCCCCGGCCCTCGTGGAATTCCGCCCCTGTTCGCGCGGCTCGTCGATGACTCGGCGTTGTTCCCGCCCGCGGACGCCGCAATGCCCGACGCTCTCCGTGCGCACTTCGCTTCGCGCGCCGGAGAACACGCGGGGGTGCTCGGAGTTTTCCTCTGCCAGGCTTCCCGGTTGCCCGAGTTGATCACCGAGCTGATCAAGATCAAGCCGAAGGAGCCGTTGCCGCTGTCCCTGATCATCGATACCGGCCTCGGCGGCGTGCCGAAGGCCATCTCGATCGTCGAGTCGCGCAGTGAGCTGCTGTCGCTGCGGATGGTGGAGATGCCCGCGCCGTCCGACGTCGACGAGGTGTGGCTGGAGCGGGTCTCGGAATTCGTGCCCGAGGACGTCATCCGGGTGGTCGAGCCGCGTCGCGGCGTCGGCTGGCTGGACGGCGTACGCAAGGTGATCGAGCACGGCAGCTGGCCGAAGATCCGCTGTGGCGGACAGGCGGGTGAGAACTTCCCCAGCGTGGACGAGGTCGCGGATTTCCTGTCGGTGGTCAGCGGCGCGCCCGGAGCGTCGTTCAAGGCGACGAACAGCCTGCACCGCGCGGTCCGGCACGTCGACCCGGGTAGCGGCTTCACCCACCATGGCTTCCTCAACATCCTCGTCGCTGCCGCGCGCTGCCTGTCTGGCGGCGACGTGCGCGAAGCGCTGGAATCGACGGACGGTCAGTCGCTGGCCGACGAAGCACGCTCGTTGCCAGAGCCGGCTGCGAAGTCGGTTCGAGAGCTCTTCGCTTCGTACGCGGCGGCTTCGTTCGACGAGCCGGTAGCCGACCTGGGCGAACTCGAGCTGTTGTGAGCCGGGAGGGGTCGCTGACCCTCGACCGGGGGCTGGCGCTGTTGCAGGCGGTGGCCGACTCGGGAGATCAGGCGGCGACCATCTCCGAGCTGGCGGTCACGATCGGTGCGAGCCGGGCAGCGGTGTACCGGCTGCTGGTTCCGTTGACCGAGCGTGGCCTGATCTGGCGCGACGGCACGAAGGTGCGGTTGGGCATCGGCGTACTGCGTCTCGCCGGACAGGTGCTCCCTCAGCTTCGCGAAGCAGCTCGTCCGGTGCTTCGCGAGCTTGCGGAGGCTGTCGGTGCGACAGCGCACCTGACGGTGGCGCAGGGCGATCAGGCGCAGGCTGTCGCCGTGGTGGAGCCGTCTTGGACGCACTACCACGTTGCCTACCGCGTGGGCAGCCGTCACTCGCTCAACGCGGGCGCGGCAGGGCGTGCGATGGCGTTGCGGCCTGGCGGTGACGGCTGGGTCAGCTCCACCGGCGAACTCGAAGCCGGTGCGTCGGGCGTGGCTGCGCCGGTCCGCGGCGTCGCAGGGCTACGCGCGAGCGTTGGCGTCGTCTCGTTGGAACAGTTCGACAGCAGCGTCGTCGGGCCGCAGGTCGTGGCCGCGGCGAAGAAGCTCGCCGAGGTACTGCGCGTCGACGCTTAAGCCTTCCGGGAGACGGCGAGCAGCGGCCGGACCATGGTGAGCAGCAGCGCCAGGTCGACGGTGAACAGCAGGCGCTCGAACAGGCCGAGCGTCACCTCTTGCTGCGTCGGGCCGGTGAGCAGCGTCAGCACGAACCCGCCGAGAACCACTGCGACGCTCGCGAAGCTGCCGACGGCTAGGCAGCGGGTTGCTGTGCGGCGCTGTTCCCACGGACAGGTCGATTGGCCGCGACGGGTGAGTAGCAACGCGGCTGTCGGCAGTGCCAGGAACGCGGTGAGCGCGGCGACGTTGTGCAGCTGTCCGTCGAAGGTGCGTGCTTGCCCGTCTGGATCGACCGGGACCGTCGCACACACTGTGAGGCCCGCGCACCACACGCCAAGCAGCACGACGACGGCGGGGGAACGCCGTGCCCGCACCAGCCCGGCGAGCAGCGCCAGTGATCCCAGGGCGAGCGCTAGGCACATGGCGCCGAACAGCGGCGCCGCGGAGCGGTGGCCGAGCCGGCCGTAGACGTACTCGGACAGCGTCTGCCACACCGGGCTGACTTGCGTCGACAGCCGCAGGTGTAGCTCGGCTGCGATCACTACGGCGACACCGATACCCACGAGCGCGAGCCGGCCGTGTACGGGGGACACGGCCGTGCGCGGAATCGCGGACGTCGGCACGGGTTGCTCCTCTGCGGTCATGGCAAAGGGCAAGGCCCGGCTTCACCGCCGGTTCACCTTGCCCTCATCCACGGGTTGTACAGAGGTTAGCTGCTGTTCCTGTGAAACCGCCGTAGCGCGGTCACCACATCAACTGGGCCAACGCGAACACTGCGAAGCCGGCGAAGACGAACCCGGCGGCGCGCTGGATCAGCTTCGGCCGGATCCGGCTGCGGATCTTGGCGCCGAGGAACACTGCGAGCCCGGCGACGGACACCAGCGCGACGAAGGCGCCCATGCCGACCGCGACGGGGTTGCCGATGCGCGCGACGAGGCCGGCTGTCGCAAGCTGCGAGGCGTCTCCCCACTCCGCTGCGAACAGCACTCCGAAGGACGTCAGCGCGGAGCGGAGGAAGGACAGCCGGATCGGGCCCGAGCGCGAAGCGTCTTCGCCTGCTTCGTCGCCTTCGCGGAAGCCTTCATGCAGCAACATGAACGAGCCGATGCCGAACATCACAGCGACCAGCACTGAAACCAACGTGTCCGGAAGCAGGGTGAGCACACTGCCGAATGCGACCGCGATAACACATTGCAGAGCGAATGCCACGCAGACCCCGGCGAATACCGGCCAGGCGCGGAATCGAGTCGTCAGCACCAGGGTGGCCACGAGCGTCTTGTCCGGCAGTTCGACGGCCAGGACCAGGCCGAAAGCGCTGGCAAGCGCTATCAGAGCGGCAGACATGAGCGGTGACACCCCCTTTCGCTGCAACGATAAAGGACGGGTTCGGAATGGGGCAAGCTGATGGGTTTCTCGAATTGCCGGATACGGTCGCGTGAATAGGCTGCGCCGGGTCGGCTGATTATTTTTTTCGGTGCGCCGAATTCCGGAATCCGGGTACGGTACGGTGCGGCCATGCCTGCTGACCACGTCGTCGTCCTCACGACAGCCGACTCCGAGGCCGCTGCTCGCACGCTCGCCGCAAGCGCGGTCGAGGCCCGGCTCGCCGCATGCGCCCAGATCGTCGGCCCGATCACCAGCATTTTCCGGTGGGAGGGTGAGGTGCAGACCGGGACCGAGTGGCGAATCGAGTGCAAGACGCCCGCGGATCGGGCGGGTGCGCTGGAGGAGTTCCTCAACGTGCGGCACACCTACGACCTGCCCGAGGTGGTGGTCATGCCGATCATCGGCGGCAGCCCGCGGTATCTGGGGTGGCTGGTGGACGAGACCCGCTGAGCCCGGCCACCTGATCGGGCGTAGTCACGAGTTGTCCCCAGCCGGTCCCGGTTGTGCACGACCCTGGAGCGGCGCCCTGGCCGGGCGGCATGTCCGGGTTCTGCCGCGGATGGTGGTGCGGGACGTTGGTCCCGCACGGTTCAGGACGTGTTGAACTGGCTCGGGAACGGGCTCGCGCGCAGGATCGGACACGTGGATGTCCTGGAGCTCGCGCGGTGGCAGTTCGGCATCACCACCGTCTACCACTTCCTGATGGTCCCGCTGACCATCGGGCTCTCGGTGCTCGTCGCGGCCATGCAGACCGCGTGGGTGCGCACCGGGAAATCGCGGCACCTCAAGATGACGAAGTTCTGGGGCAAGCTGCTGCTGATCAACTTCGCGATGGGCGTGGTCACCGGCATCGTGCAGGAGTTCCAGTTCGGCATGACCTGGAGCGCCTACTCGCGGTTCGTCGGTGATGTCTTCGGCGCGCCACTGGCGATGGAGGGACTGGTCGCGTTCTTCGTCGAGTCGACCTTCCTCGGCCTGTGGATATTCGGCTGGGACCGGCTGCCCAAGAAGGTGCACCTGGCGTGCGCGTGGGCGTTCTCGCTGGCGACGGTGGCCTCGGCCTATTTCATCCTGGCGGCGAATTCGTGGATGCAGCACCCGGTGGGTGTCGAATTCGTGAACGGCAAGCCGACGATGAACTCGATCGGCGCCGTGCTCACGAACAACACCGCGCTGGCCGCGATCCCGCACACGCTGGCGGGCGCCTTCTCGGTGGCAGCGGCGTTCCTGGTCGGGGTCGCGGGCTGGCACCTGTGGCGCAAGCGCACCGCGTCGGACGAGCACCGCGACGTGTGGCGTTCCTCGCTGCGGCTGGGTGGCTGGGTCGGGGTCGTCGCGTTCGCGGTGCTGGCGATCACCGGCGATACCCAGGGCAAACTGATGTTCGAGCAGCAGCCGATGAAGATGGCTTCGGCGGAAGCGTTGTGCCACACGGAAAAACCGGCGAGCTTCTCGATTCTCGCGATCGGCGACGTGGCGAACGCGAACTGCGAGGACGTCAAGACCTTCACCGTGCCGGCGTTGCTGTCGTTCCTCGCGCACAACGACTTCTCCACCGAGGTCAAGGGGGTGGAGAACCTCGTCGGCGAGTACCAGGCGAAGTACGGCACGAACTATCCGAACGACCCGGATCTCGGTCCGCTGGCCGGAAAACCGATCGACTACGTGCCGAACCTGCCGGTGACCTACTGGGGATTCCGCGTGATGATCGGCTTCGGCGCGATCTCGGCCGGGATCGGCGTGCTGGCGCTGTGGCTCACCCGCCGCGGCCGGATTCCGGGCAACCGGTGGTTCCCGCTGCTCGTGCTGGGTGGCATCGCGACCCCGTTCATCGGCAACAGCGCCGGCTGGATCTTCACCGAGATGGGTCGTCAGCCGTTCGTGGTCGCGCCCAACCCGACCGGCGTGGAGGGCATGTGGATGTTCACCGCGCAGGCGGTCTCGAAGCTGACCGCCGGTGAGGTGCTGACTTCACTGATCGCGCTGACCGCGCTTTACCTGGTCCTGGGCGTGGTCGAGCTGTACCTCATGCACAAGTACATCCGCGGCGGCGTCGACGCGGTCATGCCACCCACCCCGTCCTCCTCGAAGGAAGACTCCGATGACGATGCCCTTTCGTTCGCCTACTGACCCGGTGGAATGGGGATGGGTGCGGCCCATCTCACCGGCCACCTTCTCGATGGGGGCCTTGCCGGGCCGGCCGGGTTTCGCTGCCGCTGCCGCCGCTGCTCTCGCTGCTGCCGGCTCCGATGGCGCAGTCGTCCCCAACGCAGCCCCCACCCGTCCCGGGGGACGGCCCCGCACCCAGTGTAGTCGGGTGATTGCTCTCACGGGTTACCCACAGCGAATCTGTGGACAACCTGCCGGGTTGTGGATAACTCCGTGCGACGTGGTTGGGGGAGGTGCTGGGCGATGACGCTCGAAACGGTTTGGTTCGCGATCATCGCGCTGTTCTGGCTGGGGTATTTGTTCCTCGAAGGGTTCGACTTCGGGGTGGGGATGCTGCTGCCGGTACTCGGGCGGAGCAACACCGAGCGGCGGGTCATGGTCAACACCATCGGCCCGGTCTGGGACGGAAACGAGGTCTGGCTGATCGTGGCCGCGGGGGCGACGTTCGCCGCGTTCCCCGGTTGGTACGCCTCGCTGTTCTCCGGGGCGTACCTTCCACTGCTGCTCATTCTGCTCGCGCTGATCGGGCGCGGGGTCGCCTTCGAGTATCGCGGCAAGGTGGATTCCGAGCGCTGGCGCCGGACCTGGGACCGCGTGATCATGATCGGCTCCTGGGCGCCGCCGCTGGGAGTCGGGCTCCTGCTGGCCACGACCGTGCTCGGGTTGCCGCTCGATCCGCAAGGCAACCGGGTGGGCTCGGCCTTCGAAGCGGTGCGGTGGGACACCCTGCTCGGCGCGCTCGCCGTGGTCGGATTCTCGCTCGTGCACGGCGCGGCGTTCCTCACCCTCAAGACCACCGGCGAACTCCGTGCCCGCGCAAGGACGCTGGCCATGCGGATACTGCCGATCGGGCTGCTGCCGATGCTCGCGTTCCTCATCCTCGTGCAGGCCCGCCAAGGTGCGCTGTGGACACTCCTCTCACTTGTGGTCAGCGTCCTTGCCGGAGTCGTGGCCTGGCTGCGGCTGTACGCCGACCGGGATGGCCAGGCGTTTGCCGCGCTCGGCGTGCTGATCGCCGCGTCGGCGGTCACGTTCTTCGGGGCGCTGTACCCGAACGTCCTCCCGTCCACCGGTGACCCGGCGAACTCGCTGACCATCGCGCACGCGGCAGCCAGCCCGTACGCGCTGAAGGTGATCACCTGGGTCGGCGCGTTCGGTGCCCCGGTGGTCCTGATCTACCAGGGGTGGACCTATTGGGTCTTCCGCAAGCGCATTGGTGTGCAGCACATCCCGGCGGTGCACGCACCGTGACCACGCTTCCCGGCCGCGCACCCCTTTCCGCCACGTGGTCCACAGTGGACCCAGTGCGGCCGGGCAAGGGTCCGCTCGGCGCGCTCCCGGCACTCGGGCCGGCCGCGCGCCGAGCGCTGATCCTTGTCGCGCTGCTCTCCCTGCTGAACACGGCTTTCGTTGTAGCGCAAGCAATTCTGCTGGCCGACGTGCTCGCGTCCATTGTCTCTTCCGGTGCTGGGGGTCGTACCGCCCAGTTGGCCACGCTGTTCGCGTTCGTCGCCGGACGAGCGTTGGCCGGCTGGGCGGTGCGCGTAGTGTCGGCCCGCGCCGCTGCGACGGCACAGCGGGACTTGCGTGCCCGCGCGGTGGACCACGCGCTTCAGCTCGGCCCGGAATGGCTCGCCCGGCGCGGGCACGGCGAACTCACCACGCTCGTCACCCGCGGTCTCGATGCACTCGACGCCTACTTCCGTGAATATCTCCCGGCACTGATTACCGCTGCGGTGGTCCCTCTCGCTACCGGCGCGGCGATCCTGTGGACAGATTGGCCGTCCGCGGTGATCATCGCCGGCACTGTTCCGCTGTTGCCGTTTTTCGCCGTGCTGGTAGGGAAGTTCACCGCGGACCGGGTTTCCGGGGCGACAGACGCGGTGCACCGGATGTCCGGCCTCCTGCTCGAATTGGTGCGTGCGCTGCCGGTGCTCACCGCGTTCCGGAGGGCCGGCGTGCAGGCGGAGACCGTCCGGAAGCTGTCGGAACGCCACCGGCGTGCGACGTTGAAGACGTTACGAGTGGCGTTTTCCTCGGCGTTTGTGCTCGAACTGGCGGCCACGTTGTCGGTCGCGCTCGTCGCCGTGGTGATCGGTGTCCGGCTGGTTTCGGGATCGTTGCCGCTGGCTGTCGGGCTGGCCGTGCTGATCCTGGCACCCGAGTGCTACCAGCCGATCCGTGCGGTCGGCGCGGCGTTCCACGCGAGTGAGGACGGGGTGGAAGCGGTCTGCCGGGTGAGCGCGGTACTCGCGGAACCGGCTCCGCCCGCGGGAAACCGGACCGCGCCCGATGGATCGTTGGTCGTCGCTGACCTGAAAGTCGCTCGACGCCAGGGGTTTGCTCCCGACGGTGAGAGCTTTTCGGTACGGCGAGGGGAGATCGTGTGGTTGCGCGCGCCCAGCGGTGGCGGAAAATCGACCACTTTGGCGACGTTGCTGGGATTCGTGCCGTCCTATGACGGTTCGGTGCAAATCGGCGGCGTTCCCCTTCCGGACGTCGATCTCGCACGGTGGCGCGCGGACGTCGCTTGGGTGCCGCAGTCGCCGGTCTTTACTGGCGGCACCGTGCGCGAAGAACTGGCCGTCGCCGGTGCGGACATCGGTGAAATGCTCGTTGACCTGGGATTGTCCGGCCTAGCGGACCGTCCGGTCGACCAGCTTTCGCTCGGCCAGCGGCAGCGCGTCGCGGTGGCACGGGCGTTGCTGCGAGTGCGTTCCGGGGCGTGGCTGCTCCTGCTGGACGAGCCGACCGCCCACCTCGACGAAGCCAACGCCCGCCGGGTTCTCGACGCTGTGGACAAGGCGGTCGCGAACGGGGCGGCCGCGGTGATTGCCGCGCACGAACGTTCCACAGCCGTCACGGTTGTGGATGAAAAGCCGTTACGTGCTGTGGAAAACCCTGTGGATGAATTGCCCGGGCAGAAGCCGTTGCCGTGGCGGCTGGTGATGGATCGTCGGTTGCTCGGCGGTGCCGTCCTCGGCGCGGTCGCCTTGCTGGCCGGAATCGCGCTCACCGCGACGTCCGGGTGGTTGATCGCCAAGGCGTCGCTGCAGCCGCCGATCCTCACGCTGACCGTTGCCGTCGTGGGTGTGCGTGCTTTTGGTCTGGGCCGGGCCGGTCTCCGTTATGCAGAACGCCTTGTGACGCACGATGCCGCGTTTCGGATCGCAGCGCGGCTGCGGGTTCGGCTGTGGAATGCACTGGTACGCCAAGGTCCGGCGCGAAGCCTCAGCGCAGGCGAGAGCCAACGGCGCTTGGTGACCGATATCGATACGGTGCGTGACCTCTTGCCCAGGGTGGTTTCCCCGCCGATCGTGGTCGGATTGGTCGCGATCGGAGCGATTGCCGTGCAGACGGCCGTGTTGCCTTCGGCCGGTTTGGTGCTTGCCGTGGCAGTGCTGGCCGGGCTGGCCGCGCCACTTGTCGCAGTACGAGTGGAGCGCCGTGCGACTTCGACGTTGGCAGCCGGGCGGCGTGATGTTGGTGCCCAGGTGCTGGTGTTGTTCTCTTCCGCCGCGGAGCTTCTCGCGTACGGATTGGCCGCCACTCGCCGCCGAACGCTGGGCGACATCGACACTCGGCTGATGGCCGCTTCCCGGCGGCAGGCTTTCGGCGCCGGCGCGGGGGAAGCGTTGATCACACTCGTCACGGGCGCGGCTGCGGTGGTGAGCGCGACGTTGGCTGCGCAGGCCGTTACAGCGGGTCAACTCGCTGGGGTAATGGCGCCGTTGCTGGCTTTGGTTCCCTTGGCGCTGGCCGAGGTTTTGGCGATGCTTCCACAATCGGCAGTGCATGGGGACACCTTGCGCACTGCCCGGATCCGCTTGGCTGCTGTGGACACGTCTACGGACGGCCATCCGCATGTGGACAGCTTGGCCGAACACCCTGTGGATGGAACCGATGCGGCAGGTCGGGACGAGAGCGTGCCGGTAGTGCGGCTTCGCGGGGCGGAGCTGGGCTGGCCGGGGGGACCGGCGGTGCTGGAAGGTGTCGATCTGGAGGTGCCGGCCGGGGCGTACGTCGCGGTGGTTGGGGCGAGCGGGGCGGGGAAATCGACGTTGGTCGCGGCTATGCTGGGATTCCTCGCGCCTCGGACGGGGGAGGTCGTCGCTCCGGGCCGGGTGGCATGGGCGCCGCAGGAGCCGATGCTGGTTTCGACCACGGTCGCGGAGAATCTGCGGCTCGCGGATCCTCGTGCGGATTCTGACGAGCTGCGGCGGGTCCTCGATCAAGCGCAGTTGCCCGATCTCGACTTGGCGACAGTGCTCGACAGCGCGGGTGCCGGGTTGTCCGGCGGGCAGGCGCAGCGGGTCTCCGTCGCGCGGGCACTGCTGGCGGCGCCTGAGGCAGATCTGGTCTTGCTGGACGAGCCGACGTCCCAGCTCGACGAGCCGACCGCGCGTGCGTTGCGAGCGGCGCTTCGTTCCGGACTGGCCGGCCGCACCGTTGTGCATGTGACGCACAGTGCGGAAGAAGAAGTACAGGCCGACCTCGTGTTCGAGGTGCGTGACGGTCGCGTTGTGCGCCGCGTCGCGCCGCTGGTGACGGCCTGACAGGGAGCCTTTGGTGACGGTCACGATTACGGGTGCAGGGTGGCGGCACGCGCTAGGGTCAAGGTTGCTCATGGACCCGACACTCGCCGCGCGCGCCTTGTCCGCCGCCACCGAAATCACCAGCACCGCGTTGTCCGGGGATGACCCGGAAGGGGTGCTGGAAACGGTCGTGGCCAGGGCCGCCGAACTTGCCGAAGCCGACCTGGGCCTGGCCATGGTGAGCGCCGACGACGGCCGGGTCGTCGTCGAGGCGGCCTACCGGCTGACCGGTTATGACGGTGACCAGTCCGGCGTGGCGGGCGAGCGTGATAGTGCCGACGAGAGCGGCCGCGCGGGTGCGGGTGCTGGTGCTGAGAACAGCGACCATGCGGGTGATGGTGCCGACGAGAGCAGCCGCGCGGGTGGTGGTGCCGAGGACAGCGGCCGCGCGGGTGCTGGTGTCGATGACGGTGAGGTTGCGAGCGTGGGTGCCTCCGGTAGTGGAGCTGGGCGTGCTGGCGAATTCGGGCGGGCGGAACGGGCTGATGTGGGGGCGGCGGGGCCCGTCGGGGAGTTGCGTGGGTTGACGTTGCAGGCTGACTCGGCGGCAGGCTGGGTGGCGCGGGGTGGGGCACCGGTGTCCGCAGTGGACTTTCTGGTGGACCCGCGGACGGCGCCGTACGTGCCGGACGAGTTGCGGGGCTACGGACCGTTCGCTGCTGCTCCGTTCGGGTCGGGTGGACGGGTGCTCGGTGCGTTGACGGTGTATCGGCGGCAGGGGCGGGAGCCGTTTTCCGCAGGCACGGTGGAAATGCTCGCGGCGTTCGCGGCGCAGGCGGGTGTCGTGCTCGCGCTCGCGGAGGGCGCCAACGCGCGGCATCGTGTCACGCTCTACCAAGAGCGTGAGCGGATCGCCCGCGAGCTGCACGACGTGATCGTGCAGCGGCTCTACGGCACGGGCATGCAGCTGGACCGCGTACGGCGCAATATGCGCAAGCGGTTCGCCCAGGCCGACGGAGCTCGGCTGTCCGACGCGATCGACCAGCTGGACCAGACCATCGAGGAGATCCGCGGCACGGTGCGTGCGCTCCGCTCACCGGAACCGCGCCACGACCCGGGCACACCGACGGATCTGGCCGAATCCGCGCGGGGTGAGGTGCGCATTGCCGGGGAGCTGCTCGGCTATCCGCCCACGCTCGAACTCTCCGGTGAGTTCGCGGATATTCCGGCGGAACGGGGCGATCACATCCGCGCCGCCCTGCGAGAAGCACTGTCCAATGTGGTCCGCCATTCCGGTGCGAGCGAGACGCGGGTGTCGCTCACACGCGACGTGGAGGGTGTCAAGCTCCGCGTGCGCGATAACGGATCCGGTGTGCCCCAAGGGGTTGCGACCCGCGGGCTGCGCCACCTCGCCGAGCGCGCCGATGCTGCCGGCGGCCGGTTCTACATCAACTCCTCTCCCAGTCTCGGTACGCTCGTCGCGTTCGATCTTCCTGTGGATTGAACGGTTCTGCCGAAGAAATCAGATGGGCCAACTGTCACGGCTCCTTCCTGCCACCTGTCCGGCGGTACCGGATGATCGAACATATATTCGACTCTCGATGGGGTGAACCTGGCAGGGTCGCCGTCGAACGGCTGGTGGCGGGCCATGAAGCCGCAACGGCCGTCCGGCGGATTTCCACCGACCGGTTCACGGACCGTGACGCCCCTCATGCGCGCTGCTAGCGTGGATGGCGAACACCAAGCACGAGGGGGAAGTACGTGAGTGAGGAATGGCACGCGGAGTTCGTCAAGCAGTGCGTCGCGATGGCGTTCACTGCGACCGGGAAAGTCGCCGACTACTTGTGGAAACGGTTCACCGGCCGGGTGCAGGCCTCGCCCGCCGAGCTGGAGCGTGCCGTGCGCCGGCTGCTCGACGAGGATCCCGAGGCGGCCCGCGAACTACGTGAGCTACTGGCCGGCGAGCTGCCCTCCGGGCTCGCGAAACCACGGATCGTGGCCCATTCCGGCCCGTTCGTCGACCGGCACGAGGCCTGGCGGCAGCTGGCCGGGCGCACCGGTACCGCTGTGCTGTCCGGCCCGCCGGGGATCGGCAAGACCGCGCTGATCCGCCAGTTCGCCACGGAGACCACCGGCGTGGGCGGTGCCTACCCTGACGGTGCGCTGATCGTGGATCTCGACCGCTTCCGCGACGGTCCGGGAATGCCGTTGGCGCGGGCCAGGATCATGACCTACGTCCTGTCGCGGCTCGGCATCGCCATCGTCGCGGCCACCACCGAAGAGCTGGCCGCGCAGTACGAGGCGGCTCTCGAACCGTTGCGGCTGCTGCTCGTGTTCGACCAGGCCGAGAGCGCCGATGAGCTGCACGGCCTGGTGCCGCCGGCGCCGATGAGCCTGATCCTCGCGCTCACCTGCGGGCCGGCCGAGGATTTCGTCTTCGACTTCGCTCCGCACATCCCGCTGGGGCAGCTCGAACCGGGCACCGATCGGCAGCTGCTCGAAGCGATCTGCGGGGCCGAGCTGCTCGCGCGGGATCCGCAGGGCGTCGAAGCGCTGCTCATGCAGTGCGACCGGGTGCCACCATTGCTGGTGGCCGCGGGCGAAGCGGTGCGGCAGCGGGCAAGCTTCACTCCGCAGCCGTTTGCCGTCGTGGCGAAGGAATTCGCGAACGGTGCCGGGCCCGACAAGGTGAGCCAGGCTTACGACGAGCTGGTGGCCGGGCTCGGCTCGGAAGCCGGCGAGCTGTGCCGCCTGCTCACCGCGTTTCCCGGGCCCAGCTTCACTCCGGAGACGGCGAATGTCCTCTTCGGACGGGAGAGCGGCAAAGCACTGGTGGAGCTCCATGCGCACGTGCTGGTCACCGCGGATCCGGACGGCCGGTTGCGGCTCGGCAGCCAAGCCCGCCAGGCTGTCTTGCGCACTGGGAACACCAGTGGTACCGATGTGGCGTTCACTCGCCTGCTCCGGTTCTACACCGCCCGGGCCGTCCGGGCCGATCTGCGGAAACCGGACCGGTTCCGGGTCTACGACACGACGGTGCCCGCCGGTACGGACGTCGTTCCGGAAGTCGACTGGCTCGCCGCCGAGATGCCGGTGTTTCGTGCGCTCGCCGTGGCGGCTTACCAGCGGGGCTTTCACGACGAGCTGAAGCAGCTGTGCGGTGCGCTCGAAATCGTGCCACTGCACCGCAATGTGCATCGTGAGTTCGAGGAAATCCTTCGGTGCGGCATCGCCGTGACGACCGATCCGGCCTTGCTCGCCAGGATGGTCAGCCAGCACGGCCGGGTGTTGTCCTTGCTGGGCGAGTTCACGCCGGCCGCGCAGGACTTCGACCGGGCTGCCGAGGAGCTGCGCCGGATTCCTGACCCCGGCACGGCTCGCCACCGGCAGCTGCTCGCGTCGGTCGAGGAGTTCCGCGGGTTGTTCCATCGGGAGCAAGGGCAGCTCGCGGAGGCGGCGGAGTGCTATCACCGCGCGCTCGTGCTCACCCGCGAGCTGAGTGTCCCCGGGATACCGCATCGTGGGCGTGCGTTGAGCGCCCGGATGCTGGCCAACGTGCTCGTCGGGCTGCGCCGGGCGCCGGAAGCGCTCGGTCTGCTCCGGGAAGCCGAAGAGAACACAAAGGACAATGACACTCGCAACGTCGCCCAGGTCTGGCTCGTGCGGGCCAAGGCGTTCGCAGAGACCGGCCAGGCGGCCGAGGCGCTGGGGCTGTTGCCGGAGGTCTGGCGATTGGCGAACCAAGCTCGCAGCGACCAATACGACCTTGAGATCGGTGAGGCGCTCGGCGATGCGGCTTGGCGGGCGGGCGATCCGGGGCAAGCTCGGCAGTACTGGTCCGGGGTCTGGCAGCGATACCAGCTTTCCCGGCATCCGCGGTCGGCCCGGTTGTATCACAAGCTCTACTACGGGATCTGAATTTCGCCGGTCAATGGCAAGCGGCGCACGACCCGCCAGTGCGCGCGCGACGCGGTGACCAGTGGCTCGGGGCCGGGGAGTTCCACCACCTGGCCTTTTGTCCACAAGCGACAGATGCCGGGTGCGGTTTCGGCGATGAGCCGGGCGTGCGGACGTTGCCGCGCGGTTGCCTGCGCCCAGGAAGGGAAGTCGTCGGCGGCTTCCCGGTACACCACGCTCGCACTCTCCAATTCGGACAGTGTGGCGAGTTCGGCGTGCGCGACCACGTGCTGGCCGGGTAGTGGTGGGCCGGGGACGGCGGCGGGGAAGCGGGTCACGGTGTGGCCGTCGGCAGCGACTCCGACGCGGAACGCGGTGACCGGCTGACGCTCCGGTGCCGGATCGGCGACGGGCGGGAACACCGCAGGCCACTGCGGTGCGGGGAGGTCGAGCGTTTCGTACAGCAGGGGCCGCAGGATTTCCGCGCACTTGCCCGGGTATTCCACCGCCTGCCCGGCCACGTCGTCGATCGGTCCGGCGGCGATCGCGTCGTCGAGCTGACCGGAGAGTGGGCCAGGTCCGAGCTGGGGCGCCGCAGCAATCAGGTTCGCCAGCGGTGAGCCAGGGACCACCGTATCCGCGACCGGGCTGCCGAGAATCACCGGAACCCGCGCGGCCGTCGCGTAGAGCGGCATCGATCCGCAGTCGGCAACGCAGACGTCCGCCGCCAGGATGGTTGCCTGCCAGCCGTGCTGCGGGGGAATCACGGTGAGTCCGGCGCGCATCGTGGTGGCCAGGTTCGCCCGGATCTGATGTGGACTGTGCGCCGACCAGACTCCCGGATGCAGCACCAGGCTCACCTGGTACTCGTCCAGCGGAAGTTCGGACAGAAACCGTTGTGGCAGAAGCGGATCCGTGCCGATCAAGGACTGCGGTCCCCAAGTTGACACGAGTACCACGTGCTTGCGGGCGCTGATCCCGAGTACCCGCCGGAAGTGCGGCACCCGGTGCGTGCTCGCCAGCATCCGGTCATGGCAGGGATCGCCGATCACGACGGCCCGCGCGGCCGCGGCGGGTTCGAGGCGGCCCAGCTGGTTGGCGTGCGACAGGCCGACCCGCACGTGTTCGCCGCGCAGCCGGTCCGGGTTGAGGCCGGAGACCGTGGTGCTGTCCGGGTAGAACTTCTGGTGGCCGATCCCGTGCGGGACGAGCAGAACTGGGCAGGTCAGCTTGTCCAGCGCGTCATTTTCGCTTGCGGCCACGGCCAGGTCGAACGGCGTATCCACGGCTTGCTCCCAGGGCAGCAGCGTGGCCTCCAGCGTGGCGAGGAATTCCTCCAGACCGGCGGCGAAGATCGCCCGGCTGCGATCGTCAAAGGTGAATGCGACCTGAACCCGGTGGTCGTCCTCGAACAGTGAGTGGATGTCGAGCAGCCGGGTCAGCGTGGTGACCGTGCGTGCGACCACCAGGACGCGGCGCTGTACCTGGTAGGTGAGCCAGTGGTCGTAATCGCGATCGACCGGTACTTTTCGCCAGAACAACGGGGGGGGGGTGCCGTTTTCGGCCATCACTTGCCGCGGCGGGCGATCCACGCGGCGGCCTGGGTGCGACGTTGCATACCGAGCTTGGCCAGTACCGAGGTGACGTAGTTCTTGACCGTCTTCTCCGCGAGGAACAGGCGTTCGGCGATCTCGCGGTTGGACAGGCCCTGGCCGATCAGCTCCAGAACGTCGCGTTCGCGGTCGGTGAGGGCGGACAGCTCGTCGGTGGGCGGGTGGCGCAGCTTGTCCAGCACGCGGGCAGTGCTCACCGGGTCGAGCAGCGACCGGCCGGCGGCCACTTCACGCACGGCGTTGACCACGTCCTGGCCGCGGACCTGCTTGAGCAGGTAACCCGAGGCGCCGGCCATGATCGCGCCGACCATCGCCTCCTCGTCGTCGAACGCGGTCAGCATCAGGCAGGCGGGCGGGTTCGACTTGGATCGCAGCTCCCGGCACAGGGTGATGCCGTCGCCGTCCCCGAGCCGTACGTCGACCACGGCGACGTCCGGCTCCAGGTGCATGGCGACCGCGAGTGCCTCCTCGACCCCCCCGGCCTCGGCGACGACCTCGATGTCCGCCTCGTCCCCGAGGAGGTCGCGCAACCCCCTCCGGACCAGTTCGTGATCATCGACGAGCAGCACCTGGATCGGCATATCTCCAGGTTACGGGGGCCGGGGCACTGCGTCTGCCGGTGGTGGGGCAGGCCACCGGCAGCTCACCGCGGTAACGGCGGGAACCGCTTCTCGTTGCGGTCGACCTTGGCGTTCGCGGCGGCGATGAGGTCGATGCCGAGTACGTCGGCCAGGCGGAGCAGATACAGCGTGACGTCGGCGATCTCGTCTTCGACGTTGAACTCGCGGGCCGGGTCGGTGCGCCAGGCCGCGGATTCCTCCGGGGTCAGCCACTGGAACAGGGCGGTCAGTTCGCCGACTTCGCCGGAAAGCGCCATGGTCAAGTTCTTCGGGGTGTGGAAGGGCTCCCAGTCGCGGGCGGCGGCGAAGTCACGGAGGCGCTGGGTCAGATCGTCGAGAGTCACCGGATCTGACTACCACGGGTGTGCGGCTGGGCCGAAAAGACTACGCCGTTGGCCCACACGCGCGCTCGGCCCGATACGGCAGACTGTTGCTGTGAGCGGTCCCCCCGATTTGAGGTCCTACCTGCGTGGCTTGGACGTGGGGACGCTTGCCGACCTGCTGTACGCCCAGGCCCGGCGTGACCCTGAGCTACGGCATTCGCTCGAGTTGCGGGCGGCGACCCAATCCGGAGACGTCAGCGAGGCGCACCGGTTGCTGGACACGGCAGGATCCGATCCGGACTACGGGGCCAAAACCGGGGCCGTGCTGGACACCGTGGCCCGGTTGCTGGACGCCGGCAGCCGGGCGGATCTCGCGCCGCTTGCCCGTCGTGCGGTCGAGGACATCGCCGGGATGCTGGAGCGGCACGGTGATCCCTCCGGCGACCTCGGGGAACGGCTGGAGCGTGCGGTCGCGTTGTACGCGCGGGCGTGTGCGGCGCGGCCGCCTGATCCCGAGCAGCTCGCCGACTGGATTCTCGAAGTCTCCTTCGAAGGGCGGCTGGTGATCGAGCTGGCCGACTTCTCCGGCGCGCTCGGCGAAGGGGGTACCGCGCGGATAAAGTCCACTGTGGACGAGGTACTCGCCGGAGAGCCTGCCGGGCACCGGCTGGCCGTTGCGCAGCGGCTGCAGGAGGAGGTCGCCGAGGTACGCGGCGACGTCGACGGGCTCGTCGCGATCCTCTCCGCCAAACCGCCGCGGGTCGAGGTCAGCCTGAAGATCGTGCGAGTGCTGCGGGCGGCGGGACGGCACAGCGAGGCCATCGCGCACGCGGCCCGTGCGCTCACCCCGCACAAACCTGATCCGGTGGCGGACGTCGTTCTGTTGCGGCGCAAGGAATTCGACGAGCAGCCCGGCTCGGATACCTACGCCGCCTTGCGGTCTGTGGCGATCGAGGCCGGAGTCTGGGCCGTGCAACGGGTTTCCGCGGTAGCCCGCTTGCGGGAACGTGCGACCGACGGGGAGGAACGGGCCGGCGAACTCGTCCGAGCGTTGCTTGCCGAGGGCCGGCCGGACGAGGCCTGGCGGGCGTGGCAACGGTTCGGCGCGTCCCCCGAATGCCGGCTGGAACTGGCCGAAGTGCGGGAGGGCACGCATCCGGACGAGGTGATCCCGGTGTACCGCAACCGGATCGAGTACCTCATCGAGCAGAAGGACCCGCAGGCCTACCGCGAGGCGGCCAGGCACCTGAAAAAGTTGCGCAGCTTGCACAAACGGACCGGTACGGCGGAGGAGTTCACCGGGTACCTGGCCGACCTGGTGACCGTGCACCGGCGCAAGACGCGGCTGGTCGCGGAGATCCGGGCGGCCCGGATCGCGCTGCCGAAAGCGACGGCTTGACGGCTGAAGAGGCTGAGGCGTTGACCCGGGGGATATCCAAGCAGGATCGGCGCCGCGGGCGGGAGTAGAGCCGGAGTCGCGGGTAGAGCTACTGAGGTACAGGTTGTCCGGCCGGGCGACCGCTATGTCCACAGTGGACGGGCCGGTCCCCGGGGCCCGGCAAAGTCGGTCGAGGACCCGTGATCAGCAGAGTGCCGTGGCGGCCGCGTCATCATCGACGGTGCCTGCCATCGTCGTCGATTTCGCCCGGCAGCGGGCGATGCGGAGGTGTTCGAGTTGCGCGACCACCTCGTGGTGTGCGCCGGACCTGTCTCGGGTCTGTGAAGGGGCCCTTCACAGACTCAGAGTCCGTGAAGGGGCCCTTCACGGACCTCCGCGGACTGCGCAGGGCGCCTCATACCGACCTTGCCGACACCCCTGGGCCGGGTCCCTGTGAGAGCGGGGTATTCGGGCCGTCCGAGGGGTCAGGCCTGGCGGAGGCCTTGACCCGGGCTGGGACCAGGGCGCGGGATACCCCCAAGCGGGAGCAGGCTCGGCGCCGAGAGCAGGAGTGGGGACGGAGTCGCGGGCAGAGCTACTGCGGTACAGGTTGTCCGGTTCGGACGACCCCTGTCCACAGTAGACAGCCCGGGTCCTCTTGAGAGCGGGATACCCGGGCTGTCCGGCGAAACCAAGGGATCAGAACTGGCGGAGGGCCTCGCGATAGCCGTCGAGATCGTAGTCGAGACGGTCGTCTTCCTCGGTCTCCGCCAGCTGGCTTTCCAGGGCCGCCACCAGCCGGTCCAGCGTTTCCTCACGGGTCGCGCCGGCGGCGGTCAGGCGTTGCGCGGCCGCCCACACTTCGGCGGGCTCGTCGTCCCACAGCTGGTCCACCACCGAGGTTTCCAGGGCGAGGCGCAGGCCGTCGGTGCCGTCGAACTCTTCCGCGGCCAGGGATTCGTGGTACTCCGGGTGGGCGCCGATCACCAGCAGGCGGCGCTGTTCCGGGTCGCCGGGGTCCAGGTCGGTCAGCTCCTCGTCGCCGATCACGGTGTCGGTTTCCGGCACGGCGAAACGGCGGCGCTCGACCACGGCGAGGATTTCCTCGGTGGACTCGGTGCCGTCGAGATAGTCGCTGAAGTCCTCGTCCTCCTCGTCGGCCAGGTACTCGCTCAGGTACTCGGTGACGTCCTCGACGAGCGCGCTTGCGGCCACGTCGGACAGCCCACCGCGGCGCGCGCCCCAGGCGGCCCAGGCCAGCATGACCGGGGCGACGGCGTCCTCGTCTTCCAGCTCGGTTTCGCCGTCCAGTAAGGACTCCAGGAAGCGCGCCAGCTTCTCCGGGCCGACCCGCAGCGGGTCGGCGGGTTCGGTGCGGCAGCTGTGCTCGACCAGCAGACGGGCGATTTCGCGGCCGGATTCGGGGTCGTCGAGGTCTGCTTCGGCAAGGAACAGGTCGACGGCCTCGGTGCGCTGCGCCGGTGACCACGCGGCCGGGGCGTCCGCGATGGGCGGCTCGGGCAGGCAGCGGCACCAGGCCAGCGCGACGGCATGGAACCGCGCGTAGTCCTCGCCGACGTCCGGTTCGGCCAGCGCATCGGTGGTGGCGATCCCGTTCGCCAGCAGCCGGCGCGCGTCGACCGGTTCGACCTTGTCCAAGACCACCAGGTCGCGGTCCTCCTCGGCCTGGCTGCGCATTTCGGCCAGCACCTCGTGCGGTTCCTCGATCACCACGAGGTCGCGCACCCGGCCGCCCTCGGTGAAGTCGAGCAGCGCGAGCAGGCCGAGGGCCGCTTCGCCGCGGGAGAACTCGCACAGCAGCGACGACTCGTCGCCGTAGACGTCGCCGGTGCGCCAGCATTCGCCGACCGTCACCTGACCGATCTCACCGGTCCATTCCGGCTCCGGGATGCCGCGGCCGAGCACGACGGCGAGCGCCTCGGCAGCCGCGGCGCGCTCTTCCGCGGTCTCCGCGAGCACCTGCAACGCGGCCAGCAGCGCAGCCGCGCCAGGGGTGATCTTGCGCTGCGCGAACGCGATCAGTTCCAGCCCGAGCCGCTCCTCGGGGTCCGCTTCGGTCCACTGACCGATCACTTCGGAGGCGAGCAGCTCGACGTCGAACGGGCCGGGCTCCGCGGCGACCGCGGAGAAGTCCCGCAGTACGTCCTTGAACAGGCCGTTGACACTGGGACTGGCAGGTGGGGAACTCTTCTTGCGGGCGCGGCTGACCGGACTCATGCCGGACATCGTCGTCCATCCCCCGCCGGGCGTCGCCGGGGGTCCGCGGTTGCGCGCGGCCCGGTCGCCCTCAGTGGTCGGCCACCGGCTCCGGCGACCGCAGCCGCCGTTCGCGCAGCGCCTCGTCGAAGTCGACGACGAACGCGCCGGCGGCCATCGCCACCAGCAGTGTCAAGCCGAGCACGGCGCCTACCCACGTCAGCACGATCGTGAACATCGGGGCCTCCCCTTCCTGGCGGGGTCGGTTACCTGTTCAGGGTCGCTTTTCCAGGGGTTCGACCGGTATCGGCCAAGTGGTTACGAACAGGGTGGCCAATCGGCGGAGAATCCCCCGATCAAGTCCTCCTTGAGGCTGACGGGAGGCATGTGGGTGAGCCGGTCACAGCTTGCGCAGGCGCACCCGGTTGATCGTGTGATCCGCGTCCTTGCGCAGCACGAGCGTCGCACGCGGGCGGGTGGGCTTGATGTTCTCCATCAGGTTCGGTTCGTTGATCGTGCGCCACAGATGCCGAGCCTCTTCTCGGGCCTCGTCGTCGGCCAGGCCGGCGAAGTGGTGGAAGTGCGAGGCCGGATCGGCGAACGCGGTGTGCCGCAGCTTCAGGAACCGTTCGACGTACCAGCGTTCGATGTCGCTGGTGTGCGCGTCCACGTAGATGGAGAAGTCGAACAGGTCGGACACGGTCAGCCGGGGACCGGGCTGGAGCACGTTCAGGCCCTCGACGATCAGGATGTCCGGGTGTGCCACCACCTGCTCCTGGTCGGGCAGGATGTCGTAGGCCAGGTGCGAGTACACCGGTGCGGCCACGTGCTCGGCGCCGGATTTCACCTCGGTCACGAAGCGCAACAGGGCGCGGCGGTCGTAGCTTTCCGGGAAACCCTTGCGGTGCATGATGCCACGCCGGGTCAGCTCGGCACGTGAGTAGAGGAACCCGTCGGTGGTCACCAGGTCCACCCGCGGGTGGTCGGGCCAGCGGGCGAGCAGCGTGCGCAGGATCCGGGCGGTGGTCGACTTGCCGACCGCGACACTGCCCGCGACGCCGATCACGTACGGCACCTTGGTGCTCAGGCAGTCCTCGCCGAGGAACGTGGTGGTCGCCTCGTACAGCTGCTGGCGGGCCTTGACCTGCAAATTGATCAGCCGGGAGAGCGGCAGGTAGACGTCGGCGACCTCGGCGAGATCGATCTGCTCACCGAGCCCGCGCAACCGCACCAGCTCGTCCGCCGTCAGCGGGAGCGGGGTGGAGCTGCGCAGCTCCCGCCACTGCTCCCGGTGCAACTCGACATAGGGACTCAGTTCACGGACCCGTGGCATCGCACACTCCTCGGCCGTCGCCTGCGCTGGCTCCGTCTTCCGTAACGCAGGTTCAACCGTAGGGCTTACCGGGTGTGAACGCGCTGTGATGTGTTGCACGCGGGTCGGCGGGAGCCGGAGTGGTTCACCGCGAGTGACCGTTCTGACCGAATACTTCCTGCCACGCCGCGGCCACCTGCCGTGCGCAGGTCGCCGGTTCGACACCGCCGACGCCGGTGCCGAGTCCCGGCATCGCGATGGTGCGTACTGCGTCGCGCACCGGGCCCTGTTCCAGCTTGCCTTGGCGCCATTGCAGGAACACCGCACGCGCGGCGAGATAGGGGTGCACCGTGTCCGCGGGCAGCCGTTCGGCGGGCTCGCGCATGGTCGGCGCGCTGATCAGCCAGGCTGGTTCGGACTCCCCGGTCGGCGCGATCACCGCCTCGCCGACCGGTAGCTCACCGCCGTAGGAAGCGAGGATCGCGCTCCGCACGCTCTGCTCGATGCCGGGGAACGCGCGGGCATACACCGCGTCGATCCCGCCTCGCATCCAGCCGTAGGAGTTGGCCGGGCTGACCACGGCCTGCGCGACCACGTCGAGCACCGACCCGTGATGCACCCGGACCGGGCCGTCCAGGCCGGCCACCACGGCGGACCACGCCGTGGCGAGGGGTTCATCGACGGCGCACAACACCAGTTCCGGCGTTCGGGGCGAATCCGGCGAGGCGTCCTCCCCATGCCCGGTGCGTGTGCCCGATTCGGCGGTCACCGCTTCAGCATGGCAAAAAACGCCACCCGGCGTAACCAGTGCCGGTACCGGCTGTCCGAGTGAAAACCGCCACTTGGGCGGTCAGTAGCCTGAGGCTCGTGTTGCGGATCGCGTACTTCGGCCCTCAGGGCACGTTCACCGAACAGGCCGCTCGCGCGCTCGCGCCGGGAGCGGACCTCACTCCTTACGAGACCATCCGGCTCGCGCTCGCCGCGGTGCGCGAGGGCGGTGCGGATGCCGCGTGCATCCCGATCGAGAACTCCGTGGAAGGCGTGGTGCCCGCCACGCTGGACGGGCTCAGCGACGGTCCGGCGCTGGTCGCCGTGGCGGAGGCGGTGCTGCCCATCCGGTTCAGTGTGCTCACTCGACCCGGTCAGGCGGAGATACGCACCGTGGCCAGCCATCCGCACGCGCTGGCGCAGGTCCGCGAATGGCTGGAAGCGAACCTGCCGGACGCCACCGCGGTCGCCTCGTCGTCCACCGCGGCCGCCGCGGTCGGCGTGGTGGAGGGCACTTTCGACGCGGCGGTGTCCGCGCCCGTGGCCATCGAGCACTATCCGCTCGAAGAGCTGGTCACCGGGATCGCGGACGTCGATGACGCGCAGACCCGGTTCCTGCTGGTACGCCGTCCCGGCGAGCTGCCGGCGCCGACCGGCGCCGACCGCACCTCGATCGTCGCCGCCGCGGAGAACCGGACCGGGACGCTGGCCCAGCTGCTGGCCGAGCTGGCGAGCCGGGCGATCAACCTGACCCGGCTCGACGCCCGGCCGGTCCGCGACAGCTTCGGCGAGTACCGGTTTTTCATCGACTTCGAGGGGCATGTGGCCGAGCCCCGGATCGTGGACGCGTTGAGTGCCCTGCGCCGCCGTTGCCAGCTGCGGTTCCTCGGCTCGCACCCGCGTGCGGACGGGGTGCCGGCCACGGTGGAACCGGGTGCGGGCAACCAGGACTTTCTCGACGCGCAGGCCTGGGTGAATGCAGTGGTGAAGGGAGAACACGCGTGAGACTCCTGCTGGTCCGGCACGGCCAGACCGAGGCCAATCTGCGGGGCGCGCTGGACACCGCCTTGCCCGGCTCGCCGCTTACCGAAACCGGCCAGGAGCAGGCGAGGGTTCTTGCACAGCGCCTGGCGGCCGAGCCGATTGTGGCGGTGTACGCCTCGCAGGCCGTCCGTGCACAGCAGACCGCGGCGCCGCTGGCCGAGGCGCTCGGCTTCGACGTGCAGGTGATCGAGGGCGTCAAGGAGGTCGGGGTCGGGGAGCTGGAGGGCCGGACCGACGGCGCGGCTGTCGACGGCTACATGCGGGTCTTCACCGCGTGGACACGCGGGGAACTCGACCTGGCGATGCCTGGTGGGGAAACCGGGGCTCAGGTCCGCGAGCGGATGCTGCGGGCGGTCGCCGAGCTGCGGGCCAAGCACGAGGAATCCGCGCCTGACGGGGCAATCGTGCTGGTCAGCCACGGCGGCGCGATCCGGCTCGCCGGGGAGTGGCTGGCCTCGAACGTGTCCGCCGAGGTGGCCGCCTCGGCGCTCATCCCGAACACCGCCTCGATCGAGCTGCTGGCCGAGCCCGCCGGCTGGCGGTGCCTGCGCTGGATCGACACCTCGCTGTGAATCCCGAGTGAACTCGATGTGGGGAACTGGCCGGACGGGTGGCAACTCGGTCGGTGGTTCGCGCGTCCTCTGGGTAGGTTCCACCCAGGATTGCTTCCCCTGCTTTGCGAGGCGAGTGAAATGGCTGGCACTGAGAAGATCACCCCTAAGAAGATCTCCCAGGTCGTGATGGCTGCGGCCGGTGCTTCCGGCGTTCTCCTGTTGTCCGCGTGCGGCAGCGGCACCCAGCCGTCCGCGAGCAGTCCGTCATCGAATGTCTCCGAGACCTCGACGGCCGGTACGGCTACTCCTTCGCCGCCCAGCCCTTCGAGCAGCGCGCAGGCCTCCGCGCAACCGGCGGGTGACGGGCTGTGCAAGGCAGCCGACGTCACGCTGTCGCTCGGCCAGGGCGACGCTGGCGCGGGCTCGAACTACCGGCCGTTGCTGATCAAGAACACCAGTGGGACGGCTTGCACGATCCAGGGTTATCCCGGGGTGTCCTATGTGACCGGGAGCGACGGGCGGCAGGTCGGGCAGGACGCTTACCGCGAGGGCACGAAGGGGCCGGCGATCAAGCTGGCTCCGGGGCAGTCGGCGGCCGCGGACATTCAGTTCGTGCAGGTGCACAACTTCGACCCGTCAGCTTGTCAGCCGACTGCGGTCAAGGGGCTGCGGGTTTACCTGCCACAGGAAAAGGCGGCACAGTTCGTCGCCGACCCGACCACTGGCTGTAATGGTGCGCAGATTCCGGGGCATCAGCTCAGCGTGAAGACGGTCCGGCGGGCGTAAGCGGGCTTCAGCCGCGTGCGCAGAGTTCTTGCACCCGGATGACGTCGGCCTGCGCGCCGCGATCGTCGAAGCGGCCGCCGGCCACCATCAGGTTCACGTTCCCCAGGCTCTGCGCGAGTGGCTGGTAGGTGCTGTTGAACGCGGAGGCCGCTTTGGCCAGGGAGAACGCGGCGGCGATCCGGTTGATCGAGTCGTCGGCCATGCGGGTGAACTGGGCGGCGCCGGCCCCGCCGGTGGTGTCCGGTATCCGTCCGGCCCGGTAGAAGGCCGAGCAGGCGGCGGCCGCGTCCTCGTCGGCGCCGCCACGTTGCCCGGACAACGTCCAGAGCAGGCCGATCACGCAGGCGCCGAGCACGAAGCCGGCGACCGCGGCGAGCACCAGCCGGCGGCGGGCGGCGGGCACCGGACGTTCGCGCTGGTCGCCGTCCGGCAGGGGCGGGGTGTCGACTGTGGACATGACGGACCTCCCGGCGGCCGGGCTGACTTGTCATTCCAGCACCGAAACCGCACCACAGCGGCGGTCCGAGGCCGTTTTGTCACCGAAGTGCGTGCCGTCGCAGTGCGAATGCGGCGTACCCGGCCACGGCGAGCAGCAGCACGCCGGACGCGGTGAACGTGTGGCTGGCCGAGCCGAGCAGCTCGGTGCACAGACCGCCGAGCAGCGCGCCGACCGGGATCGCGCCCCACACGACGGTGCGCCAGACACCGAGCACCCGGCCGAGCAGCTCGCCCGGCACGAGTGTGTGACGGGCGGTCGCGAGCACTACGTTCACCGCGACGACCGCGGCGGCGAACAGGCCGAACAGCAGCGCGGCGAGTACCGGCTGACGGACCAGCCCCATCCCGGTGAAGCCCAGCGCGCAGCACAGCACCCCGCCGATCAGCACCGGTCGCCGTCCGGTCCGCCGGACCAGCCGCGGGGCCAGCGCGGCCCCGGCCAGCCCACCGATGCCGCCGACGAACGAGAACAGGCCGAAGGCGGCCTCGGACAGCCGCAGGTCCTCCAGCGCGTAGAGCACCAGCTGCGCCTGGGCCAGCTCGCTGACCAGGCTCAGCAGCCCGGCCACCGCGAGCAGGCGCAGCAGCGTCGGGTGCTCCCGCAGCCAGCGGGCGCCTGCGGTGAAACCGGCCTGGATGCTGATCGCGGCGGTCTCCGCTCGGGGCCGGTAGCTGCCGGCGAGCCCCAGCAGCACCGCGGCGGCCACCGCGAAGCCGGCCGAGGTGAGCAGGAACGGGAACGCGGCGAACAGCGCGAAGGTGGCGCTGCCGACCGGCCCGCCGAGGAAAGTCTGCCCGACGATCTCGCACGCCTGCAGCCGGCTGTTCGCGCTCTCCAGCCCATCGGCCGGGACGAGGGCGGGCGGCAGCACGTTCGCCGTGCTGTCGGCCACCGTTTCCGCGGTGCCGACCAGCACCGCGGCGACGTAGATCGTCCAGATGTCCATCGCGTGCACCGCGACGAGCACGGTGACCGCGGCGACCACCACGGCCCGCGCCGTGTTCGCCGCGATCATCGCCTTCTTCCGGTCCACCCGGTCGATGAGCGCTCCGGCCGGTATCGCGAACAGCAGCCAGGGCAGGAACTGCACCGCGGACAGCGCGGCGATCTGCACCGGATCGCGGGTGAGCGTGGTGGCCAGCAGCGGGAACGCGACCTTGCCGATGCCGTCGCCGAGGTTGGCGGTGGCGCTGGAGGCGAGCAGCCAGCGGAACCGGTGATCGCTGCCCACCCGGCCGGTGTTCTGCAACCGACTACCGCTGTGCACCGACTACCGTCCCGCGCCTGACTGCTGTTCCACGATTGACTACCGCTCCGCGCCTGACTGCTGTTCCACGCCCGAGTGCTGGTTCGCTTCGCGCGAGGTATGTCTCGATCTGTGTGCTGAAGCCCAGCTTACCGGGAAAAACAGCAGATGGTGACCGCTCCATGACTTTAAGTGGATTTCCTGCCGCGGTCCGGCGTGGCAAAGGGGGAACGGTAAGCGAACATCACCGCAGCGGCGATTTCCGCAGTGGTGATCACCAGTGGTGACCACCAAGAGCCGGCCGCTCAGCCCCAGCCGAGTTCGTGCAGCCGCTGGTCGTCCAGGCCGAAGTGGTGGCCGAGTTCGTGCACCACGGTGATCAGCACTTCCTCCACGACCTCGTCCTCGTTCTCGCACATGGCGAGGATCGGTTCGCGGTAGATCGAAATCCGGTCCGGCAGTACGCCGCCGTAGTGGCTGGTGCGCTCGGTGAGGGCGACGCCGTGATAGAGGCCGAGGATGTCGGGTGCCTCGTCGTTGTGCTCCTCGACCAGCACCACGACGTTGTCCATCGCCGCCGCGAACTCGGCGGGGACCTGGTCCAGTGCTTCGGAGACCAGCACCTCGAAGCGGCTGCGGGGCATTTCGACCGGCACGGTCAGCGGTTCCCGGTCGAACTGGGCGGGCTGCCCTCAGGCGAATCCGGCGCGGACTGCGCCTTCACGCTCCCGGTCACCGCCTGGAAGCCGCTGCCGTCGGCCAAGGTGGCCGCGACCTTGCAGTTGACCTTGGTGGACCCGGCGTCCCAGCTCTCCTGCTCGCGCACGTCCCAGCCGAGGATCAGCTTCTTCTCGCCGAGGTCGGCGCCACCGGTGTAATCCTTGGCGGCCTTGGTGCACTCGGTGTCCAGCCAGGCCTTCTGGTCCTTCTGGTTCGGGTAGCCGTTCTTGAAGTTCTGGCCCAGGTCCAGGGTCGCGATGATCTCGTAGGAGTGCGGGCGGGCGCAGTCCACCGGGTCGCCGACGCCCTTGCCCGCCAGTGCCAGGCAGGTCCCCGGCTCCCAGACCAGCGACTGATCCTGGCTCTTGGCCGGGCCGGTGGTCGGCTGCAGTTTGCCGCCGGGGCCGGACCACTGCAGGCCACAGCGCAGCTGGCGATCGCCGTTGGACCACTGCGCGGGGGCGGGTCGCAGCAGGTTGGTGGTGAGCTTGCCGTACGGATCGAGCCGGTGCCCGAGGTAAGGCTGCATATCGCTGTTGCACTTCTGCTCGGCGATCTGCTGCCACTGGTCGAGCGAGGGGAACGGCGCTTCCTCGTTGAACTGGGCGCCGAGGTCGATGCTGCCGGTCACCTCGAACAGGTGCGGCTGCTCGCACGCCACCTGGTGCGCGTCCGAGGCGTCGGTGGCGGCCCAGGTCAGGCAGCTGCCGGGCGGCGAATGAAAGGCCTGCTCGGCGGCTTCGCTGAGTTTGCTCCCGCCGGCGAGCGTGTCGGTCCAGGAGAACGTGACGCTCAGCGCGAGCGCGATGATGGCGCCAAGGAACACCCCGGCCATCACCACACGGGTCGTCAGGGTCTTCATCTGCGCAGGGAACCGCTCGGCACCTCGGGACATCGTTACCTATGATGCCCGCGCCGCGTGAGTCTTGCGTGTGCCGGGTGGCTACTGTGGAGATGGGTTCGCCGTGCCGGGGGATTACGGAGCTGTAGATGACGCAGGACGACGACAACATCGGGGGCCAGCCGGAGGACAACCCGCAGCGCGGTTCGATGCGCTTCCAGGACGCGAGCACACAGCCGCGGGAGCCTTCGCTTGCCGAGCAACGGGCGCGCCGTCAGGCGCTCGCCGACCAGGAGCGCGAAGCGCAGGAGGCCGCCGAGGCCAGCGCGGCCGCGGCGAAGAAGGCCGGCACCAAGCGCAAGATCCTGATCGGCGGCGGGGTCACCGTCGGGCTCGCCGGACTCATCGCGACCTACTACACCGTCGCGAAGCCCGCCGAGACGACCGCTGTCTGCACGGATGCCAACGGCGTGATCCAGAACGACGAGTACTGCGACGAGAGCTACGCCAGCAGCCACGGCGGCCACTTCAGCGGCGGCTTCTGGTTCATCCCCCTGCCCGGCGGCGGTTTCTCTCAGTACCGGTACAACTACGGCGGGTCCGGCAACATCGGCCAGCGCGTTGCCGGGGGCAGCTTCACCGCGCCGTCGGGCAACACCAATGTTTCGACCAAGTCGGGCACCAGCGTGCAACGCGGTGGGTTCGGCATCAGTGGCAAGTCCGGAACGTCCGGGGGCACCGGCGGGACCGGGAAGAGCGGAGGCTCGTAGGTGTACCGGGACCGCAAGCAGCCGCGCCGCGACTGGCAGCGGATCGTCGAAGAGCAGGGCTTGG
The DNA here is from genome assembly GCF_002564045.1 of Amycolatopsis sulphurea. Taxonomy (NCBI): domain Bacteria; kingdom Bacillati; phylum Actinomycetota; class Actinomycetes; order Pseudonocardiales; family Pseudonocardiaceae; genus Amycolatopsis; species Amycolatopsis sulphurea. Next base: position 2,087,884 of record NZ_PDJK01000002.1, on the reverse strand, counting down.
TGTACGGCACCCCGGCGCGTGACGGGGCCGGAAAGGCCCGGCCGTACTGGGACGAGTCGGTGCACTACGTCTTCGACATGGACGAGGTGCTGTCGGTGGAGGCGGACGTCGAGCTGCTGCATTCGATGTGCCTCGAAGCCGTGGACAACGTGGTGACCACCGAGGGGTACCGGCGCTTCGGCATCCCGGAGTGGGTGTGGCCGCACATCGCCGAATCGTGGAAACGGCAGGATCCGCACGTCTACGGCCGGTTCGACCTGCGCTACGACGGCAAGTCCCCGGCCAAGCTGCTGGAGTACAACGCGGACACGCCGACCACCCTGCTCGAGGCGTCGGTGCTGCAGTGGCACTGGAAAACCGAGATCTTCCCGGATGACGACCAGTGGAACTCCATCCACGAGAAGCTGGTGGAGCGCTGGGCCGAACTCGGCGACAAGCTGCCCTCGAAGGAGTTGCACTTCACCTGGTCCTCGGCCGACCCCAGCGGCGAGGACCACGTGACCACCGCGTACCTGCAGGAGACCGCGGCCGAGGCCGGGCTGGACACGGTGGGCCTGTCGATCGAGGAGATCGGCTGGGACCCGGTGCTCAAGCGGTTCGTGGACCTCGAAGAAGCGCAGATGGCCACGGTGGTGAAGCTCTACCCATGGGAATGGGTGGTCGACGAGGAGTTCGGCCGCTACGCGGTGGAGACCATGCCGCGCACGCTGTGGGTCGAGCCGCTGTGGAAGATGCTGCTGTCGAACAAAGCGCTGCTCGCGGTGCTGTGGGAGAACTACCCCGGGCACCCGAACCTGCTGCCCGCGTTCACTGACGACCCCGGCCTGCTCACCGAGTACGTGCGCAAGCCGAAGCTGGGCCGCGAGGGCGCGAACGTGCAGATCGTGGCCACTGGTTACGAGACCCAGACCGATGGTGTCTACGGTGCGGAGGGCTACGTCTACCAGGCGTTCGACCCGCTGCCGGAGTTCGACGGCTACCGGCCGGCGCTGGGTGCCTGGGTGGTCGGCGACGCCTCGGCCGGGCTCGGCATCCGGGAAACCAGTGGGCTGGTCACCGACGACGGCGCGGCGTTCGTCCCCCATCGGATCCGCGAGACGTGATACAACCCTGCCTGTCTGATTCACGCGTTTCGTGCTGATCGTTCAGGGAGATCCCGGTGACCACGACCCTCGCGCTGTCCAGCACGTTCGGTTCCGATCTGGTGCGCGGGATCGGTGCGATCCTGCTCTACGGCGTGATCGGGCTGCTGCTGATGTTCGCCGGATTCTACGCGATCGACTTCACCACCCCGGGGAAGCTGTCCAAGCTGGTCACCCAGGGGTTGCCGAACGCGGTGATCGTGACCGCGTCCGGGCTGCTGTCCATGGCGTTCATCGTGGTGGTGGCGATCTTCAACTCGGCGAGCGATCTCACCGAGGGGCTGATCACCTCGCTGGTCTACGGCCTGATCGGGGTGATCGTGCAGGTGCTGGCGGTGCGGCTGCTGGAGTGGGCGACCCGGATCGACGTCGGCTCGACCATCCAGAGTGAGCAGTTCGCCCCGGCCAGCGTCGTGGTCGCGGCCGCGCACCTGGGCCTCGGCCTGGTGGTCGCTGTGGCGATTTCGTAGCGTTCGCGCACTGCCGCGGGATCACATTCCCACTAACGTGGGACTCGTGCGATTGTTCAGGACGCCGGAAGACCGGTTCGAGGACCTGCCCGATTTCGCCTTTCCCCGGAAGTACACGAACCTCGCCGATCCACACGGCGGCCTGATCAGAGTCGGTTACGTCGAGGCGGGCCCGGTGGACGGGCCGCCGGCGCTGCTGCTGCACGGCGAGCCCAGCTGGTCCTACCTGTACCGCAAGATGCTGCCGGTGCTGGCCGATGCCGGGCTGCGCGCGATCGCCCCGGACCTGGTCGGATTCGGCCGCTCGGACAAGCCGGCCGAGATCGCCGACCACAGCTACGCGCGGCATGTGGAGTGGGTGCGCCGGTTCGCCTTCGACGATCTGGACCTGCAGGACGTGACCCTGGTCGGACAGGACTGGGGCGGGCTGATCGGGCTGCGGCTGGTCGCCGAGCATCCCGGCCGGTTCGCCGGCGTGGTCGCGGCCAACACCGGCCTGCCCACCGGGGACACCGACATGCCGCCGGTCTGGCACAAGTTCCGCGAGGCGGTGGAGAACGCGCAGGTGCTCGACGTCGGCCGGGCGGTGCAGTCGGGCTGCCGCACGCAGCTGCCGGACGAGGTCCGCGAAGCCTACGACGCACCGTTCCCGAACGAGGTGTACAAGGCCGGCCCGCGGGCGATGCCCGGCCTGGTGCCGACCCGCCCGGACGACCCGGCCTCGGACGCGAACCGGCTGGCCTGGCAAACCCTGACCGGTCTGGACATCCCGCTGCTGTGCGCGTTCTCCGACAGCGACCCGATCACCGGCGCGATGGCGCCGATCCTGCAGCGCAGCGTCAAGGGCGCGGCAGGTCTGGACCACCCGACGATCATCGGCGCGGGGCACTTCCTGCAGGAGGACGCGGGGGAGACGCTGGCCGAGCACGTGGCCCGGTTCGTGCGGCGCTGAGCCCTTCGTCGCGTTCGAGGGTGGTGGTCCTTCTCTAGCTGCGGAGGCCGGTAGCCGTCTGACCTGCGCTGACACGGCTCGGCAGTACGCAGGGGGCACGCAACAGCGGAGAAGAACGGGTCTTCGGGGCGGTGACGGCTTCAGCAAGTCCGGTGAACGACGCTTGAACACTGGCGTTCTGTTTCGCGAGCGCCTCTCCAGCCGCTTTCAGGCCCGCCGTCGGGTCCTCGTTGTAACCGCGTTCGGTGGCGATCTCGCGCAATCGCTCCAGCGAGATCGGTTCTTTCTGCGCGGATGGCTCGCAGTCTTCTTCGCTCATGTGACGGGAGTCGTGCGTTCGGGTGGATACGCTGCCTCGTACACGGTCACGGTTCGGAGCCGGCAAAGTCAGCCGCCGGCTTTTTGCTTCAGGTTGGTCAGCACCTGTCCGGCGATCTGCGCCGAGATCGGGCAGGCGTCGGCGGTGCTCTCGTCGCCCACGTGCACGCCGACCACGAAATCCGCGGTGTCGGCGATGCCGACGGCGACCTGGCAGAACGACGAGACCGGGCCGGGCTTGTCGGAGTATGCGACGGCCGGGTAGCCCTGGATCGGCGACAGCACGTCGAACCGTTTCATCCGGTTGCGCGTCTGGTCGTAGTACGGGCTCAATCCCTCGTGCCGATTGTTGGTGTAGTAGACGGCGAGGTTGGCTCCGGCGGTGTTGAACCAGTTGCACGACGTGCCGATGGGCAGCGTGTCCGGCTGGCCGGTGGCGGCGTGTCCTACGTCTTTCTTGACCTGCTCGGGGGTGAGCGCATCGCACGAGCTCCCGGAGATGACGCTGTCCGGCAACGGGTTTTCGACCTTGGGCGCTCCGGCGTAGGGCAGTGCCGTGCTGTCCGGGGAAGACCCGGCGGAGGGCGATGCCGGGGCGCTTGGTGCGGCCGAGGGGGTGCCGTCGGTGGTAGTCGAGCAGGCGGCGAGCAGCAGCCCGGCTGCCGCGACGGGGAGTAGGGCAGACGACTTCATTTGCTCTTTCCTGCTTGGGTGATCAGGCCGCCCTGGTCTTCGTCGGTGGTCGTGATGATGTTCAGTGCCTGCTTGATGCGCTTTATCAGCTCGGTGAGGTGTTCGAGCTGGAGATCGATGTGGCCGCCGCCGTAGTCGTAGGCCCCAGTCCCTGGCCGCCCCCGACCATCGCCCGGTGGGCGGCAAGGGTCGACGGGTCTTGCGACGGCGACTTCATCGAGCACAGGTGGGCGGCATCACCGCGCATCGCCTGGAGCTTCTGCTGGGCAGCAGTCAGCTTGGTGAGCAGCATCCGGGCCTCGTCCGGTTCCAGCACGAAGCCGTCCGGAGCACTGGACCGGTCTTCGCCAGACGCGAGCACGCTGAACGCGACGTCTTCCCACATGCGCGAACCCCTCCCTGTACGCACTGCCTGCATTGCAGACAGTGCGCGATGGTAGCGGATCACCGACCGCGCCTGCGGAGGAATCGGGAGGTAGGTCGCTCCGCATGGCTGCCCGGATGCGTCGCGGCGAGCTACTACGCCGAACGAACGCGTCCCGCGTGCACCTGGTCCTCGGCGAGGCAGCCACCCGCCGCACGGTCGGTGGCGCGGAGGTGCTCGACGAGCCGGTCCGTGAAGGGGCCCTTCACGGACTCAGAGTCCGTGAAGGGCCCCTTCACAGCCTTACTTCAGGGCGGCCAGGGAGTCGGTCAGGATGGCCAGGCCTTCGGCGGCCTCGGCTTCGGTGAGGGTCATCGGCGGGCCGATGCGCAGGACGTTCTTGTACAGGCCGCCCTTGCCGATGAGCAGGCCGCGCTTCTTCGTTTCCTCCAGCATCTGCTTCGCGGCGCGGACGTCGGGGGTACGGGTGCCCGGCTCGACCAGTTCGACGCCGATCATCAGGCCCTTGCCGCGGACCTCGCCGACGTGCGGGCTGTTCGCCGCGCGCAGGCCGTCGATCAGCTGGGCGCCGCGGGCGGCACAGTTGGCTTGCAGATCGTGGTTGTCGATGTAGTCGAGCACGGCGAGCGCGCCCTGCATGGAGACCGGGTTGCCGCCGAAGGTGGAGAACGACTCCGCCTGGAAGCAGTCCAGCACGTCGCCGCGGGCGACCACGCCGCCGACGGTCAGCCCGTTGCCTAGGCCCTTCGCGAAGGTCATCATGTCCGGCACCACGTCGTGCGCCTCGATGCCCCAGAAGTGCTCGCCGGTGCGGCCCCAGCCGGTCTGCACCTCGTCGGAGACGAACAGGATGCCGTGCGCGTCGAGGACCTCCTTCATCGCCTTGAACAGCCCGTCCGGCGGCAGGCTGAACCCGCCGACGCCCTGGATCGGCTCGGCGATCAGGCAGGCCACGTCGCCCGCGGTGGCGATGTCGAGCGTCTCCACCAGATCGGCCACGCAGGCGTCGATGTAGGCGGTGTCGGACAGCTCGCGGAACGGGCTGCGGTAGCGGTAGCCGCCGTGCACGTAGCTGACCTTGATCGGGCTCAGCGAGGACGCCGACCAGCCGCGGTTGCCGGTGATCGCGACCGTGCCGAACGAGCGGCCGTGGTAGGAGTTGCGCATGGCCAGCACCTGGTTGCTGCGCCGGTACTGGGTGGCGAGCATCAGCGCGGTGTCGTTGGCCTCGCTGCCGGAGTTGGTGAAGAACACCTTGGCGTCCGGGATGCCGGAGCGCCGCGCGATCTTCTCGGCCAGCTCGACCTGCGAGCGGATCAGGTAGAGCGTGGAGGTGTGCAGCACGCCGGTGTCGAGCTGCTTGCGCACCGCGTCGCTGATCTCGGCGACGTCGTAGCCCATCGAGTTGGTCAGCACGCCGGCGAAGAAGTCCAGATAGGTGCGGCCCTCGGCGTCGGTGACCCGGCGGTCCTGCGCGCGCACGATCTCCAGCGGCTCGTCGTAAAGCAGCGACATCCAGGACGGGAGCACCGCGCGGTGGCGCTTGAGCAGGTCGTCGGTCATGGCGTTCTCCTCGCTCGGGGGTCTTGGCGAGTATGCGGAGCGCGGGAATCGGGCGACAACGATCAGACTGTCGGGTAGTCCGCGTGCGGCTGCACAGTGTGTACGGGAACGGTGTACGGGAAACCGAGTCGAGGGGCCGATACCCCGGCGACTACCCTTTTGCAAGTGATTGACCCCAGGACTCTGCGCGAAGACCCGGAAGCCGTGCGCGCGTCGCAGCGTGCCCGTGGCGAGGACGAGGGCGTGGTCGACAAGCTCCTCGGTCTCGACACCCGCCGCCGCTCCGCGATCGCGAACGCCGACACGTTGCGGGCCGAGCAGAAGTCCGTCAGCAAGCAGGTGCCGAAGGCCTCCACGGAGGAGCGGCCCGCTTTGCTGGCCCACGCCAAGGACCTGGCCGCGCAGGTCAAGGCCGCCGAGATCGAGCAGAACGCGGCCTCGGAGGAGTTCGACCAGCTGTTCCGCACGGTGCCCAACCTGGTGCACCCGGACTCGCCGGTCGGCGGCGAGGACGACTTCACCGTGCTCAAGACGGTCGGGGCGCCGGGGTCGTTCGACTTCACCCCGCGGGACCACCTGGAGCTGCTCGAAGGACTGGGCGCGGTGGACATGGAGCGCGGCGCGAAGGTGTCCGGCTCGCGGTTCTACTTCCTCACCGGGGTCGGGGCGCAGCTGCAGCTCGCGCTGCTGAACATGGCCATCGCGAAGGCGCTGGCGAACGGGTTCACGCCGATGATCACGCCGTCGCTGGTGCGGCCGGAGATCATGGCGGGCACCGGGTTCCTGGGCGCGCACTCGTCCGAGGTGTACCGGATGCGGGACGACGACCTGTACCTGGTGGGCACCTCGGAGGTGCCGCTGGCCGGCTTCCACGCGGACGAGATCCTCGACCTCGGCGACGGGCCGCGCCGGTACGCCGGCTGGTCCTCGTGTTTCCGGCGCGAGGCCGGGTCGTACGGCAAGGACACCCGCGGCATCATCCGGGTGCACCAGTTCGACAAGATCGAGATGTTCGTCTACGCCAGGCCCGCCGAGGCGGAGGCCGAGCACGAACGGCTGCTGGCCTGGGAAGAGGAGATGCTCGCCGCGATCGAGGTGCCCTACCGGGTGATCGACACCGCGACCGGCGACCTCGGCACGTCCGCGTACCGCAAGTACGACTGCGAGGCGTGGGTGCCGACCCAGGAGACCTACCGCGAGCTGACCTCCACCTCGAACTGCACCACCTTCCAGGCCCGCCGGCTGTCCGTGCGCTACCGCGACGACAACGGCAAGCCGCAGATCGCCGCCACCCTCAACGGCACGCTGGCGACCACCCGCTGGATCGTCGCGATCGTGGAGAACCACCAGCAGGCCGACGGCTCGGTCCGCGTCCCGGAGCAGCTGCGGCCGTTCCTGGGCGGGGCCGAGGTGCTGTCGCCGGGTAAGCGCTGATCGGGCTCGGTCGAACCGGTGCGATGCACGACAAGTCCGATGGGCACATGATCCCGGCGCTGGACAGGGCCGGGCGAATCGCCTGGCCGGATCTGTTCCTGAGTCTCGGCACGATCGTGGTGCTGGTCGTCCTCGGCTTCTCCGCGCCGTCGCGAATACATCCGTTGTTCTACTTCGGGCTGAGGTGTCGGCAAAGTCGGTGTGGAGGGCTGTGAAGGGCCCCTTCTGTAGCTCCGGAGGCCGGTAGCCGTCTGACCTGCGCTGACACGGCTACTGGCCTTCGGCGGTACGCAGGGGGTACGCAACAGCGGAGAAGACGTCATCCATGAGCGAGCGGGCGCGTTCGTGGGCCTGTTCGAACAGGTGGCCGTAGGTCTCGCTGGTGGTGACGATGGAAGCGTGTCCCATGTAGTCGCGGACCTGCTCCATTGATGCTCCCCGGTGCGACGGGCCGCCTTCGATCAGCCGGGACGCGTAGTAGTGGCGAAGGTTGTGCATCCCGTGGGCGCCGCCTGTGGCGAGTTCGGCCGCCTGGATCGCGGGGTGCCAGACGGCCCGGTTCCATGCTGCCCGCTCAATCAGGCCGCCCTTGGCGGTGGTGAACACGATGTGCCAGTCCTTGTTACAGCAGGCGCAACGGACCACCGTGGTCCCGTGCTTCTCCGCGTGCTGGGCAATCGCGGTCGCGGTGACGTCGGCGAGCGGGACCGTGCGGATCTTGCCGCCCTTGGGCTTGGATAGGACGAGCTTCCCACCGACGCGCTTCACCTGGTGCCGGATGGTGATTTCTTTCCGGAAGCGGTTCACGTCTTCGAGCGCGACGGCGAACGCTTCGCCCTGCCGATGCCCGCAGGTCGCCGATACGAGCCCGATGGGCCGTTCCCGCTCCGGCATGGCGGCAAGCACCGTGTTGACCCGCTCTTGCTCCCAGATGTTCCGGACACGTCTGTCACGCCGGGGCACGTCGACGTCCCATCCGTCGAAGGGGTGCACGGGGAGAAGCTTGGTAGCGCCCTTGACGGCCGCCCGCAGGAACGAGCCGAAATGGACATAGACAAGCTCAAGGGTGCTGGTCGCGTACCGCTCGCCGTTCGGCTTGGTCTTCTCGCACATCTCCGCCCACCACTCGATAACTCGTGACTGGGTGATGTCACAGACCCGCAGGTGGCCGAACGTCGGCAGAATGTGGTTCTTGAACCGGCTCATGACCGTGCGTCGCGTCCCCAGGTCGGAGTAGCGCTCTTTCAGCCACTTGGTGACTACCTCCGAGACGAGGACGCGCCCGGCAGTCGGATCGAACGGGACAACACCCTTCATCAGGTCACCGTTGACCTTGACGTCGTGGGCCTGCGCGTCGGACTTCTTGTGGAAGGACAGGGTCCGGGCACCCCTGTTCCGCACGCGCCACCGCTTGCCTCGGCCGTAGTCCGCCGTGCGCTTACGGGTGCCTTTGTGGTGCCAACGGTCCTCAACGCTCATGAGTTCGCCTCCTGCAGCTAGTAGCCTGACTAGATACTAGTCACCTTACTAGTAGTCGAGCGTCTATTAGTAAGGTGCCTAGCGTGAGTGAGTTCGGGGAGTTCGTCGGCGGGGCCGAGATCGGCCGCCTGTTCGGTATCAGCCGACAGCGCGTGTATCAGCTCACCAGCCGCGCCGACTTCCCCGAACCGGTCGCGCAGCTAGCCATGGGCAACGTGTGGCGCACCGAAGACGTACGCGGGTGGGCGCGGAACCATGGGCGCGCGATGCCGGGTGACGATCCGGTCTAGTCGGACTCGCGCGGGGTTACAGTGTGCTCTTCTAGCCACGTGTCCACGTCCGACGCTCGGTATCGGACGTACTTCCCGACCCGGTAGTACTTCGGTCCCGTGCCGGTCGTGTTCCAGCCGTAGACGGTCTTCAGCGGCACCCCGCAGTACTGCGCGACTTCTTGAGCGCTGAGCAAGGCTCCCACGTGTCACCTCCACGGGAGGCGCTCGCCGGACTTCGCCGTGCGCCTTGATTCCCGTCATTGCCACTCAGTGGCGGAAAGGGGACACGCGGTGCCGTGCGCGGCAAATGAGAGGACAACGCGGGGCCGGAGTGTCGAAGTGTCGAAATGGGGTCGTTTCTAGGTCTTCTATAGGCTTCTTTTCCTAAGAAGGTTCTAGAACAGGGCTCATATCGACACTTCAACACTCCCGGAGGTGGCGTGCACCACAGGACCCGGGTTTTCCCTGGTGGCATGTCACCCCGCCGCCACTGAACTAGGTAGAGACCACGAAGACCCCGGGGGTGCTCATGCTGCGACGTGCGTGCATGACATGCCCCGGGGTGGCTGTCCCTGGTGTCGCCCACTGCGAACGCTGCGGGGGCAGGTACCGCCGTGCCGCCGGTGACCGCGTCCGGCAAGCAGTACGCCGAGCGATCAACCGCGCAGGCCGGGCACGCTGCCGTGGCTGCGGGCATACCTTCCCAGCGCAGGCCACGCAGGTGGATCATATCCGCCCGCTGCGGGACGGCGGACGCGACGAGCCTGGCAACTTGCAGGTGCTGTGTATCGGTTGCCACCAGGTCAAGACTGAATATGAAAACAAGCAACGCATCTTCAGGCTGCCTGATTAGAGACAGACCGGCCTTACTCGCTACCACTGCTTGCAGGGGCCGTGTCCTTGAACCGATTTCCGTGCTCATACCTCATTTGAGTAAGAAGCAACGAACACGCTCCGACAAGACCTAACGCATAGCGCTTATGGTCCGGCCGGTCCTGAATGCGGTGTGCATCAACATTACGCAGCGCTCGAGCTATACCCTGAGCGAATAGTTGCCATCCTTCATTTTCCCCTTCAGTCTTTCCCATTTGAAATTGACCCGCCTTGCCGAACGTAGCAACTGCCAGGTCCTTACCTATTTCACCGACGGGGCGACCCGCCCACTTCCTTACCCTGTCTTCGGTAAAGATCACCGCTTGGCTGGCGACCTTGCCCCAAGCTCCGGCTCGTATCTCCGGCGCAACGTGCTCCCACAGTTCGGGATCAACTCCAGACTCGTCGGCAATCGGCGTGTCGTCTGCCAGAAAATCAAGTTCGGCGATGGCGGCGTCAAGGACACCTTGCGCCTCGGGGATAGTCGCTCGAAAGGTGTCAGTAAATGCGGATGCGTCTCCCAGTGTGTACGCCGCTGGCGTCCACCTGATATCTGAGAATCCTTCAGTGATGTGGTGAGTCTCGCCTAGTACACGGTTAAGGACTGAGCGAACGCGGAGATGCCAGGAACTAAACTCCGCAGAACTCGTGGAGGTTGGCAGGCTCGCCGCTTCGGCGCGCAACGCACGAAGACGCTCGGCGGCATCGTCTGGTGTCATGCAGACATACTGCACGCGTCTCTGGCGACCTTCCGGAGACGCGCCGAGCTCGCGACCGGATAGTCACAGGCCCAACCCACGCGCGGGGAGGGCAGGCGAAAGTCCATAGCCCGGCGGCGACCGGAACACCCCTGCCCCTTTCTGGACACGTCCTGAGTGCATATCCGTTTTTTCGACCAGCGGGAAGTCTCCGCAAACACGCATTTTCGCTGCTCACGGCGCGGTTCATGCTGCCCGGAAACAGCGTGAAAGCCCCTCTGAAACGTGCCTAAACCCTGCGAAAACCGGGGTTAGGCAGCCATACCAGGCCCGCCACGGGTCGAGCACGCCTCTCGGGCCTCGCCCTTGTCGCCCGGCTCCCCGTGGCGGGCCTCCCCGCGCCGGGTGAACGGAGGTGAGCGGGCATGGTCGAGCACTACCGAGACAGCGCGCTCACGCTGCACCAAGGCGACGCGGCCGACGTGCTTCGCACACTCGACGCCGGTTCGGTGAACGCGGTAGTGACGAGCCCCCCGTACTTCGGGCTGCGCGACTACGGCGCGGCCGGGCAGCTCGGGCAGGAAGCCACGGTGACGGCCTACGTCGACCGGTTGGTGTCCGTGTTCGCCGAGGTGCGCCGGGTGCTTGCTGACGACGGGGCCGTGTGGCTGAACCTGGGCGACGGGTACGCGTCGAAGTCCGGGCCGCGTCGGCCGGGCACGACGGGACTTCCGCCCAAGAACTTGATCGGCCTGCCGTGGCGGGTGGCGTTCGCGCTACAGGCTGACGGCTGGTGGCTGCGGAACGCGGTCATCTGGTCCAAGACCAACCCGATGCCGTACAGCGGCACCGACCGGTTGGCCAACGTGTACGAGCACGTGTTCTTCCTGGCGAAGTCCGACCGGTACGCGTTCGATCTCGACGCGGTCCGCGAGCCGTACACGGGCGACCGGTCGCCGTCTCGGCGTGCCCGAAAGGCAGGGCCGAAGAAGGCCAACAGCATCACGACCGCGTGGCCACCGCCGGGCTATGAAGACAGGGGCCACAACCCCGGCGACGTCTGGCGCATGCCGACACAGCCGTTCAAGGGCGCGCACATCGCCCCGATGCCGCTGGGCCTAGCGGCGCGCTGCGTCGCTGCGTCTTGTGGTGTGCACACCACGTGCCCCGACGCCGGCCGCGGAGCCTGCGGTTGTGGTGCACACGCCACAGTGCTCGACCCGTTCTGCGGCTCCGGCACGTCGCTCGTAGCCGCTCTGTCCGCCGGACACCGCGCCATCGGCGTCGACCTGAACCCCGATTACCTCTCCATCGCACTCGACCGATGCCTTAAAGGAAATGCATAGGACTCGAAGGGTTTTCGATCTTTCTCAACTGACGAGTCGACGATGCGCCAATTGGTTGACGTGAATCCCAGGGATTGAAACGCTTCCACGAAGGGGATTCTTCCCACAGCGACTTGCGCAGGTTTTGGGGGCGAATCCGTTGCGCCGAACGAAGCTGCAAAGGACGCAGGCACCATCGTCGACCGGCGTAATCGGACAGGTACGCTTCAGCAGAAAGTACTGTCGGCCTCGGGTCAATGCAGCTAATATATCCACCCGAGCTGACAGCGGTATCGGCGAAGTTAATCGGCTTGCCGCATTCCAGTGGACTGTCTTGATAAACGGCGCGCTTGGGATAGTAGTCGATGGCCTTGTGGGAGTACAGGAAGCCTGGTTCGGAATCCTCGTCGTCAATCACCGTGAAGGCCAATTCGTAGGCTACCGCGTGAACATAGACCGGATACCTACCCGCGTTCTCCATAGTGCACCTAAAATCCAGGATGCTCGTGCTCGGATTATAGACGACCCGGCCGCCCGGGATCTCTCTTTCTTCAACAGCTACCCATGCACTGCAATCTAGTATGAGCTGGTCAATGTGCCGTCTACTCTCTTTTCTGCGGTCGCGAGCAAATATGGAAGCAGCCACCATTACGGACCCGGTGGATACCCACGATGGGACGTTTCCCCAGTCAGGCCAGCTCATCAAATTCCCTTCCCGAGATAAATTGACCATAATTTCTTTATAGAGACTGGCGTACAACGCCAATCCTTACCACCGCCCCCGGGGCGGGTTGAGCCCGGCCGCGTCCCTCTCTCCGTGGCCCCGGTGCTCCCCGACCGGGGGCGGTCCCCGCCTTCGCCGGATGACCCGGGACGGACTTTTACGCCTGGTCCATGAGCGGTCACCGGCCGATCCCTCGAACGGAGAACCGTTGCGACTCGGCACCGTGTCGGCAACCGACCGCGTGCTTGCCGGGGCGCTGGTCGTCATCCTGGCGCTATCGAGCGTCCAGCCACCCACGCCCCGGCTCCGCCCGGCCCTGGTGTGGCCGCAGCCTGCCGAACCACCCCGCCCTGCCCCTGCTGCTCCGGCGCCGCCGAGCGTGCCACCTGCGGGTGCAGGGCCGGACCCCGGGCCGCCGTTCAAGGACCCCGCTCCCGCGTGTGGCCCGGCCCGGCCGGACGCGCTCGACCGCTGGATAGGGCAGGCGGCTGCCGCGCTGGAGTACGCCGGGGAACCGCCGATCACTGACCGGGCCGCGCTGCGGCTCATCATCGCTGCGGAGTCCTCCGGTGACCCGTGCGTGGTGAACACGTGGGACGCCAATGCCCGGCGCGGGACACCGTCCATCGGGCTCGTGCAGACCATCCGGCCGACGTTCGACCGGTGGGCGTTACCCGGGTACGGCGACATCCGCCACCCGGTAGACAACATCGTGGCCGGAGTCCGGTACGCCCGCGCCCGCTACGGCTCGGAGAGCAACGTCCCCGGAGTCGTCGGCAGGCGCACAGGCAGAAGCTACAGCGGCTACTAGCTCGCTAGGGGCGCGCGGTCGGCCGGGGCCGTCACCTTCGCGAGCGACCGGAGTAAGGCTCGCGCTGCGTTCAGCTCCGCCAAGCCCTTCGGGTCCCACGTGCCGTATCCGGCGAGCTGTTCGAAGTACTCGGCATCCCATTGCAGTATTTCCAGCTCGTCTGCTGTCAGGTCGGCGACGTGACGCGAACCGTCCTTGCGTGCCCGGGTAGCGAAGATCTTCCGGTATGCGCTGAGCCTGTCGGGGTCGTGGTGCTCGTCGTCGGCCCGGTCGTCGCGTGCGGCGGCTGTGCCCGCGTCCGATCCTTCCATCCAGTAGAACACGAGGGCAGGAACGCGCAGGCGTGAAGCCGTTGGCATACCACCATTCTACCATCTCGCCCGCGCCGTCAATCGCAGATTCCCTTGTCAAATAAGGGAAGTAGAGTCAAATATCGGTGTACTTGGAGTGCGCATCACAACGGGGTTCCGCGGCCGGCGGGGGTTGGCCTGGTGTGTGCTCACCACAATCACAGAGGGAGGCCGGAGCATGTCCCGCGCGAAGCCGCCGGAGGATCGTTCCGGCAACCCGCGTTCTGCGGCCGGGAATTCTCCTGCTCCGGTCGTGCATTCCGGACGCGCCCCGCGTGTACCGGCGAAGCTCGGCGACATCGGGCGCGAAGTGTGGCGCGCAGTCTGGGCGGCCGGGGACGGCGCGTACCACCCGGCGACCGACCGGTTCGTCATCGAACGGTACTGCGAGCTGCACGACCGCCGCGCGGCACTGCTGCGCGAAGTGGACATCGACGGCCTTACGACAGAGGGCAGTACGGGACAGACCGTGATTCATCCGGCGTTGCGTTACGTGGAGTCCACGGAGAAGGAAATGCGCGCCATAGAAACAACTCTCGGGCTCAACCTTGAAGCCCGCCTTCGTCTGGGCATCGCGGCGAACGCTGCGCGCCGGACGACCTTGGACGACATCTTGGGTGGCCCCGACGACTAGGAGGCTGAAGCGCTGTCCCCCAAAACAGAGGGACGACGCGTACGCCGGTTCGTCCAGCATCTCACCTTGGGTGGCTCGTATCTTGGGCAGCCTTTCCGTCTGCTCGCGTGGCAACGCGACGTCATCGACGAAATCTATCGGCTCACCCCGGACGGACGACGTCGCTATCGCACGGCAATTCTGGGCGTAGCAAGGAAAAACGGCAAGACACAGCTTGCCGCCGCGCTCGCGCTGTATCACCTGTGTGCCGACACCCGAGACGCTGCACCGGAAGTGATCTGCGCGGCCAACACCCGCGACCAGGCCCGGCTACTGTTCGCCGAGGCGTCGCGCATGGTGCGCATGTCCCCGCTGTTGTCCGACATCTGCACGGTCCAGCGGGACCAGATCATCTGTCACGCGACGGGTGGCCGGTTCAAGGCCGTGTCGGCGGACGCTGGCCTTCAGCAGGGCTTGAACCCGTCCATGATCGTGATGGACGAGTACGCGCAGGCGAAGAATTCCGACCTGTTCGACGCCCTCACGCTCGGCTCTGCACAGCGAAACGAGCCGCTGTTCTTCGTGATCTCGACGGCGGGTCCGTTGCCGGACGGGCCGTTCGCGGACATGGTCGAGCACGGCCGCCGCGTCGAGTCCGGCGAGGAAGAGGACCCCTCGTTCTGGTCCCGCTGGTACGGAGTCCAGCCCGGGGAGACCGTCGATCACGGCGACCCCGAAGTCTGGCAGCGCTGTAATCCGTCGTGGGAAATCATGAATCACGCGGACTTTGCGGCGAGCTGCAAGCGGACACCGGAAGCGAACTTCCGCATGTACCGGCTAAATCAGTTCGTCCGGGGCGGTTCGACGTGGCTTCCTCACGGTGCGTGGGACGCGCTCGCCCGGCCGGATAGGCGTCTTGCGCGTGGGGATGAGATTGTGGCTTTCGTTGACGCAGCGTGGAAAGGTGACTCCACCGGCATCGTCGGTGTGCGTCTGGACGACTTGCACGCGGAAGTCCTTGGGCACTGGGAGGCCCCGCCGGGTGACCCGCACTGGCGGACCCCGCTCGCGGAGGTGAAGCAGAGGATCCGCGATATATGCGGGATCTACCGTGTGGCCGAAGTGCCCGGGGATCCGTACCGGTGGGAAGTCGCCATGCAGGAGCTAGCCGAGGAAGGCTTGCCGGTCGTGGAGTTCCCGACCAACTCTCTTGCCCGCATGGTTCCCGCGACGCAGAGCGCCTACGAGGTGATCGTAGAGGGCCGGATGTCGCACTCCGGCGACCCGTCGCTAGCGCGGCATCTGGAAAACGCGGTCGTGCGCGAAGACAGCCGAGGCCCGCGCCTTCAGAAGGAAAACGCTGGCAGTAAAAGAAAGATCGACTTGGCGGTGTGCTTGATCGGCGCGCTTCACCGTGCGCAACTCTTCCGCGAAGACCGCCGCACGCATGACGGATTCCTGGTGGACGCCAAGCCCTGGGACGACTTTGAGGACGACGAGTGGTGACGGGGGTGTGATGGAGAAACCGAGCTTAGGGGAACGACTCGCGGCCAAAGCGCGGGGAAATGTCGCGGAGCTGATCGCTACCGCAGGCGCTGCCGCGATGGCCGTGGGGGTGGGCCAGATCTACGGCCCGGCCGCGTGGCTTGCGGGTGGAGCGTTCGGGGTGGTCGGCGCGGTCTGCGTCGCGAGGTCGAAGGGAGGGGCGCGCTAGTTGGGGTTCCTGTCCTTTGTGGAGAAACGCTCCGCGCCCGGATCCGTCGAGAAAGCCACGACCACGGCCGAGCTGTTCGGCACTGACACCCCGGCCGATGAGCCGTTGACGCGTGAGACCGCGCTTAAGGTGTCGGCGGTGTTCGCCTGCGTTCGCCTGCTGACGGACGCCATTGCGACGCTTCCCGTGGACGCCTACCGCCGCGTTGCCGGACGTCGACGCCCGCTCGCGGCCCCTGACTGGCTGATCAAGCCGAATCCGGACATCGGCCGGATTGCGTTCTTCGGCCAGATCATGACAAGCCTTCTGCTTGAAGGGAACGCCTACATCCTGGTTTCCCGGGTCGGCGGCCGGGTGGTGGCGCTCGACGTCATTCCCGCGTCCATGGTGGAGCCGCGTTACGTCGCGACCCGCTCCGGCCGCAAGTGCTTGGTGTATCAGCTTTCCGTTGCCGGGGAAAAGGAACCGTCCGACGTGGTTGGTGCGCTCGGCCCGGAGGATGTCGTTCATCTGCAAGGGCTTCCGCTCGCCGGAGAGCTGCGCGGCGTGTCGCCGCTGAAGGCCGCGTCGCTCACGATCGGGTCGGCGCTCTCCGCGCTGGAGTACGGGGCCGCGTTCTTCGCTGACGGCGCGCTTCCTGGTGCGGTCGTCAATGTGCCCGGCCCGATGACGCCCGAGGGCTTGAGGGCTGCGCGGCAGACGTGGCGCAACATTCACGGGGGCAGGGGAAATCGGCACGGCCTGGCGATCCTGACCGAGGGTGCGACGTTCCAGAAGGTCACGATCTCGCCGGACGAAGCGCAGTTCTTGCAGACGCGACAGTTCCAGGTGCCCGACGTGGCAAGGCTTTTCGGGGTTCCGCCGCATCTCATTGCAGACGCCACGAACTCAACATCCTGGGGCAGCGGGCTTTCTGAGCAGAACACGAGCTTCGCGCAGTACTCCACGCGGCCGTGGGTGGAGCGGATCGAAGAGGCGCTGACCGCGCTGCTGGTCGCCGACACGGGCGACAAACGTGCGTTCGTTCGATTGAACATCGACGCCATCCAGCGCGGTTCGCTCAAAGACCGGATGGACACCTACCGGGTGGGCTTGGCGTCGGGCGTCTACACCCGCAACGAAGTCCGCGCGTGGGAAGACCTTCCTCCGGACTCCGACTACGGCGACTTTTTCCAGCTCCCGCTCAACCTTGCGTTGCTGACTCCGGACGGCCCAATGTCCTTGTCTGGTGGGAAAACCAAGGCTGAACCGGGCGACGAGCCCGACGCACCTCCCGAGCCTGGCATGGGCGACGACCCCGAGCACGACGAGGCGGACGGCGGAGAGGACTCCGCCGAGAACCCGAAGGAACCTGTTGACGACTGAACGGCGCGATTACGCGCGCCCGGTCGAGCTGCGTTCCGAGAGTGAGAACATCACCATTCGCGGCTACGCCTACGTTTTCGGCGCGCTGTCCCATGACCTTGGCGGGTTCCGGGAGCGCGTCGAACGCGGGGCGGGCCGCGAATCGATGGCACGTAACGAGATGCTGGCCACGTTCAACCACAACGTGAACGCCCCGCTTGCCCGCACGGGCGCAGGGCTGCGCGTCGGCGAAGACGACACCGGCGGCTGGTACGAAATCGACCTGCCGGACACCAGTACTGCCCGCGACCTCGCCGAGCTGATCCGGCGCGGTGTGGTGGCGGGCAGCTCGTTCACGTTCTCCCTTCCAGACGCACGTTCCGACCAGGAATGGACCGAAACCCGAGACGGCGGCATGGTTCGCACCCTTCGCCGTATCGACGTCGTGGAGCTTGGCCCGGTCCTGAATCCGGCCTACCCCGACACCTCCGCTGCACTGCGCGCGCTCGATGAAGTCCGCAGCACCCAGGCATCCCACGCCCGGCCGACCACGGCCGCGCCAACCGCAAAGGGGAGCACCACCACTTTGACCACCACCGAGCTTCAGGAGACCGCCGAGGAGCGCGCCCGCGCAGAGCACGCCCTGAACGCGGCCGACGCCGACGGCGCGACCGACACCAGCGCCCGCATTCTTGAAGTCCTGGACCGGCTCGATACCCGTTTCGCCGAACTGTTCACCAACGCCACCACCGCCGAGGCCCGCGCCGAGGCCGCGCAGCGCACCGAAGAGGCCCGCAGCCTCGCAGTGAACCTGCTCTCCCACGGTGCGCCGCAGCCGCAGGCAGCCGACACCCGCGCCAAGGACAACACGACCCTCCGGGGCCTGAACGTCGGCGAAGGCGCGGAGTTCCGGGCCGTCATGGGCGTGGGCGTGGACATGGCGAACAAGCAGATCGGTAAGGCCGTCCCGGCGGACACGCTCTACACGCAGCTCGTCGAGATCATCGCCGAGCGATCCAACGTCATCGTGGGTGGCGCGCGCAGCATCACCACCAGCACGGGCGAGAAGCTGACCTTCCCGCGCGTGACCCCGGCCCGGCCGACCGCGAAGCCGAAGGAAGCCGAGGCACTGCCGGAGAACTACCCGGGCACCGACACGGTGAGCAACAGCCCGGAGAAGTACGGCTACGTGTCGCACCTGTCGGCCGAGCTGGTCCAGGACGACGCCGTAGACCTGGTCGGCTTCCTCGCCGCCGACGCCGGGCCGAACCTGGCCGACCAGATGGGCCGGGACTTCCTCGCGGCCCTGCTCGGCGGGATCGTGGTCAAGGAGAGCCCGGCGAAGCTGACGAAGGAAGCCGACGCGGCTGACTTCGTGATTGACCTGTTCTACGACTTGCCGACCGCTGCGGCCAACCGCGCGAGCTGGCTCATGGGCCGCAAGGCGATTAGCCGCCTGCGTAAGTTGAAGGACGGCAACGGGCAGTACTTGCTCAAGTCCGTGTCCGATGGCTCCGCGCTGACCCTCATGGGCCGCCCGGTCCTGCGTGACGCCGGGTTCGACGACGACAACACCAAGGTCGTGCTGTCGGACCTTTCCGGCTTCGTGACCCGGTTCGCCGGGCCGCTGCGGGTCGCCCGCAGCACGGAAGCCAAGTTCGTCGAAGACCTGGTGAGCTTCAAGTTCGTGCAGCGCGCGGCCGGGACGCTGGTCGATGCGACCGGTTCCGCTCTGCTGACGCTGCCCGCCACTGGTGCGGGTGCCTGATCCGTCCCGCCTGCGCTGACACCTCGGCCGGTCTGGTGTGCGCACCACACGTGCGCCCGGGCCGGCCGCGGTGCCGTGGCGTGGCGTGCACACCACAAGAAAGGGGGGCACGCCCTTCGTGGTCGCTCTCGACCAGTACGCGACCCTGCCGGAGTTGCGGCGGCTGGACGGGCTCGCCGACGCCGACCTGATTACTGACGCAGACCTGGCAGAGGCCCTGTCCTACGCCGTGGAGACCGCCGAGGACTACACGGGCCAGACATGGCCCGAACGCCCGCCTACGGCCATCCGGTGGGCTGTGCGGACCATCGCGCGACAGTGGGCGGTGGACCTGCACTCCCGGATGCCTGACCGGGCGCTGAGCATCAACAGTGAATTCGGACAGGTCTCGCTCGCCCAGGCTGGGGGCAACTGGCGGCCTACGAGCCTGCCGGAGGTGAATGCGGTCCTGAACCGCTACCGCTCCCGGCCGCCGTGGGGCTGAGGCCCGTGTACGTCATCCTCGCCGCCAAGCTCGCGCTGTATGAGGCGCTCAAGCGCCGGTTCGCCGGGTCCGGGGTTCAGGTCGCCTACGCCTTACCTGCCGACGCCCGGACCCGGTCCGTGTGGTTCACCGACACTGTGGAACCGGAGATCGAACCGGCCGCGCTCGCCGCAGGCCGACGCAAGCCGTCCAACATCACCGCCGAACTGACCATCCGTGCGTGGGCCACCGTGCCCGGCGATCCGGTCAAAGCGGAAACCGCCGTCTACGAACTGCGCGCCGACATTGAAGCGGCCGTGCTCGACGGCTTCGACCCGCGCAGCGTGTCCGGGCTCATCGACGCCCGCCCCGTCCGCGTCGCCGTGACCAACGGCGAAGGCGGCAACGGCTCAACGGCCGCAGCGGACGTGACTCTCATGCTCCGGGCACGCATATACACCTAGGAGGACGCCCGAGTGGCGCTAGACGCATCAATCGCCCTGGGCGCAGAGACCGCCTACGGCGTCGCTGCATCCACAGTGGACGGTTACGAAGGCAAGGGCGACTCGTGGAAGACCACCCGCGAGTTCATGGAGAGCGTCGGCTTCCGCATTGGTCTTCAGACCGCCCGCGCCGACCGCCGCCGTATCGTGGACATGGGAGGCGAAGGCGAGATCGAGTGCGATGTACTCGACGCCGGAGCCGCAACCCTGTTCGCGTCCGCCTTCGACCGCCACGACGCCAAGGCCGCAGGCAAGACCACCGTGCACACGTTCACCTCCGCGAGCACCGGAAGCGGCAAGAGCTTCACCGCCGAAATGGTGCGCCCGAAGGCATCCGGCGGGGTCACCGCGTTCCGGCACGTCGGATGCGTCGCGACCACGATGGAGTTCACGCAGGAAGTCGGTTCGCCGCTGTCGGTGAAGGTCGGCTTCGACTTCCAGACCGTCACGCACGGCGCGGCCCCGCTGGCGCCGGTCTACCCGGCCGAGGCGTTCCCATACGACTGGACGGCGGGCGTGGTCGAACTGAAGACGCCCGGCGCGTCCGCGTACACCCCGCTCGACGTCACCAAGTGGAGCGTGTCGGCCGAGTCCGGCCTGAAGACTGACCGCCGGTTCGTCCGTGCCAACCCGCTGAAAAAGGTGCCCGTCCGGGCGGCCGTGCCGACCTACGAAGGAACGATCGAAGCCGAGTTCGACGACTCGACGCTTGCGCTCTACGAAGCGTTCATTGCCGGGGCGGTGCTGTCCGCGCGCATCACGTATGCGGGTGCGACGAAGGCGAGCGACGGAAAGCCCGCGTCGTTCGTGATCGAGGCCCCGGCGATCCAGTTCACCGGCGATTCCCCGGAAGCGTCCATCGATGAAGTCACCACGATGGAACTGCCGTTCCGGATTCTCGACCCGGGCACCACCGACGCCCTGAAGCTCGTCTATACCGAGCCGGCCCGCGCGACCCCGGCCCCTCCGCCGGGCATCTGAGCCGCTCGGCGCTTGGTGTGCACACCACAAAGGAGGCGATCCCGTGGCCCGCGACTTCGAGGTCCGCGTAGACGGACTCAAAGAGCTGCGCGCCGCCATCCGGCGCACCAAGGACGACGACTTGCGCAAGGCGTTGGCGCAGGCGCACAAGGACACCGCCGACGTGGTGGCCCAGCCCGCGAGCCGTGCGGCTCCGCACCGCTCCGGCCGACTGGCCCGCACCGTCAAGCCGTCGGCGAGCGTCAAGGGGGCCATCGTCCGCGCCGGGCGGGGCAGCTCCGTGCCGTATGCCGGGCCGATTCATTTCGGTTGGCGCAAGCGGCGCATCCGCGCGCAGCCGTTACTTTTCCGCACCGCCGGGCAGAAGCAGGACGAGTACACCGCCGTGTTCCGCGACCGGATCACCCGGCTCGTCCGGCGCGCCCTCGGTTCATAGATAGGAGAATTCTTGTCCGAGTTCATTTCCATCGACATCGATGAACTAACGATTGCCGAAATCGAGACCGTCGAAGATATCATCGATGCGCCCATCGAATCCGTGGCCAAGCCGGGCACTCGCAAGGGCAAGTTCCTGCGCGCACTCGCGTTCGTGATCAAGCGGCGCGAGGACCCCATGTTCACGATCGAACAGGCGGGTGACCTGAAGATCCGCGTTGAGAGCCCGGTGAAGCCGGACCCTACCGGACCCGCCGCGCAGTAACGAAAGCGCGGCTCGTGGCCCATTTCGGGGTCACGTGGGCGGACCTACAGGCGTTGCGGCTCGACGAGTTCAACGCGCTCGTGTCCGCAATGGACAAAGACTTGAAGGCCCGCAACCGCAGGGGAGGCGGAGGCGACGAGCCGGGTATCCGCCGTACCCCGGTCATGACGTGAGGGGGTGCCCGTGGCAAAGCCGATCAAGGTCACGATCCTCGGAGACGTATCCGACCTGACCCGCAAGCTCGACGACGGCGACAAAGCCGTCTCCGGGTTCGGGGTCTCCCTGGGCAATGTCGCGTCCAAGGTCGCCGGAATGGCGGCGAAGTTCGCCGTGGTGTCCGGCGCGGTCGCCGGGATCGGTGACGCCATCTCCGACGCGATCTCGCAAGAGTCGTTGACGGACAAGCTGAACGCGCAGCTTGGCGCGACCGGCGCACAGGCGAAGGCCTACGGTGCTGCGGCAGGTTCGCTGTACGCCAAGGGCTACGGCGAATCGATGGGCGACGTTACCGAAGCGATTCGCGGCGTCGTCCAGAACATCGACGGTCTCCGTGACGCATCGCAGGCCGACCTTGAACGCATCGCGGCGAAGGCATCCGACACGGCGGCCGTGTTCGATCAGGACTTGGGCGGAGTGACCCGCGCCGTGGGCCAGATGATCCGGACCGGTCTTGCGGGCAACGCCGATGAGGCGTTCGACATTATCACCGCCGGGTTCCAACACGGGGTCGACAAGTCCGGCGACTTCCTGGACACGCTCAACGAGTACGGCACGATGTTCCGCAGCCTGGGCTTGGACGGCAAGACCGCGACCGGTCTGCTGTCTCAAGGACTTCAGGCGGGCGCACGCGATGCGGACAAGGTCGCCGACGCGCTGAAGGAATTCGCCATCCGCGCGAAGGATGGCAGCAAGACGACCGAAGACGGCTTCAAGGCCATCGGCCTGAGCGCGTCGGAAATGGCAGGCAAGCTCGCCGCAGGCGGGCCGGTCGCAGCCGCAGCGCTTGACCTCACACTTGACCGGCTGCGCGCTATCCCTGACCCGGTGAAGCGCTCAACAGCGGCCGTCAATCTCTTTGGTACGCAGGCGGAAGATCTTCAGGACGCGCTGTACGCGCTTGACCCATCGACCGCCGTCATGAGTTTGGGTCAGGTATCCGGCGCAGCCGTAGCGGCGGGGAACACGTTGCACGACAACGCGCAGGCAAGACTTGAAGTGTTCGGAAGGACCTTGTCCGGCGGGCTAGTGACCGTTCTCGGTACCTACGTGGTGCCGCTTATCGAGAAGGTGGCGGGAGTGCTGGCCGCCGTGTTCGGCCCAGCCGTGGGTGCGGCAGCGGGGATCGTGAACGACACGGTGATTCCCGCGCTTCGGTCTCTTGTGGATTGGGTCGGACGGAACAGCGATTGGCTGTCCATCGTTGCCGGGGTCATCGGTTCCGTGTTCCTGCCCGCGCTCGTAGCAATGGGTGTCCAGGCCACGATCAGCGCGGCACAGACCGTCGCGGCGTGGGTCTCGGCCAAGGTCGAATCGATTGCTTCGCTTGCCGCACAGTCACTCGCGCTCACGCAGCTTGCCGCCTCCTGGGTTTCTCTTGGCGTACAGAGCTTCCTGCAGTCTTCGCGAGTGGCAGCCGCGTGGGTCCTTTCCAAAGTGGAGGCTCTCGCATCGCTCGGGGTACAGGCGGCCGCCTTCGTTCAGCTCGGCGCGGCATGGGTGCTCATGGGCACTCAGGCCTTCGTGTCCGGCGCTCAAGTCGTTGGCGCGTGGGTTCAGTCCAAAGTGGAAGCGTTGGCCTCGCTTGCGGCGCAGGTTCCCGCGTTCGCCTCGCTCGTCGCCGGATGGGTATCCCTGGGGCTGGAAAGCGTCATCCGGGGCGCGCAGATGGCCGCGGCCTGGGTCACGGCGATGGGGCCGATTGGCTGGATTACCACCGCAGTCGCCGGACTGGTCACGTTGATCATCGCGAATTGGGACACCGTCAAGCAATTGACTGTCGACGCCTGGAACGCGATAGTCGGCGCGGTAACGGCCGCCGGGCGAGCAGTCGTTGACGCAGTCGTCTTCGCGTTCAACTGGGTGGTCGACAAGGTCCGCAGCGCCAAGAATGCAGTCGTTGATGCCTGGTCCAATGTCACCGAGTTTTTCGCAAACATCGGCCGAGGAATTCGAGATGGAATCGCGAATGCGATCGACTGGGTCACCGATAAAATCCGCGGCGCAGTGAACTGGATCCGCGATCGATTCAACGACGTTAAGAATTTCCTGTCGAGCCTGAACCCCTTCCGCGCCATGGGCGGCCCAATTTCGGCTACCGGAGTTTACACCGTCGGCGAACGCGGACCCGAACAAGTGCTGTTACCGAAAGGCGCTCAAGTAGTTCCCAATCATGCCTCAGCCGGCGCAGGGCGTGGAACTGGCGCGACCGTGAATGTCTACGCGCAGACAAACGCCAATCCCTACGCCATTGGCCGCGAAGTGGCATGGGCCATGAGAACAGGCGGGAGGTAGGCCGGATGCAGGTTCAACGCGAGCAATTCGCCGCCGCGCAACGGGCAGCCTTGAACCTGACCGGACAGTGGATGGCGGAGTACCGGGGCCTGGTAATCGGCGCCCCGGACTCTGCGCTGTCCCTGGTGGCCGTAGACGGCCTGCTGGACACTCCGGGCCTGCGCACATCGGACCAGGTGGCCCTCGCCCGCCACGGCGAAGTAGGCGGGCCGGATTACCTCGGTTCACGCACCGTGTCCCTCACGATCGAGGTGTACGGCCGGGATGCCACCGAGTTCGACGCTGCCCTTGCCGACGTCATGGCCGCGTTTTCACCCGCCCTGCCGGATGCGCCCTTCACGTTCTGGTTCCCCGGCGTCGCGGGCGGCGGCAGGCGGTTCGTGTCCGCGCGCGTGCGTAAGCGCGCGATCCCGGTCAACGTCGAGTACTCGAACCACCTGGCCATGGTGACGGCCGAGCTGTACTGCCCGAGTCCGATCATTGTGACGCCGGAGCTGTTGTCAGGGCGTACGAGCTTGGCGAACCCCGACTCGCCCGGCGGTGGAACACGAACGCCGTTCCGCTTCCCTATCCGCTTCGGAAGAGCAGCCGAACGGGGAATCGTCCGTGTTCTGAACGACGGAAATTTCATCGCATACCCAAAGTTCACCGTTCGCGGCGCAGTCGCCGACCCGCAG
Organism: Amycolatopsis sulphurea; assembly: GCF_002564045.1. NCBI lineage: Bacteria > Bacillati > Actinomycetota > Actinomycetes > Pseudonocardiales > Pseudonocardiaceae > Amycolatopsis > Amycolatopsis sulphurea. The sequence goes on along the minus strand of NZ_PDJK01000002.1, from coordinate 2,063,121 downwards.
ATAGTGAATAGGCGCACTGGTGAAGCTCTCACGCTCTCGTATGCACTGCTGCGCGACGAGTGGCTAGACGTCGACACCTACACACATGAAGTGCTTCTCAACGGGGTAGCACCACGATTCTTGACATCCGGCACCGGAAACACATGGCTCACATGCCCTCCCGGCCTGACCGAGTTTGTGTTTAGAGGACGCCGGATTGGCTCGGATTCTGGCGATGACGCAGAGCTGGTATGCGAATGGTCACCTACGTGGGTTTGATCTTTTGGAGGCTTCGCCTGCATGGCTTTAGTTCAACAAATGAATACGCCGCCAATATTCTGTGACAACACAGAATATGCGGCCGGTCTTATGCGCCGGATTCTGGGGCAAATGGTAGCGGCGACTGTAGGCGTATTCGGTCAGTATGACTTCACGGTGACCCTGTCCGGAAATTCTGCCACCGTGTCCCCGGGGCAGGCGGTCATCCCTGCCGCAGCAAACGAAACCGGCGTTTACATCGTTGAGTCGACGGAAAGCGTGGCGCTGAGACTGGACCCGGCCGACTCGACACGGGACCGGACAGACCGGCTCGTGGCCTACGTGATTCCCCCGGCGACCGCCACCGATACGGGCCGGTGGGCAATGGAGATCCGCAAGGGTGCCCCCGCCGCGTCGCCGGTGCCGCCGGTGGTTCCCAACGCGTTCGTGGTGTGCGACTTCGCGGTGCCCGCTGCCTCCAAGGGTGTCGTCCCGTCCGTGTTCGACCAGCGATTCACCGAGTCTCAGCACTACATTTCCGGGCCGACTCTCGCCGGTCTGAAGAAGCCGCCAGTCGGACGCACAGGTCAGCTATGGATGGATGCGTCCAGCGGACACGTGTTTGCGTGGAACGGGTCCATGTGGGCCGGGGTGAGCGATCCGGCATTGCCGCGCGGCTGGGTCGGCGAGGTGAAGCGCACGACCACCGACACATTTAACGCCGAGCTTCTGATGGAACGGCTGACCGTGCCCCTGTCGACCGGGCGACGCTACAAGGCGACGTTCACGACCAACCATTTCGCGGCAGGAACCGGGCCGCCGAACGGGACGGCCAATATTCGGCTAGCTGCCGGAACATCGGTGACGCTGACCAGTCCGATTCTTCGTTCGTCCGGAATTCTCAAGAACAACGTCACCCGCCAGCCATGGGACCTCCTCACGACGTTCACGGTGACGACGAGTGGTACGTACACCCTCGGGATCAGTGCCGCAGCGAACGGCGATCCGACGATCACCTTCCCGGGCGACGGCGGCCGTTGCCTCCTCTTGGAAGACATCGGGGCTGCGTGACGCCCACCTATCGCGTCCTGTTCCGCGATGTCCTGTCCGGCATCATCCACGGAGAGCTGCCAGTGCAGAAGCTGTCGTACACGTCCACGCTCAATGCGCCCGGCTCGGCTTCCATCACGATTCCCCTGAATCCCGGCGTGGCGCACGTCAACCCCCAGACCGTTGAAGGAGGCGGGGCGACGGCGATCTACATCGAGCGGTCGTCCCGAATCGTCTGGTCCGGTCTCCTGTGGGACAGGCAAGCCGACTTTGCGGCGGGCACTCTCGATTTGCAGTGTGAAGGGTGGCTCTCGTACTTCCGGCTGCGTCACTACCACGCTACGACCGCGTTCACGCAGACCGACCAGGCCGACATTGCCCGCGCGCTGCTTCAGCATGCCGGGCAGTACGGGGAGGGCTCACGGCTGGGGATGATCGAGCCCGGCGACGAGAAAACGGGAGTCAAGCGGGACCGGACCTACAAGGAGTCCGAGCACAAGAACATTGGCGAGGCGGTGGAACAGCTCGCCGCCGTGATCAACGGCTTTGATTTCTCGTTCGACGCCGCGTGGCGCGGGGATGACCTGCCTACCACGTTCCGGGTGCACTACCCGGCGGTCGGACGCGCCCGGTCGCTCATGTTGGAGCAGGGCCGGAACTGCTCCATCACAGGTGCCAGCATCGGCGGCAAATCAGTGGTGACGCACGCCTTTGCGCTCGGTCCAGGCGACGGCGCGGACCAGGTCTGGGCGTCGGCAGGGAGCCCGTCGAAGGTATTCCCCCGGCTGGAGGCAATCGAGTCCTTTTCGGACATCAAGGAGTACGCGACGTTGAAGGCGAAGGCCGAGGAGCGGGTACGGACCGGCGCGGCCCCCGTCGTACTGCCCGCGATCGTGCTCTATCCGGACAGTGCGCCCGGTCTGGACGACGTCGACCTTGGTGACGCGGTGACCGTGCGCGGCGGCTACGGCCTGGTCGCGATTGACGGCATGTGGCGGATCACGGAGATTTCCGTGTCTGTCAGCGAATCCAGCGCGGAACAGATCACGCTGACGGCCGCGTCGCGGGACGTGTTTGGGAGTGATGACAAGAGTGGCTAACCCTACGTTGCCGCCATCCCTGCAAGCCGAGTTCCGTGGACTCTCCGAGCGGATCAGTGCCTTGGAGCGAGGGGAACGCAAGGTCACGTACATGGACCGGCTCGCCACTGTGGACGGAATCGTGGCCCGCGAAATGCGGGTCAGGGACGGCGAACGAGCCATCTACACCGTTGGCATGGTCAACCCGAAATACCCGGTGATGGTTGCTCGGTTCATGGTCCAGGTGTACGGGCAGGCGTCAATGACGTTCCGCTTCACCGCGACGCTGGGCAATCTGACGACGAACACACGGACGTTCACCATGAACGGGCTGACCGATCCGAACAGATACAACGTTGATGTCTTCGAAATCGCGTGGCTGCACGGAATGCCGCTGGACGAGTGGGAGGATACCGAAGCCATCTCCGTTCTGCGGAAGTGCGTTGTCCGGTACAAGGTCCAGGCCACCAAGGACCACGTGATCTACACGCGACCGGCCGATGTGTGGGACGACGCGACCGCGCACGGTTTCACCAATGAGCAAGCCAATGTGCTGCTCACGTGGATCACGCCCACCGAAAACACGTACGCCGTGCTGGCCTTTGAGCCGGAGTACGTGTTCCTTGCCCCGCTCTCGACGTACCCGACGGCCACGGCAGAGGGGACGCTACTGCAAGGCACGCCTGCCCCGAGCACGGCGTTGCGGGCGCGGCGGGCCGTCGTCCAGGACGAGCCCGCGCCGCCGGACGACCCGCCCCCGTCCGATCCGCCGCAGCCCGGCCGGGTGGTCCTGCCGGAACCGGTTCCCCCGCTCCCGGTTCCGGTCTTCGGCACCCCGGCCCTTCCGGAGCCGTCCCCGGCAGAGCCCTCGCCGTTCCCGGACCAGCTCGGCGCATGGCCGCTGGAACCGCGCGGCTTCGGCTACTGACCTGCACACCCACGTGCCGTGTGCACCACAACCGGACCCGAGCCGGCCGCGGGCGCGCCCCTTGTGGTGTGCACACCACCCCGGCCCCGGCCCGTCTCGGGCCGACCTTCCCCTTTTCCCTTCACCCCAGAGGAGTTCATATGGCTGTGTCTCAGAATGGCTGGCCCGTCGACCCCGCCCGCCGGTCCCGCACGGTGCCCGGAACGAACGTCCGAGTGGTCGTCGCAGACGGCCCGGCCGGAGACGTGCTCGTGTGGGTGCTCGCGCAGTTCGACCGCCGGGTAGAGGACCTGGACGCGGGCGCGGACGACTGGGGCTACGCGAACCGCCCGATCCGGGGCAGCACCATCACGAGCAACCACGCTTCGGCGACCGCCGTGGATGCCAACGCCACCCGGCACCCGCTCGGCAAGCGCGGCACCTTCACCGCCGGGCAGGTCGCCGAGATCCACCGCATTCTGTCCGAAGTGGACAACGTCGTTCGATGGGGCGGCGACTACACGGGCCGTCGGGACGAAATGCACTTCGAGATCAACGCTTCCTATGCCCGCGTGGCTGCGGTCGCGGCCCGGCTGAACGGCGGCACCCCGGCCCCTCCTGCTCCCGGCTCCGGCGGCCACGCCACCGTCAAGCGTGGTTCCGCCGGGGCCGACGTCGCGTTGGTTCAGCGATACCTTGGTCTCAAGGCGGACGGCATTTTCGGAGCTGACACCGAAGCCGCCGTCAAGCGGTACCAGTCCGCCCAGCACCTCACCGCAGACGGGATCGTCGGTCCCGCCACCTGGGCACGGATTGCTGCCGGTCTTGGGGGGTCTGTTCCTGGCACTGGTGGGGGCGGTCCTGCACCTGCGCAACCGGGGACCACGCTCAAGCGCGGTTCGCAGGGTCCGGCGGTCACCGCGCTTCAGCGGCGGCTCAACGCCTGGTACCCCGCGTACTCGCATCTCACGGCGGACGGTGTCTATGGGGTCGGTACGGAAAGTGTCGTCAAGGAGTTCCAGCGCAGGGCCGGGCTCACTGCGGACGGCATCGCGGGTCCGCGCACGCTCGCGGCGCTGAAGCTCTGAGAGGTCTTCGGGCGGGCCGGGACCTCACCCGGGTCTGGCCCGTGTCCCGCTACGTCCTCCTACCGCCACTGAACACGAAGCAAGGGGCAGCCACAGGGAGGGGCAGAGATGACACAAAGGTCTGTCGGCATCGTCGGCCGGATGCGGTCCGGAAAGGACACCGCCGCCGGGGTTCTCGTCCGGGACTACGGATACACGCGGCTGGGCTTCGCCGACCCGCTCAAGGCCGTGGCCTACGAGACGAGCCCGATTCTGCGGGAGGGTGAGTGGCTCGCGGACGTGGTCGACCGAGTGGGCTGGGAGAGGACGAAGGACGACTACCCGGAGGCTCGGCGGGTCCTTCAGCGCCTCGGCGTGAGCGTCCGGGACACGCTCGGGCCGGATGTGTGGGTCAAGGCGCTGACCGATCGCGTCCGCTTGGTGCGTGGCCCTGTGGTCGTCCCGGACGTCCGCTTCCGCAACGAAGCGGACGAGCTGCGCGGCCGTGGCTTCGTCATCCTGCGTATTCAGCGGCCCGGTCTGCCTGGTCCTGACCCCCACGTGTCCGAGACCGAGTCCGGCGCCATCCGCGCGGACGCGACCGTGATCAACGATTCCACTCCGGACGCGCTTGCCGACCGTGTCCACCAGTTCGTGAAGGAGTACGTACTGTGATCGCCTGCATCCGCCGGTTCCCGGCCCTGGTGCCCTCGCTCGCGGGCGCGCTGGTGGGCCTGCTCGTTGCAACCTTGTGCCCGGCCTGCCGGATAGCGCTCGTCTCGACGTGGCCGCCGCTGCGGTCTCGCTCGTCGCGGGCGTCGAGATCCACCGCCGGGTGACCGCCGTTCCGGCCGATCAGCGGGGCCTGTCGACGCAGTACTACGAGTTCGAGGACATCGAGGCCGCGCCGGAGCTGGAGCCGGAGACCGCCCCGGCCGACTGAACCCGTGCCCTGCCCGCGTCCGGCTTGTGGTGTGCACATCAAGCGCACTCGAGCCGGCCGCGGGGCCTCCGGTTGTGGTGTGCACGCCAACCCCGGCACAGCTGGCCATTTGTGGTGTGCACCACAAACAAAGGTGCGTGAACATGTTCACGTACTAACATTGTGGCATCACACCGGCCAGGGAGGACAGCGACATGACGAACACCGGATCGCAGATCATCAAGGCAATTGAGATGGCGTGGCGCACGATCCAGCGCAAGCACCCGGAGATCCCGACCGTCGTCGCGGTGACCGGCTCGGGCTTCCACGGCAAGAACCCGAAGTGGGCGCACTTCTGGCCGGGCCGCTGGCTGACCGACAACGAAGAGGGCAAGACCCCGACCGTCGTGGACGAGCTGCTGTCCGGCGCGCCGGAGCTGTTCGTCTCCGGGGAGCTGCTCGGGCTGCCTGGCCGCCGGATCATGCAAACCCTTCTGCACGAAGCCGCGCACGGCCTGAACTGCGCCCGCAAGGAGCACGGAACGAACATCAACGGCCGCCACAACCGCGTGTTTGTGAAGGCCGCGAACGAGCTGGGGCTCATCTGGCCAGAGGGCAAGGAGCCGCACAAGTCCATCGGCTTCTCTCAGGTCGAGATCACCGACGAGACCGCCAAGAAGTACGAAAAGATCATCGAGAAGCTCGAAGCCGCCCGCCTGGCATACCTCGCAGACGGCAGACGCTTCGAGAACGGACAGGGCATCGGCACCAAGGGCAACGGGGGCGACGGCGGAGAGGGTGGCGACGGCGGCACTCAGAAGCGCGGCCGGGGTTCCCGGGGCGGCTCGCGCGGCGGAAAGAGGATCTACGTCACGTGCATTTGCGCGACGGCCGACCCGTTCCCCATCACCCCCGGCCGCCTGGAGCGCGCCCCGATCCTCTGCGGGAACTGCATGACCCCGTTTCGGCCCCGCGACGAAGACGACGACTGACACTGACTTAGATGCGTGAACATGTTCACGGGGCTAGCTCGGATCTCCGGGCTAGCCCTTCGTCGTGAGAAGGTGAGCGCATGGAAGCACAGGCGGACTACACGACTGCGCAACAGCGGTTGATCACCCACGGGGCCGGACTCGTTCGTGACGCGGTGGTCCACGGTTCGACAGACGCCAAGGTAGAGCTCGCCCGGGTCCTGGTGGACCTCCGCGCGACGTTCGAGGACAGCAAGGGGCGGCCGGACTACGCGGGCCGTTCCTATGTGTACCGGGGAGCCGTCAACGCGGTGTACGAAGCGTCCGAACTGGACCGCTCGCGCACGGAGGCCGTACGCGTGTCCGTCCGTCACCAGGTCGGGTTAGAGCTGCGGAAGCGGCTCACGCCCGTGCAGCTCGCTGACTACGGGCTTAACCCCGTAGACCGCAACACCCCGCGCCGCAAGGGCGCGTCCGGCCCCGACGACGAGCAGGCCACCGAAGCGGGGAGCTTCGCCGACCGGGTGGCGGAGCTGCACACGCTCGCCGTCGCGCTCGTCGACTCGCCGGAAGCGTCCACGGTGGACGCCGACACGGCCGAGAAGCTTCGTGTCGTCCTTGCCGACACGGCCGCCGCGTGTGGCCGCCTGCGTGCCCGGCTGACTCCCGACGGGCCGTAGCCCGTTCCGCTTCTGAGCCCCTTTCCCTTGCGGGACAGGGACTTTTTCATGTCTGAAAACTTTTTCGCCGAACCGTGTCCCCCTGCGCGCCTCTACCGCCACTGAACGAGACGAGAGAGTGCGACAGAGGGGAAACCGAGTGAGTGCAGTAAAAACAATCAAGCGCGGAGGTTCACGGTTCTACGTGCACCCTGAGACCCGCGAGAAGGTCCCGGGCGTTACGTCCGTGATTTCCATGCTTCCCAAGCCTTTCCTCACCTACTGGGCCGCGAAGGTCACCGCCGAGTCGGCCGTGTCCAACATCGGCCCCGTTGTCGGGCTGGCCATGAACGACCCAACCGGCGCGGTGGACTACCTCAAGCGGGCTCACCGCCGGACGACGAACGAAGCGGCCGACGTCGGCACGGAAGTACATGCCCTGTATGAAAAGTTGGCCCGGGGGGACAAGGTCGGCAGGCAGCATCCGGACCTTGAGCCCTACGTCCGGTGGATCAACGAGTTTCACGACCGCTACCAGCCGCGCTACCGGTTCATCGAAGACGCGGTGTGGTCCGACACCTACAAGTACGCCGGTTCCTTCGACGCTGTCTGTGATATCGAGGGCGAAACCGTGATGCTCGACGCGAAGTCAACTCGTTCCGGGGTTCACGACGAGGTGGCGCTACAGCTTTCCGCGTATGCCTACGCGGACCACATCGTGACGCAGGACGGCGAACAGGTGGCCATTCCGGAGATCCACGCGGGCGCGGTGCTGCACCTGCGACCGGAGGGCTGGAAGCTCGTTCCCGCCCGCGTCGACACGGGCGTGTTCGGTCACTTCCTGAACTTGCGCAAGGTGTTCGACTGGGTCACCACCGAATCGTCAACCGTCATCGGAAAGCCGCTGTTCGAGTCCGTGGCTTCGACCGGCTCCGAACGTCGCGCAACCACGAAGTAGAGGGGAAACCGTTTCATGGCAACGCACAAGGTCACGTACGAGACCATCACCAAGCCCGACCCGAAGACCCTTCCGACCGGCGCGAAGGTCGAACAGATCTCAAGGTTCCCGGCCGTGGTCACCGCACACCGCCGAACGCTGCGCGTGAACCGCGTCCAGGGCGGCGACGGCAACGCGGCCACGGTGAAGATCACCACCGACGACGGTACGGCGAAGGGACTACCCCTCACCGAGGACCAGGCGCGGGAGATCGGCGAAACGCTTGTCAAGGCGGCCGACGAGTCCGCCGCCGAACGAACCAAGCGGGAGAAGGCCGCAAAAACGCGCAAGCTCGCCGACGAACGCATGGCCGCAGCTCGTCGTGCGGATAGGTTGCTGGGCAATCTGGGCAGTCTGGGCTACCGCGACCCGTTCCGCTTCTGAACTTCTGCACCACTGCGGACCAGCCGGGCCCGCACACGACAGCGAGGAATCCCTTTTGTCGCTGCGTATTTTCGAGACCGATCCGGATGCCAAGCCCAAGGCGCGTAGCACCTTCGCCGATGACATTGTCGGCCGGTTCCGCTCGGGCATCCTGATCGGCCGCCGCCCGAAGGCTCTGTCCGAGTGGCGCGTGACGACCGACGACCCGGACGTCGCCGACCGCATGGCCGAGCTGTACGGCGGAACCCCGGAGGAGTGGGACACCGACAAGTCCGACAACCTCCAGGTGATGACCGACGCCGCGCGCGTGTCCATCGTGATCGAGGACGCCGCCGCGCTGCGCACCCGCATGGCCCTCTACGGGCAGGCCGGGCCGATCCACATCTGTGACGGTGCGTACTTCACCGAAGGCCACCCGGACGACACCGAGATCGGCGAGGCGTGCGGCTGCCCGCGCGAACTGGCCAAGCGCAAGGAACAGGCCAAGAGCGGCCGAGGCCCGAAGCCGGACATCTCGCTGCGCTTCCGTCTGGCCGACGACCCGGACGTCGGGCTGTTTCTCTTCTCGTCCGGATCCTGGTCGCTCGTGAACGACCTGCCGGAGATCGAGCGCGCGCTAAGCGCGGCGGACGGCGCAATGGCGGCCGATCTGAAGCTGACCTTCGTCGAGTACGACACGAAGAGCGGTCGGCACGTGGAGTACCACCGTCCGGAGATCGTCATCAAGGGTGCCGTGTAGGCACACCGCTTCACCCGCCCCCGGGGCTGTCCGCACGGACGGTCTCGGGGGCCTTTTCTCGTTTCTCATTGCGGCACTGATTTACCCCATCGGTTTTCCTTACCGATTGATACACCGATTGCAACCTCGCTTCTGTAACCAATTAGCCGCCAGCAAGTCAGCCGGTAGTTCGATGTGTAAGGCAGGCCGCAAAACCACTCGCAAGCCTGTCCGCTAGTGCGTCCGCTAGTGCATTAGCTAGTCGGCTAGTGCGTTAGCTGGTGCGTTAGCTAGTCGGCTAGTGCGTTAGCAAGCCGACTGTCCGTCCGCCAGCAGGTCAATCGGAAGCCGCCGCAACCCAGATTCAGAATCAGACCTATCCACTTGATCTAGATCACGTGGATCAGTGGAAACGTCAGTTTGGAGCTTGCGTAAGTTTCTTCGGTGCGTTATTTGTTGTGCACACACCGACGTCGGCCGCGGGGATCACATGTGGTGCACACACCAAAGAAGAGGAGAAGTCTGTTCATGCACGTTGACGCGCTGCTTCAGCAACTCGGCGGCGGGGCCGTGCTCGAAGACCGGGGCGGGGTCCTGGTGACCTGCCCGGCGCACAAGGACGGACGTCCGTCCTTGTTCGTCTCGCTCAAGCCCGACGGACGGGCGCTGATCCACTGCCGCGCCGGGTGCTCCGCCGACGCGGTGCTGACGGCCGCCGGGCTAAGGACGGCCGACCTGTTCCGGGTGACCGGTGAGCCGACGCTCTCCGACGTCCCGCCCGTCGACCTGGACCCGGGCGCCGTCGCAGCGCTCATGCAGTACGTCACCGCCGCAGCCAGCCGCCTTCCCAGCTCCGAGAGCGCCGCGTACGCCTTCGAGCGCTTCGGGGTGACCGAGGACATGGGGCGAGAGCTTCAGCTTGGGTACGACGACGGCACGGTGAACACCCCGGGCCGTGACTTCCGCACGCAGGCATACACCGCGCATCCCCGGCTTGTCGTGCCCATGCTCGACTGGCACGGGACCCCGCGCGGGCTTCAGGGCCGCGACGTCGGGGGCGCGTGCCCGGCCCGCTGGGTGAACCTCGCAAGCCCGGCCGAAGGTATGAGGTGGTCGGCAACGGGGGTGTTCCGCACCTCCGGGAGCTTCGACACGGTCCTTGTGGCTGAGGGGCCGGGGGACGCACTCACAGCCGTGGCCGCCGGGTACACCGCCGTGGCCGTCCGGGGCTCCGGAGTCGCTCGCTCGGCGCGCACCGCGCGGGAGCTGGTCGACGGCGCGGCCGAAGGGGCGCGGTTTGTACTCGCGGGGGACAACGACCGTTCCGGCCGCGAGTTCAACGAAGCCCTTGGCGCGCGTCTGGCCGAGCTGGGCCGCCCGTCGCGGGTGCTCACTATTCCGGCCGGGCGGAAAGACCTAGCCGATTGGCGCGCCGCAGAGAAGGCCGCCTTCGCCGCCGCGTTGCACCAGGCGGTCTCCGATGCGCCCGCGTGGACCGCTCCGGAGAAGACGCCGCCGAAGCCGGCCCGGCCCCGCCGGGAGCGGGTCCCGATGGAGGGGACCGACATCGCGAACGCCCGTCGGGCGCTGGACATCGTCGGAGCCGACACCGCCTATGTGGATGGCGTCGGGTTCCTCACGTGGACCGGGAAAGTGTGGTCGGTGATGAGCACGACCCGTGAACGCGCCATCGGGCACCGGGTCGCCGACGCGATGACGGCCGAGCTTGCCGAAGTCCGAGAGGCACACGGCGGCGACTCCCTGGCGTACAAGGAAGCGCTGAAGACCGCGCGCCGGATGCACATGGATTCCGGCATCCGGGCCGCGCTGGAACACCTGCGCACGATCACCGGACACGACGTGGAGGACTTCGACGCACACCCGCACCTGCTGACGTTCAACAACGGCACAGTGGATCTGCGGACAGGGCAGCTTAGGGCGCACGCCCGGGACGACCGGCTGACCAAGCTCATCCGCGCCGACTTCGACCCGGACGCGCAGTGTCCACGATGGACACAGTTCCTCGGGGAGATCTTCCCGGATGACCCCGAGTTGCCCGGCTACATGCGGCGGCTGATCGGATACGGGATCACCGGCGAGACCCGGGAACATGTCTTCGCGCTGCTGTACGGGCACGGTTCCAACGGCAAGAGCGTGTTCGTCAACAGTTTGGCGGACGTGCTGCGCGGGATCACGGGGCACGTGTCACAGGCTGCGGTCGCCTACCAGCGCAGCTACGACCCGGGCGCAGCGAATCCGGCCCTTGCCGCTCTGCGGGGTGTCCGGCTCGCAGTGCTCTCGGAGCTGTCCGAAGGGCTCCGGCTGAACGAAGCGCTTCTTAAACAACTCACCGCGGGGGACCCGGTCACCGCGCGCGAGCTGTACAAGGGCATCTTTACGTTCAACCCCACCGCGCTCATGCTCATGGCCACGAACTACCGGCCCGACGTTCGCGGGCAGGATGACGGCTTTTGGCGCAGAACAAGGCTTATCCCGTTCGTGCGCTCGTTCAGCGACGCGGACAAGGACCCGATGCTTTCACGGGCCTTGCTCGCCGAAGCGCCGGGCATCCTCGCGTGGGCCGTGCAGGGGGCGGCCGAATGGTACGCCGGGGGCCTGCGTGAACCCGCGTCCGTCCGGGCGGCCGTCGCCGAGTACCGGCAACAATCCGACCTGTTGGACGGCTTCTTGCCGGGCGTGCTCGTGCACGACCCGGAGGGCAGCATCTTGCAAAAGCAGGCGTGGGACATGTTCCAGAACTGGCGAGACGAAGAACAGGTCATGCAAGTTCTTCGCTGGGGTCCAAGGGAATTCACGCGCAACCTGGAATCGCGCAAGGTGAAGAGCGTCCGCGCGAACGCGGGCAAGAAGCTGATCGGCGTGCGCGCTGCGCGGCCGGACGAGATTCACGCGGGGTAACCACAACCACCAAGGCAGACAGGCTGGACCGAAGGATTTTCCTTGCGGACCGGTCAGTTCTGCGCGCTCACGGCAAGGGGGGACCATGCGCGTACAGCACTACCGGATTGCCGGAGAGCCGGTCATAGTCCGCAGCGTCGAGACGTCCGAGGACGTCCGCGCGTTCCTGGATTGGTGCCGCAGTAACCACAATCGCCCGATTGCGTTCGACACGGAGACAACTGGGCTCGACATCTACGCAGCCGGGTTCCGCGTGCGCCTGGTCCAGTTCGGCACCGAACGGGAAGCGTGGGTGCTTCCGGTCGACTCCGCGGCCGGCCTGGTGTGTGCACCACAAGCCGCTGTGCGAGAGGCTCTCGAATCCTTGCCGTACCTGTTGGCGCACAACGCGAAGTTTGATGCGCTCGCGGTCGCTGCTCATCTTGGCGTGGATCTCGTGAGCCTGTGGCGCAGGATCACCGACACTCGCATTCTCGCGCATCTCCTGGACCCGCGCGGTCCGCAGGACCCTGGAGGCATCGGGCAGGGACTCAAGCCCTTGTCCGCTCGCCACGTCGACCCGGACGCGCCGGACACGCAAGCCGGGCTGTACGCCGAGTTCCGGAAGCTCGGGCACACCAAGGAAACCGGGTGGGCCGCAATCGACTTGGACAACCCGCTGTACACCTTGTACGCCGGACTGGACGTCATCTTGACGGCCCGGCTGTTCGCCGTGCTGGGGCCGCTCGTGGAGTTCGCCGGGTACGGGCGGCTCTCGGAGTTTGAGCACGCGGTGGCGTTGGTGTGCGCGCGGATAGAAGCGCGCGGGTTCCTGTTGGACGTCGAGTACACCGAAACTCTTGCCGCGCGGCTGCTTGCCGAAGCAGACGAGTGGAGCGCAGTAGCCCGCCGGTTCGGCGTGTCGTCGGTCAACGCTCCGGCGCAGATTTCCGCAGCGCTCGAAGGAATGGGCGAGAACCTCTCGGAGACAACGGAATCCGGGGCGATCAAGGTTGACAAGGAAGTTTTACTTCCGCTCGCCGACCTTGACCGCAAGTGGCAACGCATCGGAGCCCGAGAGGCGAATCCCCTTGCGGACGCGGTACTTCGGGCGAAGCGCGCATCGAAGTGGGCAACGTCCTATGCGGACGCCATGCTGTCCCGGCGCGACACACGGGACCGGATTCACCCGGACATCGCGAGCCTTCAGGCACGCACCGCGCGCATGTCCATTTCCCGGCCACCGCTTCAGCAACTCCCTTCCGGGGACTGGGTAATCCGGCGCGCCATGCAAGCCGAACCCGGGTGCGTGGTCGGCACGGTCGACTACCAGGCGGTAGAGCTGCGTGTGCTCGCCGCGCTGTCCGGCGACGTCCAGATGACCGCAGCAATCCACGCGGGCAAGGACTTGCACGCCTTCACGGCGGAGCTGATCTACGGCCCCGGCTTCACCGAGTACCACCGGAAAGTCTGCAAGGGGATCGGTTTCGGCAAGGTCTACGGCGGAGGCCCGGACACCTTGAGCCGACAGACCGGGGCACCGCTCGACCAAGTCAAGGCTGCCATCCGCGCCTACGACCGGGCTTATGCCGGAGTTCGCCGGTACTCAAAGCGGTTGCAGAGCCGCGCCGAGTGGGGCGTAAAGGAAGTCGTCACGCCCGCCGGGCGTCGGCTTCCGCTCGACCGGAAGCGGCTCTATGCGGCCACCAACTACATGGTTCAGAGTACTGCTCGGGATGTTCTCGCCGAAGCGCTGTTGCGGCTCGACGAGCGCGGGCTAACCGAATTCCTGCGGCTCCCGGTTCACGACGAAGTGGTGTTCGTGGCTCCGGCCGACGACGCGAAGGAAATCGGCCGGGAGATCCAAACGGCAATGGCGGTAGACGACTTCTTCGGCGTGCCGCTCACGACCGATTTGGAAATCGGCGGGCGCACGTGGGGATCTCTCTACGGGGCTGCCGCCTAGACGAAAGGGGGAAACCATGGCGCGGTGCCGCTGCGGCGCTACCGAAGGTGTGCACGTCTACCCGATGTGGCCACGCAAGCTGTTCCTGTGCCGCTCATGCGCGGCCGACCACTTCAAGACGCGTCGTCGGCAGGAGACGGCACGGCTACTCGCGCAGTACGGCGACGTCGACCAGACCGCGCTGCGGGCGGAGGCTCATCACGTCGCGCTGCGGGCCGAAGCGGGAGCCGTGTTGGCGTGTGCACCACAACCGGGGGCACTCGAGCCGGCCGCGGGCACCTTGCTGTGCACACCACAACCGCCGGACGACGTCGGGGCGTGCTTGGACGCGCTCGCAGCGCAGGCAGTGAGGTACTTCCGCGAGTTCGAAGGCCAGGCGTACCGGGTCTTCCCCTCCTACCGGGATCGGCAACGCGCCCGGGGACACGCCGTACGGGCCGCCAAGCGGGCCGTGTACGCCCTGCCCTATGACGTGCCGTGGCTGCGGCGGCTCTACCGAGACAGGTGCGCCTACTGCGGCGGGACAGCCGCGCACATCGACCACGTGTGGCCGCTCGTTCTCGGCGGGGACGACGCGCCGTGGAACTTGGCCACGGCCTGCGCGGACTGCAACCTGTCCAAGGGCGGCCGGGCACTGGGCGGATGGCTGCCGGGCAGGCTCGACGAGCTGACCGACGACCAGCGGGCCGCCGTCCGGGAGCTCTGGCGAACGTGGACACCCGCGTGACCGCCCCGGCCGCGAAGGTCTGCACGCACTGCGGGCTGCTCAAGCCCATGTCCGAGTTCTACCGGCGGGAGTCGAGCCGGGACGGCCGCCGGGGCGTGTGTGCCGTCTGCACCCGGCGGGCCGCCGCTATCCGCCACCAGGTCACCCGGGACGCGGCGCGCAACCGCCGGTACGTCACCCGTTACGGGATCACCGCCGACGACGTGGACGAACTGCGGGCCGCACAGCGCTACCGCTGCGCGCTCTGCGGACGGCACGAAGACCGGCTTCCGCTCGGGCTCATGGTCGACCACGACCACCATTCCGGCACCGTGCGCGCCCTGCTGTGTCACTCCTGCAATGCCGGTCTCGGCCACTTCCGCGAGAGCACGGAAACGCTACACGCAGCTATCGCATACCTCGCGCGCGGAGATGAATTGCTTGCCATTACTGAAACAGAAAAGAATTGATCAAATGACCCTCAAAGATGACAGTTTCGCGTGCATCGCGCAGCGCCTCCGGTCGGCGGCCGATGCGTTCCTCTCCGTCTCGGACGTGGCCGACGTCGCGACCGTAGCCACACCCGACGGCGTTCGGTCCCGCTCCACTGACGGAGTGCGGCGCCCCGTTGAAGACCTGGTGATCGCCCGGGACGAAGCCGGGGTGTACACCGCGCTGCGTCGCACCCGCCACCACGCGGAGCAGGCGGTACTCCATGCCGAAGCAGCCCACCGCCACGCCCAGCGAACAGCGCGGGTGCTCGACCGGGACTGACTCCGCATCCACCGTTGGAGTGAACACCACAAAATCACCCGGAAGGATCAATCGGACACCAGGCGTCAAACATGACGCTTGTCACTAGATCGCCGCGAGTTCTGCCAAGATCGAACACGCGTTCTACTATGCGACACGCCTGGGCCTGCGGTTTCTTGATCATAAACTTTGTTTACACCGTTGACCTGGGCGTTACAGGCCTTCCGAAACCATTTTTGCGGGGGCGAGGTGGCGGTGCGCCCCGCTAGTTTGGTGAACCGAGGGCATCCGGTCGGGGGACCGAAGGAGAGGGGAAAGTTGAGTACGGGCACCACCCAGCAGGGCGCGCTAGCAACCACGTTCCGCGAACAGATGGACGCGAACCGACCTGTCCAGGCACAGGGCGCAGCACTGCCGGGGCACCTTGCGCGACTGGCGAGCAACGTGCTCGCCGGGAACGCACACGCTGACCACCGGGACACTCCGGACCTGGTATCAGCCGCAGCCGGGGGAGACCGCGCGGCGGAGCTGCCGCTTTACGTGCGAGCCGCCGCCGACCTCGAACGGACCGCAGCACGCGCAACCGGGGACAGCGCGTTAGGCCGCGAAGACCTTCACCAGGAAGCCGCGATCCGGCTCATCCAAGACAGTCGAAGCGGGATGATTTCGGAGAAGTTCGGCGGCAAGGTCGGCCCTTACATTGGCCGCGCGATCCGGCGCCACCTGGTGGACCTGGTCGATTCGCAACGTCCAGGACGCCCGCCCATCCCAGGCCGGGAACGACGCAGGCTGCGCGAGGCCCTGAACGCCACCATGACCACCGCCTACACCTATGACACGGTGGCCGCGGTGCAGTATGCGCGAGCACAGTTCGGGTGGACGCTGCGGCACTTCTGGACTGTGCACGGCTCCGTATTCGGCACGCCAGTCCAGTGGGGCGACGCCGCTACCGGCGGCGGCCTGACCTTCGCTGAGACCACCGCCGACCCCGCAGCGGCCGACGAGTTCGACCGGGCCGAGCATCGCGTCACAGTCCGGCGCCTCATCGACCGTGCCGATTTGACGGCCCGGGAAAACGACATCATCAACGCTGTGTACGGATTCACCGGGACAGCGGCCACAACCGAGGAAGCTGCCGCACTGCTCGGCATGTCCAGCCGCCACGTCAAGCGGCTACGCGCGTCCGCGCTCACCAAACTCATGCACGCAGCATCCGACATCGGGCTCGCGGGGGCAGAGGCTCCCACCGCAGACATCGCGCCGATCATCTGCCAGCAACGCAGGCACGTAAGCGTGCCCTGCCTGACCTAACCCTGTTCCGTGAAAACACATTGGAGACCTATGCGCATTTACCGATGCGCCGCCGACGAAGGCGACTATGCCGGATTCGCGGTAACCGAATCGGCGATTTTCCTCACCGTGAGCCAAGCCGGGCAGGACGACGGACAGCCCGACGTGGCCGAGTTGAGTTTCACCGCAGCGCAGGCCCGCGCGCTCGGCGACAAGCTTCACCAGCTACTCAGCGAGCACGGGAAAGCCGCCGAAGTGCACGGGGTCTACCTCGGACGCACCACCGACCAGCCCGGCATACTCGTTTCCGCAGGTATCGACGGTGGGACATGCCGGAGCGTGGTCCTCGCTCGCAAGGACGCCGCAGACCTGGCAGACCGGCTCACCGTCGCTGGCACCACGCAGGCCGGCCCCGGTACCGAACAAGCCGGGCAAGCCCTGTCTGTCGCTGAACTCTTCCGCAGGGCAACCGCCCTTCGTATCACCGCGACCGTCTTCGAAGTCGATGAAGTCGACCTTTTCGACGCAGCGGAATGGGTCGTCACCGATACCGAAGAGCGCGCTGCGTAACGCCGCTTCACTCCGCAACTACCCAGCGGTCGGCCCCATTTCTGCATAGGGTGCCCGTCACAAGTTACGCGTTGCAAATAATTGAAAGTCAAGGGAACAAAAGAGGGACCTGAGCCCGCGCGGTAGACTGAAGGAAACACGCGGATGATTCAAAGAGCAAAGGACATGATCACGTGGCACAACGTGTAGCAGTCGAAGTGCTGGACGACATAGACGGCACCACCGGAGCAACCTCGGTTCACTTCGGGCTCGACGGCGCCAAATATGCAATTGACCTGTCCGAGCACAACGCACGCGCTCTACGTGACGAACTGGCCCGCTTCGTCAACGCGGCCCGCCGGACTGGCGGCAGGAAGAACCGGGGCACCGGCGCGCCTGTTCCGCGACGCAGCGGAGAGACCAGCGCGGCGCGCGCCTGGGCGATCGAGCAAGGCATAGCGGTAGCACGCATCGGCCGAGTCTCCGCCGACCTCTTGGAGCAGTACCGCGAAGCGCAGCGTGCACCGGAGCGGCCCAAGCCCACCCGCAAGCGCGGACCGCGCAAGACCGCCGCCGCAAAGTAGGGACGTAACGGCCGTCCCTGGAGGATAGTTCCGGCTGGTAACCTGTCGGCGTCTTCGGGCGGGGACGGACTTACACGCCGGTTCTAACCCGAAACAGGAAAGCCCTCCACCCTCACGGGTGGGGGGCTTTTCTTGTATCAGGGCGCGCGTGGTGTGCACTACAAGTAACTATTGTCTGCTTCCTGTCGATACGCATGCGTGACCCATACCCACGTGACAGCAGCCGCGCGGCGAGTCCTCGCAGCCGCAACCGCCACGGCCGCACTGTGGCTCTCTACTGCTTGCGGCGCCACGCCTGCACCTCCTGCGGCACCCGCGCCGACCGCAGGCACCGCACAGGCCGCCGACAACGCAGCAGCCCTCCGCGACCACTTCAGCAACGCAACCAAGTCTGCCGGATGGGCGGCTCAAGTCACGGAGATCAAGCTGGACGGCGAAGCCGTCATCGTGACAACCACGCTCACCAAAGCCGAGAAAGCAGCAACCCTCGCCGCATGCGAAGCGGGACGCAAAGCTGCCAGCGATGCACAGGTAAATTTTCAGAGCGTGAGCGTCCGCAGCGCGGACGACCGCACGCTAGCCCATCAAAATGAAAAATATGGGCCGAAAAATTGTGAAAACTAGACCGGCGATGGTCGCACGCCCCCTACTTCACAACGAGAAACACCTGATAGATATAAAGAGCCTTGCTCTGGCACCAGCAAGGGAGGGATGCCGGACCCGCAGCCCACCACCGTCATCGGCGGTGGGACCCGGCCGCCGCACCGTGCGAGGGAGGCATGCGGCGGCCGGGAGATCTAGTGGTCGTCCGAAATGAGTTCGCGCATAGCTGTGAGGGATGGCTGGTGTTTGGTGGCGTGTTTGGCGAGGCGGTCGGTGATGGCGGTGTAGTGGCCGTCCTGGTCGGGGATGACGGCGCCTGCCTCGGCGTGGTGGGGGATATGGACGATGGGCGCTGAGTATGCGGAGAAGCGAGTGAACGGGCCGGGGAATCCCAGGGCCACGTGGCCCGGCAGTATGCGGAGGGTGAGGTTTGTGGTGGTGGTGAGGGATTCGAGGTGCGCGAGCTGCCGGGTCATGATCGTGGGTGTGTCGAGGTGCTGCTGCGTGAGGGCGGCACGTGTGAGGTAGGCGGTGATCGGGGTGGTGCCGCCGGTGATCAGGGTGGTGCTTTCCGCGCGGGCGGCTGTGAGCCGCCGCGCGGTCGGCGTGTCGACGCCCTGGGCGCGCAGGACGGCCATGGTGTAGTCGGGGATCTGGAGGATGTCCGGGATCAGGTGAGGGTGCCACACCTGGATCGACTCGGAGAGTTCTGTGCAGTCACGGACTGCGGCGCGGTAGTGGGGGTGGTCGGGGCCGCAGATGATCAGTCCGGTGTGGGTGGTGTGGGCGAGGTGCTGGAGCCAGCGGGCGTCCTCGCCTGTGACGCCGAGCGCGCCGAGGATGCGTGCCACGGTCTCGGGGCGTGCTCTGCGCTGCCCGAGTTCCCAGTTCGACACGTAGGCCTGGTTCGCCCCGATCCGCCGTGCCAGCTCCCGCAGCCCCCAGTGCCGCCGCTGCCGGGCGGCGCGGAGCGCGATACCCAGCAGTATGTTGTTCCTTCGTTGCGTGTTCATTGGCGTGTTGTCCTCGGGGATGGGCTGGGTGCTGGGGCCGGTGTGTCCGGGCCGTGTCCGGCGTGGCTGGAGGGGTAGCCGGGTGGCCGGAGTACCCCGAGCCGCCCGAGTGCTCGCCGCACGGTGTTGTGCCCCGTTTTGTGGGCGTCGGCGATTTCGGTGATGGTGAGGCGGTCTTCCACGTACTGGCGTGCCCACTCTTCGCGCAGTGAGGAGGTCATCGTGTTCGCTTTCTGACGTTCTGGCCGCAGTGCGATCGAATCTGCACGCCGCGTTTCTGGAGTAGCCGTCGCACGCTCCAGTAGGTGGCGTGGTGCCGGTCGGCGAGCGCGAGCATGCTGGCGCCGTCCTGGTACTCCCGGATGATCGCGGCCTCGTCGAGATCCTTTCGCTTGACGCCCTGGCGCTGATCTGGCAGCTCAGCGCCGAGCTGCCGGAGGAGGCGGCCTGTCCAGGACAGGGAGAGTCCGGCCCGCTGCGCGATCTCGGTCAGGGACTCGCCGGCCCGCCAGGCCTCCATCATCGCGATGTTCCTGGCCGCCCGGCACGCCGTGGGGGTCGCAGGGGTCTCGTCGATGATGTCGCCAGTCTCCGGGTCGGTCAGCACCTCCGAGCCGTCGTGGCGGATCCACACCCCCATCACTGCCTCCCCGAGCGTGGGCTCAGCCCTGGGTGCTCGGGGCGGATCGCCCACCCTCGGGCGCGGCGGTACTCCACATCGCAGTACGAGCACTGGGTCGGTACTGCGTGGTTGGTCGGCCCGGATGGCGGCACGAAAGCGGCCGGCGCCGTGACGCCGCACAGCATCGCGATCTCGTCGCCCGGCGCCGGGACAGCCGAGAGTTCGGTCATGTGCCACACCCCGTCGATCACCGGGCGGATAGCCTCCGGATCGACATAGATCAGCGCGGTCACTGCTGGACCTGCCCGCTGCAGGCAGGGCACCAGTAGGCGTCCACGAACCCCGCCAAGTCGAGGTCGCCACGCTCATGCCGCACCGGGTAGAGCGTGTCGACTGAGCCCCACGGGACCAGCCACCACACCAGCGGATCCGCGAGGTACCGCTTCAGGTAGAGGTGCGCTGTCCGGAGCCGCCCGTGCATCCGGTCCGTGTGCACCCGCCACGTCAGATCCGTCGTCCCCGGCGCCCGGTAGCGCTGTGGCTGTCGTCCTACAACCCTCGTCCCCATGGCATGAAGGGTCGACTACCTAGCGTGTCTCCTCCATACCACGGCAGGTATCTCACTGTGAGAAGTACCATGGTGAGATGGTTGATCCGAGAAGTAAGGGCGGGCCGCTGAGGCTGCCGGATTGGGCTTGGCGCCGCGCCGAAGTCCGCGATGCACTGAAGGAACGCGATGTCGGTGCGCTGCTGAGGTCGGCCCAGAAGTACACCGGCGCGAGTCAAAGCCGGGTAGCCGTCGCGGTCGGCATGCTGCAGGGGCGGGTCTCGGAGATCCTGCGCGGCAACCGGACCGTGACGACTCTGGAACTGTTCGAGCGGATCGCAGCTGGCCTGGAGATGCCTGACGACGCGCGGATGCTGCTCGGCCTGGCGCCTGTGCATCCGGCTGGCCTGGACCACCTTGGCGCCAGCGGCCGGGCCGAGATTCTGGCCGTGTTCCCCTCGCAATCCAAGGCACGTATAGAACTCGAACAGCGCGCTAGCGAAGCCACCGAGGTCGAGGTGCTGGCCGTGCGGGGGCTCGGCATCCTCGGCATGAACGACTCGCTGTTGCGTGCCCACGTTCGGCAAGGTTCGGCTGCGGTGCGGGTGTTGCTGCTCGACCCGGACGGCGAGGCTGCCGTGCGCCGCGCTGCCGAGATCGGCGAGCAACCAGGCAGCTTCTCCGCCGGAATCCGACTCTCCATCGAGCTGCTACGAGACCTCGCGGCCGAAGGCGCCGAGGTCGAGGCACACACCTATGACGTGCTGCCGACGTGGCGCGTGATCGGACTCGACTCGACCCTGTTCATTTCGGCGTTCGGCGACCGCCACGAAGGTCACACGTCGCCAATGTACAAGATCACCGGTTCTCCCCATGGCGCGCTGCACCGAGGGTTCCGTAGGTTCATGGACGAGCTGCGGCGGACCTCACGCCGCGTCGTTTAGGGAGGTGCCGCGTGCCCGTTGAGGCCGAGCTGACGGCCGTCGTCCGGGATCCCGACCGTGTGCGGGCAGCGCTCTCCGAACGCGCCGAGCCGGAATATTCGGTCTACTCCGACACCTACTTCGACCGGCCCGACCATTCGATGGACCACGCCGGATACGAGTTGCGCGTGCGTACGATCACGACCGGCGATCGCCAGCGCACGGTTGTCACGTACAAGGAACCACCGGCCGACGCGGCGTCGCGGTCCAAGCCGGAATACGAGACGGCAGCCGACGACCCGCCGGTCATGTGCAAGATCTTCTCCGCGCTCGGGCTCGTCGAGCTGATCGCGCTGGAGAAGCACTGCGAGAACTATCGCTTCACGGCCGATGGCCGGGACATGCTCGCGACAGTCGTCACGATCCCGGAGCTTGCCGGGCAAACGTTCATTGAGCTGGAGACCATGGCCGAGCCGCACGACCTCGCTGAGGCGCTGCGGTCCGTGCGCGCTGTGCTCGACGACCTCGGCGTGACCAAGGATGACGCGGTGGAGCGGTCCTACACCGACATGGTCTCGGCGAAGCGCGACAGTTCACCAGGCACGTGATGCAACCTCCGGCTGCCATGAAACTGGCCGATGGCTGCGCGTATGCCCTTAGCGGAAGGTGCTGGGCCGCCGCAACAAGGGTGCCGACTCGGCGGGCGTAGTCACAAACTCGGCCATCAGGTCGAGCTGGAGCGTCAACCGGTCGCCCGCCGAACTCCTAACTTCGGGCGGCGCCCGCCCCTCTTGCGAGCGTGGACGGAACAAGACGGACCACTTTCGCTCCAGGAACTATGAATGCCCCCACCGGTGACTCAGTGGGGGCATTCATACCAGCAGTACCGGTACACGCCGGGTACGCACGACGACCGATACAGCTAGGAAACAACGGGTACTGACCGGGTGAATTTCAGCAGTTCAGAGCCCTTTTCAGAGAGTTTTCGCAGGTAAGAAGCTGCCGTTCCGTGAAGGGGCCCTTCACAGACTCTGAGTCCGTGAAGGGCCCCTTCACAGACCCGAAACCGGTCCGGCGCACGCCACGAGGTGGTCGCACACACCTCCGCATCGCCCGCTGCTAGGTCCCCGACCAACTTTGCCGGAACCGTTCTACTTCGGGCTGATCTTCATCGGAGGTGCGGCGTTTTCCTTGCTGATCAGCGGGGTCATCGTCGGTGTGGCGAAGAACCGTGTACCGACCTCCCCGGCGGCCGACGCGCAGTTCTTCGCCGGAGTTCGTCGAGGTGTGCTGGCCATGTGGCTGTGCGCGGTGGTGACGGTGGTGCTGGGGGTTCTGATCCTGGTGGTGATCGCGGACGGGAGGGGCAGCACCCCGGTGAGTGCGGGGGCGTTGACCGCCGCCTTCGCCGTTGCCCTGGTGGCGGTGAGTTTCACCGCGGCGACCTCGATCGTCGTGCGTCGTGCGGTGCCGAAGGCCTGACGGTCGTTCACGCCGCTGCGTGCCCGGTTCTCGTTCCTCCTCGGCACCGTGTCTGACCTCGGCGTTCCGCAGGTGTGCGGGGCGTGCGGTCAGTAGGGTGCGGGCCGGGGAGGAAACGCCGGGGTTCATGGCAGTGCCTGTGCGCTGGAGGAGGCGGCCGCGCCGCGCATTTGCCGGCCGGCCGGCCGTCGCCGTCGCTGGCTTCCATCGCGCTGCCGTCCGGGCCGCTGGCCTCGCTCGACCCGTGCACGCTGGTGAAACCCGGGCAGGCGCAGCAGATCGACGCGGGTGGCCGGAAGTGGTCGCTGTTCGCCAACTTCACCGACTCGGACGGGGTGAACTGCGCGGCCGGGCTGGCGGTCTCGGCCACCTCCTCGATCCAGATCGTGAGCGGCGACCTGGACGATCCGAACGGGGCCTGCGACGCGGTGAAGGCCGGGATTCCCATGGTGGCTGGGAATCTGCCCGGCTGAGAGTCAGGCGGACACGCGGTCGGCTATGTGCTTGGCGATCTCCAGGGCGCTGGTGGCCGCGGGGCTGGGTGCGTTGAGCACGTGCAC
Organism: Amycolatopsis sulphurea; assembly: GCF_002564045.1. Lineage (NCBI taxonomy): Bacteria > Bacillati > Actinomycetota > Actinomycetes > Pseudonocardiales > Pseudonocardiaceae > Amycolatopsis > Amycolatopsis sulphurea. Next base: position 2,039,634 of record NZ_PDJK01000002.1, on the reverse strand, counting down.
CTGGTTCCGCGCGGACTCGATGAGGAAGTCGTCCACGAGTGCGCCGTTCGGCCGAAGTGCTTGCGCGCGTACGCCGGAGCCGTGGCGCACGATGTCGTCTTCGGTCACCGCGGGCACGAGCTGGGCGAGGCTGGCCGCGAAGCGCTTCTTGGAGAACGACCGCCGCACCTCCTCCAGCCCGGTGGGGTAGGCGTACTTGCGCGCCAGCCGCCAGACGCCGGGGAAACGCGCGACGTCCGTGAGGTCCTTCATGGAGACGTCTGCCCAGCGGTATCCCTCGCGGCGCAGGGCGAGCACCGCGTTCGGGCCGGCGTGCACGCTGCCGTCGAGCATCCGCGTGAGGTGCACGCCGAGGAACGGCAGTGTCGGGTCCGGCACCGGGTAGATCAGGCCGCGCACCAGGTGCCGCCGATCCGGCTTGAGTTCGTAGTACTCGCCACGGAACGGCACGATCCGCGCACTCGGCGTGAGACCCGCCAGCTCGGCCACCCGGTCGGCGTGCAGGCCCGCGCAGTTGACCAGCGCGTCCGCCCGCAGTACCTCGGTGCCGGTGGCCACCTCGACGCCGCCGCTCCGGCCGGCCCGGATGCCGAGCACCGGCGTGCCGAGCCGCAGGTCGGCGTCGGCCTCGTCGAGCAGCCGGACCAGCGCCGAGCACACCGCGGGGAAGTCGATGATCCCGGTGGAGTCCACGCGCAGCGCCGCCACACAGGAGACCTCCGGTTCGTACTCGCGGGCCTCGGCGGGGGAGATCCGCTTGGCCGGCACGCCGTTGGCCTCGGCCCGGGTGGCGAGCGTGTCCAGTGCGGGGATCTCCTCCTCCCGCGTGGCCACCACGAGCTTGCCGCACACCTGGACCGGAACCCCGTACTGCCGGGCGAAATCCACAATGGACCGGTTGCCGGCCACCGACATGCGGGCCTTGAACGAGCCCGGCTTGTAGTACAGCCCGGCGTGCACCACATTCGAGTTGTGCCCGGTCTGGTGCGCCGCCCAGCGGGACTCCTTCTCCAGCACAGTCACGTCCTGACCGCGTTGCGACAGCTCCCAGGCAACGGCCAGGCCGACGATTCCCCCACCGACCACCACGACATTTCGCACGGCAGGGAAGGCTACGCGCTTCGGGCCGTCGCTGCGTAGTCCACGACTGCGTGGTCACCTGACCGGCGACAACCCGGCGACGGTGAGCGCGTCGTCCACACCCAGCTCCCGGCCGGTGGTGTAGGCCTCGGCGAAGCGGTCGCCCAGGCTCGCTGTGGCCACGTCGGTGACGCGCGCAACATCCTGCTGTCCGAGCACCACAGTGCCGCGTACGGCCTCAGCAGCCCCGAGCAATGTGGCTGCTTCGGCGTACTGCTTCTCCTCGGCGAGGAGACCCGCAGCCGCTTCGAGGACCGACGCCAGCACGAAGTTGTTGTGCCATGCGTACGCGGTCTCCGCAGCCTCTCGGATCCGTTGACGGGCTTCTTCCGGTCGATGCTCGGCCACTTCGATCCATCCCAGCGTGGCGGCTGCGGTGGCGCGTACGACGGCGACAGCGAACGAGCCCGACGTGCACTCGGTCAGTACGCGCTCGGCCAGGTTCCGCGCGTGGGCGAGGTCTCCGGCCTGGCGAGCCAGCCCGGCCAACCCGAGTTGACCGGCGGCACGCGTCTCCGGCATGCCCGTCCGCCTTGCCAGCGCGACAGCCTGTTCGTAGTCCGCGCGTGCGCCTTCGACGTCTCCGCGCAACGCACGGCTGTCGCCGCGACGGCAGAGCAGATCGGCGTAGTCGTCGGTGGCGCCGAGTTCCTGCATGAGCGACATCGACTCGGTCATCGCCGCTGCTGCTTCCTCGTGCCGTCCGCGCCAGGTGAGTACCTGCGACAAGTGGTCCAGGGACATCGACAGACCCCAGCGTTCGCCGAGTGCGCGATAGCGGGCCTGTCCTTCGCGGAGGCCTCGTTCGGCGGCGTCCAAATCACCGGTGAGCATGGCGCGCAGGCCGTCGCCCATCGGCACGAGCGCGGTGAGCCACGGATCGGAGTGCCGCGCGAGCCTGGTCTGCGCGAGCCGTGCCGCGTCGTCCTCCGGCGGTCCGAGCACCACGGCCGCGAGCATCAGCAGCATCGGCCGTTCCGGCGCCCATCCGCTGTCCGCGAGGTAATGATCCACATAGGACTGATAGGCCAGTACCACCTCGTGCCCGGGATCCCCGGCCATCGCGGCCAGCAGGCACATCAGGAACGGCTCGCCGGCCGGTGGTTCGGACCCGCAGTGCCGCAGGACCGCCGAGGACAGCACCGCGCCTTCGTGGCGGCGGCCGCGCAGCCACCAGTACTGCGTGAGCGCGGCGACGAGCCGGAGCGCTGTGGGCTGGTCGGCCGTGGCCGACCAATGCAGCGCGGCCACGAGGTTGTCGTACTCCGCGTCGAGCCGATCGAGCCAGGACAGCTGTTCGGCGGTGCGCAGCTTCGGGTCCGCCTCCTCGGCCAGCCGGAGGAACGCCTGCGCGTGCGCCTGCCGCAGCTGCGCGGTTTCCCCGGCACCGGCCAGCTTCTCGTCACAGAAGGCCCGGATCGTCTCCAGCATCCGGTACCGCCCACCGGAATGTTCCACCAGCGACTTGTCCGTGAGTTCCGGGAGCAGCTCGGCCGGCGTCCCGCAGATCTCCTCGGCGAACGCCAGCGTCGCCCCGCCGCGGAACACGGTCAGCCGCCGGGCGAGGCGGCGCTCGTCGTCGTCGAGCAGATCCCAGCTCCACTCCACCGCGCCACGCAACGATCGGTGCCGTGCTTCCGCGGTCCGGCTGCCGTGGGCGAGCAGCCGGAACCGGTCGTCGAGCCGTCCGGCGATCTCCTCGACTCCCAGCGTGCGCACGCGGGCCGCGGCAAGCTCCAGCGCGAGCGGCAGGCCCTCGAGTGCGGCGCAGATCCGCACGACGTCCGCAGCAGTGTGCTCGTCGATCCGGAACGCCGGATCGTTGGCCTGTGCACGGTCGGTGAACAGTCGCACCGCGGAGTAATCGAGCGCCACGGCGGCGGTGGTATCCGCAGGCGGCACCGTAAGCCGGGGGATCGGGGCGAGCTGCTCGCCGGTGATGCCGAGCGGCTCCCGGCTCGTGGCCAGTACGCGCAGCCCTGGGCAGGACGGCAGTAGCCGCGCGACCAGGCGGGCCGCCGCGGCCACGACGTGTTCGCAGTTGTCCAGCACCAGCAACATCGGCTGGTCCCGCAGCGCGGAAACGATCCGTTCGACCGGGCTCGGCCCGCTGGTGCCGCGCAACGGGGACGTGGTCTCCCGCAGCCCGAGGGCGCCGAGTACGGCCGATTCGACGTCGTCGGCGATGTGCGGGGCCAGCTCCACGAACGCGCACGGCCCGGCGTTCGTCCCGGCCTCCACTGCCAGCCGCGTCTTGCCCGTACCGCCGGGGCCGAGCAACGTGACCAGCCGGGCGTGCCGGAGCAGCTCGGCGATCTGGCGCAACTCCTCGTCACGGCCGACGAAGCTGGTCAGCTGCGCGGGCAACGGCGCGGCCGTCGTCGCCGGTTCGTCGTGCAGCACCGCCAGATGCGCCTCGGCCAGCTCCGGCCCGGGATCGGCGCCCAGCTCGTCGGCCAATACCCGGCGGGCGTCTTCGAATGCGGCGAGGGCTTCCGCGTTACGGCCCAATGCGTGCAACGCTCGGATCAACTGGGCACGCAGCCGTTCGCGCAATGGCTCTGCGGCAACGGTTGTGCGCAACTCGTCGAGAATTTCCTTGGCCCGGCCAAGGGAGATCTCCGCATCGATCCGATCGGCCGCGGTCTCGGCGCGCAGTTCCTCAAGCCGCGTGGCCTGCCTGGACGCCGCGGGGACGTCCGCGAAGGCCGGTCCACGCCACAACGCCAGCGCTTCGGTGAGTAGATCGCTCGCCCGCGTCGGGTCGTGCGCGGCCAGTTCACGCCTTCCCTCCGCGGCGAGACGTTCGAAGCGGTGTGCGTCGATCTCTTCCGGATCGACCACCAGGCGATATCCCGCGGACGTGAACTCCACCGGCAGCCCTACGGCGCTGCGCAGCCGGGAGACCTGGGACTGCAAGGCGTTCGCGGCACCGTCCGGTGGTTCTTCGCCGTACAGGCCGTCGATGAGCCGCTCCGCGGACACGAACCGGCCGGCCTCCGCCGCCAAGAGCGCGAGCAGCGTCCGTCCCCGGGGCCCGCCCACCGTGATCGGCAGGCCCGCGGTGTTCCACCCAGTGACGGCCCCCAGCAGCCCGATCCGCATACTGGTGAGCCTAAGCGTTGCTCGTCGGCTTCACCGGCAGTTTATCCCGACGGCAGCCTGTGGGGGGAACGTTATATACACTGCGACGCGATCAGTTCGCAAGGCGAGGTCCGCGATTCACAGGAGAGGCAAAGTGGGCGAACCGGTGCTGCTCGGGAAGCCGACGGTGGGCGAGGAAGAGCTTGCCGCCGTGGCCGAGGTGTTCCGTTCCGGCTGGCTCGCCGGGGCCGGACCGGCGTGCCGCCGATTCGAGGAACGCTTCGCCCGCGTCACCGGCACCGCGCACGCGCTGTCCACGAGCAGCTGTGGCGCCGCGTTGTTCCTCGGACTGCGCGTGCTCGGGGTACGGCCCGGCGACGAGGTGATCGTCGGCGACTACACGTTCCCGGCCACTGGACACGCGGTGCTGCAGGCCGGTGGCAAGCCGATCTTCGCGGACATCCGCCCGGACGTCTTCAGCGCCGACCCGGCCGCGATCGAAGCCCTGATCACCCCGCGCACCGTGGGTATCCTCGCGGTCGATGTCGCCGGGCAGCCGGGCGATTTCGACGAATACCGCGCCATTGCGGACAAGCACGGCCTGTGGTTGTTCGAGGACGCTGCGTGCTCTGCGGGCGCCACCTACCGCACCCGCCCGGCGGGCAGCCTCGCCGATCTGGCCGCCTTCTCCTTCCACGGCCGCAAGGGCATCACCGCGGGCGAGGGCGGCGCGCTCGTCTCCGATCGGGCGGATCTGCTGGCCCACGCCCGGAAACTGCACACCTACGGCATCGAACCGGCGATCAGCCGGGAAGGCGCCGAGGCGCTGCCGGTGCCGGAGTTCCACGAACTCGGCTGGAACTTCCGGCTGTCGGACATCCAGGCCGCGATCATGGGCGTCCAGCTCGACCGCCTGCCCGACCTGCTCGCCGCCCGGCGCGCGGTGGCCAAGCGCTACCACGAGGCGTTCGCGGACCTCGACGCGCTGAGGGTGCCGGTGGAGCTGCCCGACCGCGAACATCCGTGGCAGGCCTACCTGCTCACGGTCGCCCCGGAGATCAGCCGGGACGCGCTCGCGCTGCGCATTCGCGAGCAGGGGGTGCAGTGCAACTTCGGCACGTACGCCTCGCACCTGCAGCCGATCTACGGCGAGCAGGCGCCGTTGCCGGTTTCGGCGGACGCGTTCCGCCGGCAGCTGGCGATCCCGATGCACGCCGAGCTCACCGGTGCCGAAGTGGACCGCGTGGTGAGCACCGTGCGCGAAGCCGTCCATACCCTTTCCTGACCCACGAGGAGAACCAGCACCCATGTCCGAGAAGAAGGTCTTCTTCACCGGCGGTGGCGGGTTCATCGCCGCACATGTGATCCCGCTGCTGCTCGAGGGTGGCTACACGGTGCGGATCTTCGACAACATGACCCGCGGTGACCGGGCCAGGGTCGGCGAGTTCGTGGCCACCGGCAAGGTCGAGCTGGTGGAGCAGGACGTGCGCTACGGCGGCGCGGTGCGCGAGGCGATCCGCGGCTGTACGCACGTGATCCACTTCGCGACCGTGTCGATCAACAAGTCGATCGCCGACCCGCACGAATCGATCGACATCAACATGATGGGCAACCAGAACGTGTTCGCCGCGGCCGCCGACGAAGGCGTGCAGCGGCTGGTGTTCGCCTCGACCGCCTCGGTGTACGGCGATCCGAAGCGCCTGCCCATGCACGAGGACGACGAGCTGCGCCCGCTCACGCCGTACTGCATCTCCAAGCGCGCGGGCGAGGATCTGCTCGGATTCTACGAGCGCACCAAGGGCCTGTCCTGGAACGCGTTGCGGTTCTTCAACGTGTACGGCCCGGGGCAGAAGATCGAGGCCTACTACACCTCGGTGATCAACCACTTCATCAAGCGCCTGCGGGCCGGGCAGCCGCCGGTCATCGACGGCCGCGGCGACCAGTCGATGGACTTCGTGCACGTGTCCGACCTCGCCCGTGGTGTCGTCGCGGCGCTCGAATCGGAGCAGGCGAACCTGCCGATCAACATCGGTACCGGGGTGGACACCTCGATCGCCACGCTGGCCAAGATCCTCATCGAGGCGGTCGGCGTGGACGTGCAGCCGGAGTTCAACGAACGCGACGTGCTGGTCTCGCGCCGGGCCGCGGACATCGGCCGGGCCCGCGAGGTTCTGGGCTGGGAGCCGCGGATCTCGGTGGAGGAAGGCATGCGGGCCTTGGTGCAGGACTCCGAGTGAGTGCCGCCGGCCCTGCCGAGAGAACGCCGATGCGCATCGCGGTGGTGAACAACTTCTTCCCCCCGCGCGTCGGCGGGAGCGCGCATATGGCGGCCTCGCTGGCCGCCGAATACGCCGCGGCCGGGCACGAGGTGCTGGCGATCACCGCGGCGTACGCGGATGCGCCCGCGGAGGAGGAACGCGACGGTTACCGCGTGGTCCGGCTGCCCGCGGTGAAGATGCCGCAGCTGGGCCTGTCGATCGACTTCGACATGACCTTCGCCGCACCGCGGCCGGGCAACTGGCGGCGGCTGTGGCAGCTGCTGGACGAGTTCAAACCGGACGCGGTGCACCTGCACGGCCAGTTCTTCGACCTCTCGTGGATGGCCGGGATCTACGCGCGGCGGCACGGGCTGCCCGTGCTGCTGACCATTCACACCCTGCTGATCAGCGACAAGAAGCTCTACGGCCGAGTGTTCCGGATACTGGACGCGGTGCTGGTCAAGCCGGTGCTGAAGTACCTGCGCCCGCGCTACGTCATCCTCGACAAGCTCGGCGTGGACTACTGCGTGCAGCGTTACGGCACGAGCGACGAGAACTCCGAGTACTTCCCGATCGCGGTGGACATCGGGCACTTCGCCAAGCCCGTCACCAAGGACGTGCGCGCGGATCTGGAGCTCGGGGACGGCCCGCTGATCGTCTCGCTCGGGCACGTGATCCCGCTGCGCAACCGGCTGCCGCTGGTGGAGGCGCTGCCCGGAATCCTCGAACGGCATCCCGGCGTGCGCGTGGTGGTCGTCGGCCGGGTGTATCACGACGCGTTCCTGCGCCGGGCCGAGGAACTGGGCGTGGCGGACGCGCTGGTGGTGACCGGGCCGGTGCCGAAGGAGGACGTGCCCGCCTACTTCGCGGCCGCGGACCTGGTGACCCACGACCTCAACGGCGGCTGCGGGACCGCGTCACTGGAGGCGATGCTGTCCGGCACCGCGACCATCGCGTCGGTGACCGAGGACAACTACCCCGGCATCGAACTGCGCAACGGCGAGAACGTTCTGCTGGTCCGGCCGGACGACGCCGAGGCGGTGCGCGAGACCGTACTGTCCCTTTTGGACGATCCGGACCGCAGGGCACGGATCGCGCAGCGGCAACGGGCGATGGTCCGGGACAACTTCGGGCTGGACGTGGTAGCCGAGGAACACCTGCGGGTGCTCACGAAACTGGTGGCGGACAACGATGTTCTTCGATGACGAGCGCTCGAACCGGCTGCGCCCGCAGATTCTCACCGACGTCGTCGCGCAGTACTTCAACGACGCGGAGCGGGCGAAGTTCTACGGGCTGCCCGAAAGCTGCCGGGTCCGCGAGCGGGGCAAGATCGTCAGCCCGGAGAACCTCCGGATGGGCGAGCACTGCTGGATCGGCGAGGGCGCGGTGCTCGACGCCAGCGGCGGGCTGGAGATCGGCGAGCACACCAGCATCGGGCTGAACACGCTGGTGTTCACGCATTCCAGCTGGCTGGCGAACATGGCACTGCAGAACCACTCCGGCAGCGATCTGATCGAGCGCAAGCCGGTGAAGATCGGCAAGGGCTGCTTCATCGGCGGCCTGGTGGTGATCATGCCCGGCGTGACCATCGGCGATTTCGCCACGGTGCAGCCGAACTCGGTGGTGGCCAAGGACGTGCCCGCCCGGACACTGGTGGCGGGCAACCCGGCGCGGGTGTTCCAGCGCTACGACGAGGAGTACATCGAGTCGGAGGTCGAGCGGGTGCGGGCGGAGAACGCCCGCCGCCGCGCGCTTTCGGACGATCCGTCCGGTTGGGGCTCCCCCTCGGGCGACTTCACCACGTAATGGCGTCAAAGCTGTGAAGGGGCCCTTCACGGATTGTTTACCTGCTTGTGACGTGCGATGCACGGGCGTGGCGGCTGTACCGAAGTCCCCTCAACGCGCATCCGCCGACGAGGGGGCGCGTTGTCTCGGGCGAACAGCCGGGCGGTTCTGCCGGTGTGTGTTGCGAATCTCGGGCATGATGGCTGGCATGAGCGAGACTTCCGACGCGCTGTCCGGCCAGGACACTCCTCCGAGTTTCGCTGATGACTTGCGCCGGAGGTCCGCCGCTTTCCGAGTGTGCGCAGGGACTCAGGACCGGGCTGCTGCGCTGTTCGCTGGGCTTGCTGAACGCGGGCTTCCCGAAATGGCCGAGATGCGCAACCGTTCCGAACGCGCGGCACGGATGCTGGAACAGACGGCGTCCGTGATCGCTGCGCAGGCCATGGCCTACGACGACATGATCGCGGCCGGTGGCCCCGACGACTCCCGGGCGTACGTCGAGTACGAGGCCACGACTCGGCGCTTGATTGCGCTGATGCCCGCCGACACGCTCATTGGTTGAACGTCCGGCAGGCGAGAGTCCGGCGGGAGCGACGGGCCGCCGAGGGACTCACCCGCCCGTACCGGCGTGTCAGTCGTGTAGTCCGCGCATGGTGCCGTCCAAGGTTGCGGTGATGTAGTCGGTGCTGCCGGGGCCGCAGGCGATGATGTCGTCGCCATCGGGACTGTCCTGCAGGAACGTCAGGACTCGCTCGTGGTGCGCCGTGTCCACAGCGGTGAGCGGGTAGCTGGACGAGCGCTTGCCGTTCGTACGTCTGGCCACGTAGAGCTGGTGGATCACGGTGCGTGGCGCGGCCATCAACGCCCGCACCTGCTCGGCTGTGTCCGGCGCGGTGTAATCGCTGGTCATGTCCAGGTCGTAGGACTCGGATACCGATCCCGCCCCGTATTCGGAGCGGGGCACCCGGATTTCGCCGATGCCGGCCGGGCGTACCTCGGGCAGAGTGCCCACGATCGCCCGGCACACCCGACCGGCCGGAATCCGCACCAACGTCGCTTGATCATCGTCCACGGTGATCAGCGATCCGGAACGCCCGGTCACGACGGCCAGGGACGCCGATCGGCGTCCATCGCGCGTGCTGGACATGCGGTAGCACTCCGCATCAGCGGTGGAGATACCCCACAACACATCCCGGAAGTCTCCGGTCAGCCGCTTGCGACGCAGGTCGTAGAAGCCGGGCTCGGCGAGTGCTTGTCGCATCAGTTCATCGAACGAGGCTGCCGCGTCGTCTTCGAACCACCATTCCACGACCCCGAGCACGGGGTGCGCCGGACCGATCCGTTCTGACTCCCAGGCCCAGGCGAGAGCCACACGCGGCACCGTCACTGGTGCGTCGATAACCATCACCGGTTATTGGCCGATCACCGGCGGCACGGCCTTGCCATCGTAGCCGAACAACGCGTTCGGGTCCGGCTCCAGTAAGTAGGAGGCGGCCTTCTTCTCCTTGTCCTCTTCCTTGTTGCCCTTCCCGCCGGTGGCGCCCATCGGCATTCCGCTCCCGCCCCGGCCGCCGGCCGCGCCGGTGCCGCCGCGCGTTACCGGCTCGTCGACACCACCGCCGACCCTGCCGCCCGACCCGGTCCGGCCACCTCCGCCGAGACCACCCGACCGGGGACCCGCCCCCGGCGCCGACCCTCGCCCACCGGTCTCGGAGTTTCCCGGACCAGACACCCCGGGGTCGAAACCGCCGCCGAATCCCGGACTGCCACCGGGGCCGCCGCTGCCGGGGCCGTAGGACGACGACCCGCCCGGACCCACCGGGCCGAATCTCGTCGGGTCAGAACTCCACACGCCGCCGGGGCCGGGGTGCGACGGCGGCACGAACCCCGCGCTCTGGGTTCCGTCGCCGCCAGGCCCGTGTGCGGCAGGCACTTGCGGGTTCCCGTCAAGGCCCGTGCCGATGTGTCCCGGCTGATACTGCGCGGGTGGCGAGACGGACGAGCCGCCAGGTCCGTGACTGTCCAGGCCGGGAGAGTGCTGCGAAAACGTCGAGTGCGAGACAGTCGGGGTGCGCTGGTCCGGTGCGGCAGGCGGATTCCCGATGGAGAAGTCACCCTGCGCGTCTGGCATCTGCCCGTACTCGGTGGGCATCGTCAGCGCGTGGCCGTCACTGGTGGAGGTGAACTCCCGATAGATCTGCTTGTTCTGCTGAATGGCCGCGTTGTTCTTGTTGATCTGGTCCTCGGTGTCGGTATCCCACACCGACAGCACATCAACGGCGTCCCGCTCCGGCGGAGAGTCCGACACATCCTGCATAGAGTCCCGGGTGGACTGGAACACGTGGCCCTGATCCGTCAACGTGTTCTGGCCGGTGAACAATGCAGTCGACGACGAGGTGGCCGCGTCCGCAAACGGCTTCAGCCCGTTCCGGGCCGCGTCACCGCTCTGCCCGGACCACGCAGCCTCAAGCCGCGCCACGATCGCCAGCGTGTCCCTGCTGCTCGGACGCCTGCGACATGCTCACCTGCTGGGCCTCTCCGAGGCTGCCCAACCCCGGGCCGTTCTTCACCCGCCGCACCAGCTCCCCGGGCAGGATCAGTTTGCCTTCCTGCTGCTGCAACGCCATCCACGCTCTCACCGCCTCAGCCGGACCGGACATCACGCGTTCCCCTTCAACGTCGTGAGAGCCAAATCCGCAACCTTCCGCGCGTCATCACACGGATCACCCTTGCCCACTGCAGAACTTGCGACATCTACGCCCACGCCAAAGGCAGCGTTATCGGCGATGCCCACGGCCACATCGCAAGCGCCTTTAGCGCGGTCGTCAGCCGGTCCGTAGGCCACGATGGGGTACCCCTGTATCGGAGCAAGCTCCTTGAAAAATCCTTGGCCCCTCTTCGCGTACACGTCCGCCAGCCCGTGCTTCCATACATAAACCAGTTGGATACCGATAAGGGAACCTCGATCGACGTCGCGCCAGAAACAGGACTTGGCCACTCCCGTGTCCTTCGCAGCGGCGTCATGCGTCGGTGGACGCGAGAACAGCCCGTTAACCTGCGCAGAGGTGAGCACCGAACACGGGTTGCCTTGGATCAGCGAGGCCGGCAAGGGGTGCTCAATCTTCGGCGCCGCTGACCCTCCAGTCGGTGGAGAGGAGGACGCACCCGGCTCAGGAGTGCCTGCCGTTGTCGCCGAGCACGCCGCCGCCACCCACGTGACAGCCAGCGCAGCCGCAACGCCAGCGAACTTGGACACCCAAGTCATCAGAAGCGCCCTCCATCGCCCTTTGTATTAACGGTTTGCGCGGCCTGACCGTCATTGGTCGTGTGTAATCCCAACGCCTTCTCAATCTTCTCGATGAAGACGCCAACAAAGTCGCGCTGCCGAACTAGGGAGTCGCGGTAGGCAAGACCGGACTTGTTGCTGGCGTCCGTGTTGCGGAGCGACGCGGGATCATTGCCCGGAGATTGAATCGACCACATCGGGGCAGCGTTTCGAAGCTGCATATTGACCCGATCCCGCAATTTCTTGAGGTTCTCGAGTTCCCTCGTCATGGCGTCCCGGTCCATCGTGAACGCGCCACCGGGCGAACCTCCGGAGGCGCCTCCGCCTTCTTCTCCGGCCACGACGAACATCCCGGCGTTCAACGCCTCTTCCATCCCTGCCACTGCAGCCTCCCCTGACACACCTGCTGGTAACTCGTTTCGCACTGATCGTATCCACTCGGCGACAAACCGTCCGATCAACGCAGAATCACGCCCGTGAGCGTCCGCACGCGCTCTGACCTGGACGTATACGATTGCACCAGCACGCGACGAGACGTCCACACGCGCGTTCACGTGGGGACGCCGGCCGGTGAAAGGGCCAGACAGCGTGGGGCACCCGCCGGGCACATCCCTTGTTCAGCGTCCGCCGGTGAGTCATACGCCCAGCTCAAGGCGCATCGGCGCTACCGCGCCCCGGGTGAAGTACGTCGTCAGGGAGCAGCCAAGGGCCCTCGCGCTGGGGGCGGACGGCGCGCGGCTGACCCGCTGAGTCAGGCCGCCTGGTCCAGCACCTGCGCCACCACGTGGTGCGAGGGCAGGATCAGCTCGCGTTCGGCGTTCGCGTCGAGCTTGCCCTCCAGCAGATCGAGGAACCGGTCCAGCTGGGTGGCCAGCGGTTCCCGCGCGGTGATCAGCTCCGGGATCTCGATCACGGTCTGCTGCCGGTAGCCGAGCCCGTCCGGGGTGACCGAATCGTGCGAGACGTGCCGGTAGATGGTCACGTCCCGGCGCAGCAGGTCGATCTCCACCATGCGGTCGAGCTCCGACACCACCAGCGAACGGACCTTGCGCTGCCCGAGCCGGGACGCGGACACGGTGGCCAGCCCGGTCGGGAAGGTCAGCACCGTTTCGATGGTGTCCTCGGCGCCCTCGACCGAGGTCGGGTGGAAGTACCCGGCACCCGAGGTGACCCGCGCGGGCGTCGCCCCGCCGAAGAACTGGATGGCCAGATCGACGTCGTGCACCAGCAGGTCCCAGGCCACCCCGGTCTTGATCCGCGGCGCGTACGGGCCGTGCCGGCGGGCCATCAGGTGCACCGGCTCGCTCACCAGCGCCCGCGCGGTCATCACCGCCGGGTTGTACCGCTCCAGCAGCCCGCACATCAGCGGGATGTCCTTCTTCGCCGACAGCGCGACGATCTCCTGGGAGAATTCGAGGCTGTTGCAGACCGGCTTCTCGACCAGCATCGGCTTGTCCTGGCCGAGGATCTCCTGCGCCAGCTCGTAGTGCACCTCGGTGGCCGAGGCGAGCACCACTGCGTCCACATCGGACAGTGAGCCGATCTCCGGGGTCCACCGGGTCTCGTAGCGCTCGGCGACCGCGCGGCCGGCCTCCTCGCGCGGGTCGATCACCCGGACCAGCTCGGCCCGCTCGTTGCCGGCCAGTACCCGGGCGTGCAGCGAGCCCATGTTGCCGGTGCCGATGAGTGCGATGCGGTGTGTCATGCGCCCAGCACCTCGCGCACCGTCTCGACGATCCGGTCCAGGTCGGACTCGGTCAGCTGCGGGTGCACCGGCAGCGACAGCGCCTGGTCGGCGACCGAGGAGGCCACCGGGAAGTCCGCCACCGTGGCGTCCGGGATCAGCGGATGCCCGCGATAGCAGTCGTAGTCGAAGACGATCTTCGGGTAGTAGATCCCGTTGCCGATGCCCTTTCCGGTGAGGGCGGCGGCCAGCTCGTCGCGGGAGAGCATCGCGTGCGGGCCGACCAGCACGGTGTACTGGTGCCACACGTGCGACCGGCCGGGCAGCACCTGCGGCACGCTCAGGCCCGGGGTGTCGGCCAGCCCGTCGGACAGCCGCTTCGCGTTGGCCTGCCGGGCGGCGGCGAGCTGGTCGAGCTTCGCCAGCTGCGGGATGCCGACCGCGGCGTGCAGATCGGTCATCCGGTAGTTGTGCCCGGCCATCTCGTACTGGTAGCGCGCCCGCATGCCCTGGTTGCGCAGCACCCGCAGCTTGTCCGCCAGCGCGTCGTCGTCGGTGGTGATCACGCCGCCCTCGGCGGTGGTCACGTTCTTGGTGGCGTACAGCGAGAAGCAGCCGATGCCGTACGAGCCGGCCTGCTTGCCCTCGAACGAGGCACCGACCGCCTGGGCGGAGTCCTCGATGATCCGCAGCCCGCGCTCGGCCGCGAACGGGGCGAGCTTGCCCATGTCCGCGGTCTGCCCGTAGAGGTGCACCGGCATCAGGACCTTGGTCCGGTCGGTGACCGCGGCGGCCACCGCGTCCGGGTCGATCGCGAAGTCCTCGCGCCGGATGTCGGCGAACCGGACCGTGGCACCGGCCTCCAGGATGGCGTTCAGCGTCGCCACGAAGGTGAACGGCGAGGTGATCACCTCGTCACCGGGCGCCAGGTCCAGCGCCTGCAGCGACGCGACCAGCGCAGTGGTGCCGTTGTTCACGGCGATGGCGTGCTTCGTGCCCGCGACGTGGGCGAAGGCGTCTTCGAAGCGCTTGACCATCGGCCCCTGTGCGATGGCGCCGGAGCGCAGTACCTCGACGACGAGGTCCTCCGCGTCACGGACGTCGACCACGGTAATGGGGATCATCGGCAGTCTCTCTCGGCAGGCGATTTCGATGCGTCCGGTACAGTTGGCCGCCGGTTCTGCGCCCGGCCGCCCTGCAGCAACGCGGGCCACACGTTACCGGGCGCGCCGTCATGTCCAGTACCCAGCCGCCGACGAACGGATACGCGAACAGTGTCGGACGCTCAGGCCGCCAGGCCGGGAACCAACCGCATCCATCCGACCGCAGTCCTCGGGGAGGGCGTCGAACTCGGCGAGGGCAACGTGATCGGCCCGTACACCGTGATCGTCGGACCTGCCCGGATAGGCGACGGCAACTGGATCGGCCCGCACGTGACCATCGGGACGCCCGGCGAGGACCGCGGCAAGCCGCACCCGGCGGCCTGGGACGCCGCCCCGGCCGGTGATCCGGAGCAGGACGGGCACGGGGTGGTGATCGGCGACCGCAACCGGATCCGCGAGTACGTGAGCGTGCACCAGGGCACCTGGCGCACCACCACGCTCGGCAGTGACGGGTATTACCTGCGGGGCAGCCACATCGCGCACGACTGCCTGGTCGGCTCCGGGGTGACGATCGCCTCGAACGTGATCACGGGTGGGCATTGCCACATCTGGGACGGCGCGAACCTCGGCATGGGCACGGTGCTGCACCAGCGCGTGGTGATCGGCCCCGGGGCGATGGTCGGCATGTCCTCGGCGGTGCGCCGCGAGGTGAGCGCGTTCACCATCGCCGTGGGCAACCCGGCCCGCGTGACCGGCGTGAACGTGGTCGGGCTGTCCCGCCGCGGGCTGGACGAGACCACCATCGAGGCGCTGTCGCCGTGGCTGAAGGGCAAGCGCGGCCTGCCGGACGACGGGCTGGCCGACCGGCTCCCGGGCGACCTCTCTACCGTGGTCAAGGCGTGGGACGCCCGCCCGCGCGAAGAACACTGATCAGTAAGGAAGTATGGTTGTGTCTGACGCTCAGGCCGCGAGGCCGGAAGTGGCCCCCAAACTGCGCACGGTCTTCGTCGACGCGCTCGATCTCGACGGTGAAGTGGACGTCGAGAACCTGAAGTACCGCGAGATCGAGGCGTGGGACTCGGTCGGCCACATGGCGCTGGTCGCGGCCATCGAGGACGAGTTCGACGTCGAATTCGACACCGACCAGGTGATCGACATGTCGAGCTTCAAGGTCGCCGTGGACATGGTGACCGAGCTGACGGCGAAGAATGACTGACCTGGCCGGTCGTGTCGCGCTCGTCACGGGCGGGACGCGCGGGATCGGCCTGGCCACCGCGCGGGCGCTGGCCGAGGCCGGCGCCACCGTGGTGCTGACCGGCCGGGACGAGTCCCGCGCGAAAGCGGCCGCGGCCGCGGCCGGTGCG
Organism: Amycolatopsis sulphurea; assembly: GCF_002564045.1. Classification (NCBI taxonomy): domain Bacteria; kingdom Bacillati; phylum Actinomycetota; class Actinomycetes; order Pseudonocardiales; family Pseudonocardiaceae; genus Amycolatopsis; species Amycolatopsis sulphurea. The sequence goes on along the minus strand of NZ_PDJK01000002.1, from coordinate 2,023,930 downwards.
GCGGCCGGGCTCGCGCTCGACGTGACCGACGCCAAGGCCGTCGCCATGCTGGTCCGAGGGGTGGCGAAGGAGCACGGCAAGCTCGACATCGTCGTCGCCAACGCGGGGATCATGGTGGACGCGCTCCTCGGCATGATCAAGGAAGACCTGGTCGAGACCACGCTGAGCACGAACGTCGCCGGCACGCTGCACACCGTGCAGGCCGCGGCGCGCGCGATGATGCGGAAGAAGACCGGCTCGATCGTCGTGCTGGCCAGCGTCGTCGGCGAGTACGGCAGCGCGGGGCAGACGGTGTACGCGGCGTCGAAGGCGGCGGTGGCGAACATCGCGCGTTCGGCGGCGAAGGAACTCGGCCGGTCGGGCATCCGCGTGAACGCGGTGGCCCCCGGCGTGATCGACACGGACCTGACCTCGGGGTTGTCCGAGGAGGCGAAGGCGGAGAACGCCGGCCGCACGCCGCTGGGCCGGCTCGGCACCGCCGAGGACGTGGCGAAGGTCATCCGGTTCCTGGTGAGCGACGAGGCGTCGTTCGTGACCGGTCAGGTGCTCGGCGTGGACGGCGGCTTGGTGTTGTGAGTGTCCTCGCCGGGTGACCCGCGATGGTCACCCGCGGGCACGACTAGGTTCTGTTTCATAAACGGCGGAGCCGTTTGCTGTGGGCCGTCAACCGGCACCGCTGCGGGTTCTCAGGCGTTCTCTCGCGAGGACAGCTCCGAGGTGGTGAATCGGTATTCATGAGGAGGAGATCCCGGAGTGAGAGGACGTCTGAGGTTCCGCTACCCGCACCGCCACGCAAGCCACTTTCGAGACAGTCTCTAGGAGGTTCGGGTGAATCTGGTGGGCGCTGGGGCCCGGCTGGTGGAGGTGGCCGGTGGCCGCACGCTGGCGGGCGACGAGCTGACGGCGGAGATCGAGCGCGCGGCCGGGGAGCTGGCGGAGCTGCCGTCCGGGGTGCTGTTCGCGCGGATGTCGCTCGATCTCGCGAGCGTGCTGCGTTACCTCGGCGCGTTCGAGGCGGCGCGGGCGATCGCGCTGATCGACCCGGCGCTGGACCCGGACGTGCTGGCCGGGCTCATCACCCGGTTCCGGCCGGCCGCCGTGCTGGCCGCGCCGGAGGCCGAACCGCCCGCGGGCTACACCGCGGCGGACGGGCACTGGGTCCGGGCGGATGCCGAGGGCGTGGCCCCGCATCCCGAGCTGGCCGTGCTGCTGCCGACCAGCGGTTCCACCGGAAATCCGAAGCTGGTCCGGCTTTCGCGCCACGGGCTGCTGTCCAATGCGGACGCGATCGCAGAAGTTCTGCGGATCGACGCCGGCGAGGTCGCTCCGACCTGCCTGCCGCTGCATTACAGCTACGGCCTTTCCGTGCTGAATTCGCACCTGCTGCGCGGCGCGACCGTGGTGATCGAGGCGTCCGGTGTGCTCGGCCGCGGCTTCTGGTCCGCCGTGCAGGAACACGGCATTACGTCGCTGTCCGGTGTGCCGTACCACTACGAAATGCTGCGCCGCCTGAAGTTCGACCCGGCGAAGTACCCGACGCTGCGCACCCTCACCCAGGCCGGCGGGAAGCTGCGGGACGAGCTGATCGCCGAGTTCAACGACAAGATGCTCGCGGTCGGCGGCCGGATGTATGTGATGTACGGCCAAACCGAGGCGTCCCCGCGGATGACGACGGTGCCCGCGGAACGGCTGGCGGAGAAGCTCGGCTCGGCCGGTCCGGCGCTGCCCGGCGGCAAGTTCGTCGTCCGCCGGGACGACGGTGCGGAGACCACGCATCCGAAAATCGTCGGTGAGGTCCTCTACCGTGGGCCGAATGTGATGATGGGTTACGCCGACGACGAGGCCGGGCTCGCCGCGGGCGACGAATGCGGTGGCACGCTGGCCACCGGTGACCTCGGGTACCTCGACGAGGAGGGGTACCTGTACATCACCGGCCGGCTCAAGCGGATCGGCAAGGTGTTCGGCAACCGGGTCAGCCTCGACGATCTGGAGCACGCAGTGCGCGCGGCCGCGGTGGGCATCGACGTCGTGGCGGCGGTGTCCGCGGGCGACAAGGTCGTGCTGTTCGCCGAGCTGCCCGAGGGTGCGGGCGCCAAGGCGATCTGCAAGGACGCCGCGCGGGCGCTGTCCGAGCGGCTGCACCTGCACACCAGCGGGTTCGACGTGCGCCCGCTCGACACGGTGCCGCTGCTGGCCAGCGGCAAGATCGACTACCGGTCGTTGGAAGGACGGGTATGAGTGTGTTCACGCGCTCGCAGGCGGAGCGGGAATCCTTGCTGCTGCCGGAGCTGGCGGAGCTGACCGCGCACCACCGCGCGAACTCCGCCGGGTACGAGCGCATCCTGGCCTCGCTCGGCATCGCGGCGGACGCGTCGTTCGGCGCGATCGCGGAGCTGCCGTGGCTGCCGGTGCGGATGTTCAAGACCCACGACCTCAAGTCGGTGCCGGACGACGAGGTGTTCAAGACGCTCACCTCGTCCGGCACGACCGGCGCCGGTGCGTCGCGGATCCATCTGGACAAGGCGGCGGCGGGCGCGCAGACGAAGCAGCTCGGCGCCACGCTGCAAGAGGTGCTGGGCGGCGAGCGGCTGCCGATGCTGATGGTCGACACCATCGGGATCATCAAGAACCGCCGGTCGTTCTCCGCGCGTGGCGCGGGCGTGCTCGGCATGGCGAACTTCGGGCGTAAGCACACGTACGTGCTCGACGAGGACGACAAGCCGGATGTCGAGGCGGTGAAGCGGTTCCTGGCCGAATACGGGGACAAGCCGTTCCTGATCTTCGGCTTCACTTTCATGGTGTGGCAGTACCTCTACGAGGTGGCGCGCGAGCATCGGCTGGATCTGTCGAACGGGATCCTGATCCATTCGGGCGGCTGGAAGAAGCTGATCGACCGCGCGGTGGACAACGCCGAGTTCCGCCGTCGGTTCACAGAGGACACCGGCCTGCACCGGATTCACAACTACTACGGGATGATCGAGCAGATCGGCACCGTGTTCCTGGAAGGACCGTCGGGGAATTCCTTGTACTGCCCCGATTTCGCCGACGTGGTGATCCGCGATCCGGAGACGTGGCAGGAGCAGCCGGTCGGGCGGCCGGGGGTGATCGAAGTGGTGAGCACGCTGCCGCGGTCGTACCCGGGGCATGTCCTGCTGACCGAGGATCTCGGTGTGTACCAAGGGATCGACGACGGTGACTGGCCCGGCAAGCACTTCACGGTGCTCGGCCGGCTGCCGAAGGCCGAGGCCCGTGGCTGCTCGGACACATTCTCGGGAACGGCGGCATAAATGGAGCAGCGTTTTCCCGCGGCGGCACCGATCGCCGCCGATACCCTGCTGGCGCAGGTGCGCGAGGAGCCGCCCGGTGGCCGGTTGACCGTCGGCGACCCGCGCGTGGTCGAGTTCGTCACGAAGTTCGCGCGCAAGCTGCTCGCGCCCGCGCTCGCCCGCCGTTTTCCGGAGCTGACCTCGCTGGGTTTCTTCCTGCGCAAGGGGGAACTCGCCAAGGCTCTGTCCACTTTGGAAACCGCGGGCACCGCGCTGCGGTTCCCGCGGGGGCTGGTGTTCCACGTTCCACCGGCCAATGTGGACACGATCTTCGTGTACTCGTGGGCGTTGTCGGCGCTGGCGGGAAATCCGAACGTGGTGCGCGTGTCCTCGCGATCGGCGGGTGCGGCCGAGGTCGTGCTGGAGGCGCTGAACTCGGCGCTCGGCGACGTGTCGCCGGAGACGGCCGCGACGATCCGCGCCACCCAGCGGATGGTCACCTACGACCGCAGCGACGAGATCAGCGGGGCGCTGTCGCGGGCCGCGGACCTGCGGGTGATCTGGGGTGGCGACGCTTCCGTTGCCGCACTGCGGAAATACCCGCTCGCGCCGCACGCGCGGGACCTCACCTTCCCGGACCGCTCCTCGTTCGCGATCGCCTCGGTGCGTGGCTGGCAGGAGGCCACGCCGGAAGCCCGGCTGAGCGCGGCGGAGGGTTTCTACAACGACTCCTACTGGTTCGACCAGGCGGCCTGCTCGTCACCGCGCGCGGTGTTCTGGGTCGGCGACGCAGAAGGCGCGCGGGCCGCGGGCACGGAGTTCCGGCAGTTGCTCGGGCAGGTGCTGGCGGCCAAGCACCATGTCGTCGAACCGGCCATGGCCGTGCAGAAACGCGTGTCGGCCTACGGTGCGGCGATCGACGGGCTGGTGTCCTCGATCCGGTTCGACGGGAACGCGCTGGCCACTTTGGAGCTTGCCGACGCCACCGTGCTGCCACGGGAGTGGCTGGGCGCGGGGACCTTCGCGAACGCCAGGGTCGGTTCACTCGATGAGCTGGTTTCGATCGTGCAGCGCAAGGACCAGACGGTCAGCCAGTTCGGCTTCACCGCCACGGAACTGACCGGATTCGTCACCGCGCTGGCCGGGCGCGGGGTGGATCGGGTGGTGCCGTTCGGTTCGGCACTCACTTTCGCCGGGGTGTGGGACGGCTACGATCTGCTGGCCGAGTTCAGCCGCCTGGTCACCGTGCAGGCGTGAGGAACGCGCAGGCGTAAGGAGCAAGGCCGATGACGACCGTCCAGGATGACGAGGCCCGGCCCGCCGGGAAGACCCGCAAGTCCGCCAGGGCGCGGGTGCTCGACGTGGCGCGCTGGGTCGCCATCCTGCTGGTGGTCGGCTTCGCCGCGAAGCAGCTCGCGTCCAACTGGAGCGAGTTCTGGCACACGCTGTCCGAAGTGGCCTGGCAGTCCTCGGTGCTCAGCCTGGTCGCGCTGGTGGCCGCCATCATGGTGTCCACCTGGGGCTGGCAGATCCTGGTCGATCATCTCGGCAAGCCGATCGGATACGCCCGCGGTGCGCAGATCTGCCTGGTCGGCTCGCTCGGCAAGTACGTGCCCGGTTCAGTGTGGGCTTACCTGCTGCAGATGGAGCTGGGCCGCAAGGCCGGGCTGGCCAGGGCCCGGATCTTCACCGGCTCGCTGATCCAGCTCGGCGTGAGCGTGGTGTCCGCGCTGGTGGTCTCGTTGCTGGCCGCGCCCGCCGTGTTCAGCAACAGCCCGCGCGCGATGTGGTTGTTCGTGCTGATCCCGCTCGGTCTCGCGCTGCTGCACCCCCGCGTGCTGAGCTGGGGTACTTCGCTGGTGCTGAAGCTGCTGCGCCGCGCACCGCTGGAGGAGCCGCTGGGCTGGGGCGTGGTGGTGAAGACGTTCGGAGCGTCCACTGGCGCCTGGGCGCTGCAGGGGGTGCACCTGTGGCTGCTGGCCAACTCGATCGGTGCCCCCGGTTTGAACGGCTTTGTCCTGTGCGTGGGCGCGATGGCGGTGGCGATGACCGTCGGCACCTTCGCGTTCATCCTGCCCAGCGGTGTCGGTGTCCGTGAGGTGGCACAGGTCGCGGTGCTCACCGCGAGCGGGCTGACGGTCGGGCAGGCCACCGCGTTCGCGGTCGCGTCTCGCGTGATGTTCACCGTGGCCGACCTGCTGACGGCTGGTATCGCCGCGGTCGCGGCCCGGTTGTCGGCGCGGCGCACGCCGGCGCCGACAGCGGCCTGATTCAGCGGTTGAGCCGGTAGATCACCGCGTCTTCGTTCCGGTACACCTGGTGCAGGAACGGCAGCCCGTCCAGCCGGTTCAGGCCCGCGAACGAGTACGGCGGGTTCGGCGGTGCTGCGGGGCGGCCGAGGATCACCCAGTGGATGTTCAGCCTGGCCACCGCGGCGCGCACTTCGGGGTCGGTTTCGTAGTCCCGGAACCGCGCTGCCAGCAGCCATGCGTCGGCCGGGGGTGTAGTGCCGTCGTCGTGGGCCGCGACGGTGCGTACGCCGCTCAGCGCGTACGTCCACGGGGTGCCGTCGTTGCGGTCGTTCATTGCCCATTCGCCGGGGTGGGCCAGCTTGCCCAGCTCCACCATCGCGCGCTCTTCGTCCGGCGTGATGTTCTGCTCGCGCGGGTTGGCCGACCGGTAGCCGCTCGCGACACGGTCACCGTTCGACGGCGCGTACAGGCCGTTGGTGATTGCTACGAAGCCCAGCAGCACCACTGCGGCGAGCGCGGCCGCCGGTAAGCGTGCGGGCAGCCGTACACGCAGCCACGCGTGCAGCGACGCGACACCGTGCCCTGCGATGAACGACAGCGGCACGACCGCCATCGACATGAACCGGTACGGGTCGTCCCACCACGGCCGTGAGAGCGCCATGACCAACGGTGCGTTCGAGGAGGACACAGCGATGTAGAACAGCCCGGTGAGCAACGCTGTCAGCCCGATCCAGCGAAGCGAACCGAGCCGGTTGAAGAAGATGAAGCCGAGCAGCAGCGCCACCGAAAGCCATAGCTGCGGATGTGGTTCCCAGTGCTGGAAGCCGAGGAGCGCGCCAAGCGCGTTCGTCGCTCGCCATTCGACCGGCCAGCCCAGGTAGGGCAGCGAACCGTTCGCGAGCCCGAGCGCGCCGAACAGCTGCAACCACGCCACGAGCAACGCCACCACGGCGATCGGCAACAGTGCCAGCAGATCCCGGCCGATCGTCCGCCACCGTTCGATCCAGCGCTGGATCAGCAGCGGGCCGGCGAACAGGATCGCGCCGAACAGCGTCGACGAGTGGATGCACAGCAGCCCGACCGCGGACATCACCAGCGCGAAGCCGGTGTCCGGTGCGACGCGGTTGAGATACCGCCGTAGAACCACAGCTGCCAGCGGTGTGAGCGCCATGCCGAGCATGAACGGGTACAGCGGACCGCGGTTCATCGACTCGTACAGGCTCATCACCGGCGCCACCGATGCCAGCGCCACAGCACCGGCCAGCACCGCGCGTCCGCCGAACTCGCGCACTGTGACCACTAGGGACAGCGCCAGCAAGCCCGGCAGCAGCACGGTGTTCGTGTCGAGCGTGAGCGGGATGGATCCACTGCCACTGAGCGTGTACTGCTCGGCTGCGAGCAGGTGGTAGGCGTTGGGGTAGAACGGCGGCGAAGCGTCGCCGTACCAGTTCAGCGTGCCCATGCCGAAGAGACCGCCGTCGCCGGTCGACGCGATGTAGCGGACGCCGTTGGCCGTGTACGGGGCGTCGCCACCTTGCGCGATAGCGCCGAAGTGCCCCATTCCGCGTACTGCGGCGTAAAAGCCCACTGCGGCAGCGAGTAGTACGCAGGCGCCCACGGCCCAGTGCGCCCTTGGTTCCCACACTCGTTGCACAGGCGGCGGTGGCCACTTGCGCACCGTGAGCCGTCGCAGTCCGAACGCGACAGCCGCGAACAGCACGGCGGTCACGGCGAAGGTCCACGTCGTGAACGGAAGGCCCAGCGCGGCCGTCCACGGTCCGGCGAGCCCGCCGATCGCGTAGCTCAGCAACGGCGTGAGCCCGGCCAGCGTCCAGCCGCGCAGCCCGGCGGCCAGCCCGGTGACAAGCCCGGGAAGCCCGATCACGAGAAGGCAGATCACCAGGCTCGCGGCAACTGACAACAATGTGGGTTCGCTCGGCAAGAGTCTTCCTCGGCTGGACGGATCCGTTCGTGCCCCGGGCGGTGGATCGGAATCGGAAGTACAGCCTATCCGGCGGCCACATACACTCGAACGGCTGATGTCCGGCAGGCCGGGGGGCAGGCTTGACTGAACCGGGTCAGCGCGGACCGCACGATCGGTCCGAGGGGCTCCGCCCCGGCGGGTGGGGACCGGCCGGGCGCCTGACATGGGGGGTGTCGCGTGGTCAGTGCCGTCGTAGGGGGATGGCTGGTGCTGACCGCACTGGTCGTCGCCTGCTGGCGGCCGATCGTGGCGGACCGCCGGTGGCGGCGCGCGGCCCTGCTGCTCATCCTCGGGTTTTCCCTCCTGCACCAGCTGTTGTTCGCGACCGGTACGGAGGACGCGTTCGTTACTTTCCGCTACGCGCAGAACCTGGCCGACGGCTACGGCCCCGTGTTCAACATCGGCGACCGGATCGAGGGGTACGCGAACTTCCTCTGGCTTGTGGTCGTCGCGTTGCCACGGGCCGCATTCGGCGCATCGATACCCACTGCCGCGCCTGTGCTCAGCGTGCTTGCCACGCTCGGCTCGGTGCTGCTGGCGTACTTGCTCGCCGAGCGCATTACAGGGCTGGCGCTCCCACCTGGCGCCGAACCACGTCCGTCGCTCGGCGTCGCAGCGGCGATGCTTACTGCGAGCGCCAGCGGGTTGGCCGTGTACGGGGCTTCGGGCACCGAGCTGCCGATGTTCGTACTGCTGGTGCTGGCTATCGCGTACGCGCTCGTTGCGCGCCGTCCAGTGGTGACGGGAGTGCTCGTCGCCTGTGCGGTGATGACGCGGCCGGAGGGGCTCGTGCTTGCCGTCGTAGCCGTGCTGTGGCTCGTCGCCGCGGCGGGGCGGCGACGGCATACCTGGTGGGCGCCGTTCGCCTGCGTACTGGGTGGGCTCGTGTTCCTGGTGCCGTGGATCGCTTGGCGGCTCACGTATTACGACGGGCGCCTGTTTCTGCACTTTGCCAGCCCGGACTGGGCGTATCTAGGCGGATTCGCCTTGGCGCACACGGTCTTCCTGGTGCCGAGCGTGTTCGCTGTGGGCGCGCTGCTGCGGGTTCGCAACCGTGCGACGGCAGCAGTGTGGCTCTTGTTCGCCTTCGCGGGCGGCCTCGTTGTGTACGTGGCTTTGCTGGGCCCGGATCGGGAGCCTTCATGGCGGTTGCTCGCGCCGGTACCGCCGTTGCTCGCTGTTGCCTGCGTCAGTGCGTACGGCGTGTTCATTGCCGCGCGCCCGTCACCAAAGCCTCGCGCGGCATCGCGCGTTGTCCCGGCCACCACAGCGGTGCTGGCTGGCGTCGCGGTGGCGATGTCCGTACTCAGCCCCGAGGTGCTGAGCCGCATCCGCATCTGGCACACGCACGGCACGCAGCTGGCCGAGATCGGCGATTGGCTCGCCCACTACCTTCCGCCAGGCTCGGTGGTGAGCGCGGGCGCCCCAGGCGTACTGGCCAGCCGTACGGGCGGGCGGCTGATAGTGACTGGCCCGGACGCGGCCCGGTCGACGTTGGCCGTCCCCGGCACCGAGGGTTACGCCGAGAGCCAGGACTGCACCGGCAAGCTCGCCGGATACCGCGTCGCCACGTTCCACCGCACCGGTACCCAATTCTGGGTCTCCGTCTACCCGCGCGCCGACGAGGTGAGCCGCCTGGTCGACGATCTCGACCGGGCACCGGGGTTTCAGTACGTGTCATGCCCTTGATCGACACCGGGTGTGCGCCATGCGCTCCCGTAGCCTGGAACGCATGGCTGATTTCGTGTACCCGCCCATCGTCGCTGCCGCGCGGCTGATGTTCCGGCTGCTGGACAACCGAATCCGGGTCGAGGGGGCGGAGCATGTTCCGGCCAGAGGTGGCGCGGTCATCGCCTGCACGCACGTCAGCTACCTGGACTTCATCTACTGCGGGCTCGGCGCCCGGCCGTCGAAGCGGCTGGTGCGGTTCATGGCCAAGCACGAGGTCTTCGACCATCGGATCGCCGGGCCGCTGATGCGCGGGATGCACCACATCCCGGTGGACCGCTCCGCCGGGCGGGCCTCCTACGCGGAGGCGGTCGAGCGCTTGCGGGCCGGCCAGGTGGTCGGGGTGTTCCCCGAGGCGACGATCAGCCGTTCGTTCACGGTCAAGCAGCTCAAGACCGGCGCCGTCCGGATGGCCGCGGACGCCGGGGTCCCGGTGGTGCCGATGGCGGTGTGGGGCACCCAGCGGCTGTGGACCAAGGGGCGCCCCAAGGATCTGACCCGCCGGCACGTGCCGATCTCGGTGATCGCCGGCGAGCCGATGAACCCGCAGCCGGACGAGGACTGCGAGGTCCGTACCAAAGACCTGCGTGTCCGGTTGTCGGCGCTACTCGACCGCGCGCAGGCGAACTACCCGCAGGAGCCCACGTCGGAGGCCGATCGCTGGTGGCTGCCCGCACACCTCGGCGGCACCGCGCCCACCCCCGAGGCCGCCGCCGAACTCGACCATCGCCCCGGCGGGGACGACTGACCCACCAAGTCCGTGAAGGACCCCTTCACAGCTTTTCCCGGGAACGGTCAGAACCAGCGGTCCAGGACTTGGGCGACGCCGTCCTCGGTGACCGGCCCGGTCACCTCGTCCGCGGCGGCCAGCGCCTCCGGGTGCCCGTTGGCCATCGCGACGCCGTGCCCGGACCAGCGGAGCATCTCCACGTCGTTGGGCATGTCGCCGAAGGAGATCACGGCCTCGGCGGGGACCGCCAAGCGTTCCGCGATGTCGGCGAGGCCGAGCGCCTTGGTGACCCCGTGCGCGGCCAGCTCGATCAGCCCGCCCGAGGACGAGTACGTGACGTCCACCGAATCGTCCAGCACCGCGCGCACCGCCCCGGCCATCTCCTCCGAGGTCATCCCACGGCGGCTGACCAGCAGCTTGATCGCCGGCTTGCCGAGCACCTCGCCGCGCATCGCGACTCGGCCCTCGTCGTCGCCCCAGGGGTTGTGGTAGTCCGGCTCGATCACGAAGTTGCGCAGGTCGTGGTCCGCCGGGCCGGTCTCGATCCGCTCGGCCGCCAGCCGGCATCCGGGCAGCGCTTTGTCGAGCGCACTGGCCAGCTCGTGCAGCAGCACCGGCTCAAGCTGCCCGTGCACCTCGACGACGGTGTCCGCCCCGATGTCGAGCAGCACAGCGCCGTTCGCGCAGACCGCGTACCCGGTGAGGCCGAGCGGGCCGGCGACCGGTGCGATCCACCGTGGCGGTCGGCCGGTGCACAGCACGAACGGCACGTCGTCGCCGAGCACCCGGCGCACCATGCCGAGTGTGCGTTCGGTGAGCGTTTCACTGGGACCGAGCAGGGTGCCGTCGACGTCGGACGCGACCAACCGGGGTTTCTCCACTCCTCCAGTGTCCCGGGAGCCGCCCGTTTGAGCGAATGTCTGTGTCGGGCACTACGGTCGGACTTCGTGCGAGCAGGCATCGTGATCCTTCCGGAAGATCGTTGGTGGGCAGCCGAGCCGAAGTGGCGGGCCGCCGAGGAGTACGGCTTCGACCACGCGTGGACCTACGATCACCTCGGCTGGCGGTCACTGGTGGACGGGCCGTGGTTCTCCGCGGTGCCCACGCTCACCGCGGCCGCGATGGTCACGTCGCGAATCGGGCTGGGCACGTTCGTCGCGTCGCCGGTCGCGCGGCATCCGGTGCCCTTCGCGCGCGAGCTGATCACGCTGGACGACGTGTCCGACGGCCGGTTCGTGCTCGGCGTTGGTGCCGGGGTCGAACACGAGCGGTACGACGTGCAGGTTCTCGACGGACCCCGGCTTACCAACCGGCAGCGGGTGGACCGCTTCACCGAGTTCGCCGAAGCGCTCGACGGCCTGCTGATGACCGACCGCTTCGACTACTCTGGCGAGTACTTCACCGCGGTCGGTGCGCGGAACCTGCCCGGCACAGTGCAGCGGCCGCGGCTGCCGTTCGTGGTGGCGGCGAACGGCCCGCGCACGATGACGCTGGCCGCCCGCTTCGGCGCGGGCTGGGTCACCACCGGCCGCGGCGGCACCACCCCGGACGAATGGTGGCAGGGCGTCGCCGACCTGGTGAAGGTGTTCGACCAGCGCCTCGAAGACGCCGGTCGTGACGGTTCCACGATGCAGCGGTACTTGTCACTGGACGCGTCGCCGACATACTCGCTGAGCAGCGTGGCCGTGTTCCGCGAGGGCGTCGAGCGGGCGTACGCGTTGGGATTCACCGACGTGATCTCACACTGGCCGCGTTCCAGCGGGCCGTACGAAGGGCACGAGTCGGTGCTGGAGCAGGTCGTCGATTCGGTCCTGCCGGAGCTGCCGGAGAAGTAGACGTCCGGACGCGGGCTAGTCCATTCGGGTGAAACCGAGTGGCTCGGGAAACCTCTACGCGCACCACGGCGTGCACGCGGTGAGAAGAGGGGGAGCGGCGCCGGGAGACGTCGTCTTCTCACCCGGCGGGGGCTTGGGGAGGAACTCCTCGTGATCGTGGTGGTGGGGAGCCGCGATCACGAGGAGTCGTCACCGCACGATCGTGTAGATCGCAGCCCCCCGATTGCGGTAGTCCAGACGCAGGAAGTCGCGGCCGTCCAGACCGGTCAGGCCGGGGGCGACCGGGGCGTTCTTGACGATCGTGCCGCTGCCGATCAACACGTGGTGCACGTCCAGCCGGCGCACTGCCGCGCGGACCTCCGGATCGGTGTCGTAGTCGCGGAAGTGCAGGGCCAGGTACGTCGCGTCCGGCGAGATCCGGCCACCGCCGTCGTAATGGCCGGCGACCGGGTGCACGCCGCTCAGCGCGTACATCCACGCTGTGCCGTCCAGCCGGTCGTTCAGCACCTTCTCCTGCGGCCCGACGCCCATCATGCCCAGGTGCGCGATGGCCGCGATCTCGTCCGCGCTCACCGGCGGGGTGACTTCGCCCTCCCGGCCGTTGTAGTACAGGTAGGACACGGCTGTGGCGTTCGCGCTGCGGTAGAACCCGCCGGTCAGCACGGCCATGGCGACCACCACCAGCACCCCGGTCGCGGCACCCAGCCGCGTTCGCAGCTGCGGCCGGGCGCGGGCCCAGTTGCCCCTGCGGACCATCCGGGCGATCCACCGTTGCAGCTCCGCCATCCCATGCCCGGCGAGCAGGCACAGCGGGATCGCGGCCAGCGCCATCAGCCGGTAGCGGTCGTTCCACCAGGGGCGCGACAGCGAAACCACCCACGGCAGGTAGCCGAAGGACGCGACGAGCACGAAGAACGCGGAGAGCCCGAGCGCGGCCAGCCCCACCCAGCGCATCCGGCCGAGCCGGTGGCAGGTCAGCACGCCGAGCACCAGCAGCACGGTGAGCCAGATCAGCGGCCGGTTCAGGACCTGTTGGAAGGTGCCCAGCAGCTTAAGCGAAACCGGGACCGACAGATCCGAATTCCACCCGTAGTACGGGTAGGAGCCGGATGTGAAGCCGATCGCGCCGAAGATCTGTGGTACGGCCAGCAGCACGCTGGCCACCATCACCGGCACCGTGTACACGAGGTCCATACCGATAACCCGGCCCACGGAGCGTCCCTCCGGCACACCGTCCACCGGTAGTCGCCGAAGCGAGCGATACCAGCGCTGGATGACCAACGGGAACGCGAAGAGCACCGCTCCGAACAACGCGCTTGAGTGCGCCGTCAGCAGCCCGTCTGCCGTGAGTGCGAGCACCAGCCCGGTGTCGACGCCCGGCCGTACGAGGAAACGCTGCAACGCGACCACCGCGAGCGGCGTGAGCACGATGCCCAGGGCGTACGGCAGCAGGCCGCTCGACACCGACTCGTATGCGCCCGTGGTCGCCCCTACGGCGATGAGAGCGGCACAGCCGGCGAACACCGCGCGCCCGCCGAGCTGACGGATCAGCGCGACCATCGACAACGCGAAGAGGCCTGCGATCGGCATGGTGAGCGCGTTGAGCGTGGCCGGGATGCTCGCGCCGGAGACCTGGTACACCAGCGCGCCGACCAGGTGGTAGCCGTTCGGGTAGAAGGAGCCGTCGGGGTACCAGTTGATCTTGCCCATGCCGGTGAGCGAGCCGTCGCCGGTCTCGGCGATGTAGCGAATGCCGTTCGCGTGGTACACGGTGTCCCAGCGCTGGAACACCGCGGTGGTGCCTTCGCGCGCGGAGAGCACCACGGCGATCGACAGTCCCGTCGCGACCACGACACAGGCGGCGACCGCCCAGTGTTCTCGCTTGGTCCAGCCGACCGGCGGTTCCTCGGTGCCCGCGTGGAGCAGCCCACGGGCGATCAAGAGCCGTCTCGCGCCGTACGCGAGGGCTGCCAGCAGCACAGTGCAGGCGGCCGCGGTGAGCACGTTGTAGGGCAGGCCGGCTTTCGCCAGCCAGGGGCCGGCCAGGCCGGTGACGGCGTAGCTGAGCAGGGGCGCGAGGCCGGCCAGTGCCCAGCCGCGCAGTCCGGCCGCGCGGCCGATCAGGCCGCCGGGAACCGCCAGCACGGCCACGTACGTGGCGATCGCGCCGAGGTAGCTCCAGAAGGTGTCCGGTGCAGGCATGGTTCTCTAAGTGTGGTGTGGGTAAAACCTGGCGGTATGCCGAGGTCGGTTCGGGCCGCGGTGTCAGTACTGCGTACCCTGGGCGCCCGTGAGCGAGCACACGAACCCCGCCAAGATTACTGAAGACGAGTTCGCCGGTTACGACCTCATCGTCGTCGGGTCCGGATTCTTCGGGCTGACCGTCGCCGAACGCGCCGCGGCCGAGCTCGGGAAGAAGGTGCTCGTGCTCGAGCGGCGGAGCCACCTCGGTGGCAACGCCTACTCCGAGCCCGACCCGGAAACCGGCATCGAGGTGCACAAATACGGCGCGCACCTGTTCCACACCTCGAACAAGCGAGTGTGGGAGTACGTCAACCGCTTCACCGAGTTCACCGGCTACCAGCACCGGGTGTTCGCCAAGGTCGCGGACCAGGTCTACTCGTTCCCGATGAACCTGGGCCTCATCAACCAGTTCTTCGGCAAGTCGCACACCCCGGACGAAGCGCGCGAGCTGATCGCGAAGCAGGCGTCGGAGTTCAAGACCGAGGACGCGCAGAACCTCGAAGAGAAGGCCATTTCGCTGGTCGGCCGCCCGCTGTACGAGGCGTTCATCCGCGGGTACACCGCGAAGCAGTGGGAGAACGACCCCAAGGACCTCGGCGCCAACATCATCACCCGGCTGCCGGTCCGCTACACCTTCGACAACCGCTACTTCAACGACACGTACGAGGGCCTGCCGGTCGACGGGTACACCGCGTGGCTGAAGAAGATGGCCGAGCACGAGAACATCGAGGTCCGCCTGAACGTCGACTACTTCGACGTGCGCGTGCACATCCCGGCCGGCACCCCGACCGTCTACACCGGACCGCTGGATCGCTACTTCGACTACTCCGCGGGCCGGTTCACCTGGCGCACCGTCGACTTCGAGTCGGAAGTCGCCCCGACCGGCGATTTTCAAGGCACCTCGGTGGTCAACTACAACGACCAGGAAGTCCCCTACACCCGGATCATCGAGTTCCGGCACTTCCACCCGGAGCGGGACTACCCCAAGGACAAGACGGTCATCTTCCGCGAGTTCTCCCGCTTCGCGAAGGAAGACGACGAGCCGTACTACCCGATCAACACGCCGGAGAACCGCGAGAAGCTGGAGAGCTACCGCGAACTGGCCAAGGCCGAGGCGCGGGAGAAAAACGTGCTCTTCGGCGGGCGGCTGGGTACCTACAAGTACCTGGACATGCACATGGCGATCGGCTCGGCGCTGTCGGCGTTCGACAACAAGATCGCGCCGCACCTGACCGACGGTGCCCCGCTCGACGGGTCCATCGATGCTTGAGAAGGACACCCCGCGCGGTGAAGTCGCGGTCCTCGCCAAGGCACAGGGCGTTCTGAAGAAGCCCGGCACCGTGCAGGTCGCGCGGGGCATGTCGCTGTTCGGCGAGCACAGTGCGGGCTGGTTCGCGCTCGGGCTCGTCGGCGCGGCGGTGGACCGCGAGCGGCGCAAGGACTGGCTGGTCGCCTCGGCCGGGGTGGTCGGCGCGCACGCCGCCTCGATCGCGGTCAAGCGGGTGGTCCGGCGGCGCCGTCCGGACCACGAAAGCGTCGAGGTGCTGGTCGGGACGCCGAGCAAGCTGAGCTTCCCGTCCTCGCACGCGACCTCGACCACGGCTGCGGCGGTGCTTTACTCCGGGTTGACCGGTCGTAACCTGGTGCCCGCCCTCGTACCACCGATGCTGGCCTCGCGACTGCTGCTCGGCGTCCACTACCCGACCGACGTCCTGGCCGGAGCCGCGCTCGGGGGCGTCCTCGGCGGTCTGCTTCGCAGGCGGCTGACCAAGGCCGGGCCCCGCAGAACCTCCCGAAAGAAGTGTGGAAGGCGATGAGCGAAACGACCGACGAGCGAGCCGAGAACGCAGCGGCCGCCGAAGGCGCCGAGGCGACTCCGGCGGAGCACGCGGAGTCGGTCGACGCCCCCATCCTGCCCACAGCGCCCGTCTCGGCCGATCCGAGCCCACTTGGCCTGGTGCTCGGCGTGGTCAAGACGGCCCGGCCGAAGCAGTGGGTGAAGAACGTACTGGTCTTCGCTGCGCCGTTCTTCGCCTTTTCGAAGGCGACGAACCGCACCGAACTGGCCATCGACGCGTTGATCGCGTTCGTGGCGTTCTCGCTCACTGCCTCGTCGGTCTACCTCATCAACGACGCGGTCGACGTCGAAGCCGACCGCGCGCACCCGACCAAGCGGAACCGGCCGATCGCGGCCGGGATCGTGCCGGTCGGCGTGGCCTACGGCGCTGCGGCAGGCTTCCTGGCCGCCGGGCTCGCGGTGTCCTTCGCCGCGAGCTGGCAGCTGGCCGTCGTGCTCGCGGTGTACGAGGCGGTGCAGCTGGCCTACTGCTTCGGGCTCAAGCACCAGCCGGTGGTCGACCTGGCCATCGTCGGGTCCGGCTTCCTGATGCGCTCGATCGCCGGCGGCGTGGCCGGCGGGATCGCGATGTCACAGTGGTTCCTGCTGGTCACCGCGTTCGGCTCGCTGTTCATGGTGGCGGGCAAGCGCTACGCGGAGATCATGCTCTTCGAGCGCACCGGGGCGAAGATCCGCTCCTCGCTGAAGAAATACTCGGCGAGCTATCTGCGGTTCGTCTGGGCCACCTCGGCGGCCATCCTGATCATGTCCTACTGCCTGTGGGCGTTCGAGATCCGCCAGACCGAGCACAACTCGGTGTGGGCCGTGGTGTCCATGGTCCCGTTCGTGATCGCGGTACTGCGCTACGCGGTCGACGTGGACGGCGGCAACGCCGGCGCGCCCGACGAGATCGCCCTCAAGGACCGGGTGCTGCAGGTCCTCGGAGCCAGCTGGGTCCTGACCCTGTTCCTCTCGTTCTACCTCTGACCCGGGTGCCCACGACGACGGCGAGGCTGTGAAGGGACCCTTCACAGCCTCAGCGTCCGTGGTGTCGGCAAAGTCGGCGTGAGGGGCCCTGCGCAGACGGCGGAGGTCCGCGGAGGTCCGTGAAGGTCCGTGAAGGGGCCCTTCACGGACTCAGAGTCTGTGAAGGGGCCCTTCACAGACCTGAAACAGGTCCGGCACACACGACGAGGTGGTCGCGCACCTCGAGCACAACCGCATCGCTCGCTGCCTGGCGCAATCGATCGAGATGGCAGGCACCGCCCATGATGACGCGGCAGCCACGGCTCTCTGCTGATCACAGGTCCTTCGACCAACTTTGCCGGGACCCTGGACTCAGAGTCCGTGAAGGGACCCTTCACTACCTTTATGCACAGCTGGAGTTCAGGCTCCGCACAGCATCGGCGGTCATCCTCAAGGGGTGGGAACAGTGTGTTCCCACGCTCGGAGCCGGAGGAACCCGCAATGAACGACCAAACCCCCGAACCACGGGAGGGCACCGACCCTGCCCCGGCGTCCGGCCACGAAGAAGTCACCGGCTCGGCGAACGAGCAGACCCAGGAACTCCACTCGTCGGCGGTGTCCGCAGCAGAACCGGCCGCCGCGCCGGGCCAGGGTGCGCAGGGGCAGGGCGTGCCAACCCCGGGTGTGCAGAGCCAGAGTGCACCAAGCCCAGGTGCACAGGGTGAGGGCGCGCCTAGCCCAGGTGCGCAGGGCCAGGCCGCGTCGCCGCCCCCGCCACCTCCGCAGCCGCCCGCAGGGCAGCAGTGGGGCGTGCCGATGCCACCTCCTCGCCCCGGCGGCTTCCGGCGCTTTGTCGGCAACCGGGTCACGCAGCTGGTCGCAGTCGGGGTGCTCGGACTGGCCGTCGGCGGAGGCGTCGTGGGCGGCGTCATGGCCGCCACGTACCACCCCGGTCACCCCACCATGAGCCAGCACCGCGGCGATCACCACTTCCGGGGCCGGGCTCCGATCCAGCGGCAGGGCTCCGGCGGCCAGCAGAACGGCGGGAACGGCAACGGCACCGGTACTGGCACCGGGATCTGACGCTCGTTCAGCCGACGGTCACAGCGCTTCGATCGCGTCGTTGAGGATCTTCACGATCGCCCGCGGATCGCCCGGGATCAGCTCGACCCGGCCGTCGGCGGTCGGGTAGGTCAGCGCCCGGCCGGTTTCGAGGTCGAGCGCGGTGATCGGGCCACCGCTGAGACGGCGGCCGTGGGCACGACGTGCCACGTACAGTTGGTGCACGGCTTCCTGCGGGAGGTTCAGCACCGCGGTGAGGTACTCGTGGCTGTCACGCTCGTCGAACAGGTCCGGCGCCGTTTCGGACGGCGAGGTCACCGACACCCGGCGCACGGTCGCGCCCGGCAGCGGGGGCAGCGTGTCCAGCAGTGCGATCGCCAGCCGGTGCGGCGGGATCGGGCGGATCTCGACGGTGCCGCCGTCCTCCTCCCGCACCAGTACCAGCACCGCGTTCTGCGCCCGCTGCGCGACCAGCGCCGCCTGGCGGGTTCCGTCCGCCCAGCCTGACCACGCGTAGTACTCGGCCTCGGCGTACGCGATCAGCTGGAGCGTTGCCCGCCATCCCGGGGTCGGCGTGCCCCGGTCGGCGAGGCCGAACTCGGTGAGCAGATCGATGGTCGCGGCGTGCAGTTCCCGCCGTGCGCCGGCGTCGGCCCAGAACCTTGCCGAACCGAAGATCCGGTGCGGTGGGCCGAGGTCGAGCATGTCCCAGGCGATGCCGAGCGCGGGCGCGGGCAGCATGACCGCTCGCTCCGGTGTGATCATGCGCCGAGCGTGGGCGGTGCGGAGCGGAGCCCGGTGACCGGGTCGACGAGGTCCTCGTCGGTGAAGATGTCGTCGGTGTCGAGGACGTACTTGCGATCGTGCTCGGCGTCTTCCTCCTTCTTGCCGCCACGCCCGCCCGCCGCCCCCGCACCGGGCAGCCCGCGTTCACCGGCCGCGCCACCGCGCATGGATCCGGTGCGTGCGCCGGGTTCTCCGGCGCCGGTCCGCGCGCCGGTGCCCGAGGAGTTGCCGGGACTGCGGGTCGCCGGGCCTTCGCCGGGGCCGGAGGTGGCCCCACCCGTGCCGAACGGCGTTGTCCCGGGGCCGAATCCGCCCGCCCCTGCGCCGAGTTCGCCCGTGCCGAATCCGCCGGGGCCGAACCCCTGCGTGCCGGAACCGCCGGTGCCCGGCTGATACCCGCCCCACGACGGCGGAGCTAAGCCAGGCTGGACGGGCGATGGCTGATAGCCCGCAGTGGTCGTGTGGTCGCTTCCCGGCCCATGCGTCGGGTTTGATCCGCTCGTCCCACCTGGCGCGCCAGGCCCGTTCACGCCATCCGGCCCGCCGGGTCCGGCCGGCCCGCCCGGATGTCCGGCGCTGGTGCCAATACCGGGCAGGTGGCCGCCGGTGACTCCCCGATGGGCGTTGCCGGGGACACTGCCGCCGGGTTTGCTCGCCGCCGGTTGGTGCTGCGCGTCGGGTTGCCGCTCGATGCGCACGTCACCGCCGTCGTAAGCGCCGATCTGCCCGTAATCCGATTTGAGCCGGCCGGTGTTCCCTTGGGTTTGGTTGGTGAATTCCTGGTACTGCTGAAGGCTTTCGTCCGCTGCCGCGGTGTACTCCACCAGCTGCCACATATGGTCGTACTCGTACCAGCTCTTCCCGGCCGCGGGCGCGAGATCGGGTTTGGCAGGCATCTGCGTTATCTGGTTGCGGAGGTTGTCGTACAGCGTTGTAGCCGTGGTGTGGGTGCCGCCGTTGTCCAGAAAGGTCTGGTGCGCGTCGAGCATCGAGGCCCGGACTTTCTGCAGCCGCGCGGAAACCTGATTGGCGGCGTCACCCTGCCAGACCGATTCGAGGCTGCCCAGCGCCGTCGAGACGTCCTGGCTGAGCGCTTCCTGATCAGTGGCCATTCTCCGGGCGATGTCGATGCCACGGTGCCAGTCGCGGGAATTGCCACCCTGGATCTGCTGCACGATCTCCTCGACTGGCACGGTCAGTTCCTTGTGCAGCTGGAAGTATTGCTTGGCGATGTCGGCCGGGTCCATGTCAGCGCCCCACTTTCGCTTTGAGTGTGGTGACCACGTGGTCGGCGATGATGGCTGCGATGTCGCAGGAGTCGACTTTGCCGACGTTGTAGCTGCCGAGGCCGAGCCCGATTTGGAAGTCGAGGGTGTCGGCGAGCCCGACCGTGAGATGGCAGCTCCGGGTTTTCGGTCCTGGCTGGGTGTCGTAGGCCACGGCGGGGAAGCCCTGGATGGGTGGGAGTACGTCGAATCGTTTCATCTGGGACTTGACCTGCTTGTAGATGATGCTCAGGCCTTCGTGTTGCGTAGTCGTGAAATAGATCAACAACACGGACCCGCCGTTGCCGTCCCAGCTGCATACCGGTCCGAGGGCGCCGTCCTCGACTTTTCCGGGGATCCCGGGCCCGATGTCGTCGTGGATCTGTTTCGGGCTGAGTGCTTCGCAGGGGCTGCCTGACAGTACGGAGTCCGGTAGTGGGTGCGGGACTTTGGGTGCGCCGCCATAGGGCGGTATTTCCTTGAGCAGCATGGGATTGCTCGCGGGGCTCGGAATGCCGGGAGTGATGCTGGTGCAGGCAGTGAGCATCGTCGCCGAGATCAGCACGATAAAGGGAGCGCGGCGGTTCATGTCGTCTTTTCCTGGGGGCTGACAGTGCTCAGGAGGTCGGTCTGCTGATGGTCGCTCGACTTGGTCATGCTCAAGGCTGCTTCGATGCGTTGGATCAATTCGTCCAGGTAGGCTAGCTGAAGGTCGACGTGGCCGCCGCCGTAGGAGTACGCTCCGAGTTTTCCTGCGCCGTCGCCGACCAGTGCGACGTGTGCTGCGAGGGTCGAGGGGTCTTTCGACGGGGCAGTTATCCCGCACAGGTCGGCCACCGCGTCCTTCATTTTCAGCTGCCTGCCTCGGATGCCCTTCAGCTTCTCGAGGAGCTGTTTCGCCTCGTCGGGCTCCAGGACGAAGCCGTCCGGTGCGCTCGCCCTGGCTTCTCCGGTCGCGATAGTGAACCCGACGTCCTCGAACACAGTGCCCCCTCGGCGCGGTGTCTGCAATTGACTACAGACACCAAGGTAGCGGATCTGTGACCGCGCATGTGGGGCATTCCGGAAAGCCGTCATACGGAGGTCGGGTTTGGCGGGGATCTGCGCCATCTGGTTGCGGAGGTTGTCGTACAGGGTCGTGGTGTGAGTGCTGCCGTTGTCCAGAAAGGTCTGGTGTGCGTCGAGCATCGAGGCCCGGACTTTCTGCAGCCGCGCGGAAGCCTGATCGGATGCGTTACCCTGCCAGACCGATTCCAGGCTGCCCAGCGCCGTCGAGACGTCCTGGCTGAGCGCTTCCTGGTGGAGCTGGAAGTATTGCTTGGCAATGTCGGCGAGGTTCATGTCAGCGCCCCGCTTTCGCTTTGAGTGTGGTGACGACGTGGTCGGCGATGATGGCTGCGATGCCGCAGGCGTCGACTTTGCCACCGTTGTAATCGCCGAGGCTGAGCCCGATTTGGAAGTCGAGGGTGTCGGACAGCCCGACCGTGAGATGGCAGTCCCGGGTTTTCGGTCCTGGCTGGGTGTCGTAGGCCACGGCGGGGAAGCCCTGGATGGGTGGGAGTACGTCGAATCGTTTCATCTGGGACTTGACCTGCTTGTAGATGATGCTCAGGCCTTCGTGTTGCGTAGTCGTGAAATAGATCATCAGCAGTGATCCGCCACCGCTGTCGTCCCAGCTGCATACCGGGCCGAGGGCACCGTCCTCGACTTTTCCGGGGATCCCGGGCCCGACGTCGTCGTGAATCTGTTTCGGGCTGAGTGCTTCACAGGGACTGCCTGACAGTACGGAGTCCGGTAGTGGGTGCGGGACTTTGGGTGCGCCGCCATAGGGCGGTATTTCCTTGAGCAGCATGGGATTGCTCGCGGGGCTCGGAATGCCGGGAGTGACGCTGGCGCAGGCAGTGAGCATCGTCGCCGAGATCAGCACGATAAAGGGAGCGCGGCGGTTCATGTCGTCTTTTCCTGGGAGCTGACACTGTTCATGAGGCTGGTCTGCTGATGGTCGCTCGACTTGGTCATGCCCAGTGCGGCTTCAATGCGTTGGATCAATTCGTTCAGATAGGCTAGCTGAAGGTCGACGTGACCGCCGCCATAGGAGTACGCCCCGAGTTTTCCTGCGCCGTCGCCGACCAGTGCGACGTGCGCTGCGAGGGTCGAGGGGTCCTTCGACGGGGCAGCTATCCCGCACAGGTTGGCCACTGCGTTCTTCATTTTTCGCTGCCTGCCTCGGATGCCCTTCAGCTTCTCGAGGAGCTGTTTCGCCTCGTCGGGCTCCAGGACGAAGCCGTCCGGTGCGCTCGCCCTGGCTTCTCCGGTCGCGACGGTGAACTCGACGTCCTCGAACACAGTGCCCCCTCGGCGCGGTGTCTGCAATTGATTACAGGCAACAAGGTAGCGGATCTGTGACCACGCGTGTGGGCATTCCAGGAAATTGTCCTGTGGCTAGATGTAAATGCTTTAGACGCATTTTCCATAGGTATTTATGCTCTGATTTCACCTGCTCTGAATGCAAACGCAAGGGTCTGCAGACGAAAGAACCCCCGAACATCCGGCGACCGGGACGTTCGGGGGTTCGGGGGTTCGGGCGAAAGACGGCCTCAGATGGGCAGCTTCCGGAAGATCGGCCGGGGCACGTGCCGCAGGACGGACATCATCAGGCGCATCGGGGCGGGCGCCCAGACCAGCTCCTTGCCGCGGCGGGAAGCGTCCACGGCGATGTCGGCGACCTGTTGCGCGGTCACCGACAGCGGGGCGGGCTTGAGCCCCTCGGTCATCTTGGTCTTCACGTGCCCGGGACGGACCACGGTGGCCTTCACGCCGTGCGGCGCGAGCGCTTCGCCGAGGCCGAGGTAGAAGCCGTCGAAGCCGGCCTTCGTGGAGCCGTACAGGAAGTTCGACCGGCGTACGCGCTCGCCGGCCACCGAGGACAGCGCGATGATCCGGCCGTGGCCCTGCGTCTTGAGCTTCTCCGCCAGCACCACGCCCACCGACACCGCGGACGCGTAGTTCACCGTGGCCAGCTCGACTGCCTTCGCGTGGTCCTGCCAGACCTCTTCGGGATCGCCGAGCAGGCCGAAGGCGACCACCGTCACGTCGATGTCCCCGTCGGCGAAGGCCTCGTCAAGCACCTTCGGGTGCGAAGCGGTGTCCTTCGCGTCGAAGACCACTGTGGACACCTCCGCGCCACGGTCCTTCAGCCGCTGCGCCGCGGCCTCCAGCCGGGGCGACTGCCGCGCGGCGAGCACCACGCGCAGTGGCTTCTCGGCGAGGTACTTCTCCGCGATCGCCAACGCGATATCGGACGTGCCGCCGAGCAGCAGCAGGGACTGGGGATTTCCGACCGCGTCGATCACAGTGCGAGCCTCCGGCTCATGTCAGAGGCGAAAACGCCTTCGGGGTCAACGGCTGCGCGGACCTTCCGCCATTCCTCCAGCCGCGGGTACATCCGGGCGAAGGTCTCCGGCGAGGTGCGCGAGTCCTTCGCGGTGTAGAGCCGCCCGCCCGCGGCGAGGACCAGCTCGTCCAGCTCCCGGCAGAGTGCGCTGAGCCCCGGTTTGATCGGGAAGTCGAGACAGA
Source organism: Amycolatopsis sulphurea (assembly GCF_002564045.1). Taxonomy (NCBI): domain Bacteria; kingdom Bacillati; phylum Actinomycetota; class Actinomycetes; order Pseudonocardiales; family Pseudonocardiaceae; genus Amycolatopsis; species Amycolatopsis sulphurea. The sequence continues at coordinate 2,000,399 of NZ_PDJK01000002.1, read as the reverse complement.
CCATCCAGCCGGTGTCGGGGAACGACAGCGGCGCGCGGTTGCCCTTGCCCATCTGCTTGAAGACGTTCAGCGCCGAGTAGTGCCCGGAGTGCGCGACCTTTTCCACGATCCGGCGGAGATCCTCGTTCGCGCCGATCGGGGTGCTGAACTGGTACTGCAGGAAACCCTTGCTGCCGTAGCCGCGGTTCCACTCTCCGACCAGGTCGAGCATGTGATAGAAGGCCGTGATGTTCTGGATCGCGCCCCGGCCGTGCTTCGGGGTGGACCGGTAGTAGAACTCGCCGATCGCGCTGAGCGAGAGCTTGTTCATCAGCCCGTTCGGGAACACGTCCGGCACGGTGAGCAGCTGCGGCGCGGAGAACTTCAGCGGCTCGGCGCGCTGCTTGGGCGTGAGGTCGTCGAGCCTGGCCAGCGAACCGCGGGCGAACGCCCCCCGGCCGAGCTTGCGGCCCTTGTTGATGGTGTCGAACCAGACCGACGAATACGTGTAGTTCTCGTCCGAACCGTCGCTGATCAGCGCGAGTGTGCCGTCCAGGTCGTCGGTACGGTCGTTGTCGACGATGAAGTACGCGCTCTCGGTCTTGGTCATCCGGATCGTGGCGCGCAGGATGATCCCGGTCAGCCCGATCCCCGCGACCGTCGCCCAGAACAGCTCGGATTCCGGGCCTTCCGGGGTGAGCGTGCGGATCGAGCCGTCGGCGGTGAGCAGGTCCAGCGAAACCACGTGGTTGCCGAAACTGCCCGCGGAGTGGTGGTTCTTGCCGTGGATGTCGTTGGCGATCGCGCCGCCGACGGTCACCTGGCGGGTGCCCGGCAGCACCGGGACCCACAGGCCGTACGGCAGCGCCTCGCGCATCAGCTTGTCGAGGCTCACCCCGGCGTCCAGCTCGACCAGCCCGCTGTCCGGGTCGATCGAATGGATCTCGTCGAGCACGGTCAGGTCGACCACCAGGCCGCCGGCGTTCTGTGCCGGGTCGCCGTAGGACCGGCCGAGGCCGCGGGCGATGACCCCGCGAGGGCCGGCGGAGGTGACCGCGCGGGCGATCTTCTCCACGTCGCGCGTGGCCAGCACGTCGGCGACGGTCCCGGCGGTGCGGGCCCAGCCGGTCAGCGTGCGGCGCGTGGTCTCGGGTGCTTGGCTCACCCGACCAGGGTAGCCACGCCGAATGCCGCCCGGGACGTGCCCCTGAAGTGACCGCTTCTACACTTTGCGCATCAAGGCACAAGCGTCCGCGCGTCAGTGACGACTCGTACGGACACCGACGCAATAAGCCGAGAAGGTACTTCCGTGGTGGCTACCGAACCGCAGAGTGAGACGACGCCGGCGACTCCGGCGGGCCCCGGTCTGCTGGGGCAGCTGATCCGCTTCGGCTTGATCGGCGGGTTCTGCGCCCTCCTCGATCTGGGGACGTATTCGCTGCTCAGGGCAATCGGCATGGATGCCGTACCGTGGGTGGACGTGGCCCGTGCGTGCAGCTTCGTGGTGGGCACGACCACCGCGTTCTTCCTCAACCGCCGGTTCACCTTCGCCGGCGGCCGCCGGGACGGAGGCGCCCAGATCGGCGGCTTCGTCCTGCTTTACGTGGTCACGTTCTTCGTCGCGGTCGGCGTGAATCAGCTCATGCTGCACGTGCTGGCGGAGTCGGCGTGGCAGTCCACGCTTGCCTGGGTGGTTTCGCAGGCCGGCGCTACGGTGATCAATTTCGTGATGCTCAAATGGGTCGTGTTCCGTGAACGGCCGGTAAAGGAGAACTGAGTTCGATGCCCGGTAAAGCAGCCCCGGTCGCCGAGACCGCCCCCGCGGGCGAGACGCGGTTCGCCGAGCACGCACCCCAGGGCCGGCTGACGGCCCAGCGGTGGCTGTTCGCCGGTCCGGCGCCGATCGTCAGCAAGGACCTCTACGCCGAGGTCGAGCAGGGCAACGCACTGCGTGAGCGCGGGAGCGTGTCGCTGGAGCCGTCCGCGAAGGTCACCGGCAACACCTACTTCGGCCGGTTCCCCGCCTCGTACTGGCAGCGCTGGACGACCGCGACCGAGGTCTCCCTCGAGGCCGTGGTGAGCGGGGACGGGCTGCTCTCGGTGGGCGCCTCCGACCTGGAGGGCGACGCGCGGGTGGTGGCCGCCGAGCAGGTGTCCGGCGCGCAGGGCCGCAAGGTCGCGCTCACCGCGAAGCTGGACAAGTTCCACGACGGCGGCGCCCTGTGGCTCGACCTGGAGACCGAGGGCGGCCAGACACTGCGCGTCGAGCAGGCCCGCTGGACCGTGGACGCGCCGGAGAAGATCCGCCCGACCGCGGTCACCATCTGCACCATGAACCGCGCCGACGACTGCCTGAAGAACCTCCAGGCGCTCGCCGCGGACGTGCACTCCCTCGACACCCTGGACGCCATCTACGTCGCCGACCAGGGCACCGACCTGGTCGAGTCGCGGGACGGCTTCGCGCAGGTCGTCAAGGACCTCGGCGACAAGCTGCACTACATCAAGCAGCCCAACCTCGGCGGCGCGGGCGGCTTCACCCGCGGCCTGTACGAGGTTGCCGGGCACACCGCCACCGAGCACGCGAACGTGCTGTTCATGGACGACGACGTGCTGCTGGAGCCGGACCTCGTGGTGCGGATGACGGCGTTCTCCAACCGCACCGCGAACCCGATCATCGTCGGCGGCCAGATGCTCAACCTGCTGCACCCGAACCAGCTGCACGTCGGCGCCGAGTACGCCCGGCTGAACACGCTGGAGCCGGGGCAGCCGGTGCAGCACTCGCTGACCACCGCGGACCTGCTCGGCGTGGACGAGGAGACCGGGGCCCCCAACCGGCAGGAGCGCCGGCTCGACGCCGGGTACAACGGCTGGTGGTCCTGCCTGATCCCGTACGAGGTCGTGAAGGCCATCGGTTACCCGATGCCGTTCTTCTTCCAGTGGGACGACGCGGAGTACTCCTACCGGGCGCGCGAGTACGGCTTCCCCACGGTGACCCTGCCGGGCGCCGGCGTGTGGCACGCGGACTTCCACTGGAAGGACTGGGACGAGTGGCACCGGTACTTCAACCTGCGTAACTCGATCATCACCGCGGCGCTGCACTCGCCGTTCAACCTGAACCTGCTCTCCCGGGTGCTGCTGGCGCAGCTGGTGCGGTACCTGCTGGGCATGCAGTACGGGCTGTCCGCGACCCTGATCAAGGCGGTCGAAGACTTCCTGGAGGGTCCTGAGGTCCTGCGTGACGGCGGGGTCGCGGCGATGAAGGAGATCCGCCGGATCCGTGACCAGTACCCGGAGACCAAGCGGCACAAGGCCACCGACGTGCCGGGTATCGCGTCGAACGACATCGGCATCATCAACAGCGCGCCGCGGCCGAGCATGCAGCGCCTGGTGCTGATCAAGCGGGTGCTCGACCGCGTGCTCGGCCGGAGCCGGTTCGGCCTCGGCGCGGTGCCGGTCGACGAGGCGCACTGGTGGCACATCGCGCTGTTCGACACGGTCGTGGTCACCGACGCCTCGCAGGAAGGCGTGCGGGTGCGCAGCTACGACAAGATCAAGATGTTCGAGCTCGCCAAGCGCGGCGCCAAGACCATCCAGCGTCTCCGCAAGGAGGGCCTGGCCGTGCAGGAGCAGTACAAGCGCGCGATGCCGGAGCTGACCTCGCGGGAGAACTGGCAGCGCCTCTACGAGCTCTGACCGCTCGCTTTCAGGAAAAGCTGTGAAGGGGCCCTTCACGGACTCAGAGTCCGTGAAGGGCCCCTTCACAGCTTTCTGGCCCGCCGCTAGACGGACAGGCCGAACTTGCCCTTGCGGCTCAGATCGTCGATGTAGGCCGCGGCGACGTGGGTGAAGTTGACCGACACCGTGTTGCCGTCGCGGGTGCGCACCGAGTGCACGCCGCTCCGGCTCAGGAGATCGGGGATCTTTTCCTCGACGGTGGGCGCCTCGTCGGCGGCGAGCGGGAACAGCAGGGGTTCGCCGCCCGCGGCCAGATGCAGGACGAGTGCCGGTTTCGGATCTGCCATACCTCCATGGCAGCAGTGGCGGATCACCCTCGGCAAGCAGGTTCGCGCACAGCGGAGCGGTTGCCGGTACGTTCGGACACGTGCCCGACGATCTCCGCGGGAGATCGAACCACGGATGAGCAAGGGTGAGCCGTGCCGTACTCGTTTTCGCTTTCGCCGGCGGCAGTCGATCTTCTCCTGGCCGAGCTGGGGCTCGGCCAGGCCCCGGTGCCGTTCACAGTGCCGCACGTCGGCATCACCACCGGGGAACGCGCGGCGATCCGGGACGCGGTCTTCCGCGACCTGGACGGCCGTGGCCTGCTTCGTCGCGGTTCGCTCGACGACGACATCGCGCTGGCGTTGCGCACCTTCGCCCGGCCCGCGGTCGCGGTGTCCGCAGCGGCGCAGCTGCACGGCGAGCAGCTGTTCGCGCGGGTTGCCTCGTCGGGGCAGTACGCGGTGCTGGTACGCCAGGACGGCGGGATGTTCGCGTTCGAGGAGGTCCGGCCGACCAACATCGTCCCGGTGATCGTCGACCTGCTGCCGCTGACGCCTGCGGCGCCTGGCCAGTCGGTCACCGTCGTACGCCCGGCGAAGAAGCAGCGCCAGGGCGACAGCTACGACCCGTTCGCCGGGGTGAGTGCTCCGCGTACGCACAACCCGCAGTTGCGCGCCGCGGAGCGGATCTTCGAGAAGCCACGGCTCGGCGTGGGCGAGTTCAGCATGTACGTACGCGATGAGAACGGCCGTGAGCGGGCGCTGCCGCCGTTGGCCTGGTTCGACACCGAAGCGGGCCGTTATCTGCTCAGCACCCGTGACTCCGGCGACGGCGACCGCTGGCTCACCTATTCGCCTGCGGACAATGCCCGTATTGCCCAGCAGTTGTTCACCCAGCTGGAAGGCTATTCCGTAAACGCCTGACCCGGGCCTCGCCGGTCAGTAGACTCCCGCGTATGAGCTCTGTTCCGGGTACCGACGCGCTCGCGGCCGGCGGGCTGGACGCCAAGGGCGTCGCCGAAGCTGCCGCCCAAACGCACAAACTGGTCGCTGCCGCGAAAGCCGGTGGCTTCACCATCGACGGCGAAGCGCTCGGCGACTTGCGCAATGCACTCACCGACATGGTCACGCGGCTGGGCGCGCTGCGCCCGAAGCTGCAGGTGCTCGCGTCCCCGCCACAGCTGGGCAGTCATCCGTACGGGCACACCGTGGCCGAGCACGACCGCAAGAGCGGCGCTGACACGGAAGGCTCCGCTGCCGACGTACTCGACCAGTTCGGCCGCCTGCTGAGTGAAGCCGATGAAGCGCTCGCGCGCGCGGCCGGTGTCTACACCGAGAACGAAGATCAGGCCATCGACACCCACCGCACCGTGAAGGGCGCCGAATGACCACGCAGATCCCGCAGCACGCGCTGGTCCCGTCCGACGCGGACTACCTGGGCCACGACCACCAGCAGCTCAAGTCGTTCGTCGAGAGCAACCTCGACGTCGCGCAGATCTCCTCGCTGTCGCAGGCGTACACGGAGCTGCAGAAGGCGTTCGAAGAATTCGCGACGCAGCTGAAGGGCGCCGTACAGAAGTCGAAGGGCGCGTGGGGCGGCGACGCGGCTGTCGGCGCGCAGGCGTACTTCGAGAACCTCAGCGAATGGGCCGACGCGAACTCGCAGAACGCGCAGGTGGCCGCGCAGTCGCTGGAAGAGCAGGGGCACGCCGCGCAGACCGCGAAGAACACCATGCCGGACGCGGTGCCGTTCGACTGGTCCGAAGAGTTCGACAAGTGGGTCAAGGCCGGTCCGCTGGGGCTCGGCGACTCGATCGATTCGACGCTGCAGAAACAGAACGAGAGCCGCAACGCGCACGAGCAGGCCGCCGAGACGATGTCGAACTACGACTCGTCGTTGCACCAGGCCGCTGCGAAGCAGCCGACGTTCGCCGAGCCGCCGAAATTTGCCGCTGCTTCGGGCGGATCAGGCATTCCGACGATGCCGTCCGCGGATCAGCACCAGGACAGCTCGTCCCCGGCCGCGCCGATCAGCGGCCATGCCACGGTGGGTGGGGGCGCCGGGGTTGCGTCGGCGCCGAGCGTGAGCAGTCCGGGCTCGTACACCGGTGCCGTCCAGACCCCGGCCCCGGACGCGGCCACCGTCGCGGCCGGTTACACCCCGCCTGCCGCGCACCCGGGTGCCGGCAGCGCCGCGTCGTCGGCGGGCATGGGCATGGGCGCGATGCCGATGGGTGGCATGGGCATGGGCGGTGGCTTCGGCGGCGACGAGGAACACCAGTCGAAGATCGGCCGTGGCGGCGGATTCGGCCCCGGACAGGACGCCGCAGGCCCTGGTTCGGCCGAGGTGGCCGCGGCCGGCATGGGCGGCGCCCCGGCCCGCCCCGGGATGGGTGGCCTCAGCCGTCCGTCCTATGAGGACGATCCGCAGCCCGGTTTCCTGCTGGAGATGGACGAACCGGAGGAGGACGACGTGTTCGGCCGGGGCAGCGCGGCCCCTCCGGTGATCGGGGAGTGAGCCGTGGGGCCGGGCGTCAGTAGCGGTAGAACCGCTCCGCCCGGCCCTGGCGGACCAGCTTCAGCCACTGCAGGAACGCCTTCGGATCGCGCTTCACGCCGACGAAGTACAGGCCGAAGCGCAGTACCTCCAGCGCGCCGATCTTGCGCATTCCCGGCTGGGACAACAGAAAACCGCGGTTGCGGTAGGTGTAGTAACGCTTGACCTCGTTCTCCGGGTCCTGCGCGTGGAACTTCCCGCCCAGCATCGGCTTGAACTCGTCCGAGCCGTCCGGGTGCAGATAGGTGGTACGCAGCGAGGTGCCGAAGGGCAGCCCGGAGCGGACCAGCCTGCGGTGCAGTTCCACCTCGTCGCCGCGGAAGAACAGCCGCAGATCCGGCACCCCGGTCACGTCCAAAGTGGACGCACGGAACAGTGCGCCGTTCATCAGCGAGGCGATGCCGGGCAGGAAGTCCGTGCCGAGTTCGGCGGGCGAGCGCTTCCAGGTCAGCCCGCGGCGCAGCGGGAAGGCCAGCTTCGCCGGTGCGTCGATGTTCGCCACCACCGGGGAGATCTCGGCCAGCCCGCGCTTCTCGGCTTCCTCCAGCAGGATCGCCAGCACGTGCTCGTCCGCCGGGCGGCCGTCGTCGTCGGCCAGCCACACCCATTCCGCGCCGAGCGCGAGCGCGTGCAGCATGCCGAGCGCGAATCCGCCTGCCCCGCCGAGATTCCGGTGCGAGGGCAGGTACGTGACGGGCAGCGGATAGTTCGCCACCACGTCGCGGGCCGGCTGATCCGGGCCGTTGTCCACCACGACGAGGTGGTCGACCGGGCGGGTCTGCGCGGCGATGATCTTCAGCGAGTCCGCGAGCAGCTCCCGGCGGTGCCGGGTGACCACCACGCCGACGACCGCACCGTCGGGCAGCTGCCGGGTCTCGCTGGTCATCATTCGCCGCCGTTCGTCGTGGGCGCGGCGGTGACGCCGAGCCGTTCGAGGCCTTCCTGGCTCATGTTCTCGTACGGATCGCGGCCCTTGTAGGCGGTGAGCACCTCGCGCAGCGAGCCGTGCTGCTTCACGTGGCCCTCGTCCATCCAGATGGCCGAATCGCACAGCTCCATGAGGAACTCGTCGGAGTGGTTCGCGAACACCAGGATTCCGGAGCGCTTCACCAGATCCTTGAGCCGGTCCCGGGCCTTGTTGAGGAACGCCGCGTCGACCGCGCCGATGCCCTCGTCGAGGATCAGGATCTCCGGGTCGATCGAGGTGACCACGCCGAGCGCGAGCCGCACCCGCATGCCGGTGGAGTAGGTGCGCAGCGGCATCTGCAGGTAGTCGCCGAGTTCGGTGAACTCCGCGATGTCGTCCACCCGCTTCTCCATTTCCTTGGCACTCATGCCGAGGAACAGCCCGCGGATGATGATGTTCTCCACCCCGGAGATCTCCGGGTCCATGCCGATGCCGAGGTCGAACACCGGCGCGATCCGGCCCTGGATCCGCGAGGAACCGCGGGTGGGCTCGTAGATCCCGGCGAGCAGCCGCAGCAGCGTGGACTTGCCCGCGCCGTTGTGCCCGACCAGGCCGACCCGGTCGCCCTCGCGCAGGCTGATCGACACGTCGTGCAGTGCCTCGATGATCGGCACCTTCTGGTCGGTGCCGATCCGGCCGCCGACCTTGCCGAGCACCCGCTTCTTCATCGACCGCGTCTTCGCGTCGAAGATCGGGAAATCGACGTAAGCGTTGTAGACGTCAATGCTGACCATGTGTCACACCCAATACGAGACGCGGGAGCGGTAATTGCGCATGGCGACGAGCGCGAGCCCCCAGCCGACGACGGTGATCGAGCCGACCACCACCCAGCTGGTCCAGGCGACCGACTGGCCGATCAGCGGGGAGCGGGTCACCTGCATGTAGTGGTACAGCGGGTTCGCCTTGATGAACGGCAGTGCCCAGGACACACCCGATCGCGAACCGCCGTTGAGCAGCTGGTCCACCGGCCAGACGATCGGCGTGCCGTAGAACAGCAGCTGCACCAGGGAATTGATCACCTGCGGGATGTCGCGGAACCGGGTGGAGATGATGCCCAGCAGCAGCGAGGCCCAGCCCGCGGTCAGCGCGAGCAGCACGAAACCGGGGATCGCGAGGAGAATGCTCCAGCTCAGCCCGGGATGGCAGAACAGGCCGGGCGCGCACGCGCCGTCCGGGAAGCCTTCCTTGGTACCAAGCGAGTACGGGTCGTCCAGCGCGCTGAAGAAGATGATCAGCAGCACCACGTAGACGATCATGTTGTGCGCGAGCAGCAAGGTCTGGCGCCAGACCGTGCGCAGCACATAGACACTCAGCGGCGCGGGGAGCTGTTTGATCATCCCCTCGTTCGCGATGAACGTCTCCATGCCCTCGGTCAGGCAGCCCTGGATGAAGCCCCAGATGATGAAGCCGGTGGAGAGGTAGGGCAGGAACACCTGGATCGGCGTGTGGAACAGCTGCGAGTACAGCAGTCCCAGCCCGAGCGCGATGACGCCCTGGCTGATGGTGATCCAGAACGGCCCGATCACCGAGCGGCGGTACCGCTGCCGGATGTCCTGCCAGCCCAGGTGGGTCCACAGCTCGCGGGCTGCGAGGCCCTCCTTGAGGTCGGCTATCGCCCTGGAGAAGGTCTTACGGTCCGACGAAGGCGGAGCCTGCGTCGAAACCTCGGGTTCGGCTGCGTGAACCGTGCTGGTGGCATGCACGTGGACGAGGGTACCGATGGGACGGGCCGGGCCCTGTCCGGCCCGTCGATTGTCCCGGCGTGGCGCGGGAGTCCCTCGAATTCGTTGCCGGGGCACGTCGTTAAGATGAAGTGATGTCGGCCTCTGAAAGCAGGACCGGATTGCCGCAGTCCACCGATTCGCGCCCGCTCTACTACTTGGTCGCCCCCGTTGGTCACCCCAACTACGGCGACGAACTCATCACGGCCGGCTGGCTGCGATACCTCGCCGAAACGGCACCGGAAGCCGATGTGTGGGTCGATACCCACTCTCCCGGCCCGGCCACCGTTCTGCTGGACGGCCTGCACCCACGGGCGAAATTCACCGACACGCTGTGGCGGCTGTGCTGGGAGGCGCCGGACGAGGATCCGTGGCGCGCCGCCGCTTGGGTGCGCGAAGCCGTGCACAATCCCGGCATGATGCCGAGGCTGCACCACGGCATCGAATTGCTGTCGCGGGTGGATGTGATTCACGTGGTCGGCGGCGGCTACATCAACAAACTGTGGCCGAAACAGATCGGTCTGCTCGCGGGTGCCGCGGCGACCGTCGAGCGTTCGGGCGGCCGGGCCGCGATGACCGGGCACGGGCTGCTGCCGGTCTGTGACGACGTGATACCGCTGGTGCGCGCGCTGACCGATCACTTCGAGGTGGTCGACGTGCGCGACGATGCGTCCGCCGAGCTGCTGGGCGTGCAGACCGGTCTCGACGACGCGTTCCTGGCGCTGCGCCCCGAGCAGTACGAGGCTGCCGAAGACCTGCCCGAGGTCATGCTGTGCCTGCAGTCGGATCTGGTCGAAGTGGGCGTCGGGGCGCTGGCCGGTGCGGTGCTCGCGATGCTGCGGGCCTGGAAGGTGCCGGGGCACAAGGTGGGTGTCGTGGAAGGCGTCCCGCGGGTCGACCGGGAAGTGTTCGCGCTGTTCGAACGAGAGCTGCCCGGCGCGCGGTTCTACCCCTTCTCGCACATCTGGACGCACGGGCTGCCCGCGGCCCCGCACCAGACCTGGATCTCCACCCGCTTCCACCTGCACATGCTCGCCGCGGCCGCCGGTGCGTCGGGTGTCGCGGTCTCGATCCACCCGGACTACTACGCGACGAAGCACCGGTCGCTCGAAGCGCTGGGGTCGAACTGGACGCTGCTGGAGGACCTGTCCCAGGTCCCGGAACGCCCGACCGCCGGCGGTTACCGTCCGGAACTGCTGGACCAGTTCAGAAGCTCGAAGCGAGTACTGGCGGCGCAGGTCTACGCGCCGGTCGTCCGCCCGGTGCCGGAACCGGAAGCGCCCCAGCCTGAACCGCCGGCGCCCGAACCGTCGGCGCGGGCCCGGTGGTCGAGGCGCTGGCGCGCGTAGCCCGGTTCGCCGCCCGGAAATCCGCGCCGGGTACTGCCGGGGTGTGAAGGCCCGGCAGTACCCGGAGAATCCGCGGTTTCCGTCGCCGGAATCGGTGCGCGTCACCACCGGCTCAGGCGGACCCGGTGCATTCCGGCGCCGTTTCCGGCAGGGGTGCCGAACTGTGCGCCCAGCGGTTTTCGACCAGGCGTCCGTTCGCCGGATCGGCATTTCCTTGCGCGCGGCGAACCGGGTTCAGAGGTACTGCCCGGTCCCGCTGATCCCCGGCCCCTCGCCGGGCCGCCCCGGCACCATGCCCGAGGGCCCCGCGGGCAGGCCGCGGCGCATCTGCTCCAGCTGGACCCGGGCCGCCATCTGCTGGGCGAACAGGGCTGTCTGGATGCCGTGGAACAGGCCCTCCAGCCAGCCGACCAGCTGGGCCTGCGCGATCCGCAGCTCGGCGTCGGAGGGCGTGCGGTCGTCGGTGAACGGGCGGACCAGCCGTTCCAGCTCCTCGCGCAGCTCCGGGGCCAGCGCCTCCTCCAGCTCGCGCACCGAGGTCTGGTGGATCTCGCGGACCCGGTCCCGGCTGGCGTCGTCCAGCGGTGCCGCGCGGACCTCCTCCAGCAACTGCTTGATCATGGTGCCGATGCGCATCACCTTGGCCGGTTCCTCGACCAGGTCGCCAACCGCGTCGGCGGGTTCACCCTCAGGGGTCACCGGTGTGGTGCCGACCGGAACTCCGTCCGGACCTACGACCATCACGTGCGGTGCCGAATCGTCACCGCCTGCGCCCGAAGTCCGGAAGTTCGGCTCGCTCATGTGCTCCATCCCCGTCAACTGAGGTGTCCGTTTCGTGTCCGAGGGTAGCGGCTTCCGGGTATCGGGTGCAGTTCTGCCCAACCCCGCGGTGACCGGGAAACCGCACGTCCGTACGGTGTGCTCCATGGCGTTCGACGTCGCTCGTATCCGCGGACTGTTCCCCGCACTGGGGGACGGCTGGATCCACTTCGACGGCGCCGTCGGGATGCTGGTACCGGAGCAGGTCGCCTCCGCGGTCTCCACCGCGATGCGGGCCCCGGTCTCTGGGCCGGGCGGTGCCTTCCCGGCCTCCCAGCGCGCGGAGAGCATCGTCACCGCGGCGCGGCGGGCGGTGGCCGATCTGGTCGGGGCCGATCCGGCCACGGTGGTGCTCGGGCCGAGTTCCTCGGTGCTGCTGCGCCGCCTGGTCGACGCGCTGGCCGAGCGCTGGACGATCGGCGACGAAGTGGTCGTGTCCCGGTTGGACGAAGAGGCCAACATCGCGCCGTGGCGCCGGGCCGCGAAGCGCGTCGGGGCCGTGGTGCGCTGGGGCGAGATCGACATCGAGACCTGCGAGCTGCCCGCCTGGCAGTACGAGAACCTGGTGTCCGCGCGGACCAAGGCGGTCGCGGTCACGCTGGCCTCCGGTTCGGTGGGTACCCGCCCGGACGTGCCGACGGTGATCGAGTTCGCCAAGCGAGTGGGTGCGCTGGTCGTGGTCGACGCCACTTACGCGGCCCCGTTCGTCCCCCTGGACCTGCAGGAGCTGGGCGCGGACGTAATGGTCGTGTCCGCGCAGGCGTGGGGCGGGCCGGCGGTGGGCGCGCTGGTGTTCCGCGACCCGGAGCTGCTGGAGCGCATCTCCTCGGTCTCGCTTGAGCCGAACGCGCGCGGCGCGGCCCGGCTGGAGCTCGGCGCGCACCCGTACCCGCTGCTGGCCGGGCTCGTCGCGTCGATCGACTACCTGGCCGGGCTGGACGACGCGGCGACCGGTTCCCGCCGCGAGCGGCTGGTGACCTCGCTGGGCTCGGCCAAGTCGTACCAAGCGGGACTGCTCGCGCAGCTGTCCACCGAGCTGCGCTCGCTCCGGCACGTGATGGTGATCGGCGACGCGATGCGCCGGATCCCTTCGCTCGCGTTCACCGTCGCGAACAAGAAGGCGCCGGAGATCTCGGAGTACCTGGCTTCCCAGGGCCTGTGCGCGTTCGCCGACGACGGCTCCGGCGGCGTGTTCGCGTCGCTGGGAGTCGCCGAGGTCGGCGGCGCGGTGCGGATCGGGCTCGCGCACTACTCGAACGTCTTCGAGGTCAACCAGCTGGTACGGGTCCTCGAAGAGCTTCGCTGAAAGGCTGTGAAGGGCCCCTTCACGGACTCAGAGTCCGTGAAGGGGCCCTTCACAGACCTTCACGGACTTCCGCGGTCGGCGCAGGGCCCTCACGCCGACTTTGCCGACACCCTGGACTCTGAGGCTGTCAAGGGGCCCTTCACAGCTCAGGACTTGGCGGCGAGCAGGACCTTGCCGAACACGGTGCCCTCTTCGAGCATCCGATGCGCGGAAGCGGCCTCGGCCATCGGCACGACCTGGCCGACCACCGGCGCCACCGAACCTTGCTCGACCAGCGGCCACAGCCGCTCCCGCACCTCGGCGACGATCGCTGCCTTCTGTTCCAGCGGACGGAATCGCAGCCCCGCCGCGTACACGCCGGCGCGTTTGCCGATCAGCTTGCCCAGGTTCAGCTCGCCCTTCACCCCGCCCTGCATGCCGATCACGACGAGCCGCCCGTCCATGGCGAGTGCGTCGATGTTGCGGTCGAGGTATTTCGCGCCCATGTTGTCGAGAATGACGTCGGCGCCGTTCGTTTCGGCCCGCAGTACCTCGACGAAGTCCTGCTCCTTGTAGTTGATCACCACGTCCGCACCGAGCTGGCGGCAGCTCTCCAGCCGCTCCGGCGAACCCGCGGTGACCGCGACGGTCGCGCCGAGCGCCTTGCCGACCTGGATGGCGTGCGTGCCGATCCCGCCCGCGCCACCGTGCACCAGCAGGACCTGACCCTCGCGGAGACCGGCGTGCATCACCACGTTTGCCCATACGGTGCAGGCAACTTCGGGCAGCCCGGCCGCGGTGATCGTCTCCACCTCACCGGGCACCGGGAGCAGTTGCCCGGCGGGCACGGTGGCCTTCTCGGCGTACCCGCCGCCGGCCAGCAGCGCGCACACCTCGTCACCGACCTGCCAGCCTTCGACGCCTTCGCCGAGTTCCGCGATCACGCCGGAGCATTCGAGGCCGAGGACCTGGCTGGCACCGGGCGGAGGTGGGTAGTTTCCTTGCCGCTGCAGCAGATCGGCCCGGTTCACCGCGCTCGCGACGACCTCCAGCAGCACCTCACCGGGGCCGGGGCGCGGATCGGGCACCTCGGTCCATTCGAGCACGTCGGGGCCACCGGGTTCGCGGATCGTGATCGCCTGCATGGGCCCGACTGTAACCCGCTTCGCGCCGCTCGCGCTCAGCCGAGATCGTTGGTGCCGAAGGTGTTGCAGCGAGCCGGTTGCCCGGTCTGGAACCCGGTGGTGAACCACTTCTCGCGCTGCTTGGAAGTGCCGTGCGTGAAGCTCGATTCGTTGACGTGGCCGCTGCCGAGCTTCGACTGGATGTAGTCGTCGCCGATCCGGGCGGCCGTGTCCAGCGCGCGGGAGATGTCGTCCTTCGTGACGTCCTGCACCAGCGGTTTGCCGGATTCGGTCGGCGTTGTGCTTGCGTGGTTGGCCCAGACCCCGGCGTAGCAGTCGGCTTGCAGCTCCAGGCGCACCGAACCGCCGGTCGGGCCGCTGCCGTTGCCACGCTTCGACGTGCCGGTGAGGTTCTGCACGTGGTGGCCGTACTCGTGGGCCAGCACGTACGCCTCGGTGAACAGCCCGCCCTTGGCGCCGAAGCGGGTCTTCAGCTCGTTGAAGAAGGACAGGTCGATGTACACGTGCGAGTCGGCAGGACAGTAGAACGGGCCGGTGTCGGAAGTGGCGCTGCCGCAGCCGGTGCGTACGCCGCCGTTGAAGAATCGCGTGGTGGCCTTGCGGTAGGTCTGGCTGGAGCGGGCGAACTGCTGGGTCCAGTAGTCCTGCACCGAGTTGACGATGGCGACGATCGCACAGTCGTGGTCGCGATTCGCGTCCGCGCCGGTGCGGCATTTCTGGGCGAGCGTGGTGGCGTCCACCTGCTGCCCGGAACCGACGCTGCCGAGCCCGGGGCCACTGGCCGGGTTCGGAGTGCTGCTCGCGCCGCCGAACTGGGACATCAGGATGTAGATGACGAGCCCGACCAGCCCGAGCCCGCCACCGCCGAGGGCGACCCGGCCGCCGATCCCGCCACCGCCGCTGCCGCGCAGGTCTTGGACCTCGGAGCTGTCGAGTCCCGCGTTGTCGTCGAATCGCACGGCGAAAGCCTACTGTGCCGATCATTACCAATCCGACCACAGTCACGGCCTAATGGCTTCGTAGCAACGGTTACGTGCCGGGTGGGGGTCGGCCTACTTGGTCGGACTAGTAACCGCGGTCCGGAAACGCAGACTGGGTGCGGCCCTGCGCTCTGGCGGGCCGCACCCAGGTACTACCGAGGTTTCGAGTGGCGGTTGGCCACCGGCCGGGCCGGCGTCCGGCGATGCCTTCGCGGTGCCGAGGCCGCGAAGTGAAGCAGCGCCAGATCGACGCCGTGGTGCGCGTGATCGATGCCGGGCGCACCGCTAGTGCCTGCCTGCTGCTGTTCACAGTCGCGACCGAACCGGATCGAGGCCGTGCCGGCCGCGGGTACACAGCGGGCGGTCAACCGCGGGGATCACCTGCCATGCCACCACCTGGCCTCTCCACGTGGGCGACCCGGGCCGGCGTACCCCTGCGGCGCGCTTCAGTACCCGAATCACCCTCCGCTCACAAGAAGGATGCGCTTCTTCGCGCCGAGTCTCAACCTTTCCGTAACCCCTCCTTCGGGCGAAGTTTGCCGGAAGAGGCCACGTTCGGTCGCAAATGCTTGGCACGCCTAGGCTTCGTGAATGATCGACGACCACCCCGGCGTGCGCTGGCTCCGCGGACCCGAACAGCACGCTTGGCGGGCGTACATCGTCGCTTCGCTACGGTTGCGGCAGCGGTTGCATCGTGAGCTGACCGAGGCACACGCGATCTCCCTCGTCGACTACGAGGTGCTGGTCTGCCTCGACGCGGTCGGCGACCCGGCCAGAATGACCGACCTGGCCGCGCAGCTGGGTTCGACCAAGAGCAGGCTGTCGCACCAGATCAGCAAACTGGAAGCGGCCGGCCTGGTCCGCCGCCGCCCGGACCCGGACGACAAGCGCGGCGTGCTGACCGAACTGACCACGCCGGGCAGGCGGCTGCTCACCCAAGCCGCCCCCACGCACGTGCGCGGCGCTCGCGAGCACCTGATCGACCTGCTCACCCCGCAGGAACAGATCACCGTGGGCACGGTGTTCACCCGCGTCCTCGAACACCTGGACGAGGCCGAGGGCAGGCGCGATACGCTGACCGGTGAGGAAGCGTGGCAGAGCGGCCGAATGCAGACGCCTTGAAAGCGTCCGTAGGGAAACCTACCGGGGGTTCAAATCCCTCCGCTTCCGCCAGCCGCCGCCCCCGGCCCGGTCCGCCGGGTGTGGGGGCGGCCGGGTATCGGCCCGCAAGAGCTTGGGAGATCAGGGATTCTTCAGTTCCCGCAACGCCATCCGGGCGCGGACCTCGGGGCGGCGCAGCGGTGGAACGGTGGCCGGCGGCTGGCGGCGTTGCGGTAGTTCGTCGAGCAGGCGGGTGGTGATCGCGGCGATTTCCGCGACCGCCTCTTCGAACGGGTCGCGGGTGGCCTCCGACAGGGACTGCACGCCGGAAACCTTGCGCACGTACTGGCGTGCCGCGGCTTCGATCTCTTCCGTGGTCGCGGCGGGCTGCAGGCCGCGGAGGGTGGTGATGTTTCGGCACATGTGGTTCAGGGTACGACTCTGCGGAAGCCCCCATCACACTCTCGTGCCAACCTCGTTGACGTCGTGTGCGGACCCCCGGCACTCTCGGTGAAGTGTCCCTCAGACCTCGGTCCCGCCGTCTCGGACGGCCGGTCGCCTCCGCTGCTCCCGCCGGTCCCGGTTCCGGTGACACCCCGATCCCCGAGCAGGCCTGGCACCGGGTGCCGGCCGAGGAACTGATCGCACTCGTCTCGCACATCCTGGTGGCGCACGGCTTTCCGGAAGTCCGGGCGCGGATGGCCGCGGAAGCGTTGTGCCACGGCGATCTCACCGGTGCGCCGGACACCGGCGTCGCGGAGCTGACCCGGTTGCACCTGCCCGCGGTGGAAAGCGGGTTCGTGACGCCTGGGGCCGAACCACTGCTGATCGCCGATCGTGGGGCGGCCGCGCTCATCGATTATCGCAGGGCCAGTGGGTTGTGGGCGGTGGGCGACGCGATGGACCGCGCGGTCGTGCGGGCCGGGCGGTTCGGTGTCGGGCTGGTGTCGATGCGCGGGGCCGGTCCGTTCGGCCGGGCCGGGCACCACGCGGCGCGCGCGCTGCCGCACGGGATGATCGGGCTGGTGCTGGCCGCGGGCGGCGTGGACGAGC
This sequence comes from Amycolatopsis sulphurea, assembly GCF_002564045.1. Classification (NCBI taxonomy): domain Bacteria; kingdom Bacillati; phylum Actinomycetota; class Actinomycetes; order Pseudonocardiales; family Pseudonocardiaceae; genus Amycolatopsis; species Amycolatopsis sulphurea. The sequence continues at coordinate 1,983,445 of NZ_PDJK01000002.1, read as the reverse complement.
ATCCCGCGAACCCGCTCGGCATGGCCGCCCCGGGCGGGGCGTACCCGGAGTTCATGCTGGACGTGAACCTCGGCGACGCGGCGCGGAACCCGGAGTTCGCCGGGTTCGCGCTGATGGTGGACGTGCTGGCCGGTGTGCTCTCGGGCGTCGCCGATCACGAGCACGACACCGGGCTGCTGGTCATGGCGATCGCCCCGACCACGCTGCGTAGCGCGGACGGCTTCTACCGCGCGGCGAGCGCGTTGTTCGGCAGCATGCTCGGCTGGGAGGGCGGCGCCCCGATCCGCTACCCGGGCTGGCGGGAGGCGCAGTATCTGGAACAGTGCCGGGCGCTGGGCGTGCCGCTGTCCGCCTCGGTCCGTCGTCAGCTGGACTCGCTGGCGCTCGGCCTCCGCCGGTCGCCGCTGAGCACGGTGGGCTAGCTGTGATGGCCACGAGGGGTGGTCACCACACCAAGGCGTGTTCCCGGCTGCCGCCGACGTCGTTCAGCCGGTCGTGACCCGTCCCTGTTCTCCGCCGACGGCCACCACGTCACCCTCGGTGAGCTGACGGCCGCGGCGGGTCTCGATCTCGCCGTTCACGGCGACCTCTTCCGCTTCGATGAGGTCCTTCGCGTGCGCGCCGTCCTCGGCGAGGCCGGCCAATTTCAGGAACTGGCCCAGCCGGATCGGGGCGCCGGTGATCGGGACGTCACGCACGGGGTGGCTCATGCGCCGCATCATGTCACGGGCCCGCGGTGGCTTGGCGGTAGAGCGCGGCCACGTCGTCGTCGAAGTAGCTGGAGTAGGACACGTCGTCGGTGTCGCCGCCGTATTCGTACCCGCCGATCACGCCCACCACGGTGCCGAGCTCGGTGTTCGGATCCGGGTCCTCGATCCACGGGCCGCCGCTGGTGCCGGTGGCGAACCCAGGGCACTCCACGCGCAGCTGGAAGGTTTCCTCCCGTTTAGTGGTGGTGGCGCAGACCGCGGGGGTGTCGATGCCGTCCGGATAGCCGGTCACCTTCACCGGCCGCTCCGCCGGACTGTTCACGGCCAGCTTGTTCGCCCCGGTCAGCGATTCCACGGTGGTGTCCGAACCGGCACGGCGCACCTTGGCGAATCCGACATCCAAGTCCTGATCGGAGGAATCGGACCACCCCGGGAGCACCCGCTCGTCGCTGACCTCCCAGTAGCCGTACGGGGCGACTCCGTCGTGAAAGCCGGGAGCGAAGCTCACGCCGGTCAAGTACGAGCCGTCCTGACCGTCGTGGATGCAGTGCGCCGCGGTGACCACTTCGTTGCCTTGGTCGCTGTGCACCACGCTCGCCGTGCAGTAGTGCGTGCCGTCCAGGAACAGCGCGCCGACGGCGGAGTTCGCCGGCTTGGCCGCGGCGGTGGGCACCGTTTCGACGGTGTGGTCCGCACTCGCGACGAGGAGGCCGTTCGTGCACACCAGTGCGACCGCCACGATCACGACTCGCCGCACAACACCTCCTGAAGGCTTCCGTTCGCACTCAGTATCCGAACTCCCGGGTGAGATCGGTGCGAGGAACCGTGAGAAAGGATTTCACGGGCGAAGTGGCGGTGATCACCGGTGCCGGGTGGGGGCCGGTCGCGTGCTCGGGTATGCACCGGTCCGTGTCGCCCGGCAGACGTGGCCGAGCTGACCTCTCGCCCGGCTGTTCCGGTGACGGCACGCGGCCACTATCTCGAATACGTTCGGATTCGCCGGATCGCCCGAGTGGAGTTCGCGTAACGCGGCGAAGTTCATTCATCGAGTCACTGCGTGCATCCTGGCGGAATCAAACCGGCATCGCGGGCCGCGCGGTGTCCGGGACGCGCGAGCCGCGGCCTGGTTCGAGGAAATTTCCTTTATCACAAAGAAGAAAGCGGCTGAGACGATCCTGCGCGGATCCGTATTGCATCGACGCTCTGGTGATCGGCGAGGTCACTTATCAGTGATCAGTTGTCGTCCCCCTCGGTCCGCACTCCAACGGTGGAGCCGCCTTCTGGTGAAAACAATGATCACTCGATGGAGTTGGGTTTCTGACAGATCCATCGGAAATGTACCAGAATGGTGGGGTCCACCCGTGCGCCCGTGCCCCGGAGGTATGCCCGATGCTGCGCCTCGCCGAGCGGCGACCGGCCGCAACCGCCGACCGCTCCGCCGCGGAGCTGGCCGATCGGACCGGGATCATCGCCGCCAGTGTGCCGGGCAGTTCGAAGCGGGCGGGTAAGCCGGGTGGGGGCAGGCGGCTGACGGGCGGGCTGGGCGCGGCAGGGTGGGGCGCGGTCGGGCGACTTATCGACAAGTCGAGCGTGGGCGGGCAACGGGGACCCGGGGCGGGCGCAGCCGAACAGGTCGTGGGTGGGCAGGTTGTGGGTGGGCAGGTTGTTGACGGTCCGACTGTGGACGAGCTGCTCGTGAACGGTCCGACCGCCGCCGGGGCGGGCGTGGCGGCGACCGGCTGTACGCAGGCCGGGTCGGGTGTGGCGGCGACCGGCTGTGCGCAGGCTGGGTCGGGTGTGGCGGCGGCTGGCGGCGTGCAGGCTGGGTCGGGCGTGGCCGAGGCCGGCGGCACGCAGGCCGGGGCGGTTCCGGTCGCAGTCGGCAGGGTGCTGGTCTCGCCCCAGGCCGTGGTGGGGCGCCGGAGCCGGCGTGCCGTGGTCATCGGGGCGTCGGCGGTCATGCTGGTCGGGCTCGGCTGGCTGGGTGGCGGGCTGGTGACCGGTGGGTTCTCCGGTTCGCGCCCCGACACGGTGGCGACGCAGGCCGAGCCGCAGGTCGTGGTGGCTCCGCCGGGCTCCTGGCCCACGCGTCCGCAGGTGCCGGTGACCTCGGAAGCCGGACCGGCCACGGTTTACGTGCCGGTGTCCCCGCAGGAGCGGCCGATCCGGAAACGGGTCACCACGCCGCCGCCGGTCACCCCGCGCCAGGACATTCCCCTCGGCCCGCGCCAGGACGTTCCCCGGGCTGGCGCGGATCAGGACGCACCCCGCGCGGGCGACAACCCGCCCGCACCGGCACCGAGCGTCGCGTCCAGGAGCGACTTCCAGAAGGTCGTCGACCATCGGTGGCAGCCGTGGACGGGCTTGGTGCGGAAAACGGCAGGCGGTCGCTGACGGCCCGTCCCGTCGGATCGGTAACGGACTACGACAATCGGGTCGGTGGTGGCCGACCCGTATCTGCTAAAGCTGTGAAGGGGCCCTTCACGGACTCAGAGTCTGTGAAGGGCCCCTTCACAGACCTGAAACCGGTCTGGAACAGGTCCGGCAGGTGAGGGGCCAGCGACGGCTCAGCCGACCCAGACGTACTCGTGTTCCGGCCGTCCGGTCGCGCCGTAGCGCAGGCGCATGTCCACTGCGCCGGATTCGGCCAGTGCGGTCAGGTAGCGCTGTGCGGTGGCGCGGGCCATGCCCAGTTCGCGGGCGACCTCGGCGGCCGAGAGCGGGGCCGGTGAGCTGCGCAGCCGTTCGGACACCAGCCGCGCGGTGGCGCTCGACTGGCCCTTCGGCGCGGCTGCCCGGTCCTGGTCGTGCAGGGCGCGGAAGGCGCGGTCCACGTCGTCCTGGTTGAGGGGGCGTTCGGTGCGCACCAGGCCCCGGTAACGCGCGTAGGAGGTCAGCCGTTCGGAGAGTTGCCGGGTGGTGAACGGCTTGATCAGGTAGTTCAGCGCGCCGGCGCGGATGGCGGCGGTCACCGAAGTGGCGTCCGTCGCGGCGGAGAGCACGATGGTGTCGGTCTGCAGTTCGGGCAGGACGGACAGGCCGGGCTCGTCGGGCAGATACACGTCGAGCAGCACCAGGTCCGGGGCCAGTTCGCGGACGCGGGCGCGGGCCTCGGCGGCGGTGTGCGCGATGCCGGCCACGGTGAAGCCCGGCACCTCCGAGACGAAACCGGCATGCACCCCGGCTACCCGGAAGTCGTCGTCGACGATGAGGGTGCGGATCATCAGGGGACCTCCAAGGTGCTCAGCAGACCGGGGAGCTTCGCCACGAACAGGGCGCCCGACGCACCGCCGCCGGGGTCGGCGAGCCACACCTCACCGTCGTGGGCGCGGGCGGCCTGCCGGGCCAGCGCCAGCCCGAGCCCGTGGCCGGGGGCCAGTTTGGTGGACACGCCCTCGTCGAAAAGCTTTTCCCGCAACGGTTCCGGCACGCCGGGTCCACTGTCCACAACGGACACGTGCAGGGTGTCGCCGTCGGCGAGCAGGCCGATCTCGACCGCAGCGGGGCGGCGTGGCCCGAGCCGGGCCGCGTGCAGGGCGTTGTCCACCAGGTTGCCGATCACGGTGCCCGCGGCGACCGGGTCGGTCACCGCGGCGGGCACCCACGAGTCGTCGGCCAGTCGTAGCTCCATGCCTTTTTCCTGGGCCTGCTCGCTTTTCGCGGCCAGCAGCGCCCGTAAGTACGGGTCGGCGATCTGGTCGCCGGGCGGCTCGGCGCGGGCGCCGGTGGTCTCGGTGAGCGTCTGCAGGTACTCCTCGGCTTCGGCGTGGTGGCCGAGCTGCAACAACCCGGACAGGGTGTGCAGCCGGTTCGCGAACTCGTGCCGCTGCGCCCGCAAACCGTCGGACAGCGAGCGGATGCCGTCGAGTTCACGGGTGAGCGTGTCGAGGTCGGTGCGGTCCCGGAAGGTCAGCACGGTACCGAGCGGTCGTTCCTCACGCCGCACCGCGCGGGAGTTGATCACGAGCACCCGATTTCCGGCCACCGCAAGGAGATTGTCCACCGGCACGCCTTCCGCGACGGCCATCTGCAGCCGCGGCGAGAGGTCCAGCTCGGCCAGCGGCGTACCGACCGGGAGGGCGGTACCGAGCAGCCGCTCCGCCTCGTCGTTGCGCACCGTGACCCGTTGTTGCGCGTCGAGCGCCAGCACGCCTTCGCCGATGCCGTGCAGCACGGCTTCGCGCTCGTAGAGCAGCTCGGTCAGCTCCTGCGGTTCGAGGCCGTGGGTCACTCGCCGAAGCCGGCGGTTCAGCAACGCCGACGCACCGGCGCCGAGCAGCAGCGCCCCACCGGCGAACAGCGAAGTCAGCTCTATCAGCCGGTTGACGTCGCCGGTCAACTCCGTGACGGTGAAGCCCACGCTGACCTCGCCCACCACCCGATCGCCCTGCTCGATCGGGGTCTTGCTGCGCACGGACAGTCCGAGCGTGCCCTCCTGCACGGCGCTCACCACGTCCTGGCCGGAGAGCGCCTCCTTGGCCGAGGTGCTCACCCGGTCGCCGATGCTGCCCGGGTCGGGGTGCGCCAGCCGGATCCCCTGGTCGTCGGTGATCACCACGAACAGCACCTCGTTCGCCTTGGTCACGGCCTGCGCCCGCGTCTGCAGCGGCCCGCCCTGCTGCCGCGCCGCGGCTCCGGCGATCACCACCGGGTCCGCCGCCACCGACTTCGCGATCGCCAGCGCGCGTTCGCCGTACTGCTCGGTCAGCGTCGTGCGCAGCAGCCAGGCCACCAGCGCGACGCCGAGGCCCACCACGAGCACCACCACGCCGATCTGCAGCAGCAGGACCTGACGGGTGAACCGCATCCGCGGAAAGAGCGCCAGCTTCGGCATGCCAGGGAACATACTCCCAGCTCAACGCAGTGCGCTAAACGTACAAAAAGTGGACAACGCGCAGAGCGCACGCAGAACGTCGACAAGCTTCTCGCCCGCCCGCCGCGCTCTTAACCTTCCCGGCAACCGTGTGAGCGTCCCCTGTGACGAAGGAGTCACCGCCATGGCCCCACCCCTGATCGAACTGATCAGAGCCACCAAAAGGTTCCCGGACGGCTCGGGTTCCGTGCACACCGCGGTCCGCGAGCTGAGCATGACCGTCGAGCCGGGGCAGTTCGTCGCCGTGGTCGGGCCGACCGGCTGTGGCAAGTCGACCACGTTGTCGCTGGTGTCCGGCCTGCAGCCGGTCTCGGCCGGGCGGGTACGGGTGCACGGCACGGACGTGAAGTCAATTCCGGACGGCGTCGGCTACATGTTCCAGACCGACGCGGTCATGCCGTGGCGTTCGGTGCTGGACAACGTGGCTTCCGGGCCGCGGTTCCGCGGGGTGCCGAAGGCACAGGCCAGAGCCAAGGCGGTGGACTGGATTTCCCGGGTCGGCCTCGCCGGCTTCGAGAAGTACTATCCGCACCAGCTTTCCGGCGGTATGCGCAAGCGTGTGGCGCTGGCGCAGACGCTCGTGACGGACCCGAAGATCCTGCTGATGGACGAGCCGTTCTCCGCGCTCGACGTACAGACCCGCGCGCTCATGCAGGACGAGCTGCTGCGGCTGTGGTCGGGCAGTGCTTCTGCCGGCCCACCCGCCCCGCCTGGCGCTGCGGTCATCTTCGTGACGCACGATCTGGACGAGGCCATCGTGCTCGCGGACAAGGTGGTCGTGCTGACCACCGGCCCGGCCACCGTGAAGGACGTCTTCGAGATTCCGCTGCAGCGCCCGCGCAAGGTGGAGGAGCTGCGGCTCACGGAGGAATTCCGGGTGCTGTACTCGAATATCTGGGAATCGCTGCGCGGCGAGGTCGACAAGGCCCGGCAGAAGGGGGCGGGCAATGTCGCTTGAGACCTCGGCCGCGTCGGCGGAGCAGCTGCCGGTGCTGGAGACCGAACAGGACGTGCTGGCCAGGGCGAAACGCTCGGCCGCGCGGCACCGGCGGAACGTCTGGCTGCTGCGGCTGGCGATCGTGGTGGGGTGGCTGGGCAGCTGGGAGCTGGCCGGCCGGTTCTGGATCGACCCGTTCTTCTACTCGATGCCCTCGAAGATCTGGCAGCGGCTGGCCGAATGGTTCACCGCCGGAACCGATTTCGGGTCCATCTGGTACCAGATCCTGGTGACCGTCGAGGAGGCGTTCCTCGGGTTCGTGCTCGGCGCGATCGCGGGCGTGCTGTGCGGGGTGGTGCTCGGCCGCAGCCGGTATCTGGCCGAGGTGCTGGCGCCGTTCATCAAGGCGGCCAACGCCATGCCCCGCATCGTGCTCGCCGCGCTGTTCGTGATCTGGTTCGGCCTCGGACTGTCCTCCAAGGTCGCCACGGTGTTCGTGCTGGTGTTCTTCGCGGTGTTCTTCAACGCGTTCACCGGTGCTCGCGAGGTGGATCGCAACCTGATCGACAACGCCCGCATCCTCGGCGCCACGCGTGGACAGGTGCTGCGCTCGATCGTGTTGCCCAGCGCCACTTCGTGGATCCTCTCCTCGCTGCACGTGGCCTTCGGTTTCGCACTGATCGGTGCCGTGGTCGGGGAGTACACCGGGGCCAAGGCCGGAATGGGCTTCCTGATCGCCAACGCGCAGGGCACCTTCGACACCGCCGGGGTGTACGGCGGGATGCTGATCGTCATGGTGGTCGCGTTGTTCGCGGAATGGGTCATCGGCACGGCCGAACGCCGGTTGCTGCGCTGGCGTCCGCAAATGAGCGCCGACGACGGGAATCGAGCCATCTGATGCGTCTCAAAAGGACACTCGCGAGCGCGGCCGCGGCGCTGGTCACCCTCGGCGGGGTCACCGCCTGCCGCGACTCCCGGTTGATCGACCTCGGCGACGGCGGCCGCCCGCACATCAAGATCATGGTCGGCGGACTGTCCAAAGTGATCTATCTGCCCGGTCAGCTCGCGCACCAGCTCGGCGAGTACCAGAAGCAGGGGATCGACGTCGAACTCTACGACCAGCCCTCCGGTGCGAACGCGGAGACCTCGCTGCTGGCCGGGGAGGTGCAGGCGGTCGTCGGATTCTACGACCACACCATCGACCTGCAGGCCAAGCAACAGTGCCTGACCAGCGTGGTGCAGTTCGCCAACGTGCCCGGCGAGGCGGAGATGGTGGCCACCGGCAAGGCCGGGCAGATCCGCTCCGGTGCGGACTTCCGGGGCCGGAACCTCGGGGTCACCTCGCTCGGCTCGTCGACCGACTTCCTCACCAAGGCGCTCGCCGCGCGGGGCGGGGTCGGCGGAAAGGACTACACGCCAGTGAAGGTCGGCGCCGGGCAGACGTTCATCTCGAACCTGCAGCAGGGGGCGATCGACGCCGGGATGACCACCGATCCGACGATCGCGCAGCTGACCACCACCGGCCAGGCCAAGATCCTCTACGACCTGCGCACGGTCGAGGGCACCCGGGCCGCGCTCGGCGGGCTCTACCCGGCCAGTTCGCTGTACATGAGCTGCGAGATCGTGAAGCGCTACCCGGACGTGGTGCAAAAGCTGGCGAACGCCTACGTCGACACGCTGAAGTGGCTCGCGACGCACACCGCGGAGCAGGTCGCGGACGTCATGCCGCCCTCGTTCGCGGGCGGGGACAAGGCGTTGTACGTGAAGTCGCTCAAGGACAGCCTGCCGATGTTCACCAAGGACGGGCGGATGGATCCGGCCGGCGCGCGGAACGTGCTCGAAGTCCTCGGTTCCTCGTCGAGCAACGTGAAGCCGAAAAAGGACCAGGTCGACCTTGCCCAGACATACACCACCCGATTCGTGGATGCTGCGCGCACACGCTCGGCGCAGTAGTAGTCCATTCCGCGGACATAAGGTTGGTGAACTTTCTGCTCGAATAGGGAAGACCATGCGAAAGTAGCTACCTTCCCGCTCTCGCGAATCCAAGACTGATCAACGTCGGCACCTCGGGTCCCCATGATCGGATTGGATTTGCATGTACTCACCACGACCAGGCTGGACTGTCCGGCTCGTTGCGGTCACCGCGGCCGCGGCGGCGAGCCTCGCCGCCGTCGCGGGTACCGCGGCGGCCACTCCCGGCCATCGTGTCTTCCACGGGCACAACCACGAGGGCGGGAACTGGGGTGGTTACGTCAGTTCCGGCGATTTCACCACGGCGACCGCGTCCTGGATCGAGCCCGCCGTCACCTGTAACTCCAGCGAGGAGATCGTCTCGCCGTGGGTCGGTATCGACGGCGACGGATCGTCCACAGTGGAGCAGACGGGGGTGGATACGGACTGCTACGGCGGCGAACCGTTCAAACGGGTGTGGTACGAGATGTACCCGGGCGATTCGGTGTATTACCCGGCCGACGAGACCCCGGTGGACGCGGGTGACCGGATCACCGCGACCGTCACTCGCTCCGGCGATGACTACCGGCTGGACATCAGCGACACGACGAAAGGCTGGACGAAGAGCACGACTCAGACATTGAACGCCCAGCACATTTCGGCCGAGGCGGTCATCGAGTCCCCGAGCGGCTCGTACCCGTCGATCTCCGGTGACATCGAGTTCAGCGGGGTGCGGTTCGACGGCCGGAACCTCGCCGATGCCGACCCGCAGCGCTTGGACGCGGACGACAACGGCCGCGGTACCTTCAGTCCCAGCGACATCGGCTCGGACGGCCAGAGCTTCTCGATGAGCCGCCACTGAGCCTCCGGCCGCGCCCGGAAGTCACCCGTACGGGGCGGCTTCCGGGCGCTGTCACAAAGCCGTGCGGAACTGTCGTTCTCCGGTCTCGGTAGTCGCGTTTTCCGCTTCTAGCTTGGTTCCCAGTAGATCTTGGGAGGCCAGGCACATGACCGCACTGCTCGAAGAACGACGGGTGCCCGCGACGATCGGCACGCGTGGTGTGCAGCGGATGACCACGGTGTTGTTCGTGGCGGCGGTGCTGCTCGCGGCGTACACCGGGTTCCGGCTGCCGGGCGACTGGGCGGTCACGCTGGAGTCGGTCTCGCTGACCGACGGGTTCCACCGCCGGTTCCTCATCGGCACCTTGCTGCGGCCGTTCGCCTTGGTGTTCGGGTACGACTACTGGGTCTACGCCATCGCCGGGTTCCTCGTGCTCGGGCTCCTGCTCGCCGTGCTGACGGTCGTGTTCTTCCGGGCTCGCACGATCAGCAAGCAGTTCCTCGTCATCGGGTGGCTGCTGATGCCGACCGGCGGTTTCCTGTTCCACGAGGTGGGCTACTTCGACCAGGTGCTGTATCTGCTGCTCTTCGGCGCGCTCTGCGCGCTGAACCGGGGCCGGCTCGTGCTCGCCGGCGGGCTGATGGTGGCGTCCGTGCTGACGCACGAGATCGCGTTGCTCACCGTGATTCCGGTGTTCGGCTTCGCGCTGCTGCGAAAGCTCCCGTTCCGCAAGGCCTGCGCAGTGCTCCTGCCGTCCGCGGGAACCGGTCTGGTGCTGTTGGCGCTGCCCGCGGCCGCGCCCGGGGCGGTCCAGCGGTTCCAGCAAGTGCTGGCGGACGCGCGCTTCCCGTTCCGGGACGACGCGATCGGCCTGTTCAACCGCAGCCAAGCAGAGAGCTGGGGCGTCTACTCGATCACCGACGTTCTGCTCTACCTGCTGCCGATCGTGGTCGTGGTGGTCGCCGGATTCCTGCTCCTGCACCGGCCTTCGCTGTCGGCGCTGCTGTCGCTCGCCGCGATCCTCACCCCGGCGCTGCTCGCCTTCGGCGGCTGGGACGAGGCGCGCTGGGGGTTCCTGCTGATCACCGGGTTCGTCATGGTGCTGTGGATCCAGCTCGGCGACCGGGAACTCGGCCTGCCGCGATTCGGTGCGCTGGCGGCGATCCTGCTGATTCTCGCGCAGCTGCCGATGCCGTACTTCGACGGCTTCCAGCCCCGCGAGGTCACGCTGGTCGGTACTCCGCACGCGGTGGGCGCGTTCCGGTGAGGTGAACCGTCACGGGTCGAGGGCCGCTTCCTCGCCTGCGGATGATGGTCAGCGAGCCGGGGCTGATCCACCACAGCGCTGCGGGAAGTCGATACGCATCCGTGGCGTTCGCGGAACCCCTTGCGCTGCAAGGACTCTCGGGGTCCATAGAATGTCTGTGACAACGCGCTCGCCGAGGTCCATCACGACCCATTGACAACATTCGCCGACGTCGAGTACGCGGTGATGGAACGGGACGACTGGTACATGACGCCTGCTTGCACTCCCGGCACGACTACCTCACCCCGGTCGAACACGAACACGCTTACTACCCTCAACACCAGCCACGCCGACCGGCGATGGCCTGAAACCGAAGCCGGTCCCTTACCCGTGACGGTTCCAGGGTTCCGGCAAAGTCGGTGTAGAGGTCCGTGAAGGGACCCTTCACGGACTCTGAGTCTGTGAAGGGACCCTTCACAGACCCGAAACCGGTCCGGCGCACACCACGAGGTGGGCGCACACACCTCCGCATCGCCCGCTGCCGGGTCGTCGGCCAACTTTGCCGGGGCCCTGCGTGACGGTTCAGAGGCCGGCCCGCGCGATCACGCTGATGCGTCCTCCGCGCGCCGGGGGAGCGTCAAGGTGAAGACCGCGCCGCCGTCGTTGTGCGCGGTGAGCGTGCCGCCGTGGACCAGGGTGTTCTCCCTGGCGATGGACAGGCCCAGCCCGCTGCCCTCGGTCTCCTGCCGGGAGTGGTCGCCGCGGACGAAGCGGTCGAACAGGATCGGGAGCAGGTCTTCGGCGATGCCGGGGCCGGCGTCGGAGACCCGCAGGACGACCTCGTCGGCGCGGCCTTCGAGGGAGACCTCGATCGGCGCGGTGCCGTACCGGACGGCGTTGACCAGCAGGTTGCACACGATGGTGTGGACACGCCGGGGATCGGCGAGCACCGTCGTGTCACCGGTGGCGGTGCAGCGCACCGCCGAATCCGGGGCGCTGACCTCGATCGCGTCCTCGACCAGTGCGGGCAGCTCGATCGGCTCCGGGCGGAAGTCCGTGGAACCGGCGTCGAACCGGGAGATCTCCATCAAGTCCTCGACCAGTTTCGCCAGCCGCCGGGACTGCGTGGCGAGCAGCTCGCTCGCCCGGCCGCGCAGCTCCGGGTCGGTGCTCGCCAGATTGTCCACAGTGGCCACTATCGAAGCGAGCGGAGTCCGCAGATCGTGCGCGACGTCGGCGACGAACCGTTGCTGCTGCTGGTCTTTGGCCCATAGCTCGGTGATCGACTCGCTCACCCGCTGTGCCATGGTGTTGAAGGAACCGGCGAGGTCGGCCAGTTCGTCACGGCCCCGCACCGGGACCCGGACATCGAAGGCACCGTCCCCAGTTGCCTCGCCGCGGAGGCGACCCGGCGGACCGGCCGCTGGATGTAGCGGGCGGCCAGCAGTGCGGCGGCGACCCCGAGCACGCCCACCCCGAGCGCGATGTAGACCAGTTGCTGCGGCTGGTTGGCCAGCCCGACCTCGACCGGGGACAGGTCGAAAAACTGCACCATCCAGTAGTTGCCGTGGTTCCCGGCGACCACCAGCAGCTTGCGTCCGGTCTCGGGATCGATCGCGGTCGCGGTCCGGAAGTCCGCCGGGCCGGCGGTGTGCACCAGCACCTGGTCGGCCACGGTGGCCACCACTCCGGAGCGGTCGCCGACCCGGGCAGGCGCCGGTTGCGGAAGGCGGTAGAAGTTGGTCGAGGCGTAGTTGAGCATCCGGGACGATCCGTCCGGATCCCGGGTGAACAGCGCCCATTCTTGGGTCCTGGCACTCGCGGCGTCGGCAAAGGCTCGCTGTTGCTCGTCGGGGCTTTTGAGCAGGGGCCAGACCTGGCCGAACACCGAGCCGAAGGCGGATTCCGCGGCGAAGGTGAACCCGCCGATCACCTCGTTCTTCTGCAACGCCCCGGCGGCGAACGCCATGGAGGCGGTCGCCGTGGTGGTGACCAGCACGACGGCCGCGGTCACCCGGGTGCGAAGCCCGAAGGCAGGCCACTTCACTGGTCGGCCAGCCGGTAGCCGAGGCCGCGCACGGTCCGCAGTACGACCGGGTTCGCCGCATCGTCCTCGATTTTCGCGCGCAGCCGCGCCACCGCCGCGTCCACCAGCCGCGAATCGCCGACGTAGCCGTAGTCCCACACCCGCTTCAACAGGGTCTGCCTGCTCAGCACCTGGTTCGGATGCTGGGCGAACTCGACCAGCAGCCGGATCTCGGTGGCGGTGAGGGCGAGATCGGCGCCGTCGCGGGTCACGCTCATCGCACCGAGGTCGAGTTCGAGCCTGCCGATCCGCAGCACTTCGGCGGACGGCCCGGCGGTGCTGACCGCGCGCCGGCCGACCGCCTTGATCCGTGCGTCGAGTACCCGCGGTTCGACGGGCTTGACGACGTAGTCGTCGGCACCGCATTCGAGGCCCGCCACGATGTCGATCGGATCGCCACGGGAGGTCAGCAGGATCACCGGGACTCTGCTGCCGGCCCGGATCCGCCGGCAGACCTCGAACCCGTCGATCCCCGGCAGCATCACGTCGAGCAGCACGAAGTCGAACTCGGCCCGTTCGGTGAACAGCGCTTCCAGCGCCGCCTCCCCGGTCGGGGCGACGAGGACCTGGTGCCCGAGTGCGCCCAGCGCCAGCGAGAGCGCCTCGGCCAGCGCACGGTCGTCCTCGACGAGCAATAGACGTGACATGGAGCCTCCGGAGATCGAGTGCAGGCCCGATCCTAGGAGTGCCTGGGGGTGCGACCGGGGAGTCCGTGCGGAATCGTCGTGGTTCCGTGCGGATTCGTCACTCGGCGGGGTCAGCCTTGCCGCCCGCCGACCGCGAACACCATCAGCGCCGGCAGCTGCGAGATCCCGGCCTGGACCATCATTCTCGTCTTCGCCCAGATCCGCAGCCGGCATCACGTCGGCCGGGGCCACCGCGGTCGAACTCCCAATACCAGAGCGAAAAGATGTTCGTCCAATACCCCACGCCGCCGCTGATCAGCACCGCGACGGTCAGCAACGTGGTCAGCGCGGGCAGCAGCCACCACGGGCGCAGCACCATCTCGTCCGGCAGCGCCAGCTGCAGGGCGAGCGTGCCCGCACGACGGACGCCGCGGCCCAGCGGGTCTCCCCGCCGGTGGCCGGCGCCAGGCAGGCAGTTCTTCGCCCACCACTCCTGCACGGTAGACCGGCCATCGAAGATCCATAGTGGACAGTCTGGTGGCTCGGTGCGGCAGCCGTTGACCGCACGGCCCGGAGGGGCGGTGACGACGGAAAAAGAGCGGTTCGAGTGCCTCCAGCGCACTCGAACCGCTCCTTTCCTTTCCATGCCGCGGGATCGGCAGGTCTCACACGTTGCTGATCTCCTCGATCAGCCCGTCCACGTCGAAGTGCTCGCTCTCCGCGCCGAGCGGCACCAGCTCGTAGGAGGACTCCAGGAACGCCCGGACGTCCTCCCGCTCCAGCTCGAACGCGGCGTAGCCGTCGGGCGACTCGATCTCCAGGGTGAGCAGTTCCTCGTCCTCGGACAGATCCGGGCGGATCCGCACGTCGCCGAGGCCGGCCGGTTCGGTGAGCCCGGTGGCGAGCAGATCCCGGGCGAACGTCCACTCGATCCACCGGCCGCGTTCGGTCCGGAACGCGACGGTGACCGCGAACGGTTCCCCGGCGTGGAAGGACAGCCGGGAGAGCACCGGGGTGGTGCTTTCGTTCAGCAACACGAACTGGGTCTGGTGAATGGTGTCGGTGTGCACGGCTGCTCCTGGGGTCCTCCGGTCGTTCGCACCTCGCGAACCGGTCGGCAGGGAGAGGTCCGAACCCGGAGGCCGTGACGTGGGTTCTCCGACGTTCACGCGATCGGCTGCATCTGTCCTCTGTGGTGTAACGCCGGACGCAGTGTTCTTGCGCGGATCGGGGCTCAGCCGAGCGGCAGGGTCAGCCCGACCTTGACCCGGTCCATCGCGACGCTGGTGGTGAAGTGCCGGACGTCCGGGTTGTCCACGAACATCCGCCGGCTCAGCGTCTCGAAGGCGGTCATGTCCGAGCAGGTGACCACGAGCGCGAAGTCCGCCGTGCCGGTCACGTAGTAGCACTGCTGCACGCAGTCCTCGGCGAGCACCTGGCGGCGGAACACCTCCAGCACGCCGAGGCTCTCCCGCTCCAGCTCGACCATCACGACGAAGGTCATGTTCAGCCCGAGCGCGGCCGGGGACAGCACCGCGACCTCCTTCTCGATCACGCCCGTCTCGCGCAGCCGCTTGATCCGCCGCTGCACCGCCGCCGCGGACAGGCCGACCTTGGCGCCGATCACCTCCGCTATCGTGCGGGCGTCGGCCTGCAGGCAGGAGAGGATGGCGAGGTCGAGCTGATCGAGGTCGGGAGTGCGCACGCCCCAGGCTAACCGGATCGACCGATCGGCCGCCTGGCCTTTGATCCACCACCGCGGAGCTGCGCTTACTACCTCCTATCGAGCTAATGTGGAAGAGGTCTCTCAGTGACCTGCATCACAACTGACTGGTCTACCGGGTGGTAGCCCATACAAGAGACACAGCCGGGGGAACCGCCGCCGCCGGACTGGGAGGTTCCGTCGTGAGTGTCGCTGGAGTGTCGCCGGCGCGTGCCGCCGTGCTCGCCGGATGGGGCGGTGCGCTGCCCGAGCAGGTGGTCACCAACCACGAGATCGCCGCCCGGCTGGACACCACCGACGAGTGGATCCGCACCCGCACCGGGATCCGGGAGCGGCGCAAGGCCGGGCCCGGTGAGTCCACAGTGGAGCTGGCGGTCCGGGCGGCCCGCGACGCGCTCCGCGGCGGCAGCGCGGACGCGGTGGTGCTGGCCACCTCCACCCCTGATCAGGTATGCCCGGCCAGCGCGCCCCAGGTGGCGGCGCGGCTCGGGCTGGGCACGGTGCCCGCGTTCGACGTGAACGCGGTGTGCAGTGGGTTCCTCTACGCGCTGGCCACCGCGGCGGGGTTCATCTCCAGCGGGATCGCACAGCGGGTGCTGGTGATCGGCGCGGACGTCTTCACCTCGCTCATCGACCCGGAGGACCGCACCACGGTGCCGATCTTCGGCGACGGCGCCGGCGCGCTGCTGCTGCGGGCGGGCGACCCCGGCGAGAGCGGGGCGCTGGGCCCGATCGATCTGCACAGCGAGGGCGAGCAGGCGGAGTTGCTCTGGGTCAAGGCGGGCGGTTCGCGCTGCCCGGTGCCCGCCGACCCCCGGGAGCGGTACCTGGTCATGCAGGGCACCTCGGTGTTCCGGCAGGCCTGCGCCCGGATGGCCGAGTCCTCGCGTGCGGTGCTGGAGCAGGCGGGCTGGATGGTCGGCGACGTCGACCGGTTCGTCGGGCACCAGGCCAACATCCGCATCCTCCAGGCCACCGCGAAACAGCTCGGCCTCCCCGCGGACGCGGTGGTCGCGAACATCGACCGGGTCGGCAACACCAGCGCCGCGTCGATCCCGCTGGCGCTGGCCGACGCGGTCGCCGAAGGCACCGTGGTGCCCGGCCACAAGGTGCTGCTCTCCGCGTTCGGCGCCGGTCTCACCTGGGGTGCGACCTTGCTGACCTGGCCTTCGCTGGCCTGATCCCGCGGCTGCCGGAGCGGCGCCGCGCTGACGCCGCTCCGCTCCCGTTCTCCCGTTCGCCGGGCGGGAAGTCCGTGAAGGACCCCTTCACGGACTCAAAGTCCGTGGGTGTCGGCAAAGTCGGTGTGGAGGGCCCTGCGCAGCTGCGGAGGGCTGTGAAGGGTCCCTTCACGGACTCTGAGTCCGTCAGGGGCCCCTTCACGGACCCGAAACCGGTCGGGCAGCCATGGCTCTGTCTGCTGATCACGGGTCCTCGATCAACTTTGCCGGGGCCCTGAACCCTGACCCGTAAATAGGTACCAAATCACCCTCTTGGGGCGCGTGGTTCTTATGGGACTGCTGAGGCACTCCCTATTTGCACCCCGAACCAGGCGCCCCAGCGGGGCACAAAGACTGAGTCTGTGAAGGGTCCCTTCACGGACTCAGAGTCTGTGAAGGGACCCTTCACAGACCTGCCGACAGCTGACCTGGCGGAGGGCTCAGTCGGTCCACGCCCGGGTCGACTGGTGCCTGCCGCGCAGATGCAGTTCGCCGTGCAGCCGCCAGTGTTCGCGTTCCCCGCCCAGTGCGGCTTTCACCGTCACCTCGGCGGCCAGGATGCGTGACGGCACCGACTTCGCGTCCTCGGTGAGCCGGGCGGCCTCGTTGACCGCGTCGCCGATCACGGTGTACTCCAGCCGGCTCGACGTGCCCAGCTGACCGGCGAACACCGACCCGGTGGCAACGCCGATACCCAGGTCCAGTTCTCCCTCGGAGACCACGGCGTCGCGGATCGCCCGTGCGGCGGCCAAGGCCATCGTCGGGCCGTCGGCCAGGCGGGTCGGCGCGCCGAACACGCACAGCGCGGCGTCGCCCTGGAACTTGTTCACCAGCCCGCCGCGGGCGTCCACCGCGGAGACCACGCTGGCGAAGAACCGGTTCAGCTTGTCCACCAGCTCCTGCGGCGGGGTGCGGAACGCCAGCGCGGTGGAGTCGACGACATCCACGAACAACGCGGTGACCTCGCGGACATCCCCGGACAGCGAGGCGCCGTATTCGAGTGCGTGCCGGGCGACGTCGGTGCCCACGTGTTTACCGAACAGGTCGCGCATGCGGTCCTGTTCACGCAGTCCGGCGACGAGGTCGTTGACCGAGGTCTGTAACATCCCGATCTCGCTGGAGTCGTCCACGTCCACGCGTACGTCGGTGATGCCGCGCGCGATCCGGTCCAGTGCCACCCGAAGCCGGTGCAGCGGAGAGGCGACCGCCCGCGCCAGCAGCGCGACGCCGAGCGCGCCGGTGACCAGCCCGGTGACCGACAGCACGACCAGGCTCGGCGTGGGGTCCGTCTGGCTGAGGTCCGGCGGCGTGGCCACCAGCAGCACGCCGATCAACGGCACCCCGCAGGCCAGCGCCCAGGTGACGATCAGGCGCGTGAGCACGGTGACCGGCAGCGATCCCCGCAGCGGGAGCACGTCCAGCGCCATGGTCATCACCGGACGGGCCACCCATTCCGCGGCGAGGTAGGTCAGGCCGACCGTGGTCAGCCCGCCGAGCCCGATGGTGAGCGCGATCCCGGCCGCGTCCCGCAGCGAGCCCAGCACCCCGGCGAGGACGCCGAGGGCGAGCGCGCCGAGCAGCCACAGGGTGCCGCTGACCACAGCCATGTCCACCGGCAATCGCAACGCGCGGCGCGCTTCGTCCTTGCCCGGCGGCTGCCCGCGGGTGAACCAGACGACCGTGCGGCGCTGGAGGTACGCCGTCCACAGCGTGCCGATGAGGAGGCTCACCGCGACGACCCCGCCCGCGGTGGCGCCGAGAATCCAGCCGTTGCTGCCGACGTCCGCGGGCAGGCCCTGCAGGAGAAGCAGCAACGCCACCACGCCCGCACCGGCCACACTCGACCCGACGCCGAGCGCGGCGAAGCCCAGACTGGTGCGCAGAACCAGCCGGAACCGCCCCGCCGTCTTTCCGCGCACCCGCCGATCGTATGGGTTTTCTCGGCCGGGAGCGAGAAAACCCACGGCCGGGCCGTCACCGCGACAAGTTCAAGGCCGTGAAGGGCCCCTTCACGGACTCAGAGTCCGTGAAGGGACCCTTCACAGCTTCCGTCTCCGGGAGAGTACGGAGTGGAGGGTGGTCAGGAGGTTCGCCTTGGGGCGGTTTACCGAGGCAGCGGGGTCAGAACTCCCACTCGCCGATCCGGCCCATCCGCCGCAGCGCGGGAACGAGCGTGCTCGCTCGCAGCGCGAGCCGGGAGCCCGCCGGCAGCCGCGCGGCCACCTCCGGGCTCGCCCAGCCGGTGGCGTCCAAACAGGACAGCAGCCGCAGGCCGTAGCGCTCCAGCTCGTGCGGATCGTCGATGCCCCAGTGCAGTTTCGCGTTCGCGCGGCGGACCACCGGGTTGAGAAACTGGATTTTGATCCCGAGCGTGCTGAAGAAGTCCCAGATCAGCCGTCCGGACGGGAACCGCCCGACCAGCCGGCGCACCAGCTCCGTCCCGGTCGCCGAGGTGAGGTACATGGTCAGCCCCTCGGCGACGATCAGTGTCGGCCGATCCGCCGGAACCCGCTCCAGCCAAGCGAAATCGATGACCGAGGAGCCGATCGTGGCGTAGCCCGGCCGCGCCGGGTAGATCCGCTCGCGCAACGCGATCACGTCGGGGTAGTCGATGTCGAACCAGGCGACGGTGGCCGGCGGGTCGAGCCGGAAGACCCGCGTGTCCATCCCGCAGCCGAGGTGCAGCACGACCGCGTCCGGATGCCGGTCCAGCCAGGCCTTGGCGAGTTCGTCCATCGCCCGCGCCCGGATCACCACGGACATCGCGGTGTCCTGGTTGACCCCGAGCCGGGAGAAGTCGTACTCGATCCGCCGCACCGCCTCGTCGGCCGCGGTGTCGCCGAGCACCGGATCCGCCCGCCGCGCGTCGAGGGCACGCCCGTACAGCGTGCCGAGCATGGTCTCCTTCTCCTTGGTGAATCGCACCTTCTCCACCGGATCGCCCCCTGGCTATTCTTTTCAGAAATTTGTGAACAGAGTAGCTCCGCGCGCCGGGGACGGCATCCGATCGTCCGCGCCCGGATGAAGCGGTGTCGGTCCGCCCACATCACGTCGCCGGGATCCCGACGAGTGCCTATGGTCCCATCCATGAGCTGGTGGCACGCCCTGATCATCTTCGTCGCCGGGGTGTGGGCGGGCACCATCAACGCGGTGGTCGGGTCCGGCACGCTGGTGACCTTCCCGGTGCTCGTCGCGCTGGGGTATCCGCCGGTTACGGCGACCACGTCCAACGCGGTCGGGCTCGCGCCGGGCACCATCAGCGGGGCCTACGGTTACCGGGCCGAACTCGCCGGGTACTGGCCGCAGGTGGTGCGGTTCGCGATCTCCTCGTTCTTCGGCGCGATCGGCGGCACGGTGCTGCTGCTCACCCTGCCGCGCAACGCCTTCGAGGCGATCGTCCCGGTGCTGGTCGGGCTCGCCGTCGTGCTGGTGATCGTGCAGCCCAAGGTCGCGAAATGGGTCCAGGGCCGCCGGGCCGCCAACGGCAAGGAACACACGCCCGGGCCGCTGCTGTTCGGGCTGCTGTTCGTGATCGGCATCTACGGCGGCTACTTCACCGCGGCACAGGGCGTGATGATGATGGCCGTGCTGGGCATGCTGCTCTCGGAACCCCTGCAGCGGCTCAACGGCGTGAAGAACGCGCTTTCCGCGGTGATCAACGTGGTGGCCGGCGTGATCTACGCGTGCATCGCCCCGGTCAGCTGGCCGGTGATCGGCCTGCTCGCGCTCGGATCCACGATCGGCGGGCAGCTCGGCGCGAAGATCGGCCGGAAACTGCCGCCCGCCGTGCTGCGTGGCGTGATCGTGGTGATCGGGCTGGCCGCGGTGGTGCAGCTGGTGCTCAAATAGCCGCGAACTCCCGCGCCGCGGCCAGGAGCTGATCGTTCTCCTCCGGCGTGCCGATGGTCACCCGGGCCCCGTCGCCGGCGAACGGGCGCACGATCAGCTTGTGGTCCAGCATGTGCTCGGCGAAGGCGACAGTGCGCTCGCCGAGCGGGAACCACACGAAGTTCGCCTGGGACGGCGGGATCTCGTAACCCATCTCCAGCAACGCGTTCCGCACCCGTTCGCGCTCGGCGATGATGTCCCGGCAGCGCGCGAGCAGCTCGTCCGCCGCGTCCAGCGAGGCAATGGCGGCGATCTGCGCGAGCGAATTCACCGAGAACGCGACGTATACCTGCTGCAGCGCCTGCGCGATCGGCTCCGGGGCCACCGCGTAGCCGACCCGCAGCCCGGCCAGCCCGTACGCCTTGGAGAACGTGCGCAGCACCGCGACGTTGTCCCGGGTGCGCGTGAACTCGACGCCGTCGGGCACCTCGGAATCGGTGACGAATTCCTTGTACGCCTCGTCAAGCACCACCAGTACATGCGGCGGCACGGCGTCGAGGAAACGCTCGATCTCCTTGGCGTGCAGCGCGGTGCCGGTGGGGTTGTTCGGATTGCAGACGAAGACCAGCTTCGTCCGCTCGGTGATGGCGGCCAGCATCGCGTCGAGGTCGAGACCGTGCGCCGGAGTGAGTGGGACCTTCACGCCCACCGCGTGCGCCACCTGGGCCACGATCGGGTAAGCCTCGAACGAGCGCCAGGCGAACAGCGCTTCGTCGCCCGGCCTGCAGACCGCCTGGATCATCTGCTGGCACAGCGACACCGAACCGCAGCCGATGGCGAGCCGCTCCTGCGGCACGTCCAGCTCCTGCGAGAGCCGCTCACGAAGCGCCTGCGCCCCGTTGTCCGGGTAGCGGTTCACCGTGGTCAGCGCGGCGGTCACGGCCTGCTGCACGCTGGGCAGCGGCCCGCCGGGCACCTCGTTGCTCGCGAGCTTGATAGCGCCTTCGATCGTCCGGCCGGGGACGTACTTCGGCAACGATTCGAGGTCGGAACGCGGGCTGAGAGACGGCATCGTCGGTCTCCTGGGGCTAGCTGGGACAGCGCGGTCACCGTATCTCGCCTCGGCCGATCCGCAAAGGTTCCCCATATTCACCCGGAGGTGATTGCATGAGGCGATGACGTCGACGACCACCGTGGATCACCAGCGTACCGACGGCCACAGTGTGCGCCTGACCTTCGCCGAGCCGGAAGGTGCCGTCCGCGGTGGCCTGATCGTGCTGCACGAGGGGCACGGCGTGACCGACGGGGTGTTACTGCTGGTCAAGAGCCTGGCCGGGGAGGGCTGGCTCACCGTCACCCCGCACCTCGCCGGGGACGAGGGGCTGACCCGGCAGGATCTGCTCGACGCCACCGACCTCACCCTGGAATGGCTCCTCGACCACGGTGTCGACGCGGACCTGCGCGGGGTCGTCGGCTTCGATCTCGGTGGCACGGCGGCGTTGCTGGTCGCGTCGCACCGCAAGCTCGGCGCGGCGGTCAGCGTCGGCGGGCAGGCGGTCGCCGAGCTGCCCCGGCTGGTCGCGATCGCCGGCCGGGTGACCAGCCCGTGGCTGGGCATGTTCGGCGACGCCGGGGACGCCGCCGGCGAGGCCGAGGTGGAGCAGCTGCGGGAGGCCGCTGCGACCGCGAAGGTGGCCACCAACGTCGTCCGCTACCCGGGCGCGAACCACCGCTTCGACGCCGATCCGGAAGCTGCGCAGGAAGCCTGGCAGCGCACGCTCGACTGGTTCGACGCGCACTTGCGCTGAGCGCTTGCCGGTGGTGCCGGTCACAGTTAATTTCTGTGCGTGACGCCGAATCCCGATGTGCCCGAAGTGCTCTGGCGGCCCGCGCCCGAACAGGTCGCCGACACCAGGATCGAGGCCTTCCGCGACTGGTTGCGCGCGAACCGTGACACCGATCTCGCCGGCTACGCCGAGCTGTGGCGCTACTCCGTGGAGCACATCCCGGAGTTCTGGGCCGCGGTCGCGGAATTCTTCGGTGTGCGCTGGTACGACCAGCCGCACACGGTGCTGTCCGGCGCCATGCCGGCGGCGAAGTGGTTCGAGGGCGGCACGCTCAACTACGCCGAGCACGCCCTCCGCCCCGGGGTCGCCGGAGCGTCGAAGGACGATGACGAGCCGGCCGTCATCTTCCATCGCGAGGACGGGTTCACCGAGCAGCTGACCTACGGCGATCTCCGCGCGCAGGTCGCCGCGGCGCGCGCCGGACTGGTCGCGCTCGGCGTCGGCAAGGGCGACCGTGTGGTGGCCCTCGCGCCGAACTGCCCGCAGACCCTGATCGCCTTTCTCGCCACGGCTTCGCTCGGCGCGATCTGGTCGTGCTGTTCCCCGGATTTCGGGATCCGGGCGATCGCCGAGCGGTTCACCCAGATCGAGCCGAAGGTCCTGATCGCGGTGAACGGATACGTCTACGGCGGGCGTTCGTTCGACATTCGCGACACAGTCCGGCAGTTGCAGGCACGGATTCCGTCGTTGTCGGCCACGGTGCTGGTGAATTACGTCGGTGAAGGGACCATCGAGGGCACGATCGGCTGGCGTGCGTGGCTCGCCGAGCACTGCGGCGGTGCGCTCGCGTATGAGCCGGTGGACTTCGCGCATCCGTTGTGGGTGCTGTACTCCTCGGGCACGACCGGGCTGCCGAAGGGGATCGTGCAGGGCCACGGCGGCATCGTCGTCGAGCACCTCAAGACACTTGGCCTGCAGCAAGGACTCGGGCCGGGGGATCGGTTCTTCTGGTTCACCACCACCGGCTGGATGATGTGGAACCTGCTCGTCTCCGGCCTCACCGTCGGCGCGACCATCGTGGCCTACGACGGCAGTCCCGGGTATCCCGACCTGAATGTGTTGTGGCACTTGGCCGAACAGCACCGGATCAGCTACTTCGGCACGTCCGCGCCGTTCGTGCAGAGCTGTCTCAAGGCCCGGTTGAAACCGGCCGAGCGGTACGACCTGAGTGCGCTGCGCGTCCTGGGCTCGACCGGTTCTCCGCTGGCGGTGGAGGGATTCCGGTGGATCGCCCGGGAAATCGGTGAGTCGGTGCAGATCTGCTCGGTTTCCGGAGGGACCGACCTGTGCGCGGCGCTCGTCGGGGCGGCGCCGGACGTCGCGGTGTGGCTGGGCGAGCTGTCCTGCCCGATGCTGGGTGCCGCGGTGGCGGCGTTCGACGAGCAGGGCGAACCGGTCGTCGAGGAGGTCGGCGAACTGGTGATCACCGAGCCGATGCCGTCGATGCCGGTGTTCTTCTGGGCCGATCCGGACGGCTCCCGGCTGCGCGAGGCGTATTTCGAGCGGTACCCGGGGGTCTGGCGGCACGGGGACTGGATCCGGTTCACCCGGCGCGGCTCCGCGGTGATCTACGGCCGCAGCGACTCCACGCTCAACCGTGGCGGCGTGCGGATGGGCACGGCCGAGTTCTACCGGGTGGTGGAGGCCTTCGACCAGGTTGCCGACTCGCTGGTGGTGGACACCTCGGCGGTCGGCAACGAGGACGGCAGGCTGCTCTGTTTCCTGGTGCTCACCCCCGGCGTCACCCTCGCCGAAATCGAGCCGGACCTGCGGAAAGAACTGCGCAACGCACTGTCGCCGCGACATGTGCCGGACCGTTTCGTGGTGGTCGCCGAAATTCCCCGTACCTTGAGCGGTAAGAAATGTGAGGTACCGGTGAAGCGGATACTCTCCGGAGTCGCGCCGGAGAGTGCGGTGAGCAGGGACGCGCTGGCCAATCCGGCGGCGCTGACACCGTTCGTGGAGTTCGCCGTGGAGTGAGGGAAAACGGGGGAAGCATGGCTGGGCCGTACGTGTTGCACGCGTGGTGACGGGGACTCGCGGGCAGCACACCTGGCAGGTGGCGGGAACCACGTCGGTCGTGGCGATCACGTGGATCACCCGGCTCGCCGGGCTGGCGACGATCGTCGCGGTGGTGTTCCCGGCGGGCCGCGATCTGCGTGGTCACCTGGCGGAATGGCTGGAACTTCCGCAGGAGGCGACGACCGCCGCCGCTGCCGTGTCGATCGTGACCGGGGTGCTGCTGATCCTGCTCGCAGCCGGGCTGCGCCGGCGCAAGCGCCGCGCGTGGCAGCTCGCGGTGGGCTTCACCGCGCTGCTGACCTTGGCGCACCTGGGTTTGCGGCACGTGTTCGGCGCGGGCGTGGTCACGGTGCTGCTGCTGATCGGCTTGCTCGCCACCCGGCCGTACTTCATCGCCCGCCCGGACCCGACGGTCGGGCGGTGGCGGGCTGTCCGGGTCCTGGCGCAGCTGCTGCTGTCCGGTTTCGTGATCAACGTGCTGCTGCTTTCGGCGGCCTCGCCGCGGATGCTCGATCCGCTGAGCTTCCCGCAGCGGCTCGCGCAGTCCGCGCTGGCGCTGTCCGGGGTCAGCGGCCCCGCGGTGTTCCACGCGGAATGGCTGGAGGACCTGTCCGCGACCGTCGGCTTGGTCTTCAGCCTCGGCGGGGTGCTGCTGGCCGCGTATTTCCTGCTGCGCTCGGCAGAACCCGCACCGGAGCTGTCGGACGAGGAGCTGTCCCGGCTGCACGCATTGCTGACCGAACACGGGGAACGGGACTCGCTCGGCTATTTCGCATTGCGCCGGGACAAGTTCGCGGTGTTCTCCAAGTCGGGAAAGGCGGCGGTCACCTTCCGGGTGATCGCCGGCGTCGCCCTGACCTCGGCCGACCCGCTCGGCGACCACGAGGCCTGGCCCGGGGCGATCGAGGAATACCTGGAGATCTGCCGCCGCAACGCCTGGCTGCCCGCCGCGATGGGCGCGTCCGAACTCGGCGCCACGGTGTGGGCGCGGTTCGGCCTGGATGTGCTGGAAATAGGGGACGAGGCCATCGTCGACACCCAGACGTTCACTTTGGACGGCCGGACCATGCGCGGCGTGCGGCAGGCCACTTCGCGAACCAAACGGGCCGGGTACAAAGTGCTCGTGCGCCGCGCCGAAACCCTGCGCCAAGAGGAATTACACGAACTGGCGGAGCTGGCCGCCGCCTGGCGCGGCACCGAGACCGAACGTGGTTTCTCGATGGCCCTCGGCCGGATGGGCGATGCCGGTTCCGTACTGGTCACCGCGGAACAGGACGGCCGTACGCGCGGCGTCCTGCAGTTCGTACCGTGGGGCGAGAAGGGCCTTTCGCTGGACGTGATGCGCCGGGACCGCGACGTGGACAACGGCGTGAACGAACTGATGATCTCGGAATTGCTGCTGTACTCACGTGATCACGGAATCGATCATGTGTCGCTGAACTTCGCCGCCTTCCGCGCCCTGATGGAACAGGGCAGACGGATCGGCGCCGGCCCCGTCGCCCGGATGTCGGCGAAGGCGCTGCACTTCTTCTCCCGCTGGATCCAGATCGAGAGCCTGTACCGATTCAATGCCAAGTTCCGCCCCCGCTGGGTCCCTCGCTACCTCGTGTACCCCGGCGTGAGTTCGCTGCCCCGAGTCGGCATCGCCACCTTCGAAGCCGAAGGCCTCGGCGGCCGTTCGCCCTGGCTGCGCCGCCTGCTGCACCGTTGAGGGGGGTGGCTTCGCAGTGGTCGGGGCAGGTGTGTAACCTATCTGAGCAGTGGTCGTTCGGACCCAGGAGGCTTCGCCTAGTCTGGTCTATGGCGCCGCACTGCTAATGCGGTTGGGGGTAACCCCCCCTCCCGGGTTCAAATCCCGGAGCCTCCGCTGGTTCCTGCTCCGGCAGGTGCTAGGTTACAACTGAACACGCGCCCGTAGCTCAGCTGGATAGAGCATCTGACTACGGATCAGAAGGTCAGGGGTTCGAATCCCTTCGGGCGCACGTCTGGTCGAGACAGTATATCAAGAAACCTCCTGGCGACAGGGGGTTTCTTGCTGTATGACCCTGTCGAGGCGGAACATCCCCGTCGCCAGGGCACACGGCTTCGCCCTCCTGGTCTTCGCGCGGTGTTCGAGCAGTGGAGCGATGTCCTTGATCGTGCTCGTATTGATCAATTCGTCCTTGATGGCAGGCGTCCGGACGTTGCCGATCGCTGCTTGAACCGGGGCGCGCCAGGCGCCGGTCCCCATCCCGTCGGCCTCCCTGACGTCAGGTCGACGGATGAACGAGAAGGCTTCCACATCTAGGTGAAGACGAGGACCCATCCTGGCGCTTCTCGAACATACGTTCTATCATTGGATCCTGGATGAAAGGGGGTCTCAGGATGGAACAGGGGTGCGGTCGAGGGGTTGTCCACAGGCGTGACGCGCGCCACCCTTCCCTGGGTTCACGGGCAGATGTCGAAATTTTCCGACGATCCTTCGGTCAAGACCGGTCTCCATGTTGTGTTCGTGCATGATCTGGCGATACGAGGATGACCTGTCGGCTGAACGCGTTGCCGTATGAGAAGGTATGTACACAGCCCGCATCACACCTGTGGGCAGGTCTGTGGATAACTGGTGAGGAGGGACATCATGGCAGACGTGCGAGACGTCGCCGCTTACATTCTCGGTCGGCGCGGCCCGATGACGGCGATGAAGCTTCAGAAGCTCGTGTACTACAGCCAAGCTTGGCACCTGGTCTGGGAAGAAGAGCCCCTCTTCACCGAACGTATCGAAGCTTGGGCCAATGGTCCGGTTGTCCGTAAGCTGTACGGGGAGCACCGTCAGCGCTGGGAGCTGCAGGCTGGCGAGAAACTCGGGGGCGATCCGTCACGCCTCACCGACAGCGAGTCCGAGACCGTTGACATCGTCCTGGACTCGTATGGTGACAAGGCTGCTCACTGGCTCAGTGAGTTGACGCATCGCGAGGCTCCTTGGCGAGATGCGCGGAAGAATGCGGGGCTCAATGACGGTCAGCGTGGTGATGCTGAAATCACACGAGCCTCGATGTACGAGTACTACGACAGCCTGACAAGCGAAGCCGCCGAGGAAGTGTGAGCCGGAAAGGCACACCGAGGGCGAAGGTGCAGCCGAGGAACGAGCGAACACCCCGCGCGATCGCTGTCGGTGCAATATGGCAAGGCAAGAAGCCTCGGAAAGAATTCACACCCTCTGAACCAGACTCGAAGCTGGTAATCCTCTTCAGCCGGGTTGACGTTGGTGGGCCGTGGTGCCTGACGGATATCAGCAAATCAGATCACGCAGGCCTCCTCGATCGCATACGGGGGTTCGAGTCGATGACCGTCTACCAGGTCTTTAGCGGTAATGGTTTGGGCAAAACCTACCCTCTGCCGCTGCCCAACGAGCAAGCCAACGACCGGTTGAGCGAGCTTGAGTACGACGACCGCGACGAGATCAACTGTTTGCGAATTGCAGGGGAACGACGGCTGTACGGCTTCAAGGAACAGTCCAGGTTCTATGCGTTGTGGTGGGATCCGCACCACGAGATCTGGCCGAGCCGCAAAAAGCACACTTAGGCAGGATCGGCGTGCCTTGATTTCACCACGTACTTGATCATTGGCCTGCCTTTCCCCCGCACGTTCCCCGTCGGCCGGGCCGACCGCAGCCACAGGCCATTGTGGACAACGACGGCCGCACGGCGAGCCCAAAAGATCCCTTCTGTGTCGGCAAAGCAACTGAGACTACTTCCGCCACCGGCCCGCTGTCAGACTGGCGGCTGGAGTGGATGCGCTCGACCCGATCGAAGGTGAGGCGGAACGCGAGATGACCGACGGCTACTGGACCGGACCGCTGCCGGACGCGCTGGTCGAGGAGTGGTTGTCCGACAAGGAGTTGTACGTCGAGATGCGGGACGGCGTCCGGCTGTCCACCGACGTGCACGTCCCGCGGGGGGTCGCCGGGCCGTTTCCGGCGGTGCTGGTGCGGACGCCGTACGACAAGGACGTCGCCGAAGGTATCGTCCGGATGCGGTGGGTCGAGTTCTTTCTTCGCCAGGGTTACGCGGTGGTGGTGCAGAACGAGCGCGGGCATTTCCTGTCCCAAGGGTCGTTCGACGACTACCTGCAGGGTGCCGGTACGGACGGCTTCGACACCGTCGAGTGGATCGTTCGGCAGAGCTGGTCGAACGGCAAAGTCGGCACCATCGGCTGTTCCAGTTCGGCGGAGCACCAGTTGCCCATGGCGGCCGGTAACCATCCGGCGCACGCGGCGATGATTCCGTGCGCTTCGGGCACCGCGGTGGGCGACGTCGACGGGAACGACACGCGTGGGCAGTTCTACCGCGGCGGAATCCCGATGCTCCGGTTGTGGGCGATGTGGTACGGGAAGCTGGCGGTGACCGAGCGCCCGGTGCTGCCGCAGCCGTCCACACAGGACGCGCGGCAGCGGTTGCGCACCTTCTTCTCGATGTCGGCGCGACGCGGCTTCGTGCCGGACACCGTGCAGAAATTGACGCACCTGCCGAGCCAGGACGTGCTGCGGCAGTCAGGCGGCCCCCGCTCTCCGTTCGACAAGTACATCACCTGGACGCCGGCGGATCCGGGCTGGGACGAAGTCGCGCACATCGGTGCGGGCGACCATCCGCGAGTGCCCGCTCTGCACGTCAACACCTGGCACGACATCGGCGCGGGCGAGACCGCGCGGCTGTTCACCTACCTTCAGGGCCTCGGTGTCGCTGAGCAATACCTCATCATGGGGCCTGGCCCGCACTGCCTGGTCTGGCAGGACCCGCCGTATCTCATGACCAAGGCGGACGCCAAGGAACTGCTCGGCGGGCTTTCCGCGATCGAGATCCAGGACATGCCCGCGCCGGACCTGTCGAAGCTCCGCTTCGGCGATCTCGAAGCGGGGGACGCGCGCTACCGAGGGGTCGATCACGGGTACCCGAAGCTGTTCCTGGCCTGGTTCGAGCGCTGGCTGAAGGGCGCGGACAACGACACCTCGGCCATGCCGAAGGTCCAGGCGTATGTCATGAACCAGGGCTGGGTGCACGGCGAGCGGTGGCCCCTGCCCGAAGTGGTCGAGACCACGTACTTCCTGGCGCCGGACCCGGGCGCTCGGCTCCGGAACCAGGCGGGGATGCTCTCGACCGAGGCTCCGGAAGGAGAGCAGGCCGACACCTTCGTGTACGACCCGTTGGATCCGACGCCGAGTCTCGGCGGTGGCTGCTGCGCGTTCGCCGCCGCCCTCGATCAGCGCCCGATCTCGGTGCGCCGGGATGTGCTCGTGTACAGCACGCCGCCACTGGAAAAGGCCGTGACGGTGGTCGGCCCGATCACGGTGGAGCTGTTCGTCTCCTCGTCCGCGCGGGACACCGATTTCATCGTCCGGCTCGTCGACGTCCACCCGGACGGCACGGCTATCAACCTTGCCGACGACGGGTTCCGGATGCGCTACCGGGACGGATTCGATACCAAGCATCTCCTGCGCGCAGGGGAGATCTACCGGATCTCGCTGCCGAACATGGTCACCGGCAACTGCTTCCGCGCCGGGCACCGGATCCGGATCGAGGTCTCCTCCAGTTCCTTCCCGAACTACGAGCGCAACCTCAACACCGGCGGCAACAACTTCGACGAAACCGAAGCGGTCGTCGCGGAGAACACCGTCCACTATGGATCTGTACACCCGTCGCGGGTCGTCTTCCCGATCCTGCCGCAGCGCGATGCCTGAGCCACGCGATCCCGGGGCGGGGCTGACCGAGCAGCTGGCGGGCCTCCCGGGCGGACGGAATATCCGCTACGTCACGGGTGGGGAGGAAGGCCCGCTCGTGCTCCTGGAGTGCGGGCTGGGCAACACGGCGGGCACCTGGGTGACCGTGCAGCGGCACCTCTCCGCCACCTGCCGGACCATCGCGTACGACCGGGCGGGGATCGGGGGCAGTGATCGGGACGGGCGCTCGCGGTCCCTGGCCCGCCTGGCCGAAGATCTGGCGGCTTTCCTTGATGTGCTTGACCTCGGAGAGCCTGTCGTGCTCGTCGGCCACAGCTGGGGCGGTCCGCTCGTCCGGCTGCTGGCCGAGCGCCGTCCGGAGCACGTCCGCGCACTCATGCTGGTCGATCCGACGATCACGGCGGCGAAGAAGTGGCTCCGCGTCGTGCGACCGCTCTACCTCAGGCTGATGTGGACAGTCAGGATGGGTGGCCGGGAAAGGCTTTTGCGGTCCTACCGCACGGGAAGCTGGGCACAGGAGATGTCACCGCAGGACCTCGATGTGGCCCTGGCCGACTTTATGACCCGCGCGAACTTGCGGACCAGCTGGCAGGAGATTCGCGCGCAGAGCGAGTCGTGGCCCGACCTGGTCGCCCTGGAATCGATGCCGAGCGCGGTGCCCATCCGGTTTCTCGTCGGCGGGGATCGGCCGGAGGCGCTGCGCACGGTCATGACGGAAGGCTGCGCGCGGATCGCCGCCCTCAGCCGGTGGGGCAGCACCGTCGTGGTCGGGGAAGCCGGGCATTCGATCCCGCAGGAACGTCCGGCCCGGACCGCGGGCGAAATCGAGAAGTTTATCCGCGAACTGCCGCCGGCATAGGATCATCCGCCTGCTGGACCGCTCCGTGCGGGAATCCCGACGCCACCAGGCGCATGTGGCTCTCGACGAGCCGCATGAACTCGGCAATGGGTGCCGAGACCCGGGATCCACGCCGGGTGATCAGCGCGAACGCGTCGTACATCCGCGGTGCGAACGAGCAGGTGCTGATGTTGCCCGGGAATGCCGCTGACTTGGTGACGGCCTGCGGCACATAGGTGTTTCCGAGCCCGTGCGCCACGAGCTGGAGCGCCGTTTCGAGGTGTTCGACCTCGATCCGCCCCTCGATGCTCAGGCCGAGCGCCTGCGTGCGGGCCGCGAGCTGACGCCGCGTGGGATCCTCGAACGCATACTGCGTCTCGTACAGCACGATGGGCCTACGGACGAAATCTTCGACCGACACGGGCTGCCGGGTACTCGCGGGATCCGCGCTGGCGAAGAGCACCTCGTCTCTGGCGACCGGGCGGACACTCAAGCCGGTGTCGTCGATGGGGAGCACGACGAGCGCGGCTTCGAGTTCGCCTTCGCGTACGTCGTCCGCGGTCACCGAGGAGTTACGGCCGCGCACGCGCAGTTTGATTCCCGGAAAACGGGTCACGAACTCCTTGATCAAATCGGCGAATTGGTAATGGGCCGGGGCGCCGAAAGCACCAAAGGTCATTGTTCCGCTCCGCAGGGTTCGCAGATCGGCCACGCTCTCCTCGGCTTCCTCGCTGGCCGCGATCACCCGCTGCGCGTAGACGGCGAACTCGGCGCCCGCGTCGGTCAGCCGGAGCCCACGGCCCAGCCGGACGAAAAGCTGGACGCCGAGATGCCGTTCGAGCTGCCGAATCTGATCCGCTACCGCAGGCTGGGTGAGGTGCATATGGGCGGCGACGGCGGTGAAAGACCCGAGGTCGATGGCGCTGAGGAAGTATCGGAGCTGGCGAAGAGTCAAAAGATCTCCTTTTGCATAACCAAGGTATTGGATGCTACCACTTGGGTCAGTGACGTGGAACACTCAGCTGATTCCTCGGGTGAACCCCGTATTCGGAGACCGGAAATTCGGCGTGCGGACGGCGTCCCGACCGCGGAGACGGAGATAAAAACGTGAGCCTGGATGGTGTGGTCGTCGCCGGCAGTCACAACGCGGCAATCGGGCTTCCGGCGGCATGGCGGCTGCTGGCCGCCGGAGAATCGGCCCTCGATGCCGTCGAAGCGGCGACCAGGCTCGTGGAGGACAACGAAGCGGACCACTCGGTCGGATACGCCGGCTACCCGAACCTGGTCGGTGAGGTCGAACTGGACGCTTCGATCATGGACGGCCGCGATCGCCGGGTGGGTGCCGTCGGAGCGCTCAAGGGACACCGGCACCCGGTGAGCGTTGCGCGTGCGGTCATGGAGCAGCTTCCCCATGCATTCCTGGTCGGTGCAGGTGCCGCTCGGTTCGCCGCCGACCTCGGGTTGCCGGCCGAAGACCTCCTGACCGAGGAGACGCGTCGCATTTGGAGAGACGGGATCGAAGGCAAGTTCCCCGGCCGGCTGGAGCTCTTCCGCGAGCCGCTCGCGCGGTTGACCGCGCTGGCCGCGGACCCCATGCACGTGGCGGGCACGGTGAACGTCGTCGCGCGGGACGCCCGGGGGCACGTGGCAGCCGCGGTCAGCACGAGCGGCTGGGCTTGGAAGCACCCCGGGCGCGTCGGCGATTCACCGGTCGTCGGGGCCGGCATCTACGCCGACGACCGGCACGGCGCGGTCGGGTGCACCGGCCTGGGTGAGCTTTCGATCCGCGCCGGGCTCGCGCGCGACCTGATCTCGCGGCTGGCGGGCGGGCAGGATCTGACGGCGGCGGGACGTGCCGTGCTCGACGACATGGCGCCGATGGCCGCGCAGGTCGGGCCTTCGGCGGTAATGAACGTCCTCGCGCTCGATCGCGACGGCGCTGCCTTGTCGTTCAGCACCACACCGGATGCGCACTTCGTCGTCATGCGCGACGGCCACACCGAGCCGGAGAAGATCCCGAGCGTGTACGTCGAGTGGCCCGGTCAAGAGCCACCAGCAAGCGACGAGCGAGGTGCGTAGGCTATGGGCCGTAACGCGATCATCGCCTTCGTGGCTCGTCGGGTCCTCACCATGGTCCTGATGCTCTTCGTCATCTCGTTCCTCATCTTTTCGTTGCTGTACCTGGCTCCGGGCAACGCCGTTGACATCCTGCTCGGTTCGCGGCCACGCACCCCCGAGACCGTGCGGTTGCTGACCGAGCAGTACCACCTGGACAAGCCGTTCCTCACGCAGTACTGGATCTGGCTGGAGAACGTCCTGCAGCTCGACTTCGGCACCTCGATCCAGACCACGCTGCCGGTCGCGGACGAGGTCAAGTCACGGCTGCCCACCTCGCTTTTCCTTGCGGTCTTCGCCTTTGTACTGGAGATGTCGTTCGGGCTCCTCTTCGGAGTCCTGGCGGCACTCAAGCGACGCGGGGGTGTCGACAGAGGACTCGTGGCCGTCTCCGTGGTCGGACTGAGCATGCCCGCGTTCGTCAGCGGTGTCTTGATGCTCTACGTGTTCGCGGTGCAACTGAAGTGGTTCCCGGCGTTCGGTGCCGGCACCGGATTCACCGACCAGGTATGGCATCTGACGCTGCCGGCGATTTCGCTCGCGATCGTGGGGGCGGCCTACGTCGTCAAGCACACCCGCGCCGCGGTCATCTCGGTCCTGGACCAGGATTACGTGATGTTCGCACGGGCGCGCGGGCTGTCGGCGGCCACCGTGATGCTGCGCTACATCCTCCGCAACGCGCTGATCCCGGTGCTGGGGCTGAGCGCGATGATCCTGTCGTTCCTGGTCATCGGCGCGGTATTGGTCGAAGTCACGTTCTCCGTCTCCGGTATCGGCCAGATGCTCGTCCGCGCGGCCACGAGCCAGGACCTGCCGACGATTCAAGGGGTGGGGATGCTGGTCGCCGCGATCGTCATGGTGACGAACCTGATCGCCGACCTCGCGTACATGGCGGTCGACCCGCGCGTCCGACTGAGGAGCAGGAAATGACCGATCTCGTGATACCGGATCAGGCGGGCCGCCGCCGGGGGTTCGGCTTCGCCGGGCTGCTGGCTGTCACGTGCTTCGCGTTCCTGGGGCTGATCGTGGTGCTGGCCGTCTTTGGGTCCCTGATCGCTCCGCACGACCCGGGCGCCCAGGATCTGGTGCTGGGCCTGACCAAACCCAGCGGTGACCACTGGCTCGGGACCGACGAACTCGGCCGGGACGTGTTCTCCCGGCTCATCGCGGGAGCCCGGACGGCGCTGGTCGGACCGGTCGTGATCGCGCTCGGCTCGATCCTGATCGGGAACGGTCTCGGCCTGCTCGCCGGCTATCGCGGCGGCTGGCTCGATGCGGTGATCATGCGCTGTGCCGACCTGATGTTCTCGTTGCCGAGCCTGCTCGTCATCATCGTGGTCGCCGGCACCTTCGGTGGTGGCTATTGGCTTTCGGTGGTGCTGCTGATCGCGCTCAACGCCCCCTTCGACGCGCGCATCATCCGCGGGGCGACGCTCGAACAGGCGCCCCGCGCGTACGTCGAGGCGGCCAGATCCGTCGGTCTCTCCGACACCAAGATCATGATCAGGCATATCTGGCCCAACGTGGCGCCGATCGCGGTGGCCAACGCCTGTCTGGTCTTCGCGGGATCGCTGGTCTCGCTGGCCGGGCTCTCCTTCCTCGGCCTGGGGGTGGCTCCCGGCACCCCGGACTGGGGCCTGATGGTCAGCGAGGGCCGCAGCCTGCTGTTCACCAATCCGGTGGGAGTTCTCGCCCCCGCGGCCATGATCGTTCTCACCGCCACGGCCATGAACCTGTCGGGTGACTGGGTTTATGACCGGCTGTCCGCACAAGGAGCCAACCGATGACGCAGTCTCCCTCCGACCGGCCCGAGACCTCTCGTGGGGCCACCGCCGGTCTCGATGTGCAGGAGCTGCGGATCGAGCGGGTGGGCGGGCCGGGCACCCACACCATCGTCTCGGAGATCAGCCTGACCGTCGCACCCGGCGAGACGGTCGGGATCGTCGGCGAGTCCGGCAGCGGCAAGTCGATGACGGCGAAGGCGATCACCGGACTGTTGCCGCCGAAGCTCGTCGCGTCCGGTCGGGTGACCTATCGCGGGCGAGACCTGCTGCCGTTGCGGGAGAAGGAATGGCGGTCGATCCGGGGGCACGAGATCGGCCTGGTGAGCCAGAATCCGTTCACGATGCTCAGCCCGGTGGACCGGTGCGGCCGGATCATCGAAGAGTCCTTGCGCCGCGAGGTCCGCAAGCGGATGAGCCGCCGGGAACGCCGGGCCGAGGCGATCCGGCGCCTGGCCGAAGTCGGTATCGACGACGAGTCCGTAGTGGACAGACATCCCTTTCAGCTCTCGGGCGGCATGCAGCAGCGGGTGGGGATCGCCGCCGCGTTGGCGCGGGAGCCCCGGATCCTCATCGCCGACGAGCCGTCGACCGCCCTGGACGCCACTACGCAGCGGGAAATCCTCGCGCTGATCAAGAGCCTGCAAGAGGCACGGGGGATGGGGCTGATCCTGATCACCCACGACCTGCGGATCGCGTTCTCGATGTGCGACCGGGTCAACGTCCTCTACGCCGGGTCACTGGTGGAGACCGGCCCCGCGGCGGATCTCGAAGCGGAACCGTTCCACCCGTACACGCACGGGCTCTTGATGTCCGAGCCGCCGGCGGACCATCGGGTCGCGGAACTGGTGGCGATCCCGGGATCGGTCCCGACGCCCGATTCGGTCGCCGGTTCGTGCACATTCGCGCCCCGGTGCCGATGGGTGCGCCCGGAATGCACCGACGGCGCACCGCCGCTGCGCGTCATCGGTGCTGGGCGGCTGTCGGATTGCCTTCGCATCGAGGAGATCAGGTCCGAGCTGGCCGAAGAACGGACGCGGGCGACCGGCGCGGCGGTGCCGGCGGTGGCCGCCGACGGGGAGGGCAAGCTGATCGCGGTCACCGACGTCGGCAAGATCTTCCACAGTGGAGGGCGGGAGGTGACGGCGCTCCAGTCCGTTTCGATCAGCGTCGGTGACGGTGAGGGGGTCGGGCTGGTTGGCGAGTCGGGTTCCGGGAAGTCCACGCTCGGCCGGATCATCGCCGGTCTCGAGCGGCCTTCGAGCGGATCGATCGAGATCGCCGGAATCGATGCCGGCGACCGGTCGAAGCTCGGCCGCCGGGATCAGCTGGCCCTGCGCCGTAAAGTGCAGATGATCTTCCAGGACCCGTATTCCTCGCTGAACCCGATGCGCACGATCGGCTCGACCCTCGAAGAGACGATCCGGGTGCACGAACCGTCCGCAAAGGACATGGAGCGCCGGATCGCCGAGCTGCTCCGGTCAGTGGGCCTGGACTCCGAATACGCCCAGCGGAAGCCGATGGCGTTGTCCGGCGGGCAGCATCAGCGGGTCGCGATCGCCCGCGCGCTCGCCGTGCGGCCCCGGATCCTGATCTGCGACGAACCGGTGGCCGCGCTGGATGTGTCCGTCCAGGCGCAGATACTGAATCTGTTCTCGTCCCTGCGTGACGAGTGGGGAATCGGCTACCTGTTCATCACGCACGACCTCTCCATTGTCCGGCAGGTCGTGGAACGTGCCTATGTGATGTCCAAGGGCCGGGTGGTCGAGTCCGGCCCGGTCGACGAGGTGCTCGGCAACCCGCAGGACCCGTATACCGTCCGCCTGCTCCAGTCCGTGCCGAACTCCAGCGCCGAATGGCTCGCTCCCGGATCGCGGGCGAGCGCCGGGGAGGCATGAGAGCCGGTGCGGGGAAAGGAATTCTTGGGTTCTCGAAAAGGAACTGAAGCTACCTGCCTGCTTTCGCCGGTGGGAGACTCGAAGAATGAAAAATCACCCCCCGGACCACGGGAAGAATGAGCTTGGCGGGATTATGGCCGCGCTCGCCACTCCGTTGAGCGGCGACGGTTCCACAGTGGACCGGGACTCGATCGCACCCTTGGTGGACTACGTGATCGGCGGCGGCGTGGCCGGTGTCATTCCGTGCGGGAGCACCGGCGAATTCGCCGCGTTGACGATGGACGAACGCATGGCGGTCGTCGAATCGGTGGCCGAGGCCGCGCGGTCCCGGGTCGCCTTGATCCCGCATGTCGGCGCGCTCCGTCCGGCCGACGCGGCCGAGCTGACGCGTCACGCGGCCGCTCGCGGTGCCGCCGCCGTGATGGCGGTGCCGCCCTTCTACGATCCGCTGAGCTGGGCGGAGATCATCGGCTACTACGCGGAAATCGCCGCCGCGGCGCCCGGATTGCCGATCATGGCCTACCACTACCCGAGTGCCACCGGCGGGCGGATCACGGCCGGGCAGATCGACGAACTCACGCGAGCGGTCCCCGCCGTGCGTTACCTGAAGGATTCCAGCGGGGACGCCCAGCTGGTCGACGAGCTGCTGGCCCACACCGAGGGAAGCAGCCTGAGGGTGTTCAACGGCTCCGATTCGCTTACCTTCCAGGGGCTCGCGTGTGGCGCCACCGGAAGTGTCTGGGGCGCAGCCACTTTCATGCCCCGGCTGGCGGTCGAGTTCTTCGAGGCGGTCCACGAGCGGCGCGACCTTGAGCAGGGCCGCCGGATGTGGCGGAAGATCCGTCCGATCTGCCGTTTGCTGGAAGACGCCGGCTATCCGGCCGCGGTCAAGGCGGCCTGTGAGCTGGCCGGTCTGCCGCTCGGCCCGACGCGGGCCCCGCTGCGGCCCATTTCCGCCGAGGCGCGCGAGCAGCTTCATCTTCTGCTCGACGCGGCGGGCCTCATCGACGCGGCGCGGGCGATCGCATGAGGACGGACAAGGTCGGCGGAGCATCCGACCCGTTCGAAGTCGTCGTCATCGGTGGTGGTCTGGCCGGCCTGGCGGCCGCGTGGCGGTTGCGAAAGCAGCGCGTCCTGCTGCTGGAGTCCGGAGATCGGCTGGGTGGCCGGCTCTACTCTCAGCGCGAGGACGGCGACGACTACTGGCTGAACTTCGGTGCGCACCTCTTCCCGGCGCCGGGTGGGGTCGTCGATTCGATGGCCAAGGACGTCGGCCTGGAGACCTTGCCCATCACCGGAAGCATGATGGGAATCGCCTACAAGGAAAGGATTCTGGCGTCCGGCCCGATCGAGTCCTACCCGTTGCGGCTGCCGTTGCCGGTGCGGGAGAAGATCGCGTTCGCGCGGGCCGGGGTGCGCCTCAAGCGAGCCGTCGCGCGGTACCACCAGGTGCTGTCCCGGCGACCGGGCGAGTCGGAGGCCGAGCTGCGGCAGCGCAGTCTGGCCTATTTGGACGATCGGACGTTCTCGGAGTTCCTCGGTGATCTCTCGCCCGAGACGGCTTCGATCTTCGCCTGCGCCGCGCACCGCGCGACGGCCGAGCCGGCCAGCCTCTCGGCCGGCAGCGGGATCGGGCTTTTCGCGCTCGTCTGGGGCGGGGCCGGATCGTTGATCGCCCGCAATCTCGTCGGGGGATCGTCGGTGCTGCCCGAGGCACTGGGCAGGCAACTCGGGGACCGGGTCCGCCTCGGCGCCGAGGTCCGGCGAATCGCGCCGCGTGCCGAGGGCATCCAGCAGATCGAGTACACAATGGACGGACAGGCGGAGGTTGCCGAAGCACGCCATGTGATCGTCGCTGTGCCGGCCCCGATCGCGGCGCCGCTGGTGGCTCCGATTTCCCGCGTAGCCGCCGAGTCGCTGTCCGCCATCACCTACGGTCCGTTCCTCAGTATGGCGATGCGGACAAACGAAGTGGCGGCGCAGCCGTGGGACGATGTCTATGCGCTCGCGACCCCGGGGCGATCTTTCGACATGTTCACCAACCACGCGCAGATCCTCCGGACCTCCGCCGAGCGTGCCCCCGGGGGAAGTCTCATGGTGTATGCCGGAGGCGACGGTGCGGCGCGGCTGATGGCGCGGCCGGACGAAGAGATCAAGCAGACCTTCCTCGAAGATCTGCACCGGCTTTACCCCGGGACCCGCGGTATCGTCGCGGCGGCCAAGGTACATCGCTGGAAGCTGGGCAATGTCTATGCGCGGCCGGGCCGGCACAGATTGCAGCCGGCGCTGGAGGGTCCGCTCGGCGAGTCGCGCAACGTTCACCTGGCCGGCGACTACTTCGCCGAGCTGGGCAGCATGGAGACGGCGGCGAAGACCGGTGACAGTGCCGCCCAGCGGGTGGCGCGGGCGCTGGCGTCCGGCGGCTGAGCGGCGCGCGCCGGGCGGGCAACGGCTTTCCTTGTGTGTGGACAAAGGAAAGTGAACTACCACACACCGCGGGCGGATGAGAGACTCACCGGGTGATTTCCGGAGAATGAAGGCGGAACAATGAGAGTTCGCTTGATGAGCGCGGCACCCCTCGTCGCGATGGCGGCTGCTTTTTCCCTGCTGGCATCCGCCTGCGCGGGGGGCGGTGCCGCCGGCGGCGGGACGGATCACCTGCGGGTGGGAATCGTGGGCGCCGACCTGTCCAATGTCGACCCGGCGGGTGGCTTCGCGCTGCAGGTGGACTCGTATGTCCTCGAGTTCCTGATGAAGCTCAGCCCGCAGGGGAAGGTCGAGCCGAATCTCGCGGAATCGGTCGACCGGCCCGATCCGGCGACCTACGTCTATCACCTGCGCCACGGCGTGAAATTCTCCGACGGCACCGAGATGACGTCGGCGGATGTCGCCAACTCACTCGACTACGCCCGAAACCCCAAGTTCCCGGACTCGTCGAAGTACTCCGCGGTCAAGAGCGTGGAGGCGCGCGACCAGTACACCGTGGCGGTGACGCTCAAGGAGCCCGATGTCAGCTGGGAGTACACCTCGGCGACGGCGGGCTACATCTTCCAGAAGAAGCACCAGCAGGAGCACCCGGCAGACTTCGGCAAGCCGGGCGTGGGGGTGATCGGCACCGGACCGTACGTGCTGAAGAGCCTTGATCCCACCACGGGCGCCGAGTTCACCGCGAATTCCGGCTACTGGGGCGGCAAGGTCTCGATCCCCACGGTCTCCCTGACGATGTTCGCCGACGAGACCAGCGAGGCGCTGGCGTTCCGCGCGGGACAGGTCGACGTGGCCTTCCCCGCCTACGCGCGGGGGTTCGAGTCGTCGGCCGACACGAAGCTGGTGTCCGCGCCCGGTACCAAGCAGGGCATGTTCACCATGAACGTGCAGGTCGCCCCCTGGAATGACGTGCATGTGCGCCGAGCCGTCGCCTACGCGCTCAACCGCGAGGAGATCATCAAGGTCGCCGGTGGTGGCGCGGCGCCGGACTACACGATCATCCCGCCGGCCCAGCTGCAGTCGATCGCGTCCAAATCGGACGTCGACGCGCTGATCGCTGCCCTTCCGTCGTACAAGTCCGATCTCGGCAAGGCAAAGCAGGAACTGGCGCAGTCGGCGCATCCGCAGGGCTTCGAGGCGACGCTCGAAACCTACAATTACGGCAGCTTCGTCACCACTTCCCAGGCGATCGCCGGTCAGCTGGCGAAGATCGGCATCAAGCTGAAGGTCAAGGTCGACTCGGTGGCCGAATACACCAAGACCATGTCCCAGCCGCATACCACGGTGCCCATCCAGTACACGTTCTTCAACAACAGCACCCCGGATCCGGGCGCGATGCCCCAGCAGGCCCTGCACAGCGACTCGGCGGCGATCGGCCTGAACAACTTCTCCGACTACAAGAACGCGAAGGTGGACGATCTCATCAAGCAGGGCGCGAGCACGGCGGACCCCGCCACCCGGTTCTCCGTCTACTCGCAGCTGCTGAAGATCGTCGGTGACGACGTGCCCGTGGTGCCGCTTTACGCCGGCGACAACCACTTGGCCATCTCGGATGCCTTCACCTGGCCGACGTTCAACACCTACTCGACCGACCACACTCCGTACATCCTCGAAATCAAGGCGAAGTAGCCCGGATGTCGCCGGCGCGGAGACCATCCTCTCCGCGTCGGCGACGCGTGGGCGTGCACCGAGAGGTCGATCACGTGACGTTCAAGCCAGCCGGTTCCCACTACCTCGACGGCGGTTCCGGCGATGGCCGCGGACCCGAATGCCGAGTGGTGGATCCCGCGACCGGCGACGAGATCTGGACGTTCACCGCGGACAGCCCGGCCGAGGTCGAAGCCGCCATCGCCGCGGCATCCGCGGCCTTCCCCGAGTGGTCCACGACAACGCCGGGGGAGCGGTCCGGAGTCCTGCTGAAGCTGGCGGCCGAGCTTGAATCTCTGGCCGGCGAACTCGCGGAGGTCGAGACCGCCCAGGCCGGCAAGCCGATCCGGTTGTCCCGGCAGTTCGACGTCCCCGGTTCGCTGGACAACGTCGCCTTCTTCGCCGGCGCCGCGCGGCTGCTGGAAGGCAGCGCCTCCGCGGAGTACTCGCCGGAACACACCTCGTCGATCCGGCGTGAGGCGATCGGGGTGGTCGGCTCGATCGCGCCGTGGAACTATCCGCTGCAAATGGCGGTCTGGAAAGTGCTGCCGGCGATCGCGGCCGGCAACACCATCGTCTTGAAGCCGTCCGAGATCACGCCGATCACCACGCTGATGCTCGCGGAGGCCTGCTCCCGCGCCGGCGTGCCGGACGGCGTCGTGAACGTCGTCAACGGGCCCGGCGCGGTCACCGGCGAAGCGCTGGTCACCAGCCGGTCGATCTCGATGATGTCCTTCACCGGTTCCACCGCCGTCGGCAGGCACATCGCCGGCCTCGCCGCCGCCAACGGCACTCGCTTGCACCTCGAACTGGGCGGAAAGGCGCCGTTCGTGGTCTTCGATGACGCTGATCTGCCCGCCGCGATCCGAGGAGCCGTTGCCGCAGCTCTGATCAACAGCGGCCAGGACTGCACCGCGGCAACGCGCGCGTACGTTCACCGGTCACTGTTCACCGAATTCGTCGACGGTGTGGCGGCCCTGATGAGCCAGGTCCGCCTCGGTGACACCAGCGACGAGGACACCCACCAGGGCCCGCTGGTGTCGTGGCGACAGCGCGACCGTGTCGCAGCCATGGTCGAACGTGCCCGGAACGATGGCGCGCGGATCGTCGTCGGTGGCGGGGCGCCTGGGGGCGAACTGTCCCGAGGCGCCTATTACGCGCCCACCTTGATCGTCGATGCCGACCAGCGCAGCGAGATCGTGCAGGAGGAAGTCTTCGGCCCGGTCCTGACCGCACTGCCCTTCGATGACGACACCGAAGCGATCCGCTTCGCCAACGACGTCCGTTTCGGCCTTGCAGCGTCTGCTTGGACCCGCGACGTCTTTCGCGCGCAGAACGCTTCGCGGCTGATCAAGGCCGGCACTGTCTGGATCAACGACCACATCCCGATCATCTCGGAGATGCCGCACGGCGGAATGAAAGGCTCCGGCTACGGAAAGGACATGTCCGCCTACGCGCTCGACGACTACACCCAGCTCAAGCACGTGATGTCGGACATCACCGGTGCCGTCCGGAAACCCTGGCACGACACCGTGTTGCAGGGCTGTGAAGGGGTCCTTCACGGACTCTGAGTCCGTGAAGGACCCCTTCACAGCCTTTCCGGGTACCGGCGCGGCTACGCGGGGTTCGGTCGGCGCAGCTCGCCTACGCCGTCGGCGATGGCGCGGACCTCCGGGGTCGCGAGGTCACCGAAATCCTCGACCTCGAAGATCTGCCGGATTTCGATCTCGCCGGTCTGCTCGGGCATCGGGTTGGGGCAGCGCTTCACCCACTCGACGATCTCGTCCCACGAGCCTACTTCCATGATCCAGAAGCCGGCCACCAGTTCCTTGGTCTCGGTGAACGGGCCGTCCAGGACGGTGCGCTCGCCGCCCTCGAACCGGACGCGCGCGCCCTTCGAGCTCGGGTGCAGGCCGTCGGCGGCGAGCAGGACACCGGCCTTGACCAGCTGCTCGTTGTACCGGCTCATCTCTTCCAGCATCTCGGTGCTCGGCATCGCGCCCGCTTCGGAGTCGGCCGTCGCCTTGACCATCACCATGAATCGCATCGTCATCGCCTCCAGGTCGCGGGGGCCACGGTCGTGACCCCGCTTCACCACTGCGTCGAACGGCGCGGGTGGGTTTCGACAGGTCGACGGTAGCCGGTTTCCGAAAGTTTGAAAGACGCCCGCTCAGGCCTCGCGGAGATCCGCCGGCTCCGGCGACGGAAACACGGAGAACCGCAGCGCGACCTCGCGAGGCCGGGGGCCAGCCGCGGATGCCGAAGGGCGTAACGGAGCACCAGCTCGTCGTACTCCTTGTCGAAAGCGGTCCTCGGCGGTGAGGGCGGCCGCCCATGGCCCGAACGCCTCACGGTGCTTCGCGGCCCAGGAGAACATGCGCAGCTCACGGTCGTACTTCGCATCCAGATAGGACGAGACGGTGGCTCGGTCCTGTTCGTCGAACTCGGCCGGCGCCGTTTCGTGGGCGACCGAGTGCCAGCGGCCGTCGCGGGCGCGGCGTAGGTAACCGGCCTCGGTCAGTGCGTAGAGCGCGGCGGGTACGTCGACGGCAGGGTCGGCCAGCGCGGCGGACCTCCTCGATGGTGCCCGGTGCGAGGCGTAAGAGCCGTTGGTGGACTGGATTCGCGTGCACGGCGTGTCCCGCATGGTGAGCGGGCGCCGCTGCAGGTCGCCGGACAGCAGGGTGCGTGCGCGCAGCGACAGGAAAGCCGCGATGGGCAGTTCAGCGCACACAGCCATGGCCAGGCCCGGACCGTGCCAGTCGAGCACGGCGTCGAACCACGCGTCGCAACAGAGCAAGGCGGCGGTCGCGGCGAGTAGCGGTACGGTGGCGGTGCTGCGACGTACGCCGAGTACGACTGCGGTGGCGAAACACAGCAGCAGCGCCACATCGAAGCCGACCCCGCAACGCGCCAGTTTGTGGCGTCGAAACGCTGGGCGAGATAGATCGTCCACGGCGCGAGAAGCACGGCGGCAAGGGCTGATCCGCCCAGCAGGACGCGTCGGAACACCCGATCGAGATCAACTGCCGGAACTCCGCGGGACATCCGGGAAACCCGCTGTGCCCCGGGGGAAGACCCCGAAATCGAGCTCAGCCGGGGTCCTCCGCGCGCTGGCGCCAGTCCTGTGCCTCCGCGACCACCCCGCGGGCCTGCAGCATCCGGGCGAGACTCAACATTCCTTGCTGGTCACCGGTTTCCGCGGCCAGCCGGAAGTAGTGTTCGGCGCGCGCGAAGTCTTCGCGGG
Source organism: Amycolatopsis sulphurea (assembly GCF_002564045.1). NCBI lineage: Bacteria > Bacillati > Actinomycetota > Actinomycetes > Pseudonocardiales > Pseudonocardiaceae > Amycolatopsis > Amycolatopsis sulphurea. The sequence continues at coordinate 1,939,813 of NZ_PDJK01000002.1, read as the reverse complement.
CCTCGGCGAGATGGCCGAGGTTCGTGAGCGCCGGGACACTGCCGTGCTCGGCGGCCTTGCGGTACCACGCGGCGGCCTCGCCGTCGTCGTCGCGGCCGCGGGCGAGTACGCCGAGGTTGGTCATCGCCGCCGGGTCGCCCGCTTCGGCGGCCTCCAGGTACCAGGCTTCCGCCGAGTCGAGCTGACCACGGCGGTGCAGCAAGAGACCCAGCCGGACCTTCGCTTCGACGTACCCGGCCTCGGCGCCGCGGCGGTACCACGATTCGGCGTCGCGAATCCGGCCGCCACGCTCCGCCTGTCTGCCGAGCAGGCAGGTCGCGGCGAGTTCGCCGGAATCCAGCGCGGCGCGCCACCACATCTGCGCCTCGGCGTGTTCGTCGCGTTCGGCCAGCACCATGCCGAGGTCGAGCATCGCGACCGGGCCGCCGTCCCGCGCCGCGCTCCGGCACCAGCGTTCCGCCTCGCTGCCGCGGCCGAGCTCGACGAGCAGATGGCCGAGCGCCCCGGCCGCTCCCGGCGCGCCGCCCACGGCAGCGTCGCGGAACCAGCGCTCGGCGTCCGCGATCCGGCCCTGGCGTTCGCAGGTCCGTCCCAGTTCGAGCATCCCTTGTGGATCACCGGCCTGCGCCGCCTCCCGGTACCAGCGCGCAGCCTCGTCACCGGCGCCGCGTCCGGCCAGCAGCCGGGCCAGCGCGGTCATCGCGACCGGGTTGCCGCCCGTGGCCGCCCGTCGATACCAGTCCTCGGCCCCGGCGATGTCCCCGCGTTCCCGGAGCGCGGCGGCGACCCTGGCCATGGCCACCACGTTGCCCCCTTCGGCCGCCTTCCGCCGTAGGTAGCCGTCGATACGCGCGTGCCACTTCCGCAGCCGACCGGTCATCGGCCACCCTCCCTTCGGCCGGGCCCCCACCACGTAATCGCAGCTGGACGCGCTGGCGTGACAGCCGTTGCCGATCTCCTCCGTGCCGAGGCTTTTCGTTGACCGGCAACAGATGGTGGCCGAGGCCACGTCCGAGACGGCCGCGTGTCCGGCGGGGTGGCGGCCACGGCGGCGGCATACTGCCGCGTTGTGTCCAGGACCATCTCCGCCCGGCGGATCGTGCCGCTCGTCGTCGTTCTCCTCATCGCCGCCGGCGGCTTCTGGTGGTACTCGAACCGGCAGGTGGACGCCGAGCCCGCGCCGTCCGGCGACGCCGGGAAACAGCTGTCCGAGCTGAAAGTCGCCGAGCGCACCTCGATGAGCGGCTACTCGCGGGCGAAGTTTCCGCACTGGGACAGCCAGGGGCACAACTGCGACACCCGCGAGACGGTGCTCCAGCGCGACGGCGAGGACGTCAAGGCGGGCAAGGACTGCAACCCGACCGCGGGCACCTGGCACAGCCTCTACGACGGGGAGACCTGGACTAAGGCGGGTGACCTGGACATCGACCACATGGTTCCGCTCGGCCAGGCATGGGCGAGCGGTGCCCGGGAATGGCCGCAGGACAAGCGCGAGCAGTTCGCCAACGATCTGACGCGCCCGCAGCTGTTCGCCGTGACCGGCCGCGTGAACCGGCAGAAGAGCGACAAGGCGCCCGACGAGTGGAAGCCGCCGCTGGTGTCGTTCTGGTGCACCTATGCGACGGACTGGATCACGGTGAAGCACTACTACGGGCTGACCGTCACCACCGGCGAGAAGTCCGCGCTGTCGGACATGCTGCGGCGGTGCCCGAGCTAACCTCGGGTGCCATGGCGACTTTCGCACTGATCCATGGCGGCGGCGGGAGCGGGTGGGACTGGCACCTCGTGGCCGCGCGGCTGCGCGAGCTGGGGCACGAGGCCGTGACCCCGGACCTGCCCATCGAAGATCGGCAAGCGACCCTGCGCGATTTCACGGACACCGTCGTCGCCGCGCTCGGCGCCGCGCAGGACGTCGTGGTCGTCGGGCATTCCTACGGCGGGTTCACCGCGCCGCTGGTCGCCGAGCGGATCGGAGCGCGGCTGCTGGTTTTCGTGGCCGGCATGGTCCCCGCGCCGGGCGAGCCACCGCGCGACTGGTGGGGCAACGTCGGATTCTCCTCGCCGGAAGGACTCTCGCCGGTGGAGCAGTTCCAGCACGACGTACCTGCCGAGCTGGTCGAGGAGGGCGCTCGACGCGGCAGGGAGCAGGCGAGCGCCGAGTACGCCGAGCCGTGGCCGGGCGCTGCACTGCCTGACGTCCCTACGCGTGCGCTGGTGTTTCGAGACGACCGATTCTTCTCCGCCGACCTGCAGCGTCGCGTTGCGCGCGAACGGTTGGGGATCGTCGCCGACGAGCTGGACGGATCGCACGTCGCGCTGCTGAGCCGCCCGAACGAGGTGGCGGAGCGGTTGGTCAGCTACCTGTCGCAGGGGTAGCGGTCACCAGTTGCTGTGCACGAGCGGCCGGATCAGCTCGTCGTACGTGTCGCGTACGCCGGTGACAGCTTCAGCAGACAGCGACGGCAGCCTGCCTGCGACGGCGTTCGCGCGTGCCTGATTAGCGTTGCGCGCGCCCGGGATTGCCACGCTGACGCCTTCCTGATCGAGGATCCAACGCAGTGCGAACTGGGCGAGCGTCTGTCCTTCGGGCACGAGATCGCGTAGCCGCTCCACGGCTTCCAACCCGACTTCGAACGGCACGCCGGCGAAAGTCTCGCCGACGTCGAACGCTTCGCCGTGCCTGTTGAAGCTGCGGTGATCGTCGCTGCCGAAGGTGGTGTCCTTTGCGTACCGGCCGGCCAGCAGCCCCGAAGCGAGCGGCACACGCACGATGACCCCGACGCCGGCTTCGGCCGCTGCGGGCAGGACTTGCTCCAGCGGCTTGAGCCGCAGGCAGTTGAGGATGATCTGCACCGAGGCCACATTCGGCCTGCGAAGCGCAGTAAGGGCTTCTTCGCAGGTTTCGACGCTCACTCCGTACGCATTGATCCGGCTCTGCGCGACGAGGCCGTCGAGAGCGTCGTACACCGCGTCGGACGCGTACACCGGCGTCGGCGGGCAGTGCAGCTGGACGAGGTCCAAGGTGTCCATACCGAGGTTTCTCCGGGAGCGGTCGTTCCACTCGGCGAAGTTGGCTGCGACGTAGTTCTCTGGCACCTGCGCAGCCCGGCGGCCCATCTTTGTCGCCACGAAGATGTCTTCGCGCTCCTTACAGAACCGGCCGACTAGCGTCTCGCTTCGCCCGTCGCCGTAAACGTCAGCGGTGTCGAAGAACGTCACGCCTTCGTCGGCGGCCGCGTGCAACACACCCATCGCGTCGGCTTCGTCCACGGTGCCCCAGTCGGCACCGAGCTGCCAGCAGCCGAGCCCGACGGCCGACACTGTGCGGCCCAGGCGGGCGACCTCGCGAGTCTCCATGGCGCCCGATCCTAAAACCGCCGCAGACCGCGTCAGAGCGCGAAGGCGGCCCAGACGCACTTGCCGCCTTCGGCCGGGTTGTAGCCCCACCGTATGGACAGCGCGTGCACCAGCTGCAGCCCTCGGCTGCGCGCAGCAGCCGGGGAAGCGGGTGCCTGCAGCTCCGGGATCTTCGCCCCCCGGTCGAACACCGATACCACCAGTTCCTCGGTGGTCAGCATCAGCTCCAGCCGCTCCGGCCGTTCGCCGTGCTCGACGGCGTTGGTGACCAGTTCGGAGGTCGCCAGCAGCACGTCGTCCCGCAGGGTCCCGGGCAAGTCGATCGAGGCCAGCGCGGCCTGGATGCGCCGCCGGGCGACCGCGGGAGCGGTGACGTCGGCCGGGAGGACCACCCGCAGCGGATCCGGCGCCGGTGCCGTGGCGCGCCTCGCCGGCATCTGCGACGTCGTCATGGCATCCACCTCCCAAGCCTCTTCGGTCACTTGCTCTGTGGTGTTTACCCAACCGCGACCCGGCCGAATCAAGTGCCCTCGGTGAGGTCGGTCTCGGACAGCCCGGTACGCAGCTTCGCCAAGGTCGCGGCCAGCAACCGGGACACCTGCATCTGGGAGACCCCGACGCGGCGCGCGATGTCCGACTGGCTCATCCCGGAGCCGAACCGCAGCGCGACGATCTTCCGCTCCCGCTCGGGCAGGCTGTCCAGCATCGGCCGCAGCGCCTCGCGCAGCTCCGCCTGCCCGAGGTTCGCGTCCGGTGCGCCGAACCGGGTGTGCGCGGAGTTCTCCAGCAGGTTGTCCAGCGAAGCGCCGTAACGGCCCTGACCGGCCCGCAGTCCTTCGTAGACATCCTCGACCGGCACGTCGAGGTGCTGGGCGATCTCGCTCGGCCGGGGTGCGCGCGACAGCCGGACGGTGAGCTCCTCGCGCGCCGCCGAGATCGTCGCGTTCAGCTCCTTGAGCCGCCGCGGCACGCGGACCGACCAGCTGTTGTCCCGGAAGTGGTGGCGCAGCTCGCCGGAGATCGTGGGCACCGCGAAGGCGAGGAAGTCACTGCCCTGGCCCGGGTCGTACCGGTCCACCGCGTGGATCAGGCCGACCGTGGCGATCTGCACCAGATCTTCCATCGCCTCGTCCCGGTTGCGGAATTTGCGCGCCAGGTTGCGGGCGAGTTCGAGGTGCCCGCGGACCAGCTGGTCGCGGATCTCCTCGCGGCGCGTGGCCGCGGCGGGCAGGGTGCTCAGCTCATGGAACAGGGCCGCCACGTCGGTGGGCTCGCCGCCGGCGGAGTCGGTCACGAGCGGGCCGTCTCGCTCTCCCGGACCAGCTGCACCCGGGACAGATATCGCTCACCCGCCGGGGTCACCGTGCGCCGGGCCGAGGTGGCCAGCGCGGTGAGCAGCTGCCAGGACAGCCCGGTGTCCTCGCCGTGGTCGGGTTCGTCGGTGGTCACCGACACGGTGACCTCGACTCGTCCCTCGATCCAGGAGAAGACGCAGGTGAGTTTCCCGTCCGCGGCGGCGGGCAGCAGCATGGAGCAGGCCTCGTCCACGGCCATCCGGAGATCCTCGACCGCGTCCAGGTCGAAATCCTGCCGCATGGCGATGTCGGCCACGATCGTGCGCAGCGTCGGCACCACGTGCGGGATCGCCGCCGTCCGCACCTCGATGAGCTGGGCGTCCGCGCGCTCGAGCGGGGCGTTCTCCTCCACGTACTGTCCTCTCTCCGGCGGGCCGCGCCGTGTGCTGTGGTGCCCGGTCTGCAGATGCCCGGGGTGTGAGCAAACCAAACCCGCGTTTGATCGCTGCGACCGGCGGGCATGTAGCGAACGGAGTGCCCGATCCAGGGGAAGGTGGGGACGAGATGGCTGACGTGAGCCGGTTGCCCAATGTGGTCGCCGAAGAATGGGAGTGGCAGCTGCGCGGGAGCTGCCGCGGCGCGGACAGCAGCCTGTTCTTCCACACCGACAACGAACGCGGCTCGGCCCGCGAGCGCCGTGAGTCGCGGGCCAAGGCGATCTGTCAGACCTGCCCGGTGCTGGCGCAATGCCGCCGGCACGCGATGGCGGTGGAGGAGCCGTACGGCATCTGGGGCGGCCTCGGCGAGATCGAACGGCGTGAGCTGTTCATGCGAGCGCGCCGGGCGGCCAAGCGCAAGGCGATCTCCGCCTGAGTACCGGCGGCTTTCCCCGCGTACGAAGCCGTACGCGGGGTTCGTCGTGTGCGGGGTGCCCCGGTGTGGACGACCGGCGGGAGGCCGTGCCTTCGCAGTGGCAGTCACCCACTGGGTTAGGGTTGGGTTTCCGGATGCCTTTGCAGCCGTGACACGGTTGCCGCTCGAGACCACAGGCGCTCCGGCGCAGGAGCAGCGCCTGACGAGGAGAAACTGCATGCCCGCAGCCGACCAGAACGCCACCCCGCCCGGATTCGGCATCACGCTGGACACCGCGGCCGCCGAGCCGAGGGTGGTGGTCACCGGTGAGCTCGACCTGCTCACCAGCCCGCAGCTGCAGGAAGCGCTCGCCGGGCTGATCGCGGACGAGAACTCCCGCCGCGTGGTGGCCGACCTGACCGGGGTGACCTTCTTCGACTCCTCGGCGCTGAACGTGGTGCTGCACGCCCAGCGTCAGGCCGGTGAGCAGGACGTCGAGCTCGCGGTGGTGCCCAGCCCCGCGGTGAGCCGGGTGATCGAGCTCACCGGCGTGGCCGAGCACCTGAGCGTGTCGGAGGACCCGCGGCCCTGATCCCCCGGTACGGTCGCGCCCGGCGAAAATCCGCACGCGACCTGGGGGACGACCACGATGATGGGGCGCACGCACGCCCTGACCGGCTGGTGCGCGGGGCTCGCATTGGCGCCCGCGGCCGGTGCCGGGGCAGTGCACCAGGCGGTGGTCTTCGCGGCCACCACGGCCGGGTTCGCCCTGCTGCCCGACCTCGATCACCCCGGGGCCAGCGCGTCCCGGCTGCTGGGCAGGGTGACCGGCGCACTGTCCTGGCTGCTGCGCCGGCTTTCGGCGGCGGTTTACGCGCTGACCAAAGGCCCTCGCGACGAGAAGGTGACCGGTACGCACCGGCACCTGTCGCACACCGTGCTCTTCGCCGCCGTACTCGGCGCGGCCACCTCCGCGGGCTGTTCGGCGGGCGGCCCGTGGGCGGTGCTCGCGGTGCTGCTGCTGGGACTGCTACTCGCCGTCGCCGCCCTCGGCGACTGGCTCCTGCTGATCTACGGCGGCGCGGTCGTCTGGTGGTACTTCACCGCACCGGACGACCGGGTGGCCCAGCTGGCGGACATCTCGGGCTGGCTGGGCGTGGCGGTGGCCGCGGGCTGCTTCGTGCACTGCCTCGGCGACTCGCTCACCGAGTCCGGCTGCCCGTTCCTGTTCCCCCTGCCCATCGCGGGCGAGACCTGGTACGAGATCCGCCCGCCCAAGCCACTGCGGCTGCGCACCGGCAAGAAGGTGGAGACCCGGCTGGTCTTCCCGCTGTTCGTGGTGCTGGGAGTGCTGCTGGCGCCCGGCGTGTGGGACTGGCTGCTGGACACGGCAGGCCACCTGTTCGCCCCGTCCCCGGCGCAGACGGCAACACAGTGACACCGACATGTACATGATGTACATTGGGAACCCGGAAGGGAGCAGCAATGCCGGTTGACGCGCATTACGGGACGATGGCGGAGGCGCGGACGCACTTCAAGGATCTGCTCGACGCCGCGGAGGCAGGTATTCCGAAGACGGTGCAGCGGGAGCAGCTGCGTGCCGTGATGGTCGATGCCGAGCGGCTGCGTTACTTCCTGACCGCGATGCGGCCCTCGAAGGCGCAGGCGGTCGCGGAGGCCGACGGCTGGAGCGTGCTGCTGCCCGGGCTGCCGATCGCCGCGGACGGCGCCACCTTCGACGAAGCGCTCGACGAGACGGTCATCGCGCTGCGCGAGTACGCCGCGGACTGGGCCGATCACCTCCGGCATGCGCCCAACCACCGGGACAACTGGGGTCTGGTGCAGATCATCGACCTGTCCACCGACGCGCAGCTGAAGGACTGGCTCCAGGCGTGAGCGGCAGATTCCCCGAGCCCACCCGCAAGGACCACCAGGCGTTCTGCCTGATCGAGGAGTGGACGGAAGTCCGCAACGCCCGCCGCCGGACCGGTCATCACTGCACCTACGAGCTGCCCTTGCCGGACGGCCGCATCCTGCGTACCCGGATCTCGCATCCGCCGAATCGCCAGGTCTACGGGAAGAGTCTCTGGTCGCACGTGCTGCGCGACCAGCTGGAGGTGACCGAGCCCGTCTTCTGGGCCTGTGTCCGGCACAAGGCCCGTCCGGCTCGCGGCGCGGTGGTGCCGGACGAGGCCGCGATCCCGGCGGCGGTGGTCAGCCAGCTGCTGGCCAACGGCGTATCCGAGCTCGAGGTGCGCGGTCTGTCCAAAGTAGACGCGATTCACCGGCTGACGGAGATCTGGTCCGCGCCCTGAACGGTCCCCGGATGGTGCTCTCGGGTGAGTATGAAGGGGAAGGGTGCACCCGCTCCGGCTGCTGCGGAGTGGGGTGTTTTGCTGGTGCAGGAAGGAAGTCGCCGATGTCCGAGCGAGTGTTGCGTGCGGACGCGCGCCGGAATCGGGCTCGCGTCCTGGCGGCCGCCGAAGAAGCGTTCGCCGTCGACGGGGTCGCCGTGCCGCTCGACGACATCGCCCGGCTGGCCGGTGTCGGAGCAGGCACCGTGTATCGCCATTTTCCCAGTAAGGAAGCGCTCTTTCGAGCGGTCGTCGTGGAGCGGCTGGAGCAGTACGCGAACGAAGCGCAGGAGCTGATCGACTCCGAAGCGCCCGGCGAAGTCTTCTTCGGCTACTTCTTGCGCGTGATCGAGCAGGCGTCGCGTAACCGCGCCATCTGCGAAGCGCTCGGTGAGACAAGCGGCCCCGCGTACGAGGGCGAGGCCGGTGATCAGTTCCGGAAGAACTTCGGCACTCTGTTCGAGCGCGCGCAAAAAGCAGGCCTCGTACGCACCGATATCAACTGTGACGACCTGCGTGCGCTGATGGTCGGTGCGCTCGCGGTCGAGCGGCACGCGCCGGGCAGGCCGCACCTGGTGCGCGTCGTGCTGGACGGCTTGCGGCCTTAGCCACGAGCAGTCCGCGCAGCTCAGGCGGGCACTGTGCCCTGACTTGATTCTGCAGGACTCAAGTTGCACGTTCGGTCACGAAGCTTATGATCGATTCGACCTGGTCCTCGTAACCGAACCGCGGTGCGCGAGGAGGTGCTGGGATGTCGAATACGGCTCCCACCTGGGGATTCGTGATGATTACCGGGCTGGCCGGATTGGCCGCCGGGCTGCTGCTCGCGGCCGTGCTGGTGGCCGGGAACGGTCCCCGGGTCACATCGGTGCCGTTCCTGCCGAGCACCACGTCCCCTCCGGCGAAGCCGGTCACGGTGACCACGACAGCCCAGGCGCCGCCGCCGATCACCGTCACCAGCCAGCCCCCGGCCGAGACCCGCACCACCACGGTGACCGTCCCGGACACCACGACGCCGCCGCCCGCGTCGCCGACGTCGTTGTGCCCGACCGGTTTCCGTCAGGACGCGCGCTGACCCGTCAGCCGACGTCCCGGCGGCGCCACCCGGCCATGCCCGCACCGAGCGCGAGCACGGCCACCGCCAGCAGCAGAATCAGCGGCAGCCCGGTGAACACCTGACCGGGCAGCTTCGGCGGATGCTGGAACGGCGACACGTCCAGCACGGCCTGCGGAGCGTTCACGACCGGGCCGAACAGGCTGATCAGCAGCGCCAGCGCCGCCACGCCCCAGGCCGCGCCGGCCGCCCGCGGGAGCAGCCCGAACAGCAGCGCGGACACCGCGACCACCACCCAGGCCGCCGGCACCTGCACCAGCACGCCGGTGATCAGATCGCCGACCGAGCGGGCGACGTCCCCGGAGCGCAGGCCGTTCGCGACACCCAGCAGCAACCCGCCGACCAGGACCAGCAACGCCGTGCCGAGGAAGGCGAAGACCAGATGGCTCGCCGCCCAGCGCAGCCTGCCGACCCGGGTGGCGAGCAGGGGTTCGAGCCGCATGGACGTTTCCTCGGCCCGCATCCGCAGGATCGCCTGCACGCCGTAGAGCGAGGCGAGCATCGCGAACAGGCTCACCATCGTGGCGAGGAAGGCGTCGACGAGCCCGTTCGTGCCCCCGAGCCGTGCGAAGATCTGCCTGGTCTGCTCGGTTCCGCCGACCAGCCCGGAAATCCCGCTCGCGATGGAGCCGAACAGGGCTCCGCCGACCGCGAGACCGACCAGCCAGCCGAACAGCGGTCCCCGTTGCAGCCGCCAGGCGAGTGCGAACGGCGAACGCAGCGAATCGGCGGCCTCGGGACGGCCGAGCCGGGGCGGGACCAGCCCGACGCCGACGTCCCGGCGTGGCAGCAAGGCGTAGCCCACGGCGCCGAGCACGAGCGCTGCCGCCAGCGGCAGAGCGAGCACCCACCAGCGTTCCCCGGCGAACGGGCGGACCTGTTGTGCCCAGCCGAGCGGTGAGAGCCACGACAGCCAATGCGCGTTGGTGGCCGAGTCGCCGGCACCGCGCAACAGGAATGCGATACCGACGGCCGCGGTGCCGATTCCGTTGGCAGTGCGGGAATACTCGGCGAGCTGGACCGCGACTGCGGCCACGGCGGTGAAGACCAGGCCGCTCAGCGCGGTGCTCGCGCCCAGCGCGAACGAACCCGCGACGGGTAGTTTCGCCGCGATCATGGTGCCTGCCTGGAGCAAGCCGATCAGCACGCTCGCCCCGCCGGTCACGAGGACCGCGGAGGTGAGCAGCGCGTACCGGCCGACCACCGCGGACGCCAGCAGTTCGGCCCGTCCGGAATCCTCCTCGGCACGGGTGTGCCGGGTGAGCGTGAAGACCGCCATCAGGCCGGTCAGCAGGGCCAGGAGCCCGCCCATCCGCCAGGCGATGAACCCGCCCGCCGTGGTCAGGTCGAACGCGGGCCCGTAGAGCAGGGCGAACGACGGGTTCGCGACAGCACCGGCCGCGAGTCCGGCCCGGCTCGCCGCGGTCGGGTAGAACTGGTCGTAGCTGCCGGCGGTGGCGGCCGGGACGATGCTGAGCAGCACGATCCAGATCGCCAGCACCAGCCGGTCGCGGCGGAGCGCCAGCCGCAGCAGCGTGCCGGTGCCGTTCATTTCGCCGCGCCGAGTTCGTCGGAGTAGTGCCGCAGGAAGAGTTCCTCCAGCGTCGGGGGACGGCTTTCCAGGCTGCGCACGCCGATCCGGGTCAGCTGGTCCAGCGCCTTGTCCAGGGCACGGGTTTCCACGTCGAAGCGGACGCGGTTGCCGGTCACCCGCAGGTCGTGCACATCGGCGAGGCCGGCGAGCCCGTTCGGCGGCCCGGCCAGCTCCGCGGTGATCGAGGTACGGGTGAGGTGGCGTAGCTGCGCGAGCGTGCCCGATTCGACCGTGCGGCCGTTGCGGATGATGCTCACCTTGTCGCACAGCGCCTCGACCTCGGCGAGGATGTGGCTGGACAGCAGCACCGTGCGGCCCTGTGCGCGTTCCTCCTGGATGACCTCCTGGAAGGTGGCCTCCATCAGCGGATCGAGGCCGGAGGTGGGCTCGTCGAGCAGCAGCAGGTCCACAGTGGACGCGAGGGCGGCCACGATGGCGACCTTCTGCCGGTTGCCCTTGGAATAGGTGCGGCCCTTCTTCCGGGGGTCGAGGTCGAACCGTTCGATCAGGTCCGCACGCCGGCGCTGGTCCAGCCCGCCGCGGAGCCTGCCGAGCAGGTCGATCACCTCGCCGCCGGACAGGGTGGGCCACAGGGTGACGTCGCCGGGCACGTAGGCCAGGCGGTGGTGCAGGCTCGCCGCGTCCCGCCACGGATCGCCGCCGAGCAGGCGGACCTCGCCGGCGTCGGCCCGCAGCAGCCCGAGCAGGACCCGGACGGTGGTCGACTTGCCGGCGCCGTTCGGGCCGAGGAACCCGTGGACTTCCCCGGCCGGAACCTGAAGATCGAGGCCATCGAGGGCCTGCACCCGGCCGAACGCCTTGCGCAGGCCGGTGACCGAAATGACGTTTCCCATGGTCAGGAAGGTACGCTCGCTTCACAAAGTTGTGAAGTTAAGAAAATGTCTTGATAGAGTGGACTTCGGTCGGGGGTAGGAAAGGATGGGCTGATGACGACCGAACGCGACGACGAGGCCGTCCGCCGCTACGTTGAAAGCCTCGCACTGGTCCTGACCCAGGTCGGCATGCAACGGATGGCCGCGCGGGTGTTCGCGGCGCTCATGACGACCGACGAGGCCCAGCTGACCGCGGGTGAGCTGGCCGAGCAGCTGGCCGTGAGCCCGGCCGCGATCTCCGGCGCGGTCCGGTATCTGGAACAGGTCGGCATGGTGACGAAGGCCCGCGAGCCCGGCGAGCGCCGCGACCACTATCGCCTGTACGACGACCTCTGGTACGCCACGTTCCTCAAGCGCGACCGCATGCTGACGCTGTGGCACGAAGCGACCGAGGAAGGCATCGAAGCGCTCGGCGCGGACTCCCCGGCGGGGAAACGGGTCGCTGATATGCGCGACTTCCTGGCCTTCGTGCTGAAAGAGGTCGATGATCTCTTCAAGCGTTGGCTTGAGCATCGGGAGAGCCGTCCGTCCTAGGGCCGCCGTGGCTTGATCCGGTTGCAGGTTCGCTGCCGGGCTCTTGGTGAGTGCCGTGGTGGGGGTTGCCGAGGCTCGTGTTCTCGGCTGGTGGCAGATCTGCCTGTGCGGCGGGCGTCGTGGGTATTCGGTGCAGCCCGCGGTCGTTCGCTTGCATTCGAGATGAACCGGTTGTCGCTGTTATTGACAACCATGTTCATCTTGGTTCCCTGGCGAAGGTGTCGTATTTGGTGCCTGCCGCGGCCGTATCCGTCGTTGCTGATCCGGGTGGGGCTTTATCGGTTTGCTTCTCGCGCTCGGCGTGGGATTCTTGTCGGTTCCTACCTGCAGCCGTTGAACCCGGGCTGGGGCGCATTATCGATCAATGCGTGCCTGTTGCTGATCTCAATGCCGGCCAGTGTTCACGGACGGTGACAGATGCGGGGTGCTGACATCGGTCGCTCCGAGGTCGGCGCGGCATTCGCGGATGGACGCTGTCCTCCGTTGCCGACACTTCGGTCCTCCGGAGGTTCGCTGCCCCGGTCCCGTTGACACCCGGTGCCGGTCGGCTCGCTGACGCACCTGTCGTGCTGGAGGGGTGCCCGACCTGGTTGTCCGGGCTGGTGGAGCGGGCTCTTGTCCACAGGCTCCGGCACCGAGTGCCGTTGCGGCTGGTGAGGCCTGCGGTGTCTGCAGCTGGTGACACACGTGCCGTGACATCGCCTGTCGGGGACCACCTCAAAATCGGCCCTCATCAGGCCTTTTGTCTGAGATTGGCCCCATCGGCGGGGTTCGGACAGGTGATGGCGGGAGGCTTCGCCGGAGTCGCCGCCCGGGTGCTGCGGAGCTTCAGTTGTCCACAACTGCGCGGGCCTGTGGACAACTCCGTGCGGTGCGCCGATTCTGTCGGTGCTGGTGGTTAGTGTCGGTCCCATGGCACTTCTCCGGCTGTTTTTCCTCCTCCTGCTGGCGCCGGTCCTCGCGGTGCGGGCGGTCCGGCTTCGCCGGGCGACCCCGTGGTTGCCCGGCGCCGTGGGGCCCGCCGAGGACACCGCCGGCGTGGGCGTTCCCTTGCGAATCGCGGTTCTCGGCGAATCCACCGTGGACGGGGTCGGTGCGGCCACCCACGCCGAGGCGCTCACCGGGCAGCTCGCGGACGCGCTCGCCGAGGGCGGGCGGGAAGTGCGATGGCAGGCGGTCGGCCGGAGCGGGGCGACCGCGCGGGAGGTGCGGCGCGAGCTGGTTCCCCGGCCGCGGCCTGCCGATCTGCCGCGTCGTCGTGCTGGGCGTGAACGACACCTTGGCACTGTGTTCGGCCGCGCGATTCCGCCGGGATCTGCTCGGCATCGTCGTGGACGCGTGGCGGCGGATCGGTGGGGTTCCGGTGGTGCCGGCGGGGGCCGCGCCGGTGGGCAGGTTCCCCGGGTTGCCGAGGTCGTTGCGGGACGTGCTGGGTGGTCGCTCGAACGCGCTCGACCGGGCGGCGCGCGAGCTGACTCGATTACCCAGGGTGACGCCTATTTTGTTCCCGGCGGGGCTCTTGCATCCGGGTCCGGCCGGGTATCGGGAATGGGCCGCGGTGCTTGCGGAGGGCTCACAGGTCGTTACTTTCCGTCGGCATTTGGGGGAAGCTGGCTGTCCATTTGGCCAGCGGATTTGAAAATGACCAAAAAAGTTCTGCGCTCTGTGTATCCCAGTGCACTCTTGTTGCGTCATATAGGGCGACCTGATGGAGCAAGGGAGGTACCACATGTCGATCGAAGAGCAGGAGAAAACCGACCCGAAGGTCCCGGCCGTTCCCGAAACCCCGGTCCCGGCCCCGAACCCGGCTTCTACTCCGGACGAACCACCGTTCGTGCAAGGACGCGAAGTCCACCCCGACAACCACGAGCCGTACGACGACCCGGTCGCGGCCAACTGAGCTCGACGAGCGGTGCCCGGTAGCCGAGGGGGCTGCCGGATGCCGTGGCCGGGCGGTTTCGGGGAGGAAACCGTCCGGCGGGCCTGCAAGGGGAGCAGGTCCCGATGGGGGAGGGGAACATCGGTCGGTGCGGGCAGCCGCTCGTACCGGCCGGCGTACTCCGACGATCGGCAGTCCGGGCACACGGTCCGGTTGCCGAGGCGCGCGAGCCGCCTGGCTCGTGCGTGGTGTGGTTCAGCGGCCCGGCGTGACCCATCGGCCGGTGCCCCGTTCGGCACCATCCAGAGGTAGGGGGCTGGATCGCGTCGCCGGGGCCCGGCTGGTCGCCGGGAGCAGGCCGTGAGCTGGGGGCTCGCGGTGAGCCGCGCGCCGGGTGGGCCAGGGTGTCCGCCCGGCTGGGGGACCCGGTGTGGCTGGGGCTGTCGGGCGGGCCTGGAGTGGCTGGGGCTGCTGGCCGGGACCCGGTATCGCTGGGTTCGGTGTCGCTGGGTTCTGTCGGGACAGGACCCGGTATGGCTGGGGGCGGCCCGGACTGGCTATGGGGCGTCGGGTGGGACCGGGTATGGCTGGGGGGCTATACCCACTTGGGGTACCTGGGGCGGCGGCGATCGACCTTGGTCCGGTCGTCGCCGTTCAGGGCCGGGCCTGGACAGGCCTACTCGAGAGCCGTCGTTGTCCAGGTTCCGGCACGTGTCGTGTCATCGCGAGTCGCGCCAGCGGCTCGCGTCTGCGCAGGCCCGTGGCCGCATGGCCGGCACCGGCGTGTGCCTGCACCAGTCCGCGCTCGTATGGTTTGCGACTGAGCGGGCGCGTACCGGTCTGGCCCGCGCCCGTGCCGGCCAGCACGTTCGAACTGGTGAACCCGAGGGTCCCGAACCCCGGGGGCGCCGGCTCTGACCAGCGCCGGAGCACCACGAAGCCCCCGCACAAAAAATCCGGGAAAAACTCCGGATCGAGGTATCCCGCGGGGCTCTCGGTGCACTTGAGAAGCAAGGGCCTTACTACCTACGACCTCCCCGCGAGATCTCATGACATTTATGTGCTTGACCAGACCCACGACACTGTTGCTCAGGACATCCCACCTTCGGAGCGAGGCAGCTACGGTGACCGACGTGCGTACCACAGAGGTAGACCCGCCATGGGAAGGCTTGACCGGCGCCGATCTGCACGCCGCCTGTATGGAGGCGGCGCGGGGCGGTGACCGGCGAGGTATGGCGAAGCTCGTGGACGAGCTGACCCCCCTCGTCTGGCACGTCGCGCGCGCGAACGGGCTGGACCGCCAGGTCGCCGAGGATGTGGTGCAGACCGTGTGGCTGGCGCTGTTCACCCAGCTGGACAAACTCCGCGATCCGCGGGCGCTGGCCGCCTGGCTGATCACGACCACGCGCCGGGAGGCCACCCGGCCGTTCGGGCGGCGGACGCAGCCGTTGCCGCTGAGCGACGACGTCGCGGCCTCGCTCCAGAGCAGTCACCCCGCACCCGAGGACGAGGCCGTCCGGGCCGACCGGGACCGGCGGGTGTGGCGGGCATTCCTCCGGTTGCCCGCGAGGTGTCAGGAGCTGCTCCGGTTGACTGTGCTTGCCGGGCGGGCCGAGTACCAGGCGGTCGCCGAGGCGATGGGCATGCCGAGAGGCAGCGTCGGACCGACCAGAGGTCGTTGCCTCGATTCGATGCGCGATCTCCTCGCTGGAGAAGGAGGTGGCCGGTGAACGACATCGGCAGGCCGGGTGGCGGCAGCGCAGTGCCCGATGACGAGACCTTGCTGGGCGACCTCGACCGCTACCTCGACGAACTGGACCCACCACCGGACGATCTGGTGCAGCGGGTCCAGTTCGCGCTTGAGCTGGAGAACCTCGACGTCGAGGTCGCCCGCTGGGAACGGTCCAACGAGCTGGCCGGCGTGCGCAGTACCGCCACCGGGACGATCACCTTCACGGTCAGCGACCTCACCGTGATGATCAACCTCGCCAAGGTCGGGCGCATCCACCGGATCGACGGCTGGATCGCGCCCGCGGGAGAGTACGAGGTGGAGGTCCGGGTGGCCGACCACGGCATCTACTCCGCGCACACCGACGAAGGCGGCCGGTTCGTGCTGGCCAACGTGCCCGGCGGGACCACGCAGATCCTCGTGCACCTCGGCTCCGGGGAACATCGCCGTACGGTGGTGACTCCGACCGTCGTGCTCTGAACCTGGACGGGCGTTACGTACGGCGGCAGGGGTGTGGTCCCATGGAGGGCGTGTCCGTGCCGCCCGTACTTGATCTGACCGAGGCGGCGACCGACTTCTACACGCAGGGCCGGGCCGCCGCGTTCGACCAGCGGCCCGGCGCGGCGGCGCGGTTGTTCCGGCAGGCGCTCACCCGGCTCCAGCGGGTGGCCGAACCCGGGCCCGCGCACGCCGTGCTGCAGGTCCGGGTCTTGACCAGCCTCGGTGCGGCGGTCGCCGAGATCAGCTCCACCGAGGCCGGTCTCGGCTACCTGGAAACCGCCGAACGGGTCCTCGCCCGGCTGCCGGGGAACCGGGAGCTGGAGCTGACGCTCAGCCTGCAGCGTGCGGTGGTGCTGATGCGTGGCGGCCGCAACACCGAGTCGCTGGCGGCGTTCGACAAGGCTATGCCGGGCATCGAGATCGAGTTCGACGACCGCGGCCTCATCCTGGTCCGTACCCTGAACAACCGGGCCCTCGTGCACATGGCGCTGAATCACCCGGATGCCGCGCAGGCCGATCTGCTGCGTGCCCTCGAACTGGCCCAGCGATACGGGCACGCCCGGCTGGAGGGCAAGATCCGGCAGAACCTCGGCACGCATGCCCAGCTCACCGGTGACATCCCGCAGGCGCTGGCGAACTACGAGCAGGCGGCCCGGATTCTCGTCGTGGAATCCCCGGGCTCGCTGCCGCTGATCCGCTATGACCAGGCACGCACGCTGCTCGCCGCCGGGCTCGCCGACGAGGCCGCCCGGCACCTGGACGAGGCGTTGCCGCAGTTGCGCGCCAACGGTTCCGGGCAGCACATCGCGGAAGCGCAGGTGGCGCGGGCCGCGGCGGCGTTGCTGGAAGGCGATTTCGACCTCGCCCGCAGCTGCGCTTCCGAGGCCCGGCGCCGGTTCCTGCGCCGCGGCAACCGCACCTGGGCGGAGATCGCGGGGCTGGCCCGGCTGCGGGCCGACGTGCACCGGATTCTGTCCACTTCGGACAATCGTGGTACCGCGCGGCTGCCCGCGGCGCTGGTCGCGCAGGCCGAGCGGCTGGCCGGGCTCGGGCTGCGTGACGAGGTCGCGGCGGCCCGGCTGCTCGCCGTGCGACTGTTGTTGCGGCGCGGGGAAACCGAGGAGGCCACGCGGGTGCTCGCCGGCGCGCCGCGGCCGCGGGCGACGACGCCGATCGACCACCGGATGCTGTTCCGGCTCTGCCGGGCCGAGCTGGCGGTGGCCGAGGGCCGGCCGCGGTCCGCACTCGCGCAGGCCCGCGCCGGGCTGCGGGAGCTGGGCATGATCCGCGACCGGATGGGTGGACTGGACCTGTTGTGCGGCACCGCGGTGCACGGCGCGGAGCTGGGCAGGCTGGCGATGCGGCTGGTACTGCGGCGCGCGCGGCGCAACGCGGCCGGCGCCCGCCGGATGTTCGCCTGGCTGGAACGCACCCGCGCGCAGGTCTACCGCTACGAACCGCTGCCGGTGATCGAGGATCCCGTGCTGGCCAAGCACATCGCCGAGATGCGGCACGTGCAGCGCACCATCCAGCGAGCCCGGCTGGAGGGGGAATCGGTACGGGCACTGGAACAGCACTACGACTCGCTGCAGCGGGAGGCGACCCGGCTCGGCTGGTACACGAGCCAGTGGGGCCGCCCGCGGCCGGTGGCCACGCCGGATGAGGTGGTCGCCGCGCTCGGCGACCGGGTGCTGGTGAGCCTGGTGCCCTACAACGGGATGCTGTACTCGCTCGTCGTCGATCGGGGCACCTTCCGGCTGCTGAAGCTCGGGCCGCTGGACGACATCGTGGAACTCGCCCGCCAGCTGCACGCCGACCTCGATGCGCTCGCGCCGGACCACCTGCCGTCGATGCTGGCGGAGACGGTTTCCGCGTCCGCGCGCCGCCGGGCGGACAAGCTCGACCGGCTGATCTCCGCGCCTCTGGTGAAAACGCTCGACGACCGTGAGATCGTGATCGTCCCGATTGGACAGTTGTACGCGATGCCGTGGGGCGCTTTGCCTTCGCTGCGTGGCCATCCGGTGTCGTTCGCACCTTCGGCCACGGCGTGGATCACCGCACAGCGTCCGGGCACGCAGGGCACGGTGCTGCTGACCGGTGGGCCGGGCGTGCCGGGCGCGGTCGGCGAGGTGAGCAAGCTGCGTTCGGTCTATCCGGACGCGCGGCTGATCGAAGGCGAAGACGCGACGAGCGAATCGGTGCTGTCCGCGCTCGAAGGGGCAAGGCTGGCGCATCTGGTCGCACACGGCGCACATGAGCCGGCGAATGCCTTGTTCTCCCGGGTCGAACTGGTCGACGGACCGCTGTTCGCGCACGAGACCACTCGGCTCGCCCATCCGCCGGAGCGGGTCGTGCTGGCTGCGTGTGAATTGGCGATGAGCCACATCAGGCCGGGCGAAGAGGCTCTCGGCTTTGCCGGAACCCTGCTGGCCAGTGGTTCGCGCACGGTGATCGGCGCGGTGGCGAGGGTCGGCGACCGGGCGGCGGCGGACACCATGGCCGAGCTGCATCGCAGGCTGGCCGCCGGTACCTCACCCGCGCAGGCGCTGGCGGACGCGGTCGCGGTGGACCCACTGCGGCGCCCCTTCGTCTGCCTCGGCGCGGGCTGAGCCTTGAAGTCCGTGAAGGGGCCCTTCACGGACTCAGAGTCTGTGAAGGGCCCCTTCACAGCTTCGCGGGGTGCTGCTCAGCCGAGGAAATCCGTCAGCGGGACCGGGGTCAGGCCGTCCTGTTTCGCCCTGGCCAGGAAGGCTTCGTAGTCTTCCTTGAACGTTTTGCGGAAGTGCATCAGCACGATGTCGCCGGGACGGAGCTTGTTGCCCACCTGGAACTGGACCACGCCGTCGTTCACCGAGGCGGTCCAGTGGATCGCGGCCCGCATGCCGCACTCGGCGGCGGCCTGGAGGGTGGTCTGGTCGTAGACCCCGAACGGCGGCCGGAACAGCGTCGGGCGCACGCCGAGCTCACGCTGGAAGTCGTCCGCGTCTTCGCAGATCTCCTTCTTCTGGAACTCCAGCGGTTTGCCCTTGAGGTTCGGGTGGTTGACCGTGTGATCGCCGAGCACGGCGCCGGTCTGGGCCAGGATGTCCTTGAAGTACTTCTCGTGCCCCTTGACGTAGACCTGGTTGAGGAACAGCACCGGATGCCCGCCGGACTTCTTGATCTCCTCCAACGCGGACGGGTCCTTGACCGCCCCGTCGTCCATGGTGATGAACACGTACGGCTTGTCCGTGTCGATCTTGCGGATCAAGGGGACCTTGCCGTCGTTGACCGCGGGTGCCTTGGCCTGCACCGTGCCGAATGGGTAGGGCGTGGGCGGCGCGGCCGGGTTCGCCGAGGGCGGCGCCGGATTGTCCGGTTCCGGGGTCGAGCACGCCGTCAGCGCGAACACCCCGGCGATCGCGGTCGCCACTGCCAGCCGCCGCTTGGTCCTGTCGCATAGTCGAGACACGTTCGGGTGACGCGCGAGATGTCACCCGGTTGGCTGATGTGATGGAGGACGCCGCAGGTCGGGCCTGGTGTTCGGCGGCTTTGACCAGTCGTGCGGAAAGTGTCCGAATAATCCCGTGCAGCAGTGGCCGAACGATCCGTCCGCTACCCGGTACGCGTTCGGTGAACGCTCCGGTCCAGCGCAGATCGGTGCCGCCGCGCGAGTTCGGCGTGAAGAACACCTCCGCGCGGTAGTCGCGCATCGGGCTGGGGCTGTCGAGGGTGTAGACGTGCCGCCGGTCCGGTTCATACTCCAGCGTCCGCTCGCGCACCATGCCCGGCAGGACGCCGAGATCGCGTACCGCGCCCACCCCGCCGTTGTCGCCGTACTCGGCCCAACGCGAGCGCGGGATCATCGGCCCGGCCCAGCTCGACCAGAGTGAACCATCGGTCTCCAGCCGGAACAGCACCTCGGGCGGCGCCGTGCTCACGCGGTTGACCTCGAACGAGTACCCGCGACCGGGCATCGGCGTCCTCCCGAAGGAAACGTTGTCGACGAATTGGTCATTACTGTGCCGATCATTGCTAATCCGACCACAGTCACGGCCTAATGGCTTCGTAGCAACGGTTACGTGCCGGGTAGGGTCGGCCTACTTGGTCGGATTAGCAATCCAGCGGGCCGCCGGTAGGTCAAGATAGGGGCGTGAGCCGCCCCGACTTCGCCGCGCCCCACTGGCTGGTGCAGCTGCTGCGTACGAAACCGGTGCCCGTTCCGTGGAACATGGTCGTGCGTGCGGCGCTTTCTCTGGCCGCCCCGCTGGCTGTTGCGTACGCGCTCGGCGACATCGCGGTCGGCGCGTTGATGTCCACCGGGGCGCTGCCGGCGGTGCTGTCCGAGGCGGCGGGAACCTACCGCTATCGCGCCCGCAGGCTGGGTGGTTCGACGGCCGCGGCCGCCGCTGGGTATTTCGTCGGCCTGCTCACCGGCGGGATGCCGGCGTGGTCGATCCCGTCGATCGTCGCCGTCGCGGCGATCTCGGCGTTGATCAGCGCGGCCGGGAGCAACGCTTCGATAGCGGCGCTGCAGATGTTCGTGTTCTGCGTGCTCGGCACCGCCCAGCACACCACCGGGCTGCCGATCGGCGTGCTGTTCGGGTACTTCTGCGCGGGCGCGGCGTGGGCACTGCTCGTCGCGCTCTCGACGTGGACGGTCCGGGCGACGAGCCAGGAACGTACTGCGGTGGCGCAGGTGTACATCGAACTCGCGGCGATGCTCTCGGCCACCGACGAACCGACGTCGCGGGTGGCCCGGCATCAGCTCACCACCGCGATGAGCACCGCCTACGACCGGCTGCTCATCGCGCGCTCGTGGCTTTCCGGCCGCGACGCGACGTACCGGCGGCTACTCAGCCGGCTCTCTGCGGCGACTCCGGCCGTCGAAGCGAGCGTCGCGATGGTCAACGCCGGACAGCGGCCGCCGGACGAGGCGATCGACTATCTCACCGGCGTTGCTGCGGCGGTACTTGCTGCACAGCCGTTGCCGACACCGCCCGAGCAGCCGGAGAAGGACGTCGACGCGTTGGTGGCGGCGCTCTACGCCGGGTTGAAGCGGATAGAGAAAGGCGACGACCGGCAGCGGCGTACACCGGCTTCGCCGCTGCAGCGCGTACGCGAGTGGGCCGGCTCGCTCATCTCGGGGCCGTTGACCTGGGTGGCCGCTCTGCGGCTCACGCTGTGCGTCGCCGTGGCCGAAGTTGTGGCGCTGATGGTGCCGTTTGAACGCTCGTACTGGATCACGCTTACCGTCGGCGTGGTGCTGAAGCCGGACTTCGGCTCGGTGTTCGGCCGCGCGGTGCTTCGCGGGCTCGGCACCGTCGCCGGCGTCGGGATCGGCGCCGTGGTGCTCGCGATCGGGGCGCACGGCTGGCTGCTGGTGGTGTTGATTGCGGCGTTCGCCGGTGGTGCCGCGGTGGGCAAGGTGCGGAACTACGGCATGCTCGGCACCTTCGTGACGCCGCTGATCATTCTGCAGATGGACCTCGCGCGGACGGGCAGCTGGCCGGAGGTGCTGGCCCGGCTTGTGGACACGGTGACCGGCTGTGTGATCGTGCTGCTGGTCGGCTACCTGCTCTGGCCGGGCTCGCGGCGCCCACAGGTCGGTGGGCGGCTCGCGGACAGCTTCGACACCGTCGCCACGTACGTGCGCACGGCCATGGTGCGCACCTCGACGAGCGAGGCGCGGCTGGCACGTTCGCGCGCGCGGCGCGCGGCCTACCGTGCGCTCGCTGACCTGCGTACGGCGTTTCAGCAGGTAATCGTGGAGCCTTCACAGGCCGGCAGGCAGGCCGTCGCTTGGTGGCCGGTGATCGCCGGGCTGGAACGCGTGACGGACGCGGTGACCGAAGTGGGCGTGACGATCGGCCGGGGCACCCCGGCTCCCTCCCCGGCGGACATCGGGCTGGTCACCGACGCCCTCGCGGAACTGGCCGCCGCCGTGCGCGAACAGCGTGACCCGGACTCGATGCCGATGCCGGACAACCCGCGCTTGGCCGGGGTAGTCGACCAGCTCGGCTCGACCTTCGACGCGGTGCGCGGGCCGGATCTGGTGGAGCAATCGCCATTACGGCTGATGCGGCGGTTCCTGCCCTACCACCGCCGAACCTGAGCGGCACGGCGCCGGATCTGTCCCGGGTCTGTGAAGGGGCCCTTCACGGACTCAGAGTCTGTGAAGGGCCCCTTCACAGACCTTCACAGACCTCCGCAGGCTGTGCAGGGCCCCTCACACCGACTTTGCCGACACCCTGGGTTCAGCGGCTGTGCAGGGTCCCTTCACAGCCCGAGGCTGGTCACTGCGGGGGCGGGCCAGGTTGGGTGGGGCCTTCGCCGGGCTGCTCGCCGCTGTCCGGCTCGCCGCCCTTGTGTTCGCCGGTCTCGTGCTTGCCGCCCATCTTGCCGAGGAAGCCCTTGGCTTTCTCGACCCCGCCGTCGATCTGCGAGTCGTGGCCGCTGACCTTCGACTTGGCGAACTGGGCCGCCTTGTCGAGGCCGTGTTCGATCTTCTCGCTGTTGTCACGCAGCGCGCCGGTCGCCTTTTCCTTGAGTTCGTCGAAGTTGATGCCCATCCCGGGCCTCCCGTTGTCGGCCGACAGTGAGGCTTTCATCGTCACACACCGGGCGGTCCGGGCAAGTAAAGTCCTCCGCGCGGGTCAAGAGACCTCGCCGACCGCCGCGCCCGTTTCGAAGGCGGTGATCCGGCCGCCGCGTTCGCCGAGGGCGATGAGGCCGTCGCGGGCGTCCGTGGCGGTGAGATCGATGCGGACGCCGGAGCGCAGCGCGTCGCGTTCCGCGGCGAGGGCGAGCGCGCCTTCGTGCCCGGCATTGATGGTCACCGCCAGGCCGCCGGTGGAGGCCAGCGAACCGCGGGCGGCGCCGAGCCTGCCGAGCGCGTCGTCGACGATCGGGAGCAGCGCCTCGCGGTTGCCTTCGGTCATCGCCCGCACGAGTTCCGGCGACGAACCGGCCACCCGGGTGCCGTCGCGGAACGAGCCGGCGGCCAGCGACATCGCCAGCGGACCGCCCTGCGCGCCGACGGAGGCCAGGATCGCGGCGAACAGGTGCGGCAGATGGGAAATCCGGGCCACCGTCTCGTCGTGCGAATGCGCGGGCAGGGGTACTGCGAACGCGCCGAGGTCCAGCACCAGCCGGGCGACCTCGGCCCAGTCCGCCAGGTCTGTGTCGTCTTCGACGCCGACCACCCACGGCGCACCCTGGAACAGATCGACGCTGCCGGCCAGCCAGCCCGACTCCTCGCTGCCTGCCATCGGGTGCCCGCCCACGTATCGCGTGTACGGCGCTTTCCGCCGTACTGCGTCGAGCATCGGCCCCTTCACGCTGACCACGTCGGTGAGCAGGCAGTGCGCCGCGTGCTGCGAGACCTGCCGCAGCACGCTCTCCACCGCGGGCAGCGGCACCGCCAGGACCACGATCGCGTCCGCCTCGCCGGCCCGGTCCAGCGCGGCCTCGGTGTTGGTGATCACCTCGAACCCGGCGCGGCTGGCCGCGTCCGCGTCCACTTCGGACACTGTCGCGCCCCACGCGGTCCTGCCACTGGCCGCGGCCGCGCGCAGCACCGATCCTCCGATGAGCCCGAGCCCGATCACGCATACGTCTCGCACGCAGCCATCCTGCCAGTGCGCGCAACCCACTACAGCTCGGCCGCCAGACGGGTGCCCTGGTCGATGGCGCGTTTCGCGTCCAGTTCGCGGCGTCGGCGGCGCCGCCGATGAGTGCACAGGTACCTCGCCAAGCGCCCCGGCCAGCTCGCGCACCGGCTCCTGACCGGCGCAGACGACAATGGTGTCCACCGCGAGCAGCCGCGGCCGCAGCGCTACGGTTTTCGCGCGATTCCGCCGATCACGCGCGACTCCGACGGGGCATCCGCGAACATCGTCTCGGGGTCCGGGTAGAACGCCGGGACGTACCCCAGCCCCGGATGCAGCAGCGGCCAGCCACCGAAGAAGCGCTCGAACTCGGCCTTGGTGCGCAGCACCCCGGGGTTGGTGGTCGTCGCGTAGTACGTGATGAGGTCGACGAGCGCCTGCTTCTCCTCCTCGTCGGCCGGATTCTCGTCGGTCATCTGCGAGAGCACCAGCAGGGAACCGGGCGCGAGCTGGGCTCGGTAGAACGCCAGCATCCCGTCCGGATCCTGGTCGTCCTCGATGAAGTGCAGGACCGCGCTGAGGATCAGCCCGATCGGCTGGGCGGTGTCGATCACGTCGGAGTCGAGTACCCGCTCCCAGAGTTCACCCGGCTGCAGCATGTCCGCGGCGAGGGCCTGGTGCCGCTCCGGATCCGCGGTCCTGGCGAGCAGGATCTGCGAATGCGCCAGCGCGACCGGCTCGTTGTCGAGGTAGAGCACGCGCACGTCGTGTTCCGGGCGCTCGTCGTCGGCGATCTCGTGCACGTTGCCCGCGGTGGGCAGCCCCGAGCCGAGGTCGACGAACTGCCGGATACCCGCGCGCACGCACTGGCGCACCGCGCGGCCGAGGTACTGGCGGCTGGCCTGGCAGTAGTCGCCGATCAGCGGGAGCCGTTGGCGGACCTTCTCGGCGAACAGCCGATCCACCGCGTAGTTCGTGTGGCCCCCGATGAAGTAGTCGTAGACCCGCGCAGCCGACGGCTTGTCGATGCTCACCCCGACGTCCCGCAGGGCTTTGTCCGGTGCAGTCATCGATATGCTCCCTCCGCGCCCCATGCTATCTACGCGGGCGGCGGGAAATCATGCCGGGTGAAGTGCTTCGCGGTAAAGATTCACCGACGAGGTCAGACGGTCCATCGTGGCGCGCATTTCGGCCAGCGTCGCGGTGCCGAGGCCCAGGGCGGCGCCGATGCGCGGCGGGATCTCTTCGGCCTTCTCCCGCAGGGCGATGCCGCCGGGGGTGAGCCGGATCCGGACCGAACGCTCGTCGTCCGGCTGCCGCTCCCGGGTGACCAGCCCGGACTTCTCCAGCCGTTTGAGCAGCGGCGAAAGCGTGCCGGAGTCGAGATTCAGTGCGGCGCCGAGGTCCTTGACCTGCCGTCCGTCCTGCTCCCACAGTGCCAGCATCACCAGGTACTGCGGGTAGGTCAGTTCGAGTGGTTCGAGTAGCGTCCGGTACAGCGAGGTGATCGCGCGCGACGCGGTGTACAGCCCGAAGCAGAGCTGGTTGTCGAGCAGCAACGAGCCGGTTTCTCCTGGGTCCTGGCTGGTCATGCGTACCTCCTCGGCGATCGGCCGTAGCCGTCCATCCTCCCGGAAATCACCTGGTGACGCAACTCAAGTGCTCAATATCTCATTGTGTACAATCTAGTTATTCACAATGTATTAGGGCAGTACGGGTGGGGGGAAATTCGGAGAGTAGCCGGATTGAGCCGGTTGCGTGTGGTGCGTATCACTTGATCACAACGAGAGTGGTCCCCTGAACGTATTAAGTACAGCGGGTCCCCACCGTCCTGGACACGCGTCCTGGAAGGGGACTCTCCATGAGCCTGAGCGAGATCCCGCTGGACTCGCCGGTCGAAGCGATCGTGGCCGGGATCCTGGCGCTGGCCGCCGTGATCGCCGTCCCGTGGTTCTGGGAGCGGTGGCGTAAATTCCGCCAGGCCAAGCGCAGCGCCACGGTGCTCGCCGCGGTCCTGCTGCTCGTGGTCAGCCTGGCCCTGACCGGGAACCTGATCGGCGGGTTCTTCCCGACCGTCGGCTCGCTGCTGGGCACCGGGGAGTTCGTCGCGCAGGGCGTGGACGTCGAGGGTGGGGAGAACGGGGCGAATTTCGATCGGGCCAGGGACCTCGGAGCGAAGCGCGCGAAGATCGGCAAGGGCACGGTGGTGCACGTGCGGGTCACCGGGCGGCGCACCGGGCTGTCCCGGGACACGACGGTCTATCTGCCCGGGCAGTACTTCGAACCGGCCTACAAGTCGCTGCGGTTCCCGACGATCGAGTGGTTCCCGAACTACCCGTCCGGACCTGAGGTGGCCACCGCGCCGAGCGGGTACAACCTGCCCGAGCAGCTCGACGAGGCGATCCAGAAGCACGTGCTGCCGCCGGTCGTGGTGCTCATCCCGGACCCGACCGGCCAGCCGAAGATCGGCCACGACACCGAATGCGTGGACGAGGTGGACGGTTCGGCGAACGACACCTTCCTTTCCGCGGATCTGCGCGACTGGGCGATCCAGAAGCTCGGCGTCAGCCCGCAGCGCACGGCGTGGACGCTGGCGGGCTGGTCCTCCGGCGGCTACTGCGCGATGAACCTGGTCACCCGGCACCCGCAGTGGTACGCGAACGCGGTCAGCATCGGTGGCTACGACCAGGCGCAGGAGGACAGCGGCACGGAGAACCTGTTCCGCGGCAGGCAGGACATCAAGGAAGCGAACAACGTGCGTCGCAATGTCGAGCTGCACCCTTCGCCGGTGCAGATCCTCGCCGTGTCCGGGGACAAGGAACGCTACGAGAGCTTCGCGATCGACCAGCTGAAGCTGCACGCGAAGCCGCCGGTGCAGTTCTGGAGCTGGCGGATTCCGGACGCCGGGCACAATATGAACACCTTCAAGTCGCAGCTGCCGGACCTGCTGGGCTGGATCGGCCAGCGGATGCCCGGCCCCAGCGCACCGGGACGGCAGCTCGACGTGACCGGTGGCGTGCAGCCTTGGCCGCTGCCCAAGACCGGTGCCCGTGGCGCGCTGACGGCGGTGGCGCAGTAGGCCCGGATCGGGCAGTCCGGACGAACGCCCGGTGCCGGACTGTCCACAGTGGTCAATAGCCGACCGAGCCGTCGGTCGCTTCACGGAGCAGGTCGGCGTGGCCGAGATGCCGGGCGTACTCGGTGGTCATGTTCAGCAGCAGCCAGCGCAACGCGAACGGCTCCCCGGTGATCTTCGAGGTGCCTTGATCCTCCAGTGACCGCGCGGCGGCGATCTCCCGGGAGCGCGTGCATTCGGCCCGCCAGGCCGACAGTGCCTCTTCGACGTCCCCGTTCAGGGAGTTGAAGTCCTGGTTCGGATCCTCGTCGGTGTAGTAGAGCAAGGGGAGGTCCTCGCCGGCGAGCTGGATGCGGAACCACCAGCGCTCGACGCCGGCGAGGTGCCGCGCCAGGCCGTGCAGCGACAGGGCGGACGCCGGCACGGCGCGCGTGGACAGCGCTTCCTGCCCGAGGCCCGCGCACTTCAGCTCGAAGGTCTGCCGGTGCCATTCGAGGCTGCTCAGCAGGATCTCGCGCTCGCCGGCGAGACGTGGGATCGGGGTGCGGTCTCCGGCGGCGGCCGGAGACAGGTGTTGTGGTGTTCGGCTCATGACGGACAGCGTCGCATCCGGCACCGACAGTTTCCGGTCGTTCTTCGCCCGGAGGGAGCAACCGGTTTCTTCGGCGGGCCGCCGCGGCGGAGGCACCGGCGACCCGGCGGCCGGTCCAGTGGTCTAGGCCACGCGGGTGGGCCGAGTAGCGCCCGGATCGGTCGGTGTCGATGCGGAATTCAGGTGAATTATCACCTCGGCAGGTACACTCTGGCACGGTTTTCGACGGCTCTCGTCGCTCTGCTGGAGGTATCACCGGAGTAATGTTTCGGATTAATCTGATTCGCGGGTCGCGAGGGGCTGCCTGCCGGACGGCGCACTGCCGGCTGGGCTGAATGCACTAATGAACGGTGAGTACTGGGCCATGGTCGGAGCGAGTGTTTCGGTGGCTGATATGTCGATATATACCCATACCGGTGGGCAACTCGATCGCCTGTGCCGGGCGGTGGGTTTCGATCCCGCGGAACGGCGGCATCTGGACCTCCTGCGGAGATTGCTCGGGCCGGCCGGGGAAATGAGTATTTCCGAACCCCCGCCGGTCGCTTCCAACGTGGCGGACGACACTTCGCCCATCGAATTCTCGCTGGCCATGGATCAGCGTGGCGAATGCGTGGTGCGGCTGCTGGGCGAGGCGATCGGCAGCACCGGGCCGCGGGACTTCCTTGATCAGGTGGCCGCCGAATACGGCCTGGTCACCGACCGGCTGGACGCGGTGGCCGACCTGTTCCTGCCGCACGAGGAGCGGCAGGGCCCGTTCACGCTGTGGTACTCGCTGATCTTCCGGCCGGGCCGCACCCCGCGGATCAAGGTCTACCTCAACCCGCAGATCAGCGGTCCGGCCATGGCGGATTCGCTGGTCAGTGAGGGGTTTCGGCGGCTGGGCATCGATCGCGCCTTCGAGGCGGTGATCGAGCACGGGCTGCGCCGCGGCGAACGGGACAACTTCGCCTTCTTCGCCCTCGATCTCGACGACGAACCGCTTTCCCGGGTCAAGGTCTACATCGCCCACGACGCGGCCGAGTCCGAGGACGTGGAACGCGCGGCGGAACTGGTGACGGGGACCGATCCGGCGGTGATCCGGGAATTCCTCGCGGTGCTCGGCGGGCGCAAGGGCCCGTTCGACGGCAGGCCGCTGGTCTCCAGCTATTCGTTCGTCGAGGGATCCGGGGCGAAGCCCGGCAACTACAGCCTCTACCTGCCCATTCGCAGTTACGTGCCGGACGACGCGGTCGCCCGCGCCCGGGTGCAGGCGATGCTCGCCCAGCTCGATTTCGACGGGAATATTCTGGACAACGCGCTCGGCGCGATCACCCAGCGGCCGTTACGGGATGGGGTGGGGCTGCTCGCGCATGTTTCGCTGAAAATGGGCGAATTCGGCTCCGGAATATCCGTTTATCTGTCTTCGGAGGCTTATCAGGTTTTGCCTCCGCGCCAACGCCCGATCCTCGGCGTGCCGTCGTGAGAAATGGAGAAAAACCCATGACCTTCCCGCCGTACCGTGCCCATGTGGTGGCGGAGATCCCGATCACCACCCGTGCGGAGCGGGAGCGCGCGCTCGCCGTGGCCGGTTACAACGCGTTCAACCTGCCGGCCGACCAGGTCACGATCGACCTGCTCACCGATTCCGGCACCGGGGCGGTGTCGGCCCGTCAGGAGGCCGCCGCCGCGGCCGCGGACCGCTCCTACGCCGGGTCGGCGTCGTACTACCGGTTCCGCGACGTGCTCGCCGAGCTGACCCACTACCGGCACATCCTGCCGGTGCACCAGGGCCGCGCCGCGGAGCGCGTGCTGTTCTCCAGCGTGCTCGCGCCGGGCCGGATTTCGGTCAGCAACACGCACTTCGACACGACCCGGGCCAACGTCGAGCTGCTCGGCGCCCAAGCCCGCGACCTGCCGTGCGCCGAGTTCACCGAGCTGGACAGCCTCGAACCGTTCAAGGGCAACATCGACCTCGCCGCCCTCGAAGCGCTGCTGACCGGACCCGAGGCCGGTCACGTCGGCATGGTGCTGATCACCATCACCAACAACGGCGGTGGCGGCCAGCCGGTGTCGATGGCCAATCTCGCGGCCGCGGCGAAGCTCGCCCGCGCGCACGGGGTGCCGATCTTCCTCGATGCCGCCCGCTTCGCGGAGAACGCTTGGCTGGTGGTGCAACGGGAACCGGGCTACGGCACCAAGACTCCGCGTGAGGTGGCCGAGGAAGCCTTCCAGCTCGTCGACGGCTGCGTGGCCAGCCTGAAGAAGGACGGCATCTCGCCGATGGGCGCCTTCATCGGCTTGAACGATCCGGCGCTCGCGCAGCGCTGCGAAGGAAACCTCATTGCCACCGAGGGATTCCGCACCTACGGCGGGCTCGCCGCACACGACCTCGACCGCGTCGCCCGTGGTGTGCAAGAGGTCCTGGATCCGAACTACCTGGCCGCCCGTGCCGCGGAAGCGGAGCGGCTTGCCCGGCTGGTCAACGAGGCCGGGGTGGACATCGTGCAGCCCGCCGGGATCCACGCGCTCTACCTCAACGCCGGCCGCCTGCTGCCGCACCTGCCCGCCTCCCGGTTCCCCGGCCACTCGCTGGCCTGCGCGCTCTACCTGGAGGGCGGAATCCGTTGCGTGGAACTGGGTTCGCTCTACCTGGGCACGCTGGACGAGCAGCTTGAGCTGGTCACCCCGGCGCCGTTCGAGCTGGTGCGCGTGGCCTTGCCGCGGCGGGTCTACAGCCAGGGCCACTACGACTACGTGGCCGAAGTGCTCGCCGGGATCGCGAAGCAGCCGGAACGCGTCCCGGGCTACCGGATCGTGGAAGCACCGGAATTCCTGCGGCACTTCAACTTGCGGATGGCCCCGGCCTGAGCGGGCGACCGGCTGACTCGCCGGTGAGACTGGGGGTTCGTGGCGCTGCTCGCCGCCGAATACGGCGAGCAGCGCCACGGTCTATCGGCCCGCGGGGGTCGGGGGTGAAGGGCCCCTTCACGGACTCTGAGTCCGTCAGGGGCCCCTTCACGGACCCGAAACCGGTCCGGCAGCCACGGCTTTCCCTGCCGACGACCACGGGTCCTCGGCCAACTTTGCCGGGGTCCTGGACGCTGAGCCCGTGAAGGGACCCTTCACAGCCTTCGAGCGGCAGCCGGGGACCGGTCAGGCGTGCTGGGGGACGACGGTCATCGCGTGTTTCACGAGCCGGATCAGGGCGATCTTGCTGGAGTCACGCTGCCGGGCGTCGCACATCACGATCGGCACGTGGTCCGGGACGACGAGCGCCTCGCGGACCTCCTCGGCGGTGTAGCGCGGGGCGTGTTCGAAGCAGTTCACCGCGACGACGAACGGGATCTTGCGGCGCTCGAAGTAGTCGATCGCGGCGAAGCTGGTCTCCAGCCGGCGCGTGTCGACCAGCACGATGGTGCCGATCGCGCCGCGGGTCAGGTCGTCCCACATGAACCAGAAGCGTTCCTGCCCCGGGGTGCCGAACAGGTACAGCACGTGCCGCGGGGAGATGGTGATCCGGCCGAAGTCGAGCGCGACCGTGGTGGTCTTCTTCTGCTCGACGCCGGCCAGGTCGTCGACACCCGTGCTCGCCTCGGTCAGCACCTCTTCGGTGGACAGGGGCGGGATTTCGCTGACCGAGCCGACCATGGTGGTCTTCCCGGCGCCGAACCCCCCGGCGATGATGATCTTGACCGGGGTCGGGACCATGTCGATCCCGTCGTCTTCAGAGCTTGATGAGGCCATCGAGAACCGCCTGGAGGGTTTCGTGGTCCGGCGCCTGGGCCGGCTGGTGGGACGGGGCTCGGGTGATCACGAGCCCCCGGTCGATCAGATCAGCGCACAGTACGCGGACGACGCCGAGTGGCAACTTCACGTACGCGGCGATCTCGGCGATCGACAGCGGCCGGCGGCACAGCTGCACGATGGTCAGGTGCTCCGGGGCGAGCCCGCGCGGCGGGGAATCCGTGCGCAGGCTCATCACCTGGGTCGAGACGTCGAGCGGGGCGTGCCCGGACGGGGTCCGGCCGCTGGTGATGGTGTACGGCCGGACCAGCGGCCCGGCCGCCTCGTCGTACCAGTTGTCCTCGCTCACGTAGCCTCCCGGAGGAGATTCGCGGCCTCGCGCGGGGCCGAGGCGAGGTAATCGCCGACCCGTTTGACCAGCCGGTTCATCTCGTAGGCGATCATCTCGACGTCCACATCGGCGCCGGCCAGCACGGCCAGGCAGGCACCCTGGCCCGCGGCCGAGACGAACAGGTAGCCGCGCTCCATTTCGATCATGTTCTGCAGCACCGGACCCCGGTGGAACTGGCGGCTCACGCCCTTGGCGAGGCTCTGCAGGCTGGACGCGATGGCGGAGAGCTGGTCGGAGTCGTCCTTGCTCATCCCGGCCGAGCGGCCGAGCAGCAGTCCGTCGGCGGAGAGCACGATGGCGTTCTGCGCGCCGACGACACGGGTGACGACATCGTCGAGGAGCCAGTTGAGATCGGGTTTGGCGGTCCCGTACTCGTTCATGCGGACAGACCCTGACTTTCGGTTCGGAGCGGAGTTCTTTGTCCAGTATCTCGGTGCGGAACGGGCTCAGTGGTCATTCGTGCCGCCCCGTGCACGCCGGGTGCCCTTGTGGAACGCGGCCAGGGTGCGGGCTGTGGTCTCACCGGTGCGGGCGAGATCGGCTTCCTCCGCGCCCGGATCGTCCTGCAGCTGTGCGACGAGGTTCTGCTGTGGCTGCCGCCGGGGCAGCCGGGGCCGCTGGTCGCCCTGCAACCGGCTGAGATCCGGTTCCGGCGCCGGGGGTTCGGCGTGTACGGGTGGCTGCGGGGCCGCCGGCGCGGCCGGTCGGGCGGGCAGCGGGTGCGCGGGGTAGGGCCGCGGCTGGCGGGAGTGCCGGGCGACCGGCACCTCCGGCGGCAGCGACTCGACGGGCTCCGCGCCGCCGCCCACCGAGGCGAGGACCGGGGCCTCGTCCTCGTGTCCGGCGGCCGTCTTCTCACCGGCGAGGTGCTGGCTCGGCACGAGCACCGTGGCGCGGGTTCCGCCGTAGCGAGACGGGTCGAACGTGACCGTGATGCCCAGCCGCGCGCCGAGGCGGGCGACCACGAACAGGCCGAGGCTGGAGTCCGCGCGCAGGGCCATCGCGTCGAATTCGGGGGCGTCGGCCATCATCTTGTTGGCCCAGTCGCGCACCCCTTCCTTCATGCCGAGTCCCTGGTCGGACACGTCGACCACGACCCCGCGGGCGACCATCCGGCCGGTCACCTCGACCGGGGAACCGGGCGGGGAGAACGACGTCGCGTTGTCCACCAGCTCGGCGATCAGGTGAATGGTGTCGGCCACCGCGGATCCGACGATCGAGACCTCGGGCACCTGCTCGACCTGCACCCGGGAGTACTGCTCGGTCTCGGACACCGCGGCCCGCAGCACCTCCATCAGCGACACCGGCTTCCGCCAGCGCCGGCCGGGCTGCTTGCCGCCGAGGATGATCAGGTTCTCCGTGGTGCGCCGGGCCCGGGCGGCGAGGTGGTCGAGCTGGAACAGCGAGGCGAGCTGGGTCGAGTTCTCTTCACGGCTTTCCATCTCGTCCAGGATCTGCAGCTGCCGGTGCACCAGCACCTGGTTGCGGTGCGCGATGCCGAGGAACACGTTGTGCACGCCGCTGCGCGCCTTCGCCTCGTCCGCGGCCGCGTTGACCGCGGTGGTCTGGGCGAGGTTGAACGCCTCGGCCACCTCGCCGATCTCGTCCCGGCCGTGGTCGAGCTTCGGCAGCTCGGCGGTCACGTCCACCGGTTCGCCGCCGCGCAGCCTGCCGACGATGTCCGGCAGCCGGTTGCGGGCCAGGTCGAGCGAGTCGTTGCGCAGCCGGGCGAGCCGGGTCATCAGCGTCCGGTCGACCAGCGAGCGCGACACCCGGATCGCGACGAAGATCGCGGCCAGCGAGATGAGCAGCGCGATGACGGTGCCGAGGATCGCGTTGCGCAGCTGCGTGTCGCCGGAGTCGATGGCCGAGGCGGACACCTGGGCGGCCTGCTCGGCGGTGAGCCGGTTCAGGTCGGCCGAGACCGCCGCGGTCAGCGCGTGCCAGTCGGCCTCGGAGACCGGCACGGTGTCCCGGTTGGCGGGCTTCCACGGGCCGTGCTGGATCAGCGCGGTTTCCGCGGCGGTGAGCCGTTTCCACGAGTCGCTCGCGGTGAGCGAGGTGTAGCGCTGCTGCACTCCCGGCTGAATGAACGGCGCGATCTGGTCGAGCTGGGCGTGGTAGTAGCCGGCGGTCCGGGTGAACTGCGCGAAATCGTCCGGCGAGAAGGAACCGCTGGTGAGCGCGGTGGACACGAGCGAGGTCTCCCGCGACATCATGTCGCTCACGCGGAACAGCGTGGTCGCGGAGATCGCGCCCTGCACCGCCGTCGCGTCCGGCACCGCGCGGGCCTGGGTGTCGAACAGGGTCGCGGCCGAGTCGAGCACGCCGTTGTAGTACTGGTTCACCTGCTCGCGCCCGACGCTGCGGAAGTTGATCTGCGAGCGCAGCACCGGCAGCTGGTCCAGCTGCCCGCGCAGCGTGGTGATCTTGCTCGCGATCTCGTCCGGGGCGGCGGAAATGTTGTCCGAGAAGGCATCCTGCAGGGTTTTGAGCTTCCCGTCCGCGTCGCGGCGCTGCTGATCCAGCTGCTGCGGCGTGGTGGCCGGGGTGTCCAGGAACCGCAGTGCGTCCTGACGTTCCTGCTGCATCGCGGACAACGCGCTGAGCGCGGGGATCGACACATCCCGCACGGAAACCGC
This sequence comes from Amycolatopsis sulphurea, assembly GCF_002564045.1. Taxonomy (NCBI): domain Bacteria; kingdom Bacillati; phylum Actinomycetota; class Actinomycetes; order Pseudonocardiales; family Pseudonocardiaceae; genus Amycolatopsis; species Amycolatopsis sulphurea. The sequence continues at coordinate 1,905,698 of NZ_PDJK01000002.1, read as the reverse complement.
GACCAGGCGCACGTACAGGCCGTTGATGAAGAAGTACGTCGAGACCGCGACGCACAGCACGAGCAGGGTGATGCTCGGGATGAGGACGGTTCTGGTCAGCCGATTCCGGATCGACTTGTCGCGCGCCTTGCCGGGCTCGTCCTTGTTCTCCACGTTTGATTCATCCTCGGCGAAGGCCGGAAACCCGGCGGGGTAAGTGGACACGACTGAGGGTGCGGGTGGTGGTCGTCACACTGTGCTCGACATGCCGGCAACGTCACCCTTCGCAAAGCCACGGAACGGAACAGCCCAGGTTTCTATCACGAAAGAACCCGTTGTGGTGCCGCTGATCGGGCCGTGTGGCGGTGGGCACGGTGTGTTGCCGGGCACTCACCGGCGTTTGCGGAGGTACCGGCTCTGTGGCGGTACGCGCTCGGCTGAACGGGTGAAGGTGAAACTGGGCCGGATCACCGGATCCCGGTGACCGGACGGTCGTCGAGGGGATTTGTCGACAGGGTCACGCCTGGGGTGGAAGGCAGCCACGCGCGCATCATCTCCGCGTAATGCGGTGCGGTCGCCACGAGTTCCCGGTGGCTGCCGAGCAGGGTCTCCTGACCGTCGAGCAGAAGTACGCGGTGCGCGCGGATCGCGGAGGACAGCCGGTGCGCGATCACCACGAGAGTGCCGCCACGGGTGGCGAAGGCACGCTCCGCGCGCACTTCCGCGGCTGGGTCCAAAGCGGAGGTCGCCTCGTCGAGGACGGCGATGCCGGCCGGCGCCGCGTAGGCCCGCGCCAGCGCGATGAGCTGTGCTTCTCCCGCGGACAGGCCCTCCGCGCCGTGGCCGAGTTCGCCGTCCAGCCCGCCGAGGCGCTCCAGCAGCGCACCGGCGCCGACGGCCTCGACGGCCGTGGTGAGGTGCTCGTCCGTGGCGCCGGCGCAGAAGAGCGCGAGGTTGTCGCGCAGGGTGCCGGCGAACACGTAGGCCTGCTGCGGGACGAGCACCACGTGACGGGGCCGGTCGGTCAGCTCGCCGACCGGGATGCCGCCGAGCAGCACCCGGCCGTGCTGGGGGTCCAGCAGCCCGGTGAGCAGCCCGGCCAGCGTGGACTTGCCGATCCCGCTCGGGCCGACCACGGCGAGGTGCTCGCCGGGGGGCAGTTCGAGGTCGAGGTCGCGGACCACCGGCTCCGGGGCGGCACCCCAGCGGAAGGACAGCCCGCGCACGGTCAGGCCGGAGCCCTCCGGATCCCCGGCGGCCGGGCGGGGCTCGGGCACCTCGGTGGTCTCGCTGATCCGGCGCAGTGCGACGAGCAGCCGGAGCACGACGATGGACGCGGTGCTGGCGAGGCCGCGCAGCGCGGGTTGCATGCTGGTGGCCAGGTAGACGAGCGCGCCCAGCGCGGCCCCGGCGGTCAGCTCGCCGCGCGCGACCATGGACGGCGCGAGGGCGAGCGCGAGCACCAGCGGGGCGAACCCGCCGAGGGACACGATCAGCGTGCGCAGCGCACCGGAACGAGCCACCCGGACCGCCGCCGCGGCCTGCTCCGTCACCGCCTGGTCGACCTTGCGCGCGGCGACCGGCTCGGCTCCGCACGCGACGACGTCGCGTACGCCGCCGACGATCGAACCGATGGCCGCGGAGGTGCGTTCGTCGGACAGTGTGAGCGCGCGCTGCCGCCTGGCCAGCGAGGGCAGCAGCGCGGCGAAGCCGACCAGCGCGAGCACCACGGGCACGGCCACCGGCAGCACCAGCGAGCCGGCGATGGTGACCAGCCCGGCGATCGCCGCCGCGGTGGTCACGACCATGGCGCGGGCCTGCACGAGCAGCCCGCCGGTCGCGTCACGCACCACCTCGACGTGCTGGGTGATCCGGGCGACCCCGCTGGCGTCCGGCCCGTTGCGCGGGGGCGCCGGATCGTGCAGGACCCCGCGTACGACGGCGGTCACCAGCGCGTCGCGCAGCGGCTCGACGACCTTGCCCAGTTGCCGCCACACGAGCCGGGAACCGAACGCACCGGTGAAGGACGCAAGCCCGAAGACCGCGAGCCAGGTGATCCCGAGACCGGGCCGCCCGGCTGCGAACCCGCTGTTGACCGCCATCTCCACGAGCCGTCCGGAGAAGAACGCGGGCAGCCCTTCGAGGACCGAACAGGCCAGCAGCACCAAGCCACCGCGCCATTGCCCGGACAGCGCACCCCAGTAGAGGCGCCGCATGCCCCCCGATTTCGGCGGGGGCGCGGGTGCCCGGCCGGAGTCCTGCGTGCGCCGGCGCACTTGCGTACTCACGCTTCCTCCGTGAACACGGCGCGGTATCCCGGCAGCTGCCACAGCTGCTCGTGCGGGCCGACCGCGCGTACCCGGCCCGCTTCGAGCCACACGACGAGATCGGCGCGCGCGGCCATCGCGGCCCGATGCGTGACGATCACCCGGGTGCGGTCGCCGAGATCGGCCGTGACGGCTCGCTCGGTGACGGTGTCGAGGCTGGCCGTGGCATCGTCGAGCAGCAGCACGCGGGGTTCGCGCACGAGCGCGCGGGCCAGGCCGACCCGGGCGCTTTCCCCGCCGGACAGCGGGGTTTCGGCGATCGGCGTGTGGTATCCGTGCGGCAGCCGGACGAGGACGTCGTGGATGCGCGTGGTGCGGCAGGCCGCGGTGACAGCGGGGGCGCCGGCCGGCGAACCGTAGGCCACGGCTTCGGCGACGGTCGCGCCGAGCAGCATGGGCTCGGCGGTGGCATATCCGGTGGCAGCCCGCAGCTCTTCGGGACGCAGCTCGGCGAGATCGCAGCCGTCCAGCAGGGCTTGCCCGGCATCGGGGCGGCGCAGCCCGGCCAGCAGTGCGACCACAGTGGACTTACCGGATCCGGAACTGCCCACCAGCGCGGCGAAGGAGCCGCCGGGGATGGTCAGGTCGACTTCGGTGAGGGCGCCGCGCACGGTGGCGCCGCGCAGTTCGAGTGCGCCGGTTCCCTCTGGTAGAGCCAGATTCCCGCGCGAAGGTGGTTCTGTGTCGAGCACCTCGGTGATCCGGCGCGCGGACGAGCGGGTCCGGGACAGCGAGGTGAGCAAGGGAATCTGCCCGACCAGGCCGAGCCCGAGCGAGACGTAGCCGAGTGCGGCGAGTACATCGCCGACGGTCAGCCGGCCGGCCAGCACGCCGAATCCGGCCGCGGTCAGGACCGCGACTTCCGCGGTGGGCAGCAGCAGACCGGCCCGCCAGACCATCCGTGCCTGCGTGCGCCACATGCCGAGACCCGCGAGGTGCAGCCGGGGCAACGGGCGCAGGACCCGGTCGGCTTCCGCGTCGGCGGTACCGGAGGCGGCGATCGTGCGCAGCCCGGCCACCGCATCGAGCAGCCCGGCCCCCAGTTCACCGGAAACCCGCTGATAGGAAAGCACGTCCTTGGCCGTCCCGCGCAGATGCGAACGCGCCAGCAGCATGGCGAGCGGGAGGCTGGCCAGGAACACCAGCGCGAGCCGCCAGTCCAGCGTCGCCAGCAGCACCACCGCGCCCGAGGACAGCACCCCGGTCGAGATCAGCCGGACGAGCACCGCGGCGACCCCGCCGGCCATCGCGCAGTCGCCGGTCACCCGGCTCACCGCGTCGCCCGGCGCGAACGGCGAGCCCACGCCCAGCGCGAGCAGCCGGTCGGTCACCTTGCGCCGCAACCAGGCACTCGCGTTGCCGGTCAGCTGGGCGGGGAGGAGGACGTTGACGGCGTCCGCGGCGACCTCGGCGGCACCCAGGGCGAGCAGCCAGAGTACGGCGGCGGCGACGTCATGCCCGCCGAGCACCGCGTCCGTGGCCGTGGCCAGCGCACCGGGCAGCAGCAGCCCGGCCGCGGTGGAGATCAGTGATACGACGAGGACCGTGACCAGCCGGGGCCGGTCGAGCAGAACGACCGAGCGCAGCAGGCGGTCCGGGGATCCGGCCATGACACTCCCACTCTTCGGTTCCTGCTGCTCCGGCGCGGTCGGATCGGGCAGAATGTCAGGGCGGGAGCGGCGCACTTGGCCTGCGCCGCTCCCGCCCTTTCGACTCAGCTGCAGAGCAGCAGGCTCAGGCCACTGAAGTGATTGTCGTGGTCGCAGTCGATGCTCAGGTGGCTCCCGCCATGGTGCCCTTCGACAGCCTCCGGAGTCTCCAGCCCCTGCAGCCCAAGTACGTGTTCCATGATGTTCCTTTCTTTCTCTCCTCGGGGTTCCACCGGCCCTTAGCGGCCGGAGGTATGGGTGGACGGTGCGGTGCCCAGGAAAGGCAGCAGCTCGGTACCGTCCAGTAAGGCGGCGAGTGTGCGGAGCACACCCGCGCTGCCCGTGGTGACGTCGGTCGACAAGCGCAGCAGCTGATTGCCGGGGAAGGCCAGCCCGCCCCGGAACGGCACGGCATGCCAGGAAAGCCGTGCCAAGTGCAGGTCGATCGCCTCCCGGGCCTTGCGGTCCGGCTCGGCGGCGAAGGACAGCGCGGCGGCGAGCCCGCAGCGCCCGTACAGCAACCCGGGATAGATCACGAATTCTCCGGTGCAGGCTGCCCGCAGACCGGGCAGGCTCTGGCAGACCTTCGACTCCGGACGGTGCCGCGCCAGCTGCTCGGCGACCATCAGGATCCCGGCGCTGCCGACCCCGGCGTACGGGAGGACGCGCAGCGTGCCGTCGCGGACCTGCAGCGATCCGTCCTCCATCGAGATGCACTCTTCCAGATCGCGGTCGAGTGCCTGCTCGGCGAAGGCCAGCCAGGCCTCCTCCCCGGTGCGTTCGTACAGGCGCAGGAACAGCAACGCCGGTCCGCTCCAGCCGCCCAGCAGCCCGGCCCTGGCGTGCTTGCCCGGGGGCGCCGCGGTGTCCAGTACGTCGGCCAGCCGCACCGCGATGTCCAGCGCCTGCCTGCCGAACTCGTTGTCCCCGCGGGTGGTGGCCAGGTGCAGCCGGGTGAGGCCGATCCCGGCCAGCCCGGTCTCCAGGCCGTGGTCGGTGGTCTGCTCGACCAGCGTCTGTGATTCGGCGAGCAGCCGGTCCACCTCGTCGGGATAGCCGAATTCCTCGAGCACGTAGGCGATGCCGTGCGTACCGTCGAAGAAGCCGGGCCGGGTGAGTGGTTCGCGGCGTACCGCGTCGAGCAGCCACTGCTCGTGCTCGGGATAGCGGCCCGCCCCGGCGACGTGCAGGGAGTGCAGGACTCCGGCGGCGCCGACGCCGAAACCCGCGCCCCCGGAGCGGAACTGCTCGATGTCGCCGGGGAACAGCCGGTCGGTCCGGTCCGGGGTGGCGCTCGTGAGCACGCCTTCCACGATCTGCTTGCGCACCAGCGCCCAGTCGGGCTGCGGCTCGTCCAGCGCGGTGTGCGTCACGGCCGGCGGATCGGTGCGCGGGGCGAGGACGGAGACCACGTTCTCGGCGTACCCCTCGGGCAGGTGGAACCGCTGGGTGGCGAACTCCGCGGCACCGCGCAGCTTGCCCGGCGCCAGTTCCAGCAGCATCACCAGCGGCAGGAAGAGCCACAGCCGCAGCGCGGCCAGCGCGTGCTCGTCGATCTCGAACCCGTGCTTCCCGGCCGGCGCGCGGAACCCCGGGGCACCGAGCCGGGGCCGGCGGGCGGAGTCGACGTCCGCGGCCAGCTCGAAATCGATCAGCGAGACCACGTCCTGGTCGTCCACCAGGATGTTGCGCCCGTGCAGATCGCCGAAGACGATCCCGCGCCGGTGGATCTCGGCGAGAATGGACTCCACCTGGGCGAGCACGTGCAGCGCGCGCTCGCGGTAGGTCAGCAGATCGGCCTCGCTGGGCGAGCCGTGCGTGAGCGGGTAGTGCTCGGCCAGCCAGTTGCCCAGCGTCTGGCCGGGCATCTGCTGCATGGCCAGGTAGTGGTGTTCCCACACGAGGAACCGCTCGTACACCCGCGGCACGCCGGTGACGCCCGCCAGCCGGTCGAGGATCTCGTGCTCGTGACGCAGCCGGGTGACCGCGTCGACGCCCTCCCGGTCCAGCCCGGCGTACGGGCGGGCTTCCTTCAGCACCACGGTCTGCCCGTCGCGTTCGGCCAGGTACACTCCGCCGCCGTTGGAGAAGTGCAGGGAGCCGGTGACCTGATACGGGAACCGGATGTCATTCCGGCGGGCGGCCACGCTTTCGGACAGACAGGACGGAATGTGCACCCAGTCGGGCACCGAGAAGGTGGGCTCGCGTTTGTCCGGTACGAGCGAGCCGTCCGGGCGGCGGATCGCGGGCACGCGGGCGCCCGCGTGTTCGGTCCAGCGCAGCGCGAATCCGCCGTATCGTACGTAAAGCGGGCCCTCCCGGTAGCGCAGATCGCTCAGGATATAAGCTCCGTGCTCGCCGGCCAGCTCCGCGGAAAGCTCGTTCAGTATCCGGCTCAGTGCCTGCTCGTCGTCCGGGTAAATCGTGATGAGCTTACCGCTGCCCTCGCGGGGCGCGTATTTCGAATTCCGGGTCAGCAGGATAGACCGGGAGCGCAGGTGCTTGTAGGCCACCCGGTGTTCGAGACAGTACCGGTGGACCTTGGCGAGCACCGCGGCGGCGTTGTCCAGCCCGGCTGAAACGTGGATTTTCCAGCCCTGGGAGGGAAGAGTCTGTCCCTTCGGGCGCAGTGAGCGCCAGATTCCCAGCCCGCCGATCGTCCACATCGGTCCCGGCTCGGGGAGCTCGGCGGCCAGGTCGTCGAGGGATCCGGCAGTCTGCCGCGGTTCATCGTAGAACAGCGGATCGGCGAAGCAGAATGCTTCGTACCGGACATCCATGAAAACGATCCTTCCGAATTTCGCTGAAACGCCATCCGTCGACACGGGGCGATGACACCATTCCCGCACGGCAGGGGGGCCGGGGCCAATCCGCCAACTCGGGGGTTTGACTCCGCTGATCAGGGAGGGGTGACGGCTGCGGAGGGAGTCCAAAGCGAACCCTGTGTGATTCCTGACCACCCGGTCGTGGTGTAACGATTTACCTGCCGGAATATCCGCCCAGGTGAGGACAAGGAACGGCCGAAGAAATTGGCCGAATGTCATTAACACATTCCGGTGACGCCATTTTACCGGGGGTCCCCCGGTGGCCTGAACCACCCGTACCGACCTCGCCCGTCTGGAGCAACGTTCGTGCCGGGTACGTTGGGGCAGGCGGGACGAAGGAGGACCGGGTGATCGTCGGGTTCGCGGTGGCGGTGGCGGGATTCGCGCTGCTCGTCGCGGTGTGGAGCTTCGTGCAGTCGGTGCGCGACCGGCTCCCGGACACTCCGTTGCTGGCCGGGCTTGCGGTGCTGGAACTGCTGCTGGTCGCCCAGCTCGTGATCGGCGTGGTGCTGCTGGTCTCCGGGCACCGGCCGGGCAGCCTCGCCACCTTCCTGGCCTACCTGATCGGCTGCCTGGTCGTGCTGCCCGCCGGTGCGGCCTGGGCGCTGGCCGAACGAAGCCGGTCGAGCACGGTCGTGCTCGGCATCGCCTGCCTGGCCATCCCGGTGATGGTGCTGCGACTGAACGAGGTGTGGAGTGGAGCAAGCGCGTAAGACGGCCACCGGCCCCGGGCGGGTACTGGTCGCGGTGTACGCGATTTTCGCGCTCGCCGCGACCTCGCGGGCGGGCGTGCAGATCGGCACGAAGTTCCACGAGGCCCCGCTGGCCTACGTGCTTTCCGCGTTCGCCGCCCTGGTGTACATCCTGGCCACCGTCGCGCTGGCTCGCGGCGGGCAGCGATGGTGGCGGATCGCGGTGGTCTCGTGCAGCATCGAGCTGCTCGGCGTGCTGACCGTCGGCACGCTCAGCATCTTCGACCGCCAGGCCTTCCCGGACGCCACGGTGTGGTCGGTCTACGGCGAGGGTTACCTGTTCATCCCGCTGGTGCTGCCGGCGATCGGCCTGTACTGGCTGCGGCGCACCGCGCCCGCGCGCACCCCGGCCGCACGCGCCTAGCGAGCGCAGCTGTGAAGGGTCCCTTCACAGCCTCTACGTCCGTGAAGGGACCCTTCACAGCTCTGGTCGGGCGGGGGCACCGGCGGGGGGAAAATTTCCGGCTGGGAGAGTTCGCCCGAACGTGGCACCATCGCGCAGGTGACCAGTGCTTCCGCCGCCGATGCCCGGCTCGGTGACCTCGTCCGGCTGCGCCGGGTGCGGGACCGGATCGACCGTGAGTACGCCCAGCCGCTGGACGTGGAATCGCTCGCCAGTGGGGTGCATCTGTCGGCCGGGCACCTCAGCCGGCAGTTCCGGCTCGCGTATGGGGAATCGCCCTATTCGTACCTGATGACCCGGCGCATCGAGCGTGCCATGGCCTTGCTGCGCGCCGGTGAGCAGAGCGTCACCGAGATCTGTTTCGCGGTCGGCTGTTCGTCGCTCGGCACGTTCAGCACCCGGTTCACCGAGCTGGTCGGAGTGTCCCCGAGCGGCTACCGGCGGGAGCACGCGCAGCCGACCGAGGGGATCCCGGCCTGCGTCGCCAAGCAGATCACCCGACCGATCAGGAATCGAGAAGCGCCGGCCGTGAGCCGCGCTTAGCGTGAGGGCCATGGACATCACGATTGCTTCGAGCTTCCTCCCGCAGAACGACCCGGAGGCGGCGACCGCGTTCTACCGCGACACTCTCGGCTTCGAGATCCGCCGGGATGTCGGTTACCAGGGTATGCACTGGATCACCGTCGGCCCGGCCGGGCAGCCGGAGACCTCCATCGTGCTGTTCCCGCCGGAGGCCACGCCCGGCCTGACCGACGAGGAACGGCGCACCATCACCGAGATGATGGCCAAGGGCACCTACGGCACCGTGGTGCTGGCCACCAAGGACCTCGACGGCACGTTCGAACGGCTGCAGGCAGGCGATGCCGAGGTCGTCCAGGAACCCACCGAGCAGCCCTACGGCGTCCGCGACTGCGCGTTCCGCGATCCGTCCGGAAACCTGCTGCGGATCCAGGAACAGAGCTGACCACCCCGCCCGAGCCGGAGGAGCCTCCATGAGCAAGGAACCCCACGTCGCCGACAGCCATGACCTGATCCGCGTGCTCGGTGCCCGCGTGAACAACCTCAAGGACGTCAGCGTCGAACTCCCGAAACGCCGGCTGACGGTGTTCACCGGGGTCTCCGGCTCGGGCAAGAGCTCGCTCGTGTTCGGCACCGTCGCCGCGGAATCGCAGCGGCTGATCAACGAGACCTACAGCGCGTTCGTGCAGGGGTTCATGCCTTCGCTGGCCCGGCCCGAGGTGGACGTGCTGGACGGGCTGACCACCGCGATCATCGTGGACCAGCAGCGGATGGGGGCCGATCCGCGCTCCACGGTCGGCACCGCCACCGACGCCAGCGCGATGCTGCGCATCCTGTTCAGCCGGCTCGGCAAACCGCACATCGGCTCCCCGCAGGCGTTCTCCTTCAACGTCGCCTCGATCAGCGGGGCCGGCGCGGTGACCCTGGAGAAGGCCGGGCGCCAGGTCAAGGAACGGCGCAGCTTCAGCATCACCGGCGGGATGTGCCCGCGCTGCGAGGGCCGCGGTGCGGTCAACGACATCGACCTGACCCAGCTCTACGACGAGAATCTCTCGCTCAACGAGAACCCGTTCACCATCCCCGGCTACAGCATGGACGGCTGGTTCGGCCGGATCTTCAAGGGCTCCGGGTTCTTCGACCCCGACAAGCCGATCCGCAAGTACACCAAGAAACAGCTGCACGACCTGCTGTACAAGGAACCGACCAAGATCCGGGTCGAGGGCATCAACCTGACCTACGAGGGCGTCATCCCGCGGATCCAGAAGTCCATGCTGTCCAAGGACGTCGACTCGCTGCAGCCGCACATCCGCGCGTTCGTGGAGCGGGCGGTGGCGTTCAGCGTCTGCCCGGAATGCGACGGGACCCGGCTGAGCGAGCTGGCCCGTTCGTCGAAGATCGGCGAGGTGAACATCGCCGACGTGAGCGCGATGCAGATCAGCGATCTCGCCGAATGGGCGCGCGGAGTGAAGGCGCCCTCGGTCGCGCCACTGCTGGCGAATCTGACGCACACGCTGGATTCGTTCGTCGAGATCGGGCTCGGCTACCTCAGCCTCGACCGGCCCGCCGGCACGCTGTCCGGTGGGGAAGCCCAGCGCACCAAGATGATCCGGCATCTGGGCTCGTCGCTCACGGACGTGACCTATGTGTTCGACGAGCCGACGATCGGCCTGCACCCGCACGACATCCGGCGCATGAACGACCTGCTGCTTCGCTTGCGGGACAAGGGGAACACCGTCCTGGTGGTGGAGCACAAACCGGAGACCATCGCGATCGCGGACCATGTCGTGGATCTCGGTCCGGGCGCCGGTTCCGAGGGTGGCACGGTGTGTTACGAAGGCACCATCGACGGGCTGCGGGCCAGCGACACGGTCACGGGGCGGCATTACGACGACCGGGCCGCGCTGAAGGATTCGGTGCGCTCGTCCACCGGGGCGCTGGAGATCCGTGGCGCGACCGAGCACAACCTGCGCAAAGTGGACGTCGATCTCCCGCTCGGTGTGCTCTGCGTGCTGACCGGGGTCGCCGGTTCCGGCAAGAGCTCGCTGATCAACGGTTCGGTGGCCGGGCGCGAGGGGGTGGTGTCGGTGGACCAGAGCCCGATCCGGGGTTCGCGGCGGAGCAATCCGGCCACCTACACCGGGCTGCTGGAGCCGATCCGGAAGGCCTTCGCCAAGGCCAACGGGGTGAAGCCGGCGTTGTTCAGCGCGAACTCCGAGGGCGCGTGCCCGACCTGCAACGGCGCCGGGGTGATCTACACCGATCTGGGGATGATGGCCGGGATGGCCATCGTCTGCGAGGAGTGCGAGGGCAAGCGGTTCCAGGCCGCGGTGCTGGAATACCGGTTCGGCGGCAAGGACATCAGCGAGGTGCTCGGCATGTCGGTGGCCGCGGCCGAGGAGTTCTTCGAGACCGGTGAAGCGAAGCTGCCCGCCGCGCACAAGATCCTGGAGCGGCTCGCCGACGTCGGGCTCGGCTACCTCACCCTCGGCCAGCCGCTGACCACTCTGTCCGGCGGGGAGCGGCAGCGGCTCAAGCTGGCCACGCGGATGGGCGAGAAAGGCGCGGTCTACGTGCTCGACGAGCCGACCACCGGGCTGCACCTGGCCGACGTGCAGCAGCTGCTCGGCCTGCTCGACCGGCTGGTCGATTCCGGGCATTCGGTGCTGGTGATCGAACACCACCAGGCGGTGATGGCGCACGCGGACTGGATCGTCGATCTCGGTCCCGGCGCCGGGCACGACGGCGGGCAGGTGGTGTTCGAGGGCACGCCGGCCGAGCTGGTCGCCGACCGCAGCACCCTGACCGGGCAGCACCTGGCCGAGTACGTCGGCGGTTGAGTGGCAGGCGACCTGGCTCCTGCCCTGGCCGCGGGGGCAGGGCTGCTGACCGGGGAGGCCAGGATCGCCGTCCGCCTTGCCGTAGTTGATCAACCATCGGTACGTATTGAGGCATGCCTGACAACGTCACTGAGCGGTTGGCCGAATACGCGCGCACAGACGGCTGGGACGACAACATCGCCTTCATCGCCGACGAGCAGGAATGGACGTTCGCCCAGGTGTACGCGGGGGCGGCGCGGGCGGCCGGCGGGTACCGGGCGGCCGGGTTGCGGCCAGCGGACCGGGTGCTGCTCGCTCTGCCGGACAGCATCGAGATGGTCTGGTGCATGCTCGGCGCGTGGCAGGCGGGGCTGGTCGCGATTCCGGTCAACGTGCACATGAGCCGGGCGGATCTGGAACGCGACGTGGCGACCGCGGAACCTGCGCTGGCGGTGACCGATCCGGAGACGGCCGGCTGGCTCGACGCGGCCGGGGTGGTCCGCACTTGCGGGGCCGGGACGCTGACCGGCGCGGAGCCCGACCCCGGGTTCGCGCCCGGGGACGAGGCACCCGCGCTGGGCATGTTCACCTCCGGGACGACCGGAAACCCGAAGCTGTGCTTCTTCCTGCACCGCGACCTCGGCGTGCGCATGGAGATCTACGGTCTCCCCGGCGCGGGGGCGGTCGGGTTCTCGGCGTCGCGGATGTGCTTCCGCGGCGGGCTCGGTTCCGGGCTGTTCGCCTCGCTGATCGACGGGCAGGCCACGGTGCTGTCCCGGCCGCGTCCGACCCCGGCGATCGCGGTCGAGCTGATGCGCCGCCATCGGGTCACCGCGCTCTTCTCCCCACCGAGTTTCCTGGCCCGGCTGCTGCTGGAGCCGGGCCACGAGGAGGTGCTGGACGCGCTTCGCTCGGCGACGTGCGTCGGCGAGGCGATGTCCGCGCGGATCCGCGAGCAGCTGGTCCCGCTGCTGGGAGAACGGCTGATCAACGGCTACGGCTCGACCGAGATCGGCGGGATCGCCGTCGGCAGGCCCGCGGATTATCACCCCTCGCCCTCGGCGGTCGGTCCATCGTTGGGCGGGCAGCCGATGCGGATTCTCGACGAGGAGGGCAACGAGCTGCCCGCGGGGGAGAGCGGCCAGCTGCACGTCCGCGTGCGGATGGGCACCCGGGGCGTCGCCCGGGGCAGTCTCGGCCCGGACCAGGTGTACGACGTCTGGTGGGCGACCGGCGACCTGGCGACCATCGACGAGAACGCGATCCTGCACGTCCACGGCAGGCTCGACGACGTCGAGGTGATCGGCGGCCAGAACGTGGTGCCCGCCGAGGTGGAGCGGCTGCTGGAGAGCCACCCGCGGGTGCTCGAAGGGGCGGTCAGCGCCGTCCGCCGTCCGGAAGGCTTCACCAGCCTGCGGGCCTACCTGGTGGCCGCGCCGGGCGAGGGCTCGGATCTCGACGCGCTGACCAGCGAACTGCTGGACCTCACCCGCGACCGGCTGTCCTTCTACAAGGTGCCTGACGACGTGGTGTGGCTGGATTCCTTGCCCCGCAACGGAAACGGCAAGATCCTGCGCCGGCAGCTGCGGGCCCAAGGCGACCAGTTCGTCTGAGCGCGGGCAAAGTCGGGCGAAGAGTCCGTGAAGGGACCCTTCACGGACTCAGCGTCCAGGGGCCCGGCAAAGTCGGTGTGACGGGCCCTGCGCAGACCGCGGAGGTCTGTGAAGGGACCCTTCACGGACTCTGAGTCTGTGAAGGGCCCCTTCACGGCACTGCCGGTTCGGTCCAGGTCACCGGCAATGCGTGCACGCCGTAGATGTTCATGTCGGTGCGCAGGCGCACCTCGTCGGCGGGGACGGCCAGCTGCAGCGTCGGGAATCGGCGCAGCAGCCCGGCGAAGCCGGCCCGGATCTCGATCCGGGCCAGCTGCTGGCCGAGGCACTGGTGGATGCCGTGCCCGAAGGCCAGCTGGCCGCGGGCGTTGCGGTGCAGGTCCAGGGTGTCCGGATCGGTGAACCGGCGGGGGTCGCGATTGGCGGCCAGCGTCGAGATGACCACGGTCGAGCCCGCGGGGATCGTTTCGCCGCCGAGTTCGAGGTCTTCGACGGCGTAGCGGTAGTTGATGTCCACCACGGACAGGTAGCGCATCAGCTCTTCCACGGCGTTGGGCAGCAGCTCCGGGCCGGCGCGCAGCTCGGCCAGCTGGGCGGGGTGCTCCAGTAGCGCGAAAGTGCCCAGCGACAGCATGTTGGCGGTGGTCTCGTGCCCGGCGAGCAGCAGCAGGAAGGCGGCGCCGACCAGCTCCTCGACGGTGAGATCCTCGTGACGGGCCAGGTCGGACAGGATGTCGTCGCCCGGTTCGGCGCGCTTGCCGGTGACGAGTTCGGCGAGGTAACCGGTGATCGTGCCGTAGGCGCTCATCTTGTCTTCGAGCGTCACGTCCCGTTCCAGGATCTTCGCCGAGTTGGCCTGGAAGGTCTCGCGATCGGCGTAGGGCACGCCGAGCAGTTCGCAGATCACCAGCGACGGCACCGGCAACGCGAACTCCGCGACCAGGTCCACCGGCGGGGTGAGCTGCGCGAGGTGGTCCAGCTGCCGGTCGGCGATGGCCTCGATCTGTGCTTCGAGCTGCTTCATCCGCTTGACGGTGAACGCGCCGGTCAGCTTGCGCCGCATCCGGGTGTGCTCCGGCGGGTCCATACTGAGGAACACCCCGGGCGTCGGCGGCGAGGGTTCGGTCTGCACCGGCATGCCCGGGGTCTCGAACGGCATGTGCAGGATGCCGAGGTCCTGCCGGGAGCTGAACCGGGTGTCCGCGAGCAGCGCGCGGACCTCGTCGTAGCCGGTGACGAGCCAGCCCTCGTGCCCGTCGGGGAAGTGCATCGGGCTGACCGGGCGGGCCTCGCGCAGCCGGGTGATCGCCCGCGGCGGATCGAACGGGCCCGCGTCGCGTTCGGTCGGCAGCCCGTCCGGGATCGAAACCGTGCTCGTCATCGGGACTCCTCATCGCGGTGGGTGTGGTCACCACGATCGCCGGTCGGTCTGACACCGGGCTGACACCGGTTTGGCGGCCGGTCTCAGCTGTCCGCGTGGGCGGGGGTCTGGCCGGCCAGCGGGGGTAGCTCACCGGCCGGCGGGCCCGTGCGCCGTAGATCACCACCAGCGTGATGATCTGCGGTTTTGGGTCGCCCGCGACCCGGCGGTCCATCGAGGTCCGCAGGCTGTATCGCCACAGATGGACTCTATTAGGCTAGCCTAAAATCATGACAGCGATCTGTGCGGTGGAGGAGCTGGAACGGGTCGTCGGCGGCCGGTCGGCGCCGATGATGCTGAAGTCCATCGATCGGCTCGATCCGCACTGTGTGGTGCTGCTCGCGCACTCCCCGGTGGCGGCGTTCGGGTACTTCGGCGAAGGTGGGCGGCTGCGGGCCGGGATGGTTGGCGGGGCGGCGGGGTTCGCCGTCCCGGAGACGCCCTCTCGGTTGCGGTTGCCGGTGCCTGCGGATGCCGTTCCCGGAACCGGCGCCTCGATGCTCATGTTGGTTCCCGGATGGCGTGAGACCTTGCGGATCAACGGTACGGTGGACCGGGGCGGGCTCGTTGTCGAGGAGGCCTTTCTGCACTGTGGCAAGGCAGTGCTCCGTTCCGGCCTGTGGGGATCCGCGACGTCGGATGGCGCGGATCAGCCGATGGACATCGAAGAAGGCCCAGAAATCGGCCCGGCCGTGGCGGCCTTCCTGGAAACCGCGTCGTTCGCGGTGGTCGCCTCCAGGGACGGCGCGGGGCTGGCCGACGCGAGTCCCAAGGGGGATCCGCCCGGAGTCGTCCGGCTGCTCGGCCCGACCACCGTGGCGATCGCCGACCGCCCCGGCAACCGGCGTACCGACACCTTCCACAATCTCCTGGAGGATCCCGAGATCGCCTTGGTCGCGCTCGCGCCGGGGGACGAGCGCGCGGTAGAACTCCGCGGTACCGCGAAGATCAGTACCGAGCCCGCGCTTCGGGAGTCGATGGCCGAGCGTCGGAGCACCCCGAAGGTGGTCCTGCTCGTCGAGGTCTCGCACGCCCGGCTCGCTCCCGCTCCGGCGCTGCGCGAATCCCGGCTGTGGCAGCCGGAAGGCCATGTCGATCCTGCGGAACTGCCCAAGCCCGCCACGATCTGGCGTGATCACATCGGGCGGGGCGAGGCGACCCCGGACCCGGATGGCGACGCGGCGATGCAGGCCGGGCTCGAAGAGGACTACCGGAGCAACCTTTACTGAGTTTCGTCCGAAGTGGACGGTTCGGCGCCGGTGTAGTGGTGCACCAGCTCCTGCGCCTCCTGCAAGTGGCGCAACGTGAGTTCTCGTGCCTGCGCGCCGTCGCAGCGGCGGACCGCGTCGAGGATGCCGCCGTGCTCTTCGACCGCCTTGGCGATCTGGCCGGGCAGCCGCAACGCGGCCCGGCGTTCCTCTCCGACCAGCGACAGCACCGAACGCAGCAGCGCGGCCACGTCGTCGTTGCCCGCGTTTTCCGCTATCACGCGGTGGAATTCCGCGTCGGTGGCGATCACCCGGAGCATGTCGCCGGCCTCGGCGGCGGCGGCCATTTCCGCGACGTTCGCGGTCAGGGTGGCCAGTACCGCCTCGGTGTGGCGATCGGCCAGCCGTTCGGCGAGCGTCGGTTCGACCGTCCGGCGCAGCTCGAACAGCCGGTCCACCAGCTGGTCGTGCTCACGGAACCAGCTGCGCAGCGGCACCTCGCCGGCCAGCTGCTCGCGCACGTAGGTCCCCGAGCCGGGCCGGATGGCGACGTAGCCGATCGAAGCCAGCACCCGCAACGCCTGGCGCAGCGAACCGCGGCTCACGTCGAGTTGCTCGCACAGCTTGCGTTCCGCGGGCAGCCGGGAGCCGGCCGGCAGCTCGCCGCTGTCGATGAGCGCACGCAGGTGGTCCACAGTGGCGCTCCACACCTGTTCGTTCCCGGTCCCCACAGGGGCCATCCTCCCCAATCCGTGCCGTGCCGTCAGGATCCACCGAGCTCAGCGAAAGGCTGTGAAGGGGCCCTTCACGGACTCAGAGTCCGTGAAGGGCCCCTTCACAGCCCTGCACGATCAGCGCTCACTCGTCGCCTGGCGGAGGAGTTCGTGCAGCCGCCGGGTGCTCGCCGGGCCGAGGTGGCGGAAGGGGGAATGCTCGGTGGCATGCCGGATCAGCTGCTGGCGGACCTTGCGCCCGCGGGCGGTGAGCTGGATGATCTTGGCACGGCGATCGGTGTGATGCGGGACCCGGCGGACCAGCCCGTGCTGCTCCAGCCGGTCGATCATCGAGGTGGCGGTGGACGCGTCGCAGCGCAGCCGGGCGGCGATGCCGCGCGCGGTCGTTTCCGGTTCGTCGTTCATCCGCCACAGCGCGGCGGCCTGCGGCTCGGTCAACTCGATCTCCGGCAGCAGGACCTTGAGCTCCGCCCGGTAGCGATCATGCAGGCTGAGCAGGTAATCCATCAGTTCACGGTGCATCCGGTCGTCCGGCATGGCGGCAGGATAGCTGGAAGTTCCCATTATCGGAAAATCGAACCGATCATCGGTCATTGCCGGGGTACCGGACAATCGGCATGAGCGGGGGCAAAGTAGACGCGCGCGGCGGCCGGACGGCCGTGGCCGTCCACATCGGCCAGTCGCACCCTGGTCGCGGGCCGGGGGTCGCTCAAGTGCCGGGAACATGTCGCCCGGATCATCGAAAAACCAGGCGTACCAAGCAGAAACCGGCCGGTACGGTGGGTCGGGAAGACTCGTGACGGTCTGGCGTTCAAGGGCCCTCCAACCTGCACACTGGACAGTCTTGGGCTCAGTGTCCGGGGAGCGGGCGGCCGGCAACAGTGACACTGCGTCATATCTTCACCCGAAGGAATGTCACTACGAAGCAATGACGCCGTTACACTGGCGGGCTGGCGCGAAAATCGCTGAGATCTTCGCATGTCCCCGACACCAGTCATCGACGTCGAACGTCTGAACCTCACCTACGGCGACTTCCACGCGGTGAAGGACCTGTCCTTCCAAGTGGAACGCGGCGAGTTCTACGCCCTGCTCGGCACCAACGGCGCGGGCAAGACCTCCACCCTGGAGACCATCGAAGGCCACCGGGAGGCCACCTCGGGCACCGTCCGCGTATTCGGGGAGAGCCCGCGCGACCGGGCCAAGGTCCGGCCGCGGATGGGCATCATGTTGCAGGAGAGCGGATTCTCCCCGGACCTGACGGTGCGGGAGTCGGTCCAGCTGATCGGCAAGCTGACCCAGCGCACCGACAAGGTCGAGCGGGTGCTGGGCATCGTCGACCTCACCGCCAAGGCGACCACCAAGGTCTCCCAGCTCTCCGGCGGGGAGAAGCGGCGGCTGGACTTCGCCACCGCGGTATACGGCACGCCCGAGCTGATCTTCCTCGACGAGCCCACCACCGGCCTGGACATCCAGTCCCGCGACCACCTCTGGGACGCGGTGGACCGGCTGCGGGAGGAGGGCTCCACGATCGTGCTCACCACGCACTACCTCGAGGAGGCCCAGCAGCGCGCGGACCGCATCGGGCTGATGCACAAGGGCACCTTCCACCGCGAGGGCACGGTTTCCGAGTTGACCCAGACGCTGCCCTCGACCATCAGCTTCCACCTGCCCACCCGCGCGCCCGCGCTGCCGCTGCCGGCCACCCGCGAGCCGGACGGCAAGTTCCTGGTCGAGACCTTCAGCCTGCAGAAGGACTTGCACACGCTGCTGCGCTGGGCGCAGGACCAGGCGGTGGAACTCGGCGATCTGCAGGCCGGGCCGACCCGCCTGGACGACGTCTTCCGCTCCATCGGCAACGACTGAGCACCCTCTCCCGGTACTTCCCAGAACAGGATTCATTCCCATGCTTGCAATTGCCCGCGGTGAGCTGATCCAGATCTTCCGCAACCGCCTGGTGCTGCTGACCAGCATCATCCTGCCGATCGGGTTCAGCGCTTACCTGATCTACCAGCACGGTGTCTTCGAAAAGGTCGGCGGCATCGGCTTCATCGCGACCATGATGCTGTTCGTGGTGACGGGGATCGGCTTCTACACCAGCGTGGTGACCACGCTCGCCTCGCGCCGGCAGAACCTCTTCCTCAAGCGGCTGCGCTCCACCGCGGTCAGCGACCGCGGCATCATCGCCGGGCTGGTGCTCCCGCTGGCCGCCATCGCGGTGGTCCAGGTCGCGGTGATCCTGACCGTGCTCGGCACCGTCGTCGGCAAGCCGGCCAACGTGCCGATGCTGATCGTCGCCGTGCTGCTGACCGTGCTCATGATGCTCGGCCTCGGGCTGGCCACCGCCGGGGTCACGAACTCCCCGGAACACGCGCAGGTCACCACGCTGCCGTTGACCATGATCACGATCAGCGTGGCGGTCTGGGTGGGTATCACGGGTACCGAGGAGCTGCAGGTGCTCAAGCGGCTGCTGCCCGGCGGGGCGGCCTCCGAGCTGGTGGTCGGTGCCTGGGAAGGCACGGCCAGCTGGAGCCACGTGCTGCCGGCGCTCGGCCCGCTGTTCGCCTGGATCTTCGTCTCGATCAGCCTGGCGTCCCGGATGTTCCGCTGGGAACCGCGCCGCTGAGCGAGCTTTCGGGCAGTCGCCCGCGGTTCTTCGGGTAACGAAGGTTGATCCCGACCGCCGCGCACTGGAAGTCTGCCGATACCGGGCAGCCCGCCCGGGAGATCCAAAGGAGCGTGACCGATGACCATTCTGCGCAAGGTCGGCGCGGCCGGCCTGATCGCCGGCGCCGCGCTGGTTTTCTCCACGGGCGCAACGGCAAACGCCACTCCGCCGACGGGAAAGATCTACCCGACGTACGGGAGCTGCCTTACCGATGGGAACAAGCTCGCCCAGCAGGGCGCGCTCCACGGTTTCTACTGTGCCCAGATCAACGAGGGCGGACGCGTGGCATATCAGCTCATCCGGACTTCCTGAGCCCGGACTCACCGCGGTGTGCTGCCCGCCGGCCGGGCCGGCGGGCAGCACACTGTCCGGATCGGACTGTCCACTGTGGTGCCTGCCGGGTCAGTCCAGCTCGCGCACCAGATGCGCCAGTGTGCCGACGGGCAGCCTGCTGACCCGGCCGAACTGTTCGATCAGAAACGCGGCCTCGGAAGTCACGGACCGGACCGCGGCCGGCTCCGGGGCGCCGGCCCGGCGGACCGGAGGCGCACTCGCCTGGCCGACGATGGCCGTAACGGCACCGAACGCGATGGCGAACAGGCCGACGGCGGCGAGGATCTCCCGCATGAGACTTCTCCCGGGGTGCTGGGACTACAGATTAGGGACTCCGCCGGGTGTCCCGGAGATTTCCACCGCTTCGGAGGACCGCCGATCGGGGTGTTCCGGCTGGCCGATCCTGCCCGTGCGGATGCGATCGGCGCTCGTGTCGTTCCCTCACCCGTTTGCGCGGGGTTCGACCACTGACCGCCCGGAGTGAACTCCGTGCCAGTGGTCTACTCCGTCCGGTGTGGGGCGTTTCTCCCGGGGTGTGACCCGGCCTAACGTCGAAGGACTATCGCCGGACAGTGCGGGGGTCTCGATGGTCAGTCGACGTGACGCGCTCCGGATCGGTACTGCGGCGCTGGCCGGGGCGGTGTTGCCGGTAGCGGCCGCCGCCGCGGCAGGCTCGCCGGTGGTCGGGCGGGGGTGCTATCTGACCTTCTGCCGGATCCCGACCGCGGGGCTGACCACCTGGAAGTCCATTATGGACAGCTTCCGGGCGGACGGGGTGGACCGGGTGGTGCTGTGGCTCGGGGGAGCGTTCCGGTCGCGCAGGTATCCGGTCACCTGGCAGTACAACCGCGAGCACCGCAACGTGCGGGAGAACTTCGCGGGGCAGCTGATCGACTACGCGCACGCGGTGGGCATCCGGGTGCTGCTGGGGTTCACGCCCTACACCTACGACGGCACCAATCAGTACGCCTACGAGCGGCCGGATCTCAAGGCGCAGCAGGCGAACGGCAATCTGGCGCGGATGCAGGGTATTCATTCCTGGGGCTACAACCTCGATCCGACGAAGCCGGCCGCGCGGCAGTTCATGCTCGAATACGCGCGCGAGCTGTACTTCGACTTCTACCCGAATGCCGACGGGCTGCTCATCGAATCCTCGGACATCGATATCTGTACCGGTGGTGACTGCGACGGTCCACGGCACTATTACGAGGTCGAGTACGAATTCGTCCGGGAGCTGTCCGGCCAGGTGTGGGCGCATCATCCCGGTGCGGAAATTCTGGTGCACCCCAACTACTTCGTCGGTGGCTCGAACGGTGCGGAGCTGCCCTACGACCAGCGTTGGTCGGTGATCTTCAGTCCGTGGACGGTGAATCTCGAATTCGCGAAGAAGGTTTCGCGCGCGTACTATTTCTCGCTCGATATGATCAGCCAGCCACCGGCGAAGGTGGCGGCGAGTGTCCGGTGGGTGCGTGACCACGGGTTCGCTTCGTATTTTCCTTCGCAGGAGTTCTTCACCTACCGTGCGCAGCATGCCGAGATGGGGGAAACCAACCTCATCGGGCAGCAGCTGCGGCCGTTCGGCTTCGATTTCCTCGGGCTGGACGAGAACCCGTACCGGGATCCGGTGGTTCTGGTCAACCGGGTCGCGCTGCGGGAGTACGCGGAGCATCCGGACCTCACCGAGGACCAGTTCCGCGCGCGGCTGGGGCAGGCGGCGTTCGGCCCGGGCGCGACCGGGCAGGAGGTCGCGGATCTGCTGTTCCTGCATGACTTCTGCTACGGGCGGGACAAGTCGCTGTTCACCTTGGCGGTGCAGGCCGATCCACGGGTCCTGCGAGAGCGGCTGCAACGGGGGCTGGTCGGGTTCGCCGATCTGCGGGCCGTTCACGAACGGCTTGGCGCGCTGCCCGCGGTCGCGGCGCGGATCCGCCGGTCCCGCAATCCGGCGGTGCGTTCGCTGACCCGGCACATCGGTCTTCTTGAGCAGAATTGGGATGCCGAGGCCCGGAGCCTGCTCGCCGCCCACCTGCCGGGCTGACCCGAGGGTCCCGGCAGAGTTGGTCGAGGACCCGTGATCAGCAGAGAGCCGTGGCTGCCGCGTCATCATCGACGGCGCCTGCCCTCTCGATCGATTGCGCCCGGCAGCGGGCGAAGCGGTGGTGTTCGAGGCGCGACCACCTCGCGCTGTGCGCCGGACCTGTCTCGGGTCTGTGAAGGGACCCTTCACAGACCTTCACAGACCTTCACAGACCTTCACGGACCTTCACAGACCTTCACGGACCTTCACGGACCTTCGCCGTCTGCGCAGGGCCCCTCACGCCGACTTTGCCGACACCCTGCGGGGCTGACCCCGAGCAGGCGGACGGCCTCGCGCACGGCGAGTTCGGCGGCGCCCTCGGCGACCGGCGAGATGTGCACCTCGTAGCCACCGGTGCGGTACGCGGCGGCGGTGGGCAGGTAGCCGAGGTAACCGCCGGTGTAGCCGATCAGCACGAGCGGCCCGGGGATTTCGGCCGCCAGCGTGGTTTCGAGTGCCAGGTAGGGCTCGCCGCCGAAGCCGACCAGCGACAGATCGCCGAGCCGGACCGTGCTGATCGCCAGGCGCGGATCCCGGATCCGGGCGGAGGCGGCGAGTTCGGCGCCTTGCAACGCGGTCTCCGCGGTCCGGATGGCGACTGCGTTTCCGGTGCGGCGTGCTTCGGCGAGCTGCTGTCGGAGTGCAGTGGTGTCGGGTGTCGGTTCGGCGCGGCGCCCGGGCAGGCCGAGGGACCAGGTTCGGGCGCCGGTGATCGGTGGATGGTGGGGGGCGTCGGGTTGGCCGGGGGTCGCGGTCGATGGCTGATGGGGCTGCCCAGTAGTCCTGGCTGGTGGGGGATGGCGGGGTTGCGTTGGCCTGGCGGCGTTCGGGGGTTGGCCGGGGTTGGGGGTCGGTGATCGGCGTGGGGCGTCAGGCTGTCCCGGGGGCATGGTGTGGTGAGGGGCGTGAGGCTCGGCGGCGCTTGGCGGCTGGTGGGTGTCGGTGGGGTGGTTGGGGTTCGGGTTGGTTGGCGGTGGGCCGGTCGGTTCGGGGACCGTGGTGCTTGGCGGCTGGTGGGTGTCGGTGGGGTGGTTGGGGTTCGGGTTGGTCGGCGGCGGGCCGGTCGGCTCGGGAACCGCGGTGCTCGACGGCCGAGCGGACCCACAGCGTCCGGAGGCCGGCATACTCGACTGCCGGTGCGGGTCGGCAAAGTGCCCGCCATGGTCAATTGGTGCAGACCACTTCGGCGCGAAATTCGTTGCCTCCGGTGACCGGCGCGGCTCGGCAGGCCCGCGCGGAACAGGGTCCAGGGCGATCGCCCGGCCGGGCGGTGTGGTGAGTGCGACGAGCTGGTCGGCGGCCAGGGCGGCGAGCCGGGCCAGTTCGTCCGGTTGCTGGTTCCGGCGGTGCGGGCGGGTGCTGATGTCGCCGGCGGCGCCGGTCGCGACCATGGCCCAGCAGCCCAGACGGGCGGCCACCGCTCGGCGTACCGTGCCGCTGAGATCGGCGCTGACCAGCAGGTTGTCCGCGCCGAGTACGGTCGGGTGCACCGGCAGGACGACGACGACTCCGCAAATCCGGCCGTGTGCACGTGCGGCCAGCACGGTCACCGGCACGTTCTGCTGGAGGAGAGGTCCGCTGCGCCGGCCGCCGACGTCGTTGAGCAGTCCAGTGTGGACGGTCAGCTCGGCGGGGGCCTCGGTGGCGAGCGCAGTGCATGCGGCGAGGTCACCGGCCGTGAGCACCTGCTCGTGCCACTCCGGCGGGGTTCGGCCGCCACCGGGACGGCAGCCGGTTTCCGGTCCGGAGTGGGTGTGCGTGGCGGACAGCCAGATCAGTTCCGGGCGGGTCCGCAGGCTTCCGGCCAACCGGCCGGCCAGTGGCTCGGCGAGATCGGTGTTCACGGCGGGCAGATCGGCGACGACCCAGGCGAACCGGGAGCTGCCCGCACTGATCGTCACCGCGTGTACTTCCAGCTGGTCCAGGGTGCCGGCGCTCACCCCGGTTCGCGCGGCGTAGCCACCGAGCCGGGTGCCGAGCGGAACCTGGAGACAGACTTGCCCGTGACCGATTCGCATGGTCACGACATTGCCTTGGCCAGCTGGGTGGTGATGGCCATCGGGTTCGTGATGGCCGTGCCGACGACGACCGCGTACGCGCCGGCGTCGACGGCTGCCCGCACGTCTTGTGCGCTGCGGTACCGGCCCTCGGCCACCACTGGGCAGTCCAGCCGGGCGACCAGTGCGGAGACCAGGTCGATGTCCGGTCCGTCGGGGACCGGGCCGCCGGTGTAGCCGGACAAGGTCGTGGCGATCACGTCCGCGCCCGCGGCCCGTGCGGCGGCTCCCGAGGCGAGGTTGTCGACGTCGGCCAGCACGGGGACGTCGAGTTCCTCGTGGATCCGCCGGATCTGTTCGCCGAGTGACTCGCCGCCGGGACGTGGCCGCGCGGTGCCGTCGATCGCCACCATCGACGCGCCCGCGCGGACCACCGCGGCGGCGTCCGCGAAGGTGGGGGTGATGAAAACCCCATCGGGGCAAGCGATTTTGTTGATTCCGAGAACCGGTAAGTCCACTTCGGAGCAGATAGCGGCGATGTCGGCCGGGCCGTTCGCGCGGATCGCCCGCGCGCCGCCGGCCGCGGCCGCGGCGGCCATCCGCGCCATCGGCAGCGGGCCGTGCAGGGGATTGCCTGGCTGTGCTTGACAGGACACCAGCAGCGCACCGGGCGGAAAGGGCAGTCGACTGTCCACTGTGGTCTCCTTGGCGACCGGAACCGATTTCACGGCATGGTGTACGGACATCAGCCGGGCGTACCGGCCGGGTTCGCCGGTGGCGAGCCGGATGGCCCCGGCGAGCGGATCGCCGTCCGGCGGGACGAGACGGGCGGCGGGGGCGAGACGGGCCAGCCGCTTCCGGAGCGGGGCCATCATCAGCTCGCCGGTTTGGAAGACCCGGCCGGTGCAGGCGACCGGGACGGAGCGGTCGAGTACGCGCACGGCGGCGGCGATGGTGCACGCGAGGTCCGCTGCCGCGTTGGCCACGATCTCACCGGCGACCGGATCCTTGCGTTCGGCTGCTGCGAAGACTTCGGGGGCGAAGGCGGCAATGGTGGCGACTGGTGCCGTCGTCCGGTGGATTCGCTGTGCCATGCGGGAAACGGATCCGAAATGCTGCTCGGCGACGGCAGTGAGGGCGGTCGCCGGGCCGCGACCGTCCGCGGCCGCGAGTACGGCGCTGAGTCCGGCGCGGCCGATCGCGAATCCGCCCCCCGCGTCGCCGAGGAGGTGTCCTTCGCCGCCGATCTTCCGGTATACGTCATCGCCGACGGCGAGGCAGACGACACCGGTTCCGGCGGCCAGCACCACGCCGTCGCCGTGGCGCAGTGCGCCGGCGTGTGCGGTCACCATGTCCTCACAGAGGCGAACTTCCTTGGCCTGTAAGGTTTCGATTATCGCTGCGCCCAGCCGGGTGCGGTCTGCGGGGTCGTCCGGGTAACAGGTCAGGCCGAGGCAGGCAACGTCGACCGGGTCGGACAAACCGGCGTCCAGAGCGGCGATTCGCACGGCCTCGGTGATCGTGGCGACCGGATCGCCCTGGCGGTAAGCGAATCCGGGGCCGTTTCCGGAAAGCTGCCCGGAAACGAGGCGTAGTCCGGTCTGGCCGCTGTCCACAGCGACCCAGGCGCCGGTCATCGGATACCAGCCGACATCGTCACGCCTTCCACGAATTTCCGTTGTAGAGCAACGAAGAGAAGCACTGTCGGCAGAGCTGCAAGCAGGGCGGCGACGAGCATCATCGGCACTGCGGCGCTACCGAGGTTGTCCGCCTGCATCGCGGCCAGTCCGACGGGGAGCGTGCGGTGTTCGTCGTCGGAAGCGATCAGCAGCGGCCACAGGTGCGAGTCCCAGTTGAGCATGAAGATGAACAACGCCAGCGCGGCCATCGGTCCTTTCACCACAGGGACCACAATGGACACCAGCGTGCGCAGATCGCCCGCACCGTCCAGTCGCGCCGCTTCGATCAGCTCGTCCGGCACGTTGCCGATCGCCTGGCGCATCAGGAAAATCCCGAACGCGCTGGTGCCCGCCGGGACGATCAGCCCGGCGAAGCTGTTCACCCAGCCCAGCGAGTAGACCAGACTGTAGAGCGGCACGTAGATGATCTCGACCGGGATCATCAGCGTGGCCAGTACGATCATGAACGCGGCGTCGCGTCCGCGGTACCGGAACTTCGCGAAGCTGAACCCGGCAGCGGTGCAGGTCACCACGTTCAGCAATGTGACACTGACCCCGACCACGGTGCTGTTCAGGAAGTACTGCGCGAACGGCGTTTCGGTGAACGGCAACGTGAGGTTGGACCATGCGAACGTGCTGGGGAGCCAGCGCAGTGGAACCGACAGCACCTCGGAGGCGGGTTTGAGGGCGGTGAGGATCGCGTACGCCAGCACCGCCACGAACACCAGCCCGCCGAGCCCGGCGGCGACCAGCGTGGTGCCACGGCCGAGCCTCGCGGTGCGCGGCCCGCTCATCGATCCCTCCTCGCGAAGACCTTGAGCTGTAACAGGGTCAACCCGAACAACAGCAGGAACATCAGTACCGCGACCGCGGACGCGCGGCCCATCCGCGCGTTCTCGAACGCGGTCTTGTACACGAACAGGTTGACCACCTGGGTGCCGAATCCGCCGTTGGTCAGCACCAGCTGCGGGCTGAACGACTGGAACCCACGGATCACCGCCATCACCGAGCACACCGAGGTCACCGGCAGCAGCATCGGCCAGGTGATGTACCGGAAGCGCCCGAACGCCCCCGCACCGTCCAATCTGGACGCTTCGTAGAGTTCGCCCGGAATCGATTGCAGTCCGGCGAGGAACAGGATCAGGAAGAACCCGGTCTCCTTCCACACGCCCATCACGACCAGCCCCCACATCGCACTGTCGGAGCTGGTGAGCCAGTTCAGGTGCAGACCGAGTGCCTGGTTCAGCAGGCCGTCCGGGTTGAGCACGACCCGCCAGATCACCGATACCGCGACCCAGCTGATCGCCACCGGCAGGAAGTACAGCAGTCGCAGGAGACCGCTGCCGCGGGCACGGGTGTTGAGCGCGTGCGCCAGCACGAGTGCCAGCGTGAGAGCCGGGACATAGGTGCCCACCGCGTACACCACGGTCTGCCACAGCGCTGCGCCGAACTGTGGATCCGTTGCCAGATAGTGGAAATTGTCGAAGCCGACGAACTCCGGTGGTGAGGTCAGGCTGTAGTCGAACAGCGACAGGTAGAACACCCGCAGCATCGGGTAGATCGCGAAGACCACGAACAGGACCAGTGCGGGCACCGCGAACAGCGCGCCGATCGCGTTGCGCCGCCGTCGCCTCGGCTTGTTCCGTTGTGGTGCCCGGGAATCCGGAACACGGAGCGAGAGCAGGGCCATCAGTTCCCCAGGCTGCGGTCGATCGTTCCGGCGGCCTTGTTCGCGGCGTCCGGGATCGCGACGCGGTCGAAGACGGTGTCGTTGATCATGGTCATCACCGCGTCCTTGATCTCCGCGAAATGCGGGGCGACCTCGTCGAACTTCCCTTGCCGGTAGGCCGTGGACCACACGTCCAGCCCGGGTACGCCCTTGCCTGCCGGACTGGTGTCCCAGCCCTTCACCGGCTGGATGAACTTCACGTCGGAAAGCCAGCGCTGCGACTGGCTCGCCAGATAGGAGATGAACTGCCAGGCCTGCTGCTGGTGTTCGCTCGCGCGGCTGACGCCCCAGTAGTAGCCGTACCAGCGGTTCACCGGGGCGGCCGGATTCAGCTGCGGCAGCGGGACGAGCTTGAGCTTGGCGAAGGTGTCCGGGTTGCTTTCCCGGATCTGTTCCATCGCCCACGGGTAGACCATGGCCATCGACTGACGCCCGGTGGCGAGATCGTTGAACGGCGCGGTCGCCTCGCGGGAGGTCTTGTTCGGGTCCGCGGTGCGCTCGGTGCCGGTGGCCAGGCCGGCCCAGATGCTCACCGCGGCCCGTGCCTGCGGGCTGGTGACGGTGGCCTTCTGGTGGCCGGGATCGGTGATCGTCCCGCCGGTCTGGTTCAGCAGGGTCTGCAACTGCTGGGTGTACCAGCCGGAATGCAGGTAGAGGAAGCTGAACGCCTGCTGGTGCCCGGCGGCGGCGAGCTTCTTCGCATCCGTGGTGACGTCCTGCCAGGTCTTCGGCGGAGGGTTCGGGTCGAGCCCGGCGTCGGCGAAGTGCTGGGTGTTGACCGCGAACGCGGTCGCGTTGAACTCGCTCGGCAGGCCGTAGAGCTGACCGTCTGCTGACGCGCCGTCGAGAGTCCTTGGCAGATAACGGTTCTTGAGCGCATCCTCGGAACCGGCGCCGAGAGCGCCGTAGTCGATCGGGGCGAGCAGCCGTTTCGGCAGGTACTCGCCGCGCAGCGTGGTGTCGTCGAGATTCAGCACGTCCGGGCCGGTGCCGTTGCTCATCGCGGTGAGCATCTTCGTGTCGAACTCGTCGTTCGGGATCTGCTGGTACTCGATGCGGACGTTCGGGTGCTGACGCTGGTACTCGGCGATGAGCGTCCGGTTCAGCTTGATCATCGGCGGATGGGTGTGCGTCCAGAACGTCAGCGTCACCGCGCCGCCCGAATCGCCGGAGCCGCCGCAGGCCGACAGCGTGGCGGCGGCGAGCAGGACCGCGAGCAGGGCCGCCCCCGGCGTCCGGATGCGCCGCCCGGCACCGATTCCGTGCCTGGCCATGAATCCCTCCCTCTCCGGTGTGTGCTCAACTGGGCAAACGGGGGTGCGGCAGGTCCGGCCGCCGCAGATCGGCGGTGATCGCGTAGCGGTCACCGCGGTAGGTGGCCTCACAGCTCTCCATCACCCGGCCGCGGGCGTCCAGGCTGATCCCGCGGATGCGCAGGCACGGCTGGCTCACCGGGATCCGCAGGTGCTCGGCGGTGCGCTGGTCGGGCAGCACCGGGTCCATCCGGCAGGTACCGGTGACGATGTCGGTGTGGTAGCGGGTGGCGAGCAGCTCGTACCAGGAGCCGTTCAGGTCGCCGGGGGCGAGCCCGGGCACGTAGCGGTCCGGCACGAAGGTGCGTTCCAGCGCCATCGGGGCGTCGTCGGCCAGCCGGAGCCGGACGAACTCGACCACGACCTCGCCCGCCGGGATGCGCAGCAGACGGCACCGGGCGCGGTCCCCGCGGCGGCGGCGCAGTTCGAGGGTCCGGGTCCCCGGCCGCATGCCGCGCAGCCGCATCTCCTCGGAGAACGAGGTCATCGCGAGCCGGCGGCTGACCTTCGGCCGCGAGGTGTAGGTGCCGCTGCCGTGCCGCCGAATCAGCAGATCCTGCAGCACCAGATCGTCCATCGCGCGGCGCAGCGTCATCCGGGCCACCTGCCAGCGCACGGCCAGTTCGCGTTCCGGGGGCAGCGGGGCCCCCTCCGGCAGCAGGTCGACGAGATCGAGCAGCCGCGCGCGGATCTCGCCGATCTTTCCGGGAGCGGTCATCGCACCCTCCTCACCGCCGCGGGGACCCGGTTCCAGCACACGCCATGGGCACGACGAGACCAAGGCCCGCAGCGTTTTCCGGTGGACCAATCGGTCTTCCGATGATGCCCCCGGATGGCCGTTCACCTGTAGGTTTCCCGGCCGGATTGGGCCGGTAGTGGTCCAGTCCGCGACCCGGGTGCGCCGATGCGGCGGCCTTCGTGAATCATTCGAACGAGGCATTGACGCCCCATACGCCTGCGCATGGAAAGCCAGGGGTACCGGCCAGGGCCCCGGCAAAGTTGGTCGAGGGCCTGTGATCAGCAGGGAGCGGTGGCTGCCGCGTCATCGTCGGCGGTGCCTCCCCTCTTCATCGGTTTCGTCCGGTAGTGGCGATGCGGTTGTGTTCGGGGTGCGCGGCCACCTCGTGGTATGTGCCGGACCTGTTTCGGGTCCGTGAAGGGGCCCCGGACGGACTCAGAGTCCGTGAAGGGGCCCTTCACGGACCTCCGTGGCAGGGTCCCGGCAAAGTTGGTCGTGGACCCGTGATCAGCAGAGAGCGGTGGCTGCCGCGTCATCATGACGGCGCCTGCCCTCTTCGTCGATTACGCCCGGCAGCGGACGAAGCGGAGGTGTTCGAGATGCGCGACCACCTCGTGGTGTGCGCCGGACCTGTCTCGGGTCTGTGAAGGGGCCCTTCACAGACTCAGAGTCCGTGAAGGGCCCCTTCACGGACCTCCGCAGTCTGCGCAGGGCCCCTCACACCGACTTTGCCGACGCCCCGTACGCCTGTGCATGAAAAGCCTGGGGGTACCGGCCGTCCGGGCGCAGCCGATCGTACTTTTGGCTGAGCAAATCGTTACCCGGAGCCGTTCTCGCGCCTGATTTCGCAGGATTTCCCCGTGTGCACGATGAGTTCCACTCATCGAGCATAGTCGGGGAAGGACCAAGGATGCGGAGAACGTTACCCGTCGCGCTGGCTGTCGCCGGGCTGGCGACGGCGATGCTCCCGGCGGTTTCGCAAGCCGCGACACCGTCCGGCGGCGTGCGCTGGGGCGCGTGCCCGGCGGACGTCGCGAAGGCCGCGCCGGATCTGCAGTGCGCGACGCTGCAGGTGCCGCTGGACTACCGGAATCCGGACGGGAAGCGGATCGAACTCGGGATTTCCCGGCTGCCCAGCACGAATCCCGCGCACCGGAAGGGAGTGCTGCTGACCGATCCGGGCGGCCCCGCGCCGGGGATGACCTTCCCGGCCGACCTCGTCAAGCTGAAGCTGCCGAAGAGCGTGCGGGACAGCTACGACGTGATCGGGTTCGACCCGCGCGGTTTCGGGCACAGCACGCCGGTGAGCTGCGATCTGACGCACGAACAGTCGAAGTACGGCATCGTCCCGACGTATGCGCGCAACACCGCGGACGTCTTGAAGACGGCCGCGGACGCGAAGCAGATCGCGAAGCAGTGCCTCACCGGGAAGAGCGCGTGGATGCGGCCGTACATCAGCACGGCCAATTCCGCCCGCGACCTGAACCAGATCCGGATCGCGCTGGGCGAGTCCCAGATCTCCTACCTCGGCGTGTCCTGGGGCAGTTACCTCGGCGCGGTGTACACGACGCTGTTCCCGGAGCAGGGCGGCCGGTTCGTCGTCGACAGCAACCTCAGCGAAGGCGGCTGGACCTACCCGTACGAACGGTTGTACGGCCAAGGTTTCCAGGACCGGTTGCCGGACTTCGCGAAATTCGCGGCGGCGGGCGATGCCAAGTACCACCTGGGCAGTACGCCGGCGCAGGTCACCGCGAAGTACTACGAACTCGCCGATCGGCTGGACCGGAAGCCCAACAACGAAATCGACGGTAAGCGATTCCGCTACGCCACTTTCGCCACGCTGTTCAGCGACAAGCGTTTCGACGAACTGGCGCAGGCGTGGCACGAACTGGACGCCGGCGTTCAGATACCGCCGGGCGCACCGGGTGACCTGGCAGCCGCGGACAACATGGCGTCCGGGGAACTGTTCACCACCTGCAACGATTCCCGCTGGCCCACGTCGGTCGGCTCCTACGTGGCCAACGTCGCGGTCGACCACCTGCGTTACCCGGCCTTCGGCGGCGCTGGTGCGAACATCCAGCCGTGCGCGTTCTGGCCGGACCCTGCCGAGCCGCCGGTGCGCATCGGCGACAAGGGCCCGTTGAACGTGCTCATGACGCAGAACCTGCGTGACCCGGTGACTCCGCTGGCCGGGGCGCTGCGGATGCGGCAGGCGCTGGGCGAGCGCGCCCGGATGGTCACCGCGGATCACGGCGGGCACGGGACCTACCTGGTCAGCGGCAACCAGTGCGTGACCGACGTGGTCACCACGTTCCTGACCACCGGTCGCCGTCCGGCGCAGGATATGGCCTGCAAAGCGGAAACCCACTGAGTGCCGGGTCCGCGCCGCGTGCTGCGGCGCGGACCCGTGCCGGTCAGCGCACCAGCCCGGATTCCCAGGCCCAGACCACGATCTCGGTGCGGTTGCGGGCGGCGATCTTGCGCTGGATCGAGGAGAGATGGCTCTTCACCGTGGACAGCGAGATGACCAGCTCCCCGGTGATCTCCGCATTCGTCCGGCCGCGGGCGAGCGCCTTGGTCACCTCGACTTCGCGCTGGGTCAGCGGTGGATCGGCAGGGCGGGCCGCACTGCTCGGCTGGGCGAAGTGGGCCAGCAGCCGGGTGGTGATCGACGGGGAGACGAGTGCCTCGCCGTTCGCGGCCGCCCGCACCGCCTCCACGAGCAGCCGCGGGCCGGCGTCCTTCAGCAGGAATCCCGAGGCCCCGGCATGCAGGGCCTCGTGCACCAGCTCGTCGAGATCGAAGGTCGTCACGACCAGCACCCGCAGCGGATCGGCCACGTCCGGCCCGGCCAGCAGCCGGGTCGCGGCCAGACCGTCCACCAGCGGCATCCGGATGTCCATCAGCGTGACGTCCGGACGCAGCTCGCGGGCGCGCGCCACCGCCTGCCTGCCGTCCCCGGCCTCGCCGACCACCTCGAACCCGGCCTCCCGTTCCAGGATCAGCCGGAAACCGGTGCGCACCATGGCCTGATCGTCGGCCAGCAGAACCCGCAAGGTCATTGCGCCATCCCCCTTCCGGTCGGACGGACGGTCGGCGTGAGGGCGGGCAGCGGAAGTTCGGCCAGTACCCGCCAGCCGCGTGCACCGTGTTCTCCCGCGGTCAGCCTGCCTTCCAGCGCCATGATCCGCTCGCGCATCCCGACCAGCCCGTACCCGCCCGGTGCGCGGCGGGCGCGGGTCTGCCGGAGCCCGTCGTTGCGCACCTCGACCCGCAAGGTCCTCTCGGCCGTCGCGGGCGCCACGTCGACCACGATCTGCTGGGCTTCCGGGGCGTGCTTGCGCACGTTGGTCAGCGCTTCGAGGACCACCCGGTGAACGGTGGAAACCGTTTCCGGGGTCACGGCCAGCTCGGCCAGCCCGGGTGCCAGCTTGAGAGTGACTGCGGTGTCGCCGTCGACGGCTGCTTCGACTGTCTCCACCAGGCCTCCGGTTGTGAAGGACGGGGCTTCTTCGGGGCTGCGCAACATCATGACCAACCGCCGCACGGCGGCCAGCGCCTCTGCTCCGGCATGCTCGATCTCCTGGAGGAGCTCCTGTTCCGGGCCGCCTGCGAGCACCACGCCGGCCGCCTGCGTGCGCACCACGACGCCGGTGATGTGGTGCGCGACCAGATCGTGCAACTCGCGGGCCAGATCCAGCCGTTCCCGGTTCCGGGCGGCGGCCAGCGCTGCTTCGCGGCGGGTGTCACCGTCGCGCAGGATCAGCCCGACCACGACGCTGCATCCCCACAGCATCAGCCAGAGCACCACGGTGACGAGGGTGAGGAGACTGACTCCGTACCGCGCCAGGGGCGCGACGGCGATCGCCGCTCCGCCGAGCGCGACCAGCCCGGCGGCCTGTGGCGTGGACAGCCGGTGGCAGCTCGCGCCGACCAGGAGGGCCAGCGCGAAGACCTCGGGGTCGCCACCGAGCGTCGCGGCAGGCTCGGCGAGCAGGCCGACCAGGCTGTAGACCAGGGAAAGCGCGATGGCGGACGTGGTGAGGACGGCGGTCCGCCCGGGATATCGGCGGCGTAGCAGGGCGAGCGCCCCGACCACCAGCCCGGCGAGGAAGTAGCCGAGTTCGGCGAGCGGCAGGCCATGCGGAAGGATTTTGCGCACGAACAGCTCGAGGTTCAGCGCGGCCAAGATCACGATCTCCGCAATCACCAGGCCTCGGCGCAGTGGGCCCTCCGCGGTTCGTCTCACCGGATCCGGCGTCCTCCCTGTCCGTGTGCGACGTCAGTATCCCGCCTTCGCGCGTCCGCCACCGCGCATGGGGGTGCTTTCGGCCTACGACGCTCGGCCAAACAGCCCAGTGCGGCCGCCTGCTGCCCTGGGTCCGTGAGGGGGCCTGCGCAGACTGCGGAGGTCTGTGAAGGGCCCCTTCACGGACTCTGAGTCTGTGAAGGGCCCCTTCACAGCTTCGGGAAAGGTCTGGCGCACAGCGCGAGGTGGTCGCGCCTCGAATAGTTCCGCATCGTGCGTTGCCGGGCGTGATCGACGAAGAGGGTAGGTGTCGTCGATGATGACGCGGCAGCCACGGCTCACTCTGCTGATCAGGGGGCCTCGACCAACTTTGCCGGCCCCTGGACTCTGCGTCCGTGAAGGGCCCCTTCACAGCACTGCCGGGCGCGCGGGCCGGTGGCGACGCTGGCTTGGCGAGGCCGTTGACCGGCTCGCCGGAGGCTGCGCACCTCCGGCGAGCCAGGATCGTCGTGGCTAGTTCGGGTTGCCCGAGCCGTGGTAGTGGCCCTTGGCGAACTTCCGTACTGCTTCGTAGTAGGTCCTGGCCACCCCGCGGCAGGTCGCGCCCTTCAGGCCGGAGGGGTAGGCCTGGGCGCAGGCGCCGCGCAGGTCCTGCAGCAGGTTCTTGTCACAGACGAGCCGATCGGTGCTGCTGGCGCGCGAGTAGCACCGATCGTGCTTCGCGCACGAGTCGCTGAACTCCGCTTTGAACCAGCGATCGGGCACCCACTTGCTGATGCCGGAGCCCCCGCAGTAGTCCTTCGTCAGCTGGGTCTGCGCGGTCTGCGAGGTGTCCGGTGTTGCCTGCGCCGTCGCGCCGAAACCGAGCGACAAGAACGCCGCCACCAGTGCCGCGACCGCCACGCCGTACCAGCGCGGCGAGGAACCTGAATGCTTCTCGGACATGACGTGCATTCCTTTCACTGTCCACATCGGCAGGTCGGCGCGCCGCAGCGAGTGTGACATGTGGGATTAAAGTGTTACAACGGTCGATCACCCCCTCACCGGGTGAGAAAACCCCCGAGGCAGGTGATTGGCGGAAGGCAACGGCGAACGTTCCTGCGGTCCGCCGACGTTCCTGGCCGGCAGCGCACCCCAAGGGA
Source organism: Amycolatopsis sulphurea (assembly GCF_002564045.1). NCBI lineage: Bacteria > Bacillati > Actinomycetota > Actinomycetes > Pseudonocardiales > Pseudonocardiaceae > Amycolatopsis > Amycolatopsis sulphurea. The sequence continues at coordinate 1,871,530 of NZ_PDJK01000002.1, read as the reverse complement.
TGCTGGCGTTCGGGGCCGGATCGGCGAGCCGTTGACCGGTGCCTGGAATTGCGGTGGGCTGGGTCGGACTGTCCGAGCCTCGCTCTCGGCCCTTGGCGAACTTCCGTAGGTCTTGGCCACCCTGCGACAGGTCATGCCCCTCGGGCTGGAGTGGCAGGCGTTGGCGCATCGGTTGTTCGTACTGGTGTCCTCATTGGAGCTTGGCCGGTGGGCTGATTTCCTAGCCGTCTCCGGGAGAGTGTTCACTGCGGGTGTATTTTGCGGCGATTCCGCCGATTATCATTGCGGATTCAATGGGTGTTTTCGCGATTTTGTCGAGTCGATTGATGACCGCGTGGAATTCGTGGCGATCGTCGGGGAGGAAGGTTCCGCCGTTGTGGTGGGCGATGTAGGCGACGGTCGCGGCGCGCGTGTCGTAGAGGGTGAAGGGGCCGGATCGGCCCGGGTGTTCGTCGGTGTCGTCTGGCACGACGCGCACCGTGGTTCCGGTCGAGGGGACGACGAGCATATCGAGTTGGCGGCACATGATCGCCGGTGAGCCGACGAGGTTGGTGAGGGCTGAGGCGCCGATGTACGCGGTGATCGGGGTGGAGTGTGGGCCGTGGATGATGTTGCCGCTTTCAGTGCGCAGCGCCGCGAGCTCCTGGCTGTCGGCGGGGCTGAAACCCTGCGCGGCGAGTACTGCCATGGTGTAGTCGGGGATTTGCAGGAGATCGGGGATCCGCAGGGGGTGCCATGTTCGGATGGTCGTGGATAGTGTTTCGCAGTCTCTCAGCGCGGCGAGGTGGTCTCGGTTGCTGAGGTTGCCGGGAAGGATCAAGCCGGGGCCGGTGAGGCGGGCCAGGTGCAGGATCCGCTGTTTCTCCGTGCCGACGACCCCGAGTGCGCCGAGGATCCCGGCAACGTCTTCCCGTTTTGGTGTGCGTTCGCCGAGCTCCCAGTTCGACAGCAGGGCCGGGTTGACCCCGACCCTGCGGGCCAGTTCCCGGACCCCGAAGTGCGCGTCCTTCCGGGCTGTGCGCAGGGCGATGCCCAGTAACCGGTTCCGGAACACACCCCGGTCGTTGGTTTTCATGTGCCGTGTCCTCAATTTATCGATGTCGTGGATTGTCGCTTGGGTTGCCGCGGTGATGCGGTCGATTTCACGGCGGGGCGGTGTCCGCGTCCTGGACGGGTCACTGTCCTGCTTTCGTTGTGAGCGTGGTGGTCGCGTGGTCGGCGATGGTGGTTGCGATGGTGTGCAGGCGTCGGTTTTGCCGTACGTTGCAGGAGTTGGACCGTGGGCCGGTGCCTTCGAGGCTGTAGGCGATGGCGGGGAAACCTTGATGGGCGTCCCAGTACGGGCACTGCATCGGTATATGCCGGTTGGTCCGCTCGTCCGTCGGCGCGTACTTGACGACCGCCGTCGCTCCTTGCGGCATCACGACTTCATCACCCGGTGCCGGGATCGCCGCCGGCCGAGCCACGTGCCACACGCCATCGATCATCGCGCGCCGTCGCTAGGTCGATGTAGATCAGCGCGGTCACGGCAAAACCCGCTGTGTGCAGTCGGGGCACCACTTGGCGTCGGCTAGCCCCGTCAAGTCGAGGTCTCTGCGCTCGTGCCGTTGCGGGTAGATCGTGTTGACAGAGCACCACGGGATCAGCCACCATGCCGCCGGGTCCGCCAACTCCCGCTTCAGATAGAGATGCGCCGTCTGCCGCCGACCGTCCATCCGGTCGGTGTGCACCCGCAGAGCCAGATCCGTCGTCCCTGGCGCCCGGAAGCGACGTTGCCTCTCCCCAAACCCCACCGTCATGCGCAGGACACTAAGAGTGGCTGCTCAGAGCTTGTGCGCAAGAAGTGCACACGGGCCGGGGATCACCCGACAGGTGCAACCCCCATGCGCCATGCGAGCCCGCGAAGCTCCCGCCCGCCAGCGTCACGCTGGGCACGGCGAAGCTGGTCCGATACAACCTCACGCACGAACACGTTGTTCCGCACTTGCTGCGGGGTTAAGGCCTCAGCCTTCAAGATCGCGCGTAGGCCGTCTTCCCGGCTTCGGCGGTCCTGCATCAAGCCCCGCCCGAGATCCATCCAGAACGCTCCCTGGCGGGACAGGGGTAGCGACCACCACTTGACCTTCCGGCCCACCTCCGCGACCTTGCCCCCGTCTCCCAACTCCGTGCCGATAGCGACACGCCAGATTCCTACGTTGGCCCGGGTGAAGTTCAAGGTGGCCAGCCCCCACGAGTCGGCAACCTGTACCCGGTCAGCCATCTTCCCGGCGTCGTCGAGATGCTCTCTGGCCGTGTCGGTGTCCCCGCGAGCAGCGGCCGACATGGCTGCCGTGAGGTGCCCCATGCCCCGTGATTCCAGCCGGGCACCGGGAGCGTCTACAGCGTCGAGCGCGAGCTTGTACTGACGTTGCCGGGACGTGGAGCTGAGAAACTGAGCGCGGACCCACGTGGCCACCCCAAGCCACTCGCGGTCGTCCAGTAGCTCGGCGCTGGCGCGGACACGCTCGCCTGCCAGGTACGACAGTTGCCGCCGTCCAAGGCGGCCGGAGACGTTGCCGGTGGCGTAGTAGGCGGTCATCAATCCTTCAAGCGCTCGATCCCGGTGTCGGCCGTGAGCATGGTGAAGGAGATCGGTGATCAACGAGGGAAGGAGTGCGACTTGGCCCGCGTAGTCGGACTTCGGGCGCAGGACATGCGTCAGGGTGTCGAGGTCGGACACCGTCTGACGCCACGGTCTACCCGGCGTATCAGGGATCTCGCCGGGAAGCCACTCACTCAGCGCCGCCTCTACCGCATCGAGTGCAGCGTGGGTCTGGCTGTCCGGTTGCTTCCCGGGGACGTGGGGCGCGTCGGTCAGTTCAGCGGGAGAGACACGCAGAGCATTCGCGAGTGCTTCGAGCACTTGCCGGTTGTTGACCGGCCGCTCGCCCCGCTCCAGCTGGCCGAGGTAGCTGTAGGAGATCCCGGCGAGGTCGGCGGCGGTGCGCAAGTTCAGCTGTCGCCATGAACGGATCTCGCGGATCCGGCGGCCGAGGTCATTCGAATCAGACATGCGGGCACCTCATTCGCGGAGTCGACCTCTTCGCGTGGCCCCGGGAGCTACCCGGGGCCACTTCCTCCGCGAAGAGGTACCGCTGCAGTGTACCTGCGTCCTTCCCGGTCGACGGTTTGCCACGGGCGGTCAATCAGGATTCACAATCCCTTGGCCGGGATTCCAGATGGCCAGGGTGCCCGAGCCGAGCGGTAACTGGTCAAGACAACCTGACCAGTGCGAGGCTGTGAGCATGGTTAACCGCAAGAGCGGCGTTCCCGCTTTCCGCCAGGTTGCGACCGACCTCCGCGAGAAGATCGCGGCCGGCCAATACGCGCCCGGCGACCAGCTGCCGAGCGAACGTGAGATGGTCGAGACCTACGGGGTTTCCCGGCCGACGATCCGCGAAGCAGTCGACATGCTTCGCGCCGAAGGGCTTGTGACATCCGAGCATGGCCGTGGTGTGTTCGTGCGGCCACCTGCGAGCATCCAGCGCATTGCGCGTTCGCGCTTGTCGAGGGAGGCGCGCGGACGCAACCGAGGGGCCTTCCTCGCAGACGCTGCCGCTCGCGGATTCACGCCGTCAACCTCGGTGAAGATCCGGTTCGAGGAAGCCGACAGCCGTACCGCCACACACCTCGCTGTCAGCGAGGGCGCGGAATTGACCGTGAGGGACCGGGTGATGCGTGCCGATGGGCTGGTGGTTCAAATTGCGGTGTCGCGCCTCCCTCGTGAGCTGACGCGCGACACCGCCATCGAACAGGTCGACACTGGCAAGGGCGGCGCATACGCGCGGCGCGAAGAAGCAGGCCACACTCTCGGTTCGTTCATCGAGCACGTCGGTGCTCGGATGCCTACGCCGGACGAGGCGTCACTGCTGCAACTCGCGGACGGCGTTCCGGTGATGACGGTGACCCGCGTCGCTTACGGCGAAGACGGCACACCGCTGGAGATGAACGACATGGTCCTTGCCGCGGATCGGTACGAACTTTCGTACGAATGGCCTGCGGACTGACGTCGCGTGGACGTTCGCGGCGCTCCTGCTACCCGGCACGTGACTCACCCTCGCTGTCGTTCGGCGATCAGCTTGCTACGGCGTACCTTTCCGGCGTCGTCGCGCAGCGGGCCGTCGACGAACTCGTAGGAGCGCGGGCACTTGTACCGCACGATCCGTTCCCGGGCGAACCGGTCCAGTGTCTCGGCATCGATGCCGGCCGGGGAATCGAGCTGTACCAACACATGCGTCCGCTGGCCGAGGTCCGGGAGACCGATGACGACTGCCTCGGTGACCGCGGGATGCGCCGTCAGCGCGAGTTCGACCTCGGTCGGGTAGATGTTGGCGCCGCCGGGGATGATCAGGTCGTTGCGGCGGTCGGCCAGGAAAAGGTACCCGTCGGGGTCGAACCGGCCGAGATCGCCGACGGTCTCCCAGCCGTTCGCGTCCACTGTGCTCTCGTGCCCGAGATAGGTGTAGCCGCGGCCTTCACCGCCAGCACCAAGCGCTCGCCCGGACCGTCGGAGCTCCCGGCCCGACGGGTTCGGCGGACGGCCGCTGTGGCCGTGTCGAGTGCCGCGCTGCCCTCCTGCAGGATCTCCCCGGCGCCGGTCAATGAGACACCGCTGCGGTTGCGCTCCACCAGCGCGACGCCGAGACGCCGTTCAAGCTGCTGGATTGCCCGGGACAGCGGGGCTGGGCGATGCCGAGGCGCCCGGGCGGCAGGGCCGTAGTGCAGGTGCTCCGCGACAACTGTCGATTTCTTAGTGTGCACACTATGGACAGCTCAATACGAAGGAGTGGGCGCGAGGCTGCCGCGCTTTTTGGCTTCGGTGGTCAGATGGCACCCTGTACGAACCAGAAGTGTAGTGTTTACGGCCGTGCCGAAGACGAGTTCTCCACCATATGAATCATGGAACGTCACATAATGGTCGGACGGGTTGTTCTTCACCACAGTTGGCCCGGAGCCGAAACCATAACTGCGGGCTACGCCGCCCACGATAGACACAGCTTCGTTCCACCGGGCGTCTGGCAGATTTCCGTGGGCTGTCCAGTTGCCAAGCCCTCGTTCCTGGGCGTCGGATCGGCCCGCAGCATCGATTGCGCCGAATTCGGTGCTGCACGCCGCCCGGCCAGGAGGATTCGTCTGTTCCCAATGAAGTGTTGGAACGGCATTGGTCAGCTTTTCGCGGATCTTGCGGTACATCTCGTCGTAGCGAGCGGCGGCCTCGCCGATGTCCGGGCGCCGCATGAGCTGTTTGAACTGCTCGGCTGCAGCTTTGTCGTTGTTGTTCATGGGATTCTCCTGCGCATCCTGGCCGTTGCAACCGGCGAGGATGAGAACGAGGGCGGCGCCGGACAGGGTTTGGACGAGGTTGTATTTCATGTGGTCGGCTGGGCCTCTGTCATCGGTGTGTGGGCTGTTGCGGCGGGGGCGGCGGTGGGGGCGCGACGTAGTTGACGCGCAGGTCTGGCCGCCCCGCAGCGACCGCCGCCATGTTGTACTGCGACGTCGAGCCGTCATCGAGGTACTGACCGTGGCTGTGGGTCGCGTGCAGCGGCGTGCCGTCTGCGGCGATTGCGTCTCCGGTGCTCAGGCGGTCGATGCCGGGCATGTCGTAGGGGGAGACGCCGAAGTGGTTGGCGACGTCGAGTTTCGGAACTGAGTCCTGGTCAGCCCCGGCAGAGAACAGGTGTCCTTGCGGCACCTGGAGGTCACCGCGTTGCTGGGCGTCGAGGCCCGGTGATCCGAAAATCACCGCGTCGTTCACGGGGGTGGATTGTTGCAGGGCAATGCCTGTGGTGAGGCTGCCGTACGAGTGGCCCAGCGCGGTCAGGTGCAGCGGTTGGTTCTGCATTTCATGGGAAGCGCCGATCCCGTTGAGGAAGCCGTCGAGCTTCTTGGCGCCAGTCTGTGCGATATGGTCGGATGCCACTGATTGGTTGCCGTTTATCACATCGTCGTTCTGTGGTGCCTCATAGCCCAGCCACGTGACCGTGGCCACCTTTCCGCCGTCGCCGTACTGGTCGGAGAGCACCTGCGTGCGTTGTTGCAGGTTGTACATGTCCCGGTCGTAGCCCGGCATGCTGCGGTCAATGGTGGAAGTGAACCCTGGAGTAAAGACACTGACGTGTTTGGCGGTATCGACATTGCCCACAGCGACCGCTGCTTTCAACCGTTCGCCCGTAGTGTCGAGGGTAAGCAGTTGGCGGTTGCCTTGCGCGAGAGTCGTGTCGATCGCCTTCAGGGACGCGAGCTTGGCTTCGATTTTGCGGATGTCGGCCAACGCGTCGGGCAGCATGTTCGGCGGCCGGTAGGGCTGGTCTTTGACCAGTTCGAGCCGTTTCTTTGCCTCGTCGAGCTGGTGTTGAAGGTCAGTCCGCTCGCTGGGGATGCGGGCGATGTTCGCTTTCGAGCGGACATCGCCGGGCAGGCCGTCACGGTTGCCCAGCCAGTCGGGATGATCTCGCAGGAGGATGTTCCGCCCCGCTTCGGACAGGGTGGCCCACCAGGCGGAGTTTTGCGAGGGTGTCGCGTTCGGCGGGGGTTCGGGCAGCGTGAGGCCGGGGTCTTTCATCCCGTCGGCTGCTGCTGCGGCGACGGTGGATTCGTTCCCGGTGCCGAACTGACCGGCCGCCGCGCGGTCGAGCACTGATGCGAGATCGGTGTCGATGTCGTTCGCGGTGCGCAGGATCTGCGCCACCTCGTCCACCAGTTGCGCGTGCGTCCGTTCCCGGTCCTCGGGATGCATCTCCGGCGGTGCTTCTTTGCCCGCGTAGGTGTCGGTGATGCCGCCTGCGTCGGTGATCTGGAATCCGTACTTCCGGGCCAGCTCTTCGGCGTTGGTCAGGGCGTGATGGACACCGGTAATGGCGTCGGACGCCTGCCCGATCGCCTTGCCAATCGCGGCGGCCCCGGCGGCGATCGTGTCCAGTTGCCGCATCAACGCGTGGTGCTGCCCGGCCGCGTTGTCGGCGGCCGGCCCACTCCAGCCCTCGACCGGCAGGATCTTCCCGTAGTCGTCCCCGTCGTGGACGAGGACCTGCGTCCGGGCCTGCAAGAGTGAGCAGATCTCGTCCAGCGTGCCGGGATTCCAGGCCCGGACATCGGCCAGCGACACCATCAGCGCGGCCCGTGCATCGTCGGCGCGGCGGAGGGAAACACCCCGGCCGCCGCGTGGTCGCCTTGCTGATACCGGTCGGCTGCCACGCCGAGGTGATCGGTAAGGCGCTGTGCCTCGGCGCGCCATTCGGTGAACGTAGTGGACAAGGCGTCCTGACAATGCGCGGCGGCTGCCGCCGCACTGCCGCCTTGCACGGCACCCGCCACCCGGCCTACCGGCTCTGCGCAGTCAGCGCCGCGCAGGCTGCCCACCTTCTCGCCAGCAGCGCTGCGCGCCCCGCGCAGGGTCTCCGGCACGGTCGTGAAACCCATCCTCGATCCCTCCCCGTGATCGTTCCGTCACAGGATATGGGACCGAGACCAGGCGATACACGCCTGTGGGCGCAGTCGGGTGAACCTACCTGCTTACTCGGGTGCAACTACTCAAGCAGTGGGTGGGTAGTACTACTTGCGCACCGCGTCCTCGGGCTCGGGCAGTTGTGCGGTCAGCATGTCCAAGCACCCTGCGAGTGAAGCGGCGATTCGAGGCGGCACCTCGTGCGCGTTTGCCGCCTGACGCAGCTTCTCCCAGTCGAGTCCTCAATGGACTCTTGATCGCCAGAGCGTTGCCTTCGGGGACCCGCTTCTGGCCGCCGAAACCGAGACACTGCACGCAGCCGTCGACCACGTCCTCGACGCCACGTACTGACGCGCATCGACCGGGTCCTCCCCGGGGAGGACCCGGGTCCTCTCGCGGCATGATCGGATCGGGCTCACGGTCTGACGCCTCCGCTCCCGCAATTCGGCACGCTATGTACCAGAACGAGCCGCCCAGCCATGAGGCGGCCAGTTTCTCCTGTATAGCGCCGAAAAGTCCACCACCGTCCGGTGTGGACCGGCAAGGGTCCGCGGGCGAGGAGCGGCTGATGGAGCACGTCGGTACACTGGGAACAACAGAGGGTGATCGCCCGATTGCGGGGGCGGGCAGCGCCACACCGGCCCGTATCCGGCTTCGTCTCCCCTACATTCTGTCCGGTTGCGCCTTCGTGATTTATGCGGTGTGGTCCCTTTCGCTGCATGCGGCATTCCAGAGTGGCGGACAGGATCTCGGCCTGTTCGAGCAGGCCATCCGCTCCTACGCGGACGGACATTGGCCGACGTCCGATCTCAAAGGCCCTGGCATCCCCCTGCTCGGCGATCATTTCTCGCCGATTCTCGCGGTGCTCGCACCGTTCTACCTGCTCTGGCCGTCTCCGGCGATGCTGCTGGTGGCGCAGGCCGCGTTGCTGGCGTTGTCCGTCGTCCCGGTGACCCGGCATGCGATCCGCGTGCTGGGCACGGTGCGGGGTGTCGCGATCGGTTGCGGCTACGTGCTTTCCACCGGCCTGCTGGAAACGATGATCCACGACTTCCACGAAGTCTGTTTCGCCGTCCCGATGCTGGCCTTCGCGGGTGAACGGCTGCTCCGGCGGGAGTGGAGGTGGGCGGTCGCGTATGCGGTGCCGCTGGTGCTGGTCAAGGAAGACCTGTCGGTGACGCTGGCTGTGCTCGGCTTGTATCTCGTCGTTCAGGGGCAGCGGCGGCTTGGCTGGGCGACGGTCGCGTTCGGCGTCCTCACCACGGCTGTGATCATCAAAGTGGTGCTGCCCTTGATCAACGGCGGCGTTTACGCTTACGGGAGCAAGTGGGGCGGGTTCGCGCCCTTCGCCGGGTTCCCCATCAAGGTGGCGACCCTCGCTGTACTGCTTGCACCCATGGCGTTCGCGGCGCTTCGGTCGCCCCTTGCGATGCTGCTCGTTCCTACCCTCGCCTGGCGGCTGTTGTCGGGTTTTCATTTCTACTGGAGCCCGGCCCTCTACTACGACGCGGTGCTGATCCCGATCGCGTTTCTGGCGGCGGTGGACGGCATCCGTCGCGCACGTGGCACGTGGTTGCGCCGGGCTGCCCCGATTTGTGCGGTGGTCGCGGCGCTTTGTTCGACGACGGTGGTGCTGCTGCATGCGAATCAGCCGCGCTGGACCGACGAGCAGCAAGCTGCTGCGAGGGAAGTCCTGGCCCGGGTTCCCGACGGCGCCACGATTGCGGCCGCCGGACGGCTGGCCCCGCATTTGACGAGCCGGTGCCGGGTGCTGCTCTATCCGACTTATCCGTCGGGTGCGGAGCAGTCCGAATGGGTCGTGGTGACGCGGCCGGAAGGAAGCTGGCCGTTGTCGGTTCCGGAGCAGGAAAGGCGGCTGGCGGAGCTGACCAGGACGAGCTACGACGTGGTTGTGCGTAATGACACGGCTGTGCTGTTGCATCGGCGTTCCGGCATGTGAGCGCTGTTCAGTGGTGGGGTTCGCTGCGGTTCGATGGTGTGATGAGGCCGTGTTCGTAGGCGAATACGACGGCGTGGAGCCGGTCGCGTACTTCCAGTTTGTTGAGGATCCGGCCGAGGTGGGTTTTCACTGTGGTGATGCCGATGAAGAGTTGTTCGGCGATTTCGGTGTTGTTGAGTCCTTGGGCGACGAGTGTGAGGACGTCTCGTTCGCGGTCGGTGAGGCGGGTGAGGCGGTGGTCGTTGGAGGGTGTGGGGTGGGCGGCGAGGTAGCGTTGCATCATCCGGTCGACGACGGCGGGGGCGAGCACACGGTCGCCGCGCAGGACGGCGCGCATCGCGTGGAGTGTTTCTTCTCCGCTTGCGTCTTTGAGGAGGAATCCGGCTGCGCCTGCTCTGGTTGCGGCGAGGACGTATTCGTCGAGGTCGAAGGTGGTGAGCATGAGGATTTTGACGTCGGGGTTGTGTGCGCAGATGCGTTTGGTGGCTTGGATGCCGTCGAGTTTGGGCATGCGGACGTCCATGAGGATCAGGTCTGGTCGTGTGGTGGTGGCGAGGTCGATGGCTTGGATGCCGTTTTCGGCTTCTCCGGCGAGTGTCAGGTCGTCGGTGCTTTCGAGGAGCATGCGTAGCCCGCCGCGCATGAGTTCCTGGTCGTCGCAGACGAGGACGCGGTAGGGGGTCATTGGTTCTCCGGGGAGGTTGTGAGTGGGAGCTGTGCGGTGATCTGGAAGCCTCCGTCGGGCTGGGGTTGTGCGGTCACGTCGCCGCCGAACATCGAGGCGCGTTCTCGCATGCCGCGGATGCCGTAGCCTGCCCGAGCTTGTTCGGCGGGGTGAGCGTGTGGTCCGTGGCCGCCGTCGTTGACGATGTCGGCCACGACGGTCCGGTGTGGGTCGCCTGGTGTCCCGTAACGCACTGTCACTGTGCACCGGGCGCCGGGCGGGGCGTGTTTGACCACATTGGTCAGTGCTTCCTGGACGATCCGGTGTGTGGTGAGCACGGCGCCTGGCGGGACGCCCTCAGGCTCGCCCTCGATCACGAGACGGGTCTCCAGCCCGGCGGAGCGTACCTTGCCGACAAGGTCGCCGAGCGCGCCGGCACTCGGTTGGGGTTCCGTGCCGTTCTCGGTTCCGCGTAGCAGGCCGAGGATCCGGCGTAGTTCGGCGACGGCTTCGCGGCCGGTGACGCCGATCGTGCGCAGTGCCTCGTCCACGGCTGTGGGATTTCGTTCGCCCAGCAGCCGTGCGCCTTCGGACTGCATGACTATGGTGCTGACCGCGTGGGCGACGACGTCGTGCATCTCCCGGGCGATCCGGGCGCGTTCTTCGACGACCGCGGTCCTCGCCAGCGCGTCACGGTGTTCCTCGGCCTCGATCGCACGCTCCTGCGCGTCGGCCAGCTGCCGCTTCCGGTTTCGCGTCACCTCGCCGATCGCCACCGCGGCCACCATGGTGGCGGTCTGGGCCAGGAACACGATCGCCGTCATCGAGTTACTCTCGAGGACGAGGACCAGCCCGACCAGGAACACCGCCTCCGACGCCAGGAGTAGCCACAGCCAGCTGCGCCGATCGCCGTAGACCATCACCGAGTACATGAGGACGGCAGTGCCAGGTCGGCAGCGAGCAGCCAGCCGGCGTACGACGGCGGCACCAGCGTATGCACAGCGAAGACGGCGAGCGCGAACAGCATTGCCCGCACGGGAAACCGGCGCCGCGCGAAGATCGGTGCGAGCAGGGCCACCGTGATGGCCACTGTGATTCCCAGCACCACACCCGACGACCGGCCCGACGCCACGATGCTCGGCACCGAACCCACCCCGAGCACCACGACAATCAGCAGGTCGATCGCTCGTGACCGGGCGCCCGGCCGGCTGAACAATGCGCGCACACACCCATCTCAACTACGCGCCCCGGCTCCGCGCGACCGTACCCCCCGGCCCGAACGGCTGTGAAGGGGCCCCTTCACGGACTCTGAGTCCGTGAAGGGCCCCTTCACAGCCCTGGTTCAGGCGAAATCGTGGGCCGCGCCGGCGGGCAGGCCGTGCGGATAGTTCTGCCGGAACCAGGCCACCAGCGCCGGGCGATCGTTGCGTCCCTTGCCGGGCAGCAGGATTCTCTTGCGGATTCGGGTGAGCGCCTGGGTGATCGCGCTTTCCGTGGAGTTGAGCCGGGTGGCGATCTCGCGGTTGGTCAGCTTCTGCGCCACCAGGGAGACGATCCGGAGCTGGTGCGGGCTGAGCGGCTCGTCGCATGCGGCCGGCCGGGTGGCCAGCTCGTAGATTTCGGGCGTGGAAAGGGTCTGGCCGCGCCGGTAGGCGTCGGCATAAGCCTTCTGCCCGATCCGGTGCTCGATTTTCGTGATCGCCTCGTCCAAGCGTCGTTTGAAGAGAATCATGCCGTCGAAGATCACGCCGTGGCGGCGCTGCACGGTGGCGGTGCAGCCGATCATGTGCGCGGCCATGCGGAATTTCCCGAGCCGGACCAGAACGAGCGCTCGGATGAGGACCAGCCAGGCGGTTTCCCAGGCGTCTCCCATGGCGATCAGGGATTCCATGACGTCCGGCAGATCGTCGTCGGCGACCGGCATTCCGGGGAGCGCGAGCAGCAGCCGTGTCCACTTCTCGGCCCACGGCGAGTTGCCGGCGTGGGTGATGGCCTCTTTCGTGAAGACCTCGGCCATCGGATGCCGCATCATGCCGGCGACCAGCGCGCGCACGAGGAAGGCCATCTGACGGCTGCCCTGGTCGCCGGCGAGGTCGAAGGCGTGCGCAGCCGCGGTGAGCAAGTCGAGGCTTTGGCCGCCGGAGTCGGTCAGCCCCAGGTAGATACCACGGAACAGCAGGACTGCGGGATGGTCGGCAGCGCTTTCGACGTGCGGGATGAGGTCGTCGACCTCTTCGAGGGCGGCGAGCGCGTGGTCCTTGTTCCCGGTGGCGATGCAGATGAACCCGAGCATGCTCAGTGCGACGATGCGCTCGATCGACGGCGGGCCGGTGTCGGCGGTGAGGAGGTTTTTGTACCACTCGGTGAAGCGGTATTCCTTCGCGTAAAAGAACTGGGCTCGTACGCGTGCCGCGCTGTTGACCAGCTGGTAGCCCTTCGTGACCTGGCCGGTGTCACAGCACCACCGTACGGCGGCGTCGATGCTCGGCAGCTCGTCGTGAACTGTGTGCAGCCAGTGCAATTCCCGTGGCCCGAACCAGGAACGGGCAGCGGTGGCGATCAGGTTCGTGATCCAGGTGCACTGGCGTTCGCGGAGGATTCGTTCCTCCGCGCTGCCGAGCAGACGTTGTTCTCCGTAATCGCGCAGCCAGGAATGCCGGAGCACATATCGGCCGGAATCGGCGCGCGTGACCACGGAACGAACGATCAATTCTTCGAGCATGACGCCGACGTGGCGGCGTGCGGCCGGGACAGCGGGATCTTCGGCGCAGACCGCTTCAGCTGCGGCGAGAGTGAAGCTCCCGGCGAACGTGCTCAGCTGACACCACAACCGTTGCTGCGCCACGTCGCACGCATCCCACGAAACCGTGACGGTGGCTTCGAGCATGCTGTGGTGGGGCGGGATCCGGCGTCGTCCGCGGGTGTACTTGAGCTTGAGCAGCCCGGTTTCCATGAGGTCGTGCAGGACGGCCGTCGGGGTGCGGATGCCGACGACGAGCTGCGCGGCGAGCAGTTCGAGGACCAGCGGTACTCCGCCGGACAGCCGCACGAGGTCCACGACGGCCGGCCAGTCCGTCCAGCCGTCGACCCGGCTTCCCGCCGCCGCCGCGCGATCGCAGAACAGCCGGACGGCGTCGGTGCGCGCCGCGGCATCGCGGGAGGCGCCGCGATCGGGGATCGCGAGCGGGCGAACCTGGACCAGGTACTCGCCGTGGACGTTGAGGGGTATCCGGCTCGTGGTCAGGATCTGCAGCTCGGGATCGTCGGCCAGCAGGCACTCGGCGATCTCGGCCACTTCGTCGGTGAGCAGCTCACAGTTGTCGAGCACCAGCAGCAACCGGCGGCCCGCCAGGTGCTCGGCGAAGGCACGCAGCAGGTCGTCGACCGTCTTGCCCGCGGCGCGATGGATGTCCAGCGCCGCCACGATCTCCTGGCAGACGGACACTTCGAGCCGTTCCCGCGCCGCGGCGGACCGGGGGAGCGACCCGGCCTCGGCATTCCGCGCGACACCCGCGAGCGGCACGACCGCGGCGCCGTCGAACGGCGCCGCCCGCCCCGAGAGGTCCTCCTTGGCCGAGATTTCCCGGAAGATCTCTTCGGCGAGACGGGTTTTCCCCACTCCGCCGTCGCCGTGCAAGGTGACGAGCCGGGCTCCGTCGCGGATGAGCAGCTGCCGCAGTTCGTCCAGGGCCGTGGTGCGCCCGACGAGGCTGGTCAGGCCCGAGATGGAACGGTGCGGATCACGTTCCGGTGTCCCCATCGTCCCGCCCTTTCCCGGGAATGTGCCGGGTTTGCTCCGCACCCCTCGCCCGGCACGGAGCGTGACCGACTGTTCGCCCCACCGTAGGCGATCAAGATCGGGTGGCGAGAGAAACACGCACAATCCACCGGATGGAGTCAACTGTCAGTGGGCGCGACCGTGCTGAAGAGGGTACGAGGGGGGTCGATCGACGGTGTCGAGGGTCGGGTGCCCGCTGTCGAGGGTGACTGCTTTTCCGCGCGGGTCCGGTGGGGAAGGGTGCTTCTCGGCGATCATGCCTTGTCCGCGACCACTTCTGGAGACCTGATGCAGTCCGCGCTTGGCTACGACCCGATCATCCGGGGGTGGGGACCGGTGTCCGCGATATGCCGGTCCTTCGTGGACGGGCTGGACGGCGACCTGCTCGGCGGCCGCGAGGTGATCGAGGCCGCCGGCCGGGACATGGGGCGGGTGTGCCAGGGCTTCCCGGCCGCCGTCCTGCGCCCGGGCAGCGCCGACGACGTCGCGCGGACGATCGGCAGGTGCGCCGACCTGCGGGTCCCCGTTGCCGCGCAGGGTGCCGGGCACACCGTGCACGGGCAGCGGCTCGCCCTCGGCGGGGTCGCGATCGACATGACCGCTCTGGATCGGGTCGTCCGGATCGATCCGCGTGGGCGGTGGGCGGAGGTGGAAGCCGGGATCCTCTGGGCCGATCTCGTGCCGCAGCTGTACGCGCGCGGATTGCGATTCGCCGGTGGGCACACCGGATATCTGGGCCTCAGCGTCGGCGGGACCTTGACCGTGGGCGGGATCAGCAACCAGCCGGGGGCCGGCGCCCAGGTGGATTCGGTCGAAGCACTGCAGGTGGCCACCGGCACCGGCGAACTCGTGTGGTGCTCTCCGGAGCAGCACCGCCGGTTGTTCGACTCCGCGCTGGCCGGGCTGGGCCAGGTCGGCGTGATCACCCGCGCCCGGCTCACGCTGGAACCAGCCCAGCCCCTGGTGTGGCGCGCCGTCGTCCCCTTCACCGACCAGCAGGAAGGCCTGCACGCCCTCCGGCACGCCGCCACCTCGGGCCGGTTCGACGAGGTGTACGCGATGGTGATGCCGCCGCGGGGCCGGGAACCGATGACCACAAATCTGCACCTGGCCGTCTACGAGGACCACCCGGCGGCCGACCACACCGCGTCCGTCGAGATGATCATCCGGGAGGCGTCCGGGAGCACGCACCCGGAAAACCGGATCCACGGGCGCGGCGTCGTCTGCTGGCTCGACCACATCACCTCGATCACCTCGACCATCGACGCCTGGATCGCGCGGCGAAAATGGGCCGACACCATCAAGATCTGGCTGGACGTCTTCCTGCCCGGCGCCACCGCCGACCGGATCATCCTGGACCAGCTGACCGCACTGGGCGCCGACGACTGGCACCCCGACGGCCTGTCGTTCGTCCTCGTCTTTCCCCACGACAGCACGAAATTCACCCGGCCACGCCTGCGCCTTCCCCAGCACCGCCGGAACCAGCCGCCCCAGCCCGGCGAGCTGACGCTGCTGTTCGACGTCCTCCGGGCCGCCCCCGCCGACTCCGGCACGGACTACATCCACCGCACCCTGCGCCGCACCGCCGCGGCAGCCGACGACCTGGAACAGGCCGCCGACGCCACGATCTACCCGATCGGCTCGCGTCCGCTGACCCCCAGCCACTGGCGCACGCATTACGGCGACAGCTGGCCGGAGGTGACGGCCGCTCTCGCGGAGTTCGACCCGGCGGCGATTCTGACGCCGGGGTTCGGGATTCCGCGTACTTGAGGTGGCTTTTGGGTTGAGGTGATTTTATCCGGTGGGTCGCCGGGGGATGGAAACCTGGATCTGAGGATTGAGGCCGCAGGCTCGATTGCGGTGGATCCGACTCAGTTTCCGCGGTGCCGAGAGGCACGTCCTTCGATTGTTCCAGCGATGCGCCGGTTCGGTAAGAACCGGCAGATCACAGCGCCCGCTGATTGAACTACCGGCGTTCCAGGCCTGGAACGGGTCGGAATCTGATGGCGTTCCCGTTGTCCTTGACTGCAAGGGGAACTCCGGCCGAAGCCCGATGTCTCCGCTGATGTCTGCCGGGGGCCCGGCAGCGGGTGATGCGGAGGTGTGTGCGGCCACCTCGTGGCGTGCGCCGGACCGGTTTCGGGTCTGTGAAGGGGCCCTTCACGGACTCTGAGTCCGTGAAGGGCCCCTTCACGGACCTCCACACCGACTTTGCCGATACCCTGTCCACCGGGCCCCGGACATCCGAGAGTTCGAAGCCCCACGGCTGGGTCAGCAGCCACGCCTCATAGGCGATCCCCTCCACGCCGTTCACCGCGGCAGCAGCTATCGAATCGAACAGATCGAGCACTACCTGGGGGTTCTCGGCCGCGCAGGCCTGATCCTCCGGCGCCATGGCCGAGATGATGACCTCCAGAGCGCTGTCGACGTTGTTCGCCGCCAGCGCCTGCTGCTCCAGGTGCGGGATCGCGGCCTCGGGGCCGGATGCCGCTGTGCGGAGGAAGTTCGTGGTGTCGCCCAAGCTCTCGAGCGCACCCGGCTTGTCCAGCTGACCGGCGCCGCTGATCACGACGGTGCGAAATGCCTGGTGTCGCCTTGGGCCGCGCAGGCCAGGGCGAACGGTCCGCCGCCCGAGATGCCGAGCACCTGGTACTGCTCGAGACCGAAGTGGTCGGCCAGCGCCGTGAGATCCGCGGGGTAGTCCAGAATCCGCCGCCCGGGCTGAGGTGAGGACAGGCCGATGCCGGGGCGGTCCGGCGCGATGATGCGCACTCCCGCGTCGCTCGCCAGCGCGTGCATGCCCTTGCCACTGACGCGGCAATTGCCGAGGCCGTGCAGCCAGAAGACCACCGGCGACGTCGGGTCGCCGAACTCACCCCACGCAACCTCACGCCCATCGGCCAGCCGGAAGTTCCCGAGGGGGTCCATGTCCGACCGGTCCTGCTCACTTCTCACGCTCCTCGTGGTGGGAGGCACCCGCCGTCCGGTGCTCTGCAGTCAACCGGCTCTATGCTAATCGACACAGTCCTGTCTACCGTGGTGAAACCATGCGGTGGCGTTACGCATCTCTGTTTGTTCCGATGGCCGTTGGCCGTCACGGCCCCCGACCGGGGCGGCGAAACATCCGCCGCGCATTTCGCCGTCCTCGCCGCGCTTGGGCAGCGGACGTCCCGCAGCCAGTACCGGTTCGCGCCCGCGTGAGCGACCTCAACGAGGCGTTGCACCTGCGCTCGCTGCGTGGCCACGTCTCGGTACAAGCCCCCGGCTCAGCATGCCGGCAAGAAGTTGCCGACCAAGGCAGCTGCGAAGAAGGCCGCGAAGAGAGATGAAGGCAGGAGCGGAGGGCGCGGTCGGTATCGTCGAGCTTGCACAGAGATTTTTGCTCGGAAAATTTCTCAATCACGTTGGATGGTTTGACGGTGGAAGAAGAACCGCAGTACGCAGACGACGGTGAAGTCGTTGTCGGTCCTGACGGCAGCAGGTGGAACTTCGTCACGGGATGGCTTGAGCCGGACGAAGTTCGACGCATCGTCAAAGCCGGTGCTGTGCTTGCTGTGGACGAATGTGCCGGGTGGCGATGGGGTGTTTCCCTTGACGATGAAGTGATGAAGCAAGTCGTCACGAGCGAGATGTCCCATAAGCTTGCCAGGGGGAAATACCCGGAGCACGTGATATTTGCGCCCACTCTGTGGCGGAAGGACGGGGGTACGGACGCTCTTGTGGTTTTGGGTGAAGAGGTGCCGAACAGAAGGAAGGTCATCGAGGAGCGGCGGGAGCCGTACAAATTCCCATTCGATGATTAGTGATAGCGGATCTCTTCGTTGGTCTCGATGGGTCGACCTCCTCGTTCATCAAGCTGCCGTTGGCGATATGCGCGTGTGCCTGAATCGGGTGACCGCGCATATCGCGCCGAAGGCGTTGGCGTAACGGCCTTGCAGCATGACACCCCGGTCAACGACGCGGTGGTGTTCGGCTCTCCTGGTCTCGGCGCCAACTCACGCGCCGATCTCAAAGTTCCTGAGGGCCATATGTTCTCGGCCTGGTCAGATCAAGATCCGGTGCCTAGCCTGGATGTCGCCAACCACTTCGGGGCCTCGCCATATGACGACGCGCAAGGCAGGATCGCGTCGGACTCACTGGACGGGATCCACCGCCTGTCGACCGAGAATGCCGTGGGCGTGGACGGGCAGCCCCTACACGTCACACACGAACACGGCCAGTACTTAGAAGGCAAATCCACCAGCCAATACAACATGGCCAGTGTCGTCGCGGGACGACCTGACCTGAAGGTCAGCTATATCCCGCCGGATTCCCTTCCGTCGCCGCCGCCGACACCGGGCCAGCCGATCCCCGCGCCGCCCGGTCGCGTCCCCCAGCCGCCACCACGATGACCAAGGGGTACCCCTGCGCAACATGAAACGCCTATGCCGACCGGTGCTCCCCGCTCTCTTGCTTGCCGTACCCTCGCCGCATGCACCGGCCCAGACGCGCCACGGGAGACGACGATGGACCAGAGGACACAACAGTTCGCGGAACTGATGAAACGCCCCGACATAGACCAGGCCAGTGCACGCTACGAACAGATGTACGGCGAGACACGACAGCGGCTAGTCGCCGAATTCCCGACGTTGCAATGGCGGCAAAGCTTGGAACAGACCTCGGCTTCCTGTGGGAACGACTTTGCCGCAGTGAACGCGGGCTTGCGAACACACGACGCGATTGTTCGAGGAATGGGCAATTGGGTCGGCACGGGCGGGTTTCGCGACGACCAGTGGGAACGTGCGCTCGCTACAGTGGGCGAAGTGGCGCATCAGTATGGGTTCGACGCGCACCCTAAGGTGATCGCTAACCAACCAGGCAACCACGAGTCCATCTTTCGCGATGAGTATAACGCAGAGCTTACTTTCGGCGTCGGTAAGAACGTCGGACTGACTTTCGAGTCCGGCTGTCACCTCACCGCTGAAGCCAAGAAACGCGGCACGCCAGCCCAGGGTCCCAGCTACTGATGGTTCAGCCATAAGCAGTCCCCCAGTGGCAGATGTCTATGCGGCCGGGAATTTGCGCTCGACCTCTCGATGGGACGACCTGCTGGAACATAGTAGGCGAATAGCAGCGGGAAGATCACGAGTAATATTGAGCGGAACCGCCGAACCGGTGCAACACAAAAGAAATGATCGCGGTGCGCCGCTTGCCTCGGCGACACCGCGATCCACGTGTTCAACTCGGCTGGATGGCCCAGATCGGCTTCGGCGGGAACGGTGCGACGCGGTAGGGCGGCGGTTCCGTGCGGTGCAGGTGGCGCACGAGGTAGTCCCAAGTACGCCGCGTGACGTAGTGGTGGCGGCCGTGGAGACTGTGCTCGACGCCGGGAATGAGCAGCATGTCGACATCGGCGTCGGCGTCGATGAGTGCGTTGACCAGGCGCAAACTCTGGTAGGGCAGCACATTGTCGTCCAGTTCGCCGTCTATCAGGAGGAGCTTGCCGCGTAGGTTGGCGGCTGACAGCGTGTTGACCAGCGCCCGGCGATTGTCCTCGGTGATTTCCCCGTGATTGTGCTCGACCCAGAACGGCAGGTAGATCGAAAAGTCGTGGGCGCCGGATTGGGCGACCCCCACCGAGTAGAACTCGGGGTGGGTCAGCAGGGCCCGGGCGGTGAAGAATCCGCCACCGGAGTGGCCGGTGATGCCGGCCCGGTCGGTGTCGAGCCAGGCGTGGCGCCGGCCGAGTTCGCGGATGGCGGCGACGTGGTCGTCCAGCGCCGCGGCCATGCCGAGGTCGCCGTAGGAGTAGTCAAGGAAAGCCTTGCTGCGCAAGGGAGTTCCCCGACCGTCGACCGCGACGACGGCGAATCCGAGTGCGGCCAGTGCCTCGGCCTCACCGGTGAACAGGTTGCGGAACGCCGGCGCCGCGCGCTGAATGTTGGGTCCGGGATAGGCGTGATCCACGACCGGGTACCGCCGCGCCGGGTCGAAGCCGTGCGGGCGCCACAACAGCCCGTAGATCGGGGTGTGCCCGTCGGCGGCGAGCGCCTGGAATCGTTCGGGCGGGCTCCACCCGGCTGCCTCCAGCGCGGACGTGTCCGGGGCCTCCAGTTCCACCAGCACCTCACCCTCGGCGCCGAGCACCCGGGAGCGGGCCGGAAGCGCGATGGTGGAGGCCCGGTCGACGAGGTATTCGCCGTTGGGCGGGGCGATCGCGTCGTGGTCCAGTTCGTCCTCGGTGATCCGCGCGAACTCGCCACCGTCGAGATCCACCCGGCAGATCTGGCGGACGTAGGGGTCCTCGCTCAGGCCGCAGGCCAGGAACCACACCCGGCGGCGGTCTTCGTCGATCCGCAGGACCTCGCGGACGAGCCAGGGTCCCTCGGTGATCTGCCCGAGCTGCTCGCCCTCGGCCGAGTAGAGATATAGGTGTCCCCAGCCGTCGCGTTGGGACCACCACAGGATCTCCCCCGAATCCAGGAAGCGCACCAGCGGCGACACGTGCAGGAACGGCGAGGCATCGACGCGAGTCTCGGCGGTCTCGGTGATCAGCGTCTTCATCGCGCCGGTTGCGGGGTCCAGGCGGCGCAGTTCGAGGGTGCGCCCGTCCCGGGACTGGTGCAGGACGTGCACGGTCTCGCCGTCTTCCGACCACCACCGGCGCTGGAGGGCGTAGGGAGTGCCCAGGATCTCCGGTTCGCCCGGGACGGTCAGGTTCTCCTTGGTGCGCACGTCGAGCACGTGCCACGTCATCGTCGGCTGCGCCTCGTCGCCGGGCATCGGGTAGCGCACCCGGTGGGTCACCGGCCGTCCGCCGTCCTTCGGGCTGGATTCCACGAGGACCTGCTCGGGCAACTCGCGCTGATCGATCCGGTGGGTGATCAACCGGGTGGAGTCCGGCGACCATTCCGCCACGAGCAGCGAATCCATCCCCAGCAGGGGCAGCTTCACCTTGGTCGCGGCCTCGGCCACTCCGCCGTAGTCCCAGTGCTCCTCGGCGTCGTCGGTGAGCCCGAACTCCTGCTCCCCGTCCCGGCTGCGCACCCAGACGTTGCCGTCCCGCCGGAACGCCACCCACGCCCGGTCCGGCGACGCGATCTCCCACGGCAACGGCACCGGGTCGTCCTCGACCCGGGTGCAGGTCCCGGCCTGATCCGACCATTCCCAGCGTGCGTCCAACGCGGAGAAGCGGATGACGCCGGGGACCTCGAACTCGATCGACGTGAGCGGCAGATCGTCGGCCTCCACGGCCGTCCCGCTCACCCGGGACAGCGCGGCGGCGAGCCGGTCGTGGTCGAACGCGTCGCGCCGGGTGCTCGTCGCGGGCTCGACCAGGACGTGGCGTCCCCCGGCCTCGTACCAGAATCGCGCCCCGTCGTCCGACCATTGCGGGACCACCTCGCCCCGCGGCACGAGCCGTGCCCGGTACGGCGCGAGCATCTGTTCCGCGCGGGCGTAGTCGGTTGTGGTGAGCTGGACGTGTTCGGCCGAGTCGATCACAGCGGATCCTTTCGTCGGGACCAGGCCGACGACGACACGCTCCGACGCCGCGTCGGGGTCAACGCTAAGGTGAGCCAGGTCACAAACCGTCGCCGCGCCCGGCCGAAGGAGAGAACCGTTGCTCAGTAGCGAACTCGCCGACGTTGCCGGGGTCACCGTCCGCATGCTGCGCCACTACCACCAGATGGGGCTGTTGCCCGAACCGCCGCGGTCCGCGGGCGGCTATCGGCAGTACGACGTGGGCCACCTGGTCCGGCTGCTGCGCATCACCCGGCTGACCGCCCTCGGCGTCCCGCTGGCCGGCATCCCCGCGGTGCTGGACGATCCGGCCGCCGCCGAGCGCCTGCTGGACGAACTCGACCGGAAGACCGCCGCCGAGATCGACCGGCTCACCGCGCGGCGGGAAAGCATCGCCGTGCTGCGCCGCACCGGCTCCCCGCCGGACTTGCCCCCGGACCTCGCCGCTCTCCGCTCGCCCGGCGCGCAGGAGCCCCCGATGAACCGGCACCAGCACGAGCATCTGTTACTGGCCGGGCACTTGCTCGAAGAGGCCGGCCGTGCCGAATTCTTCGCCGTGCTCAGCACCAGCACGCCGGCCATCGCTCCCCTCGCGGCGCGGCTCTACGCCCTGGACGCGAACACGCCGGAAGACGACCTCGCTCAGCTGGTCGACGATATGGCCGCCCTGCTGAAACCG
The DNA here is from genome assembly GCF_002564045.1 of Amycolatopsis sulphurea. NCBI lineage: Bacteria > Bacillati > Actinomycetota > Actinomycetes > Pseudonocardiales > Pseudonocardiaceae > Amycolatopsis > Amycolatopsis sulphurea. The sequence goes on along the minus strand of NZ_PDJK01000002.1, from coordinate 1,849,463 downwards.
ATGACCGCGGAACTGCGCGAGCTGCCACGGCTCGACCGGCGGGCGAAGGCGCTGCTGGATGAGCTGAGTGAACAGAACCTCCCGCCGGTCCAGCGCCTCGTGCTGCACCGGATCGAACAACGGCTCGCGCAGGCCGGGCCGGAAGTGCCTGCCGCCGTTCCGGGAGCAGCGCAGCAGTGATGTGACGTAGGCCACAACGTCTGCCTGTCCCTGGGCGCCGTAGCCGCTCGTCCACCCGGCGAAAGCACCGACGGAGGAGGACACCATGCACAAGGTCATCGTTGCCGAATTCCTGACGCTCGACGGCATTGTCGAGGATCCGGACGGCTCGGGCGGCACCCCGCACGGCGGCTGGGCGTTCCGCTACGGTCCGGGCCCGGTCTCCGGCGACAAGTTCCACCTGGGCACCGTGCTCGACACCGGCGTGAACCACGCGTCCAGCCAACTCGGCGACATGATCCCTCATCGGCGACGGACTGGCCGCGCACGCTGGTGACACTTGTCCGCCGGACGCCTGACCGGGACGTCACCGGCGTGCCCGGACCAGCCCACGACCGGCCCGCATCCCGATCCTGCGCGGCGATCGAGGTGCTGACCAGCCCACCTTCGTCGACGAGGCTCACGCGCGTCCATCATCCCCATTCCGGCGAGATCAACTCACCTGAGGTGATCTCTCGCTGTAGAATTGTCTGGCCCAGCGGCGATATTCCATGATCGGGCCGTCGCCCTTGATCAGTTTGGGGCGGTCGAGGTAGGTCTTGTTCGTCCAGATGGGCAAGTCTTTGGACACGTCATGGTCGAAGAACAGCACCATTGCTGTGCTGAGCAGTCTGGCCACGGGTGCCGGCGGCCTGCGATCGAGAACTTGCTCGATCCGGCCCGCGATCCTCAGCTCGATGTGCAGCGGATCGATCGGTGTGGGCAGCATCCAGAGCTGGGCGCGTGCTCGAAGCTTCGGAATGTAGGTTCGTGCGATCGCGAACCCGACGCCGTACAGTCGCATCTCCAGCGTCGCGCCGAGCGCGCCGAAGAGTCCGACGTGTCCGCCTTCGACCGGGTTGATGTCGAGGTTGATCACCATTTCGTTGCCCGTGTATCGGGTGCGCAGGTTATCGCCTGCGATATTGTGCACGGGGGGAAAGTGGCCGAGGTCGATACCGTTTTCCAGAATGTCCTGGGGATGGTCGTTGAGCGTGTGGACGACGTGCCGGGGGGCGCACAGGCCCTCCGCCGGTGTGGCGGGGACTTCCCAGTCAGGGGGGTGTCCTTGAGCGTGGTGCCAAAGGAGGATGACACTGTCGATCTCGCGCACCTCCCATGTTGTCAGCTGGGCGTTGGGCGGTGGTGGTGCGCCGCATCCGGTCCGCACGCAGGTTCCGGATGGGTCGAAGGCGAAGCCGTGGAACGGGCAGACGATGTCGTCACCCTCGATTCTGCCGCCGTGGGCGAGGTGGGCTCCCAGATGCGGGCAGAAGGGGCGCACGGCTCGAAGCAACCCGGTGCGGGTGCGGTAGAGCACGACATCTTCGCCGAGGAAACGCCGGGCCAGTACCCGCCCGGGCGGCAGTTCGTCACGGAAGGCCACGGCGAACCAGCCGTCGGGATACGGCAGCCGTGGTACCGCCCCGTTCTCTGCCGGCCGCGTGGTTCTATCGCTGGTACGGGTGGACCAAAACGGGGAGTGTTTTCCTAAGGCCCTCATGAACCGGACCGCTCCCTTCTCTGTTGACGCGGCATCGGTGGTGAAGATTGTCATTATGCGGCGGAGAGCACGATATTTCGCCATGCGCGTTGTCGGCAGTCGTAATCGGCGAAGTATATTGATCACAGAAATCCTGTGTCTGCCCGACGTGCATGGACGCTACACCGCACTATAGGCGGAGCCAAAGCGTCGGTCCACGGGGTGAACCACGGTCCACACGGTGGACCACCCTATTGAGGTCGGCTCCACGGCGGCCTAGCTTCGGTGTCAGCATCCGCAGCCGTCTAGCAACGATGACCATGGTGAACCACTGGCCCGCGCTCGACGATCCGTTACCGTGGCAGGCCTTGGAGCCGAGGGGTCATCGGGACAACCGGAGTCGGTCATGGCATGGACAGAATGGACAGCACCGGGTCAGCTCAGGGTCCTTCTCGAAGGTGGTCCGGAAGACGTCTCGCCAGAGTATCTCAGCGATTGTGGACTGGATTCCCAGGTGAAGGTCCCGCATCGGTCCGGCTGGGAACACTATGAGTTCTCGGGTGTCCATCGTGAGCACGAGGGAGGATCTTTGCCAGTGTTCCATTGGATATACCGGACCAGGGTCGCCGAATGAAACATTCACCCACCACTGCGGGACTGTCCTCGGCCGTGAACCTGGCGGCCACGACGGGCAATGGCGCGAGAGAGGCCCAGGCAGCCCGCAGCTACGGTTTACGCACGAGGCCGGACGGGCTTGTCGAACTCGAGTTCAGCCACACTGTCACCATGGGTGAGACCAGCTCCGTCGGATTTGTGTACTTCTCCAAGCTGATCGACTGGCAGGGACAGTACCGCGAATTGTTCGGTATCGAACGGATTCGTAATTACATGGAGACGCTCGGCGGAGATACCACGATGGTCACGCACTCCTGTTCCTGCCAGTACTTCAACGAGATCTGGTTCGCCGATCGGGTTCTCGTCCGTATCACGGTTCCCTGGGTTCGGATGCAGTTCGCGCAAGGGGTGTTCGAGTACTATCGCGCGACGGAAACCGGTGAGGTGCTCGCCGCCAAGGGCGAACAGGTCTGGATGAGCGCACGTAGACAGGGAAACGTATTCTCGCCGGGCCCGTGGCCGCAGGAGTTCCTGGACGCGACCCGTGAACTCGGGGCCGACACCTCCCGTGCGCTGGTTGCCTGAGGGTTCCGCTCGTTCATCCGGTCGATCGTGACATTTCTGTTGGGAGCATTGTGATGACCTCACGTACCGCGGTTCTGTTTCCGGGCCTGGGCGGGTACGCCCCCGGAGCGCTGGCCAAGCTCGCCGCGGATCATCCGGCGGTGTCGCAGACGCTGGCACCTCTCGACGAGGCGGCGCGGGAGTACGGCCACCCAGCGCTGACCGAGCTGCTGACCGATCCGGACGGCCCGGAGATCGAGGATCTCGCGCGGACCCCGACCCGGCTGCACCTGGCTGCCTTCGGGATCGGCCTGAGCGTGCACGCGGTGTTGCGGGCCGAGGGGTTCGAGGGGGACGTGGTGCTGGGCCAGAGCACCGGCGAGATGACGGCGTTGGCCGCGGCCGGCTGTCTCACCCCTTATGACGCGACCAGGGTGCTTTGCGAGCGAGAGGCGGCACTGTCCGAAGCAGACTCCGGCGGCGGGCTGGTCGCGGTGGGGGCCGGCGCTGAGCGTGCGGACTGTCTGCGCCGCGCGATCGGGGACTGGACATTGAGTGTGGCGTTGGTCAACGCTCCGCGGCAGACGGTGCTGGCCGGCCGTGAGCACGGTCTGGCGGTCGTGGAGAAGCTGGCTCGCGTCGTGGGCGTGCAGGCCACTCGATTGCCCGTGCCCCATCCGCACCACAGCCCGCTGCTGGCCGCGGCGGCCCGCAGGCTCGCCGAAACCACCAGTAGCTATCAGCTCAATGCTCCGCGGTTAGCGGTGTACTCACCCATTCTCCGCCGTTATCTCACCCATGCCGCCGATGTGCGCGAACTCATCGTCGGTCAGCTCACCGGGCCGGTGTATTTCGCCGAGGCGATCCGGGCCCTGTACGGCTCCGCGGAGGTGGACTGGTTCCTGGAGGTGGGGGCCAGGTCGGTGCTGACGGACCTGGCCGCGCAGTCGCTACCGGCCGGGGTCAGGATCAGCGCCGCGTTGCGTGAGCCTGTGGGACTGGACGATCTGCTGACAGCAGTGCGCAACCCGGCCGCGGTCGTGCCGCCGCGGCGGCACACCGGCCCCGCCCCGGCGGAGCGGCCGCCCGCGACCTCGGCGGACTCCGAGGACACCGTGACGACGGCGCCGGACCAGCCGCCGGTCCCGTCCGGCAACGGCGCCGGACCGGCTGTTCCGGCACGCCCGCAGCTCACCACCGAACTTCGCCAGCTGTTCTCCGGCGCCCTCGGCTACCCCGAGGACGTATTCACCGACGACGCCCATTTCGAGGCCGATCTGGGCATCACGTCGGTACGCAAGACCGAGCTGCTGGTCAAGGTGCTGGATCGCTACGACCTGCCGACACCGACCTCCGATATCCGGGTCCGGGATTTCAGCACATTGCCGAAACTGGTCGATCTGATCTACCTGCTGGCACCACGTCCGGACCAGACCGGTGCCTGACCCGCTCTGCTGAGAACTTCGCGTATAAGGAGCTCACGCCGTGACCGAAGAGTTCACTGGACACAGTCCCCCGGGCCGGGCTCGGGCGGGGCACGAGCGGGCCGTCGCTGTGGTGGGAATGGGTGTGGTGGCCCCGGGAGCCAGCAGCCCGGCACAGTTGTGGCGGGTGCTGGGCCAGGACCACAACACCTTTGGTGAGCCGGAGTGGTTCGACCTCGGCCCGTGGTTCTCGGCGGACCGTGATGCGGAGGACAAAGGCTACATCCGCCGGGGCGGGTTCCTGCGCGATTTCCGTCCGCATCCTGAGCTTTCGGCCGAGTTGGAGCGGGGATGCTGGCAGGGGCGTGACCAGACGACCGTGCTGCTGCGGCACTGCCTGATGCAAGCGCGCGAGGGCGTCGCCACCGCGACGAAAGACCGCTTCGGCTGCTATATGACCGCGACCTCGGGCGGCAGCCTGACGCTGGAGGAGTCGATCCTGACCTCGGTCGCGGCCGGCCACGGCGGCGATCCCGCCGCGCTGGCGGCGCGGTATCCCCGTGCGGCCCATCGGCGGCGGGAGGCATTGCCGGACATGGTGGTACGCAACGCGTTCGCCGGCCTCCTGCCCGAGGGCACCGACTGGCTTGCCCTCGACACCGCCTGCTCGTCCGCGTTGTATGCCATCGATCTCGGTGCGAAGAGCTTGCTGGCCGGCGACTGCGACATCGCTTTCTGCGGTGGCGGCAACACCGGGTCCCGCCGGGACGTGGTGCTGTTCTCCAAACTCAATGGCCTTTCGCCCACCGGCGAACTGCGGGCTTTCGACGCGGACGCCGGCGGTGTGCTGTTCTCCGACGCCGCCGCAGTGGCCACCCTCAAGCGGCTGGACCGGGCAGTGGCCGACAACGACGATATTCTCGCGGTGCTGGGCGGCTTCGGTGGTTCCACCGACGGCCAGGGCAGCGTGATGGCTCCCGACATCGCCGGACTGCGGCTGGCCATCCACCGCGCCCGCTCGGTCAACGCCACCGATCCGTCCACAGTGGACTGGGTGATCGCGCACGGCACCGGAACACCGGTCGGTGACCTGGTCGAGTTGCAGGCACTGACCGAACTGGCCGGCGAGCACCGGCAGTTGTGTACGTCGAACAAGCCACTGCTCGGCCACGCGGCTTGGGCTGCGGGCGCGGTGTCGATGGTGCATGCCCTGCTGGCGTTGCGGCACGGCATTGTTCGCGGTGAGCGGTATTTCACGGCGTTGCCGGCGGACGCGCCACATGGCGCGGTGACCATCCCGGTCAGCGACGTGCCGTGGCACCCCACTCCCGGCCGGCCCCGGGTCGTGGGCATTTCCGCGCTGGGCTTCGGTGGTACCAACGGCCATCTCCTGGCCGGCGATCTCGACGCCGACGCCGATCCACCCCAGGCCACCCCCGCGGCTGTCGAGCAGGAGACCGTGCTGGTCGGCTGGGCCGCGCACCTCCCGGGCGCCCCGACGGCGCAGCAAGTCCGGAGCTGGGTGCGCACCGGCGAGCACGCGCCCGCCCGGTCGTTCGGAGAGCTGTACCCCCTCCCGCCGATCCGGCGGCTGAAGATGCCACCGGTCGCCGCCCGCTCGACCGATCGAACCCACCTCATGGGGATCGCCGCGGTCGAGCAGTTCGTTGCCGACCAAGGTGAACCGTGGCACCGGTACCGGGAGACCACGGGGGTGTTCACCGCTCACATGGGTCCCACCCGCTCCTTGATCGAGTACACCGTCCGCACAGGTGCCACCGATCTCACGCGCGCCCTGCCCCGGCAGGATGCCCTGGCCGAGTCCCTGGCCTTGTTGAAGCAGCGGCTGCCCGCGGCCAACGGAGACTCCATGCCGGGCTACTTGGCCAGTGTCATCTCCTCACGGGTGGCCAACCGGCTCCGCCTGCACGGGGTGTCCATGGCGCTGGACTCGGGGCACGCTTCCACCCAGGCCGCGCTGCACGTGGCCAGGCGGTACCTGGCCACCGGTGAGCTGGACGTCGCGCTGGTGCTGGCGGTCAACGGAAACAGCACGCCGATCATGGCCGAGTTCACCGAGACCGCCCCCGGCCTGCTGGCCGAAGGTGCGGTCCTGCTGGTGCTCACCCGCCGGTCACTGGCCACCGAACAGGGCTGGCCGGTGCTGGCCCGGGTCCACACCGGCACCGGCCGGCCCGGCGACGAAGACAGGACCCACCGGATCCGGTGGGGGGAGCGCACGGCCGAGCCCAGCTATCTCGGTGCGGACGGCGCGCTGGGTCTGCTGCGTGCGCTGGAGTCCGGGCTGTCCGAGGTGGAGATCGCCAGCCAGGATCCCGGGCCGCGCGTTACGTTCTACCCCACCACCACCGGAGCGGACCGGCCCGCGACACCCGCGATGGCGCACCGGTCGGTGGTGGTCGCTCGCCGCCGCGATGCGGTCCCCGGTTCCGCACCGCTGCTCCCGATCCCGCCCGGCGGGGTGCTCCTGGTCAGCTCGGCCACGATCGCCGCGGAGCTGGCCGCTCCCGCCCGCCGCGCCGGCGCCACGCTGCTGTGCACCGAATCCACCGAGACGGCGTTACCCGCATTGGACGGCGCTAGTCCGCACGTGCGCATCATCGCGTCGGCCCGGGATGAAACGGCCAGGTGGCCTGCGGCGCCCTCAGCCGCGCTGCTGCGGCTGCAGGAGTGGGCTCTGCTGGCCTGTCAACGCCTCGGTGCCCGGCTGGACCATGGGTCCGTTGCCGCGCTGCTGCTGGATCCGCTGCGAGGGCAGGCCATCCACCCGCACCTGACCTTGATCACCGGATTCATCCGCAGCCTGGCTCTCGAGGTGCCATGCCCCGCCTTTGCGGTGGTCACCGACGCCACCCTGTCGGCGGGCCTGGAGCAACTGGCCGCGGAATCGGCCGCATGCCGGGACCGGGCCGTGCTCCTTTACCGCTGTGGGGCCCGCTACGTCGAGCAGGCGTGCCCCGCTCCGCTGCCCGCAGCCCGCCCGGACAGTCCACTGTGTCTCGTCGACGACGCGGTCGTGGTAGCCACCGGAGGCGGCCGGGGAGTCACTTCGGTGGCGGTGACCGCACTCGCCCAGCGCATACGGCTCAAGGTGTGGCTGCTGGGCACCACACCCCTGCAGGATCTCCCCGACGGTCTTCTCGACACCGCGGACGGGGAGCTGGCACCGGCGCGGGCCGCGTTCATCGCGGCGAGGCTGAAGAGCGACCGCGATCTCCGGGTGGCCGATCTGAACCACCAGTTCGACGATCTGCTGCGGATCAGGGAAATCACCTTGACACTGCGGCGGCTGCGGCGGCTGTGCGGTGCGGATCGGGTGCACTACCTCGTCTGCGATATCGCTGCCGCGGATCAAATCCACGCTGTGGCCCGCCAGATCACCGACACCGAGGGCACCGTGGACCTGCTCGTCCACGGCGCCGGGCGGCTGGGCTCGGCCATGGTGGCGGACAAGACGCTGGCCGGGTTCCGCGCCGTCCGCGACACCAAGGTGACCGGCTATCACAACCTCAAGCAGGCGTTCGCCGATCCCGCCCCCCGGCTGTGGTGCAACTTCAGTTCGGCCAGCGGCCTGGTCGGCTGGCCGGGCGACACCGACTACTCACCGGCCAACGAGTACCTCACCGCCGCCGCGCGTTACGAAAGCCAGGTGCGCGGCACCACCGAGTTCACCATCGGCTGGGGTCTGTGGGCCGAGACCGGAATGGTTCGCCACATCCTCGACACCCTCTCCCGCCGGCACCACATGACCGGCCTGACCAACAACCAGGGCGCCGAGGTGTTCCTCACCGAACTCGCCGAGCCCCGGCCGCCGGAGCCGGTCTCGCTCTACGGCCTGGGCGAGGACGGCGGCTGGCCTCGTGCCCGGGACTTCACAGCCCGCCCGGCCACCACCGCCGCTCGCCGGCCCCACCGGCAGGGGGTGCTGCTCACCCCCGCCCCGTCCGATACGGACACTGCCGCATCCTGGACCTGGCAGGCCGACCCCGAGCGTGACGGCTACCTGCGCGAACACGTGATCGACGGTCGGCCTGTGCTGCCCGCGGTGATCATGCTGGCCATGGCCGGCGAAGCAGCCACACGTCTCGCTCCGGGCACCACCCTGACCGGGTTCCGGGGCTTCCGTATCGAGGAGCCCCTCTACGCTGATCCGGACAGTGGAACTCCCGCGTCGTGCCGAATCCACGCCGTACACCGCGATCCCACCACGGTGGACGTGAGTATCCGGTCCGACCTCACCACACCGGACGGACGACTGCTCCGTCGCGACCGCCTGCACTGCCACACCTCCGTCACCCTCGGCGCGCCCCCCGGTTCCGTGCGTCGGCCAGGTGGCACCGGGTCATACCGGGCACGGCTGGACGACGACACCACGATGCGCCCCGACATCCCCGTCCGGCTGTCCGGAGTCTGGCGCACCCTGTCCGACCTCACCGCGGACCCCACCGGCGCGCACGCCCGATGGCTACCCCACGCCGAACCAGGTGGCGTGTTCGCCCACCTATGCCTGCCCGCCCTGCTGCTGGATTCCCTGTGCCGGTTGTCCACCTGGCATGGACCTGGCCTGCTGCACATGGGTGTGCCCCTGAGCATCGAACACGTCGAGCTGTTCACCACCGACTCCGACGTCGCACTTGCCCGCCGTCATCCCGCCGGGCTCGACCTCTACCACGACGCCGCCACCGGCAGCTACCACGCGGTCGCGCCGGCGGGGGAGGTCCTCGTGCGCATCACCGGCTTCAAGGACCACGTCGTGCGCACCGTCCCGATCCCGATCCACTACCCGCAATGGCGACCCGTGCACGGAGGAGGTAACCCATGAGCGGCAGTCCCGTCGGCATGTCTCGAGTGGGCCTGCCTGAAGGCGTGGACGCACGCCGGCGCATGCCCGCACCGGTAGCCGTCTGGGCCGGGATCGGCGTCATGTTCCTCGCCGTCGAGGTGTGGGTGCTGACACGCTGGATCATCAACGGAGGCCTCCACCTGGTACCCGGCCACGGCGCAATATCACCAGCCCACAAAGCAGTCTTGTGGGTATGGCAGATTTTCCTCGTGGTAGCATTCTGCGCGACTGCCTGGCACGCGGCGCGCACCTCCCGCCGCGACGGACACCTCAGCGTGTTCGCAGCATTTTTCATCGGGTACTTCACCAGCTTCTGGCTGACACCGATATTCAACTATCAAGATCAAGTTTTCCTGCCCTCGCCCCATGGCCTCAATGTGAGCAGCTGGGCACGCTACATCCCTGGCTGGCATGGACCCAACCTGGACCAGCAAGTCGAATCGGTTATTACTGCCACCGGGTTCGCTGTTGCTCTCTCGCTCTACTGGGTCTATGTCGCGCTCTTCGTTCTCCGGCGCTTTGTCCGCAGCAGGCCCCGCTGGGGAGTCGTCAGGACATTGGCTGCGACCGTACTTGCCGCAATCATCACCAACACCATCCTCGACTCACATTTTATGTTGTTTGAATTGGACTATTGGCCCATGCCCACGAACCTGGCACTGTTCGCGGGAACACCTAATCAAATGCCCTGGTATGAAACCTTGGGGCCTTCCATATTCGTAGGGCTACCGGGTGCATTCATGATCTACCGGGCACAGGAAAGTAACACTGAAGTACATTTCTTGCGGGGCAGCGAGCGCTTGTCACTGAGACTGCTCGCCGGGATCGGATTCGCCCAACTGTGCATGTTCCTCTATGTTTCCTGGAACGCGATTTCTGCGGGCTGGCAGTTGTGAGACCGTGCACCTGGGAAGGAAGCGGGGTGTGAACAATGATGCGTCGTGACGACACTGCCGGTATCACGGCGGTCGGCGGCCAGATCGGTGGTGGTGATACCGCAGATCCGTCTGGGGCACTGGCCCTGCTGCAGGTGCTGCGGTGTAAGGGCGCTGCTGGGATCGACCTGCTCGCGATGGCTACCGAGGTGCCGGAAACGGTGGTCTCCCAACGGTTGTCGGTACTGTGCGCGCGGGGCGACTGCGTCTGGGCCGGGCAGCGGGCCTGCTTGACCCCGGCGGGCAGAACGCGGCTGGCGGAACTGCTGGCTCTCGAACGACGCAGCCTGGATCCGGGAGCGTTACGGCCACTGGTAACGAAATTCGGGGTGGTCAACGCCGAATTCAAGGCATTGCTCACCGGCTGGCAGCGCGCGGACATCACCGCCGCCGCGTTCACCGACCGCTTCCAGGCGCTGCATCGCCGCACCCGAAAGGTGCTGGAACGACTGGCCACTGTCGTGCCACGGCTGGCGGTGTATCCCCGGCGGCTGGAGCGCGCGGCGGGCCTGGTCACGGCCGGTGACCTGACGTGGCTGGCGTCTCCGCTGCACGACAGCTATCACAGCATCTGGTTCGAACTGCACCAGGAACTACTCGAGCTGACCGGTCGCGACCGCGCCGCCTGCGAAGAGGCCGGGGAAAGCGGGCAACCATGACGGTGGTGTGGCTGGACGGACGACCGAGTCTGGACCGCGGCCTGCTCGGGGGCAAAGCCCTGGGGCTCAACACCATGCTCGGCCTGGGGTTGCCGGTGCCGCCGGCGTTCACCGTGACTACCCGGGCCTGCCGCGACTACCATCACGGCGGGCGCCGGATGCCGGCCGCGCTCGAAGCCGAGTTGTGGGCCGGGATCGGCCGGCTGGAACGGGCGACCGGCAGGCGGTTCGGATCGGCCGAGCATCCCTTACGGGTTTCGGTGCGCTCCGGCGCCGCCCACAGCATGCCCGGGATGCTGGACACCGTCCTCGATCTCGGTGGCGCGGACCCCACCCAGGCACGGGGACGCCTGACCGCGGCCGTGGCTGCGGTGTTCGACTCCTGGTGCTCACCCCGCGCGCAGATCTACCGGCGCGAGCACGCGATCCCCGACGACGGCGGCACCGCCGTGACGGTGCAGGCCATGGTGTCCGGGGACACGGACGACGAGTCCGGGACCGGGGTCCTGTTCACCTGCAACCCCATGACCGGCCGGCCCGAGCCGTACGGGGAGTGGCTGCCCCGCGCCCGCGGTGACGACCTGGTCGCCGGGCGGCGCACGCCCCAGCCGGTGGACCTGCTGGCCCGGCACTTGCCGCGGGCGCACACCCAGCTGCTCGCGGCAGGCCGGAGTCTGGAACAGGTCGCCCGCTGGCCGCAGGACATCGAATTCACCGTGGAACGCGGACGGTTGTGGTTGCTGCAGACCCGCGACGCCCAGTGCGCGCCCGTGGCGGCGGTGCGTATCGCCGTGACATTGTGGCGCGCCGGCTTGATCGACGTCAGCCACGCACTGCAGCGGGTCGGGCCTCGCCGGCTCGCCGAACTCGGCCGGCACCGTTCGGCGACTCCGGCCGCAGGCGTGCCACTGTGCCGCGGCGTGCCCGCGAGCCCCGGGGTCGCTTCAGGAACGGTTGTCACCGACCCTGAGCACGCTCGGCGGCGGGCAGACGCCGGGCACGACATCGTCCTCGCCCGGCCCCGTACCGATCCGGGTGACGTACCGGCCATGTTCGCCGCGCGCGCCGTGCTCACCGAGGTCGGTGGAGCCACCTCACACGCGGCGATCGTCTGCCGCGAACTCAACCTGCCCTGCGTGGTCGGCTGCGGCCCCGGCACCCTCACCCCGTTGCAGGGCCGGCAAGTCACCGTCGACGGCGACACCGGCGCCATCTTCCCCGGCATGCTGCCCGGGCCGCGCACCGGCGACGAGACCGACCCCGACGTCGCCCTGTTCCGCACCTGGGCTCACCACGCACCGGAAACCGTGGCGGACAAGGAGGCCGACGCGTGAACCTCGACCTGACCGACCCCACCCGGGGAACCAGCGAACCCGGCCGGCTGTGGAGTACCACCAACATCGGCGAGGCCACCACCGATGTCCTGTCCCCGTTGTGCTGGTCGTTCTGGCAGCAGTGGTGTGATCTCGCGTGCCGCGACGGCCTTTACGATCTGGGCATTCTGCGCAGTGGTGAACGCGCCGCCACCGCGGACCAGAACCACGCGACCAACGGATGCTTCCACGGCCGGCTGGCCGTCAACGTCGACTTGCTGCGCGGATACCTCGGCCGGGTACCGGGCCCGATGGCCGAGGACTTCGAGCGGGACCTGCTCGGCATGGTGCGGCCCGATGCCCCACCGGTGTCCACATCGTGGCGCACCACCATGACAGTGGCCCGCAAAGCCCCCGCGGTGATCGTCAGGCATTCCCTGGTGACCCGGCGGCGCTACCGGCGCGAGCTGCAGTGGTGGCAGCGCACCGCATTCGCTCCCGTCCCGGATCCCCGGGCGTTGCTGATCGATGCGGCCTGGCATTTCCGGCAGTCGATGCGCACGCACTCGCATTGCCGCCTGCTGGTGCAAGCCCACTATTCCCTCCTGAACAGGCTCATCGCCGCCGCGGGGCAGCGGGAGCTGTATCCGGCAGTCGTGGCCGGTCTCGGTGGGGTGCAGGAGACCACCATGAGCCAAGACCTCTGGAACGTCGCCCACGGCGGGCTCGACCGGCACGAATTCCTGCGCCGCCACGGTTACCACGGCCGGCACGAGGGCAACCTCACCGGCAGTTCCTGGCGTCAGGATCCCACTCAGCTGGACTCGTTGATCGCCGCCTACCGCGAACGGCCACCCGGCGAGCAACCACACGCCCAGGCCACCCGCAGTCAGCAGGCGCGTCAGCAGGCGATGCGCACGCTGTGCGCCGCGCTACCGGCCCGCACCCGCGCCGTGACACGCATCGTCGCCCACCAGCTCGCTGCCCAGGTGCGGCTCCTGCAGCAAAGCAAGGCCAGTTTCGTGATGGCGCTGGACGTGGCCCGGCACGCGGCTCACGGCATCGGCCGCGAGCTGGTCGCCGGTGGACACCTCGACACCCCCGAAGACGCCTGCTACCTGACCCTCACCGAACTCCGCGCCACCGTCCCGGGCAACGCCCGCGAACTCACCACCTTCCGCCGTGCCCGCCACACCGGCTACCGCGGCGTGCGCCTGCCCACCTCGTTCACCGGTATGCCCGACCCGATCCTCCCTGACCCGCACGCACCCGGTGACACCGCGCCCAGCGCCGCACCGATCGTGGGCATCGGCGCGTGCAGCGGCGTCGCCGAAGGCCGAGCCCGCGTGCTCACCGACCTCGACGAGGCCGGCCAGTTCGAGCCCGGCGAGATCCTGGTCTGCCGCACCACCGACCCGAGCTGGACGATGCTGTTCACCCTGGCCGAAGCCCTCGTCATCGACATCGGCGGGCTGGGCAGCCACGGTGCCATCGTCGCCCGGGAACTCGGCGTCCCGTGCGTCATCGGCACCGACGACGGTACTCGGCGACTCCGTACCGGCGACCTGATCCACGTCGACGCGACCGCCGGAATCGTCCGCCACCTCAACCCCACCCCACCACATTCTCGGGAGCAGTCATGACTTTCGTGCCCGCCGACGACTATCAGCACGAGGCCGGATCCCACCCGCGCTGGCAGGAAACCTACTGGTTGGGCGCCTGGGACGGGCAAAACCGCGGCGGCGTATCCATCCATCTGGCGCGTCAACCACACGAGGGCCACGTCGCCACCCAAGTCACCGTGGTGACACCCGAGGGGACCGTGTCACTGGGCGGCAGGCACCCCGGCGACGACGCCCTGGCCATCCCCGGCCTTGACGTCGACATCCACGCTCCGTTCGAGCACTGGACGATGCGCTACGCCGGCGCCGGCGTCCGCGGCCCCAACGAACACGGGCTCTACGCCCAGACCCCCGGCGAGGTCCCCTTCGGATTCACGCTCGACTTCCACCACCCCCTCCCGCCCCATGATGTGGGCTCGGTCTACCTGGATCGCGTCGCGAAAGGTGTCACCAACAACCAATATGTCGCCGGCGCGGTGTTCACCGGAGAAGTCTGGTGCGCCGATCACCACACCCCGGTCTCCGGGCTCCTCACCCGCGACCACTCCTGGGGCGTCCGCAACTGGGATTTTGACCTCGGCATAGCGGCCTTTATCGCTCTCGACGACGCACAGACTTTTCTCACTCCGGGTTCATTCTTGGCCGGTGACCGCTGGAAAAGCTTCTGCGCCATCCACGACAAGGACGGATTACGCGACCTCGGCGAAACCTGGGCCCGTGTCGACGGTCTCCCTGTCGTCGGCGGTTACCGCAACGCCGCCTTCGGCATCCCCGAAGTTCCCGCCGGACAGCAGATTGTCGAAATCACCGGGCATGCCCAACGACCGCACTGGTCTCCCAGCGTCACCTCGGGCACCAACATGCTCTGGCTTATCAGTCTGAGCACAGTGCGATGGGGTGACAAGACCGGGCAGGGAACCCATTGGACGGTATTTCCGGCCACCAGCCCGCTCGCCGCGAACCTCGCCCCTGACCGTGGACAGTCCGAACACCTGCCCATCATCGGCCCGGATCGGTCCGTCCCGGCACCATGACCAGCCCTTTCCCGGAAAGCCGGCCCGGAAAATGCAGCTACCGGGCAAAGTACGGGACATCCAGCACGACACCAGCCAATCGTCTCGAACACCGCACAGGAGACAGCCCATGAGCAGCAGTCGGGTCGGTACTTCTGACACGAGCCGCCCGGATGGCCTGGACACGCGTCGGCGCAGGCTGACGCCTGTTGTCGTCTGGGCCGGAATCGGCGCGCTGTTCCTCGCTGCCGAAGGGTGGGTACTGGTCCGCTGGGTCCCCGACGGTGGCGTACATTCCGTGCCGCCCCGTGACGAAATATCACCAGCCCGCACGGTAGTCCTGTGGGCGACGCAGATCATCCTCGCGCTGGTAGTGTGCGCGAGCGCCTGGTATTCGGTACGCACATCCCGCCGCGAAGGCCGTGTCAGCGTCTTTGCGGCACTGTTCGTCGGATGCCTCTCCGGCTTCTGGCTGACGCCCATTGTGAACTATCAAGACCTCGTGGAAGTGGTATCGCATCATGTCCTCCATGTGAGCACCTGGGGCCCCTACATCCCCGGCTGGCATGGACCCGAGCCGGACCAGCAGGTGGAATCGGTCGTCGCAGTCACCGGAATCGCGACCTGCATCGTGATCTGGTGGATCTATATCGCACTGTTCATCATCCGGGGGATTGCGCGAGCCAGGCCACGGTGGGGACTGCCCACATTGCTCGCCGCGGCCGTACTGGCCTCGCTCGTCACCGAGCTTGTCATAGAAGGACCCTGGATGCTCGCCGGAACATATCGCTGGGGTATTCCGGCAAGCCTGGCGATCTTTGCCGGGCAGCCCCATCAGGTCCCACTGTACACAGTTGTTCCGGCCACCTTGTTCATCGCCCTGCCCGGGGCGGTCGCGATCTACTGGGCGGAGCGTCGCAACACCGAAGTGCATTTCTTGCGCGGTAGTAACCGATCCTTGCTCAGGCTGCTCGCCGGAGTTGGATTCGGACAATTATGCATATTGTTCTATGTCATCGGAGATGCGCTTATTGCACACATGTCAGTCGCCTGACATCTTTCTGTTGGCTATAGCTCTCTGCCGGCCGCACTCCGTGAGGTGATGACCATGAAGGCGCTCAGATTTTCCGGGTGTGCCATGATTTCGCGATGCCGCGTGCATCGCCGTGGGCGATTTCCGCAATACTTGGGAAACTTGTGGCCTTTGAGAGATAATGTCATGCCTCGGTGAATTTTTGTGCGAGACTTCCCCGGCGCCAGGGTCGGCGCGGGTATTCACCCATGTGGATCGGGCGGCGTTCGTCACCGAGATCCGCGACTGCACGCTGATTCCTCAGCGGTGCCGGGAATCATGGTTGCTCCAGTCGGGGTAAGGCGTTGCGTGTAGGAAAAAAATGGCTTAACGTCGTTGGGTAACGGTAATGCCTCGCTATGCCACCATCTGTCCAGGCGCTGAGCGCTCGCGGGCCGCGCGGCGGCTCGCCCGGTACCAGCTTTCGGGTCTGGTGCCACGTGATGGATGCGCCCGGCGCGGCCTGATGCCGATCATGGCACCCGCCGCCGATCCGTGTCACCCAGCGGAGGGCGGGCGCCCCGAGCTGCTGTTCATCCCGGGGGAAACACCGATGCGCGCGCCAATTTCCGTGCCCGCGGCCACAGGCACTCGCGGCCGGTGCGGCAGTCGTCCCGCTGCGGGGGCGTCTCGCAACGTCCGTCATGCGATGCCGCCTGCTTCAGATGGCTACGCCATGCACAACCCACCGCAGGCAACGAACCTTACGGTGGTGGATACCGCGACAGGACGAGCATGATCGGCCGCACGTTGCAGGTGCTGGACGTGGTTGCCGACAGCGACACCCAGCCATGTGGTCTCAGTGAGATCGCCCGGCGTGCAGGGGTGCCGAAGGCCACGACTCACCGGTTGCTGAGTGCACTGTGCGCGCACGGACTGGTGGACCGGTGGGGATACAAGTACGTACTCGGCGAGCGGCTGGGCGTGCTGGCCGCGACGCACCCCGCTGACCCGCACCAGTCCGGCGTCCTACGGGACGTGGCTATACCATTCCTGCTCGACCTGCACAGGACACTCGGCGGAATGGTCTACCTGGGAGTGCTCGCGGACGGGCAGGTGCACAGCCTGGAACGCCTCTACGGCCACCACACGCCGCACCTGCTGCGCAGACTGGATGACAACCGGCCTCTACCCGGCACCGCCCTGGGCAGACTATTGCTGGCCGACGCGCGCCAGCGGGCCATCGCGACCACTCGTCAGGCGGGGTCACCGGCATTTGCTCACCGCGCGGCCATCCGCTCGGACGGACTGGACGCCGACCTGGCCGAGATCCGGCGTACTGGGGTCGCCATCGACCACGAGAACCACCTACCAGGCATATCCTGTGCAGCCGTGCCCGTACACGATCGAGGCGGACAGGTACTGGCCGGTATCGCGTTCGCCGACTACACCAGCAGATTTCCCGTACACCAAGCCATCCCCAACCTGCGCCGTAGCGCGCGGGGCGTCGATGTCGCCCTCCGGAAACTCCGTCTGTACTACCGTTGATCGAGGGCATGTTCCGCAACCTGCTGGGCGAGGATGGCGTCCTCGCGCTCGACACCAGCGGCCGGGTCACTCTGCACGACGGCGGAAACGTGTTCGCCTTCCGCGCCGACGGCAAGCTCGACACCCAAGCGTCCGCTGCGGACTCGCGCAAACCCGCGGCGCTGCCACGGAATTGCCGCCTTGTCTCTCGCAATTTTCACAAGATATGCCATGCGCCGTCGAACGCACGGCAACCGACAGAATGCCGTGGCACGGCGTCGCCGCAGTGCCACACCCCACCACTCTGACCGGTGCTGATGCCGAGAACGAAAAGCTCCAGGTGCACTGGCGGGATTGCTGATGCGGGCGTGCCGGCGCCGAGTCCGACGCTGCGCAGGAATTGCTTGCGGTCCGGTGCGTGGTACCTCGCCGGCATCGGTCGACCAGTTCCTTGACTGCGGGCGTCGGGCTGCCCCACCCCGTTGACAACACCCACGAGATTGCCCGGCACCACAACGCCGAAGCTCGGATCGTCCACGCCGACGCCGATTGCATTGTCGCCGCCCACGGCCGCGCCTTGCTGGAAGTGGACCAACGCAGCCTCGTCAGCTTGCCCGGCGCCGACGTGTTCCTGGACAGCCAGTACTCGACCGCAAGGGCAAGCCGTAAACGGGCCATCCCCGCTGGTCAGCAAGGGTGTTGATGTTGTGGGCCGCCAGGGGCTCGAACCCTGGACCCAGGGATTAAAAGTCCCTTGCTCTACCAACTGAGCTAGCGGCCCGCGAGGACAGCTTAGCTGTAGGCAGCCGGCAGCCGTGCGGCCTGGGTGGGTTTGCTGGCCGTGGCGCGGCGGAGTGATCGCCGGCTTGGCGCTCCCGGGCCGTATGGCGGCTGCTGGTGTCGAAGTGTCATCCACAGGTCGGCCGCGAGCTCGTCGACGTCGGTCGCTGCTGGCGGAGCGGCGCGGGTGGTGGACCCCGCTGTACTTCGCCGTCGACAACGGCGCGCTGGACGCTGCCGAGGCGCTGCTGGACGCCGGGGCGGACATCGAGGCGCGCCGATCGTGAGATCACGCCGCTGCACCTCGCGGTCAACCGGTGGCGGCAAAGCCCGGACGGAGCGATGATCAAACTCCTGGTGGACCGCGGCGCCGACAAGGCCAGCGTGGACATGCACGGATGGACGCCGAGTGACCGCGCGAAAGGCCAGTTCGGCTTCCCCGACGACCTGAGGGAGCTGCTCGCCCCGTGACCCAGCCCGAACTCGCCGAGCACTTCACTCGCTTCCTCGGTGAAGGCCAACACGCCGCGCAGTTCGACCGTGGTGTCGAGCTGGGCGCTACGAGCGGCCGGAATTCGTCACCTTCGCCACCCGCGGGCTCTCGGATCTCGACGTCGCCGCGCTCAAGCCGCAGGAACTCGTCTGCTCGGTCCTGCCCGGCCAAGATGGTGCGGCGGCCCAGCTGGTCACCGTGCTGTTCGAGCAGATCCTCGCTACCGACCGCGGGCCTGCAGTGCCGCAACTGACCCCGACACTGATCCTCGACCGCACCCAGATCCACGGGTTGCTCGCCACCGGCCATCCCTACCTCGACGAAGCCTTCGACGCCATCGTGAACAACGGTACTGTCGCCATCCAGCTCGTCACCCTGATCCCGCTCACCGGCACCGAAGTCCGCCAAGCGCAAACATCCGGCCTGGACACGCTGGAAGCTACCGACCCGGCACTACTCGACGTCACGCGAGCTGACTAGCCGATCGCCGTCGTGCGGAGAAGTGCGGCGCTCTCGCTGTCCGGGGCCGGCACTCAGCGCCCGTGAACCCGTCGGCCGGGGCCAGTTGACAAGCCTTCCTGTGGCTGTCAGCCTTGGCGTAAATTACCGCCGTTCATTTCAATCGAACGCGGAGAAATCGAAAGTGGAGAAGCGGAGGCCAGCATGACCGACCGCGCCGGAAGCCGGGTGACGTCCACGAGTCCGCGCCTCGGTCGTTTCGAAGCCGAGTTCGCCCGTGATCCCGATGCGGCTGTCGGTGCGCTGCTGGTCGACGTCGCCGCCGCGCGCGGGCCGATCATCGAGGAGATCGCGGGTGCGCCGGATGCGCTGGTGACCTTCGTGTACGTCGACGATGTCGACCAGGTCGAACTCGGCACCCAGGCTCTCATGCTCGAACCTCCGCGCACCAGCGAGCGGATGCGGCGTGTGGCAGGCACGGATGTCTGGACTCTGGTGCTTCGCGTGGCCCATGATGTGACGACGGCGTACCGCTTCCAGGTGGACCCGCCCGTGCTCGGCGACACCACCGAGGAAATGATGGCAACAGTGTCCGACCCCGAGCAGCAGGCCGCGTTCGTCGCCGCCTATGCCCGTTCGATACGCCCCGATCCGTACAACCCGCGCCGGGTGACCGATCCGCTCAGCGATTCCGGCGAACCGCGGAACAGCGTGCTGGTCATGCCCGATGCCGTCGCGCTGCCGTCGCTGCCGGACGTCTCCGAGCGGGTCGAGGAGCATGTGCTCCCGGGCGGGCGGCGTGTTGACCTCTACCGGCCGGCGAACGGGGGCGACGACTTGCCGCTGGTCGTGGTGCTGGACGGTGAACACTGCCGTCCAGGGCTGGTGCTGGAGCACCTCGACGCCGCGATCGCCGAAGGTCGTGTCCCGCCGGTGCGGGTCGTGCTCTGGCACAATCTCTCGCCGACCTCGCGGATGGTCGAGATGGCGTGCAATCCCGTCCTTCCGGCGGCGCTCGCCGACGAGCTTTTCCCCTGGCTCGACGAGCGCGGGCTGCTTCCTCCCGTCGCGCAGCGTGTATTGGCCGGTTTCAGCTACGGCGGGCTCGCGACGGCGTACACGGTCTTGCATCGTCCGGATCTCTTCGGCGCCGCGCTGCCGATCTCCGCGAGCCTGTTCTTCACGCCCGACCCGAACACCGAGCCGGGCGAATGGCTCGCCCGCCAGGTGCGGCCTGGCAGCACGCGGGCCAGGTGGTTCCTCGCGGTGGGGCAGTTGGAGGCCACCGCGATCGGCCTGCCGGGCGTCGCGGCTGACACCACGATGGTGAGCAGCGCCGGTCGCTTCCACGACGCGCTCCGTGATGCGGGCGCCGACGTCGCCGGCCTGCTCGAATATCCCTCGGGGCACGAGATGTTCACGGTGCATGCGGCGATCGAGCAGGGGTTGCCCGCGCTGCTCACGCCTTCGGCTCAGCCGGCAGATCTCGCAGAATGAAGTCGAGGTGAGCGCTGATGTCGTCGCGATGCCCGTGGGGGTGCCGGGCGAGGTAGCGGGCCGTCAGCGGGCCGGTGTCGGCTATGCGGTCCGCGACCCGATCCTGCAACGGGCGTCGCCGCGGGGCCCTGAGGTTGGCTGCGGCCACCGAATCGCCCACGACGACCGTGACCAGCAGCCGGTACAACACGTGCGCCTGCGGCTCAGAGGCGCCGGCCTCGATGAGCGCCGCGAGCATCTGTTCCGCGTACGCCATTTGCGCGGAGCCCGACATCTCCGGGATGTGGCCGACCGTGTTGCTGAGCATCCCCGGCTGGTCGATCCCCGCTCGGTGCAGCCGCGTGACCAGTTCACGGATCCGTCGCATCGGGTCGGCGGGCAGGGGCTGCTCCAGCAAGTCGCCGATGAAGGCGTCGGCGATGGCGTCGACGAGTTCTTCCTTGTCTGCCATGTGGTTGTAGAGCGAGGCCGCGGTGACGTCCAGCTCCTGCGCCACCAAGCGCAGCGATACGTTGGACAGACCGAGTCGTCTCGCCACCCGGGTTCCCGCGGTGACGATCGACTCGCGGCTCAGTCCGGCCGACGTGCCGCGGCCACGGCGAGAGGCGTTCATCGTTCAGCACCGTACCGAAATGGAGAGAAATGATGTCCGACAGCGTTCGCCCCGAGAGCGTCGACCCTGACTGGGATCATCTCGACCGTCTCATCGCCGAAGCCGGTCGCAGCGGGAATATAGGCCGCGAGTTCCTGCACGCGATGACCGAGGGGTGGCAGGCGTCGTCCTTCGACGATTCCGAGTGGACGGGCACCGCGCCCCGGCGGGCACGTCGCGACCGGGTGGCCGCGGAGCTGCGGGGTACGACGGTGCTCGTGCCCGTCGGCGTGCTCGTTCGCCGTACCAATGACCTGCACTATCCTTTCCGCCCCGGCACCGACCACATGTGGCTCGCCGGACCGACGGATGCGGGCGCCGTGCTGGTGTTGTCCGCAGAGGGCGACTGGACGCTGTACGTGGACCAGCGCCCGCCTCTCGGCGACCCGATGGCGTTGCTGGACATCGCCCGCGGCGCGATCTGGGACGGGCCGCCGGTTCCGTCTGAGGTGCTGAGCAAGCGGCTAGGCCTCGACGTGCGGCCGATCGACGAGCTGGAACGGCGCGTCGCCGGGCTCTCCGCCCGCGCCGTGCGAGGCCTCGATCCGCGCGTCGATGCCCTTTCGGTCGACGACGACGGCGAACTCGAACGACACTTCGCGCGGTTGCGGTTGATCAAGGACGAGTACGAAATCGCGCAGCTTCAGGACGCGGTCGACGCCGCGGTGCACGGCTTCGAAGCGGTCGCCACCGAGCGTCGCCAGCTGCTGCAGCACGGCGAGGCATACGTGGAAGGACTTTTCGCGCTGCACGCGCGGTTGCGTGGCCGCGGTTTTTCCTACACGCCTGTGGTCGGCGCCGGCGTGCACGCGACCGTGTTGCACTGGTTCGGCAACGACGGCCGCATCGCCGAGGGCGACCTGCTCCTGCTTGACGCCGGGGTCGAAGGGGCTGAGCTGTACAGCTCCGACGTCACGCGCACGTTTCCGGTGTCGGGACGGTTTTCCGCCGTACAGCGCGATGTGTACGACATCGTGCAGGCGGCTCACGCAGCCGCCCTCGCCGCGGTGCGCCCTGGCGCGCCGTACGCCGCGGCCGGCGAGGCTGCGCGCGCAGTTCTGGCGGACGGGCTGCGCGGCCTCGGCGTACTCCCGCATCCCGCGCTGGCGCACCTGCCTGACACCGAGGCCGCTCGCCGGTGGTCGCCGCACGGAGTCGGGCACATGCTCGGCGCGGACGTACACGACGCCGGTGTGATCGCGGCGGAATACGCGGCGGGCACCTATCAGGCCGGCCACTGCCTCACCATCGAACCCGGCCTCTACTTCTCGCCGTACGACCAGTGGGCGCCCGAACACCTGCGTGGGGTCGGAGTCCGCATCGAGGACGATGTCGTGGTCACTGCCGATGGTGTGGAGGTACTTTCCGCCGCACTGCCGACGAAAGCGGGCGAGGTCGAGAGCTGGCTGGAGGACCGCTAGCGGGTGCTGGGCGGTGCCGGTTCGGTACGAAGGAGTGGGTGCGAGTGGCCGGCCGGACTCGTCTGTTCCCCATGAAGTGCGGGCACGGTGCTGGTCAGCTGGTCACGGTACATCTCGACGTAACGAGCGGCGGCTTTTCGGATGCGGGCGAGGGCGGCTCCGGCCAAAGGGCGGACGAGGTTGTATTTCATGTGGCCCGCAGCGCCTCCGGCACCGTCGTAACCCCATGCGGTCCCTCCCCGTGATCGTTCCACCACCGGGTACGGGACCAAGACCAGCCGATACCCGCCTTCGGGCACAGCCGGGCGGCACAGGCACAGACCAATCGGGCAAGGCGTGACGACCCCCGGCCCGCGTAAGATCAACCGGGCACAAGGTCATCCTGGTGAAGGGGGGTTCGGTGTCCAATCCGCTGGTGGCGCCGGTAAAGGAGACTTCGGCGGTGGCCGGGGTGCCGTTGCTCGAAGACGCGACGGGGCTGAAGGACGCGATCGAGAGCAAGAACTGGGCGGCGGTGGCCATCGGCGCGGTGGGGACCGCGCTGGACGTGCTGACGGCGGTGATGGACCCGTTCGGCGCGATCTTCGCGGCCGGGGTGGGCTGGTTGATGGAGCACGTCGGCCCGCTCAAGGAGGCGCTCAACGCGCTCACCGGCAACGCGGACGAGATCGAGTCCCAGGCCGAGACGTGGACGAATGTCGCCAAGGAGCTGGAAAGCGTCTCGGGTGAGCTGACGGAGCTGGTCAAGAAGGACCTGGAGGGCTGGCAGGGCGAAGCGGCCGACGCGTATCGCAAGCAGGCCGAGGACACCTCGCAGCTGATCGCCAGCGCGCAGAAAGGCTCGGAGGGCGCGGCCAGCGGGGTCAAGACCGCCGGTGAGGTCGTGGCGGCGGTGCGGTCGCTGGTGCGGGACACGATCGCCGACCTGGTGGGGCACCTCATCAGCTGGGCGTTGCAGGTGGTGTTCACCATGGGCATCGGGATGACCTGGGTGGTGCCGCAGGTCGTCTCCGCGGTGGCGAAGACGGCGTCGAAGATCACCCAGGTCACCACGAAGCTGGTCAAAGCCCTCAAAGCGCTGATGCCGCTGCTGAAGAAGGCCGGGACGCTGTTCGAGGAAGCCGGAAAGGCGTTGAAGGGCATCAAGGGCGGCAAGCCGAAGCCCGGCGGCAAGCCCAAGGACATCGACACCCCCAAAGGCTCCCCGGGCAAGGACGACGCCACCACGACCGCGGGAAGCCACAGCCCCCCGAAGGACGGCGGCACCCACGGTTCGGGCAAACCGGATTCGCCGCCACCCGGTGAGCGTGGGGGTGACGGGGAAGGGGCTGCCACCAACGGCGGCGGCTCCTCGTCGACGTCGAAGCCCGACACCCATGACCGGCCGGTACCGGATCGGCGGGTGTGCCGGGACGAGGTGCCACCGAAGAAGAAGAACACCTGCGGCGACCCGGTGGACATCGCCACCGGCGAGGTGATCATGGAGCAGGTCGACCTGGAACTGGGGGCGTTCCGGATCGGCCGCGTGCACCTCTCCTCCTACCGCGCGGGGCGCTCGTTCGGCACCACCTGGGCGGCCACCGAGGACCAGCGCCTCGAAATCGGCCGGCACGACGTGCGCTTCGTGGGTCCGGACGGGACGATCCTGACCTACCCGCTGACCGCGCCCGGCGCGCCGGTCCAGCCGGCGAGTGGCCCACGCTGGATGTTGCACCGCGACGCCGACGGCAGTTTCACGCTCGACCAGAGCGATGAGGGAAGGATGCTGTGGTTCGCCGGCTCCGGCGTACGGCCTGGTGCGGTGCTGCCGGTGCAGGAGATTCTCTTCGCGAACGGCGAGACCGCGCGCTTCACCTACGAAACCGGTATCCTGAAAGGGATTCAGCACTCCGACGGCGCCCGCGTCGCGTTCCGGCATGCGAAAGGCCGCCTGATCGAGATGCGGGTCCTCGGCGCCGAGCAGGTGCCGGACGTAGTGGTCCAGACCTATGGGTACGACGAGCGCGGCCACCTCAACGCGGTGGTGAACTCCTCGGGCCTCGCGCTGCGTTTCGACTACGACGACGCTGGCCGGTTGACCGGCTGGCAGGACCGCAACGGCGTTTGGTACCGCTACCTCTACGACGCGCACGGCCGCTGCATTCGGACCGTCGGCGCCGAGGGCTTCATGGACGGCACCTTCGACTACGAGCCGGGCCGCACCCGCTACACCGACGCCCTCGGCCACGTGACGAGCTACGAGCTGAACGAGCGCGGCCAGACCGTGCGGCTGACCAACCCGCTCGGCGTGGTCACCGAATTCGCTTGGGACGAAAGCGAAAACCTGATCACCCGGGTCGATCCGCTCGGCCGGTGCACCACCTATGACTACGCCTCCGAAGGCACTCTGCGTCACGTCATCCGCCCGGACGGCAGCGTGGTCACGCTCACCCACGAGCAAGGCGAGCTGACCGCGGTTGCCATGCGGATCGAGGATCGCCTGTGGCGTCGGGATTATCAGTCCGGCGCCGCCCCCGACCCGGTGACCACGCAGGTCGGTGCGGCGAGCGCGGCGCTGCCCCCGGCCGTCGCCGAGGTGCTGCCCGAGCCTGCCGAACGCGACCAGTTCGGCAGGCCGCGTTCGGTGCGCGAGGCCGGTGGCCGGGTCCTGCTCGGCTGGACGGTCGAGGGCCTGCCCTCGGCCCGCACCGGCGCGCGGGGCGAGCGCGAGGTGTGGCATTACGACGGCGAAGGCAACGAACTTGAGCACATCGACGAACTCGGCAGGCTGACCCGCCGGGAATACGGCCCGTTCGACAAGCTCATCGCGGTCACCGACCCGGCGGGCGCGCGCACGCAGTACGGCTACGACAGGGCGCTGCAGCTGGTATCGGTGACCGATCCGCTGGGCCAGGTCTGGTCGCTGCGCTACGACGCCGCGGGGCGGCTGAGCGGGCAGACCGACTTCGGCGGTCGGACCTGGACTTTCGAGTACGACGCGGCAGGTCAGCTGGTGCGCGTCATCGGGCCGGGCGGGGTCACCGAGAACCGATACGACCTGCTCGGCAACCTCGTCGAGGTCCGGGCCCCGCACGGGACGACGACCTACGAGTACGACCCGGTCGGCGAGGTCACGCGGGTCGCCTCGGCGGATTCGGTGGTGGAGTTCGAGCGGGACGAGCGGGGCCGGGTCGTGCGCGAGACCATCGACGGCCGTTCGGTCACCTTCGCCTACGACGAGGAACAGGCCACCATCCGACGGCGGACACCGTCCGGAGTGGACAGTGAGTGGTCCTTCGACGACCAGGATCGCCCGGTGGCCCTCGCAGCCGGCGGACACACCGTGCGTTTCCGGCTCGACGAGAATGGCCGCGTGCTCTCCCGCGAAGCCGATGCGGTGAGCGTGCTGCAGCAGACCTACAGCCCGCGTGGCCTGCTGGCCGGGCAGACGCTGTCGACCCCGGCCGGTGGCGTGCTGCGCCGAGCGTTCGATTACGCCGCCGACGGCAGTCTCGCCGGGGTGCGTGACGAGCAGATCGGCACCACAGGCTACGCGCGGGACGCAGCCGGCCGCATCGTTTCGGTATCCGGCGCCGCCGGGCAGGAACAGCTGGGCTACGACCTGGCGGGCAACCTCACCCAGTGGTCCGGCGCCACAGGCGGCACCGACGAGTACGACGGCCTCGCCCGGCGGACCCGGCACCACGAACCGGGTCCCGGCGGTCCGCGGACCTGGGAATACCAGTGGACCGGCGAACGGCTGACCGGCCTGCGCACCCCGGACGGCGGGCGATGGCGCTACCGGTACGACCCGCTCGGCAGGCGGATCGCGAAGGAACGGTTGCGGCCGGACGGTTCCGTGGCCGAATGGGTGCGTTTCACTTGGGACGGCACGACACTCGTCGAGCAGGAGCAGGCCGATGCCACCGGCGCCCGGCGCACCACCACCTGGGAACTGCGGCCCGGCACCGGCGAACCGGTCGCCCAGCTGGAACGTGACGCGTTAGGCATCCGGTTCTTCACCTTCGTCACCGACGGCGTCGGCACGCCGACCGAGCTGGTGAACGAGGCAGGCCGGGTGGCCTGGCGCGGCGCCCGGACGTTGTGGGGCCGGGTGCGGCCGGTTCCGTCGCCGTCGGGCACCCCGCTGCGTTTCCCCGGCCAGTACGCGGACCTGGAATCCGGCTTGCACTACAACGTTTTCCGCTACTACGACCCGGCCACGGCGCGGTATCTCAGCCAGGATCCGCTCGGCATGGATGCGGGCTCGAACCCGACCGCGTACGTCGCCGACCCGTTCGCCGAATTCGACGCGATCGGCCTGCTCACCGAATGCGAGCGGAAAGAGCTGGAGGCGAAGAACAAGGCCGCGGCCACCGACCCGCAAAGCCGGCACAATGCCGCCAATTCAGGCGGCAGCAGCGACACTCCGTCGGGCAATTCGAACAAGCGGAAGGCCGAGGACCCGCCGGACGACACCACGCAGCCGAACTCGAAGAAGACGAAGAACGACCCGTGGGAACGGGTTCCCTGGACCAACGAGACCAACCAGCACCTGCTCGACCAGAAAGCGGACCCGAACGGCCCGCTGAACGGCTGGAAGATCCCGGAGCGGGCGAGCAAGCCGGGGGAGCGCTGGGACGGGCGGCACATCATCTCGTTCCAGACCATGCGCGACAACCTGCAGAAATGGGTCAATCATCATTATCCGCCGGGGCATCCCGAGCGGGACAAAATGTACAACGAGAAATATCCCGAGGTGCTCAAACAGCTCAACAGCAAGAAGGAGAACCTGCCCATCGGGGAAGGGACCACGAACAGCTCACTCGGGGCCATCGTGAAGAACTTCCCGGTTGTCGAGAAGCGGGTCGACGGGACGTACACCCCCTCCGGCAAGCCCCATCCCGATCCGCCGATGAACCCGGAGAAGGCGCTGGACAAGTCCGGTGGTTACAGCAAGCCGCTGAAAGGTGAGTTCGCCAAGCCGATCTACGACGCGTTCCCCAACAGCAAGGGTTTCTCGGGCGAATACCGGCACTTCGAGACACCGGAGCAACAGCGGCCGCTGCTCAACGACATCCGCGACAGCGCCGACTTCGACTGGCCCGGCGGCAAGTCGCAGCAGTTCGAGGACTGGTCCAGCTCGTTCCGCGAGTTCAACCAGATCGGGCAGCACCCGGAACGGTTCGGCCCGGAGGATCTGGACGGGGTGATCGACCGGTTCATGAACCTGAAGGCCCCGGACGGGTCGCACGACAGCTTCGACCAGTTCAACCACCGGCCGGGCGCGACCACCAAACCGCTCGCCAAGAAGTGAGCGCCCGCGACGTGCCGCTTCTTGAAGGCTGTGAAGGGGCCCTTCACGGAATCAGAGTCCGTGAAGGGCCCCTTCACCGCACTTCGGCGCCTACGGGTCCCGGGCCGTTGCGGCAGCCTCGGTGGCAGCAACGTGCCGACCTGCCGCCGAGACCGCCCGGCGCATCCTAGGTTGGCGTGACGAGCACACACGTCATGCGGAGGGGCCGTGCGGGACAGCACGAAGGCGGAGTTCACCTCGATCGCCGAGGAGGTCGCACGGGGCGTTTTCACCCAGAGCAACCTCCTCTGGATGGCTGAATGCGAGATCCGGGCAAGGCTGCCGGAGACCATCTACCAGCACGCGCAGGCCCTCTTGCCCAACCTGGCCGCGCTAGCCATCTCCAACACCACTCCGGACCGCGCCGAAATGCAGCGCAGCCTGGAAAGCGCGGCGTGGCACCAGCTCGAAGCCGGCCTGCCGGACCTGGTGCAGCGTGCCTCCGCCGAGGTTCTGCCCGAGCTGGCCGCGTCCGCCGTGCGCGAAGCGACACCGGACAAGGAGAAGCTGCGGACGGAACTCGTCACGCAGGTGTCCGCCGAAATGCGGGCACTGGCGGTCGATGCGCTGGCGGATGTGGTGCGCCAGGCCGTCGACCAGGTCCGCGCCGAGGTGGCCGGTTCGCTGGAGCAGCACTCCGCGGAAACGATCGCGACGCTGGCTCGTGCCGCAGTCGACAAAGCTGCTCCGGACCGGGCCGAAGTGGGCGACGAGCTGGTGCGCGAGGGAACCGCCGCGCTGCTGGACAACGTGCGTTCGGCGGTCGGCGAGGTAGCGCCCGAGGCGGTCCGCCAGGCAGCGGAGCAGGCTCGCGACACGCTGGTCGACCAGACGATGAAGGCAGCAGGCGAGGCGCTACCGGAGCTGGCCCGCAATGCGGTGGCCGACGCGGCGCCGGACCCGCGGGTGTTGCACGACCAGCTCGTCGCCAAAGTAACCGATTCCGCCCGCACGGCGACCCTGGCCGCCGTGCCGGACATGGTGGAGAAGGCGTCCGAGGAAACGCTGAAGTCGTTGCGCAGCGCCGTTCGGGAGGAAGCCGAGAAGGCGTTCTCGGAGCTGGCGCCGAACGTGGTCACCGTCGTGCTTCCGCAGGGCAAGAAGGTCGAACTCGGCGCGGACACGCATGCGGTGCTGCCGGAAGTGCTGGTGGCCCTGCACGCCCGGTGCCACGTGCTGCTGGTCGGCCCCGCCGGTACCGGCAAGTCCATGCTGGCCAAGCACGCCGCCGTGGCACTGGACCTGGATTTCCAGGCACTCTCGCTCGGTCCGACCACGCCGATGAGCAAGGTGTTCGGCTACTTCGACGCCAACGGCCACTACCACGACACCCCGTTCCGCCGGGCGTTCGAACACGGCGGCGTGATGCTGCTGGACGAGCTGGACAACGGCCATCCCGGGCTGCTCGCCGAGCTGAACCAGGCACTCGCACTGGGCACTTGCGCCTTCGCCGACCGAATGGTCGACGCGCACGAGAACTTCCGGCTGGTCGCCACCGGCAACACCTACGGCACCGGCGGCGACCGGCAGTACGTCGGCAGGCAGACGCTGGACTCCGCGACCCTGGACCGGTTCGTGGTGATCGACGTGCCGATCGACGAGGGCCTGGAGGAACGGATCGCGCTGCGGCACGCGCCGTCGCATCCGGAGCAGGTACAGGAACTCCTCGATGAGGTAAGGGATCTGCGGGAACTGGCGGAGCGCAAGAAGCTGCCGCTGCTGTTCTCCCCGCGGGCCAGCATCGACGGGGCCAAGCTGCTGGAGGCGGGGGCCACTGTGGACCAAGTGCTGCAATGGCGGGTGGTGCGCGGGCTGTCCGAAGCGCACCGCAAAGCGCTCGAAGCGGACTGAACCATGCTTCCCGTCGTACTGCCGCCTTTGCGGTCATGGAACGAATTCCTGGACGCGGCGATGCTCGAACCGACCACTTCGCACGCGTCGAGCAGGCGCGCCGATTACGGCTGGCACGGCGCGCCTTGGGAAGAGGCCTTACAGCTGGCCATGGACGGCTGGTCGGTGCCACTGGAGGAAACCGACGTCACAGTCGGGGAGCTGCGGGAGAGCGCCGGGCTTTCGCACGCGGTTACCCTGCTGGAACCGACCTGGGACGTGACCGGAAGCGAGGTGGACGTCGGGGCTTACCTCTCGGGCGTCCCGGAGTGCATGGTGGACGCCGTTCCCCGGCAGATCTCCCGGCGGGGCAAGGTGATCACCTTCCTGGTGCCGGGCGGGTACTCGAACACAATCGGGCACTACGTGATCATCAACCGGGGTCTCGCGCTGGCCGCGCTGTGCACCGCGATCATCGACGCCGGGCACAGCGTGGAGATCTGGTCCGGCTTCTGCGGCACCCTGCACGTGTCCAAAATGGAACAGCGGTTCTCCGGGGTGGCCAGGGTGATCGCCGCGGGTGAGCCGTTCGACGTGGGACGGCTGATCTTCGCGGTGGCCCACCCGGCGATGCTGCGCCGGCTGTGGTTCGGTGTCTGGGACGCCCAGCCGAAGAGGGTCGCCGCGGCCATGCAGACCGACCACTACGGCGGCCCGCCCTATACCTGCCAGGCGCGTGACCTGCCCGAGGAGATCCACGATCCGTACGTGTTCCCGTATCTGACCGAGACCGATCGGCAGTGGGACGACCTGCCCTCCGCGCTGGCCTGGGCGCGGCAGATGTTCCGGGAGCTGGAACTGATCCAGGAGTGATCCGCGGTGGCGGCAGCAGGCAGGTCGGCCGCCACCGCCATCGAGGTCAGTCCTGAGTGATGACCTCGAAGTGTACGGACATGGTGAGGTCTTGGCTGGTCGCGGTCACGCCCGAGTCTGTACACAATGGATTGTCGCCGGTGGTTGCGGCACTCGTGGTCAGTGCCGCGACACCTCCGACGGTCGCGAACGCAGCGGCGGTGCAGCGGATTGTTGCAGCGAGCCCTCGGTGATCGTCGGACGAAATCTGCCTCTAACCCGGAGGGGATCGAGCGGGTCGAGATCAGCGTGGACCACGGCCCCTGGCAGCCGGCCACGCTGTCCACCGAGGTCAATGTGGACACTTGGCGGATGTGGTGGACGCAGATCTCCCTGAAACCCGGTACCCATCAGGTCTTCTGCCGGGCCACCGACAAGACCGGCTACACCCAGACCGCCGACCGCGCGGGCACCGTCCCCGACGGCGCGACCGGCTGGCACTCCACCACTTTCGTCGCCGCCTGACCGCCTCCTCACCCGGACGAGAAGCTGTGAAGGGGCCCTTCACGGACTCAGAGTCCGTGAAGGGCCCCTTCACAGCCGGGTAGGCTCAGGTGAGTAGCTCGGTCAGCGATTCGCGCAGCTTTCCGGCGACCGGTACCGGCCGCCGGTGCTCGCGGTCGACGAACACGTGCACGAAGTGCCCCTCGGCGACCAAGACCTCGGCCGCCGAGTACATCCCGACCTCGTACCGCACGCTCGACCGGCCGAGGTGCGCCACCCGCAGCCCGATCCGCAACGAGTCCGGAAACGACACCGACGCGTGGTAGGCACAGCGCGATTCCACGCACAGCCCGATCACCGGCCCGCTCTCGATGTCCAGCCCGCCGCGTTCGATCAGCCAGGTGTTGATCACGGTGTCCATCAGCGAGTAGTGCACCACGTTGTTCACGTGCCCGTAGACGTCGTTGTCCTTCCAGCGCAACGGAACCGTCTGCCAGTGCGGATAGTTCACCACAGGCTCACCGAGGCCCGCAGGATGTCCGCCAAGTCCTCTTCGGACGGACTGCGCGGCGCGGTCGCCAGCAGCCGTTGCTGCTTGCGCGAGCCCGCCACCAGAGAGTCCACATCGGACTCCGTGTAGCCGACGGCACCGAGGCCGGACGGTAGGCCGGTCTCGCGCATCAGGGTGGTCAGCACGGCGGGCAGGTGGTCGGCGAGGTCGCCGGGCCATTCGAAGTCCGGCGCGAGCAGCCGGGCCACCCGCAGGTGCCGGTCCGGCGACGCGGGGAAGGTGAACCGGAACGCGGCGGGCGCGGTGAGGGCGACGGCCATGCCGTGCGGCACCATCGCCTCCTCGCCCGGATAGCCCGCAGGATGGAAATCCCGCACCTGCCCGGCGATCGGGTACGCGTTGGCGTGCGGAATGTGGACCCCGGCGTTGCCGAAACCGAGCCCGGCGAACGTCGCGGCCAGCGCCATCGCCTCCCGTGCGGCCAGGTTCTCGCCGTCGCGCGCGGCGGCGGGCAGCGCCCAGGACAGCAGCTGCAGCGACTTCTCCGCGAACATGTCCGCCAGCGGGTTCGAGCCGCAGTAGGGCACGCGCTGCTCCGGACGTTTCCGCTCGAACTCGGTGTAGGGCTTCGCGGTGTAGCTCTCCGCGGCATGGCACAGAATGTCCATCCCGCTCGCCGCGGTGACCCCGGCGGGCTGGCTGATCGTGAGCCGTGGATCGACCACGGCCAGCGACGGGCGCAACCGCAGGTGGCTGATCCCGCTCTTCACCCGCAGGGACAAGACGTCCAGCACGCACACCGCGGTGCTCTCGGAACCGGTCCCGGTCGTGGTCGGCACGGCGACCAGCGGTTTGAGCGGGTTCGCCGGCGCCCGGCCGCCGCCGACCGGTGCGTTGACGTAGTCCATCAGCTCGCCGTCGTTGCTGGTCAGCAGGTTGGCGGCCTTCGCGGTGTCGATGCTGGACCCGCCGCCGACGGCCACGAAGGCGTCGTACGGACCGGATCTGCGGGCGAAATCCACCGCTTTCCGCATGCTGATGTCCGTGGGTTCCACATGCACCCCGTCGAACGTCTCGGTGACGATGCCGTAGCCGCGGATGCCCTCGGCGATCCGCTCCGGCCAGCCGGTGGCGGCCACGACCGGGTCGGTGACCACGAGCACCCGGCGCGCGCCGTACTGGGTCAGGTCGTACCCGATCTCCTCGCTCGCGCCGGTGCCGTACTTGAGCGCGGGGGCGCCATATGTGAAGATCGTTTCATGTTCGGGTGACACGGTGACGACCTCGCTTCCGCGACGAACGGGCAAAGCAGACATTTGTCTCAACCTGGCAGCCAGTTTTTCAAGATCGCTTGACGGCGGTGAACGGTGCCGCCTTAAGCTCTCCTCATTAGATACCAAGTAGGCACCACCGTCGCGCAAACGGCCGTGCGCATCCTGATCGCGGCCGGGGTCCGCCGGGTGTACTCGGTCGTCGGTGAGTCGTTCCTGGAACTGCTCGACGCGCTCCGCCGCGAACGCGCGGTCACGCCCGTCTCCGCCAGGCACGATTCGGGTGCCGCGTTCATGGCCGAGGCGGAGGGCAAGCTCACCGGCCACCCCGCCGTGCTGCTCGCCAGCCGCGGGCCGAGTGCGGCCGGGGTGGTCCTCGGCGTGCAGACCGCGTACCAGGATCAGACGCCGATGGTGGCGCTGCTGGAGACGCCCCCGCTCGGCCAGGTGGTCCCCGGCGAGGTCCCGGTGAGCGACCTGACCGGCATGTTCGAGCCGATCTCGAAGTGGTGCGCTCGGGCCGGCGAACCCGACGAGGTGCCGCACCTGCTCGCCGAGGGGCTGGCCCGGTGTCGCGAACGGCGGCCTGGCCCGGTAGTCCTCGGCGTGCCGAGTGATGCGTGGGGCGTCCCGTACGACTCGGCCAAACCGGCGGCCACCTTGCGCCCGCCTGTCTGCGGCACGCTGGGCCGTTCGGCGGAAGCCGTGGCGGCGCTGGTGGACGAGGCGCGCTACCCCGTAGTGATCGTCGGCGGGCGCGCGCAGTCGGCGCGTGAAGAGCTGATCGCTGTCGCAGACGAGCTCTCCCTGCCGGTGTACAACGCGTTTCGCCGGCAGGACGCGTTCCCGGAGAACCACGAGCGCTACGCCGGGCACCTCGGGCTCGGGATCCCTGCGCGACAGCTCGACGCGCTGGAGCGTGCGGACCTGGTGCTCGCGCTCGGTACACACCTCGACGAAGTGACCACGCAGGGCTATCGCTACCCCACAGCGCAACAGACGCTCGTGCTCGTCGGTACCGGGCTCGAAGAGCAGAGCCGGCGCGGCCTGACGTTCCGGGTCGACTCGGAGGTCGAGCCGTTCCTTCGCGAGCTACGGTCACTTGCTTCGCCGCGTACGCGACGAGCGTCGGCTGCCAACGCTGCTGTGCACACGTTCATGACGCCGCCCGACACAAGCGGCGAGTCGCGCGTACACCCGGCTGACGTGGTCCGGGTGCTGCGGAAGCTGGCGCCGGAAGACACCATCGTCACCAGCGACGCCGGGAACTTCGCGCAGTTCATGCACCGGTACTGGTGCTTCACTCAGCCGCGCAGCCAGCTAGGGCCGAGTAGCGCGGCGATGGGGTACGCAGTCCCGGCAGCGGTGGCCGCGAAGCTGGCTGAGCCGCGTCGCACTGTCGTCGCGATGGTCGGCGACGTGGGCACCTTGATGACCGGCCAGGAGCTTGAAACCGCCGTACGCTACCGCGCGCCGGTGATGGTGGTCGTTTTCCAGAACGGTCTGCACGGTGCGCTGGCCGTGCACCAGGCTCGGACGCACGGCCGGCTGTCCGGTGTGACCGTCCCTATCGTCGACTTCGCTTCGTGGGCGCGCGGACTGGGCGCGGCCGGGTACACCGTGGACGATCGGGATCAGCTTGAGCCGATCGTGGCCAGCGCGCTGGTGCGGCAGCGCCCGTGTGTGCTCGATGTGCGGACCGATCCGGACGTGGTGACCCCGGACGTGCGGCTGAGCACCCTGCTCGGGGCCGCGCGGCCGGGGGCCTGAAAAGTTCCTGAGAACAGGGGGAAACGCCGGAGATGTTCGGTAGCCGCAGGGGGTGCGCTCCGGTAGCCTGACGGTGTTCCCGGATCCGCTCCGCCGACTCCGGTCGTGGGGGATCCCGTGGGACGAACCGCATTCCCGCCAGCGGTACGCCGCTGCCGGACGGTTTCTGTCGGTGCCCGATGGCACCATCGCGGTCATCACCCCGCTGCCGCGGGGAGGAACGAGGGGAGTTTCACCGTGACCGACGAAAAGGACGAGAGCATCCGGCCCGCCATCACGCGGGCCCGCCGGGGCCGGACCGCCAGGGCGGTCGCCGAGCTGCACGCGGTACCGGCCGGGGAGGAGCCCGGCGCGGCGGCCCACTCCGGTGTGGTGCCGGTGCTGTTCAGCGCGAGCGCCGAGGCACACGACGATGCCGTGACCGCGCCCGAGCAGGGGGCGGACTGGCGTTCGCCGTTCGGAGCCCCGCTGCGCCCGGCCAGCGGTGAGTGACGGGTTATCGCGCGCGGAGGCCGTGGTGGCTGCGTGAAGTCGCGCGGGCCGGGATGGCGCGTGGTGTCGTGATGGCTGGGCCGATCCTGTGCACTGTGGTTCGGTAGGTCCCGGCGTTCTCAGTGAACTCGGCGGCCGTCGTGGGGCGGGTTCTGTCCGGGTCGGATTCCGCGGTCGATGTGCTGGATCGCTTGTGGCGTAAGCGAAGTGACCTGCTAGCGCGGGTGTTCGGCCGTCCCTTCCTCCGGCGGTCGAGCGTCCTCGAGAGGACCTGCCGGGTATTCGGCTGCGACGTGCTCAGGAATGTGGCTCTGTGCCGAGGAATTCGGCCGACGAGACGGACTCGCGCTGCTCCGTCGAACCTGATCACGGCCGTTCGGGCAAGATCCTTTTTCGTGGAGCGCGAAAGCGCGTGGGGAACCGGGCAGGGGAGTCTGCCGGGTGCCCCACGGGCGGTGTTCAAGAGGACTTCGCCTGTTGTTCAGCCGGCCTCAGGCCGTTGCTGCGGTTGACTGTTTCGCAGTGTGGGACGGAACGCGCGCGACCCGGGTGTTGCTGGTCACACGGGTGCTGGAGGCAGACCCCGGGTGGGTGAGCCGGGGTTGTCGGGCCGCCGCGTACTGTGGTTTACTTTGGATGGTCTTGATTTTTGTGTTCGTGTTGAGTCACGCTCGCAGAATCCAGCGGGCGTCGGGTCTCCTTCACCATCGAGGGTGCGCTTCGTCCGGGGATGGACCCAGGGCGTCGATGTGGCTTCCTGTTTTGTTTTTATGTATGGAGATTGTTAGATGACTCAGGGCACCGTGAAGTGGTTCAACTCCGAGAAGGGGTTCGGCTTCATCACTCCCGACAACGGTGGCGGCGACGTCTTCGTGCACTACAGCGAGATCCAGGGCAACGGTTTCCGTACCCTTGAGGAGAACGCTCGCGTGGAGTTCGAGATCGGCCAGGGCCAGAAGGGCCCGCAGGCCACGTCGGTCAACCTCCTCTGACCCACGTACTTCCGAACGAGGGCCGCCACCCGCACTCCGGGTGGCGGCCCTTTTCGCTACCGGCCCCCTGCCGCGCCCCCGGCCCCCGCGCCACGCCGCCGCGCCACGCCCGACCTGTCTGCCGTGAAGGACCCCTTCACGGACTCAGACGCCAGGGTGTCGGCAAAGTCGGCGTGGAGGGCCCTGCACAGCTGCGGAGGGCTGTGAAGGGGCCCTTCACGGACCCGAAACCGGTCGGGCAGCCATGGCTCTCTGCTGATCACGGGCCCTCAACCAACTTTGCCGGAACCCTGGACTCAGACGCCGCGAAGGACCCCTTCACGGACTGAAGTCCCTTCACGGCGGTCAGTACGCGCGAGAGCAGGCGTCGCCCGATCGAGTCCGCGACGGACTCGTAGGCTGCGCCCCATGATCGAAAACGACTACCTCGTCTCCGGAATGTCCTGCGACCACTGCGCCCGGTCGGTCACCGAGGAACTCACCGCAGTGCCGGCCGTGGAAGACGTCACCGTGCACGTCGAAACCGGCCAGGTGACCGTCCGCTCGACCGACGCACTGGCCGAGTCCGCCGTCCGCGCCGCAGTAGAGGAAGCGGGCTATACCTACGAGGGCCTCGCCGCCACCGTCTGATTCCCGTCCACAGCCCGATTCCACCGACTGGGACTGTCCAAGAGGGACAGTCCCGTGGCCGGTGAGTCACGCATAATCGCGAGTCTTCGCGCCACCCGGCAACGGAGCGAGCGACCGGCTCGCGCTCGGCTGGTCCGCATCCGCACGGGGGCGGGGGCATGCGGCGGCGCCCGCTTCGGACGAGCCGCACTGATCTTGCGGAGCGCGACTGGTTCTCGGGCAGGAGCAGCGCCTTGATCGTGTCCGGCCCGTCCACCGTGCGCTGATCTTGCGGAGTGCGACAGGTTCTCGGGCAGAGCTTGCCGGACTGTGCATGCTGGTGGTCGGCTGCCCTGACCGCGCGTTGGTACTGCCGGGACTGCTGTGATTCCAGTGAGGCGGTTGGTGCTTGCCGGCCAGCGCGCCAACCCGGTCAAAGCACCGTCCGTCACCTGACTGGCCGAACCCCACCCACCCCGCATTTCACCGCCGTGCCGCAGGTCGGCCCCTGGTTCGAGATCACGTGCTGATGACACCTTCCGGGTGTCGTTCGCCGGTCGATGCGGGACCGGCTACCTTCTGCGGGTGGCGTACGGGGAGGATCGGGGATGACCAGCACTGCGACGCGGCCGGAAACGTCTGCGCCCGCACCGGAGGAACCGGAGGGACGCAGCGGTATCGCGGGGCTGCTGGAGCTGCCCGGCCAGGCGGTGCGTGCGGTGGTCAGATCCGCGGCGACCACGCCGGGCCGGCTTTCCGTGATCGCGGTGGCGCTCGTGCTGCTCTCGCTGCTGGCGGGGCTGGTCGGGGTGTTGTCGGTGCAGGACAAGGACAACACCGTCGAAGGGCTGGTGCAGCACCGTGAGCCGATGGCCTCGGCGGCGCAGCAGGTGTACCGGTC
This sequence comes from Amycolatopsis sulphurea, assembly GCF_002564045.1. Classification (NCBI taxonomy): domain Bacteria; kingdom Bacillati; phylum Actinomycetota; class Actinomycetes; order Pseudonocardiales; family Pseudonocardiaceae; genus Amycolatopsis; species Amycolatopsis sulphurea. Next base: position 1,811,865 of record NZ_PDJK01000002.1, on the reverse strand, counting down.
GCTTTCGGATGCCGATGCGACGGCGGCGAGCGCGTTCCTTTCCGTGGGAGACGAGCCGCCCCCATTGCGGAAGAAGTACGAGCAGGACATCGCCGAAGCGGGTTCCGCGCTGGCGAAGTCCGGGTCGGATGTCGCCGACGTGGGCGACGCCGCGCATCAGGTGGACATCCTGAACCAGAAGGTGCCGGTCTACACCGGGATCGTCGAAACGGCGCGGCAGAACAACCGGCAGGGCTTCCCCTCGGGCGCGTCCTATCTGCGCGAGGCCTCCCAGTTGATGCGCTCGACCATTCTGCCCGCGGCCAAGGCGCTCTACGAAGCGCACACCGCCAAGCTTTCCGAAGAACAGGACAGCAGTTCGGACGTGCCGTGGGTGGCGGTCGCGCTGATCCTGGCACTGATCGCGGCGCTGGTCGCCACCCAGATCTACCTGACCCGCCGGACGAACCGGGTGCTCAACATCGGCCTGCTGGTGGCCACCGGGTGCATCGTGCTGTCGCTGCTGTGGGGCACGGTGGCGCTGATCGTGCAGGGCAGCTTCGTCGCGAGTGGCAAGACGGACGGCTCGTCGCAGGTCGACGTGCTGGTGCGCGCGCGGATCGACGCGCTGCAGGCCCGCGCCGACGAAACCCTCACCCTGGTCGCCCGCGGTGACGGCGCGACCTACGAGAAGCAGTTCATCGGACTGGCCGAGGGACTGGTCGGCGCGGACGGGCACAGCGGCCTCCTCGGCAAGGCGCGCGACCTCGCCGAGGGCACGCCCGGCCAGCGAAAGATCGAGGCGGCCGAACAAGCCGCTCGCGAATGGTCGCTGGCGCACATCCAGGTGCGCAAGCTGGACGACAGCGGTCAGTACCAGGAAGCCGTCGACTTCGCCACGAGCGTTGCGCCGAACAGCGCGGCCGCGGCGTTCACCCGGTTGGACATGAACCTTCAGGCCGCGATCGACGTCTGTCGTCAGGAGTTCCTCGACGACACCGGCGCGGGCAACCGGGCGCTCACCGCGCTCGCGCCCGGCGTCGGGGTGCTCGCTGTGCTCGCCGCGGGCGGGGTCACCGTCGGCGTCCGGGAGAGGCTGAGGGAGTACCGATGATCCGGTCGCGGCACTTCGTCCGTGCGGCTGCGCTGGCCGCTGTCGTGCTGTTCAGTGCGGCGTGCACAGCCGCGGAAGTGCCCGCCGACCCGACCGCGGTGACCGATGCGGCCTGGCCGACCCCGGCGGGGGTCGGTGGCCCGGACACCAGCGCCGGGGTGAACACCGACACCAGCTGTGACCCCCTGGCCAGCATCCGGCCGACGGCCGGGACGTCGGTGCCGCCCGGTTCCCACCTCGCCGAAATCAAGGCGCGCGGGAAACTGATCGCCGGAGTGGACCAGACCACTTATCTGTTCGGGTTCCGCAATCCCCAGAGCGGCAACCTCGAAGGCTTCGACATCGACGTGGTGAACCAGATCGCCAGGGCGTTGTTCGGCACCGCCGAGGGACACGTGCAGTTCCGCGCGATCCCGTCCTCGCAACGGGAGCAGGTGCTCAAGGACCACAAGGTGGACGTGGTGGTCCGCACCTACAGCATCACCTGCTCGCGCCGCAAGGAAGTCCAGTTCTCCTCGGTGTACTACGTGGCCGGCCAGAAGATCCTGGTGCCGAAGACCTCGAACGCGCAGTCGCTGGCGGATCTGGCCGGCAAACGGGTGTGTGCCGCGCGGAAGTCCACGTCGCTGACCAAGGTCGCGACCGACCCGGCCAAACCGATCGCGGTGTCGGTGCCCAACTGGTCGGACTGCCTGGTGATGCTGCAGCAGAACCAGGTCGAGGCGGTGTCCACCGACGACACCATCCTGGCCGGGATGGCGGCGCAGGATCCGCAGGTGAAGGTCGTCGGGGACCAGTTGACCAAGGAGAACTACGGGGTCGGCGTACCGCTGGACGAGCAGGACGTGGTGCAGTTCGTGAACGCGGTGCTGGACCAGATGCGGGCCGACGGTTCCTGGGCGGCCAGCTACGACAAGTGGGTGGGCCGGCGGCTCGGGCCGGCGAGCCCGCCGGAAGCGCAGTATCGGTGACTGCCAGGTAGCGGCCGGGCAGCCCCACTACGATTGACCGCGGACATGGTCGCGGGGGAGTTCGGGAGGTAGTTGTGTCGGAGGAGGCGCGCCGTCCTCGGCACGCGGCACCGGAGGAGGCCGAGGTATCGGCGGACCCGGTGCCGGCCACGGGGGAGGGCTCGGGACCTGGCACGCCGGATCCGTCGTGGACCCCGCCGCCCCCGGTCCGCTGGGACACGCCGGAGCAGTCGGTGCCCGGCAGCCTCGGTTCGGACGGCCTGGACGCCGAGAACCTGATCAACCCGCCCGCACAGCACGCCCGGCCGCCGCGTCCGGGCACCTCGGGGCAGCCGTATCCGGGCGTGCCGGTCTCCGGCCAGCAGGGACAGCTGCACCCCGGTTCCCAAGGCCAGCAGGCGAATCAGCCGTGGCCGGGCGCGCAGAGCCAGCCCGGTGGTCACGGTCAGCCTCGGCCCGGCACGCTGGGGCAGCCGTATCCCGGCGCGCAAGGCCCCGGCCCGAGGCCGCATCCGGATGGCCAGGGGCGGCAGAACGCCGCGGCACCGGGCCAGCCGAGCCCCGCGGCGGCGGGTCACACCCTGGGCACGCATGGCCAGCAGTCCTCGGGCGGGCAGGAGCAGCAGGTTTCCGCTTATATCCAAGGTGGTCAGGGCCAGCCGTCGAGTGGACAAGGCCAGCAGCTCTCGGGTTATGCCCCGAGCGGTCAGGCTCAGCAAGCCTCGGGCCAGGCTCCGGGTAGCCAGGGGCAGCAAGCCTCAGGCCAGCCTTCAGACGGGCAAGGTCGGCAGGCCTCGGCCAATGCCCTTCAGGGCCAGCCCTCGGGCGGGCAAAGCCAGCAGGCCTCGGCTCATGGCCCGGGTAGTCAGAGCCAGCAAGTCTCGGCGCAGGCCCCTGGCGTCCAGAGCCAGCAGGTTCCGCCCAGTCAGCCGAATCCGCAAGCGCCCGGCCAGAACCCGAGCGGACAGAACTCCCCGGCCCCGGGACAACGCCCCGGCACTCAAGGCCAGCCGAGCCCCGCCCCGCCGGGCCGGCAGCGTCCGGGTACGCAGGGACAACCGCACCCCAACGGTCGCCAAACCCCCGCCGCTGCGGGAGAACAGCAGTCGACTGGGCAACCGTACCCACGGTCGGGCCGGGCGTATCCGGCCGCGCAAGGGCCGCCGCCGAGGCAAGGCGGTCTCCCGGCGCGGGGTGACGCGGGGGAGGCGGCCTCGCCGAGTCGTCCGGTGGCCGCGGGGAACGGCGAGGGCGAGCCGGCGGTGCCTGGCGCCGAGGACCCGACCCGGCCGCCCGGTGAGCTGGCGCCGGTGATCCTGCCGCAGTCCCAGAAACCGGTCGCGCCGGTGAATCCGGCGGCGCCGATGCCGACGAGCGTGCTCGCCACTTCCGCGCCGCCGACGCAGAGCATCATGCCGCCCGCGCCCCGGGCGGAGCCGGCGGAAGGCGCGGCGCTGCCCGACCCCGGTACCGACAGCGTCGTGGCCGCCAAGAGCAGCGAGGGGTCGAGCGGCACCGGCACGGGAACCGGCAGTGGCAGCACCGGAACCGGCAGCGGTTACCCCGGCACGGCTCGGCGTACCGGCACCCGGCGTTCCCGCCGGGGACGGCTCGGTGCCGGGCTCATCGACGTGCCACCGGTGCCCTATCGCGATCCGTCGACCGCGGTACTCGCCAATCCGGTGGTGTCCGAGGAGAAACGGTTCTGCGGCAACTGCGGGGCGAAGGTCGGCCGCAGCACGGACACGCAGCCGGGGGAACCCGAAGGCACCTGCGAAAAGTGCAGCACCCGCTACTCGTTCGTCGCGAAGCTGAAGCCGAACGAGCTCGTCGGCGGCCAGTACGAGGTGCTCGGCGCCCTCGCCTACGGCGGGCTCGGCTGGATCTACCTTGCCCAGGACCACAACGTCTCCGACCGGTGGGTCGTGCTCAAGGGCCTGATCGACACCGGGGACGCCACCGCGATGGCCGCCGCCGCCAACGAGCAGCGGTTCCTCGCCGAGGTCGAGCACCCGAACATCGTCAAGATCCACAACTTCGTGCAGCATCCGGACGCGGAGACCGGCAACTCCGTCGGCTACATCGTGATGGAGTACGTCGGCGGCCAGTCGCTGCGCCAGCTCGCCCTCGCGCACCATCGCGAGAGCAAGCGCCCGGAACCGCTGCCGATCGGCCAGGTGATCGCCTACGGCCTGGAGATCCTGCCCGCGCTCGGCTATCTGCACAGCCAGGGCCTGCTCTACTGCGATCTCAAGCCGGACAACGTGATCCAGACTCGCGAGCAGCTCAAGCTGATCGACCTCGGCGCGGTGCGGCGGCTCGACGACTACGAGAGCCCGCTCTTCTTCACCAGTGGCTACAGTGCCCCCGAGCTGGCCACGCAGGGTGCGTCGGTCTCCTCGGATCTCTACACCGTCGGCCGCACGCTCGCCGTGCTGAGCTTCGAATTCGCCGGCTACACCACGAAGTACAAGAGTTCGCTGCCCGGACCGGACGCGGTGCCGCTGTTCGCGCTTTTCGGCTCGTACTACCGCTTCCTCAAGCGCGCCACGCACACCGATCCGGATCGCCGGTTCTTCGCCGCCGACGAGATGTCCGACCAGCTGACCGGGGTGCTGCGCGAGATCATGGCGCTGGGCACCAACACCCCGCGTCCGGCCGCGTCCACTGTGTTCGGACCGGAGAGCCGTACCTTCGGCGTGCACCTGGTGGTGCCCGAGCGCGGCGAGACCGTGCCCTTGCCGGACGCCGCCGAAGTGGTCTCCGGGTTGCCGATCCCGCAGGTGGACACGGACGACGCGGCGGCGGGCGTGCTGGCCACCACCACCGCCGTCGACCCGCGGGAGGCGATCGAGGCGCTGGCCAGTGCGCCCCGAGAGTCGATCGAGGTCCGGCTGCGCATCGTGCGCGCGCGGATCGAGCTGGGCGAGTTCGTGGAGGCACAACGTCAGCTGCAGGCCGCGCAGTACCTCGCGATCCGGCACGGTTTCCCCCACGATTGGCGGATCGACTGGTATCGCGGCCTGATCGAGCTGGCCGGTGGCCGGCCGAGGGTCGCGCATGTGGCGTTCGACGCCGTGTACGACGACCTTCCCGGCGAGATCGCGCCGAAGCTCGCTCTCGCGATCAGCGCCGAAGGAGTCGGCGACTACTTCGGCGCCGCGCGGTTCTACGAGCTGGTGTGGCGCACCGACCGCACGTACGTGAGCGCAGCGTTCGGCCTCGCCCGCGTCTATTTGGCGCAGGGCGCGCGGGCGAGCGCGGTGGAGGTGCTCGAAGCCGTGCCCCCGACGTCGACGCACTACGTCGACGCGCAGGTCGCCGCGATCAAGATCAAGATCAAGACCAGGGCGCAGGGCACCGAGCAGAGCCAGGTCACGGAGGGCGATCTCGTCGACGCGTCCGGCCGGCTGGAGCGGCTCAACCTGGACGCCGAGCGGCACACGCGCCTCACCGCCGAAGTGCTCGAAGCGGCGCACGACTGGCTGCAGGTACCTGGCCAGCCGGCCGCCACCTCGTCGTCGAAGGTGCTGGGCTATGCGCTCGACGAGCGGGAGGTGCGGTTCGGCCTGGAGAACTGCTACCGCGCACTGGCCCGGCTCGCCGGGACCGCGGCGGACCGGGTGGCGCTGGTGGACCGGGCCAACGCGATCCGCCCCCGCACCCTGACCTGATCTCCGGCGCGAGGGCGCAGCCGCGGCGGGTCAGGGGTTGATCTGGTTCTTCCGCTGCGCCTCGGCGAGCTTCTCCTGCGCCCGCGGATCGCCGTGCGTGCTGAAATGCTCGATTCCGACCTGCACGAACAGGCCGCGCGCCGACACCGCGACCGGGCCGTCCGGCGCGTCCAGCCGGCCGTCCGCGCTGACGTAGATCTTGCGCCCGGCAGTGCCGTCCAGCCGTGCCTCGATGTAGAGCGTCGAGCCCACCGGCACCGGACGGCGGAAGTCGGTCTCCAGCTTGCCGGTCACCGCCGGGCGGCGCAGCAGATTGCCCACCGCCGAGCCGAGCGCCTCGTCGAACGCGCAGGCCAGCAGCCCGCCGTGGGCGAGCCCGGGCGCGCCCTGATGCTCCCGGGTGACGGTGAACTTCGACTGCACCGTGTGGTCGTCACTGACCGATGAACGCAGGTGCAGCCCTACTTCGACCTCGTCGCCGCAGCCGAAGCACTCGGCGAAGTGCACGCCGAGGTCGGTGCCGGGGGCAGGCGCGTTCGGGTGGACGGCAGGTGGCTCGATCTCGACCGGTGGCCAAGACCCGGGGACACGACTCATAGGGGGACGTTAACCCGCCCGAAGGAGCCCCGTGCACCGCCCTTGACCTGCGATGCCGGATTTCCTCAGCGTAGGGTAGTCGGAAAATTCCGTACGGTAGAAGTTTCGCTGTTCGTTCTGCCGACCCCTGCCCGGACGGAGAGACTGGGCGGATGAACTCGACCCGATCAGTTGGACGCGCACGAGGAGGTCGCCGCGGGGATGAGTGAGACAACAAAGGGAAGACCCGACGTCGATCAGCGGACCGTCAAACGAGCCGTGATCGCGTCGGCGATGGGTAACGCCACCGAATGGTACGACTACGGCGTTTTCACTTCCGGCGCGATCTCCGCGACCATCGGCACGGTGTTCTTTCCCGGCGAGGGCAACGCGGTGCTGAAATCGCTCGCTCTGCTGGCGGTGGGCTTCATCGTGCGGCCGTTCGGCGGAGCGTTCTTCGGCCCGCTGGGCGACAAGCTCGGCAGGCAGAAGGTTCTCGCGATCACCATTCTGCTGATGTCCGGCTGCACCTTCGTGGTCGGCGTGCTGCCGACCTATTCGGGCGGCTACAGCATGGGTATCGCGGCGCCGATCGCGATCCTGCTGCTGCGGCTGATCCAGGGCTTCTCCACCGGGGGGGAGTACGGCGGTGCGGCCACTTTCATCGCCGAGTACGCGCCGACCAAGCGCCGCGGCTTCTTCGGGTCGTTCCTGGAGATGGGCACGCTGGCCGGCTACGTGCTCGGCAACGCGGTGGTGCTGACCGTGTCGCTGTCCCTGACGACCGAGCAGTTCGACAGCTGGGGCTGGCGGATCCCGTTCTTCATCGCGCTGCCGATCGGTGTCGTCGGGCTCTACCTGCGGTCCAGGCTCGAGGACACGCCGGAGTTCCGGCGGCTCGAAGCGGTCGGTGAGAAGCCGGACAAGGCGCCGCTGCGGGAGACCCTGCAGCACAACTGGCGGATGATCCTGAACCTGATCGGGATCGTGCTGCTGGTCAACATCGCCGACTACATGCTGCTGACCACGATGCCGACGTACTTCACCGACACCCTGCACATCGGGGACACCACCTCGAACCTGATCATCATCGGGGTGGAACTGGTGCAGTTCTCGATCCTGATCCCGATCGGCATCCTCTCGGACCGGATCGGCCGGAAACCGCTGCTGCTCACCGCGGCCATCGGGTTCGTCGTGCTGAGCTGGCCCTCGATCAAGCTGATGCAGTCGGGCAGCCTGGCGTGGCTGGTCGTTGGCTTCCTGCTGGTGGCGGTCCTGCTGGCGCTGATGCTCGCGGTGATCGGCTCGACGTTCCCGGCGATGTTCCCGACGCGCGTGCGGTACGGCTCGTTCGCCATCGGGTACAACATCTCGACCTCGCTGTTCGGCGGTACCTGCGGCCTGGTCGTCACGGCGCTGATCGACAAGACCGGCAATGCCGACTGGCCGGCGTACTACCTGATCGTGGCCGCGCTCATCGCGCTGGTGCCGATTCTCCGGATTCCGGAGACGGCGGGGGTGCCGATCGAGCAGATCGACTCCGCCGACACGGGCCGGAAGTTCGTCGCGGTGAAGTAGGCCGTTCCGGTGCGAAACCGCCCCCGTCCATCGTGGACGGGGGCGGTTTTGTAGGTCAGCCGACCTCGGCCGCCTCGGCGGGGCGAGGAGTGAAGCGCTTGCCCGCCCACGCCGCCAGGCCACCGGCGACCACAACGGCAACAACGGTTTCGATCATCAGTGCAACGAGCACCATGGTGCTTCCTCCTCGAGTTCTCGGGCCGGCCAGTCCTGTGCCGGCTGAGCGATGCGGTTCAGCGACCCGTCCGGCCGCCACAAGGAACATCGCACCGAACGCCCTCGGTATTTCGCCGAAAACCGCCGAGAAGCGGTGACGTCGGCCACTCTTGGCGGTCGCGCGTTTGACCGGATACCCGGTCTGGGTAAGGCGGCGTTTTCGCTGGTACGAGAAGGAACACGGCTGCTGCCCGGAACGCACGGACGGCCGGGAGCCTTGCGGGCTCCCGGCCGTCCGGTCTCGTCTGCGAGCAGGCTCAGCTGTTCAGTGCGGACAGCTTGGTCCACGCGGTCCAGTCGTAGGTCCAGTCGCTGTAGTTGCCGTCCTTTGCGGACAGTTGCTGCGTACTGCCGGTGATCTCCACCGGGTCGCCCGGCAGCACGCTGTCGTAGTAGGTCTTCGCGTTCTTCGGCGACAGGTTCAGGCAGCCGTGCGAGATGTTCTTCTTGCCCTGCGCCCAGATCGAAGCGGCCAGGCCGTGGATGAACTCGCCGTTGTTGGAGATCCGCACCGCCCACGGCACGTTCACGTCGGTGTAGTTGTACCGCGGGTTGCTCATCGAGTACGTGGCGTGCTTGGACATCACCACATGCACCCCGCTGTGCGTGACCCGCCCGGGGTCGGAGTCCAGGCCGTAGCTGACCGGAAAGTCCATCACCTGCCGGCCATCGCGGATCACCTGCATCGTGTGGTCCTTGGTGTTGCCCTGTACGATCTGCGCGCGGCCGATGGTGAACCTCGAGGACACGTCCTGGCGCCCGTAGACACCGCCGCCCATCGAGACGCCGTACAGCTTCGCGTTCACCGTGACCTTGGTGCCCGGCTCGAAGTAGGCCTTCGGCCGCCAGTGCACCGAGGTGTCGCCCTCGAGCCAGGCCCAGGAGCCCTCGGTCTTCGGCTCGGTCTCCACCGACAGCGCTTTCTCCACCGAAGCCTTGTCCTTGACCGGGTTCGGGAAGGTGAGCGCGATCGGCATCGCGATGCCGTAGGTCTGGTCGTCCCCGACGTTGAGGCTGCCCGCCATCTGCCGGCGCGGCTCGACGGTGGTGAACGAACCGCTGACCGGCGTCGGCTTGCCGTCCTCGCCGGTCGCCTGTCCGGACCAGGTGTAGGTCTTGCCGTAGCCGAGGTCCTCGGTGCTGTTCCAGCTCTTCTTGTCCGCGGACGGCTGCCCCTGTACCTGCTTGCCGTCCGGATTGGTGAGGGTCACCGACGCGAGCGTCCCGTTCGCGACGCTCACCTTCGCCGGTTCACCCGGTGCCACGTCCTTCGCGCCGGCGGCCGGGCTGAACTTGAGGCCCACAGGTTTGGCGGTCGCCTCCGTGGTAGGCCCGCCTCCGTCGGCCCCGCTGGCACTGACCGTTGGTTCCCCACTGCATGCACCGAGCGTGAGCGCCGCCACCAAGCCAAACGCCGCCACCGCACCTCTGCGGCGAGTGAACTTTCGGAATGTCACCCTGATCCCCAATCTCCCCTGGATTCCCCGACCATCCAGACGCCCGGAACCTTCAGCACGTTGACCGATCGAGTGGTGACCAGTATCACATATTCTGGTAAGGACCTCACGGATCCGACCCGTTCGATAGCACTCTGTGCACGATGGGTTCGCGCTGGACGTTGGAAATCAGGGTAACTCGCGGGTCTGACAGCGCAGCGTAGGCAGCGATACGACGTTCCGGTGACGTGCGCCCGGCGGGACCGATCACCGGGATCAACGGGGTTCAGATTTGCCGATATCCCGGTACGCTGCTCCCAGGCCGTCGTTTTGCGTGTTCGTGGCTTCACACTCGCGGAACTTCTGACGCGAGCCGTGGGGCCGTACAGCTCTTCGCTCGACTCGTTGGAACCGCCCGGGACGGCCGGGGTGCCGCTTCGGGGGCATTCGAAGCGGATCTGTAACGAGGAGTACAGCGGTGGCGCAAGGCACTGTGAAGTGGTTCAACGCGGAGAAGGGCTTCGGCTTCATCGCGCAGGACGGCGGCGAAGGCGACGTTTTCGTGCACTACTCGGAGATCGAGGGTCGTGGTTTCCGCACCCTTGAGGAGAACCAGCGAGTGGAGTTCGAGGTCGGCCAGGGTCAGAAGGGCCCGCAGGCCCAGAAGGTCCGCGCGATCTGAGACAGGCCCTGCGCGTTTCATACAGGCCTGAATAAGGGGCCCCGGCGATGCGTTCGCCGGGGCCCTTTCTCATGAGTGGGTGCTCACTCAGGGGTGGCCTACGGGCAAAGAAAACCCCCGGCCGTCGGGGGAAGCCGGGGGTTTTCGTCCAGGGGGTGGGTCAGCGGGCGACCTGCTGGTCGAACGCGCCCTGTGGGAAGTGGTACTCGTCGGTGTGCGCCTCGGCCTCGCGGCGGTACTGGGCCGAGCCGGCCTGGCCCTCCCAGGACAGGCGCTCCAGCAGCCATTCCTGGGCGAGTGCCTGCGGGGACAGGTCACGCTCGTTCGCGAGGTCCTTGAGCTGCTGGCTGGCGATCAGGTTCAGGCGGAGCTGGTAGACCTGCGCGTCGCCGAAGCGGTTGCCGGTCCCGGTGCTCTCCGGGCCGGAGTCCGGGGCGAGGGCGGCGAGGTAGCTGGTGAGCTCCTTGTCCTCGACGAGCTCGTCGTCCGCGGTCTTGCCGATCGTGCGGTGCCGTCCGGAGGCGACGGCCTTGAGGTTCGCGCGGCTGCTCAGCCGGCCGAGGGAGGGAAGAGGCACGCGGCCACGATAACGGTCCGGTCTCGGCAAACAAACCACTGTGAGCCACAACACACGATATTTCTGGCTCGATAAGCGTATCCGATCACCTGATCAGCCCAGCAAGCAATCGAATTCCGCCACTGCCAGTTGTCGTGGCACCGGATCTTCGCAGTAGCGGGAATGTTCGGACGGGACTGCCGCGGAAATGGAGAGACCCCCGCGCCAGGGGGAGGAACGCGGGGGTCGGAGGGGATCTCCACAGGCGCTGACCGGGGGTGTGTCAGCAACTCCGATTGTTGCACGAGTTGCCGGGTTCGGCGAGGGGAAGGGGGCAGAAATCCGTTATCCAAGATCGGCGGGAATACGGGTGGGTGATGCGGAGAGTGGTCTCAGGTTCACTCTCCGGGGGGCTGCCGGTCGGGCTTGCCGCTGGTTAACCTCGCGCCCAGTTGATGCAAACCCGTGGAGGGGCCATGAGCGGATCGGTCGAAGTTCGTCAGTTCCTCCTGCGGTACGAAGGTGCCGACGGGGGAAGCACGTCGCTGTCCGGCGGAGTGCCGGCGCCGCGCGGCTCCTCGGACGGCCGCGTCTCCGACGACCAGGTCCGCCGCGCCCGCCTCGCGGTCGCCAACGGCGCACTGGACGTCGAGGACTGTGCGCAGCTACTGGACATGCTGGGCCTGTCTCCGGGCGAGGATGGCCAGTCGCCCGTCCAGCGCTGACCTCGCGGGTGTCCTGGGTCACTCCGGCGGCCGCGAGCCGGTGGCGCGGCCAAGTCGCCCGGGTTCGCCGGTCCAGCCGGGTTCGCGGACGCCGTTGTCGCAGGTCCGCGGGCCGGTGGAGAGTTAAGGAACCCCCGGTGCAAGGCGGGTTGGACGTGCCCTATGCTGGTAATCGCTCCCGGGGGAACCCTGAGAGCGCGGTCGGTCGGTTCGCCGAAAACCTGGCCGAGCTCCCATCGTTCAGTGGCCTAGGACTCCGCCCTTTCAAGGCGGCAACGCGGGTTCGAATCCCGTTGGGAGTACGCAGTACCAAGTTTGGCCCTGTGGCGCAGTTGGTTAGCGCGTCGCCCTGTCACGGCGAAGGTCGCGGGTTCGAGTCCCGTCAGGGTCGCAAGATCGTTCGGCTCCTAGCCGGCGTTCCCGGCCAGGTAGCTCAGTTGGTACGAGCGTCCGCCTGAAAAGCGGAAGGTCGCCGGTTCGACCCCGGCCCTGGCCACGCTCGAAGAAGCCGTCTTGACTCAGGTCGAGGCGGCTTTCTTGTGTCTGGGGCTGATCGTGGCCGTGGCCGTTGTTGACCTTTGGCGGATCGGCGGTGGCTGCCGGAATCGGAGCCGCCGGGGCGATAGGTTCCCAGTCATGTCGTCTCGCCTCGGCTCGGGCGCGTCGGGAGCGATCCGCCGCTTTGCCGGTTGGGTCGCGCGCGGCTCGGTCGGCCATCCGCTACTGGACGGGATCAACTACTGGGACGAGCTGGAGGACTCGCCGTCCCAGATGGAAATCTGCTTCGCGATCTTCGCCAACGTCCTCGAACTCGATGACCGGGGTGAACCGGTCAACGAGAAGTACGCGGAGAGACGTGCCGCTGTGTGGCTGTACCAGTACTGCACCGGAGAACTCCCGCCGGGTGAAGCCGACCTCGAGTCGTGGGAGTGCGCCCTCTACTGAACTGGAGAGGCGGCACCCGCGATGGACCCGGCGTCAGCCCCCCGAAGGCGGGACTTCCGCTAGACCAATCGGCGCAGCAGCCCCGCAGCCTCAGCCGCTGTACCCCGCCTGGCCAACCGCGAATACGTTGCGGTTACCCACGCCCTCCTGCAGCGACCACAGCAGATCCGGCTTCGTCTCGTCCTCCCCGTACGAAATGCTTTCCCCGCTGCTCACCCAGGGGTAAGACTTCGACCCGGTGGCCGCGGCCCAGTAGTACAGCTTGTGATCGCCCGAGGAGTTGAACCACCACCGGCCGTTGTGCGAGGCGCCGCCGTTGAGCTTGTACCAGGGCAGCTGCAGGGCTTGGCCGGCCGTGGTGTTCGCGGCGAAGGCCGTGGACGACGGGGCGAACGGGAAGCGCACCGCGCGGGGCGCCCGGTTGGGGTAGTCCCGACAGCCGGACTTGCAGGTGTACTCGTTCATCACCAGCGATTTGGTCGCCCGGTCCAGAGAAATCGACGACCAGACCAGCTTGTCCTCGGCGGTGGTGTTCGAGGTGACTGTGCCGACCTGCGGCAGGACGTAGGCGTAATTGTGCGCGTAGTACTTGGTCGCCGATTGCCTGCCGATCTGGCCGGGGTTGCCGCCGGGATCGGTTTTGAGGATCTTGCGCAGATCGAAGACCCGCATGCCCCGTCCGGTGTCTGCGACGTAGAGATAGTTGCCGTACCAGGCGACTCCGCCAGCGTGCACGGTGATGTCGCGGAAATCGGGGGCCGAGGTGGTGCCGGTCGGCTCGACGAGCAGGACTTTCCGGTACTTGTCCGGGTAGGTGGCGTCCCAGTCGACCAGCGTGATCCGGCTGCGCGTCTGCGTCTTGTCCGTGCAGGAAGCCCTGGTGTACCAGCTGACCAGCACGAGCTGGTGCCCGTCGTAGGTGCCGTTGTCCGCGGTGTCCACCGCGTCGCGGCTGGTGGTGATGCCCTGCGGGTAGTTCGTGCAGTCCTTGTTGTCAGTGTCGTCGAACTGGAAACTGCCGGTTACGCCGGAGATCGGCACCGGCTGGGGTGGCTTTTTCCGGCTGTGGTTGGCGTTGTCCATCACGGTATGCACAGGCGCGGTGCCGAGTGTCGAGACGAGTGCCGAATTCACTGCGTCGAACCGGTGTAGTCCGCACTGAGCGTGAACTGGTTCGCGGGCAGGGTGGTCGGCCCGGCTGCGGCGGTGGCCGGGACCGATCCGGCCAGCAGCAGGCCGGTGGCGAGCACTGCCCCGGCGACGGTGGTACGACGATGCGACCGCATAAAGCCCCCCAAATGTCCGGTCAACATTCACGGTAGGGCCGGCGCGAGCTCGTCGCAAGGTCGCCGGGGCGGCGCCGCGGCTCAGCTGTGCAGCCGGAATTTCTGCGTAGCGCTCCCGTTGCAGGTCCCGGTCCGCAGTGCGGTGCCATTTTCGGTGGCGCCGTTCGGTGATTCGAGGCAGCGTCCTGAATTCGTGTTCAGCAGTGATCCGTCTGCCTGCTGTCGCCATTCCTGGCCACCGCCATTGCATTTCTGCAATTGTACCTGTGTGCCGTCGCCGTTGGCGGCGAGACAGTGGCTTATGGTGCTCAATGTGCCGTTGGGCTGATGTGTCCAGAATTGATCTTCGGCCCAGCGTTGACAGTCCCAAAGCCGTACCGCTGAAAGGTGCGTCCCAGTGTCTTCCCCGGCGACGTCCACGCATTTGCCGCCCGGCCCGGTGATGTTCCCTTGCCGGCCGTTGGGCACGTCGGTGTCTCCGGCGTAGCCGACCGAGACGATGTTCGACTGGACCGCGTTTTCCGTTTCGTCGCTGGGGAAACCGGAGACCATCGTGCCTTCGAAGAAGGTGCCGCGGTTGCGGTTGCTGTTATCCCCGCCGATGCCGAGGATGATGCCGCCCTCCTGCTTCATCGGCCGGTAGCCGGGGCGGGTGGGCAATGCGCCATTCCACCAGGTGCTCAGGCTGCCGGATTGGGAATCGCCGCCCTGCAATGAATACGTGGTCTGGCCGTCATTTCGGAGCACTGCTGTGACGTAGCTGCTCTTGTTGCCGAGATTGGCGGGGTTGGCACCGTTGTCTCCCAGGAACAGTCCGTTCTCCAGATCGGCCTCGACCCACGGGCCGGTTCCGCTGCACGGCGGGAAGGAACAGCCCGTGGTGACGCTGACGGCGTCCATGTGCCCGTTGCCGGTGTCGTCGGGAGTGGCTTCCGCGTTGCCGTAGTCGAAGCAGCATTCGTTGTTCACGTGCGTGCCGCTGGCCACCATGTAGGAGCCTTCGGGCTGACCGTTCACCGCGACGCCCTTCGCTGCTCCGACGTAGCGGTAGCCGACGCCGGGGGAAATCCAGATGCCGTAGACCTTGTGCCCGCCTGCGCTGACTGAGATCACGCCCGCGCCCGCGCCTCGGTCGACGGTGCCGGCGGTTCCTGCGGGGCCGGGACTCAGGTCGTTGTGGTTCGGGGTCTGGTCGTAGATCTTCGTGATCGCGCAAGTCGTTGCCACGCAGAAGCGGTCCTGCTGGGCGGCGTTGGCATAACCGTCGTCGAGGAGACCTATGTCGCGCGTGGTCTGGTCCGAGGCGCGGGTCACCTGATACAGCGCGCCGTCGTAGTCCGACACGAGCGCGCGGGTGGTGCTGTGCGCCGCCACGCACGGGGTTCCGCCGGAATTGTAGACGTCGCAGGGCAATCTCGTCGCCGCGCCGGCGTTCGCCGTGCCCCACCCGGCCAGCTGGACGGCGGCCAGCAGGAATACCGGGACCATGGCGGCCAGCCGTTTGCGCGCGCGGGAAAGGCGCCTCCATCGGAGGGTCATTGCGTTTCCTTTCTCATGGTTTCAGTAGGTCGCGTTCATCAGATCGAGCGCGGACTGCTGGCGGGCGGCATCGGACTTGTCGAACGGACCGGCCCACATCAGGCCGTATTGGCCGGCGGCGTTGCGGTCTTTTGTATGGGCGGAATCGGCTTGGCGATTCAGGTAATCGGCGTAGGGGTGTTTGGAGATCACGGAGTCGAGCACTGCCAGATCGCGAGCGTAAATGCCCTTGAATGACGGTCCGTCGGCTCCGCCGCCACCGGGCTTTTCGCCGGGGTCGTGGAGAATTCCGTTGTTGTTGAGGGAAGTGCTCGTGGTCGAAGCGTCGGCCAGCTGCTGTGCCTTGGCGAGCAGGCCATCGTCCCCGGTCGCGCGGTGTAGTTCGGTCAGCGCGGCCAGCGGTACGCCCTGGTTGTAGGTGTAGGCCGGACCGTTGTTGCTGGCGCAGGTTTTCAGGTCGATACCGTCGTCGACGAGGCTGCCGTTGTTGATCATTCCACTCGCCCTGAACCAGGACCAGCCGTCCTTCGCTCGCTGCAGATAGCCGGTGTCGCCGGTGATCCGATTGTGCAGAGCGGCGTTGAGTTCGATGTAGAGCGAGTTGGCGATAGCGTTCTTATAGGTTTTCTCGATGCTCCACCAGATTCCGCCGCGACAGGTGGAATCCCAGTAGGAGTGAAGGTACTCGGCGTCTATTCGCGCGGTCTCGAGGTATTTGACTTGGCGCGTGAGATCGTAGGCGGCTATCCAGGCCAGGCCCCACCAGCCGGTGTCGTCGAGGTAGTCGTTGGTGAAATTCCCGCGCATTGCGGTGAGGTTCAGGCGGTAGGTCCGGTCGATGACGTACCAGTAGTCGCCTCGCCCGCTCACTCGCATGTTGTCGATCAGTGCGGTGAGGGCGTTGGCGGAATTCCACCAGCCGGTGGTGGTGAACAGCCCGGTTGCGCTGTTGTAGTAAGCCATTAGCACGGTCGCCGCGGCGGCGCTGCGAGAACTGGCGGTGCGGGCCTGGTCCGTGCAAACGACCGCGTTGGCTTCTATGGGTGGGCTGCAGTCGCGGTGCGGGTGCCCGTGAATGACGGCGCTGGCTGCGGTGGGGACGATGCTCACCAGCGCGGCGAGGAGGATCGCCGAGCCGGCCGCGGTGCGGAGGATCGCGCGCATGCCGGGTCCTTCGGGTACTTGAGGAATTCGTATTCCGGGCAGCGAAGACCGACGCCGGTGGTTTCCGCTGCGAAAAGAGGAGTAAATCCAGGAACGTGTTCGAACCGTGTGGGGGAAATGGTAGATTTGCTCATGGTGGACGGTCAAGAAGCCGAATGAATGATGCGGTATTTCTGGTTCTTTGGGGTCAGGCGAGTGGTTCTTTCGGGGTCGCTTTGTTGCTCAGGGTTTGGTCCGTACCACCTGGTCGTGGACGGCTTGCGGGGTCGAGGGTTCTGGAGAGTGATGCCCTCGCAGGCTAACGTGATTTCACGTCCCGTCCGTTTTGTCTGAATGGCTCAAGCTGCTGGCCGCAGCCTCTCCGGGACTTGGGTGCCGGAGCGGCGCTTTACCAGCGGAGCGGGGGGAGCAAAGGGACCCTCGCAGCGAACGGTTAGTGCGAAGGGGACTTTCGCAGCAGGGGAGGCGCGCGCGAGGGGGACTTTCGCGGGGCACGATGGCGCGATGGGGCCGCTCGCGACGGTAGGGATGGCGCGATGGCGACTTTCGTAGTGCTGGGGCGGAGCGATGGCGACTCTCGCGTCGAGGGGGCGATGCGAGTGGGACTTTCATGACGCCGCGGCTGGTGCGAGAGGCCGCTCGCCGCAAGGGCGGTCGCGCGAGAGGGACTTTCGTGGCCAGATGTTCGGTGCGGGAGGGACTTTCGCGCCGACGTGGCGGTGTGGGAGGGACGTTCGCGGCGAGGTGGCGGTGTGGGAGGGACGTTCGCGGCGAGGTGGCGGTGTGGGAGGGACGTTCGCGGCGAGGTGGCGGTGTGGGAGGGACGTTCGCGGCGAGGTGGCGGTGTGGGAGGGACGTTCGCGGCGAGGTGGCGGTGTGGGAGGGACGTTCGCGGCGAGGTGGCGGTGTGGGAGGGACGTTCGCGGCGAGGTGGCGGTGTGGGAGGGACGTTCGCGGCGAGGTGGCGGTGTGGGAGGGACGTTCGCGGCGAGGTGGCGTTGCGGGAGGGACGTTCGCGGCGAGGTGGCGGTGTGGGAGGGACGTTCGCGGCGAGGGGTGGTGGTGTGAGGGGGCCGTTCGTGGCGATAGGGGTGGTGCGATGGGGACTCTCGTGGCGCTGGGGCGGAGCGATGGCGACTTTCGGGTCGAGGGGGCGATGCGAGTGGGACTTTCATGACGCTGCGGTTGGTGCGAGAGGGCCGCTCGCCGCGAGGGCGGTGGTGCGGGAGGGCCGTTCGCAGCGCGGGCGGTCGGGTGAGGGGTACTCTCGCTGCGAAGGACGGTGGTGTGCTGGCTGTTCGCGGCGAGGTGTCGTGGTGTGAGGGGGGCGTTCGCGGCGAGGCGTCGGTGCGGAAGGGACTTTCGCGGCGAGGGCGGTCGGGTGAGAGGGACTTTCGTGACGGGCTAAAGCCGCCAGCCCCCACTCCTCGGCCGAACCCCCCCGGGCCGAACCCCCGGCCGAACTACCGGCCAAAAGGCCCTACCCGAATATCTCCCCCGCAGAGACCGGCCGGCCAAGGTGGTACCCCTGAGCCTGATCGCACCCCAGCTCCCGGAGCAGTTCCAGCTCGTCCGCGGTCTCCACACCCTCCGCGACCACCGTCAGGCCCACCGCATGGGCCATCGCGATGATGCTGGCCACGATGGCGGCGGCGTCGCGGGAATCGGCGATTCCGGTGATGAACGAGCGGTCGATCTTCAGCGTGTCCAGGGTCAGCCGGCGTAGCTGGGCCAGTGACGAGTATCCGGTGCCGAAGTCGTCGATGGCCAGCAGGACGCCGAGGGAACGCAAGGCGGTCAGGACTTCCGCGGCGGCGGAGGCATCGCGCATCAGGGCGCTTTCGGTGACCTCCAGGGTCAGCGCCTCCGGAGGCAGGCCGGTGGTCGCCAGTACGTCGCGGACGGCGGGGATCAAATGCGGGTCGTCCAGTTGGCGTACCGACAAGTTGACCTTCAGGCTCAGGCTGAGACCGTGTTCGGTGCGTTGGGCGGCCAGTTCTCGCGCCGTGTCCTGCAGGATGAACTTGCCCAGGATGTTGATCAGCTCGCTCTCCTCGGCGAGCGGGATGAACTCGGCGGGGGAGATCGCGCCGTGCTTCGGGTGGGTCCAGCGCAGCAGGGCCTCCACCGCGACCATTTTCCCGGTCCGCAGGTCGACCACCGGCTGGTAGGCCGCCCACAGCTGTCCACTGTGGACGGCCTCGCGCAGGTCCTGCTCCATCCGCAGCCTGCGCTGCATGCGCATCCGCATTTCCACGTCGAAGAACTCGAACCGGCCGCGGCCGCGGGCTTTCGCCTGGTACATCGCGATGTCCGCGTCGCGCAACAGGTCCTCGGCCGAGCGTGGGTCGGTTTCGCCGATCAGCACGATGCCCATGCTCGCGTCCAGGTGCAGCTGCCTGCCGTGCACGGTCACCGGTTCGGCCAGCACCGAACGCAAGTGTGTGGCGAACGTCCGCACTTCCGCCACCTCGGTGGCCTCGGTGGTGACCACGACGAACTCGTCCCCGCCGAGCCTGCCGACCACGTCCGCGGGGCCGGTGGCCCGCCGCAGCCGCTCGCCGGCGACGCGCAGCACCTGATCGCCGACCGGATGCCCGAGGGAGTCGTTGATCAGCTTGAACTTGTCCAGGTCGAGAAACAGCACAGTCGCCGCGCCGGGACGGTTGCGCCGGTCGAGCCGGTCCAGCACCAGCGTCCGGTTCGCCAAGCGGGTCAACGGATCGTGCGTCGCGTCATGGGCCAGGCGGGCGCTGATCGCGCGCCGTTCGGTGATGTCGGTGAACGAGATGACCACCGCGACGCCGTGTGGATCGTCCGGATCCAGCAGCCGCGAGGTGAGCGCGACCCACACGTCCCGCCCGTCCTGCCGGCGCAGCCGCACCACCTGGCCGTTCTGCGTGATCCCGGTCCGCTGGGTGCGCACGGACGGCAGCTCGTCCGCCGGGATCCGCGCGCCGGACTCGCCGTAAAGCACGAGCGTGGCGCACGGTACGCCGATCAGCTGTGCCGGAGGCACACCGAGAATGCGCGCGGCGGCTGGGTTCACCGATTCGATCAGCCCGTCCGGCCGCACGACCACCACGCCTTCGTCCAGCGCCGCGACCACCGTGCGGTAGTGCAGTTCGGCCCGGCGCCGCGCGGTCTGGTCGGCGCAGACGACCACGTATCCGTCGGTGGCCTCGGCCACGGAAACCTGCACCGACAACGGTGCCCCGTCCCGCCGGTGGTGGGTTTGGCCGACCACCCCGCCGGTCCGCAGCGCCGCTTCCGGATCCAGCTCGGCGCCGAGGACTTCGCGGATCCGCCTGCCGATCGCCTCATGCATCGGCCAGCCGTACACGCTTTCTGCGGCAGGGTTCCAGCTCGTCACGATGCCGTCCGCGGTGATCGCGACAATGGCGTCGCTGACCTGCGAGACCAGCGCAGCCCGCGCGCGTACGGCGGCCGCTGCGGCCAGCTTCGGGGTGACGTCGCGGATCACGACCTGATACGACGGCGTGCCCGGCTCGGTGGTGCGCACGGAGATCGTCTCGGCGGTGAACTTGCTTCCGTCGACCCGGGTGAACATGGCTTCGATCGGCTCGGATTCGGCGTTGGCGAGCAGCCCACCGGCGGATTCCGCGGTCACGAACTCGGCGAACGGGCGGCCGACCACCTCGGCGGGGGACCGCGCGGCGAACAGGTCGAGCGCGGCGCGGTTGGCGTAGGTGATCATCCCGCCCTGGTGCACGCAGATCGCGTCCGGGCTCAGCTCCACCAGCACCCGGTACCGGTCGGCCAGCTGGCCCAGATCGGAGCGGCCCGGCGAATCCTCCGGCATCGCGGACACGACGCCGAGCAAACCGGTCGTGCAGCCCTGATCGCCCACCGTACGGGCGCGCAGCCGGATCCGCCTGCGCGCGCCATCCGCCGCGTCGTAGGGCTGCTCCAGCTCGAAGTCACGGTCCGGCTTGGTGCGGGGCAGCTGCACGGTGAGCGGGCTGAGCAGGTCGGTGAGCCGTCCGCACAGTTCGTTGCCGCTCACCCCGGGATGGCCCAGCACGGTGTCCAGGCCGGGCAGCCAGGTCAGCGTGGCCGGACCGGCACCGGTGTGCAGCGCGAACACGACGTCCCCGCCAGTGGCCGGATGCAGACCGGCCAGCCGGGCCCGCCAGATGGCGGTGTCGGTGTCTTCGGCCGGCCCGTCGGTGAGGGCGTCAGCCTCCATATGCGTCCAGACCCCCTGTGTCGGCAGATGGCCCGTCGATTACACCACCGAGTGAAGCTTGTGTATATGAGTGCGCGCCGCTTCCTTGAATCACTCTTCCGGCCCAGACGGTTCGCTCGCTCGTCGGAGGCGGCCTCGTGGGTGTGCACGCTCCGCGTTGGGTGGAGCCGGGTTCAGGCGGCCTGTTCGGCCTGGCCGGCCTGCAGCTTTGGCCCCCAGCAGAGCAGGCCAAAGTGTGCGGCCACGACATGCCCGAGCACGGTGATGACCGAGTCGAGGCTGCCCGGGTCGTCCACGACGTAGACCAGGACGATGAACAGCTCCAATGCCACCAGTGCGACGATCCGCGCCTGCCCGCGAGCCAGATAGGCGAGCGCGCCCGCGGTGGTGAGGAAGCCGTAGCTGACGCCGATGTCCAGCCAGCGACCGGCGGAGTTCGGCAGGACGGCGGAGTTGATCAGCGCCATGACCGGCAGTTCGGTGGCGAGGGTGGCCACGATGTGGCCGCTGAAGAAGACGAGCGCGGTCCGGCCGGGGCCGAAACGCCGTTCGAGCGGGGCGATGGCCAGCGCGAAGATCGCCGCGTAGGCGATCCAGCCGCCGTCCTCGATCCAGATGGCGCTGGTCAGCAGCGAGGTGAGCGGGCGGCGCCACAGGTTGTGCGCGTCGGTGCTGGACAGCTGCAGCAGCTTCGCGGTGAGCACCGGATCGGCGAACCGCAGCACGAGCGTGGTGCACAGCAGCAGAACGAGGTAACTGAACGTGAACGGCGTACTCCGGGGCGAGGGCAGGCAACGAAGCCAGGCCCGCCGCGGAAACGAGCCGTCCAGGCCGACCAGGGAGCCGGGCATGCGAGCCGAGCGCAGCAGGTCCCAGCAGAGGTAGCGGACCTGGTTGAGCGAAGGAAGTTTCCAGGGAATGTCCCGTTCACCGGTGCCGCGCAGCCGGGCGATCACGGGCGCCGGCGGACGCGGCAGCAGGTCTCCGTGACGACGGGGCATAGTTCCAGTGTGGCTGGCCGGGCTGTGAGAACCCTGTGATCGTCACCGGTGTGATGGCGCACGCTGGGTAGCCTTCTCGCCTGTTCTCACCCATAAGGGTGACCAACGGGGGTCTCTTCGCGGCGCTGCACCGCACCGGCTTAAAGCTGTGAAGGGACCCTTCACAGACTCTGAGTCCGTGAAGGGTCCCTTCACAGACTTCAGGGTGCCGAAGGGCGGGCGAGCATGTGCCGTCGTCGTCCCGCTCGCGCCGGTGGGTGGTCGCGGTGGTTGTCGGATGCGGCGCGGCGGTCGGTTTGGTGTCCTAGCGGACGTTCTCGTGTCCTGCGGGACCACAGCGCACGACGGGGCGGGCGTGCGTCACCGGGATGCGGATGATCGAGATGCCCGGTGGGAATGGGGGTGAGGGGACGGGCTCGGCGACGATCGACTGGACTGGGGGCGAAGGGACCGGCTCGGCGACGATCGAGCGCCACGAGACCCTGCCCGATTGTCCGGAGACCACCGGCAGGCACGCGTCTCTCGGGCGACCCGTTTGAGCCATCCCACCGCGCGGGGAGGCCGGAATCTTGCCCGGTGACCTTCGCCACCCAGCAGTTCGTCGAGCAAGCCAGACCGCCGAGCGGCAGCAAGTTCGCGGAGCCGAGGTCGATCCAGTCGAAACCCGGCCCGCCGTGCCTACTCGGTTGAGAGGGAAAGCCCGGTCCGCCCACGCAGTGCGCGAGCGAACCGGGCTTCCGGTTTCAGTGCCAGGAATTACCGCTGGGACAGGCGGAGCCTCCGGCGGCTGGCGAACACGAGCCCCGCACCGGTGGCGAGGAGCACCGCACCGCCGATCAGCAACGCCGGCAGCATCGGCACACCGGTCGAAGCCAGTCCGACGTTTCCGGCCTGCGCCGGGGCCGGGCCAGCAGGCGCACCCGGCGGCGTGCCCGGCGCCGGGTTAGACGGGGGCACCGGGGTAGACGGGGGCACCGGGTTAGTGGGACTGGTCGGCGGCACCGGCTTCGGGATGTAGACGCCCGCGTCGATGGTGTGGTCCACCCCGCCGGCCTGAGCCGGTGCGGTGACCGGCGCGAAGCCGTTGCAGAGCCGCCCGGAGGTCGGCGGGACGACGTTGGAGTCGTGTGCCCGGTCCGGTCCGGCCGTCGGCAGGGTGAACCGCAGGTCGGTTGCCGACGGCTGCTCGGGCACGTTGTCCGTGTCCGCGGTGCAGACGTCGAACTGCACGGTGTACTTCGCGCCCGGCTTCAGCTGGTACTCGGCACCGACGCCGCCGAAGTAGTACTCGCCCGCCTTGTCGGTCTGCGTGGTGGCGACCTGCTTGCCGCCCGCGTCGAGCAGGTTCACGGTCGCCTTGGCCAGTGCGACCTCGTCGGTCCGGTGCGGGTCCTGGATACCGTTGTGGTCGCCGTCGAACCAGACGAGGTTGCCGATCTGGATCGGCGCGTCCGCGGCCTGGTAGGCGATGTCGCCGAGCCCGCCGGCCTTGCCGAAGCTGTTGGCCGGATCGACGAACTGGTACCCGTGCGTCGGATTATTCTGGCCGGGCCCGATACCGCTGTCGATGTCGTAGTAGCCGACACCGTCGGAGCTGACGTTCTGCGCCGGGTCGAGCTGGGTGCTGATCACCCACTGCTGCTGCGGGATGTAGGCGACCGAACCTTGCGCCGCCTCCTGGTGCAGGCCGTTGCCGGACCGGTTGGGGTCGAAGAAGTCGCCCGGGAAGTACTCGACGACGCCGGCCGGCTCGTGGCCGTTCGTCGCGTCGGTGCTGTGGTTCGGGCACACGCCGGTGCCCTCCCAGTCGTAGCCGCCGCCCGGAGCCGCGCACGCCATGGTGATGTCCCCGCCGGACATGCCGGTGGCTACCCCGGTCCGGCCCGGTCGCGGGTCGATGCCGGAGCCGAAGACGTCCATGAACCGGTCACGGAACCCGAGGATCATCGATCCGTCGCGGGAGAACGCCAGGCTTGCCAGCTCCGGCTCCGGGTTGATCCCCGGCCCGTGCTTGATGAAGTTGTCCCACGAGGAGAACCTGGTGTCCCACGGATTCCAGTGGCTGGTGTTGTCGTCGTGGATCCCGCCGATCACGTAGCCGCGGGCGAAGTCGAGACCGTGCGTGAGCACCGGCGTGAATTTCCCGCCGTCATAGGTATAGACCACGGCCTTGAGGTCCGCACGCTTCTGCGTGCTTTCCGCCGAGCAGATGCCGCCGACGTACAGTTTCGCGTCGTGCGCGGTGACGGCGAACGGGCGCCAGTCATCGGCTGCCGCGCAGTCCGGGTCCGGAATGCGGACGGTCTTCTCCACCTTCGCAGTGGCGCCGGTGGCGGCGAAGCTGACCAGCGTGCGGTCCAGCAGGTTGACCGCGTACAGCGTCTTCCCGTCCTCGGTCAGCGCGATTCCGCCGAGGCTCTCCTTGCCGGAGGCATCCACGAAATTCTGGTCCTTGCGCAGGTCCACGTTGCCGTGTTCGGTGGCCGTGGCGCCCGGCACCTTCGCGAACAGCTGCGGTGCGCCGCCCTTGAGCGGGGTCGTGTAGATCGCGCCGCCGCCTTCGGGGCCGTAGAGGGTGAACCGCTTCGCGAAGGCCGACTGGAAAATGCGGCCGCGGTGCTTGTCGTAGGCCAGCCCCCAGGTGGTGCCGACCTGCGCTTGCGTGTTCACCACGGACGGGCAGGGCGAATCCGCCGGGCAGGTGCCGCGGTTCTTGCGGTCGAACGAGACCAGTGCGCGGCTGTTCGGATCGGGCGCGCTGCCGTCGGTGTTCACCGCGGGGCTTTGCACCGGCACGTAGTACTTCGCGTCCGGCGGCGTGTGGTCGGCCGGGTTCCAGACGCCGGTGATCACCGAGGCGTCCTTGCCCTCGCGCAGATCCACGAACGTGGTGAAACTGTCGAAGTGGTTTTTCTTCGTGGACGCCGGCGCGGCCTGTAAATACGCGCGGTACGGGTCCGGAATCGACACATCGACCCGGTACTGCCCACCGGTCAGCGTCGTGGACGGGGGCAGTACGACCTTGCCCGCCGCGTCCGTCCGCCCGCGCACCTGATGCCCCGGTGGATCGGTGACCACCACGGACATCCCGGCCTGCGGGGTGTCCATGGTGGTGTTGATTATTCCGGTACCGAAGAAATCGCGGAGCACTTGGACGGTGAGCTTCCCGTCCTCGGCGGCGGCCCCGGCCACCCCGGTCGTGGCCGCCATTCCGGCGGCCGCACTGCTGCCCAGCAGGAGCCCGGCCGCGGCCGCGCGGACCAGCCGGGATCTGCCGATGGTTCTTCTGCCGCTTCGACTCATGACTGCGGGATCTCCGTTCTGCGCGCAGGAATTCGCGCTGCGTTCCGCAAAGCTGTCACAGTGAACCAGAAAAGGGGTACGAACGGTTGCGGGGCTCGGGTGAATAAACGGGTGAATTGAGCGTCCTGCTACGGTCACTCACTGTGCTGGTCAATCGGAGACACCGAATCCTCGCAGCGGTAGTGGTCGTGCTCGCGCTCGGCGCGGGAATGGGGGCATGGATCGCCGCCGGTTCCGGCGACTCCGGCCCGCGTCCGGTGACCGCGGACGAGGCGAGCCGGCTCGCGATCATGCGTTTCCGGGACTTTCAGGCGGGCGGCCGGGCAGTGGCGATCACCGTGCCCGATACCGCCGGCGAAATTGTTGTCACCGGTTCGGTCGATTACCGCGGGAAGAGCGGTTACGCAGTGGTGAAGGGCAAGGGGCGCAACGACTCCAGCGCTGGGCTGATCCGGTGGACAACCACCCGCGTGGCCGTCCGGCCGATGCCGGCCGCTCCGGATAACGCACCCGCGCATCCGCCCGCCGACGGCTGGACCGATCGCGCGCTCGATCCGACGGCCGGGCCGCTCGACCGGGCGTTGGCGATTGTGCTCGGGCTCGGCAATGACCGGCCCGATAACGCACAATTGCTGCCACAGAATGGTGCTGCGTGGATAGCCGCCGATCAGGTGAACGGACGTCCGGTCGACGTTTTCACCGGCCCGGAATCCCGGGATCGGCCGGGTAACGCGGAATCCGTGCGGTACTGGCTGGCCGCGGACGGCATTCTGTACCGGGTGCGGGCAACGATCCCGGGGGAAACGGATCCGGTCGTCATCGATTTCGACACCCACGAATTCGTGGCGATACCGCCTGTCGGCTGACGTATTCCGCCGTTTCCGTCAGGGGACCCGCACCGAAGCCCGGTCGGCCAGCAGGGTGGCCGCCGGAACCGTGACCTTCGTGAGATCCGGAAATGCCGGTACGGCCGGGACCTGGGTCGGCCCGGCGGCGCTCGCGTCCGGGAACTGCGGCTGCGCCGGTGGTTCGGCCACTTCAGTGAACGGGATCCCGGGCGGCGGTTTCGGAGCCGGCCAGGTGCCGGCCGGGGAAACGGCGGTCGCGGCTACGGGACACGTGGCGCTTGTCGCGAGTCCCTCCGGAATCGTGTGTAGCTCCCCGGAATCAACGCAGTTTCCGCTGCCCTTCGTGGTTCCGGGAAAGGTCCAGCCCACGTCGATGCCGTTGCCGGCGAAGACGCCCTCGGTGATCCGGTTGCCTTGTGGCGGAAGGTCCTGGCCCGCGGTGAGCACGAGCCCGGCGTTGGCGTTGCCGCTGATCCGGTTGCGCAGCACCTGATTGCCGCTGCCGCCGTCGATGCCGACCCCGATGCCCCAGCCGCCGTCGGCCTGCTGCGGCGTGGCCGCCTGCTGGTTGCCCGCGACCAGGTTTCCGGCGACCACGGCGTCCTGCTGCGGCAGCAGTTTCTCCTGGTGATCGGAATCGGCGGTGAGCCCGACCCGGTTGCCGCTGAACCGGTTGCCGACGACGTACATCTCGCCGCCGGCGTTCGTGCCCTCGTAGCCGACCGCGTTGAGCTCGGCGACGTTGTCCCGCACGACCGTCCGGCAGGGCTTGCACTGACCGACGTAGATTCCCGAATCGGCACCGCCAGACGTGTACGACTGCTCGATCACGCCGTTCTGCGCGGAAAATGCGTAGATTCCGTAGAGGCCATTGCGGGTCGCGGTGACGTGCGAGACGAGGAACGAGTCCAGGAACCGGATCGGTTCGTCGCCGGTGTCGTACCCGCCGTCGCGGCCGGGCAGCCCCGCCGCGGCCTTCACCGAACCGGTCACGAGCACGCCGTTCTGCGTGTTGTTCCGCACCGTCAGGTTCTCCACCGCGACGCCGGGTGCGGAAACGACGACGCCGTTGTCCCGCTGCAATTGACCGTCGAGGACTACTTTCTCCCGCACTTCGCCGCGGAGCGTGACGTGCGGCGTGTCGAGCTTCACCGTTTCGTGGTATTCCCCTGGCGCGACCAGCACCAGATCTCCGGACTGTGCCAGGGAAACGGCCGCGGAAATCGTCGGGGCGTCGGCCGGTACCCGGATCGTGACCCCCGTACCGTCCGGGCGATGTCCCTCGGCCGACGAAGAACCACAGCCGCTGAGCAACACGGTGCACAACCCCAGGATCGCCGCAACGGCGCGAAAACGCATGCCCTCAGTCTGGCACGACAGCGGAACTCGACTGCGGCGCCGTCTTCTGCCACGCTGCCCGTCGTGAATTCCGCCGAGCGCCGATCGTCCCGCCGCGCTTTTCTCGGAGCAGCCGTGACCACCGGACTGGCCGCCGGGTGCCACGCCGCCTCCGCACCCGGTCCTGTGGTGACCACCGTTGCGGCCACCGGTGCCCTGCAGGCCGGGGTCACCCTCCCCGGGACGCCGCAACCGCACCTGCTGGTCGTGGTCACCGATGTTTCCGTTGCGCCAGGCCCATTACTGGCCGATCTCGGCCGGCACGTCCAAGCGCTCACCGCCGGCGCCGACGATCGTCTGCTGGGGTTGCCCACGGGCGATCTCACCGTGACGATCGGCGTCGGCCCGCGCCTGGTCCGGGAGAGCGACCCGAAACTGCCGGGCGCAACGGATCTCGCGCCGTCGTCGCATGAAGCGATCGCTCCGGAGGCGCGCGGTGGTGATTTGCTGCTCCAATTGTGTGCGAGTGATCCGCTGGTTCCGCCGGTCGCTGCGGCTGCGTTGCTGGCGCGGCCCGGCGTACGCGAACGTTGGCGGCAGTCGGGCAGCCGTGGTCCGCACGTGCCGGTGACCGGTGAGTTGAGCGCGCCGCGGAACCTGCTGGGTTTCGTGGACGGCATCGTCGGCCCGCGCACCGACGCCGACCGGCAACGAGATCTGTGGCTCGCCGGCCCGGCGCCGGTGGCGGGCGGGACGATCGCCGTGGTCCGGCGGATGGAACTCGACCTGACGCGGTTCGCCGGGTTGCCGGTCGCCGCGCAGGAGGGTGTTTTCGGCCGCCGCCGTGACACCGGGGTCCCGTTGTCCGGTGGTGTTATTGCCGACGGCCCCGAGCTGGGTGCGAAGACCCCGGACGGCCGCTATCTGGTGCCCGCGGACGCGCACATCCGCCGCGCGCACGCGAATGTCGTCGGCGTCGGGTCGATGCTTCGGCGCAGCTACAGCATGGACAGCCCGGCGCCGGGGTTGGTGTTCGTGAGTTTTCAGAACGACTTGCGCACTTTCACCGCCACCCTGGCGCATATGGAAGGTGGGGACGCTTTGCTGCCGTTCACGACTACTACTGCGAGCGGGACTTTTCTGATCCTGCCGGGTTTCGACGAGGGGCGTCCGTTGGGGTCGACGGTGTTCTCTTCTTGAGCCGCGAAGGTTGACGCGAAAGTCCCGTTCGCGTCGCGAGGGGGCCGTTCGCTGCGTGGCCGGCGTGAGCGGGCCGTTCGCGCGGTGCGGTTGGCGTGAGCGGGCCGTTCGTGGCGCACCTGGCCGGAGTGAGTGGCCCGTTCGCGTGGTGCGGTTGGTGTGAGCGGGCCGTTCGCGTGGTGCGGTTGGCAGGGTCCCGGCAAAGTCGGTCGGGACCCGTGATCAGCAGAGTGAGCTGTGACGGCCGCGTCATCATCGACGGTGCCTGCCATCTCGATCGATCACGCCCGGCAGCAGGCGAAGCGGTGGTGTTCGAGACGCGCGAC
The DNA here is from genome assembly GCF_002564045.1 of Amycolatopsis sulphurea. Taxonomy (NCBI): domain Bacteria; kingdom Bacillati; phylum Actinomycetota; class Actinomycetes; order Pseudonocardiales; family Pseudonocardiaceae; genus Amycolatopsis; species Amycolatopsis sulphurea. Next base: position 1,783,198 of record NZ_PDJK01000002.1, on the reverse strand, counting down.
CACCTCGCGGTGTGCGCCGGACCTGTCCCGGGTCTGTGAAGGGGCCCTTCACAGACTCAGAGTCCGTGAAGGGCCCCTTCACGGACCTCCGCGGGTCTGCGCAGGGCACCTCACACCGACTTTGCCGACACCCTGTGGTGCGGTTGGTGTGAGGGGGCCGTTCGCGCGGTCCGGCTGGCGTGAGCGGGCCGTTCGCGGCGTGACCGGCCTGACCGGCGAGACCCGCGTGAGCGGGCCGTTCGTGGCTGGTGCGAGGGGACCGCTCGCGGCGCATGTGGGTCGGTGCGAGGGGGCCGTTCGCGCGCATGTGCTGGCGTGAGAGGGCCGTTCGTGGCGCACCTGGCCGGAGTGAGTGGCCCGTTCGCGGTGTGAGAACGGAGCGAGCGGCCCCTTCGCGTCACGGGCGGGGTGAGAGTGACGCTCGCTCCGCCGTGGCTTGGAGTCAGAGTCGCCATCGTTGCGGGCCGCGCGGCCGCTAAGTCCACAATGGACAGTGTGACGGCGGCGCACGCTCGCGGTGGGCGTGTTCGGCCGTCCTGCGCGACGCGGGAGCCGTTCAAACGAGACGATCTCCGCGTGGCGGGACGAAACGTACTGGTCGCGAACAGTGTGCGGGCGCTCACGTTGGGTCCGGTCCGGAGCGCCTCGACGATCATCGGCCGTTGTGCTCAGATGTAGGTGGAGATATTGGACTGCACGGCCAGTCGAGGGAGGCCGCCGGCGGCCGGTTCCACCGTCCGGTGACCGGTTTCGCGGAGACCGAGCAGCACTCGGGTCTGGTCCTGCGCTTGCCGGAGGAGCAGCAGCTATGAGCACCGAGACCGTCCTCGTCGTCGGCGCCGGGCAGAGTGGGTTCCAGACCGCGGCGTCGTTGCGGGACAAGGGATTCGCCGGACAGGTGGTGCTGATCGGGGACGAGCCCGGCGTACCGTACCAGCGGCCCCCGCTGTCCAAGGCCTACCTCGAAGGTATCGCCGGGGACGAGCAGCTGCGCCTGCGGCCGGAGGACTTCTTCGTGGAGAAGGACATCCGCCTGGTGCCCGGCCGGGTGGCCGGAATCGATCGCACGACCGCGCGGGTCCGGCTCGTGGACGGTTCGGAACTCGGCTACGACCATCTGGTGCTCGCCACCGGCGCCCGCAACCGTTCGCTCCCGGTGCCCGGCGCCGATCTCGACGGCGTGCTGATGCTGCGCACCCGCGACGACGCCGATCGGCTGCGTGCCTCGCTGTCGGCCGCGCGCGACGTGGTGGTGATTGGCGGCGGCTTCATCGGCCTGGAATTCGCCGCGCACGCCGGTCGCCCGGTCACCGTGGTGGAGGCGCAGGACCGTCTGCTGGCGCGGGTCGCGTCACCGGAGATCTCCGGGTTCTTCGCCGAGCACCACCGCGCGGCCGGGCACACGGTGCTGCTCGGCACCGGTGTGAGCGCGCTGCGCGGCGCGGGACGCGTGGAGTCGGTCGAACTGTCGGACGGCCGCCGATTGCCTGCGGATCTCGTGGTGGTCGCGGTCGGCGTGCTGCCGGAGACGGCGCTGGCCGAGCAATCCGGGCTGGACGTGGCCAACGGCGTCGTGGTGGACGAGCATCTGTGCACCGGCGACCCGAAGATCTTCGCGATCGGCGACTGCGCCAGCTTCCCGTGTGTGCAGGCCGGCGCGGTGACGCGGCTGGAATCCGTGCAGAACGCGGTGGATCAGGGCCGTTCGGTGGCGGCGGCGATCACCGGCGAACGTGCCCGCTACGACAGCCTGCCGTGGTTCTGGACCGACCAGACCGGGGCGAAGCTGCAGATCGCGGGCATCCTCGCGGCGGCGAATCGGACCGTGGTCACCGGCGACCGGGCGGCGGGCAGGTTCTCCGTGCTCTCGTTCCGGGACGACGTGCTCATCGCGGTGGAGTCGGTCAACCGCCCGCCGGACCACATCGCCGCGCGGCGCCTGTTCGCTGCCGAACCGCGGCCGTCCTACGCCGACCTCGAAGCCGATTCGTTCGATCTCAAGGCACATCTCAAGACGCGAGCCACCGTGTCAACCCAAGGTTGACGGCCTGGATTCGTCAACTTACAGTTGACGGCATGACCGGTGCGGTGAAACTCGACGACCTCATCAACGCGATCAAAGCCAACAACGAAACCGACCAACTCGCCCAGCTGACCGACGCGGTGTACCTCGGGCAGCACCTCGGGGAGCTGGCCGACCATCTGATCGGCCACTTCGTGGATCAGGCCCGGCGGTCCGGCGCTTCGTGGACCGACATCGGCGCCAGCATGGGCGTGACCAAGCAGGCCGCGCAGAAGCGCTTCGTGCCCAAGGCCGACGGCCCCGACACCAGCGCGACGATCGAGCGGTTGTACGGCCGCTACACCGACCGCGCGCGGCATGTGATCGTCGCGGCACAGCAGGCGGCGCTCGACGCCAAAAGCCCGGGCATCGACACCGTCCACCTCGTGCTGGGGTTGCTATCCGAGCCCGCTGCGTTGGCCGCGGGGGTGCTTGTGTTCCAAGGCGCCACGCTGGAAGCGGTGAAGGAGGCCGCGGAGGCGAAGTTGCCGGAGCCGATCGACCCGGCGCCGAATCCGGTGCCGTTCACGCCTACGGCGAAGAAGACGATGGAGCTGACCCTGCGCGAGGGGCTGCGTCTCGGGCACAACTACATCGGCACCGAGCATCTCTTGCTGGCGCTGCTGGAACAGGGCGAGGGCGGCGGCTACGAAGTGCTGACCGAGCTGGGCATCACCAAGGACGCCGCCGAGGCCAAGATCAAGGAAGCCGTCGCGGAGATCTTCGCGACGCGGCAGCAGTAAGGCTGTGAAGGGGCCCTTCACGGACTCAGAGTCCGTGAAGGGCCCCTTCACAGCCGGGAAAAGCGAGGGGTCAGGCGTCGACCTCGGAGTGGTCGGTGGCAGCCCACAGTGTGTGGAACGAGCCGGGACGGTCGACGCGGCGGTACGTGTGCGCGCCGAAGAAGTCTCGCTGTCCCTGGACGAGGGCGGCGGGCAGACGGTCGGCCCGAAGGCCGTCGTAGTAGGCCAGTGCGGTGGAGAAGCCCGGCGTCGGGATGCCGAGACGCACGGCGGTGGAGATGACCGAACGCCACGAGTCCTGCGCGTCCTCCACCGCCTTGCGGAATCCGCCGGACGTGAGCAGCGTCGGCAAGCCAGGCTCCTCCGCGTACGCGGACGTGATGTCGTTGAGGAACTTCGCGCGGATGATGCAGCCACCACGCCAGATCGAGGCGACGCGGCCGAGGTCGATGTCCCAGCCGTATTCTGCGGCGCCTGCCTGGATCTGGTTGAAGCCCTGCGCGTACGCGACCACCTTCGACGCGTACAGCGCTTGCTCCACGTCGTCGGCGAAGGTCTGCAGCGCGGCCCCGTTCAACGGCGCCCGCGACGGGCCGCCCAGGCCGCGCGCGGCCTCACGAAGCGGCTTCGAGCCGGACAGCGAACGCGCGAACACCGCTTCCGCGATCCCGCTGATCGGCACGCCGAGGTCCAGTCCGATCTGCACGGTCCAGCGGCCGGTGCCCTTCTGTTCCGCAGCGTCTTCCACCACGTCCACGAATGGCTTCCCGGAGCCGGCGTCCACGTGCTTGAGCACCTCGGAGGTGATCTCGATCAGGTACGAGTCGAGCCGCCCGGTGTTCCAGGTCTTGAACACTTCGGCGATCTCGGCGGGCGCGTAGCCCGCGGCACCGCGCAGCAGGTCGAACGACTCGGCGATCAGCTGCATGTCGGCGTACTCGATGCCGTTGTGCACCATCTTCACGAAGTGGCCCGCGCCGTCCGCGCCGATGTGCGTGCAGCACGGCTCGCCGTCGACCTTCGCCGAGATGTCCTCGAACAGCGGCCCGAGGGACTCGTAGGACTCCTTTGAGCCACCCGGCATGATGCTCGGACCGTGCAGGGCGCCTTCTTCGCCGCCGGACACGCCGCTGCCGACGAAGTGCAGGCCACGCTCACGCAGCGCCTTCTCACGCCGTCGTGTGTCCGCGAAGTGCGCGTTGCCCGCGTCGATGAGTACGTCACCCTGCTCCAACAGGGGCGCGAACTCCTCGATCACCGCGTCGGTCGGCTCGCCCGCCTTGACCATGATCACGATCTGCCGCGGCCGCTGGAGAGCGTCGACGAACTCCTGCGCGGAGTACGCCGGGATGAACTCGCCCTCGTCGCCGAACTCCTCGACGAGCTTGCGGGTCCGCTCCGCGGAGCGGTTGTGCAGGGCGACCGTGTGCCCGTGCCGGGCCAGGTTCCGCGCCAGGTTACGGCCCATGACCGCGAGGCCGGTGACCCCGATGCTCGCCTTCTTGCTCATGCCAGCCCTTCCGTTGGTCTCTTCGGGTTCGAGGGTAGACCGCGGCGGGGCTCAGCCGAGGTCGCCGCCGGTCGGATGCCGACGGTCCGTGAAGGGCCCCTTCACGGACCCGAAACCCGGTTCAGGCGAAGCAGTGGATCGGACCACCGTGGTAGGTGATCATGTCCGCGAGTGCGGCGGCCAGGTCGAGGTCCGCGCCCCAGGCCGCGCCGTCCAGCTCGGCGTAGGCGCGGTGCAGGCTGCCGGCGAGCCGCTCCGGCTCGGTGAGCGCGGCGAACCGGCCGAGATCGGTTTCAGTGGCCTGCGCCAGCGGTGACCGGCCCGCCGCCTGGCCGCGTTCGGCGGTCTGCTGGACGAATTCCAGGTAGGCGTCCACTGTGTCCACCATCGCGAGGTCGCCGGCCGGCCCGTGGCCGGGCAGGATCACCACCGGGTCGAGTTCCCGGATCACGTCCAGCGCGGCGCGCCAGCCAGCCACCGAACCCATCAGCGCGAACGGGCTGCCCCCGTTGAACACCAGATCGCCGGCGAAGAGCACGCGCTGCTCCGGCAGCCAGGCGAGCACGTCGTTGGTGGTGTGCGCGGCGTGCCCGGGGTGGATCAGGTCGATCCGGGTCGGCCCGGCGTAGACGGTCAGCCATTCGTCGAAGACGACCTCGGGCACGCGCAGTGCGAGTTCGCCCCAGTCGGCGCCCTCGAAGACGCCGTCGTAGTGCGGGAGGCCCGCGGCGAGCATGGCCGCGCGCGTCTTGCGGTGGCCGACGATGGTGGCCGCGGGCACCAGGTGGTTGCCGTTCGTGTGGTCGGTGTGGTGGTGGGTGTTGACCAGGGTGCTGACCGGTCCGGTGGTCGCTTCGACCGCGGCGAGCAGCGCCCGGGTGCGCCGCTCGGTGGCACACGTGTCGATGAGCACGGTGTGCCCGCCCGCATCGACGAACCCGCAGTTGTTGATGAACCAGGAGCCATCTGGCTGCACGTAGCCGAAGACGCCGTCGTCGGCCAGCCGCTCGACGCGGGCCGCGCCGGGGGAACGATCGATCACCGGGCCACTATGCCCGACTGGCCGGGGCCGGGCCGGGCGGCGAGCGACCGGGGGCCGCGGCACTGCCCGTAAGTCCGCGTTCCACCCATCCGGGGGTGCTCCCGGCGTTGCTCCGTTCGGTCTCGACCCGAAGTCGGGTGGTTCGGGAACCGGCTGCTCCGGCCGAGTGATCATGGGGGTGACTGGCATTCCCGCGCATTTCCTGCCACGCTGCGCGGTGTCATCATCGAACCCCGTCGGGTGAAGTACTAGCCTGGGTTGATTCAAACGTACGCGTCCCGGTGGGAGCACCGCCGGGCTGTAAGGGTCCGGGAGAGCTAGGGGGAGATGGCGAGCACCGTCACCTCACGCCGCAAGCAGCTCGGGAACGAGCTGCGGCATGCTCGTACCGCCGCCAAGATGACGCAGCAGCAGGTGGCCGAGGTCCTCGGCTGCACCCAGGGCAAGGTCAACAAGATCGAGTCCGGTGCGGTGGGGGTCAAGCTCGGCGATGTCCGGACCATGCTCAACGCGTTCGGGATCGCCGGGGAAGAAGCCGACACGCTGATGAACCTGGCCCGCGCCGCGGCCGGGCAGCGTGGGCACTGGTCGGGCTACCGCTCGGTGGTGCCGCACTGGTTCCGCACGTTCACCGACCTCGAACCGGCCGCCGCGGAGATCATGACCTGGCACGGTGAGCGCATCCCGGGCCCCCTGCAGTCCGAGCACTACATGCTCAAGCAGTTCACCGAGGCGGGCGCCACCGACGTCACCTCGCTGGTGCGCAACCGGCTGGACCGCAAGGCGGTGTTCGACCAGCAGCAGCCGCCGTACTACCGGTTCATCATCAGCGAGGGCGCGCTGCGCCGGGCTCCCGGCGGGTTCGCGCCCGCGGTGATGCTGGACCAGGTCGAGCACCTGCTGGCCCTCGACCGGCACCCGCGGGTGTACGTGCACGTGCTGCCCTTCGGCGCGAAGCTCGCCGCGGTGCCCAACGACTTCACCATCATGCGGTTCCCGGACCGCACCCGTGACTTCGTCTACATCGAACACTCCGCGGGCGGGCTGTATCTCGACGATGTCAAGGACTTCAACATCTTCGTCGACTCCTGGGACCGGTTGCGCGGAGCGGCGCTGGAACGCGGGGAGACCCGTCAGTTCCTCAAGGAGCTGGCCGAGATCTACCGTGCCCAGATGCAGTGACGAGTGCCTCCAGTAACGGAACGGTGTCCTCGGGGCCGGGCTGGACGTTGATCTCCGCCCGGAGGCGCTGAGCGGCCGCCCGCCACGCGGGATCGGTCAGCAGGTCTTCGGCGGCCTCCCGGATCTCCGACGGCGTCGCCGTTTCCGGGTCGAGTACCCGGGCGGTTCCGAGCGCGCGCCCACGGAGCGCGTTGCCGGGTTGGTCCGCGCCCATCGGCAGGAGCAGCGAGGGCAGTCCGTGCGCGAGCGTGCCGAGCACGCCGCCGGAGCCGCCGTGCGAGACCACGAGATCGAGCCGTGGCAGCAGTTCCGCCTGTGGCACGAAGCGGGCCACCCGCACGTTGGCCGGCTGCGGGCCGAAGCCGGCCGGATCCAGCTGCGTGCCGACGGTCGCGGTCACGTCCGCGTGCAGCGAGCCGAGCCCGGCGAGCGCGCGTTCGATGAGATCGCCGGATTCGAGGTTGAAGTTGGTGCCGAGGGTGAAGTAGACGTGCGGACGGGCGGCCTGCGGGCGGGCCGGGACAGGCGCGCCCGCGCGGAATGTGAACGTGCCGGGTGGCAGCGGCGCGGCTGGGTCGCGATAGGACAGTGGGAACGGCGAGAGCACCAGGTCGCGATGCAAGGCGGTGAGTTCGGGATCGTCCGGCAGGCACTGAACGGTCCGTGCCGCACGCAGTGGTTCGGCGACGACTTCCTTGCGCAGCAAGGTTCCGGCCGCGAGGACGAGCACCGTGGCGCAGGGCAGGCCGAGCTTCTCCGCGGCCAGCGCGGCGGCGAAGTCGACCTCGTCGCGGACCACCACGCCGGGGCGCCATTCGCGGATCAGGTCCACCAGCACCGAGGTCCGCTCGGTGGTGGCGCGGCGGATGAACAACTCCTGGATCTCCCAGTCGTCCCGTTCGGGGTCGACCGGTGGCATCGGCCGGCGGGCGGTGCCGGGCACACCGGTTGCACCGACGGGGAACGCGGGGAAGCCGGCTTGCTCGATGGCGTGCGTATCGCGGCCCGCGACGGCTACCGTGTGCCCGCGGGCGGCAAGCGCTCGGGCCACCGGGACCATCGGGTCGAAGTGGCCGCGTCCGCCGACGAAGGAGAAGAGGAAGCGCATCCTGGCCAACGTAGTACCCCCCAGCCGGTGCGTCGCCGGGTTTCCGGGCGAGCCGAGCGGTGACACGGTGCGGAGATGGTGATGGTGGGCCCACTGGTCTCCGCACTCGCGGCCGGAAAGGACAGTTGATGACGCAGGTACCGGAGCCGGAAGCCCCGGAAGAGATCGACCTCGAACGCCCCAACGCGGCGCGGATCTACGACTGGTTTCTCGGCGGCACGGCCAACTGGGCCATCGACCGCGAGTTCGGGGAACGGGCGGTCCAGACCTTTCCGATGATCAAGACCATTGCGAAGGCGAGCCGCGAATTCCTCGGCCGGGGCGTGCGGTATCTGGCCGAGCAGGGCGTCGACCAGTTCCTCGACCTCGGTTCCGGGGTGCCGACCGTCGGCAATGTGCACGAGATCGCCACGGCTGTGAACCCCGGCGCGCGGTGTGTCTATGTCGACAACGAGCCGGTGGCCGTCGCGCATTCGCAGATCCTGCTGGAACGGGAGGGAGTCGCGTACCGGCACGCGGTGCTGCAGGGCGATCTGCGCCATCCGAGCGAGATCTGGAACCAGGCGACGGACACCGGCGTGCTGGATCCGAAACGCCCGATCGGCCTGATCGTGGTCGGCGTGCTGTATTTCCTCGGCCGGGACGAACCGGCCGTGGAGATCATCCGGAAGTACCTGTCCATGCTGCCGTCCGGCTCGTACTTCCTTTCCTCGCACCTGACGAACGACGGCGTGCAGACCCCGGATCGGGCGCTGCGTGCGCAGATCCACCAGCAGTACCAGCGTTCGAGCACGCCGTTTCACTACCGCAGCCGCGCGGAGTTCAGCGAGTTCTTCGCCGGGCTGGAGCTGGTCGAGCCGGGCATCGGGTGGGTCCCGGACTGGCGTCCGGAGCTCGGCGAATCCCGGGCCGGCGCGCGGATGGCGGGCAACCCGTCGTTCAGCGGGAGTCTCTGCGGACTGGGCCGCAAACCGTGAAACCCGGCCGTGGGGTCAGGCGTGGGACGAGCCGAGACCCTGCCGCAGCGGAACGCCGGTCTCCAGCGGGCGGGCCGGGCGCACCGGATCGTGCCGGCGCTGCGCCGGTACGTCGAACTCTTCGTCCAGCGGCAGGGGGCTGCGCAGCGGGGCCTGGATCAGGCTGAAGCCAAAGCGATTGCGCAGTTCGTGATTGATCCCACGCCGGCCGCGGATGTGTTCGTCCTCACGCAGGAAGCACGTGGTGAGCCGGACGGCCATGGGATCACACCCCCGGTTCGGAGAGCGGGCACCGGGGCCGGTCGGCCCCGGTCGGATCGGACGCACCCGCCCGGCCTGGCCGGCCGAGCGGTACGGCACCCGCTGCGGGAATTCCTTCCCGCGGGTGTGGCTCGATACCGGACCCGGCTGACCTGGGCAGCGCCGACGCGCCCGCGGTCGGCGACCCGGCGGCGCCGGCCGACGCCCGCGCCGCATCCCACGTCTGCGCACTGCACTGCCGAGGCCGGCCCTTGGGCCACGCTCCCCGGACCGGCTGCCCGGGTCGGTACCGGCCGAGGTTGGTCCGAATGCCGTAATGCATTCACCCAACGTCGGCGCCCCGATCGCTGCGATTAATCCTACTACTGGAATAATCTGCGTGTCGAGATCGGGCTGAGTTGATCACCCGCTTGGCCCTGCGGTTTGCTCCGTGGTGACGCAAGGACGTGAAGGACGGGCGCGGCGGCGCGCGGCCCGCACAAGGCTCGGAGGTGCCCGACCCATGGCAGATTATCCGTCCTCCCCGGATTACGACCCGAACACGGCCCGGTTGCTGTTCGAGGACGCTGCCTGGGAAAAGTCGTTCGCGAGCGAGCCCAACGGCGGCAACTGTGTCGAGGTCAACCTGTCCGCGGCCGGTCTGGTGGGGGTCCGCGACACGAAGCTGACGGCCAGCCCGGTACTGGTCTTCGACCGCGGCGAGTGGACCGCCTTCCTGGCCGCGGTGAGGGCGGGTCAGTTCGACCCGCCGCCGGGCGCGTGACCGCCGCGCAGACCCCGCCCGGCCGGTGAGCAGTTCACCAAGTCTCACTCGAACGGGTGACATAGAACGTGGGGTTGGATGCGCTGGGTGTCCGGCCCGGCTGGGCACGGTTGAAGCTTGCCGGACTCCGGTTGGCCAGAATGTCGGTCATGGTGCCGATGCCGCTGTCCGGGATGAACGTGCAGCCGACCTTGAGCGCGACCCCGGCAGAGTTCCGGTCGGGGACCCGGCGGCGGGCGATGCTGAGGTGTGTGCGGCCGCCTCGTGGCGTGCGCCGGACCGGTTTCGGGTCTGTGAAGGGGCCCTTCACGGACTCAGAGTCTGTGAAGGGCCCCTTCACAGACCTCCACTGACCTCCACACCGACTTTGCCGACACCCTGGCGACCCCGGGATCAAGCCTTCGGGATCCAGCAAGATCCCCCGATGCCGGGCTCAGGGCAGGAGCCGGTAAGCCCACGGATGGGCGCGCAGCCAGACGTTGAGCTTCCCGATCCACCGCATGTGCGCGGTGCGCAGCGGTGGCGGGACGAGGACGGCGAGCCATCGCACCACCCGGCGGAATCGGGTGAACCGCCGTTCGTCCGTGGCGGTCCATGTCAGCCCCAGCCGGGTGCGGAGCAGGTCGGGCAAGGTCGCCCGGATCAAGAACAGCTGCGCCTGCGCGTGTCTCTTGTGGATCTTCGCCCACCAGGCGTCCGGCAAGCGTGACCACGGCTTCCGCGTGGTACGGATGGTGTCGAACAAGGTGCTGACTGTCTCATTCGGACTGAACGACGTGAGCATTTCCCGGTAGTACTGCTCGAATTCCGCCCAGCTCGCCGGGAGATCCCGCGCCCGCACGCCGAGCAGGCGGCCGACGTCGCACATCTGCGCGTAGTACTCGTCCAGCTCCGAAGTGGACAGTGGACGGCCGAACAATCGCTGCGCTTGCACCGGTGCCATCACCAGCGTGGCGTGCACCCAGGCGTAGGCGCCAGGATCCAGTGCGCTGTACCGGCGTCCATCGGAGAATCCGGTGAACGTGCGGTGCAGCTCGCGCAGCCGTTCGGCCTCGAACCGGGCGCCTTCGGCCCCGCCGTACACGTAAATCGACAAGGACGCACCGGTGCGCGTGAGCCGGGTCCACGGATCCTCGGTGTAGTCGGAGTGGTCCCGCACCCCGGCCGCGACGACCGGGTGCGCGACCTGCTGCACCAGCACCTGCCCGGCCAGCAGCGTGGTGCGAAAGTCGCCGAAGTAGCGCCAGGCCGCAGTGCCGCGGATCACCGGTGGTGCCATGTCAGCCCCGCGCGCCGTGCAGCAGCATCATCAGCGGTTCCGCGGCGGGCACGTCCGTGCCGGTGGCCAGCCTGCGCAGCTGCAGCCCGGCGATCAGCGCGACCACCGGCCCGGCCAGCCGTGCCGGATCAGGCAGGCCCAGCGCGCCGAGAATGGCCGTGGCCAGCTCGTCGTAGGCGGCGAAACATCGTTCGGAGGCCTCGCGCAGGTCCGGGTCGCGCGCGGCCTGCAGGTACAGCTCGTGCGGCGCCAGTTCGTCGGTTCCGAACGGCAGCTGCCTGATCACCTGCTCGACCAGGGTCGCGGCCTGCTCCAGGCTCAGCTCATCGGTCCGGTGCCCCTCGACGATCGCGGCCAGCTTCGCCGTCTCCTCCTCGGCGAACAGCAGCATCGCCTCACGCAGCAGCTCGGTCTGGCTGGGAAAGTGATAGGTCAGCGTGCCGAGCGAAACCCCTGCGGCGGCCACGATCCGCCGGTTGGTGAGCCCGCCGGCGCCCTGCTCGCCGACCACCTTCAGGGTCGCGCGCAGGATCGCGGCACGGGTGCTCACCACGCCCGCAGCGGATGCAGATCCGGCCAACGTTGTGCCTCTTCCAGTTGCGCGGCAAGGGAAATCAGCCGTTCCTCGGCGTGCGACGGGCCGAGCAGCTGCGCCCCGAGCGGCAGCCCGCCCGCGGTTTGCCCGGCCGGCACGTTCACTCCTGGCCAGCCCAGCACGTTCCACGGCCAGGCGTACGGGCAGGCCGCGATCATCGCCTGGTCGGTCTGCCATGCGGTAAGTCCGTCGAAGCTGCCCACGGCGGGCGGCGGGGTGGCGGTGGTCGGTGTCAGGAGCACGTCGACGCCGCCGAACACCGCGCCGATCCGACGGCGCAGCAACGGTTCCAGCGCGCGGGCGAGCTTCAGCGCCGGGCCGGCGAGCAGGCCGCCGTGCTGGGCGTTGCGGCGGGTGCGCGGGTCGAGCGCGGCTAACTCGGGTACCCGCCGGGTCCAGTCGCGTACGCCGGTCAGCGAGCGGGGGAGGAAGGTCAGCCCGATCAGCCCGTAGTCCGGTTCGACCGGCACGATCTCGTGGCCCAGGCCGGCGAGCCGTTCCGCAGTGTCGCGCACCGCCGCCTCGACCGCTGGGTCGAGCCGGGTTTTCGTGGCAGTGAAAGGAATCCGCGTGGACAGGCCGACGCGCAGCCGTCCGGGTTCCCGCCGGGCCGCGGCTTGGAACGCGCTCCCGGTGCCCGCGGTGACGTCCAGCAACGCCGCCGCGTCGGCCACCGTGCGGGCCAGCGGACCGAGCACGGTCAGGCCGTGGAACAACTCGCCGTCGGTGGGGATCCGGCCACGTTGCGGCTTGATCCCGACCAGCCCGGTCCACGCCGCGGGAATGCGCACCGAACCGGCGCCGTCCGAACCGAGCGCGGCGGCCACGATCCCCGCTGCCACCGCTGCGGCCGCACCTCCGGACGAGCCGCCGGGCGTGTGCTCCGGTTGCCACGGATTGCGTGTCGCCCCGAATGCCGGCCCCTCGGTGAACGGCCATTGCCCCAGCTCCGGGGTGTTGGTCTTGCCGATCAGCACTGCCCCGGCCTGCTTGAGCCGCTCAACCGCCGGCGCGTCCACGGCTGCCGGCGGGAAGTCCCCCGGGCAGCCGAACGCGGTGGGCAGGCCGGCCAGGTCCAAGTCGTCCTTGATCGCGATCGGCACCCCGAGCAGCGGGCCACGGTCACCGCGCGCCCGGCGCCGGTCGGCCTCGGCCGCCTCCGCGAGCGCTTCGTCTTCGCGCAGCAGGCGGAACGCGTTGAGCACCGGCTGGCTCGCCCGCGCGTCGGCGAGCGCCCGCTCGGTGAGCTGCACGGCCGTGACCGTCCCCTGCCCGAGCCCGGCGACCTGGTCGGCGAGGGTGGCGAACTCGTGGTGCCGCGGTGTGGCTGCGGAGGTCATCGGCAGCTCCCTGCTCTCGTTCGTTCGAACGAACGTAGCACGAATCCGCCGTTCGTGGCCGGGACAGCGGTACAGACGAATTCGGCCGCCCGCCGGTCATACTGTGCCGATCATTACCAATCCGACCACAGTCACGGCCTAATGGCTTCGTCGCTTCGGCGGCACTGGCCGCGGCCGGGCTCACCGCCGTATCACTGGCCCCGCATCCCGTGGTCGGCGCGGCCGGGGCCCTCTGCTGGGGACTGGGCACGGCCTTGGGTTTCCCGGTCGCGCTCTCCGCGACGACCCTGTGGAATCCGCCCGGCGGGTCGCCACCATCGCCGGCTACACGGCCTTCCTCGTCGGCCCGCCCCTGCATCGGCTACCTCGGCCTGCGTACCGCGATCCTCGCCGTCCTGCCGCTGGTCGTGCTCGCGGGCTTCTTCAGCCGGGCCGTCGCGAAACCCGAACCCGGCAAGGCGTCCCCGGCCGATCACCCTCGGGCCGGTTCCGGTCGCGCTCCGTGAAAACTGGCCTAACGTATGGTATCCGGCCGCGGGTGGCCGGTACTTGGGAGCCACGTCCGGAGGACCGATGACGTTCGAGTTCGATCGATTCCCCGCCCTCGACCCGTTTCCCCGGGCCGGTCTCGCGTACGGGCCGACGCCGCTGGTGCCTGCGCCGCGGCTCGGGGAAGCGCTCGGGCTGTCGCATCTGCTGCTCAAACGGGACGACCTGCACCCGCTCGGTGCGGGCGGCAACAAGCTGCGGAAGCTCGATTTCCACCTCGGCGCCGCGCTCGCCGCGCGGGCCGACACGGTGATCACCTTCGGGGCACTGCAGAGCAATCACGCCCGGCAGACCGCGGCCGCCTGCGCCCGGCTGGGGTTGCGGTGCGAGCTGGTGCTGACCGCGGAAGTACCGCGTTCCGGCGAAGCCTACGAGGAATCCGGCAACATCCCGCTCGACCTGCTTTTCGGTGCCCGGGTGCACGTCTGCGCGGACGAGGGGGAAGGCGCCGCCACATACCGGGAGGTGCTGGCCGAAGCGGTAGAGGACGGCCGGAAGGCGGCCACGATTCCGGTCGGCGGCTCCAATCCGCTCGGGGTGCTCGGGTACGTCGCAGCCGCGCGTGAGCTGGCCGGGCAGCTCGCCCATCTCGGGGTGGAGCGGGCACGAATCGTCGCGCCGCACGCGAGCGGGGCGACCGCCGCCGGGCTGGCGCTCGGCTCGGCCGTGCTCGGTTCGCTCGAACTGGACATCGCCTGCGTGAGCCATCCGCTCGCCGAATCCGAGCAGACGCTGGCCGAGCTGGTCAGTGGGGCCGCGCAGCTGCTGGGGATCGATTCCCCCGCGCTGGATCACGTGTGGATGAACGACAGCACGATCGGCGAGGGCTACGGGATTCCCGCGCCCGAGACCTGGGGTGCGCTGCGGTTGTTCGGCCGCACCGAAGGCGTGGTGCTCGATCCGGTCTACACCGGAAAAGCCGCCGCGGCACTCGTCGAATGGGTTGCCGACGGCCGGTTTCCGCTGGAGGAGACCGTGGTGTTCGTGCACACCGGAGGGTTGCCCGGGCTCTTCGGCTACGCGCCCGAGTTCACGGCCGCAATGCGGGACTGAGGGCGAGTTCGGCGCGGGTCGATTCGGTCCGCACCGCGATCCGGATCAGCACCAGCAGCAAGACGACGTCGGCGAGGAGAGTGAGCCGCTGGGTGAGGCCGACCGGCAGCACTTCGGTGAGCACATGGAACGGGGCGACGCCCGCTTCGTCCAGCCGCACGAACAGATAGCTCACCCCGAACAGCACCACCGACCCCAGCCCGAAACGCAGCCACCGCACCACGAGCGCGCGTTCCGCCGTGCCGCGCAACGGATCCAGCATGCCGATCGCGGCGCCGGGCAGGCTCGCGAACGCGATCAGGCATGAGTAGAGGTGGATTTCTCCGCTCACCGGCCGCGGGCTTTCGGGATAGCTGGCGGGGAACAACGCGGCCGCCGCCAATCCCAGCGCCCACAACGCGAGCAGCAGTCTCGTACTGCGGGTCATCGGCACCCCGGCGGAGGCCAGCGCGCCGAACACGGCGACCGAGCCGACGGACAGCGAGAGCACGCTCGCGCCGAGCATCCCCTCCCCGTGGTCGGTGATCGTGTAGCTGGAAAGCGTGTCGTAGAGCGGATCGCGCGAGCTGACGAGGTGCAGCACGGTGATCGTGAACAACGCCCAGGTGATGGCTGTGAACGCGGCCAGGCGCCAGGCCCGGACCCCCAGCAGGTTCCCCATGCGGGATATCGTCCCGGTTCCGCGGCTTCGCGTGATCAGGGAAAACCCTGAACTGGACCCCTATTCGAAGTCCGCGAGGACGAGCACCTGATCGTCGTGCCGCTTCGCGCGACGCCAGCGTACGCAGTCTGCGTCCTGTTCTTCCGCTTCGCGCACCGCGTCCAGTACGGCTTCGGGACCGGCCCCGCGCGCCCGCTGCAAGACCCCCTGCCAGTCGAAAAGCTGGTACTCGTCGACGCCGATCGACACTCCGTCGGTGGCGATCAGTACCGCGTCGACGTCCGCGCGCGGCCATACCCGGCGTACCGCCTTGTACGCTGCTGCGGGCTCGGCTTCGGCGACCCAGAACCCGCCTTCGGCGTTTCGCTGACGGCGTACGTCTGCGCCGGTCTGCAGCAGCCCACTGTCGCGAAGGGACACCAGCCTGTCGTCGGAGACAGCGTCGGTGCCGAATCGTCCGAAGCCGACCACCGGGCTGTCGGCGAGCACCAGAACCTCCACTTCGGACTCATCCCAGCGCAGCATGGACACCGTGCTGGACGGGGACCGGCCGGGCACCAGCCCGTGTTCCTTGACCACCGAGCCGATCGCGGTCGCCAGTGCGACGCCGAGGTCTTCGTGCGGCCGGGCACGCAGTTCCCCGGCGAGCTGCCGCACGAGCAGCTCCGCGTACCAGCCGCCGGGCGGCAGCTCGGGGCTCGGCGAGGTCGCGCCGTCCAGTACGAGCACGGCGTGGTCGAGCACCGCCACCTGGTCCTCGGTAGGGCGGGGCCGGCCGTCCGCACCGACCCCGGCCCGCTCGGCAATGGAGATCTCGGGCATGCGGCGACGGTACTCGCTCACCCTGTCAACCAGGGTTGACATCAGGGCGAGTGTCAACCTAGATTGACGGCATGACGGAAGCAACGGACCTGGCCGCCCGCGCCGGCGACCGTGACCCGCGAGTCGGGTTGCGTGCGGTGGCGGCACTGCGGCGGCTGTTGGAGCAATTGGAGGTCGTGCAGGTGCGCAGCGCGCGGACGCACGGCTGGTCTTGGCAGGAGATCGCGGCCGAGCTGGGGGTCAGCAGACAGGCCGTGCACAAGAAGTACGGGAGGCACTGATGTTCGAACGGTTCACCGCGGACGCCCGGATGGCAGTGGTGGCAGCGCAGGAAGCCGCGCACGAGGCGGGGGCGCACGAGATTTCCGCGCAGGCGGTCTTCGCCGGTCTGGTGCGGGCGCCGGACGGCGGCGCGGTACGGCTGCTGGAGCAGCTCGGCGTGGCCAAGGACGACGTGTACGCCGAACTCGGGCGGATCAAACGCCGGGGCGGCATCAGCGATGCGGACGCCGAAGCGCTGACCGAGCTGGGTATCGACGTCGACCGGATCGTGGCCGCTGTCGAGGAGACCCACGGGCCGGGTGCGCTCGCCGCCGGCGCCCGGCGCTCCCGGCGCAACCACCTCCCGTTCACCTCGGACGCGAAGCGGGTGCTGGAGCTGAGCCTGCGCGAGGTGAGCGAGCTGGGCGGCAAGAGTCTCGGGCCGGAACACCTGCTGCTCGCTCTCGTTCGCCAGCGCGGGCCGGTGGCGGATTTCCTGGCCACGCGCGGGATCGACTACTCGGTCCTGCGCCGTGCGATCGCGCAGGCGGGCTAGTGACTCCCGTTCGGGCTGTGCAGGGACTCTTCACGGACGCTGATTCCAGGGTGTCGGCAAAGTCGGTGCGAGGGGCCCCTGCGCAGGCTGCGGAGGTCCGTGAAGGGCCCCTTCACGGACTCTGAGTCTGTGAAGGACCCCTTCACGGACTTGAGACAGGTCTGGCGCACACCGCGAGGTGGTCGCGCGTCTCGAACACACGGGTCCTCGACCGACTTTGCCGGGACCCTGGACGCTGAGGCTGTGAAGGGACCCTTCACAGCCTTCCTACCGCCGGACGCCAGGTGACCAGCGGCAGCAGAGCTTGGGTGAGCGGGCCGATGGACAGTGCGTAAAGCACGGTGCCGATGCCTGCCGTACCGCCGAGCAGCCAGCCGGCGGCCAGCACGGTGACCTCGATTCCGGTGCGCACCAGGCGGACCGACCGGCCGGTGCGGGCGGTGAGGCCGGTCATCAGCCCGTCGCGGGGTCCCGGGCCGAGCCGGGTGCCGACGTAGACCGCGGTGGCGACCGCGTTGAGCCCGACCCCGCCGGCCAGCAGCAGGATCTGCCAGCCGAGCACGTGCTGGTCCGGCAGGATCGCCCGGACCGCGTCCACGGTCACCGAGATCACCAGGATGTTGGCGATCGTGCCGACGCCCGGCCGCTGCCGTAGCGGGATCCACAGCAGCAGCACGAACACCGACGCGATGGCGGTGACCACGCCGAAGCTCAGGCCGGTGAGCTTGGTCAGGCCCTCGTGCAGCACGTCCCACGGGTCGAGGCCGAGGTGGGCGCGGGTGAGCATGGCCATGCTGGTGCCGTAGAGGGCGAGCCCGGCGAGCAGTTGCCCGCCCCGGCGCAGCGGGGCCCGGCGGAGGCTGAGCGGACTGAGATCGGTGACTGCCACTTCTGCACTATTGGCCGTATTGGCCTGGTAAACCATGGCCAATACGGGATAATTGGCCTGATGGATCCGCAGATACCGCTGGGCAGCCGGATTTCCGGCCCGAGATTGGCCACCTTGCTGGGGGAGTGGCGCCGTCGTGGTGCCCGGCAGGGCGCCGCCGACCTCGCCGCCGCCGTCGAGCTGCACGTGCTCGACGGGCAGCTCCCGATCGGTACCCGGCTGCCCGCGGAGCGCGAGCTGGCGGACACGCTCGGGGTCAGCCGCACGCTGATCGGCGCGGCATTGGACCGGTTGCGGGAGGACGGGCTGCTCGCCAGCCGCCGCGGGGCGGGCACCTGGGTCGCCCGCGCCGGCCACCGGGATTCGGGGCCACGCACCCGTGCGGACCTGCTCGATCTAGCACGGGCGGCGCCGCCGGCGTTGCCCGGGATGATGGCGGCGGTCGAAGCGGCCCGGTGGGAGCTGGCCGAGCACGTCGGCGGCAACGGCTATCACACCGGTGGCCTGCCGGGGCTGCGCGAGCGGATCGCCGAGCGGTACACGGCCCGTGGCCTGCCGACCACGCCGGACCAGATCATGGTGACCTCCGGGGCGTACTCGGCTTTCGTGCTGTGCCTGCGCATGCTGACCGGGCCGGGCGATCGCGTGCTGATGGAGCAGCCGACGTATCCGAACGCGATCG
Organism: Amycolatopsis sulphurea; assembly: GCF_002564045.1. Classification (NCBI taxonomy): domain Bacteria; kingdom Bacillati; phylum Actinomycetota; class Actinomycetes; order Pseudonocardiales; family Pseudonocardiaceae; genus Amycolatopsis; species Amycolatopsis sulphurea. The sequence goes on along the minus strand of NZ_PDJK01000002.1, from coordinate 1,764,863 downwards.
ACGCCGTGCGCGCCTCGCACGCGTTGCCCGTGCCGGTGGCGGTGGATCCGGTCCGTGGCTGGGATCCGGCCGGGATCGAGGCCGCGCTGCGTCAGGCCGCGCCGCGGTTCGGGTACCTCGTCGTGGACTTCCAGAACCCGACCGGCCTCCGGCTGGACGCCGCCGGCCGGGAACGTCTCGGTGGCCTGCTCGCCCGCTCTCGCACCCCGGTCGTGGCCGACGAATCGTTGGTAGAGCTGGATTACGAGGGCGATCCGCGGCACGGGCCGCCGCCGTTGGCCGCGTTCGGCGGGGATCTGGTGCTCACCGTCGGATCGGCGGCCAAATCGCAGTGGGGCGGGCTGCGGCTGGGCTGGATCCGCGCGTCGAGCGAACTGCTGGACCGCCTGCTGTCGCCGCGGTTCGCGGTCGACCTCGGCGCCCCGGTGTTCGAGCAGCTGGTACTGGCGGAACTGCTGGAGCCGGAGGGTTACGCCGCACTCGCCCAGCGCCGCACCGAGCTTGCCGCACAGCGGGACACCCTGATCACGGAGCTGCGCACACACTGTCCTGAGTGGACTTTCCAGGTGCCGCCGGGCGGATTGTCGTTGTGGTGCCGGCTGCCCGAGCCGATGAGCACCCGCCTCGCGGTGTCCGCCGCGAACCACGGCGTGCAGCTGGCGCCCGGCTCGCGGTTCGGCGTGCACGGTGGGCTGGAACGGTGGTTGCGGCTGCCGTTCGGCCTGCCGCGGGAGCAGTTGCCGGAGGCGGTGCGCCGGGTCGCCGCAGCGGCGGCTTCGGTGCGCGGCTGCGCGGACGTGCCCGCGGTGCACGTGCCGGTGACGTAGAACAGCCGGTGCACCGGACGGTCCGGCCACCCCAGGGAGAGTGGCGGTCACACCCGGCGCACCGGCTGTTCGTCCGCTCGCGGTGGAGCGGACGCCGCGGCGGGATCCCGGCACAGCCCCTCGAAGTGCCGGGCCCCGCCGACGGCTCAGGCGGGCTTCGGTTGGCGCAGATCCTTGCTCGGCGCGGTGAGCAAGGATCTCCGGAGCACGCCCGTGGGTCCCGGCGCCACGGGGGCAGCGCGGCGCCGGGACCGGGACCCGATCCGGCCAGGCGCGGTTGGCCGATCGGGAAGCTTTGTGGTGGTTACCGGCACGCTGGTGGCAGGCACGCTGCTGACGGACCCGGTCGTGCCGGATGTGGCGGTGCCGGATGCGGTGGTGATGACAGACATGGATCAGCCCCTGCGACGGAATGGCGATGGGGTAAGCCGGGTGCGGTGGATCCCGCGAAGTTGATCTTGGTCTGGACGTGGCTCTCCCCGGAGGACCGGTTCGGGCGGTCAGTCCGGAGAAGTGTTCGGCAGTGCCGCGTCCCGCCCGGCGCCGGCCGCCTCACGGTCCCGGCTGACGCCGATGAGCTTCAGCTGGGTGACGGTGTTTCCGTCCGCCGCGACGGCGAAGGGAAGCCGAGCCCCGCCCGGCCCGTCCAAGCCCGGTCCGGCGACGGTGACCGGCGCGCTCGGCGCGCCCGGTGCCGCAGGCAATCCGCCCCCGCCACCGTTGCCACCACCGGCCAGGTGCGTGCGCTCGTTCGAGACCTGTTTCTCGACGGGTTCGTGCACGACCTTGCCGAAGAACGACTTCGCGTCCTTGATGACGAACGGCAACGCGGTACCCACGTCGCTGCTCGTGGTCGCAGGTGTTGTCACAGCTGCATTGGAGTTCTGCGGAACGCTCGCTGAACCGCGTTCGTACCCCGTCGACGGCGCGAGCACCAGGACACTGCCGCTGCCCGACCCGCTCGACCCACCGGACAAGGTTCGCCCGGCGAAGTCCTCGAACGGCAGCAACGGCGCGATGATCCCGTCCCGGCCGGTGGCGGCCGCGGCTATCCCGGCCACGTTGTGCACGGTGCTGAGGGTGTGGTCGAGCAGCCCGTTGAGCGTGTTCCCGAACGGCAGACCGACGATGCCGAACACCCCGCCCAGCAGCCCCCGTCCGCCGAACTCGCGATCCGGGTTCGCGTTCGACGGACTGCCGGTGGCATCGGCGACGCCGCTGCCCAGGAAAGGTAAGACGGACACGCCTGCTTTTCCGGCGGCGGTCACGGTCCCTTGTGGACCGATGGCCGTGGTTTGCTTGCCGGTGGCCGTGGTTTCGTTGTGACTGGTGGGGTTTTGCCTGTGGGTGGCAGGGGTGCCGTTGGCGGTGGGGTCTTGCTCCCGGTTGCCTGCGGTGGCCTGCTTGCCGGTGGTCGTGTTTTGTTCGCCGCCGGCCGCGGTGCCGTGTCCGCTGTCTCGCGTGCCGTTGGCGGCGGCTTCCTGCTCACCGCCGGTCGCGGTGCCCGGTTTGCCGGTGGCCGCAACGCTGTGTTCGCTGCCGGTCGTGGCGCCTGGTCCGCTGGTGGCGGTGGTGCTTTGCTCGTCGGTGCCTGCGGTGCCTGCGGTGCCTGCGGTGCCTGCGGTGCCTGCGGTGCCTGCGGTGCCTGCGGTGCCTGCGGTGCCTGCGGTGCCTGCGGTGCCTGCGGTGCCTGCGGTGCCTGCGGTGCCTGCGGTGCTGTGCTTCCCGCTGGAGGAGGTCCCGTTACCGTGCCGCTCGCCGGACGCCGTCCCGCCGGTGCCAGGCGCTTCACCCGGATCCTTCAGTCCGGCACTGGAATGTTTGCCGGAGTACGAGCCGTCCGCGGTGCCGAGCTTCCCGCCCGGCGTCGCCGAGGGTGCACTGTCCGTGGCCCGCCCACCGGCCTTACCGGCATGCGAACCCGAACCGCGGTCCGCGGCGCCGGGGGCAGTGGCGCTCCGCGAGCCCCGGTCCGAAGCTGCCGCACCGCCGGGCTCGTTCCCAGTCCGTCCCGCGGTCGGCGGAGAAGACCACGTCAACGTCCCGGACGACGCGGGCCTGGCAGCCGCTGCGCGCTGCCCGTCGGTATGCGGCGCGGCGGCCGCAGGGTGATCGTCCGATCCGGACGGTCGCTCGTCCGCCGAAGCGCTCGGCTGTGCCAGCGCGGCCCCGAGCAGCCATCCGGCCACCGCGAGCCCACCCGCCAACGCGATTCGCGCGGCGGGCCGGGCGATCGGCGCCGCCCAGGGGCGCGGCCGCCGCAGTAAACCGTCGCCGGGCGCGGAGTGCGAAAGCTCGCTGCCCGCGGAATTGCCCAGCGCACCGTTTTCGGCCGCAATACTCGGAGTTCGACGCTCGCTGCCCGGGTCAGTCTTCGACGACTGCCCGCTGCTCGGCGAATCGCGGTCTGCCGCAATGTCCGACGCGCCATGTGCGCTGCCCCGGACACCTGATGAAGCGACAACCGAGGACTCACCGGCCGCAGCCGACTCACCGCTGATGCCCGACGCCGCGTCGCCGGACAGGGCGAGGTGTGCGATGTCGTGCATGTATGCCATGCCGATCACGCCACCACCACCGTCCGCGCGTGAAGCTCATGCGCCCCACCGCGCGAGCCTGATCTTGCTGGTTTTCATCCGGCCAGGTCGCTGGTTCCCCGGGGCCGCCCTCTTTCTAGCACCGCACGCGAGTGTTTCATCTCTCCCGCGCGCGATCCACCCCGTAAGGCGGAACCGTCCTACCGCCTCTGGTGTCCGGCCTGCCGAAGATGATCACTGAGAGTGGTTCCGCTCTCCGGGGTCTGCGGCCATCCGAGCGGCCGGTTGAGCCGTCCATCCAGCTGGCGGCCAAGGTTTCCCGCGCAGGCCACTCTGGGTGCGGGAGGCAATCCGGAACTCTCCGGGGCGCCGGAAAGCAGGGCTCAGCCCAGTTTTCGGAGTCGCCCGACTGCCTCGTCAATGACCTCATTTTGTTTACAGAAAGCGAACCTCAAGAGGTATTTCCACTCGTCCGGGTGATCTGTGAAGACTTGCACCGGAACCGCCGCGACACCGACACGTTCGGGCAACGCCCAGGCCAGTTCCGCGGCGTCGGAGAAACCGAGCGGGCGTACGTCGGCTGTGACGAAATAGGTACCGAAACTTGGCCGTACGTCGAAACCGGCATCGGCGAGCCCGGCGGACAGCCGGTCGCGCTTCTCCTGCAGGTCCCGCCGGACGCCCTCGACCCAGTCCAGTTCGTGTTCCAGTGCGTACGCGACGGCCGGCTGCAGCGGCCCGCCGGAAACGAATGTGATGAATTGCTTGGCCGCCTTCACCGCCGCGACCAGCTCCGGGGCCGCGCAGACCCAGCCGATTTTCCAGCCGGTGCAGTTGAATGTCTTGCCCGCGCTGGAAATGGCCACGGTCCGGGCCCGCATCCCGGGCAGCGTCGCGAGGGGCACGTGCTCGCTGCCGTCGAAGACGAGGTGCTCGTAGACCTCGTCGGTGATCGCGATGAGGTCGTGCTCGACGCACAGCCGCGCGACCTCGGTCAGCTGCTCGCGGGAGAACACCGTGCCGGTCGGGTTGTGCGGTGAGTTCAGCAGCACCGCGCGGGTCCGGGGCGTGATCGCGGCGCGCAAGGCGTCCAGGTCCAGTTCGAGCCGTCCGTCGCCGGCCTCGGTCAGGCCGATCACCCGCCGCTGCGCGCCGGCCATCGCGACGGCCGCGGCGTACGAGTCGTAGTACGGCTCGACCACGATCACCTCGTCGCCGGCCTCGGTGAGCGCGAGCAGAGCGGCCGCGATGGCCTCCGTCGCACCGGCTGTGACCAGCACCTCGGTGTCCGGATCGTACGAGGTGCCGTAGCGCTGCCGGTGCCGGGCGATCGCCGCGCGCAGCTCCGGGCGTCCCGGGCCGGGCGGGTACTGGTTATCGCCCCCGAACAGGGAATTCTTCGCCTTTTCGAGCATCCCGGCCGGTCCGTCGGTGTCCGGAAAGCCCTGGCCGAGGTTCACCGCGTCGTGCCGTACGGCGAGCGCGGTCATCTCCGCGAAGACGGTCGAGGTGAACGGACGGAGGCGGGGGACGAGAACTGGTTCACGCACGACCACGCATCCTCACGGACAATGGGGGTGTGGAGCAACTCACCCCGCAGAAGGTCACGCCCGCCGACCCGCCCGGCGGCGTGGTCGCCGAAGAGGGCAAACGGCGCGGGCTGCGCAAGATGAAGCTGGTCGCGCTGGGCTTCCTGCTCGGCGCGACGGTGGTCTTCCTGCTCACGAGCTGGGCGGAAGCGGCAGGCTGGCCGGGCTGGGTCGGGTACGTGCGCGCGGCCGCCGAGGCGGGCATGGTCGGCGCGCTCGCGGACTGGTTCGCGGTCACCGCGCTGTTCCGGCATCCGCTGGGCCTGCGCATCCCGCACACGGCGATCATCCCGAACAAGAAGGACCAGCTCGGCAGCAGTCTCGGCGACTTCGTCGGCTCGAACTTCCTGGCCGAGGACGTCATCCGCGAGAAGCTGCGCCGGATCGGCATCGCGCGGCGGCTCGGCGGCTGGCTCCGGCAGCCGGAGAACGCCGAGCGGGTCACCTCCGAGCTGGCCACCGTGGTCCGTGGTGCGGTCACCGTGCTGCGCGACGAGGACGTGCAGGCGATCATGGAACAAGCCGTGGTCAAGCGCATCATCGACCGGCCGTGGGGGCCGCCGCTGGGCAAGATCCTGGCCGGCGTGTTCGAGGACGGCGCGCACCACAAGCTGGTCGACCTGATGTGCGACCGCGCCTACGAGTGGGTCCGCGACAACCACCAGGCGATGCTGCGCGTGGTGTCCGACCGCGCGCCCAGCTGGTCGCCGAAGTTCGTCGACGAGATGCTCGCGGACAAGGTGTACGGCGAGGTCCTGTCGTTCGCCTGGGCGGTGAAGACCGACGTCAACCACCCGATGCGGCTGGCGCTGGACAAGTTTCTCGGCGAGTTCGCCCAGGACCTGCAGACCGATCCGCAGACCATGGAACGGGCCGAGCTGGTCAAGGGCCAGATCGTGCACCACGCGGAGGTGCAGAAGCTGATCGGCTCCGCCTGGGCGACGGCCAAGGAGATGCTGCTCAACGCCGCCGAGGACCCGTCGAGCGAGCTGCGCGTGCGCGTCCGGACCAGCCTGGGGTCCCTCGGCGAACGCCTGGTCACCGAGGAGTCTCTCACCACGAAGGTGGACGGCTGGGTCGAAGGCGCCGCCGCCTACCTGGTGACCAACTATTCGCGCGAGATCACCACGATCATCACCGACACCGTGGAACGCTGGGACGCCGAGGAGACCTCCCGCAAGATCGAACTCCAGGTCGGCCGGGACCTGCAGTTCATCCGCATCAACGGCACCGTGGTCGGTGCGCTGGCGGGCCTGGTGATCTACACGGTGGCGCAGCTGCTGTTCTGACACCCGGCACGCCGGCCGCTGCCGCTCGCTATCCAGGCCTTGCCGTCGGATGTACGCGGTCCGCGCCGTACCACACCCGCCGAGCATCGAATCAAGTTGTCCACAGGAAGCTGAGTTATCCCCCGGGTTATCCACAGGAATTCACGGTGTTGGCCTAGTCACTATCCACAAGGTGTGGGGATCCGGCGCGGGGGCGCTTGCACATGTGGGGGCTGTGGGCAGGTTGTCCACAGGTGCTCAGTTGTGCACAGTCGCGGTGCGTGCCCGCCAGGACCGGGCCTTTTCGCGGTTGCCGCACACGCGCATCGAGCACCAGGTGCGGGAGCGGTTGCGGGATTCGTCGTAGAAGGCCCAGAGGCAGTCGTCGGCGGGGCAGATCTTGAGCCGGACCCAGTCCCCGCGGATGGTGAGCCGGGTGGCGGCGGCCAGCACCGCGGTGACCGCGTCCGGGGTGATCAGGACCGGTCCGGCCGCGGTCATGGCGAAGCGAAGCGGCACGTCGAGCGGTCGCACGGGCAGCCGCGGATCGCCGATCGCGGCGCGCAGGCTGTCCCGCGCGGCGCGCGCTTCGGCCGGGTCGTTCGGTGTCAGGTCGTGGTCCTCGGCCCAGCGGCGCCAGAGCCCCGGATCGTCCAGCAGATCGTCTCCCCGCTCGAGGTCGACCGTGTTGAGGAAGGCGACCACCAGGGAAGCATCGGTGTGCACCTGCTCAGTGTACGGGCGAAACCGGTTGCGACCTGGCTGGCTAACTCCCATAATTCCTTCACTGGTTACTCGGCGAAGGGGCAGGCATGGGTGCGATTCCGACGTTCGGCTGCGTGGCGATCGACTGCCCCGACCCGGTGGCGCTCGCCGCCTTCTACCAGCGGATCCTCGACTGGGGTGAGCCCACCATCCGCAACGACGGGCAGTGGGCGACGCTGGTCAACCCGACCGGCGGCCCTCGGCTGGAGTTCCTGTGGGTGCCGGACTACCGCGCGCCGGAGTGGCCTTCGGCGGAGAAGCCGCAGCAGGCCCATCTCGATCTTGAGGTCACCGATCTCGAAGCTGCGCACGAGCGGGTCCTCGGGCTGGGCGCGAAGCTCCTCGACGACTCCCCGGAGACGTTCCGCGTCTACGCCGATCCGGCTGGTCACCCGTTCTGTCTGTGCGCCTGCTGACGACCGGCGGCGATGCCGCGTAGGCTGGCTGCGTGATTTGTCCGAAGTGTCAGCATATGATGCAGACCGTCGACAAGGCGGGCGTCCACATCGAGCGGTGTGAGGGTTGCCGCGGGATCTTCCTGGACCACGGTGAGCTGGAACGGATCGTGGGCGCGGAGAACTCGTTCTACGGACACCAGCCGCCGCCGTATGACGGCGAGCGTCCGAGGGGTGGTCCGTACGGGGCCCAGCGCGGTTACGCCGACTCGCCACGTCCGTACGGCGGCGGCCGTCCCGATTCGCCGCGTCCGTATCGCTCGGGCGGGTACGCGGATTCACCGCGTCCGTACGGCGGCCATCGCGGGTACGCGGACTCGCCGCGTGCGTACGGAGGGCGTCGCAAGCGCAGTTTCCTCGAGAACCTGTTCGACTGAGTTGTCCACAGGTGGATCGCTGCCGGTCGCACTCGACCTGCGGGTGTGCCCGGCCTGTGGAGACCGGGCGAGTTGTCCCCAGCCCGAGGGGACGACGGTGCGTTGTGGATCGTGCGGGCACCGCTGGTCGTTCCGCAAGCTCCCGCTTTTCGCGCTGACCGGCCCGAGTGGTGCCGGGAAATCCACGATCGGACCGCTGCTGGCACAGCGGCTGGCTGGGGACGCACTGGTCCTGGAACAGGATCTGCTGTGGACCGGTGCGCTCCAAGAAGAAACCCCGGGCCACCCGGTATTCCGCGCCACCTGGCTGCGAATGGCCGCAATGCTGCACCAGAACGGCTTTCCGGTCGTCCTGTGCGGCACCGTGGCGCCGCCCGAACTGGAACCGTTGCCGGAACGGGCTTTCTTCTCGGACGTGCATTACCTCGCCCTGGTCGCCGACGACGAGATCCTCCGCGGCAGGCTCCGGGCCCGCCCCGCTTGGCGTGCATGGGACGAGCCGCGGATCGAGGAAATGCTGGAGTTCAATCACTGGATACGCGGGCAGGTCGACTTCATCGACACGACTGCGGCACCGGTGGGTGACATCGTGGCGGCCGTGGAGAAGTGGGTCCGGGCCAAGCTGCCGGTGTGACGAACGGACGGTTGCCGGGCAGCGCGTCGGATCGGACCGTCTACAGTGGCCAGTTCTGCGCGCTTTCCGGCTGGTCCAGCCACCAGGTCTGCCGGTCCTGGTGCACGGTGAGACCGAAGCGGGAGCGGTCCGGCTTGCCCAGCGTTTCCCAACGGGCATAAGCCTGTTCGGCCAGATCCCAGAGCGCGCGTGGCCCGCCTTGGGCGACTTCCGTTCCGGAGTCCACGCTGCGGGTGCGGGCCCAGGAGCCGTCCGGGTGGGCGAGGGCGAAGCCGTCTCCGGGGAGCCGGAGCGGGTGCGCTCCGGGAAGCTCCAGTGAAGCGAAGAACTCGAAGTGCCGGTGGGGTTTTACGAGCGTCGCCATGGTCAGCCGCGTCGGGCGCCAGCTAGTGGGCTCCGGGAGTTCTATCGGTGGTGGCAGCCGGTGCGCGCGTAGCGGCATGAAACGGCCGTCGCGGGCGCAGACGCGGCCCTCCGCGGTGGCGTCGGGGCCGACGGTGAGCCGGACCAGGCCACCGCCCAGCGGCCGGTTCAGGGTCGTCACGATGTGGCCGCCGGGCACGGTCTGTTCCAGCCACGCCAAGGGAATCGTGGACACCGCCGCGGTGCACAGGATGCGGTCGAAAACGATTCCGGCGGGGAAACCGAGCGCGCCGTCACCGGTGGCGCAAGCCGGTGCGTAACCGCATTCGGCGAGACGTTCGCGGGCCGCGTCGACCAGCTCCGCATCGATGTCCACTGTGGATACTTGGCCGGAACCACAGCGATGGCTGAGCAAACCGGCGTTGTACCCGGTTCCGGTGCCGATTTCGAGCACCCGGTCCCCGTCGCGCACGAGGAGTTCCTCAAGCATGATCGCCATGATCCCCGGCATACTCGACGAACTGGTCGGCACCCCGGTGACCGGGCCGAATTCTCTTGCCTGCAGCCACTTCGCCGGCGTGTCGTCGAGTTGCGTGACCAGGACGTCGCGGGAGTAGACGCGTTCCAGCCAGCCCGGATCGGCGCGTTCGACCGCGCTCCAAGTGCCGTCCTCCGGCACGAAGAACCGGGGGAGGAACACGTGCCGGGGCACCGCGGCGAAGGCGTCGATCCAGCGTTTCTCGTGGAGGACGCCTTCCGCCACGAGCTGCCGGGTCAGGCGCCTGCGGAGCCGTTGTGCACCCATGCCCTCCACGGTAGCCGGGTGAGCGGCAGCACACCCGATGGTGCAAGCAGGGCGCTTGCAATAGCTAGCGCTGCCGCGTACCGTCGGTATGGCCCAGAGGAGGTGACCGGATGACCGAACCCGGTGGCGCACACCGGCCGATCGACAAGGTCGCGGACCTCGCTTCCGGCATCGGCGAGTACATCCGGCAGCAGCGCAGTTCGGCGAAGATCTCGTTGCGCCAGTTGTCGAAGCTCGCCGGAGTGTCCAATCCGTACCTGAGCCAGATCGAGCGCGGGGTGCGCAAGCCCAGCGCCGAGATCCTGCAGCAGATCGCCAAGGGCCTGCGTATTTCGGCCGAGGCGCTCTACGTGCAAGCGGGGATCCTCGACCTGCCGACGGGCGGGCCGGTCGGCGACGCGATCCGCGCCGACACCGAGCTGACCGAGCGGCAGAAGCAGGTCCTGCTCGACGTCTACGAGTCCTTCCGGCGCGAGAACGCCGCCGGAACCGTTTCCCCCGCCGCCGACGCGGCGAAGACCACCACTATCCCTGAGGAGTCGACATGACCACCCCCAAGCCCACCGAGGACGTCCGCAAGGTCGTCAGCACCGCGATCGACCAGGTCCGCACCCCGCTGCTGGCCGCGCTCGGCGCGGGCAACCTGGCCGGCCAGGCCGTGACCGATGCCGTCGCGAAGGCCCGCGCCAACGTCAATTCCGCGCGCAAGGGCATCGAGGAGCTGCCTGGCGAGGTCGAGAGCATCCGCGAGAAGCTCGACCCGGCCGAGCTGCGCAAGGCCATCGACGAGTATACCGAGGCCGCGCTGAAGCTGTACAACAAGCTGGCCGAGTCCGGTGAGCAGGCCTGGGACAAGATCGCCGCGCAGCCGCAGGTGAAGAAGGCCCTCGAACAGCTGGAGGACGCCCTCCGCGCCGCGCAGGACCGGGTCGACGGCCTGGCCGGCGAGACCCGCGAGCGCGTCGACGACGTGCTGGCGAAGGTCACCAAGCGCACCCGCTCGGCCGGTGAGCAGGCTGCCCGCAAGGTGACCGAGGTCGCCGGGGAGACCGCGGACGCGGTGGAGGAACTGGGCGACGACCTCGCCCACGAGACCCGCTCGGTGGCCCGCAAGACGGCCAACCGCACCGCGCCGAAGACCGCCGCGCCGGCCCGCCGCACCACGACCAACGCGAAGAAGCCACCCGCCCCGAAGACCGAGCAGTAGCCCCGCTGCCCCGCTGCCCCGCGCCCCGGGGCAAGGCTGTGAAGGGGCCCTTCACGGAATCAGAGTCCGTGAAGGGCCCCTTCACGGACTTCGGGCCGTGTTCGCCCGATTCGCGGCAAGTGCCCGGGCGGGCCGGTGGCCGGATTTTCCGGTGACGTCGGTCACAGGCGGGGTGATTCGAGATCGGTTCCGGGCCGCCGGGGGGTCCGGTTTCGCGCGCGGGTTGCCGTAAGCTGGATTCGTGCTGGTTGCCGACTGGGTCCTCAGGGTCATCTACTGGGGCAGCATCGCGGTCGGGCTTTTCGCCTTCGTTCACGCGGTGTTGCAGCGTGCCGACGCGTATTCGGCGGCCGACCGCAAGACCAAGCCGATCTGGATGCTGATCACCGGCGGTGCCACCTTGGCGCTGGCGCTGTTCCAGGTGCAGGGGCCGGGGTTGATCTTCTGGGTGCCCGCGATGGCCGCGGTACTCGTCTACCTGGTCGACGTGCGGCCGCGGCTGATCGAAGTGCAGCGGGGCCGGCGCAACTGGTGACCGCCGCGCGGCCGTGCGCGGCCTGCGGTTTAGATTCGGTCGGATGACGACCTGGAACATCGCCGGGAGCCTCACCGTCGTTCCCGCGCCCACGCGTACCGAACTGCTCGCCGAACCCGTCGCGAAGGCGCTCGCCGCGATGGCCGCCCCAGAAGAGGTCGGTGTCGCCGAGATCGATCCCGGGCTGGCGGACACCGCCGAATTCTGCGCGGCGTACGGGTCGCCGCTGTCCGCTTCGGCCAACTGCGTCATCGTCTCCGGCAAACGGGCCGGTGAGGTGCGCTTCGCCGCGGCGCTCGTGCTCGCGACCACCCGGGCGGACGTCAACGGAGTGATCAAACGCCGGCTCGACGTGCGCAAAGCGTCGTTCGCGCCGATGGACGAGGCGGTGGCGCTCACCGGGATGGAGTACGGCGGCATCACCCCGATCGGGCTGCCCGGACCATGGCCGATCCTGGTCGACCAGGCCGTGGCCGACCAGCCGGAACTCGTCGTCGGCAGCGGGATCAGGGGCAGCAAGCTGCTGATCTCCGGTGCCGCGCTCGCCGGGTTGCCGAACGCCGAGGTCATCGAGGGTCTGGCCCGGTAGCTCTCATTCCCGGATGTCGTTGGCGTGCAAGGCGGTTCGCCGGAGCCCGTTCGTGGCGGATGCCATGCGGCCCTTTTCCGGCCGGGTGTGCGAAGGTGGGCTCGGCGGGAAAATGAAGAGAGCAGAGGGACGAGATGGGAAAGGTCACGGCCACCGCGGAGCGCATGATCGATGCGCCGGTGGAGAGGGTGCGCGAACTGGTTGCCGACTACGCCGAGACCCGGCCGAAGCTGCTCACCGAGCACTACCGCGACTACGAGGTCGCCGAGGGCGGCGTCGGAGCGGGTACGAAGGCCGGTTGGAAGCTGCAGGCCACCTCGAAGCGCGTACGCGACGTCGCGGCTACGGTGACCGAGCCGAAGCCTGGCACGCTGGTGGAGACCGACGCGAACTCCAGCATGGTCACCACCTGGACGGTCGCGGAGGCCGGTGCCGGTTCCCTGGTGCGCATCGAGACCAGCTGGGACGGCGCGAGTGGCGTCGGTGGCTTCTTCGAGAAGACCTTCGCCCCCGGCGGGCTGAAGCGGATCTACGACGGTGTGCTCGGCAAGCTCGCGGAGATCGTGTAGCGCTGGTCACGCCACCGGGGCAGGCGGAACGTTTGCCCCGGTCTGGTCGTGGGAGCCGATGATACGGGGCGCACGCCCCGGTTCGAGTCCAGTCCCGGAAACGGAGTCGACACAGTGACCGCATCGACCAAGGCGACCGAGATCCGGCTCGCCGCTCGTCCGCACGGGGTTCCCACGCCCGAGAACTTCGACATCGTCGACACTGACGTGCCAGTGCCCGGTCCCGGGCAGTTGCTGGTGCGCAACCTGGTGATGAGCGTGGACCCGGCCATGCGCGGGCGGATGAACGACGTGAAGTCCTACGCGCCGCCGTTCGCGGTGGGCGAGCCGATGCACGGTGGTGTGGTCGGCGAGGTCGTGGAATCCGCTGTGGACGAATTCGCGCCCGGTGACCACGTGCTGCACAACCTGGGCTGGCGTACGCACGCGGTACTCGATACCAACCAGGTGGCCAAAGTGGACGGTTCGGTGGCGCCGCTGTCCGCCTATCTCGGCGTGCTCGGCATGCCGGGCCTCACCGCGTATACCGGCCTGCTGGTGAGCGCGGAATTCAAAGCGGGGGACACGGTGTTCGTGTCCGGCGCGGCCGGTGCGGTCGGTTCGCTGGTGGGGCAGCTGGCCCGGCTCAAGGGTGCCAAGAGAGTGATCGGCAGCGCCGGTTCCGCGGAGAAGGTGCGTCATCTGACCGAGGATCTCGGCTTCGATGCGGCCTTCGACTACAAGGACGGTCCGGTCGCCGACCAGCTGGCCGCCGCCGCGCCCGAGGGCATCGACGTCTACTTCGACAACGTCGGCGGGGAGCATCTGGAAGCCGCCATCGCGTCGATGAACCTGCACGGCCGGATCGCGCTGTGCGGGATGATCTCGCTGTACAACGCCGCCGAGCCGCCACCCGGTCCGCGCAACCTTCTGCAGCTCGTCGTGAAGCGGATCACCATGCGCGGCATGCTGGTGTCGGACCAGTGGGGTATGCGTGAGCAGTTCCTGACCGAGCTGGCACCGCTCGTCGCTTCCGGCGAGATCAAGTACTCCGAGACCTTTGTGGACGGTATCCGCAATGCGCCGGATGCGTTCCTCGGGCTGCTCAGCGGAGCCAACACCGGCAAGATGCTGGTGCGCCTCTAAGCGGTTTCAAGGCTGTGAAGGGTCCCTTCACGGACGCAAGGGCCACGGTGTCGGCAAAGTCGGTGCGAGGGGCCCTGCGCAGGCTGCGGAGGTCCGTGAAGGGGTCCTTCACGGACTCTGAGTCTGTGAAGGGCCCCTTCACGGACTTGAAACAGGTCTGGCGCACAGCGCGAGGTGGTCGCGCCTCGAATAGCCCCGCATCGTCCGTTGCCAGGCGTGATCGACGAGGATGGCAGGTGTCGTCGATGATGCGCGGCAGCCACGGCTCTCTCCGCTGATCACGGGGCCTCGACCAACTTTGCCGACACCCCGGACGCAAGGGCTGTGAAGGGTCCCTTCACAGCCCTTGCATCGCCCTAGAAGACCACGGTGCGGTTGCCGTGGACCAGAACGCGGCCTTCGAGATGCCAGCGCAGGCCCCGGGCGAGGGCAACCTTCTCGACGTCCCGGCCTTTGCGGACCATGTCGTCCACCGAATCGTCGTGGCCGACGCGGATCACGTCCTGCTCCACGATCGGGCCCGCGTCCAGATCGGCGGTCACGTAGTGGCAGGTCGCGCCGATCAGCTTGACGCCACGGGCGTGTGCCTGGTGATACGGCTTCGCGCCGACGAACGACGGCAGGAAGCTGTGGTGGATGTTCAACGCGCGACCGGCCCAGGCCGCGCACAGCTCGGGCGGTAGCACCTGCATGAAGCGCGCCAGCACGATCGCGTCCGGGGTGTGCTCGTCGACCAGCTTGCGGATCTCGGCGAACGCGTCCGCCTTGCCCGCCGGGTCGCCGGCCGGGAACGGCACGTGGTGGAAGGGGATGCCGTGCGCGCGGGTGATGCCCCCGAGCGTGGCGTGGTTGCCGATCACCGCGGCGACTTCCACGTCCAGCTCGCCGGAGGCGACCCGGCCGAGCAGGTCGTACAGGCAATGCCCGGCCTTCGACACGAGAATCACCACGCGTGGGCGCCTCCCGGTGTCGAACACCTGCCAGTTCGATTCCGCCGACAGTTCCCCTGCCACGGCGGCGAACCGGTCATGCAGGCCATCGACGTCGAAAGGCAGGGAGTCGGCGCGGACGACCTGGCGGGTGAAGAACCAGCCGGTGTCCGGATCGGTGTGGTAGGCCGCTTCGACGATCGTTCCGCCGTGTTCGGCGAGGAAACCCGAGATGCGCGCGATGATCCCGGTACGGTCGGGGCAGCCGAAGGTGAGTACGTAGCGCTGTGGGCCTGGCACCCGGCCAGTATCCATTATCGGCTGGTCAGGGTGTCTTGAGGAGGTCGAGAACGGCGGGATCGCCGGTCGTCGCGGCGGCGTGCGGGCGGCCCCAGAGCGCGCGGTAGACGTCGTCGGCCGGGCCGCTCAAGATCACGTCGGGGCTGCCTTCGCCCAGCGCCGGGCGCTCCCCGGGCCGCAGCACGAGGGTCCAGGTCCGGGTGCCGCCGCGGACTTCGATGACCCCGTCCTGGGTTCCGGTCGGAGCCCGGCGGGGGAGCAGGAAGGCGAGATACTCGTCGATCCCGTCCTCGGCGAATTCCGGGGCGAAGCGGGTGTCCGGGGGAACGGGCAGCGCGCCCTCCGCGTCGAGCCGGTGGATGGCGAGCTCGTGGGCCATCCGCCGGGTCCAGTCGCCGACGGTGAAGGTGCCCTGCGGGAACGGGGATCTGGTCGGGTGATCCGCGGGCCGCCGGAGTGCTTCACGGGCGGCGAGCCGGCCGCCGTCCCAGCGGCCGAGCAGGTCCGGCCAGCCCCCGTCGGTGCTTGCGGGCCGGTCAGCGCCGTCGCCGGCGATCATCGCGGTGACGTAGGAGAACAGTCCGTTCAGGTGGGCAACCAGATCCTTCATTGTCCATTGAGGACAGTTCGGGACCGGGGCCTGCGGGCCGGTTGTCAGCGCGGCCGCCTTCAGCCGGTCGGCGTGGATGTCGATCGCTTCCAGCAGCCGAGGGGTGTCCATGCCGGGATTCTAGATGGCGGGCGCGGAGACGTCTGCCGAACTCGATGAGGGCGACGAGCAGCAAGGCGAGGGCGAAAGAGAGCAGCAGGCCGTACACCGGCTGGTCTGCGAACGCTGCGCCACCGGCTAGGCCGATCAGGGTGCTGTAGATCGCCCATAGTGTGGCACCGAGCGCGTCCAGCGGCACGAAGCGTCGGAAGGGGTAACCGAGACTGCCGGTCGCCAGTGCACTCGCGACGCGGCCACCGGGGAGGTAACGCGCGGCGATGATCAGCAGCGGCGCTCGTCTGAGTACTTGCGTGCGTGCCCACTCGTGCCGCTGACGTCCGGACGGTCCTCGCGCCAGTCGGGCGAGCGCTCGCGGTCCGGCCGCGCGGCCGACGGCGTAGCCGAGGCAGTCACCGGCCCACGCGCCGGTCGCCGCGGCCAGCACCAGGAGGGCCAGCCGGCCGGGGTCGGGACCGAGGAGGACGGCGACGGTCACCACGGTCGTCTCGCTCGGCATGAACGGCAGCAACGCGTCCAGCCCGGAGACGGCGAAAACGAGCAGCCACAGCCACGGCGACCCCAACGTCCCTCGGAGCAGCTCGGTGACCTCTTCCAGCAGTTCCACCCGCATAGCTTGATCACTGAAGGTCGCCACTGGGTGACCCAGCGGGGTGTGGCTGGTGAACAGGTGGGGGTCAGCCGGGCGCGACACTCGCCCACGGAACGGTCAGCTCACCGAGCCGGTGCCGGTCCGGGCGGCCGAGCACCGGCCAGCCGCGCCCGGCCAGCAGCGCGACCGCGGTACGCCAGCGGGCGCGCACACCGAACGACCGGTGCGGCGCGGCCGCCGCCCAGCATTCGTCCAAAGTGGTCAGCAGGGCATGCACGCGTTCGCCCGGAGCGTTGCGGTGGATGAGGATCTTCGGCAGCCGTTCGGCCACTGTGGACGGATGGTCGAGTTCGGCGAGGCGGACCGACAGGGTGAGCGAGACCGGTCCGCCGGCGGTCACGGTGACCCAGGTGGCGAGCCTGCCGATCTCGTCGCAGGTGCCCTCGACCAGCATCCCGCCGGAGGGCATCGCGTCGAGCATCAGCCGCCACGCACCGGCCACCTCGTGTTCGTCGTACTGGCGGAGCACGTTGAACGCGCGCACCAGCACCGGCCGCGTTCCGGCGAGTTCGAACCCGCCACGGCGGAAGTCCAGCCGGGGTGGATCCGCCGCCTGCCGGCCCCGCGCGACCCGTTCGGGATCCAGTTCGAGCCCGAGCACCTGTACGTCCGCCCGGACCCGGGCCAGCCACCGGGCCAGCTCCACAGTCGTGACTGGCGACGCGCCGTAACCGAGATCGACGACAAGGGGACTCTCACTCCGCCGAAGCAGCCGGGTGACCGCGGGATCGGCGACCAGCCACCGATCCACCCTCCGCAGCCGGTTGGGATTGGTGGTCCCCCGGGTCGGCGCCCCGACCGGAGCCGAACGGCCGCCTTTCGGCACCGGGCGGGCGGCCTTGGCCGCGGATCCGCGGGCATGCGGCGGAGAGGTGCGCGCCGGGCGGGGTGTGGCGACTTGGTCGGCCGCTGTGGTCGGCGAAAGAGGTGAAGACCGATCTGTCGGCACGCCGGCCGCCGAAGCGGGCGGGGTGTCTTTTCCAGGAGTGGACGGGGGACGGGCGGACACCGGAGTCAGCGGTGGCCGGCCAGCCACTGCGCGGTGAACTCGTCCTCGCGGCGAAGCAGACTCGTCACCTGCTCGGAGACGAACTCCTCGATTCGGCCGCCGAACAGCGGAATCCGGACCACGACCTCGCCGGACGTGCGGAAGATCACTTTTTCCGCGGACGGGGTGAGCGAGGTCTGCGCGCCGATCTCGCCGGGGACGCCGCCGACGGAGACGTCGGTCCGGCCGGTGTAGCTCTCGCCGGAGCGCTGCCAGGTCTGGGTGCGGCGGACGATGATGTCGCCCTTGATCAGGGCGCGCACCGCTTGTGGCAGGCGGGCGGCGTTGATGCCGTGCTCCAGCTCGTAGCGCACCGAGTCGCCTTCGCCGGTGTACGACAGGAGCTTGCCGTCATCGCCGCCGAGGGCGGACAGGCGTGCTCGTACGGCTTCCTCGCCGGACACTGCGGGGAAGACCTCCGCGAGCGTGCCGGAGAACTCGCCGCGGTGCTCGATCCGGGAACCCATGGGCGGTGACAGTACCGGGCGTACGCGGTAAGGGGCCAAGCCGAGGCCAGTACCGTCAACACCCGTGAACACCACCGTTGAGCCGCGCCTCGCCGACTGCACGACCTTGCGGCTCGGGGGACCGGCGCGCCGCTTCGTCCACACGGACACGGCCGCCGACCTGGTCGCCGCCGTCCGGGCGGCGGACGAAGCCGGGGAACCGGTGCTGCTGCTGGGCGGCGGGTCGAACCTGGTCGTGGCCGACGAAGGGTTCGACGGCACGCTCGTGCGGATCGCGTCCACCGGCTGGGCCCGCGATGGCGACGTCGTCGAAGTGGCCGCCGGGCACGAGTGGGACGCGTTCGTCGCCGAGCTGGTCGACGCGGGGCTCGGTGGGCTCGAATGCCTGTCCGGCATCCCCGGCTCGGTCGGGGCCACGCCGATCCAGAACGTCGGCGCGTACGGCTGCGAAGTGGCCGATTCTCTCGTCTCCGTGCAGCTTTACGACCGGAAAGCAGGCGAGATCCGCACGGTGCCCGCCGGCGAACTCGGCTTCGGTTATCGCACCAGTGTCCTCAAGGGCACTGATCGCGGTGTGGTGCTTAGCGTGCGGTTCCGGATTGATCGTTCCGGGCAGTCCGCGCCGGTGCGGTACGCCGAGCTGGCACGCACGCTGGGTACCGAAACCGGCGCGAAAGTCCCCACCGCGCAAGCCCGGGAGGCAGTGCTCGGCCTGCGTCGCGGTAAGGGCATGGTGCTGGATCCGGCCGATCACGACACGTGGAGTGCCGGTTCGTTCTTCACCAATCCGATCGTTCCGTCCGGCGAAGCCCCGGAGATCGTGGCGCGGATCACGAAAGCGGCTGGCGAACCCCCGCGGTTCCCAGCCGAGGCGGGGGTGAAGCTGTCCGCCGCGTGGCTCATCGAGCGGGCCGGTTTCGGCAAGGGGTACCCCGGGCCGGGCGGCCGGGTTTCCTTGTCCACCAAGCACACTCTCGCGCTGACGAACCGCGGCGGCGCCAGCACGGCGGATCTGCTCGCGCTGGCGGGCGAGGTCCGGGACGGCGTCGAAGCCCGCTTCGGTGTGCGCCTGCATCCGGAGCCGCTGCTCATCGGCTGCGCACTTTGAGCCGCTACGGCAACCGGACGAGCGGGTGAAACGTCTTCCGCGTGGAGAGAGCGCACCGCAGAAGCGGGTAGCGTCGAGTGTGCTCGCCGGCGCTGATCATGTGGCGCGACCCCGGGTGGACGGGGAGCAGGTGCGGGGGACAACAGGAGGTAGACGGTGATCGAGCGCCGTACGGTGTTCAAGGCCGCGGTCGCCGCAGGTGCGGCGGCGCTCGGGGCCGCGTGTTCGACCAGCAACAACGGCACTGCGCTGCCCCAGGGCAGCAGCGGTGACGAGGGCAAGGCGGTCGAGCCCGTGGCGAAGATCACGGCCACCCCGGCCGTGGCCGCGAAGGACGCGGGGGTCCGCGATCCGGTGGTGATCAAGGTCGCCGAGGGCAAGCTGACCGAGGTGAAGGTCACCAGCTCCAGCGGCGGCGAGCTGAAGGGCGACCTCGCCGCCGACGGCCTGTCGTGGACCAGTTCCGAGCCACTCGGCTACGGCAAGACCTACACCTACGCGGCCAAGGCGCTCGGCTCCGACCAGCGCCCGGCCGAGCTGTCCGGTTCGTTCGCCACGATCAGCCCGGCCAAGCAGGTGCGTGCCACGCTGAACCCGGCCGACAACGCGAAGGTCGGCGTCGGGATGCCGATCAGCGTGAAGTTCGACAGCCCGCCGAAGGACCGGGCCGCGGTCGAGAAGGCGTTGAAGGTCAAGACCGACGTCGAGGGTGCCTGGGGCTGGATTTCGGCCACGCAGGTCGACTGGCGGCCGAAGGAGTACTGGCCGGAGAACACCTCCGTGGAGGTCGAGGCGAATCTCTACGGCCTTGAGCTGGGCGAAGGTACCTACGGCAAGTCCGATGTCACCACGAAGTTCGCCATCGGCCGCAACCAGGTGGTCAAGGTGCACACGCCGGACCACTCGATGAAGGTTTTCCGCGGCGGCGCGGAGGTCAAGAGCTACCCCTGCTCCAACGGGCTGGACGCCGAGGTGGACCGCAACACCCCCAACGGTACCTACATCGTGATGTCGAAGCAGGAGAACGCGGTCTTCGACAACGCCCGCTACGGCTACACCAACGTGAACAAGAAGTGGGCCTGCCGGATCTCCAACCACGGCGAGTTCATCCACGAGAACCAGGACAACGCGGCCGCGATCGGCAAGATCAACAACTCGCACGGCTGTGTCAACCTGCTCGAGGCGGACGCCAAGGACTACTACGACTCGGCGATGGTCGGCGACCCGGTGGAAATCACCGGTGCGCAGCAGAAGAGCCCGACCGGTTCGGATGTCAAGGACTGGTTCTACGACTGGCCCACCTGGAAGACCCTTTCCGCGCTGAAGTGAGCGTCTGCTACGAAGTAGCACCGTGAACACCGAAGTCGCCGGCCCCGGCGGAGTGCGCATCGCACTGCGGGTCGAGGGTGCCGAGAACTCCCGTCCGATCGTCTTCGTGCACGGCTGGGCACAGTCGGCGGACGCCTGGTCCGCGCAGCTGGCCGATCCGGCGCTGTCCGGCCGGTTCCGGCTGGTCGCGATGGATCTGCGCGGGCACGGCGCGTCCGACGTGCCCGCCGCCGGGTACGACGATCCGCGGCAATGGGCCGACGATCTCGCCGCGGTGCTGGACTTCGCCGGCCCGGACGCGATCCTGGTCGGCTGGTCCTACGGCGGCCTGGTGATCACCGACTACCTCCGGGTGCACGGCACCGCACGGCTGTCCGGGATCGTGCTCGTCGGCGCGGTCACCGAGATCGGCCGGGGCCGCGAGGGCGGCCGGACCGGGCCGGTGATGCGGGCCGCGATGCCCGCCGCGCTGTCCGACGATGCCGAGGTCGCGATTCCGGCGCTGGTCGAGTTCGCCCGTGCGCAGGCGAGCGCGCGGGTGCCCGGGGCGTACGCCCAGGCCATGCTCGGGCGCTCGCTCTCGGTGCCGCCCGCGGTGCGTGGCGCGCTGTTCCGCCGGGACGTCGGCAGTGCCGAAGTGCTGGCCGCGGTGGACGTGCCGGTGCTGGTCGTGCACGGTACGGCGGACCAGGTGGTGGATCCGGCCGCCGCGGAGTACTCCGCCGGGAAGATTCCGGGGGCGGTTCTGCGTTGGTTCGTTGACGCGGGGCATCTGCCGTTCGTCGAGGAGCCGGGTGAGTTCACCGCTCTGCTGCGGCAGTTCTCCGGGAATACGGCCGAAGAGCAGGAGTAGACACAGGTGACCAGCTCCCTCAACGGGTTCCGAGCCGGGCCGCGCCGGATCGCCGTGCTGTCCGTGCACACCTCACCACTCGAACAGCCGGGCACCGGCGACGCGGGCGGGATGAACGTGTACATCAGCCAGACCGCGCAGGAGATGGCGCGCCGCGGGGTAGAGGTGGAGGTGTTCACCCGCGCCACGTCCTCGGAGCAGCCGCCGCTGGCCGAGCTGTCGCCGGGGGTCACCGTGCGGCATGTGCAGGCCGGTCCGTTCGAACCGCTCGCGCGCGACGAGCTGCCCGCCCAGCTGTGCGCGTTCACCTCCGGGGTCCTGCGTGCCGAGGCCTTCCACGAACCCGGCTACTACGACCTGATCCACTCGCACTACTGGCTTTCCGGGCAGGTCGGCTGGCTGGCCAGGGACCGCTGGGGGGTCCCGCTGGTGCACACCGCGCATACCCTGGCCAAGGTGAAGAACTCGCTGCTGGCCGCCGGCGACAAGCCGGAGCCGCGCACTCGCGTGATGGGCGAGGAACAGGTGGTCGCGGAGGCCGACTGCCTGGTGGCGAACACCCAGGTGGAGGCCCGGCAGCTGGTGGAGCTCTACGGCGCGGCGCCGGACGCGGTGCACGCCGTCCCGCCGGGCGTGGATCTCGAACGGTTCACGCCCGGTTCACAGCCGGAGGCCCGGCGTGCGCTCGGCTTGCCCGAGGACGCGGTGGTGCTCGCCTTCGCCGGGCGGATCCAGCCGCTCAAGGCGCCGGATGTGCTGCTGCACGCCGCGGCGGAGCTGCTGCGCCGGCAGCCGGAACTGGCACGGCGGCTGGTGGTGCTGATCGTCGGCGGTCCGTCCGGGACGGGGCTGGAGCAGCCGCAGGCGTTGCGGGAGCTGGCTGCGACGCTGGGTATCGCCGGGCAGGTGCGGTTCCTGCCCCCGCAGCCGGGGGCGAAGCTGCGCACCGTGTTCTGCGCGGCCGACGTGGTCGCCGTGCCCAGCTACAACGAGTCGTTCGGCCTGGTCGCGCTGGAGGCGCAGGCCTGTGGGACCCCGGTGGTGGCCGCCGAGGTCGGCGGGCTACCGGTCGCGGTGCCGCACGGGGTGTCCGGGCTGCTGGTGCCCTCGCACCGCGCGGCGGACTGGGCGGACGCGCTGGCCGCGGTCGCGCTGCGCCCGGACCGGCGGGCCGAGCTGGCGGCCAATGCGGTACCCCACGCGCAGCGGTTCTCCTGGCGGCGGACCACCGACTCGCTGACCGGGATCTACGCTCAGGCGAGCCTGGCGTTCCGCCGGGCGCTGGAGAACCGGGCGGAGGTGGCGGTGTGAGTCTCGACGCGGTACTCAAGTCCACTTTGGACGAAGCGGGGCTGAAGTACGACCGGCGCGGTGCGGGGCGCTATTTCGTCACCCTGCCCGGGACCAGGAAACTCCAGACCAACTGCTGGCTGGTGGACGGCGACCACGCGTTCTCGGTGGAGGCGTTCGTCTGCCGCCGTCCCGATGAGCGGCAGGAGGACGTCTACCGGTTTCTGTTGCAGCGCAACGCTCGGCTCTACGGCGTGCACTACACAGTGGACAGTGTCGGGGACATCTACCTGGTCGGCCGGTTCGGCAAGGAGACGATCACCGCCGCCGAGCTGGACAAGATCCTCGGCCAGGTGCTGGAGACCGCGGACGGTGACTTCAACACCCTGCTGGAGATCGGGTTCGGCACCTCGATCAGGCGTGAGTGGGACTGGCGGGTGTCCCGTGGTGAATCACTGGCCAACCTCCAGGCGTTCAAGCACCTGGTGGAGCCCGCCCGGCCACACGAGCCGGGGCTGACCGAGTCGTGACCGCCGCCGTGCAACGGTTCTGACCGCCGTGCCGTCTCTCCGCCACGAACTGGAGGGAGAAATGGATGCGGACCCGATGGAGATCCCTGCTCGCCGGTGGCGGGCTGGTGCTGGTGCTCAGCGGCTGCAGTGGCACGCAGGAGGCGGCCACCCCGCCGCAGGCGGGGATGGCGGCGAACGCCGGTGCGGCGCCGAAGCAGGAGGCCGTACCGGGGCCGAAAGCCGCTCCGTCGCAGGTCAGTCCGTCGACGACGGACCGCAAGCTGGCCCGCAGCGCCCGGCTGGACGTGACGACGCAGACTGTCGCAGACGTCGTGACCCGCGCGCGGGCCATCGCGGCCGACTTCGGCGGGTACCCGGGGCAGGAGACCAGCACGACCGATTCCGCCACGGTGAGCCTGTCCGTGCCTGCCGAAAAGCTCGACCCGGTGCTGGATCGGCTCGCCGGCCTCGGCGAGGTCACCCGGCGCGAGCTGAGCACCCGCGACGTGACCGGGCAGGTGGTCGACGTGGCGGCCCGGCTGGCCACGCAGCGGGCGAGCGTGGACCGGATCAGGGCGTTGCTGGCAAAGGCCTCGTCGGTGTCCGAGATCGCGTCCGTGGAGAGCGAGCTGACCAGCCGGGAGGCCGAGCTGGAGTCGCTTGAGCGGCAGCAGGACTCGCTCGCCGGGACGGTCGCGATGGCCACCGTCGCGCTGTCGGTGACCGGAACCACGGCGCCGCAGGCCTCCGATGAATCCGGCGGCTTTCTCGGCGGCCTCGGCGCGGGCTGGCACGGGTTCCTGGTCTTCGGCGGCGCGGTGCTGCGGGTGCTCGGCGCGGTGGTGCCGTTCGCCGTGGTGCTCGGGATCCCGGCCGCCGCGCTGCTGTGGTGGCTACGCCGCCGGCGACGGGTGCGCGTGGCGGAGACGCCGGTGGAATGAGGGGCGGGTGGCGGGACGGCTCGAGGGAGGGGGAGTCGCGATCTCGAGCCGCCCCGCTGAAGTTCCCGCCGAAAGTGGACCCGGTGACGAGGGGGATGCCAACGGGGCCGGCGGGCCGCGGCTCGGCAGGGGGAGACGAGCCGCGATCACGGCCCGCACGCCGGGGAGTGCGTGGATCCGGCTGTGCGGGACATGCCAAACCTGTCAGATGTCCACCGGTAATCACAAGACTACTCGTTAAGCCGTTCGGGTGAATTCTTGCGACGGAGATAACGGTACGCAATGCATTGCACCCGCTGACCTGCTTGTTGGCAGCCCACCTGTTGTTCGAGTGACGGCGTTACTGTCCGGTAACGCACTCTCCGTAGAACGCCGTTCAACGTGGGACTCCCGGCCGGTGCGGTGGTCCGTTCTGGCAGGCTGTGCCCATGGCCGAACTCGGGACGTTGGTGCTGCTGCGGCACGGGCAGAGCACGTGGAACGCGGAAAACCTGTTCACCGGCTGGGTGGACGTACCTCTTTCGGAGACCGGGGAGCGGGAAGCCCGCCAGGGCGGGCAGCTGCTGGCCGAGGCCGGGCTGCTGCCGGACGTGGTGCACACCTCCCTGCTGCGCCGGGCGATCGGCACGGCGAACCTGGCCCTCGACGCCGCCGACCGGCATTGGATCCCGGTCAAGCGCGACTGGCGGCTCAACGAGCGGCACTACGGTGCGCTGCAGGGCAAGAACAAGAAGCAGACCCTCGACGAGTTCGGCGAAGAGCAGTTCATGCTCTGGCGCCGTTCCTACGACACCCCGCCGCCGCCGATCGACCCGGCCGACGAGTACAGCCAGGCCGGCGACGCGCGCTACGCGGATCTCGGCTCCGCGGCGCCGCTCACCGAATGCCTGAAGGACGTCGTCGCGCGGCTGCTCCCGTACTGGGAATCGGCGATCGTGCCGGACCTGCGCGCCGGGCGCACGGTGCTGGTCGCCGCGCACGGCAACTCGCTGCGTGCCCTGGTCAAACACCTGGACGGGATCTCCGACGACGACATCGCCGGCCTCAACATCCCGACCGGCATCCCGCTGCGCTACGACCTGACCGCCGAGCTGAAGCCGGTCAAGACGGGCGGCGAGTACCTCGACCCCGAGGCGGCGAAAGAAGCCGCCGCCGCCGTCGCGAACCAGGGCCGCTGACCGCCACCCCCGAAGCCGTGAAGGACCCCTTCACGGACTGCGGAGGTCCGTGAAGGGACCCTTCACGGACTCTGAGTCCAGGGTGTCGGCAATGTCGGCGTGAAGGGGCCCTTCACGGACTCAGAGTCTGTGAAGGGCCCCTTCACAGACCCGGGACAGGTCTGGCGCACAGCGCGAGGTGGTCGCACAGCCGATGATCACGCGGCAGCCACGGCTCTCTCTCTGCACGGGTCCCGACCAGCTTTGCCGGAACCCCGGAACCCCGGAACCAGAGTCCGTGAAGGACCCCTTCACGGCGTTGCGTTGACCACCTGCATCGCGGAGACCTTCCAGTCCGCGCCCTGGCGGACCAGGTCCAGCTTGACCGGCAGGCGACGGTCCTGGGTGCCGTTCGTACCGGCGGCCTGGTTGGAGACGAGGGCGCCGAACAGCGCGCTTGCCTTCGTACCGTCCGGGCTCACCTCGGATACGGCGGCGACGGACAGCGGGTTCACCGTGGTCGTCGTGCCGCTCGCGCGGAGGTGGGACAGGGTTTCGTCGCGGCTGCTGCGGAACTGGGTCAGCAGGGGTTCCGCGGCCACGGTCTCGTAGCGATCGTAGACGGCGTCGGCGTTCTTCGCGTCCACGGTCAGCAGCACCTGGCCGTCTCGCTGCGCGGCGGCGACCACCTGATCCCGCGTGGTGGCCGGGCCCAGCCCGGGGCCGTCCGGCTGGACCAGCGGGCCGCGCGGGTCGAAGTCCAGATCCTGCAGGACCCAATGGCCGTTGCCCGGTACGGCGGTCAGGACCATTACGGCCGTAGCCGAATTCTGCTTTCCGTCCGGAGTGGTGCTGTGCTGCGCGACCACTGCGAGCACCTTGGCCCGCCCGGGGTGCAGCTCGGCGAGCCCGGTTTCGAGCACCTGCGTCTTCGTGGTCACCGGACTGGTGCGGACCTCGGCGAAGGTCTGGTCGAACTGGGTCCGGGCGGCGCCGGTGAGGTACTCCTGCTCGGTCATGGCCACCTCGTCCGGCTTGGCGGAGTCGTAGCTGAACGCCTTCTCCACCGCCTGCTTGACGCCGTCCACCGCGGCGGTGCTCTCCCCGGCGTTCACGAACGCCAGATTGGTCACCTTCGGCGCGTCCGCGGGTGCACCGATGTTCCCGCTGCTGCAGCCGGCCGTGAGCAGGACGGCGGCGAGGCTTGCTGTTGCGGCGCGCCTCACAGAAGACCTGCTTCCCGGGCTCGCGTGCCCGCCTGGAACCGCGAGGTCGCGCCGAGCGCCGACATCAGCTCCGCGACGCGGCGGCGGTAAGTGCGCAGCCCGACGCCCATCGAGCGCGCTGCCGCCTCGTCCGTGCGGCCGGACGAGAGCAGGTCGAGCAGCTGCGGGGTGTACATCTGGCCGGCGCGCACCCCGGACTGGGCCAACGGGCTTCGCATGCCGCGCAGGTCGTTCGCGGCGCAGATCACCTTGCCGGCGTGCGTGAAAAAGTGCCCGGCGCGGTCGAACGGCTCGTGCTCGTCGGCGAGCGTGAAGGCGTCTTGGACTTGGGTCACGGCTTCCAGTGTCCAAGCTCCCACAGAGGCCTGCCATCACCCGGGTCGGCAGCTCGCAGAGAGTCCGTCAAGGGGCCCTCCACAGACTCAGAGTCCGTGAAGGGCCCCTTCACAGCAGGTCGGTCCCGCCCGGAAGCCCGGGGGAGGGCCACGCTGGAGGGCCGGTGAAGATCCGCCGGGAAGGTCTCGGCCGGGTGAACGGGGCCTGACACCGGGACGAACATGTCCCTCGCAGGTGTCACCCGCCTCACGACCAGGCTTCCCGGACTAGGCCAAAAGGCGACCGGGATGCTTACGATTCTTGTGTGACCACGCCTGTTGCCCTGCTGACGGCCATCGGCGCCCTTGTCGTCGGCGCGGTCGCCGGCTATCTGGTGGCCCGGAGGCGGGCCCGGCGGGAAGCGGCCCGGCCTGCCGGGCCGACCGTCGCCGAACTCCTGATGCGGCTGATCCGATCCTCGAACAACGGCGTCGTGGTGCTCAACCGGTTCGGTGACCTGGTGCTGCACAACCCGCGGGCCTTCGAATTGGGCCTGGTCCGGGTCAGCCAGGCCGATCCGCGCGCCCGTAAAGCGGCCGAGCAGGTGGTGGAGACCGACGAGCCGATGGAGGTGGACCTCTCCCCGCTGGAGAGCCGCGGCCGCCGCCAGCCGGAGGCGGTGCTCGGCGAGGTCCGCCCGCTCGGCGACGGATTCACCGTGGTGGAGGCGGTGGACCACTCCGAGGCCATCCGGCTGGAGGCGGTGCGGCGCGATTTCGTCGCGAACGTCAGCCACGAACTCAAAACGCCGGTCGGCGCGATCGCCCTGCTCACCGAGGCGGTGCTGGACGCGGCCGAGGACGTGACCGAGGTCCGGCGGTTCGGCGGCAAGATCCTGCGCGAGTCCACCCGGCTCGGCCAGCTCGTCACCGAGCTGATCGCGCTTTCGCGCCTACAGGGCGCCGAACGTCTGCCGGACCTCAACGTGGTCGAGGTCGACGCGGTCGTGCGCGAGGCACTCGGCCGCACCACGCTGTCGGCGGAATCGGCGGAGATCACCATCACCACCGACGCGGCCAGCGGCCTGCTCGTCGAGGGCGACCGCACGCTGCTGGTGACCGCGCTGTCGAACCTGCTGGAGAACGCCGTGGCGTACTCGCAGCCCGGCAGCCCGGTGTCCATCTCCCGGCGCCTCGGCGACGGGATGGTGGAGATCGCGGTCACCGACCGCGGCATCGGCATCGCCGAGGACGAGCAGCAACGCGTGTTCGAGCGGTTCTACCGCGCGGACAAGGCGCGTTCGCGGGCCACCGGCGGGACCGGGCTCGGGCTGGCGATCGTGAAACACGTCGCGGCCAACCACGGTGGTTCGGTCGGCCTGTGGAGCCGATCGGGCACCGGGTCGACGTTCACCCTGCGTATTCCGGCGCACGTGCGGCCGGAACCGGCCGAAACCGGCCGTGGCGTGAAGCAGCCCGCCGCGGCGAAACAGCCGGACAAGACCCCCGAGCGGACAACCCGGCTCGTGGCAACCGGGCAGGAGATCTCCGGCCCAGACCGTGGAGGAAACCTGTGACGAGGGTTCTCATAGTCGAGGATGAAGAGTCCTTCGCCGACCCGCTCGCCTTCTTGCTGCGCAAGGAAGGCTTCACCGCGGCAGTGGCCGGCACCGGCCAGCAGGCGCTGGAAGAGTTCGATCGCAACGGCGCGGACATCGTGCTGCTCGACCTGATGCTGCCCGGGATGAGCGGCACCGACGTGTGCAAGCAGCTGCGGCAGCGGTCCGCGGTCCCGGTGATCATGGTGACCGCGCGGGACAGCGAGATCGACAAGGTGGTCGGGCTCGAACTCGGCGCGGACGACTACGTGACCAAGCCGTACTCGGCGCGAGAGCTGATCGCCCGCGTGCGTGCGGTGCTGCGCCGTGGCGGCGAGCCCGGCACGGACGGCGAGCTGGCCCCGCTGGTGCTGTCCGCCGGCCCGGTGCGGATGGACGTCGAACGGCACGTGGTGACCGTGGACGGCGCCGAGGTCTCCTTGCCGCTCAAGGAGTTCGACCTGCTGGAGTACCTGCTGCGCAATGTCGGCCGGGTGCTCACCCGCGGCCAGCTGATCGACCGGGTGTGGGGCGCGGACTACGTCGGCGACACCAAGACCCTCGACGTGCACGTCAAGCGGCTGCGCTCGAAGATCGAGCCGGATCCGGGGTCCCCGCGGCACCTGGTCACCGTGCGCGGCCTCGGCTACAAGTTCGAGACCTGAGCCCGCCTCCGGCCGAGACCCTGAAGGCTGTGAAGGGGCCCTTCACGGACTCAGAGTCCGTGAAGGGCCCCTTCACAGCCTTGCTGCCCCGGCGTGTCCACGTGGATCGCGAGCGTGACCGTCCGGGCAAAGCCGCCGGTGGGGCGGCCAGAGCGGGCGATACTGGGCCGTTCCGGTGACTATTTCGATCCGAGTGGTGTTGGTTACAGTTTCGAGACCTGGCAGTGGGACCGGTACGCTGGTTCCTCGTGCGCCTAGGGGTCCTCGACGTCGGTTCGAACACCGTCCACCTGCTGGTGGTCGACGCGCATCGTGGTGCGCATCCGACCCCGATGCACTCGGAGAAGTCCGTGCTGCGGCTGGCGGAGCAGATCACCCGGGCCGGCGACCTCAGCCGTTCCGGTGAAGAAGAGCTGATCCGCGCGGTCGACTCGGCCCGCGCCTCCGCGGTCCGGCTCGGCTGCGAGGACGTGCTGGCGTTCGCGACCTCCGCGGTGCGCGAGGCGAAGAACTCGGCGAAAGTGCTGGCCAGAGTGGCCGCCGAGACCGGCGTGGACCTGCGGGTGCTGTCCGGGGTGGACGAAGCCCGGCTGACCTTTCTCGCGGTCCGGCGCTGGTTCGGCTGGTCGGCCGGGCAGCTGCTGGTGCTCGACATCGGCGGCGGATCGCTCGAAGTGGCGATGGGCCGCGACGAGGAGCCCGTGCTCGCCGAATCGCTGCCGCTCGGCGCGGGCCGCATCACCCGGACCCGGTTCCACCGCGATCCGCCCACCCGCTCCGAGGTCGTGGCCACCTCGGCCTGGCTGGAGGACCAGCTCGGCCCGCTGGCCGGGAAGATCGCCCGGGCCGGCCGCCCGGACCGGGTGGTGGCCACCTCGAAGACGTTCCGGTCGCTGGCCCGGCTCACCGGCTCCGCCCCCTCGGCGGCCGGGCCCAGGGTGCGCCGTACGCTCACCGACACCGCGCTGCGCCAGCTCATTTCCTTCGTCTCGCGGATGCCCGCGGCGGATCTGGCGGAACTGGAAGGGGTCAGCCCCAGCCGGTCGCACCAGCTGGTGGCCGGCGCGCTGGTGGCACAGGCCGCGATGCGGGCACTCTCGGTCGGGGAACTGGAGATCTGCCCCTGGGCGCTGCGGGAGGGCGTCATTCTGCGGCGGCTGGACCTGGCGAACGGGACCGACGACACTGGGGCCGTCCGCGCCGGCGTTTCGGCGAACGGGGAGGACCGGTGACAGCAGCTGACTGGACTTGGCTCGCGAAGACCAGGCACGGTGGAGAGGTGACGGACATGTACAGCACGGTGTTCAGTGCGCGCGGCGCCGTATGCGTGCGTGGCCGAGTACGCACAACCAACCCCGAGCGCGCTTTGGACAGCACGGTATGACCGATCAGACCGGCGGCGACCAGCCCCAGAAGACCGTGGCCGAACTGCTCGCCCAGCACGGGCAGCAGGTCGACGGCGGACGGCGACGCAGGCGCAGGGCCGCCGAGGACGAAGAGGAAGCGCCGGAAACCGGCCCGCGCCGGTCCCGGATGACCGACACCGCGCCTCAGGCGATCATCGACCGGGTGACCGCGGACGGCGGCACCCCGCCACCGCCCTCCCGCGGTGGCCGGCGCCGTCCGGAAGGGTCCCGGCCTGCCCCGCAGGAGTCCGGCGTGCACCCGCGCCCGGTGAACGGCCAGCAGGAGTCCGGCGCGTATCCGCGGCCTTCGGTGCCCGGCCCGCCGCAGAGCGAGCCGCGTTCCCGTCCGGCGCCACAGCCGGAGGCCGGGCGCCCGCCCCATCCGCCGATGGAGTCCGGGCAGTACCCGCGCCCGCCTGCCGGTCCGCAGGAGTCCGGCGGCTATCCGCGTCCGCCTGCGCCGCAGGAATCCGGTTACGTGCGCCCGCCTGCCGGTCCGCAGGAATCGGGCGGCTATCCGCGTCCGCCCGCGCCGCAGGAATCCGGCTACGTGCGTCCGCCGGAGACCGGGCAGTTCCCGCCCGCGCCGCAGGAATCCGGCCAGTTGCCGGTACCGCCGCGCCGCCCGCACCCGCCCGCCGCCTCGGCGGAGGAGACCCAGAACCAGCTGTCACCGGTCCGCCGTCCGGCGCCGCCGAACGGCGCGCTGTCGTCCCGATTGGACGGTGCGCCGGAGGCCGAAGCTCCCGAGCAGCCGATGGCCAGCGGTGCGTTCCCCACCCCGGCCCCGCAGCGGCCGCGGCGGGCCCCGGCGCGCCGTCCCGCGCCCAAGTCGGAGCCGCACACCGAGCAGTTCGACGCGGTCACCGGCCCTCCGCCGGAGGCCGAAGCGGCCCCGGCAGAGGAGGCGCGCCCGTCCGGGCTGGCCGGCTGGCGCAAGCGCCGTCAGCAGGAGCAGCTGGAGGACACCGAGGTCGGCGTGATGCCGGTCGTGCCCCCTGCAGCTCCCGAGGAGGGCTACGCCGACGAGGACTACGTCGACGACGAGGGCTATCCGATAGAGGGCGACGAGGCGTACACCGCCGAAGACGGCTACCCGGCCGAGGCGGACGACTACGACGCCGGTCCGCCCACTGCGGGCTACCCGGCTCCCATGCCGTTCGCCCCGGGCGGCAAGGACGAACAGCTCGACGACCTCTCCGAGTACGAGGCAGAGTTCGCCGATTCCGCGTACGCCGAGGGCAGCCCGGACTTCGAGAGTGACGACGGCTACGCCTACGACGAGGAGTACGAGGACGAAGAAGCCCGCGGGGAAGCCGCAGCCGAGGAGCCCGCGGCCGAGGCGGAAGCCGTCTCGACGGCGTCTCCCGGCAAGCAGTGGCTGACTCTCGCCGGGCAGCTCGCACTCGGCGTCATCGGCGGTGCCGGAGTCTGGCTCGGCTTCAACTGGCTGTGGGTCAACCTCGCGCCCGCCGCGCTGGTCGGCGCGCTGCTGGTGATCGTCGCGCTGGTGTGGATCGTGCGGAAGATCCGCCGGGCGGAGGATCTGCAGACCACGCTGCTGGCGATCCTCGTCGGGCTGGTGGTCACGGTGTCCCCGGCGGCCCTGCTGCTGGTGGCCAAGTAACCGCCTGCCGGCGCGGACAGGGCAGGATGGGCCCGTGAGCGCCGCGGAGAAGCCGGTACCGGTCGGGCTGAGTACTGCCTCGGTCTGGCCGTTGCGGGCCGGTGCCGCGTTCGAGCTGGCCGCCGACCTCGGCTACGACGGGGTCGAGGTGATGGTCTGGGCGGACCCGGTCAGCCAGGATGTCGCCGCGGTCCGCAAGCAGGCGGAACGCACCGGGATGCCGGTGCTGTCGGTGCATTCGCCGTCGCTGCTGATCACCCAGCGGGTCTGGTCGCCGGACCCGGAGGTGCGGCTGCGCAGGTCCGTGGACGCGGCTGTGGAGCTGGGGGCGCGCACCGTGGTGGTGCACCCGCCGTTCCGCTGGCAGCGTCGCTACGGCGACGCGTTCCCCGATCTGGTGGCCGAACTGGAGGAGACCAGCGGGGTCGAGGTCGCGGTCGAGAACATGTTCAAGGTGCGCCCGCCGGGCGGCTCGCGCGAGGCCCGGGTGTCCGCGTTCCGGCCGTCGATCGACCCGACCGACGTGGGGTTCCGGCACTACACACTGGACCTGTCACACACCGCGGCGGCCCGGATGGACGCGCTCGCGCTGGCCGACCGGATGGCCGGTGGGCTCAGTCACGTGCACCTCGCGGACGGCACCGGGGTGCCCAAGGACGAGCACCTCATTCCCGGACACGGCGGGCAGCCGTGCGCGGAACTGCTGGAAAAGCTGGTCCGCGACGGGTTCGGCGGGCAGGTCGTGCTCGAAGTGAACACCCGGCACGCCGCCGGCGCGGCCACCCGGGCGAAGGCGCTGGCCGAAGCGCTGCTGTTCGCCCGGTTGCACCTGGGGCAGTGACCGCACTGTGATCTTGCTCGGCTTTCCGGGCGGTAACCGGTCTTTTCGTCTGCTCCGCCCCGGACCGGAAAGATAGGGTGCCGGACGTGAAACCGTTGCGTTCGTCGACTTCCGGCCTCCCCGGATTCCGCCCCGCGCGCCGTCCCGCCGTGGCCGGGCGTCCGTGACCGCGGCCGACGACACCGAGACCGCGTTCGAGGCGGCCACCGCGGTCCGGTCGCTGGGGGATGGCACCTTCACCGCGACCCTGCGCGCGGAATGGGCGATCGGCTCCCACCCGCACGGCGGATTCCTGGTCGTGGTGCTCGCCCGCGCCGCCGCCGCCGTGCTGCGGGAACGGGGCGAGGCCACGGTCGACCCGCTCGCGGTGAGCGCCGAGTTCCTGCACGCGCCCGCGCTCGGCCCGGTGCTGCTGCGCACCGACGTGCGCAAGGTGGGCCGCCACGCGACGGTGGTGGCGGTGTCCCTGGAACAGCGCGGCCGCAGCTGTGTGGAGGCGCGGGTGACGACCGGCCGGTTGCCGATGCGCCGTCCGGAGTGGACGGAGTCGCCGCACCTGCCCGCGGAACCGCCGCCGGGCGCGCCCGCGCTCGGCGGGGAGCTCTCCGAGAGCCCGTTCCACCTGGCCAAGAGCTGCGACGTGCGAATCGATCCGGGTATGGCGGGCTTCCTCACCGGGCGCACCGGCGATCCGCCTCGGCTGGGGCTGTGGGCCCGGCCGCGGGCCGGTGCGGTGGACGTTCACTTCGCGCTGCTCGCCGGCGATCTCAACCCGCCGGTGGTGGCCAACCTCGGGCACCGCGGCTGGGCGCCCGCCGTGCAGCTGAGCGCGTTGCTGCGGACCCGGCCCGCTCCGGGCTGGCTGCGCATCTTCGTCGAATCGCGGTCGGTGCACGAACCGTGGTTCGACTCCGACGCCACGGTCGTGGACGCGCAGGGCAGGCTCGTCGCCCAGGTCCGCCAGCTCGCGCTCGCCCCGGCCCCGCGCGGCTGAACGCCGTTTGGCACGCTGGCGGCATGACTGTCATCGCGCTGCTGGGAGCCGGAAAGATCGGGGAAGCCCTGCTGTCGGGCCTGCTGAAGGGCGGTCACGCGCCGGGTGACCTGCTCTTCACCGAGCGGTACGAGGACCGGGCGCGGGAGCTGGAGACCCGGTACCCGGGCATGCGCGCGGTCACCGTCGAGGACGCGGCGAAGCGAGCGGACGTGCTCGTGGTCGCGGTCAAGCCGCAGGACATCGAGCCGGTGCTGGCCGAGCTGGCGCCGCTGCTCGGGCCGTCGTCGCTGGTGGTCTCGCTGTGCGCGGGCC
Organism: Amycolatopsis sulphurea; assembly: GCF_002564045.1. Lineage (NCBI taxonomy): Bacteria > Bacillati > Actinomycetota > Actinomycetes > Pseudonocardiales > Pseudonocardiaceae > Amycolatopsis > Amycolatopsis sulphurea. The sequence continues at coordinate 1,730,919 of NZ_PDJK01000002.1, read as the reverse complement.
TGCCGACGGTGCTCTACGAACGCAGTCTCGCCGAGGGCGTGCCGGTGGTGCGGGTGATGCCGAACACGCCGATGCTGGTCGGCGAGGCAATGAGCGCGATCTCCCCGGGGCGGTACGCGACCGCGGCGCACGTGGCCGTGGTGAAGGAGCTGCTTTCGCACGTCGGGCAGGTCGTGGAGGTGCCGGAGAAGCAGCAGGACGCGGTGACCGCGCTGTCCGGCTCCGGGCCGGCGTACTTCTTCTACCTGGTCGAGGCCATGATCGACGCCGGGATCCTGCTCGGCCTGCCGCGGGCGCTGGCCGGGCAGCTGATCATCCAGTCCGCGGTCGGCGCGGCGAAGATGCTCGCCGAGGGCGAGGACCACCCGGTGCTGCTGCGTGAAGCGGTCACCTCGCCCGCGGGCACCACCATCAACGGCATCCGGGAGCTGGAGAAGCACGGCGTGCGGGCGGCCCTGCTGGACGCGATCGAGGCCGCGCGCGACCGCTCCGTCGAGCTCGGCCGCGAACACGAGCACTGAGCAAATCGGGCGAACCGGACGGTGCCTGGTCCGTCCGGGTATCGCGAACCCGCAGGTGCAGGCCCATCCTGGTGACAGGCGTCGCACGGGTCCCACCTGTCCCGCTACTCTCGACGGAGCACGTGCGTGTCGATACCACAGGTGGGGAAGCCTCGTGGCGCGACACGTGTCGAAGGACGCGGTGATCATGTCGCCTGGCAAGAAGGAGGAGCTGCCCTCGGTCGGGCAGGTCCAGTTTTTGACCGTAGCCGAAGTGGCCACGCTGATGCGGGTCTCCAAGATGACCGTGTACCGGCTGGTGCATTCCGGTGAGCTGCCCGCGGTTCGGGTGGGCAAGTCGTTCCGGGTGCCGGAGAAGGCGGTGCACGAGTACCTGCAGGGCGCCTATTACGACGTCGGCTGACGTCGGGGCAAGCCGCCTCCGCCCGCTCGCGGGCGGTGGGGTGCGCTCGCGCCCGCCGGGCCGGGGGCAAACCATGCCCGCCGACCGGCCCGTGCCGGGGCGCGGGTAACCTGGAAGACCGCTCGTGCCTGTGCGCTCCACCCGTTGGACGCTGCGCCGGGCAGCGTGACCGACGACAACTGAGGAGCGCCCATGGGTTCCGTGATCAAGAAGCGCCGCAAGCGCATGTCCAAGAAGAAGCACCGCAAGCTGCTGCGCCGCACGCGAGTGCAGCGGCGCAAGGCCGGCAAGTGAGCCGGTTCGCCGTGTGAGGTCCGTGGCCCGTCCAGTCTCTGGACGGGCCACGTCCGTGTTACGGGCAACCTCGCCTGTTCGGGTGAGGTGCGCGCCGCACTCCGGGCATCCCTTGTAAAAACCGGGTAATACCTGGTCGGCGGGCCGGGAAGGGCCGGTAACATGGCCGGTGCCGCCGCGCGATGCTTCCAGTGAGTGCAGGTTCGCGCGCTGCGGGCGAGCGCGGTCCCCTCCTGTACCGGCCCCGTTGTCCCAGCGCACCGCTGTCGATCAGGGAGTCCCATGGCCTCGAACATCGTGCTCGTCACCGGGGTCTCCGACGACCTCGGTGGCAGGCTGCTCGCCCGGCTCGGCACCGCCCCGGAGTTCGAGCGGGTGATCGGGGTGGACACCGCGCCGCCGGCCAAGGAAGTGCTGCGGCGGATGGGCCGGGCCGAGTTCGTGCGTGCCGACATCCGCAATCCGCTCATCGCGAAGGTGATCAGCAGCGCCGGCGTGGACACCGTCGTGCACACCTCGTGCACCGCGCACCCGGCCGGGCCGAGCCGTCGTTCGGCGGTCAAGGAAGTGAACGTGATCGGCACCATGCGGCTGCTCGCGGCCTGCCAGCGGGCGCCGAAGGTGCGCAAGCTGGTGGTGAAGTCCACTGCCGCGGTGTACGGCGCGGGGGCGCGTTCGCAGGCCGTGTTCACCGAGGACTCGGAGCTGATCCCAGCGTCGTCCAGTGGGTACGCGAAGGACGCGGTGGAGATGGAGGGCTACGTACGCGGTCTGATGCGGCGTCGGCCGGATATCAGCGTCACGCTCGCCCGCTTCGCGAACATCATCGGCCCTGAGGTCGACACTGTGCTGGCGCGTTACTTCGCGCTGCCGGTCGTGCCCACGGTCTTCGGCTACGACGCGCGGCTGCAGCTGCTGCACGGCGCCGACGCGCTGTCGGTGATGGAGCAGGCGACGCTGGAGGACAAGCCGGGCGTGTTCAACGTGGCCGCCGACGGCGTGCTCACGGTCTCGCAGGCGATCCGCCGCGCCGGGCGGATCGGGCTGCCGATGCCGGGTTCGGTGGTGCCCTCGGTCGGCCGGCTGCTGCGTGGCGCCCACGTGGTCGACTTCTCCGCCGATCAGCTGCGGCTGCTGAACTTCGGCCGCGTCGTGGACATCACCAAGCTCAAGAAGGAATTCGGCTACACCCCCCGTTGGAGCACCCGCGAGGCGTTCGACGACTACGTGGCCGGCCGCGGCCTGCGCCCGGTGGTCGACGGCGGACGGCTCGCCGGTCTGGCCGGCAAGGTGCTGGTGGCCGCCGTCACCGGGCAGGCCGGCCGATGAATCGCGCGACCAGGCCCGGAAGTGAGGCGTATCCCGTGAACGGTGCCGAGGCACAGGTCATCCCGCTGCACGCGCACGGCCGCGAGAAGCCGGCAGCGTCGGAGCCGCCTGCCGCAGAGCCGTCCGCCGCGGCGCCGGTCGTCGCGTTCCCCGCGGCCACCGCGCCGTCGCCGGAGCCCGACCCGTTGCCGGATGCGGTGCGCGAGGCGCTCGCTTTCCTGCGGCACCGGCTCACCGGCGACTACCCGGTGGACGAGTTCGGCTTCGATGCGGAGCTGACCGAGACGCTGTTACTGCCGCCGTTGCGCGCGCTGTACGAGAAGTGGTTCCGTGTGGACACCTTCGGCGTCGAGCACCTGCCCACCGCGGGCGGTGCGCTGCTGGTGTCCAACCACTCCGGCACGGTGCCGCTGGACGCGCTGATGACCATGGTCGCCGTGCACGACGAGACCCGCGGCAGGCATCTGCGCGGGCTGGGCGCCGATCTGGTGTTCAAGCTTCCGCTGGTCGGCTCGCTCGCCCGCAAGTCCGGGCAGACGCTGGCCTGCAACGCCGATGCCGAGCGGCTGCTGTCCGGCGGCGAGCTGGTCGGCGTGTGGCCGGAGGGCTTCAAGGGCATCGGCAAGCCGTTCTCCGCGCGGTACAAGCTGCAGCGCTTCGGCCGCGGCGGGTTCGTGTCCGCGGCGATGCGCGCGGGGGTGCCGATCGTTCCGGTGTCGGTGGTCGGGGCCGAGGAGATCTACCCCAAGATCGGGGATCTCCGGCTGCTGGCCCGGCTGCTCGGCCTGCCCTACTTCCCGATCACCCCGTTTTTCCCGCTGTTCGGCCCGTTCGGTGTGGTACCGCTGCCGACGAAGTGGACCATCGAGTTCGGCGAGCCGGTCCGCACCGACGAGTACGGCCCGGACGCGGCGGACGACCCGATGCTCGTGTTCACCCTGACCGATCAGGTCCGGGAGTCGATCCAGCACACGCTCTACCGCAGGCTTTCCCGGCGCCGCAGCGTGTTCCGCGGCTGAGCGGGCGGTCAGCCCGGCACGCGCCAGCCCCGCCACACCGAGCGGCGGCACCGCTGCGGCTCGTCCCCGACGCTGACGAACAGCGCGGTGAGCAGGGGGACGCCGTGCTTGAGCGTGTCGCGGGGCAGTGGGCCGTTCGCGACCAGTGACACCAGCCCGTGGGCGATGGCCCAGGTCTGCGTGGCCAGCTCCAGCGCGTCCACCTGCTCGCGGTACCGGCCCGCCTGCCGTCCGCGAGCGGCGGCCTGCACCAGGTATTCCAGCGTGTCGTCGGCGGCTTTGGCGTTCTCGAGGGCGAAGTTCGCGTCGAACATGACCCGGTACAGGTCGGGGTGATCGAGTGCGTTGCCGAGGTAGGCCGACACCAGCGCGGTGAGATCGCGTACCGGATCGGCGGTCGGCCGGACTTCGGCCAGCCGACCGGCCAGCCGGGTGAAACCCTCCTGGCGCAAGGCTTTCCACAGCCCGTCCATGCCGCCGAAGTGGGTGTAGACGGCCATTGTGGACACGTTCGTGCCGGCCACGAGCGACCGCAGGGTGAGCGGTGCGCGGGTGCGCAGCAGCTGTGCCGCCCGTTCGATCAGCCGGGTGCGCACCGCCGGATCGCTCGTTCTCGCCATGGGCGAATTCTATAGCATATTTATGCTATAGAATGGTCGGGTCAGGTGTTTCGCGGAAGGAGTTCAGCAATGGCCGTCACTCTGGTCAGCCCGGGCGGGTTGCCGAAGGTCGATCTCTACCGGCAGGTGTCCGTCGGCACCGGTTCGCGGTTCGTGTTCGTGGCCGGTCAGGTGGCCTGCGATGCGGACGGCAAGCTGGTTGGCGAAGGCGATTTCGCCGCGCAGGTCGAGCAGTGCTACCTCAATGTCGCCACCGCACTGGCGGAGGCCGGCGCGAAGTTCTCCGATGTGGTGCGGTTGACCTGCTATCTCGTCGACTGGACGCCGGACAAGATGAGCGGGTTCCAGGAAGGGCTGGAGCGTGCCGCGGCGAAGCTGGGGTACCTGCCGCAGGCGCCGTTCACCGGGATCGGGGTGGCGGCGCTGGCCGAGCCGGGTCTGCTGGTGGAACTCGAGGCCACCGCGATCCTGGACTGAGCCGTGAAGGGGCCCTTCACAGACTCTGAGTCCGTGGAGGGCCCCTTCACGGACCTCCACACCGACTTTGCCGACACCCTGGACTCAGAGTCCGTGAAGGACTCCTTCACAGACTCGCGTGATCGGGTCAGCGGCGGCGGTAGGCGATTCCGGCTGCCACGGCGCCGGCCAGTGCGCCGGCGCCGAGTACCGAGGGCACGCCGATGCGGGCGGCCTTGCGGCCGGTGCGGAAGTCGCGGATCTCCCAGCCACGGGCGCGGGCCACGTCGCGCAGTCCGCTGTCCGGGTTGACCGCCACCGCGGTGCCCACCACCGACAGCATCGGCACATCGTTCTGGGAGTCCGAGTAAGCCGCGCAGCGCTTGAGGTTCAGGCCTTCGCGCGCGGCGAGCGCGCGGACCGCGTGTGCCTTGGCCCGGCCGTGCAGCATGTCGCCGACGAGCCGCCCGGTGTACACGCCGTCCTCGGTCTCCGCGACCGTGCCGAGCGCGCCGGTGAGGCCGAGCCTGCGGGAGATGATCGAGGCCAGTTCGATCGGGGTGGCGGTGACCAGCCACACCCGCTGCCCGGCGTCGAGGTGCATCTGGGCGAGCGCGCGGGTGCCGGACCAGATCTTGTCCGCCATCAGCTCGTCGTAGATCTCCTCGCTGATCGTGGTGAGCTCCTCCACCGTGCGACCGGCCACAAAGGACAGTGCGCGCTCGCGGTGGGACTTGATGTCGGCCTTGTTCTCCCGGCCGCCGATCCGGAACTTCACCTGCTGCCAGACGAAACCGGCGAGGTCGGCGGAGGTGAAGAACTTGCGTGCGGCCAGCCCGCGGGCGAAGTGGAAGATCGACGCGCCCATCATCATGGTGTTGTCCACGTCGAAGAAGGCGGCCGCGGTGAGGTCGGGCGGGGCAGGCGGCGCGGGCGGCTCGGCGACCGTGGTCGCGGCCTGCGCCGACGCCTCGCCCGCGAGCGTGGCGAGCCGCTCCAGCTCTTGACTCTTATCCTTGCCACGCCAAGCTGACACGCACACCGCCTCCACGTTCGGCCAAGCCCCGGCGCGCCGGGAGAGCCGGGTCCTGCTGCACAGGGTAGCGATCGCGCGAGTCACCCGTTGGAGATGTGGCCGGAGCCTCCCTCCGGTCCGGGCGGGTTCAGCCGATCACGATCGGGGGCAGCCCGGGCAGCAGCGGCGGGATCGAGACGACCGGTGGCCGCGTCGTGGCCGGAGCCGGTATCCGCGGCGAGGTCGGCGCGGTGATCGGCGGCGGTACGGCCGAGTGCGGCGGGCGGCTCGGCACACTGCCGGTCGACGGTGCCGGCGGGCTCGTGACCGCGAGATCCGGCTTGGCCGGAGCGGTCGGGGCCGGCGCGGCGGATGTCCGCGGTGCGAGGGGAACCGGCGCCAGGCTGCCGAGTGCGGGACCACCGGACGGCTCGGGTTGCGGGGTGCACGGGCCGGTCGCCGGAAGCAGGCCCAGCTCGTCGGTTCTGCCGGTGGTGATCAGGTAGCAGCTGAGCCGCGAGCCGAGCGCGGTGGTGCGCTCCCGGACCTGCGCCAGCAAGCCATGCGCGCCGGCGAAGTCCTTCTGTGCAGCGGCGGGAGCCCGTGCTTGCTCGATGGCCAGCTGCCGGGATTCCGCTTGCGCCCACGACGCGAGTTCGGCCAGCCGCGGCTCGTCGCTGCGCTGTGTGGCGAGCGCCGTGATTTCGCGGGTTCCGGCCTGCACATGGCTGCCGAAGTCGGTGAGCACGCTCTGGTAGACGGTGGGGGAGGCGTCGCTGAGGCGGGCCAGCTCGGCCAGCCGGTCGGCGGCGAATTCCAGATGCTTCCCGGCTTTGCCGGCCTGGTCGAAGGTCAGCCCGAGCGCGGTCGCCTCGCCCGCGCGTTTCAGCTGGTACAGCGTGTCTCCGGGGAGCGCGTCGCGGGACAGCAGCAGGGTCAGCCCGGCCAGGCCGAGCAGGACCACGATCCCGGCCGCGACCAGCTCGGCCACGCGTGGCCTGCGCCGCCGCCGGGGCAGCGGGTTGCCGAGCCGTCCTTCGATCTCCGCACGGATCCGGGCGCGGGTCGGTGGATCCGGCGCACCCGCGGCGCCCAACTCACGAAGTTCGCCGACCAAAGCCAGTTCGTCGGCGAACTCGTCGCCGGGTCGCTGCGCCGCGGTGCCGAGTGCGCGGTCGAACCGCTCGTTCTCGGCCCGCTCGCGCGAAAACCGCCCGGGCACGCCCACGGTGCTGCTCCGTCTCCACCTGCGCCGGCCCTGACCGCCGGTCTGCATGGAAAACGACTAAGAAGACGCGAAAGTTACGCCTGCCCACGATCCGGCAGGGTGTCGGCAAAGTCGGTGTGAGGGGCCCTGCGCAGACCGTGGAGGTCTGTGAAGGGGCCCTTCACGGACTCTGAGTCTGTGAAGGGCCCCTTCACAGCCCGGGACAGGTCCGGCGCACAGCGCGAGGTGGTCGCGCCTCGAATACCTCAGCATCGTGCGTTGCCGGGCGTGATCGACGAAGATGGCAGGCGTCGTCGATGATGACGCGGCCGCCACGGCTCTCTGCTGATCACGGGTCCTCGACCGACTTTGCCGGGCCCCTGACGATCCGGACGGCGATATCGCGCGGGCCGGATCACCGCAGGCCGGTCGGCAGCAGCTGGGCCAGCCTGCGCACGGCGCGGTGCTGGAGTGCCTTGATCGCGCCCTCGTTGCGGTGCATCACCTTCGCCGTCTCGGCGACCGACAGGCCCTGCAGAAACCGCAGCACAATGCATTCGCGCTGGTCCTCGCCGAGTTCGGCAACGCAACGCAGCAGCTCGGCACGGGTGGCGCCGGCGATCGCCTGCTGTTCCGGGCCGGCCTGCGCGGCGGGGCCGCCCGGCTCCGTCACCTCGTCGGTCACCACCTCCAGGCGGAACCGGCTCGACTTGACGTGGTCGAGGATCAGGTTGCGGGTGATCGTGACGAACCACGCGCCGACGTCGCGGCCCTGGTAGCTGACCGAGGTGATCCGGCGCAGGGCCCGCAGGAAGGTCTCGCTCGTGACGTCCTCGGCCAGGTCGCGGTCGCCGAGGCGGAACAGCGCGTAGCGATACACCACGTCCACGTACCGGTCGTAGAGCTGGCCGAACGCCGATGCGTCACCTTTCTGCGCAGCGTCGACCAGCGTCCAGGCTTCGGCCTTGGCGGTCCCGGCCGCGTCCGGCGTCCCAGCCTGGCGGGTCAGCGGCACCGCCGGCGAACCGAGCACACGTCCGGCGAACATCGCGACCGGGCCGCGCCGGCCGGAGAGGGCGATCGGGCGGGCCATCAGGCGGCACCTCCGACGGTCCCAGGTGCGGCGCGGCGGCTGGACGGGCGGGCAGGGGCGAGCCGCACCGCATGCGCCACCACAACCTCGTGGACCGGCAGTTTCGGCATGGTGACCCCCTCGTCGCGGCGCCGGATAGTGATCAACGCCACCCGGCGACGCAGTGCAGCATACGTGTTGTTACCGCTAAGTAGGTAGTGTCCCGGGATAGCGGAAGTGCGACGATCTCGCGGCATCCCCATGACGGGTGAAATGGGCGCGAATCGGCGAACGGACGAGAGGGGCCGGGGTGGATCGGATCAGTACTGCGCACGGTGTCGCCGGGCTGCTCGCCGAGGCAGCCGGCCGGCGGCCGGACCACCTGGCGATCGCCGAAACCGGCACTGAAATCACGCTGACCTGGCGAGAACTCGACCTGGCTGCGCACGCCGCGGCGCGGCAGCTCGTCACCGCCGGTCTTGAACCGGGTGATCGAGTCGTGGTGCGGCTGCCAACCTCGGCCGACTTCGCGGTGGCGTTATTCGCCGTGTTGCGTGCGGGCGGTATCGCGGTCCCCGTGTCGCCACAGGCGCCGTCTCCTGAGCTGCACCAGCTACTCGCGCACAGCGGCGCGCGGTTCGTGTTGGAGCGAGAGCCCGGCGAGGAGCTTCCGGAGGGAATCACGGCCCTGCCGCCGCGCGCCGAAGGCGACGGCGCGCCCGTGGACTTCGGTCGTGTGGGCGAGGACATCGCTGTCATCTCGTACACGTCGGGCACGACTGGCCCACCACGCGGCGTACAGCTGTCGCACCGCGCGCTGCTGGCCAACCTCGACCAGCTAACCCGGGTTGATGGCCAGCTCGAAGCCGGCGACACGTTGCTCGTCTCGATCCCGCTGTTCCACGTCTACGGGCTTGGCCCCGGTTTGCTCCTCGCGACCGCGAAGGCTGCTTCGCTGGTGCTGTCCGAGCGTTTCGAGGCGCGGCGCACATTGGACGACTGCGTGCGGCACGGCGTCACGGCGATTGCCGGCGTACCGACCATGTACAACGAATTCGCCGCTCTCGGTCCGGACGAGCTGCGACGCGGTCTCGCCACGATCCGGGTGATGACGTCCGGCGCCGCACCCCTGCATCCGAAGGTGCTCGCTGCTATCCGCGAAGCCACCGGTTACGACGTGTACGAGGGGTACGGCCTTACTGAATGCGCGCCGGTGGTCACCACGACCATGGTCACCGGGTACCCCAAGCCGGGCTCGGTCGGCGGTCCGCTGCCTGGTGTGGAGCTTCGGCTGGTGGACAGCGACGGCTCCAACGACGAGGCCGGTCTCGACCCGGACGAGATGGCCGACGTGTTCGAGACCGGCGGCGGCACCGGGCTGGTGTCGATCCGCGGCGCCAACCTGTTCTCCGGTTACTGGCCGGACGGCGCGTACGGGCCGGACACGGAGGGCTGGTTCCGTACCGGCGATGTCGGCTACCTCGACTCCGACGGGGATCTGCACCTGGTCGACCGGGCCAACGACCTGATCATCGTGAACGGCTTCAACGTCTTCCCGCACGAGGTCGAAGAAGTGATCTCGCAGCTGCCTGAGGTGGCCGAAGTCGCCGTGGTCGGGGTGGTCGACGAACGCAGCGGCGAGGCGGTGAAGGCGGTCGTCGTGCCTGCCGAGGGCGCGGCGCTGTCGCAGCAGCAGGTGGTGGATCAGTGCGCGGGGCAGCTGGCCGGGTACAAGGTGCCGCACACGGTGGAGTTCGCCGCGCGGTTGCCGCATTCGGCCACTGGGAAGCTGCGGCGGCTCAAGCTTCGGTGAGGCCTATGCTGGCCTGGTGCACAAGGTCACGGTGATGAGCCGCGCCGGATGCCACCTGTGCGAGGTGGCCGAGGCGGACGTCGCGCGGATTTGCGGTGAACTGGGCGTGCCCTGGGAGACCTCGGATGTGGACAGCGACCCGGAATGGCGTGCCGAGTACGGCGATCAGGTGCCGGTGATCCTCATCGACGGCGCCGAGCACGGCTACTGGCGGGTGGAAGAGGAGCGGTTCCGGCGTGCGCTCGCCTGATCCGGCCGGCCGGTGAGCAAGCCGTGACCGTCCACAGTGCACGCCGAAGATGGTGAGGTGAGTGCCTTGAAGGAGGCCCCGTCCATCGCTGCGCCCAGGTTGTCGCTTGCCATGGCCACGTTCCTGGGGTTGGTCGCGCTGGTCACCGCGCTTGGCGTGGGGCACTTCGCGGCGGCGTTCGTCGGGTATCAGGCGTCGCCGTTCGTGGCGGTGGCCGATTTCGTCATCGCGCACAGCCCGCATCCGGTCGTGGTGTGGGCGGAGCGGACCCTCGGGACGGCCGACAAGACCGTGCTGAAGATCGGTCTGGCCGTGGTGCTGGCCGGGTTCGCGGTGCTGACCGGACAGCTGTCCCGCCGCAGTGCGGGGCCGGGGCAGGTGCTCATCGGGTTGCTGGGGGTCTTCGGGATCGTCGCGGTCTACCAGCGCACCGACGTCGGGGAGCTGGCGTTGCTGGCGCCGGTACTCGCGATGGTCGCGGCGATGCTGGTCTTCGGCTGGCTGCATCGGCGTGCACTGCCCGCCGCTGCCGAACCTCGTACCGGACCGCATACCGGGCTGACCCGGCGGCAGGTCCTGCAGCGTGGGGCGACGGTGGCGGTCGGCGCAGGTGTCGCCGGTATCGCCGGTGAGATCATCGCCGATACCGGCAGCGCGGCAAGCTCGCGCGCGTCGGTCGGGCCGCTGATCCCCGCGCGCAAAGCCCCGCCGCTGCCGCCGGACGCGGATTTCGTGAAGCACGGTTGCCCGCCGTTCATCACGCCGAACGCGGATTTCTACCGGATCGACACCGCGTTCGTGGTGCCGCAGGTGCGGACCGGCGAATGGCAGCTGAAGATCCACGGCATGGTCGACCGGGAGATCACACTGTCCTATTCGGACATTCGGAACCGCCCGCTGGTCGAACGGACGGTGACGCTCACCTGCGTGTCCAATGAGGTCGGTGGGGATCTGGTGTCCACTGCGGACTTCATCGGCGTGGACCTGATCGACCTGCTCACCGAGGCGGGCGTGCGGCCCGGCGCCCAGCAGATGTTCGCGACCAGTGTGGACGGTTTCACCTGCGGCACCCCGGCCACCGTCGCACTCGACCCGAATCGCGGCGCGATGCTGGCGATCGGCATGAACGGCGAACCACTGCCGATCGAGCACGGTTTCCCGGCCCGCATCGTGATTCCCGGCCTGTACGGCTATGTCTCGGCCACGAAGTGGGTCACCGACCTGGAATTCACCACCTGGGATGCGCGCCAGTCGTACTGGCTGCAGCGCGGCTGGGCGGAACAGGCCCCGATCAAGACCGAGTCGCGGATCGACCGCCCTGCCTCCGGCGCCTCGGTGCCCGCCGGCGCGGTGCGGGTGGCCGGGACCGCGTGGGCACAGCATGTCGGCATCGAGAAGGTGGAGGTCCGGCTGGATCAGGGACCGTGGCAGCAGGCCCACTTGTCGGCGGAAGTGAACAAGGACACCTGGCGGATGTGGTGGGCGGACCTGACGGCCGCCGCCGGGGGCCACACGGTCACCGTCCGCGCCACCGACCAGTCCGGCTACACCCAGACCGACCACGTCGCCGACCCGGTGCCCGATGGGGCCACGGGCTGGCATTCCGTGTCTTTCACTGCTGGGTGAGGTTCTCGGCAAGTGCGCGAGCCGTGGTTGGGCCGGTTGAACCTGCTGCCAGGTGGGATGACAGCGGAAAGTGAGCCTCTAGCCACAGCTTCGGGTTGTGGTTGCCTCAGGCTGGGGTCACTCGGCCGCCAGGGCAGTCGTCGGCCGACTTGCTTTCCTCTACCCCAAGCGCCCTTGCCTGCCGGACTCGGCCACTCCGCCGAAGCGCCCCCGGTCATGGCGGTGACCAGTGACTTTGTGCCCGCGTTCACAAGTGGACTACCGTAGGTCCGTCGGCCCCGCGAAGCCCGGCATCAAACCGGACGCAAGCCGTGGGGTCAAGAGTCGGTTTCCCGCCACCCGGGTGGCCTGGGAGCGGACCTGAGCCAGCCGGACGAGGAGAGACCAGCGTGGGGACACAGCGGGGTGGGCGCGGCGGTGCCGAACCGCCGGTCACTCCACCCCAGGGCGAGCCTGCGGCCACGGACGGTGACGAAGCCCGGGCTGTCCGCCGTCGCAGCGGTGGGCGAGCGGCCGGTAACGGCGGCGCGGGTAACCGCCGGGCCGGGGCGGAGGAGAACGGCGGCGCCGCGGTGACCGGTAACGGCCGCGCGGCCGCGCCAAGGGCTGCCGGAAGCAGTCCGCCACGCAGAACCGCCCGGGCGACTCCCGACGGAGCCGCCCGAGCCACCTCTGACCGAACCGCCCGAGCCACTCCCGACGGAGCCGCCCGAGCGACTCCCGAGAGAACCGCCCGAGCGACTCCGGACAGGACCGCCCGAACCGCCCCGGACGCCGACAACGCGCCCACCGCCGAGATCCCCGCCGTTTCCGAGGTCGAGGACACTGCGGTCCGGGCGAAGCAGATTCCCGAGGCCGCGGTCGCTCGCCTGGCCGTCTACCTGCGGGTGCTGTCGGGGCTCGCGGAGCAGGGCGCGACCACCGTCTCCAGCGAGGAGCTCTCCGCCTCCGCCGGGGTCAACTCGGCGAAGCTGCGCAAAGACCTGTCCTACCTCGGCTCGTACGGTACCCGTGGGGTCGGCTACGAGGTGCGGGTCCTGGTCAGCCAGATCGAACGTATCCTCGGGCTCACCCGGCAGCATCGCGTCGCCGTGGTCGGGATCGGTAATCTCGGGCACGCGCTGGCCAACTACGGTGGGTTTCCGGGGCGCGGGTTTCCGGTCGAAGCGCTCTTCGACACCGACCCCGATCTGATCGGTATCCCGGTCGGTGGGATCCCCGTCTCGCATCTTGAGGAAATTCCGCGCATTTGTGCCGAACGGCAGATTTCCGTCGGGATCATCGCCACACCTCCTACCGCTGCGCAGTCGGTGTGCGACAGGCTGGTGGCAGGCGGCGTCCAGTGCATCCTGAACTTCGCGCCGGTGGTGCTGCGGGTACCGGCGCACGTCGAGGTCCGCAAGGTCGACTTGGCCGTCGAGCTGCAGATCCTGTCCTTTCACGTGGCTCGTCGCGCCGATCACGCCGAGGCGGCCGCGCAGCACCGGGGTAATCCCGGGTTACCGGGCGCCGGCCTGCCGATCGACAATGGCGGTACGGGTGACGGACGAAACGGCGCCGGAACGGACGGCGGTCTCGGAATGGTGGTGCGCTGAATGAGCGTGTTGGCGGTCGGGCTCTCCCATCGCAGTGCGGACCTCGGCACGCTCGAGCGGGTCGCGGTCCCCGCCGGTGCCGTGCTCAAAGTGCTGCACGGACTCCAGCAGGCGGAGCACGTCAGCGAGGCCATGCTCGTCTCGACCTGCAACCGCATCGAGGTCTACGCCGTCGTGGAGACCTTCCACGGCGGGGTCAACGACGTCTCGGAGGTACTCGCCCACCAGGCCGGGGTGGAGCCCGCCGAGCTGTACGACAACCTGTACGTGCACTACGCGGGCGCCGCCGTCGAGCACCTGTTCGCGGTCGCTTCCGGGCTCGACTCGATGGTGGTCGGCGAGACGCAGATCCTCGGCCAGGTCCGGGCCGCGTACGCGACCGCGCGCGAAGCCGGCACGGTCGGCCGCACGTTGCACGAGCTGATCCAGACCACGCTGCGCGTCGGCAAGCGTGTGCACTCCGAGACCGGGCTCGACCAGCTCGGCGCGTCCGTGGTGTCCGAAGCCCTGAACGCGGCGGGTGAACTCGCCGGCAAGCACGCGCTGATCGTCGGGGCCGGGTCGATGGGCGCGCTCGGCGCGTCACAGCTGGCCAAGGCCGGGATCGGCCGGATCACCGTGGCCAACCGCACCGGAGCGAACGCGGTCCGGCTCGCGGAGAAGGTTACCGAGCAGGGTGTGCCCGCGCGGTCCGTGCCGCTGGCCGAGCTGGCCGATGCGGTGGCCGAAGCGGACGTGGTGGTCTCGTGCACCGGTGCGCAGGACGCGGTGTTCCTGGCCGGGCACGTGCCGCCGCGCGGCGGGCGTCCGCTGGTCGTGTGCGACCTGGGGCTGCCCAAGGACGTCGAGGTGGCGGTCGGCGAGCTGGCCGACGTGACCGTGGTCGACCTGGAGACGATCCAGCGCCGCATGCGCGAAGCCGGCGCGCCGACCACCGAGCGCCAGCGGGCCAAGGCCACCGGCATCGTGCTCGACGAGGTGCGCGAGTACCTCGCCGGGCAGCGCAGCGCCGAGGTCACGCCCACCGTCACCGCGCTGCGCCGCCGCGCGGCCGAGGTCGTGGACGGTGAACTGCTGCGCCTGGACCACCGGCTGCCGGAACTGGACAGCCAGGTGCGGGAAGAGGTCGGCCGCACGGTGCGCCGGGTGGTCGACAAGCTGCTGCACGCGCCGACCGTGCGCGTCAAGCAGCTGGCCGCGGAGACGGCCGACACCGATTACGCCAACGCCTTGCGCGAGCTGTTCTGCCTCGACCCGCAGGCCCCCGCGGCCGTGGCGAGCCCCACCGCATCCCCCCTGCCCCCGGAAATCGAGAAGAAGTCGTAAGTGACCAGAGTCATTCGCATCGGCACGCGAGGCAGCAAGCTGGCCCTCGCCCAGACCGGCACCGTCGCCGACGCCCTGCGCGCCACCGGCGCCGAGGTCGAGATCGTCACCGTGACCACGCCGGGCGATCTCTCCAGCGCCCCGATCTCCGAGATCGGCGTCGGCGTGTTCACCTCCGCGTTGCGAGAAGCCTTGCTGCGCAACGAGATCGACGTGGCAGTGCATTCGTACAAGGATCTGCCCACGGCGCCGGAGCCCGGTCTCGTGCTGGCCGCGGTGCCCCCGCGCGAGGACCCGCGGGACGCGCTGATCGCCCGGGACGGCCTCACGCTCGGCGAGCTGCCGCCCGGTTCGAAGGTCGGCACCGGAGCGGCCCGGCGGATGGCGCAGCTGCGCGCGCTGGGGCTCGGTTTGGAAATCGTGCCGATCCGGGGCAATATCGATACCCGCATGCGCAAGGTGACCGACGGTGAGCTCGATGCCGTGGTGCTCGCGCGTGCCGGACTGGCCCGGACCGGCCAGGTCGGGGTGATCACCGAGACCCTCGACCCGATCCAGATGCTGCCTTCCCCCGCGCAGGGGGCGCTGGCGCTGGAGTGCCGGGCCGCCGACGTGGACACCGAGCACCTGCTCGCGTCCACTGTGGACGATGAAAGCACGCGGGTCGCGGTGACGGCCGAGCGTGCCCTGCTGGCCGCGCTCGAGGCGGGGTGCAGCGCCCCGGTGGGGGCGCTCGCCGAGATCGTCGAGGACCTCGACGCCGAGGGCGCGGTGCTCGAACGCATCTCGCTGCGCGGCACCGCTGCCGTGGAAGGCGAGAACGGCGCGGTCGACATGGTGCGCGCGTCCGGTATCGCCGACCTCGGCGAAGCCGAGCAGCTCGGCCGGACACTGGCCGCCGAACTGCTCGACCTCGGGGCCGGCGCGCTGTCCGGCCCCGCACACTGACGCCCCGCGTCATCGACCCGCACGACCTGCCCGACATCCGTGGCCGGAGTACCGGCCGCCCAAGAGGAGAAGAACACCAACGATGACCCCCGCTCGCAAGACCGCAGGGCGCGTCGCTTTCGTGGGCTCGGGCCCCGGTGACGCCGGTCTGCTCACCGTCCGCGCCCAGGAGCTGCTGGCCAAGGCCGAGGTCGTGGTGACCGACCCGGACGTGCCCGCCGGCGTGCTCGCCTACGCCGCGGCCGACGCCGAGGTGCGGCCCGCCGTCGGCGAGCCCGCCGACGTCGCGAAGGACCTGACCGCCGAGGCCAAGGCAGGCCGGCTCGCGCTGCGCCTGGTCTCCGGCGACCCGCTGACCAGCCCCGCCGTGGTGGCCGAGGTGCAGGCGGTGGCCCGCACCTCCGCCGTGTTCGACGTGATCCCGGGCGTTTCGCCGGGTGCCGCGGTGCCCGCCTACGCGGGTGTCGCGCTGGGCGGCACGCACACCGAGGTGGACGTGCGCGGCGAGGTCGAGTGGGGCGCGCTGGCCGCGGCCCCCGGCCCGATCGTGCTGCACGCCACCTCGGCGCATCTGGCCGAGGCGGCCAGCCAGCTCACCGAGAAGGGCCTGCCGCCGTCCACCGCGGTCGCGGTGACCGCCAACGGCACCATCAACACCCAGCGCACGCTGGACACCACGCTGGCCACGGTGGCCAACGACGCCGGCGAGCTGGTCGGCCCGCTCGTGGTGACCATCGGCCAGGCGGCCGGGCAGCGCTCGAAGCTGTCCTGGTGGGAGTCGCGCGCGCTGTACGGCTGGAAGGTGCTCGTGCCGCGCACCAAGGAGCAGGCCGGCGAGATGGCCGACCGGCTGCGTGGGCACGGCGCGACCTCGCACGAGGTGCCGACCATCTCGGTCGAGCCGCCGCGCAGCCCGGCGCAGATGGAGCGCTCGGTGAAGGGCCTGGTCGACGGCCGCTACCAGTGGATCGTGTTCACCTCCACCAACGCGGTCCGCGCGGTGTGGGAGAAGTTCGAGGAGTTCGGCCTCGACGCGCGGGCGTTCTCCGGCGTGAAGATCGCCTGCGTCGGCGAATCGACCGCGGCGAAGGTGCGCTCGTTCGGCATCATCCCGGAGCTGGTCCCGCAGGGCGAGCAGTCGTCCGAGGGCCTGCTGGCCGAGTTCCCGCCCTACGACGACGTGCTGGACCCGGTCAACCGGGTGCTGCTGCCGCGGGCCGACATCGCCACCGAGACGCTCTCGGCCGGGCTGGTCGACCGGGGCTGGGAGGTCGACGACGTGACCGCCTACCGCACCGTCCGGGCCGCCCCGCCGCCCGCGGAGACCCGCGAGATGATCAAGACCGGCGGGTTCGACGCGGTCTGCTTCACCTCGTCCTCGACCGTCCGCAACCTGGTCGGCATCGCCGGCAAGCCGCACGCCCGCACCCTGGTCGCGTGCATCGGCCCGAAGACCGCGGAAACCGCCGTGGAATTCGGCCTGCGGGTGGACGTCCAGCCGGAGAAGGCCGACGTCCCGCACCTGGTGGACGCGCTGGCCGAGCACGCCGCCCGGCTCCGGGCCGAGGGCGCGCTCCCGCCGCCGCGCAAGGCCAAGCGCACCCGGCGCAGCTGAGGCGCTTCGCCTTACCGCTGAGAGAGGTCCGTGAAGGGGCCCTTGACGGACTCAGAGTCCGTCAAGGGCCCCTTCACGGCTTTCGCGGGAGGCCCCTCTCCGAATTCCGGAGAGGGGCCTCGGTGTATAGTGTGTGTATGTCGAGGATCAACGTGTACGTGCCGGATGAGCTGGCGGAGCGGGTGAAGGCTGCCGGTCTCAACGTCAGTGCGCTCGTGCAGGCCGCGCTGTCCGATGCGCTGCAGCGGCAGGCAACGGACGCGTGGCTCGACGCTCTCCCCGTGCCGCGTCACAAGGTTTCGCATGAGGCGGTCATGGACGCCATGGATGCGGCACGTGCGGAACTGGGTGACGTGTCGGATGCGTGATCCGGCGGCGGAAATCGTGGTCCTTGACGCTTCCTTGCTGGTGGAGTTGCTCGCGGAGACGAAATATGCCGATGCGGCAAGGAAGCGGCTGCGTGCCACGGTTCTGCACACTCCCGCGCATTTCGATGCCGAGGTCCTTTCCGCGCTGGGCAGATTGCACCGTGCTGGTGATCTGACCGCGGAAGAGGTCGGTATTGCACTGGATAAGCTGACCAGTCTGCCGCTTACCCGCCATCCGGTCGCTGAGCTGGTGGCAGGTGCCTGGGCGCGGCGTGCCGAGATCCGGCTGGCCGATGCGCTCTACGTAGAGCTGGCCGCACGGCTACGCACGACTGTGCTCACCACCGATCGCAGACTGGCCCGGGCCACCTCACTCGCCGAGGAGATCGCCTGAGCGCCGGAGTACCGTGGTCGGCGTGTTCCCTGAGCAACGACCCCGCAGGCTCCGTACCACGCCGGCGATGCGCAGGCTGGTCGGCGAGACGACTCTGCGCCCGCGTCAGCTGATTCTGCCCATGTTCGTGGCCGAGGGGGCGGCTGCGCCGCGGCCGATCAGCAGTATGCCGGGGGTGGTTCAGCACACCCGGGACACGCTGCGGAAGGCGGCGGTGGAGGCGGTCAACGCCGGGGTCGGCGGGCTGATGCTGTTCGGCGTGCCGGCGCACCGGGACGCCGAGGGGTCCGGCGCGGTGGACGAGAACGGCATCCTCAACGTCGCCCTGCGCGATCTGCGCAGTGAACTCGGCGACGCGACGGTGCTGATGGCCGACACCTGCCTGGACGAGTTCACCGACCACGGGCATTGCGGCGTGCTCGACGCCGACGGCGACGTGGACAACGACGCGACGCTGCGCCTGTACGGGGAAATGGCGGTCGCGCAGGCGGAAGCGGGCGCGCACGTGCTCGGGCCGAGCGGCATGATGGACGGCCAGGTCGGCGTCATCCGCCGCGCGCTCGACGAGGTCGGGCATCTGGACAAGGCGATTCTGGCGTATTCGGCCAAATATGCCAGCGCGTTCTACGGCCCGTTCCGGGAAGCGGTCGATTCGCAGCTCAAGGGCGACCGCAAGACCTACCAGCAGGATCCGGGCAACGGGCGGGAAGCGTTGCGGGAGATCGAGCTGGATCTGGCCGAGGGCGCGGACATGGTGATGGTCAAGCCCGCACTGTCCTATTTGGACATCATCAAGGCGGCGGCGGACCTCTCGCCGGTGCCGGTGGCCGCGTACAACATCTCCGGGGAATACGCGATGGTCGAGGCGGCCGCGGCGAACGGCTGGCTGGACCGCGAGCGCACCGTCCTGGAGGTGCTCACCTCCATCCGCCGGGCCGGTGCGGACCTGATCCTGAGCTACTGGGCCGCGGAGGCCGCGGCCTGGCTGGATTGAGCCAGGGCTAGGGTTCTCCGGTGGCCGACAACGACGAGCCGGATGGCGGATTGACCGGTGCCCCTTCTCCCCGGGACCGCGGGCTGACCGACGACGAACGGCGCAAGCAGGGCCGGGCGCCGGATCCGGTGTTGCCCGGGCAGTCCGTGGCGAAGGCGCAGCCGCCGAGCCAGGTGCAGATCGCGTTCGTGCTCATCCTGGTGGGCGCCGTGGTGCTGCTGGCCGGGCAGATCGTCACCATCCTGCTCAAACAGCAGCTGATCGACGACGCGATCCGGCACGGCACCGAGTCCGGGCAGAAGTTCGACCCCGACGACGTGGCGGCCAACGCGGACACGCTCATCTGGGCGTTGTTCGTCGGGGCATTGTGCTTCGGTGCGCTGATGTCGTTGTTCGCGTGGAAGGCCCGGGAAGGCACCCGGTCCGCGCGTACCGTGGTCGCCCTGCTCATCGCCGTCGGGCTGGTGTTCCAGCTTGGGCTGGTGCGCAGTGTGTTCTCGGTGGTCTCGTCGCTGGCTCTGGTGATCGCGCTGATCCTGTTGTACCTGCCGAAAGTGGCGGAGTACTTCCCGAAGGCCGGCAAGAAGCTGTAATGGGGCGCACCCTGTACGCCGAACCAGGCGTCCGCTGGACGGCGCTCGTCTGGGGACCGCTGTTCGCGCTGCTGGGTGCGTTCGCCGAACTGGCCACCGGCGGGCCGGTGCACGTGACCGGCTGGGTGCTGATCGGCTTCGCGCTGGCCGCGCTTACGCTGCCCTGGGTGTACGCCCGCCGCCGGTTCCTGTCGCTGGCGGTCACCACGCAGGGGCTGCGTCAGGGCCGGGAACACCTGCCCGCGGCGCGGATCGCGGAGGTGGCCGACGTCGGCGCCCCGGTGGGGGCCAAGGTGCTCGGCGGTGGCTGGGCGGTACCACGTAAATACGACGAGCTGCCGGTGAAGCTCGACGACGGCACAGTGGTGCTCGCGTGGGCTCGGGATGTCGAGTCGCTGCGGGCGGCGCTGGGTGAACTCGTCGCGGGCAACCGCCGGCCGGACCGGTCCGAGGGACATGAAGATGACAACTGAACCCGGGAGAGGGAAGCGGGGCGACGGCGAACCTGAAAAGGTGGACCCCGTGATCGACCTTCCCCAGCCGACCGGCGCCGGACTGTGGCCACCGGAGGAAGCCGAGCCGCCCTCGTGGCTCAACCAGCCGTGGCGGGCCTTCGTCGCGCTCGGCGAGATCGTGGTGGCCGGGGTCGTGGTGTGGCTGGCGTTTCTGCTGTGGGTGGCCGGCCACATCGACGTGTGGATCACGGCACCGGACGGGGTGACGCTCGATTCGCAACGGTACTTCGGCGGATACCTCGCCGGGGCGCTCGGGCTCGGCACGCTCGCCGCGGTGCTCGTGGTGGACGCGATCCGTCAGTTGCTGCTCGCGGTGCGTGCGCGCCACCGTAAGAAGGAAAGCTGAAGCCCGCCGGACACCATGGCGGATACACAGCTGTCACATAGGAAACCGACAGCTGACTGCTAAGCAGAGCCAGCACTGTTGCCCGCATGACGCGGCTGCGCACCCGGACCTGGGTCCTCAACGGAGTGCTCGTCGTGCTGCTAGGCGGCGCGGCTTTCGGGATCTACCAAGCATTTTCCCCCTCCGCCGGTACGGCGCAAGCGCAGACCCGGACCACGCCGGTCCGGCGCGCCACCGTGACCGAGACCGTTTCCGCGGCCGGTACCGTGGCCAGCGGGTACACCGGCGCGGCGAACTTCACCAGCGTCGGCAAGGTCACCGCGATCGACGTGAAAGTCGGCGATGTGGTGAGTGCTGGGCAGAAACTCGCCACCATCGATTCCACCCAGGCGGCGAAGCAACTTCAAGTGGCCAAAGCGAATCTCGCGGTTGCTGAAGACAATCTGGACACCAGCAGTACTTCCGGTACATCCGGGCAGACCGGAGCCCAGGCACAGGACACCACCGCCTCGCTTCAGGCCAAAGTGGACCAAGCCCAGCTGGACGTGGACAACGCGCAGACGGCACTCGACGCGACGGTGCTCACCGCGCCGGGCGCGGGCACGGTGACCGCGGTGAACGGTTCTGTCGGCCAGCAGTCGAGCAGCGGGTCGAGTGGTGGTTCCGGTTCGAGCAGCAGCGCGCAATCGTCCACATCGTCCGGATCGGGTGCGCAATCCGGTAGCGGGCAACAACAGTCGTCGGTTTCTTCGGGCAGCAGCGGGTTCATCGAGATCACCGATATGAACAGTCTGCTCGTGAACACTTCGATCGCGGAAATCGACGTGAGCAAGGTGAAGGCGGGGCAGCAGGCCACAGTGACGCTGAACGCGTTGCCGGATAAGCAGATTCAGGCGAGCGTTTCAAAGGTCGACCTGACCCCGACCACGAGCGGCAGCGTCGTCTCCTACGGCGCGCAGCTGACCTTGACGAACCCGCCGTCCGGGTTGCGGCCGGGGCAGTCGGCGAGCGTGGTGGTCACCGTCGCCGAGGCCGACAACGTGCTGAGCGTGCCCGCCGCGGCCGTGCAGACGGCGGGGACGACCAGCACGGTCACGGTGCAGCAGAACGGAAATACCGTGCCGCGTCAGGTCGAGATCGGGGTTCGCGGTGAGGCGACGGTGGAGATCAAGTCTGGTCTGTCCGAAGGGGACAGTGTGGTGATGACTGCGGCCTCCCCGTCGGCGACGAGCGAGACCAGCGGGCAGCGTAGTGGTGGCCTCGGTGGTTTCGGCGGCGGCCAGGGCGGCTTCACCGGTGGTCAGCAGGGCGGACTCGGTGGCGGCAGGGGACGCGGATGAAGCCGGTGATCGCGGTTTCCGGGCTACGCAAGACTTACGGCAGTGGGGAAACCGCGGTGCACGCTCTGCGCGGGGTGGAGCTGGTGGTGCAGCCGGGGGAGTACGTGGCCATCATGGGTGCCTCCGGGTCCGGCAAGTCCACTTTGCTCAATCTGCTCGGTTGTCTCGATGTGCCGAGTTCGGGCCGGTATCTACTCGACGGGATGCCGGTCGGTGAACTCACCGAACGCCAGCTCTCCTTGCTGCGCAACCGGAAGATCGGGTTCATCTTCCAGTCCTTCAATCTGGTGCCGCGAACCAGTGCTCTATCCAATGTGGAGCTTCCGTTGATCTACAGCGGACTGCGCCGGGCGGAGCGGCGGCGCCGGGCGGTGGCCGCGCTGGAGCTGGTCGGCCTGTCCGATCGTGCGAAGCACCTGCCGAGCGAGCTGTCCGGCGGGCAGCAGCAGCGGGTCGCGGTGGCCCGCGCGCTGGTCACCGGGCCTGCCCTGCTGCTGGCCGACGAACCGACCGGGAACCTGGACCGGGCCAGTACCGAGGACGTGCTCGGCGTGTTCGACCGGCTCAACGCGCTCGGCCGCACGGTCGTGGTGATCACGCACGAGGACGAGGTCGCCGTGCACGCGCACCGGGTGGTGCGGGTCAGCGACGGGCTGATCGTGGCGGACGAGGTCACCCGGGCGAGGGGCGTGGTCGCGTGAACCTGGCGGAGATCCTCCGGTTCGCGGTGCGTGGGCTCACCGCGAACAAGCTGCGTTCGGTGCTGACCACGCTCGGCATCACGATCGGTGTCGCCTCGGTGATCCTGCTGGTGGCCGTGGGAAACGGGGCTTCGGCCGCGATCACGGCCAGCATCCAGGGCCTCGGCACGGACGTGGTGAACGTGTCCCCGCTGCGGGGCGGCGCGCAGGGCACCACGACGCGGCCGCTGACCGTGCAGGACGCGCACGCGCTGGCCGATCCGGTCGGCGCGCCGGACGTGCGGGCGTCCTCCCCGGTGGTCAGCACCACCGCGACCGCGGCCTACGGACAGACGTCCTACGACGTGTCGAGCGTGATCGGCACCGAGCCGGGCTACTTCACCACCACGAACCGGCAGGTCGCCGACGGTGCGCTGTTCACCGCCGAAGACGTCACGCAGGCGCGCAAGGTCGTGGTGCTCGGCCCGGCCACCGCGCAGTCGATCTTCGGTGCGAGCGAACCGGTGGGGAAGAACGTGCTGCTCAACAGCATCCAGTTCACCGTGATCGGGGTGCTGCAGACGAAGGGCAGCAGCGGCCTGCAGAACGCGGATGACGTGGCGATCGCGCCGATCAGCTCGGTGCAGAACTCGCTCGCCGGGTACGGCGCACTGAGCCAGATCGCCGTGCAGGCGAATTCGGCGGAGTCGGTTTCGCTGGCGCAGGCCGAGGTGACCGCGATACTGAACGCCCGGCACGGCATCCGGGCCGGGGCCACCCCGGACTACCAGGTCCAGAACTCCGCGCAGCTGCTCGCGACGCGCACTTCGGCGGTGAGCACGTTCACGGTGCTGCTCGGCGCGGTGGCCGCGATCTCGTTGCTGGTCGGCGGGATCGGGGTCACGAACATCATGCTGGTCACGGTCACCGAGCGGATCCGTGAGATCGGGATCCGCAAGGCGATCGGCGCGCCCCGCTCGGCGATCCTCGGCCAGTTCCTCGCCGAGGCGACCATCCTGAGTCTCTTCGGCGGCCTGCTGGGTGTCCTGATCGGACTGCTGGGCAGCCGCTTCGGCTTCGCCGGCATCCAGCCGGTGGTGGTGCCCTCCTCGATCGTGCTCGCCTTCGCGGTGTCCGCGCTGATCGGGCTTTTCTTCGGCAGTTTCCCGGCGAACCGGGCTTCGCGGCTGCGGCCGATCGACGCTCTCCGGCACGAATAGGAGTTCCCGCCATGTCCGCATCCGCTCCACCAGAACCGTCCACTCCGGACGATCCCACGACGGAACTCCCGCCGGTTCCCGAGGATCTGGTGGCCACCCCCGCGGTCGACGCCGACCTCGGCACGGAGCTTCGACGCGTCGCCCGCCCGTTTGGCAAGCCGACGCTCGTGCTCGCCGCGGTACTCGTGCTCGCGGTGGCGTTCGGCGCCGGCGCCTGGACGCACGCGGCATTCGGCTCGTCGAGTGGCACCGGTTCGGCCTCTGACGCCGGACGTTCGGCACCGGGCTCGGGCCAGCAGGGCGGCGGGCAGGCAGGCGGCTTTCGTGGTGCCGGTGGCCGGGGCACCGCGGGCACCGTGGAAAAAGTCGACGGCAGCACGGTCACGCTGAAGACCGTGCAGGGCGAGGAAGTCAAGGTGTCCGCTTCGGACTCCACGACGGTCGGCCTGACCCAGCCGGGCAAACTCGCCGACCTCAAGCCCGGCGCGACGGTCACGGTGCAGGGCCGGACGGGAACGGACGGGTCGGTGACCGCGCAGTCGATCGTGCAGCAACCTGCGCGCTGAGGCGGTCTGTGAAGGGGCCCTTCACGGACGCTAAGGCCAATGCCAGGAACTTAGGTCGGTTCTGGGTTGGTGTGGTGTTGGTTTGGTTGTGGTGGGTGGTGTTGTTTCTGCTGTGGGCAGGATGTGGACCTGGTAGCTGGCTTTGGTGCTGGTCGGTTGCGGGGTTTTGCTGCGGTGGGGGTAGCGCGTGGTGGTGCGTTTGAGTGCTCGGGGGTAGACGCGGTGGTGGGTGTGGACGGTGATCAGCTGTCGGCATAAGTCCTGGGCCACCCATTGGAGGTGTCGGGATGTGTCGGCGGGTGTGGTAGTGATCGCGTGTTCGGCGGCGTCGCGGGCGGAGGTGAAGGAGATCCGGGACGGGTCGAGGTTCTGGGTGAGCGCTGCGTGGCTGATCAGCAGCCGGATGGCCTGGTAGACGATCAGGGTGGCCCAGAGTTCCTGCTGGGCGCGGATCGGGGTGTGGCCGCGCAGGGGCCGCTTGGCCAGCAGCGTGGTTTTGATCTCTTTGATGCCGGTTTCGGCGGTCCAGCGGCGGGCGTAGAGGGCGACGAGCTGGCCGGCGGGTGCGTGTGCGGGGTCGAGCAGGCTGGTGACCAGCCGGTATTTCTCGGTGCGGGTGACGCCGTCGACGGTGACGGTGATCAGTGCTTCGACCACCCGGACGACGATGCCGTTGATCGGGCGGGGCGTGGGCGGGCGGTGCCCGCGTTGCTTGTTGCGGCGCACGTTGCGCGCCCAGCGGCGGGCGTCGGCCGGGGCGTGGAGGGTGGACAGCCAGGACCCGTCCGGCAACGCGTGCTGCACGGGCAGCTTCGGGGTGTTCTGCTTGGCCCGCCACAGCAGATGCGCGCCCCGTTCCCGCGCCGCGGTCCACAGTGGATAGCCGAGGAAGCAGCGGTCGGCCAGCAGCAGCATCCGGTCGTGCAGCCGGGGCAGCAGCTGATAGGCCAGGGTGGGCTCGCCCTGGCTCAGCGGGCCGGTGACCGCGCCGAGCAGACGGCGGCTGCCACACGACAGCAGCACCAGCACCCGGATCTTGGACGGCCCGCGGGCCACGCCTGTGCGGTGATGGGGCGGGAAGTGTTCACGGTTGGCCGCGGTGTCGGCCGGCTCGACCTCGGTGCCGTCCCAGGCACACACCTCCAGCCCGAACGCGTGCGACCACGGCCTGTTCCGGGTAGGCGCCGCCCGCGCCAGCGCGCCGAACAACAACTGGAAGGGCACCACGCCGATCCGGTCCCGCAGCTTGGTCAGCGCCGTGCTGGCCGGCGGCCACCAGCCCAGCACGGACAACCGGGGCAGACTCTCCTGCGAGAACATCGCCCTGATCGTCGCGTTGCCGGACTTGGTGCGCAGCAGGCACAACGCGAGCACGAAGTACACGCCCAACCGCGACGGCAGTGCCCGGAACCGCCGTTCGTCCCGGCCGGCGACGGCCAGCGCCTCATCAACCAGCGCGGGCGGGACGACCCACGACAGCAACCCCAGCCCGGCCTGTGACAACAACCGACCCACCGGCGAGGACCAGCCCGAGGGCATGACACCATGAACGGACAACGAGGCTCCTGGCTTGCTGATGATCTCGACAATCACCAGCTCTAGCCGGAGCCTCGTTGCCTATCCACACCACCACGCCGATCACACCCAAACCGTGATCAACACCACCCACCAGACCTTAAGTTCCTGGCATTGGACGCTAAGGCTGTGAAGGGACCCTTCACAGCGGTCCGCCCGCGGCTTCACCTCACGTCGTTGAGCGCGATGATCGCGATGTTCAGCGCGGTCGTGTAGCAGAGCCAGCCGAAGTAGAGCAGCAGCAACAGCGCGGCGGTGCGGGACCGGCGGTAGAACAGGCCGACCGTCATGATCACGAAGAAGTCGAGCAGCACGATGTCCACACAGGCGAGCCGGACCGAACCGCCGGCGAAGAACAGCGGCGCCCAGAGCAGGTTGAACAGCAGGCCGATGCCGTACAGCGCGAAGCCCTGCGTTTCCCCGTCGGTGCGCCAGTACGCCCAACCAGCCAGCGCGAGGACCACGTACGACACTGTCCACAGCGGACCGAACCACGCGCCCGGCAGCGCCCAGGACGGGGCCTCGAACTGGCTGTAGACCTCCGGCGCGGCCATTGTCGAGAGCGAGCCGACCAGCGCGACCACGGAGACCAGGCCGAGGAACAACGCGAGCATGACCCACGGGTTGCGCTGCTGAGTGGGCGCCGTCACGTCTCCTCCTGTTCCGCTCGGCGTTACTAATCCGACCAAAAGCAGGCCGACCCCCACCCGGCACGTAACCGTTGCCACGAAGCCATGAGGCCGTGACTGTGGTCGGATTGGTAATGATCGGCACAGTACTTGCCAAAATACCGCCTGGCCCGGTGGTTCGCCCTGGCTGCACGCGGCCGGGTGGGGCGGCGTGCCTGGCCGCGGATTTGCAAGACTGGGCAGGTGAGCACTGGCACCGAGCAGTCCAAGCGTTGGTTCGAACGGGCGAAGGCAGCCGTCCCCGGCGGGGTGAACTCGCCGGTGCGGGCCTTCAACTCGGTCGGCGGCACGCCCCGGTTCATGGTCCGCGGCGAGGGCCCGCACCTGTGGGACGCGGACGGCAACCGCTATGTCGACCTGGTCTCCTCCTGGGGGCCGATGATCCTCGGGCACGCGCATCCGCGGGTGGTCGCGGCCGCCCGGGAGGCCGCGACCGGCGGGCTGTCCTTCGGCACCCCGACGATCGGCGAGGTCGAGCTGGCCGAGGAGATCATCGGCCGGGTCGCCCCGGTCGAGCAGGTCCGGCTGGTCAACTCCGGCACCGAGGCCACGATGAGCGCCATCCGCCTGGCCCGCGGCTTCACCGGGCGGCCGAAGATCGTGAAATTCGCCGGCTGCTACCACGGGCACGTGGACGCGCTGCTCGCCCAGGCGGGCTCCGGCGTCGCCACGCTCGGGCTGCCCACCTCGCCCGGGGTCACCGGGGCACAGGCGGCGGACACGATCGTGCTGCCGTACAACGACCTCGCCGCGGTCCGGCAGTCCTTTGTGGAAAACGAAGGCCAAATCGCCGCAGTGATCACCGAGGCGGCGGCGGGCAACATGGGCGCGATCGCGCCGGAGCCCGGGTTCAACGCCGGGCTGCGCGACCTCGCGCGCGAGCACGGCGCGCTGTTCATCGTGGACGAGGTGATGACCGGGTTCCGCGTCTCGCGCGCGGGTTGGTTCGGCCTCGAAGACGTGGCCGGTGACCTGTACACCTTCGGCAAGGTGATGTCCGGCGGCCTGCCCGCGGCGGCATTCGGTGGCCGCGCCGACGTGATGGCCAAGCTGGCGCCTGGCGGCCCGGTGTACCAGGCGGGCACGCTGTCCGGAAACCCTGTCGCGGTGGCCGCGGGCCTCGCCACGCTGCGTATGGCCGACGACGCTGTGTACGCGAAGCTCGACGCCAATGCAAAGCGTCTCGGCGACCTCTTCGCCGCGTCGCTCACCGAAGCGGGCGTCGCACACACCGTGCAGTACGCGGGCAATCTCCTCAGCGTCTTCTTCACCGAGACCCCCGTGCGCAACTACGCCGAAGCGCAGGCCACGGAGACCTGGCGGTTCGCGCCGTTCTTCCACGCGCTACTCGACGCGGGCGTGTACGGCCCACCGAGCGCGTACGAGGCGTGGTTCGTGAACGCGGCAATGGACGACGAGGCCTTCGGCGTCATCGAAGCGGCGCTCCCGGCTGCCGCGCGCGCTGCGGCTCAGGCGGTGCAGTCGTGACCACGGTCGTTCACGTGCTGCGTCACGGTGAAGTGCACAACCCCGACAAGATCCTGTACGGCCGGTTGCCGAACTTCCGGCTGTCCGAGAGGGGGCAGCGACAGGCGCTGACCGTGGCAGAGGCCGTCGCGGGGCATGACCTCGCGTACGTGGTCGCTTCGCCGCTTCAGCGGGCGCAGGAGACCGCGGCGCCGATCGCTGCGGGGCATCGTCTCGACATCGCCACCGACGACGGGCTGATCGAAGCGGCGAACGTCTTCGAGGGCCAGCGCGTGGCCGTCGGCGACGGCGCGCTGCGACAGCCGAAGGCATGGCCGCACCTGGTCAACCCGTTCCGGCCGTCCTGGGGCGAGCCGTACCTGGAGATCGCGCACCGCATGGTCGGCGCGGTCCATCGTGCGCGGGAGAAGGCCGAAGGTCGCGAAGCGCTGTGCGTGTCCCATCAGCTGCCGATCTGGACGCTACGGCGCTTCCTGGAGGGCGAGCGTCTGTGGCACGACCCGCGCCGCCGCCAGTGCTCGCTCGCTTCGCTCACCAGCCTGGTGTTCGACGGCGAAGCCCTGGTGGAGATCGTCTACAGCGAGCCCGCGGGCACGACCGATCCGAAAGTGACCGGCGCATGAAGCGGCGGGTGCTCGGGGTGCTGCTGGCGGCCGCGCTGACCGTCGCCGGCTGCTCCACCGGCAAGGACGCAGTGGTCTCGGGCGGTACCTTCACCTTCGTTTCGCCGGGTGGGCAGCTCGACATCAGTTATCCCGTGGACAAGCGGCAGAAGGCACCCGTGATGTCCGGGGACGACCTGATGCACGACGGCAAGCAGCTGTCGCTGGCCGATTTCCCCGGTAAGCCGATCGTGCTCAACCTGTGGGGCCAGTGGTGCGGGCCGTGCCGTTCGGAGTCCCCGGAGCTGGAGAAGACCAGCAACGAGATCCAGCCGATGGGGGCGAAGCTGATCGGGCTGGACGTCCGCGACCCGGCCCGCGACGTGGCACAGGACTTCGTGCGGGACCGCGGGCTGACCTACCCGTCGATCTGGGATCCGTCCGGCCGCGTGCTGCTGCAGCTGACCGGGTACCCGCGCAACATCATCCCGTCCACCATCGTGCTGGACAATCAGCACCGGGTGGCCGCGGTGTTTCTGCGTACGGTGGCCTCCTCGGACCTGATTCCACTCGTGCAGAAGCTGGTGGCGGAGAAATAGCGTGCCGTCCCGGCCCGGGTGCTCGCCGGTCAGCTTGCCGACCGCCTTCTCCACCGCGCCGCTTTGCTTTCGGCGTCGGGTCCGTGAAGGGTCCCTTCACAGACTCCTGTCCGGAGGATCCACCCGGAAAGCCCGGCCGGGACGTAGGTCCCGTCCCGTTGTGGCGTAGGTCCTGTGAAACGGCCCCGCCGGTCTTACGCCCAGCTCACTGCCTACTCTCAGGTGCGTGAACTCCGTCTCCGAGCTAGCGGTCTCCGGACCGCTGCTGCTCGCTGCGGGTGTGGCGCTGGTGGCCGGGGCGATCTCGTTCGCCTCGCCCTGTGTGGTGCCGCTGGTGCCGGGCTACCTGGCCTATCTCGCCGCGCTCGTGGGCGCCGACGCCCCGGCGGTACGGGACGGCGAGGACCGCAAGAAGGGCCGCTACGCCGTACTCGGTGCGGCGGGCCTGTTCGTGCTCGGGTTCACCGTGGTGTTCGTCGCGACGCTGGGCACGCTTGTCTGGCTTGCAGACACCTTGCTGGTCAACCAAGACCTCCTGCAACGCATCGGCGGCGTACTGACCATCGCGATGGCGCTGGTCTTCCTCGGCTGGATTCCCGGACTGCAGCGCGAGTTCCGCTCCCACCGTGTACCCGGCGGTGGGCTCTGGGGCGCGCCAGTACTCGGCGCGGTGTTCGGGCTCGGCTGGACGCCGTGCATCGGGCCGACGCTGTCCGCAGTGACCAGCCTCGCGAGTGCGACTGGCGGGGCCGCAGTACGCGGGTACGTACTCGTGCTCGTCTACTGCCTCGGCCTCGGCGTGCCGTTCCTGCTGCTCGCCCTCGGCGCTCGCTGGGCCGTACGCGCCACGGACTGGCTTCGTCGCAACGGCCGTCGCGTACAGCTGGTCGGCGGGGTGCTGTTGCTGATCGTCGGTGTCCTGCTGGTCACCGGATTGTGGGGAGACGTCATGGGCTGGCTGCGCAACTCCTTCGCCTCCGACCTAGAGCTGCCGCTGTGACCACCACCGAAGCGCCCCCCGCGAACCCTCAGCGTCCGTACCGACAGACGCGTTTCAAGCAAGCGCTCGCGCTGCTGCGCAACACGTGGCGTGGGCTCACCTCGATGCGCACCGCGCTGGTGCTGCTGTTCCTGCTTGCGCTCGCCGCGCTGCCCGGTGCCCTCCTGCCACAGCGTCGGCTCAACGTCAGCAAGGTCGACGAGTACATCTCCGCGCACGGCTGGTGGGGCGCGCTGCTCGACAAGCTGGAGTTCTACGACGTCTACTCCAGCGTCTGGTTCTCCGCGACCTACATCCTGCTGATGATCTCGCTCATCGGCTGTCTCGTCCCGCGCAGCTTCGAGTACGTCCAGCAGATGCGCGCGCGGCCGGTGCTGACTCCGCGCAACCTCGCGCGGATGCCGCACCACCGCATCGCGCGTACGTCGCGTACGCCGGAGACGATCCGCGAAGACGTGCGTAAGCAGCTGTCCGGCTGGCGGAAGATCGAGCGCGAAGAAGACGACGGTGGGTTCAGCATCTCCGCCGAGCGCGGCTACCTCCGCGAAACCGGCAACCTGCTGTTCCACTTCGGCATGCTCGGCCTGATCATCTTCTTCGCCCTCGGCAAGCTCTACAGCTACGAGGGTCAGGTCATCGTGCAGGCGAACGGTGGCCAGTTCTGCAACTCCGGCATCTACAACTACGACTCGTTCGAAGCCGGCCTGACCGTCGACGGCACGCAGCTCAACCCGTTCTGCGTGAAGGTGAACGACTTCACCGCGCGCTACGCCCCCAGCGGCCAGGCGGACTACTACCACTCGAACATCCAGTACCAGTCCGGCGAGGACCTCCAGACCGGCGCCTGGCAGCCGTACAACCTCGAAGTCAACGAACCGCTGCGCACCGCGGGTGACCGCGTCTACCTGCTGGGCAACGGCTACTCGCCGCAGTTCACGGTGACCTTCCCGAATGGACAGCAGCGCACCCAGAACACCCAGTGGCGCTTCAGCAACCAGGCCACCATGCTGTCCGACGGCGCGACCAAGTTCGATCCGCCGGGGGTCACGGATGAGATCAAGCGGCGTACCCAGCAGCTCGCGATCACCGGACTGTTCGCGCCGACTTCGTTCGTGCACGGCGGAGTGCTCACCTCCACCGCTCCGGAGCTGGACAACCCGATGGTCGCGGTCGATGTGCTGCGCGGTGACCTCGGGCTGGACGCCGGCCGTGGACAGTCGGTGTTCGAGGTGGACCAGTCCCGGATCGAGGACGGCCGGCTCAAGCGGGTCGCGCGGCAGAACCTCGCGGTCGGGCAGGAGCTGAAGCTCGACGACGGCACCCGCATCCGCTTCGACGGCGTCAACAAGTGGGTCAACCTGCAGATCTCGCACGACCCGACGCAGGGGTACGTGCTGGGCTTCGCGATCGTGATGTTCGCTGGGCTCGGAGCGTCCCTGCTGGTCAAGCGGCGCCGGGTGTGGGTGCGGGTGCGCCCGGGTGACGAGGGCCACGCGGGTACCGTCATCGAGGTCGCCGGGCTGGCGCGCACGGATCAAGCCGGGTATGGCGAAGAGTTCCAGCGAATCAGTGAACGGCTGGTCACCGGCCGGAAAGGCAGCTGATGGAGATCAACGAGACCTTCTCGCAGTACAGCGATTGGCTCTACACCACCACGGTGGCGATCTACGTGGTGGCGTTGCTCTTCTCGCTGTTCGAGCAGGCCTTCGGGGCGAAGGGCCGGCTGGCCGCCGAGCGCAGCCGGCAGAAGGTGCTCGTCGGCGCGGGCGGGCCGGACACCGAGCTGGAGGACGGGGACGTCCCGGCGAAGCCCGAGCCGCGGCCGGAGGCCGGCCGCCCGGAACGGATCGGCCGGATGGGCGCGGCGCTGCTCGTGCTCGGCGCGATCCTGCAGCTGACCGCGATCGTGCTGCGTGGTCTCGCGGTGCACCGCGCGCCGTGGGGCAACATGTACGAGTACGGCATGGCGGTCACTTTCATCGCGGTGGTCGCGTGGCTGATCGTGATCAAGAAGTTCCCGGTGCGCCACCTCACCGGCTTCTTTCTGACGCCCGTCGTCATCCTGATGTTCATCAACGGCACGATGCTCTACACCGTGGCCGCGCCGGTGGTGCCCGCGCTGCAGTCCTACTGGCTCTCCATCCACGTGTCCGCGGCGATCATCGGTTCCGGTGTTTTCCTGGTCCCGGGCGTGGCGAGCGTGCTGTACCTGTTCCGCACCGCGCACGACAAGGACGCCGCGCGGTTCGCGAAGTTCGGCCCGAAGCTGCCGGCCGCGGAGGTGCTGGACCGGATCGCCTACCGGGCGACGATCGTCGCGTTCCCGATCTTCACCTTCGGCGTGCTGTGCGGCGCGGTGTGGGCGGAGGCGGCGTGGGGCCGGTTCTGGGGCTGGGATCCGAAGGAGACGGTGGCCTTCATCGCCTGGGTGGTCTACGCCGCCTACCTGCACTCCCGGGCCACCTCGGGCTGGCGTGGCACCCGCGCAGCGGTGATCAACGTCGTCGGCTTCGCGGTGACGATCTTCAACCTGTTCTTCGTCAACCTGGTTACAGCCGGCCTGCACTCCTATGCCGGAGTGAATTAGCGGAGGGTCCGCGGGATCCTTCCCGGCATTTGCGACTACCTTCGTCGGCAGGGGTACTCGACAGCGAAGGACACGGGAGGTTGACACGGTGACCGGACCCAGTGAAGAGGCTGCCGGGGGACCGCAGCCCGAACCGGCCCAGGTACCGGCAGCCGAGCCGTTCTCCGAAGAACGCACCGACTCCGCACCACATCCGGGCACCGGCCCGTACGACGCACAGCCGACGCAGGTCGTCCAGCCGGATCCGTACGCCGCATCGCCGGGCCAGCCGCCTGCTTTGCCGCAGCCGCACGGCTATCCGCAGCCGGGCGGGTATCCGCCGCAGGGGTACGACCAGAACCTGCCGCCGTTGCAGCCGGAGCCGGGCTATCCGCCGGGCTACCAGCAGTCGCCGCCCGGGACCGTGCCGAACCCGCCGCAGGGGCTGCCGCAGCCGGGCTCGTCCGGGCCGGACGAGCTGTCCACCGCGCACCTGGTCAAGCAGCAGAAGCGCGCACCGCAGTCCGGCTGGCGCAAGGCGGTGTACCGGGGCTCGGGCAAGCTGGTCAACCCTGGCGAAAGCCCGGCGGACACCCGTCGCCGGGAGCTGATCGCGCGGGTCAACCAGCCGTTGCGCGGGTGCTACAAGATCGCGATGCTTTCGCTGAAGGGCGGCGTCGGCAAGACCACGACCACGACCACGCTCGGCTCCACGTTCGCCTCGCTGCGTGGTGATCGCGTGGTGGCCGTGGACGCGAACCCGGACCGCGGCACCCTGTCGCAGAAGATCGCCATCGAGACCACCGCGACCGTGCGGCATCTCTTGCGCGACGCGGACAAGATCACGCGCTACAGCGACGTGCGCTCGTACACCTCGCAAGGCGCGAGCCGGCTGGAAATCCTCGCCAGCGAACAGGATCCGGCGGTGTCCGAGGCGTTCTCGGAGACCGACTACCGGCGCACGGTGAATCTGCTGGAGCACTTCTACAACATCGTGCTCACCGACTGCGGCACCGGCTTGATGCACTCGGCGATGAAGGGCGTCCTCGATGTCGCCGATTCGCTCGTGGTCGTCTCCTCCGGCTCGGTCGACGGCGCCCGCAGCGCCTCGGCCACGCTGGACTGGCTGGAGGCACACGGCTACGGCGACCTGGTGAAGCGCTCCGTCGTGGTGATCAACTCGGTGCGCCCGAAGGGCAGCTCGGTCGACCTGGACAAGCTGTCCGCACACTTCGGGGCCAAGGTGCGCGCGGTCTGCCGCATCCCGTTCGACCCGCACCTGGAGGAAGGCGCGGAGATCGAACTGGAGCGGCTGGCCCCGGTCACCCGGCTGGCCCTGCTGGAACTGGCCGCCACGGTCGCGGACGGGTTCGGCGGGCAGCAGTACCGCTGAGTTACCACGTTGTGGATCTTGATCGGCTACCCTCGCTCGGAGTGTCGGCAGGTGCAGATAACGCTGTCGGCAACACGAAGCGAAGGGGAGCGTTGTCGTGGGCAACGATCAGTCAGGTCACTCGTCAGGGGATCAGCAGGCCAACGGCCGCGCCGGGTACCTCAGCCCGGAGGAGCAGGCCGAGTGAGACCGGCAGGACAAGCAGTACAACGAGGCGATGAACTCGACCGGCGCGCGCATTTATCAAGAGCGCGCTGCTGAGGACGCGAAGGTCAATGCCGCTGCGGCGGGCGGCCGTTTCGTGATGGACGTCGACGCGATGAAATCGCTGTTGCCGGACTGGCAAGGGATTGCGGACAAGCTGGGCGATATGATCCCTACCGCGCAGCAAATGCGGAATATTTCGCAGCCAGCCGCAGATCCGGGAAGCACGCTGCAGAAACAGGCTGCCGACCGTCATGCCGACGCCTACATCGGCAGTCTTACTCAGCAACAGGCATATGCGCAGGGTTACGCGGATCGGCTGAAACAGGCCATTGCCCAATACGAACAGCAGGACCAGGTGAACGCCGATGGGCTTGGCAAGCAAGGATGACTCGGTGACCAAAACCATTATGCGGACCGCAGCGACGGGTCTCTTGTTGCTCGTCGCAACAGCCTGCTCCGTCGTGCCTGGCGCGCCAGGCACGGCGAGTTCGGGTGGTGCATCTCCGTCGCCTTCTAGCGCCGTACCCAAGGTGCCACAGGTGTCTAATCCACTAGATGCCACCAAGTATGAACAAGATCCCTGCACTGTCCTTACGCAAGCGCAAGCCGGCGAGGTGTTCGGAGCCGTGCGCAACAGGAAAGCCGGCGGCACTGTAGCACCCCTGTGCACATGGAACGATAGCAACAACAGTGGTATCAGCGTCGGCTTCCTGCCCAAACAAGGAGGGCTGGCAACCACCTACGAGAACGGCATCAATGCCGGTGCTGGCTACTTTGAGGCAGCGCCCGAGGTCGCCGGTTACCCGGCCGCATTTTCTGCCGTCCATGACGACCGCAGGAGCGGTGGATGCCAGATCGCGGTTGGTATCAGGAACGACGAGACGTTTACCGTTTCAGCACTTCTCCGGACGAGTTCATCTTCCTATCGCGACCCTTGCGCGCTCGTGGTGAAGGTCGCCGAGTCTGCGGTGGCCACCATCAAGGCCGGTGCCTGACGGCGGGCCAACCGGCTTCCTGGTCCGCCGCGAGCGACCGCGCCCGGTTGCCCCTGTGCGCCCCCGCCGTCAGGACTCCTCGTCCGGCCCCCGGTCGCGTTGCTGTTCGGAGAGCTTGCGCAGGAAGTCCGGGTCGTCGTCCGGGGCCAGTGGGGGGCGGCGCTGGGGTACCCGGATGCGCTCGGCGCCCAGCACCCGCCACAGCAGAACGACGATGGTGATCGCGCCCACGGCTGCGAGGAGTGCAATCATGCCCGGGTCCTTCCGTCGTGCCGGCACCCCAGGTTAGCTCCAAAACCCCGGCGGTGCCGTCACGGCCTGGAGACGAGCGAAGGGTCGTGGCCGGCAAGCGGTGCCGGGGGCACCCCTTGGCAGTCACGACCCTTCGCCGCGTACCGGAATCAGATCTTGCGGGCCGGTTCGCTCGCGTCCGTGGTGAGTTCGGCGAGCAGTTCGTTCACCTCGGACTCGCGGAACCGGCGGTGCCCGCCCGGGGTCCGGATCGAGCCGATGCGGCCCGCGGTGGCCCATCGGGTGACCGTCTTCGGGTCAACCCGGAACAGTGCGGCCACCTCACCGGGGGTGAGTAGCCGTCCGCTCATGGTCGCGGTCATTTTCCGCCTCCTTAACGACCTACCTGCTATACCGGAGGCAGCGGGCGGTTTCGCCCGTCGCGCCGGGATGTCAACTCGGCAATCGTGGCACTTCACCCGTCGGGTACTCGAACGGTTGTCCTTGAGTAAAGAGCCCTTAAAGTGCAAAAGGGACATAACCTCGACCCGGTCGGCGGCTCGTGCCGTCCGGACAGCAGCCTGGCTGACCTGGGGTTTTCCGTGTCGCTTCCGGTTCGGTGGGGGATAAGGGGTTGCCAAGGCCGGCGCGAGCCCACGC
Organism: Amycolatopsis sulphurea; assembly: GCF_002564045.1. NCBI lineage: Bacteria > Bacillati > Actinomycetota > Actinomycetes > Pseudonocardiales > Pseudonocardiaceae > Amycolatopsis > Amycolatopsis sulphurea. The sequence continues at coordinate 1,694,789 of NZ_PDJK01000002.1, read as the reverse complement.
GGGCTTTACGTGAAGCTGTGACGCAGGAGACATCCGGACCACCCGGGAAGGGGCCCGGCGGCGGTGCGCATAATGATCCGGTGGATCAGCTGGACCGGAAAATCATCGCGGCGCTGCGGGTCAACGGGCGGGCCACGTACGCCGATCTCGGCCGGTCCGTGGGGCTTTCCGCCTCGTCCGTGCACGAGCGCGTCGGCAAGCTGGAGGCCGCGGGGGTGATCACGGGCTACCACGCGACGGTCGATCCCAACGCGGTCGGGCTCGGTGTCACCGCGCTGGTCGGCATTCACCCCACGGACACCGCGACCGAGGACGACGTGGCCGCCGCGCTCGGCGAGCTGCCGGAGGTGGAGAGCTGCTACGCGGTGGCCGGCGACGAGGCGTTCGTGGTCAAGGTGCGGGTGGCCACCGTCGACGACCTGGAGCTGAGCCTCGGCAGGCTGCGGCGGATCCCGGGAGTCGGCCGGACCAACACCACGGTGGTGCTCTCCACCCGGTTCGAGAGCCGCCCGAACAACGCGGGGCTGCACGAGGATCTCACCGGCGGGGCGTAGCCTGCTTCGATGTGAGCGAAACGCCGGACCATCTGCCCCGCGACCTGACGCTGTACCTGATCGCGCGGTTCGCGCTCGTGGCGGTGGTCGCCGGGGTGCTGTCGGTGGCCGGGGTGCCGGTGCTGGTCGCCCTGCTGGTCGGCCTGGTCGTGGGCCTCCCGCTGGGCCTGCTGCTTTTCCGCCGGCTCAACCAGCGGGTCACCGCCGGGCTCGCCAAGCGCAACGAGAACCGTGCCCGTGCCCGTGCGCGGCTGCGGGCTCAGCTGCGGGGCGACCTCGCCGGCAACGACGAGGGCGCCGCGTGACCCGCACGCACAGCCGCGCCTGGGTGCGGGAAGCGGTCCGGATCATCGAGGCCGACGCCAACCGCAGCGCGGACACCCATCTGCACGTATTCCCGCTGCCCGCGGAGTGGGGCGTCGACCTGTACCTGAAGGACGAGTCGGTGCACCCCACCGGTTCGCTCAAACACCGCCTGGCCCGCTCGCTCTTCCTATACGGGCTGGTCAATGGCCAGATCGGCCCGGACACCGTGCTGATCGAGGCCTCCAGCGGGTCGACCGCGGTGTCGGAGGCCTACTTCGCCCGGATGCTGGGGCTGCGCTTCGTCACGGTGGTGCCGCGGCGCACCAGCAAGGAGAAAATCGCGCTCATCGAGTTCTACGGCGGCGAATGCCATTTCGTGGACGAGGCGTCGGCGATGTACTCGGAGGCCGAACGGCTGGCCGAGGAGACCGGCGGGCACTACCTCGATCAGTTCACCTACGCCGAGCGCGCGACGGACTGGCGTGGCAACAACAACATCGCCGAATCGGTGTTCGCGCAGCTGCGCGCGGAGCGCCACCCGGTGCCCAGCTGGATCGTGGTCGGCGCGGGCACCGGCGGGACGAGCGCGACCTTCGGCCGCTACGTCCGCTACAAGCGGCACACCACCCAGGTCTGTGTGGTGGACCCGGAGAATTCGTCGTTCTACGGGGCTTGGGAGACCGGCGACCCCGGCTACGCGACCGGGATGCCCTCGCGGATCGAGGGAATCGGCAGGCCGCGGTGCGAACCTTCGTTCGTGCCCGGCGTGATCGACGAGATGATCAAGGTGCCGGACGCGGCTTCGTTCGCGGCGATCCGGCTGCTGCGCGAGCGCACCGGGCACTGGGCGGGTGGCTCCACCGGCACCAACCTCTACGGCGCGTTCCGGCTGATCTCCCGGATGGTCGCCGAGGGCCGGGCAGGCTCGGTGGTGACCTTGCTGTGCGACGGCGGCGAGCGGTATACGAACACCTACTACTCCGACGAGTGGCTGGCCGAGCAGGGCATCGACCCCACGCCGTACCGCGCGAAATTCGACGAATTCCTCGTGACCGGCCGCTTCCAAGGCTGAGCCCGGCGCGGGTGGAGTCCAGTGTGTCGGCAAAGTCGGTGTGGAGGGCCCTGCGCAGCCGGGCTGTGAAGGGCCCCTTCACGGACTCTGAGTCCGTCAGGGGCACCCTCACGGACCCGAAACCTGTCGGGCAACCAGGGCTCTCTCTGCTGATCACGGGCCCTCGACCAACTTTGCCGAGGCCCTGCGGGTGGAGTCCGTGAAGGACCCCTTCACAGCCGGCCCCAGCGGTCACACCACTTGGAACGCCAGGGCCACCGCGCTCAGCACGGCCCAGCCGAGCATGGCCAGGCCGGTGTCGCGCAGCGCCGGGATCAGCGCCCGGCCCTGCTGCCCGCTGCCGACCGCCCGCAGCGACTTGAGCAACAGCGGGGCGGTGATCAGGGTGATCAGCACCAGCGGATGCCAGATGCCGAGGACCACGGTGAGCAGGTACGGCACGGACACCAGCGTCACGTACATCCGGCGGGTGCCGCGGTCGCCGAGGCGGGTGGCGAGGGTGCGTTTGCCGGACTCGACGTCGGTCGGGATGTCGCGGAGGTTGTTCGCGGTGAGGACGGCCATCGAGAAGCTGCCGACGGCCACGGCGCAGGCCAGCCCGGCCCAGCTCACCTTGCCGGCTTGCACGTAGACCGTGCCCAGCACGCCGGCCAACCCGAAGAAGACGAACACCGCCAGCTCGCCGAAGCCGTAGTAGCCGTACGGCTTGCTGCCGCCGGTGTAGAACCACGCGCCGAGGATGCACAGGCCGCCCATGGCGAGCAGCCACCAGTACCCGCTCACAGCGACGAGCACGAGGCCCAGTACTCCGGCGAGGCCGAGGAACGCGAGCGCGGCGGTGAGCACGACTTTCGGTGCGGCGGTGCCCGAGCCGACCAGGCGCAGCGGGCCGACGCGGTGCTCGTCGGTGCCGCGGACGCCGTCGGAGTAGTCGTTGGCGAAGTTCACGCCGATGATCAGCGACAGTGAGACGAGCAGTGCGAGGGCCGAACGCCACCAGGAGAACGCGTCGAGCGCGATGGCCGCGCCCACCCCGGCCACGACCGGAGCGATCGCGTTGGGCAGGGTGCGCGGCCGGGCACCTTCGATCCATTCACTGACTGTCGCCATACTCGTCATTCAACGCCATCCGCGCTTCACCCGATCGGCGAGCCTGTGGTCTGCCGCTGGATCGAACACGACGGTTTGTCGACGCCGAGTCAGCGTGCGACGAACCGGGCACGGACTGCCGTCCGGTCGACCTTGCCGGGTCCCCGCAGTGGTAGTTCGGTGGCGAATTCCAGGCGTTTCGGCGTGGCTGCGGAGCCGAGTTCGGCACGGACGGCTGCGCGCAGGGCGCTGGCGTCGACCGCCTGCTCGGCCACGACAAGCGCGACGACGGCTTCGCCCCATTCCGCGTCGGGCAGGCCGACCACGCAAGCGTCGCGTACGCCGGGGAAGCTGCCCAGTACCCGCTCCACAGACGCGGCTGAGACCTTCACTCCGCCGGTGTTGATCACGTCGTCTGCGCGGCCGAGCACCTCCACCCGGCCGTCGGGCAGCAGTCGACCGCGGTCGGACGTACGGAACCAGCCGTCGCGGAACGACTCCGCGCTCAGGTCTGGTGCGAGCCGGTAGCCGTGGGCGAGTACGTCGCCGGAGATGCACAACCGTTCGTCGGCGTCCTGCTCTACGCGTACGCCGTCGAGGGGGACTCCGTCGTAAACGCAGCCGCTCGCGGTCTCGCTCATGCCGTACGCGGGCACGATCCGTACCCCAGCTTCCTCAGCGCGCGTACGCAGCTTCGGTGACGTTGCTGCGGCGCCCAGCACGATCGCGTCGAACGCCCTTGCTGCGGCAAGGCCAGCACCTCCGTCGTCGAGAAGCCGTACGAGCTGCGTCGGCACCAATGCGGTGTACCGGGGTCCTTCCGCGGCCAGCACCGGTGCGGCAGCCGCGGCGAAGGCGTTCGTACGGAAGCCTTCGCCGGTCAGGAACGCCGGTTTGGTACCCGCGAGCCGAGCGCGCACCAGTACCTGGAGGCCTCCGATGTAGTGCGCAGGCGTGGCTAGCAGCCAGCTTCCGGGGCCGCCGAGCCGCGCGTGCGTTGAAGTGGCCGACGCGGTGAGCGCGCGAGCCGAGAGCAGTACACCCTTCGGCGCTCCGGTGGACCCCGAGGTAGCGATGATCACCGCGGTGTCGGGTTCGACCGGTTGCTCCGGCGACATCGTTTCGAGCAGCGACTGCCCAGACGGATCCGCAGCGTTCAGCGGCAGCACGGTTTCGCCGCCTTCGACGGCCGCAGCCACCGCTTCGTCGAGTGCAGCGATCGCCGCGGCGCTCCCGTCCAGCCAGACCACCCGCACGACGGCCTCCTCCTGCGGTCAGTAGTAGTACGGGTAATCGGACCAGTCCGGATCCCGCTTCTCCAGGAAGGAATCCCGGCCCTCCACGGCCTCGTCCTGCATGTAGGCCAGCCGGGTGGTCTCGCCGGCGAAGAGCTGCTGCCCGACGAGCCCGTCGTCGATCGCGTTGAAGGCGTACTTCAGCATCCGCTGCGCGGTCGGCGACTTGCCGACGATGGTCCACGCCCAGTCCAGCGCGACCTTCTCCAGCGATGCGTGCGGGACGACCTCGTTCACCGCCCCCATCCGCTGCATCTGCTCGGCGGTGTACTCCCGGCCGAGGAAGAAGATCTCCCGGGCGAACTTCTGGCCGACCTGGCGGGCCAGCCCGGCCGATCCGTAGCCCGCGTCGAACGAGCCGACGTCGGCGTCGGTCTGCTTGAACCGCGCGTGCTCGGCGGAGGCGAGGGTGAGATCGCACACCACGTGCAGGGAATGCCCGCCGCCCGCGGCCCAGCCCGGCACTACCGCGACCACGGGTTTCGGCATGAACCGGATGAGCCGCTGCACCTCCAGGATGTGCAGCCGGCCCGCTCGCGCCGGGTCCACCGTGTCGGAGGTCTCCCCGTTCGCGTACTGATACCCGGAGCGCCCGCGAATGCGCTGGTCACCGCCGGAGCAGAAGGCCCAGCCACCGTCCTTCGGCGAGGGACCGTTGCCGGTGAGCAGGACGCAGCCGACGTCCGAGCTCATCCGGGCGTGGTCGAGCGCGCGGTAGAGCTCGTCCACGGTGTGCGGCCGGAAGGCGTTGCGGACCTCCGGCCGGTCGAAGGCGACGCGCACGACTCGCTTGCCGGAGCGGCTGTCGCGGGAGCGGTGGTAGGTGATGTCGGTGAAGTCGAAACCCTCGATCGCGGTCCAGGCGGTCGGGTCGAACAACTCGGAAACTTGGGTGTCAGCCACCAAACCGACCCTAGTTGGAGGCCGCTGACCACCCCGATCCGGTGCCCGCACTCACGCCGGAGATCGTTACTGTGCGCCGGATGACCGAAACCACTGCGTACGTCGACGAAGCCGGCGCCCGCCTCGCCGACGGCCGTCGGCTTTACGTCGTCGCCGCAGTGCTCAGCTCCACGGCCGAACAGCCTTCGCTCATCAAGGCGCTCACCGCGTTGCAGCTCGCCCCCCGAGCCACTGCATTTCCGCACCGAGCGACCGGACCGGCGGCTACTCGTCGCCGAAGCGATCGCCGACGCGGCGCTACACGGATCAATCCTGCTCACCACCAGCACGACCAACACCGGCCAGGAGACCGCGCGCCGCGCTCTGCTGTGCGAGCTGCTTCCCCGGCTCGAACACGTCGAGCAAGTGCGCCACGTCATCATGGAAAGCCGCGCCGGTGGCGACCGGCATGACCGCCGAACCCGTGACGGGCTCCGCCGATCCGCCACATCACGGCCGCGCTCCGGATCGACCACGGCCCGAAAGCCTTGCCGCTGCTGTGGCCGGCCGACTGGATCGCATCCGCGTACGTGGCCGCGCATCATCACGACGACCGCGGCCCGTGGGAGATCATCAACAGCGCCCACCTCATCGAGGTGAAAACCGTGGACCCCGGATAGCGCGAAGCCGGGGGTCCCGATTCCATCGGGCACGTTCCCCGGCTCACTTCCGGTCGCGTCCGCAGATCGACCGGCTTCTCGACAGCATAGCCACTCCCGCGGCCGGACACCACGGCCGCCGCTTCCGGCTGGTGAAACCGCAGGTCACGCCCGGGAACGTCGGTGCGCGCCGGGTCCACCGTGTCGGAGGTCTCCCCGCTCGTGTACTGATACCCGGAGCGTCCGCGAATACGCTGGTCATCGACGGATGCGCACGACTCGCTCGCCGGAGCGGCTGTGGCAGGAGCGGTGGAAGTCGAAACCCTCGATCGCGGTCCACGCGGCCGGGCCGGCCAACTCGGCAACTCGGGTGTCAGCCACGTTTGGGAGAATGGGACCTGTGGACTCAGTCGATCACGATGTACCAGGGATCTGCTGGTGAACCCTTCCACCGCGCAGGCAAGGGTCATCGTCGACGAACTCGTCCGCAACACGGTTTCGCACGTGGTGCTCTGCCCCGGTTCCCGGAACGCCCCGCTGTCCATCGCGCTGTACGACGCGGCCGCCGCCGGCCGGGTCAAGCTGCACGTGCGCATCGACGAGCGCGGGGCCGCCTTCCTCGCGCTCGGGATCGCCGCGCGCACCGGGCGTCCCGCCGCAGTGGTCTGCACCTCTGGCACGGCGGCGGCGAACTTCCACCCGGCCGTGCTGGAAGCCGACCGGGCCGGGGTGCCGTTGATCGTGCTCACCGCGGACCGGCCGCCGGAGCTGCGCGCGGCGGGTGCGAGCCAGGTGATCGACCAATACCAGCTCTACGGTGACGCGGTCCGGTACTTCGACGAGCTGGCCGTCGGCGAGCGCCGTGCGGGCCAGAACTCCTACTGGCGCAGCCAGATCTGCCGGGCGTGGAACGCCGCGTACGGCGAATGGCGCTGTGGGCCGGTGCACCTCAACATCCCGTTCCGCGAGCCGCTGGTGCCCGACCTCGACGAGGACGGCGAGTGGTTCGAGTCGCTGGAAGGGCGCCCGGGTGGCGCGCGCTGGACCGAGCTGCCCGACTTCGGTGCGCTGCCCTCGTTCGTGGTCCCGTCCGCCCGGCACGGCTTGGTGATCGCCTGTGACACCGGTGCGCAGGCGGCCAGCGAATGGGCCGATCAGCACGGCTGGCCGGTGGTGTCCGAGACCGGCGGGCTCGGCCTGTCCGGCGAGACCGCCATCTCCTCCGGTGCGTGGCTGCTCGGGGTCGAGGAGTTCATCTCCCGGCACCGTCCGGAGCAGGTGCTGTGCCTCGGCAGGCCGACGGTGTTCCGGCAGGTGCAGAAGATCATCTCCGACCCGGCCGTGGAGATCCTGCTGGTCCGGCCGGATTCGGACTGGCCCGCCCCGGCGCACAACGTGCGGCAGGTCGGGCAGTGGTTCGCCGAGCCGACGAAACCGGCCGATCCGGAATGGCTGGCGAGCTGGCAGCGGGCCGACGCGGCCGCGGCGCGGGCGGTGTCGCAGACGTTGTCCGGCGAGCCGTGGCCGAGCGGGCTGCGAATGGCCGCCGAGCTGGTGGACGCCCTGCCCGAGGGGGCGCTGCTGGTGGTCGGCTCGTCCAATCCGACCCGGGACGTGGCGCTGGCCGGGCGGCTGCGCCCGGACGTGCTGGTGCATCGCAACCGGGGCGTGGCGGGGATCGACGGCATGGTGTCCACCGCGATCGGGGCCGCCACCGTGCATCGCGCGCCCTCGTACGCCCTGCTGGGCGACCTGACCTTCCTGCACGACGCGTCCGGGCTGCTGACCGGGCCCGCCGAGCAGCGCCCGGACCTGACCATCGTGGTGCTGAACGACGATGGTGGCGGCATCTTCTCGCTGCTGGAACAGGGTGCCCCGGAACATGCGGACAGCTTCGAGCGCGTGTTCGGTACCCCGCACGGCGCCGACCTCGGTGCGCTGTGCGCGGGGTACCGGGTGCCGTACGTGCTGGCGGAGACGTTGCCGGAATTCCGGGCCGCGCTGCGTCCCGCGCCCGGGCTGCGGGTGGTGGAGGTTCGAGTGGACCGGACCCGCCACCGTGATCTGCACGGCCGCTTGCGCACCGCGGTCGCGGGCGCCGTCGCGCAGGTCTGAGCGGTCGTCGCTTTCGCCCTCGGCGCGGACCGCGGAGGTCCGTGAAGGGCCCCTTCACGGACTCTGAGTCCGTCAAGGGGCCCTTCACAGCATTGGCCCGGGGTGCTCTGGGGGCGGGATTCCAGCAGGTGGGAACCCATCTTTCGGACGTATCTGGCGCGGGTCGGTGGCATTAGTTTCGGTGGCATTGTTGATCTTCGCCAAGAGGAGACCCATGCGATCGAGAATTCGTGCCGGAGCCGGTGTGCTCACGGCCGGGATGGTGTCCGTCCTGCTCGCCACGACCGCCGCGGCCGCGCCCGGGCCGGGGGCACCGGGCGTGGGCGATCCGTACTACCCGAACGCGGGCAACGGCGGCACCGACGTGCAGCACTACAACATCCGGCTGAGCTACCAGCCGGACACCGACCTGCTCTCGGGCACCACGACCCTGCTGCTCACCGCCACCCAGGACCTGTCACGGTTCAACCTCGACTTCGCGCTCAAGGCGTCGAGTGTGCTGGTGAACAACCGGCCCGCGCGGTTCACCAGCTCCACCGGTAACGGCGAGCTGGTGATCACCCCGGCCGACGCGCTGGCCAAGGGCCAGACCGCGACCGTCGTGGTGCAGTACGCGGACACCCCGTCCACGGCGAAGGTCGACGGGATCAACGGCTGGAAGCACGGTGCGTTCGGGGCGCTCGGCGTGGACGAGCCGCAGAGCGCGCAGTGGTGGTTCCCGTCCAACGATCATCCCACCGACAAGGCCACCTACGACGTCTCGATCGAGGCGCCGGACGGGCTCGCCGCGCTCACCAGCGGCTCGCTGGTGAGCAAGCGTAAGAACCGGGCGGGCTGGACGCGCTGGAACTGGCGCAGCACACAGCCGCAGGCGACCTACCTGACTCCGTTCGTCGTCGGCAAGTACGACGTACGCGAGTCCAAGACCCCGGATGGCAAGCCGTTCATCACCGCCTACGGCAGTGACCTCGGGAGTTCGCGCGCGGCCGCGGAGGCCAGCGTCGAGCGCACCCCGGAGATCAACGCGTTCCTGGCGACGCAGTTCGGGCCGTATCCGTTCGAGGCCGAGGGCGGCGTGGTGACCAGCGGCATCGGGTTCTCGCTGGAGAACCAGACCCGGCCGGTCTACGGACTGAAGAACTTCGCCCGCGGCGCCAACACCACGCTGATCGCGCACGAGAACGCCCACCAGTGGTTCGGCGACAATGTATCGCTCGGCCGCTGGAGCGACATTTGGCTGAACGAGGGCTTCGCCTCGTACGCCGAGTGGCTGTGGTCTGAGCACGAAGGCGAGGGCACGGTCGCCGAACTCGCGCAGTACACGTACGACTCCCACGCGGCCGACGCCGACCTGTGGAAGGCAGTGCCCGCTGACCCGGGCAAGGACCACCAGTTCGACGACGCGGTGTACAGCCGTGGCGCGCTGACCCTGCAGGCGTTGCGCACCACCGTCGGCGACGAGGCGTTCTTCAAGATCCTGAAGGACTGGCAGGCGGCTAAGTCCGGAAAGGACGCCCGGATCCCGGAATTCATCGCGCTGGCGGAGAAGGTCTCCGGCAAACCGCTGCACGAGCTGTTCCAGACCTGGCTCTACACCGCGGGCAAGCCGGCGACCGGCCCGAACGGCGCGGCGGGCGCTAAGGCACCAGCCTCGGCCCAGTCGAGGTTCACCGTGGCCAAGCCGAAGTCCTACGACCAGATCGAGGCCAACCATCGGTTGCTCGCCACGGAGCACGAGCACTGAGCGGTACCGCTACGCTCGCGGCGTGAGCAGGAGGAGTGAGCGGGCGAGGCGCATCGGCCGGGTGGCCGTGCTCGGTGTCGCCTCGCTCCTCACCGTGATGTGCGTGGCCGTGTTCTTCGGCGCGATCCGCAACGACAGCGCGATCGGTTCGCATCCGGGCACTGCCACCGCGACCGTGGAATCGGTGTCCTTCGACCGTGCGATCGTCCAGTACCAGACCCCGGACGGGGTTTTGCACAGCCCGCCCACCGGGATCCTTTACCCGTCCGGGCTGGCCGCGGGCCAGCTGGTGCTGATCGAGTACGACAACACGAACCCCGACCTGGCCAGGGTGGCCGGCCGCTCGGCCACCCAGGCCCTGGTGTCGCTCGGGGTCACGGTGCTGGTGGTCTGGCTGATCGCCGGTCCGGTGCTGTGGTGGCTGCGCCGGCTCGCCAAGCGCGACCACGCGGTCGCCGCCCGAGCCACGGCCGGCGGTAGCCACGCCGAGTCGTAGCGGGAAACCCGGTCGCGTCGCTCAGCTGCCGGCCGTCGCCGTTTCCTGCCACCAGTGCAGCACTTCGTCGGCCACGCCGGGGGCGGCGACCAACAGGCCGTCGGTGGGCAAGGCGGTATCCTCGCCGTGTTTGTCGAGTACCACGGCGCCTGCTTCGATCGCCATCGCGACGGAACCGGCGACGTCCCATTCGTGGTAGCTGTGCAGCACTGCGGCCGCGGCGTGGCCCAATGCGACCTGGGCGATGGACAGCGCGGCCGAGCCGAGTACCCGCACCCCGGCGTGCGCCGCGGCGGCGCGCTCGATGAACCCGCCCATGCCGGGCCACGGACCCTTGCGGGCCAGCTCCGTGCAGACGATCGCGCCCGCTGTGCCGGGGCGGTCCACCAGCCGGATCGGGGTGCCGTTGGCGCGGGCGCCGCGGCCGCGGGCGGCGGCGTAGATCTGCGCGCGGTACGGATCGGCCACCACGCCGACCACCGGACCGGACGCGTCCACCAGCGCCAGGCTGTAGGCGCACCAAGGCACTCCGGCGACGTAGTTGGCGGTGCCGTCCACGGAGTCCACCACCCAGCGGTACTCGGCGATGTCCGCACCGTGATCCGCACCGAATTCGTGGCCTACCACCGGGATGCCGGGGAATTCCGCGGTCAGCACGCGCCGGGTGTGCCGCTCCAGGATCCGGTCGGTGTCGGTGACCCAATCGAAGGGCGATTCGAGCGTCGCCGGGTGGGCGCCGCGGCCCGCGGTCGCGGTGATCACGTCGGTCGCGTCGTTCGCCAGCCGGCCCGCCACCTCGAGTGCCCTCGAGAGCAGGCCCGGCTCCACCGGCCGGGACGGCCTAGAGGACAAGAGGGTCATGCCTGCTTAGTCTGGGCCGCCCTGGTGTCCGGAACGCGACCTCGAGATGACATGTGATGGCGAATTCTTCGACGTTCCGTGTCCGGCGGCGGACGCTGCGCAGTGTTGGCCGGCCGTTGGCCGGGCGGTCACACGGGATTGGTCCACCTCGTGCGGACCGGTGCGACAGTGGCCCGGTGCGAGTCGCCATAGTCACCGAAAGTTTCCTGCCCCAGGTGAACGGCGTGACGAACTCCGTGCTGCGGGTCGTCGAGCACCTGGTGGAGGCCGCGCACGAGGTACTGGTGGTGGCACCCGGGCCGGGCCCGGAGCGCTACCGCGGCGCACCGGTGGTCCGCATCCCCGCGTTCGACGTGCCGGGGGTGCATTCGCTGCCGATCGGCCTGCCGACCCGGACCGTGCTGAGGGCGCTGGCCGAGTTCGGCCCGGACGTGGTGCACCTGGCGTCGCCGTTCGTGGTCGGGGCCCGCGGGCTGGCCGCGGCGAGACGGCTGCGGGTGCCCTCGATCGCGGTCTATCAGACCGATATCGCCGGGTTCGCCACTTCGTACGGGTTCGGCATCGGTGCCCGCGCGGCCTGGCGCTGGGTACGCCGGCTGCACTCGCGGGCCGATCGCACGCTTGCGCCGTCGTCGGATTCGATGGAACAGCTGAAACTGCACGGTGTGCCCCGGGTGCATCGCTGGGCGCGTGGGGTGGACGTCGCCCGGTTCTCGCCGGAGCACCGGAATGCGGCGCTGCGCGCGAAGCTGGCGCCGAACGGGGAGCTGCTGGTCGGCTTCGTCGGCAGGCTCGCCCCGGAGAAGGAAGTCGACCGGCTGACCGCGCTCGCCGGAATGCCCGGCGTACGGCTGGTGGTGGTCGGGGACGGCCCGGAGCTGCCGGTGCTGCGTGAGCAGTTGCCCGGCGCGGCGTTCCTCGGCGCGAAGTACGGCGAAGAGCTTTCCACTGCGTACGCGAGCTTGGACCTGTTTGTACACACCGGTCCGCACGAGACGTTCTGTCAGGCGGTGCAGGAGGCAATGGCCTCCGGGCTGCCGGTACTCGCACCGGACGCGGGCGGGCCGAAAGACTTGGTACTGCCTGGCCGTACGGGCTATCTGCTGCCTGCCGAACGCGACGCCTTCGGTCGCGCGCTGGTGGACAAGGTCAGCGATCTGCGTGATCCGGCGTTACGGGCGCGGCTGGGGGAGAAGTCGCGGAAGGTCGTGCTCGGCCGTACGTGGCCCGCGGTGTGCCGGGAGCTGGTCGGGCATTACGAGGCGGTACAGGGCCGAGTCGCACGCGCGGCTTGAGCCATGCACATCGTCCAGCTGGCGAACTTCTACGGACCACGCTCGGGTGGCTTGCGTACCGCGCTACACCACCTCGGCGCCGGATACGTGGCCAGTGGGCATCGCGTGACGCTCGTGGTGCCCGGCACCGGTTACGCGGTGGAAACCCTGCCCAGCGGTGTACGTCGGCACTCGCTGCCCGCGCCGCGGATCCCCGGTACCGGTGGCTACCGGGCGGTCGACCCTCACCGCGTACGCGCCGTACTGCGCCGGCTCGAACCGGACCGGCTGGAGGTGTCCGACCGGCTGACCTTGCGTGGGATGGGCACCTGGGCGCGGCGCCACGGCGTACCGAGCACGGTCATCTCGCACGAACGGCTCGACCGGCTGCTGGAACAGTTCCTGCTGCCTGCGCCGGTGGCCCGGCACGTCGCGGACACGGCGAACCGCCGGATGGCCGCCAGCTACGACACAGTGGTCTGTACCACTTCGTTCGCGCGGGCGGAGTTCGACCGGATCGCCGCGCCGAACGTGCGCCGCGTCCCGCTCGGCGTCGATCTGGCCACCTTCGCCCCGGCCATGCGGGACGAGGGCTGGCGGCTCTCGCTGTCCGGCGGCGCCGACGCGTTGCTTGTCCACTGTGGACGTCTGTCGCCGGAGAAGCACGTGGAACGCAGTGTGGACACGGTCGCCGAGCTGACCGAATCGGGTGCCCGAGTACGGCTGGTGATCGCCGGCGACGGACCCCGCCGGCGCGCGCTGGAACGCCGCGCCCGCGGGTTGCCGGTGACCTTCCTCGGCTTCCTCTCCGGTCGTGGTGAGGTGGCCCGGTTACTGGCCACCGCGGACGTTTCGCTCGCCCCGGGTCCCCACGAGACGTTCGGGCTGGCGGCGCTGGAGGCGCTGGCGTCCGGCACTCCGGTGGTGGTGTCGGCCTCGTCCGCGCTGGGCGAGATCGTCCGGCCCGGCTGTGGTGCCGCCGTGGACGACCACGCCCCGGCGTTCGCCACCGCCGTCACCGGGCTGCTCGCACGCCCGGAAGACCTCCGCCGCGCCGCGGCCCGGGCGCGGGCGGAGGAATTCGCCTGGCCGGACTCCGTGCGCGGCATGCTCGACGCCCTCGGCTGAGGCTGCCCCCCTGCCCGCCTGCCCGCATGCCGTGAAGGGGCCTTCACCGCCCGAGAGTCCGTGAAGGGTCCCGGCAAAGTCGAGGACCCGTGATCAGCAAAGAGAGCCGTGGCTGCCCGACCGGTTTCGGGGCTGTGAAGGGCCCCTTCACGGACTCAGAGTCTGTGAAGGGTCCCTTCACAGCCCTCCATACCGACTTTGCCGACGCCCTGGCCCGAGAGTCCGTGAAGGGTCCTTCACGGACTCTCGGGCCGGGGTTCCGGCAAAGGTGGTCGGGACCCGTGCAGAGAGAGCCGTGGCTGCCGCGTGATCATCGGCGGTGCTGCCATCTCGGTCGATTGTGCCCGGCAGCGGGCGATGCGGAGGTGTGTGCGACCACCTCGTGGCGTGCGCCGGACCGCTTTCTGGTCCGCGAAGGGTCCTTTCACAGCCCTCCACACCGACTTTGCCGACACCCTGGCCCGAGAGTCCGTGAAGGGGCCCTTCACAGACTTCCGCGGTCCGTGAAGGGCCCCTTCACAGCTTTGGCCTGGGTCAGCTCAGCTTCAGGGTCGGGTTGCGCTGGTCCAGCCAGACGGCCATGTCGAGGAACCGTTCCAGGCCGGAACGCTGGTGACCGGTGATCTCGGCGATGCCTGCCTCGCAGGCGGCCAGTACCGACGCCCGGTCGTGGAACTCCAGCACCGCGTGGTCGGTGGAGACCAGCTCACGGGCGTGCGCCTGGATGGCGGACAGGTACGCCGGGTCGAAATTGCCCGGGTAGCCGCTCTTCTTGCGGTTCGCGACGCTCTCCGGGAGGACGTCCTTGGTCGCGCCGCGCAGGATGCTCTTCTCCCGGCCGTCGAAGGACTTCAGCGACCACGGGGTGTTGAACACGTACTGCACCAGCCGGTGATCGCAGAACGGGACCCGGACCTCCAGCCCGACCGCCATGGACATCCGGTCCTTGCGGTCGAGCAGGGTCTGCACCATCCGGGTCAGGTGCAGGTAGCACACTTCGCGCATCCGGCGTTCCAGCCCGGTTTCGCTGTCCTTGTACGGAACTTCGCTCAGCGCCTGGCGGTACTGGTCGGCTTTGTAGGTCTCCAGGTCCAGGTTCGCGGCGAGCCCGGCGTCCAGCAGCGAAGCCGGGTTCATCGGCGAATCTGCACCGGCCAGCCAGGGGAAGGTGTCCGCCTCGCGTTTTTCGTTGTGGAACCACGGGTATCCGCCGAACACCTCGTCCGCGGACTCCCCGGACAGCGCGACCGTCGACTTCTCCCGGATCGCCTTGAACAGCAGGTACAGCGAGTTGTCCCGGTCGCCGAAGCCGATCGGCAGGTCCCGGGCGCCGACCGCGGCGGCCCGGGTCGCCGGATCCGCCATCGCCCCGCCGTCCAGCATGATGTCCTGGTGCTCGCACACGATGTGCTCGGCGACCGCGTGCACGAACGGTGTGTCCTGCGTGGGCGAGATGTCCTCGGCGCGGAAATTCTCCGCCTGGTTGGGGAAATCGACCGCGAAGCTGCGGACCACCTCGCCGTGCTCCTGCACCTGCAGCGCGGCGATCGCGGTCATCGCGGACGAGTCCAGCCCGCCGGAGAGCAGCATGCAGCGGGGCACGTCGGCGACCAGCTGGCGCCGGATGATGTCGTCGAGCAGCGACCGCACATGCGCGACGGTTTCCTCGGTGCTGTCGGTGTGTTCGGTGACTTCGAGCTGCCAGTAACAGGTCTCGCGCAGCCCGGCGCGGTCCACCACGGCCAGGTGTCCCGGCCGCAGCTCGCGCATGCCTTCCCAGACCCCCGTGCCGGGCGCCTTGGTGAAGGCGAACAGCTCGCGCAGCCCGTCGGTGGTGATCACCCGCTCGGCCAGCCGGTTGGCCAGGATCGCCTTCGGCTCGGAGCCGAACAGCACGCCGTCCTCGGTCTCGTAGTAGTAGAACGGCTTGATGCCCATCCGGTCGCGGATCATCACCAGCTTGTCGGCGCGGGTGTCCCAGATGGCGAAGGCGTACATCCCGTTGAGCCGGTCGACGAGCGCCTCACCCCATTCCAGGTACCCGCGCAGCACGACCTCGGTGTCCGAGCCGGTGGTGAACCGTGCGCCCCGGCGGCGCAGCTCGTCGCGCAGCTCGGTGAAGTTGTAGGCCTCGCCGGAGTAGACCATCGAGACCGGGCCGTCGGGGGTGTCGACGGTCATCGGCTGCGCCCCGCCGGGCAGGTCGATCACGGCGAGCCTGCGGTGCCCGAGCGCGGCGTGCGGGACGGCCCAGGTGCCGCTCGCGTCGGGGCCGCGGCAGGACATGGTCGCCGTCATCGCGGCCAGCTCGGCGGCTTCCTGCGTCAGGTCGCGGCGAAAGGAGACCCAACCGGTGATGCCACACATATATAGCGCAACCCTTCACTCACTCGCAGCCGTTATCTGTGCTAACTGACTATTAGCTCGTCAGTGATCGCTGGACTACCGGCAAAGGGGTGACGCACTGCGTCCGAACGGTGCCGGGAAGTGATCGAGACTGCCCGCTCGGCACCGAATCGGGCGGCGCCTGGGTCAGCCCAGGCTGCGGTACCCGGGATGTACGCCCGGGGTCAGGCCGTGCTGCTCCGCGATCCGCCCGAGCAGCTCGTGCAGAACCTCGCGATCCTTTGTGGACAGTGCGGAGGTCAGCTCGTCTTCATGTGCCGCACCGGCTTTGGCGAGTGCGCGCATCGTCTCGCGGCCTTTTTCGCTGAGGTGCACGGCGTAGAGGCGGCGGTCCTTCGGGTTACGCCGGCGCTCGATGAGGCCGCGCTGTTCGAGCCCGTCGACGAGCGCGACGAGCCGGGTCGGCGGGGTGCCCAGCTCGGCGGCGAGCGCCTGCTGGCTTTCGCCCGGACGGCGCGCGATCACGCGGAGCAGCCCGGTCTGCGGCGGGGTCAGGTCCAGCTCCGCGACGCGCTCGGCGAATCGCCGGGTCGCGTGCGCGCCGAGCTGGGCGAGCAGGAAGGCGTTGCCGATCGGGGGAGGTATCGGGGGAGACGCTGACATGGCTGAAACCATATCCCTTGACAATCTATTATGCCAGTGTAACCGTTTATCTTGTGAAACTAATTGACCTGGAGGTTTCCATGACCACCACGACCCGCGCCCGGCCGCAGGGCGGACCGCCGCTGCTCGCTCCCGCGCTCGCGTTCGGGGTGCTGACCATCGCCTCCGCGGTGCTCGGCGCCACCGGCACCCGGCCGGACTCGACGGCGGCCGAGGTGAGCGCCTATGACCTCGGCCACCGCGGGCTGCTCGACCTGCTCGCCTTTACGGTGTTCGGCGCCTCGATCCCGCTGGCGATCTGGGCGGCGACGGTCTACCGCAGGCAGCGCAAGCTGGGCGTCACCGCGCCGGGTGCGGCGATCGGGCTGGCCGGAGGAGTGCTGGCCGCGGCCTCGCTCGCGATCAGCGGGCTCGCCATCTGGACCGCGGCGCAGACGGCCGACGCCGGGGCGCCCGCGCTGTCCCGCGCGCTGACCAGCTTCGCGTTCGCCACCGGCGGGCCGGGGTTCGTGGTGCCGCTCGCGCTGCTGATCGCGGGACTCGCGGTACCGGCGTTGTTCCTCGGGCTGCTGCCGCGCTGGGTCTCGATCGCCGGCCTTTTGATCGCGGCCGCCGCCGTGCTCGCCACGTTCTCCCTGCTGACCCCGGCGCTGTACCCGCTGATCCCGATCGGCCGGTTCGGCGGGGTGATCTGGCTGGTCCTGGCCGGGGTGCTGCTGCCCCGCGACCGTCACCGGGCGCGCTGAACTAATCTCGGTTTCATGCCACGCGCCAGCCTGGACAAGGATCCCCACGACGTCGCCGCGATGTTCGACGGCGTCGCGTCCGGTTACGACCGGGCCAACTCGTTCATGACGTTCGGCTTCGACCGCAGGTGGCGGACCACCACCGCGCGGGTGCTGGACGCCAGGGCCGGGGAACGCGTGCTCGACCTGGCGGCCGGCACCGGCGTGTCCACTGTCGAGTACGCGAGGGGCGGCGCCTGGTGCCTGGCCGCGGACTTCTCCGTCGGCATGCTCCGGGCCGGACGGCACCGGCGGGTGCCGATGGTCGCCGCGGACGCACTGCATCTGCCCTTCGCCGACGACAGCTTCGACGCGGTGACGATTTCCTTGGCGCTGCGCAACTTCGTGGACACCAAGGCGGCGCTGGCGGAGATCCTGCGGGTGGTCAAGCCGGGCGGGCGGCTGGTCGTCTGCGAGGTGTCCACGCCCACCTTCGCGCCGATCCGGTTCGTCTACCGGCGGTTCATGCTCAAGCTGCTCACCTGGGTCGGCAGCCGCTCCTCGACGAACCCGGAGGCCTACTCCTACCTGGCCGAGTCCATGCTCGCCTGGCCCGATCAGCGGGCACTCGGCGAGATCATCGCGGGCGCGGGCTGGACCGAAGTGGAATGGCTGAACCTCACCTTCGGCGTCGTCGCCATCCACCGCGCCCGCAAACCCCACTAACCCCCACCGGTCCCCCTCCGCTCGCCTGGGATCAGAGGCTGTGAAGGGTCCCTTCACAGCCTCTGAGTCCGTGAAGGGTCCCTTCACGGACCGCTTTAGACTCGAAGCATGACGATCTCCCGCCGCAGCCCGGACCACGATGCCGAAGTGATCGTGGTCGGCGCCGGACCGGCCGGCTCCACCGCGGCCACGTACCTCGCCCGTGCCGGCGTCGACGTGCTGCTGCTGGAGAAGACCGCGTTCCCGCGCGAGAAGGTCTGTGGCGACGGGCTCACCCCGCGCGGCGTCAAGCAGCTGATCGACCTCGGCCTCGACACCAGCGAAGAGGCCGGCTGGGTGCACAGCCGCGGCCTGCGCATCCTCACCGGCGATCTGACGCTGGAGCTCGACTGGCCCGACCTCACCAGCTACCCGCCCTACGGCGTCGCGCGCACCCGCCAGGACTTCGACGACCTGCTCGCGAAGACCGCGGTGAAGGCAGGCGCCCGGCTGTACGAACGCACCACGGTGACCGGTGCGATCACGAACGCCGCCGGCCGCGTGGTCGGCGTGGAGGCGAAGGTCGGCCCGGAGAAGACGCCGGTGCGTTATCGCGCGCCCCTGGTGCTCGCCTGCGATGGCGTGTCCGCGCGGCTCGCGCTGAGCGTCGGCATCGATAAGAACGAGAAGCGCCCGATGGGCGTCGCGGTCCGCCGGTACTACAAGAGCCCGCGGCACGACGACCCGTTCATCGAGGGCCACCTTGAGCTGTGGGACCGGTCGGACCCGCGCAACCCGAAGCTGCTGCCCGGCTACGGCTGGGCGTTCCCGCTCGGCGACGGTACGGTCAACGTCGGGCTCGGCATGCTGTCCACTTCGGCCTCGTTCCGCAACACCGACTACCGCGCGCTGCTGCGTCAGTGGCTCGACGGCACGCCGGAAGAATGGGGCTACCGCGAGGAAAACGCGGTCGGCAAGGTCGGTGGCGCCGGGCTGCCGATGGGCTTCAACCGCACCCCGCACTACCGCGACGGCCTGCTGCTGCTCGGTGACGCGGGCGGCATGGTGAGCCCGTTCAACGGTGAGGGCATCTCGGCTGCGATGGAGTCCGCGCAGCTCGCCGCGGAGGTCGTGGTGCAGGCGCTGGCGCGGCCGTCGGGGCCGTCGCGGGAACGTGCGCTGGCCGGGTACCCGCGGGCGGTGGCCGATCTGATGGGCGGCTACTACCGGCTCGGCAACGTGTTCGCGAAGCTGATCGGCAAGCCCGCGGTCATGCACACGGCGACCAAGTACGGGCTGCGCATCAACAAGATCCTTCCCTTGGTGTACAAGGGTCTTTCCGGTTGCTACGACGCGCGCGGCGGCGACGGCGTCGACCGCTTGATCGCCGCCCTCGCCCGCGCCACCCCCAGCCCGCGCTGACCCTCGCCACAACGCCGCAACGCCGCAACGCCACCCCGCGACCCCGCGACCCCGCGACCCCGCGACCCCGCGGCGAAGGCTGTGAAGGGCCCCTTCACAGCCTTTCCGGGATGCGGAACTAACCCGGCTGGAGCAATGGTTGCCCGGCCGGTCAGGTGGGATACGTCACAAGATCGCGTCCGCCGCAGGGTGCGGCGCGGTTCCTCAAGAACCCTTTACCGCAGGTCTCGCCACTGGGCCCGGACACGCACCGGGCTGGCCGTCCGGTCAAGTTAGGCGAGCCTTAAAGTGCGGCCCCTAGGGACAACCGTGTGACTCACGTCCTACACTCCCCCCATGCTTTGTGAATCGCTTCACAACCGCGACGAGTGGCTTGTGAACTATTTCACAAGCTGCCTGCGGCCCGGCCACGGGCCGTAAGGGTGCCCTGACCCTCGGCGGTGTGACCCAGCTCCCTTAGGGTGCCCGCGAGGACTCGGACCACCACCCGAGACGCAACCCGCAGCGGCGCGGAAAGGATGGCGAAAGATCCCGTGCTGATGGTGTCCGTGCTGGCGCAGGCCGATTCCGGACCGGCGGCGCCCGGCCTGAAGGTGTACCTGCCGCTCGTTCTGCTGTTCGTGCTCGCGGCCGCGTTCGCCGTGCTCTCGGTGCTGCTCGGCCCGATGGTCGGCCCGAGCCGGTTCAACCGGGCGAAGTCCGCGGCCTACGAGTGCGGTATCGAACCCTCCCCGCAGCCGCTGGTCGGCGGCGGCCGGATGCCGGTGGCCTACTACATCACCGCGATGCTGTTCATCCTGTTCGACATCGAGATGGTGTTCCTCTACCCGTTCGCGGTGAACGCCAACGCGCTCGGCGTGTTCGGCCTGGTGGAGATCCTGCTGTTCATCGTTACGGTCGGCTTCGCCTACGCCTACGTGTGGCGGCGCGGCGGCCTGGATTGGAACTGAAGCCATGGGCCTGGAAGAGAAGCTCCCCAACGGCATCCTGCTGGCCAGTCTCGAAGGCCTGGTCAACTGGGCGCGCAAGAACTCGCTGTGGCCCGCCACCTTCGGCCTCGCCTGCTGCGCGATCGAGATGATGACCGTCGGCGGATCCCGCTACGACATCGCCCGGTTCGGCATGGAGCGGTTCAGCGCCACGCCGCGGCAGGCCGATCTGATGATCGTGGCCGGGCGGGTGACCCAGAAGATGGCGCCGGTGCTGCGGCAGATCTACGACCAGATGGCCGAGCCGAAGTGGGTGCTCGCGATGGGCGTGTGCGCCTCCTCCGGCGGCATGTTCAACAACTACGCCGTGGTGCAGGGCGTGGACCACGTGGTGCCGGTCGACATGTACCTGCCCGGCTGCCCGCCGCGCCCGGAGATGCTGCTCGACGCGATCCTCAAGCTGCACGCCAAGATCCAGGACGAGCCGATCAACGCCCGTCGCGCCGCCCTTCGTGCGGCCAGCGGGGCGCGCACCGAACTGGTCCCCTCGTCGATCAAGTACGCGAAGAAGTGAGCCCGGTGCCCCAAAACCCAGCAGAGCGGCCGGAAACCGGCGGCGAGCAGTCCAGCGCGGAGCGGCCTGAGGCCGGTCTGGAACCCCGCGGCGCGGAGCCGGTCGTCGCGGGCGAGGTGCGCAAGGGCATGTTCGGTGTCCGCGGCAGTGGTGACACCTCCGGCTACGGAGGGCTCCGGCTGCCCGCGTACAGCCCGCCGCCCGCCGAGCGTCCGTACGGTGGCTGGTTCGACGAGTTCGCCGACGAGCTGTACGCGGCCATGGCCGACAACGAGATCCCGGCGACCGCGATCCAGCAGACCACTGTGGACCGTGGCGAGATCACCTTCTACGTCGGCCGCGACTACCTGGTGCAGCTCGCGACCATCCTGCGCGACGACACCGGTCTCCGGTTCGAGCTGCTCAGCTCGGTGTCCGGAGTGGACTACGGGGTGGATGTGCCGCAGCGGCTGCACTCGGTCTACCACTTCACCTCGATGACCTACCGGCGCCGGATCCGGCTGGAAGTGACGCTGGACATCGAGGATCCGCACGTGCCCTCGCTGGTCGGGCTGTACCCGACCGCGGACTGGCAGGAGCGCGAGGCCTACGACATGTTCGGCATCGTCTACGACGGTCACCCGGCGCTGACCCGGATCCTGATGCCGGACGACTGGGACGGCCACCCCCAGCGCAAGGACTACCCGCTCGGCGGGATCCCGGTCGAATACAAGGGCGCGGAAATCCCGCCGCCAGACCAGCGGAGGTCGTACTCGTGAGCAGCGACCTGCCGAGTCGGGCGCGGAAATCCCGACTGTGCCGAGATCAGCGGAGGACGGACTCGTGAGCAGTACCGACGAAACCACGACCGAAGTCCCCGAGGCGGACAGCCGCGACACCACCGAAGGCCGCGTCTACACGGTTTCCGGCGGGGACTGGGACGACGTGCTCGCCGACGCGCAGCACGACGAGCGCATGGTGATCAACATGGGCCCGCAGCACCCGTCCACGCACGGGGTGCTGCGGCTGGTGCTGGAGATGGAGGGCGAGACCGTCACGCAGCTGCGCTCGGTCATCGGCTATCTGCACACCGGCATCGAGAAGAACTGCGAGTACCGCACCTGGACCCAGGGCGTCACCTTCGTGACGCGGATGGACTACCTCGCGCCGTTGTCCACCGAGCTGGCCTACTGCCTCGGGGTGGAGAAGCTGCTCGGCATCCAGGCGCCGCCGCGGGCCGAGCTGCTGCGGGTGCTGCTGCTGGAGATCAACCGGATCGGCTCGCACCTGGTCTACATCGCCACCGGCGGCATGGAACTGGGCGCCACCACCGCGATGACGCTCGGGTTCCGCGAGCGGGAAGAAGTGCTGCACCTGCTGGAGCACCTGACCGGGCTGCGGATGAACCACGCGTTCATCCGGCCCGGCGGGCTGGCGCAGGACATGCCGGCGGACTTCGCGGAGAAGGTCACCGAGTTCTGCAAGGTGATGGACAAGCGGCTGCCGCTCTACGACAAGCTCTTCACCGGTCAGCCGATCTGGCGCAACCGGCTCAAGGACGTCGGCGTGCTGCCGCTGGACGCCTGCCTCGCGCTCGGCATCACCGGCCCGATCCTGCGGTCCGCGGGCCTGCCCTGGGACCTGCGCAAGACCGAGCCGTATTCGCGCTACGACGAGTTCGAGTTCGAGGTGCCCACTTCGACCGACGCGGACTGCTGGGCGCGGTACCTCATCCGGGTCGAGGAGATGCACCAGAGCCTGAAGATCATCAAGCAGGTGCTGAAGAAGCTCGAACCGGGTCCGGTCATGGTCGAGGACAAGAAGGTCGCCTGGCCGGCCCAGCTGTCGCTCGGCAGCGACGGGATGGGCAACTCGCTGGAGCACGTCCGCAAGATCATGGGCCAGTCCATGGAATCGCTGATCCATCACTTCAAGCTGGTCACCGAGGGCTTCCACGTCCCGGCCGGCCAGGTGTACGCGCCGGTGGAATCGCCGCGTGGCGAGATCGGCGCGCACCTGGTGTCCGACGGCGGCACCCGGCCGCTGCGGGTGCACATGCGCGAGCCCAGTTTCGTGAACCTGCAGTCGATGCCCGCGATGTCCGAGGGCGGGCTGGTGGCCGACGTGATCGCCGCGGTCGCCTCGATCGACCCGGTGATGGGGGGAGTGGACCGATGACACACCCGACCGAAGTCCCGGAACCGGGACCACGGGACGCGGAGACCACGCACATGGCCGCGGCGGGCGACACCGATGTCGTCGGTATCGCGCCGGATCCCGCGCTGGCGGAGGGAATCCTGGCCGATGCACCGGCCGCGGACATCTTCGACGCGGGCACCGAGCAGCGCGCGCAGGAGATCATCGCGCGTTACCCGGTCGCTCGTTCCGCGTTGCTGCCGATGCTGCACCTCGTGCAGTCGGTGCAGGGGTACGTGAGCCAGGAGGGTATCGCGTTCTGCGCCCGCCGGCTCGACCTCAGCGACGCCGAGGTCAGCGCGGTCGCCACGTTCTACACCATGTACAAGCGCCGTCCCTGCGGTGAGCACCTGGTGAGCGTGTGCACCAACACGTTGTGCGCGGCGCTGGGCGGCGACGAGATCTACCGCAAGCTGCAGACCCACCTCGGCTCCGCGGAAAAGCCGTTGGGGCACGAGGAAACCGCGGGCACGCCGGGTGAGCCGGGGTCGATCACGCTGGAGCACGCGGAGTGCCTGGCCGCCTGTGACCTCGGTCCGGTGCTGCAGGTCAACTACGAGTACTTCGACAACCAGACCCCGGAGAAGGCCGTCGCGCTGGTCGACGCGCTGCAGGCGGGGAAGAAGCCGGGGCCGACGCGGGGCGCGCCGCTGAGCGACTTCAAGGGTGCCGAACTGCAGCTGGCCGGGTTCTTCCCGGAGGACGAGGCGACCTACCGCGCGGACGTCGACGGGCCGTCGCAGGCCGTCGAAACGTTGCGGGGCGCGCAGCTCGCCGCCGACCGCGGCTGGACGGCGCCGGGCGCGCAGGACGTTCCGCTGCCAGAGTTGGAGAAGAAGTAATGCCTGATCCCATTACTCCGGTCCTGACCAAGCGCTGGCTCTCGCCGGAATCCTGGCGGATCGAGACCTACGAACGGCTGGAGGGCTACACCGCGGCGCGCAAGGCGCTGGCCGGGACGCCCGAACAGCTCGTGCAGGTGGTCAAGGACTCCGGGCTGCGCGGCCGTGGCGGCGCCGGATTCCCGTCCGGCGTGAAATGGTCCTTCATGCCGCCCAACGAGGACAAGCCGCACTATTTGGTGATCAACGCCGACGAAGGCGAACCGGGTACCTGCAAGGACATCCCACTGATGATGGCGGACCCGCATTCGCTGATCGAGGGCTGCATCATCGCCTCGTACGCGATGCGTTCGCGCCACTGCTTCATCTACGTCCGAGGCGAGGCGCTGCACTGCATCCGCCGGCTCAACGCGGCCACGCGCGAGGCGTACCAAAAGGGTTATCTCGGCAAGAACATCTTCGGCAGCGGCTGGGATCTCGAACTCACCGTGCACGCCGGCGCGGGCGCCTACATCTGCGGTGAGGAAACCGCGTTGCTGGACTCGCTCGAGGGCCGTCGCGGGCAGCCCCGGCTCAAGCCGCCGTTCCCCGCGGCCGCCGGGCTGTACGCCGCGCCGACCACGGTGAACAACGTCGAGACCATCGCGAGCGCGCCGTACATCATCAACGCCGGCTCGGCCTGGTTCCGCGAGATGGGCCGGGAGAAGTCGCCGGGGCCGAAGATCTACTCGATCTCCGGCCACGTGGAAAAGCCCGGCCAGTACGAGTGCCCGCTCGGCACCACGCTGCGCGAGCTGCTGGAGCTGGCGGGTGGCATGAAGGACGGCATCCCGCTCAAGTTCTGGACGCCGGGTGGCTCGTCCACGCCGATGTTCACCGCCGAGCACCTGGACACCCCGCTCGACTTCGAGGGCGCGGCCGAGGCCGGTTCGATGCTCGGCACCACCGCGGTGCAGGTCTTCAACGAGACCGTTTCCGTGCCGTGGGCGGTGATGAAGTGGACGCAGTTCTACGAGCACGAGTCCTGCGGCAAGTGCACGCCGTGCCGGGAAGGCACGTACTGGCTGGCGCAGATCCTGGAGCGGATGGTCGAAGGCCACGGCACCGAAGAGGACATCGACACCCTGCTGGACGTGTGCGACAACATCCTCGGCCGCTCGTTCTGCGCGCTCGGCGACGGTGCGGTCTCGCCGATCCAGAGCGGGATCAAGTACTTCCGCGAGGAATTCCTGGCCTTGTGTGCCAGCAACAAGCGTGAATTGGTGGGAGCGCAGGCATGACGATCGCGCCCGACAAAGCAACGACCGGCGAGATTCCGGTCCCCGAGGGTCACGTGAAGCTGACCATCGACGGGGAAGAGGTCATCGCGCCCAAGGGTGAGCTGCTGATCCGCACCGCCGAGCGGCTCGGCACGGTCATCCCGCGGTTCTGCGACCATCCGCTGCTCGACCCGGCGGGCGCCTGCCGCCAGTGCCTGGTCGAGGTGGAGATGGGCGGCCGGCCAATGCCGAAGCCGCAGGCCTCCTGCACGATGACGGTGGCCGACGGCATGGTGGTCAAGACCCAGCTCACCTCGCCGGTCGCGGACAAGGCGCAGCAGGGCGTGATGGAGCTGCTGCTGATCAACCACCCGCTGGACTGCCCGATCTGCGACAAGGGCGGTGAGTGCCCGCTGCAGAACCAGGCTCTCGCGCACGGCCGCGCGGAATCGCGGTTCGTGGACACGAAACGCACGTTCGCCAAGCCGCTGCCGATCTCGTCGCAGGTGCTGCTCGACCGCGAGCGCTGCGTGCTGTGCCAGCGCTGCACCCGGTTCTCCGACCAGGTCGCCGGCGATCCGTTCATCGCGCTGCTCGAACGCGGTGCGCACCAGCAGATCGGCACCGCGGAGACCGCCGACGTGCTGGACCTGGCTTCGCGTACCACCAGCGGTGATCCGTTCCAGAGTTACTTCTCCGGCAACGTGATCCAGATCTGCCCGGTCGGCGCGCTCACCAGCGCGGCCTACCGGTTCCGCTCCCGGCCGTTCGACCTGGTGTCCACGCCGAGCGTGTGCGAGCACTGTTCGTCGGGCTGCGCGGAGCGCACCGACTTCCGGCGCGGCAAGGTCCAGCGCAAGCTGGCCGGCGACGACCCGGAGGTGAACGAGGAGTGGTTGTGCGACAAGGGCCGCTTCGCCTTCCGTTACCTGCAGGCCGGTGACCGGATCCGCCGTCCGCTGGTCCGCAACGAGGTCGGCGCGCTGGAAGAGGCGTCCTGGACCGACGCGCTCCGGGTCGCCTCGGCCGGTCTGCTCAAGGCCCGCGAGGGCAACGGTGCGGGCGTGCTGACCGGTGGCCGGCTGACCGTCGAGGACGCTTACGCGTACTCGAAGTTCGCCCGGATCGCCTTGCGCACCAACGATATCGACTTCCGTGCGCGAGCGCACTCGGCCGAGGAGCTGGCGTTCCTGGCGGCCACGGTGGTGGGCGGCACGCCGGAGACCGGCGTGACGTTCCAGGAGATCGAAAGCGCACGCACGGTGCTGTGCGTGGCCTTCGAACCGGAGGACGAGGCGCCGATCGTGTTCCTGCGGCTGCGCAAGGCGGCCCGCAAGAACCGCACCCGCGTCGTCCACTTGGGACAGTGGACCACCTCCTCGGTGCGCAAGACCTTCGGCGAGCTGCTGGCCTGCCTGCCGGGTGGCGAAGCCGCCGCGGTGGACGGGATCGCCCAGCACGCGGCCGATCTCGACGAGGCGCTGCGCGGCGAAGGCGCGGTGATCCTGGTCGGCGAGCGGGCCGCGGAGGTGCCGGGCCTGTTCTCCGCACTGCACCGGCTCACCGAGCGCACCGGCGCCCGGCTGGCGTGGATCCCGCGCCGCGCCGGTGAACGGGGCGCGCTGGAGACCGGTTGTGTGCCGACGCTGCTGCCCGGTGGCCGCGCGGTCACCGATGCGGCCGTCCGTGCCGAGGTCGAAAAGCTTTGGGGCGCTTCGCTTCCCGCCGAGCCCGGCCGGGACGCGACCGGCATCCTGCAGGCCGCTTCCGGCGGCGAACTGGACGCGCTGGTCGTCGGCGGTGTGGACCCGAACGACCTGCCCGACCCGGATCTGGCCCGGCGCGCGCTGGACAACGCCGGGTTCGTGGTCAGCCTGGAACTGCGGGCGAGCGAGGTGACCGAACGGGCCGACGTGGTCCTGCCGGTCGCGCCGTCCGCGGAGAAGGCGGGCAGCTACCTCACCTGGGAGGGCCGTCGCCGCGAGTTCGACGTGACCCTCGAAGGCACCGGCTCGCTGCCGGACGGCCGGGTGCTCGACACCCTCGCGGTCGAGATGGACGCTGACCTGTTCACCCAGACCCCGGCCGCCGCCGCGGGCGACTTCGCCAAGCTCGGCAAGGCTGTGCAGGGAACCTTCACGGACTCTGAGTCCCTGAAGGTGGCCTTCACGGACCTGCCGCGGGTGGGGTCGGGGCAGGCGGTGCTCGCCACCTGGCGGCAGTTGATCGACAACGGTTCGCTGCAGGACGACGAGCCTCACCTCAAGGGCACGCAGCGCACCCCGGTCGCGCGGCTGTCGGCGAAGACCGCGGCAGGCCTCGGCGACACCGTGCGGGTGTCGAACGAGCGTGGTTCGATCACGCTGCCGGTCGAGGTCGCCGACCTGCCCGACGGTGTGGTGTGGCTACCCGGCAACTCCGACGGCTCGGCCGTCCGCTCCGCGCTCGCCGCGGGGCACGGCACGCTGGTGCAGATCTCCGGAGGTGACCAGTGAGCCCGCAGCTCACGCAGGTACTGGCGCAGTTTCCCGACGCCGCCGAGCGCGCTCGGCTGCTCGCCGACGATCCGTGGTGGCTGTACCTGATCAAGGCCGTGGTGATCCTGCTGATCGGCCCGATCCTGACGATCTTCCTGATCGTCTGGGAACGCAAGGCGGTCGGCCGGATGCAGAACCGGCCCGGCCCCAACCGGGTCGGCCCCGGAGGGTACCTGCAGTCCCTGGCGGACGCGCTGAAGCTCCCGTTCAAGGAGCAGATCATCCCGGACACCGCCGACCGCAAGGTGTACTTCCTCGCGCCGGTGCTGTCCGCGGTGCCCGCGCTGATCGCGCTGGCGGCCATCCCGTTCGGCCCGGTGGTGTCGATCTTCGGCGAACAGACCACGCTGCAATTGGTGGACCTGCCGGTCGGCGTGCTGGTGATCCTGGCCTGCTCCTCGATCGGGGTGTACGGCATCGTGCTCGCCGGCTGGGCCTCCGGTTCGCCGTATCCGCTGCTCGGCGGGCTGCGCTCGGCCGCGCAGGTGATCTCCTACGAGATCGCGATGGGTCTCTCGATCGTCGCGGTGATCCTCTACTCGGGTTCGCTGCAGACCTCGGAGATCGTGCAGGCACAGGCCCACGGCTGGTACTTCTACCTGCTCATCCCGAGCTTCGTGATCTACGTGATCTCGATGGTCGGCGAGACCAACCGCGCGCCGTTCGACCTGCCGGAGGCCGAATCCGAGCTGGTCGGCGGGTTCCACACCGAGTACAGCTCGATGAAGTTCGCGATGTTCTTCCTCGCCGAGTACGTGAACATGGTGATCGTCTCGGCGTTCTGCACCACGCTGTTCCTCGGCGGCTGGCGGTTCCCGTTCGTCGGCGACGATTCGCCGCTGAACCAGAACTGGTGGCCGGTGCTGTGGTTCTTCGCCAAGACCTTCATTCTGCTGTTCGGCTTCATCTGGCTGCGCGGCACGCTGCCGCGGCTGCGCTACGACCAGTTCATGCGGCTGGGCTGGAAGGTACTGGTCCCGGTCAACCTGGTCTGGATCATCGTGGTGGTGGCGATCAAGACCATCCAGTGGAGCTGGCCGCAGATCCTGGTCGGGGTCGGCATCGTGCTGGTGGTGCTGGTGCTGCTGAGCCTGGCGCTGCCGGACAAGAAGCTGCCGCCCTCGGACTACGTGGACCTCACCGGTGGCGGACATCCGCTGCCGCCGCTGGACCTGCGGGTCCCCGAGAGCACACCGCGCCAGAAGGCGCTGGCCAAGGCGGAGGCGAGGGCCGCCCGGCGCAAGCCCGCCGAGGTCGGCTCCGCGGCCGGACAGGAAGGGGCAGAAGATGGCGGCAACTGACTTCCTCAATCCCATCAAGGGATTCGGCGTCACCTTCGGGATGATGTTCAAGAAGGTCGCCACCGAGGAGTACCCGGAGGCCGGCGCCCCGGCCGCCCCGCGCTACCACGGGCGGCACCAGCTCAACCGGCATCCGGACGGGCTGGAGAAGTGCGTCGGCTGCGAGCTGTGCGCCTGGGCCTGCCCGGCGGACGCGATCTTCGTCGAAGGCGGGAACAACACCGACGAGGAGCGGTACTCCCCGGGCGAGCGGTACGGGGCGGACTACCAGATCAACTACCTGCGCTGCATCGGCTGCGGGCTGTGCGTCGAGGCCTGCCCCACCCGGTCCCTGACGATGATCAACTTCTACGAGCTGGCCGACGACGACCGGCAGCGGCTGATCTACACCAAGGAAGACCTGCTCGCCCCGCTGCTGCCCGGCATGGAGCAGCCGCCGCACCCGATGCGGCTCGGCGAGAACGAGCAGGACTACTACGTCAACGGGCCCCAGCTCGAAGCACGCTTCTCAGCTGAGAGCGCATCGGACACAGTTGCCCGCGGGGCGCAGGAGGCGAAGCAATGATCAGCGCCCTTCTCGCGCAGGCCCCGGCCGTCGTGGACCAGTCGGTCTCGACGGGCGAGGCGATCGCGTTCTGGATCCTCGGCCCGCTGTGCCTGCTGGGCGCGCTGGGCATGATCTTCTCCCGCAACGCGGTGCACTCGGCGCTGTGGCTGGTGCTGACCATGCTCAGCCTCGGCGCGCTGTACATGACGCAGAACGCGCCGTTCCTCGGGTTCACCCAGGTCATCGTCTACACCGGCGCGATCATGATGCTGTTCCTGTTCGTGCTGATGCTGGTCGGCCGGGAAAGCTCCGATTCGGTGGTCGAAGTGCTGCGCGGGCAGCGGATGGCGGCCACCTTGCTCGGCATCGGGCTGGCCGCGCTGATCGCGGCCGGGGTGTTCCGTTCCCTGGTGAACGTGACCCCGGCGCAGCCACTCGATCCGTACTCCGCTTCGGGCGGTGGCGCGGGCGGGCTGGGCCGGATCATCTTCACCCAGTACCTGTTCCCGTTCGAGCTGACCTCGGCGCTGCTGATCACCGCCGCGCTCGGCGCGATGGTGCTGGCGTTCACCGACCGGCACGCCAAGGGCGGCAAGCGCACCCAGCGCGAGCTGGTCCGGATGCGCTTCCGCGGCGAGCACGATCGCCCGTCGCCGCTGCCCGGCCCCGGCGTGTTCGCCACCGCGAACTCGGTGGCCACCCCGGCGTTGCTGCCGGACGGTTCGGTGGCCCCCGAATCGCTGTCCGAGATCATCGAGTCCACCTCGGCGATCCAGCTCATGCGCGAGCGCAAGCTCATCGCGGACGAGGGGCCGAAGCCGGACGCGCACGCGCTGGTCGGCGGCACGGACCAGGCCGCGGACGAGAAGGGGGAGGAGAAATGACCCCGAGCTACTACCTGCTGCTCTCGGCGTTGCTGTTCGCGATCGGCGCGGTCGGCGTACTGGTGCGCCGCAACGCGATCGTCGTGTTCATGTGCATCGAGCTGATGCTCAACGCGGTGAACCTCACCCTGGTCACCTTCGCCCGGATCAACGGCGGGCTGGACGGCCAGGTCATGGCGTTCTTCGTGATGGTGGTCGCGGCCGCCGAGGTCGTGGTGGGCCTGGCGATCATCATGGCGATCTTCCGCACTCGCCGCTCGGCCTCGGTCGACGACACGAACCTGCTGAAGTACTAAGTGCCGCCTCATCCCCTCCGCCCACCCTCAACGGAGGCGCTGAGCGCCACTGAAAGGATTCGCGCGTGACCGCATCATCGTGGCTGCTGGTGGCCCTGCCCGCCCTCGGCGCCCTGATCCTCCTGCTTGCCGGGAAACGGGCGCGGGCGTGGGGACACCTGCTCGGCACCGCCACCGTCGTACTGGCCTTCGTGTATGCCGTGAGCCTGTTCTTCGCCGCGGACGGGAAATCCACTGTGGACACCAAGGTGTTCTCCTGGATCCCGGTCGGGCAGTTGCAGGTGGACTTCGGCCTGCGCATCGACGCGCTGTCGCTGACGTTCGTGCTGCTGATCACCGGCGTCGGCATGCTGATCCACTTCTACTCGATCGGCTACATGGCCGAGGACGAGGGCCGGTCGCGATTCTTCGCCTACCTCAACCTCTTCGTCGCTTCGATGCTGATCCTGGTGCTGGGCAACAGCTTCGTGACGCTGTACCTCGGCTGGGAAGGCGTGGGCCTGGCGTCCTACCTGTTGATCGGCTGGTACCAGGGCCGTCCGTCCGCGGCGACCGCGGCGAAGAAGGCGTTCCTGATGAACCGCGTCGGTGACGTCGGGCTCGCGCTGGCGATCTTCCTGATGTTCAAATACACCGGCTCGACCGGCTACGCACAGGTCTTCGACGGTGTCGCGAACGGGCAGATCCCCCCGGGCGCGGTCACCGCGATCGCGATCCTGCTGCTGCTCGGCGCGTGCGGCAAGTCCGGTCAGTTCCCGCTGCAGGCTTGGCTGCCGGACGCGATGGAAGGCCCGACCCCGGTGTCCGCGCTGATCCACGCGGCGACGATGGTCACCGCGGGCGTCTACCTGGTCGCCCGCTCGAACGTGATCTTCAGTGCCACGCCGGACGGCAGGCTGGTGGTCACCCTGGTCGGCGCGGTGACGCTGCTGCTCGGGTGCATCGTCGGCTGTGCCTACGACGACATCAAGAAGGTGCTCGCGTACTCCACGGTCAGCCAGATCGGCTACATGATGCTGGCGGTCGGCCTCGGGCCGGGCATCTACGCGCTGGGCATCATGCACCTGGTGGCGCACGGCTTCTTCAAGGCCGGGCTGTTCCTCGGGGCCGGTTCGGTCATGCACGGCATGAACGACGAGGTCGACATGCGCAAGTTCGGCGGGCTGGCGAAGAAGATGCCGATCACCTTCGTCACCTTCGGTCTCGGCTACCTGGCGATCATCGGTTTCCCGTTCCTCACCGGGTATTACACCAAGGACGCGATCATCGAGGCCGCGTTCGGCCAGGAAGGCTGGCGCGGCTGGGCATTCGGCCTCGCGACGGTGCTCGGCGCCGGGCTGACCGCGTTCTACATGACCCGGCTGATGATGCTGACCTTCTTCGGCAAGCCCCGCTGGAAGGACATCAAGGGCAGCGACGGACGGGATTTCCATCCGCACGAAGCGAAGCCGGTGATGTGGATCCCGATGGCGATCCTCGCGGTCGGCTCGGTCGGCGCCGGTGCGTTCTTCGTCCTCGGCCACCGGTTCGTCGACTGGCTTTCCCCGGTGCTCGGCCAGTTCGAGGAGGCCGAGCACACGCCGATTCCTTCGTGGACGGTGCCGGCGATGACGCTGGTGCTGGCCGCGCTCGGGGTGCTGCTCGCGGTCTGGCTGTTCCGTCCCTCGCGCGACATCGCCGTGGAGCGTCCGGAGCGGGTGGCCTGGCCGGTCCGCGCGGCCCGCAAGGATCTGTACGGCAACGCGCTGAACGAAACGCTGGTCGCCCGGCCGGGCACCTGGCTGGCACGGGCACTGGTCTATGTGGACAACCGCGGGGTGGACGGGGCGGTCAACGGACTCGCCGCGGCACTCGGCGGCGGGTCCGGGCGGTTGCGCAGGCTGCAGACCGGATTCGTGCGGTCCTACGCGTTGTCCATGCTCGGCGGCACGTTCCTGCTTCTGGCGGCCCTTCTGCTGGTGAGGTTCTCCTGACATGACTTGGCTTCTGGCGCTCATCCTGCTGCCACTGGTGGGTTCGCTGGCGCTGGCGTTCCTGAAGGGGAACGACCGCGCCGCGATCGCCACCGCGCTGGTTGTGTCCATTGCGGAGTTCCTGCTGATCATCCCGTTCTGGGCGAGCTACTCGCCCTCGGGGGAGCGCATCCAGCAGGCGACCACAATGGACTGGATCCCGAGCTTCGGCATCCACATCTCGTTCGGCACCGACGGCATCTCGCTGATCATGATCGCGGTGATCGCCCTGCTGGTGCCGATCGTGGTCGGTGCGCTCGGGCTCACCGACAGGCTCCCGGCCGGCCGTACCGCCGGCGGGTTCCTGTCGCTGATCCTGCTGCAGGAGGCGATCACCATCGCCGTCTTCGCGGCGACCGACGTGTTCCTCTTCTACGTGCTGTTCGAGATCATGCTGATCCCGATGTACTTCCTGATCGGCGGCTACGGCGGCGCGAACCGGCAGTACGCCGCGGTGAAGTTCTTCCTGTACTCCTTCCTCGGCGGCCTGATCATGCTGGCCTCGGCGATCGGGGCGTACTCGCTGGCCTCGGACAAGCTGGGCAAGGGCACCTTCGACTGGGCCACCCTGGTCACCGTGGTGCGGGACGCGCCGACCAGCACCCAGGTCTGGCTGTTCCTCGGCTTCTTCCTGGCGTTCGCGATCAAGGCGCCGCTGGTGCCGTTCCACACCTGGCTGCCCGACGCGGCGGGCCAGGCGCCGATCGGCGTCGCGGTGCTGCTGGTCGGCGTGCTGGACAAGGTCGGCACGTTCGGGTTCCTGCGGTACTGCCTGCCGATGTTCCCGGAGGCGAGCAAGACGCTGGCGCCGCTGGTCCTGGTGCTCTCGGTGATCGGGGTGATCTACGGATCGATCCTCGCCGCCGGGCAGACCGACATGAAGCGGTTCCTGGCCTACGTCTCGATCGCCCACTTCGGGTTCATCGCGCTGGGCATCTTCACCTTCAACGAGCAGGCCATGGTCGGCTCGGTGTCCTACATGCTCAACCACAGCCTCTCCACCGGAATGCTGATCGTGGTGGTCGGGCTGATCGTGATGCGCGGCGGTTCGACCCGGATTTCCGACTACGGCGGGATGGCGAAGGTGACCCCGCTGCTGGGCGGGATGCTGCTGCTTGCGGGCCTGTCCGCGCTGTCGCTGCCCGGCACGAACTCGTTCATCAGCGAGTTCCTGGTCCTCCTGGGGTCCTTTGTGGACCATCCGGTGTACACGATCATCGCGACCGTGGGCATGGTGCTCGCCGCCGCCTACGTGATGTGGCTCTACCAGCGGATCATGCAAGGCCCGGTGCGCGGGGACGCACTGGTCGGCGTCGGTGGCGGGCCGGGTACCGCGATCGCCCCGGAACTCGGTGCGAAGAAGGCCATCAAGGACCTCGGCGGACGCGAGATCGCCATTCTCGCACCGATGGTCATCCTGATCATCGGCTTGGGCTTCTATCCCAAGCCGATGCTCGACACGATCACCCCGTCGGTGCAGGCGACGCTGTCTGCCGTGCAGGGAGGCAAGTAAACCGTGCTCGACATGTTCCTCGCGCAGGCGCCCACCGCGCCCGTGCCAGTGCCCCCGATCGATTACGCCGCCGTGCTGCCGATGCTGATCGTCTTCGGCGTCGCCTGTGTGAGTGTGCTGGTGGAAGCGTTTGCGCCCAAGGCGACGCGGTGGGGCATCCAGGTGGGGATCTCGATCATCGCGATCCTCGCCGCGGGTGTCTCGCTGGTCACCTACGCCAGTGGTTCCTCGCCGAAGGCGGGCACCACCACGTTCTCCGGGGCGATCTCGGTGGACCGGCCATCGCTGTTCCTCTGGGGCACGCTGCTGCTGCTCGCCCTCGGCGCGGTGTTCCTCATCGCGGACCGCAAGATCGTGCCGGGCGGCGCGTTCGTCGCGCAGGCGGCGATCAGCCCCGGCACCGTGCAGGACCGGGAGCAGGCCGCCACCACATCGCAGACCGAGGTCTTCCCGCTGACGCTCTTCGCGCTCGGCGGGATGATGGCCTTCTGCGCGGCCAATGACCTGCTCACCATGTTCATCGCGCTCGAAGTGCTGAGCCTGCCGCTGTACCTGATGTGCGGTCTCGCGCGGCGGCGCCGGCTCATCTCGCAGGAAGCCGCGGTGAAGTACTTCCTGCTCGGCGCGTTCTCCTCGGCGTTCTTCCTGTACGGCCTGGCGCTGCTCTACGGCTACGCGAACTCGGTCAAGCTCGCCGACATCGCCCACGCGGCGGCCGGCTCGGACCGTTCGGACACGCTGCTGTTCGCCGGGCTCGGGCTGCTCGTGGTCGGCCTGCTGTTCAAGGGTTCGGTCGGCCCGTTCCACACCTGGACGCCCGACGTCTACCAAGGCGCGCCGACTCCGGTCACCGGGTTTATGGCTTCCTGCACCAAGGTGGCCGCTTTCGGCGGAATTCTGCGGGTGCTGTCGGTCGCGTTTTCCTCGACCAGCTGGGAATGGCGCGGGGTGCTGTGGGCGGTGGCGATCATCTCGATGGTGATCGGCGCGATCCTCGGCCTCACGCAGACCGACGTGAAGCGGATGATCGCCTATTCGTCGATCGCGCATGCCGGCTTCCTGCTCGTCGGCGCGATCGCGATGACCGAGAACGGCTTGTCCAGCACGCTGTTCTACCTGCTGGCCTACGGATTCACCACGCTCGCCGCGTTCGGCGTAATCAGCCTGGTCCGGGATTCCAGCGGGGAGGCTACGCATCTGTCCGCCTGGGCCGGGCTGGCGAAACGCTCGCCGGTGTTGGCCGGGGTGTTCACGTTCCTGTTGCTGGCACTGGCCGGCATCCCGCTGACGAGCGGGTTCGTCGGCAAGTTCGTGGTGTTCTCCGCGGCCCTGTCGGACGGGATGGCGCCGTTGGTGGTGGTGGCGCTGGTGTTCAGCGCTGTGGCGGCGTTCTTCTACCTGCGCGTGATCGTGCTGATGTACTTCTCCGAACCGGCCGCGGACGGCCCCACGGTCACCGTCCCCGGCGGCTTCACCACGGCGGCCATCACGCTCGGCGTGGTGGTGACCCTGGTGCTCGGCCTGGTCCCGGCGTTCGCGCTGAACTGGGCCGGATCGGGCGGATTCGCCTCCTGACGCGCATTGACTTGTCGCTGACGCGCCGTACGACGGCTGTGAAGGGGCCCTTCACAGCCGTACTCATGCAGAACGAACGCGCTGCCCGTGGAAGAACGAAGGCACGTACCAGTACGTCGACACGGGCAGCTGGACCGGTCAGGCCTCGGACAAGTTCCACGAGGACCACCAGACCGAGGTGCCGCGTTGGCTGCAGGGTTCCGATTCGCTGCAGAACGGCGCCCAGGCACTCGAAGATTTCGCCAACACCTTGCAGTGGGCGCAAAGCCAAGCTGTGGAAGCCGTGGCGAAATGGCAGCGAGGCGACGCCGCGACAGCGCAGGCGAAGGCTGCCCATGATCGAGTGGTCGCCGACGCGGAGGCCAAGACGCGGGAAAACCAGCAGAAGGGTGACCCGACGGTTGTTCAGCCGCCGGCATTCGCGGACCTCGGCGAGGTGCAGCGGCAGGAAGCGCGCGAGATGCTGGGGCGGGCGCGGCAGCAACTGCAGGAGGCGGGAAACGTCTGCGCGGACACCCTTCGCGTCGAGGCGTCCCTGGCCCCCGCAGGACTCGCAAAAGCAATCGGACGGCAACTTCTTCGGCGGTATCTGGGACACGATCTCCGGTGCTGGCGAAGGACTGTGGAACCTGGCTTCCGACCCTGGCGAGATGGTTGTGGCGATGGCGCACAACGTCACGCATCCGGCGGAGACGTTCAAGAACATCGTCGCCTGGGATGACTGGGCGAGCGGGCACGGGGATCGTGCCGTCGGGAAGATGGTCGGTGGTGTGCTGCTGTTCGGAGCGGGCAAGGCGGCGAAGGACCTGCTCGGCAAAGGGGAACATGCTGGTGGCGAGCATGCGCCCGAGGCCAAAGTCGCGAAAACGCGCGAGGAGCGAATCGCCGCCGTCCATGACATCGTCACGGAGGACAACGGTTCGATTCGGGGTAGCGCGGGGAAGAGCAGGGGCGTCAAGGTCGTCGATACAGACGAGCTCGGCAAGATGGTCGACGATGCCCGCTCGAGGCTGGGGCCGCCGGACAAGCTGGCGCACACGCCGAAGGGGACAGTGGAGACTTGGACGATCAGCGACGATCCGCGCGCGTCGGTGACCTACCGGACCTACAGCGGTTCGGGCGGCGACACCCTTGACATCAACCGCGTGGAGGGCCTGAACAATGTCAAGCGGTATCACATCGAGAGCGAGGGAAAGCAGTGAAGACGCCGGTCGAGTTCGCGGATGACGTCGAGTATCTGGTCGAGTATGCGCAGGACGACTGGGTGGGCATGTCGCCGGTGACCGCGGTGGCCTCTGCGATGGCGGGCAAGGGCGCGACGCTGGAACAGCAGATTTCGGCGTTGCTGACGTTGATCGGGGATCTCATGGACCGGGGTGCCGTGCCGGGAGACCTTGTCGAAGGCGATCCGGACTTTGTGGCGTGGAGCGGGTCCAGGGACGAGGCCCTGCAGCGGATCGCGCGTGAAACGCGCGCGCTCGGCGAGCTGCCGGATTCCGGCGAAGTGACGTGGCTGCACGTGACCGGTAAAGCCTGACGCCCTGAGCGGTGAACGTCGCGGTCGGCATTGAGCGCTCGCCGGCGTGCGGATGGGTTGGCCTGGCTCAGGCAACGACGAGGAGATTCGTCGCAGATCGTGTGTTCGCCGCGCCGGATCCCGGTAGCGCGGACGTACGGGCAAGGGCGATGTCGTCGCGGTCGGCTGCGTCGAGCCTCCCGCGCGTCATGCAGGCGCTCAACGATTCAAAGAAGTCACCTACGGCCACGTCGAGGCTCATCGGAGCAGCGAACACAAGCACAGACCGATCGCATTGACACATGAAGGCCTGCTCACCCGTCGCAGTCATGCCAGACCATGACCTGATCCGCTACAGGTGTGCCGCTTGGACGCTGATGTCCGGATCACCTGCATTGGCAGACCGCCCGAAGAACATCTATCTGCCCGAAGCCGCCTGCTGGAACCGCTCGACGGCTACATCCATAACGCGTTCTCGGAAGACCAGCGTGGTGCGACCGTGGAGGCGATGCTGGTGTCGCCGCCGACGTGGACGTCAACCCGGAGCGCACCTCGGATGCTCAGCGCCTGACCGAAGCGAAGACCCGGTTGGCGAGGCTCGCGCAGGCCATTGAGGCGCCGCCCGAAACCCTCTTTACTGTCAGTTCGACAGTAATATACAGTGGTTGCCATGCCCGGTGATCACTGGACTCCGCCGCTGGTCCTGCTCGCTGTCGACTTGGTGATCTTCACCCTGCGCGAATCGGTGTTGCAGGTCTTGGTGGTGGAACGCGGCATCGAGCCGTTCCGGGGCGCGTTCGCGCTGCCGGGAGGGTTTCTCGCCGACGAGAACGAGGACGTCGCCGCCGCGGCAGCCAGGGAGCTGCAGGAGGAAGCTGCGCTAGATGCGGCCGAGCTGCACCTGGAACAGCTGGGCGCATACGGCACACCCGGCCGGGATCCGCGAGGACGGGTCATTTCGGTGGCTTACCTCGCGATCGCGCCGCGTCTTCCCGAGCCATACGCGGGCACCGATGCGGCACGTGCGGTCTGGGTGCCGATGCCGGAGATCCTCGACCGGCGGGTCCGGCTCGCGTTTGATCACGAGCAGATCCTGAACGACGGCTTGGAACGAGCGCGTGCGAAACTCGAGAGCACGGCGCTGGCTACCGCGTTCTGCACGAGCCCGTTCACGATCAGCGATCTGCAGCAGGTGTACGAGGCGGTGTGGGGAGTCCGCCTCGACCCGCGGAACTTCTATCGCAAAGTACAGGCTGTCGACGGCTTTCTTGTCCCGGCCGGCGAGGAGCGGCGAGCCGGCCGCGGCCGCCCGGCACGTCTGTTCGAGGCAGGGGAACGATTGACGCTGTGGCCGCCGCTCGTGCGGCCCGCAGTATCTGCGAAGGGGGAACAATGAACGACGATCTGATCGTTGTACTGACCGCATTCAATACGGAATACAATGCGGTTCTGGCCAAGCTGGCGGACGTCGAGCCGCACTGGCACGACAAGGGAACGCTGTTCGAGATCGGCACAGTCAAGGGCACTTCCTGCCGGATAGCCCTGAGCCTGACGGGCAAAGGAACCCATCCGGCCGCAGTGCTGGCCGAACGGGCGATCGAGCACTTCTCCCCGGCGGCACTGCTGTTCGTCGGCGTCGCGGGTGCATTGTGGGACACGCCGCTCGGGGATGTCGTGGTGGCGACACATGTGCAGGCCTATCACGGCGGCACTGCCGAAGACGACGGTCTCAAGGCTCGTCCGCGAGGATGGGAGATCGCGCACGACGTCAGCCAGATCGCCCACTACGTCGCGCGCGCCGGCAAGTGGGAGCCGGATGTCGCGCCGGGAACACAGGTACGGTTCGGGGTCATCGCCGCCGGCGAGGTGGTCCACAATTCCCGGCTGTCCGCGGAAGCACGCTGGATCCGTCAGCACTACAACGACGCAATGGCGATCGAAATGGAAGCCGCCGGAGTCGCGCAGGCGGGGCATCTCGGCGGCTGCCCCGTCGCGATCGTGCGGGGCATCAGCGATCTTGCCGACGGCAAGAAGAATTCGGCTGCCGACCACAATTGGCAGCCTATAGCGGCTTCGCACGCGGCGGCCTTTGCGGTGCGGCTGGCCGAACAATTGATCCGAAAAGGGGAGTTCCGGACCATGAAAGAACGTACGAGCGGGCAGAGTGGCTCTGTGCACAACTACGCGGCCGGGCAAGTCGGCATCCAGGCGGTGAACGTCGTCGGCAGCAACGTCTACCAGAATTCGTCCGGGCCAATCGGCGGCGCACGGGATTTGGCAGCCGAGCTGGCGATCGTGCGCGCCGAACTGGAGCGGGAACGCGCGCGAGGGCAGGTGGACGACGCGACCTACGGCGCGGCGTGCACCGAGCTCGACCAGGCCGACGAAGCACTCGGCGCGGAAGGGCCGGAGCGCAAGGACAAAGTAGTGCTTGCGCTCAAGCGGCTGGGCGGGCTGGTGTCCGAGCTCGCCGGGCTGGCCGCAAAGGTCACTGCCCTGATCGCCGCGGCCAAAGGGCTCGCGTGACCGGGATACCGCCGGAAGACGGCGCCGGGCCGGCTCAGAAGGTCGGGATCGATGCGGACAACGTCGTCGGCTCCAACGTCTACCAGGATTCCGTTCACAACGAATACGTCACCCACAAGTCCGTCCGCTATGAATTGCGGGCGGACGCCTCTCCGGAGGAGAAATACCGAGTCGGGCTCGCCTACCTGCGGGACGGGTGCCCGTCGCTTGCCCGGGAGCTCATCTCCGATGCCCGGGCGAAGGGCCACGACAGCGGCGAAGTCCGGTTTCATCTGGCGCTCGCGCTGCTCAGCAGGCGCTCCTACCGCGACCTCGACGAGGAGGAACGGGAACGGCTGATCGCGTTGCCCCAAGGAGCCGAGGCGCTCCCTGCGAACGAATGGACCCGGGCGCTGATCGCGGTGTCCGCGGTGCTGGCCTGTTATGACGATCCGAGCCTCAACCCGGCCTCGGCACTGCAGAAGCTGGACAGGATCGCAGACGCGCAGCGCCGGATGATCTCGAAGCACCTCGCCCTGGTCCTCACCGCGAGCATTCGCGAGAGCCTGTGGGCCGAAACCCGGCAGAACGCCCGGGAGGGGCGGCTGGCCGGTGACAGGCGGAAGCGGGTATGGGCCTACTTCCACCCTGTTCCGGCCAAACCTCGGCATCGGCCGGTGCCGCCTTCGACCGTCACCACGCGAGACCGTCTCCGGACCGGCATCGGTACCCTCGTCGCCGCTGGCGCGCTGGGCTGTCTGGGGTGGACAATTCTCTCGAGCGGACAGGCGCTGTCGATCGTCGCGTATGTGCTGCTCCTCTCGGCTGGCTGCGCCGCCTTGCGCACCGGCCTGGAATGGCGGCATCTTGCCGGACGGCTCGCCGCGAAGGAACGACTGTTTTCGCGCCGGGGACTCCGGGCGGACTACGCTGAGCCGGGTTTCGCACAGAGCGTAGACGCCAAGGTCCGGTATTACTTTGCGAAGTTCGCGCCACGCGGTATCGACAACAAAGAGTGGCGGCGGGAGAGCGCGGGGATCCAGACCGCGCTGCGCAACGAGCTCGTCGATACCTACCGGGAAAGCCGCACCACCGCAGGCCAGGTGTATTGGCTGATTCACTTCCACGCACGGGAAGCGCGCCGCCGGTGGACAGCCGGCTCGCTGTTCGAGTATCACGAGCGATACCGCGTTCGGCCGGCAACGAAGTTGCTCTGCGTGCTGTCGTGCTTGACGCTGCTGGCCTGCAGTATTCAGATCGGGTCTGCCGCTGTCCGGGTCGAGATCGTGCCCAACGCCATCGCCGCGGTACTGGCTCTCGTTGGCGCTTTGGCGGCTGTGCCGGGCTGGGCACACATCGTATGCGAACGCCGCCGGATCGCCGATGAGGCATGGGAACGCATGGAGGTGCTCTGGGACAGGGAAGCCGAATACCGCCGGTGGAAAAGGCAGCTGGACGACATCCGGCCGCGGGAAGAGGAGATGGAGGACTGGCTCGGCTGTGACCGCACCATGATCCTCGACAAAGCTCTGACCCACTACAAACTGGCCTGGCGGGACGTGCTCGCCTACGCGTTTCTGCAAACTCCCGGAAGTAACCCGAAACAAGCGCGGCTGCACAACGGGCCGTGGCGGTACACGGTGTACGACGTCCGGCTCTTCCTGATCACGGTCGACGGAGTCCGGGAATTCACGATCGAACTCGATTTCGAACGCGTCGTCTTCGGCGACGAAGAACGCACCAACTACCGGTTCGACGCGGTGTCGTCAGTCCACGTCACGATCAGCCAGGAGCTGCGGCACACCCTGGAACTCACCTTGTTGAACGGGCAGCCCCGCCAGATCCGGGTGATCGACGACCACCTGCGCGCCGAGGAGGGCGAGGATGCCCGGAAAGTCGTCGCCCTCAACCTCGACACGGCCGGCTTCAAGCCGACGCTGCACATCCTGGAAGGAATTGCCGCGGAAGGAAAAGGCTGGATCGACCGGGATCCGGACATCAGGGCGCAGCGCCGCGCCGGAGTTCCCGGCGGAGCTTGAGAATGGCCTGGCATGACAGGCAAAGCTGTGAAGGGGCCCTTCACGGACTCAGAGTCCGTGAAGGGCCCCTTCACAGCTTTCAGGGGGTCGGGGAGCAGGCCGTGCGGCCGACGGAGACGGAGCCGGAGATCCCGGACGCCGGGGTGAAGTCGATGCGCAGCATGGTGAGGCCGATGCTGCCGTTGCCGGGGGTGGTCTGCGCGTTGAAGACCGCGGTGGCCAGCACGGTGCCGTCGGGCCTGGTGAGCGGCTTGGCGTAGTTCACGGGGATCGGCGAAGGCAGGCCGGTGATCCCGGACAGCCCGCTGTAGCTCCAATTCGCACTCGTCTGGCGTTGCATGCCCGTGCAGGTGACGGTGTAGGAGCCCAGCTTCACCCGCGGACCGCGCGCGCCGACGAGCGCGGACAGCTCGAAGTTCTTTCCGGTCGTGGTGGACGTGGTCTCCGTGCGGCTGGTGGCCGGATCGGTGATCTTGGTGGTGCAGGAGGACTTCCCGCTGCCGAAGGCGACGCCCGAGGACAAAGCCGCGCCGGACGCCTCGGTCTCCGGCCCGTCGACCGAGCACGGTGCGACCGGCGAGATGGTGATGGTGCTGGTGCCCTTGGTGAACGCCGCGCCGCCGGCATCGGCCACCCCGGCGAGGCCGGCCGCCGCCGCGCCGGAAAGCGGCGCCGCCTGTGCCGTGCCGGGTCCGGCGAGCAGCCCGCCTGCCGCCACCAGCACCCCGGCCAGCCCGGCCCGCCTGATCGTCGTGTTCGGCATGTGCGTCGTCCTCCTTGGTCGAAAGAGCGGTTCCTCTCCGTCACTATCCGCAAGCCCGATTCGCCCGTTGCGCGAGACGGCGTTGATCACTCGTCCGAGAGGGCGCGGCAACCTGTTCGGGGGATCCGGTGAACCCGGCCGCGGCGGCCGGGAAGGGGTTTTACCCGCTGTCATCTTCGTCACCGTTTCCCCTGGACAGCGGGTAAACGGGGCGCTTTGGACAACCACTACCCTGGAGTCGTAAACCCGAGGGGCGGACGAACGAGTCATGAGAGAGCGGAGCCGACGTGTCTGTGTCTTCACCACCTCCGGGGGCGGCCCGGGATGGCGCTGTGGAGGACCTCCGCGTGACTGTCGGGCTGCCGATCGAGGACGAGCAGCTGCTCCGGTCCATCGCGAGCGGCCTGAGCGAGGTCGAGCGCCTGCTGCGGGAGGTCGTACGCAGCGACGTCCCGGCCGTGCACGATGCCGCACTGCACCTGGTCGAAGCGGGGGGCAAACGTTTTCGTCCGCTGTTCACGCTGTTGTCCGCGCAGTTCGGCCCGAAGCAGGGGGAGCAGGTGGTCGTCGCGGCCGCCGCGGTCGAGCTGGTGCACCTCGCAACGCTCTATCACGACGACGTCATGGACGAGGCGACCATGCGCCGCGGCGCGGAGAGCGTGAACGCGCGCTGGGACAACACCGTCGCGATCCTCACCGGTGACTTCCTCTTCGCGCACGCCTCGCGGCTGGTCGCCGACCTCGGCACGGATGCCGCGCGGATCATCGCGGAAACCTTCGGTGAGCTGGTCACCGGGCAGATGCGGGAGACCGTCGGGCCCGGACCCGGGACCGATCCGGTCGAGCACTACCTGACCGTGATCGCGCAGAAGACCGGGTCGCTGATCGCGACCGCCGGGCGCTTCGGCGGGATGATGTCCGGCGCGGACGAGGAGCAGGTGGCGGCGCTGCGCCGGTTCGGCGACATCGTCGGTACCGCGTTCCAGATCTCCGACGACGTCATCGACATCGCCTCGCCCTCGGTGGAGCTGGGCAAGGCGCAGGGCACCGACCTGCGGGAAGGCGTGCGCACACTGCCGATGCTGTACGCGCTGGCCGATCCGGAGAGCGATCCGCGGCTGCGCGGGCTGCTGGCCGGGCCGATCGTGGAGGACGCGCTCGTCGAGGAGGCGCTCGGGCTGCTGCGCCGCTCCAGCGGACTCGAACGCGCGCGCGTCACTCTTTCCGACTACGCTTCCCGAGCACGTGCCGAGCTCGCCGCGCTGCCCGCGTCCCCCGCGCGTGACGCTTGCGAGTCGGTCGCCGACTACCTGGTCGCGCGAACGTTTTAAAAGGGGCGCAAAATGTCCATTTTCGGGCAGGTGTGGCTGTGGAGCCTGCTGGCCTTCTTCGTCGGTGTGCTCGTTTCCTGGCTGGTGCTGCTCCGGCCGGTGCGCAGACGGGTGCGGGACCTGGAGGATCAGCTGGTCAAGGCGCACGCGGACGCCGCCCGCACCCCGGTGAACGCGGGTGCCACCAGTACCGCCGTGCTGTCCCCGGCCCCTGCGGAGACCGCTACCTGGCGCCCGGACGAGGCCGCGCCCACCGAGCTGTTCCAGCCCGCCGGCCGTGGGTTCGAGCCGGAGGCGGAGTACGAGGCGGAGTACCGCACGGCTCCCGAGCCGGTGACCGACGACGAGGTCGACGAGGCCTTCGCCCGCGCGGACGCCGAGGAGACCGGCCTGCTCGGCTTGGCGGACTACCGCGCCGCCGAGCAGACCACCGTGGCGGGTTTCGCCGCGCTGGACGGATCGGTCGCTGCCGAACCCGGCCACGTGCG
This sequence comes from Amycolatopsis sulphurea, assembly GCF_002564045.1. Taxonomy (NCBI): domain Bacteria; kingdom Bacillati; phylum Actinomycetota; class Actinomycetes; order Pseudonocardiales; family Pseudonocardiaceae; genus Amycolatopsis; species Amycolatopsis sulphurea. The sequence goes on along the minus strand of NZ_PDJK01000002.1, from coordinate 1,650,367 downwards.
GTCCGAGCCGGGCACTGTGGACGCCGGATTCACCGGCGGGTCCATAGTGGAGCCGGAGGAGCCCGGCTATCCGACTGAGCCGGACTATCTGGCCGCAGGGCCGGACCGTGCCGAGCAGTCCGGGGTGGACTCGGACTGTCTCGCGGCCGAACAGGCCACTGTGGAACCTGGATTCGCCGAGATTGCTCCGGAAGAGTCCATTGTGGATTCCGATGGTGTTGCCGGGCATGCGTTCTCCGGGCTCTCCTCGGACGAGCCGGTGGCGAACGGGGATGCGCCGGTTCGCGAAGAGTCCACAATGGACTCGCACGATGAGTCCGATTACCATGCCGCGGCCGCTGAGTACCTGGTCCCGGAAGAAGAGTCCGGTAGTGGCTACCACCGGGCGCCCGAGCCGGAACCGTCCGTTGTGGAGCATCGGCCGTCGTCGGCCGGGTTCGACGCCGTGGATGAGCCGGTCTCGTTGTTCCAGCCTGCCGCCCGGCCTTCGGACCCGGTGCCGGAGCCGGATTGGTTCGGCGGTGGTGCGGCGGCGGAGCGCTCGCCGTTCGAGGAGCCGGCTCCGGTGGGGCACCCTGCGGAATCCGTCCCGACCGATCACCTCCGCCCCGCCGAGGGTGGCCGCGGCGAGGCTGAGCCGGATCCCGTGGACGACGGTTCCCCGGGGCTGCCCAAGCGGCGGCGCCGCGAGTCGCCGCTTGGCGGGTTCGACGCACCGCGGCCGATCCAGCCGTCGATGCGACCGGTCGAGCGGCGTGACCCGGAGCTGACCGGGGCGCACAGCGGATCCCTTTTCGAGCCGGCCGTGCGGCCGAATCAGGTCCAGCAGGCCGCTCCGCCGGAGCCGTCTCCTGCCCGGCATGATGCGGTGGATGCGGTTCCGCCGGGGCCGTTCGGTCCTGGCTCGGCGATGCCGCGGCCCGGGGGTGGCCGTCCGGCGGACGGGTTCTCGGTGAAGGCGAGCGTCACCGCGTTGCGGTACTGCACGGATGAGTCGGCGCAGTTCCCGAAGATGGTGGCGGAAGTATGGTTCCGCACGGCCGCGGATGCCGAGCGCGTCGGGTTCCGCCCGCTGCACTGACCATCCACAAGCGACCATCCACAAGGGACCCTCGTGCGCGTCTCCCTGTCTGGAAGGCTGTGAAGGGACCCTTCACGGACGCTGAGGCTGTGAAGGGTCCCTTCACAGCATTGCCGGCGTCGTTCCGCACCGCCGCGGATGCCGAACGTGCGGGGTTTCGCCCCGCGGCAATGTCCACAAGCGGCCCTCGCACGCGCCCCCCTCCCTGCCCGGAAAGCTGTGAAGGGACCCTTCACGGACGCTGAGGCTGTGAAGGGACCCTTCACAGCTTTCACCAACGACGGTGGCCGCCACCCCGGGGGGATGGCGGCCACCGTGGTGCGGAAACGGCTCAGGCGACGGTCCAGGTGTCCTTACCCCGCAACAGCGCCTGCAGATCCGGCTGCCGGGCCTCGCGTGCCTGCTCGACCTGGGCGCGGGCGCCGTCGTCGTAGGTGGGCCGCTCGACCTGGCGCAGGATGCCGGTGGGCACGTGGTTCAGGTGCTGGTCACCGAGCCGGGACAGGGCGAACGCGTAGGTGGTGTCGGCGATGGCCGGATCGTGCACGACCAGGTTCTCCTCGCCGATCTCGGCGACCTTGCCGACGTCGAGGCCGCCCCAGTCGCCGCGGCGTACGCCGTACTCGCCTTCGCTGCCGAAGCGGATCGGCTCGCCCGCGCGCAACGGGATCAGCCGCTGCGCCGCCTCGTCCTTGTCCTTCAGGACATCGAACGCGCCGTCGTTGAAGATCGGGCAGTTCTGGTAGATCTCCACCAGCGCCGAACCGCGGTGCCGCGCCGCGGCTTCGAGCACCTCGGTGAGGCCCTTGCGGTCGGAGTCCAGCGCCCGGCCGACGAACGAGGCCTCCGCGCCGATGGCGAGGGAGAGCGGGTTGAACGGGGTGTCCACCGAACCCATCGGGGTCGACTTGGTGACCTTGCCCGGCTCCGAGGTTGGCGAGTACTGGCCCTTGGTCAGCCCGTAGATCCGGTTGTTGAACAGCAGGATCTTGATGTTCACGTTGCGCCGCAAGGCGTGGATCAGGTGGTTGCCGCCGATGGACAGCGCGTCCCCGTCCCCGGTGACCACCCACACCGACAGATCTGCCCGGGTGGTGGCCAGCCCGGTCGCGATCGACGGCGCCCGGCCGTGGATCGAATGCATGCCGTAGGTGTTGAGGTAGTACGGGAATCGCGAGGAACAGCCGATCCCGGAGATGAACACGATGTTCTCGCGCTTGAGCCCGAGGGTGGGCAGGAACGACTGCACCGCGTTGAGCACCACGTAGTCGCCGCAGCCGGGGCACCAGCGGACTTCCTGGTCGGACTTGTAGTCCTTGGCCTTCTGCGCTTCCTCGGTCGTCGGCACCAGGTCCAGCCCGCCGAGCTGGGGGAGGCCGAGGTCGATCGTGGTCACTGAACACCCTCCGGGACGAGGTCGGTGATGAGGTCGGCGAACACGTTCTGCAGCTCCTCGGCCTTGAACGGCAGGCCCGCCACCTTGGTGTAGGAGTGCACGTCCACCAGGTACTCCGCGCGCAGCAGCAGCGCGAGCTGGCCGAGGTTCATTTCCGGCAGCACGACCTTGTCATAGCCGCGCAGCACCTCGCCGAGGTTCTTCGGCAACGGGTTGAGGTGCCGCAGATGCGCCTGCGCGATCGGCATGCCCAGCTTCCGCACCCGGCGGCAGGCGGCGCCGATCGGGCCGTAGGACGAGCCCCAGCCGAGCGCGAGCACGCGGGCCTCGCCGGAGGGGTCGTCGACGACCAGGTCCGGCACGTCCACCCCGTCGACCTTGGCCTGGCGCAGCCGCACCATCTTGTCGTGGTTGTCCGGGTCGTAGGAGATGCTGCCCTTGCCGTCCTGCTTCTCCAGCCCGCCGATGCGGTGCTGCAGCCCGGCGGTGCCCGGCACCGCCCACTCCCGCGCCAGCGTCTCCGGATCACGCAGGTAAGGCCAGAATTCCCCGGAGGAATCCGGCGCGTTCGGTACGGTGGCGAACTCGACCCGCAGATCGGGCAGATCCGCCACGTCCGGCACCAGCCACGGCTCGGAGCCGTTGGCGATCGCGCCGTCGGAGAGCAGCAGCACCGGCGTGCGGTACTTCAGCGCGATCCGGGTGGCCTCCAGTGCGGCGTCGAAGCAGTCCGCGGGCGAGCACGGCGCGATCACCGGTACGGGGGACTCGCCGTTGCGCCCGAACATCGCCTGCAGCAGGTCGGCCTGCTCGGTCTTGGTCGGCAGGCCGGTGGACGGGCCGCCGCGCTGCACGTCGACGACCACCAGCGGCAGCTCGATCATCACGCCGAGGCCGATCGCCTCGGACTTGAGTGCCACACCCGGCCCGGAGGTGGAGGTGACCCCGAGCGCCCCGCCGTAGGAGGCGCCGAGCGCGGCGCCGACCCCGGCGATCTCGTCCTCGGCCTGGAAGGTCAGGATGCCGAAGTTCTTGTGCTTGGACAGCTCGTGCAGGATGTCCGAGGCCGGCGTGATCGGGTAGGTGCCGAGCAGGATCTGCAGGCCGGACTGCTGCCCGGCGGCCACGAGTCCATAGGCCAGCGCGGTGTTGCCGGTGATCTGCCGGTAGGTGCCCCTGGCCAGTTTGGCGGGCGCCACCTCGAAGGTGGTCACGAACGATTCGGTGGTCTCGCCGTAGTTCCAGCCCGCGCGGAAGGCCAGGATGTTGGCCTCGGCGATGTCCGGCTTCTTGCCGAACTTCTCCCGCAGGAACCGTTCGGTGCCCTCGGTCGGGCGGTGATACATCCAGGACAGCAGCCCGAGCGCGAACATGTTCTTGCAGCGCTCGGCGTCCTTCTTGCCCAGCCCGGTGTCCGCGAGCGCGCCCTGGGTCAGCGTCGACATGGCGACCCGGTGCACCTGGAAGCCCGAGAGCGTCTCGTCGGCGTTCGGGTCCTCGGCGTAGCCGACCTTGACCAGGTTGCGCTTGGTGAACTCGTCGGTGTTGAGGATGATCGTGCCGCCGCGGGGTACGTCGGCCAGATTCGCCTTGAGCGCGGCGGGGTTCATCGCGACGAGCACGTCCGGCCGGTCGCCGGGGGTGAGGATGTCGTAGTCGGCGAAGTGCACCTGGAAGGAGGAGACACCCGGGATGGTGCCCTGTGGTGCGCGGATCTCGGCCGGGAAGTTCGGCATCGTGGACAGGTCGTTGCCGAAGGCGGCCGCCTCGGAGGTGAACCGGTCGCCGGTCAGCTGCATCCCGTCGCCGGAGTCACCCGCGAACCGGATGACCACCCGGTCCAGCTTGTTCACCTCGGTGGTCCGGGTGGCGGTCAGCGCCGCGGAACCGTCGCCGGTCGCGTGGCCGTTCGTCGTGCTCATGGGTCAGGGAATCCCTCTCTCCCGACGTACTGCGGCCCCGGGCCGGCCCCGAGGGCGAACTCCCGTCCGCCGCCGTCGGCAGCGGCTGCGGGTCTGTCTCCGAGGTTACTCGCCGGCTCGCTCCCGGTGACCGAAGTGTGGGGTACCCGGACCGGCTCGGTCCGGTCGCGACGTCGGGCCACCCCCGGCGCGGCTCAATCCGATGGTAGAGGTGCAGACCTCGCCGTCCCGAGTGACACCCGTCTCCCACCAATGGTGGTGTCGGCAAAGTCGGTGTGGAGGGCCCTGCGCAGCTGCGGAGGGCTGTGAAGGGGCCCTTCACGGACTCTGAGTCCGTGAAGGGCCCCTTCACAGACCCGAAACCGATCGGGTGCACGCCATGAGGTGGTCGCACACACCTCCGCATCGCCCGCTGCCGGGTCCCCGACCAACTTTGTCGGAATCCTGTCCCACCAATGGTGCAGCTTGCACTCGTAGCTCGCTCGAACTCGAGTTTTCCCACCGGGTGGACATTGCGCGAGGCCGGGGTCAGCGGGCGCTGATCCGGGCCTTCATCGCGGCCAGCCGTTCCGCGAACGCCGGTGCTGCCAGCGATTCCAGCTGCGGCCGCAGCTCCGCGTCGACCGCGGCCGGGTGCTCGGTCAGGCCGCTGGTCAGCCGCATAGTCCGCTTCGTGGACACCAGCACCTCGCGTGGAGCGGCGACGGCCGGCGCGGCCAGCGCACGGGCGGCGCTGATCAGCGCGTCGTGACCGCCCTCGACCACCCGCAGCGCGAGCCCGGCACGGACGGCGGCGTGGGCGTCGAGGACTTCACCGAACAAGGTCATCGCGGTGGCCTGCTGAGGGCCGGCCAGGCGCTGGATCATCCAGGTCATCCCACCGCCGGGGTGCAGTCCCAGTTCCAGGAACCGGGCGAGGAACTTGGCGCGCGGACCGGCGAGCCGGACGTCCGTGGCGAGCGCGAGATTCAGCCCGGCACCGACTGCCGCACCGCCGACTGCGGCGATCGTGGGCAGGCTGCACTCTGCGACCGCGAGGAACCCGGCGTACACGGAGCGGAGCCCATCCGCGTCCGCCTCGCCGAGCGTGCTCAGATCGGCGCCCGCACAGAACGCCGGCGGAGTACCGGTCACGATCACGGCGTGCACGTCCTCGTCGGCCTCGGCGCGGGCCAGGGCGGCGGCCAGTTCCGCGGACAGGTCGAGGGTGAGCGCGTTGCGGCTGTCCGGGGCGTCGATGGTGAGCAGCGCGACGCCGTGGTCGTGCTCGCTGAGGATGCGGTCGGTCATCGGCCGAGCATCCCACTCACGACGGAGTCGGTGGTCGTTCCAGTAGCCGCGACAGGACGACGGTGGACACCGTCCGGTCGACGATCTCCAGGCCGCGCAGCCGTTCCAGCGCCGTTTCCAGGTGGTGGATGTCCGCCGCCCGCAGGTGCACGATCGCGTCCGCCGCGCCGGACACCGTATAGGCGGCGACGACCTCGGGCAGCGGTTCGAGCCGGGCGCGGATCCGGCCAGGGGTCACGTTGCCCTGGCAGTGCACCTCCACGAATGCCTCGGTGCCCCAGCCGAGCGCCTCGGGGTCGACGACCGCGGTGAACCCGCGCAGCACCCCGGTCTCCAGCAGCCGGTCCACCCGTCTTTTCACGGCAGGAGCGGACAAACCGACCACTTTGCCGATCTCCGCGTAGCTGGATCGCGCGTTGGCCAGCAGGCAGGAAACGATTCGCTGGTCGATGGTGTTCACACGCAATGTTTAGCAGGCGTGTGCGCAGCGAACAGCGATTGATTGCGATATCGGGCCGAACCTACCCTGGTCTTATGCAGGGACCGGCCGTGCCGCGGGTGCCCACTCCCCGCCATTACCTGATGTGCCCACCGCAATACTTCGCGGTGGACTACTCGATCAACCCCTGGATGGACCCCGCTCAGCCGGTCAGCGCGAAGATCGCCCTCGCGCAGTGGACCCGGCTGCGGGACACCTATCGCCGTCTCGGGCACGCCGTCGAGGAGATCGAACCCCAGCCGGGCCTGCCGGACATGGTGTTCGCGGCGAACTCGGGCACGGTCGTGGACGGGCGGGTGCTGGGCGCGCGGTTCCGGGCATCGCAGCGGACCGCGGAGGCCGAGCACTTCCGGCGCTGGTTCACCGAGCACGGCTACCGCGATCTGACCATGCCGGAGAAGGTCAACGAGGCCGAGGGCGATCTCGTGTGGACCGGCCGGGTGCTGCTGGCCGGCACCGGATTCCGCACCGACCCGGCCGCGCACGCGGAGGCGCAGGAGGTGCTCGGCGTGCCGGTCGTTTCCCTGCAGCTGGTCGACGCGCGGTACTACCACCTGGACACCGCGCTGTTCGTGCTGGCCGAGGCCACCGACTCGGCCGACGCGCAGATCGCCTACTACCCGGCGGCGTTCTCGCCGGGTTCGCAGCGAGTGCTACGCCGGTTATTCCCGGACGCGGTGCTCGCCACCGCGGCAGATGCGGAGTGCTTCGGCCTCAACGGCGTGTCCGACGGCCGCAACGTGGTGCTCCCGCTGGAAGCACGGGCCACGGGGCTGGGGGAGCAGCTGGTCCGGCGCGGCTACGAGCCCGTCTACCTGGACATTTCCGAGCTGCGGAAGGCCGGCGGCGGCCCGAAGTGCTGCACGTTGGAGATCCGTAAGTAACGGCTCGGGTACCACCGGTCACCTCTCCGCTTGCCAATGCGATTAATCGGATGTCATGATTAATCGGAAAGCGGCGGAGGGGTAGGGATGATCACGTTCGCAGTACACGGCATCGGGCGGCCACGGCGCGCGCTCGATCCAGGTGAGGACGAGCGCTGGCTGACCGTCGAGCAGTTCGACGATCTGCTCGACGTAGTCGCCACCAGTGGCGCCCGGCTCACCTTCGACGACGGCAACGTGTCCGACGTCGAGATCGCGCTGCCCCGGCTTGTCGAGCGGAACCTGCGTGCGGAGTTCTTCCCCCTGGCCGGCCGGGTCGGTGAGCGCGGGTACGTCAACAGCGCGGACCTGCGCCGGCTCGTGGACGCGGGCATGCACGTCGGCTCGCACGGCTGGGACCGGCACGACTGGCGTCATCTCGACCGCGCGTTCACGGTCCGTCGCGAGCTGGACGCCGCTCCTCGCCTGCTGGCCGAGCTGAGCGGCAAGCCGGTGCGGCGGTACTCGCTGCCACCCGGGCCTTACGACCGGCGGGTGGTCCGCCACCTGCGTGCCGCGGGGGCGACCAAGGTGTACGCGGGCGGCCGGTCCCGTCCCGGGAGCTGGCTGCACTCGCGCGTCGAGGTCCGCTCGGATCTGAACGCCCGCTGGGCCGAGGGTGCGATCACCCGGGCCGCTTTCCGCTGCTGGCGGTAACCCACGAACACCGGGCCGGACAGAGATCATCGGCCAAGGTCCTGAGCCAGCGCGAAGGACCACGGCAGCAATCCGGCTCCGCCCCGCGGGCGGCACCGATTCCGACGGACGCGGGGGCCGCCGGAGTCGGTGCCGTCTGCCGTCACCGCCTGCCGAGACCGGTACTGCGGAAACCGGCTCTGGCGAGCACATCGGGGTCGACCAGGTTCCGCGTGTCGACCACCACCGGGTGCCGGGCCAGCCCGGCCAGCTTCGCCCAGTCGAGCGTGCGGAACTGCGGCCATTCGGTGAGCACCACGAGCGCGTCCACGTCCTTCGCGGCCAGCTCCGGGTCCGCGACCACGCTGATCGGCTCCAGGCCCGGATGCACCGTGTCCGCCGGGACCGCCGGATCGTAGGCGACGAGTTCGGCCCCGTCCTGGTGCAGCATCGCGGCCACCGCCAGCGCGGGCGAATCACGCAGATCACCGGTGTTCGCCTTGAAGGTGAGACCGAGCAGGCCCAGCCGGGTGTGCGCGAGCGTGCCGGAACGCCGTCCGGTGACCGCGAGCCGGACCTTGTCCACGATCCGCTGCCGCTGCCGTTCGTTGGTGTCGATCGCGGCGCGCAGCAGCCGGAATTCGAAGTCCGCGGAATCGGCGATCTGCAGCATCGCGCGGGTGTCCTTCGGCAGGCACGAACCACCCCAGCCCGGACCCGGGGTGAGGAAGGACTGACCGATCCGCCGGTCATAGCCCATGCCCTCGGTGACGTCGGCGATGTCCGCGCCGAGCCGTTCGCAGAGTTCGGCCATCGCGTTGACGTACGACAGTTTCATCGCCAGGAAGCAGTTCGCTGAGTATTTCACCAGCTCCGCGCTCGCGGCGTCGGTGAGCACGGTCGGCGCGCCGAGCCGGGAGTACAGCGCGGCGACCCGCTCGGCCGCGTCCTGCGACGCGCTGCCGACCACGATGCGGTCCGGGTTCAGGAAATCCTCGACCGCGCAACCCTCGCGCAGGAACTCGGGATTGCTCACCACGGCGACGTCGTCGCGGCCGAGCAGCTCACGGGTGCGTTCGGCGGTGCCCACCGGCACGGTCGATTTGTTGACCAGTACCGAATCCGGGGCCAGCACGTCGGTGATCTCGGACAACACGGCCTGGATCGAGCCGAGATCCGCGACGCCGCCGACGCCCATCGGGGTCGGCACGCAGAGGAACACGATCTCGGCGTCCGGCTCGACCGCCTGTCGCGCGCCCAGCACGAAGCTCAGCCGCCCGGCGGCCACCCCCTCGGCGACCAGTTCCGCGAGCCGCGGTTCCAGGATGCCGACCTCACCCCGGGTGAGCCGGGCGACCTTGTCCGGGTCGACGTCGGCGCACACCACGTGGTGCCCCAGCGAGGCGAGACAGGCGCCGGTGGTGAGGCCGACGTAGCCGGTGCCGATCACGGCGATTCTGCGGACGAACATTGCTCAATTCCCTTCGGCAGCACGGGCTTGGCGCAGCAGCCGGTCGTAGACCCCGACGTAGGTGCGCGCCTGCGGTGCCCAGTCCAGTTCGAGTTCGGCCCGGCGCCGGCCGCGTTTGCCGAGGTCCTCCCGGCGCTGCGGGTCGTCGAGCAGTGCGACGAGTTCGGCGGTGCAGCCCGCGGCGTCGCCGGGCTCCACGAACACCGCGCAGTCGCCGGCGGAGATCGCGTTCTCGGTGAGCCGGTAGCCGACCACCGGCAGGCCGTAGGCGAGGTACTCCATCGTCTTGTTCATCGTCGACACGTCGTTGAGCGGGTTCAGCGGGTCCGGGGACAGCCCGGCCGACGCCGTGGAGAAGTACTCGGAGATCTGCGCCGGGCCGACCCGGCCGGGCAGATCCACGTACTTGTCCAGGCCCAATTCGGTGCATTGGCGGCGCAGCTCGGCCAGGCAGTCGCCGAATCCGAGCACGGCGAAGTGCACGTCTTCACGGCCGTGGTCGAACACTGTGCGCCGGGCGACGTCGAGCACCACGTCCACGCCGTCCTGCGGACCCATGATGCCGAGCCACACGACCAGATGCTGCCGCCCGCGACGCAGCTCGGGGACCGGCCGCCCCGGCTTCATCACCGTGGTGTCCGGGCCGGATCGCACCACGCTGGTGTTCTCCTCCGGCACGCCGCCGCGTTCGATCGCGATGCGCTGATAGGAGGTGTTGGTGGAAATGACGTGGTCCGCGGTGCGGAAGGTCATCCGTTCCAGCCAATAGAGACCGGCCAGCTGCAGGCGCGAGCCCCGGCCTTCCGGCTCGCCGAAGCGGGACCGGAACACCTCGGGGTTGAGGTCGTGGTGGTCGAATACGAACTTGACCCCGCGCCGCCGCCACAGCCGGGCCAATGCCCAGTAGGTGTCCGGCGGGTTGCAGGCCTGCATGACGGCGAAAGGCTTGCGCCGCCACACTTTCCGGCTCAGTCTCGCGGTGTGCAGCCAGGACAGGGCGAACTCCAGCGCGTAGCCGAGCAGCCCGCCCGCGGGCGGGGGCGGCGAATACTTGTACAGATGCACTCCGTCAAGTACTTCGTAACCGGGATCTCCTTCGCCACGTGGGCAGATCACCGAAACCTCGTAGCCCGCTCCGGTCAGCGCGCGGCATTCCAGCCACACCCGGCGATCGAGCGGTACCGGTAGGTTCTGAACGATGATGAGCACGTGGGGACGCGGCATGACGGCCTCTCTTGCAGACGGTCGACGCTCTTAGTTCGCTGGCTCGCCCGGCTCCGTTACCCGAATCCGGAAAGTGCGGCCTGCCGGCGCAAGCCACCCGAGGCAAGTGGTGTGCGGGAAACCTGACCGGCCCGGTTCATGTCGCCGATTTTCGGGAAATACCACGGGAATTCCGGGGCCGGGCTGTAACGAACACCCCCGCGCGGAGCGAATACCGGACGAAACCAGGCCACCTCCGGAAGTGGGCACCCCATGCTGACCTGCCGACTGTGCGGCTCCGAGCGCCTCGCAGACGTGGCCGACCTCGGCGCGACCCCGCCGTGCGAGCGGTTCCTGACCGCCGCGCAGCTCGACGAACCCGAGCCGACCTACCCGCTGCACCTGCGCGTGTGCACGGAATGCTGGCTGTCGCAGCTGCCGCCGCTGATCACCCCGGAAGAGACTTTCACCGAGTACGCCTACTTCTCGTCCTATTCCTCCTCGTGGGTCGAGCACGCGGAACGGTTCGTGTCCGGCGCGGTGCGGCGGCTGGAGCTCGGTGGCGATTCCTTTGTCGTGGAGGTCGCCAGCAATGACGGCTACCTGCTGCAACACGTGGTGCGGCAGGGGATCGGCTGCCTGGGCATCGAGCCGTCGGAGAACGTCGGGCGTGCCGCCCGCGACCGCGGAGTGCCGACGCTGACCGCGTTCCTCGACGAAGCGACCGCCGAAAGTGTGCGGAAAGCACACGGCCCGGCGGACCTGGTGGTGGCCAACAATGTCTACGCGCACATTCCCGATGTGCTCGGGTTCACCCGCGGGCTGCGCGGCCTCGTCGCGGACGACGGGTGGGTCTCGATCGAGGTGCAGCACCTGCTTACGCTCATCGAGCTGACCCAGTACGACACGATCTACCACGAGCATTTCCAGTACTACACCGTCGCTTCCGCGCAGCGGGCACTCGCGGCCGGCGGCCTGGCCGTGGTCGATGTGGAACTGCTGCCCACGCACGGCGGTTCGATCCGGCTGTGGGCGAGGCCGGTCGCGGTCGCCGGGGAGCCGAGCGCGCGGATGCTGGACGTGCTGGCCCGGGAGAAGGCCGCCGGGTTGCACGAACAGTCCGGCTACGCCGAGTTCGGCCGCCGGATCGCCACCGTGCGCCGGGAGCTGCTCGGTTTCCTCGTCCAGGCGGCCGAAGAGGGCCGCAGCGTGGTCGGGTACGGCGCTCCCGGCAAGGGCAACACCCTGCTGAACCACTGCGGCATCCGGCCGGACCTGCTGGCCTACACGGTGGATCGCAACCCGTACAAGCACGGCCGCTACACCCCGGGCACCCGGATCCCGATCCTGGCGCCGGCGCGGATCGCCGAGGACCGGCCGGATTACGTGCTGGTGCTGCCGTGGAACCTGCGGGCGGAGCTGACCGAGCAGCTGGCCTACGTGGCGGACTGGGGTGGCCGGCTGGTGTTCCCGATTCCGCGGCTCGAGGTCGTCGACCCGGTGCGGACGGAGGTTTCGCGATGAAGGTAGTGCTCTTCTGCGGTGGTTACGGCACCCGGATGCAGAGCGGCCCCGGTGACGTGCCGAAGCCGATGCAGCTGGTCGGCCCGCGGCCGTTGCTCTGGCACGTGATGCGGTATTACGCCCACTTCGGGCACCGTGATTTCGTGTTGTGCCTCGGCTACGGGGCGCAGCACATCAAGAAGTTCTTCCTCGACTACGAGGAGAGCGAGTCGAACGACTTCGTGTTGCAGGGCGGCGATCTTGACCTGCTGTCCACCGACATCTCGGACTGGCGGATCACCTTCGTGCACACCGGGATCAACTCGCCGATCGGGGAACGGCTGCGCCGGGTGCGGCACTGCCTCGAAGGCGAGGAGATCTTTCTGGCCAACTACGCGGACGTGCTGACCGACGCGCCGCTGCCGGACCTGATCGAGCGGTTCGCCGCGGCGGACGCGGGCGCGTCGATGATGATCGTGCCGCCGCCCGCGACGTTCCACTGCGTCGAAGTCGGGGCGGGCGGGCTGGTCTCGGGCATCACGCCGGTGAGCGAGATGCCGTTGTGGGCCAACGGCGGGTATTTCGCCCTGCGGCAGGAGGTGTTCGACCACATCCCGGAGAACGGCGATCTGGTCGCCGACGGCTGTGCCGAGCTGGCCAAACGCGGCCGTCTGCTGGCCTATCCGCACCGTGGTTACTGGCGTCCGACGGACACCATCAAGGAGCGCGCGGCGTTGAACGAGGCGTATGCGCGGGACGAAAAGCCTTGGGCGCTTTGGGAGAACGATCGGGTGGCCGCCGGATGACCGGCTTCCGGCCCGCCGGGCTGGCCAAGCTCGCGATCCTCGGCGCGCACTGCGACGATCTCGCGATCGGCGCGGGCGGTACGTTGCTCACGATCTGCCGGTCGCGTCCCGGTATCGAGATCGAGGCGCTCGTGCTCTCCGGCGGAGGAACCGAACGCGAGGACGAGGAGCGGGCCGCGCTGGCCGCGTTCTGTCCTGGCGCGCGGCTTTCGGTCACCGTGCTGAAGCTGCGCGACGGCCGGTTCCCGGCGCAGTGGGAGGAGGCCAAGGAAGCCGTGGAGGCGCTGCGCACGCGGATCGAGCCGGATCTCGTGATCGGCCCCCAGGCCGAGGACGCGCACCAGGACCACAGAGCGCTGGCGAAGCTGATCCCCACGGTGTTCCGCGGTCCGCCGGCGCTGGGCTACGAGATCGTCAAGTGGGACGGCGACCTCGGGAAACCTTCGGTCTACCAACGGCTTTCGCCGGAAAACGCGGAGCTGAAGGTCGCACTGCTGCACGAGCACTACCCGTCCCAGCGGCACCGGCCCTGGTACGACCGGGAGGCCTTCCTCGGGCTCGCCCGCCTGCGCGGTATCGAATGCCAGGCGCGGTACGCGGAAGCCTTCCATACCGGCAAACTCACCCTCGACCTCGCGGGAGACTGATCGATGCGGGTTCTGCTCACCGGACACCAGGGCTATCTCGGCACCGTGATGGCCCCGGTACTCACTGCGGCCGGACACCAGGTGACCGGCCTCGATTCCGGGCTGTTCGCCGATTGCGTGCTCGGCACACAACCGAACGATCCGCCCACCATCGTCGCCGATCTGCGTGACGTGACCGTGGATCAGCTCGCCGGGTTCGACGCGGTGATCCACTTGGCCGCGTTGTCGAACGACCCGCTCGGCTCGCTGGAGCCGGACATCACTTACGAGATCAACCACCACGCGTCGACGCGGCTGGCGCGGCTCGCGAAGGAGGCCGGGGTCGGCCGGTTCCTCTACGCGTCGACCTGCTCGGTGTACGGCGCGGGTGGGGAGAACCTGGTCAACGAGGACGCGCCGCTGCGCCCGGTCACGCCGTACGCGGAGTCGAAGGTGCGGGTGGAAGACGACCTCGTCGAACTCGCGGACGGCAATTTCTCCCCGGTGTTCCTCCGCAACGCCACGGCGTTCGGGTTCTCTCCGCGGCTGCGTGCGGACATCGTGGTGAACAACCTCGTCGGCCACGCGGTCCTCACCGGTGTGGTGCGGGTGCTTTCCGACGGCACGCCGTGGCGGCCGCTGGTGCATGCCGCGGACATCGCCGCCGCGTTCGCCGGAATGCTGGACGCGCCGCGAGAGGCGATGCACGCCCGGGCGTTCAACGTCGGGACCGAGCAGAACAACCTGCGGGTTTCGGAAGTGGCGGAAGCGGTCGTGACGGCAGTGCCCGGTGCCGAGCTGCTGATCACCGGGGAAGCGGGCAACGACCCGCGTTCCTACCGTGTGGACTTCTCGCGGATCCGGGCCGCGCTGCCCGGTTTCGACTGCCAGTGGTCGGTGCCTGCCGGGGCACGCGAGCTGGTCGCCGCCTACCACGAGCACGGGCTCACGCAGGAGGCGTTCGACCGGCGGTTCACCCGGCTCGCCCGCCTGCGCGAGCGCGGCGACAACGGCAGTGTCAACGCGGCGCTGCGCCCGGTCGGGGTCGGCTGAGGTCGTGACCAGTCCGGCGGTACGACCGCTGCCCGGCGCTCCGGCCGAGCCGTTCCAGTGCCGGCATTGCCGTGGCACGACCGGCGAAGTGGTGCTGGATCTCGGTGCGCAGCCGGGGTGCGAGCACTTCGCCGAGCCCGGGGATCCCGGGCCGGACCCGGTCTTCGGTCTGCGGATGTGGTGGTGCACGGGATGCGGGCTCGCCCAGCTCGCCGAGGATCCCGGGCTGCCGGAGACGGTGCGCGGGGTGGAACCGGAGGCGATGCGGAACCAGGCCGCGAAGGTGTTGTCCAGGCTGTCCGCGGAAGGCTGGATGCGGGCGGGGGAGACGGCCGTGGAATTCGGTAGCCCGCATGGCAGTGCCTGGCTCCCGAAGGTGCTCGCGCGCGGCCTGAAGCGTGCTTCGGAACGCGCCGATCTGGTGCTGGACGTCTACGGCCTGCTGCATGAACCGGATCAGGAGGAAGCACTCCGCCGCCGCGCTGAACAGCTTGCTCCCGGTGGCCTGCTGATGCTGCAACTGTTCAGCCTCGGCAGTGTGCTGCGGCACGGGCAGTGGGACGAGTTGCGGCACGGGCACTACGCGTACTGGTCGCTGCCCGCGCTGGACCAGGCATTGCGCCGGCACGGGCTCGGGATTCACCGTGTGTGGTCGTACCCGCTGGCCGGTGGCACGGCGGTGGTGCTGGCCACGCATGATCCGCAGCCGGACAAGGAGACCCAGGCGGCGTGCGCGGAAGAAGTCGCGGCCGGGGTCACCGATCGCGACGCACTGCGCGCGTTGCAGGAGCGGGCAGACACTGACGCGGCGGCGCTGCGTCGCTGGCTGGAGGACCGGCCGCGGCGAGTCGTCGGTTACGGCGCCGCGTCCCGTTCGGTGCCGTTGCTCTGCCACGCCGGGGTCGACGTCGAGCTGCTGCCCGCGGTCGCCGACGCTTCGCCGGACAAGCAGGGCCGGCGGATTCCTGGCACACGGATTCCGGTCATCCCGCCGAGTTACCTGGCCGCCGGGCAGCCTGCCGACATGTTGCTGCTCCTGCCCCAGCTGCTCGACGAGGTACGGCGGACCTGGCCGGAGATCGAGGCCCGCGGTGGCCGGTGGATCAGCGTGAACGACGTCTTGGCGGGGCGCACGTGAGCGCGCCGGAGCTGTCGGTGTTGATGGTCACCTACAACGCCGCCGCACATGCCGAACGGACGCTGAGTGCGTTGACCGGCGCAGCGGCGCCGGCCGTGCCGTTTGAAATCCTGGTGAGCGACAACGGTTCCACCGACGGGGCGGCGGAGGTTGTGGACCGCGTCGTGGGTCCGGGCACCGTGGCGCGGCTCGGTCGGAACACCGGATTCGCGTACGCGGTGAACCGGGCGGCCGAGCGCGCCTCCGGGCGGTACCTGTTGCTGCTGAACCCGGACGCCGAACCGAAGCCCGGTGCGATCGACGCGCTGCTCGCGCACCTGCGTTCAAATCCGGCGCACGGCATCGTCGGCGGGCGCACGCTGGACGTCGCCGGAAAACTGGAGCCACGCAGCTGCTTCGGCCGGATCACGCCGTGGAGTCTCACCTGTTCTGCGCTGGGTCTTTCCGCGCTGGCCAGGGGATCACGGCTGTTGGATCCGGAAGCGCTCGGCGGCTGGGCCCGCGATTCGGTGCGGCATGTGGACGTCGTGTCCGGCGGGTTGCTGCTGCTGAGCAGGGATCTGTGGGACCGGCTCGGTGGACTGTACGAGGGGTTCCGGATCTACGGCGAGGACCAGGACCTGTGTCTTCGGGCGCGGCAGCTCGGCTGCCGCCCTTCGATCACGCCCGAGGCCGAGGTGGTGCACGACGTCGGCGCGTCCTCCGGTGGAGACGTTTCCGGCCGGGACGTCCTCGTGCTGGCCGGACGGGCCGGGGTGATCCAGCGGCATCTCGGGCCGTGGCGGGGCTACGGGCTGTTCGCTTTGCGGCTGGGAGTCGGGCTCCGGGCGGTGGCGGAGCGGATCCTGCGCCGCCGTCCACGATGGACGGTCGTCTGGCGACGACGGGAAGAATGGGCTTCAGGATGGCCGGGAACCCGGGAGCCGGTGGGGGCGTGAAGAAGGTGCTCAAGGCAGCAGTGCGCGCCGGTACCGGCGCGATCGGTTCGGTTCGCGCGGTGCGCACCACACGGCCCCACGTCGTGCTGACCTTCGACGACGGCCCGGACCCGGTGGGCACGGAACGAGTCCTGTCGGCGTTGGCGGAGCACGCCACGACCGCGACGTTTTTCGTACTGACCGAACGTGTCGCGCGTTTTCCACGGCTGCTCGCCGAGACCGCGGCCGAGGGGCACGAGATCGCCCTGCACGGCTTCGATCACTGCCGGCTGACCCGGTTCCGCTTCCGCGAAGTCGTCGCCCGGGTGTCCGCGGCACGACGGCAGCTCGAAGACACGCTCGGCGCGCCGGTTCGCTGGTTCCGGCCGCCGTTCGGCGCGCAGACCCCCTCGACCTGGCGAGCCATCCGGCGTACCGGCCTGGAACCCGTGATGTGGGGGCCGACCGCATGGGACTGGCTCGACGAACCGGTGCCGGACCTGGCCGCGCGTGCGATGGAAAGACTCGTGCGCGGGTCGATTCTGCTCGCCCACGACGGCTACGCCGGTGATCCGGAGCAGCCCTCCGGTACCGCGCCGACCTTCGACCGGGGCGAGCTGACGGCGGCGGTGCTGGAGGGCATCGCCGAACGCGGATTGCGGGGCGTTTCCCTGGCCGATGCGCTGGCGGCCGGAGGCACCGCCGAACGGTGGGCGTGGTTCCGGCGCTGACGCTTCAGCTGAGTTTCGCCGCTACGGTCAGGACTTCCGTGGCCGCCCGCGACCAGTTGGCGTGCTCGATCACCGCCGGTGCCTGGCGAACCGTGCGTTCCCGCAGCTCTGCGTCCGCGAGCAGCTCGGCGATCAGCGAAGCCAGCTCGGCGGGGTCCTCGGAGGTGACCAGCCCGCCGTTCCCGCCGGGCCGGATGATCTCCGGCATCGCGCACCGGTCACGCCCGATGCACGGCAGGCCGTGGGCCAGCGCCTCGGTGAAAGCAATCCCGTAACCCTCGAAATGGCTGGGCAGCACGAACAAATCGTGCGTCGCGTACAGCTCCCGCACCTGATCGAGCGGGATCCGGCCGAGGAAGCGCACGCCGTCCGGGATCGGGCCGGGCATCGGCCACTCCGCCGGACCGGCGATGGTGAGTTCGAGTCCAGCATGGCCGTCGCGGCGGAGAATTTCCCACGCGGCCAGTACTTGGGGCCCGGCTTTCGTGGTGAAATCCTTGCCCACGAACAACAGCCGCTGCCGCTCGCCGGACGGGCGCGGCTGTGGCTCGCGCGCGGGCAGCACATTGCAGCCGGGATTGACCACGTGCACTTTGTCCGCGGGCAGCCCGGTCACCCGGACCAGATGCCCGGCCAGCCATTCGCTCATCGCGAGCACTCCGGCCGCACCGGCATAGATCTCCCGCTGGCGTTCGGCCAGTTGCTCGATCCGCGTGGCGGACAGATGCGGGAAATGCCGCGGCTGCCGCTCTTCGCGCAATAAGTCGAAACTCAGGTCCTGGTAGACCAGATACGGCCCGCGCAACCGGGCGAGATCACCGATCTGCAGGACGACGTCGCAGCTCGCGGACGTTTCGGCCCGGCGCAACCGCTGCTGGACCAGCGCTTGGGTGAGCCGATGGTGTTTCCAGCCGCTCACCCAGCGTCCCTCGTGCCGCCGCGCCGCAAGCGCTTTCAGCGCCAGCCGCGCGGGCCGGGGCCAGTCCAGCCCGAGGTCGGTCACCGTGGTCATTTCGCGCAATGCGGCCCGCAGCTGCCACGGAGTGTGCGACCAGGTCGGCTGCGGTGGGTCGTCCCATGTGCACGCGAATCCCATTTGAGGACTTGCGACACCAGACAGTGACCCTTCTCCTGTCACGTTCGGGCTGCTTTCATCGATTGACACAACGAGGCGGGGCGGGCAGATCCATCCTCGCGGGTTGCGGAAGGACGGTCAATGGACCTTTTCGGGATTTTCCGGATCGCGCTGCGGCGGTGGTACGTCCTCGTTGCCGCGCTGCTGGTGACCGGAGCACTCGGGTTCGTGGCCGCGGGCCAGGTCGCCCCGAGCTACTCGATCAGCGGCGTGCTGGTGGTGAACATCCCTTACGCCCAGGACGAGGCCGCGACCGCGCGGCTGGCGGGAAACCCGTACTACGACACGCGCACCGCCGCGTCGGTGATGGGCTCCATCGCCGATTCGCCGGACGTGCGGGACGTGGTCGGGCGCGGCGGTGGCAGCGCGGACTACGTGATCAATGTGGACAGTGGACGGCCGTTGCTGCTGGTCACCATCACGGCGAAGAGCCAGCAGGCCACGCTGAGCACCTACTCGCTGCTGTGGAAGGAACTCGAGCGCCGGATGCAGGCGCTGCAGGACGTCAAGCAGATCCCCGGCCAGTTCCGGGTGACCGTGGACGACGCGTTGCAGCCGAAGGAAGCGGCCATCTCCACCGGCAGCCGGTCGAAGGTGCTGATCGCCGCGCTGGCCATCGGGGTCGTGCTCGCGCTCGGGCTGTCGGTGTACGTCGACTACCTGATCCGCCGCAGGCAGCTCCGCGCGGCCGAGGCGGCCGAGGAGACGGATGCGGACTCGCCCGAGAAGAAGGTGGACGACCAGAAGCCGGCCGAGGAGCCGGACCGCACCGAGGTGTCGTGGGCTGATCAGCCCACCCGTCAGCTGCGCCCGGTGCGCAGCAACCGCGCCGACGGCGACGCGGTCCGGGTGGGCTCGCCGGGTAAGGGCGAACGTCCGCGGTGAGCCTTCTGCAACGGCCTGGGCTGCGTACGCGCCTCGGGCTCGGTGAGTTCATCCCGGTCGAGCGGAGCATCGACCGGCACCCATGGCTGACCGTGCTGCTGCTGGGCGGCGGCGTGCTCGCCGTGTGCGCGCAGGTCTTCGTCCCGGACCTGGCCTTCCTCGTCTTCGCGATCACCGCGTTGCTGGTCGGCTACATGTTCTCCCCGAAGGACGAGGTCACCGGGCTCACCCTGCTGCTGTCGGCGACTTTCCTGTTGCCGGCCAACCTGGTGATCGGCCCGCTCGGCCAGGCCGGGGTGCCGAGCGGACTGTTCGCCACGGCGTTGCTGCTGGTGTGGTTCTGCCTGCGCTGCGCACCCGATCTCGGGACCGATCGCCGGTTCCAGCCGTTGCGGGTCGTGGTCATGTTCGCGGTGGTGAGCCAGCTGGCCAGTTACGCCGCCGGGCAGATTCGCGGGCTGAGCCCGCTGGAGGCCTCGGGTGCGAACGCGGGCCTGCTCGGCGAGCTGGGTGCGATCGGCGTGCTGCTGTTCACCGCGGACACCCTGCGCGACATCCGCTCGGTCCGCCGGGTGCTGAGCCGGGTGACGATGGGGGCCGCGGTCCTCGCGTTCGTCGCGGCCCTGCAGTTCTTCGACGTGATCGATCTGGCCAAGCTGATCCGGCTGCCCGGCCTCATCGTGCACCAGTCGACCGCGGACTTCGTGCAGAGCCGCGACGGGTTCAACCGGGTGGCCGGGCTGGCCACCCACCCCATCGAGTACGGGGTGGTGCTGAGCATGGCGCTTCCGCTGGCTCTGCACCTGGCTGTCACCGCGAAGCGGCACCGCCCGGCGAGATGGCTGATCGTGGCGATGATCGCGGGCGGGATCCCGTTGTCGATCGGGCGTTCGGCGGTGCTGGCCACCGGCGTCGCATTGCTGATCTACCTGGGTTCCCTGCGGGTGCGGACCCTGCTGAACCTGCTGCCGTTCGCGGTCGTCGGCCTGGTCGGGGTCCAGGCGGCCGCGCCCGGCCTGCTCAACAGCATCAAAACCCTGTTCACCAGTGCGGGCACCGATCCGAGTATCGAGGGGCGCACGGACGACTACGCCGCGGTTTTCGGTATCTGGCAGCATCATCCGTTCTTCGGCATCGGGCCGGGCACCTACGTGCCGAAGCTGTATCGGGTACTGGACAACGAGTACCTGTACGAGCTGGTCACCGTGGGGGTGGTGGGGCTGGCGGTCGGGCTCGCCCTGTTCGCGACCGGCTATTCCCTGGCGCGGCGGGTGCACCGCAGTGCACCCGATCCGGACGCCCGCGGGATGGGACAGGCGCTGGCCGGTTCGATCGCGGCGGCCGCGGTGGCCGCGTTCACCTTCGACGCCTTCGGATTCGCGATCATGTTCATCACGACCCATCTGCTGATCGGGTGCGCCGCCGCGCTGTGGCGGGTCTCGGTGCGGGACGTCCCGGAGGCCGAGCGGCTGCCCGCGAGCTGGCTTCGCCGCCTGGCCGACCGCCGGCGGTGGGCCACCACTACTTGACGGAGTCTCGGTCGGTTCCCCAGGAAACGCTCTGGCCACGGGCCCGGCGAAACAGATCGAGCCCGCGGACGAGCAGGCTCACCGCGACGAACACGGCCGCGTCCGGCGGCCGGACGGCTCCCGTGCGGACCAGGTTGGCCACGGCGCCCGGCCCGGCGGCGCCCGTGGCGGGTGGCAGACCCATCGCGGCCAGCTGACGATTGCCCGCTCCGACGCGGATCCGCCGGCGGATCATGGCGCGGATCGTGCGGACCGGGGTCACGGCCACTTCCACTTCCGGCAGGATGATTCGCTCTTCCGCGCCGATCCGGCGTGCCACGTAACCGTCGTCGGCGATGAGATTCTCCGGCAGTGGAAAGATGCGCGCGTGTCCGGCCGCGGAGAGCACGTAGACGCCGCGGCCTGCGCTGCTGTCCCGAACGCCGGGCAGCTGCTGCCAGGCCGCGAGGTAACGGCGCACCAGCCACGACGCTTCGCCGGTGCGCAAACGCAGGCTCGGCACAGCGAGTAGCGCGCCCGATTCGGTCAGTGCTTCGCCGAGCCGCAGCAGACCGGCGGCGTCGATCGCCACGTCCGCATCCACGTACGCACGCGGGAACGTGGTGCAGCTCTCGTCACCGAGATTCAGCGCGTTCGCTTTGCCGGGCGTGCTGGTTTCCAGCACCACGTCGCCGGGTCCGATGGCCGCGCGCGCGACCTGTGCGGTGCGGTCGGCGCAACCGTTGGCCACGACCACGCACCGCACTCGGCGAGGCTCCGCCGACCACCGGCGAATCGCCTGCCCGACCACGGATTCCTCGTTGTGCGCAGGGATCACCACGTCCACCGGGCCAGCCTAGGGAAGGCCACCGCGGCCGCGGAAGGCGGCCGGGGACACAGGTTGATCAAAATCCGGTGATCATTTCACCGGAAACCACCGGGAAGATCGTTTCCGGCAGGGTGAAAAGATCAATTTCTGCATTCTGCGTGCCGCTTCTCCCGAGGATTCCGGAGATGTTTCCTTGCCAGCGGGGACACGATTGTGCATAGTCTTCCGTGTTCCATTACGAAACTATCTCGATAGCATTTCGGTCCGTTCGAACTTGGAGGTGAGGCGCTCGTGCGCCGCATCCTTGTCTCCGCGGGAACGATGGCTGTCGTGCTGACTGCCGCGTTCGTCGTGCTTCAGCTCGGCAGTGCGCCCCGCCACCCGGCCGCACAGGTCGCCGTGGCGGACGCTGCCTGGCACCGGCCGTCGCAGCATCGCGGCCTCTGTACCGACCCCGCGAAAACCCCCGCCCCCGCCACTACTTCCCCCGCCCCGTCCTCATCCCCGACCCGGCCGCCGAGCACGTCCAGCGCACCCCCGGCGACCACGACGGTCGCGGCGCCGCCGCCCGTGCGTTCCGACACACCCGGCGGGTACGGCGTGCCCGCCGGCACCGCCCTCAAGAGCGTGCAGAACCTGACCGCCGATCAATCCGGCCAGGTCCTCGACGCGCTCGACGTGCGCGGCACGATCACCGTCACGGCCCCCGGCGTGACGATCAAGCGCAGCAAATTCACCGGTACCGGCCAGGATTGGGCGGTACGCACCACCGGAAACGGTTCCGTGCGCATCGAGGACGCCACGTTCGCCGGCGATTACTCCGACGCCGCGATCAGTTACCACAACTGGAGTGCCACCCGGATCGACATCTCCGGGATGAGCAACGACGGAGCCAAGGTCGGCAACCACGTCTCCATCACCGATTCCTGGATCCACGACTTCACCCCGGCCGGCGGCGCACATGCCGACGGACTGCAGGTGGTCGAGGACGTCGGGGACGTGGTGATGAAGAACAACAAGATCGACATCGGCAAGCTGACGGGGGTCAACGCGGCGATTTTCCTCTCCCCGGACATCGGCCCGCAGAACCCCTCGGCAGGCCCGATCGTGGTCGACGGCAACACCCTCGGCGGTGGTGGCTACACGTTCTACAGCGTGAACGGCCGGGACGGCGCCACGTTGCAGGATGTGTCGGTGACGAACAACAAGTTCCTCAAGAACGCGATTTTCGGCCCGGTGTATCCGAGCGAATTCGTCGCGAAGACGGTGTCCGGCAACACTTATGCCGACGGCAGCACGCTGAAGATGCCGTAGTGGGCACGATTCGGTCCGGTGCCTCCCCCCGGGTGGCAGGGTGTCGGCAAAGCCGGCGTGGACCCTGCGCAGACCTCGGAGGTCCGTGAAGGGGCCCTTCACGGACTCTGAGTCTGTGAAGGGCCCCTTCACAGACCCGGGACAGGAGAGGGCAGGCGCCGTCGATGATGACGCGGCAGCCACGACTTTGCCGGGACCCTCCCCATGGGTGGCGCCGGACCGTATCGTCGGATCCGTGCGTACGGCGAAATGGTTGGTGACGGCGGCCGTGGTGGCCGTCGCCGCGGTCGTGGTGGTGGTCGTCGTCCGGGAGGACGACCCACCTGCGGCGGAGCAGCCTGCCGGATCCATGACCGAGGATCGGCCCGGCGCCGTCCTTTCCGGGCTGAACCTGCGCGGCATGCTCACTGTCACCGCGCCCGGAGTGGTGGTGCGGAACAGCCGCTTCACCGGCGACGGCAGCACTCCGTGGGCCATCCGGACCAACGGTGCGGGGTCCGTGCGCATCGAGGACACCGTGATCACCGGCGATTACACCGATGCCGGGATCTCCTACGGCAATTGGAGCGCGGTCCGGGTGGAGATCTCGGGAATGACCAACGACGGCGCGAAACTCGGGCCGCACACCTCGATCACCGATTCCTGGATCCACGATTTCCAGCCCGCGCAGGGCGCGCATTCCGACGGAGTGCAGCTCACCGAGGACGTGGGCGACGTGGTGGTGAAGAACAACCGCATCGACATCGGGACCGGGGAAGGCGCCAACTCCGCGGTGTTCCTGTCCCCGGACATCGGTGGTGAGAACCCGAATGCCGGACCCGTCGTGATCACCGGCAACACCCTTGGCGGTGGCGGGTACACGTTCTACAGCGTCGGTGGCAACGAAGGCGCCCGGCTGCAGGATGTGACGTTCACCGGCAACACCTTCCGCCAGGACGCGCGGTACGGCGCGATCTATCCCACGGACTTCGACGTGCGAACGGTGTCGGGCAATGTCTACGCAGGCGGGGCACCGGTTCCCTTGCCGGGCTGAGCATGCCGCTTCGACCGGATCGCGGCGAGCAGCGCCGCCGCCGATCGATGCCGGTGGAACGGCAGCTCGAACACCGCCGCGAACCCACGCGCGAACAACACCGCCAGCGGCACGGCCAGCACTGCGGTGAGCAGGAACGCCGGGGTGCCGGCCGGCAGCCACGCGCGAACCAGCAGGTGGCTGACCACCGCCACGATCGGCACATGCACCAGATAGAGGCTGTAGGAACACTTTCCGAGGAACCGCAGCGGCGCACTGTCGAGCACCCTGATCAGCCATGACGGCCGCCCCTGCGCCAGGCCGGCGAGCAGGGCCGCGACCGGGAACGCGGCGAGCAGATCGAGCCAGAAGTAATGGCCGATCGCCCGGACCGGGCCGAGCACGGCGATCAGGATTACGAGCACGGCGCCGCCGGCGAGCGCGAGCCATGACCACGGCATCCGGCTGTCCCGCCGGATTCCCGCGGTTACCGCACCCAGGGTGAAAAGCACCGCGAACTCGGGAGTCAGGTGCAACAGTGACATGAACACCGGCACCTGCCCGGACAGCGCCTCGATCAGCACCACGCCGGTGAGCACGCACACAACGAGCGCGACCGCACCGATGTTCCGCCGCAGCAGCAGCAAGAGCGGGAACAGCAGATACAGCTGGGCTTCCACGGCGATGGACCAGAACGCGCTGTTCGGGCTCGGTGCGGAGACCACGTCCTGCACCAGGAAACCGTACGTCAGCAGGGATCGCCCGGTCGGCACCACGCCCGGTGTCTCGGTCACCAACAATCGGGCGACAAGGAAACTGAACACCAGCGCGGCCCAGTAGGCCGGGATGATCCGCCATGCCCGGCGACGCAGAAAAGTGCGGATCCGGCCGAGATGCCACTCCCGGCCCGCGGGGCCGAGGGCAAGCGAGTAGCCGGACAGCACGATGAACACGACAACGGCGAGATGCCCGTACAGCAGCGGAGAAAGCCACAGCGGCCCGGTATCCGCGGGAAAACCGGGGAACGAGAACAGCCGGCAGTGATGTACCACCACGAAGAGCGCGGCGAGCCCGCGTACGCCATCGAGCCCGGTGATCCGGTCACGACCGGTCACTGCGGGCTTGGGTACCTCGGTCACGTGCACGTCGCCCACTCCCCGGATAACGATGCTGTCCTCACTACATCGATGCCGGGCACCAAGTCGTAACGCCTTCCGGATAATTCCGATTCCGCTGATGGACCGTTTGGCGGAAGGTGGCGTGGGGATGAGCAATGGAACGGACGAGCCGGGCAGATCGCGGCCAACGCTGTCGCTGGCGATGCCGATCTACAACGGCGACCGTTTCCTCGCGGAGGCGCTGGACAGCATCCGCGCGCAAGACTTCCCCGATTGGCGGTTGCTGATCTGCGACAACGCCTCCACCGACCGGACGGAGGTGATCGCGAAGGAGTATTGCGCGCTGGACGAGCGTATCTCCTACGTGCGTCACGAGCACAACCTCGGCGCCGCGCGCAACCACAACTACGGCTTCCACCACACCGACGGCGACTACTTCGCGTGGGTGCACGGGGACAACGTGTACCTGCCCACCTACTTCAGCCGCTGCCTGGCGGAGCTGCGTGCGCATCCGGAGGCATCCTGCGCGCACACCGTCGCGGTGGACATCGACGTCGACGGCGCTCGCACGCACCGGTGGGACGAGCAGCTGCGTGCCTCCCACGATGACGTCGCCCTGCGCTTCCGTGATCTGACCGAGCAGGACCACATGTGCTTCGCCTGGTTCGGCGTGGTGAACCGCGATCTGCTCGCGCAGACCTCGCTGCACGCGTCGTTCGACTCGGCGGACCGGCTGGAGATCGTGGAGCTGGCGCTGCGCGGCCCCATCCGGCTGATCGACGAGGAGCTGTTCCTGCATCGCGAACACCCGGGCCGGATCATGCGGCAGGCGCCCACCGCGCGCTCGCGGTACCTGATCCTGGATCCGGCGTGGCGCGGCCGGATCCCGTTCCCGGTGCTCAACATCGGCAAGCAGTACGCGCTCGCGGTGCTGCGTGCGCCACTGTCCACTAAGGACAAGGTGCGCTGCCTGCTGCAGCTGCGCGGCTGGCTGCGGACCAATTGGGCGCGGATCCTGCGGACGCTGGCCCGAGGCGCATACGAGTACGCGAAGCTCGCGGTGCGAGGTACTCGGTGACGACGGACGCAGCTCCGCCCCGCTCGACGGCCTCGGCCGCGGCGAACGGCACCCGGTGGACCGTCGCGGCGATGATCGTGCGGCAGTTCGGCCGGCTGGGTTTCGCCGTGGTGCTGGCCCGGTTGCTCGGCCCCACCGATTTCGGTGTCGCTGCCGCGGCCACGGTCTACATCTCGCTGACCGCGGTCCTGCTCGAAGCCGGGCTGTCCTCGAGCATCGTGCAGAAACCGGACCTGCGGCCGCAGGACGAGGGCGTCACGTTCTGGACGCTCGCCGCGATCGGCCTCGCGATGGCCGGCGTGACCGTGCTGTTCTCCGATCAGATCGCCGCCTTCCTGGAGGTGCCCGACCTCGGCCCGGTGCTGATCGCGCTGGCCGCCAGCCCGGTCCTCAAGGGAGTGTCCAATGTGGCCGCCGCGAAACTGCAGCGCGGCCTGAGATTCCGGGCGATGGCGATCACCGAGATCGGCGGCACGCTGGCCGGCGGGGTGCTCGGGCTGGTCGCGGCCGAACTCGGGATGCGGTACTGGGCGCTGGTCGTGCAGCAGGTGGGCACCGACCTGATCGTGCTGGTGCTCTGGTTCGCCGCGGCCGGCCTGCCGCGGATCGTGGTCGATCGGGAGGCGCTGCGGCATCTGCGGACCTTCGGCCTGCCGCTGGTGGGCGCGCAGCTGATCGGATACAGCACGCGCAACATCGACAACGTCGTGGTGAGCCGGTTCCTCGGGCAGACCGCCCTGTCGTACTACACCGTGCCGTACCGGATCATGCTGATCCCGGTGAGCCTGCTGGGCAACGTGGCCAACCGCGTCGCGTTCCCGGTGTTCGCCAGGGTGCAGGACGACCCGGACCGGGTGCGTTCGGTGTTCCTGCGGATCACCCGGGTGATCGGGCTCGTGGTGCTTCCCTCGATGGCGGGCATCGCGGTGCTGGCCGACGACTTCGTGGAGACGGTGTTCGGAGCGCAATGGCTGCCGTCCGCGCCGGTGGTGCAGGCGCTCGCGGTCACCGGGATCCTGCAGTCGCTGACCACCCCGGGTGGTTCGGTGTTCATGGGGCTAGGCCGGGCCGACGTGTCGTTCCGCTGGGCGTGGGTGCCGCTGACGTTCGTGGTCCCGGCGTTCTTCCTCGGGCTGCCGTGGGGGGTCACCGGCGTCGCGACGGCCTACACGATCGCGACCGTCCTGCTGACGCCGTTCCTGGTCCGCGCGATCGGCCGGGTCGCCGGTTTCCGGCTGGGGTCCTGGGTGCACGCGGTGCTGCCCGCGTTCATCTCGACGATGCCCGCCGTGGCCGCCGCCTGGGTGGTGCACATCGTGCTGCACCAGCACGAGGTGCCCGCGATCGTCACGCTGATCGCCGGCATGGGCGTCGTGCTCGCCGGGTACCTGATCTTCCTGCGAATGTTCTTCCCGGACCTCTTCCGCGAAGGGCTGGCCGCTGCGCGGCTGCTCACCACTGGCAAGCTCCTGCGGCCCGCTCCGCAGCCCGGATCGGGGGAATAAGTTGCTCTTCGCCCAGTTGCTCGCCTGGACGTTGCTGGTGCTCCACTTCGCGATTCTCGGATTTCTCTTCTTCGGGGGTTTCGTCGCGTGGAGATGGCCCCGCGCGTTATACGCGCACATTCCGCTCGTCCTGTGGGGCGTGGCCAGCTCGGTCTGGCCGCTGGCCTGCCCGGTCACCACCGCGGAGAACTGGGCCCGGGAGGCCGGTGGGCTGATTCCCTACGACCGCGGGTTCGTCGAGACCTACCTGGAAGGCGTGCTCTACGACCCGCACCACGTCAACCGGTTCCGCGCGGTGATGGCCCTGCTCGTGCTGACCGGGTGGGCGGGCGCCGCCTGGTGCGCCCGCCGCCGCAGCCGTCTCGGCCTGAGCCTCAGCCCTGCACCCGGCGCAGCCACGCTTCCCGCCAGTAGATGTAATCCGAGCGCGGGCAATAACGGTTGAACTGCCCGGCGCAGGTGATCTGGTCGACCACCACGCAGTCGCGCAGCTTCAGCATCCGGCCGCTGGACTCGTCGACGATCTTCTCGACCTTCCCGAGCACCCGGCCGCGCCGCCCGGCGTAGGGCAGCATCTCCGCGTCGAACCACAGGCCGCGGTTGCGGTTGTTCGGCCCCAGCGCGGCCATGATCTCGGCCTTGTCCCGGACCTCGACCAGTTCACCCGGTTGCAGATCCAGCCCGGCGGGCGGCTGCTTGGCCGCACCGGTGCCCCGGTAGAACGGGTAGAACGCGCCCTCCCGGATGCGCAGCCGGGCGGGCAGCTTGCGGGAAAGTTTCTGATAGTTGTTGAACACCGAGAGGAACAGGCTCCGCACGGTGGCCGCGAACGAAACGTTCCCGGTGCGCACGTCGTCCACGTATTGTCGCCAGTCCTGTACCGGCAGATAGGACGTGGCGCGGACAAGCTCGGTCGCCTGGCAGCGGTACCGCGGCTCGGCGTCCGGCTTGTCGTCCGGTTCCGGTGCGGCGGTCGTGCCGGACTCGATCACGGTGAGCGGCAACGGGATCGTGCCGGTCGCCGGGGCACCGTCGCGGATCGGCGTACCGTCGAGGCGTTCCAGCCATTCCTCCTTGAAGAACAGCTGGCACCCGGCCTGGCAGCCGCCGTGCGCGCTCCCGTCGCAGCGTGCTCCGGTCAGGTGTACCGCGCGGTCCATCCGGCGGGTGGTGCCGCGGTGGTTGATGGTGTCGCAGGTTTTGTGCGCACTCAGGTGTACCGGTAGTTCCCGGCCGGCGAAGGCCAGCGTTTCCGGCATCAGCGGAAGCCCGTCGAGGGTGCCGTTTTCGTCCAGTGTCGCGAGAATCTCCTCGGCAGTACGCACGCGGACGCGTTCGCCGGTGCGCAGAATGGGGCGGGACGGGGCCGACGAGCCGGTGGCAGACATGCGTTTCTCCCTGGATGGGCCGAGCGGTCTTCCAGGATGTCGTTGCCACCGCCGGGTTTTGTTACCGTGAGCGGCCACCGGAATGCGCCGGATGGTGGAAAGCCACCACCCGGCGCGGCTGATCACAACTGCGCGGCGGCCGGGATGACGTCCGTGCCGAACTTCTCGATCAGGCGCAGGTCCGGTACTCCGGGAATCGAGCCGATCGCGGCGTCCACGCCGAGGCCGTGCAGGCGTTCGAGTTCCCGGCACAGTTCGGCGGTCTTTTCCCCGGACGCGCCGATGTCCAGCCGGTGGTAGGCGGTCTTGGTGATCTCGTTGTAGTCGCGGCCCTCGTTCGCGCAATGCTGCTTGAGCACGTTCAGCTTGTGTTCGAGTTCGGGGGTGTTGAAGATGTTGCAGGCGTCGCCGTATTTCGCGACGAAGCGCAGCGTCTTGGTCTCCCCGCCACCGCCGACCATGATCGGCGGGCGCGGGCGCTGCAGGGCCTGCGGCACGTTCAGCAGCCGCTCCGCCTCGAAGTGCTTGCTGGTGAACGGCCCATCGCCCGCGCCCCACATCTGCAGCACGTACTGGAGGTTCTCCTCCAGCAGCTCGAACCGCTCCTTCATGGGCGGGAACGGGAAGCCCAGGCCGCGGCACTCCTGCTCGTTCCAGCCCGCGCCGATGCCGAGGATCGCGCGCCCGCCGGAAAGCACGTCGAGTGTGGTGATGGCCTTGGCGAGCAGGCCGGGATGCCGGTAGAGCACGCCGGTGATCACGGTGAGCAGCTTGGCGCGTTCGGTGTGCGCGGCGAGGTAGCCGAGCGTCGTGTACGCCTCGAGCATGTCGTTGTCGGCCGGGCCGACGCCGCCGATCTGGAAGAAATGGTCCATTACGGCCAGGTACTCGAACCCGGCCTCGTCGGCGGTCCGCGCGACCGCCGCGAGATCCGTGCCGAGACTGGCCGCCCCGCCGCTCCAGGTGAAATCGGGGATCTGCAGTCCAAGTTTCATGTACTCGACGGTATACCTGGAGTAAACCCAGCCGCCCGGTCAGAAACCACGTACGACGGTCACCGTTCCGTGCAGCGGATCGGTCACGTACACCGTGCGGCTGCGCTGGTCGACGGCCACGTCGCCGGGATTCACGCCGAGGCTCAGCTCGCCGTTGAGCACCTCGTTCTGCCCGTCCACTCGCGACAGTCCATTCTGTCCGCCATTGGTGTACACGGTGCCGGAGTCCTGGTGCACGGTCACCGCGGAGGCTTCGCTGCGCAGCAGCACCTTCTTCGTCTGAGTGCGGGTCGCCCCGTCGACGATGGACAGGTGATGGATCGCGGAATTCGCGACGAATACCCGGCCGGTGCGCTCGTGCACGGCGATTCCGGTGGGGGAGGCGCCGACCGGGACACTGCCGGTGAACTTCCCGGCGTCCAGGTCGCAGATCTCCACCGAGTCCGTGCCGGGGCTGGTGCAATAGGCCCGGCGCCTGCCCGGATCGACCGCGATCCCGGCCAGCGCGGGTTTCGGGGCGGGCAGGAGGGCAGCCTGGGTCAGGCTGACGGTGTCGAGAACCGCGAAGCCGCCGGTACTGTCGCTCACCGCGTACACCGCCTGGGCGTTCACGTCCACCGCAACCGACGAAGCCCCGGCACCGGCCCCGATCACGCTCAGTGCACGGTGCGTCACCCCGTCGAACGCCAGCACCGTGCCCGCGGGCGGGTTGGCGATGTAGATCCGGTTGGCCTTCGCGTCCACCGCCAGATCGCTCGGCGCACCGCCGGTGACCAGCACGTCCACTACTTGCCCGGCGTCCGGATCGAGTACGGTGACCGAACCGGACACCGGATCCGCGGCGTACACCAGACCGGTGACCGGATTCACCGCCAAGGCGGACGGCGAGCCGCCGACCTGCACCAGGCTGACCTGCCCGGTGGCCCTGGCCGGCGTCGCGAGCAACCCCGCGGCACCCACTGTGACCAGCGCGAACAGGCTTCGCCTCGGGAACCGCGGATCCCGCATCGCATCCCCCTGCCCGGTGGCCGGTCGGTTCGGTTGCTCGCCGACCCTAACCCGGGGAAGGATCACGGGAAGGAACTTCGGATCCCCCGATCGCGTTGTTTCCGTTGAGTAATCACTGTCAGGAGGGACGGAGGCGAGTCACGTGCACCGGCACCAGAACGGGCTGAAGACGGCATTGCTGCTCGGCCTGCTGTCCGCGATCATCATCGCGATCAGCGGGCTGTTCGGCCGCGGCGCGCTGATCATCGGCCTGGTGCTGGCCCTGGGCATGAACGCGTTCGCCTACTTCAACTCGGAGAAGATGGCGCTGCGTGCGATGCACGCGCGTCCGGTTTCCGAGGTCGAGCAGCCCGCGATGTACCGGATCGTGCGTGAGCTGGCCACCTCGGCGCGGCAGCCGATGCCCGCGCTGTACGTCAGCCCGACCGCCGCGCCCAACGCGTTCGCCACCGGCCGCAACCCGCAGCACGCGGCGGTGTGCTGCACCACCGGCATCCTGGAGCTGCTCGACGAGCGGGAGCTGCGCGCGGTGCTCGGGCACGAGCTGTCCCACGTGTACAACCGCGACATCCTGATCTCGTGCGTTGCCGGGGCGCTGGCCAGCGTGGTCAGCGTGCTGGCGAACATCGCGTTCTTCTTCGGCGGCAACGACCGCGAGGGCAACCCCTTCATGTCGCTGCTGCTGGTGCTGGTCGGCCCGGTCGCGGCCGGGGTGGTCAAAATGGCGGTCAGCCGTTCGCGGGAGTACCAGGCAGATGCCTCCGGGGCCGCGCTGACCGGCGACCCGCTCGCCCTGGCCGCAGCGCTGCGCAAGCTGGAGTACGGCACCCGTGCCGCGCCACTCGCCCCGGAGCCGGCCGTGGTGTCGCAGTCGCACCTGATGATCGCGAACCCGTTCCGGCCCGGCGCCGGGCTGAGCAAGCTGTTCTCCACGCACCCGCCGATCGAGGACCGCATCCGGCGGCTGGAGGAGATGGCCCGGGGGCGCTGAGTCACTCCGCCGAGTCACTTCGCCGAGTCACTCCCCGGTGGCCGTCTCCGGGTCGACCCAGGGGTGTCAGCAAAATCGGTGTGGAGGTCAGTGGAGGTCTGTGAAGGACCCCTTCACAGACCCGAAACCGGTCCGGCGCACGCCACGAGGTGAGCGCACACACCTCCGCATCGCCCGCTGCCGGGTCCCCGGCCAACTTTGCCGGAACCCTGGGGTCGACCCCGTGTGCGTCGGCGTTCGCGAAGATCGCGTCCAGCATCCGGTCCACCGCGGAGACCATGTGCTGCAGCCGGGCGATGCGGCCGGTCGGCTCGCCGCGCTGTCGTCGAAGGTGGGCGCGCTCGTCAGTGCCCGGGTCGTCGAGAATGCGGCCGATCTCCGCCAACGGAAAGCCCAGCTCACGGTAGACGAGCACGCGGTGCATGCGGGCCACGTCGTCGGCCGGGTACACCCGATACCCGGCCGGCGTCCGTGCGCTGGAGCGGACCCAGGCTGATGGCGTACCAGTGGTGCAGCGTCTTCACACTCACCCCGGCGAGGGCCGCCGCCCGGCCGACAGCGGGGCCGTCCTGACCGGTCACTCCGCCAGTTTCGCTCACGGCTGTGGAATGTCGAATCCCACCGCCCGCAGGCGGTCCGCGACCGGCCCGTCCGGATCGAGCGGCTGCGCGGCGGTGAGGATCACCTCGGTGTTCTCCGGCATCCGCACGACCAGCTCGATCGAGTTCCACGGCCCCTCCGTACAGCCCGGCCGCAGTTCTTCGCACCGCTTGCGGATCTCGTCCAGTTCGCCGAGCACGGAGGGGAAACTGACACTCGCGGAGACGGGCTCGCCCGGCTTGAGCAGCACGTCCTAAAACGCCCAGCGGCGCAAGTGGACCACCTGTCCCGGGATGGTGAACAGATCGCTGAAGCCGAGCCCGCGCAACCAGAAGTCCTTGGAAGCAGCGAGATCGTTGGCGGGTGTCAGATACATCGGCATTCGGTAGATGCCTTTGTAGTTGCCCGGTGAAACCGAATCGAACGCGGGCATCGGCACGGGGCTTCGGTATTCGTCCACGCCGCCGAGCGTCAGGCCTCCTGCGGGGTCGGGGTCAAGCGGAGTTTTCTTTGATCCCGTCGAGGATGCGGTCGAGTGCGCCGACCAGTTCGGTGCGGCCACCCCTGCCCATGGTCGCGTCCTGCTCGCCGTAAGTCGCCAGGACCCGCCCGGACCGGGTGAGGTCGTACACCGTCAGCGGGACACTGCGTCGCCGATTGCCGTTGTTCCGGACCGCCGCGTAAACCTTGTGCACAGCAGCACGCTCGGCGCGCATCAGGTGCCGCATCTCGTCTGCTTGCCCGGACAACTCCGACAGCGGGTCTGTGTTGGTGCCGTCAAGGTAAGCCGTGGGCACCCGCAGCAGGGAGATCCGAGCCGGTGCGTAGTCCGGCAACGCGTCGACCAGGCTCACCGTCAAGTCTCGCGGCAGAATCGGGTCGAGCTGGATCATCCGGTGGTCCGTGATCAGCCGAATCGCGTCACGGCCCGACGCGGCGACCTGGATCGCGCCGTCGTCGCCTGCTCGCCGGAAGTTGCTCCATGTGTACAACTCTCGCTGCGCCGTGGCGAGAACCGTGAGCGTGGCCCGATACTGCGGACTGAGCGCCCCGCCCGCCCCGGCCAGACCGAGCCGGGTCAGGGCGTCGATGGTGCTTCGCCGCAGTGCCATGACGGCGTCGTCCGTCCGGTAGGTCTGATCCGGTCCCACGACGACGGGCGGTTCCGCGAGCCCCGCCAGCCCCCAGGACGCGAGAAACACTGGCCGGGGCACTCGCACCGGCTTGTCGATGATGTGCACGGACTCGTTCAGCCCCCGATGGTCGGGGGTGTGGGCGGCAGCCCTGTCCGCGGGTCCAGCAGCCTTTCGCCGTCGTTGTCGGTCAGGCTGAACGCGGAATCGTCTTCCACGCCGTACTTGCGCTGGTGCTCGGCGTCTTCTTCGCCCTTGCCCTTGCCCCCGCCCACCCCCATCCCGCCCATGCCCGACGCGCCACGGGCCCCGGCCGTCCCCCGCCCGGCTGAA
This sequence comes from Amycolatopsis sulphurea, assembly GCF_002564045.1. Taxonomy (NCBI): domain Bacteria; kingdom Bacillati; phylum Actinomycetota; class Actinomycetes; order Pseudonocardiales; family Pseudonocardiaceae; genus Amycolatopsis; species Amycolatopsis sulphurea. The sequence goes on along the minus strand of NZ_PDJK01000002.1, from coordinate 1,616,340 downwards.
CCTCGCAGGGCGCCTTCCGCTCCCGCTCCACTCCCCGCGCCGCCGCCGGCACCTGCTCCACTGCCCGCGCCTCGGCCCGCGCCGCTACCGAGGCCTGCTCCGGCTCCGCGGCCTGCGCCACTGCCGGTGCCCGCTCCTCCGTTCAAGCCGCCCCTCAGCCCGCGGCCGCCCGACCGTTGTCCCACCCCAGACGAGCCACCGGGTCCGAACCCTCCGGTGGCAACCCCGCCAGCCGACTCGGGAGCCCATGCCGAACCACCGCCGGTCCCCACGGACAAGCCCGGCATCGACGAAACCGGGAGCGCCCCCGGCCGGGAACCGGACAACGACGGCGGAACATACCCCGCCGCCTGCGTCCCATTCCCATCCTGCCCCGGAGAGACGTAGTGATTTCCCTGCGTCACCCCGGCAGAATTGGCTGCCGGTGCAGCGACGTACGAACTGCCCCCGACCTCCGGCCGTGGCACCGAATGCCCATTGATTCCCCCGGACAACGCATGCGAAGAATGCGACACAGCAGAATCACGCGGCGTGAGAGAGATATCGCCGTCAAATCCCGTCAGCTGCCCATAGTCACCCTTTAGCCCCTGTCCACTGGTCTGCGCTTGCTGCGCATAACCTTGGTAGCGAGCAAGATTTTCCTGCGCCAGCTTGTTGTACCGGTTGATCTGGTCCTCGGTGTCGGTGTCCCACCACGTCGCCTCGTCCCAGAAGTTCTTGTGCGGCGGCGTATCCGGCATCGGCTGCAGTGCCTTTTTCATCACCTCGAACCCATGCGCGAGATCGGTGAGATTCTGCCCGTTGCCGGTGTAGGTCTGCGCAGTCGCCGTGGCCGCCTCGGAGAACTGTTTGATCCGCGCCTGCGCGGAATCCGCCCCACCCCCGGTCCACGCCGACTCCAGCCCCGCACTCAGCCGCTGCACCCGAGACCCGGCCTCGTCCTGCTGACCGGCCAGCTTCCCGGCCTGCTCCGCGCCTTGATACCAGCTCTGCGCACCTTGACCGGCCAGCACCTTCTGCACCAGCTCCGGCGCCGGAACCGCCTGATCACCGAGGTTCCCGTGCCACACGTCCTCGACCCACTGCTCCACGTCGTTGAATCGCTCGTTGAGCCACTTCGCACCATCGCCGACCAAGTCGAAGAACCCCATCACGAACCCGCTTTCTGCCGCAGATTCGTGACCACCATGTCCGCCACCCGAGCTGTCAACTCACAGGGATCGGCTTTGCCCCTTTTGGCATCGCTGATGGTGAGTGATGCATCAAACGACAGCTCGTCTGTGATGCCGACACTCACCTGGCAAAACTGATCTTTGATTTCGGCGCCGATCGCGAGATGCGCGACAGCGGGAAACCCCTGGACAGGCGGCAAGGCTCGCCATACCTGAGCTCGCGGCTTCGTGTTCTGGTAGATGATGCTCAGTCCGCCATGCGTCTCAACGTCGTACCCGATCGCCACTCCGGCGCCCGTATCACGGTTGCCCCATTTGCAGTTGGGTCCGATTCCTGGAACGCTGTCCGGCTTGCCCGCAGGCGTCATACCGAGGATCTGCTTGAGTTGGTCGGAGGTCAGTGCTTCCTGGCAGGGCTGCCCGGAAAGCACTGACGCGGGCAGCAGGTGCTCGACCTTTGGGGCACCGCTGTGGGGCAGCGCTGCAGCGGCGGATGACGATGCCGGTGTGGTGCTCGCCGGCGCGGCGGCCGATCCGCCGGAGCATCCAGCGATCACCGATACGGCCGCAGTTGCGCAGAGTAGCGTTGTGAGAGTTCGGCGCGTCATCACGCGAATCCCCCGCCCTGCCCGCTGGAGGCCGCGTTCTTGACGTCGGCTCCGGCTTGCTCATCGGAGGACCGGGTGATCCCCAAAGCCTTCTCCAAGCGTTTGACCAGCTCGTCGGCGTAGGCATACAGCTGGTTCACCTGAGTCTCACCCGCGACGAATGCGCCCGGCGGCTGTCCGCGGTTGACCAGGAGTGTGTTGTAGCCATTGCTGCCCGGCTCGTCCGCCGGGGAGGTGAGCCGAGTCAGTTGCTCCGCGTCGGGCCGCATGTCCCGGAAATCTTCGCGGACACTCTTGGCCAAGTTGAGCATGCTCATGGCGTCGTCGTGGCTGAGGGCGAACCCCTGCCCACCGCTCGTCGCCGCACCGGCTGCTTCCCCCGAGCCGAAGACATCCCCGACACTGAAGTTCAGCCCGTCGAGCCAGCCTGGTTGTTGTGCAGGTTGAGACACTCCATCCCCCTCGGATGACGCCCACTCTGTGGACCGTTGTCCACGTGTAGTCAATTACCCACAGGCAACGTAGCAGAACGGTCACGCTGGGTTGGCCAGTTCACGGAAAGAGACAGTCGTCACCCGGGTCGAGCTTCTTCGCGCGGCAGTAGTTCCGAAAAGGCGGCAGGACAACGCAAAGGCCCCGCACTCATCATACGATGAGGTCACGGGGCCTTCTGGCTGGTGTGGCAGGTGAGGGATTCGAACCCCCGAAGGCTGAGCCGTCTGATTTACAGTCAGATCCCTTTGGCCGCTTGGGTAACCTGCCAAGGCCGGGCGACCGGCCGGGGAGAAGAATACCCAACGTCCGGCTGCGGGGGTCAACCGGGATGCCCCGGGGTGGTCAGGGGCTAGGCTGGTGGCCCCTGACGAGCGAGTACGAGGTGTGAGGACACGTGGCGGATCCCTCTTTCGACGTGGTGAGCAAGGTCGACCGCCAGGAGGTGGACAACGCGCTGAACCAGGCGGCCAAGGAGCTGGGCACGCGGTTCGACTTCCGCGGGACCGGGACCGGGATCACCTGGGCAGGCGAGGAGGCCATCGCGATCGAGTCGGAGACCGAGGAGCGGGCGCTGGCCGCGGTGGAGGTCTTCAAGGAGAAGCTGATCAAGCGGAACATCTCGCTGAAGGCTTTCGAGGCGGGCGAGCCGGCGATCTCCGGGAAGATCTACAAGATCGGCGGCAAGATCCTGCAGGGCATCGCCTCGGACAAGGCCAAGCAGATCGCCAAGTTCATCCGCGACGAAGGCCCGAAGGGCGTGCAGGCCCAGATCCAGGGCGACCAGCTGCGGGTGTCGGGCAAGAAGAAGGACCAGCTGCAGGAGGTTATCGCCTTGCTGAAGGGCAAGGACTTCGAGATCGCGCTGCAGTTCACGAATTACCGCTGACGCACGGGTTCCGGCCTGCGGGTATCCGCGGGACTCGGGCCGGCGGGACGAAGCTCATGAAGCCGTAAAGGCCCAGTCCGCTTCGTAAGCCTCCATCGCCACGAACGCCGGCCCGGGCACCGCGAACGTGCCCTCGTACTCGCGATCTGGTTCACCGCCAGTTCGCGAGTCCCGTACGCCTGGACCAAGACCGCCTCATGGCCATCCGACTCCTTGGTCACGCCCGCGGGAATGGCCAGTATCGCGTCTCCGTGGCCGGAATGGGGTTTGCCGGCTTCGACGGCCGGCAGGCTGCGGTGGTCGGCGACGGTCGCGGTCCGCGCGTCGTTCGCGGAGATGTGCAGGGTTCGCGTGGGTTCGCCGTCCCGGTCGACGTTGCACCACACCGTGCCGTGGCAGCTGCCGATCGCGTTGATCAGGCCGAAGTCGTGGCCGTCGGAGTTGACGATGACGTTTGAACTGCACTTCGGGCAGTCGAAGGTCAGGTGGCCGGGGACTTCGCAGGGCCAGTCCAGCGTGACTGCGCGGTTGCCTTTGCCTTGGTGTGTCTCGGTTTTCGCCATCGGTCGGACGCGGGGGAGGGGCGACCGCGACCGGCACTTCCGGCACGATCGCGCCGACGCCGGTTCCCGACACGGCGTAAGAACTGGTGATCAGGACGGCAGCGCAGACGGCCGCGGCACGCATGCCCGCGTGGCCATTCCGATTTCCCCTGCAGACGCCCCGGCGGGGCTTTCTGGAGGTTCGTCGCCACCCCGCCCCAGGTCGTTACGCGCCGCCGGGCGGGAAACCCCACGAACGGGTGGATCCCTGCCCTGACCTGCGGAAGTCGCGCGGCTGGCGACCGGCTGCGTGATGTAATCGCGCGACTTATCGCCAGAGAGGGTTCTACATGCGCCGCTGGACTCCCGTGATCGCCTTCCTCACCTCGCTGGTGGCCCTCGCGACCGGGCTCACGCCGGCGAGTGCGGTGGTCGACAAACAGCAGCTGGTGCCCGGGTACGGGTCCTACCCGCGGCTGATCCGGCTCGAACACTCGGCATTCGGCCGCGGGAACATTATCGCGGCGCTGACCAGCGAGGACGACAGCGGGAAGTTCACCCCGATCCTGGAGAGCACGGACGAGGGCGCGAGCTTCCACAAGATCGGCGAGGTCCGCGATCCGGACGCCAGGTCCGGCCAGTGCTGCGGCACGCTCTACGAACTGCCCCAGCGTGTCGGCGCCCTGAAGGCGGGCACCCTGCTCTGGGCGGCCAGCTACCGCCAGGACGCGGGTCCCCAGCGGCGCATCGGGATCAAGGTGTGGGCCAGCCGTGACGGCGGGCACCGGTGGAGCTTCCTCGCCGAGGCCGCTCGCTCGCACAACCACGACGGCATCTGGGAGCCGGAGTTCGTCGTCGACGCGGGCGGCACGCTCTGGCTGCACTACGCGGACGAGACCCAGGCCCCGCAGTACGCGCAGGTGCTCAACCGGGTCGCCTCCACCGACGGCGTGCACTGGGGCACCAAGCAGCTGACCATGGCCATCCCACCGGACCGTGTGCGCCCGGGCATGCCGATCATCCGTCGGCTGCCCGACGGGCGGTACTGGTTCGGCTACGAGATCTGCAACTACGGCGACCGCTACTGCGATCCCTACTACAAGATCTCCGCCGACGGCGCGAACTGGGGCGATCCGGCCGATCCGGGCACCCGCGTGGTCACCGCGAACGGCAACTACTTCCAGCACGCGCAGACCCTCACGCTGTTCCCCGGCGGCCCGAACGGGGTGCGGCTGGTGATGGTCGGGCAGATTTACACCAACGCGTTCGGCAAGCCGCAACCGGGCAACGGGCAGACCCTGCTGGTCAACGACGACCTCGGCGAAGGCACCTGGTATCCGATGCCCGGTCCGATCCTGATCACCGGGATATACAACAACTTCTGCCCCAATTACTCGTCCACGCTGCTGCCGGTGGACGACGGGAAGAACGTGCTGGAGATCGCCACCGAGTACAACCTCGGCTGCAAGGCCTACTACGGCAAAGGGCCGCTCTTCTGAAATTTCCGGGCGTCCCTCGCCGGGCAGTCGGTACGGTGAGTGAAGCGTCCGTAGGCGGAAACGAGGGAGCGGTAAGTGAAGGGCATCGTGCTCGCGGGAGGTAGTGGTACCCGGCTGCACCCGATCACCCAAGCCGTGTCGAAGCAGCTGCTGCCGGTGTATGACAAGCCGATGATCTACTACCCGATCTCGGTGCTGATGCTGGCCGGGATCCGGGAGATCCTGATCATCTCGACCCCGTCCGACCTGCCGAACTTCCGCAGGCTGCTCGGTGACGGCAGCCAGTACGGGCTCTCCTTCTCCTTCGCCGAGCAGCCGAGCCCGAACGGGCTGGCCGAGGCGTTCGTGATCGGCGCGGACTTCGTCGGCGACGATCCGGTGGCGCTGATCCTCGGCGACAACATCTTCTACGGCCAGGGCTTCTCCACCACGCTGCGCACCGCGGCGCACGACCTGGAGGGCTGTGTGCTCTTCGGCTACCAGGTCAAGGACCCGCAACGCTACGGCGTCGGCGAGGTCGACGAGCACGGCAAGCTGGTCTCCATCGAGGAGAAGCCGGCCCACCCGCGGTCGAACAACGCGATCACCGGGCTGTACTTCTACGACAACGAAGTGGTCGACATCTCCCGCAACCTGAAGCCCTCCGCCCGCGGCGAGCTGGAGATCACCGACGTGAATCTGGCCTACCTGCGCCGCGACCGGGCGCAGCTGATCGAGCTGAGCCGCGGTTTCGCCTGGCTCGACACCGGCACGCACGATTCGATGCTCGAAGCCGGCCAGTTCGTGCAGGTGCTGGAACACCGCACCGGGGTGCGGATCGCCTGCCTCGAAGAGGTCGCGCTGAAGATGGGCTTCATCAGCGCCGACGAGTGCTACGTGCTCGGCACGAAGCTGGCGAAGTCCGGCTACGGCGAGTACGTGATGAACGTCGCCCGGGTGGCGGGCGCCACCGGCTGACCCGACTGTCCGAAAAGGACGCAGGTCGGCGTCTCCCGATCGGCTCTCGAACACCCGGTCGCCGGGCCGCAGCATCCTCAAGCATGGTGATTTCGACGGCTGCTGCGGCCGGGACGGCGGTGACCGCGCTGGGTATGGTCCGCACGCCCGGGCCGAACCTGAGGTATCTGGTGTCGCGCAGTATCAGCCAGGGCCGGGTGGATCTCGCTCGCCGGGACCGGCGCCGGTTTCCTCGCCTGCCTGGCGATGGCCAACCTCGGGCTGGCCGTGGTCTTCGTCGCGGTGCCGTGGCTGTATATCGGGTTCAAGGCTGTCGGCGCCGGCTACCTCGCCTGGCAGGTCCTGAAACCCGGTGGCCGCGGGCTGTTCGAACCGCAGCGGCTCGAACGTGACCCGGCAGGCAGCTGTTCCGGTGGGTCTGCTGACGAATCTGCTCACTCCCAAGGCCGCGATCCTGTACCTGGCCCTGATTCCGCAGTTCATCGATCCGGCGCGAGCGCGAACCCCACCGCGCAGGGGTTCGCGCTCGGCGGGGTGCAGATCGTCGTCAGTCTTCTGGTCAACGCACTGATCGTGCTCGCCGCCAGGTCCGTTGCCGGGCTGATCGCCCGCCGGCCGTCCTTCGCGGTCTGGCAGCGGCGGATCACGGGCACCCTGCTCGGCGGTGTCGCTTTGCTGCTCGCCAGAGAAGTCCCCGCCAGGGCGCGGATCTGACCGGAGCGTGGCCCCGTCCCGGAGAACAGGGCCACCTCGTGGTCAGGCTGCCTGGGGCAGCGGGGCCGCGGCCGGGGTCAGCGCCAGCTCCAGCACTTCCCGGACGTTGGCCACCGGGTGGACGTCGAGCTGCGACAGCACTTCCTCGGGCACGTCGTCCAGATCCGGTTCGTTGCGCTGCGGGATGATCACGGTCTTCATCCCCGCCCGGTGCGCGGCCAGCAGCTTCTGCTTGACCCCGCCGATCGGCAGCACCCGGCCGGTCAGCGAGACCTCACCGGTCATCGCCACGTCGGCGCGCACCACTCGGCCCGACAGCAGGGAGGCCAGCGCGGTGGTCATCGTGATCCCGGCGGACGGGCCGTCCTTCGGGACCGCGCCTGCCGGGACGTGGACGTGGATGCCGCGTTCCTTCAGGTCACGCACCGGCAGCTCCAGCTCCGCGCCGTGCGAACGCAGGTAGGACAACGCGATCTGCACCGACTCCTTCATCACCTCGCCGAGCTGTCCGGTGAGCTGCAGGCCGGTCGAACCGCTTTCCGGATCGGCGAGCGAAGCCTCGATGTAGAGCACGTCACCGCCGGCCCCGGTCACCGCCAAACCTGTTGCCACGCCTGGGATCGACGTGCGCTGGGTGGCCGTGGGCAGGGAGGACTCCGGCACGTGCCGCGGACGGCCGAGGTGGGTTTCCAGGTCCGCCGCGGTCAGCGTGACCGGCAGGGACAGCTCGTCCAGCGCGACCTTCGTGGCGATCTTGCGCAGCACCTTCGCGATCGTGCGGTTCGTGTCGCGCACACCCGCCTCACGGGTGTACTCGGCGGCGATCCGGCTGAATGCCTCGTCGGTGAGCGTCACGTCGCCCGGTGCGAGCCCGGCGCGTGTCAGCTCCCGTGGCAGCAGGTGGTCCCTCGCGATGGTGACCTTCTCGTGCTCGGTGTACCCGTCGAGGGTCACCAGCTCCATCCGGTCCAGCAGCGGGCCGGGGATGGTTTCCAGCGCGTTGGCGGTGGCCAGGAACACCACGTCGGACAGATCCAGCTCCACTTCGAGGTAGTGGTCGCGGAACGTGTGGTTCTGCTCCGGGTCCAGCACCTCCAGCAACGCCGCCGTCGGGTCGCCGCGGTAGTCGGCGCCGACCTTGTCGATCTCGTCCAGCAGCACGACCGGGTTCATCGAGCCGGCTTCCTTGATCGCGCGCACGATCCGGCCGGGCAACGCGCCGACGTACGTGCGCCGGTGTCCACGGATCTCCGCCTCGTCCCGGATACCGCCCAATGCGACGCGGACGAACTTCCGGCCCATCGCCTTCGCCACGGATTCGCCGAGCGAGGTCTTGCCGACCCCGGGCGGACCCGCGAGCGCCAGCACCGCGCCGGAACGCCGTCCGCCGACCGGGCCGAGCCCGGACTCCGCGCGACGCTTGCGCACGGCCAAGTACTCGATGATGCGTTCCTTGACGTCGTCGAGTCCCGCGTGATCCGCGTCGAGCACGGCCCGCGCGGCGGCGAGGTCGTAGACGTCCTCGGTCCGTTCATTCCACGGCAGCTCCAGCACCGTGTCCAGCCAGGTCCGGATCCAGCCGCCCTCGGGCGACTGCTCGGAGGTGCGCTCCAGCTTGTCGACCTCGGCCAGCGCGGCCTTTTTGACCGGCTCGGGCAGCTCGGCGGCCTCGACCCGGGCGCGATAGTCGTCGTCCTCGCCGGTGCCGTCGAGTTCGCCCAGTTCCTTGCGGATCGCTTCGAGCTGGCGGCGCAACAGGAATTCCTTCTGCTGCTTGTCCATGCCCTCCTGCACGTCCTTGCGGATGGTGTCGGTGACCTCCAGTTCGGCCAGGTACGCCCGGCTCCATTCGAGGGCCTTCTCCAGCCGGGCGCTCACGTCGAGCGTGGTCAGCAGGGTCAGCTTCTGTGCTGTCTTGAGGTACGGCGCGTTGCCGGACAAGTCGGCCACCGCGGACGGCTCTTCCAGCTGCTGGACCGCGTCGATCATCTGCCAGCCGCCGCGTTGCTGCAGCAGCGAGATGACCACGCTCTTGTACTCGGTGGCCAGCTGCGCGGACCGCTCGTCGGTGGTCTCGGTGACTTCGCCGGCGTGCACCCAGCGCGCGGCGCCGGGGCCGTCCGCGATCCGGCCGACGGCCGCCCGGCTGGTGCCGCGCAGCAGCACCGCGGCGTTGCCACCGGGAATCCGGCCGACGCGTTCGACGGTGGCGACCGTGCCGAACTCGGCGTACTCGCCGTCGATCCGCGGCACGATCAGGACCTCGGCCTTGCCCGCCGCACCGGAACGGATACCGGGGAAGGACGCCGGGGCGGGGGTGCGGGCCTGCGCGGACTCCACTGCGGCCCGGGTCTCGGTGTCGGTGAGGTCGAGCGGGACCACCATGCCCGGCAGCACGACGTCGTCATCGAGCGGGAGCACGGGCAGGAGGCGGGTGTCGGACATGTGCACTCCTCGGATAGTTGAGTCTGTCTTGCTCAACTCTCCGAAGGGTGGGTTTGTTTCCCGGGGAGTGTTCGCTGGCAGCGATCAGGCTCCGCGTCACGGCTTGCGCGCGACCCCGCACCAGGCGAACGGGGTGGCCTCCGCCTCGATCGTGTTCAGCTGCCGTTCCGGGCGCCAGTGCGGCAAGTGCTGGATCCCGGGTTCGAGCAGCGGCCAGCCGCCGAAGAACGGCTCGATCTCCGCGCGGTCGCGCAGCCACACCGGGTTGCTCGTCTTGCGGTACTGCTCGACGAACCAGCGCAGCCCCTCCAGCGCGGGCCCGCTGCCGTCGCCCTCGGTCATCTGGGAGATGGCCAGCCAGCTGCCCGGCGCGAGCGCGGCGCGATAGTTCGCGACGACCTCGTCGACGTGGTCCTCCGGGCCGAAGAAGTGCAGCACCGCCATCATCATCAGGCAGACCGGCCGGTCGAAGTCGATCAGCTCGCGGGTACGCGGATCACGCAGCACCGCACGGGCGTCGCGCACGTCGGCCTGCACGATGCCGGCCCAGTCGGTGGCCGCCTCGTCCTCCAGGATCAGCGTCGCGTGCGCCACGGCCACCGGCTCGTAATCGACGTAGACCACGGTCGCGGTGTCGTCCTCGTCCAGCTCGGCGTCGATCACCTCGTGCACGTTGCCCGCGGTGGGCACGCCGGAGCCGAGATCGATGAACTGCCGGATACCGGCGTCCAGCGCGGCCCGCACGACGCGATTCATGAACTCGCGGTTCTGCTTCGAGCCGGGGCGCACGAGCGGCCACTGCTGTTCCAGCTTCTTGCCGAACTCACGGTCCACGGCCCAGTTCTGCTTTCCGCCGAGGAACCAGTCGTACACCCTGGCCGCGGACGGCTTCTCGGTGTCGACGCCTTCGGGTGCGCGCGGTGCGGAATCCGGCTGCTCGGTCATCGAGACTCCCCTCGTCCGGGCCCAAGATTAGCGCCAAGGCCGTGAAGGGGTCCTTCACGGGACGCTGAGTCCAGGGTCTCGGCAAAGTCGGTCGAGGACCCGTGATCAGCAGAGTGAGCCGCGGCTGCCGCGTCATCATCGACGGCGCCTGCCATCGTCGTCGATCACGCCCGGCAGCAGGCGAAGCGGAGGTGTTCGAGACTCGCGACCACCTCGCGCTGTGCGCCGGACCTGTCCCGAAGTCTGTGAAGGGGCCCTTCACGGACTCAGAGTCCGTGAAGGGCCCCTTCACAGACCTGATACTTCCCTGATATTTCAGCGCGCCGCCGGTCGCCGTTGCCAGCCGGTCCACAGTGGCCGGTAACCCTGCGCGTACCAGAATGGCGTGGATCGCGGGTTGGCCACCGCGGTGTGCAGCAGCACGACGTCCGCGCCCGCCTCGTCGAAGACCTGGTGCGCGTGCGCGGCCAGCGCCGAGCCGACCCCGGCGGACCGCGCCGCCTCGGACACCGCGAGCGAGGACAGGTACCCGATCCGGGAAGCCGCCACCCGGTGGCCGATCCAGCCCGTTTCGTCCGGCATCTGCAGCAGCACCATGCCGAGCGGCCGGCCGTAGAGCTCGGCGATCCACAACTGCGGCTCGGGACGTTCGAGCTGCCGCAGCAGCTCCTTCTCCAGCAGCTCCTCGATCCCCGGGCGCACGGTGACCTTGCCGAACTGCGCGTCGTAGCGCTGCAGCTCCAGCATCAGGCGCATCGCGGTGCCGAGGTCGTCCGGGGTGGCGTGCCGGATGCAGACGCCGGGGGTGGTGGCCGGGCCGGGCGCGGCCATCCGCGCGGCCGGGCGGACCGCGATCACGCCGACCGGGGCGAAGCCGTGCCGCAGCAGTTCGGTGGTGCCCGCGGTGTCCCGGCTCGGCCGCGAGAGCACGGCCGCGCACTCGGCATCCCCCACCTGGGCGAGGGAGTGCAGGTGTTCATCCCATCGGGTGAGCAAGGCGTCCAGTCCGGCCGCCGGATCCGGCCCGGCGAGCTGCACTTCGAGCCGGTGCTCGACGCGAGCCCGCCAGATCGACTGCGGACTGTCCGGCCCCACCTCGGTGCAGGTGGCCAGGCCGGCCGCGGTGGTTTCGCCGGCCTCGGCGGTGAGCAGGGTGTCGTCGCCGTGCACGCGGAACGGGAGTGGCGCGGGCAGCAGTGCGTCCACCGTGGCGATGCGCGCGGCATGGCCGGTGGCTGTCACGTCGTTGTGCATACCCTCATTGTGATCCGCGCCCGCGCCGTCCGGACCCCGGAACACACCCCACCTCGGCAGATCAGCCCGAACGGGCAATTTCACTCCTTGGTCCCTGCAGGTCAGCAGCGGACGCCCATTGTTAACCGTGGGGTGATCTCCTACTGTCTCGAAAGGGACGCAGGTACGCCCTACGGGGTAAGGTGCGGCTCTCGTCCACACCTGACGTCACTGACGAGCACTGCCGAGCGCGACCGGGCTGCCGGGAAGGAAGGTCGGATGCCGGACCGCAACGCCCACCCCGGTGCCGCACCCGGAGCGAAGAGCAAGGAGGGCATCGCGCCCGCCGAGCCCCGCACCGACGAGAGCCGGTTCCGCCGCTATACCTTCGTGGTACTGACCCTGGGCGTGCTCGCCGCGTTCGCGGTCGGGACCTGGCTACCCTTCCACGGTTCGGGCAACCTGTGGTGGATCGGCCCGGTGCTCGCGCTGGCCTTCCTGCTCGCCGAGCAGCTCGGCATCAACGTAGACGTGCGCAGCGGGATCTCGTGGACCATCTCGTTCACCGAAATACCGTTGGTAATCGGTTTCTTCGTGGCGCCGTTCGAGGTCGTGCTCGCCGCGCACCTGGTCGCCGGGATCGGCACCCTGCTGGCCCGCAAGGTGGCCGGCCGGGTGCTTTACAACGCGGGCGCGTTCCTGCTCGAGATCACCGGGGCGTTCGCGGTGGCCGGGCTGGTCGCGCACGCGATGGGCGCGACCGGGATCCCCTGGGTCGCCGCGCTGGCCGGCACGCTCACCGCGCCGCTGATCAGCACGCTGCTCGCGCTGGCCGCGGTCCGCGTGCTGCGCCGCCGGATGCGGGTCAGCACCGCGATCCGGCTGACCGGCCGCATCCTCGTCGTCGGCTTCGTGAACGCCTCGGTCGGCCTGTCCGGCTACCTCGTCATCTCGAACACCCCGCAGGCCTGGCCGCTGGTGCTGGCCGTGTTCCTCGGGCTGACCGCGCTGTACTGGGCCTATTCCGATCTGCTGCGCGAGCAGCGCGACATGGAGGCGCTCTCGGACGTGAGCCTGATGGTCGCGCGGTCCGGGCAGCAGGCCGCGGCCCGCCCGGCGACCCGGGGCGAAGACCTCGTCGGAGGCGTTGACGTGCGGGAATGGGCCACGATCGCGGAGCGGATCAAGGATCAGCTCGCGGCCGGCCGGGTAGTGCTGCGGCTGCGGCTGGAGGCCGACGACCCGATGCGCGTGGTCGTCGCGGGCGACGAGCTGCCGCAGCCCGACCCGAATTCCGACGATCCGCTGCTGCGCCTGCCCGGCGCGCACGTCCGGCACTTCCGCATCACCGAGGCGAACCCGGACGTCCGTGCTTCGCTGCTCGCCCGTGGTGCGCAGGAAGCGCTCGTGGTCCCGTTGCGCAGCGCGAACCAGCTGCTGGGGATCGCCGAGGCACACGACCGGCTCTCACGCTGGCGCGGGTTCGGCAAGTACGACGTGCAGCTGCTCGGCACGATGGCCAGCCACCTCGCGACGTCGCTGGACAACCGGCGGCTGCTGGCCACCCTCCGGCACGACGCCTACCACGACCCGCTCACCGGCCACCTGAACCGGCCGGGCTTCCAGCAGCTGGCCAGGGACCCGTTGCGGGACTCCGCCGAGGTCGTCGTGCTGCGCATCGACCTCGACGTGTTCTCCACGGTCAGCGACGCCCTCGGCTACTCCTGGGCGGACCGGATGGTGATCGCCGCCGGCCGCCGCATCCGCGACGCACTCGGCCCGGACGTACCGCTCGCCCGGCTCGAAGGCGCCTCGTTCGCCGCGCTGCTGGTGAGCAGCACGACCGAGGAAGCACACCAGGTCGCCGAACGGCTGCGGGTGGAGCTGTCCGAGCCGTACCCGGTGGACCGGCTCTCCGTCGAGGCGAACGCGATGATCGGCTACGCCGGCTCCGCGAACGACGCGGGCGAGGTGGACGTGGACGGCATGCTGCAGCGGGCCGACGTGGCGGTGCGCGCCACCCGCGGCGGCGAAGAAGTCCGCGGCTACGTGCCGAGCATGGGACAGATCTTCCTCCGCCGGTTCCAGATGGTCACCCAGTTCCGGCAGTCCCTCGAAGACGGGCACGTCTCGGTGCACTACCAGCCCAAGATCACCCTGCCGAACCGGCAGGTGGCCGGGGTGGAGGCGCTGGTGCGCTGGGTGCACCCCGAGTTCGGCAGGCTCGGCCCGGACGAGTTCGTACCCGCGATCGAGGCGGCCGGCCTGATCGGCGTGCTGACCTCGTTCGTGCTGGAGGAATCGCTCAAGCGGGTGCGCAAATGGCTGGACGAAGGCCTGCGCATCTCCGCCGCGGTCAACCTGTCCGTGCGCAATCTCGCCGACGAGGACTTCCCGGCGAAGGTGGAACGCGAACTGGCCCGCTTCGGCGTACCCCCGGAACTGCTCACCTTCGAACTGACCGAATCCGGTGTGATGTCCGACCCGCAGAAGGCCCTGCCGATCCTGCGCGAGCTGCATTCGCTGGGCATCGAACTGGCCGTGGACGACTTCGGCACCGGCTACTCGTCCCTGGCCTACCTGCGCCAGCTGCCGGTGGACCAGGTGAAGATCGACAAGAGCTTCGTCCTCGGCATGGGCACCGACCTCGGCGACCTCGCGGTGGTCCGGTCGATCGTCGAGCTCGGCCACTCGCTCGGCCTGACCGTGGTCGCCGAAGGCGTCGAAGAAGACGTCGCCCGCGACCAGCTGGAAGCGATGGGCTGTGACGTCGCACAGGGCTACCTGATCTCGCGGCCGCTGCCGGAGGACCGCCTCGAAGCCTGGCTGCAAGCCCGCACGGCCCGCTCGCCGGGACGGCACTCCGAAACCGTGCTGACCCTGCTGACCTGAGGTTTCGTGCTTAGCCGACCCCGGCTGCACCGACGGGTGAAGCCCCTTGCTAACCTTTCCAAGTCCTCGCGAGAGGCAAGGCCCCTTTAGCTCAGTCGGCAGAGCGTCTCCATGGTAAGGAGAAGGTCTACGGTTCGATTCCGTAAAGGGGCTCGCGAGTGGGCGAGCTATACCCGTGGAAATCACGGGTCTGGCTCGCTTCGCGGCGTCCATCTGGGGGTCGGACCCCCAGGCCCCCGCCAGGGGGCAAGCCCCCTGGACCCCCGGCAGTGGTCGGGAGGGGTGGTGGTGGGCGTTGGTGGGGCGGTGTAGCTCAGTTGGTAGAGCAAGCGGCTCATAATCGCTGTGTCGCCGGTTCAAGTCCGGCCACCGCTACGCGGTAACGACGGGGCTGGCCCCCGGATCTGAGAGAGAAGGAAACGCTGTGGCTGCCACCGACGTGCGACCCAAGATCACGCTGGCGTGCGAGGAGTGCAAGCACCGCAACTACATCACCAAGAAGAACCGGCGCAACAACCCGGATCGCCTGGAGATGAAGAAGTTCTGCCCGAACTGCGGTACGCACCGGACTCACAAAGAGACCCGCTGACGCACACTCGTTCTCGCTTCACGAAAGCCGTCCCGGCCAGGTGCCGGGGCGGCTTTTCGCGGTTCCCGCCACCCCGCCGTGCACCAGCCGCGGTCGGTTAGCCTCATCGGGTGCCTTTGGACCAGACGTTCACCGGGCGGAACTACCCCCCGGACGACCAGTACCACGTGAGCCGGGAAAAGATCCGCGAATTCGCCGACGCGATCGGCGACCCCAGCCCACTCTTCCGCGACCCGGAAGCGGCGCGCGCGGCTGGCCACCCGGACGTGATCGCCCCGCCCACCTTCGTCACGCTGCTGAACCTGCCGAAGATCAACAGCATCGTCGAGGACCCCGCCCTCGGCCTCGACTACTCCCGGATGGTCCACGGCGACCAGGGATTCCACTACGAACGCCCGGTACACGCCGGCGACGTGCTGGAGATCTCCGCCCGGATCGAGAGCATCATGGCCCGAGCGGGCAACGACTTCATCAACCTCCACGCGGAAATCACCGACGCCGACGGCAAACTCGTCTGCGCCACCCGCGCACAGCTCGTAGTACGGGGGGCGGACGCGTGAACGTCGGCGACGAACTGCCCCCGCTGCACGTCCACATCACCCGGGACCAGCTGATCCGCTACGCCGGTGCCTCACTCGACTTCAACCGGATCCACTGGAACGAACGGTTCGCCACCGGCGTCGGCCTGCCGGACGTGATCGCGCACGGCATGCTCACCATGGCGCTGGCCGGGCGGATGGTCACCGACTGGCTCGGCGACCCGGCCCGCCTGGTCGACTTCAGCACCCGCTTCACCCGGCCGGTCGTGGTCCCGGACACCGAAGAAGGCGCGCTGGTCGAACTCACCGGCAAGGTCGGGGCGCTCACCGAGGACGGCCTCGCCCGCGTCGACCTGGTGGTCACCTGCGAAGGCAAGACCGTACTGGGCAAACCGCAGGCACTGGTCCGCCCCGCCTGAGCACGGCCCGGAACGCTCAGGAGGCCACGGACTCCACCACGCCCGCCATGCCGTCCTCACCCCGCGCGTTGGGGTGCAGGACGGCCGCGGACGAGGTGGGCACGATGCCCTCGACCCAGCGGGTACCCGAGTCGGTGCACACGTCGTGGCCCTTGCTCGCCTCGGCGGTGTCGGCGAATCCGGCGTCGTGGGACTTGGCCTGAGCCGACAGCTCGTCGTTCAGCTTGGCGAGCTCGTCACGCAGATACCCGACGTCCCCGGCGCCGAGCGGCAGCACCGGCCAGCAACCGTCGCCGTCCGGGAGCACGGTGGGATAGCCGACCACGATCACGCGTGCCTTCGGGGCCTTGGTGTGGATCTTGTCGAGCACCGTGCCAACCCGCTTGCCGGCCGTGGCGATCCGGTCGGCGAGCTGGTCGTGGCCGCCCGCGGTCAGCCGGTCGCGGCACGGCGCGCTGCCGGAGTGCGCGGTCACACAGCTCGGCGCCAGAGAGATGAAACCGACGTCGTTGCCGCCGATCCCGATGGTGACCAACGTGGTCGCGGCCGTGACAGCGTCCAGCTGTGGCGGATTCGTGCCGTTCTTCGTGGACTGCGCGGAGGTGAAGTCCGCAGTGGTCGCGCCGCTGCAGCTGACGTCCACGAACTCGGCCGGCTTCAGCTTCGCCGCAACCAGATGCGGGTAGTTGTTGTCGGAACGCTTGCAGCCTGGCGGAGTCCCCGCCTGATGACCGGTGTGCGGCGCGGAAGTGTACGAGTCGCCGAGCGCCACGTACCGGCCCGAGCCCCCGCCGGTGCTCTCGCCGGAAGGCGGCTCGGCCGATGCCGAGCCGTGCTTGGACTTGTAGTAGCCGACTCCCAGCAAACCGGCCACGACGACCAGGATCAGTAATCCGCACCCACCGCTTTTCTTGGCCGCCACGACATGTTTCTACCGGCACCTCAGCCCCGGCGACGACCCGCGTCCGGGTGATCACAGGCCGCTCAGACCCGGACGGCCGAGCGCAGCTCGTTCGCGAGTTCCAGCGCGTGCTCCACGTCCTTGGCCAGGTAGTGCAGGTCCACCAGCGCTTCCCGATACCCCTCGGCCACCGCCTCCGCCAGCTGGGCGGCCACGTCGGAGATGCTTGCGCAGGCCGCGCCGGGGGCGGGGTTGATCCGCATCACCCGCCTCAGCGTCGCCGGATCGCGGCCCGCCCGCTCCGCGGCCTCGGTGACCACGGCCCACATCCGGCGCAGCACCTCGGCAGGCAGCCGGGCGGGCAGCCAGCCGTCGGCGAGCCTGCCCACCCGGCGCAGGGCTGCCTCCGACATGCCGCCCACCAGCACCGGCGGATGCGGCCGCTGCACCGGGCGCAGCTCGAACAGCGCGTCCGGGATCTCCCACCGCTCACTGCGGTGCCCGGCCGGGTCGGCGGTCCAGAGCGTGCGCAGGACCTCGATCAGCTCGTCGAGCCGGGCGCCGCGGCCGCGCCAGGGCACCCCCGTGGCGGTGTACTCGTCACGCAGCCAGGACAGCCCGAGCCCGAGATCGAGCCTGCCGCCGGAAAGCAGGTCGAGCGAGGTCGCCGTGCGGGCGAGCAGCACCGGGGAGTACAGCGGGCCGCTGAGCGTGCTCGACCCCAGCCGGACGGTCTCGGTGACGCCCGCGGCGGCCGTGAGCGCGACGAACGGGTCGACGAACCGGGCGAACTCCGGTGGGTACGGCCGCTCCGCCGTCCCGCCGCCCGGGTACCGGTCAGAGGGAGCCACCGGGGCGAGAAGCCGATCACCGACCCACAGCGAGTGGTAGCCGAGAGCCTCCGCCGAGGCGGCGAAACCGGCGATCGCCGCCGGGTCCGCGAGGGGTCCGTATTGCGGCAGGGCGAGTCCAAGCCGAAGGGTGCTCATCTGGTCTCCTCGGGCAGGATTTGTCTTGCCGGGCACCATTGCGTCCCCGCGTTGCCCGAGTTCTCCTTGCCGTAGTGCGAAAATCCGGTGGAGCGATGGCGATTTCGCTTGTCCGCAAGGAGGTCTGATCGGTGGCCCGCCCGGGTACGCCCGGCGCGCCGAGCGGTCCGGCCGGGGCTTTCGCGATTAATCGAAAACCGGTGCATGCGCTCATACTCGCACGATCGGGTGACTTTCGTCGCACGGCCGGGACGGCGGCCGCGGACCGGCGGCGCGCCGATCGAGGGGGCGCGGTTGCGGGGCGCCAACCGGCTTGCCGTAGACTTCGGAACTCGGAGCGCACTACGGTCGTCCCCGCCGGATGGTGGGGACGATGGAATGCGTCCACCGGAGCCCGGGGTGACCGGGTTCCA
Source organism: Amycolatopsis sulphurea (assembly GCF_002564045.1). NCBI lineage: Bacteria > Bacillati > Actinomycetota > Actinomycetes > Pseudonocardiales > Pseudonocardiaceae > Amycolatopsis > Amycolatopsis sulphurea. The sequence goes on along the minus strand of NZ_PDJK01000002.1, from coordinate 1,598,102 downwards.
CAGGGGTGTAGCTCAATTGGCAGAGCAGCGGTCTCCAAAACCGCAGGTTGCAGGTTCAAGTCCTGTCACCCCTGCGTACGGGAACTGGTGGAGCGGAGGAGTGGTCGTGAGCGACAGCGACGCCAGCGGCGAGCACGAGCAGGAGGGGCCGGGCGAGTCCGGCGCCGAATCCCGCCCGAGCACCGCGGCTGCTCGACGCGAGCGCCGCGGTACCGCTCGACCGGCCGGCAAGTCCGCGGCCCGGCCGGGCTCGACCCGGCCGTCCGGCAAGGCGGGCGACAAGGTCGCGAAGCCCGCCGCCGACGCCAAGGGCACGCCCACCCCCAAGCGGGACCAGAAGCCGAAGAAGGCCTCGGTGTTCGCCCGGATCGTGCGTTTCGTCCGCGAGGTCTGGGCGGAACTGCGCAAGGTGATCTGGCCGAACCGGAAGCAGATGGTCACCTACACCGCGGTCGTGCTGGTGTTCGTGGTGTTCATGGTGGCCCTCGTCAGCGGGCTCGACCTGGGCTTCAAGCAGCTCGTCGGGCTGGTCTTCGGCTGAGGGGCGCAGCGCGCGCCGCGCGGGCCGGCCTGCCCGAGCCCGGCAAGTGATCAACTGAGAGGACGGAACGTGACCTCCGACAACGGCACAGAAGCCGGTCGCGACCTGACCGAGCTTTCCGACGAGCAGGTGCACGCGGCACTCGGCGACGAGGAGCCCGCCCACCTCGAGCCCGTCGAGGTGCCCGCCGCGGCTGACGAGGTCGACGAGTCCGCCACCGACGAGGGCGCCGAGGGCGACGAGACCGCGGACGCCGCGGGGGAGACCGAGCCCGTCACCGACGACGCGGACGCGGACGCGGAGCCGGACGACCCGGTCGCCGCGCTGCGCGCCGAACTGCAGGCCGCGCCGGGCGAGTGGTACGTGGTGCACTCCTACGCCGGGTACGAGAACAAGGTGAAGACCAACCTCGAGACCCGGACCACCACCCTGGACGTCGAGGACTACATCTTCCAGATCGAGGTGCCGACCGAAGAGGTCACCGAGATCAAGAACGGCCAGCGCAAGCAGGTGCAGCGCAAGGTGCTGCCCGGCTACATCCTGGTCCGGATGGACCTGAACGACGCCTCGTGGAGCGCGGTGCGCAACACCCCCGGCGTCACCGGGTTCGTCGGCGCCACCTCGCGGCCGTCGCCGCTGACCGTGGACGAGGTGCTCAAGTTCCTCGCCCCGCAGGTGGAGAAGGAAGCCCCGGCCAAGGCCGCGAAGGGCGAGGCCGCGGCGACGCCGTCCGGTGGCTCCGCGGTCGAGGTGGACTTCGAGGTCGGCGAGTCGGTCACCGTGATGGACGGCCCGTTCGCCACGCTGCCCGCCACGATCTCCGAGGTCAACGTCGACGGGCAGAAGCTGAAGGTCCTGGTGTCGATCTTCGGCCGGGAAACGCCGGTCGAGCTCTCGTTCAGCCAGGTCTCCAAGATCTGACCGGCCGGGGAGTACCGGCCGGCAGTCCCCGCGTACTGGCAGGTGTGCGGGGGACTCACGTCAGTTAGAAGGACACAAGGTAATGCCACCCAAGAAGAAGAAGCTTGCGGCGATCATCAAGCTGCAGATCAAGGCGGGTGCCGCCAACCCGGCGCCGCCGGTCGGCCCCGCGCTGGGTCAGCACGGCGTCAACATCATGGAGTTCTGCAAGGCCTACAACGCCGCGACCGAGTCGCAGCGCGGGGACGTCGTCCCGGTCGAGATCTCCGTGTACGAGGACCGGTCGTTCGACTTCAAGCTGAAGACGCCGCCGGCCGCGAAGCTGCTGCTCAAGGCGGCGGGCGTGGAGAAGGGCTCCGGCGAGCCGCACAAGACCAAGGTCGCCAAGGTCACCTGGGACCAGGTCCGCGAGATCGCCAAGACCAAGGAGACCGACCTCAACGCGCTGGACATCGACCAGGCCGCGAAGATCATCGCCGGTACGGCGCGTTCGATGGGCATTACGGTCGAGGGTTGATCTCTCGACCGTGACCACCCCCGCGAGGTCGCGCCGATTTCTGGACTGAGTGATTCGATCGGCCCCCAGGCCGAGTGAATCGGGAGGGAAGAAATCGGCTCCCGGCGATCTCGCCGCCGCGGCGAAGCCGCGGCAATCAAACACCGTGGGAGAGCTGCGTGCGGCTCGGCACCACACTGATCCACTCAAGCTAAGGACAGAAGCATGACCAAGCACAGCAAGGCCTACCGCCAGGCCGCGGAGCTGATCGACAAGGCGCGTCTCTACGCGCCGCTCGAAGCCGCGAAGCTGGCGAAGGAGACGTCCAAGTCGAAGATGGACGCGACCGTCGAGGTCGCGATGCGTCTCGGGGTGGACCCGCGCAAGGCCGACCAGATGGTCCGCGGCACCGTGAACCTGCCGCACGGCACCGGTAAGACCGCCCGCGTCATCGTCTTCGCCGTCGGCGACAAGGCCGCCGAGGCCGAGGCCGCCGGCGCGGACGCGGTCGGCACCGACGAACTGATCGAGCGCATCCAGGGTGGCTGGCTCGACTTCGACGCCGCGATCGCGACGCCGGACCAGATGGCCAAGGTGGGCCGGATCGCCCGCATCCTCGGCCCGCGGGGCCTCATGCCGAACCCGAAGACCGGCACGGTGACCCCGGCGGTCACCAAGGCGGTCGCGGACATCAAGGGCGGGAAGATCAACTTCCGCGTGGACAAGCAGGCCAACCTGCACCTGGTGATCGGCAAGGCCTCCTTCGACACCGAGAAGCTGGTGGAGAACTACGCCGCCGCGCTGGACGAGATCCTGCGGGCCAAGCCGTCGTCGGCGAAGGGCCGTTACGTCAAGAAGATCACCTTCACCACGACGATGGGCCCGGGCATCCCGGTCGACCCGTCGCGCACCCGCAACCTCCTCGCCGAGGACGCCGCGGTCTGAGTCGGACATCACGGGAAAGGGTGGTCACGCTTTACGCGAGACCACCCTTTCTTCATGTCTCATGGAGACATGCCGACGACGTTCACCGCTCCCGACGGGCTCCTGCTGAGCTACACGGTGTGGGAGGGCGACGGCCGGCATCGCCGTCCCGTAGTGCTGCATCACGGCTTCGCGGCCGACGCTGAGGTCACCTGGGTGCGCCCGGGAGTGGTGCGCACCCTGGTCGACGCCGGGTTCACCGTGATCGCGCCGGACGCGCGCGGGCACGGCGCCTCCGGAAAGCCGCACGACCCGGCCGCCTATGGCGAATCCGTGATGGCCGCGGACCTCTCGGCCCTGCTCGACGAGTTGAACCTGACCGAGGTGTCGCTGGCCGGCTACTCGATGGGCGCGATCGTCGCTCTGCTGGCCGCCACGAACGACCGGCGCGTGCGCTGCCTCGCGGTGGGCGGGGTCGGCGCGGGCATCGTGGACTTCGGCGGGGTCGACGCCCGGGTGGTGGACCGCGAGCAGATCGCGGCCGGCCTGCTCGCCCGGGACCGCGCGGACGTGCTTCCCGCCGCCCGCCCGTTCCGCCGCCTCGCCCGCCGCACCGGCGGCGACGTGGCCGCGCTGGCCGCGGTCCTGCGGGCCACCTCGCACGAACCGATCCGGCTGTCCGGGCTGTCCGTGCCGACCCTCGTGCTGGCCGGCGAATCCGACGAGCTGGCGGCGAACCCGGAACGCCTCGCGGCCACCATCGCCGGTGCCCGCCTGGTCCGCGTGCCGGGCGACCACATGGCCGCGGTGGCCGATCCGGCGTTCGCCTCGGCACTGGCGGACTTCTTCGCCTACTCGGACACCGGTGAGTCCCGGCTGGCGATCAGCTCACTGGCCTGAGCAGGCTCAGCCGGTCGTACTGGGTGCCGACGGGCAGGCATGCGGCGCCTGATGACCGACGATCAGCCACTGGCCCTTCTCGACCTGTTTGATGGTGAAGTCCCCGAGCGCCGGTCCGCCGGTGATGGTGAAGTCGCACGAGCTGACCGCTACCAGATCCCCTGGTGGCCAGCCGGACCGCTTCGAGATCGACTCGGCGTAGGCGTCCGCCGATCCCGGCGCGGGATCGAGCTTGCCGTGCAGGCCCTCGACCGCCGCGTCGCAGCTCGGGTAGCCGAGATCGGCCGCGAACTTCTGCTGGGTCGCCTGGTCGAACAAGCCACAGACGTGATCGACCATGCTGCGTTGCCCGGGACCGTGCTGGGCGATGCCGTCGTAGACCCGGCGCACTGATTCGAAGGGTGAAGCCGTGGTCAGGATCTGATTCGTGTGGTAGGTCCCGCCGCCCTCGGCGGCGATCTGGGCGGAGGTCTTGCCGTCGTCGCTCGGGAAGATCTTGTGATAGCCCCAGTTGATCGCGATGCCGATCAGGACCAGCACGAGGATCCAGGTGAGGACCTTCCCGCCCAGCCGCTTGATCCAGGGGGGTACTGCGCGGCGGGGGCGGCCCGGCTGCTCGTACGGCGCGAGTTCGCCGGGGGTGCCGGGAGGGGCGGGCGGCTGGCCTGCCTGCCGGGGTTGCGGTTGCCGGCTACCGGCCGGGACCAGGCCGGAGTCCGCGAGCGCGGCGGGCTCGGTGCCCTGCTGTGCCTGGGTGAAGCGGAGGTACTCCTGGAATCGCTGGAATTCCTGGAACTGCCGGTACTGTTCCGGGTCGGTCTCCGGGGTGCCGGACGGCGGCGGGGCCGGTGGCTGTGCGCGGGACACTGGCTGCGGCAGGTTCGCCGGAGAGCCCGCCGGGTCGCCGGTGGGGTGGTTGTCGAACGGCTGTCGGTCATCGCGCTGTTCCGCCACGTCACCATGATGCCTGCCGGGCCGGTGATTTCCAGCGGCAGGGCGGGTCGTCGCAGGTCGAACGGGGGGTCCGGGGAACCCTTGCCGAGCCGTCGAGTATTCTTGTTCCTGGTTCTACCGAAGACCGCTGGTTCTCCGGACACCCCAGGGTGCGAGGAGCGAAGGTTCCGCGTCACGATGCGGCGGCCCGCGCAGGAGGAACGAGGCTCGAGCATTCCGTGCTCACTACGACGCCCCGCGCCCTGCTGCGTGTGGGCGTTCTGTCGTTTCGGGTGCCTTCTCCGGCCAGTGGTCACCACTAGCCAAGAGAGGAGGCGACCATGGCGAAGCCCGACAAGGTGGCGGCCGTCGCCGAGATCGCGGAGAGCTTCCGCAGCAGCTCGGCCACCGTTGTCACCCAGTACACCGGCCTCTCCGTGTCCCAGCTGTCCCAGCTGCGCCGCGCTCTCGGCACCAGTGCCAAGTACCGGGTCGCGAAGAACACCCTCGTCAAGCGCGCCGCCGAGGACGCCGGTGTCCAGGGTCTGGACGACCTGTTCGTCGGTGCCACCGCGATCGCCTTCGTCAAGGGTGAGCCGGTCGACGCCGCGAAGGCGCTTCGCGACTTCGCGAAGGACAACAACGCGCTTGTGATCAAGGGCGGCTACATGGACGGCAAAGCGCTGTCCGTGGCCGAGATCGGCAAGATCGCCGACCTCGAAAGCCGTGAGGTGCTGCTCTCCAAGGCAGCGGGCGCGTTCAAGGCGAAGCTGTCCCAGGCCGCCGCGCTGTTCCAGGCGCCGGCGTCCCAGGTCGCCCGCCTGGCTGCCGCGCTGGAGGACAAGCAGCGCAACGCCACCGGTACCGAAGCAGCCGAAGCACCCGCCGAGAGCTGAACCACCCCCACCCCGAACGTCTCGTTCGTTTTTCTGAGAGGAAGCCATCATGGCGAAGCTGAGCACCGCCGAGCTGATCGACGCCTTCAAGGAGCTGACCCTCCTTGAGCTGTCGGACTTCGTGAAGGAGTTCGAAGAGGTCTTCGACGTGACCGCCGCCGCGCCGGCCGCCGTCGTCGCCGCTGCCCCGGGTGCCGCCGCCCCGGCCGCCGTCGAGGAGCAGGACGAGTTCGACGTCGTCCTCGAGTCCGCCGGTGACAAGAAGATCCAGGTCATCAAGGTCGTCCGCGAGGTCGTCTCGGGCCTGGGCCTGAAGGAGGCCAAGGAGCTGGTCGAGGCCGCCCCGAAGGCGCTGCTGGAGAAGGTGGACAAGGACGCCGCCAACGCCGCCAAGGAGAAGCTCGAGGCCGCGGGCGCCAAGATCGCCATCAAGTGATCTCGGGCGCGTAGCGCCTACCGCAGCACCGAAAAGGGGCGGGCATCCACCGGATGCCCGCCCCTTTTTCGTGTGTTCGCGGGGTGGACCGACTGGTTGTGCGGCACCGGGTGACGTGCATTACCGTGCTGCCATCGGTCACCGGAACCAATCTCCCGCCCGGGGGGGGGGGGGCACCGGCGGGGCAGGTCAGACGGCAAAACTGGTGAGTAACCTGTTCGCCCCGCGCTCGTTGCACCTGGTTGACGCGGAGATCGAGGGCGGCGCGGGCGCCACCCCGCGAACGACGCGGAACAGCTCCAGGAGGTGCGATGGGTGCCGAGGTGGTCATCGAAGGTCTGACCAAGTCCTTCGGCAGGCAGACCATCTGGCGGGACGTGACGCTGACCCTGCCGCCCGGTGAGGTCTCGGCGATGCTCGGCCCGTCGGGAACCGGCAAATCGGTGTTCCTGAAGTCGATGATCGGCCTGCTCAAGCCCGATCGCGGGCGCTGCGTGATCAACGGCGTGGACATCGTGACCTGTTCCGAGCACAAGCTGTACGAGATCCGCAAACTGTTCGGGGTGCTGTTCCAGGACGGCGCGTTGTTCGGTTCGATGAATCTGTTCGACAACGTGGCGTTTCCGTTGCGGGAGCACACGAAGAAGTCGGAGACCGAGATCCGCCGGATCGTGCTGGAAAAGCTGGAGATGACCGGTTTGGCGGGGGCGGAGAAGAAGCTGCCGGGGGAGATCTCCGGCGGAATGCGCAAACGGGCCGGGCTGGCCAGGGCATTGGTGCTGGATCCGGAGATCGTTCTGGTGGACGAGCCGGACTCGGGTCTGGACCCGGTGCGCACCACGTATATCTCGCAGCTGTTCCTGGACGTGAACGCGCAGATCGACGCGACCTTCCTGATCGTGTCGCACAACATCAACCTGGCCCGCACGGTGCCGGACAACCTGGGCATGCTCTTCCGCAAGGAGCTGGTCATGTTCGGCCCGCGCGAGGTGCTGCTGACCAGCGACGAGCCGGTGGTGGCGCAATTTCTCAACGGGCGCAAGCAAGGTCCGATCGGGATGTCCGAGGAGAAGGACTCCGCGACGATGGCGCGCGAGGCGGCCGAGGCCGAGGCGGGTCACGGTGACACGCTGAACGAGGACGTGCGCGGGGTCGTGCCGCAGATGCAGGTCAGCCCGGGGGTTCCGGAACGCGCGGGCGCCCGGCGCCGGATGGACCGTGTGATGGGGATCCTGCACACGCTGCCGCCTGCCGCGCAGGAGGGCATCATCGAATCCCTCACCCCGGAGCAACAGCACCACTACGACGTGCGGCCGCAGGCTCCGGCGCACCGGCCCGGCCCGGAGGACGCCCAGCAGCTGCCCGGTCTCGACACGCCGGTGCCGGACCAGCACCAGGGCCGGCTGCCCGCCGATCAGGTCGCCCGCATCCCGGGCAGTGCCGGCGGGCCGCCACGGCACGGGCAGGGTGGCGCGTGAGCTCTCCGGCGTCCCCGGCGAAATTCCCCGGCTACGGCATGCTCCGGGAGACCGGGAATCTCTTCGCTCTCGGTCTCGACATCGTGCGGGGCATGTTCCAGCGCCCGTTCCAGTTCCGGGAGTTCATCCAGCAGGCGTGGTTCGTCGCGAGCGTGACGATCCTGCCCACCGCGCTGGTCGCGATCCCGTTCGGTGCGGTCATCTCGCTCCAGTTCGGGGCGCTGGCCCGCCAGCTGGGCGCGCAGTCCTACACCGGGGCCGGTTCGGTGCTGGCCACGGTGCAGCAGGCCAGCCCGCTGGTCACCGCGCTGCTGGTGGCCGGCGCGGGGGGCAGCGCGGTCTGTGCCGACATCGGCGCGCGCACCATCCGCGAGGAGATCGACGCGATGGAGGTGCTGGGCGTGTCCGCGGTCCAGCGCCTGATCGTGCCGCGCACGCTCGCGATGATGCTGGTTGCGTTGCTGCTCAACGGAATGGTCAGCGTGATCGGCGTGCTCGGCGGTTACCTGTTCAACGTGGTGCTGCAGGGCGGTACCCCGGGCGCTTACCTGTCCAGTTTTTCCGCGCTGGCACAGCTGCCCGACCTGTGGGTCGGGGAACTCAAGGCCGTGATCTTCGGCTTCCTCGCCGCGGTGGTCGCCGCCTACCGCGGGCTGCACCCGCGCGGCGGCCCGAAGGGCGTCGGGGACGCGGTGAACCAGTCCGTGGTCATCACGTTCCTGCTGCTGTTCGTGGTCAACTTCGTGATCACCCTGATCTACCTGCAGATCGTGCCCGGAAAGCTGGACTGACATGACGTTCATCGCGGGTGCGAAGCGGCTGGCCCACCGGCCGCTGGAGACGCTGGACGCGCTCGGCGACCAGATGTCCTTCTACGGCCGCGCGTTGCTGTGGGTTCCGCGGACGCTGCGCCGGTATCTGCGGGAGGTGCTGCGGCTGCTGGCCGAGGTCAGCTTCGGGTCCGGCTCGCTGGCGGTCATCGGCGGCACGGTCGGTGTGATGGTCGGCCTGACCCTGTTCACCGGGGTGCTCGTCGGTATCCAGGGCTTCTCGGCGCTGAACTCGATCGGCACCTCGGCGTTCACCGGCTTTCTCACCGCGTTCTTCAACACCCGGGAAATCGCGCCGCTGGTGGCCGGGCTGGCCTTGTCCGCGACGGTCGGCGCCGGTTTCACCGCGCAACTGGGCGCAATGCGTATCTCCGAAGAGATCGACGCGCTCGAAGTGATGGGTGTGCCGAGCCTGCCGTATCTGGTCACCACGCGGATCATCGCCGGGTTCGTCGCGGTGATCCCGCTCTACATCATCGGCCTGCTCAGCTCGTATCTGGCTTCGCGGCTGGTGGTCATCTATATCTACGGTCAGTCGGCGGGTACCTACGATCATTACTTCGATCTGTTCTTGCCACCGGAGGACGTGCTCTATTCGTTCATCAAGGTGCTCATCTTCAGCGTCCTGATCATCCTTTCCCACTGCTACTTCGGGTATCGGGCCACCGGCGGGCCCGCCGGGGTGGGGGTGGCCGTGGGCCGGGCCGTGCGGCTGTCCATCGTCACGGTCTCGATCGTGAACTTCTTCATCGGTTTCGCCATCTGGGGGACCGATGTCACGGTGAGGATCGCCGGATGAGCGCGGGCGCGACGCTGCGTCGCAGGTTGCTCGGCCTGCTCCTGGTGGCCCTGCTGGTGGGCGGGATCGCGCTCAGTATCGCGTTGTACGACAAGGCTTTCTCCAAGTTCGTCACGGTGAAGCTGGAGGCCGGCGAGATCGGCAACCAGCTGCTCGAACAATCGGACGTGAAGGTGCGCGGGCTGATTGTCGGTACGGTCAAGTCGATCAGCGCGACGCCCACCGGGGCGGAGCTGACTCTCGACCTGAACCCGGACTCGGTGGACCTGATCCCGCGGAACGTGTCCGCGCGGTTCCTGCCGAAGACCTTGTTCGGGGAGCGCTACGTTTCGCTGGAGATCCCGCAGGATCCGGCGGCGAAGAGCCTCGCGCAGGGCGACGTGATCCCGCAGGACCGGACGTCGAGCGCGGTCGAGCTGGAACAGGCGCTGGCCCATCTGATGCCGGTGCTGCAGGCGGTGCGGCCGCAGAAGCTGTCCAGCACACTGACCGCGATCTCCACCGCGCTGGAAGGCCGGGGCAAGCCGCTGGGTGAGACGTTGTCGCAGCTGGGCGACTACCTCGGCGAGCTGAATCCGCACGAGCCCCAGCTGCAGCACGACCTCAAGGCGCTCGCGGAGTTCTCCGATCATCTCGGCTCCTCCGCCCCGGATCTGGTGCAGAGCCTGGACAATCTGAGCACCACCACCCGCACGGTGGTGGACGAGCAGCAGCAGTTGTCGAACCTCTACGGCAGCCTCACCACCGCCTCGCAGGACCTGCAGGCGTTCCTGCAGGCCAACTCCCAGAACCTGATCAGTCTCGCGCACACCGCGCGCCCGACGGCCGAGCTGCTGGCCAAATACGCGCCGGAGTACCCGTGCGTGATGGGGCAGATGGCGAAGATGGTCCCGGTGATCGACAAGGCGCTCGGCAAGGGCAGCAACGAGCCGGGCCTGCACGCGAACCTCGAAATCGTGGTGAACCGCGGGGCCTACCAGCCCGGTGAGGAGCCGCGGGCGGACGACAAGCGCGGCCCGCGCTGCTACGACCTCGACCCGGCGCAGAACCCGTTCCCGCAGGAGCCGCCGGACGGTCCGCTCAAGGACGGCACGAAACACCCCACCTCGCCGAATTCGGTGGGCCAGGGCGTGAACCCGGCCAGCTTCAAGGCCGACTCCGGTGGTTTCGACGGCGGTGGCGCGGCGGGCGGCAACCCGGCGAATTCGGCCGCGGAGAACAACTTCCTGGGTGCGCTGATCGGTCCGGAGCTGGGCATGTCGCAGAGCCGGTTCCCGGGCTGGGGCTCGCTGCTGGTCGGCCCGCTGTACCGGGGTGCGGAGGTGAGGGTCAAGTGAGGGGCCTGCTTGCACCGCTGCTCAAGCTGAGCATCTTCGTGGTGGTCACGGTGCTGTGCACGACCGTGCTCGGGATCAGCATCGCGAACATCGACACCTCCAGCACCAACGACTACTCGGCGCGGTTCACCGACGCCACGCTGCTGCTGCCGAACGACGACGTGCGCATCGCCGGGGTGCGCGTCGGCCAGGTCAAGGACGTGAAGATCGTCGACAAGCGCCAGGCCGAGGTGGACTTCGAGGTGGACTCCGGGCGCACGCTGCCCGCGGGGGTCACCGCGCAGATCAAGTTCCGCAACCTGGTCGGCCAGCGTTACGTTTCGCTCGGCGAGGGCAGCGACTCCTCCGGTGCCACGCTCCAGCCGGGCGGCGACATCCCGCTCGAACGCACCACTCCGGCCCTGGACCTGACCGAGTTGTTCAACGGCTTCAAACCGCTGTTCACCGCGCTCAACCCGGACGACGTGAACAAGCTGTCCTACGAGATCATCCAGGTGCTGCAAGGCGAAGGCGGCACGGTGGAAAGCCTGTTGTCGCACACCGCTTCGCTGGCCACCACCATCGCGAACAAGGACCAGGTGATCGGTGAGGTCATCGACAACCTCACCACGGTGCTGGACACGGTCAACGCGCACACCCCGCAGCTGAACACGCTGATCGTCAACCTCCAGCAGCTGGTGTCCGGGCTGGCCGCGGACCGCAAGCCGATCGGCGACGCGATCGAGGGCCTCGGCACCCTCGCGAACACCACCGCCGGGCTGCTGGAGGACGCGCGCCGGCCGCTCAAGGACGACATTTCCGCGCTGGGCGGCCTCACCACGAAGCTGAACCAGAACGAACCCCTGGTCGAGCACTTTCTCCAGTTCCTGCCGAAGAAGGCGGCCGCGCTGACCAAGACCGCGGACTACGGCTCGTGGTTCAACTTCTACGCCTGCGAGGTCAAGGGGAGTGTCTCGCTGCCGCCGTTGATCAACCAGGAGATCAACGTGCCGCTGATGCCCTCCACGCGGGAGAGGTGCACCGGATGAAGTCGTTCCAGAAGCGCAATCCGATCCCGATCGCCCTGATCGGGATCGCGGTGATCACGCTCGGCTTCATCGCCGCGCTCAACTCCGACGATCTGCCGGTGATCGGCGGCGGCACCACCTACAGCGCGGAGTTCTCCGAGGCGGCCGGGCTGACCTCGGAGAACGACGTGCGCGTTGCCGGGGTCAAGGTCGGCAAGGTGTCGGAGATCAAGCTGGACGGCGCCAGCGTCAAGGTCTCGTTCAAGGTCAAGGACGCCTGGCTCGGCGACAAGACGACCGCGGCGATCAAGATCAAGACCCTGCTCGGGCAGAAGTACGTGTCGCTCGACCCGCAAGGCGCGGGCATGCTCGACCCGGCCCAGCCGATCCCGCGGGATCGCACGATGTCCCCGTATGACGTGCTCGACGCCTTCCGCGGGCTGTCGCAGACGGTCGACAACATCAACACCGGCCAGCTCGCGCAGAGCTTCGACGCGATCAGCCAGACCTTCGCGAACACGCCGCAGGATGTGAAGGGCGCGCTGTCCGGGCTGTCGAAGCTGTCGGACACCATCGCCAAACGGGATTCGCAGCTGTCCACGTTGTTGTCCAATACCCGTCAGGTGTCGCAGACCCTGGTGGACCGGGACGCCGAGGTGCAGAAGCTGCTCACCGACGGCAATCAGCTGCTGGACGAGATCTCCAAGCGGGAGCAGGCGATCCGTGCCCTGCTCGACGGTTCCCGCGCGCTGGCCACCCAGCTGCAGGGCCTGGTGGACGACAACGACAAGCAGCTCGGCCCGGTGCTCACCCAGCTCGACCAGCTGACCTCGATGCTGCAGCGCAACCAGGACTCGCTGGCGCAGGGTATCGCCAAGTTCGCCCCGTTCATCCGGGTCTTCAACAACACCATCGGCACCGGGCGCTGGTTCGACAACTACATCTGCGGACTGGTGCTGCCCTCGGTCGGCCCGCTCAACCCGGAGGGGTGCTACGGCAAATGACGGACACCCGCTTCGGCCAGTCGCTCGCGCGTGGCGTGACCATCGCGATCGTGCTCGCGCTCCTGATCGCCGGTGGGCTCTGGTGGACCCTCAAGGACGCCGGCCGCAACCACCTGACCGCCTACTTCGCCGGCACGGTCGGGCTGTACGAGGGCAACAGCGTGCGCATGCTCGGCGTCGACATGGGCACGGTGACCAAGGTCCAGCCGATGGGCAATCAGGTGCGGGTCGATCTGGAGTACGACCGCTCGGTGCCCGTGCCCGCCGACGCCAAGGCGCTGATCGTGGCCCCCTCGCTGGTCAGCGACCGGTACGTGCAGCTCGCCCCGGCCTACACCGGCGGTGCGCGGATCTCCGACGGCGCGGTGATCGGCCTCGACCGCACCGAGGTGCCGCTGGAGGTGGACCAGCTCGCCGCCAGCCTCGCCAGGGTGAGTGAGACGCTCGGCCCGAACGGCGCGAACAAGAACGGTTCACTGTCGGATCTGCTCAACACCGCGGCGAAGAACCTGGACGGCAACGGACAGGCCCTGCACGACACGATCAGCAAGCTCGGCCAGGCCGCCGGCACTTTGGCCGGGAACAAAGACGACCTGTTCCAGACCGTGCAGAACCTCGGCCGGTTTTCGCAGTCGCTGGCCAACAGCGACGGGCAGGTCCGCCAGTTCGAGGAGCAGCTGGCCGGGGTGAGCGGATTCCTGGCGGGGGAGAAGGACGATCTCGCCGCGACCGTGCAACAGCTGGGCGCCACGCTGCAGACCGTGCAGGGCTTCATCGAGCGCAATCGCGGCCGGTTGAAGTCCAATGTGGACAAGCTGGCCAGCGTCACCAAGGTGCTGGTGGACCAGCGCGGTTCGCTGGCCGAGATCCTGGACATCGCGCCGGTCGCACTGTCCAATGTGGTCGGTGCGTACAACGGCTCGTCCGGCACGCTGGACGCGCGGCCGCTGCTCAACGAGCTGACCCAGCCGCCGCTGGTGATGGTCTGCGGCCTGCTCAAGCAGACCGACGTGACCAAGCAGCTGCTCGGCTCCGCCTGCGACGGGATCGCCGGGCTGGTGGACAAGCTGGTCCCGCTGCCCTCGGTGGCGCAGGCCGTGCAGGCGATGGAAAACGGCAAGCTGCCCCCGCTGCCGCTTCCGTTGCAGGGCCAGGTCTACGGGACGGGGAGCTGAGGTGAAGCGACTCACGAAGCACACCGCCGCCGGGGCACTCGCCGCGGTGTGCGCCCTCGTGCTTGGCGGCTGCGGGTTCTCCGGCATCTACGACGTGCCGCTGCCCGGCGGTGCCGATCTCGGCGACCACCCGTACCAGGTGAAGATCCAGTTCCAGGACGTGCTCGATCTGGTGCCGCAGTCCGGGGTCAAGGTGAACGAGGTCCCGGTCGGCCAGGTGAAGGCCATCGGGCTGACCCCGGACGGCTGGCACGCCGAGGTGACCGTGGAGGTCAACGGCGACGTCAAGCTGCCGGCGAACGCGCTGGCCAACGTGAAGCAGTCCAGCCTGCTCGGCGAGAAGTACGTCGAGCTGGCCTCGCCGGGCGCGGATCAGGCGCAGGGAAAGCTGGCCGACGGCGCGACCATCCCGCTCGCGCGCACCGGCCGCGACGTCGAAGTCGAAGAGGTCCTCGGCGCGTTGTCCATGCTGCTCAACGGCGGTGGCATCGCCCAGCTCAACACCATCACCAAGGAGCTCAACAACGTCACCGCCGGCCGGGAACCGGACCTCAAGGCGTTGCTGGCCAACGCGAACGAGCTGGTGACGAACCTCGATCAGCAGTCGGCGAACATCACCCGGGCGCTGGACGGGCTCGACCGGCTGTCCATGACCCTGCGCGATCAGAAGGACAAGCTGGTCGGCGCGGTGGACAACCTCGGGCCGGGGCTCGGTGTGCTGGAGCAGCAACGCGGTCAGCTGGTGACCATGCTGAACGCGCTGAGCAATCTCTCCGGCGTCGCCACCGACACGGTGAACAAGAGCAAGGCGGATCTGGTGGCCGATCTGAAGGCGCTGACACCGACGCTGCAGAAGCTCGGCGAAGCGGGCAACGACCTGCCGAAGGCACTGGAGTTGCTGCTCACCTACCCGTTCACCGATCAGGCCTACAACGACGTCAAGGGTGACTACTTCAACCTGTTCCTCAAGGTCGATCTGAACCTCAAGGACATCATCGACAATCTCGGCCGCAGCAGGCAGAACGGGCTGAACGGGGTGCTGCCGGTGCCCGGGCTGACCGGCGGGGTGGCCGGCACTCCCGCGAACCAGCCGCCGCCGCTGCCGATCCCCGGTCCGGGCGGCGGGAACGCGAAACCACCGGCCGTGGCCGGTGGTCCGGGCGGCGGGAACGCGTCGTCCCCCAACAGCGGGTTGTCCGGCCTGTTCGGTGTGCTTTCCGGAGGTGCTGGCTGATGCTGGTGCGCAGGACGAGGATCCAGCTGGTGGTGTTCGCGCTCATCTCGGTGGTGGCCGTGGTGTACGCGCTGATCCGGTTCGCCGGGCTCGGCCAGGTGTTCGGCACCGGCGGGTACACCGTCAAGCTGGAGCTCAACGAATCCGGCGGGATCTTCACCAACGCCGAGGTGACCTACCGCGGGTTCAACATCGGCCGGGTCGGCCGGCTGAAGCTGACGCACACCGGTCTCGAAGCCGAGCTGAACATCGACCCCTCCGCGCCGCAGGTGCCCGCGGAGCTGAAGGCGGTGGTGGCGAACCGGTCCGCGGTCGGCGAGCAATACGTTGACCTGCAACCGAAAAACGACCGTGGCCCGTACCTGACTGCGGGCTCGGTCATCCCGGCCGACAAGACGAGCACCCCGGTCTCCACCGACCGGCTGCTCGGCGATCTGGACTCACTGGCCGCCTCGGTGCCCGCCGATGCGCTGCGGACCGTCGTGGATCAGTCCTACGACGCCTTCCGCGGGACCGGTGGCGATCTGCAGAAACTGCTCGACACCGCACGCAGCTTCACCACCACCGCGCAGCGGTACCTGCCGCAGACCGTGCAGTTGCTCGACGCGGGCGGCCGCGTGCTGGACACACAGAATCAGGAGGCGTCGAACTTCGCGGCCTTCTCGAAGAACCTGAACCAGCTTTCCGGCACGTTGAAGAATTCCGACGCCGACCTCCGCAAGCTGATCTCGGTCACGCCGCAGGTGGCGAACCAGATCACCCAGGTGGTCAACGACACCGGCCCCGGGCTGGGGGCGCTGGTGGCCAATCTCCTGACCACGTCGAACGTACTGGTCACCCGGCAGGACGGGCTGGAACAGGCGCTGGTGACCTACCCGGTGCTGGCCGGCGCGGCGCCGTCGGTGGCGCCCGGCGACGGCACCGCGCACCTCGGGCTGGTGCTGAACCTGTTCAACCCGCCCGCGTGCACCAAGGGCTACGTGCCCTACAGCCAGTACCGGCCCGGTTCGGACACCTCGAACCGGGCGGCGGACGCGAACGCCTACTGTGCCGAGCCCAAGGGCAGCCCGATCAACGTGCGTGGTTCGCAGAACGCGCCGTACAACGGGGTTCCGGTGCAGCCCTCGTCGCAGGACATCGCGCAGAACGCCAACCGTCCCGCGGAGGAACTGCAGGCCCAGCGCGACGCACAGGTGCCCGGCGTGGTCGGCAGCCCCGGGGTGTCGATGAACAGCCTCGGCTCGCTGCTCGGACTCGGCTGACCACGATTTGATGCCCGTTACCTACCCTGGAGTGTTATGAGTTCCGACCCCGCCGTCGCCGAGGAGATCGGCAAAGCGGTGCCGCCGGCCCCGGCCAGGCGGAAGCTGCCCGGTTCCCTGCGGGCGTGGCTGTTCGGCACCGGCGCGTTCGCCCTCGCCGCGTTCGTGGTCGCCGTCGTTTTCGGGGTCCTGTGGTGGTCTTCGGCCACCGGCGGCGACGCCGGCCTCGCCCGGTCGCGGGACGCGGTGGCGCAGGCGGGTACGGACGCCGTACTGGCCTACACCGAGGTCGACTACCAGCACCTCGACGACTACTTCACCCGGCAGAAGGAAGTGTCCACTTCGGACATGGCGCAGCAGATCGACCGGGCCCGGCCGAACTATGCGAAGGCACTGACCGACCAGAAGGTCAAGGTCACCACTTCGGTGCAGGACCTCGCCGTCGAGGAACTCGACGATCACGAGGGCAAGGCCGGCTTCCTCGCCGCGATCACCACGGACACCGACGCGGGCGGGCAGCACGGCACCAAGGCGCTGCGGCTCGAAGTCTCGATGACCCGGGTCGGGGACGTCTGGAAGCTGTCCGGGATCGACAACGTGCCGCTCGTCGCCGCCGGCCAGTAGCTTCACCGCAGATCGGAGTTCCGCAGTGCCCCCCTCCCGCCGTCAGCCGCCTCGCGGCACCCCCTCGCCGGCCCGCAAGCCGAAGGTGGCCGGGACGCGCAAGCCCGCGACGGACGCGGCCGCCAAACCCCGGCCACGGTCCCGGCTCGCCGACGTGGACCCCACCGAGGTGCCCCAGGAGCTCCGGCCCACCAGCGACACCCGGGCCGCGCGCCGCCCCGCGCCTCGGCCTGCCCCCGCCGCTCCCGAGCCGCCGGAAGCCCTGGATGTCCCGGAGGCCCTGGATGTCCCGGAAACCGCCGAACTTGCGCAGGAGACCCCCGAGGTCGACGCACTCACCGGCGCGCCGCCCGCCACCCCGCGGCCCAGCCCCCGGCGCAAGCAGCGGGACACAGGCCGAGCGAAGCCGGCCGACGTCGCCGAAGCCGAGGCGCAGAACCGGGATCAGCCCGCTGCCGAGCCGCCCACCCCCGAGCGGGCCGCGGCCAACCGCACCACGGCCTACGCCGCCGTACTGCTGATCGTCGGGCTGATACTCGCCGCGGCGGCGGTGATCTTCACCGTCAAGTACCAGGAGGCGCAAGCCTCGGTCGGCAACGTCGCGCTGCTCGACGCGGCGAAGACCGCGCAGGTCAAGGACTCGGTCTCCCAAGCAACCGAGGCGCTGTTCTCCTACGACTACAACAACATCAAGAAGACCGAGGACGCGGCCGACTCGCTGCTGGCCAATGACGAGGTCAAGGCCCGCTACACCGCGCTGATGGGCCAGGTGAAGAAGCTCGCTCCGCAGCAGAAGATGGTGGTGACCTGCAAGGTCAGCCGGGCCGCGGTGATCCGGATCGACGGTGACCTGGCCAGGGTGATGGTGTTCGTCGACCAGACCTCCACCCGCGCGGACACCAAGCAGACCGCCGCGGGTACCGCCCAGCTGCACGTGGACGCGCAGTGGGAGGGCAGCACCTGGAAGATCACGGACCTGGACACCTACAAGGCCGCGCCCGCGCCCGGCGCATCGGCTCCGGCCGCGCCGCCGTCGAAGTAGCGGCTCAGCAGACCGAGCCCAGCGCGGCCCGCAACGCTTCGCGGTGCAGCCCGTCCAGCCGGTCCAGCACGGCCGCGGAGACCGCTGCCTCGGTGACGGCCACCCGGCAGGCCACCGGGGCGCCGCGCACGGCTTCGGTGGCCACCAGCTGGTCGAGCAGGCGGGTGGTGAGCGCGTCCAGCTCCGTGCGGATCACGGCGAGATCCGGGCGGGTGGTGGGTGCCTCGCCGGGGTGTGCCCGCCAGCGGGCGAACAGGCCGCGCTGCACGAGCTTGCTGGCCGCGATCTGATCCCGGAAGAATCGCACGGTGCGGTCCGGGTCGAGACCGAGCGTCCCCGCCCGGTCGGCCACTTCGGCCAGCTCCAGCTGCTCGCGGGCCGGATCGTCGATGGCCTTCCCGGTGCCGAACTTGGCCGCCGCGACCTCGTCGCTCACGAACAGCCGTTCGACCACCACGTCGGTCAGCGGTCCCAGCCTGCCGATCGCCGTGGCCGCCGCGGCGGGCTGGCGTGGGGTCGCCATGGCTTCCCCGCCGAGACTGAACGCGGCCAGCACGAGCGCGGTGACCACCGGCATACGCGGCTTCATGAGCACTCCCGACGGCCGGGTGGTCGACGGTGCCCGGACCGGATTCGATGGTATCGACCAGGTCCGGGAATCGCCGGGCATCTACTCGATGCCGGTGCCCCTTCCGCCGAATCGGCACCGGAAGATCGATACCCTGCGACGGTGAGTGTCGAGCAAGCGTGGGCATGTCTGCGTGGCGTTGCCACCGGAGATGGATTCGGTGCGCAATTCGGGTTACCCGGGGACCATCCGGACGTGGTGGGCCGCAAACTGCCCGCGGCGCCGTGGCGATGGACCGACGACACCGAGATGGCCTGTTCGGTGTACGCCGTCCTCCGCAGGCACGGACAGATCGACCAGGACGCGCTCGCCGCTTCGTTCGCCACGCACTACGACGCGGATCGAGGCTACGGATCCGGAACCGGCCGGCTACTCAACCAGTTCCGCGGTGGGGAATCCTGGCGTGATCTGGCGGCCTTGGCGTTCGGCGGCGGTTCCTGGGGAAACGGCGGCGCGATGCGCGTGGCCCCGGTGGGTGCCTTCTACGGCGCGGATCTGCCGCGAGTGCTGCACAACGCGGAACGCTCGTCCGTGGTGACGCACTCGCATCTCGAAGGCGTCGCCGGCGCGGTAGCGGTGGCCGTCGCGGCTTCCCTGCGGGCCGTCACGCCCCATCTCGGCGGTGAAGCGTTGCTGCAGGGCGTGGTGCCGTTCGTACCGCCGGGCAAGGTCCGTGATTCGCTGCAGACCGCCGTGCGCCTGATCGGCGCCGACGACGCCACCGCCGCTGCTCGATTGGGCACCGGCCGGGAAATGGCCGCGCACGACACCGTGCCGCTGGCGTTGTGGATTGCCGCGCGCTACCACCACAGCTACGAAGATGCACTGTGGACAGTCGCTCAGCGGGCCGAAGACGTGGACACGGTCGGCGCCATCACCGGGGGCGTGCTCGCCGCCGGAGCGCATCGGTACCCGGAGGAATGGCTCCGTCGCACGGAACCCCTGCCGGACTGGATCTGAGCCGGTACGCGGCCGGCTCCGGGCCGCATGGACCCGGAGCCGGCCGCGCGCTCACTCCGACGGCCTCTTCGTCGGATACGGCGTGAAGTCGTCGCTCAGCCCGATGGCGAAGTTGTCGCCCGGCCGCTGGCGCGGTGGTTCGCCGCCTTCGCGGGCCCGCCGTTCGTCACCCCGCCGGAAGGCTTCCCGCAGCGATTCCCGCTGGCGCAGCACCATCGCCCGGTCCTCCGGGGACAAATCGTCCAGGTTCGTTTCGTACTTGCGCCGCAGCTCTTCGTGGCTCATCGGTACTTCGTCCGGCATTCCGTTCACCTTCCCAGGTCCTGCAAATGGATGGTCCAATTCCCGTTTCCGTCGGCCGAGCGGCTGGTCACCCGGAAGTTGCTGCCCGGCGGGAACACGACTTCGCGCTGCCCCACATGCGCGTCCTTCAGCCACGAGATGTCCTTGCCACCGACCGAATCGATGGTGAACTGCACGTTCCCGCGGTAGGGCTCCACGAGATCGGAACTGGTGAACGCGGGCTCGCGCACCTCGGCGCCGAGCTGGTAGCGGTCCAGGAACCCGTTCATGTCCCCGGGCCCGATGTCGATCCCGCGGAACACCTGCCCCTGGAAATCGGGCAGCTTGTTGAGCCCGGAGGCCATTTCGCTGATCTCCGGGTCCAGTCCCCGCAACGCGGCGGTGTCCCCGTGCCGTAGGGCCGCGTTGATGTCCTGGTGGCCCATCCCGGTGTAGTGGTCGAGCGCGCGGACCTCTTCCGGGGCCAGCCCGGCGTCCGGCGCGTGCGCCATCCGTTCGGCCAGGTAGTGCGGATCCGCGGCCCCAAACTTGTCGTTGAACGCCTGGTGATCCGCGGCGTTCGCGTGGTGGGCCGGGTTCTCGTAGCCGGCCTGGCTGTGCGGCTGGTGTCCCGCCCCGTCCCCGGGGAGGGGATCGGGGGAGTGCTGCACTGGCTCGTGGCCGCCGGGATGGCCGGCGTGCTCGGGCGGAGTCCCGTCCAGCCGGCTGGAGATGTCCGGCTGCTCGATCAGCTCCGAGCGGTCCCACTTCGCCTCCGGAGGCGTGCCGTAGTGGGACGGCTGGGGTTCCCAGGTCGGCAGCTCCTCGTGGCTGCCCTGCGGGCCGAAATCGCCCACCGGCTCGTCGCCGAATCCTTCGAACGTCGGCCGTTCCGGTGCCGGAGCATGCGCGACTGTGGCCTCCCGGCCCGCGGTGGTTCCCACCTCCCCGGCAGCCTCCACGCCTCCCTGCCCGGCCGCCCCGACGGCCTCCCGGCCGGCGGTCTCGACGGCTTCCCGGCCGGCAATCTCGAGGGCTTCGCGGCCGGCTGTCCCCGCGGCTTCGACGGCGACCTTGCCCGCGCTGAGCGCGACGTCGGCGGCCGCGCCCGCACCGCCGGTGGCCGCGACGAGCGCGATGTTCGCGGTCAGCTTGCCGAACGCCTCCGCCGGATCGCTGCCCCAGCCGGACCCGACGATGCCCTTCAGCAGGTCCAGCGGGTGGCTGGCCACCTGCACCAGGCCGGCCGCGGTGCCCGACACCCCGGCGATGTACTCCGCCGGATGGGTGAGGTTGTACGGGTCCAACGGGTTGAGCGTCCGGACGATCTTGACCACCCCGGACACCGTCTTGATCACGCCGCCGGCGAAGTGCGTGAGCGAGTCCGAGACCATGCCCAGCCCGTCGCCGAGGTCGTTGGCCAGCTGGTCGAGGAAGCCCGGTTCCACCGGAGCTTGCGCGGTGCCGGCGTCGAGCGCGGCCCGCGCCGCCAGCGCTTCCTGATCGCGGTGCCGTCGGGCCTGTTCGAGCAGGATTTGCGCCTGCTGCCGGCCGGTCGCGCCCGGGTCCTGGAACGGCGGTGGGTTCTCGGCCGAGCTGATCAGCTGACGTTCATACGCCTGTACCGCCTGCTGGCTCTGCTGTTGGGCCTGTGCGTATTGGTGCGCGGCTTCGGCGGCCTGCTGCTGGGCTTGCTGCACGGCGGTCGCGTAGGAGTGCAGCGCGCCGGCGGCCTTGCCGCAAGCGTCCGCCGCCCGTGCCCACTGGTCCGGATGCGGCTGGAACTTCGCGCGGAACGCGTCCGCCGCGTCGCCGCTCCAGTGCGCCGTATCGACCTTCGTCAGCCCCGAGGCGGCGCTGCTGAACGCGTTCGCGAACTTCTGCAGGTGTTCGCCGGTCTGGCGGAGCGTGTCCGGGTCGCCGTGTACCAGCTCCTTCGGGTCGTCGGTCTCGCCCAGCTGCGTGTCGACCGAGCCCCCGGCCAACGCCCGGGCCGCCCCTTCGGCGAAGCGCTCGGCGTCGCCGTCCGGCGAGGCCGGGGCGGCCACGGCCGCAGTGCCTGCCGGACCATCGGGTTCGTCCTCGATCTCGTCGAGGAATCGCCAATCACCCATCAGCCGTGTCCCGGCTGCGGTGCCGGGCCGAAGAGGTCGTCGACTCCCCGCTGGTACTCGGCGCCATCGCCGGTCGCCTGCGCCAGCGCCTGGACGGGATCGCCCGCCGACGTCAGCACGGCGCGGCCGGCCGCCGACCACTGGGCGGACATCTGATCGCCCGCTTTGCCCCAGGACTCGGCGCTGTAGTCGACGTGCTCCACCGCACCGGCAATCTGTTCGAAGGACTGCTGCGCGTACTGCTCGTCGGTCTCGTGCGGGTTGCCGATGACGGCCCCGGCCACGCTCTTCACCAGATCCTTCGCGTACTTCTCCTGATCCGCGTACCGGCCCGCGGCCAGCCCGATCCGATGCGCGAACTCGCTGCCGTCCTGCACGAGTGTGCGCACGCCCCAGGCCCACCGTTCGCAGAACTGGGTGAAGGCATCGTTCAGCTCGTCGTGGCCCACGTCGTCCGCGGACATCTCCAGCGAACTGAACCCGCGCCCCTGCTCGGCCTCGGCATCGATGCCGAGGGTCTTGAGCTCGGTGATCGCCCCGTTGATGCCGTTGCCGATTTCCTTCAGTGCGGCCGGGTCGACGCCGTACCCGGCCATCAGGACACCACCACGCGAGCCGGCGAGACGATGCCTTGTGCCGGCGGCAGCAGCATCGGCGCTTCGCCCGCGACGTCCAGCGCGACGCCGGTGGGACGCGCGGCCGGCACGTCCAGCAGGCGGTGCCCGCGCGTGGTCAAGTACTGCACGCTGTCTTCGCCGCGAGCCGCGGCCCACCGGCGCAGCTCCTCCTGCGACGTGAATGCGTACACCCACTCGATGCCGTCCGCCGTGCTCGCCAGCGGTTCGCCATGGCGATCGGTCGGTACGTGCACCACGGTCTCGCGGAATTCCGCGACCATTTCCCCGGCCCCGCCGCGGCCCGCGCGGACGTGGCCGACCCAAGCGGTCAGCCCGGTCAAAGATCCCCCCGTTTGTTCATCGCTGAACTTTCCCGGGGGAGGACCATAGGGGAAACCTGACGCACCGCATACGAACCTGCGCGGAATGTGATCCATACCGCTCCGCGCCCCACCCGCCCGCCGGACATCCCCCGTGGTCACGGGGATGAGCGTCCGCTCGGTCACCCTCTGCGGTACCGCCTGCCACGCTGCGCCAACGGGAGGGACCACAGTGTGGCATCTTGACTCTCGCGCGCCGTGGGTTCACGCTTACTGCCACGGGTTCCGGCCGGGAACGCGGCCCTTGCGGGAGGGGCGCGAATCCGGGGGATCCGGGAGGCTGGACGGTACTACCGGAAACGCCGCGCGACAGGCTGGGCCCCGTCGGGAGCGCCCCCTGGACAGACCGCGTCGTTCGGGCTAGACTGCCTCTTTGCGCTGCCCTCTTTCAGGCTGCCCAGAGCCGGTAGTTAGGATAGTGGGCACACGGCACCCCTGACAGTCCGCGACAGCTGTTGCCATCGCGGCTGCTCACCGCTCATTGTCCCCGGAAGGACGCATCTTGGCAGTCTCTCCCGCGAACCAGGCCACTGCTGCGACCACCTCGGCTGAACCCCGCTCGCAGGCCTCGGGCATCCCCGGAGCGCCCAAGCGGGTCTCCTTCGCAAAGATTCGCGAGCCACTTTCCACACCCAACCTGCTGGACGTGCAGATTCAGTCGTTCCAGTGGTTCACCGGCGACGAGGCGTGGTTCGAGCGCCGCGTCAACGACGGTGAAGAGCACCCGGTCGGCGGTCTGGAGGAGGTCCTCAACGAGATCTCCCCGATCGAGGACTTCTCCGGTTCCATGTCGCTGTCCTTCTCCGCCCCGCGCTTCGACGAGGTCAAGGCCTCGATCGAGGAGTGCAAGGACAAGGACATGACCTACGCGGCGCCGCTGTTCGTGACCGCCGAGTTCGTCAACAACAACACCGGCGAGATCAAGAGCCAGACCGTCTTCCTCGGCGACTTCCCGGTGATGACGGACAAGGGCACCTTCATCATCAACGGCACCGAGCGGGTCGTCGTGTCCCAGCTGGTGCGTTCCCCGGGCGTGTACTTCGACCGCAGCGTCGACAAGACGACCGACAAGGACGTCTTCAGCGTGCGGGTGATCCCGAGCCGCGGCGCGTGGCTCGAGTTCGACGTGGACAAGCGCGACACCGTCGGCGTGCGCATCGATCGCAAGCGCCGCCAGCCGGTCACCGTGCTGCTGAAGGCGCTCGGCTGGAGCACCGAGGCGATCCGCGAGCGGTTCTCCTTCTCCGAGACGCTGCTGGCCACCCTGGAGAAGGACCACACCGCGGGCACCGACGAGGCGCTGCTGGACATCTACCGCAAGCTGCGCCCGGGTGAGCCGCCCACGAAGGAGAGCGCGCAGACGCTCTTGGAGAACCTGTTCTTCAAGCCGAAGCGCTACGACCTGGCCAAGGTCGGCCGCTACAAGACGAACAAGAAGCTCGGCCTCGACGCGCCGTACGACACCGGCACGCTGACCGAAGAGGACATTGTCTCGGCCATCGAGTACCTGGTCCGGCTGCACGCCGGCGAGGACAAGATGACCAGCTCCGCCGGTGTCGAGGTGCCGGTCGAGACCGACGACATCGACCACTTCGGCAACCGCCGCCTGCGCACCGTCGGCGAGCTGATCCAGAACCAGATCCGGGTCGGCCTCTCCCGCACCGAGCGGGTCGTCCGCGAGCGGATGACCACCCAGGACGTCGAGGCGATCACCCCGCAGACCCTGATCAACATCCGCCCGATCGGCGCGGCGATCAAGGAGTTCTTCGGCACCTCGCAGCTGTCGCAGTTCATGGACCAGAACAACCCGCTCTCCGGGCTGACGCACAAGCGGCGGCTGTCCGCGCTGGGCCCGGGTGGGCTGTCCCGTGAGCGCGCCGGCATGGAGGTCCGCGACGTCCACCCGTCGCACTACGGCCGGATGTGCCCGATCGAGACGCCGGAAGGCCCGAACATCGGCCTGATCGGCTCGCTCTGCTCCTACGCGCGGGTCAACCCGTTCGGCTTCATCGAGACCCCGTACCGCAAGGTGGTCGAGGGCCAGGTCACCGACCAGGTCGACTACCTGACCGCGGACGAGGAGGACCGGTTCGTCAAGGCGCAGGCCAACGCGCCGCTGACCGACGACGGCCACTTCGTCGAGTCGAAGGTGCTGGGCCGGCGCAAGGGCGGCGAGGTCGAGCTGATCGACCCGCTCGAGATCGACTACATGGACGTCTCGCCGCGGCAGATGGTCTCGGTCGCCACCGCGATGATCCCGTTCCTCGAGCACGACGACGCGAACCGCGCGCTGATGGGCGCGAACATGCAGCGTCAGGCGGTGCCGCTGCTGCGCAACCAGTCGCCGTACGTGGGCACCGGCGTGGAGCTGCGCGCCGCGGTCGACGCCGGGGACGTCCTGGTCGCCGAGCAGGCGGGCGTGGTCGAGGAGCTGTCCGCGGACATCATCACGATCATGCACGACGACGGCACCCGCAAGAGCTACGGACTGTACAAGTTCCGCCGCTCCAACCACGGCACCTGCTTCAACCACCGGCCGATCGTCAACGAGGGCGACCGGGTCGAGCAGGGCCAGGTCATCGCCGACGGCCCGTCCACCGAGAACGGTGAGATGGCGCTGGGCAAGAACCTGCTCGTGGCGGTCATGCCGTGGGAGGGCCACAACTACGAGGACGCGATCATCCTCTCCGAGCGCCTGGTGCAGGACGACGTGCTCACGTCGATCCACATCGAGGAGCACGAGATCGACGCCCGCGACACCAAGCTGGGCGCCGAGGAGATCACCCGGGACATCCCGAACGTCTCCGAGGAGGTGCTGGCCGACCTCGACGAGCGCGGCATCATCCGGATCGGTGCCGAGGTCCGCGACGGCGACATCCTGGTCGGCAAGGTCACGCCGAAGGGCGAGACCGAGCTGACCCCGGAGGAGCGCCTGCTCCGCGCGATCTTCGGCGAGAAGGCCCGTGAAGTCCGCGACACCTCGCTGAAGGTGCCGCACGGCGAGACCGGCAAGGTCATCGGCATCCGGGTGTTCTCCCGCGAGGACGACGACGAGCTGCCCCCGGGCGTGAACGAGCTGGTCCGCGTCTACGTGGCGCAGAAGCGCAAGATCCAGCCGGGCGACAAACTCGCCGGACGGCACGGCAACAAGGGTGTCATCGGCAAGATCCTGCCGGTCGAGGACATGCCGTTCATGGAGGACGGCTCCCCGGTCGACATCATCCTGAACACCCACGGTGTGCCGCGCCGGATGAACATCGGCCAGATCCTCGAGCTGCACCTGGGCTGGCTGGCCTCGCAGGGCTGGACGATCGAGGGCAACCCGGACTGGGCGAAGAACCTTTCGCCCGAGCTCTACGACGTCGCGCCGAACACGAACACCGCCACCCCGGTGTTCGACGGCGCGAAGGAGGAGGAGCTGACCGGGCTGCTGGGCGCGACCAAGCCGAATCGCGACGGCGAGCGGATGGTCAAGGAGAACGGCAAGGCCACGCTGTTCGACGGCCGCTCCGGCGAGCCGTACCCGTACCCGGTCTCGGTCGGCTACATGTACATCCTGAAGCTGCACCACCTGGTCGACGACAAGATCCACGCCCGCTCCACCGGTCCGTACTCGATGATCACCCAGCAGCCCCTCGGTGGTAAGGCGCAGTTCGGTGGCCAGCGCTTCGGTGAGATGGAGTGCTGGGCGATGCAGGCCTACGGCGCGGCCTACACGCTGCAGGAACTGCTGACGATCAAGTCGGACGACGTGGTCGGCCGCGTCAAGGTGTACGAGGCGATCGTCAAGGGGGAGAACATCCCCGAGCCGGGCATCCCGGAGTCGTTCAAGGTGCTCCTCAAGGAGCTCCAGTCGCTGTGCCTCAACGTCGAGGTGCTCTCCAGCGACGGCGCGGCGATCGAGATGCGCGACTCCGACGACGAGGACCTCGAGCGCGCCGCGGCGAACCTCGGCATCAACCTGTCCCGCAACGAGTCGCCCTCGGTGGACGACGTCGTGCACTGATCCGCCTCTCCGACATTTCCACGTGTGGCCGCGTTTTCGAGGATCGTCGCGCTGGGAGGGGTACCGTGGTCGGCTTTCGTCACGGTACCCCTGAGGTGCGGTTGCTCCCGGGCCACCAAAAGCCTTAATCCTCAAGGGAAAGAGGGAAGGAAGACGTGTTAGACGTCAACTTCTTCGATGAACTCCGGATCGGTCTCGCCACCGCCGACGACATTCGTCAGTGGTCCTTCGGCGAGGTGAAGAAGCCGGAGACCATCAACTACCGGACCCTGAAGCCGGAGAAGGACGGGCTCTTCTGCGAGAAGATCTTCGGTCCGACCCGGGACTGGGAATGCTACTGCGGCAAGTACAAGCGCGTCCGGTTCAAGGGCATCATCTGTGAGCGCTGCGGCGTCGAGGTGACCCGCGCCAAGGTGCGCCGCGAGCGGATGGGCCACATCGAGCTGGCCGCGCCGGTCACCCACATCTGGTACTTCAAGGGCGTGCCGTCGCGCCTGGGCTACCTGCTGGACTTGGCGCCCAAGGACCTCGAGAAGATCATCTACTTCGCGGCCTACGTGATCACCAACGTGAACACCGAGCTGCGGCACACCGATCTGCCGACGCTGGAGAACGAGATCGGCGTCGAGCGCAAGAACCTCGAGA
This sequence comes from Amycolatopsis sulphurea, assembly GCF_002564045.1. Taxonomy (NCBI): domain Bacteria; kingdom Bacillati; phylum Actinomycetota; class Actinomycetes; order Pseudonocardiales; family Pseudonocardiaceae; genus Amycolatopsis; species Amycolatopsis sulphurea. The sequence goes on along the minus strand of NZ_PDJK01000002.1, from coordinate 1,570,631 downwards.
CCAAGCGCGACACCGACATCGAGGCCCGGGCGCAGAAGCTGGAAGCCGACCTGGCCGAGCTGGAGGCCGAGGGCGCCAAGTCCGACGTGCGCCGCAAGGTCAAGGAGGGCGGCGAGCGCGAGATGCGCCAGCTGCGCGACCGCGCCGGCCGCGAGCTGGACCGTCTCGAAGAGGTCTGGACCACCTTCACGAAGCTCGAACCGCGCCAGCTGATCGCGGACGAGCTGCTCTACCGCGAGCTGATCGACCGCTACGGCGAGTACTTCATCGGCGGCATGGGCGCGGAGGCGATCCAGAAGCTGGCCACCGAGTTCGACGTGGCCGCGGAGGCCGACAACCTGCGCGACACCATCCGCAACGGCAAGGGCCAGAAGAAGCTGCGCGCGCTCAAGCGGCTCAAGGTCGTGGCCGCCTTCCAGGCGACCGGCAACGACCCGCGCGGGATGGTGCTGGACGCGGTCCCGGTGATCCCGCCGGACCTGCGCCCGATGGTGCAGCTCGACGGTGGCCGCTTCGCCACCTCGGACCTCAACGACCTGTACCGCCGGGTGATCAACCGGAACAACCGGCTCAAGCGGCTGATCGACCTCGGCGCGCCCGAGATCATCGTGAACAACGAGAAGCGGATGCTGCAGGAGGCCGTCGACGCGCTGTTCGACAACGGCCGCCGCGGGCGTCCGGTCACCGGTCCGGGCAACCGGCCGCTGAAGTCGCTGTCGGATCTGCTCAAGGGCAAGCAGGGCCGGTTCCGCCAGAACCTGCTCGGCAAGCGCGTGGACTACTCCGGCCGTTCGGTGATCATCGTCGGGCCGCAGCTGAAGCTGCACCAGTGCGGTCTGCCGAAGGACATGGCGCTGGAGCTGTTCAAGCCGTTCGTGATGAAGCGGCTGGTGGACCTCAACCACGCGCAGAACATCAAGTCCGCCAAGCGGATGGTGGAGCGTTCGCGCCCGCAGGTGTGGGACGTGCTGGAAGAGGTCATCACCGGCCACCCGGTGATGCTCAACCGGGCGCCGACCCTGCACCGGCTGGGTATCCAGGCCTTCGAGCCGCAGCTGGTGGAAGGCAAGGCCATCCAGCTGCACCCGCTGGTCTGCGAGGCGTTCAACGCGGACTTCGACGGTGACCAGATGGCGGTGCACCTGCCGCTGTCGGCCGAGGCGCAGGCCGAGGCGCGGATCCTGATGCTCTCGGCGAACAACATCCTCTCGCCGGCCTCGGGCCGTCCGCTGGCCATGCCGCGGCTGGACATGGTGACCGGGCTGTTCCACCTGACCCGGCTCAACGAGAACGCCGAGGGCGCGGGCAACGCGTACTCCTCGCCCGCCGAGGCGATCATGGCGTTCGACCGCAAGGCGCTGAGCCTGCACGCCCCGATCAAGATCCGGATCGCCGACCGGCAGCCGGCCAAGGCCGACGAGGCGCAGCTGGCCGAGGCGGGCTGGGAGCCGGGCCGGACCTGGCTGGCCGAGACGACCCTGGGCCGGGTGCTGTTCAACGACCTGCTGCCGGCGGACTACCCGTTCGTGAACGAGCCGATGCCGAAGAAGCGGCAGGCCGCGATCGTGAACGACCTCGCCGAGCGCTACTCGATGACGCAGGTCGCGCAGACCCTGGACAAGCTCAAGGACGCCGGTTTCTACTGGGCGACCCGCTCCGGGGTCACGGTGGCCATCTCGGACGTGCTGACCCCGGTCGGCAAGAAGGCCATTCTCGACGAGTACGAGGGCAAGGCCGACCAGGTCGAGAAGCGCTACCAGCGTGGTCAGCTCTCGCACACCGAGCGCAACAACGAGCTCGTCAAGGTGTGGACGCAGGCCACCGAAGAAGTGCACAAGATCATGGAGACGGCGCTGCCGGACGACAACCCGATCGCGATGATCGTGAAGTCCGGCGCGGCGGGCAACATGACGCAGGTCCGGTCGCTGGCCGGGATGCGTGGCCTGGTGTCGAACCCGAAGGGTGAGTACATCCCGCGCCCGATCAAGGCGAACTTCCGTGAGGGCCTGTCCGTGGCGGAGTACTTCATTGCCACGCACGGTGCCCGGAAGGGCTTGGCCGACACCGCGCTGCGGACCGCCGACTCGGGGTACCTGACCCGGCGTCTGGTGGACGTGTCGCAGGACGTCATCGTCCGCGAGGTCGACTGTGGCACCTCCCGCGGCATCAACATGCCGATCGGCGAGGAGTTCGACGGCAAGGTCGTGCGCGACCAGCACGTGGAGACCAGCGTGTACGCGCGGAACCTCGCGACGGACGCGATGGACGCCAAGGGCAACGTCGTGCTCAACGCGGGCGACGACATCGGTGACCCGGCGCTGGAGAAGCTGATCTCCAGCGGCATCACCAAGGTCAAGGTGCGCTCGGTGCTGACCTGCGAGTCGGCGGTCGGCGTGTGCGCGACCTGTTACGGCCGTTCGATGGCGACCGGCCAGCTGGTCGACGTCGGCGAGGCGGTCGGCATTGTCGCCGCCCAGTCGATCGGTGAGCCGGGTACGCAGCTGACGATGCGTACCTTCCACCAGGGTGGTGTCGCCGGTGACGACATCACGACGGGTCTGCCCCGCGTCACCGAGCTGTTCGAGGCCCGGGTGCCCAAGGGCAAGGCGCCGATCGCGGACGTGGACGGCCGCGTGCGGATCGAGGAGAGCGAGCGGTTCTGGAAGATCACCCTGATCCCGGACGACGGGTCGGAGGAGATCGTCTTCGACAAGCTGTCCAAGCGGCAGCGGCTCGCCAACACCCCGAACGGCCCGCTGGGCGACGGCGACCACGTCGCGGTCGGTCAGCAGCTGCTCGAAGGCACGCCGGACCCGCACGAGGTGCTGCGGGTCATGGGGCCGCGCGAGGCCCAGATGCACCTGACCGACGAGGTCCAGAAGGTGTACCGGGCGCAGGGTGTGTCGATCCACGACAAGCACATCGAGGTCATCGTGCGGCAGATGCTGCGCCGCGTGACGATCATCGACTCCGGCGGCACCGACTTCCTGCCGGGCGAACTGCCCGAGCGGACCAAGTTCGAGGCGCGCAACCGTTCCACGGTCGCCGAGGGCGGGGAGCCGGCCTCAGGCCGTCCGGTGCTGATGGGCATCACGAAGGCGTCGCTGACCACCGACTCCTGGCTGTCCGCGGCCTCCTTCCAGGAGACCACGCGCGTGCTGACCGACGCGGCCATCAACGGCCGCAGCGACCGGCTCGTGGGCCTCAAGGAGAACGTGATCATCGGTAAGCTGATCCCGGCCGGCACCGGGATCAACCGCTACCGCAACATCCAGGTGCAGCCGACCGAGGAGGCCCGGGTCGCGGCTTACGCGATTCCGTCCTACGACGACGGCTACTACACCCCGGATGTCTTCGGTTCCGGCACCGGCGCCGCGGTTCCGCTGGACGACTACGACTTCGGTCGCGACTTCCGCTGAACCCCGCGTAGCCAGCCGAGCAAAGGGCCCTGGAATGCCTCCCGCGTTCCAGGGCCCTTCGCTGTGTCATGGGGTTTCGGCGCTGTGAAGGGGCCCTTCACGGACTCAGAGTCCGTGAAGGGCCCCTTCACAGCCCTTGTCGCAGGATTCGTCCGTTGCGGGCGACGAGGAGTGGCGTGTCGAGGCCGGAGAAGTCCTCGCTGACGCGGCCGGGGAACAGCACCAGGTCCGCGATCTTTCCTGCTTCGATCGAACCGATCTCGTTGTGCAGATCGAGATTCTGTGCTGCAGCGAGCGTCGCCGCACGCACGACGGCGAGGTGCGGCAGGCCCAGTGCGGCCATGCCACGCATTTCGCGCGCGACCATGGTGTGGGGATTGTGCGGGGTGCCCGCGTCGGTTCCGAGGGCGACCCGGATACCCGCCGCCACCGCACTGCGAAACATCCCGCGTGCGCGATCCCGTTGTTCGAGCGCCTTCTCGACGACCCGGTCGGGCGGAGTGCCGTCCGGATCGAGGATTCCTTCCAGCGCAACCAGCGTCGGCACGAGGAAGGTGCCCTGCTCGTTCGCGATCTCCATCAGCTCTTCGTCGAGATGGAAGCCGTGTTCAAGCGAGTCGACCCCGGCGGCGAGAGCGTTTGCGATCCCCTCTCGGCCGATGGCGTGCGCAGCCACCCGGCGGCCGGCTGCATGCGCTTCCCGCACGATCCAGCTCAGCTCGTCCTCGTGCAGCGCGATCTGAGCGGGGTGGCGGCCTGGCGTGAGCACGCCGCCGGTGGCGATCACCTTGATGAAGTCGGCCCCCAGGCTCACTTCCCGGCGCACAGCCCGGCGCGCCTGATCAGTCCCGTCGACTTCGACGCCCATGTAGTGGCTGTGTCCGCCGGTCATCGTCAGCACTCGGCCGGCGGCGACCACCCGTGGTCCCTCGGCCAGGCCGTCGGCGATCGCGGTGGCCACATCGATCGCCGTGCCGTTCGCGGCGCCGCAGTCTCGAACAGTCGTGATGCCGTAGTCGAGACTTGCCTGAGCGTTTGCCAAGGCTCGCACCGCCGCGGTTGTCGCCGAATCGGCGGTGATCTGGCCGGCGAAGTCCGCGGCTCCGTCGTTGGCGAGGTGCACGTGGGCGTTGATGAGCCCAGGCAGCAGGCTCGCCCCGGCGGCTTCGACGACGGGGTGCTCGCCGAACGAAGGGGCGGACTCATCGGGGCCGATCCACGCGATGCGGCCGTGGTCGACGACGACAGTGGTCGCCGGGGCGGGCGCCGCACCGGTGCCGTTGACAACCGTCGCGTTCCGGATCATCCATACCTCGTCAGCGGCCGGTGACCTGGACATCACGGCTCGCTCTGGACCGAGGGCAGGAACCCGGCCATTCGCACCTGTTCGAGGTAGCGCTCCAGGTGGCCGGCTCGCGAGAAGACCGCCTCGAAGGCCCGTGCCGCGTCTTCGGCGCGGCCGGCGCGCTCCAGGAGGACCGCACGCCAGAAGGCCGCCTCTTGATTGTCCCCGAGCACAGTGCCGGCGTCGGCGAGGCTTGCCAGCGCGGCATCGAGATCGGCTTCCGGCACTCCTTCGTACGGGCCGATCATGAGTCCCGGTGCGAACAGGATGCTGCCGACCTGGTCGAAAGCCCGGTGGACGCGGACGAGACGCTCGAGTTCGCCGACGGGGTCGGGATGATCGTCGACCCGGATGTCGATCGGGATCTCCCGCCATGGCGTGTCGGAGCGCGTTCCCGAACCGACGAGCAAGGACGCCGACTGCGAGCCGCGCGCGTCACCGCCGGCGTCCTCCGCCGCCCGCAGGCCCGCAAGGACTCGATCGGCAAGGTCACCCGGTTCGGCCCGGTACGCCTCGAGCATGGCGCGCACCACCTCTTCGGCCACGAGCATGTTCCCTTGGGCTGCAACGTTTTCCGCGGAGATCGACAGGAATGCCGGAATGCAGGCCGCACCGGTGAACGCCGCCGACCGGCCCTGCGCGTCGACCATCCCGACCTGCCGGAATCCCCGCTGGCCGTCGGCCGCGCTCAGGTCGTCGAGAACCTCCTGGGGATGCCGCCCTTGCGCCAGCCCGCGCAATCCCCGCGGTCCGTAGTCGATATCGACGAATGACTGTGTCGCCACCGCACCGACTCCCGGCTCGATCCAGGCGACAAGCCGGCCGACCGCGAAGAAATGGGACTGGGCACCGACAGCGAACTGCCCCGTGAGCGGGTCGCGAGCCACGATCGAATAAGTCACCGTGCCTCCCTTGTACGGTAGAGGTGCTGGAGTGAACGAGTCATCGTTGCCGTTCCCCGGCGAAGCCTTCAGCGCCGGCGATGTTCCGCGAAATCAAGCGCGCGATGTGGTGCGGATCCTCCACCATCGGCAGGTGCCCGATGCCGGGGAGGAGAACGACCCTGGCGTCGAAGATCACGCCGAGGTCGTCGGCCATGGCGGGGGGACAGGTGGGATCCTCCTCGCCCGTGATGACCAGGGTCGGCGGATACGTACCGGCGAGCCGCCGTGCGAGCTCCAGGGCGCTGTCCGTGCCGAACGTCGCTCGGACCATGCGCGAAACCACCTCCGGGTCCCGGCCCCCGGCGAGTTCGACGACTCTGTCCGCCGCTCCCGGTGCGGACCGTGAGCCGATGATCTCCGGGGTCAGGGACGCCATCCAGGCCGCCACTCCGTCCTGCGAAAGCACCTGGCAAACGGCCTCGATCGCGTCAGGAGCCATCCTGGCTTCGACGGCAGCTCCCATGAGGGTGATGCTGGCGAGCAGCTCCGGACGGAGTGCGTGCAGCTCGACCGCGACGGCACCCCCGATCGATCCGCCTACGAGGTGTACACGGGAGTACCCATGACGATCGATGACCGCCGCGAGATCGCGCGCGTAGTCGGCCGCGCGAAACGGGCCACCTGTCTCCGATTCCCCGTGCCCACGGTAGTCGACGGCGATGATTTCCCGGTTCTCGTCTTTCAGCGCTTCTGCGACCTCCGTCCACACCGCTGCTCCGGTGTTCAACGGATGGGCGCACGCGATCGCAGTGCCTTCGCCGTGCGCGGGCCAGCGCAGATACGAGATTCGCTGGCCCGCACAAGCGACGGAGTCCCGCACCGGACCCGCCACCGAAGCGCCGGGCGCCGGGCTGCTCATGCGTCCTGCGGAAACTTGACCGCGCCCTCGGCTGCCGCAAAGGAACAGTGGAAGTGCCAGATCTTCCACACCTTTGCGCCGGCGCCGTCATCGCGGCGAAAGACCTCGGTGATGCGGATCCGGCTGCGCTCACCGGTCGCCACCACCGTCCCGGAATCGCCGGATCCACCGATCACGACATCCCACTCGTCGAGGAGGTAGGCGAGGTCCCCGTGCACGAACACGACGGGCTCCTGGATCTTCTCGAGCGCAAGATCCATACCGAGCGTCCGCAGGCCCTCCCACAGCCGGATCTTCTCGGCGAGGTCATAGGTGAATCCGTTGAGGTTGAACTGGTGGTAGCCGGGATCGGCGAAGTTCGGTGTCATCTTTTCGATTTCGAGACCATTGTTCGAGTACATCCATGCTTCGTGTACCGCGATGATCTCGGCGGTGTCCTGGTCCGACATGTCATTCCCTTCCGGTTGGTGCTGATCTCCGCGATGCGGGTGGCCGCCGTGGCGCGAAGCCGGCCGGCGAAGACGACCCGGGCGAGGAACCCGCAGATCCGCTCCTCGCCCGGGTTCTCGAAGACCCGCTAGCGCGGCAGGCCTTCCTCGACCATGGCGCCGTACAGTTCCGGCCGACGCTTTGTCAGCAGGGGGAACGCTTCTCGAACCTGATCGACGAGATCGAGATCGATGGTCGTGGTGACGATTCCTTCGCCGTCCGACGCGATGGCCACCGGAACGCCCCACGGATCCACGATCATCGACCGTCCGACGAACGAGACACCGCTGGTCGGATCGATCCCGGTCATACCGGAGCCCACCACGAACACCTGGTTCTCGGTCGCCCTGGCACGGAGCAGGAACTCCCAGTGGTCGAGGCGCGGGCTGAGGAATCCGGTTACGCACAAAATGATCCGGGCGCCCTTGAGCGCGAGCACGCGATAGACCTCCGGCCAGCGCAGATCCGCGCAGATCGAAATACCCAGCGGTCCGAAGTCCGTCTCGAACACCGGCAGGTCGGATCCGGGGACGATATTGTCCGACTCCATGAACGGCTTCGGAATGTCGGCACGACCGGGGGCGTCGCAAAGGTGGGTCTTGGAGTACGAACCCACAATCCCGTCCGGCCCGATGACCGGCGCGATGTTGTGGTATCGCCCGTCGATCAGGGTGAACGAGGAGCCGACTATGTAGACGCCAAGGTGACGGGCGCGCTCCTGCAGCACCTGGACGCTCGGCCCCTCGACGGGCTCCGCGATGTCGCTGAAGTCCCCCTTCTCATAGGTGGCCAAGCCGGTGCCGGTCCAGACTTCCGGCAACACGATCAGCTGCGCACCGCGTGCCGCGGCCCGGTCGATCAGGGAGAGTGCCAGTTTGACGGTGCCGGCCTTGTCTCCTTCGATCGGCCTGAACTGGACGCACCCGATGGTCAATTCGTTCACGGTCATCTCCATTTCTGGTCTCTGCTCAGCTGGGATTCTCGACCAGATTGCGTGCTGGGCGAGACTCTTCGTCGATCTGGTTCAGGGGAATGCCGGCGGTCTCTTTGAGGAAGAAGGTCACGATCAGTACCACTATCGCTACGCCGGTGATATAGAACGCAGGTGCCAGATTGTTCCCCGTCCGGGAGATCATCCAGGTGCTCAGGAACGGTGCTGTTCCGGCAAACAACACGTACGCGGCGTTGTATCCGATCGCACCGCCGGTGAACCTCACCCGGCTGGGGAACAATTCGATGAATATCGAGCCGACTGTGCCGCCGTAGATCCCGACGCCGATGGCGATCAGCGACTGGCCGAACGCGGCGGACCACAGAGTGCCTCCGCCGGCGATCAGGAAGGCGGGGATCGGCATGATGATCATCAGCACCGTGCCGACCGTCAGTACCGGCTTCCTTCCCCATCGATCCGACAAGTAGCCGGATACGATGGTCAAGATGAACACGACGACGAAGGAAATGCTGTTGGACAGCAGCGCGTTGTTCGAGGATATGCCGACCTGTACCGTCAGGTAGCTGGACATATAGCCGCTGAGCATGTAGAAGCCCAGGCCGGAGAGGACCGCGATCGCGAAGGTGACGGAAAGTGAACGCTTGAATTGGGTGAACACCTCGCGAAAGGGAGCGCGCGTAACCTTTTCTCGGGCGCGAGCTTCCTCGAAGACGGGCGATTCGTTGAGCCGGCGGCGCATGTAGAGGCCGACGAGTGACATGGCGCCGCCGAGCAGGAAGGGGATCCGCCAGCCCCACGCTGCGAACGAGGCGGAGGTCATGACGTTCTGCAGCAGGAGAACGAAGAGCGCCGCGAAGATCGGCGGGACTGCCGCGAACGCCGAGGTAAGGGCGACCAGGAAGCCACGTCTTCGCGGATCGGAATACTCCGACACCAGCGTGTTCGAGCCGATGAGTTCCGCGCCGGCCGAGAGCCCCTGGATCAACCGGCAGACCAGCAACAGCACAGGTGCCCAGATGCCGATCACCGCGTAGGTGGGGAGAATGCCGACCCCGGCGGTTGCCGCACCCATCAGCAGAATGATCGTCGACAGGACGTTGCGGCGGCCTCGGCGGTCGCCGATATGGCCGAACAGCAACCCGCCCAGCGGGCGCATCAAAAAGCCGACTCCGTAGATGGCAAATGTCGCCAGGAGTGCGGCGACCGGGTCGGTCGCGGGAAAAAACTGCTTGCCGATGGTGACCGCAAGATAGCCGTATACGACGAAGTCGTACCACTCGACGAACTGGCCGATCGCCGCCGAGCCGACGGCTCGCTTCCGCATTGAAACATCCGTCACAGCAAACCTCCGCGTTGAGCTTTGTCTCGAGCCGAGGCGGCCGGGGTGGGGGCTACGGCCGTCAAAACGTTTTGACGGGTACGGTAAGGTCGGTCCGGGTGGATGTCAAGACCCGCCCTGGAGACCGTCTCCGGTGAGGAGTTCGAGCAGATGGGAAGCCCGAGGCGACGTGGCCGGGTGACGATTCGCGATGTTGCCGAGCGTGCCAACGTCTCGGTCAGCACGGTTTCGCACACGTTCTCCGGCAAGCGCCCGATCTCCGAGGAGACGCGACGCCGCGTGCTCGAAACAGCCGAGGAGCTTCGGTACTCGCCGAACCCGTCGGCGCAGTCCCTCAAGCTGGGCCGTTCCGGCCTGGTGGGGCTCGTGCTCCGGCCCCGGGACGCGATCGCGGGCTCGATCAGCGGAACCGAGACCATCGTCCGCCTCATCGGGGCGATCGCTGTCCACGTGGTGGAGCGGAACTGCGCGCTGGTCCTCGTGCCGTCCTTCGGGGACGCATCACTGCGCCAGGTCCCGGTCGACGGGTACATCGTCGCCGGCCCCTACGGCAGTGACCCGGTGGTCGACGAGCTGCTGGAGCGGAACCTTCCCACGGTGATGATCGAAGAGGACCCCGATCGACCCGACCTGCCCTGGGTTGCCGCACTCGACCACGCGGACGGGATGACAAGAATCCTCGACGGGCTCGAAGCGCGGGGCGCGCGCAACATTCTCGCGATCGTCGGCAAGGAGAACAACGCCTGGACCCGCTACTCCCGCGAAGTATTCCTTGACTGGAGCAAGCGACGGGGGCGGTCGCCACTGGTCGAAGAACTCTACGAAGGCGAGGGCGTACAGGGTGCGCGGCTTCTGGTGGAGCCGTATCTCGCCCGGCCGGATCGACCCGATGCGGTAGTCACCTCCGCGGGCCGCTTCGCCGCCGGCGTCGCCGACATTGCGCAGAAGCTCGGGCTGCGAATTCCGCAGGACTTGATGATCGCGTCGCTGCTCGACAGCGGCTACACCCGATCCCACGAGCCGGCGATCACGAGCCTGCAGGCCCCGATCGAGGAACTCGGCGGGCGGGCGGTCGCCCTTCTCTTCGACGAGCTGGACGGCCGGCAGCCCGCGCCTGATCAGGAGCCGCTCAAGGGTGTCATCGAGTGGCGCGCCTCGACCGGCGATTGATACCGGATTCTCCTCCGCGGTAAGGAGTCTCTCGCGCTGCCCGGTCGTCTCCTGGTGCCACGTGCGGTGTCCACTTCGGCCGGTCGGGCGAGGTACCGGTGATACCGCGAGACCACGTCGGCGAGGTACCCCCGGATGATCTTCGCGGCTTCCGGATCCGTGGCCGCGACCTCGGTGATCGTCCATTCCGTCCCCTCACCCCGCGGAGGCCGGTCCCCGGGCCGGTTTCGGGTCTGTGAAGGGGCCCTTCACAGACTCAGAGTCCGTGAAGGGCCCCTTCACAGACCTCCGCGGCCTGCGGAGGGCCCTTCACGCCAGACTTTGCCGACACCGACTTTGCCGACACTCTGTCTCGGGGAGGCCGTCCGGTCATTTCGGTGCCCGGTACCGTGCCTCCGGCAGGGGAAACCGAAACGAGGAGTGCGTCATGGACGGCAGCGCGAACGCCGAGCCGCAGGGGGAGACGAAGCGCAGGGGCAGCCACGCCGCGCCGGAAGGGGCCGGGGTGCACCCGTTGATCGACCTCTCCCGGGACCCGAACCCGGGGTACCCCGACCACGCGAAGCCGGACGAGGAATAGCCGGGGTACCGCTCGGCGTTCTGCCCCGTGGATTCCTGTATGGATTTCCCGCGCGGCACCGCCGCGCGGGCCCCCGATCCGGGGTTACGATGGCCGGTCGCCGCCGGTAGCGACCCCCGCCCGGACCCTGCGCGCAGTGGCCGGGTATCTTTGGAGACCGTGCCCGGCAGGCGTCGGGCCGCTCCGCGTGCCGTTGGGCATGAGCGGGGTGCTTGCGCACCCGGTTCACCGGCCTCGTCCACGTGGGGATCCGACGGAAAATCCCTCCGGGAAGTTACCGGTCGAGAGACCGTGACACGGGCCGACACGCCCGACCGCGGGGGCCGGTGAAGACACGAAGAAGCAAGATCGCGACAGAAAGCTGGTCCATTGCCCACGATCCAGCAGCTGGTCCGCAAGGGCCGCCAGGACAAGGCTGCCAAGCAGAAGACCGCGGCCCTCAAGGGGAGCCCGCAGCGTCGTGGCGTGTGCACCCGCGTGTACACCACGACCCCGAAGAAGCCGAACTCGGCCCTGCGCAAGGTTGCTCGTGTGAAGCTGACCAGCGGTATCGAGGTCACCGCATACATCCCTGGTGAGGGTCACAACCTCCAGGAGCACTCGATGGTGCTCGTGCGCGGCGGCCGGGTGAAGGACCTGCCGGGTGTTCGCTACAAGATCATCCGCGGTTCCCTCGACACCCAGGGTGTGAAGAACCGCAAGCAGGCGCGCAGCCGGTACGGCGCGAAGAAGGAGAAGAGCTAATGCCTCGCAAGGGTCCCGCGCCGAAGCGGCCGCTGATCTCCGACCCCGTCTACGCCTCCCCGCTGGTCACCCAGCTGGTGAACAAGGTGCTCAAGGACGGCAAGCGGTCCCTGGCCGAGCGCATCGTCTACGGCGCGCTGGAAGGCGCCCGCGAGAAGACCGGCACCGACCCGGTCGTCACGCTCAAGCGCGCGCTCGACAACGTGAAGCCCACCATCGAGGTGAAGAGCCGCCGCGTCGGTGGTGCCACCTACCAGGTGCCGATCGAGGTCAAGCCCGGCCGCTCCACCACGCTGGCGCTGCGCTGGCTGGTCTCCTTCTCGCAGGCCCGCCGCGAGAAGACGATGATCGAGCGGCTGCAGAACGAGCTGCTGGACGCGAGCAACGGCCTTGGCGCCAGCGTCAAGCGTCGTGAGGACACCCACAAGATGGCCGAGTCGAACAAGGCCTTCGCGCACTACCGCTGGTGATTACCGCCCGGCTGCCGATGCAAGCCATGCCGGGCCCCACGCTTGAGACAGGGGAACATTCTCGTGGCACGTGACGTGCTGACCGACCTGAACAAGGTCCGCAACATCGGGATCATGGCGCACATCGACGCCGGCAAGACCACCACCACCGAGCGGATCCTGTTCTACACCGGGATCAACTACAAGCTCGGCGAAGTCCACGACGGCGCCGCCACCATGGACTGGATGGAGGAGGAGCAGAAGCGGGGGATCACCATCACCTCGGCTGCCACCACCACCTTCTGGGCCGACCACCAGATCAACCTGATCGACACCCCCGGGCACGTCGACTTCACCGTCGAGGTGGAGCGCAACCTGCGGGTGCTCGACGGCGCGGTCGCCGTGTTCGACGGCAAGGAAGGCGTCGAGCCGCAGTCCGAGCAGGTCTGGCGGCAGGCGGACAAGTACGACGTCCCGCGCATCTGCTTCGTCAACAAGATGGACAAGCTGGGTGCGGACTTCTACTACACCCTCAAGACGATCGAGGATCGGCTCGGGGTCAAGCCGCTGGCCATCCAGCTGCCGATCGGTGCCGAGAACGAGTTCGAGGGCGTCATCGACCTGGTCCGGATGAAGGCACTGGTCTGGAAGGGCGAGGTCCAGAAGGGCGAGGACTACGCCGTCGAGGACATCCCGGCCGACCTGGCCGACCGGGCCGCGGAGTACCGCGAGAAGCTGATCGAGGCCGTCGCCGAGACCGACGACGCGCTGATGGAGAAGTTCCTCGAGGGTGAGGAGCTGTCCGAGGCCGAGATCAAGTCCGGCATCCGCAAGCTCGTGATCACCCGTGCGGCGTTCCCGGTGCTGGCCGGTTCCGCGTTCAAGAACAAGGGCGTCCAGCCCATGCTCGACGCGGTCATCGACTACCTGCCCTCGCCGCTGGACGTGCCCGCCGTGGAGGGCCTGCTGCCCGACGGCGAGACCGCGGTCAGCCGCAAGGCCTCGGTGGACGAGCCGTTCGCGGCGCTGGCGTTCAAGATCGCCGCGCACCCGTTCTTCGGCAAGCTGACCTACATCCGGGTCTACTCGGGCAAGGTCTCCGCCGGCGCCCAGGTCGTCAACGCGACCAAGGAGCGCAAGGAGCGCATCGGGAAGATCTTCCAGATGCACTCCAACAAGGAGAACCCGGTCGACGACGCCCAGGTCGGCCACATCTACGCGGTCATCGGCCTGAAGGACACCACCACCGGGGACACCCTGGCCGACCCGCAGAACCCGATCGTGCTTGAGTCGATGACCTTCCCGGAGCCGGTCATCCGGGTGGCCATCGAGCCGAAGACGAAGGCCGACCAGGAGAAGCTCTCCCTGGCGATCCAGAAGCTGGCCGAGGAAGACCCCACGTTCCAGGTCAAGCTGGACGAGGAGACCGGCCAGACGATCATCGCCGGCATGGGCGAGCTGCACCTCGAGGTGCTCGTCAACCGGATGAAGTCCGACTACAAGGTCGAGGCGAACATCGGTAAGCCGCAGGTGGCCTACCGTGAGACGATCAAGAAGACGGTGGACAAACTCGACTACGTCCACAAGAAGCAGACCGGTGGTTCCGGCCAGTTCGCGAAGGTCATCGTGAAGCTGGAGCCGCTCGAGCGCACCGACGGTGCCCTCTACGAGTTCGACAACAAGGTCACCGGTGGCCGCGTGCCGCGGGAGTACATCCCGTCGGTCGACGCGGGCGCCCAGGACGCCATGCAGTACGGCGTGCTGGCCGGCTACCCGCTCGTCGGGTTGAAGTTCACCTTGTTGGATGGCGCGTACCACGAGGTCGACTCTTCGGAAATGGCGTTCAAGATCGCCGGTTCGATGGCGATGAAGGAAGCCGCGAGGAAGGCCGGTCCGGTCATCCTCGAGCCGATGATGGCCGTCGAGGTCACGACTCCCGAGGACTACATGGGAGACGTGATCGGCGACCTCAACTCCCGCCGTGGCCAGATCCAGGCCATGGAGGAGCGCGCCGGTACCCGTGTCGTGAAGGCACTGGTCCCACTGTCGGAGATGTTCGGTTACGTCGGTGACCTGCGGTCCCGCACCCAGGGCCGGGCGAACTACTCCATGGTGTTCGACTCCTACGCCGAGGTTCCCGCGAACGTCGCGAAGGAAATCATCGCGAAGGCGACCGGAGAGTAATCCCCGGCCGCACGCGGGCACAGGAAAGCTCCTGAACGTCCGCAGCACCGACGAGAAATCCGCCGACGTAGGTCTTCCCGCGGAGGCGGCGTCAAACAGAGCGCCGGCCGGCAGCCACGTCGGCCGGTGCGCACCAAGCGAAATCCAGTCCAGGAGGACATTCCAGTGGCGAAGGCGAAGTTCGAGCGGAGCAAGCCGCACGTCAACATCGGCACCATCGGTCACGTCGACCACGGCAAGACCACGCTGACCGCGGCGATCACCAAGGTTCTGCACGACGCGTACCCGGAGCTGAACGAGGCCCGTGCGTTCGACCAGATCGACAACGCGCCGGAAGAGAAGCAGCGCGGTATTACGATCAACATCTCGCACGTCGAGTACCAGACCGAGAAGCGGCACTACGCCCACGTGGACGCGCCCGGTCACGCGGACTACATCAAGAACATGATCACCGGTGCCGCCCAGATGGACGGCGCGATCCTGGTGGTCGCCGCGACCGACGGCCCGATGCCGCAGACCCGCGAGCACGTGCTGCTCGCCCGTCAGGTCGGTGTGCCCTACATCGTCGTGGCGCTGAACAAGTCCGACATGGTCGACGACGAGGAAATCCTCGAGCTCGTCGAGCTGGAGGTCCGCGAACTGCTGTCCTCGCAGGAGTTCCCGGGCGACGACGCGCCGGTCGTGCGCGTGTCCGGCCTCAAGGCGCTCGAGGGCGACGAGAAGTGGTCGCAGGCCGTGCTCGAGCTGATGCACGCCGTCGACGACAACGTGCCGGACCCGGTGCGTGAACTCGAGAAGCCGTTCCTGATGCCGATCGAGGACGTCTTCACCATCACCGGCCGCGGCACCGTGGTGACCGGCCGGGTGGAGCGCGGCCAGGTCAACGTGAACGAAGAGGTCGAGATCGTGGGTATCCGCGAGAAGTCGACCAAGACCACGGTCACCGGCGTCGAGATGTTCCGCAAGCTGCTCGACTCGGGCCAGGCGGGCGACAACGTCGGCCTCCTGCTGCGCGGTATCAAGCGCGAGGACGTCGAGCGCGGCCAGGTCGTGGTGAAGCCCAACACGACCACCCCGCACACCGACTTCGAGGGCCGGGTCTACATCCTGTCGAAGGACGAGGGTGGCCGTCACACCCCGTTCTTCAACAACTACCGTCCGCAGTTCTACTTCCGCACCACCGACGTGACCGGCGTGGTGACCCTTCCCGAGGGCACCGAGATGGTCATGCCGGGCGACAACACGGACATCACGGTCGCGCTGATCCAGCCGGTCGCGATGGACGAGGGTCTGCGGTTCGCCATCCGTGAGGGTGGCCGGACCGTCGGCGCGGGCCAGGTCACCAAGATCAACAAGTGATGCGGCGCCTCTGACTCGATCGGGTGAGCTGTGCTCACCGAGAGCGTGAGTCGTTATCGCGTCTGGTGTTGTGTGGGGCCAAGCCCCCACGCCCCAGCCGGGGGCAAGCCCCCGGACCCCCGGCGGTGGCCCGTCGGCAGCAATGCCGCGGGCCTCGCCGAAGGGCCGATACACCCCCGGGTCTGGGGCGTCAAATCACGTGTGCGACACTATTCAGGTTGCTCGCTGCAGGGCGGCCGAATCCTTTCCGGTGCACACCGGCGGGATCGGCCGCCCCCGCGCGAGTGGCCACGGTCCGTGGAGCTTCCTTCGGGTGCGGCTGGCGGGCACAGGCCAGTAGGGACGGCATGCCGGCCCGCGGCCTCCTCACGTTGAGGAAGACCAGGCAAGACGACGATCCTCAGGGATCCGTCTGTGCGGCGGGCGCGACACGCCCGACCGCGTGGACCGGGGACAGGGCCGTTGAACTGCTGAAACCCAGGCTCCGGCCCGGGTTGACGAGATAACGCGGCACGAGACGACAAGGAACGCAGCCACTATGGCGGGACAGAAGATCCGCATTCGGCTCAAGGCCTACGACCACGAGGCGATCGACAGCTCTGCGCGCAAGATCGTGGAGACGGTCACGCGCACCGGCGCCCGGGTTCTCGGGCCGGTGCCGCTGCCCACCGAGAAGAACGTTTACTGCGTCATCCGCTCGCCGCACAAGTACAAGGACTCGCGCGAGCACTTCGAGATGCGCACGCACAAGCGTCTGATCGACATCCTCGACCCGACGCCGAAGACGGTGGACGCGCTCATGCGCATCGACCTCCCGGCGAGCGTCGACGTCAACATCCAGTAGAGCGCGGCGAGCGGCGGAGATAAGAGACTCTCATGTCTGACAGGCAGGTAAAGGGCATCCTGGGCACGAAGCTCGGCATGACCCAGGTCTTCGACGAGCAGAACCGGGTCGTCCCGGTGACCGTCGTCAAGGCCGGTCCGAACGTGGTCACCCAGGTTCGGACCCAGGACAAGGACGGCTACACGGCCGTGCAGCTGGCGTTCGGCGCGATCGACCCGCGCAAGGTGAACAAGCCGCGCACCGGTCACTACGACAAGGCGGGCGTGACGCCGCGGCGGTTCCTCGCCGAGCTGCGCACCACCGACGCGGAGACCTACGAGGTCGGCCAGGAGATCACCGCCGAGGTGTTCGCCGCCGGTACCTCGGTCGACGTGACCGGTACCAGCAAGGGCAAGGGCTACGCCGGTGTCATGAAGCGCCACGGCTTCAAGGGCCAGGGCGCCAGCCACGGTGCGCAGGCCGTGCACCGCAAGCCGGGCTCGATCGGTGGCTGCGCCACTCCCGGCCGCGTGTTCAAGGGCCTGCGGATGGCGGGCCGGATGGGCAACGACCGGGTCACCACGCAGGGCCTGACCGTGCACGCGGTGCGTGCCGAGGACGGCCTGCTGCTGATCAAGGGCGCCGTGCCCGGTCCCAAGGGCGGCCTGCTGTTCGTGCGCAGCGCCGCGAAGGGTGGTAACTGAGAATGACCAGCGTCGAGCTGAAGACCCCGGCCGGTAAAGCCGACGGCACGCTCGAACTCCCCGCGGAGATCTTCGACGTGCAGGCCAACATCGCGCTGATGCACCAGGTCGTGGTGGCCCAGCAGGCCGCCGCGCGCCAGGGCACGCACGACACGAAGACCCGTGGCGAGGTCTCCGGTGGCGGCAAGAAGCCGTACCGGCAGAAGGGCACCGGCCGCGCGCGGCAGGGTTCGACCCGCGCCCCGCAGTTCACCGGTGGTGGCGTCGTGCACGGCCCCACGCCGCGCGACTACTCGCAGCGCACCCCGAAGAAGATGAAGGCCGCCGCCCTGCGCGGTGCCCTCTCCGACCGGGCGCGCGCCGGGCAGCTGCACGTCGTGACGGAACTGGTCACCGGCGAGAAGCCCTCGACCAAGGCCGCCAAGACCGCGCTCGCCGGGGTGACCCAGGCCAAGCGCGTGCTCGTGGTGCTGCACCGCGGCGAGGAGCTGAGCTGGGTTTCGCTGCGGAACCTGCCCGAGATCCACCTGATCTGGGCCGACCAGCTCAACACCTACGACGTGCTCGTCAACGACGACGTCGTGTTCACCAGGGCTGCCTACGAAGCCTTTGTCGCCGGTCCCGTGCGGGGCAAGGGTGCCAAGGCCGTGGCGCGCGAAAGCGAAGTTGCGGAAGGGAGTGACGACAAGTGAGCTCGATCGCCATTCCGGATCCCCGCGACATCCTGCTCGCGCCGGTCATCTCGGAGAAGTCCTACGGGCTGCTCGAGGACCACAAGTACACGTTCATCGTGCGTCCGGACGCCAACAAGACCCAGATCAAGATCGCGGTCGAGAAGGTGTTCGGCGTCAAGGTGGTCAGTGTCAACACGGCCAACCGCCAGGGCAAGCGGAAGCGGACTCGCGCCGGCTTCGGCAAGCGCAAGGACACCAAGCGCGCCATCGTGACTCTTTCGCCCGAGAGCAAGGCGATCGAGATCTTCGGCGGACCCACCGCGTAAAGGACTGAGCTGACAATGGGCATCCGCAAGTACAAGCCGACGACCCCGGGTCGTCGCGGTTCGAGCGTCTCGGACTTCGCCGAGATCACCCGGTCCACGCCGGAGAAGTCGCTGCTGCGTCCGCTGAGCGGCACGGGCGGCCGGAACTCCTCGGGCAAGATCACCACCCGGCACAAGGGTGGCGGCCACAAGCGCGCCTACCGCGTGATCGACTTCCGTCGCCACGACAAGGACGGCGTGCCGGCCAAGGTCGCGCACATCGAGTACGACCCCAACCGCACCGCGCGCATCGCGCTGCTGCACTACGCCGATGGCGAGAAGCGCTACATCATCGCCCCGGACAAGCTGAAGCAGGGCGACCCGATCGAGAACGGTCCGCGCGCGGACATCAAGCCGGGCAACAACCTGCCGCTGCGCAACATCCCGGTCGGCACCGTGATCCACGCGATCGAGCTGCGCCCCGGTGGCGGCGCGAAGATCGCCCGGTCCGCCGGTGCGCGCGTGCAGCTCGTGGCCAAGGACGGGCCGTACGCCCAGCTGCGGATGCCTTCGGGCGAGATCCGCAACGTGGACGTGCGCAACCGCGCCACGGTCGGCGAGGTCGGCAACTCCGAGCACGGCAACATCAACTGGGGCAAGGCCGGCCGCAACCGCTGGCGCGGCAAGCGCCCCACGGTCCGCGGTGTCGTGATGAACCCGGTCGACCACCCGCACGGTGGTGGTGAAGGGAAGACCTCCGGTGGTCGCCACCCGGTCAACCCGAACGGTAAGCCCGAGGGACGTACGCGCAAGCGCAAGCCGAGCGACGCCCTCATCGTCCGCCGCCGGCGTACCGGCAAGAACAAGCGCTGAGCAGGGAGGTAGAAGCACATGCCACGCAGCCTTAAGAAGGGCCCGTTCGTGGACGACCACCTGCTCAAGAAGGTGGACGCGCTGAACGAATCGGGCAAGAAGACCGTGATCAAGACCTGGTCGCGCCGCTCCACGATCATCCCCGACTTCCTCGGGCACACGATCGCGGTGCACGACGGCCGCAAGCACGTCCCGGTGTTCGTCACCGAGGCCATGGTGGGTCACAAGCTGGGCGAGTTCGCCCCGACGCGGACCTTCAAGGGTCACATCAAGGACGACCGCAAGTCGCGCCGCCGCTGAGCGGGCACGAGAAAAGACAAGGGAAGTAGCGATGAACGCCCAGAACGACGCGACCGTCGAGGCTGAACTGCCTACGGCGTACGCGCGGGCTCGCTTCGTCCGGGACTCGCCGATGAAGGTGCGCCGGGTGATCGAGCTCATCAAGGGACGTAGCGCCGCCGACGCCTTGGCCGTGCTCCGGTTCGCCCCGCAGGCGGCCAGCGAGCCGGTCGCGAAGGTGCTCGCCAGCGCCATGGCCAACGCCGAGAACAACCTTCAGCTGGACCCGGACACCCTCTGGGTCAAGAACGCGTACGCCGACGAGGGCCCGACCCTCAAGCGCATCCGCCCGCGGGCCCAGGGCCGCGCGTACCGGATCCGCAAGCGGACCAGCCACATCACCGTCGAGGTCGAGGCCCGCCCGAAGGCCGACGTGAAGAAGGCGCAGAGCAAGAAGAAGGCAGGTGGCCGGTAGTGGGCCAGAAGATCAACCCGCACGGCTTCCGCCTGGGTATCACCACCGACTGGAAGTCGCGCTGGTACGCCGACAAGCAGTACGCGGAGTACGTGGCCGAGGACGTCAAGATCCGCAAGCTGCTCTCCACCGGCATGGAGCGCGCCGGCATCTCCAAGGTCGAGATCGAGCGCACCCGTGACCGCGTCCGCGTGGACATCCACACCGCCCGGCCGGGCATCGTCATCGGCCGTCGCGGCGCGGAGGCCGACCGGATCCGCGGCGCGCTGGAGAAGCTGACCAAGAAGCAGGTCCAGCTGAACATCCTCGAGGTGAAGAACCCCGAGTCCGACGCGCAGCTGGTCGCGCAGGGTGTCGCGGAGCAGCTGAGCAACCGCGTGGCGTTCCGCCGCGCGATGCGCAAGGCGATCCAGAGCTCCATGCGCTCGCCGCAGGTCAAGGGCATTCGCGTGCAGTGCGGCGGTCGTCTCGGCGGTGCCGAGATGTCCCGCTCCGAGCACTACCGCGACGGCCGGGTCCCGCTGCACACGCTGCGTGCCGACATCGACTACGGCTTCTTCGAGGCCAAGACGACGTTCGGCCGCATCGGCGTGAAGGTGTGGATCTACAAGGGTGAGCTGGTCGGTGGCCTCAAGGCCCGCGAGGCGCGCGACGCCGCCGCGGCAGCCGAGCGGGCCCCGCGCCGCGACCGTGGTGACCGCCCGTCCCGCCCGCGTCGTTCCGGCGCGTCGGGCACGACCCCGACCTCGACCGAGGCCGGGCGTGCGGCGGCCGCCGCCAAGAGCGACACCGCGACCGAGGCGGCCCCGGCCGCCGAGACCGCTGAAAAGACGGAGGGCTGAGACGTGCTCATCCCGCGCAAGGTCAAGCACCGGAAGCAGCACTCCCCGAAGCGCCACGGCGCCGCCAAGGGCGGTACCAAGGTCAGCTTCGGCGAGTTCGGCATCCAGGCGCTCGAGCACAGCTACGTGACGAACCGGCAGATCGAGTCCGCTCGTATCGCCATGACCCGTCACATCAAGCGTGGCGGCAAGGTGTGGACGACGATCTACCCGGACCGCCCGCTGACCAAGAAGCCCGCGGAGACCCGGATGGGTTCCGGTAAGGGCTCGCCGGAGTGGTGGATCGCCAACGTGAAGCCGGGCCGCGTGATGTTCGAGATCAGCTTCCCGAACGAGGAGACCGCCCGTGAGGCGCTCCGCCGCGCGATCCACAAGCTCCCCATGAAGTGCCGCATCGTGACCCGGGAAGGTGAGTTCTGATGGCCAGCGGAGCCGCACAGGCATCCGAGCTGCGTGAGCTCACCGCCGAAGAGCTCGTGCTGCGCCTGAAGGAGTACAAGGAGGAGCTGTTCAACCTCCGGTTCCAGATGGCCACCGGGCAGCTGGACAACAACCGTCGGCTGCGCACCGTCCGTTCGGACATCGCGCGGATCTACACGGTCATGCGTGAGCGTGAGCTCGGCCTGTCCGTGGCCCCCGACACCGAGAGTGAAGGTGCCGCATGAGCGAGCCCACCACCGAGAAGGTCGTGCGCAACTACCGCAAGGTGCGCGAGGGCTACGTCGTCTCGGACAAGATGGACAAGACGATCGTGGTCGAGCTCGAGGACCGCAAGAAGCACCCGCGTTACGCGAAGGTTCTCCGCAGCACCACCAAGGTCAAGGTGCACGACGAGAACAACGAGGCGGGCGTGGGCGACCGGGTCAGCCTGATGGAGACCCGGCCGCTGTCGGCGACGAAGCGCTGGCGCCTGGTGCAGGTCGTGGAGAAGGCCAAGTAAGCAGGGCTCTTCGGGTTTTCCCGGGAGCTCTTGGTTCCGCAAGGCTCGCGACGGTGTCGATTCACCACGTGAGAACCAGCGCGACATACAGGAGTTGACGTGATCCAGCAGGAGTCGCGGCTTCGGGTTGCCGACAACACGGGTGCGAAGGAAATCCTCTGCATCCGCGTTCTCGGCGGGTCCGGGCGGCGCTACGCCGGCATCGGTGACATCATCGTCGCCACCGTGAAGGACGCCATCCCGGCTGCCGGGGTGAAGAAGGGCGACGTCGTCAAGGCCGTCATCGTCCGCACGGTGAAGGAGCGGCGTCGGGCCGATGGCTCGTACATCCGCTTCGACGAGAACGCCGCCGTGCTCATCAAGAACGACAACGAGCCCCGGGGCACCCGCATCTTCGGCCCGGTGGGCCGCGAGCTGCGCGACCGAAAGTTCATGAAGATCATTTCGCTCGCGCCGGAGGTGCTGTGATGAAGGTGAAGAAAGGCGACACGGTCGTCGTCATCGCCGGCAAGGACAAGGGTGCCAAGGGCAAGGTCATCCAGGCCTACCCGGAGCGCGAGCGAGTGCTGGTCGAGGGCGTGAACCGGATCAAGAAGCACACCCGGATCAGCCAGACCCAGCGTGGCGCGCAGTCCGGTGGCATCGTGACCCAGGAGGCGCCCATCCACGTGTCGAACGTGATGGTCGTGGACTCGGACGGCAAGCCGACCCGGGTGGGTTACCGCATCGGCGAGGACGGCAAGAAGGTCCGGGTCTCGCGCCGGAACGGCAAGGACATCTGACATGACCACCGCAGAGAAGATCGTGCCGCGTCTGAAGACCCGGTACCGCGAAGAGATCAAGGGTGAGCTCCAGAAGGAGTTCGCCATCCCCAACGTGCACCAGATTCCCGGCGTCGTGAAGGTCGTCGTGAACATGGGTGTCGGGGACGCCGCCCGCGACAGCAAGCTGATCGAGGGCGCGGTCCGCGACCTCTCCCTGATCACCGGCCAGAAGCCGGAGGTCCGGAAGGCCCGCAAGTCCATCGCGCAGTTCAAGCTGCGCGAGGGCCAGCCGATCGGTGCGCGCGTCACGCTGCGCGGCGACCGGATGTGGGAGTTCCTCGACCGGCTGCTGACCATCGCGCTGCCCCGGATCCGCGACTTCCGCGGCCTGTCGGCCAAGCAGTTCGACGGCAACGGCAACTACACGTTCGGTCTCAACGAGCAGTCGATGTTCCACGAGATCAACCCCGACGACATCGACCGTCCGCGCGGTATGGACGTCACCGTCGTCACCACTGCCACCACCGACGACGAGGGCCGGGCGCTGCTGCGCAAGCTCGGCTTCCCGTTCAAGGAGAACTGAGCCGATGGCCAAGAAAGCGCTGATCAGCAAGGCCGCGCGGAAGCCGAAGTTCGCGGTGCGCGGCTACACCCGCTGCAACCGGTGCGGGCGTCCGCACTCGGTGTTCCGCAAGTTCGGGCTGTGCCGGATCTGCCTCCGGGAGATGGCGCACGCGGGCGAACTGCCCGGTGTCCGCAAGTCCAGCTGGTAAGGCTCGAAACTCTATTTCCCAGTTCGCCACAGGCCCCACCGCTGCCGACCCAGGGCAGGGGTGGGGAACCAGGCGAGAAAGGTTGACAGGTCACCATGACGATGACCGACCCCATCGCAGACTTCTTGACCCGTCTGCGCAACGCGAACTCGGCCTACCACGACGAGGTCGTGCTTCCGCACTCGAAGATCAAGGCGAACATCGCCGAGATCCTCAAGCGCGAGGGCTACATCGCGAGCTACCGCGACGAGCCGGGTGAGAAGCACAAGAACCTGGTCGTCGAGCTGAAGTACGGCCCCAACCGGGAGCGCAGCATCGCCGGTCTCCGGCGGGTGTCCAAGCCGGGTCTGCGGGTGTACGCAAAATCGACCGAACTGCCGTCCGTGCTGGGTGGCCTCGGCGTCGCGATCATCTCGACGTCCGGTGGCCTGCAGACCGACCGGCAGGCCAAGCGCAACAACGTGGGCGGCGAAGTCCTCGCCTACGTCTGGTAAGGGAGGGGGCACAGACATGTCACGCATCGGAAAGCTGCCGGTCGCCGTCCCCTCCGGGGTCGAGGTGACCATCGACGGTCAGCACATCCAGGTCAAGGGGCCCAAGGGCACCCTGGAGCACACCGTCGCCGAGCCGATCGTCGTCGAGCGCGGCGAGGACGGCGCCCTGCTGGTGAAGCGCCCGGACGACGAGCGCACGAGCCGGGCCCTGCACGGGCTCACCCGCACGCTGGTGAACAACCTCGTGGTGGGCGTGACCCAGGGCTACGAGAAGAAGCTCGAGATCCACGGCGTCGGTTACCGCGTGCAGGCCAAGGGCTCGGACCTCGAGTTCGCCCTCGGCTACAGCCACCCGGTGAAGATCGAGGCCCCGGAAGGCATCACCTTCAAGGTGGAAACGCCGACCCGGTTCTCGGTCTCCGGCATCGACAAGCAGAAGGTCGGCGAGACGGCCGCGGTCATCCGCAAGCTGCGCCGCCCGGACCCGTACAAGGGCAAGGGCCTGCGCTACGAGGGTGAGAAGATCCGCCGCAAGGTCGGAAAGACGGGTAAGTGATCATGAGCGACACGACTACCACGAAGCGCAAGCCGGTCGGCAAGGACATCTCGACCCGCCGCCGCGTCGCGAAGACCCGTCGGCACTTCCGCCTCCGCAAGAAGGTCGGTGGCACCCCGGTGCGGCCGCGGCTGGCCGTCAAGCGGTCCTCGCGGCACATCGCCGTGCAGGTGATCGACGACCTCGCCGGCCACACGCTGGTGTCGGCGTCCACTCTCGAGGCCGACCTGCGGTCCTTCGAGGGCGACAAGAAGGCCAAGGCCGCGAAGGTCGGCGAACTCGTCGCCGAGCGGGCCAAGGCAGCAGGCATCGAGGCCGTGGTGTTCGACCGGGGTGGCAACGCCTACCACGGCCGCATCGCCGCTCTCGCCGACGCCGCTCGTGAAGCGGGGTTGAAGTTCTGATGCACATGCTCGTGAATGGAAGGAAAGCCTGATGCCGGGACGTACACGGCAATTCGGCGGCGGCCAGGGCGGACCGGGTCAGGGCGGCAACGACCGCGGTGACCGGCGGGACCGTCGCGACCGGCGCGACGGCGGCCGTGGCGGAGCGGCCCAGGACAAGTCTCCGCACCTCGAGAAGGTCGTGACGATCAACCGTGTGGCCAAGGTGGTCAAGGGTGGTCGTCGGTTCAGCTTCACCGCACTGGTGGTCGTCGGCGACGGCGACGGCCAGGTCGGCGTCGGCTACGGCAAGGCCAAGGAAGTTCCCGCGGCCATCGCCAAGGGCGTCGAAGAGGCGAAGAAGAACTTCTTCCGCGTGCCTCGCGTCGGCGGCACCATTCCGCACCCGATCCAGGGTGAGGAGGCCGCCGGGGTGGTGCTGCTCCGTCCGGCGTCCGCCGGTACCGGGGTCATCGCCGGTGGCCCGGTGCGCGCGGTGCTGGAGTGCGCGGGCATCCAGGACGTGCTGTCGAAGTCGCTCGGCTCCGACAACGCGATCAACATCGTGCACGCGACCGTGGCGGCCCTGAAGGGCCTGCAGCGTCCGGAGGCAGTCGCGGCCCGCCGTGGCCTGCCGCTCGAGGACGTCGCGCCGGCCCGGATGCTGCGTCAGCGTGCCGGCCAGGGGGTCTGACATGGCTCAGCTGAAGGTGACCCAGGTCAAGAGCAAGATCGGCACGAAGCACGCGCACCGCGAATCCCTGCGTACCCTCGGGCTGCGCAAGATCCGCCAGAGCGTCGTGCGTGAGGACACCCCCCAGGTGCGCGGCCTCATCCACACCGTCCGCCACCTGGTGGAGGTCGAGGAGGTCAAGGCATGACGGCCATCAAGATCCACCACCTGCGTCCCGCCCCCGGCGCCAAGCGCGACAAGATCCGGGTCGGCCGTGGTGAGGGTTCCAAGGGCAAGACCGCCGGTCGCGGTACGAAGGGCACCAAGGCCCGGAAGAACGTGCCCGCCGGGTTCGAGGGTGGGCAGATGCCCATCCACATGCGGCTGCCGAAGCTGCGCGGCTTCAAGAACCGGTTCCGCACCGAGTACCAGCCGGTGAACGTGGGCGACATCGCCCGGGTGTTCGCCGACGGTGGTCAGGTCGGCCCGGCGGAGCTGGCGGCGAACGGGCTGGTCCGCAAGGGCAAGCTCGTGAAGGTGCTCGGCAACGGTGAGGTGAACGGCGTCAAGCTGGACATCACCGCCGACGCGTTCTCCGGCTCCGCCAAGGAGAAGCTCGAAGCTGCCGGTGGCTCGGCCACCGTCAACTGAGCAGTGCGCTTTCCGCAGTGACCCGTCCGGCACCCGCCGGGCGGGTCACTGTGCTTCCCGCGGGGCCGGGCTTTTCCATGCCGGGTATGGAAAAGCCATCCAACGACGGGAGCCGAACAGGTGATCTGCGCCCGCTGAGTGGCCCTGCCTGCACCGTTCGGCCAGCATGCACGGATCGCGTGAGTGCGGCAACACACACGCGCTGCGGGCCGGGGGCGTCGATACTGTTAGAGTCGGCGACGCGTTTCCGGGACAAGTGTGCCCTGAAGCGTTCCTGGCTTGCCTGCCAGTGAAACAGAGTTCTGCCGGTCTCGTGCCGGCCAAGCCGATCGTCGGTCGGGACGACTGACGACGCCGAGGAGGTCCCCCGCGTGCTCAGCGCATTCCGCTCGGCTCTCGCGACGCCGGATCTACGCAAGAAGATCCTGTTCACGATAGCCATCGTCGCGGTCTACCGGATCGGTGCCGCCATCCCGGCCCCGGGGATCTCCTTCTCCGCCGTGCAGGCGTGCACCAATCAGGCCGACCAGCAGGGCGTGTACCAGCTGCTCAACCTGTTCAGCGGTGGTGCGCTGCTGCAGCTTTCGCTGTTCGCGACGGGCATCATGCCCTACATCACGGCGAGCATCATCGTCCAGCTGCTCACCGTGGTCATCCCGCGGTTCGAGGAGCTGAAGAAGGAAGGCCAGTCCGGCCAGAACAAGCTGACCCAGTACACCCGGTACCTGACGATCGCGCTGGCGATCCTGCAGGCCACCGGTGTGGTCGCGCTGGCCGACCGGGGCACCCTGTTCCAGGGCTGCTCGCAGCAGGTCATCCCGGACAACGGCATCTACTCGCTGGCGCTGATCGTGATCACCATGACCGCGGGCACCGCGGTGATGATGTGGCTGGGCGAGCTGATCACCGAACGCGGTGTCGGCAACGGCATGTCGGTGCTGATCTTCCTGAACATCGCTGCCCGGATTCCGACCGAGGGCGCGAACATCCTGAGCAACGGCGGCGGCGTCTCGCTGGTCGTGGTGGCCGTGTTCGGCCTGGTGATCATCGCCAGCGTCATCTTCGTCGAGCAGGGCCAGCGGCGTATCCCGGTGCAGTACGCGAAGCGGATGATCGGTCGGCGGATGTACGGCGGTACGTCCACCTACCTGCCGATCAAGGTGAACCAGGCCGGTGTCATCCCGGTCATCTTCGCTTCCTCGCTGCTGTACCTGCCGCAGCTGCTCAGCCAGCTGATCGGGGACCCGAACAGCAACTCCGGCTGGCAGTCGTTCATCCAGAACTACATCGTGAACCAGGGCAGCTGGGTGCACATCCTGCTGTACTTCGCGCTGATCATCTTCTTCACGTACTTCTACATCACCATCACGTTCAACGTGGACGAGCGGGCCGAGGAGATGAAGAAGTTCGGCGGCTTCATCCCGGGCATCCGTCCCGGCCGCCCGACCGCCGAGTACCTGAGCTTCGTGCTCGGCCGGATCACCCTGCCGGGCTCGCTCTACCTGGGCATCATCGCGATCCTCCCGAACTTCTTCCTGTCCCTCACCGGTAGCGGGAACAACCAGAACTTCCCGTTCGGTGGCACGGCTGTGCTGATCATGGTCGGTGTCGGGCTCGACACCGTGAAGCAGATCGAAAGCCAGCTGATGCAGCGCAACTACGAAGGGTTCCTGAAGTGACGCGACTGGTTCTCGTCGGACCGCCCGGCGCGGGGAAGGGCACCCAGGCGGTGGCCCTGTCCGAACAGCTGCGGATCCCGCACATCTCCACCGGTGACCTGTTCCGCGCGCACGTCGGCCAGGAGACCCCGCTGGGCCAGGAGGCGAAGCGTTACCTCGACTCCGGTGAGCTGGTCCCGGACTCGGTCACCAACGAGATGGTCCGCGAACGGCTGGCCGAACCGGACGCCAAGGCCGGCTTCCTGCTCGACGGTTTCCCGCGCAACACCAAGCAGGCCGAGGTGCTCGGCGAGATGCTGGCCGAGGCCGACGTCCGGCTCGACGCGGTGATCCAGCTGCAGGTGCCCGAGGATGTGGTGGTCGGCCGGCTGATGTCGCGTGGCCGCTCGGACGACACCGAGGACGTGATCCGCCGTCGCCAGCAGGTCTACGTGTCCGAGACGGCGCCGCTGCTGGAGTACTACTCGGCGATCCTGGTGACCGTGGACGGGGTCGGCGCGGTGGACAAGATCTCCGGCCGGGTACTGGAAGCGCTGCGCGACCGCACGTGAATCTCGGAGGATTGCGTGTTCTGCAGGTGCTCCGTCGTGGGCGCATGATCGAGATCAAGACCCGCGGCGAGCTGCAGGCGATGCGCGCGGCCGGGCTGATCGTGGCGCGTACCCTGGCCGCGGTCCGGGACCTGGCCCGCCCCGGGGTCAGCACCGCCGAGCTGGACGAGCTCGCCGAGCAGACCATCCGCGACGCCGGCGCGGTGCCCTCGTTCCAGGGCTACCATGGTTTCCCCGCCTCGATCTGTGCCTCGGTGAACGAGCAGATCGTGCACGGCATCCCGGCGAAGGAGCAGGTGCTCGGCGAGGGCGACCTGATCTCGGTGGACTGCGGCGCGATCCTGGACGGCTGGCACGGCGATTCCGCGGTCACCATCGCCGTCGGCGAGGTCTCGGAAAAGGACCGGAAGCTGTCCGAGGCCACCGAACGGGCGATGTGGGCCGGGGTCGCGGCGGTCCGCGCCGGTGCCCGGCTCACCGACATCTCGCACGCGGTGCAGACCGCGGCCGAAAAGGCCGGCCGGGAGCACGGCGTCGGCTACGGGATGATCCTCGAGTACGGCGGGCACGGTATCGGCAGCCAGATGCACATGGAGCCGTTCCTGCCGAACGTCGGCAAACCGGGCAAAGGCCCGCGGCTCAAGCTTGGCATGGCGCTCGCGGTCGAGCCGATGCTGACCGGCGGCGGGGGCGAGACCGAGGAGCTGGACGACGGCTGGACGGTGGTCACCGCGGACGGTTCGCGGGCCGCGCACTGGGAGCACACCGTCGCGATCACCGCGGACGGGCCGTGGGTGCTGACCGCTCCCGAAGAATCCTGACCCCGCTGCGCACCGGGATCGCCGGTCAGGGCATCGGCAAAGTCGGTGTGGAGGTCTGTGAAGGGCCCCTTCACAGATCCGAAACCGGTCCGGCGCACGCCACGAGTCGCCGGTGGTCCGGGCAGGGGAGGAGCCCGACCCCCGTTGGCGCCGCATTACATGGGTTGCGTACACTGTCAAGTCGGCGCGCTCGTACGCCGGTTCCAGCCTGCTCGTGAATCGTCGCGAACAAGGGAGTCGGAGGTGGAGTGTGCCGGACGCACCACCCAGTAAGCAAGGACTCGAGCTCGAGAACGATCACGCCGGGCACTCGGGCGTGTATCAGGATTGCGGAGGACATGGCTAAGAAAGACGGGGCCATCGAGGTCGAAGGCCGCGTGGTGGAGCCGCTCCCCAACGCGATGTTCCGTGTCGAACTGGAGAACGGCCACAAGGTTCTCGCGCACATCAGCGGCAAGATGCGGCAGCACTACATCCGCATTCTGCCGGAGGACCGGGTACTCGTGGAGCTTTCGCCCTACGACCTGTCCCGCGGCCGCATCGTCTACCGCTACAAGTGATCGCGCGAGAGCAGAGCAGAGCAGGAAGCAGGAAGACGTGAAGGTCCAGCCGAGCGTCAAGAAGATCTGCGACAAGTGCAAGGTGATCCGCCGTCACGGCCGGATCATGGTGATCTGCGAGAACCTGCGTCACAAGCAGCGTCAGGGCTGAGCACCGCACCTGCAGCAGGCCGCTTGACGGCTACCCACCCTCCCCGCACCTGCCGGGCCGCGTAAGCGGTCCGGCGCACCCCCGGACTTCAGGCCGGGGCCGGGACACCCGAGGCGCAAGCCACGGGCACGACAGGCGAGTCGGTTCCGGAACCGGTCGGGGAGCAGACCTGAAGACGAAACCGAAGAAGGAGCACCAGTGGCACGACTCGCTGGCGTCGACCTCCCCCGCGAAAAGCGGCTGGAGATCGCGCTGACCTACATTTACGGCATCGGCCGTACTCGCTCCAAGCAGATGATCGCCGCCGCCGAGCTGAACGCGGACACCCGCGTGAAGGATCTCAGCGACGAGGACCTGATCAAGCTGCGCGAGTACATCGACGAGAACTTCAAGGTCGAGGGTGACCTTCGCCGTGAGGTGAACGCGGACATCCGGCGCAAGATCGAGATCGGCACCTACCAGGGCCTGCGCTGGCGTCGTGGTCTCCCGGTCCGTGGCCAGCGGACCAAGACCAACGCCCGTACCCGCAAGGGCCCGAAGAAGACGGTGGCCGGCAAGAAGAAGGCCGGCAAGAAGTGAGCGTCCGGGGCAAGAAGGCCGTGCGCATGGCAGGCGGCGCGAGCCGCCGCGCGACGGCTTGTGTCTCGCCCAAGGCGCTCTACGCCCGTCCGATGGCGCTGCGCGAGCTCTACACCGACGCCGGATCGATCATCCGGCGCGGGCAGCAGGAAGCCGTCGCCGAACACCTCCAGAACGCGCGTTAACAGGAGAACCCTCGAATATGCCACCGAAGTCACGCACTGCGGGGACCAAGAAGGTCCGCCGCAAGGAAAAGAAGAACGTCGCGCACGGTCACGCGCACATCAAGAGCACCTTCAACAACACCATCGTCTCGATCACCGACCCGACCGGTGCGGTGATCGCGTGGGCCTCGAGCGGACACGTGGGCTTCAAGGGCTCGCGCAAGTCCACTCCGTTCGCCGCGCAGATGGCCGCCGAGAACGCCGCCCGCAAGGCGGCCGAGCACGGCATGAAGAAGGTCGACGTCTTCGTGAAGGGCCCGGGTTCGGGCCGGGAGACGGCGATCCGCTCACTGCAGGCGGCCGGCCTCGAGGTCGGCACCATCCAGGACGTGACCCCGCAGCCTCACAACGGCTGCCGCCCGCCCAAGCGGCGCCGGGTCTGAGGAACGGGGAGGAGTACTAAAACATGGCTCGCTACACCGGCCCCGCGACGCGCATCTCGCGTCGCCTCAAGGTCGACCTCATCGGCGGCGACCAGGCTTTCGAGCGTCGCCCGTACCCGCCCGGCCAGCACGGCCGCGGCCGGATCAAGGAGTCCGAGTACCTCCTGCAGTCGCAGGAGAAGCAGAAGGCTCGCTACACCTACGGCGTGCTCGAGCGGCAGTTCGTCCGGTACTACAAGGAGGCCGTGCGGCGTCCGGGTAAGACCGGTGAGGTGCTGCTGCAGATCCTCGAGTCGCGGCTGGACAATGTGATCTACCGCGCCGGCATCGCCCGCACGCGCCGTCAGGCGCGTCAGCTGGTCAGCCACGGCCACTTCCTGGTCAACGGCGTGAAGGTCAACGTGCCCTCGTACCAGGTGTCCAAGTGGGACATCATCGACGTGAAGCCGAAGTCGATGGGCATGCTGCCGTTCATGGCGGCGAAGGAGTCCTTCGGCGAGCGCCCGGTGCCGGCCTGGCTGCAGGTCGTCCCGTCGAACCTCCGCGTGCTGGTGCACCAGCTCCCGGAGCGGGCGCAGATCGACGTTCCGGTGCAGGAACAGCTGATCGTCGAGCTCTACTCGAAGTAGTTTCACCGGCGGCGGCGCCGGAAAGGGCGCCGCCGCTACGCCATCCCTTCGGCGTCATATGGCGGGCGCCGTCTGGAAAGGAACAAGGAAGATGCTGATTTCCCAGCGGCCGGCTCTCGGCGAAGAGACGGTCAACGAGACCCGTTCCCGGTTCACCATCGAACCGCTGGAGCCCGGCTTCGGCTACACGCTCGGCAACTCGCTGCGGCGCACGCTGCTCTCGTCCATTCCGGGCGCGGCCGTGACGAGCATCCGCATCGACGGCGTGCTGCACGAGTTCACCACCGTTCCCGGGGTGAAGGAAGACGTCACCGACATCATCCTGAACCTCAAGGAGCTGGTCGTGTCCTCGGAGGAGGACGAGCCGGTCACCATGTACCTGCGCAAGCAGGGCCCCGGTGAGGTCACCGCGGCCGACATCGTGCCGCCGGCCGGCGTCACCGTGCACAACCCGGATCTGCACATCGCGTCGCTGAACGGCAAGGGCAAGCTCGAGATCGAGCTCGTCGTCGAGCGCGGCCGCGGGTACGTTCCGGCCCTGCAGAACAAGCAGGCGGGCGCGGAGATCGGCCGGATCCCGGTGGACTCGATCTACTCGCCGGTGCTGAAGGTGACCTACAAGGTCGAGGCGACCCGGGTCGAGCAGCGCACCGACTTCGACAAGCTGATCCTGGACGTCGAGACCAAGCCGTCGATCACCCCGCGGGACGCGGTGGCCTCGGCGGGCAAGACGCTGGTGGAGCTGTTCGGCCTCGCCCGCGAGCTGAACATCGACGCCGAGGGCATCGAGATCGGCCCGTCGCCGCAGGAGGCGGACACCATCGCCGCCTACGCGATGCCGATCGAGGACCTGGACCTCACCGTCCGGTCCTACAACTGCCTCAAGCGCGAGGGTATCCACACCGTCGGTGAGCTCGTCTCGCGCAGCGAGGCGGACCTGCTCGACATCCGCAACTTCGGCGCCAAGTCGATCGACGAGGTCAAGCTGAAGCTGGTCGGCCTCGGCCTGGCGCTCAAGGACAGCCCGCCCGGGTTCGATCCGTCCGCGGCCGCCGCGGGCTACGACGGTGAGGGCTGGGCAGCCGACGGGGTCGCCGGGATCGGCGGCGGGATTTCGGACGAGGGCCACGACGATGGCCAGGACTACGCAGAGACCGAGCAGCTCTGAGGCCGCGTGCCCGGACGCTGTGAGCTGAACGAGGAGAACCCATGCCCACCCCTACCAAGGGAGCCCGGCTCGGCGGGTCGTCCGCCCACCAGCGGCTGATCCTGGCCAATCTGGCCACGCAGCTGTTCGAGCACGGCAAGATCACCACGACCGAGGCCAAGGCCCGCCGGGTTCGCCCGCTGGCCGAGAAGCTGATCACCAAGGCGAAGCGGGGCGACCTGCACAACCGTCGCCTCGTGCAGAAGGTCGTCCGGGACAAGGACGTCCTGCACAAGCTGTTCGCCGAGATCGGGCCGCACTTCGCGGAGCGCCCGGGTGGCTACACCCGGATCACCAAGACGCTCCCGCGCAAGGGTGACAACGCGGCGATGGCGGTCATCGAGCTGGTCGCGGAGAAGACCGTGACCTCGGAGGCCGAGCGGGCGCGCAAGACCAAGTTCGCGAAGGACGCCGAGGCTCCGGCCGCCGTCGAGGAGACCACCTCGCAGGAGTCCGCCGCCGAGGTGACCGAGGAGGCCGCCGCGACCGCGGAGACCACCGAGGAGGCTCCGGCCGAGGCTGCCGCCGAGACCGAGGCCGACGCGGACGCCAAGAAGGACTGAGTCCTGACGGCAACACCGGCATCGGACGAGCCCGCCACTCCCCCCGGGGAGGGCGGGCTCGTTCGTCTGCGCCTCGACGTCTCCTACGACGGCACGGACTTCTCCGGCTGGGCTCGCCAGCCCGGCCGCCGCACTGTGCAGGCGTGCCTGGAGGAGGCTCTGCAGCGCCAGCCACCGGGCGCCGAGGTGCCGAAATCGGTCGTGGTGGCCGGCCGCACGGACGCCGGCGTGCACGCGAGCGGACAGGTCGTGCACGTTGACGTGGTGCCGCTGGTTCCGGGCGCACCCGGCCGGATCCCGGTGGACGAGCACGGCATCCCGGACCTGACCCGGATGCGCGGCCGGTGGAACAAGCTGCTGCCCGCCGACGTCCGGGTGTTGCGGGCGACTGTGGCCCCGGCCGGTTTCGACGCTCGTTTCTCCGCCGTCCGGCGGCACTACCGCTATCGCGTCTCGGACGCGCCGTGGGGCGTGGATCCGTTGCGCCGCAACGACACCCTGGCGTGGGGCCGTCCGTTGTCCACGGACCGGATGAACGCGGCCGCGCAGGATCTGCTGGGCCTGCAGGACTTCGCCGCGTACTGCAAGCAGCGCGAGGGCGGCACCACTATCCGCGAGCTGCAGCACTTGTCCTGGACCCGTATCGACGAATACCTGGTGGAGGCCCGCGTCTCCGCGGACGCGTTCTGTCATTCGATGGTCCGCAGCCTGGTCGGTGTTCTCCTGCTGGTCGGAGACGGCCGCCGCGCCCCGGAGTGGCCGGGAGACGTATTGGCGAGCGGGCGGCGGGACAGCGCCGTCGCCCCGGCACACGGCCTTACTTTGACCGCGGTGGACTACCCCCCGGATGCCAAGCTGGCGGCTCGCGCGGAGCAGACGCGCAACGTGCGTGGTGCGACTGAACAGTGAGCGACGTTGAGGTGAGTGATACCAGAGTGGTATCACTCTTGGTATGGCTATGACGTTGAGGCTGAGCGAGGAGCAGGAGCACGCTCTGGGCATGCTCGCGGAGGTGAACGGGGTGAGCAAGCACGAGGCGGTGGTGCGGGCGATCACCGACGCTGCGGCTCGCCAGGTCCGGGATGACCGGGTGCACAGCCTTTCGGTGGCCGGGCGTTCCCGGTATGCGGGCTTGCTCGATCGCTTGGCGCAGTGAAGTTCGAGTAGCAGTGAAGTTTGAGTAGCGGTGAAGTTCGAATATCTGACGTTGGACGATCTGCTCGCCCTCGCGGGTGATCTCGGAGTTTCCCGGGTGCGGGACCTCGGTCTGCTGGACGCGGCGGCGCACCGGCCGAAAGTGTCGCTCATGGGGCAGGACGCCTATCCCGAGTTGCACGACAAGGCCGCGGTGCTGCTGGAATCCCTTGTCCGGAACGATCCGCTGGTAGACGGGAACAAGCGGCTGGGCTGGATGTCGGTGTTCGTGTTCTACGGACTGAACGGCTACGACCTGGATGCACCCGAGGACGACGCGTACGAACTGGTGATCGCGACCGCGACCGGCTTCTTGCCGTACCAGTCGGTGGCTGAGCGCCTGGCGGAGTGGGTCCGCACCGAGGCGCCCAGCCACCCGTGACCGGGTCCTAGGCCGCCGGCGGGATCGGGTTGCCGGGGCAGGTGGCGTTTGAGGTCTTTCCGGTGTCGAAGAATTCCACTGCCTTCGACGCGCACGGAAGGAATGCCAGCGAGCCGTGCTGGTCGTCCTGGATGGTGATGAGAGAGCCGCCGATGTGGGCGCGCATGTCCTTGGCCCAGGGCAGCGGCGTCACCGACTCGTAGGCGTGCCCGACGAGCTGAAGCGGGCTCTTTCCCGGGGTGAAGTGCCAGGGCGTGGCGGGCAGTGGCCAGCCGGCGCAGCGACCGCCGTATTCGCCGTGGCTGCCCGCGATGGGGAACTCGGCGGCCAGCGCCTCATGGTTACGCCAGTGCGTTTCGAAGTCGCGGGTGCCGGTCGATTCGTTGCAGAGCAGCGCATCCTGCTGGTCCCAGCCGAATGCCGGGTCCGGATGGTGCCAGTCGAAGCCGGTGCGCTCCGCCGGTGCCGTGGCGGGGACTCGCTTGCCGTCGCGGAGTTTTGCCAGGTTCCGGGCCGACTCCGGCCAGTCCTGGCGGGCAGGGGTGAGCAGGGGATCGATGTCGTTGTGGTCGATCTTCGCCCGCAGGTCCAGCATCGTCTTGAGGACGGCGGCCTTCGTGGTGCCGAAGTGGTAGATCCGGTCGTTGCCGGCCAGCCAGCCGGCGAAGTCGTGGAATGCGTTCTCCTGCGCCGCCGCGGTGTCGTGATCGACCTTGGTGAGGTCCAAAGTGGACGCCATCACCGAGTCGAGCAGCATCTTGTCGACGTGGTCGTCGAACAGCGTGCGGTATTCCGCACCGAGTGCGGTGCCCCAGGAGAGGCCGTAGTAACCGATCTTCTCCTCGCCGAGCGCCTGCCGGATCCGGTCCATGTCACGGGCGATGTTCCCCACGGTCAGATTTGCCACGAACTCCGGATCCTTCGCCACGCATTCCCGGTACCGCTTGGCGTTCTTCTCGGATGTGAAACGGGCCTTTTCCTTCTCGGGCAGCGAAGAGTCCGGTTCCGTCCGGTCCCGCTGACAGGACAGCGCCGCGCTGTAGCCGACTCCACGCGGGGAGAAGCCGATGAGGTCGTGGTGCACACCGATACCGGCCGCCTTCGAATCGAGCAGCTTTTTCGGCATGTCCATTCCGGAGGCGCCGGGGCCGCCCGGGTTGACCAGAATGACCCCGTTCCGGCTGCCGGTGGCCTTGATCCGGCTCACCGCGAGGTCGAAAGTACGCCCTGCCGGCTTCGCGTAGTCGACCGGAACCCTGATCGTGGCGCATTCGGTGCGCTGGTCGTCCGCGGGCCATTCGCCGGCGATCTGCCGGCAGGGCTGCCAGCGCAGGGTGTCCGCGGCCGACGCGACCCCGGGCGCGAGTGGTACGAGCAGCAGCCCGGCGAGGGCCGGCCCGATGAGCTTCTTGATCAGCATGCTGC
Organism: Amycolatopsis sulphurea; assembly: GCF_002564045.1. NCBI lineage: Bacteria > Bacillati > Actinomycetota > Actinomycetes > Pseudonocardiales > Pseudonocardiaceae > Amycolatopsis > Amycolatopsis sulphurea. The sequence goes on along the minus strand of NZ_PDJK01000002.1, from coordinate 1,534,241 downwards.
TCATCGTGGCCGATCCGTCGGTCTAGGTGATCAGCCGATCGGCCGATTCAGGGACTCGATCGGGCGACCATCGGCCGGTTTTCAGTCACCGCGACGGACTGGTCCGAGCAGTTGTTGCTCTTTCTGTGTGGTGACCAGCCGCAGCGGGCGCCACAGATTGCGGCCGAGCGCTACGACCTGGTCGTCCTTGAGCGTGGTCAGCTGGCGCATCATCTGCGGGGGAAGCCGCCAGATCCGCGCGGCCAGCTCGGCCTGCCCCGCGGGCAACCGCTGCATCAGCACCAGGTCCGCGGCGTTGGCCGTGGCGCCCGCCTGCGGGTGCAGGTACGGCAGCACGTACACCGTGGTCTGCCACGGCGATCGGGGCGGGAACAGGTCCTGCGGGGTCGGCCCGCCGTCGGTCACCACGAGCAGCGGTGCGTCCTCGGACGGCCGCGGCAGCTCGACCGGGGACAGCCGGCGGATCTGCACCAGCGGAGACGACCGCCCGTCGCGGGTACCCGCGGCCTGCGAGAGCACCTGCCAGGCCGCCGGACGCCCGGTGGCCACGACCACCCACGCGCCGACCGCCATGGCGCGCATGGCCACCTGGCGGGCCAGGTAGAGGCCGCCGACGAGCACGATGCGGGTGGGTGCCGAGCGCAGCGCGGACACGGTGAGTGGCTCGCCCTTGATCCCGGAACCGAGCACGATCCCGCCGCGATCGCCGGACGGGCTGATCGCGTCCAGCATCGCCGGGTCGACGGAGAACTCGGGGGACACCCCGGCGTTCTGGACGACGTCACGCAACCGCATGCTCATGCGGTACCTCCGATCGGCAGGGTCGCGGCGAAGGCGGAGACCTGCAGGCCCCGCAACGGGGTCAGCTCCACCCCGAGCCGCTCCGAGATGCTCTGCAGCCGCTGGTCGGCGGCGTCGAGCTCACGTGGATTCCGGGCGCTGAGCCGGACCACGCCGCGCAGGCCGATGCGGCCCTCGTCGGCGGAGGGCGAAATCGACATGGCGACCGTCGCGGACAGGGCCCGCACGCTGGTGAGCGCGTTGAGGCTGCCGGTGATCTTGCTCTTCGGCCAGTTCGTGATCGCGTAGCTGGAGTGCCCGATCCCGGCCGCGGTGACGCCGGTCCAGTTCTCCTGCAGCGTGACCTCCGTGGCCGAACCCGCGACCGAGGTCAGTTCCGCCGCCGAAATGCTGGCCCGCAACAGCTCGTCCGGATCGAGCGGACGCGTTGGCACGCCACGGGATTCGAGCGCGTTGCGCACCCGCGAAAGCGCGCCGATCAGCGCACGGTGCGCGCCGACGACACCACCGCCACGCTCCCGGATCGCAGCCGGGCAGCGCTTCGGGTCGAGCCGGACGGCGATCCAGGTGGTGCGCCGAGCCGCCGCGGGCAGCGGGCCGAGCACCTCCATGTAGGAGCTGAGTGCGGGCGAATCCGACGGCAGCGCGGCCGAACCCGGGTAGCTGTGCCAGATCATCTGGATGGAGTCGAGCATCACCCCGCGGTCTTCGAGGCAGGGCGCCAGCGCGGACAGCGGCAGGCTGGGCGCGCCACCGGCCTGGGTGATCAGCGCGGGCGTCGGCTCCACCAGCAGGACCGCGGTCCAGGTGCCGTCGGCCCAGGCGATCCCGACCTGCTGGCGCTCGTGATCCACCCCGTGCGCGACGACCAGGTCCGGCACGGCCAGTCGCAGCAGGTTGACGCGGGCGTCCTCCGGGCCGGTGACCGCGCTCTCCTCGGGCAGCTCTTCGAGATCGGGCGGCGGCGGAGTCGCGACCCGGTCGTGCGAGCGGAACCGGTACCGCAGGGTCAGGCCGAGCCACTGGGTGAACCAGCCGCCGCCCCAGCGCAGGAAGGCCAGTACCAGTCCGAGCGCGGCCACGCCGATGGCGACGTACTTGAGCGACATGTCGATGGCGAGCAGCACGAGCCCGATCGTGACGCCGACCTCCAGCAGCACCAGGTTCGCGACCGGCAGCGCGCCGAGCGTGATCCCGCCGGAACGCTGCCGCAGCGGCGGGGAGATCCGGACACCGGGGGGGTGGGGGGAGGGTTCGCCGTCCGGGGAACCACCGGGGCCACCCGGGCCACCGGGGCCGTTGCCGCCGGGGCCACCCGGGCCACCGCCGGAACCGCCGGGGCCACCTGGTCCGCCCGGACCACTCGGCCCGCCCGGGCCTCCGCCACTTCCGCCGGGACCGTTCGGGGCGCCGGGTCCGGGCCTGCCGGGTCCGTTCGGCCCACCGGGACGTCCGGTCCGGGGTCCGTTCGGTCCGGGACCGCCCGGTCCACTCGGCCCGCCGGGTCCGCCGGGTCCGCCGGGCCCACTGGGTCCACAAGGACTACTAGGCCCACCAGGACCGCTGGGGCCATTGGGCGTCCCAGGCCCCGGCCGGGGTCCACCGGGACCACCAGGTCCACCGGGACCCCGAGGGGGCATCGCGGGCCCGCCCGGCGGCACACCCGGCCCACCGGTTCTGCCGGGCCGCTGCGGCGGACCCGGGGGACGACCTCCGGGAGGCGGCGGCGGTCCCTGCGGACCAGGCGGACGTGGAGGCGTGCTGACGGACATCCGCGCGTCTGTTCCCCTCGTGAGTGCGATGTACCGGAAAGCCGATCCCGGGATGCCTGACCCTAACCGGAGTTGGTAGAAACCCCACACCAGACGGTCCCCGTACGGCTATCCTGCGGAACCGTACCGCGACGGGGAGGACTGTAGGTCGAGAATGCCATCAACGCCCACGACTAAATCTCAGGTTCAGGCCTACAAGTTCGTGCTGCGCCGGATGCAGTCGGCGCTCGTCCGGCGCGACGCGGTGATGCTGCACGACCCGATGCGCACTCATTCCCGGGCGACCGTGGTCGGGGTCATCCTCGGCGTGCTCGGCGCGGTCGTCTTCGTGCTGTGGGGGTTGCTCAGCCCGGCCCCCTCGGTGCCCGCGTCGGAGAACATCGTGATCGGTGAGCAGTCCGGCACGGTCTACGTCGTCACCGGGAATCCGCAGCGGCTGATCCCCACCTTCAACCTCGCCTCCGCGCGGCTGATCCTGATGGCGCAGAAGCAGCAGGCGCAGCAACAGCAGGGCGGCGGACAGCAGCAACAGGGCGGGCCGCAGCAGGCGGCCGAGGTGAAGGCACCCACCGTCGTCTCGGATGAGCAGCTGAAGAACATCCCGCGCGAGAAGCTGACCGGGATCCCGGACGGGCCGCAGCTGCTGCCGAGCGGTGACCAGCGCATTTCACCCAACTGGGCAGTCTGCGACCAGGTGCGGCTGGACCCGAGCCTGCCGCAGCAGGACGCGCCCAACCAGACCGACACCGACGTGTTCGCCGGAGTGCCGAACCTGGGTCCCGAGCTGAAGGACAACGCGGCCCTGCTCGGCACCACCGGCAACGGCAAGACCTACCTGATCTACCGGCTCAAGCCCACGCAGAGCCGACCGAACGCGGGCACCGTGCGGGCCGAGGTGCCCTCCGGGGGGAACGACCCGGTGCGCGCCGCGCTGCACCTGCCGGAGAAGGCCCGCAAGATGTCCCAGGCCTTCCTGAACGCGATCCCCGAGGTCTCCAAGCTGGTCCCGCCGACGGTGGCGAACGCGGGCGGTACGCCGCCGCAGGGGCTCAGCGGGATGACCATCGGCCAGGTGTTCGCCACCCAGCCGACCGGCAGCCCGGAGCAGTTCTGGCTGATCAGCCAGGGCGGGATCCAGGAGGTGACGCCCGCCGTCGCGGACATCGTGCGTACCGCGGTGAACGGCAGCTCCAGCACCACGCCGGTGCTGCCGCTGCCCTCGATCAACGGGGTCCAGCAGCTGAGGCCGTCCGATCCGAACTACATCAAGGTGGACGACTTCCCGGCGCAGGTGCCGATCGTGCTGGACGCCACCCAGGGTTCGCCGGTGGCCTGCCTGGGCTGGTCCTACGACGAGGGGAAGAACGAAGCGCACACCTCGGTGTACGTCAGCGACAAGCTTCCGGTGGACAACAACGCGGACGGCTCGTCCAAGCTGCTCAACGTCAGCAGCACCGGGCCGAGCGGGCTGCCGATCACCGGTTTCTACATGCCGCCCGGTCGCGCCGCGGTGGTGCAGTCGGCGACCGATGCGAGCGCGACCTTCAAGAAGGGCCCGATCCAGCTGATCTCGGACCGCGGGATCCGTTACGGCGTCCCGGATGTGACGACCGCGGACAGTCTTGGCCTCGACCACCGGCTGCCCGCGCCCGAGTCGATCATCGGGTTGCTGCCCACCGGAGCGTCGCTGAACACCCAGAACGTGCTCAAGCAGTTCGACACGGTGCCGATCGACCCGAACGCCGGCTCGTTCCCGCCAGCGAAAAACCAGCAGGCCGCCGGGAACTGACCGTGCGGTCCGTCCGTCCACTCCACACATGACCCTGGTGGAGCGGAGGGATGCCATGAGCGTGCCGGGACCGGATGCGGTACGCATCGACAGCGCGGTTGTCGGCGGCTACGCGGCGAAAGTCGCGCGAGCCACCGACGAACTCGCTGCCGCTGCGGCCGAAGTGGGCCAGGGTGCGACCAGACCCGAGACCTACGGCGGGCTCGGCGCCGATCTCGGCGTCGGCGAGTCGTACGCCGTGGCGTCCGGGATACTGCGCCGGCAGCTCGGTGCCGGGGTGGCCGCCCTGCGGTCGGTCACCGAAGCGTTGGAGCAGCTCACTTCGGGCCACGAGCAGCGCGACGTGGACGCGGCCGAGCGGATCGAGCGCGCGGGGTGGATCTCGTGACCGGCCCGTCGGCGGCTTTCGTCTCCGAACTCGCCAGGGAACTCGGCGCCACCGATCCGGTCGAGGCCTACTACCGGCCGCTGACCGGGCAGTGGGACGAGCTGACCGAAGAGGCGGCCCGGCTGCGTGCCGCTGCCGGCACGGCGGCCCGGGTTTCGGCCGGTCTCGCCGAGGATCTCGGCAAACTCGATGCAGTGTGGAGGGGGCCGGACGCGGACGCGTTCGTCGCCTACCTCGGGGAAATCCGGTCGGCGAGCGAAGGTGCCGAGGACGCGCTCGAAGCGCTCGCCGGTGCGCTGGAAGAGCTGTCCGGCTCGGTCCGCCGCATCGTCGAAGCGGCGGAGGAGATTCTCGTGGACGCGGCGGACGTGCTGTCCGAGTCGGCGCTGCTGCCGGCCGGCGGGAGCACCCGCGCCCGTGCGCAGCTGCGCGAGACCGGGGAATCCCTGCAGGCACTGCACGCCTCTGCCCAGGACGTCCTGCAGCAGTTCGGACGGCTGTGCGACGGGATGGGCGCGCCGCCCGGGCAGCCGGGCATTGAGCTGCGCCGCCATTACCCGGCTGGGCAGTTCCGGCTCGCGGCCGAGGGGGCCGGCGCGGACGTCCTTCCCGTGCGAGAGGATTCCCCGGATTTGTCCACAGTGGACGATACGGCGGGTCACGATTCGGTGCGCCCGTCCGCGCTGGAACACGGCAAGGAAACCGCCGCCGAACCGGGACAGACAGGCGTGGCCCCGATCGAACCGCCGCCGGCCGCCGCACCGGCTTCGCCGCCAAACCAGGGCAACGGCCTGCCGATGATGCCGATGATGGGCTTCGGCGGTCTCGGGGGAGACGGCGGCGGCAAGGAACGTCCGCGTAAGGGTCGCGAACGGTTCCCGGCCAAACCGGGGGAGATCTTCGGCGAGCCGGACCCGGTCACACCTCCGGTCCTCGGCGAGCGACGGCCGGCGAGTTCGTGAAGGTGCGCTTCGCCCCGGACCAGAAGTCCGTGAAGGGGCCCTTCACGGACTGGAGCCGGTTGCGACCGGTCAGCGTGGCGGCGTGGATCGTCCTCGGTTGCGCCGGATCGTGTGCATCACGAACAGCGTGATCAGCAGCGCGGCCAGCCCGCCGCCGGTACCGGCGAGCGCGACGATCATCGGGGTGGAGCTGATGCCGTCCGCCGGTGGCAGCTGGGCGGCCTGCACCACCGGGTTCGGCGTGGCGAGGTTGCCGACGTCGCCGGGCAGGTTCGCGGTGAGCGCGGCCACCGGATCGATCACGCCGTAGCCCACGTAGTCGTCGTGACCACCTGGTGCGGCCGGGTGCTGCGCGGTCGTCTTGATCCGCTTGATCACCTGGCGGGCGTCGAGATCCGGGTACATCTGCCGGACGAGCGCGGCGACGCCGGCCACGTACGGCGCGGCGAAGCTGGTGCCCTGGATCGGGCTGGCCTGGGTGCCTCTGGTGATCACGCGGTTCGCCAGGCCGGTCGAGTTCTCCGCCGGGTCCAGCGAAACGATCTCGGTCCCCGGCGCGGCGACGCCGATCCACGGGCCGTGCACGCTGAAGCTCGCGACGCTGCCGTCCTTGTCGATCGCGCCGACGGAGAGCACGTCGTCGGAGAACCACGGCGGCGTCACGATGGACTTCGGCTTGTTCGGATCGGATTGGTCGTTCTGCGGGCAGCTGTCGGACACGTTGCCCGCCGCGGCGACGATCACCACGCCCTTGTCCGTCGCGTACTTGACCGCGGCCTGCACCTGGCGTTCGCTCGGCTGGATGTCCGCGGGCGGGGCGGCGCGGCAGTGGTCCAGCGACATGTTGATCACGCCGATGTCGCCGCGGTCGGCGATGCCGCGGATGATCTGCGCGAGCGAGCCCAGCGTGCCCGCGGTGTCGCCCTTCTCGATCTGCCTGCTGTCGCCGTTGTTGCCGCCCTGCTGCGGCCCGGTGCCGCCGGGATTGCCGCCGCCGTTGGAGGGCGGGGGCTGGCTGCCGCCGGTCGGGGAGCTGTTCTTGTCCTTCGGCCCGTAGTTCTCGCTCAGCTGCCGGTAGGAGACGATCCGCGCGTCCGGCGCGACCCCGATGAAGCCCACCTTCGGGTCCTTCGGGTCGCCCGCGATGATGCCCGCCACTTCGGTGCCGTGCCCGTCGCAGTCCTGCAGCCCGGCCTGCCCGGCGGGGGCCGGGAGCACGTAGTCGCCGCCCGCTTCCACCCGGCCCTGGAACCACGGGTGCCGGGTCACGCCGGTGTCCACCACCGCGACCCGCTGGTTCCCGCCGACGTTGCCCTTGGCCGCCCGGACGATCTCCTGCGCCTTCAGCAGCTGCAGGTAGTCCTGGCCCCACGGGCGGGAGTTGATCTGGACGTTCTCGCCGAGGCTGCGCTTGACGCAGTCGGTCTTCTGCTCGTAGGGCTTGTCCGGCGCCTTGGTGTCGCTGGGCAGGCCGTCGTAGCCGTTCATCGGCGGCGGGGTGGCCCAGGAACCGGCCGGGGCGCTCTGCGCGGCCGCCGGTGTGGCGGCGAACGGGGACAGGACCCCGAGGCCGGCCGCGACCACGGCGACCCCGGCCCGGCCGGAGAGACCGAGCCGGCGAGGGGCGGAACGTCGGGAGGCGGCAGCCATCGCGGCCCTCACTTGAGGTTGAGGTGGCGCAGCGTCATGTAGAGGTCCATCACGCCGAGCGCGAGCGGCAGCACCACCGCGATGCAGATCGCCTCGATGATCTCCACGGTGCGCCGCAGGGGCGGGGAGAACCGCTGGTTCGGGAAGATCACGCCGACCACCAGCGAACCCGCGGCGACCAGGACCAGAATGCCGAAGACGTACATCAGCCGGTGTTCGGGCGTGGCCGAGAAGAGCCCGCCGATCAGGATGCCCGCGGCGGCGATCATGCCCGTGGTGAGCAGCGCGATCGCCTGCGCGCCATTGGCGTAGGCACGGGCGCGCAGCAGCAGCACGAGCGTGGCGACGATGCCGAGGATCGGGCCGAAGATGTTCGGCCCGCCGGCCGCGATGATCGAGGCGAGCGCGGCGCTGGCACCGCAGCCGATCATCAGGCCCGTCATGTAGTCGTGCGCGATCGCGGTGCGCTGTTCGATCGCCGCGTAGTCGGGGAAGCCGGAGTCCTCCTTGAGCTCCTCCGCGGTGCTCGGCACGTGCGGCAGCGGCAGCTTGGCCAGCCAGATCGTGGTGCGCGGCAGCAGCGAGATGCAGGCCAGCGCCACGGCGACGACCCCGGCGGCGACCTCCGGCGCGGAGGCCGTGGTGACCAGGGTGGCCACCAGCGCGGCGAGCGCGGAGAACGCGCCCGCCGTGGCCGCGGCGATGAACACCCGGATGCCCGCGCCGATGACCAGGATGCAGACCGCGGCGACGATCAGCACCAGCACCGAGCCGAGCAACAGGTTCGCCCGCACGGACAGCCCAGGCACGATGCAGAAGCCGCTTACGAAGGCCAGCGGAAGCCCGCCCGCGGCGGCGATCAGCACCCCGGTCGCCTCGGCCTGATAGCCCTTGGCCAGCGTCGCGCCCACCGCGACGCAGGCGATCGCGCCGAGGCCACCGGCGATGGCGGCGCCGATCGAGGACCCGCCGTAGAGCGAGCCACCGAAGAACAGCGCGACCGCGGACAGCACCAGCGCGAGCCCGCCCGCGGCATGCCCGAACCGCTGGGCGGTCTCCTTGGTCCACGGCCGGAAGGTGTCCGGCTCGGCCTCCGCGATCGCGTCCACGACGTCGTCGAACAGCGGCGGCGGCGGATTCTCGTTGCGCTTGCGCAGCTGCAGCAGCTCGCCGTCGACGACGCCGAGCGAGGCCAGCGTGCGGCTCGGGTCGAGCGGGGCGTCGCCGAGCTTGGCCAGCGCCCACCCGCCGTGGCGCGCTCCGCCGTCGGGAGTGACCTCCTTGGCCATCTCCAGGAGCATCGGCAGCAGGTCGGCGACCGCGACGTCGGCGGGCAGCGCGACGTCGATGCGTGTCGTCGGTGCCACCACCGTGACCCTGCTGAAAACCGTCGTGCCCGTTGCCACTAGATGCCCCCGCTCTGATGAGTCACTCCGGGGGAACTTATACCGAACCTGGCGCCCGGTTTCAGCCGCTGCCGATAAATCGTCGGCGAAAATACCCGGCCAGGCCTCGGCCGGGCCAGTGGCGGCGCAGGTCCCTACACTCGGCTGCCTGGACCGGGCAGCGGGCGGCCGGCGATGCCGATCCCGGTGTTGGCCGGATTTCCGGGGCGGCGTTCGGTAGGTTGTCCCGCGCACCCGGGTGCAGGCGTCGAGCAGGAGTAGAGGGGTCCTTCGATGAGCACGCTGCAGTTCAAGAAGTCGCCGCGGCTGGCCGCGCCACGCCCGCCGGGTGGCGAGGTGCATCTCGAACCGCCCCCCGAGGTACCCCGCACGATCCCGGGCAACATCGTCGCCAAGGCGATTCCGGGCGTGATGATCTTCGCTTCGCTCGGGATGATGGTCTACATGTTCACCGCCGGTGGCGGGCAGCCGACCACGATCATGATGAGCGGCATGATGCTGATGGGCACCGTCGGCATGCTCGCCGGCGGGGGCGGCAAGAGCGGCGGGGCCAAGAAGGCCGAGATGGACGAGGACCGCAAGGACTACCTGCGGTATCTCGGCCAGATGCGGGACCGCGCCCGGGAGGCGATGGTCGACCAGCGGGCGGCGCTGGAGTGGGTGCACCCGGATCCGCAGTCGCTGTGGTCGCTGGCCGCGAGCCGGCGGATGTGGGAGCGGCGGCAGAACGACCAGGACTTCCTGCACCTGCGGGTGGGACGCAGCTCGCACCGGCTGGCGACCCGGCTGGTGCCGCCGCAGACCGGCCCGGTCGACGAGCTGGAGCCGATCGCCACGCTGGCGCTGCGGCGGTTCGTGCGGGCGCATTCGATCGTGCCGGATCTGCCGACCCAGATCACCTTGCGCGGCTTCGCGGCGGTGAGCATGCAGGGCGAGCGGGCACTGACCCGGCAGCTGGCGCGGGCGATGGTGGCCCAGCTGGTGACCTTCCATTCGCCGGACGACGTGATGATCGCGGTGGCCACCAGCGGCCGGGCGAAAGAGGAGTGGGAGTGGGCGAAGTGGCTCCCGCACGTGCAGCATCCGGCGCTCTCGGACGGGATCGGGCAGCTGCGGATGATGGCCGGTTCGCTGGCGCAGCTAGAGGTCTGGCTGGATGAGGAATTGCGGGAACGGCAGCGGTTCTCGCGGAATGCGACGCCGGCGCCGGATCAGCCGCACGTGGTCATCATCATCGACGACGGTGAGGTGACGCGTGAGGAGCAGATCATCCTGGAGGAGGGTCTGGTCGGGGTCACGCTGATCGACCTGTCGGATTCACTGGGCAACCTGGCGGCCCGGCGTGGCCTGCGGCTGGTCGTGGAGCAGGAGCGACTGGGCGCGCGCAGCGCGGGCGGCGTGGAGTGGTTCGGCCGTCCGGACCGGTTGTCGATGGTGGAGGCGGAGGCGCTGTCCCGGCTGATCGCGCCGTATCGCGTCGGTGGTGGCGGGGGCGCGGAGGCCGCGGACGACGAGCCGTTGCTGTCGAACCCGACGCTGCTGGAGCTGCTGGGCATCCCCGGCGACCCGATGACCTTCGACGTGCAGCAGGCCTGGCGGCCGCGGCCGGTGCGTGACCGCTACCGGGTGCCGTTCGGGGTGGGGGAGTACGGGCAGGCGGTGGATCTCGACATCAAGGAAGCCGCGATGGAGGGTATGGGCCCGCACGGCCTGTGCATCGGGGCGACCGGTTCGGGTAAGTCGGAGTTCCTGCGCACGCTGGTGCTCGGGCTGCTGGCCACGCATTCCTCGACCAGCCTGAACATGATCCTGGTGGACTTCAAGGGTGGCGCCACGTTCCTCGGGCTGGACAAGGCGCCGCACGTGGCCGCGACGATCACGAACCTGGCCGGGGACCTGACCCTGGTGGACCGGATGAAGGACGCGATCGCGGGTGAGGTGAACCGGCGCCAGGAAGTGCTGGCGAAGGGGAACTACAAGAACGTCTGGGATTACGAGAAGGCCCGGGAGAACGGGGCCGATCTGGATCCGCTGCCGGCGTTGTTCATCTGTATCGACGAGTTCTCCGAGATGCTGACCGCGAAGCCGGACTTCATCGACATCTTCCTGCAGATCGGCCGGGTGGGCCGGTCGCTGCAGATGCACATGCTGCTCGCCTCGCAGCGGCTGGAAGAGGGCAAGCTGCGCGGGCTGGACACCTATCTGTCCTACCGGATCGGCCTGAAGACGTTCTCCGCGGCGGAATCGCGGGCGGCGATCGGGGTGCCGGACGCGTTCGAGCTGCCCTCGATCCCGGGTTCGGGGTACCTGAAGTTCGACACCTCGACGATGGTGCGGTTCAAGGCCTCGTACGTGTCGGGCCCGTACCGCCCGGCCGGGATCAAGGCGGCCGGGCCGGTCGCGACGGTGGTGCGGGCGGACAAGCGCCCGCAGCTGTTCGTGCCGGACTTCGTGGAGCTGCCGCCCGAGCCGGAGCCCGACCCGGAGCCGGTGGCGCAGGAGGCCCCGAAGCCGGAGGTGGAGGACTCGAACGAGCCTTCCGAACTGGATGTGATGGTCGAGCGGTTCACCGGCCAGGGCCCGCCCGCGCACGAGGTGTGGCTGCCCCCGCTGGACGAGCCCAACTCGCTGGACACCATGCTGCCGAACCTGAACCCGACCGAGGACCGCGGGCTTTCGCCGGTGGGCTTCTTCGGCAACGGCAGGCTGCAGGTGCCGCTGGGGGTCGTGGACCGGCCGTTCGAGCAGCGCCGGGACATGCTGTGGGGCGACTTCTCCGGCGCCGCGGGGCACGGGATCGTGGCGGGCGGTCCGCAGTCGGGCAAGTCGACGATGCTGCGGACGCTGATCATGTCGATGGCGCTGACCCACACCCCGGAGGAGGTCCAGTTCTACTGCCTGGACCTCGGTGGCGGCACGCTGGCCGGGCTGTCGGACCTGCCGCACGTGGGCGGGGTCGCGGTCGCGCGCCGGGAGCCGGACAAGGCCCGCCGGATCGTGGCGGAGCTGACCACGCTGATGACCGAGCGGGAAGGCCGGTTCGGCGCGCTGGGCGTGGACTCGATGACCGACTTCCGCAACCGCAAGCGCCGCGGCGAGATCACCGCCGAGCAGGACCCGTTCGGCGACGCGTTCCTGGTCGTGGACAACTGGCGGGCCCTGCGGGACGACTTCGACGAGCTGGAACAGACGATCACCCGGCTGGCCACCCAGGGCCTGGCCTACGGGGTGCACGTGGTCATCTCCGCGAACCGGTGGGCGGATCTGCGCCCGGCGATCAAGGACATGATCGGGACCCGGTTCGAGCTGCGGCTGGGTGATCCGACCGAGTCGGAGATGGACCGGCGGACCGCGGGCAACGTGCCCACCGGCCGCCCGGGGCGCGGGCTGACCCGAGACAAGCTGCATCTGCTGACCGGGCTGCCGCGGATCGACGGGTCCAGCGATCCGGACACGCTGGCGGCCGGGGTCGCGGACGCGGTGGCGAAGATCCGGGGCGCCTGGCGGGGCCGGGTCGCGCCGCAGGTCCGGCTGCTGCCGGAGCTGATCACCTACGACGACGTGCTGGCACAGGACCAGCGCCGGGACAGCAAGCTCGTGCCGTTCGGGGTCAGCGAGGAAGACCTCTCCCCGGTGTATCTGGACTTCGACGCCGAGCCGCACTTCTTCGCCTTCGCCGACGGCGAGTCGGGCAAGACGAACCTGCTGCGCCAGATCGCCCGCGGGATCGCCGAGCGCTACACCGCGCAGCAAGGGGTGATCCTGCTCGTGGACTACCGGCGCACCATGCTCGGCTTCCTGTCCGGGGATTCGCTGCTCGGCTACGCCGTGTCGTCGGCGCAGCTGGACAGCATGGTCAAGGACGTGTACGGGTCGATGACCCGGCGCCTGCCCGGCCCCGACGTCACCCAGGAACAGCTGAAGAACCGGTCCTGGTGGACCGGGCCCGAGCTGTTCATCCTGGTCGACGACTACGACCTGGTCGCCACCCAGACCAGCAACCCGCTCAAACCGCTGTCGGAGTTCCTCGCCCAGGCCAAGGACGTCGGCCTGCACCTGATCGTGGTCCGCCGCACCGGTGGCGCCTCCCGCGCCGCCTACGACCCGATCATCGGCAAGCTCAAGGAACTCGCCGCACCCGGCATGGTCATGAACGGTTCCAAGGACGAGGGCGCCCTCATCGGCAACATCAAAGCCGGCCCGATGCCGCCCGGCCGGGGCACCATGGTCAGCCGCAAGGGCGGCCGCCAACTCGTACAGGTCTCATGGATCCAACCCGACTGAACCACCGCGACGAGCGCGAAGCCGGGCACGCGCCGGCAGCCGGTGACCGAGGTGCCGGGTGAGCGTGCGGGTCGCCGTGGACTTCGGGACCTCGAGCACCTGCGTTGTCGCGTCTGTCCACGGGCGCGACCCGCAGGTGGTGGTCATCGACGGCCAGCCGCTCATGTCTTCGGCGGTGTACGCGGCGGCCGACGGCACGCTGTTCGTCGGCCAGGAGGCCGAACGGCAGGCCGCCGTCGATCCGTCGCGCTACGAGCCGAATCCGAAGCGGCGGATCGACGAAGGTGAACTGCTGCTCGGCGATTCCGTGTTGCAGGTGACCGACGTCGTGCACGCGGTGCTGGCCCGTGCCGTCGCGGAGGCCCGGCGCGTTGCCGGACAGGCCGAGGTCGATCTCCTCGTGCTCACGCATCCGGCCGACTGGGGCGCCATTCGCACCCGGCTGCTCCGCCAGGCCGCGGGGCGGCTGGCCAGGGAAGTCGCCCTGGTGCCGGAGCCGGTCGCCGCGGCGGTCTACCACGCGGCCACGTTCGCGCCGAGTTCCCGGCCGGACGGGCGCACGGTCGAGTACTCCGGCACCCCGGGTGACGTGCTCGCGGTGCTCGACCTCGGCGGCGGCACCGTCGACGTCAGCGTGGTCCGCCGCTCGCCGGAGGCCGCGCGAGCCGCGGGCGGGCCGCCGCAGCGCGGGGGATTCCAGGTGCTCGCCACTCGCGGAGACCCCGGGTTCGGCGGCGCGGACATCGACCAGACTCTGCTCGACCACGTCGGATCACTGGTGTCGGAGGCGGATCCGCAGGCCTGGCAGCAACTGGTGGCGGGCCGGGAGCTGGCCGACCGGCGGCGGCGCCGGGTGCTTCGCCAGGATGTGCGTGGTGCCAAGGAAACGCTGTCCCGGCACGCCTACACCGACGTGCCGCTGCCGCCGCCGTTCCCGGACGCGCATGTCACCCGGGAGGATCTGGAGCGGCTGATCGCCACCCCGCTCGGCCGGGTGGTCGAGCTGACCAGCGCGGCCATCGCGGACGCGGGGCTGCGGCCCCAGCAGCTCGCCGCGATCTTCCTGGTCGGCGGGTCGAGCCGGATTCCGATGATCTCGCGGCTGGCACACGAGCGCACGGGTGTCGTGCCGACCAGCCTCGACCAGCCGGAGACGGTCGTCGCCCGCGGCGCGCTGCGTGCGGTGCAGATCGATCCGGACCGCACCGGCGCGCTGCCCGGGACGTCGATCGCGGGGTCACACCCGGAGCAGCAGCGGACCGAGGTGGTTCGCCCGACCGTCCGTGCTCACCGCGGCGGGCCACCCGCGCCTTCGCCGGGACGGGGTTTCCCCTCACCACCGCCCGGTTCCTTTCCCGGTCGCGCGGCTCCGGCGGGCCAGTACGGCCGCGCTTTCGGCGCCGGTCCGGCCGCGTACCGTCCGGGCACGCCCAGTGCTCCGGTGCCCAGCCCGCCTGCGGTGAACCCGAGTAGTGGTGCGAAGAACCGGCGCCGGCCGCTGATGCTGATCGGCGCTGCCGTGGTGGTCGCCGCTCTTGTCGCGGTGGGAGTAGTGATCTTCAGCAGCTCGGGGGATTCGGCTGCGGCCGGACGGACGTTCCGGCAATACGACTTCAGCCTCGAAGCACCGATGGACTGGATTCAGACCAGTGACGTGGTCGCCGACCGGCAGGTGATCCTGCGCCCGCAGGACGTCCCCGCGGGCGATGATCTGGTGGCCGTGGAGGAGCACGTGCTCGATTACGATGCCACCGCGAATCCGCAGCGGTTCCAGCAGGATCTGCGTTCCACGGTGAATCGGCGTGCCGGATACAGCGCATTCCGGCCGGACGTGGCCTATGGTGGCCGGACCGTGCTCGGTTACCACCAGAGCAAGGAAGACGGCGCCGAAGTCGACTGGTACGTCGTGGTGCAGGGCCGGCTCGGGGTGCACATCGGTTGCCAGTACCGGGATCCGGCGTTGCGGCAGCGCGTCGATGCGGCCTGTACGCAGATTGTGCGGACGCTGAAGATCGGCAACTGACCGAAGGAGCCGCCCGTGTCCTCGGAACCAGAGTCCGCCGCGGCGGCGTTCACCCGCGCGGGACAGGACGCGGTCACGTTCTCCCGCCGGGTCGCGGGCACCGCCCTCGCCCGCACCGAGCGCCACCGTGACGAGAACCGGGAACTGCGCAAGGAATTCGGCAAGCGACGGCCGCCGGCCGGGGCCGCGCCGCCGGCGGCCTTGCGTGGCGCCGCGCAACGGTTCCGCCGCGCGTGCGGGCTGCCGCTCCCGGTCGTGCCCGCCGAATCCGCGCCGGTTCCCGCCGATTCGCCACGGCCGGGTGAAGACGAGGACTTTTCGCAGGTGCGAATCATGCGTGAGGCCTGAGCTTCGCGGCCGCTGTGCGAGTGCTAATCACGCTGGTGGGCAACCATCTTTTCGGCCGGCCCCGGCCGGGTCGATGATCCGTTCGGGGATCGGTTCCCCCGATCGGCGTTCACGCAAGCAACTACTTCCGGGGAAATCGCGACAAGTGTGAACCGAACTGGCACTGTCTTCGTCGTAGGTGCGTACCGGAACACAGAGGCGGTACGCACAACCACTAACGAAGGGGGTAGCTCCCATGGCTGGCGGCTTTACCGGGACTCCTGAACAGTTCACCGCGGCCGAAGGTCGCGTCGTTGACGTTCGTGCGCAGATGGACCAGCAGCTGTCCAAGCTCGAGGGTGAGATCGAGGCCACTCGCGCGGGCTGGCAGGGCGAGGCCCAGGCCGCGTTCACCAACGTGATGATGCGCTTCAACGAAACGGGCAAGGGCCTCAACTCCGCCCTGCAGCACATTGGTGAACTGCTCAAGGAAGCCGGTTCCACCTACCAGCGTTCCGAGCAGCAGCAGCAGGAAATCATGGAGTCCATGAACAAGGGCTTCGGCGTCCTCGGCTGAGCTGCTCGTTTCCTTTCTTTCACCAGCTTTCTTTCTTTGATGGGAGTTCACCATGCCTGACGGCCGCATTGTCGTTGATCCGGCGACCATCCACCGCGCGTCGGAGGACTGCACCGCCACCACCAACCAGCTGGCCAACCTGTTCGAGAACCTGAAGAAGGACCTCGACCCGCTGGTCAAGGACTGGACCGGTGAGGCGAAAGATCAGTACATGATCGCGCAGGGTCAGTGGGACAGCAAGTTCGAGGACCTCAAGCAGCTGCTCGCGCAGATCGCCGCCGTGCTGCCGCAGATCGCCGACGGTTACCAGGCCACGGACCGGAACGTGCAGAACCTGTTCTGATCCGGGTTCTGCCGAAACCACGGCGGGCCGCGCACCTGCGGGTGCGCGGCCCGCCGTTTTCGTGCGCCGGTCTTCCCTTGCCGCGTCAGGGTTCTCAGTGTGGCGCGCGGTATTCCGGCTTGTCGTTGAGGACCCGTACGGTCACCTTCTTCGGCTGCCCGCCCAGGGTCCCGGCAAAGTTGGTCGAGGACCCGTGATCAGCAGAGTGAGCCGTGGCTGCCGCGCATCATCGACGGTGCCTGCCATCGTCGTCGATTGCGCCCGGTAGCGGGCGATGCGGAGGTGTTCGAGACGCGCGACCACCTCGCGCTGCGCGCCAGACCTGTCCCGAAGTCTGTGAAGGGGCCCTTCACAGACCTCCACGGACCTCCGCAGTCTGCGCAGGGCCCCTCACACCGACTTCGCCGACACCCTGGGCTGCCCGCCGATCCGCACGGTGCAGTCGAACGTGGTCCCGTTTTCGGCGGTTTCCCCGGCCGGGCATGCGACATCCTGGACGCCCGGCTCTCCGTACTGTGCCGATCATTACTAATTTAATCCGACCACAGTCACGGCCTAATGGCTTCGTAGCAACGGTTACGTGCCGGGTGGGGGTCGGCCTACTTTTGGTCGGATTGGTAACTCTCTTCGAGTACCTGGGAAACGCCGTCCTGTAAGGGATTCTTCGCCAAGGTATCCCCGTCGAACGCGCCGAGTCCCCACGCCGCACCGAGTCCGGCCATCACTGCGACGACGGAAATTCCCGCCATCACAACGGGTTTCCGATACCACGGCCGTCGCTTGGCCGGTCGTTCGAATGCGCCGAACCCGCCGTAGTGTCCCGGCCGGAATCCGTCGCCCGGTGTCGCATTGTCCACATTGGATGGTTGCGGAGTCCGGCCGCCGGTCCACTGCGGTTGCCCGGGATTTGGCTGCCCGGCACCGTATTGCTCTGCACCGTATTGCCCGGGGGTGTGCTGCGGCTGCCACCCCTGCGGCTGCTGGTCGGAAGGCCTCATCGGCGATCACCCCGCGTGCGCATCAGTTGCTCTGCAATTGGCTGAGGCGGCGGTAGAAATCCTGCTTCGCCCCGTTGTCCGACAGGGTCGTGACCTGGGACGGATCCGGAACCGTGGGCAGATTCCGCGGCGTGGTCGGGCCGGTGAAGCGGAAGTCGTAGCGCAGTTCGAGCCGGTGGCCGTCGCCGCCGAACTTCGCGGCCATCGTTAACTCGGTGAGAGCGCCGTCCGGCTTGAGCTTGATCGGCCGTCTTCAGCTCCGGGCCGACTTTAGAAAGCAACCGGTCCGGCAGGACCTCCACCCGCGCGTCGAGGAGGTACGTTCACGGTCAGCTCCACCGACCGGTCCGCCGAACACTTCGCACCGCGTACGGGCTTCTTGTCCGCCTCGTACGCGCTACCGACGGCCTGCGACATCTTGCACGCCACCCCACGCGCACGGCTGTATGAGGCCTGCTTCGGGCTTCGGCATCGACACCCACGACGTCGGCGCCAGCGACTTGTACGCCGCCCCGAGGAACACGTACTCGACTGTGCCTTCGGCCGGAGTGAAAGTGTCGATGATCTCGTTCGGGTCCCGCTGCGACCGGTTGTGCACTACGCGGCTCTCGGGGCTGCCGGTGCGCGCCGACGAGATCGTGTGATGCGCCCACTGGTCGTCGAAGCGGAAGTAGGCGTCCACGGAGTTGGCGACGTCGCGCGCGTCGACGATCGTGCCCCGAGCTTGGACATCGCGTTCTGGAACTTCGCGCCGACGTACGCTGCGGCTTGGTCGCCGTCCGCGAGCGCGGAGCCGGCACGGGCCTGTCCGCACGCTGTGGCGAGCGCCATCGTCGCAACCGCGGCACAGATCGTCCGGGTCGTCCTCGCTCGTCCGCTCACCGCTGTCCCCAGGTCTTCGGTCGCGACCGAATGGTCTCATCCTGACGTGCCCGTAGGGCCCCGGCAAAGTTGCCCGAGGGCCCGTGATCAGCAGAGTGAGCCGTGGCTGCCCGATCGGTTTCGGGTCCGTGAGGGTGCCCCTGACGGACTCAGAGTCCGTGAAGGGGCCCTTCACAGTCCTCCGCAGTCCTCCGCAGCTGCGCAGGGCCCTCCACACCGACTTTGCCGACACCCTGCTGACGTGCCCGGAACAGCAGCGCAGCGCTTCCGGCGGCCCGGAGCGGTAGAGTCCGGCACCGGGCGACGGACCGGGTTGCGACCCCCGTCGCACCGCTTCGGTACCCCAGGGGTATCGTCATACGTCGTTGTGCGTTGCGGCGCGTCAGCGCTCGGCCCGCACAGAACCCACACGCAATGTTGACGACGAGGTAGACCCTTGCCCACGTACAGCCCCAAGCCCGGCGACGTCACTCGTGCCTGGCACGTGATCGACGCCGAGGATGTCGTGCTCGGACGGCTCGCGACCGAGGTCGCCACGCTGCTGCGCGGCAAGCACAAGCCGACCTACGCCCCGCACGTGGACACCGGCGACTTCGTCGTCATCGTCAACGCCGACAAGGTGGCGCTCACCGGCAACAAGCGCGAGCAGAAGTTCGCCTACCGGCACAGCGGCTACCCCGGCGGCCTGCGGAAGCGCTCCTTCGGCGAGCTGCTCGACACCAAGCCCGAGCGCCTCGTCGAGAAGGTCGTGAAGGGCATGCTGCCCAAGACCAAGCTCGGCCGCGCCATGGGCAAGAAGCTGAAGGTGTACGCCGGCCCGCAGCACCCGCACGCCGCGCAGCAGCCGCAGGCGCGCGAGATCATCAAGATCGCGCAGGTCGCGAAGTGAGCGAGGAACAGTCTGTGACCAGCACCGAGACCGAGGTCGTCGCCTCCACGGAGACCCCCGAGGGCGAGGCCGTGGCGACCAGCGAGACCCCCGCCGCCGCACGTCCGTCGCGGGCCGCCGGGGGCAACGCCCAGACCGTCGGCCGCCGCAAGGAGGCCGTGGTGCGCGTCCGCGTCGTGCCGGGCACCGGTGAGTTCAAGCTCAACGGCCGCACCCTGGAGGAGTACTTCCCGAACAAGGTGCACCAGCAGCTCATCCGCGAGCCGCTGGTCACGGTCGAGAAGCCGGACTCCTTCGACATCTTCGCCAACCTGCACGGCGGCGGCATCTCCGGCCAGGCCGGTGCGCTGCGCCTGGCCATCGCCCGGGCGCTGGTCGAGGTCGACAGCGAGGACCGCCCGGCGCTGAAGAAGGCCGGCTTCCTGACCCGCGACGCGCGGGCCACCGAGCGCAAGAAGTACGGCCTCAAGAAGGCCCGTAAGGCTCCGCAGTACAGCAAGCGCTGATTCCCGCTGCTGTCGCGGGTGGAGCCATGCTCGCGCC
This sequence comes from Amycolatopsis sulphurea, assembly GCF_002564045.1. Classification (NCBI taxonomy): domain Bacteria; kingdom Bacillati; phylum Actinomycetota; class Actinomycetes; order Pseudonocardiales; family Pseudonocardiaceae; genus Amycolatopsis; species Amycolatopsis sulphurea. The sequence goes on along the minus strand of NZ_PDJK01000002.1, from coordinate 1,514,607 downwards.
TGAGGGCGCTTCGCCTGGGCTCACTCCGCAGTAGCCTTTGGGGGTCGAACCCCCAAGCCTCCGCCAGGGCGCAAGCTCCCTGGACCTCCGGCGGCGCACGTAGGTTTTCCTCGTGTGCCGCCGGTTGCGTTTTCGGGGTGGGGAAGGGGATCCTCGACCATGGTTCGCCGCTAGGTTGTCGGGGTCGCCGTGGCAGCATTGTTCGACGGCTTTGACAAGGAGGTCGGGATGGCTCGACTGTTCGGCACCGATGGGGTACGTGGCCTGGCCAACGCCGAGCTGACCCCGGAGCTGGCGCTCGCGGTCGCCGCGAGTGCCGCCCGCGTGCTCGCCGCGCACGACCGTTCGCACCGCCCGGTCGCGGTGGTCGGCCGGGATCCGCGGGCCAGCGGCGAGATGCTGGAGGCCGCCGTGGTGGCGGGCCTCGCCTCGGCGGGTGCGGACGTGCTGCGGCTCGGCGTGCTGCCGACCCCCGCCGTCGCGTACCTGGTCGGCGCGCTCGACGCGGACCTCGGCGTGATGATCTCCGCCTCGCACAACCCCATGCCGGACAACGGCATCAAGCTCTTCGCCGCGGGCGGGCACAAGCTGCCCGACAGCATCGAGGACGAGATCGAAGCCGGTCTCGACCCCGCGGCCCTCACCCGCCCCACCGGCGACGGAGTCGGCCGGGTCACCGAGGTCACCGACGCCGCCGACCAGTACGTCGAACACCTGGTGCAGGCCACGCCGCACCCGCTGGCCGGGCTCAAGGTCGTGGTGGACTGCGCGAACGGCGCGTCCGCGGCGGCGGCGCCCGAGGCCTACCGCCGGGCCGGCGCCGAGGTCGTCGCGCTGCACGCGGAGCCGGACGGTATCAACATCAACGACCGCTGCGGCTCCAACCACCCCGAGCGCCTCCGCGCCGTCGTCGTCGAGCACGGCGCCGACCTCGGCATCGCGCACGACGGCGACGCCGACCGCTGCGTCGCGGTCGACGCGGCCGGCGAACTGGTGGACGGCGACCAGATCATGGCCGTGCTCGCCCTCGCCCTCGCCGAGGAAGGCGAGCTGGTCAAGGACACCCTGGTCGCCACCGTGATGAGCAACCTCGGCCTGCACCTGGCGATGAAGGCCCACGGCATCACCGTCGTGACCACCGCCGTCGGCGACCGCTACGTGCTCGAAGAGCTGCGTGCCTCCGGCCTGGCCCTCGGCGGCGAGCAGTCCGGCCACGTGGTCCTCCCGGCCCATGCCACGACCGGCGACGGCCTGCTGACCGCCCTGCGCCTGATGGCCCGGATGGCCGCCACCGGCAAACCGCTCGCCGAGTTGTCCGCGGTGATGAACCGCCTGCCCCAGGTCCTGGTCAACGTCCCGGTCGCGGACAAGGCCGCCGTGGCCGGGTCCACCGAGGTCCGCGACGCCGTGGGCGAGGTCGAAGCCGAACTCGGCGAACAGGGCCGCGTCCTGCTCCGGCCCTCCGGCACCGAGCAACTCGTCCGGGTGATGGTCGAAGCCCCGGCCCACGCCACCGCCCAGGCCGCTGCCGATCGCCTCGCCGGAGTGGTGTCCGCCGTCTCCTGACTCGTCCGGGTTGCCCGACTTTCTGCGCTACCGGCGGCCAGCCCGGTACATTCCGGGTGCGAGTGTGCAGGCACCGGTGGCACCCTGCCTGCGTCTTAGGGTGCGGTGCGCGGCTGCACGCAGGGAGGGACGGCAATGGCAGGCGGACACGAGGTCGACACGGAGGCGTTGACCAAAGCTGCGAAAGCGCTGGGCGAGGTTCCGCGCACCACGCTGCAGCAGCCGCTGGCTGCGGTCAGGGACGTGCAGATCGCCAAAGCCGACTTCGGTGAGGCGCACACGGGCAACTTCGACTCGTATCACAGCGGCGTCCTGCGTCTGGCGGGAATGGCCGACGCCTACCTCAAGGCCTCCGACGCGTTCGCCCAGCGGCTCAACTCGGCAGGCGGGAAGTACCAGGCCGGGGAAGACGCGAACGCGCGGGCCGTGACCAGGAGCGGCAAGTGAGCGCGAGCGCCGGGGACAACATTCCGAGCAAGCAGGAAGTCCAGGAGATCATCTACGATCCGCGGCTGGTCGGCAATGACACCGGTCGCGATCTCGCGCTGCGTTACCTCGATTACGTCGAAGACGTGTCCGACCCGAGCGAGTACGGGTTCAAGGACAAGGAAGACTTCAACCACTGGCGCGACATGCTGAAGGACAAGTTCCACATCAGCGAGGGCGACGTCAACTGGGCCGACAGCTATTCCAGCACGGTCGAGAACGCCTACAACAACGCGAAGGCGCTCTACGACAAGGGGCAGGAAGACGATCGGAAAGCCGACAAGAAGGCCGCCGACGACGCGAAGAGCAAGCTCGACGACCAGGGGAGCCGGGCCTCGAAGACGGATGCCGGGGCGGGCAGTTCCGACGAGATCCTCGATCTCGGCAAGGCGGGTATGCGCACGTTCGACGTGTTCGTCCCGCTGTTCAACCGGGCGGTCGCGGTCGTCGGCACTTATCAGCCGGCGAACAAGGACGATCTCTACAAGCTCTATGACGAGCAGCGGAAGATCCCGTTCACCAAATTCACTGCGGGGGCCGACGAATTCACCGCGCTCGCCACCGCCGTGCAGAACGCCTCCACCAACGTCACCGGTGAACTGCAGACCGACCTCGCCAACTGGGAGGGGAGCGCGGCCGAGCAGGCGAAGAGCTACCAGAAGAATTACACCGAGGACGCGAAGGCGGTCTCCGACGCGGCGACGCACGCTGCCGAGGCGGTGCGCAGCGCCTGCGGTTCGATCGGGAAGGCGTGCCGGGACAAGGCGAACTGGGTGATCAAATACCGGGTCGACGCGCTCGGCCCGGTCACCGCGCAGGACCTCGACCGGATCATCCGGATCGCGGAGTTGCGCAGCAACGCCAGCCAGGACGATTTCAAGCATTGCGCGAAGTTCCTGGATCAGCAATCCAAGGACCTGATCGACGATGACGACTGCGATCTGAACAAAGAGACGGTCAACCACATCGTCGATCAGTGCACCCAGTACTGCCGGGACAACTTCGGCAAATTCTTCGACGGCTATCTCCGCGACTTCAAGACCATGTGCACCAACACGCACACTGCCGTGGACGGTGCGTGGAAGGCGCTGACGGACTTCCTGATGCAACTGCCGGAAGATCCCTTCGCGAACCTCAGCTCGATACCGGCCGACAGCGGGGGGACGCAGCAGCCGAGCACCGGCGGCGGGACCCAGTCCGGCGGTCCGGGGACGGGAACCGGTTCCGGCGGCGGCAGTTCCGCGCCACCCCAGCCCCAGCCCCCGTCACCCCAGCCCCCGGCCCCGCCACCCGCCGTCGATCCGGACGCCAACCCGGTTACGCACCAGCCGTTGGAAACGGATCCGAAGACCGGGCAGCCTTACCCGATCGACCCGCGCACCGGGGAAGCGATCAAGCCGGACGCGGAGCAGCCCGAGACCGTGACGGTTCAGCAGGGCGCACACAAGCTCTCGCTGAGCGAGCCCGGTACGGACGGCCGGATGGGCATCAGCGTGGACGACGGCAGCGGCCACGCGAAGGATTACCAGCTCGACTTCGGTGACAGGCCTGGAGGGCATTCCCCCGGCCATCCGGACCCGGGTGCGGGCGGGCCGGATCAGCCAGGCGCGAACACCGGCGTGCCGACTCGACCGGGCACCGACCCTGGCGGCACCCAGCCAGGCGACTCCCCGAAGTACCAGCCCGGTCCCGATGGCAAGATCCACATCGACGACGCTGGTCTCAAGATCACCGCCGAGCGACCCGGAGGCCCGGACGGGCCGACCGTCGTGACCGTCGACGATGGCACGGGTGAGCCGGTCACCTACACCCTCAGCGACCATGACAACCCGGCCGACCCGTCGCACCTGGCACAGAGCGGCGCGCAGCCGCAGGCGGACCCCGCGCGGCTCCCGGCAGACCCTTCGCAGCCCCAGCCGGATCCCACACAGCAGGACCCCGCCCCGCCTCCGGGAGACCCCGTACACCGAGGCACCCTGCCCCTGGAGGATCCCGCTCAAGGCGGAACTGTCCATAGTGGACAGGACGTCGCGCCGCAGCACGATCACGCGGCCAGCCCCGCAACACAGCCGATGCCCGCCACCGCCCGGCACGAGCTGCCCGACGTGCCCGTCGCCCAGACCGGGCCGGACGACTCGACCGCCGCCCAGTCCGTGCTCAACCCGTTCTCCGCCGAGGACGGCATCGGGCGGCCCATGGACGACCCGCTCGGCACCGCGCCCTCGGCCGGGGACCACGGCGGGGCCGGCATGACCGGGCACTCCTCCACCGTCGAGCTGGGCAACACCCCGTCCGGGAACGACGATCAGCAGCCGTCATCCGTGATGGGAATGATGGGCGGCGGGCTGGGCTCCGCTCCGAGTGGCGGGGACCAGGAGCGCTCGTCGAACCCGTACCGCGCGCCGGGCGGGTTGTTCGGCTCCGGTTCGTCGGGCCGGCGGATCAGCGGCTCGCTCGACGACGACACCACCAGCACCCGGTAGCCGGAGGCAGTCCGATGCGTACTGAAGACGCGCTAGCGGCCATGCGGGCGAAGCTGGCTTCGCTGGAGGCGGAGAACACCGCCCGGTCCGGGCTGCTCGACCGCAGCCGCGCCGAGGCAGTGGCCGAGAGCAAGGAGAAGCTGGACAAGCAGGCTCGGGTCCAGGGCGAGGTGTTCGTGCGCCTGCAGGAGCGCAGCCGCCGGGCCAAGGCGGCGGGCGGCTGGGCGACCGAGTCCACTGTCGGGGAAAAGCCGAGCGGCGAGATGGAGTTCGGCTTCGACGACGAGGACGCCACACACCGCAGCCCGCCGGGCAGCCGTGCGCGTCATGCCACTCAGCCGGCCAAGCAGCCTGACGACGAGGACTACGAGGACAAGGACTGGCTCGCGACCTGATCGGTGGCGGTCCAGGGTGTCGGCAAAGTCGGTGTGGAAGTCCGTGAAGGGCCCCTTCACGGACCCTGAGTCCAGGGCCCCGGCAAAGTTGGCCGAGGGCCCGTGATCAGCAGAGAGAGAGCCGTGGCTGCCCGATCGGTTTCGGGTCCGTGAGGGTGCCCTGACGGACTCAGAGTCCGTGAAGGGGCCCTTCACAGCCCTCCGCAGCTCGCAGGGCCCTCCGCACCGACTTTGCCGACACCCTGGACGCTGAGGTCCGTGAAGGGTCCCTTCACGGACCCGAAACCGGTCCGGCGCACGCGAGGTGATCGCACACACCTCCGCATCGCCCGCTGCCGGGTCCCCGACCACCTTTGCCGGAGCCGGGGTCGCGCTCAGGCGGCCGGTTCCTCCGGCAGCTCGATGGCCGCCCGCTTCACGTCCGCGTCCAGCAGGGGCAGGTACTTGTCCGTCCCGGTCAGGTGGGTCAGGAAGAACGCGGTGAACAGGGCACGGGTCAGCTGCTGAGTGCCGCGCTGCGGTTTGCCCTGCAGGAGCAGCTGGCTCCAGTGCCGGCCTTCGGTCACCGCCAGGTGCGAGGACTTCCCGAGGGCGCGCAGCTGGACCGGGCCCGCCCAGTTGCGGGCGATCACCTCGGCGTGGCCGATCGCGGGGGCCACCAGGTCGCCCTCCACGGCAAGGTGGAGGCCGGGCACGGTGACCACCTTCGCGGACTCGCTGGCCGGCGGGAAGGTCTGCGCGGCGGCCACGGTCGCGACGGCGCGGACGTGTGGTTTGCCGTCGTCCCCCGCGGCGGCCGACTGGGCGGCGGCCAGCACGGCCGCGCCCCCGCCGGTGGAGTGGCCGGCGAGGCCGAGCTTGTCCGGGTCGACGCTGATCCCGTCCGGGCCGAGCCGGATGGTGGTGATCACGTCCAAGGTGGTGAGCAGGTCGCCGGCCAGCAACCGGTGTGAGGGCAGTGGCCCGGTCTGCGTCGCGGGCGCCGCGGCGACCACGCCCCAGCTGGCCAGGTGGTGCAGCAGCCGGCGGTAGCGGGTGGGCGGCTGCAGCCAGCCGTGCCCGAACGCGAGCGCGGGCAGTCCCAGCCCGCGGCGCGGGGTGAACACGACTCCGGGCAACCCGACCAGTGCGAGGTTGCCGCGCAGGACCTCGTGGGGACCCGGGTGGGACAGCTCCGTGAGCAGCTGCTTGGGCTTGCTGGCCATGCGCGTGACCTTACTGCCCGCATCCGGCCGGGGCCCGCCCGCCGCGCGTGGCCCGTCAGCCTGGTCGCCGCGGCGCCGGTCGGCCGGGGTGACGAGATTCCGGCCACACTCGTGCAACCGCCTGCGCACGACTGGCATCGACGCAGGTCAGAGCCGGTATTCGGGGCGGGTCAGGGACCGGAGCAGGGGACTGGACAGGTCTGGTTAGGCTGGTCCGCGTGTGCGGAATCGTGGGATACGTCGGACATCGGCCGGCGCTGGACGTCGTCCTCGGTGGTCTGCGGCGAATGGAATACCGGGGCTACGACTCGGCAGGCGTGGCGGTGCTGGACGGCGCCGGCGCGCTGAACGTCGAGCGCAAGGCGGGCCGCCTGGCGAATCTGGAGGCCCGCCTCGACGAGGTGGGCCGGGACGGGTTCGAGGGCACCGCGGGCATGGGCCACACCAGGTGGGCCACGCACGGGGCGCCGGTCGACCGCAACTCGCACCCGCATCGCGACACGAGCAACCGGGTCGCCGTGGTGCACAACGGCATCATCGAAAATTTCGCCGCGCTGCGCGCCGAGCTGGAAGCAGCCGGTGTCGAGATGGCCAGCGACACCGACACCGAGACCGCTGCCCACCTGGTCGCCCGCGCCTACGCCGAGGGCGAGACCAAGGGTGACCTGTCGGCCAGCGTCGCCGCGGTCTGCCGCCGGCTGGAGGGTGCGTTCACGCTGGTCGTCACGTGTGCCGACGAGCCGGACACGATCGTCGCGGCCCGCCGGTCCTCGCCGCTGGTGGTCGGGGTCGGCGAGGGCGAGCACTTCGTCGCCTCCGACGTCGCGGCCTTCATCGAGCACACCCGTGAGGCGGTCGAGCTGGGCCAGGACCAGCTCGTGGTGATCACCCGGGACGGCTACCGGGTCACCGACTTCCACGGCGAGGCCGCGCAGGCCAAGCCGTTCACCGTGGACTGGGACCTCTCGGCCGCCGAGAAGGGCGGCCACGAGTACTTCATGCTCAAGGAGATCGAGGAGCAGCCCGAAGCGCTGGCGAACACGCTGCGCGGGCACTTCGAGGCCGGCCGGGTCATCCTCGACGAGCAGCGCATCTCCGATCAGGATCTGCGCGACGTGGACAAGGTGTTCGTCATCGCCTGTGGTTCGGCCTACCACTCGGGCCTGGTCGCGAAGTACGCCATCGAGCACTGGTGCCGCCTGCCCGTCGAGGTGGAGCTGGCCTCGGAGTTCCGGTACCGCGACCCGGTGCTCGACCGGGACACGCTCGTGGTCGCCGTGTCCCAGTCCGGCGAGACCGCGGACACGCTGGAAGCCGTGCGGCACGCGCGGGAGCAGAAGGCCCGCGTGCTGGCCGTCTGCAACACCAACGGTGCGCAGATCCCGCGAGAGTCGGACGCGGTGCTCTACACGCACGCCGGTCCGGAGATCGGCGTCGCCTCCACGAAGGCGTTCCTCGCGCAGATCGCGGCCAACTACCTGGTCGGCCTCGCCCTGGCGCAGGCCCGCGGCACGAAGTACCCGGACGAGGTCGCCCGCGAGTTCGCCGAGCTGGAGGCCATGCCCGCCGCGGTGCAGAAGGTGCTCTCCACTGTGGAGCAGACGCGGGACCTGGGGCGGCGCATCGCGGATTCGCGGGCGGTGCTGTTCCTCGGCCGGCACGTCGGGTTCCCAGTGGCGCTCGAAGGGGCGTTGAAGCTCAAGGAACTCGCGTACATGCACGCGGAGGGCTTCGCGGCCGGCGAACTGAAGCACGGTCCGATCGCGCTGATCGAAGAGGGCCTGCCGGTGGTCGTGGTGATGCCGTCGCCGAAGGGCCGGGCGGTGCTGCACTCGAAGCTGGTGTCGAACATCAGCGAGATCCAGGCCCGCGGCGCGCGCACGATCGTGATCGCCGAAGAAGGCGACCAGACCGTGCGCCCGTTCGCGGACGAGCTGATCGAGGTGCCCGCGGTGCCGACGCTGCTGCAGCCGCTGGTGTCCACGGTTCCGCTGCAGGTGCTGGCCGCGGAGATCGCCCGTTCGCGCGGGTACGACGTCGACAAGCCGCGTAATCTGGCGAAGTCCGTCACCGTCGAATAGCGGGAGGCCGCCGCCGTGCAGGGAATCTGGACCACCGCACGGATCCGGGCGGCCGAGGACCGGCTGCTGGCGGTGACGCCGGACGGCGAGCTGATGCGCCGGGCTGCGTTCGGCCTGGCCACGCAGGTGTCCGCGGTCCTGGCCGAGGGGGCCGGCGGGGTGTCCGGGCGGCGGGCCGTGCTGCTCGTCGGATCCGGCAACAACGGCGGCGACGCGTTGTGGGCAGGTGCGTTCCTGCGTCGCCGCGGGGTGGCGGTCACCGCGGTGCTGCTCGACCCGGCGAAGACGCACGCGGCGGGATTGGCCGCGCTGCGTCGTTCCGGCGGCCGTGCGGTGTCTTCTGTGGACGGTCCACAGTGGATTTCCCGGGCCGATGTCGTGGTCGACGGGATCGTCGGTATTTCGGCGCGTGGCCCGTTGCGTCCGGAGGCCGCGCGGCTGGCCGGGCTGGTGGAAGCGCCGGTGGTCGCGGTGGATCTGCCCAGTGGCGTCGATCCGGACACCGGTGCCGCCGACGGCCCGCATGTCACGGCGACGCGCACGGTCACCTTCGGTGCGCTCAAGCCGGTGCACGCGCTGGCGCCGCAGGAGTGCGGTGAGGTCGTGCTGGTGGACATCGGCCTGCGGCCTTCGCTCGGCGAGCCGGATCTGTACCGTCTGGAGCCGGCGGACATCGCCGCCGTGTGGCCGGTGCCCGGTCCGGGGGACGACAAGTACAGCCAGGGCGTGGTCGGCATCGCGGCCGGTTCGGCGACCTACCCGGGTGCCGCCGTGCTCGCCTCGGGTTCCGCAGTGCAGGCGACGGCGGGCATGGTGCGTTACGCCGGGCATGCCGCGGACGTGGTCCGGGCACGCTGGCCGGAGATCGTCGCGACCGGTTCGGTCACCGACGCGGGCCGGGTGCAGGCGTGGGTGGTCGGCCCCGGCATCGGCACGGGCGCGGAAGGCCGCGAGGTCCTGCGGCACATCCTCGGCCAAGACGTGCCCGTGTGCGCGGATGCCGATGCGACCACGATCATCGCGCACACGCCCGAAGTCCTCGACGCGCGCGACCCGGACACACCGTTGGTGCTGACCCCTCACGCGGGTGAGTACGAGCGGCTGATGGGCCGTCGCCCGGGTGTGGACCGGGTGGCCGCCGCCCGCGAAGCAGCCGCGAAGTACGACGCGGTGGTGCTGCTCAAGGGGCATTGCACGGTGGTCGCCGCGCCGGACGGCCGGGTCGCGGTGAACCAGCCACACGGTTCGTGGCTGGCCACCGCAGGTTCCGGCGATGTGCTGACCGGCCTGGTCGGCTCGCTGCTCGCGGCCGGTCTCGACCCGTGGCTCGCTGCCGCAGCCGCCGCCCAAGTGCATTCCCTGGCCGGCGCCCTCGCCGCCGAAGACGTACCGACGTCAGCCTCGGGATTGGTCGCCGCGATTCCTGCCGCACTCCGCTTGATCCGCGCCGTCGCGTGATCGCTACGAAGCGGCGGCCGCCAGTTCCGGTTCCGCGTGGCGCTTCGAGCGCACCAGAAGTACCACCAGCAAAGCGAGCCCGGTGATGGCGGCAGCGACCAGATTCGTCAGCTGCATGGCGTCCAGGAAGGCCGGACCGGCAGCGGTCACCGCAACCGGGTCGCCCGTGGACAGCGCCGCACTCAGGGACTTCGTGGCCGTCTGCCGGACCGCCTCAGGAGCGGCGGCGAGGTGGTCGGTCATCGTGGAGCCGTAGCTCGACCACAGGGCCGAACCCAGCACCGCGACCCCGAGCGCGCCGCCGAGCTGGCGCAGCGTGTTCAGAAGCGCGGACCCGGCGCCGGAGCGTTCGGCAGGCACCGTGGACGTCGCCAGGGTGGTGGCCGGTGTCAGCACCATCGCGAAGCCGAGCTGGAGCACCCCGCTGTCCACCATGAACAACGCGATGCTGGTGTCCTTGCCGAGGGCCATGGCGGCGAGGAAGGACACGGTCATGATCGCGAGCCCGCTCACTATGGTCGCGCGGGTGCCGATCTTGGTCGCGACCCAGCGCGACAGCGGGGCGCCGGACACCGAGCCGATCGTCGGCGGAAGCATGACCAGACCTGCTTGCAGTGGCGAGAAACCGCGCTCCGTCTGCAGGTAGAACACGGTGTAATACAGGTAGCCGAACACGACGAGCGTGACGACAGTCAGCGCCACCGTCGCCATCGTGAACGAGCTGTGCCGGAACAGCCGCACGTCGACCAGCGGCGTGCGATGCCGGGCCTCCGCGAGCAGCAAGCCTGCCAGCACGAGGATTCCGGCGGCGATCGGCAGCCAGGTACCCGGCGCGCCCCAGCCACCGCTGTTGACGTGCACCACGCCGAGCACCAGCAGGCTGATCCCGGCCAGCGACCCGAGCACCGGCATCATCCGCAGCTTTCCGGTGCCACTGCTGGGAATTTCCGGTACCCAGCGCAGGGCCACGACGAGACCGATCACGGTGAGCACGGCAGCGAGTTCCAGCACCGAACCCCACCACAGGCCCGAGCTGAGCACGGCTCCGGCGAGGACCGGGCCGAATGAGGCGCCCGCCCCGGAGGCCGCGGCCCAGGTCGCGATGGCGCGAGGACGCTTTTCGGCGGGGAAAGCCCGCAGGATGATCGCGAGGCTCGTCGGCATGATCATCGCCGCGGCAACCCCGGAAAGCGCGCGCAGCGCGATGACCGCCGTCGGGGAGCTGAGAAAACCGGTGACCGCCGACGTGAGCGCGAAGGCGATCAGCCCCCAGATCAGCAGCCGTTTCAGCCCGAACCGGTCGCCCGCGGTGCCCGCGACGAGCAGGAATCCGGCGAAGGTGAGCGTGTAGGCGTTCAGGATCCACTGCTGTTCGGTGGTGCTCGCGCCGAGGCTTGCCTGCATGGTCGGCAGCGCGACGTTGAGGATCGTGCTCCCCATCAGAACCACCACCACGGCGAAGGTGACCGCGACGAGCACCCGGCCAGGCCGGGTCGCGGGTTGTACTCCGGTCTGCATGATCCGGCCCTTCTCTATCAGTGACCAAGTAAGGTACCGTTCCGGTATACTTGATCGGTGACCAAGAGACAACCGATCAAGGCGGGGATCACACTCGATCAGGTGATCGAGGCAGCGTTCGCGGTGCTGGACCGTGGTGGTCTGGAGAAGCTGTCCACCAGGGCCATTGCCGCGGATCTCGGGGTCAGCATGAACACGGTGATGTGGCACATCCGCACCAAAGCGCGGCTGATGGACCTGCTGGCCGAGGCGATCTTCGCCGAGATGGATCTGGACGACCTGCCGAGTGGCTGGGACGCCCGGGTCGTCGAGCTGCACCAGCGGCTGCGTGGCGCGATGCTCGGACACCGCGACGGCGCCCGGGTCGTCGCCGGCACCTTCGTCACCGGGCCGCGGACGCTCGGCTTCAGCGAGCACGTGGTGACCGCGCTGCTGGAGGGGTGCCCCACTCGCCGGACCGCGATCTGGACGAGCTGGAGCCTGTTCTATTTCACCCTCGGTCTCGTCCAGGAGGAGCAGGCCTCCGCGGGGGCCGACCTGCCGGAGCGCGTGCCGGAGGAGTTTCCGGTGCTCAACTCGGTGGTGGACGAGTTCCATGCCGCCGAGTTCGACGCCCGCTTCCGCTTCGGTCTCGAACAGATCCTCCGGTCGGCCGAAGTGCTCGAAGCACCCTGAGTTATCGAGTTATGTGGTAACTCTGGGTGTGATATCTGGTAAGAATGAGGCATGTCCAGGACTCGCTCGTCCGATGCTTCGGTCGAGCAGCGTCGTCGGGAGATCCTCGACCACGTCATCGAGGCGGGCGAGGTGCGGATCGACGACCTCGCCGCGCGGTTCCGGGTGAGTCTCATGACGATGCACCGCGACCTCGACGACCTCGACGAGCGGCGGCTGCTGCGGAAGCTACGCGGCAAGGTCGAGGCGTACCCGGCGCTCATCATGGAAACGGCGAGCCGATTCACGCTGCACCCGGCCGAGAAGGACGCGCTGGCCGAGGCCGCGATCCGGCAGGTCGAGCCAGGCCAGACGGTGTTCGTCGACGACTCCACGACACTGTTTCCGTTGGTGGAGCGGCTTTCCGGGGTCGCGGGCCTGACCGTGGTCACCAATTCCCTGCAGGCCGCCCGGCTGCTTGGCGAAGGCGTCGAAATCGTGGTCGCCGGTGGGCGCTACCACCCCGAGTACGACTCCTGCTCTGGTCCCGATGTGCTCGCGTTGCTGGAGCGCACTCACGCGGACATAGCGTTCGTCTCGGTGAGCGCGGTCGCGGTCGGTCGGCTCTTTCACCCCGTACGCGACTATGCCGAGCTGAAGAAGGCCGTACTGCGCTTCGCGAACCGCAACGTGCTGGTGATCGACCACGCGAAGTTCGGTCGCACTGCCACGTATGCGCACGGCACGGTCGCCGATTACGACTTGCTGATCACCAGCGAGGCCACACCGACCGAAGAGATCGAGGCCGCGCTCAACGCGGGTACGGCCGTCGAGATGGTGGAACACGTCGAGGAAGGGCAGCCCTATGACAGCTGAGCTGGTGGCCGGGGTCGATTCGTCGACCCAGTCGACGAAGGTGGTGGTCTGTGACGCGCGCACCGGCGAAGTCGTGCGTACCGGTCGCGCGCCGCACCCGGAGGGCACCGAGGTGGACCCGGCCGCCTGGTGGCAGGCGTTCGGCGAAGCCACCGGTGGCGTACTGGAGGGCGTGTCGGCCATCGGCATCGGCGGCCAGCAGCACGGCATGGTCACTGTCGACGAAGCCGGTGAGGTCGTGCGCCCCGCGTTGCTGTGGAACGACACGCGTTCCGCTCAGGCGGCGAAAGACCTCACCGAGGAGCTGGGTGGCCCCAGCGTGTGGGCGAAGTCGGTCGGTTCGGTGCCCGTCGCAAGCTTCACAGTCACCAAGCTGCGTTGGCTCGCGGAGCACGAGCCGAAGCTTGCTGATCGCGTCGCGCGCGTACTGCTGCCGCACGATTGGCTCACCTGGCGGCTGCTCGACCGTCCAGAGACCGCGGTGACCGATCGAGGCGACGCGTCCGGCACGGGGTACTTCTCGCCCTCGGAGAACGCTTACCGGCACGACGTGCTGGCGCACGCCTTCGGCGGCCGTACGCCGGAGCTGCCTACCGTGCTCGGCCCTTCGGACGTTGCTGGGCATACTGCCGACGGCATGCTGGTCTCCGCGGGTACGGGAGACAACATGGCGGCAGCCTTGGCCCTGGAACTGGCGCCGGGCGACGCCGTGATCTCCCTTGGCACCAGTGGCACCGTTTTCGGCGTCACGGAACACGGTTCCGCCGACGCGAGTGGGCTGGTTGCCGGGTTCGCCGACGCCACCGGCCGGTTTCTTCCGTTGACCGCTGCGCTCAACGCTGCCCGTGTACTCACTGCCGGTGCCGCGATGCTGGGCGTCGGCCTGCCGGAGTTCGACCGTCTCGCGCTGTCCGCCGAAGCAGGCGCAGGCGGGCTGACGTTGCTGCCGTACCTCGATGGCGAGCGCACTCCGAACCTGCCTGACGCCACAGGCTCGTTGCATGGCCTTACGCGTACGAACATGTCGCCGGAGAACGTCGCGCGCGCTTCGGTGGAAGGCATGCTGTGCGGGCTTGCAGCCGGGTTGGACGCCGTACGCGCGCAAGGCATGGACGTACGGCGCGTACAGCTCATCGGTGGCGGCGCGCAGTCCGCTGCGGTGCGCGCGGTCGCGCCGATCGTGCTCGGTGTGCCTGTAGTCATCCCGGAAGCCGGTGAGTACGTCGCACTCGGTGCCGCGCGTCAGGCCGCCTGGGCGCTCGCCGGTACTGCTGAACCGCCGGCGTGGTTGGGCGAAGGATCGGAAAGCCGGCTTGAGCTGGACGAGCCGGTTGAGGCGCAGCGCCTCGTGGGCAAGGAAATCCAGCGTCGCCACCTCGAAGCGCGCCAAGCCGCGCACGGGGTCCCCGTGAAGTTCGGAGAGGACTGACCGATGGCCACTATCACCTACGACAAGGCGACTCGGCGGTACAGCGGCACCGAGCGCCCCGCCGTCGATGCGCTGAACCTGGAAATCGCCGACGGCGAGTTCCTGGTGCTGGTCGGCCCGTCCGGCTCCGGGAAGTCCACCGCGCTGCGCATGCTCGCCGGTCTCGAGGACATCGACGAAGGCGCGGTGTGGATCGGCGATCGCGATGTCACGCAGCTGCCGCCGCGTTCGCGCGACATCGCCATGGTGTTTCAGAACTATGCGCTGTACCCGCATATGAGCGTGGCGCAGAACATGGGCTTCGCGCTGAAGATCGCCGGCCGTCCGGCGTCGGAGATCAAGCAGAAGGTGCTCGACGCCGCGAAGCTGCTGGACATCGAGCAGTACCTCGACCGTAAGCCGAAGGCGCTCTCAGGCGGTCAACGTCAGCGGGTCGCGATGGGCCGTGCAATCGTCCGTGAACCGCAGGTGTTCCTTATGGACGAGCCGCTGTCCAATCTCGACGCGAAGCTGCGCGTGTCGACGCGTACGCAGATTGCCGCGCTACAGCGTCGGCTCTCCGTCACCACCGTGTACGTGACGCATGACCAGGTGGAAGCCATGACGATGGGAGACCGCGTCGCTGTGCTGTCGGACGGTCTGTTGCAGCAGTGCGACACCCCGCGCGCGTTGTACGACAAGCCGGCGAACGTCTTCGTCGCAGGCTTCATCGGGTCCCCGGCGATGAACCTCGTCACCGCGAAGCTCACTGCCGAAGGCGCTGAAGTCGGCGGTGCGAGCGTCCCGCTCACTCCGGAGATCCGCGCCGCGGCAGACGGTAACGCGGTCACGCTCGGTTTCCGCCCGGAGTCGCTGGAGGTGACCACCGACGCCGAGGGGACTTTGCCGATCAAGGTCGAACTGGTCGAGGAACTGGGCTCCGACGCGTACGTCTACGGCAGGCTCACCGCCGCTGGCGAAGCCACCGCGGAAGGCTCGTCACGCAACGTGGTCGCGCGCGTCGACCCGCGTACCCCACCCACCATCGGCGACACCCTGCACCTGCGGATCCGTCCGAACGAGCTGCACGTGTTCTCCGGCACCTCCGGGCAGCGCCTGCCCTGATCCTCCGCCGTGGGAAACTGGTGGTCGTTATGACTGCCAGTTCCCCACGGGCCGAGGTCGTGATCGACCTCGACGCTGTGCGACACAACGTCTCCCTGCTGACCTCGCGTGCCTCCGGTGCGGCGGTGATGGCCGTGGTCAAGGCCGACGCGTACGGGCACGGCGCGGTGCCGGTCGCCCGCGCCGCAGCCGAGGCCGGCGCGACCTGGCTGGGTACGTGCTCTCTCGCCGAAGCGTTGGCGCTGCGAGCCGCAGGGCTGACCACGCGGCTGTTCAGCTGGCTCGACGTGCCTGACGTGGACTTCGCGCCGGGCATCGAGGCAGACGTCGACCTAGGTGCCAGCTCGCTCGTCGAACTGCGACGTATCGCCGACGCCGCCAGCCGTGCCGGCAAACGGGCACGCGTGCACCTGAAGATCGACACTGGCTTGTCCCGCAACGGTTGTCCGCCCGCGGAGTGGCCCGCGCTCGTCGAGGCGGCGGCTGCTTCCCCGGAGATCGATGTCGTCGCGGTGTGGTCGCACCTTGCCTGCGCGGACGAGCCCGGCCACGCGTCGATCGACTCGCAGGCGAAGCGATTCACCGACGCGTACGACCGTGCGCGGGCGGCCGGGCTGGATCCGATCCGGCACCTGGCGAACTCTGCGGCCTTGCTCACCCGGCCCGATCTGCACTTCGACCTGGTCCGTCCGGGCATCGCCACCTACGGGCTCAACCCGGTGGACACCGCCGACGACCTGCGCCCGGTGATGACCTTCCGGTCCGCAGTGGTGCTCACCAAACGGTTGCCTGCCGGGGAGTCCGTGTCGTACGGACAGACCTGGGCCACGCCGCGCGACACCACCGTGGCGCTCGTGCCCGTCGGGTACGCAGACGGCGTGCCACGGTCGCTGTCGGGCCGTATGGATGTGTGGGTCAGCGGCCGTCGACGTCCTGTCGTCGGGCGGGTGTGCATGGACCAGCTGGTGGTCGACTGTGGCGACGACGCACCGGCTGTGGGGGACGAGGTCGTGCTGTTCGGCGCGGGGGACGCAGGGGAGCCGACCGCGCGTGAGTGGGCGGACAAACTCGGCACCATCGACTACGAGATCGTCACATCGATGTACCGGCCTCGGGTTCGGCGACGCTACGTGGGGGAGCGGTTGTGAAGCCTTCAGCACGGTTGTGGGCAGTCATCGGCGGCGTGGGCGCTTTGGTCACCGGCGCGGCTGCCGCGGTCGTGGCCGCGCAACAGCGGAAGCCGAGCGAGGACTCGCCCCCCGAAGAGCCGTTGGGAGAGTTGAAGCCGGACCGGACCTCGACTGTCGCCGCTGAGGACGGTACGCCGCTTTCGGCGGAGGAAATCGATCCTTCGGACGGTGAGAAGCCGGAACTGACCCTTGTCGGCGTACACGGCTTCGCGCTGTCTCGCCGTTCGTGGCACTTCCAGCGCCGCGACGTCGCTTCGCTGCGGTTGCCTCGCGTACGGCAGGTCTACTACGACCATCGCAGCCACGGTCAGTCCGGCAAAGCTTCCCCCGAGACGTCGACCATCGAACAGCTTGCGCACGATCTCGACAGCGTGCTGCGTGCGTTGGTACCTGAAGGGCCGATAGTCCTCATGGGACACTCCATGGGCGGCATGGTGATCATGGAACTTGCGGCGCAGCGTCCGGAACTGTTTGAGGAACGCGTATGCGGCGTCGCGTTCATCGCCACTGCGGCCGGCGAAGTCGGCGCACGCGGGTTGCCGCGTTCGTTGCTGTCGAAGTACAACCCGCTCACTCGCGGCGTCGGTGAGCTGGCGGGTTGGCAGCCGGGGCTCGTGGAGTTCGTACGCGCCGCCGGTGGACAGCTCACCCGGCAGGCGACGCGTCGGCTCGCCTTCGGCAGCCGCGACGTATCGCCACAGCTGGTCGACTTCATGCTGGAAATGCTCGGAGTGACGTCGGTACGCGGGTTGCTGAACTTCGTCGACACGCTCGGCAGTCACAACCGCTATGCCGCGCTGGCCGGCCTGAAACACGCGCAGGTACTCGTGATCGGCGGCGACTCGGACCGCTTCACGCCCTTCTCGCACGCCGAGCGGATCGCAGCCGAACTGCCAGACGCCGAGCTGGTGCGCGTACGCGGCGCCGGCCACATGGTGCTACTCGAACAACCCGAGCTGGTGAACAGCTATCTCATAGACCTACTGCAACGCTGTGGTGGCAGCGCGGCCCCGAACCGGCGGAACTGGTGGTGGACAAGGTGATCCTGGAGACCCCCGAGGACACGATGGCGTTCGGGCGCGCGCTGGGCGCGACGCTGCGCGCGGGCGACCTCGTGTTGCTGGCCGGTCCCTTGGGCGCCGGAAAGACCACGCTCACCCGCGGTATCGCCGACGGCATGCGCGTCGGCGGCCGAGTCAGCTCGCCCACCTTCGTACTGGCACGCGTACACGCCGCCGGTCCGAGCGGCGTCCCGCTCATCCACGTGGACGCCTACCGCCTCGGCGGCGACCTGTCCCAGCTGGACGACCTCGACCTGGACACCGACCTGGAAAGCTCCGCAGTGGTCGTCGAATGGGGCGAAGGCAGCGCGGACCGGCTCAACGAGGACCACCTGGTCGTCCGCCTGTCCCGCCACGACGACGACACCCGCACCGCCACCCTCGAACCCCACGGCACCTGGACCGCTCGCCCGCTGCCGGCGTCCCCGAGCCGAATGCTGTGAAGGGGCCCTTCACGGACTCAGAGTCCGTGAAGGGCCCCTTCACAGCTTCTTACACGACCTTCAGCGACCGGCGGCCAGCTCGTGGGCCTCTTCCACGGTGGCCGGCGCGGGCGGCGAACCGGGCAGGGGCTTGTTCGCGGGCTCCTTGAGCTTCAGCAACGTGATCACGCCGACCACTCCGGCCACGATCAGGTAGTACCCCGGCCAGTTCAGGTCGCCGGTGGCCAGCACCAGCGCGCTCATCACCAGCGAAACGGTACCGGCGAACGCGGACACGAAGATGTTGAACGAGATCGACAGGCTGCCGTAGCGAACCTCGGTCGGGAACAGCGCGGGCAGGGTGGACGGGCCGGTCGCGGAGAAGCAGATCAGCAGCAGGCCCATCAGGACCAGCCCGATCAGCACCGCGATCACCGAACCACTCTTGAGCAGCAGCACCATCGGGATACCCAGCACGACCAGGCCACCGGCGCCGACCCAGAGGATCGGCTTGCGGCCGACCTTGTCGCTGAGCCTGCCCAGCAGCGGAATGATGAACACAGCTGCCCACAGCACCGCGATCTGCAGCCACTCCGAAGCGGTGGAGGAGATGGCGTGCCCGCCGTGCGCCTCCATCGTGTCCGAGTCCTTGAGGTAGGTCGGCATGTAGGCGGTGAGCATGTAGTTGGTGACGTTCCAGGTGACCACCAGGCCACCGGCCAGCAGCATGGCGGGCCAGTACTTCGCGAAGATGTCCCGCAGCACATGCTTGGCCGCGGCGCCCTCCCGCGCGCCGGATTCCTCGAGCAGATGCTGGAACGCGGGCGTCTCCTCGAGCTTCGTCCGCAGGTAGACGCCGGTGATGCCGAGCGGAAGCGCGATCATGAACGGGATCCGCCAGCCCCACGAGTCCATGAAGGCCGGGGTGGAGATCAGCGGCAGCACCGAGGAAACCGTGGCACCGAGCGCATATCCGACAAAGGTGCCGAATTCCAGGAAGCTCCCGAAGTATCCGCGTTTGCGGTCCGGGCTGTACTCGGCGATGAAGGTCATCGCGCCCGCGTACTCACCGCCGGTCGAGAAGCCCTGCAGGACCCGGGCACAGACGAGCAGAATCGGCGCGGCGATGCCGATCTGGGCGTACGACGGGATCAGGCCGATCAGGAATGTCCCGGTGGCCATCAGGATCACCGTGATGGCCAGCACCTTGGTCCGGCCGATCCGGTCGCCGAGCGGGCCGAAGAACAACCCGCCGAGCGGGCGCACCAGGAACGCGACCGCGAACGTGGCGAAGGTCGCCAGCTGGGCCAGCGCGTGGTTGTCCGGCGGGAAGAACTGGGCCTCGATGGTCGTCGCAAGGTACCCGTAGACCCCGAAGTCGAACCACTCGGTGATGTTCCCGACGGCGGCCGCACCCACGGCCCGGCGCATTGTCGCGGGATCGGTGACCGTGAATTCTCCCGATGAACCTTGCGCCGTCCCCCCGGCCTCAGCTGCCTGTGCCACATTGCTCCCTTCCGACCGGGTCTGATTCCCGGCTCCGGGCTCCCTCCCGGCCGGTCGGTCCGGCAGAGCCCCATGATCGATACCCAGTAAGGGCGGCCCGGCAGCATAACGTGATGTGTCTCACTCGATCGGGCTGAGTGGGGGCGGTAACACCGCTCCCATTTCAGGCGGTGTACCAGGTACAACACCGAATAGCAGGACCAATCGGCAAGCGCCGGGCGGCCCGTGCGGATCATCCGGATCCGATCACTGAACCCGGCGCGTTGCACCCAGTGAGGAGGAGCCGTAATGACGGCAGTATTCGTGGCCATTGCCAGCTGTGCGACCGCGGGAGTCGCGGTGGCTTCCGGCCTCGTCGCGTACGCCCAGCGCAACTGGAAGGTCCGCGCCGAGGCCTGAGGGCCCTTTCGTCAGGGCTGCACAATTCCTCGGGCGAGCCCCAGGTCAACCAGGTCCTCGGGCCGTACCCGAAGTCTTTCCGTCACTTCCGGGACGTCCCGAAGCGGGCGCTTCAGAATGGCGGCAGCCGCTTCCGGGGACGTCACCGAGAAATAGGCGTCCGGTGCCATCCAGGTCGCTTCCGGAGCGGCGAATGCCAATGCCCCGCCGGAACCGCCCTCGCCGATCACCAAGGTCGTGACCGGCACCGTGGCGGTGGCTATCGCTTCGAACAGCTCCGCGATCGCCGGGCCGACACCGGCCTGCTCGGCGTCTGCGTCGTTCGCCGCGCCGGGAGTGTCCACCAGCGTCAGCACGGGGATGCCGAGCCGGGATGCGGTACGCACCAGACGCGCCGCAGTCCTGAAGCCGGCCGGACGTGTCGCTGTGCCGCACTGCGCGGCGTACGCGATCGTGCGTCCGTCCCGCCAGCCGAAGCCGCACAGCACCCCTGGGTCGACGTTGCCCGCGCGGTCGCCTTGGACGTTCTCTCGCCAGCCGAAGTATGCGTCGAGGTATTCCGCGGCGCGTGGTCGTGAAGAGGCGCGCGCGGCCTGTATGGCTTCCCAACCCGTTTCAGGCAAGGAAACCTCACGCAACGCGGCAGGCGGCGGTGCGGGCTCGGCCGTTGGCGAGGCGAGCAAACGCAACCAGCGCGTGAGCACCTCCGCGAGCTCATCCGGCTCGACGAGGCGGTCGACTTGCCCCCACTCGAACTTCGCTTCAGCGGTATACGCCTCCGAAGGCGACGTCGCCGGGCGCACGCGCGATCCGGCGAAACCCACCTGTGCAAAGGGCAACCCGAGTACGACGTCGGAACCGGCGCCGAGCGTCGCCCAGCCACCCCCGGTCGTCGGGTCGCGCAGCACGGAGATCTGCGCGACACCCTCCGCCCGCGCCGCCGCCGATGCCCGGGCGATCCGCTGCAGCTGCGAAAGCGCCCGCATCCCGTGCTGCATCCGGCTGCCACCAGTCGCGATCAAGGACACGACCGGCAGTTTTCTTTCCCTCGCACAGGCGAACGCAGCTTCAATCCGGTCACCCGTGCGCTGCCCCAGCGAACCCCCAAGAAAGCCGAACTCCCAAGCGATCAACACAGCCGGCACGTCACCGATACGCGCCTCACCGACTACGACCGATTCGGTCTCCCCAGTACGTTCGGTTGCGGCTGCGTGCGTCTGCCGGTACTCGGGCCAGCCGATCGGATTATCCGGTTCCCCACTGTCGACAGATAACTCGGTGAATGACGACGTCATCCCAGTGATCAGCGCACGTGCAGTGGTCACGTGAGTGCCCGCTTCATCTTCTCGCCCATCTCGATAACGCGAGCATGGTCATCCGCGACTACCTGCGCTGGCGGGCGACCCGAGCACGCCCGTGGACGGCCCTGTCCGTGGATCGGGTTGTCCGCCCAGCCGGCGTCGCCCCGCTGATTCCGTCCGGCTGGTGTCATCCAGCCGGTGTCACGCCGTCCAGCAGACGTCATCGAGCCGACGTCGTCCGGTTCACTGTCTCCCGGTTTGCGGTCGCCTGTCGGCAACTCGGTATCACCCGTCGGCAGTTCGGTGAATGCCGCCCTCATCTCGATGATCAGCGCAGGTGTCGTGCTCACCGGAGTGCTCACTTCATGTTCTGTGCCCATGGTGGTTTTGCCGGCGCGCTTGGCTGCGGTTGCATACGTCCGCAGGTAGCCCGGCCGACGGATCGGATGGTTCGGTTCGCGACTGTCGGTCGGTAGTTCCGTGAATGCTGTCGCCATCTCGATGGTCAGGACACGTGTGCCGGTCACCGGAATGCTCGCTTCACGTTCTTGCCCACCTCGGTTTCGCCAGTGCGTTCGGTTGGGGCGGTGCGCGTCTGTGGGTAGCCCCGTCGGTGAACCGGGCTGTCCAGTTCGCTGTTCGCCCGTTGGCAGTTCGGTACATGTCGCCGCCATCCCGATGATCAGCGCACCTGCCGTGCTCACCCGAGTGCTCGCTTCATGATCTTGCCCATGTCGTTGCGGGGCAACGCATCCAGATACCGCACGACGCGCGGCCGCTTGTGCGGGGCGAGCAGCTTCGCCACGTGGTCGGCCAGCTCACCGGCATCCGGCCGGTACCCGGCGGGCACCACCCAGGCCACGATCCGTTCGCCGAGATCGTCGTCCGGTTCACCGGTCACCGCCGCCTCGGCGACGCCAGGATGTTCCAGCAGCGCGTTCTCGATTTCCCCGGCCCCGATCTTGTAACCGCCGCTCTTGATCAGGTCGGTCGCCTTGCGGCCGACGATCCGCACGTATCCGTCATCGTCGTGGGTAGCCATGTCGCCGGTGCGGAACCAGCCGTTGTCGAGCGCGGCCACCGTCGCGTCCGGCCGGTTCAGGTACTCGGTGAACAGGTTCGGCCCGCGGACCTGGATCTCGCCGACTTCGTCCCGGCCGTCGATCTCCGCGCCGGACTCGTCGACCAGCCGCAGGCCCACCCCAGCCAACGGGACACCGACCGAACCTGGCTTGCGTTCCCCGTCTGCTCGCACGCTGGTGTTCATCAGTGTCTCGGTCATCCCGTACCGCTCGATCACCTGCTGCCCCGTCGCCGCGGTGATCCGCTGGTGATCGTGCACCGGCAGCGCGGCCGACCCGGACACCAGCAGCCGCGCTCGCCGCAACGCCGCGGTCAGCTCCTCGCCGGTAGCCACGGACTCGGCAATTCGGTGGTACATCGTCGGCACACCGAACAACATCGTGGCGCCGGTGGACAGCTCCCTCGTTACGCCTTCGAGCGAGAACCGTCCGAGATGGCGTACCGAACCGCCGCGGCGGAGCGGACCGAGGATGCCGAGGATCAGCCCGTGCACGTGGAACAGCGGCAGCCCGTGCACGAGCACGTCCTCAGCGCTCCACTGCCAGGCGTCCTCCAGTGCGTCGAGCGTGGCCGAGATCGCCCGGCGGGGGAGCACCACGCCTTTTGGTGGGCCGGTGGTGCCGGAGGTGTAGACGATCAGCGCCGGGGTCTCCGCGTCCGGCTCGGCGGGCGGTGCCCCGGCGCCTTCGAGGGGAATGTCACGGCGCGACAGCCCCGCGAGCCCGTCCGGCAGCTCGGCACCCGGTTCGGCGAGGATTTGCGCGGGGCTGCTGTCGGCGAGAATGTGCGCGAGCTCGCGTTCGCCGATCTTCGGGTTGAGCGGCACCACCGGAATCCCGGCAAGCAGTGCCGCGACCACCGCCACGCTGGTGTGCAGAGTCGGGGTGGCCCACACCGCGACCCTGCCCGCGGGCAGCTCGGCGGCCAGCGCACCGGCGGCGGCGCCGAGCTCGGCGTAGGTCAGCGATCGCCCCCCGAACCGGAGCGCTTCCTTCCCAGAACCGGCGTGGATCGCGGGGAACAGCGGATCGAGCACTTCGGGGACCTCCTGCATCGGCGGTACCTGGCACCGCACCGTACCGCGGCCGCACCGTGCTCACCTGCGATGCGCACGGTCAGTGGAGGTTGTCCAGTAGTGCGCGCAGCTGCGCGGTCATTGTTTCGGGGCGGGCTGGTGTGACGTTGATGTGGCGGTCGTGGCCGGGTTCTTTGCTGATGGAGAACAGGTAACGGCCTTGTTGGGTGTCGTAGTAGGTGCAGGTGTCGCTGTTTGATCGTCGGCGGCCGAGCCTGTCGCGGACGGTCGCGGTGATCTGGCCGGCGCCGGTGCGGGGGAGCATGGTCACGTCCAGTACCCGCCGTACGTCGCGCCGTGCTGGGGTTCCCTTGGCGGCGTGCCGCAGGTCGGGTTCCGGTACCGACATGGCGGGTCCGGTCGCGGGGGGCAGGGTGGGCAGTTCGCTGATCAGTTCCTCGGCGAGCGCTTCCGGCCGGGCCGGGCGCAGCAGCACCTGCCCCGACGCGGGTACGTGACAGGCGAGTATCGCGTCCGTCCCGGTGGCTGCTACCACCAGCCGGTAGTGATGCTTGGGCCGGGACTCGACGGTCGCGGAGAGTTCGCTGGCTCCGCGGCACAGTACGGTCATGGTCTGCATGA
The DNA here is from genome assembly GCF_002564045.1 of Amycolatopsis sulphurea. Lineage (NCBI taxonomy): Bacteria > Bacillati > Actinomycetota > Actinomycetes > Pseudonocardiales > Pseudonocardiaceae > Amycolatopsis > Amycolatopsis sulphurea. The sequence goes on along the minus strand of NZ_PDJK01000002.1, from coordinate 1,490,733 downwards.
AGTCTTCACGTGGTCCGCCTCGGCCCCAGGTGCCGTGCTCGGCAAGGTTCTGTACTGCGGTGTCGCGGTAGTGCCTGGCTTCGTCCGGGTCGCGCCATAGTGGGTCGGGGGACAGTGCCGCGGGAAGTGACACTCCGGCCAGTTCTGCGGCGAGGGGTAGGCAGTCGGCGGGCAGCACTAGTTCACGGTCGAGTACGAGCATTGTCAGAGCCCGATCACCGGTGGGGCGGTCTTGGGGAGTGTGCCGACGAGGGCGTCGTCGGGGTCGGTTTCGAGCAGGTAGTCGGCGCGTTTGTGCTCGGTGTCGTCTTCGGCCTTGCCGCCGCGGCCCATTCCGCCGCTACCCATCCCGGGTGAACCGGCCCGGCCCTGGGTGCCGGCGGCACCTGCCGCGCGTCCACTGGCGGGCTCGGTGTTGCCGAGTGCTCCGGCGCCGGCTCCGGTGCCGGAGCCGGCGCCGGTGCCGCGTCCGAGGCTGTTGCCGTTGCTGCCGGCCCCGTTGTAGCCGCGTCCGCCGCTGCTGCCGGAGCCGCTTCCGCTGCCGCCGCTGTACCCGCCGGTGCCACCGGGCCCGAACCCGCCCGGGCCGAATCCGCCCGGCCCGAACCCGCCTGGCCCGGATCCGCCTGGGCCGAAGCTGTTGCCGCTGACGGTGTTGCTGCCGCTGGCGGGGCCACCGGTAGGGGTCCAGGCACCGTGGTCCGGCGTCGTGCCTGGTGGGGTGTAGCCGGAGGAGGTGGTGGTGTCGGGCACCTTTCCGTGGAACTGCGGAGCCCCCGGCTCGAGCCAGCCCTGCTGCGGGACGGGCCCGTTGCCGTTCGAGGCCGAGCCGGTGTGCGTGCCGGCACCGGGGCCGGGGAGGTTGGCGGTGCCGCCGCTGTAGCCGCCCGCGTGGCTGCCGCCTGTGCTCCCGGTGCCGCCGGTCCCACCCGGCGTGTAAGCCGACGGCAGGTGCCCGGTCCCGGTCCCCCCGGGCTGGGTGACCGAGAAGTCCCCACCAGCCGAGGGCATGGCCAGATCACCGTACTGGGACGGGTCGGCCCAACGACCGGAATTATCGGTGGACTGACCGTGATAGAGACCGTAACCCTCAGTCACGACTCGGGCTTTCTTGTCCCATTCTTCGATGTCGTGGGATCGATTCGAGAGGAAGGACAGCGGTGTGTTGCTGACCCAGTCGTCAGCAGGCCGGTCGCCGATATTGCCTACGGATTTGATCTTGCCGTCGAGGTCTTTGAACGAGTTTCCTTGGCCGGTGTAGAGCTGATTGGCCTGTTCAAGGTGCTGACCGCTGACCTTGGAAGCATCCACGAGCGGCCCGGCCCCGGCGTAGGCCTGCCCGGCCGAGTCGCCTTCCCAGTACTGGCTCATCTTGCCCTGGAGCCGCAACATCCGATCAGCGATAGCGTCGTGCCGCTGGGACAAACCGTTCGCCACAGTGGCGCCGTCGTACATGCCGGCCGACCCTTTGCCACGGTTGACCAAATCCACGATCTGCTGCGGAGTCAACGCCATCATGCACCTGCCTTGATCGTTGCCACTGCGGCTTCGGCAGCTTTGGTCACCAATGAACATGGGTCGCCGTAGGAGGGTGAAGTTTTGTCAAGGATCGCCGAGAAGGTGAAGATCTCGTCGTTCTTGACGCCGACGCCGATTTGGCACCCGCCGCTCTTGCGGTCATCTGTGGCGCCCGAAAATGTGGCCGGGTACCCGGAGACCATGGGGGCTACTTCGAAGTAGCCCCCCCCGGCGTTTGTGCCATTCTCGTAGCTGGCGGAAAGCCCTTGGCCAGGGAGAAAGCCGAGGCTGAGACTGTTGTCGTTGTTGTCATTCCAAGTGCAGATAGGCGCGACATTTCCAGTGATTTTCCGATTGCGTACAGCGTTGAATACTTGAGCGGCTTGCGCTTGGGTAAGGGCTGAACACGGGTTCTGCTCGAATTTGGTTGCGTCGAGCGGATTCGTTACCTGAGGCTCTTTTGGGCCTGTGCTCGCCGCCGACGTCGGAATGTTGCTCGGGTACGCGGGGCTTGGCGTGCCAGGCGCGGGCGAGCAGGCAGTGGCGACAAGGAGCAGGAGGCTGAGTGCTGCCGTGCGGGTGGTGGTTTTCGTCACGGGGTCATCCTTCCTTGCCCAGGTCGTGCGTGTTCGCCTGGTCTTGCTGTTCATACTTGGCGATAGCTTGTTTCAGCTGGTTCGCGTAAGCTTTCGCGTACCCATGGAGGGTTATTCACGCAGCCGCATAGAAGTGCAGAGCGATTACCGTTGAGATGGTTTCCGCGAAGGTCTCAATGGGCCGTCGGTAGTCGGCGTGCAGGATCCTCCAGGTTTTGACGTTGGCGATGGTCTGCTCGATGACGTAGCGAATCTTGTTGATCTGGGTGTTGAATTCCTTCTCCCAGTCCAAGAGCTTGCGGTGCTTCGGCTTCTTGATCGGGGTGAGCATATAATTTCCCACGTATCCTTTGTCGCCCATCCAGTTGTCCGGATTCAGAGTCAGAAGCGCCCCGGATTCCTTCAGGCAGTACGTGTCGTGCCGGCGTCCTTCGATGGGATCGGAGATCCACGCGAGTCGTCCGTCAAGGGTGCAAGCGATCTGTACGTTCATGCCGGTCGTCTTGTGCTTGCCGGAGTACAGCTCCGGGCGATCGGCCCATGACCAGCACGGCAGCAGGGTTCCGTCCACGATGTACTGCGTCTGGTCGTCCAATTCGTCCGCCGTCGGCACGAACTTCCTGAGAACACGTTCTATCAGCGGCGTCATTCCGGTGATCGCACGACTGATTGTCGGTTGAGATACCTCGTACGCTTCCGCCAGTTCGGCCTGAACCCGATTGCATCGCATGTATGTCAGCGCGATCACCGCCGAGTTGAACAGGCCCAGAATCGGTGGCCACCTACGCTGCTCAGCTGTGGTATCCATGTCGACCAACCCGCACAGGTCGGTGATCTGCTCGATGGTAAGTCCAGTGGTATGATACATGTTAGGCGGTCCGTTTTTGTGAGTACTGAGTGTGGAAACCCAATTCTCTCAATAAACGGGCCGCCGTTGATGTTGACACGCCGGAAACGGCAATCTCAGGTGCCGTGAATAAGCCTCAAGGTTCCCTCTGCGGGCGAAATCCCCGGTTACGGAGATCGTGATGCTCGCCCGTCTGATCTTGCTGGGCATCGTGCTCGGGTACGAGCGGGCCGTATCACTGATGCCGGAACCCTGCGTAGTGATAAGCTACTGTGCGTGTTGACTGGACTCGGGTGCCGGTCTTGATGGTGGTCACTGCCGCCGTTGCGACCTTCATTACAAGCGAGCACGGGTGGCTGTAGGAATGTGAACCTTTTCAGAGATTTGCTAGGAGCGTCATTAAAAACCATTATGAGTAATTACGTGAATTGCTGATCCACTCCGGCGTGTCGCCGAGAAAGGCAACGGTTCTCGCGAGAAAATTTGAGAGTTCCAGCCAAAGAATTCTCAATGCCGGGGAGAACCGTTGCGCTACCATCGTACTACGGGCCTCACGTTGTCGCAGGTGCAGGAGCTTGTGTGGCGAGTCCGTGAATCGCCGACCGAGCCGTGGAAAGCCATAGAACGAGTCGTCTCACACTTCAAAAACTGGCGAATACTTCACACCGGCTACCGCCGCCCCTGCTCAACCTACCGCGACGCCTGCGACGCCACGCGCGGACTGTTCTTCTTCTCAATCGCCTAGGGTTTTGAATAACGCTCCTGATTGGCCTGTGAAGGTATGAGCACGGCGCACGGGTCCTGCTCGTATCTGCTCACGTTCAACGGGGTGGTCACCTGCGGCACCCTCGGTTCGCTATTGGTTGCTGTGCCGCTCGGTGGTGCAGGGGTCGGCTGGCCGGAGACGGACGAGCATGCGGTGGTCGCCAGGAGGAGTAGCCCGATCGCACCAGCACGGGTCACGGGGTTCGTCGCGGGAGGCATCATCGCCTGCCGGGGCACGCGGTGGTGCGCGCCGGGCTGCCCGCTCCGGGTACGGGCCGGTCGCAGGGCTACCCTGGGAAATCGTGCTGGTACTGGCGATCGACACGGCGACCCCGGCGGTGACGGCGGGGATTGCCGTGGTGGACGGGTCCGGGGTCGTCGTCCGGGCGGAACGGGTGACGGTTGACGCGCGGGCGCACGGGGAGCTCATCACGCCGCATGCGCTGGCGGCGGCTGAGCAGGCGGGTGTAACGCTGCGCGAGCTGGACGCAATCGTTTGCGGTGTGGGGCCGGGGCCCTTCACGGGGTTGCGTGCGGGGATGGCCACGGCCGGTGCGTACGGACACGCGCTCGGCATTCCGGTGTACCCGGTGTGCAGTCTCGACGCGATAGCGGCGGAAGCCGTACGCACAGACAAGCCCTTCCTCGTGATCACCGACGCGCGTCGTCGCGAGGTCTACTGGGCGGCGTACGCCGCAGAGGGTGCGCGCGTTGATGGGCCGCACGTACAGCGGCCGGCTGAGTTGAAGACAGACATCCGCGTCGCAGCGGGGGACGGGGCGCTCACGTACGCGGACGCAGTCGGCGTAGTGCCGATCGAGCCGCGGTTTCCGTCGACGGCGGGGCTTGTACGTACCGCGCGTGACGAACTGCTTGCACGTACGGAGCCGAAGCCGCTCACGCCGTTGTACTTGCGTCGGCCGGACGCTGTGGAGCCCGTAGGACGCAAGCGGGTGACTGCACCATGAAGTTGGGGAAGCTGCGTCGTACTGACGTCGCGAAGTGCGTGGAGATCGAGAACCTCCTATTCCCCGGTGACGACCCGTGGAGCAGCCGGGCGTTCCACTCGGAACTCGACCAGGGCCACTACTACCTCGCCGCGCGTTCGGACGACGAAGAGTTCCTCGGCTACGCGGGGCTGGCGGTGGTCGGCCGTCGTGGCGAGTACGAGGCGGAGGTGCACACCATCGGCGTCGTGCCCGAAGCGCAGGGTCATGGTGTCGGCAAGGCGTTGCTACGCGCGCTGCTGGCGCGTGCCGACGAGTTGGCGGCGCCGGTGTTCCTTGAGGTACGTACCGACAACGACACCGCTGTAGGCCTGTACGAGGCACACGGCTTTAAGAAGCTCGGCATCCGGAAGCGTTACTACCAGCCGTCTGGAGCCGACGCGTACACAATGGCCCGCCCCGCGCAGGCCCCAGCACGAGACGAGGTGGCCCCCTGATGTCCCGCGTCATCATGGGCATCGAGAGCTCCTGTGACGAGACTGGCGTCGGTCTCGTCCGGTTGCACGACGACGGTGCGGTGGAGCTGCTCGCGGACGAGGTCGCTTCCAGCGTCGACCAGCATGCGCGCTTCGGCGGCGTAGTCCCGGAAGTGGCCAGCCGTGCGCATTTGGAAGCGATGGTGCCGACGGCGGAGCGGGCGTTCGCCACTGCCGGGCTCAAGCTGTCCGACGTGGACGCTATCGCGGTCACTGCCGGCCCCGGGCTCGCCGGCGCGCTGCTCGTCGGTGTCTCGGCGGCGAAGGCGTACGCCGCGGCGCTCGATGTGCCACTGTACGGCGTGAACCACCTCGCCGGGCACATCGCAGTCGACACCCTGCAACACGGCCCGCTGCCTTCGCCGGTGCTCGCTCTGCTGGTTTCCGGCGGGCACACCCAGCTGCTGCGGGTGGACGACATCGCATCCCGCATCACCGAACTAGGATCCACTGTGGACGATGCGGCCGGCGAAGCCTACGACAAGGTGGCCCGGGTGCTGGACCTGCCGTATCCCGGCGGGCCGCCGATCGACAAGGCGGCGAAGCGGGGCAACGGTTCGGCGATCGCGTTCCCCCGCGGGATGACCGGCCCGCGCGACGCGAAGTTCGACTTCTCCTTCTCTGGATTGAAAACGGCGGTCGCGCGCTGGGTCGAAAACGCAGAGCGCGCGGGCAACGGGATCTCGGTCGACGATGTGGCAGCTTCCTTCCAGGAAGCTGTCGCGGACGTGCTCACCGCGAAGGCGATCCGTGCCGCACGCGAACAGGGAATCGGCACGTTGGTGATCTCCGGTGGCGTCGCCGCGAATTCGCGACTGTCCGAGCTGGCTGCCGAACGCTGTGCCGAAGCCGGTATCGAACTGCGTGTACCCCGGCCTCGCCTGTGTACGGACAACGGCGCGATGATCGCGGCTCTAGGCGCCCACGTGGTGGCTGCGGGTCACTCAGCAGCCCCGCTGGACTTCTCCGCCAACCCCGGCCTGCCGGTGCAGACTGTGTCCCTCTGACGGCTTAACCGGTGGCGGTCTGCAAGTCTGCCGCCGAAGCCGGGTCCGCGAGTCCCAGCAGCGCTTCAATGGCCACGGCTGACCGTACGGCTGCATAGCCGTCGCCGTACGGATTGGCTGCCGGTGCTGCACGGAGGTCGCCGGACAGTACGTGGCCCGCGGCTGTGACTATCAGGTCCACGTCGGTGCCCACGAGCCAGGCGCAGCCCGCTGTCACGGCCTCTGGGCGTTCGGTCGTGTCGCGCAGCACCAGTACCGGGGTGCCGAACGTCGGCGCTTCCTCCTGGACTCCGCCGGAATCGGTAAGTACCAGCGTGGCGAGGCGCAATGCGCGAACCAGGTCCGGGTACTCCAGCGGCTCGGTAACCGTTACTCGCGAGACGTCGCTCAGCGCTGTCTCCACCTGGGCCCGTACGTCCGGGTTCGGGTGCGCGGGGAAGAGGACTTGGACCTGCGGATGTAAGTCGACGATCCGGCGGACCGCGGTCAGCGTACGTGCCAGTGGCTCGCCCCAGGACTCGCGGCGGTGCGACGTAACCAGCACCAGTTGCTCTCCGGCTTCGGCGACGCCCATCTCTAGTAGCGCTAGCGCGGACTCGCGCGCGGGGAGGTCACGCGCGGCGATGGTGAGCACTGCGTCGACCACTGTGTTGCCGACGACCGTGATTCGCTCGGTGGGCACGCCTTCAGCGCGAAGCGTCGCAGCCGCAGCAGGCGATGGGCTCAGGTGTAGCGCGGCGATCCTCGAGATCATCTGCCTGGTGCCTTCTTCGGGAAACGGTGAGGCCAGGTCGTGCGTACGCAGCCCGGCTTCCAGATGCACTACCGGAATGCCGAGCCAGAACGCAGTGAGCGCGCCAGCCAGCGCCGTGGCGGTATCGCCCTGTACGACGACCGCGCTCGGCGCGTACCGGCGCATCGCCTCGTCGAGCGCGGGCAGCATGCCGGAGATCAGCTCCGCCTGCGTGCCTGACCTCCGCGGCGGGACCTCCAGCCAGCCGTCCACGGCCCGGTCGAACTGTGCCAGAGCTTGCTCGACCATGCCCGGGTGCTGGCCACTGTGCACGAACAACGGCCGCAACCCGGGACGCGTGTCCAGCGCCTGGGCCAGCGTGGCCAGTTTGACGGCTTCCGGCCGGGTACCGGCCAGCAACATCACGTCCACCACTTTCACCTCTTCGAGTGTCCCCGAAGAACCGTCGCCGTGCAGATACTGCCGCGCGGCGTGAACGAGGGCTGAAGCCTCAGGCTGCTGGCTGCAGCTGTACGTCGTCCAGCTCGACGTACTCGACGCGATGGCCGAATTGAATCTCCACGTACTTCGTCTTGCCGCGGACGACGACGTGCTTCGCGGGATCAAAGGTGGTCGCCGAGAAGTACTCGGAGCCGACGACGCTACCCACTGCGTACCTCTGGCCCGCCGCGAGTGTGTACGGCATCGGCGCGAGTTCTTGTACGGGTACGTTCGCCGGGTACGCGGACGCTTCCGGGTACGCGCGACCGTAGACCGGGACGCTCGCGTGACCGGGCTTCGGGGTCGCTACCGAACCGCGTGCGGGCACAGCGGCCGGGGCGTTGCGCGGGTTGTGGAACCAGCCCTTCTGCCCGAGATACCAGATCGCCGTCCAGTCGCCCTGCGTCCCTGCGATCGCGTACCGCTGCCCGGTCGCCACTCGGCTGCCGACGTCAGAGACGTCCATTGTGGACGGTTTGGTGCCGTGCAGTCCGGGGTCCTTCAGCAGCGGTGCCGAGTCGGCAGGCTCGGTATGCAGCACGACTGCTTCGGAATTCATGACGGGGCAAGGATTTCCGGAGCCGTTCTGGTCGCAGCCGGTGAAGGTGATCCGGTTGTGCTCGAACGATGGAGCAATGGTGACCAGTCCCGAGCCCGGTCGCGCGGTGGGGCACAGCGGCGCGCCGAGCAGATCGAAATAGTGCGACCAGTCCCAGTAGGGACCCGGGTCCCAGTGCATGCCGGCAATGGTCGACGGCGTGGTGCCAGGCACGTTGTCGTGCCCGATGATGTGCGCGCGGTCGAGCGGGATCCCGTAACGGCGCGCGAGGTAGCCGACGAGCTTGGCCGAGGACTGGTACATCGCTTCGGTGTACCAAGTGCCCTTCGCACCGAAGCCCTCGTGCTCAATCCCGATGGACTTCGAGTTCACGTACCAGTTGCCCGCGTGCCAGCCGACATCCTTCGTTGGCACATGTTGCGCGATCAGGCCGTCCGACGAGCGCACGGTGTAGTGCCACGCCAGGTAGCTGGGCTTCTGCGCGAGCTTGAGCGCGGTGTCCCAGGTGGTCTCGGTGTCGTGGAGGACGATGTAGTCGATCTTCTGGCTCTGTGGGCGGCCCGCGACGTCGTGGTTGCCGTAACCCCCTTCGGGGAGTTCCTGGTACGGCGCGGGCACTGATTCGCACGCCACGGTCTTCGGGCATTCCGCCGCTGTCGGCGCGTCTGCGCGAAGACCGAGTCGCGCAACTTGCGTACGATCAGGCGTGACGCCTAGGGCAGCTGCGAGCGTGAGAGTCTGATCGTCATTCGTCGTGCGGGACTGGCCCTTGCTGATGGTGTCGAATACCTCGTCTGCGAACGTACGGGCCGCCGTCGTGTCCTCAGCGCCGCTGTAGCGCGCGACGGCGCCGTACCAGTCCTTCGCGGCCGAGCTGTGAATGCCGAGCTGCTGTTGGTAGTACGCGAGCAGCGCGGCGCCACCCCGGATGTTCTCCTCCGCGTCCGTACGGAGCTTCGCTGCGTCGGTGTGCAACAGAGCGGCGGCTTCGCCCACAGTCTGCAGGCTGGGCGGGGGAGCAGCGGGCTTCACGGCGAAGGCGGCGGGGTGCAGCGCCGGGCGGGCATCGTCTCCCCGAGGATCTTCGCCGCTGTCGAACTCGCTGCCGACTCCACCTGCCGCGCGCAGATCGGTGAGGTGCATTGGCCCGTATCCCGCGGACGTACTCGGCGAACCCGCGTGGTCGTCCCAGCGGGACTCCAGGTAGGACACCCCGAGCAGGACGTCGAGCGGAACACCGAACTCCGCGGCGGCGTCGGTGAACTCACGCTGCCGGGGAGACTCGGCGGCCTGGGCGGGCACGGCCAGGCCGGCTGCGAGCACGACGCCGGCTCCTGCCGCGGCCAGCCGCCGGGGAAGCCGGGAAACCGGACGGGCCATGGCGGAAACCCCCAGGGTCGGATGCCGTTAGGGAGAAACCTAACCAGAAAGACCTGGTTGCGGACGGGAATGAACCGGGCGTGGGAGTGTGTCCGTTGTCGCCGGGACGATGACCGTGGTCCACCGGTCGGGCGAGGAATCGGTGCTGTTCGCTCTGGGTGAGCGGGTCCTCCTTGCGAAGCTGGCACTCCCATGGATAGAGTGCTAATCGCACGGCCCGGACACGCCCCGGCACCCGCGACGGCGGGGGTGGAATGAGCCGTAAGTCATCATGCCGACGCTTTCGACGACCGTGGAGGTCAACCCGGTGAGCGTGAACATCAAGCCGCTCGAGGACAAGATCGTTGTCCAGACGAGTGAGGCCGAGGAGACGACCGCTTCCGGCCTCGTCATCCCCGACACCGCCAAGGAGAAGCCCCAGGAGGGCAAGGTTCTGGCCGTGGGCCCGGGCCGGATCGACGACAAGGGCAACCGCGTTCCGCTGGACGTGGCTGTCGGCGACGTCGTGATCTACTCCAAGTACGGCGGTACCGAGGTCAAGTACAACGGCGAGGACTACCTGATCCTCTCCGCCCGCGACGTGCTGGCCGTCATCAACTGACGCGTCACTCGCAGCGCAAAGACGCCCCGGGCCCCGCACATGCCGGGGTGCGGGGCGTTTTGCGTCGCACGACACCCGAAAGGTAAGCGGAAAGCGCTATGCCCAAGCAGATCAGTTTCGACGAGGACGCTCGTCGCGCGCTCGAGCGCGGGGTGAACAAGCTCGCCGACGCGGTCAAGGTCACCCTCGGCCCGCGCGGCAGGCACGTCGTCCTCGACAAGAAGTTCGGCGGGCCGACGATCACTCTCGACGGGGTCACCGTCGCTCGTGAGATCGACCTCGAAGACCCGTTCGAGAACCTCGGCGCGCAGCTGGCCAAGAACGTCGCCACCAAGACCAACGACGTCGCCGGCGACGGCACCACCACCGCCACGGTGCTGGCCCAGTCGCTGGTGAAGCACGGTCTCCGCAACGTCGCCGCCGGCGCCAACCCGACCTCGGTCGGCAAGGGCATCGAGGCCGCGGCGGACAAGGTCGTCGAGGTGCTCAAGGCCCGGGCCACCCCGGTCAAGGGCCGCGAGAACATCGCCCAGGTCGGCACCGTGACCTCGCGCGACGCCACCATCGGCCAGCTGCTCGGCGAGGCCGTGGAGCGGGTCGGCGAGGACGGCGTGATCACCATCGAGGAGTCGTCCACGCTGGCGACCGAGCTGGTGATCACCGAGGGTGTGCAGTTCGACAAGGGTTTCCTGTCGGCGCACTTCGCCACCGACCCCGAGGACCAGCGGGCGATCCTCGAGGACGCCTACGTGCTGCTGCACCGCGAGAAGATCTCGGCGCTGGCCGACCTGCTCCCGGTGCTGGAGAAGGTCGTCGAGGCCAAGAAGCCGCTGCTGATCATCGCGGAGGACGTGGACGGCGAGGCGCTGTCCACCCTGGTGGTCAACTCGCTGCGGAAGACGATCACCGCGGTCGCGGTCAAGGCGCCGTTCTTCGGTGACCGCCGCAAGGCGTTCCTGGACGACCTCGCCGTGGTCACCGGTGGCGAGGTGGTCTCCGCGGAGATCGGCCAGAAGCTGTCCGAGGTCGGCCTCGCGCAGCTGGGCCGGGCTCGCCGGATCGTGGTCACCAAGGACGACACCACGATCGTCGACGGCGCGGGCACCAAGGACGCCATCGACGCCCGGACCGCGCAGATTCGCAAGGAGATCGAGACCACCGACTCCGACTGGGACCGCGAGAAGCTGCAGGAGCGGCTCGCGAAGCTCGGCGGCGGCGTGGCCGTGATCAAGGTCGGCGCGGCCACCGAGACCGAGCTGAACGAGCGCAAGCACCGCATCGAAGACGCCGTGGCGTCGACGAAGGCGGCCGTCGAGGAGGGCATCCTGCCCGGCGGCGGCTCGGCGCTGGTCCACGCGGTCAAGGAACTCGCCGGGCTCGAGCTCTCCGGCGATGAGGCCACCGGTGTGGCCATCGTCCGCGACGCGCTCAGCGCCCCGCTGTTCTGGATCGCGACCAACGCGGGCCACGAGGGCGCGGTCATCGTGAACAAGGTCCAGGAGCAGAGCTGGGGCCAGGGCTTCAACGCGGCCACCGGCGAACTCACCGACCTGATCGCGGCCGGCATCGTCGACCCGGTCAAGGTGACCCGCTCGGCCGTGGCCAACGCGGCCTCCATCGCCCGGCTCGTCCTCACCACGGAAAGCTCCGTGGTCGAGAAGCCGGTCGACGAGGAGCCCGAGGCCGCCGGTCACGGGCACGCGCACTGAGGGTTTCTCGGGCGCTTCGGCTGGGGCGGCCTTGGTCGCCTTGGTCACTGCGGGTTCGCTGAGGCCTTGCGGTTTCCAGGCGCTGAGTTTGTGTCTCCGCCTTGGGGCGGTTCTCCTTCGGGAGGGCCGCCCCTTCGGCATTCCTGGAGGTCGTTCGGTGGGCTTCCGGTTTTTTGCTTGGCGCTCGGTGTCTCTGCTTGGCCTGCTCTCCGCTGGGTGCTTTGGCCTGCGTGTTTTTGGTTGTCCCCAACTCGTCGGTGCTGTGGATGACTTGGTGGATGGTCGGGTTTTGTCTGGGGTGGCGGATAGACTTGGGCTGGGGCTGTCCCCCCTGGGAGCGGTGGGGGCTGCTGAGGTGGGGGCTGCTGAGGTGGGGGCTGCTGAGGTGGGGGCTGCTGAGGGAACTCCACCGAGTCATGGCGCCTCAGCGAGTGGCGGGGAGGACGTGTGGCTCAGGCTGGTCGGCCGGGGCCGGATTGCCGGTTCGTGAGGCGGGGCGTAGCCGCCCGATAGGGCAGCGTCGACGCAGCCGGGCAGGCGCTGGACGGAAGTCGGCAACGCGCGTCAGGCCGCAGCGCAAGCACGGCAGGCAGCAAGCGTGGCAGGCCGCCCAACGCACGGCCGCCGGGCCGCGGCACCCACACGGCAACGCACAGCGAAAAGGGCGGCGTCCGATGTGGACACCGCCCCGTCGCTGCCGCTGTGGGTCAGCTGTGCGCCATGGTCAGCGCCCGCTTGTCCTGCCGGAGGAGGTTTTCCCGCTCCGATTCGGAGAGGCCGCCCCAGATGCCGTACGGCTCGTGCACGGCGAGTGCGTGCTTGCGGCACAATTCCAGCACCGGGCAGGACAGGCAGATCGCCTTCGCCCTCGCCTCCCGCCGGGCTCTCGCCGGCCCACGCTCTCCGTCCGGGTGAAAGAAGGACGCGCTGTCCATCCCCCGGCACGACCCCTCCAGCTGCCAGTCCCACATGTCCGCATTGGGGCCGGGGAGCCTGCGCGTGTCTGCCATCCTGACCGCCTCCGTCATCCGGTCGATGCCATTAGCTGCTCTGCTGTGGTGCCGATACTCCATTCGGTGCAACGGCCGTAACGTTAGAAGCGCGCCAATAGTTGTTCAATAGATCTGCGGCGATTCAGCCGTTAGGCATCCCCCGGATGTGTGAGCTGGGGTTTTGGTTCGGGTTGCCGGGGCCGCGAGTGGCCTGGATATTGACCGGGTGGGATCCGGATCGAGCGAAGGAGAACCCACCCTGCCGGTGGCCTCGGTCGCCCGTCGGCTCGGGGTCGCCCCGTCCACCCTTCGTACCTGGGATCGCCGCTACGGTCTCGGCCCCAGCAGACATACCGATGGGCGTCATCGCCGCTACGGCAGCTCCGACATCGGCCGTCTCGAGTTGATGCAGCGCGCGCTGCTTCGCGGTGCGTCGACGGCCGAAGCAGCGCGGTACGCGTTGGAGCAGATGCCGCGGGTCGAAGCCGTGCCTGTGCCGCCTGAGCCGGCCGCAGCCGCCACGCCGAGTCCTGCGCCCGACGACGGCGAAGTGCCGTCGCGCCTCGCGCGTCGGCTGAGCACGGCGGCGTTGGCCATGGACGTCGGCGCGGTACAGCGGATGCTCGCGGACGCAATAGACGAGCTGGGCGTACTGCCCGCGTGGTCCGGCGTTGTCGACCCGGTGCTCATGGCGCTCGGCGCGCGGTGGCGTGGCGTGCACGCGGGCGCCGAAGTGGAGTACATGCTGGCGGAGTGCGTGTACGCGGCCCTAGTACGGGCGACGCCGGTGCTTGACCAACCGCGTAACCAACGTCCGGTGCTGCTGGCGTGCGTACCTGAGGAACGCGACACGATGCCGCTGTACGCGCTGTCGGCCTCGTTGGCCGGGCGGCGGGTCGGTGCGCACCTTTTCGGCACACCGCTGCCTCCGGAAGTGCTCGCGGTGACCGTACGCAGGAGCGCGCCGGCAGCCGTCGTGCTGTGGGCACGCCGTCGTGCTGCTGCTGACCCGCGGGTGTTTGCGCGGATATCACGTGGCCGGCAACGCAGTCGCCTGTTCGCCTGTGGCCCCGGCTGGGATCCGGTGTCGTTGCCGGTGAAGGTCGAGTTGCTTCCTGACCTGTCGATCGCTGCCGACCGCGTCGAGCACGTCCTTGTCGGTGGTCCGCGCTAAAAAGAGCGAGTGGACGAAGAGACCCTGATCGCCCTCGCGTTCGGCGACCCGCCGTTGATCGGTGGTGCCCGCCTGCTGTCCGGTGACGTGCCGGGGACCTCACCCAGGCGACGCCTGCTGACCGCGATCGTCCTGGGCGCCCGCGGTCGGTACGCCGCCGCGACCACCATCCTCGACCGGCTACGCCGTGAGCCCGATCCCGTCGTCGCGTCTCTGGCCGGCAGCACGCTCGCGTCCCACCGACGGCAACTCGGCGGCCACGCCGCCGCCCGGAAGCTGGACGGTGCGGCGTTGCTGATGGTGGGAGCCAGGGCGGTGCGTCCAGGCCAACTAGACGGCGGCGATGTGGCACCAGGCCGCAGCGCGACTGGGCAAGACCGAGTCGAAAAGCGCAACGACGGGGCGTACGGCTCTCGGCGGGATTCTGGCCCAGAGCATCCCACCGGCTCGGTGGCGAGAGACCCGAACGGCGCGGCTCGGCACCCGGCCGATCCGGACGGTGCTGGGCTGCCCACCGCCGTCACGGGCGTTGCGGAGGCAGGGCGTTCGGACGCAGCCGATCCCGCATCTGCTGATCCCGGCGGTGCGCGGACTGGGGCAGCCCCCGACGACCGAAGCGCGGCCGTTGCGGCCAACCATGCGAGCTCCGATCCGGACGTCATCGATCCTGACGGGCTGGACGTCGCGGGGGCGCGGGCGGATGCGTTGCTCGGTCTCGCGGCCGACAATCTCGCGCTCGGGCGGAGCGGAGCGGCTCGGCGGCTGGCCGTCCGGGCGGCTCAGGCGGACCGGCGCTGGCGGGCGGCGGTACGGGGCGGCTGGGTCGCCGCCGAGATCGAGCTGGCCGGCGGACGGCCCCCGGACGCGGTCGCGCCGGCGAGGCGGGCGCTTGAGATCGCCCGGGTTCGCGGGGCGCGGCGGCACGCGGTGAAGTCCGCGATCGTGCTCGGTGTGGCGCTGACCGCCGCCGGGGAGGGAGGGGCGATCGAGCTGCTCGGGGCGGCGCTCGAGGAGGCCGAAAAGTATGAACTTCATTCACTTACCTGGGTGGCGGCGCAGGTCACGGCGGACCTGGACACCGGGCACGCCGAGCGGTATCGATTCAGGAGCCGCGAGGTGTTGCACGCAGTGTTACAGCGAGCTGATCCTTGTGTGATGCGGATCGCACGGGAGTCGCCGTGGGTGCCCGCGGGGGCCGGGTGAGCCTGCTGGAAGGGCGGTTCCGGCATCCGGGCTAAGAAACTTCAAAAAAAGCCACCGGATCGTGTCAAGGTTCGAGCTAAAGCGTCCGATAGGGGAAGTGGAATGTCACCCGGCTGCAGGAAGGAAACCCCGTGACGACGGTCTTGATCTGCGACGACCGACGCAGTGTCCGCGAAGGGCTCACCCGTGTGATGTCCGCGGTGCCTGGGGTCAGTCGCATCGACTGCGTAGCGCACGGTGACGAGCTGCTGGCCCGGTACACCCGTCAGCCGGTCGACGTCGTGCTGGTCGGGACGCAGCGAGCGGTCCCGACAGGCGTCGAGGCCACCCGCCGGCTCGTCTCCGCCAACCCCCAGGCGAACGTCATCGTCTTCGGTGCTCCGGACGACGCGGGCAGCATCGCCGCCGCGATCGCCGGCGGTGCCCGCGGCTACCTGCGCTGGGACGCCTCGCGCCCCGAGCTGGTCGCCGCCCTCGCGCATACCCTCGCGAGCACTTCGGTGCCCGCGCCGCGGCAGCCGTCCGACCCGGGCGTCCAGCTCACCGAGCGCGAGCTGCAGGTGCTGCGCGGTATGAGCCAGGGCAAGAGCAACGGCCAGATCGGCCGGGAGCTGTACTTGTCGGAGGACACCGTCAAGACGCATGCCCGCCGGCTGTTCCGCAAGCTCGGCGTGCGCGACCGCGCGCAAGCGGTGGCGCACGGCTTCCGCCGCGGACTGGTGTCCTGACCCCGGACGAACGGGTCGAGACGGGGTTGCCGAACCACCAGCCACGGTGACAACGGGCCAGGGCGTGAAGCCCTGGCCCGTACCTGTGTCCGGCTGCTCCGGCGCCCGGCCACGGTACGGGCCAGTCCCGCGGCAAGTCCGGACGCACGGATCGTTCTGCCTGGTGGTACGCAGAGTGTCGCTGCTGGTCCGCGCGGTATCCGGACGGACCAGTCGCGACCGGCCCCTGCGTCCGGTTGCACCACGGCGCTGGTCCGTTCGCCCGGCGACGGCAGTATGGTTCTGCTGCTCCAGGAGGCCGTGGCTGATCCCACTCCGCTGGACAGGCCGCCACCGCGAGTGTCGAAAACGCCGCTGAGCTGCGGTAATCGGTCGTCCGAAGCAGGTGGGCGGCCGGGTGGCCCGCCGGTCGCCCACCTCTGGCGGTTGTCCGTCTCGACGTCGACGGTACGGTAACTGTGGCCGGTCGAGGGGCTGGATGACCACGCGCCGGATTGTTTGCACGCCTACACGTAACACTGGGACTGTTGTCTGCGATGGCCACTGTGGGGGATGGACTGGAAGAGTCAGTCACCGCCGCTGTCGAGGGAGAACCTCAGGCAGTCGAGCGGTTGCTTGCGGCCATCCGTCCCCTTGTGGTGCGGTACTGCCGCGCTCGGGTTGGTAGGCAGGAGCGTTCGTTCGCTTCGGCTGACGATGTTGCGCAGGAGGTGTGTCTCGCGGTGCTCACGGCATTGCCATCGTACCGTGACCAGGGCCGCCCCTTCCTGGCATTCGTCTACGGGATCGCGCAGCACAAGGTCGCGGACGCGCATCGAGCGGCGGGCCGCAACCGTGCGGATCCGGTCGCCGAAATCCCGGACGAGGTCGAGAGCGGCGTCGGCCCGGAACAGCGTGCGCTGCAGGGTGAGCTGAACGAGCGGATGGCACAGCTGTTGCAGGTGCTGCCGGACAAGCAGCGGGAGATCGTCGTGCTGCGGGTCGTGGTGGGGCTGTCGGCGGAGGAAACCGCGGAGGCCGTCGGGTCGACACCCGGCGCGGTCCGTGTCGCCCAGCACCGCGCGCTGGCCCGCCTGCGCAAGGTGCTCGCCGCTGAGGAGGTGATCTGAAGTGGCCGACCACGACGACCGCGATCTGACGCCTTCCGCGCAGACCCGTGGCCTGACCGGCTACGAAGCCGAGGCCGACGGTGACCTCACGGCGATCCAGGCCGATGACGCACTGCTCGACGCACTCGGCGGTACCGATCCGGCGCTCGCCGACGAACTCGGCGACCTGGAACTCAACGCACTGCTGCTGTCCTGGCGAAGGGACGTCGACAGCGAGCCGCTCGCCGAGCTCGTCGACGTCGGCACCGCGGTCGCCACGGTGAAGCAAGCCTCGCTGGCCCACCGGCAGACCGCGCGCAGCCGAAGACGCCGCTTCTTCGTTCCGGTGGCCGCCGCCTGTGCCGCCGCCGCGATCGCGTTCACCGGCACCGGCCTCGCCGCCCGGGACGCTCAGCCCGGAGACACGCTGTGGGGGCTCACGAAGGTCCTGTACGGCGATCACGCTCGTTCCGTCGAGGCCGCTGCCACGGCGAAGCTCGACCTGGAAAAGGCCAACCTGGCGCTGGCGGACAACCGGCTCGCCGACGCCCGCCGTGCGCTCGCCGACGCGCAGGCCGCGCTCAATCAAGTGACCGACGCGGAAAACCGTGATCAGCTCCTGGAGCAGCATCGCCAGCTGGCCGCGCAGCTTGGAGTCCCGGCCCCGCCGACCGGCGGACAACTGCCCTCGACGCAGGCGAGCGCGCCGCCGGTGAAGAACCCGCCGACCAGCCAGCCGCAGCAGCAGCCCACCGCTGCCGCTCCGACTTCGGTGCCCGGGTCCGGCAGCACCAGCCAGCCGGCGCCGACGACCTCCGCGCCGCCCAGTTCGGTGACCACCGAGCCTCCCGCGCCGAGTTCCAGTGTTCCGCCGCACGATCCGGGATCCGGCAGCGGTACCAACGGCAGCCCGCGCAACGAGTCGACGCAGAACGGCACGGCGGCAAGCCTGAACGGCACGACGAGCGGTTCGTGACCTGGCCCGCTGAGGTTCCCGTCAGAAACGGAAACCTCAGGCGTCGCGAGCCGTACGGTCACGTCGTGGACAGGTGACGCGGCCGGGCTCGGCTTCTGCACCGCCGAACCTGGCGTACTCTGTCCGGAACGGCCCGATCGACGACCGGCCGCACGATCCGGGCTCCCGGGTCGACCCGTTCGACCAGGGAAAACCGTCGCGATGCGGCGCGATCCAGGCACCCCGATCATGTACCGGAGCCGCGCGTCGAGACCGCCGCACCGGTCATCCCCCGATTGGGTTATCCACAGCTATCGCCCCCTGTGGACAACCCTGTGGACAACATTCGGCTACAGGAAAAGCCCTGGTGAGCAACCTCACCAGGGCGTGAAGGGGACGACGACTGTCAGTAGGCGCTCTCGTTCGCGGTCACTCCGTCGGCGAAGCCCCGGCAGTAGTCCCAGCTCACGTAGTCGCCGGGATTCGGGTCGAACGCCGGTT
Source organism: Amycolatopsis sulphurea (assembly GCF_002564045.1). NCBI lineage: Bacteria > Bacillati > Actinomycetota > Actinomycetes > Pseudonocardiales > Pseudonocardiaceae > Amycolatopsis > Amycolatopsis sulphurea. Next base: position 1,472,393 of record NZ_PDJK01000002.1, on the reverse strand, counting down.
CGTGCGGGCGCATCCGGCCGTCCGACAGCAGCTGCTCCAGGCTGGCGCGCAGCAGGTGCCAGTCGTGGTAGTGGGGCTCGTCGCACTCCCCGCAGTCGACCACGATGCCGCGGACCCCGCGCGGCTCCAGCAGCGCCTGGTAGACGGCGAGATCGGAGAGGTCGGCCAGCAGTTCGGTGCGTTCGTCCGAGCTGATCGGCTCGCCCGGATGGTCGTCGGAATCGAGGAAGGCCCGGGCCGGGTCGTCCGGATCGTCCTCGAAGGGGTCGGGGGGCAACACATCGTGCGGCACGGCCTGCACGCTACCCGCAGTGTGGCGCCCGTCCCCACCCGCCCGGGCCGGGGGCGCGGCGCGGATATCATGAGGGGAAGGTCCGAGCCCGTCCACCACCGCTCCGCTCACTCCCGCCAGGAAGGCCGTTCGCCCGCATGACCAGCGAAAGCATCACCCCCGCCGTGCCCAGCAAATTCGCGATGCTCGGCCTCACCTTCGACGACGTGCTGCTGCTGCCTGCCGAGTCCGACATCATGCCCAGCGCGGTGGACACGAGTACCCGGCTCAGCCGCAATATCACGCTCAACGTGCCGCTGGTCTCGGCCGCCATGGACACCGTCACCGAGGGCCGGATGGCGATCGCGATGGCGCGGCAGGGCGGCATCGGCGTGCTGCAGCGGAACCTGCCGGTCGAGGAGCAGGCCGCCGCGGTCGAGGTGGTGAAGCGGTCCGAGGCGGGCATGGTCACCGATCCGGTCACCTGCTCGCCGGACGACACACTCGCCGAGGTCGACGCGCTGTGCGCGCGGTTCCGCATCTCCGGTGTCCCGGTGACCGACGCGTCCGGTTCGCTGGTGGGCATCATCACCAATCGCGACATGCGGTTCGAGGTCGACCACACCCGCGTGGTCAGCGAAGTCATGACGAAGGCGCCGCTGGTCACCGCGCAGGTCGGGGTCACCGCGGAGGCCGCGCTCGGCCTGCTGCGCCGGCACAAGATCGAGAAGCTCCCGATCGTCGATGGCGCGGGCAAGCTGCGCGGCCTGATCACGGTCAAGGACTTCGTCAAGACCGAGCAGTACCCCAACGCCAGCAAGGACCCGAACGGCCGGCTCATCGTCGGTGCGGCGGTCGGTGTCGGTGCGGACGGGCACAAGCGCGCCATGGCGCTCGCTGAAGCAGGCGTAGACGTGCTGATGGTCGACACTGCGCACGGACACTCGCGCGCCGTCGTCGACGCCGTACGGCTGCTGAAGCAGGAGCTGGGCGACACCGTCGACATCGTCGGCGGCAACGTGGCAACCCGCGCGGGCGCGCAGGCAATGGTGGACGCCGGGGTCGACGGGTTGAAGGTGGGTGTCGGCCCGGGTTCGATCTGCACCACGCGCATCGTCGCGGGCGTCGGCGTGCCGCAGATCTCCGCGATCTACGAGGCCGACCAGGCCGCGCGTCCGGCCGGGGTGCCGGTGATCGCCGACGGCGGCATCCAGTACTCCGGTGACATCGCGAAGGCGATCGCGGCCGGCGCGTCCACGGTCATGCTGGGCAGTCTGCTGGCCGGTACCGCGGAGTCGCCCGGTGACCTGATTCTGGTCAACGGCAAGCAGTTCAAGGTCTACCGCGGGATGGGTTCGCTGGGCGCCATGCAGTCGCGCGGCCAGGCGAAGTCGTACTCCAAGGACCGCTACGCCCAGGACGACGTGCTCAACGAGGACAAGCTGGTGCCCGAGGGCATCGAGGGCCGGATCCCCTTCCGCGGCCCGCTCGAGAACGTGGTGCACCAGCTCGTCGGCGGCCTGCGGGCGGGCATGGGCTACGCGGGTGCCTCGACGATCGCGCAGCTGCAGGAGGCGCAGCTGGTGCGGATCACCGCGGCCGGGCTGAAGGAAAGCCACCCGCACGACGTCACGATGACCGTCGAGGCGCCCAACTACACGACCCGGTAATCCGGTTCCCGGCGCCGCCGTCCTAGCGCGGGCGGAGGTGCCGGGCGACTACCCAGCCGCCGCAGGTCCGGGCGGGCCGGCTGTTCGACCAGGGTCCAGGCAAAGTTGGTCGAGGACCCGTGATCAGCAGAGAGCCGGGGCTGCCGCGTCATCATCGACGACACCTGCCGTCTTCGTCGATCACGCCCGGCAGCAGGCGAAGCAGAGGCGTTCGAGACGCGCGACCACCTCGTGGAGTGCACCGGGCCTGTCTCGGGTCCGTGAAGGGCCCCTTCACGGACCTCTGCGGTCTGCGCAGGGCCCCTCACACCGACTTTGTCGACACCCTGGGCTATTCGACCAGGAGCCGGTGCCGCACACCGATACGACGGCTCGCGTTTCGCTCTGAAACCGCCCCCCGTGCGCAGGTCACCGACCCCGGCTGGCGACAATGGACAGTGTTGTCGTCGGCTCGAGAAGGGACATCACGTGCGGGATCTGGTCGAGATCGGCATGGGCCGCACCGCTCGGCGGGCCTACGGCCTGGACGAGGTGGAGATCGTGCCGTCGCGGCGGACGCGGTCCTCGTCGGTGGTGTCCACGGCGTGGCAGATCGACGCGTACCGGTTCGACCTGCCGCTGATCACCCACCCCACGGACGCGATCGTCTCGCCCGGTACCGCGGTGGCCATCGGTGAGCTGGGCGGGCTCGGCGTGCTCAACGCCGAGGGGCTCTGGGCGCGGCACGCCAACGTGGAAGAGGCGATCTTCCGGCTGGTCCGCGCCGCCGAGGACGGGGAGGACCCGACCGCGGTCGTGCGGGAGCTGCAAGAGCTGCACGCCGCGCCGGTCCGGCTCGACCTGCTGACCGAGGCGATCAAGACGATCCGCGAATCGGGCGTCACGGTGGCCGCGCGGGTCAGCCCGCAGAACGCCGCCGAGCTGACCCCGGATCTGCTCGCCGCGGGGGTGGAGATCCTGGTCGTGCAGGGCACGATCATCTCCGCCGAGCATGTCCAGCGGGACGCGGAACCGCTCAACCTCAAGGAATTCATCGGACGGCTCGACGTGCCGGTGATCGCCGGCGGCGTCAGCGACTACCGCACCGCGATGCACCTGATGCGCACCGGGGCGGCCGGCGTGATCGTCGGGCACGGCTACTCCGAGGGCGTCACCAGCACCGATCGTGTGCTCGGCATCGGGGTGCCGATGGCCACCGCGATCGTGGACGCCGCCGCGGCTCGTCGTGACTACCTCGACGAAACCGGTGGCCGCTACGTGCACGTCCTCGCCGACGGCGGCATCACGAGTTCCGGCGACATCGCGAAGGCCATCGCCTGCGGTGCGGATGCCGTGATGCTCGGTGCGCCGCTCTCGGCCGCGTCGGATGCGCCGGGTCAGGGCCTCTACTGGACGGCCGCGGCCGCGCACCCGTCGCTGCCGCGTTCGCGTGTGGTCGCCGGCCCGGATTCGGAGTACGCCGTGGACCTGAAGACGCTGCTCTTCGGCCCGTCCTCGGACGCGGAGGGCGTGGTTAACCTGTTCGGTGCCCTGCGCCGTGCGATGGCCAAGACCGGCTATTCGGATCTGAAGGAGTTCCAGCGCGTCGGCCTGACCGTGCGCGGCTGAGCTTGCCGGAGGGAATGGCCCCCACACGCGCGGGGGCCGTTCGCTCAGTCCCGGCCGGGCAGCGTGTCCATTGCGACCGCGAGCGCTTCTGCGTCGATGGCGACGAGGTCGTGTGGTCCCACTTGATCCGCCAGCCCGCGTCCGACCGATGCCAGGTCAGCGAACTGGTCGCCCGGACGCCGGTGACGGTGCCGTCGGCGGCGAGCCGGGCGATGAAGATCAGCCGCGAGACGGCGAGGTCCCCGGAGACCAGCGTGTGCGGGCCGTCCGCGAGCCGGTGGTCGGCCGCTGCCAGCCCGTTGAAGACGGTTCCCACATCGACCGGTACTCCTCGGCGCTGCGTGCGACCCGGTGCTGCGGGTCGGCGTCGTCGTAAAGGAGCAGGTCTTCGTCCTGCCAGTCGTAGAACTCGCCTTGGACGGCCCGAAGGTCGAACTGTGGGTCGCCGGGGTTCCGGTCCCAGCCCCACAACCAGCGCAGGTGCGCCGCCGCGACGGTCTCTTCCGAGGTCTTCCCGTTGGTGTTCACAGCACCGATCTTCGGCCGGAAAGCCGGGCCGACCAGGACGCGGTTTTCCTGGGAGCAGCACACCCCGGCTACGCGGAGTGGTGTGACCCGTCGGTAACTTACCTCTGGTCAGGAGGGCTCACCGGGGTTACGCTGCGACCTGTGACTGCCAGTAACACCACCATCGGGCGGACCGAACCCGACTACGACGTCGTCGTGGTGGGCTCCGGATTCGGGGGCAGCGTCGCGGCGCTGCGGCTGACCGAGAAGGGCTACCGGGTCGCGGTGGTCGAGGCCGGACGGCGGTTCGCCGACGACGAGTTCGCGAAAACCTCGTGGGACCTCAAACGGTACCTGTGGGCTCCGCAGCTGGGGTGCTACGGAATCCAGCGCATCCACTTGCTCAACAACGTGATGGTGCTGGCCGGCGCGGGGGTCGGTGGCGGTTCGCTGGTGTATGCGAACACGTTGTACCGCCCGCTCAAGCCGTTCTACACCGACCGGCAATGGGCGCACATCACCGACTGGGAAGCCGAGCTGGCGCCGCACTACGACCAGGCCGGCCGGATGCTCGGCGTGGTCACGAATCCGACCATCACGCCGTCGGACGTGGTGATGCGCCAGGTCGCGCAGGACATGGGAGTGCCGGAGTCGTTCCACCCGACGCCGGTCGGGGTGTACTTCGGCAAGCCCGGTGCGCCTGTCGCCGACCCGTACTTCGGTGGTGCGGGGCCGGATCGGGTCGGCTGCACGGAATGTGGCTCGTGCATGACCGGTTGCCGGGTCGGGGCGAAGAACACGCTCGTGAAGAATTACCTGTACCTCGCGGAAAAGGGCGGCGCGAAGGTCATCCCGCTCACCACGGTCACCTCGGTGCGCCCGGACGGTGCGGGATATCAGGTCACCCTGCAGAAGACCGGTACCCGCTCGCGGCGCTTCCGCACCACGGTCACCGCCGCCCAGGTGGTGTTCGCCGCCGGTACCTGGGGAACGCAGAACCTGTTGCACCGCATGAAAGACACCGGTGTGCTGCCGAAGCTGTCACGCCGGCTGGGAGAGCTGACCCGGACCAACTCCGAGGCCATCATCGGCGCCGGACGTGCCACAGTGGACGAAAGCCGCGACTTCTCCCGTGGCGTGGCGATCACCTCGTCGATTCACCCGGACGACAACACGCACATCGAGCCGGTGCGGTACGGCAAGGGCAGCAACGCGATGAGCCTGCTGCAGACGGTGGCCACGGACGGCTCGTCGGAGATTCCCCGCTGGCGGCAGGCGGTCACGTTCCTGGCCAAGCATCCGGTGCAGTCGGCGAAGCTGCTCAACGCGTATCGCTGGAGCGAGCGCACGGTGATCCTGCTGGTGATGCAGAGCCTGGACAACTCCATCACCACCTACACCCGGCGCGGCCTGTTCGGCAGGCGCAAGTACACCTCCCGGCAGGGTCACGGCGAACCGAACCCGAGCTTCATCCGGGCCGGGCACGAGGCGAACGAACGGGCCGCCGAGCACATCGGCGGGATCGCGGGTGGTACCTGGGGGGAGATCTTCGACATCCCGCTGACCGCGCATTTCATCGGCGGGGTGCCGATCGGCGACAGTGCCGGCTCCGGGGTGATCGATCCCTACCACCGCGTCTTCGGCTATCCCGGGCTGTCCGTTGTGGACGGTTCGGCGATCACCGCGAACCTCGGGGTGAACCCCTCGCTGACCATCGCCGCACAGGCCGAGCGCGCGTTCTCGTTGTGGCCGAACAAGGGCGAGCCGGATCGGCGTCCGTCGCAGAGCGAGGGCTACCGGCGGCTGGACCCGGTGACACCGAAGAACCCCGCCGTGCCCTCGGCCGCGCCGGCCGCGTTGCGACGCTGAGACCGCGGGCTGTGAAGGGGCCCTTCACGGACTCTGAGTCCGTGAAGGGCCCCTTCACAGACTCAGAGTTCCACGCCGGTGAACACGGTGACGTGTTCCTCGGTGAGGTCGTGCATCGCGGCCAGCACACCTTCCCGGCCGACTCCGGAGCCTTTCACGCCGCCGTAGGGCATCTGGTCCGCGCGGTAGGACGGCACGTCGCCGATGATCACGCCGCCCACCTCCAGCTCCGCGGAGGCGTGAAAAGCCAGCTGCACGTCGCTGGTGAACACGCCGGCCTGCAAGCCGTAGGCCGAATCGTTCACTGCGGCAAGAGCTTCGTCCACACCGTCCACAACGGACACTGCCAGTACCGGTCCGAAGATCTCTTCCGCCCACGCTTTCGCATCGGCCGGAACGTCGGCGAGCACGGTCGGTGCGACCGACGTGCCCTCACGGGTCCCTCCGGTCAGCACGCGAGCGCCCCCGGCGACGGCTTCCTCGACCCACGCGATGATCCGTTTCGCGGCGGCCTCGTCGACCACCGGGCCTACGTCGGTGTTGCGATCGTACGGATCGCCGGTGTGTTGCGCTTCGACCGCCTCCACCAGAGCGGGCACGAACTCGTCGGCGATCGCCGAATCCACGATCACCCGCTGCACCGCGATACAGGACTGCCCGGCCTGATAGTTGCCGAAGGTCGCGATCCGGTGCGCGGCGCCCTCCGGATCCGGCCAGTCGCGCAGGACCACCGCGGCCGCGTTGCCACCGAGCTCCAGCACCACATGCTTGCGCGGGGCGGCGTCCGCGATGGACCAGCCGACCGGGCCGGACCCCGTGAACGAGACCACCGGCAGCCGTGGGTCGGCGACGAGCGCCTGGGTTTCCTCGTTGCCGAGCGGTAGCACGGAAAACGCACCCTCGGGCAGGTCCGTCTCGGCGAGCAGTTCACCGAGCACGAGCGCGGACAACGGGGTGCGCGGCGCGGGCTTCACGATGATCGGCGCACCGACCGCGAGCGACGGCGCGACCTTGTGCGCCACCAGATTCAGCGGGAAGTTGAACGGGGCGATGCCGAGCACCGGCCCGCGCGGTACTCGTCGGGTGAGCGCCAGCCGGGCGTCTCCGGACGGGTCGGCGTCGAGCCGTTGCACCTCTCCGCTGAACCGGCGGGCCTCTTCGGCCGCGATCCGGAATACCGACACCGCCCGGTTTACCTCGGCCTCGGCCCATTTGAGCGGCTTTCCGTTCTCCGCGGTGATCACCTCGGCGATCTCCTCGGCGCGGGCCGCCAGCCCACGGGACACGTGCTCCAGCGCGCCGGCACGCAGATGCGCCGGGCTGCGCCGGAATTCCTTGGCGACGCCGGCCGCCGCGGCCACCGCCCGCTCCACCTGCTCCGGACCGGGCACCGCGACGGTCGCCACCTCGCTGCCGTCCAGCGGGTGGTGCACCTCCAGCGTGCTCGCGCCCTGCTCGGCCTTCCCGGCGACCCATGCCGCCCGCGGCTGTGGGGTGATCGTGTCCATGCGCACCAAGGTATTCGGCCTCGCGGGCCGTGGCACGTCGGCGTCAGAACGCCACGAGCACCTTCAGCGCCTCACGGTCGGCCATGGCCTGGTAACCGGCCGGGACGTCCTCGATACCGACAGTCCGGTCGAACACCCGGCCCGGCTGATAACGGCCTTCGAGCACGTCCGGCAGCAGTTCCGGGATGTAGTGCCGCGCCGGCGCCACACCACCGGTGATGGTGATGTTGTTCAGGAACACCGGTCGCCCGATCGGGCCCTCCGGGTACTGCGGCACACCTACACGGCTCAGCGCGCCACCTGGCCGCACGACGCCGAGGCCCATCTCGAATGCGGGCAACGTGCCTACGCATTCCAGCACCGTGTGCGTACCCCGCCCGGCTGTCAGCTCGCGGACCTTCTCGATGCCTTCCTCGCCACGTTCGGTGACTACGTCCGTAGCGCCGAACTCGCGGCCGAGCTCGGTGCGCGCTGGGTGCCGCCCCATCAGGACGATCTGTTCGGCGCCAAGCCGCTTCGCGGCCAGTACGGCGGAGAGGCCTACCGCGCCGTCTCCGATCACCGTCACGGTCTTGCCCTTGCGGACGCCCGCAGTGACGGCGGAATGGTGCCCGGTGGGGAACACGTCGGACAGCGTGAGCAGCGAAGCAAGCAGCCCCTCGTCCTCGGTGTGTGGCAGCCGTACGAGCGTGCCGTCTGCCTGTGGCACGCGTACGGCCTCGCCCTGACCACCGTCGACGCCCGGCTCGCCCCAGTTGCCGCCGTGCAGACACGACGTCTGCAGGCCTTCCTGACAGAACTCGCAGGTGCCGTCGGAGTACTTGAACGGCGCGACGACCAAGTCGCCCTTGCGTACACCGGTCACATCCGCGCCGGTCTCCTCGACGACGCCGAGGAACTCGTGCCCGATCGGCCTGCCGTGCTCGCGGGCGGGCAGGCTGGCGTAAGGCCACAGATCGCTGCCGCAGACGCACGCGCGCACGACCCTGACCACGGCGTCCGTGGGCTCTGCCAGCTTCGGGTCCGGCACGGTCTCCACTCGGACGTCGCCCGCTCCGTAGATGAGTGTCGCTCGCATGAAGGTCCTTTCCAGATCGGTCGCCCCCACCTGGTTGTGAGTCATGAGCGTGGGGATTCATTCCCCGTGACGCATCTTTGACCGGGGAAAGTGACCGACGTCCGGGCTCTTCAGCGCGCCTGCGCTCAGCGGTTCCGGTAGAGGTCGCGCAGCAGAAGTACTTCGGCCGAGTGATGGATCGCCTCCCGATTGATGTGCAGGATCAACGCCGCGAGCGGCGCATCTGCGTACGGCCCTTCGGCCGGGCCGCACGGTCTTGCGAGCCCTTCGGCGTCGAGCCCGCGTACGCCCTCGATCCAGTTCGCGTACGCGTCGTCGAGTTGCTTCAGCGCTTCGGCAGCTGTACCTGCGTACGGGAAGGTGTCATAGCTCATCGGCGGGCCGCCGAAATGCGACGCCGCCCGCATCCCGACTACGCCGATGATGATGTGCGACAGCCGCCACGCGATCGTGGTCACTGGGGGCGGCGTCGGTTCGGGGAAGGCGAAGTCGACGGTGAAATCGCCTGATCCCGGGCCGTCCGGATTCTCCGTGCGCGGGCGGATGGTCCAGCAGTCCGGCACGGGCTGCCAGAAGTACTCCTCGTCGGTGATCCCGTCCAGCCTCGAACGCACGTGGTGCTGCCAGTGCCAGTCGAGCTGATCGTGCAATTCGGTGGTCCAATCGACAGTCATACCGGCACGGTAGGCTTGATCGCGGTCAGGCGCGGTCCTCGTTCCGGGGCCAGCGCCGACGTGACCCGGCCCACCTGGGACGATGGAGGTCAACGTGCTCATTCGCCTGGAGGTCGTCAGTTGGCCACTCCCACCGGCCCGGTACTCGTCATGGACTTCGGGGCGCAGTACGCCCAGCTGATCGCGCGTCGGGTGCGTGAGGCGCAGGTCTACTCCGAAGTCGTGCCGTCCACCTCGACCGCCGACGAGCTGCTGGCCAAGAACCCGGCGGCGATCATCCTCTCCGGCGGCCCGTCCAGCGTGTACGCCGAGGGCGCCCCCGGGATGGACTCGAAGCTGGTCGAAGCGGGCGTACCCATTCTCGGCATCTGCTACGGCCACCAGTTGCTCGCGAAGACGCTCGGCGGGGTCGTCGAGCCGACCGGCGTACGCGAGTTCGGCCGCACCGACGTACGGACCATCGGCGAGGGCGGCGTGCTGCACGCCGGGCTTCCCGCGCACCAGACGGCGTGGATGAGTCACAACGACAGCGTCACCGAAGCGCCCGCGGGCTCGGTTGTCACGGCCTCGTCGGACGGTGCGGCGGTGGCCGGCTTCGAAGACGTCGAACGGCGCTTCGCCGGCGTGCAATATCACCCGGAAGTGGCGCATTCGCCGCACGGGCAGGAGGTGCTGCGCCGGTTCCTGCACGACATCGCCGGTATCCGTCCGCAGTGGACCACTTCGTCCATTGTGGACGATCAGGTGCGGCGGATCGCCGAGCAGATCGGCGACGGGCGGGCGATCTGCGGGCTGTCCGGCGGGGTCGATTCGGCGGTCGCCGGCGCCCTCGTGCAACGCGCCATCGGGGACCGGCTGACCTGCGTGTTCGTCGACCACGGCCTGCTGCGCGCGGGGGAGCGGACGCAGGTGGAGCGCGACTTCGTGAGTGCCACCGGGGTCAATCTGGTGACCGTGGACGCGCGGGAGCGGTTCCTCGACGCGCTGGCCGGGGTCACCGACCCGGAGGAGAAGCGCAAGATCATCGGGCGCGAGTTCATCCGGGTGTTCGAGCAGGCCGAGCGCGACCTCAAGGCACAGGGCGACTACAAGTTCCTGGTGCAGGGCACGCTCTACCCGGACGTGGTGGAGTCCGGCGGCGGCGAGGGCACCGCGAACATCAAGAGCCACCACAACGTCGGCGGCCTGCCGGACGACCTGCAGTTCGAACTGGTCGAGCCGCTGCGGCTGCTGTTCAAGGACGAGGTCCGCCGCGTCGGGCTCGAACTGGGGCTGCCCGCGACGATCGTGGGCCGTCAGCCGTTCCCCGGCCCCGGGCTGGGTATCCGGATCATCGGCGAGGTGAATCAGCAGAGCCTGGAGATCCTCAGGACGGCGGACGCGATCGCCCGCGAGGAGCTCACCGCGGCCGGGCTGGACCAGGAGATCTGGCAGTGCCCGGTGGTGCTGCTGGCGGACGTGCGCAGCGTCGGCGTGCAGGGCGACGGCCGGACTTACGGTCACCCGATCGTGCTGCGCCCGGTGTCCTCGGAGGACGCCATGACCGCGGACTGGACCCGCCTGCCGTACGAGGTGCTGGAGCGGATCTCGACCCGGATCACCAACGAGGTGCCCGAGGTCAACCGCGTCGTCCTGGACGTGACGAGCAAGCCGCCGGGCACCATCGAGTGGGAGTAGGCCACACGCTGTGAAGGGGCCCTTCACGGACTCAGAGTCCGTGAAGGGCCCCTTCACGGCTTTCGGGTCAGCGCCGCCGTTTGCCGAACGACGCGACGAGCATCAGCAGCCCGATGAACACCGCGCCGCCCGCGACGATCCAGCGGAAGTCGAACGACGGCAGCCAGCTCGTGCCGTCGCTGAGCACGTAGCCGGAGACCAGCAGGGTCGCGATCCCGGCGACGAGGGTGAACACGTCCACTCCGCGGCGGCGGGCCGGGGCCTTCGGCTCGTCGTAGTTCTCAGCCACGGTGCACCTCCACTGTGCCCACGCCGTTCGTGACGTGAAGCGTGATCTGCTGGCCGCCGACACCGTCTTCTCCGTTGTCGGTGCCCGTCAGCGGGGGCTGGCCGACGCCGTCGGACGAGCGGTTGAAGCAGTTGACGCTGCCTGCGCTGGTTTCGCAGCTGTAGGTCACGTCCGCGTTCGCCGGCACCACGATGGTGGTATCGCCGGCGCCGTTGTTGACGGTGGTGGTGATCGGGCCGGTGGGCGGCAGCTGAGTCAGGTCGAGGTTGAGTTGCCCGGCCGCGTGGTGATACTCCGGCTGAAGCTCGGCCACCGAACGCGGCGTGGCGCTCAGGTCGCCGACCCCGCCCCGGAGGTCGAGATCGCCGAAAGTACTCGTGGTGAGCAGCATGCCGACGATCGACAGCGGCACGGCCAGCCCGACCAGCCCCCGCGAGCCGCGGACGAACGCGCCCGCCACCATGCCCACCCCGAGCACCGCGAGCACCATCCCGACGATGTGCTGCAGCGAGAACCACGCCACACCGTTGAGGTTCAGCGCCACCCCGGTCCCGGCCACGATCACCGCGAGCCCGAACACCGCCAGCCCGATCTTCGAATTCCGCCGCCGCGGCTGCGGTTCGTACTCCGGCTCGGGCGGCACCGGCGGGACGGGCATGCCCGGCGTGGGCAGATCCCAGCCCGCCGGATCGGCGGCCAGCGGATCCCAGCCCGGTCCCGCGGCCGGAGTGGCGGACGTGGTCGCGTCGCTGCTCATGGTGAACGCTCCGGTTCCGGCCTCGGCCGGCCCCGCCGCGAACGCGGCGACCGGAACCGGGCGATTGTCCTGCCCGCGGCTGCGGTGCAGGAGGTAAAGACCAAGAGAGAGCAGGGCCAGCCCGATCAGCCCCCCGCCGTCGAACCAGCCCCCCGTGAACGTCAAGCCGAGCACTGGGAGCAGCACAATGGCCAGCACCAGGGCGAAGCCCTTCGACATACTGGAGCGTCCCCGCCCGGCGAGCGCCTCGATTCCCGAGACCTCGTCCCCCTCCGCCGGGAACAGCAGCCAGCCCAGCAGGTAGAAGGCCAGCCCGAACCCCCCGAACACCGTGCCCGCGACCAGCGCCACCCGGATGACGACGGGATCGATGCCGTACCGATTCCCCAGACCGGCCGCCACCCCGGCCACCTTCCGCCCGGACTGCGGGCGCCGCGGCCGGCTATCCCAGAAGTCCTTGACGGTCTCCTCGAACCCGTTCAGCGGATTCCCCCTGGACACAGCACTCATACCGAAGAGCATGCGGGACCCAGCGGGGCGACGCATCGGGGATGGTCCCTGAGTTTCCCCGGAGGTGGTCCGGGGCAGGGGGCGTTGGTTCGGTGCCAGGGCTGAGGTCTACGAGCGCCTGATCAACCGGCGACAAACACCCGCGGTCGGGGTCGGGCAGGTCTCTGGAATTCTCAAGCTTGGTGTTTGCTCGATTTCCCCGTGCGGGCTGCTTTCGAATTTCAGGACTGTTTGCCGGCTGTCGCAAACTTCCAGGGGTGCGCAGAGTCTCGAGCTGGTTGATACTGTGCCGATCATTACCAATCCGACCACAGTCACGGCCTCATGGCTTCGTAGCAACGGTTACGTGCCGGGTGGGGGGTCGGCCTACCTTTGGTCGGACTAGTAACTCAAGCCTGCGGCGGCAGGAGCAGCGTGCTTGTCCGTCACTCTCAGCCGCCGATCACCGGTGGGGTGATCTTCTCCCCGTCCGGACCACGCTCGGGGTGGACTTCGAACACCTCGTCCGGGTCGAGCTGGGCCGGGATCTTGTTCTTGTGTTCCTGGTCCTCTTCCTTTTTCCTCCCGTTGCCGGTGGCCCCGCCGGCAACGCCGGGCTTACCGTTCTTCGAGGCTTCAGCCGCGGACTTGGCGCCGCGTTCGAGGTTGCCCGCTTTGCCCTTGCCTCCGCCCTCTCGCTCGCTGGGCGTGCCGCCGGCACCGCCGCCACCGGACAGACGGCTGCCCGCGTTGCCTCCGCCGGAGCGGCCGGTGCCGATACCGGGGCGGCTGCGTGGGGTGTTCTCGCCCGCATTGCCGACGTTGCCTCCGCCGCCCATGCTGAGCGCGTCGGGGGAGAGGCGGCCGCCGATGCCGCCGGGGCCGGTCGGGCCGCGGAAACCGGGGGCGGTGTTGGCCGGGTTGTTGAACGATCCGGCGCCAGTGCTGATGCCAGGGCCGGGGAGGGGCGCGCCGCCGCTGCCGGAAACAGGGGGCGGCGGGGTGAATGGGGCGTTGCCCGTGCTGCCGGCGGGAGGTACCACAGTGGAGGAGCCATTTCCGCCGGGACCGGAGTAGGGACCGCTCGAAACCGGCCCGCCGGGCGCGGTGACGGGGGCGGCGCTGCTGGCGTGCGTGCTGTCGCCGTTCAGCCGAGGGGGCGGGGAGTAGGTCGGCTGGGTGGTCGACGTCTCGTGGTAGGCGTTGTCGAGCCCGTGCATCACCTGCACCGCCTGCTGGTGTGCGGCGTCCGCCTGCTGCTGCTTCTGGCTGAGCTGGTTCATCGTGACCGCGGCGGTCAGCGGATCGCCCCCGTTGAGCTGCTGCGTGACCTTGTTCAGCTCGGCCTGCTGATTGAAGCCGGTCGGTTCGGGCATGTTCTTCTGCGCGTAGTCGGCGGCGGCCGACTGCTGGGAGTATCGGTTTGAATTGAGCTGAGCCGCATTGGCCGTTTGTGCGGCGTAACTCGCTGTCTGCTGGAAGAAGCTGTGTGCCTGGTCGGCGGCAGCACCTTGCCAGGATGCTCCGGAGGTCTGTGTGACAACAGAGATCGAGTTGGAGATTTCGGCGAGCCAGTTGCCGAGTGCGTTCGCGACTCGTCCCTTGGCGTCGAGGTCTGTCGGGTCCATGTTGGTGTGGACCATGGTGTACAAGTCTTGATGGTCGTGGGACGCGTAGTTGGCGTCCGGCGCCGGGGCATCGCCTCGGAGTGCCTGGTCTTCCAGCAGGTGCTGACCCTGCGTCACCGAGTAGTTCGAGGCCGCTTGCTGCGTTCGGGCGTCGACGCCGTCCTGGACGTTGTGCTGGTCCTCGATGCCGAACCGGCCGGGCGCCGCCTGCTTGGAGAGTTCTGTGCGGGTATCGCTGTAGTAGTCGCCTTCGTACTGGCGATACGTGGCGCGCTGCCCATCCATGAGTCCTGCTCCGTGTCCTCGGGGATCGCACTCGCTGAGTACTCTCCGTGGCCGACGGCCATTCTAGCGGTGACCGGTTGCCGCTGTCATCGATTCAAGCTGATCAAGCGGTGTGCTTCGATCTTGCCGACGGTTCAGGCTGTCCGGTGATCAGCCTTGGGGGAGCTTGGGTTCGAACTTCGTGGCGAGTTCCCGGGCAGTGCTGCAAGCCGCTTTCGTGTCGGATCCGGAGGTGACGTCCAGGATTGCCCGAGAATTCGGCTTGACGGACATCAAGATGCTGCATTGGCCCGGTGAACCGAGCGGTGCCGGTTCTTCGATGGCGGGTCGGCCGTTGACATCGCCGGTTCGTGCCGTTTTTGGATCGCGGATGTTTTCTCGGTAGTCTCGGCCGGCCTGGAGATTCAGTCCGACGTCCAGTGCGAGGATAGTGATGGTGGAGGGCTTGGTTGTTCCGCATGCGTGTTTCGGATCGGCGATACTTGGACTGGCCTTCGGGAATCCTTGCCCGGCGAGAAGTTCGTCCAGCATAACGCACTGGTTCATATTTGCGAACGGGTTTGAGTCTGAGCCGGCTGACGGTGCCGGGCTGGCTGAAGGGTCAGGATGTGGTGACCCGCTGACGGAACTGTCGCATCCGGCCAGAAGTACTACTGCTACTCCGAGCGTCGCTACGGCCCGCTTCGTCTTTGCGCTGGTCACTTATCGTTCAGTTCCTTGCCTAGCCGATTGACGGTTTCGCGGTGCGAACTCTCGGTCTCGTGATAATTCTTCTGTGCGATTACCAGGGCTTGACGGAACTGCAGGAAACTTTCCTGCAAAAGTTCGAGATTGGGGAGCAGGGATTGCGGGTCCCCGTCGGCTACTTTGACGTTGAAGCCGGCGACTTGGCGGGCGTAGTCGGATGACCCCATGCGGGCCGTTCGAATCAAGTTGATCAAGTCTCGTCGCTGGGCGACGTACCCGTAGAGGAAGTCATCGCACACCTTGAGCAGCGCCTGAAAACCCGCTTCATCGATCTTCAGGTTCCCGGAGGCGGCCTGATTCCGTAGTTCTTGGCCGGCGGTCACCATCTGCCGGGCTGCGGTGGGATCGAGCACATGCGTCAGGTCGAGTCCGGCCGGGTCCGGTGAACCCGTCGGCTCGGACGAGTCTTCCGGTCCGAAGTGTGCCCCGGCCGCCATACCCCTCACCCCTGCATCCCGTGATCGCTCGCTCTCTGCTCGTACAAGTTACTGGGGGCCGCCTCGGCCTGTCAGCAGAACTATGACCGATCCGATGATCAGGGGTTTCCCCGATGTCCGCTTCGCCGTGCCGTGTGACGATGGATCTGTGCAGGATTTTCTCGACATCGGCGCCCCGGTACGGCGGGGTACGGAGGCCGCAGGCGGGGTGCTGCCGGTCCGGTCCGGTTCGGGAGAAGTGACCGGGGCCGAGCCGGAGCGTCCGCGGATGCACCGGCAGCGGTCCGGGCGGGCGGTGGCCGGGGTCGCCGGTGGGCTGGCGGAGCATCTCTGCGTGCCGGTGGTCTGGGTCCGGACTGCCTTCGCGCTGCTGTCGGCGCTCAACGGGGCCGGGTTGCTCGCCTACGGGCTGCTCTGGGTGTTCGTGCCGCAGCGGGACGACGAGCCGGAGACGCAGCCGAACCCCAAGGAACGCCAGCAGGCTTACGGGCTGATCGCGCTCGGCGTCGGGCTCGCCATCGCCAGCGGCACGCTCACCGGGGCCATCCGGGGCTGGGTCGTGGTTCCGCTGGCGCTCGCCGTGATCGGGGCGGGGGTGGTCTGGCGCGAGGCCGACGAGTCGCAGCGACGGCGGTGGCGGGGCGCCCGCGACGGGGTGGCGGGGGCGCTGGTCGGCGAAGGCGGGCGGCTTTCCGCGATCATCCGCATCCTTGCCGGGGCCGCGCTCGTGATCACCGGCATCGGCGTGACGGTGTTCCAGAGCGGCAGCTTCGACCAGGTGAAGTTCGCCCTGATTGCGGTGTTCGCGACGCTGTTCGGGGTCGCCGTGCTGACCGTGCCGTTCTGGTTGCGGCTGGTCCGTGATCTCGGCGACGAGCGCCGGGCGCGGATCCGCACCGACGAGCGTGCGGAGATCGCCGCGCACCTGCACGATTCGGTGCTGCAGACGCTCGCGCTCATCCAGCGGCAGGCCGATCAGCCGAGCGAGGTCGCCCGGCTGGCCCGCGGGCAGGAGCGGGAGCTGCGCGGCTGGCTGTACGGACCCGACGGGTACGGCAAGCCCAGCGAGAAACCGACCAAGGAAGAGGAAGAAGGCGCCCGCCAGCTGTCCGAGGTGCTGGCCACCGCGTGCGGCGAGGTCGAGGACCAGTTCGCCATCTCGGTCGGCCAGGTCGTGGTCGGTGACGTAGAGCTGAACGAATCGCTCACCGCGCTGGTGCAGGCCGCGCGCGAGGCGATCGTGAACGCGGCCAAGCACGCCGGGGTCGACGAGGTGAGTGTGTTCGCCGAGGTCGAGCCCACGGCGGTGACCGTGTTCGTGCGGGACCGCGGCAAGGGCTTCGACCCGGACCTGGTGCCGGGCGACCGGCACGGGCTGGCCGATTCGATCCGCGGCCGGATGGAACGCCATGGTGGGACGTGCAAACTGCGCACCGCGCCGGGCGAGGGGACCGAGGTCCAGCTCGCCATGCCGGTCAAAGCGGGCAAGACCGCGGCCTGACCTGGCTATGCTCGAGGCAGGCGAGTGAGGGAGTGCAGTCGTGACGGAGAGCCAGCGGGAGCCGGTCAAGGTCTTCCTCGTGGACGACCACGCGTTGTTCCGTGCCGGAGTGCGCACGGAGCTGGATTCGATCACCGACGAGGTGCAGGTGGTCGGTGAGGCGGGCTCGGTGGCCGAAGCGGTCGCCGGGATCGCCCGGGCCCGGCCCCAGGTGGTCCTCCTGGACGTGCACATGCCCGACGGCGGTGGCGCGGAAGTGCTCCGCCGGGTCCGCCCGGAGCTGCCGGACGTGGTGTTCCTCGCGCTGTCGGTGTCCGACGCCGCGGAGGACGTGATCGCGGTGATCCGCGCCGGCGCGCGCGGCTACGTCACCAAGACGATCTCCTCGAAGGAGCTTGTGCGCGCGGTGGTCCGGGTGGCCGACGGCGACGCGGTGTTCTCCCCGCGGCTGGCGGGCTTCGTCCTCGACGCCTTCGCCGACCGTCCCGGCTCCGCGCCGATCAACGACCCCGAGCTGGACCTGCTCACGCCCCGCGAACGCGACGTCCTCCGTCTGCTGGCGCGTGGCTACGCGTACAAGGAGATCGCCTCCGAGCTGTTCATCTCCGTGAAGACGGTGGAGACGCACGTGTCCAGCGTCCTGCGCAAGACCCAGCTGTCCAACCGCTACGAGCTGTCCCGCTGGGCCTCCGACCGCCGTCTGGTCTGAAGCGTCAGACCCGTTCCGCCACCGGCGCCGGTTCCGCGACGGCTGCGGGCTTGCGCTGCAGCCGGGTGAGCGCGACGCCGCCGAGGACCACGACCATGCCCAGGATCACCCGGACGCTCAGCTGTTCGTGCAGGAACACCGCGCCCAGCAGCACGGACACCACCGGCAGCAGGTACCCGACCACAGACGCAGCCACCGCGCCCTCGCTGGCCAGCAGCTGGTAGTTCAGCGCGAACGCGATCCCCGTCGAGCCGACGCCGAGCACCAGCACCGCGCTCACCGCCAGCGGGCTCAGGTGCACTGGCGTCAACCCGCCGAACGGCATCACGAGCAGGAGGAATCCGGTCGCCAGCAGCATTTGTCCGCCTGAAAGCGCGTAGGGCGAGAGACCGGTGCTGGACAGATAGCGGCCCTCGTAGACGAAGGCGAACCCATAGCTGGCCGCGGCCGTCATACAGGCCAGCGAGCCCCAGCTGAGCAGACCGGAGGCCTGCCACGGCGCGAAGATCAGCAGGATCCCGGCGAGCCCGACGACGAGCCCGGTCACGCGGGTCGCGGTCATCCGGTTCGGCACACCGAGGAACGGCGCGACCACCAGTACCCACAGCGGGGTCGTGGAGTTCAGCACGCCGGTGATGCCGGAGTCCACTGTGGTCTCCCCGATGGCGAAGAGCAGGAACGGCAAGGCGTTGTGGAAGAACGCGGCGACCGCCAGGTGGCCCCAGACCCGGCGGTCCGCGGGCAACCGGCGCCGTCCGAGCAGGCACAGCGCCAGCAGGACCACCGCACCCAGCGTCAGCCGGGCGAGCACCAGCTGTACTGGTGAGAACGCGGCGAGTCCCAGCTTGATCCAGAAGAAACTCGACCCCCACATCACCGCGAGCGCCGCGATCCGCAGCAACGTCTTGGTCTCGCCCACCGTGCCTCCTTCGTCTCCGACAGCCAGCTTCACCGCGATGAGACGTAAGAACAAGCGAAAATAACTGCAGGGACGATTAAGCACAGCTGTACTATTCGGCCATGCTCGACGTACGGCGCATGCAAGTGCTCCGGTCGGTGATCACGAGCGGTTCGATCACCGCCGCGGCGCGGAATCTCGGGTACACGCCTTCGGCGATCAGCCAGCAGCTGGCCGTCCTCGAACGCGAGGCGGGCACGCCGTTGCTGGAACGCGTCGGCCGTGGTGTCCGGCCCACCCCGGCGGGCACACTGCTGTCCGGCCACGCCGAAGCGCTCAGCGCCGAGCTGGCGCGGGCCGAGACGGCGCTCACCGAGCTGAAGGAAGGCCGCACCGGCAAGCTCGCCATCCGCTACTTCGCCACCGCGGGCGCGTCGATGGTGCCGCAGGCCGTCGCGGCGGTCCGCCGGGACCACCCCGGCGTGTGGCTCGACCTCAAGCTGATGGAGCCGCTCGACCCGCTGCCCGAGGTCGAGGAAGGCCGCGCGGACGTGGCGATCGTGGTCGTCCCGCGGTCCGCCCGGCCTGCCGAGGGGATCGAGCTGGTGCACCTGCTCGACGATCCGTACTGCGCGGTGCTTCCGCGTGCCCACCCGCTGGCCCGCAAACGCGTGCTGGACCTGGCCGAACTCGGCGACGAGCCCTGGGTGGGCATCGACCCGCTGCCGGGTGCCTGCCGGGCGATCCTGGCGGGCGCCTGCGCGTCGGCCGGTTTTCACCCCAACATCGTGGTCGAGTCCGAGGATTACCCGACCGCACAAGGGTTCATCGCGGCCGGGCTGGGCGTCGGACTGGTGCCCGCGCTCGGTCTCGGCACCCCGCATCCGGGGGTCGTGGTGCGCCGGGTCCGCAATCCGCAGCCGAGCCGGGCCATCCACGCCGCGGTGGCCCGGCGGATGGCCGGCAGCCCGGCCGTGCGCACGCTGATCGCCGCGATGCAGAAAGCGGTCGCGGACGTCGCCTAATGCCCGTGTCAGATGAACAGCAGCTCGGCCACGCCGATGCCGATCAGCACCGCGCAGAGCACCGCGGCGACGGTGAGGATCATCCGCCGCCGGGCCGCGGCCTTCTCCCGCGCGGCTTGCGCGGCGGCTGCCCGCTGCTCGGGGGTGGGCTGATACCGCGCGGTCGGCTGAGCGGGCGACTGCATCATCGGCTGCATCGGTTGCGGCGGCGCGGGAGCCGTCGGTACCTGCTGGACCGGCAGCTGCATGAGTGGCCTGGGCTGCTGCGCCGGCTGAATCTGCTGAGTCGGCTGTGCCTGCGGGC
Source organism: Amycolatopsis sulphurea (assembly GCF_002564045.1). Lineage (NCBI taxonomy): Bacteria > Bacillati > Actinomycetota > Actinomycetes > Pseudonocardiales > Pseudonocardiaceae > Amycolatopsis > Amycolatopsis sulphurea. The sequence goes on along the minus strand of NZ_PDJK01000002.1, from coordinate 1,452,462 downwards.
TCAGCGGGGCCTGCTGGCCGGGAGGTCCGCCACCCGGCTGCTGCGCCATCCAGGCGACCGGCATGGTCGGCATCGCGGGCGCGGTCGGCGGGACGAACGCGGTCCGCTCCTGCCCTTCGGTGATCGCCTTCAGCGCGCTGACGGTGTCGGCCATCGTCGGCCGGATCGTCGGGTCGCTGCGGAGCATCTTCTGCAACGCGCCGGTCAGCACGCCCGCGTTCAGCGGTGGCCGTTCGGCAGCAGCGCCGTCCTCGCCGAACGGCGGCACGCCTTCCACCGCGGTGTACAGCGTCGCGCCCAGCGAGAACACGTCCGCGGCCGGCGAAGGAGGCCCGCCACGGGTGACCTCGGGCGCCCGGTACGCCGCGTGCGGGCCGCCGCCGGTGATGCCGATGTCGGTGAGCTTGACGCCACCGTCGTCGGCCAGCAGCACCGTGCCCGGTTCCAGCGTGCGGTGCACGATGCCGGCCGCGTGAATGGTGGCCATCGCGTCGCCGAGCAGGATGCCCAGCGCCGCCGCCTGTTCGGCGGACAGCGCGCCGTACTCGGTCAGGAAGACCGACATCCCGCGGGACGGGATGTACTCCATCACCAGCCACACATCCGCGCCGTCGGGCAGCACGTCGTACACCGTGATCGCGCAGGGGTGCTCGATCCGGGCCGCTGCCTTGCCCTCTTCCATCGCCATCGAACGGGCCTGCCCGGCCCGCTCGGGCGGCAGCCCGACCGGCAGGTACATGCGCTTCATCGCGACCGTGCGGAACAACCGCGTATCGAACGCGAGCCACACGATGCCCGCGCGGCCGCGGCCGATCGGCTGGTCGAGCCGGTACCGGCCGCCGACGATGCTGCCTTCTGAACTCAATTCTGTCCCTGGATCATGGATTCTGCGACGTGGTCCCGCCGGACGAGTCGGAGGTCGTCGTGGAGGTCTTGGTCGACTTTGTTTCGCTCGTCTCGGGGGCCGTCGTCTTCGGCGGCTTGGTCGGGGCGTCCTCGGCCGGAACGTTTCGCCGGGTGCTCTGGTGCACCGACGTCGGCTCGTTTTCCGAGATCTTCTTCTGAGAAGACGCCGGCGGGGCGTTGCTGGTTGCTCCCTGGCTCGAAGGTACCGATTCCGAGGTCGTCGTGACGGCCGACGAAGTAGCCACCGGAGCAGGCTGGTTGGAGGCGTCCGGGGGGTTGTTGGGGCTGAGCAGCCACACGCCGAGCCCGACCAGTGCGACCACCACCACACCGCCGATCAGCGCCGGCTTCTTCCAGGCCCCGGAGCGCTCTTCGTCATGCTCGTCCTCCGGGCCGGTCTGCGCCCGTGCCGGGGGCGGCGGCTCGTCGTGGTATGGATCGTCCTCGTATCCGAGCGGCACGGCCTTGGTGGCGTCCATGCCACCGCGACCGGGCTCGGCGGCGTAGGCCTGGGTCTGCTGCTGATACGGGTCCTGGGCGTACTCGTCCTGCGGGTAGCCGTACCCGTCGTAATCGTGTTCGGGGTAGCCGGACGCGGGCGAGTAGTCGTCCTGGTAGTACTGCTGGGGCGCGCCGGAGCCGCCCAGGGTGCCGGAGTGGGGCTGGTCGTCGAAGAGCCGGCCGGCCGCGGCACCGGCCAGCCCGCCGGCCACCGCACCCGCGGCGGCCGCGCCGAGCACACCGGCCCCGCCGGACGACGGCGCGACCACGGTCCCGTCCGCCGGCCCGCCGAGCGGGGTCTCGCCACGGGCGACCGCGGCGAGCAGCTCCTCACACTCGTCGGCAGTGGGCCGGTACTGGGTCTCCGGATGCAGCAGCACGGCGAGCACACTGGCCATCGGGCCGGATCGCCGGGGCGGGATGATCTGCCCGGCGGCGACCGCGTGCAGCAGGCTCAGGGTGTTCTCCGACAGCCCGAACGGTGGCTGGCCCTCACACGCGGCATACAGCGTGGAGCCGAGCGAGAACACGTCCGACTCCGGGCCCGGGTCGTGGCCGATGGCCACCTCGGGTGCCAGGTAGGCCGGGGTACCGGCGATCATCCCGGTCTTGGTGACCGTGACGTCGTCCTTGGCCCGCGAGATGCCGAAGTCGGTGATCTTCACCGTGCCGTTCTCGGCGAGCAGGATGTTGCCCGGCTTGATGTCGCGGTGCACGATGCCGACCGCGTGCGCCTCGCGCAGCGCCGCGGCCACCTGCGCACCGATCCGGGCGACCTCCAGCGGCGGCAGCGTGCCGTGCTCCTGCAGCACCTGCGCCAGGCTGGTGGACGCGAGGTACTCCATGATCAGGCAGGGCTGGCCGTTGTCGTCGGTGACCACGTCGAACACGGTGATCGCGTTCGGGTGGTGCAGGCGCGCGGCGATCCGGCCCTCGCGCATGGTGCGCTGCCGGGCGTCCTCCGCCTCGTGCTGGTCGAGACCCGGCTGGAGCAGCATCTGCTTGATGGCGACCGTGCGGCCGAGTATCTCGTCGTGGGCCTGCCATACGGCCCCCATCGCGCCTGCGCCGATTTTCCCGGCCACGCGGTACCGGCCGGCGACCAGACGACCCTCGTCGCTCACGCGACCTCCCTTTGGGGCTCCGACTTCGCACAACGGGCACGGACCCGCCGTCGCACCGGAGCGTAGGCACCGGAGTTGGGCCGCGTGCGCAGTTTACCGAGACCGGCCCGTGACAAGGCTAGGCGTTCACTCTGCGCACATGCACCCGGCACACTCCGACCGATCCGTCGGAACGGTTTCGGCGCAGGTCAGGCGTACGCCGCGGACAGCAGCAGGGCCTGGGAGATCACATCCTGCTCGAGGACGTCGAACAACTGGGTGACCCGGACCAGCGTCCCGTCGACCTGGTGCACGAGCACTGCGGCGAACACCGATCCGTCGTCCTGGACGCGCACCTCCTGCACGTCGATCGCCTCGGCCTGGCTCCACGCGCGGACCAGCCGGGTGGTCTCCCCGGCGGCGGCCTTCGGGGTGAGCAGGGCCAGCGCGTCGTCCGGGCTGCGGTCGATCGAGGAGTAGAACTTGCGCACGGCGGAGAGCTTCTCCGGATCGGCCGGTGCGGCCGTGGTTCCCGGCGTGGCCGGCGGCGAGCTGCTGCTTGGTGTGGGCACCGGGACAGGGTTGGTTCGCGGTGCCTTGGTGCTGGGTGCGGGCAGCGAGGGCGTGGCCGTCGCGGAGGGGCTGCTCTGCTGGTGCCCGAGGGAGGTGCTGCCGGAATGGTGCGGTCGCGGGGTGAGCACGGGGGACGGCTTGCCGCCGAGTGCGGCGGACCCGTTGAACCCGGTGGGCACGACCGTGTCCTCCGCCGGGTTCGGGGCCGGTGGCGGCCCGCCGAGCAGCGCCGCGGTGACCACTGCTCCGGCGACCATCGCGCCGGCACCGACGAGACCGGCCAGCTTCGCGCGCCGCGCGAGCGGGCTCTCGGGCTGCTCGGCCGGTTCCTCGGCGCGGGCGTCGGACGTCCGGCGCGATCGGGGCGGCAGGTACTTCTGCGGTTCGCGGAACACCTGCTCGAGGTACTCGCGGCCGGCCTGGTCGACGTCCTCGAGCAGCTCCGGCGGGACCACGTCCTCGACGCGGACCGCGTCGAGTTCGCGCCGGGTGCGCTGCCGTTCAAGCACGGGGAAAGTCCTTGCTCTGGGGTTTCGGGGCGGGATACGTCCGTTCGGGCTATCCCGTTGACCCGGACGGCCGATTCGTGGTCGGCGCCGGATCTGTCGTGGTCAGGTAACCCCGGAAGGCCCGGTAGCCGCCAGAGCCAGTCGCCGGAATGTCTCCGTCATACGACGAGCGGCACCTTATGTCACCCATCAGGACCAGGGGAAACCGCTCACCGCACCGCACGTGCATCGGCAAGAGCAGGTGAAACGCCGGACCGCCCGCGAGCGATGGACCGGGATTCACTTACCGTCGTCGGTGATCTTGCCGGTGTCGTCGAAGGTGAGAGTCTGCTGCTCAGTGGACTTGCGGCCGTCGTCGTGGGTCACTTCGACGGTGTTGACCGTCGTGTTGTGGTCCGGGTCGATGGTGACCTTCTTCACCTCGAAATACGCCACATCGGCGTAGCGCTTGCGCAGTCCCTGCGAGCCCTGCTGCTGAAGATTCCCGGAAGTCACCGACGAGGCTTCGGACGGGTTCGTGGTGACGTTGTTGAAGAACTTCTCGGAGTTGTCGCCCATCTTCTTGGTGTTGTGGCTGGCGTAGTAGATCGACGGTGTGGTCTCCCGCTCGGCAGGCGTGACCGGCGGCTTCTGTGGCTCGCTGGAGGACGGCGTGGTGGACGGCGTCGGCGAGGCCGAGCCACCGGTCGGCGTACCGGCGGAGGACGAGCCGGTGTCGGTGGTCGCGCCGGCGCCGGTGGTGATGCCGGTGCCGCGCGTGCCCGGGGTGGTGCCGCTCGCCTGGTCCGCGGGGGCCTCGTCGGGAGTGGTCTCGCCGGTGTGCCGTTCCGGGGTGTCCGCGGCCGACCCGCCGTGCGGCCCGTCGGAGGGGAGCAGGGCGCTGAGGTCGGGTCTGCCGCCGTTCTGCCGTCCCGGCCAGCCGCCGCCGAGCGCGTCGGTGGTGGTGGCCGGTCCGCCGACGAGGAAGGTGCCGGCGAACAGGAGCCCGACGACCACCGCCCCGGACGCACCGGTGGCGAACCACGCCGCCTTGCGCCACGTTTTGGGCGGGGTGACCGACGCGGGCACCGAACCGAGGTCGAAGTTCCCCAGCCCGTCGAACACCGGTGCGGCGTAGACCTGTATCTCGCTGTCTTCTTCCGGTTCCTGCCGCATCTCGCTGGCGGCTCCGGCCGTGCACAGCGAAACCCGCTGCCGCTTGGGCGGTTCCGCGTTCGTTTCCGGACTTTTCGGAGCCTCTTCCGGCGCGGCGGGCGCGCGGTCCACCGTGGTCGTCTCGACTTGTTCACGCCTGCTGCGCGGAGCCTGTCCGGTCGGCTGCGGAAGCCCCCGTCCCGGCGGCGCGAACGCCCGATGCTCCTCGGGCACTGGCAACGCCCCGGAGACCTGCCGCGGCTCGGCTCCGTCGAGTTCGACCCGGCTCCGGGTTTTCCGGGACGGCTGCGGCAATCCCACGTCGGGCAAGGTGCCTCGTGCGGTGGGGAACGGTGTGCATCCCTCGTCCGGCGTCGCAGGTGTGCCGGAACCGGGCGTCGCACGGCTTTGTTGTGCACCGCCCGGGCTTGGTGCGCCTGTCCGTGGTTCGGCCGGGCGCGGGACTGTTCGAGCGGCGGCTTGGTTGCGCGGGTCCGTCAAGGACGGTGAGCCGGATCGTGGTGCGGCGATCCGGATGTCGTCCGGTGTCTCGGCGATCCGAGAGCCATTCGGTGCCGCGCCGAACGACGGGCTCGGCTGCCGGGAACCACCGGTCGCCGGGGGAAATCCCGCGGGCTCCGGGGCGAATTGCGCTTTCGCGTCCAGCGTCGAGCGGGCTCGCGCGGCCGCGACCTGCGTCTCCACCCGTCCTGAGCTGCTCCGTGTCTCGCCCGGGAGCGGGACTCCGGCGGTTGTGCCGGGGAACGAAACGACGGGTGTGCTGGCGGGGAGCGAGTCACCGGATGCGTTGAGGGGGAACGATTCGGGCGTGCTGCCCGAGCTGGCGTGACTGGGGGAGCTGGTGTGCGCCTTGGGCTCGCTGCCGGGGATCGATCCGCCGGTACGGTGCCGATGGTGCCCGGCCGCACGCGGCGGCACCACGGGTGTCCACGTCCCGTCACCGCGGACCCGATGCCTGCCCGGAACCGTGACCTCGGCATCCGTGATCGCGTCCGGGCGGTTCGCGCGTCGCGCTCCGCCCACCGTGTTACCCATCATGCCCGTCCGACCCCTCCAGGGTGTGAGCGTGACGGCGTGGCCGGGCCGGTCAACCCGAACGGAGCAGACCGGCGGACGGTGTCCTTGGCAGTTGCCCGCGAGAAGGCGTCCACCCGCGAGAACTCCCGAGCATCTGCACGCGCATACGGCGAGAGACGCGCGGCGCCGCAGCTCCCGCGCGTCCTCCGGGCCTGGCCCGGCACAGACGCCAGGGTTCTCACGCGTGCCACACTAGGAAGCCGTTCGGCGAAAGTCTTCACCCAACCTGCACCTTGCATCGATTTCACTCTGTTGGGTTCCCCTGGACGGTCGGGGCATCACTTACAGCAGTGCACTCCGCACTGTTTTCCCAGTTCGCCGGATTCAGCCGCCGCTGCGGTACTTCGCCTGGGTCGACTGGAGGGCCTTCGTCGCCACCGCGCCGCTACCCACGGCAATGATGATGGCGAAAACGTCCGACACCGTCCCGCCGGACGTGAGCAGCCAGGCGAGCAGCGAGGCAGCCGTGGTCCCGCCGGCAATCGCCCACCGGCTGCGCACGTACTGCGCGACCGGTGCCCCACCGGCCCGTTTGCCCGCCGCGCTGCCGAGCATCGCCAGGTAGCCGGCGTGCCCGAGGGCGGCCAGCACGCTCGCGATCGCGATGATGACGGCGATGAGGTTAATCATGTGTCCATTCTGCCCTGTTTTCGCGGCGGGTGGATCGGGGATGTCCCCGATATACCCGCGTACTCACCGGCCGAGCCTGCCCCGGCCGAGGTTGAGCAGGGCCATCGCCAGCTGCCGGCCCTCCGGCCCCAGTTCGCGGTAGCGCCCGAGCACGTCCATCTCGCGGTTGTAGACGATCCTCGTGCCACCGGCGGCCATCCGTGCGGCGCCGATCGTCTTGGACACCTCCACGCGGCGTTTCACCAGCCGGAGGATTTCCTTGTCGAGCCAGTCGATCTCGGTGCGGAGCGAGGAGATGTCCTCGCCCGCGGTGGTGTGCTCGGCGGGCTGTCCGTCGGCGTTCTGCGTCTGCGCGTTCATCGGGACCTCTCTGAAGTCCGGATTCCCAGTGGCCCCTGGGACGGCGAAAGCCCCGGGTCCGTGGACTCCGGGGCTGCGGGTGATGGCGGGTGGGGCACTACGCGATCACGGGAGCCGGAGTCCGGGTCCCGTAGAAAAATCGCTCACTGCTGTGCCACACCCGGTCAGTATGGCACAGGCGAGCCCGGCCTTGCCCGGAACGCGCGGATGCGGGCGTGCGCGAGAAGGCTGACGAACAGCCAGAACGCCGGCATCACCGGCCAGAAGAAGCCGGCTCCGCCCACCGCCCACCGCACGATCAGCAGGGTGACCAGCACCGCCACCACGCCGAGATGCACGCGGAGCGCGGGATGCTCGCGCAGTGCGGCACGGGTGAGCGGCCAGCCGGGACGTCCCGGCCGTGGCCGCTCCGGCTGGGGGAGGTCGGCGGTGAGTGCGCCGAGTTCGTCGGTGTAGCGGGTGGCGTAGACGGTGCTGAGCCGGTCTTCCACCTCTTCGAGCGTGAGCCGTCCGTCGGAGCCGGCGGACTGGATGGTCTCGGCGACGCGTTCGCGGTCGCTGTCGGAAGCCCTCAACCGGGCGGGGATCTTGTCGTCCATACCTTCGATGCTCCGCGCGCGAAGGGGTCTGCGCGTCGGGTACGAGGCGACAAACGCGCGTACGTCGGAAAGCGCAGCCCGCCGTCGCGCCAGTCGAACACCTGTCGTACCTCGGGGGTAGCGTGGACAGGCGATGGACACCCTCTTCGATCTCCCCGCAAACCAGCCCGCGCCGGCCCGGCCCGGCGCCGCCGACCTGCTCGAGGACCTCAACCCCGCGCAACGCGAGGCGGTGACGCACGCGGGCGGTCCGCTGCTGGTCGTCGCCGGCGCGGGTTCGGGCAAGACCCGGGTGCTCACGCGGCGGATCGCGTACCTGCTCGGGCAGCGTCATGTGCATCCCGGCGAGATCATGGCGATCACGTTCACCAACAAGGCGGCCGCGGAGATGCGCGAGCGCGTCTCTTCGCTCGTCGGCCGCCGAGCCAACGCGATGTGGGTGTCCACGTTCCACTCGATGTGCGTACGGATCCTGCGCCGCGAAGCGAAGACGCTGGACATGTCGTCGAATTTCTCCATCTACGACTCCGATGACACGAAGCGGCTCATCACGCTCGTCGCGCGCGACCTGGACATCGACCCGAAGAAGTACGCCGCGCGCATGCTCGCCGTGCACATTTCGAACCTGAAGAACGAGCTGGCCGATCCGGAGACGGCGGCGTCGAACGCGGGCAACGATCTGGAGCGTCGCGTCGCCGAGGTGTACGCGGAGTACCAGCGCCGGCTCGAAGCGGCCAACGCGTTCGACTTCGACGATCTGATCATGCGCACGGTCTCGCTGCTGCAGGTGTTCCCGGCCGTCGCGGAGTACTACCGGCGCCGGTTCCGCCACATCCTGGTCGACGAGTACCAGGACACGAACCACGCCCAGTACACGCTGGTGCGTGAGCTCGCCGGTACCGAGGCCATGGACACCGGCATCGACCCGGCCGAGCTGTGTGTGGTGGGGGACGCGGACCAGTCCATCTACGCGTTCCGCGGGGCGACCCTCCGCAACATCGAGGAATTCGAACGGGATTTCCCCAACGCGCACACGATTCTGCTGGAGCAGAACTACCGGTCCACGCAGACGATCCTGTCCGCGGCCAACGCGGTGATCGAGCGCAACCCCAACCGTCGCGCGAAGCGGCTGTGGACCGACTCCGGCGACGGCGAGAAGATCGTCGGGTACGTGTCGGACAACGATCACGACGAGGCCGCGTTCGTCGCGGGCGAGATCGACGCGCTCGCGGAGCAAGGCGCTGCCGACTACTCCGACGTCGCGGTGTTCTACCGCACCAACAACCAGTCGCGCGTGTTCGAAGAGATCTTCATCCGCCTTGGCCTGCCGTACAAGGTCGTTGGCGGCGTGCGGTTCTACGAGCGGCGCGAAGTGCGCGACATGATCGCGTACCTGCGCGTACTGGCGAACCCAGAGGACACTGTTTCGCTCCGGCGCATTCTCAACGTGCCGAAGCGGGGTATCGGTGACCGCGCGGAGGCCGTGGTCGCGACGCACGCGGAGCGGGAGCGGATCTCGTTCTGGGCCGCGCTGCGCGACGCGGTCGACGGCAAGGTGGCGCTGTTGAACCCGCGCTCGGCGAAGGCGATCACCGGGTTCGTGACGCTCCTCGACGACCTTCGCGAGACGACGTCCTCTGGTGCTGAGGTACACGACGTGCTCGAAGCAGTGCTGGAGCGCACGGGTTACCGTGCCGAGCTGGAAGAGTCCGACGACCCGCAGGATGCTTCACGGGTCGAGAACCTCACCGAGCTGGTCACGGTGGCACGCGAGTTCGCCGAGTTCACCGCGGAAGTCATTCAGGACGAGAACGCGGAGCTGGTCGTCGACGACGGCGTACCTGCACCTGGTTCGCTGCCGGCGTTCCTGGAGCGCGTTTCGCTGGTGGCAGACGCGGATTCGATCCCTTCACCGGACGGCGGCGAAGAAGGCGACGGCGGCGCGGGTGTGGTCACGTTGATGACCGTGCACACCGCGAAGGGCTTGGAGTACCCGGTGGTGTTCTGCACCGGCTGGGAGGACGGTGTCTTCCCGCACCTGCGCGCGCTCGGTGATCCGGCCGAGCTGGCGGAGGAAAGACGGCTGGCGTACGTGGCGATCACGCGCGCGCGTCAGCGGCTGTACGTTTCGCGTGCGCTCGTGCGGTCGGCTTGGGGGCAGCCGCAGATGAACCCGGCTTCGCGGTTCCTCGACGAGCTGCCGCCGGACCTGGTCGACTGGCGTCGTCTCGAATCGTCTTCGCCCGGCTTCGGCAACTTCGGCTCCTCTTCGGGGGGTGCTTCCTCCGGCCCGCGCGCTGCGACCACATGGGGGCGGCGGTCGTCCTCGTCTCCTTCGTCCAGCTCACCGTTCGGCAAGGCGTGGAAGGACACCGTGGCGCTGAAGCTGGACGTCGGCGACCGGGTCAGCCACGACAAGTACGGGCTGGGCACGGTGATCTCCTGCGACGGCGTCGGTCCGCGGGCCACCGCCACCATCGACTTCGGCGCTTCCGGCAAGGTCCGGCTGATGCTGATCGGCAGCGTGCCGATGGTGAAGCTCTGAGCGGACTCGCCGTTCACCGGGTTCGTCGTTCACTGGGTCGGGTGATCTTGGCCGATTCTGTCGGTCCCTCACGGTACTGTTTCGAACAGAGGTTCGATTCGTTCGGACAGTGCTCGGGGAGGGGCAGGGATGGACGCGGTTCTGTTTGGGTTGTTCGCCGCCGGGGTACACGAGTACCTGCGGGGCGTTGTGGGGACGGCGAAACCGAAGGTGGCCGGCGTCGGGGCTGGGGCCACCGGAGTCGGGGCAGTGCCGGGTGAGATCGCACGGCTGGCTGCGGCTTGGCGGGTGCTGCTGAAGCAGCATGCCCTGGGCGCGGACGGCCGGTGCGTGGTGTGCGCTCGGGCCGAGGTCGCGGTCGGCTGGCGGCGGTGGTTCGGGTGGCTGCAGGCCAGCCGGCGACCGGGGATGTGCACGGTGTGGCAGGTGGCGGTGGCGTACTTCATCCGCCGTTCGCCGACCGCGGATCCGTGAGCTGGCCTCCCCGTTGGGATGCGCTGGAACGCGCCCTAGGGCGGATTTCCGGGTTTCTTGATCCCCTGGCTCGGATCTTCCCGGTCGGGCGGGAGGATGGCGATCAGCGCCTGGAATCAGTTTGCCGCTGTTCGGTGACAAGTCATGCCGGAGGCTTGGTGCCGCTTGTCTCTGGTGGCGGGGTGTCCGCTGCCGTCCGGAAACTTCTGATGCGAAGGAAGGTGATGCGTTGACGTAATGCGGTGACGCTGTGACGATCCGCCCGGAAGCCGGAAGCCGGAAGCCGGAAGCCGGAAGCCGGAAGCCGGAAGGCCTTGGTACGTGGGTCGGCTTGCCCGGCAGGTCAGGTGTTACCGCGAAGGATCAGACATCCACGCCGCGGGCGGCGAGCCACGGGCGGGGGTCGATCTTCTTGGTGCCGTTCTGCCACACCTCGAAGTGCAGGTGCGGACCGGTGCTCTCGCCGCGCTGGCCGATCTTGGCGATCTGCTCGCCGCACTTGACCTTCTGGCCTTCGCGGACCGAGAAGCTGTCCATGTGGCCGTAGACCTGGATCGTGCCGTCGTCGAGCTGGAGCCGGACCCACAGGCCGAAGCCGCTGGCCGGGCCGGCCGAGATCACGGTGGCGTCGGAGGCGGCGTAGATCGGCGTGCCGATCGAGTTCGCGATGTCGATGCCGAGGTGGCTGGTGCCCCAGCGGGCGCCGAAACCGGAGGTGAACGTGCCGTTCGCGGGCATGCAGGTCTTCGGGCGGGAGGCCTCTTCGGCGGCCCGGCGGGCCTCGGCGGCCTCGGCCTTCTCGCGGGCCTCGGTGATCTTGGCGCTGTCGGTCATCTTCGCGGCTTCGTCAGCGGCGTTCGTCGAGTGACCGGCGGGCAGCAGCTCGGGCGCTCCCCCGGAACCCGCGCTGCCGATGCTGAACGAGGCGCTCGCGTCCTGCGCGTTGGCCAGCGGCGTGACCGCGGCGTCCGAGTCAGGGCTGGTGGTCGTCTTGAAGGTCTGCCCGGCGGCGGCAGCGGCGAACGCGCCTGCCGCAACGGCAGCGACCACGACCCGCCCGCGAAGCGCGGACGAAGGCGGAGAAATGCGGTGCTGTCCCCGCACGCGGATGACCGCACCGTCCAGTGCGTCCTTCAGCGCCGGGGAAGGGGCTTGGCCGCCGGGGGAGCGGTGTGAAGCCAAGACAGAGCCTTCCATCGTCGGGGAGCCGGTTGGAAGCGAACTCGGGTCGGGGGAACCCGTGGGCCGACCTCGGGGGTGGTCGTACCCGGCGTACCGCTTCGTGACCTGACTGTAATGGGGACCGGAGGACAGTAACGAAACGGCGCCGCTGTCGGCAAGATGCCTCCCCGGTTTCGGCTGAACGAGTGGTCGCCGTCTGTCGCCTAGCTGGTGGAACTACCCAAAGTTAATCGGGTACTACGCCAAAAGTTGTGACCTTGCTTACAGGTCTTGAGGTGATCAGGCCGATGTGGTCTGCCTGTTATGTCCGAAACTCCACGCCGACTCCACTCTGGCTGGTGAAATAACCGCTGGCGCCGCAGCGTTGAACGACTCTCGAAACCTCTCTGTGACGCCGCTCACTTCCCTGTGGCGGTCTCAGGCCTTGGCTTCCACTCCATGCGCCTCGGCTTCCTCGTGTATCCAGGCTTCGCTTCTTCGGCCGGTATCCGCTTTGCCCGCTCGTCTTCTTCGCCCCGGCCGATCTTGGCTTCGAACCGAAAGCCCGACTTCGTCGTGTGGCTCGCACCTCCCGCCTCGGAGGGGGTCGGCCAGCGGCACGTCGGTCACGTCCGGCAGCCATCCGCTGGACACCTGCACGGACTGGGTGCCGGGTGCGCAGTCGGCCGGGAGGTGCTCCAGGTCGCCCTCGCTCGCAGGTGCGCTCGCTGGGTTGACCTTTGACCGCGGCTACAGGGACTTTTTGTTGTGGCGCGCGGGCATATCCGGTTGCTCGCACCGCTGCGCTTCTGCCTCGCCCGGGTGTCTTTCCGGCTCTTCAGGTCCGACGTGATGTCGTCATGCGGCGGCATCACGCGTCGCCGACAGTCCAGTGTTGCGGCCATGGGGATGCTCAGATCATGTCGAATCAGGCTGCGCCGAATCATGTGGAGCTGCACTTCACGCATCGCGCCGCGCCAAGCCGCGTTGCGGAGTCGTATCGGGCGCATTGCGCAGCCCGCCCCATCGCCCACCCATCTGCCCGCTTCGCTGGTCGGCTGATGGGTGGGTCCTGTGGCGCTTCCCCGGTGCCGCCGGCCGATCACGCTGCCGGCGGCACTTCCTGTTCGATCCCGGTTCCGACCCGTGGTGTCCGGTCCGCCCCCGTGCTTTCCGGACGCCGGTCCGCGTGGCCTGGTCGATCTCCGCGCGGTCGACTGCCGGTCGATGTCCCATCCGGTCCGCCCCGTGGACCGGCATCGTCCGGTTTGTCCCCTGGTGTTCCCGGTCGTGCCTATTTTCAGTTGTCCCCGGCGGTCACCAGTCCGTCCCACGGGGCTGGCTTCTGCCGGTGAGACGGTCGCGTGCGGTGGCCCTTACGCGGTTCGGTGGAGAAATTCCCCGTCTCTGCTCGGCTAGACGGTCGACAGGGCGCGGAGGTTCACTCGCCGGGTGAATTTCTTGGCGCGTCCGGCTGGCGCGGTCCGGACGCGACAGTCCTTGCTAGCGTCGCCATCAATGACTCCGCCGACCAATGAGCCCCCTGCTGGCGACCCGGCGCCTCGCCCGGGAGCGCAGCGGCCCAGCTTGGCCGAGCGCAAAGCCGCCGCCCGCGCCCGAGCCCGTCGCGCGGCGGGCCGAGCCGGCCGCGAACCCGTGGACGCCGACCGTGCGCCGACTGTCCGAAGTGGCCGCTCCGCCGACGCGCCTGCAAAAGCGCGCGGTTCGTCGTCGGCCGATGAGCCCGAGAGCGATGCGGCTGGTGAGTCCGCAGAAGCCCGCAATTCTTCCAAGACACGTGAGCCACGGCCGACGCACCCCCGTGGAGTGAAGCCCGCCCGAGTCGGCGGCCCTCGGTCCCGTCAGCAGGAAACACCACCGGCCCCCACCGTGGCGGGGTTCGAATGGGGGCGGCAAAAGGCCTCGCCCGCATTGCGGCTGTCGACAGGGTTGGTGGTGGCCGGGGCGATCGCGTTGGCGGCGGGTGCGGTCGTGCCCGTTTCGCCGGATGCGGGGGCCGGGTTCCTTTCCTGGCCGCTGCTCGTGCTGCTCGCGGTGGTGCCGGCGGGGGTGGTCGTCGCGGCGGTCGGTAGTGGGCGGCATGGGCTTGCGGCGGGGTTGATCGCCGGGCTCGTCGCCTTCGCGCCCGGGCGGCTGGTGCTCGACGGGCAGTTCCTGGTCAATGGGGCCAAGACGGTTCGTCCCGAGCTGTATCTCCCGGATCGGCTGCTGGATCGCAGTGCGGTCGGTGCGGGGTTCTGGCTGCTGGTGGCGGGACACGTGCTCACGGTGGCCGCGGGGCTGGTGGCGGCCCGCGTGGCGCGTGAGCTCAACGAGTCCGCAGGCAGTGAACCAGGGCAGCGGCGGTGGCGGCTGGTGGTCCCGTTGCTCACGGTGGTCGCGGCAGTCGGGTTGTTGATGACTCCGGTGCTGTCCGACGATCCGTTCCTGCTCGCTCGGTCCGCTTTCGAAGGGCCTGGGGTCGCCCTCGTCGGCTACTTGCTTCTCGCGGGGGCTCTGCCGATCGCAGCGGTGCTCGGGTTGTCTGCGGCGTCTGACGGTGTGGCGCGCGGGACGCTCGGCGGAGTGTCGGCCGCAGTGTTCGCTGTGGCGCTACCCGGGTTGGTGGCTGGGCTCGTCGTGAACGGGCTTCAGGTGTCGACAGGTGCGTACCTGGCTCTCGCGCCGACAGTGCTCGTGCTGATTCTCGCTCCACTGACGACTCCTCAAGAAGCGAAGACAGAGGGCGCGGATCTCGCCGGCGAGGCCCGAGTTCCCAGCCTGACGTTGTGGCGCAGCTTGACCGCGTTGCTCGCGTTGTTGACCGCAGTGGCCGCAGCGATCGGCGCGCTTGCTCCACAGCTCGGTACGGCCACCGAAAGTCCCGCGCGGTGGCAGCTGTTCGCCGCGGCGATCGTCGTGGTGCTGCCGGTTCCGTTCGTACTCGTCCGCCGTACCGCGCCCGCGGCACGGGGGTTGCTCGCCGTGGTGTGGGCGGGTGTGGTACTCGCTGGGACGGCTGTGCTCAGTACTGCCATCACGGCGTCGGAAGCGACGGGGCTCGGTGGGCTCGGCGGTGCGATCAGCTATCACCTCGGCCTTGGTGCGGTGTTCACTGCTGTCGCACTCGGATTGGCCGGACTTACCGCACTGTCTGCAGTCATCACCGGCGTCGTGGAACGTGACGACGTTGGCACCGAAGGCCCGCGTTCTCCGGTACTTGTGCCGGCAGCGGTCGCGGCGGTGCTCGCCGTCGGTTCGTTCGGTATGCCGGTATTCACTGCGCCCAGTTACTCAGCGCCCGGGTTGTGGTCCGACTTCGACACCCCCTCTTGGGGTTTGCTCACCGCGCTGCTCGTGGTTCTCGGCGTGCTCGCGCTCGGCGTACGTTCCCGCCCCGGCGCGGCTGCGGTCGCATACGTCGGAGGAGCGTTGCTGCTCGCCTTGCACGTTGTCGAGCTACCGCTCGTCGGTTCCACAATCGACGGTGCACGGCCGGGGCTCGGCTTCTGGCTCGGTCTCGGTGCGGCCGTGGCCGCTGCGGTCGCCGCGGTGACCGCAGCCGCCGGTGCGAAAAGCGCCGAATGACGCTCGAAAGAGTGGCGGAAACGGGCTTCGGTGGGCGGGCTCACACCCTCGGCGCACCCTCTGACCGCCTACGGTGACCGACTTCACCAGGTGCGGCGTCCCCTGCGTCTGCCCAGGTCGCTAACCTCGACTGGTCCGACAGCGCGGTCCGTCAGCGGACCACCACAGTGGCGTGTCGTCAGGAGACTGGAGTAGTGGACCTCTACGAGTACCAGGCGAGGGATCTCTTCGCCGCCCACGGAGTACCGGTTCTGCCGGGCTCGGTGGCTAGCACCCCCGAAGAAGCCAAGGCCGCCGCGGAGCAGATCGGCACCCAGGTCGTCGTCAAGGCGCAGGTGAAGGTCGGCGGCCGGGGCAAGGCGGGCGGCGTCAAGCTGGCCCAGACCCCCGACGAGGCGAAGGAGAAGGCGGAAGCCATCCTCGGCCTCGACATCAAGGGACACGTCACGCGCCGCGTGCTCGTGGCCGAAGCCTCGGACATCGCGTCCGAGTACTACTTCTCCTTCCTGCTCGACCGCGCCAACCGCACCTTCCTGGCGATGGCGTCGTCCGAGGGCGGCATGGAGATCGAGCAGCTCGCCGTCGAGCGCCCCGACGCACTGGCCAAGATCCCGGTCGACGCGATCACCGGCGTGGACAAGGCGAAGGCGCTCGAGATCCTGAAGGCGGGCAACTTCCCGGCCGAGATCATCGACGAGGCCGCCGACGTCGTGGTGAAGCTCTGGGAGACCTTCGTCTCCGAGGACGCCACCCTGGTCGAGGTCAACCCGCTGGTCCGGGACCCGCAGGACAAGATCATCGCCCTCGACGGCAAGGTCACCCTCGACGAGAACGCCGGCTTCCGGCACCCGGCGCACGAGGAACTCGTCGACAAGCAGGCGGAGAACCCGCTCGAGGCGAAGGCCAAGGCCAAGAACCTCAACTACGTCAAGCTCGAGGGCGAGGTCGGCATCATCGGCAACGGCGCGGGCCTCGTGATGTCCACTTTGGACGTCGTGGCCTACGCGGGCGAGCGGCACGGCGGCGTGAAGCCGGCGAACTTCCTCGACATCGGCGGAGGCGCCTCGGCCGAGGTGATGGCGGCCGGGCTGGACGTCATCCTCAACGACACCGACGTGAAGAGTGTCTTCGTCAACGTCTTCGGTGGCATCACCGCGTGCGACGCGGTCGCCAACGGCATCGTCGAGGCCCTGAAGATCCTGGGCGACGAGGCCACCAAGCCGCTGGTCGTCCGCCTGGACGGCAACAACGTCGTCGAGGGTCGCCGGATCCTGGCCGACGCGAACCACCCGCTGGTCACCGTGGTGGACACAATGGACAACGCGGCCGACAAGGCTGCCGAGCTCGCCGCGGCAGGTGCGTGAGATGTCGATCCTCATCAACGAGAACAGCAAGGTCATCGTCCAGGGGCTCACCGGCTCCGAGGGCACCAAGCACGCGACCAAGATGCTGAAGTCCGGCACGAACATCGTGGGCGGCGTGAACGCCCGCAAGGCCGGCCAGACGGTCACCATCGAGGGCAAGGACCTCACCGTGTTCGGCACGGTCGAGGAGGCCATGAAGGAGACCGGCGCCGACGTGTCGGTCATCTTCGTGCCGCCGAAGTTCGCCAAGGACGCGGTCGTCGAGGCGATCGACGCCGAGATCCCGCTGGCCGTGGTCATCACCGAGGGCATCCCGGTGCACGACTCGGCCTACTTCTGGGCGCACGCGGTCGCCAAGGGCGGCCAGACCCGGATCATCGGGCCGAACTGCCCCGGCGTGATCAGCCCGGGCAAGTCCAACGCGGGCATCATCCCGGCCGACATCACCGGTCCCGGCGGGATCGGCCTGGTGTCGAAGTCGGGCACGCTGACCTACCAGATGATGTACGAGCTGCGCGACATCGGCTTCTCCACCGCGGTCGGCATCGGCGGTGACCCGATCATCGGCACCACCCACATCGACGCCCTCGAAGCGTTCGAGAAGGACGCCGACACCAAGGTCATCGTGATGATCGGCGAGATCGGTGGCGACGCCGAGGAGCGGGCAGCGGCCTACATCAAGGAGAACGTGACCAAGCCGGTGGTCGGCTACGTCGCGGGCTTCACCGCGCCCGAGGGCAAGACGATGGGCCACGCGGGCGCCATCGTGTCCGGCTCGTCCGGCACGGCCGCCGCGAAGAAAGAGGCCCTGGAGGCCGCCGGCGTGAAGGTCGGCAAGACCCCGAGCGAGACCGCCGTGCTCGCGCGTGAGCTGTACAACAGCCTCGGCTGACCTGCGGAGACGTGATCGGCGAAGGCCGGGTGCCGGACGGTGCCCGGCCTTCGCCGTCTCTGCTGGCAACCGATCGGGCAAGCCACGCGTCCAACGGCGCGGACGCGTCGCCGCGGATGCGCTAGCGTTCCGTGCCAGCGGCTGGTGCACTGTGTCCGGAGGCCGCGCGTCCCCAGTTTGTTGCCGGTCGAACGACAGGAGAGTTTCCGATGACCTTCCCCAGCGGCGGGCCTGGCTACCCCCAGCAGGGTGGCGGGCAGCCACCCCAGGGACCGCCCCCGCCGGGCGGGTTCCCCCAGCCGCAGCCCACGCAGGGGCCGCCGTCCGCGCCCACCCCGGTGGCGCCGGAGAACCTCCCGCTGCTGCTGTCGCTCGGGGTGGCCGTGCTCGGGCTGGTGCAGTACTTCATCGGCTTCTCCGACGAGGCCGGTGACGTCGGCCAGGACACCGTCTTCCTGCTCACCGGCGGTCTGCTGTCCGGGCTGGCCTTGCTCCCGAAGGCGCCGAAGGTGCTGCCGTTCGCCACGCTGTTCAGCGTGCTCGGTGCGCTCGGCGCGCTGGACACGGTGATCGCCGAACGGAGCACGCCGGGCATCGTGGTCGTGATCCTCGTGCTGGGCGTCGTGCAGATGCTGGTTTCGGTGGGCGCATTGCTGATGGACTACGGCGTGCTGAAGCCGCCGGCGCCCAAGCCCGCGGTGCCTAACGTGCCGCAGTACCAGCAGCCCTACGCCCAGCCGTTCCAGTCGTCGCCGCAGCCGGGTCAGTCCGCGCCGCAGCCGGGCCAGCCAGGGCAGCCGGGCCAGTACCAGGCGCCGCAACCGCCGCCCGCCCCGCCGTCACCGGGGCAGCAGGCCACCACGTACGCGCCGCAGCAGGGCCAGTTCTTCCAGCAGCCGCCCGCCGAACCGGGCAAGACGGGTACGCCGCCCGGCGGATTCGGTCAGCAAAGCTGATCTCCACGCACTTCCGGCACCCGCTGTGACTCTCCGTGTCACAGCGGGTGTTTTTCATCCCCGGCCTCCCACGACCGGGTGGGGGTTGACCGCGCCACGCCCGCCGGGCGGCGTGCCTCACCCGGACGGACGAGTGCGGATGTCATGGTCAGCGGCATGCAGGTGCTCACCAGACCCGATCGCCCCTCGGGCGACGAGCCGGTGGAAGACACCCCGGACCCGGCGACGGCGGCCCGGCTGCGAGTGCTGCTCGCCGCCGCCCTCGGCCCGCTTGTCACCGGCTACGCCGTGGTCGCGACCCTGCTCGCGCTCATCGCGCTGACCTCGGAACGCACCGAGTTCTCGACCGGCGGGGTGCTGCTCTCGGCCGGCCCGGGCTGGCTGGCCGCCTACCAGGTCCAGCTCGGTATCGGCGGTCACCCACTCGGTGTGCTGCCGTTGCTGCCGACGATCGCGGTACTGCTGCTGGTGACCAGGACGGCGTCCGGCGCGGCACAGCGCCTCGGCTGCCGAAGCCTACGGCAGGCGATCCCGGTGATCGCCGTGATCACCGGTGCACACCTGCTGTTCGGCCTGGTGATCGGCCTGTTTTCGCTGGGCGAGCCGGTGCGGGCGAACCCGGCGCTGGCCGCGGTGGTGCCCGGGGTGTTCGCCGGGCTCACCGCGACCGGTGGGGTGCTGCGCCGCTGCGGGCTCCCGCCGGCGCTGTCCGAACGGCTCGACCCGCTCGCGCTTCGTGGCCTGCGTACCGGGCTGCTCGGGCTGTTCGCACTGATCGCGACCGGGGCGCTGGTGCTGCTCGCGGCTACGGCCTTCTCGGCGCGCACGGTGGCGGATCTGTTCGAACCCTCGATCGGCGGCAGCCTCGGCCTGTTCCTGCTGTCGGTGCTCTACCTGCCCAACGGTGTGGTGGCAGCGATGTCCTTCGTCAGCGGACCCGGCTTCACCATCGGCGAGCTGAACGTGCACCTGATCGGTTATCGCGGTGGCGCGGTGCCCGCGGTGCCGCTGCTCGGCGGGATCCCCGAGCACGGCGCGGGGTGGTGGCCGGTGCTGCTCGTGCTGCCGCTGGCGGTCGGGCTGCTGGTCGGCTGGTCGGTGCGGAACGTGGACGACGACGCGGCCGCGCGGATCCGGACCGTCGTGGTGGCCGGCGCCGTTGTCGGATTCGGCTGCGTGCTGCTGGGCACGCTCTCCGGTGGGCGGCTCGGGGACGGTCCGTTCGATCCGGTCAGCGTGCCGGTCGGAGTGGCCTCGATCGTGGCGTTCTGCTGGATCGTGATCCCGGCCGGGTTCGTCGCCTTCTTCGCCGGGGCGCACGCCCCCCCGAAGCCCGTGGCCGGACCGGTGGCCGGGGAAGCGGCCGAGCCGGAGCCCGTGGAGGAAGACGCCACGGACGAGGGCGTCGCGGAATCTGTGGCGGACGAGGAAACACCGGAGGACGACGTCGACGAGCCCGAGTCCGCCGACGAGGCGGGAGACACCGCGGATTCCGCGGATCTCGCCGAGGACGACGGGTTCGACGAGTTCGATGCCGAAGCGGACGCCGAGCTGGGTCTCGAACTGCCCGAGGACGTACCGCTCGACGATCCGGAGGACCTGGACGCGCAGCCCGGGGCTGTGACCGAGTCCACCGAGGACTCCGGCGACGGGAAGCGGCCGGACGCCGACCGTTAGGGTTGGGGACGACCTGGTGAAATGCCGTGCGCCCGAGGCGCTCTGCCGTGCAAGGAGCCCGTTCTGGCCAGCCGCTTGGACCTGACTGCCCCGGTGAAGATCGTCGTGCTCGCGTCCGGTTCCGGGACGCTGCTGCAAGCCGTGCTGGACGAGACCGGGCGGCCGGGGTTCCCGGCCGACGTCGTCGCGGTGGGTGCCGACCGGGCCGGGATCGAGGCTTTGGCCCGCGCGGAACGGGCCGATGTGCCGTCGTTCACGGTGCGCGCCGCCGACCACCCGGACCGGGCCGCGTGGGACCACGCGCTCGCCGAGGCGGTCGCCGCGTACCGGCCCGATCTGGTGGTGTCGGCGGGTTTCATGAAGATCCTCGGGCCCGCGTTTCTGGCCCGGTTCGCCGGTAGGGTGATCAACACCCACCCCGCGCTGCTGCCCTCGTTCCCCGGGATGCACGCGGTCGCCGACGCACTCGCGGCCGGCGTGCGGGTCACCGGGTCCACGGTGCACTTCGTCGACGCCGGGGTGGACACCGGACCGGTCATCGCGCAGGAAGCGGTGACCGTCGAGGACGACGACACCGAAGCGGTTCTGCACGAGCGGATCAAAGCCGTGGAACGCAGACTGCTGGTGGCAACGATCGAGCGACTCGGCCGTGGTGGGTGCACCGTGGACGGACGAAAGGTGAGGTTTTCGTGAGCACAGCACAGGGGCGACGCCCGGTCCGGCGCGCGCTGATCGGCGTCTCGGACAAGGTCGGCCTGCTTGAGCTCGTCACCGGGCTGCATGCCGCGGGTGTGGAGATCGTGTCGACCGGCGGCACCGCGAAGGTGATCGCGAACGCGGGCGTCCCGGTCACACCGGTCGAGCAGGTCACCGGGTTCCCGGAGTCGCTCGACGGCCGGGTCAAGACACTGCACCCGCGGGTGCACGCCGGGCTGCTCGCCGATCAGGGCAACGCGGACCACGTCGCGCAGCTGAAGCAGCTGGAGATCGCGGCCTTCGACCTGCTCGTGGTGAACCTGTACCCGTTCACGCAGACGGTCGCTTCGGGAGCGAGCCCGGAGGACTGCGTGGAGAACATCGACATCGGTGGCCCGGCGATGGTGCGCGCGGCGGCGAAGAACCACGGCAGCGTCGCGGTGGTCGTCGACCCGGCGCGGTACGCGTGGGTGCTGGAGCAGGTGACTGCGGGCGGCTTTGAACTCTCGGACCGCAAGCGGCTCGCTGCGCAGGCGTACGCGCACACGGCTGCGTACGACTCGGCTGTCGCGTCGTGGTTCGCCAACGTCTACGCGCCTGCGGACGACAGCGGCTTCCCGGACTTCCTCGGCGCGACGTGGGACCGTGCCGACGTACTGCGTTACGGCGAGAACCCGCACCAGAAGGCGGCGCTGTACCGCAGCGCGCAGCCAGGCCTCGCGCACGCCGAGCAGCTGCACGGCAAGGCCATGTCGTACAACAACTACGTCGACACTGACGCTGCGCGGCGGGCGGCGTCCGACTTCAGCGAGCCTGCTGTCGCGATCATCAAGCACGCGAACCCGTGCGGTATCGCTGTGGGCATCGACATCGCCGAAGCGCACCGGAAGGCGCACGCGTGCGACCCGGTTTCCGCGTACGGCGGCGTAATCGCCACGAACCGGCCGGTGAGCGTCGAAGCGGCGGAGCAGATCGCCGAGGTGTTCACCGAGGTGGTGCTCGCTCCCGGCTTCGAGCCGGAAGCGCTGGAAATCCTGCAGCGCAAGAAGAACGTGCGGCTGCTGAAGCTGCCGGTGATCGAGACGCCGTCGCCGGTCGAGCTGCGGCCGATCTCCGGCGGGGTGCTCGTGCAGACCACCGACCGGATCGACGCGTCCGGCGACGACCCGGCGTCCTGGCGGCTGGCCACCGGTACCCCGGCCGACGAGCAGACGCTGGCGGACCTGGAGTTCGCGTGGCGGTCGCTGCGCGCGGTGAAGTCGAACGCGATCCTGCTGGCGCACGACCGGGCGACCGTCGGGGTCGGCATGGGCCAGGTCAACCGGGTCGACTCGTCCCGGCTGGCGGTGGCGCGTGCCGGGGACCGGGCCAAGGGCTCGGTGGGTGCCTCGGATGCGTTCTTCCCGTTCCCGGACGGCCTTGAAGTGCTGATCGAGGCCGGTGTGCGGGCGGTCGTGCAGCCCGGCGGGTCCATCCGGGACGCCGAGGTGATCGCGGCCGCGGAAGCCGCCGGGATCACCCTGTACCTCACCGGTACCCGGCACTTCGCGCACTGAGCCGCGGTTACTGCGGCTGCGCCTCGCTGCGCAGCAGGCCGTAGACGACTGCGTCGCGGTAGGCCCCTTCGCGCCAGGTCACCTGGCACAGCAGGCCTTCGCGGTGGAACCCGGTCGTCTCCAGCACCTGCTGCGCGGCGAGGTTTTCGGCGTCGGCGAACGCCTGGAGCCGGTGTGCGCGGGTGACCTGAAAGAGGTAATCCACGAGCCGCCGGTGCGCCTCGGCGCGGGTCTCGTGCCCGTGGTGGCCGGGCAGGAGCACGGCGCCGACCTCGTAACAGCCACCGGACGGTCCGCCCCGGTCGGCGGCTTCCCAGGTCACCATCCCGGCCACTTCGTCGTCGATGACCACGGCGAGCGCACCCGAGGCCTCGCCGAGCAATCCGTCCGCGGCGAAGCGGCGCCGCCGGAGGTGCGGATCGGCGAATCCGGCCCATCCGAACGCTCCGGTCACCTCGGCGTCCGTGGCGAACCGGTCGAGCACCGCGAGGTCGTCGCCGGTGAATGCGCGCAGGATGACGTGCTGTTTGTGATTCCCGGTCTTCATCAGGACACCAGTGTAAGTGGGTGGTGCCCTGGTGGCCGGTGGGCGGGTTTCGTGCGTGCTTGACAGCCGGGGCCGGGTGGGGTTGACTGGGGTTAGTCGAACAGACGTTCGAGAATGTGGTTGTCGGAGCCGCCTTCCCCGCGGCGTGCCGGTGCCGTTTCGCGGCTGGTCCTGCCTAGCCCGAGATGGGTGCTGGTGGGTGCGCGAGGGAGGTGCTGGTGATGTCGACCGGGTCGGCGAGGTCGCGGGGAGCGCGGGGGCGCTTGGTGGGGCCTGGTCGGTTGTGGTCGGCGTCAGGTGCGGGGCCGGGTTCAGGGCTGAACCTGAACCTGAACCCGGGCCGGTGGCCGGTGCTGGTGCCGTGTCGGGCGGTGCCAGGGATGCCGGATGCGCCGGAGGTACCCGGGGCGTCGGGTAAGTCGGTGCCGGAGTGTCGTGGATCGGTGCCGGGGCTGCCTGAGCCGCGTGAGCCGTGGGGTGCGCTACGGCGGCGACGGCCGGTGTCGCCGGGGGACGGGGCCTCGGCGGTGCTGGCGTCGGCTGCTGCGTCGTCACCGGGACGGTTGTCGATGCCGGGCGGTGTGTTGGCGTCGGGGAGGGTGTCGGCTGCTGTGCCGGTGCCGGTGGGGAGACCGGTGCCGGTGGACCTGGCGGAGGAGCCTTCGCCCTCGCCGCTGGTGGGATCGGCGGAGCGGCCGGTGTTGTCGGGCGGACCGGTGATATCGGGGAAACGGGAGGCGCTGGGTGAACCGGTGCCGCCGGGGCGGCTGGTGTGTTCTCCGGGGGAAGGGCGGGCGTCGGTGTCGTGGGAGAGGCCGGCGCTTCTGGGCGGTTCGGTGGCGCGATCGTCCAGGGTGGGGTCGTCCGGTGGCAAACCGGTGCGGTCCACGCGCGTCGCGGCGTCGGGAAGGGTGCTCCCGGCGCCGCGGACGTCGCGGGTGGTCTTTCGGGTGGCGGTTGTACGAATGTCCCGGTCGGTGGGGGAATCGGTCGGGGTGTCGATGGCTGTTGGCTCGGTCGCGCGGATGCCTGCCGGGGTAGCGGGGATTGTGCGGCCGGAAGTGGTGCCCGCGGGCGTACCGGCGGCGCGGCCGGTACGCCCGCATCTCCCTGTCCGGCTGATTCCTCTTGCCAGGGAAGGGGTTTCGGTGCCGGAAGCTGGATCGGCGGTTTCGGGGCGGGCTGGTGGTTCGTCCGGTGATTCGGTCCCTGCCGCCAAGTCCGGTGACCGGAGTGCAACGTCTGCCGTGGCCAGGCTGAACAGTTTGCCCGGGGAGGCCGGTCCCGTGCAACCGGCTCAACTTGACGAGCCATTCCAGTCGGCAACCGCCGGGCCAGCCGGGTTCGTTGCTGCGTCTGGACGGGCCGCAATGACTGAGCCGGTGCCACTTCGACCGCCCACACAGTCCAAAGTGGACTGCGTCGGTCCGGCGGCCAAGGTGGTTTCGCTCCCGGGCGGCGGGGACGGGCGGGGAGTGGCCCGGCTGGCTGCGCTGCCGGGAGTGAGCACGGCGAGCCGGGTCGCGCAACGGGCGGTCCGGGACGACGGGTTCGGGGAAGGGCGGTTGTGGCCGGTCGTCCCCGCGCTGGCGGATCTGCTGCCGGGAGCGGGGCTTCGGAGGGGGAGCACGGTTGTGGTGCACGGATCGACCTCGCTGTTGTTCGGGCTGCTCGCTGAAGCCACTGCCGCAGGGGCCTGGGTCGCGGTGGCCGGGGTGCCGGGGCTGGGCATCGCCGCGGCGGCCGAGCACGGGGTCGTGTCGGCGCGGATGGCGGTGATCCCCCGGCCGGGGGTGGCGTATCCCGCGGTGCTGGCCGCGTTGCTCGACGGGGTCGATCTCGTGGTCACCGGGGAGCGGGCGGTGCAAGGGGACCTCGCGCGGAGGCTTTCCGCGCGGGCCCGGCATCGAGGGGCGGTGCTGTTCTCCCTCGGCGCCTGGCCGGGGGCCGACCTCGAACTGCACTGCACCCCGGGCGCCTGGGCCGGGCTGACCGGGTACGGGGCGGGACACCTGCGCACCCGGCCGGTCGACGTGTACGTCCGCGGGCGGGGTGCGGCGGCGCGGCCGCGTTCGGCCTCTGTGCTGCTGCCCGGGCCGCGGGGGTGTGCTGTGCGTTGCGGGGGATCCGTTCGGGATGAAGCGGAGGTTGCCGGATGACTGTGTGGCCGTGTTCGGTTTTGGTGCTGCTGCTCGGGTCGCGTGGGGGTACGTCGTGCGCGGCGGGGAGTCCGTTCGGTGTGAAGGGGAGGCTGCTGGATGACTGTGTGGCCGTGTTCGGTTTTGGTGTTGCTGCTCGGGTCGCGGGGGTGTGTCGTGCGTTCCGTTCGGTGTGAAGGGGAGGCTGCTGGATGACTGCGTGGCCGTATCCGGTTTCGGTGCTGCTGCCTGGGCATCGAGGGTGCGTCGTGCGCTCAGGGGAAGCCGTTCGACGCGAAGCGGAAGCCGCCGGATGACGGCGCGGAACGAACCGGCGCGGATGCTCGTGGTCTGGTGTCCCGACTGGCCCGCGGTGGCTGCCATCGCCGTGGCTGGTGCGGCGCCGGCCGGGCCTGCTGCGGTGTTCTCGGCGAACCGGGTGGTCGCGTGCACCGAAGCGGCACGCGCGGGCGGGGTGCGCCGTGGCCTGCGGAGGCGGGAGGCGGAGTCGCGGTGTCCCGGGCTGGCTGTCTTCGCCGCGGACGGCGGACGGGACGCGCGGTTGTTCGAGAATGTTGCGCAGGCCGTGGAAGATCTGGTCGTCGGGCTGGAAGTGGTACGGCCGGGGCTGCTCGCGGTGCCCGTCGCGGGGGCGGCGGGCTACTACGGTGGGGAGCACAGGCTCGCGGAGCGGCTGCTGGACCGGGTCGCCGCGGACGCTGGGGTGGAATGCCAGATCGGGGTGTCCGAAGGACTGTTCGCGGCCATCCTCGCGGCCCGCCGTGGGGTGTTCGTCGAACCGGGGCAGGCGGCGGAATTCCTCGCCACGCTGCCGATCACCGAGCTGGACCAGCCTGGCGCCGACCGGGCGGAGCTGGTCGGCCTGCTCGTCCGGCTCGGCTTGCGCACGCTTGGTGCGTTCGCCGCACTCGGCGAGCGGGATGTGACCGCACGGTTCGGCCGGGACGGCGTGCTCGCCCATCGGCTGGCTCGTGGCCGGTCCGACCGGCCGCCGCTGCGCCGCCGTCCGCCGCCGGAGCTTTCGCTCACCGAAGCGTTCGATCCGCCGCTCGCCCGGGTGGATGTGGCCGCATTCCTCGCCAAGAGCCTCGGCGCCCGGTTCCACGCTACGCTCGCCGCCCGCGGGCTGGCCTGCACCCGGCTCGGCGTCTACGCCACCACCGAGCACGGTGAACAGCTCGGGCGGGTCTGGCGCTGCGCGGAACCCCTTACCCCGCAAGGAGTCGCCGACCGGGTGCGCTGGCAGTGCGAAGGCTGGCTGCAGGCCGCGCCCGGCGCCCGGCCCAGCGCCGGGGTCACCCGGTTACAGCTGGTACCGGAGGAGACGGTCGAAGGCCGTTCGCTGCAACTCGGGCTGTGGCGGGGCGGCGATCCCGCCTCGGGCGCCGACCCGGACGAGGCCACTGAACGGGCCGGCCGCGCGTTCGCCCGGGTACAGGGTCTGCTCGGCCCGGACGGGGTGTGCACCCCGTTGTTCGACGGCGGCCGGGATCCCGCGGCCCGCATCCGGCTCGTGCCGTGGGGCGATTCGCGGGAACCGGTCACCCCACCGGAGGCCACCTGGCCGGGCAGGCTGCCTTCGCCGTCCCCGGCGACGGTGCTCGATCCGCCGCTGCCGGTCCAGGTCGAAGACGAGCAGGGCCGCCCGGTCGGCTGCACGTCCCGCAAACGGCTCACCGCACCGCCACATCGGCTCCGCGTGGCAGGTGGGCCGCCGCGCCGGATCACCGCATGGGCCGGGCCTTGGCCGGTCACCTCGGGCCGCCGCGCCACCGGCCCGCACCAAGCCCGGCTGCAACTCCTGCTCGGCGGCGAAGGAGACGCACCTCCGGAAGCGGTGCTCGCACTGTGCTCGGGCACGGAAAGTCCACAGTGGATGGTGGAAGGGCGGTACGACTGATGGCCGGGCCGGTTTCGAGGGCGGGGGGTGTTCCGGGATGAGCTGGAGCAATCCGCCGGTTCCGTGGAAGGATCTCGCCCGGTCCTTGGCGGGCGGGCTGCCGCCCGGTGATCACGGGGACAGCCCGGCCTGGGGGCGTAAACGCGCGGAGTACCGGCGGCCCGCCGATGTGCCGGCGCCGCAGAGCGATTTCGAGGCTCCGCCGCGGGTGGCTTACGCCGAGTTGCACTGTCATTCCACGTTCAGCTTTCTCGACGGGGTGAGCAATCCCGAGGAACTGGTGGAGGAGGCCGCGCGGCTGCGGCTCGACGCGATCGCGCTCACCGATCACGACGGAATGTACGGCGTGGTCCGGTTCGCCGAAGCGGCGAAGGAACTCGGCATCGCCACGGTGTTCGGCACGGAGCTGAGCTTCGGGCTTTCCCAGCCACAGAACGGTGTCGCCGACCCGGAGGGGGAGCATCTGCTGCTACTGGCCCGCGGTCGGGACGGCTACCGGAGCCTGTGCCGCGCGATCACCGCCGGCCAGCTGCATGGCTGCGACGGTGACGGGCCGGTCGGGGAACGCGCGGAGAAGGGCCGTCCGATCTACGATCTGGCCGCGGTTGCCGAGGAGACCGCGGGGCAGTGCGCCGTGCTTACCGGATGCCGCAAGGGTTCCGTACGTTCGGCGCTGGTGCGGGAAGGTCCGGATGCGGCGCTCGCCGAGCTACGCCGGCTCGTCGATCTCTTCGGCCGCGACCAGGTGTACGTCGAGCTGATCGACCACGGCCAGCCACTCGACAGCACGCACAACGACCTGCTCGCCGAGTTGGCCGACGAGCTTCACCTGCCGACCATCGCCACCACTGCCGCGCATTACGCACGTCCCGAACGCGGCAGGCTCGCCGACGCAGTCGCGGCCATCCGGGCGCGACGCAGTATCGACGATCTGGAGGGCTGGCTGCCCAGTGACGGGACCGCGTTCCTGCGTTCCGGCAACGAAATGGCGGAGATCTTCCGGCGTTACCCGGGCGCGGTGCAACGGTCCGCGCTGCTGGGTATGGAATGCGCTTTTCAGCTGGAGCTGGTCCGTCCGGAGTTGCCGCCCTACGACGTGCCCGAGGGGGAGACCGAGGCCAGTTATCTGCGGTACCGGGTCAAGAAAGGGTTCCGGAAGCGTTACGGGACAAAAGACCTGACCGGCGACGTGTGGCGCCAGATCCAACATGAGATGAAGATCATCGAGGAAAAGGAGTTCCCCGGGTATTTCCTGATCGTCTGGGAAATCTCGCGGTTCTGTCGCAGGAATAATATCCTGTGCCAGGGCAGGGGATCCGCGGCCAACTCGGCGGTCTGCTACGCGCTGGGGATCACGAACGTCGACCCGATGAAATATCACCTGCTCTTCGAGCGGTTCCTCGCCCCGGAGCGGGACGGCTATCCGGACATCGACCTCGACATCGAATCCGACCGTCGGGAGGAGGTGATCCAGCACGTCTACCGCAAGCATGGCAGGCTCAATGCCGCGCAGGTCGCCAACGTGATCACCTACCGCGCCCGCTCGGCGATCCGGGACGCCGCCCGCGCGCTCGGCTACTCGCCCGGCCAGCAGGATGCGTGGAGCAAGCAGATCGACCGCTGGGGTGCCTTGCGCAGCACGGAAAAGGACCACGATCACGATATCCCCGAGGACGTCGTGCAGCTCGCGTTCGCGCTGGAGGACTTCCCGCGTCACCTCGGCATCCACTCCGGCGGCATGGTGCTGTGCCGCGAGCCGGTGAGCCAGGTGTGCCCGGTGGAATGGGCGCGGATGGCCGACCGCAGTGTCCTGCAATGGGAGAAGGAGGACTGTGCCACGGTCGGGCTGGTGAAATTCGATCTGCTGGGGCTCGGCATGCTTTCCGCGCTGCACTACATGATGGATCTGGTCTACGAATACAAGGACGAGAAGATCGACCTCGCCGAATTGGACCTCACCGATGCGCGGATCTACGAAATGCTGTGCCGGGCCGACGCGATCGGCGTGTTCCAGGTGGAGAGCCGGGCGCAGCTGGCCACCTTGCCCCGGCTGCGGCCGAAGAGCTTCTACGATCTGGCGGTGGAGGTCGCGTTGATCCGGCCCGGTCCGATCCAAGGTGGTTCGGTGCATCCCTATATTCGCCGCAAGCAGGGGCGGGAGGAGTGGGAGCACGACCATCCACTGCTGAAGAAGGCATTGGACAGAACGCTGGGCGTGCCGCTGTTCCAGGAACAGATGATGCAGATCTCCCAGGATGTCGCGGATTTCACCGCCGCGGAGGCCGATCAGCTGCGGCACGCCATGGGATCGAAGCGGTCGGAGCGGAAGATGGCCCGGCTCCGGCAGCGGTTCCTCGACGGTGCGGTGGCGAACGGGGTGAAGCCGGAGCTGGCGGAGAAGATCTTCCACAAGCTCAAGGCGTTCGCGAATTTCGGTTTCCCGGAAAGCCACGCGTTGAGCTTCGCGCATCTGGTGTTTTCGAGTGCGTATTTCAAGCACTACCACCCGGATGCGTTTTGTGCGGGGCTGTTGCGCGCGCAGCCGATGGGTTTCTACTCACCGCAATCGCTGGTGGCCGACGCGCGACGGCACGGGGTCACCGTGCTCGGCCCGGACATCAACCGCAGCCTGGCATATGCCACGCTGGAACCGTTGCCGGACAAAGGAAAGCTGCACGCCGTGCGGAACGGTCTCGGCACCGTCCGCACGGTCGGCGAGACGCTCGCGGAGCAGATCGTGACCGAGCGCGTCGCGAACGGCCCGTACGAGAGCATGTCCGATCTCGGCCGCCGGGTGCGGCTCACCACACCGCAGCTGGAGGCGCTGGCGACCGCGGGCGCGTTCAGTGCGCTGGTGCCCGACCGGCGGCAGGCGCTGTGGTCGGCGGGTGCGGTGGCGCAGGACCGGCCGGAGAAGCTACCCGGCACCGGGACCGGAGTCGACGCGCCGATGCTGCCGGGCATGGACGGGCTCGACGTCGCCGCCGCCGACGTGTGGGCCACCGGGATCTCGCCGGAGCACTTCCCGACCGAGTTCATCCGCGACCGGCTGGACGCGCTC
This sequence comes from Amycolatopsis sulphurea, assembly GCF_002564045.1. Lineage (NCBI taxonomy): Bacteria > Bacillati > Actinomycetota > Actinomycetes > Pseudonocardiales > Pseudonocardiaceae > Amycolatopsis > Amycolatopsis sulphurea. The sequence continues at coordinate 1,422,473 of NZ_PDJK01000002.1, read as the reverse complement.
GGGGTGGTCACCGCCGACCGGCTGCTTTCGCTGCCCGACGGCGTGCAAGTGCTCGTCGGCGGCGCGGTCACGCACCGCCAGCGTCCGGCGACCGCGGGTGGGATCACGTTCCTCAACCTGGAGGACGAGACCGGTATGGTCAACGTGATCTGCACACTCGGCCTGTGGCAGCGGTTCCACCGGATCGCCAGGGCCAGTCCGGCGCTGCTGGTCCGGGGGGTGCTCGAATCGGCCGACGGCGTGGCGAGCGTGCGGGCACTCAAGCTGGAGCCGCTGCCGATGCGGGTCACCCTGAGATCCCGGGACTTCCGGTGAGCCCAACCGTCCCCCGTCGCACCGGCCGGCGCCACGCGGATGTCATCCTGTCCGGGTGACCGAGACCGGCGAGGACTACCGCGAGGCGCAACTTTCCGGGCAGTGGTGGGAAAAACGCCAGTTCACCGGCTGCGACTTCACCGAGGCGGACCTGCGGGACGTGCGCATCAGGGGCTGCACGTTCGACGGCTGCGACTTCACGAAGGCCGACCTGGCGCGCTCCCGGCACGACGCCTCCGCGTTCCGCTCCTGCACCTTCGACCGCGCCGTGCTCGCGCAGAGCCGATGGTCGGCGTGCTCCCTGCTCGGTTCGTCCTTTGTGGACTGCCGATTCACCGGGATCGCACTCACCGAATGCGATCTGTCCCTGGCCGCGTTCGCCCGCGGGCGGCTGCGAAAACTGGACCTCTCCGGACTGCGACTGCGGGAAGCGAACCTGACCGAGGCCGACTTGACGGATTCCGACCTGCGCGGGACCGATCTGACCGGCGCCCGGATGATCGGCACGAAACTCTCCGGTGCCGACCTGCGGGGCGCGCTGATCGACGCGAACGGCCTGCGCCAGGCCGACCTCCGCGACGCCCGCGTGGACCTCGACCTGGCCGCCGGATTCGCCGCGGCGCACGGCCTGGTGGTGAAGTAGCCGGCCCAAGGCGAGTGGACAGTGCGCGCTGGCTGGTGTCCGTCAAGCCTGCTACCTAGCTTGACAGGCTGTGAAGGGCCCCTTCACGGACTCTGAGTCCGTGAAGGGGCCCTTCACAGCGCCGCTGGCGTCGTAGTGAAGGTGGTCAGTCGATGGGCGGGTCGCCCGGAGTGAAGGTGGTCAGTCGATGGGCGGGTCGCCCGGATCGAGTTCGACCAGATCGCCTTCGGCGACGAGTTCCTCGATGCTCGCGGGCAGCAGGTACGCCGACCCGCCGCCGGGCTGGTTGAACCAGGGGATCGCCACGCCGGCCAGAGCCTCCAGCGGACGCTGCACCCGGTAAACGTGGTAGGGGCGGGTGATCCACTCCGGGACCAGCGAACGTTCCCCGAACGGCGTGCCCGCGGCGTAGGTCAGGTTGCCGTTCGGGCCGCCGAACCGGTCCAGTTCACTGCCCGCGGGCAGCTCCCGCAGCTCCTTGCCACGGAACAGGGTCAACGGCGGTTCCCCACCCAGCGGCGAGATCGGCCACTGGTTCCCGCCACCACCGCCGGTCGCGGCGCGTGCGCCGTTCGCCCGTGGTGCGGGGGGCAGCGGTTCCCGGCGTACCGGGGCGGCGATCTGCGTGGGCGGAGCGGTCGGCGGCGCCTGCCGGGCGGGTGGTTCGTCGTCGGCCAGCAGCTGGTCGGCGGGGGTGAAGGCGGTCTGCTCCTGCGGCGGCACGGTCTCCCGCGGCCGGATCGGGAACGAACCGGTGGCCACCTCCGGCGACAGAGTCGCCACCACCGGCGGCTTCGGTGCGTCGGCGATCGTCTCGGGCTCCGACACCGATACGGGCATGGGCACGGGCATCGGGGCCGGCTCGGCGGGTACATGCCCGTCCGGGTGCAGCAGCACCTTGCCGAGCATGAACGCGGCGGCGTCCTCGGCGTCGCCGAACACCGCGGGGTTGACCAGTTCGCCGTCGTACCAGCCGACGCGCCAGCCTTCGCCGACCTGTTCTACGCTCCAGCCGCGTTCGGTGGCCGTACCGAGCCCGTACGCGTTCTCAGGCACGTTCAGCTCGTCCAATTTGGACTGCAGATCGGCCAGCGCCGGCTCGGCGGGCAGCTCCCGCAACACTCGCCGTCCACCGGACTGGCGCGGGCCGGGCTCCGGCTCCGGTCGCGACGCCGGGGTGAGTGGGAACGGCTGATCCACCGGCACCGCGCCGGGCAGCTCTGAGCCGGGCATGATCGTCGCGGTCGGCGGGCCCGAGTCGAACTCGGACTCGTCGTCGTGCCGCTCGTCGGAGTAACCGGCTTGCTCCGGCGCGCGGTCCGCGTGCGTGTACAGCTCGTCGTGCTGTTCAGGCTCGTTGCTGTGGGTGAAGAGGACCGGCTCCTCGCGGTGCTCCGCCTCGACGGGCTCGTACGGAGCGTCCGGGGTGTCGCTTACCGGCGCGTACAGCGCGGTCTGCTCGGCCTCGGGAACCGGCGGGGTGCCGTTGCGGCCCGACTCTTCGTAGTAGGGCTCCTCAGCGCCGAAGCTTTCCTCGAACTCGTCGCCGTACACCTCTTGCTCGTGATAGGGCTGATCTTGCTCGTGGAACTGCCGGCCCTGCTCACGGTAGGACTGGTCCTGCTCGTGGTACGGCTCGCCCTGTTCCCGGTAGCCGTCCTCGTACTCGCCGAAGTCCGGCTCGGTGCGGCGTCCGCCCGCTTCGTGGTCGTCGGCGTAGTCGTCGTGGCGATGCTGGTCCGGACCAGCATCGAGGGCGGCCGGGTCTGCCGCCTGCGCGCCGTGCTCGCTGTACGCGCGCTCCGGCGCGTGGCCGGCCTCCGTATCGGCAACGGTCTCGTCCTGCTCCGCGCCGGGGGCGTCCTCGCCGGAACGTCCGCCGAATCCGGCGGCCACTCCCGCGGCGGCCAGCCCGCCGATCGCGGCGGCCGCGGCGATACCGCCGTGCCCGGAGTCGTCCTGCCCGGGGCCTGGCCGCCCACCGCCGGGAGCGCCTGCTGCGGCGGGGATCCTGGGCCCACTGGGGCTCGTCGGCTCGCCGGGATCACTCGGTCCACCGCCTGGGCCGTCCGGCCCTGCGGCAGCACCCGGCCCGCCGCGGATCGCTCCGGCGCCGCTCGGCTCGCCGGGTCCGCTCTGCCGTCCGGGACCATCCGGTCGTCCCGGACCGCTCTGGCCGCCCGGCCCGCTGAGCCCGCCCGGTCCACTTTGGCCGGTCGGCTCGCCGGGAACGCCTTGGTTGCCGAGGCCGATCGGCCCGCTCTGGAGGCCGGGACCGTCCGGCCCACCTTGACCGGGGCCGTCCGCTCGCCCGGGGCCGTTGTGGCCGCCTTGATCACCGAGACCGCCGGGACCGTCCGGCCGTCCGGGACCGTTGGGGCCGCCTGGTCCGCCTTGGTTGCCGAGGCCGCCCGGTCCACTGTGGCCGCCGGGGCCGTCCGGCCCGCCGAAACCGCCGGGCCCCCCCGGGCTGTCTGGCCGTCCAGGGCCACCTTGATGACCGGGACCGTCCGGCCGCCCGGGTCCGCTGAGGCCCACCGGCCCACCCGGACCGTCCGGCCCGGCCTGGGCGCCGACCGGCCCACCAGGACCGCCTTGGCCACCCATGCCACCGGGACCGTTCATGCCGCCAGGACCACCATGCTCACCCGGCCGTCCGGGGGCACCCGGACCAGGCCCACCGGCACCGTTCGGCCTGCCCGGCCCGGTCGCACCACCAGGCCCGGTCATCGCCTCGGGACCGCTGAGCCCGTTCACCATGTCCGGGCCGCTCAGCCGATCGGCACGTTCCCGCCCGCCACCATCGAACTCGTCGCCGTAACCGTGCTGGTCGGCGGGAGCCGGTCCGCCCGGCGCCGCGGCACCGGGCTGCCGGGGCGGCGCGGGGCGTTGCTGCGGTGGCTGATTGCCCCGGGTCAGGTACCCGGCCGCGCCCTGCAGGGTGGGCTCGTCGACCTGGGGGAGCTGGAAGCCGTTGGCGCGGATGTGGTCGATCAGATCCGCTTCCGGGGAGACCCCGTAGGTGCGCAGGTAGAAGTTCACCGCGGCGGGCCAGATCCACTCGCCGTCGCTGTGGAAGGCGACCGGGACGGTGGCCTCCGGGGTCTGCGCGAGCCGGTCGATGTCGTACCCGCGGTCCTGGACCACCACCGGGGCGTGGTCGAGGTAGTCCAGCAGCCGGTCCTGCTCCGCGACGTCGAGGTCGGGGCGGTTGAGCACCGGACGCCCCGCCGGGCCGATGGTGTCGAAGATGCGGGCGATGCGGAAATGCGGGCCGGGCTGTTCCGGGCCGAGGCCGGACAGCCTGCGGATCAGCCACTCCGGCACGTTCTCCTCGGTGCGCGGGAACGTGCGCAGCTCGTCGGAGTAGGCCTGCGGCGGCGGCGCGAGGTCCCACTGCGGCTCGTCGCGGTTGTATTCGAGGTTGTAGCTGGACGGGTGATCAAGCTGGTAGCGCGCGTTGAACCAGGTGCCGCGGCCGTCCCGGTACATCCCGGCGCGCAGCTTGCCGAACAGCGTCGCGATGTCGTGCGTGGCCATCCACTCCTGCACGGAGCCGTCCTCGAGCCGGATCTCGCCGGTCAGCTCGTGGTACCTGCCGACGGCGCGGTACTCCGCGGAGACCTTGCGCCAGTCGCGCGGGGCGGCGCGCAGCAGGGCCAGCCCGATCTGCTTGACCAGTGTGTCCTGCTCGGTCGCATTCAGCTGCGTCGTCGGTTGTGCCACAGGCCCATTTTGACTGTTCGCGGGCGCGGACGCACCCCGCATAGGGCATTTGCCACCCACGGACGGGGTCACGGACCCGCTGACCTCGTACGACGCGATATGGCGGAGGTCACACGCCCGGGTGGGTGATGCGGTGGAGTGCTTGGAGTCTAGGCCCGGGAGGCCCTCGGCCAGGGGAGGACGCGCGGGCCGATCGGGTGGTGTGCCCGGCACGCAGCGTAGGGACCCCGCGAGTGTGCAGTGGTGCCCAGCGCTGCGAAGATGGTGGTCGTGACGGCGAAGATTCTGGACGGCAAGGCCACCAAAAACGCCATTTTCGCGGAGCTGCGCCCGCGGGTGGCCGCGCTCGCCGAGCAGGGCGTGACGCCCGGCCTCGGCACCGTGCTGGTCGGTGACGACCCCGGTTCGCATGCGTACGTGAAGATGAAGCACGCCGACAGCGCGAAGATCGGGGTCAACTCGATCCGCCGCGATCTGCCCGCGGACATCTCGCAGGAGAAGCTGGAAGCCGTCATCGACGAGCTGAACGCCGACCCGGCCTGCCACGGCTACCTCGTCCAGCTCCCGCTGCCCAGGCACCTCGACGCCAATCGCGTGCTAGAGCGTATTTCCCCGGCGAAGGACGCGGACGGTCTCGCCCCGATCAGTCTCGGCCGGCTCGTGCTCGGCGAGCAGGGCGCCCTGCCGTGTACCCCGTACGGGATCATCGAACTGCTCAAACGGCACGACGTGCCGCTCGACGGCGCGCAGGTGACTGTGGTCGGTCGTGGGATCACGGTTGGTCGAACGCTCGGCCTGTTGCTCACCCGCCGTAGTGAAAATGCCACCGTCACGCTCTGTCACACCGGTACCCGCGATCTTGCCGCGGAGACTCGCCGCGCGGACATCGTGATCGCCGCCGCGGGCGTGCCCGGGATCATCAAACCGGACATGGTGCGGCCGGGTGCGGCCGTGCTCGACGTCGGGGTCTCGCACGTCGGCGGCAAGCTCACCGGCGACGTGGACCCGGCGGTGGCCGAAGTCGCCGGCTGGCTCTCGCCGAACCCCGGCGGGGTCGGCCCGATGACGCGGGCGATGCTGGTCAGCAACGTGGTCGAGGCCGCGGAACGCGCGGTCGCGGGGTGATGGCGATGCCCGGCGAACGGCCGCGTGGCGGTCGGGCGTGGACCGTTCACGTGCCGTTCGCGGCGGTGCTCGTGCTGCTCCTCGTCGCCGTGGAGCGGGCCTTCCAGTACCACTGGCGTGAGGGGGCCGTGCTGGTCGGCGTGGCCCTGCTCGTGGCAGGTGTGGCGCGCGCGGTGCTGCCGGTCGAGAAGGTGGGGCTGCTCGCGATCCGCAGCAAGACCGTCGATCTGGTGACCTACGGCCTGTTGTGCGCTGCGGTCCTCTACATCGCCCTCACCATCACGGGCGGCCCCCTCGACTCGTCCTCCTGAGTTCTCAGGTAGCCGGCGCGAGTTCCCGCGCGGCCTCGCGCCGGTCCAGCAGGCCGGACACCGCGGCGATGGACACCCCGAGCACGGCCAGCAGCGCGCCGACCCAGTTGGGTGCGAGCAACCCGAGCCCGCCGGCGATCACCAGGCCGCCGAGGTAGGCGCCGATCGAGTTGGCGATGTTGAAGGCCGACTGCACCGCCGCGGAGACGAGCGACGGCGTGCCGCCCGCCTTCTCCATGATCCGCGCCTGCATCATCGGGCCGATCATGAAGCCCGCGAAGCCCACGAAGAAGATCGTGATCGCCGCGCCGACCTTGCCCTGCGCGGTGACCGTGAAAATCGCGAGCACGGTGGCCAGCGACAGCAGCGCGACGTACAGGCTCGGCATCAACGCCTTGTCGGCGAGCCGTCCGCCAAGGAAGTTTCCGAGCGTCATGCCCACGCCCGTGAGCGAAAGCAGCACGGTCACGTTGGACGGCGAATACCCGGCGACATCGGTGAGCATCGGCGCGATGTAGGACATGCAGGCGAACACCCCGCCGAGGCCGAACATGACGATGGCCAGCGCCAGCCAGACCTGCGGACGGCGGAACGCACCGAGTTCGCCGCGCAGCGACGGCTCGGCCGGACGGCCCTGGTGCGGCACCAGCTTGGCGATCGTCGCGATGGCCACCAGCCCGATGAGCGCGACCAGACCGAACGTGACCCGCCAGCCGAACTGCTGGCCCAGCAGCGTGCCGACCGGTACGCCGATGACGTTCGCCATGGTCAGGCCCATGAACATCATGGACACCGCCTTGGCCCGCTCGCCCGGCCGGGCGAGGCTCGACGCGACCACCGCGCCCGCCCCGAAGAACGCGCCGTGCGGCAGCCCGGCGAGGAACCGGAACGCGATGCCGAAGTCCTGGTTCGGCGACAGCGCGAACAGGCCGTTGCCGAGGGTGAACAGGCCCATCATGGCCAGCAGCATGGTCTTGCGGGGAAGCCGCACGGCCAGTGCGGTGAGCAGCGGGGCGCCGATCACGACACCCAGCGCGTAGGCGGAGATGAAGTAGCCGGCGGACGGGATGTCGATGTGGAAATCCGAGGCGGCCTGGGGCAGCACACCCATCATCACGAACTCGGTGGTGCCGATGCCGAAGGCACCGACGGCGAGTGCGAGCAACGCGACGGGCACGGCTCTCCTTCCTGGGGAGATCGGGGGTTCGAGACCGGTTCTGAAGCGCTTTAGTAAACGGCCAAAAAACAAGACAGCCACGGGCGGCCGCGACGCCGTCGTGCTGTCTGTCCGCGCGTCCAGTTCAACCGAAGCCGGGTGGCTTTGTCATCCCGGTATCCGGGTGAGGCTGTTCACGTAACGCGATGTTCAGTGTGGTGCGGCGAGCACTCCGTCGAGCAATCCGGGGAAGAGTGCGTCGAGATCGTTGCGCCGCAACGAGTTGAACCGGGTGGTGCCGTCCTGGCGGCCGGCCACCACGCCGGCCTGGCGCAGGATCGCCAGGTGGTGAGTGAGTGTGGATTTGGTCACCGGGACGTTGAATGCGCGGCAGGGCAGTTCGCGGTCCGCACCGGCCAGCTGCCGGACCATGGCCAGCCGCACCGGGTCGGCGAGGGCGCGCAGGACGGCCTCGACGGTCATCTCGTCCCGCCCGGGGCAGGCGAGCGGAGACGGCGGTGTGGTGGCGGACATGGTGCCCATGGTACGACGCCGCTCGAAATTGTCGGTGGCGCTGTGTACGATCATCGTCGAACTACGACGTTCGTCGAACTAATCCACTCGTTCGCCTTGGGGGCATCTTCATGACCACCGTCCCGTCTTCGGCCGTGGCGCGGAACCTCGTGCTCGCGTTCGGGGCCTTCGGTGTCGGCACCAGCGGTTACATCGTCGCCGGACTGCTGCCGTCGCTGACCGCGGAGCTGCACGTCTCGGCCACGGCCGCAGCGCAGCTCGTCACCGCGTTCGCGATCGCCTACGCGGTGGGCTCGCCCGTGTTCGCCGCGGTGACCGGGCGGTGGGAGCGGCGGAAGCTGCTCGTCGCCGCGCTCGTCGTGGCCGGTGGCGGGAACCTGCTCGCGGCGATCGCGCCGGGGTACTCGACGTTGCTGCTCGCCCGGATCGTCACAGCCGTCGGGGCTGCGGTGTTCACCCCGGCGGCCAGCGCTGTGGCCGCGGAACTCACCACACCGGATCGCCGCGGCCGGGCGGTCGCCATGGTGTTCGGCGGGCTGACCGTCGCGTTGATCTTCGGGGTGCCGCTGGGCAGCCTGATCTCGCAGCGCTTCGCTTACGAAGCCGCGTTCCTGCTCGTCGGCGTACTGCTGCTGGCCGGGGCCGTCGCGGTCCGGCTCGTGCTGCCGTCCGTCGCCGCGCCGCCCGCGGTCCGGCTGGCCGAGCGGTTCGCCGTGGCGCGGGACCGGCGGGTGATCGCGTTGCTGGTCACCACCGTGCTCGCCTGCCTGGCCGCGTTCATGGTCTACACGCTGATCTCGCCGCTGCTCGCGGCGACCGCCGGAGTCTCCGGCGGGACCGTCACGGTGCTGCTGTTCTGCTACGGAATCGGTGGCGCGATCGGCAATTTCGCCGGCGGCCGCGCGGCCGACCGGTGGGGCGCGCGGCGGCCGGTGCTGTTCGTGCTGGTCATGGTCACCGTGGTGATGGCGCTGCTGCCGATCGCGACCCGGACGGTGCCGGGCGCGGCCGTCGCGTTGTTCTTGTTGGGGCTGGCGACCTGGGCGTTCAGCCCGCCCGTGCAGCACCGGCTGATCGAGCTTTCCCCTGGCCACGCTGGGCTCACGCTGTCGCTGAATGCGTCCGCGATCTACCTCGGGGCCGGGTTGTCCGGGGTGGTGGGCGGCGCGGTGCTTACCTCGGGCGGGCCTACCGTCCTGCCGGTGCTCGCCGCCGCCCTGACCGCGGTCGCCATTCTGGTCACCCTGCTCTTTTGGGGACGCGCGCCCCGGCTCCTTCGGGAGCGGGCCGTGGCGTGAGAGGCTGCCCGGCGTGGTCGAAGTGCTGGAAGTCGTATCCGGACATGGTGGAGAGTTGGTGCTGCGCACCGACGGCGCCGGTTTCGAAGTGATCGAGAACGGCGTTTTCCTGATGGACACCCGAAATGGCGAGTCGGAACGGCTGCTGGTGACCGGCGCGGCCGGCCGGCTCGCCCCCGGCGCGCGACTGCTGATCGGCGGGCTGGGCGTCGGTTTTTCGTTGCGCGCCGCACTGGATCACGGCGGCGTCGGCGAGATCGTGGTGCTCGAACGCGAACCGGCCGTGATCGAATGGAACCGCACCGGCCCACTGCGCGCAGTGCACGGCGGGGCGCTGGACGATCCGCGGGTGACCGTGGTCGAAGCGGATCTCCTCACCTGGTTGCGCGCCACGGAGGAGACGTTCGACGCGCTGTGCCTCGACATCGACAACGGTCCTGAGTGGACAGTCACGGAAGGCAACGCGGAGCCGTATGCCGCGGATGGCTTGGACCGGCTCGCCCGGCGGCTGCGCCCGGGTGGCGTACTGGCGGTGTGGAGCGCGGGCGCGGCCCCGGCGTTCACGCAACGGCTGCGGGAGCGGTTCGATTCGGTGGAAGTGGTGCGGGTTCCGGTGCCGCGAGGTGAGCCGGATGTGGTTTGGTTCGCGCGTTGACCGGTGGTTTCCGCCGCGCATTGGTTACGGCCAGGTGGAGCGTAGTTCCCGGACTCCTACTGCATAGGCGCGAGGGCCTCCGCGAACGACTGCGCGGTGGATTGCTTCGCGGTGTCGCTCGAAACGTTGGACCATTTCGACAACCCGGAGCTTCTGGTTATCGAGGTAGAAGAGAACGCCGTTGTAGGTTTGCAAAGGGGTGCGTTCTATGTCGCGTCCTTTGATTCGTCCGTCTTTGCACAGAGGTGACCACCCTCTGGTCAGGCCGTAGGCGAGCCAGTCCTCGTCGGCGACGTGCTGTGCGTCGTCCGGAAAGTGCTCCGCAGCTCTGTGTACTGTCCAGCCGCGCATGGTCAGTTCTTCTGCCAGCCGCCGGCCGAGCCCTCGGTCGAGAAAGAACTCATGCGGCACGGGCGGCTCGGCACAATGATTCGACTTGTTCCGGGGTCAGCCCGTATTCGTAGGCTACGTCAGAAAACGACTCGCCCGCCAGCCAAAGATCAACGACGGTATCCACCGGTACTCTGGCAGATTCGACGACAGGTGCTCCCCAGCCGAATCGTGGGTCGATGACCACCGGGGCGATATCCGGGTATTGCCGGAGGCGAAGGCTGCCGGCGAAGCCATCGTTGGTGTCCCACTCTATGAAGTGCAGGTAATCGTTGATCACCTCGCGGAATGGACGTTGGCCGTCGCCGACGCGTGCGAGGTCGCCGTCCAGGTAGTGCACGAAGATGTCCACGCCGTCGGTCGCGATCTTCTTCGTTGCCAGTGCATACGGTGTATCGAATGAGCTTCGAACCTCGGCCGCGGCGTCCCTGATTTTACGTTTGGTGAGCTTGAGGTCGCGCAGCGCGCGCAGGACATAGGCTTCGACCACGGCGACGAACGGGACCGAGGGCCTCCCGTGCCGCTCCGGTGTGACCTGGTGGACCAGCGGGGTGCCACCGGCTTGCTCGCCGAGCCAGCCGTACATCGTGGATTGCGGGATCTGAAGGTGCCGAGCCACCTCTTTGGGAGTCAGCAGTGGAGCGGTGAACTTGTCGACCACGGTGCCTCCTCCGAGCATGTGGGCTGTCCTGTCGAGGGCTACTCTATCCGGTCCGAGTTGCGCCGGTTGCGTTCTGCGTTCGCGTAGCGGTTGGCTTCGACGCCAGTTCCGTGCCGCGAGGCGAGCCGGACGTGGTCTGGTTCGCGCGTTAACCCTTGGCCGCAGCCTTCGCCGCCTTCTTGAACGCGCGGACTTCGGCCAGGGTCTTCTCGTCGGTCACGTCCGCGATGGAACGGCGGGAGCCGCGGTCGCCGTACGCGCCAGTCGTTTCGCGCCAGCCTTTTGGTTGTACGCCGCGTTGTTTGCCGAGCAGGGCGAGGAAGATCTTCGCTTTCTGTTCGCCGAATCCGGGGAGTGCCTTGAGTCGTTCGAGAACCTCGGGGCCGTCCGGTTTGGGGCGTCCGGACAGCCAGATCCCCTCGGTATCGCCGTCGTAGTGCTCGATGATGTGCTGCGCGAGCGCATGCACCCGGCGGGCCATCGAACCGCCGTACCGGTGAATGGCCGGCGGGGTGACACACAGTTCGACAAAGGTGTCGAGGTCCGTCGCGGCGATCTTGCCGAGCTCGAACCCGGCCATCCGGTCGGCGATCTTCCGCGGCCCGGCGAAGGCGTGTTCCATCGGGTACTGCTGGTCCAGCAGCATGCCGACGAGCAGGGCGAACGGGTCGTCGTTGAGCAGCTTGTCCGCCGCCGGGTCGCCGGTCAGATGCAGTTCACGCAGCATGGGACCAGGATCTCACGCCTTGCTCGGGGCCGCGCGCGTGTGGCAGCGCGGCGAGGTAGTGCCGGAGGTGGGTCAACGTGCACGCGGGGGGCCACCTGCGGTTGATGGATACGCTTGCACGGCAACGGATGGCAGGCTTCGGCAGTTCATCGCGGCGCCAATGCCCTCACCCCTCGGCGAACACCGCGAAGACCTCCCGCACCCGGTCACCATCGTGCGACGTCACCGTCCGGGCCGTCGCCGACACGAAACCAGCGTCGGTGGCCAGTGCGGCTGCCTCGTCGGCGGTCGACGGCAGAGTCAAGTCCTGGGGCATCAACTCGCCGAAAGCGCCGTTTCGGTGGAGGCGTTGCGCCAGGGAGATGCTGAACGCCAGCTGTCCGCCGGGGCGCAGTACCCGGCGCCAGTCGGCGAGTGCGGCCGCGCCGAGGAAGTGCAGTGCGGACGCGCACACGACGGCGTCCGCCGAAGAGTCGTCGAGCGGCAGCGGTACTGCGGGGGCGACTTGCCAGGAGATCCGTCCCCCAGGGTCGAGTCGCGCGGCTTTTCGGTGCGCCTGCTCGATCATCGCGGGGGAGAAGTCCACCGCGAGCACTGCCGCCGGATCGAGGCGCAGCGACGCGAATGCTGCGGCGCCGGTGCCGGTGGCGACGTCGACGAGCAGCGAAGGGCCGGGGGACAGGCCGTCCACCAGGGTGTCCGCCACGAGCGGGTGGAAGCTGTCTGCGTCGTAACCGGGGGCCTGGGCGTCGAACAGTTCGCTCACCCGCCCACCTTAGTGCCGCTGACCAGCGATTTTCACGGCAGCGGGCGCCGACCGGCGAAGCCGAGATCGACGCGGTGGTACCAGCTCAGCTCGTCGTCGCCCTCGATCCAGCACAACAGGACGTCGTCGTCGCCGAGGGTGGCCGGGAAGTCCACCAGCAGCGGGGCGAACCCCTTCAGCTCCGCGCCGGTGGCCTGCACCGCGGTCATCAGGTCGTCGAGCCGGGCCTGCGCGGCCTTCCACTCGGGCAGGCCGCCGAGGTCGGTGTCCCGCCCACCGGGCCGCAGCGACGCGGCCAGCTCGGCGGCGTCCGCCCGGATCCGGACGAGCTCGTCGAGCACCGGGCGCAGCCGGGCGAGTTCGGCGCGGGCTTCCGCCACGGTGAACAATCCCATCTGCAAATGTTCTCACCGGGCGTGCGGCTCCCGGCGGCGGCGCACCAGTGAACTGGCCAGGCCGGTACCGACCAGCAGGAATCCGCAGCCGAACAGAGCGCCGGTGAACAGCCAGGTGGCCACCCCGAAGCGCAGCTGGCCCCACGGCACGAGGTTCAGCAGCTCCAGCCCCCACTGCGGCATGGCGAGCGTCACGAGGCCAGGCAGCACTCCCCACAGCAGCCCACCCAGCAGCGGCCCGGCAGAGGACCACGCGCCGAGCGTGGCCACCGCGAGCAGCAGCAGCGCGCCTGCGACCAGCAGGACGACGCTGACGGCGTCACTGTGCGCCGCGTATGTGGCCAGCACGTTCTGCTGCCGGTACCCGCCGTAGCCGAGCAGGCCGAGCGCGACGGGGGTGAGGACGAGGCCGGCCAGCCCGCTCAGCACGCGTGCGCCCGTCCGGCTCGCTGGTGGCACGACGGTGGGCGAAAAGGTGGAATACGGCGGGGGAACGGACATGGGGTGACCTCCCGGGTGACTGATCCGGCGATGGGATGGTCGCCGGGTTCGCCCGGTTCCGCGAATCTTCGCGGTCTGTGCCCGGTCGCCGGGACGGCCGGTGGTGGGTGGAGACTTGACGCCGACCACTTCTGGAACCATCCAGCTCTGTTTAGCAGTACGCTTGTACCGCTACCGAAGAGAGTCGAACGCGAAGAGATCCGCGGAAGGAGCACCGCTGCTCATGGCCAAGATCAAAGTCCAGGGCACCGTCGTAGAACTCGACGGCGACGAGATGACCCGAATCATCTGGCAGTTCATCAAGGACAAGCTGATCCACCCGTACCTGGACATCGACCTGGACTACTACGACCTGGGCATCGAGGAGCGGGACCGCACCGACGACCAGATCACGATCGACTCGGCGAACGCCATCAAGCGCCACGGCGTCGGCGTCAAGTGCGCCACCATCACCCCGGACGAGGCCCGGGTGGAGGAGTTCGGCCTGAAGAAGATGTGGCGGAGCCCGAACGGGACCATCCGCAACATCCTCGGCGGCGTGGTGTTCCGCGAGCCGATCATCATGGCGAACGTGCCGCGGCTGGTACCGGGCTGGACCAAGCCGATCATCATCGGCCGGCACGCGCACGGCGACCAGTACAAGGCCACCGACTTCAAGGTCCCCGGCCCGGGTACGGTGACCATGACCTACACCCCGGCCGACGGGTCCGCGCCGATGGAGTTCGAGGTCGCGCAGTACCCGGAGGGCGGCGGCGTCGCCATGGGGATGTACAACTACCGCAAGTCGATCGAGGACTTCGCGCGCGCGTCGCTGCAGTACGGTTTCGACCGCGGGATGCCGGTCTACCTCTCCACCAAGAACACCATCCTCAAGGCCTACGACGGCATGTTCAAGGACGTGTTCCAGGAGATCTTCGAGGCGGAGTACAAGTCCGACTTCGACGCCAAGGGCCTGACCTACGAGCACCGGCTCATCGACGACATGGTCGCCGCGGCGCTCAAGTGGGAGGGCGGGTATGTCTGGGCCTGCAAGAACTACGACGGTGACGTGCAGTCCGACACCGTGGCGCAGGGCTTCGGCTCGCTCGGCCTGATGACCTCGGTGCTGCGTACGCCGGACGGCAAGACCGTCGAGGCGGAGGCCGCGCACGGCACGGTGACCCGGCACTACCGCCAGCACCAGCAGGGCAAGCCGACTTCCACGAACCCGATCGCCTCGATCTACGCGTGGACCCGCGGCCTCGAGCACCGCGGCAAGCTCGACTCCAACTCGGAGCTGATCGGCTTCGCGAACAAGCTGGAGCGGGTCGTGATCGACACCGTCGAGAGCGGCAAGATGACCAAGGACCTCGCGCTGCTGGTCGGCAAGGACCAGCCGTGGCAGACGACCGAGGAGTTCCTCGCGACGCTGGACACGAACCTGGCCAAGAAGGTCGCGCAGGGCTGATCTTCGGCAGGGTTTTCCTGGCAGAAGGGCACCTCGGAGGAGTCTTCCGAGGTGCCCTTCGCCATTCGATGACTGTGCGTCATGACCCGGTGACGGTCGTTCCCGCCACCGGGTGGTCTACGTGCGCACCTCTGTCTGCGCGGGCCCGGGGTCTCTACTCTGGTAACCGTTTCGCGACTGAGGAGCTGCTGTGATCCTGGGTTTGCCGAAGAAGGCGCTGATCATCATCGGGGCCGCCGTAGTGGTCTTCATCTTCTACGTGGTCAACCAGAAGGGCGAGGCCGACGCGCAGGGGGCCCCGACCGGATGCACGATGTCGGTGACCGCGGACGTGCTGAACGCCCGTGAAACCCCGGCAGGCGACGGGAAGATCGTCGGGAAGTACTTGAACGGTGCCAAATTCAACGCGCAACCGGTGGTACAGAACGGATTCCGCAAGGTCGTCGAAGGCAAGTGGGTGGCCGACGGGTTCCTGAAGCCGCTGGACGGCTCGAGGTGCTGACGCGCCGGTGATCAGCCCGCCCGCGCCGCGGCGCCGGGTGCGGTTGATCGGCGACCGCCGAGCCACGGCCGGAATTGTCGTACCCGCCGGGTAGCGTGCGCGGGGTGCTGACCGTCTCCACCGTGAATGTCAACGGCCTGCGGGCCGCCGTGAAAAAGGGCTTCGTCGAGTGGCTCGCCGCCACGAAGGCCGACGTCGTCGCGTGCCAGGAAGTGCGGGCCGAGGCCGCGCAGCTGCCCGCTTCGGTCGTCGAGCCCGAGGGCTGGTTCGCCGCGCACGCGCCGTCGGCCGTCAAGGGGCGCAACGGGGTGTCGCTCTACAGCCGGGTCGAGCCGGACGAAGTGCGTACCGGGTTCGGTGAGCCGGAGTTCGAGGACAGTGGGCGCTATCTCGAAATGCACCTGCCTGGGGTGGTCGTGGCGAGTCTGTACCTGCCCAGCGGCGAGGTCGGGACCGAGCGGCAGGAGGAGAAGGAACGCTTCATGGCCGCGTTCCTGCCCTACCTCGCGGAGCTGCGCGGGAAGGCCGCCGCGGCCGGGCGGGAGGTCGTCGTGGTGGGCGACTGGAACATCGCCCACGACACCATCGACCTGAAGAACTGGCGTGGCAACCAGAAGAATTCCGGTTTCCTGCCGGAGGAACGCGCCTGGCTCGGCCGGGTCCACGAGGCCGGTTACGCCGATGTGCAACGCAGGCTCGACGCCACCGGCCCCGGCCCGTACACCTGGTGGTCCTACCGCGGCAAGGCCTTCGACAACGACTCCGGCTGGCGGATCGATCTCCAGCTGGCCACCCTCGGCCTTGCCGAGAAGGTCACCGCGGTGACGGTCGAGCGAGCCGAGTCCTATGACCTGCGGTGGTCCGACCATGCCCCGGTCACCGCGACATACGATGTGCCGTTCCCGAGCTGAGGCCGGTCCTCGTGGGGCGGGTGGCTTTCCGTTACCCGGCAACGTAACTGTCCCCCCGGGGCAGGGTGTCGGCAAAGTCGGTGTGAGGGGCCTGCGCCTCCGCGGGGCGAGAACCCGCCTCGCGGAGGTCCGTGAAGGGGCCCTTCACGGACTCTGAGTCTGTGAAGGGCCCCTTCACAGACCCCGAGACAGGTCTGGCGCACAGTGCGAGGTGGTCGCGCGTCTCGAACGCCTCTGCATCGCCCGCTGCCGGGCGCAATCGATCGAGAGGGCAGGTGTCGTCGATGATGACGCGGCAGCCACGGCTCTCGCTGCTGATCACGGGTCCTCGACCAGCTTTGCTGTCCCCCCGGCAGGGGCCGGGGGGCAGCTGGGGGAGGGGAGAGCCCGGTAGGTGGTCAGCAGCTGAGGTTGCCGCCCGGGTCGACGCCGAGGATGCCGGCGAACCTGGTGTAGGCGTCGACGCGGCTCTGCACCTGGGCCGGGTTGCCGCCGTTGCATTCGATGGATCCGTTGATACTGCGGATGGTCTCGCCGAAGCCGCGTTCGTCGACCATGGCGTCGTGCGGGGTCATCGTGCCCGGGCCGGATTGGGTATTCCAGTACCAGAGCCCGGTTTTCCAGGACACGGCCGGGTCCTGCGCGACCAGTGACGGATGGTTCAGCAGGTCGATGCCGAGCGAGTCGCCGGCGGCTTTGTAGTTGAAGTTCCAGCTCAGCTGGATCGGGCCGCGGCCGTAGTACTGGTCGTTGCCCGCCGGGCAGCCATAGGGTTGGCCGGTGTCGCAGTAGTGCGGGTAGTTCGCGGTGTTCTGCTCCACTATGTACACCAGGCCGCCGGTTTCGTGGCTCACGTTCGCCAAAAACGCGGCGGCTTCTTGCTTTTTCACAGTATCGCTGCCGGTGTTGGCGAATCCGGGGTAGGCGCCGAGCGCGTCGGTCAGTCCGGC
Source organism: Amycolatopsis sulphurea (assembly GCF_002564045.1). Lineage (NCBI taxonomy): Bacteria > Bacillati > Actinomycetota > Actinomycetes > Pseudonocardiales > Pseudonocardiaceae > Amycolatopsis > Amycolatopsis sulphurea. Next base: position 1,405,460 of record NZ_PDJK01000002.1, on the reverse strand, counting down.
GTAGGTGTAGAACTGGTTCCTGCCGGGGAACATCTGGTTGAATTGGTCCTCGCTCACCGGGAACGCGGCGGTCGGCGCCGCGTGCGCGACCTCCGGTATGAGCACCGCCATCGCGGCTGCCGTGCTGGTCACGAACGCGGTGAGAATCCTGCGCAGAGACATGGGCTCGCTCCTTTGGTCGCCCGGTCAGTGGTCTACACCACAGAGGTATAGACCACTGTGGTGGACGCGAGAACCGCCTTCGGAGAAGAGAATGCGAAAAGACCAGCAGGGTTGGTTAATAACTGACATTGAGTGAGCGGGGAGGGCTGAACAGGTGAGCTTTTCCGCGTTTCGCTCGGCTGCCGCCCACGAAGCGTGGATTCCGCCGACGGGTGCGGTGGCCGGATCTGCCTGCGTTGTCGCGGGCGGGTGCGGTAGCGGCGGTCGGCCGCGCGGCGACCGGCCGTGCAGGGTGTCGGCAAGTCGGCGTGGAGGGTCCTGCGTAGCTGCGGAGGGGCTGTGAAGGGGCCCTTCACGGACTCTGAGTCCGTGAAGGGCCCCTTCACGGACCCGAAACCGGTCCGGTGCACGCCACGAGGTGGTCGCGCACACCTCCGCATCACCCGCTGCCGCGGTACCCGACCAACTTTGCCGGAACCCTGGCCTCTGAGGCTGTGAAGGGCCCCTTCACGGACTCTGAGTCCGTCAGGGGCCCCTTCACGGACCCGAAACCGGTCGGGCAGCCATGGCTCTCTCTGCTGATCACGGGCCCTCGGCCAACTCTGCCGGGGCCCTGACCGGCCGTGCGTGAGGCGGCTACGTCGCCGTGCACGGGGGTCACGGTGAGTCGGCCCAGGCGTGCAGTGCCGGGCTGGTGTCCGGCGGGGTGTGGTTTGTTGCGGGACTGCGCTGGGTTGGTGATCGACTCGTAATACAACGCTGACCACTGGTGATGCGGTTCAGTGCGGGGGCGGCCATGGGCGCTCCCCGGGTGGGCGCTAGTCTCGGCGCCCGAGTTGATCGGATCGGACCGGTCTTGACACGCTCGGTAGTTTTCTCACCAGCAGCGCACGGGTACCTCATCCGAACGGGTGAGCTGCCCGTCGGGAACAGTCACTTCGCGGGAGGCACTCCGGTGCGCAACCCAGGCCACCTCCTGACTCGGTCGGCGCTACGCGACGGCCGTCCGGCGGGGTCCCGTCGCTTGCGGCCTTCGGCGCGGGTGCTGGCGGTGTTCGGGATGCCTGCGGTCCTGCTGTTGACCGGCGCGGCACCGGCATTCGCGGACGACGACGTTTCCCAGGAGACGGTCACTTCGGCCGGGTTCGGAATGCTCGGCCCGGTCGGGCTGGTCGCGGTCGCGCTCGGGGTCGTCGGCATGACGCTCGGCGTGGTGCGGCAGCGACGCAAGGCGCGCGCCAAAACGGAGGCCGAAGCAGGCCTTGGCGGGGCCGAGACCGCCGACGTCGCCGCTGCCGACGAGGAGACTTCTCCGTCCTTCGGCGAAGCTGACCGGAGTGCGCTGGGCGGGGTCAGCATGGCGGCCCACGACCTCGCTCCGGCTGATGACGCGTCGGACAAGGCGTCGTCGGGTCATGGCTCAGAGCACGTTGCCGCATGGGAAGACCCCGCACCGCCCGCAGCCGCAACGCCGAACGCCCCGTCACACAGCGCCACAACTCCAACGCGCACGGTCGAACCCGCCTCCTCGGCGAGGACCGTTTCCTCTGCAGGAATTCCGACGCGTAACGCTGTCGCGAGCAGGGCGGCTGCGGCGGCCAGGCTCCCAGCGGGCCGGGCGACCAACGCCAAGGCTGCCGGCACCCGGGGCGCGAACGCCGCGAAGCCGCACCGGGCCGCTCAGCAAGGCGAGGCTGGGACCGAGGACCCGATCCGGCCGTTGAGCACCCTTCAGCAGCCCTGAACGGGCGCTCCGCCGACCTCGCGCGGGGCATCGATCCCGGCCCTGGAAGAATCTAGGCGTGTCCGACGAACAGAACGGGCGCCTGCGGGTGCTTTCCGGGATTCAGCCGACCGCCGACTCCTTTCACCTCGGCAACTACCTCGGCGCGTTGCGTCAGTGGGTGCGGCTGCAGGACACCCACGAGACCTTCTACTGCGTCGTCGACCTGCACGCGATCACGGTGGAGCAGGAGCCGAAGGTGCTGCTGGAGCGCACCCGCCGGTCGGCCGCGCAGCTGCTCGCGATCGGGGTCGACCCGGCGCGGAGCGCGTTGTTCGTGCAGAGCCACGTGCCTGAGCACGCGCAGCTGAGCTGGGTGCTCGAATGCCAGACCGGGTTCGGGGAAGCCGGCCGGATGACCCAGTTCAAGGACAAAGCCGCCAAACAGGGCACCGACCGGGCGAGTGTGGGGCTGTTCACCTACCCGATCCTGCAGGCCGCGGACATCCTGCTGTACCAGGCGAACGCGGTGCCGGTCGGCGAGGATCAGCGGCAGCACCTCGAACTCACCCGCAACCTCGCGCAGCGGTTCAACAACCGGTTCGGCCCGACGTTCACCGTGCCCGAGGCGCACATCGTCAAGGACACGGCGAAAATTTACGATCTGCAGGACCCGACGGCCAAGATGAGCAAGTCGGCGTCGGCGGCGAACGGGCTGATCGAGCTGCTGGAGGACCCGAAGCGGTCGGCGAAGAAGATCCGCTCCGCGGTCACCGACACCGGCCGGGAGATCCGGTTCGACCCGGAGGAGAAGGCCGGCGTCTCGAACCTGCTCAGCATCTACTCCGCGCTGACCGACCGCACCGTGCCCGACCTCGAAGCGGCTTACGATGGCAAGGGCTACGGCGACCTGAAGAAGGACCTGGCCGAGGTGCTCGTGGAGTGGGTGACTCCGCTGCAGAACCGGGTTCAGTCCTATTTGGACGATGTGGCGGAGCTGGACCGGGTGCTGGCCGCCGGGGCGCGGCGCGCCCGCGAGGTCGCGACCGAAACGCTGGAGAACACCTACGCGCGGATCGGATTCCTGCCGCCCGCGCGCTGAACCGGTGGCGGCTTTCCCCTGATCCGCCGGGTGGAGTAACCACAACGGCCCATTCGAGTGGCGGGTGGCGGCGGGCGTGGTTAGCGTTCCCCGGTGGCGAAACAGAACGGTGACAAGGAAAAGCTGCTGCCCCGGCTGCGGCGCAGGTACCCGTGGCTGGATCACCTGATCCGGGCCAACGAGTCGTTCGGCGAGCACTACGGCAACCACTACGCCGCCGCCATCACCTATTTCAGCGTGCTGTCGGTGTTCCCCATCTTCATGGTCGGGTTCGCGGTCGTGGGCCTGGTGTTCGGGCAGAACCAGACGGTGATCGGCCAGATCAAGCACGGGATCGACGACTCGGTGCCGGCGGGTCTGCAGACGCTGGTGCACGGCATCACCGACAGCGCGCTCGATTCCGGCAGCGGGCTCGGGATCCTCGGGCTGCTGCTGGCGCTCTACTCCGGCGTCGGCTGGATGGCGAACCTGCGGGACGCGCTCACCGCGCAGTGGGGCCAGGAGAAGCGGCCACAGCCGTTCGTGGCCACCACGATCAAGGATCTGCTGTCGCTGATCGGGCTCGGGCTGGCGCTGATCGTCTCGTTCGGGCTCACCGCGGCGGGCAGCGGGCTCGGCAGGCTGCTGCTGGAGCTGGTCGGCCTCCAGGAGCAGACCTGGGCGAAGTTCCTGTTGCAGGTCGTGACGATCCTGCTCGGGCTGGTCGCGAACACACTGGTCTTCCTGTGGGTGATCGCGCGGCTGCCGCGGGAGCACGTGGCGATGCGCAGCGCGGTGAAAGGCGCGATCTTCGCCGCGGTCGGATTCGTGATCCTGCAGAAGGTCGCGTCGATCTATCTCACCAGCGTGATCAACTCCCCGTCGGCGGCGATCTTCGGGCCGGTGATCGGGTTGCTGGTGTTCGCCAACCTGGTGTCCCGGTTCCTGCTGATGGTCACCGCGTGGACGGCCACTGCACGCGAGAACCAGCGCCGGGTGGTGCAGCCGCCGGCGCCGGTACTGCTGCGCCCGGACGTCACCGTGCAGCGTGGCCTCGGGCTCGGTGCCGCGGCCGGGGTGTTCAGCGCCGGGGCGCTGCTCGGCTGGCTGGGCAGGCGCAAAGGCTAGCTTCGCACGCGCTTGCGCTGGTACCCGATCACCAGGCCGGCCACGATGACCGCCGCCACGATCAGGGTGAGCACCCAGCCGGTGACGCCGAACGCGTCCGGCTTCTCGGCGGACGCGGACGTTTCGCCGGCCGGGGAGACGTTGCCCTGGGCATCGGGCGCGTCGGAAGCGGTTGCGGAGGGCTGGTAGTCGATCTTGCCCACCGGTGCGGCCTGTGTGCTCTCCAGCCCGAAACCGTAGTCGAGCAGCTTCGCCGCCTGGTCGACGACGCGGGTCGGCCGCTGTTCGGCGCGCATTATCACGATGGCGAGGCGATGTCCGTCGCGCTCGGCGCCACCCACATAGGTGTGCCGTGCGTCGTCGGTGAACCCGGTTTTCCCGCCGAGGAATCCGGGATAGGCGCCGAGCAGCTTGTTGTCGTTGAACACCGGGATCGCCGGCTTCCCCGCGGCTGCCGGGATGGTGTACGACTTCGTCGCCACCGCTTGCGCGAACTCGGGTTTCTTCATCGCGTAGTGGAAGACCAGGCTCAGGTCGTAGGCCGAGGTCGACATGCCCGGCCCGTCCAGACCCGACGGCGTGGCCGCCCGGGTGTCGGTGGCGCCGATGCGCGCGGCCATCTGGTTCATCTTGGTCACCGCGCCGTCCACACCGCCGAGGGCGGTGGCGAATGCGTGCGCGACGTCGTTGCCCGAGTGCATCAGCAGGCCGTGCAGCAGCTGATCGACGGTGTACTGCCCGCCCGCGGCGATGCCGACGCAGGTGCACTCCTGCTCGGCGTCTTCCTTGGTGGGCACCACAATCTGGTCCGGCTTCAGCTCGCTGACCACGACGAGGGCCAGCAGCGTCTTGATCAGAGACGCCGGCCGTTCGCGGGCGTGCGGGTCCTTCGCGGCGAGCACTGAGCCGGTGTCGAGGTCTTGCAGCACCCAGGATGCGGAGGTGTCGCCGTCCGGCAGCGCGGGCGCTCCGTCCGGGAGGATCGTGCCGCAGCCGCCGAGCCGTGGTCCGCCGACCGGTTGCGCGGGCACCGGCAGGGCGGCAGGCGCGGGCAGGCCGGGCTTCGGGTGCTCCGAAGTGTCCACGGGCGGCGGCGGTGCGCTCTGGCCGGCGCATTGCTGGGCCTGCGCGGGCATCGCGAAAGCGGCGGGCGTGGCGACGGCGAGGAGACCGGCGGCAAGAGCAGTGGTGACGGCTCGCCGCGATCGGGAAAACGCGTTGTGCACCCGTGCAGGCTAGCGTCGCGAGCGCGGTTGCATACTCAAGACATGCGCATTTCTCGAGGTACCGCGATCTTCCTGCTGGCGTTCGGGGTGTGGTCCTGGATCATTTGGATCACTTTCGCCAAGAATCTCTGGGCGAGCGACCAGTCGTGGGCAGCGGACGGATCGCCCACTGGGTATTTCATCGTGCACGCCGTGCTCACTGTGGTCTCCTTCATACTCGGTACCGCCATCGGCGTAGTCGGCTGGAAAGCCGTACGGGCCACCACCCGGGAGCATGACTCGGCCACCTGATGCGGTGACCGTTCCTTAGGAGGTGGCGTACGGCGACTGGGCTGCCTAACCTTCAGCGCGACCCTGGAGGTGGAATGTCCCGTATCCGTCGATTACTTATTCCCGTTACGGTTGCCGGAATCGCTGCTGGTGTTGTGACTGCTCCGGCTGATGCTGCTCCCGCGCCTTCGTGCGACACCACGAGTACGCCCTATAACTACGTCGTGCTGTACCAGCCGGGTGCCTCACAGCGCTCCGTCGATACCGAGCTGAGTGCGAAGTGTGGCACCAAAGTGGCGTACTACCCGGAGATCGGTGTGGCAGTCGCCAGCTCGCGCAACGCGGACTTCGCGGAGCGGATCGGCGTGATGCGCGCGTACTCGGGCGGCAAGGACGTCGCTGCGAAGAAGGCGGCGCGGGCGGAGAAGGCTTCGCGGGCGGAGAAGCGGACAGCTGTCGGCGTACTGGAGCAGACGCAGACCCGTGCTGCTGCGGGCGACCTTTCGGCGCAGCAGTGGGACATGCGGGCCATCCACGCGCCGGAGGCGAACAAGATCAACCCGGGTTCGTCGCGGGTCACCGTGGGCGTACTGGATTCCGGGATCGACGCCAAGCACCCGGCGCTCGCGAGTCAGGTGGACGCTCGCTTGTCCGCCGGCTGCATCACCGGTGCTGCGGACACCGCCGCTGCGTCGTGGGCGCCGACGAACTCCGAACACGGCACGCACGTTGCGGGCACGATCGCGGGTAAGGACGCGGCGCGCGGCTTCTCCGGCATCGCCCCGGGCGTACGGCTGGCGTCGGTGAAGGTCGTCAACGACGGTGGCTACATCTTCCCTGAAGCTGCTGTCTGCGGGTTCATGTGGGCAGGACAACACCACTTCCAGGTGACGAACAACAGCTACTACATCGACCCCGGCATGTTCTACTGCCGCAACGAAGCCGGCGACGCAGCCGCGTACGAAGCCGTTCGCCGCGCAGTGACCTACTCGACCAACCGCGGCACGCTGAACGTCGCCGCGGCCGGCAACTCCGGCTTCGACGTCACGAAGCAGACCACGGACCCGAACCGCCCGCACCCGGTCGACTCGTCGTGCGGCATCCTGCCGAAGGCTATCGACGACGTGGTCACGGTGTCGGCAGTCGGCTACAAGGGCACGAAGTCGTCGTACTCGAACTACGGCTCGGTCAGCGTCACCGCACCGGGCGGCGATGGCGCACAGCAGCCCCCGGAGGGCCAGGGCATGGTCTGTCCGCTGTCGACCATCTCCAACGGCGGCTACGGCACGATGTGCGGCACGTCGATGGCGTCCCCGCACGCGGCTGGCGTCGCCGCGCTGCTGGCTTCACGGCTGCCGTTCGCTCCGCCGCAGGCGCTCTCGAACCTGTTGAACGCCAAGGCCGACCCGGTGAAGTGCGACGTCGCCGCATGCACCGGGCCGCCGAAGAACAACTCCTACTACGGGCACGGCCTGGTGAACGCACTGAACGCGGTTCACTGAGTTGCCCCCAGGGCTGTGAGGGGTCCCTTCACGGACGATATGTCCGTGAAGGGACCCCTCACAGGCCTTAAGCCGCGCGACGTAGGGAGACGGGTGGACGTGGGCGGAGTGTGGCTGCGCGGTAGGCATCGGTGAGTTCCGCCAGTACCGCGTCCGGGTCGGTGCGCACGCGGCTCGGCAGCGTTTGCACGACGGCGATGCCCAGCGCCGCGTAACGCGTGTTCCGTTGCAGGGTGCGGGCATAGTCGGCTGACTTGAAATGGAATTCCATCGAATCGATCTCCCAGGCCAGGCCGACGTCGTCCCACCAGAAGTCGGGCCGGCCCGCGTATCTGCCTGCGTGGTCGTACAGCACCTCGTTCTGGTGGCTTGGCGGGTGCGCCAGCCGTTTCGCCAGCTTGCGGGCTTCGTCTTCGGCTACGGACCGGATGTCCGACCAATCGGCGAGCAGCCGGCGGGGGATCGCGGTCCCTCGCTTGGTGCCGCGATTCAGTTCATCCAGCAGTGCATCTGGCGAACAGCCGCCGTGCTGGATCGCTTCGATCAGAACGTGGCGCGCGGCCTCAGCGCTCGGTGTCCGGCGGAGCAGGTCAGTAGCCGACCGGACCGGCGGGGCGAGGGGAAACCCCGCACGTATCCACGGCGCGGGGAGAGTGTGGGTCCGCTCGATGCGTACGAATTCAGCGCCGTTCACTCTCTGCCGGTGCGGGATCAGCAGGTGAACCTGCCGTGGGCCGACGGTGCTGGAAAGGCGCATGCCGTGTCTCAGGCAAGCTTCTCCGCCGGTGACGATCGCTGATTCGCCAGCGTACAACAGGGCAGCCTGGACGAGCTGATCAGCTGTCGCCTCGCCGTTGTGCAGGAGAATGATTCCCGGCAAGAGTCTTTTCCATGGCCCGCCGGGCAGGCATCTTCGGTAGATGCCCTTGCTGTGCATGTCGAGCGATTCGAGCGCACTCACCCGAATCACCTGGTTGGTGCTGTGCTCGGCGAGTACCTCGGGCCGCGCGGCCCAGTGACCTCGTTGCTTCATCCATCGACTGTGCCTCAGCACCAGCCACCCGCGGCCGACCCACCGTCGATCTGTGGACAACCGGCGGCCTTGTGGATACCTCACCAAGGGCTGTGAAGGGTCCCTTCACGGACGATATGTCCGTGAAGGGACCCTTCACAGCTTTTAAGCCAAGCAGCGTCAGACGCGTTTGAATAGGAGTGCGCGCTTGACTTCCTGGATCGCCTTCGTCACCTGGATGCCGCGGGGGCAGGCGTCGGTGCAGTTGAAGGTCGTGCGGCAGCGCCAGACGCCTTCCGAGTCGTTCAGGATGTCCAGGCGTTCCTCGGCGCCTTCGTCCCGCGAGTCGAAGATGAACCGGTGCGCGTTGACGATCGCGGCCGGGCCGAAGTACGAGCCGTCGTTCCAGTAGACCGGGCAGGACGACGTGCAGCAGGCGCAGAGGATGCACTTGGTGGTGTCGTCGAACCGGTCGCGGTCGGCCTGGGACTGGATCCGCTCGCGGGTGGGCTCGTTGCCGTAGGCGATCAGGTACGGCTTGACCGCGCGGTAGGCCTCGAAGAACGGGTCCATGTCGACGTAGAGGTCCTTCAACGTCGTCAGGCCCTTGATCGGGGCGATGCTGATCTCGGTCTTCTTGCCCGGCTTCAGCAGATCCTTCAGCAGCACCTTGCAGGCCAGCCGGTTGATCCCGTTGATCTGCATGGCGTCCGAGCCGCACACGCCGTGCGCGCACGAGCGGCGGAAGGCGAAGGTGCCGTCCAGATAATCCTTGACGTAGAACAACAGGTTGAGCACCCGGTCCGTCGGCTGCGCCGGGACGTCGTAGGACTCCCAGTGCGGCTCCTCGTCGACCTCGGGGTTGAACCGCAGGATCTTCAAGGTGACGGTGATCGGCGTGTGGGTTTCGGAAGCCGTCGTGGCTTCCGGGGTGGCCGTGGTCATCAGTACTTCCGCTCCATCGGTTCGTAGCGGGTGAAGGTGACCGGCTTGTAGTCCAGCCGGATGTCCGCGCGCAGGCCGTCGCCCTGCTTGTAGGCCATGGTGTGCCGCATGAAGTTCGTGTCGTCGCGGTTCGGGTAGTCCTCGCGGGCGTGCCCGCCGCGGGACTCCTTGCGCGCGATCGCCCCGGCGACCAGCACCTCGGCCAGCTCCAGCAGGAAGCCCAGCTCGACGGCTTCGAGCAGGTCGGTGTTGTACCGCTTGCCCTTGTCCGCCACGGTGATCCGGGCGTAGCGGTCCTTCAGCGACTGGATGTCGGTCAGCGCCTGCTTGAGGGTGTCCTCGGTGCGGTACACCGACGCGTGCGAGTCCATCGTCTGCTGCATTTCCTTGCGGATGTCGGCGACGCGCTCGTCGCCGTGCTCGGACAGCAGCAGCGCCAGCTGGTCCTCGACCAGCGTGGTCGGGTTCTCCGGCAGCTCGACGTGCTCGTGCGCGAGCGCGTACTCCGCGGCGGCGATGCCCGCCCGGCGGCCGAACACGTTGATGTCCAGCAGCGAGTTGGTGCCCAGCCGGTTCGACCCGTGCACGGACACGCAGGCGACCTCACCCGCGGCGTACAGGCCGGGGATCACGTTCTCGTTGTCGCGCAACGCTTCGCCGTGGATGTTGGTCGGGATGCCGCCCATCACGTAGTGACAGGTCGGGAACACCGGCACCGGCTCCTTCACCGGGTCCACACCGAGGTAGGTGCGGGAGAACTCGGTGATGTCCGGCAGCTTGGTCTCCAGGACCTCGACCGGCAGGTGGGTCACGTCCAGGACCACGTAGTCCTTGTTCGGCCCGCAGCCCCGGCCCTGCAGCACCTCCTGGACCATCGACCGGGCGACGATGTCGCGCGGCGCGAGGTCCTTGATGGTGGGGGCGTAACGCTCCATGAACCGCTCGCCGTCGGCGTTGCGCAGGATGCCGCCCTCGCCGCGGACCGCCTCGGAGATCAGGATGCCCAGCCCGGCGAGGCCGGTCGGGTGGAACTGGAAGAACTCCATGTCCTCCAGCGGCAGGCCCTTGCGGAAGATGATGCCGAGGCCGTCCCCGGTCAGTGTGTGCGCGTTCGAGGTGGTCTTGAAGATCTTGCCCGCGCCGCCGGAGGCGAACACGATCGACTTGGCCTGGAACACGTGCAGCTCGCCGGTGGCCAGTTCGTAGGCCACCACGCCGGAGGCGATCGGGTTGCCCTGCTCGTCTTCGGACAGCACGAGGTCGAGCACGTAGAACTCGTTGAAGAACTCGGTGCCGTGCTTGACGCAGTTCTGGTACAGCGTCTGCAGGATCATGTGCCCGGTGCGGTCCGCGGCGTAGCAGGCGCGGCGCACCGCGGCCTTGCCGTGGTCACGGGTGTGCCCGCCGAACCGGCGCTGGTCGATCTTGCCCTCGGGCGTGCGGTTGAACGGCAGGCCCATCTTCTCCAGGTCGAGGACCGCGTCGATGGCCTCCTTGGCCATGATCTCCGCGGCGTCCTGGTCGACCAGGTAGTCACCGCCCTTGACGGTGTCGAAGGTGTGCCACTCCCAGTTGTCCTCCTCGACGTTGGCCAGCGCGGCGCACATGCCGCCCTGTGCCGCGCCGGTGTGGGAGCGGGTCGGGTAGAGCTTGGTGAGGACCGCGGTGCGCGCGCGCTGGCCGGACTCGATGGCCGCGCGCATCCCGGCGCCGCCGGCGCCGACGATCACCACGTCGTACTTGTGGAACTGCATGGGAAAAGGCTCCGCTTGCTCGTGGTGGTTACGCCGTCAGGAGGCAGGCATCTCGGGGTCGAACGTGAAGATCACCATCGTGCCGACGGCCAGGATCAGCACCATCGAGACGTACAGCACGATCTTCAGCCAGAACCGCGTGGAGTCCTTGCGCGCGTAGTCGTCGATGATCGTGCGCAGGCCGTTGCCGCCGTGGATCTCCGCGAGCCACAGCATCGCCAGGTCCCAGAACTGCCAGAACGGCGAGGCCCAGCGGCCGGCCACGAAGCCCCAGTTGATCCGGTGCACGCCGCCGTCGAGGACGTTCATGATCAGCAGGTGGCCGAGCACCAGGATGATCAGCGCGAGCCCGGAGATGCGCATGAACAGCCAGCTGTAGAGCTCGAAGTTGCTGCGCCGGGCGGCCGGGCGCCGCGGTGCGCGCGGCTTGTCCAGAAGCAGAGCGTCGGCCATCAGGCACCCCCGAAGAGCGTTTCGACGGTGCGCTTGAGCATGAAGAACGCACCCGGAACCATCACCACGACCCAGACCACGCCGATCACCCACAGCATCGTCTTCTGGTACTTCGGGCCCTTGGCCCAGAAGTCGACCAGCATCACGCGCAGGCCGTTGAGCGCGTGGAACAGCACCGCGCCGACCAGGCCGACCTCGAGCAGGTTCACGAGTGGCGTCTTGTACGTCTCGATCACCTGGTCGTAGGTGTTCGGCGACACGCGCACGAGTGCGGTGTCGAGCACGTGCACGAACAGGAAGAAGAATGTCAGCACGCCGGTGATGCGGTGCAGCACCCAGGACCACATGCCCGGGTCGCCCCGGTAGAAGGATCCCTGCCGGCGTGAGGCACCCGCCCGATCGCTCGCCCCCGCCGCTGGCTCAGCGGCAGTGCTCGCCGTGGTGGACATCGGTGAACGGCCTCCAACGTCATGACTGTCGTGCCCGGTGACCGGAGTCCTCCGCACTCGCCGGGGTCGGTCCACGAGGGACAACACCGGCGGCGGTGCCGAGATCAGGGGCTCACGCGAGCGTGGATGCCAGGGATGCTAGACCCGACCCTGGTGCCTGGCTCACCTCCGGGTTCGTCTCTGTGATGGACCAGACATCGGGAGCGGACCGCGGTGCCCGGACGTGTGTTCCAGGCCACGCCGGGGCCGGGTGGGCGGTCCCGCCGGTTCCGTTCGGGTCCACTGTGGACACGCACAGTGCCGGTCCGGCCGGGTGGTCTCCCCGATTCGACTGACCCGCACGCGTGAGTTCTGCGGATCGACCCTGCGGAGCGTGGTCACATTGATCACTTTGTGTACACGAACGGCGCTGGATCGAGCCGCTGAGTAAACGTTTGTGTTACGTAGCGTGCAGTTGCTATGGCGTCTTCCTTACCGTTGGGTACGGTCTTGCGGTTGAGCCCGGCAACGTCGCCGGGTTCTTTCTCGGATCGTCCGCTGGATCAGCGGGGAGGGAGACACACTTGCGTCGCATGCGTGGAACCGCGCTGGCCGCCGTGGGCATGGCCGGGGTGCTGGCCCTGGCCGGGTGTGCGAAGGACAGTGGCAAGAGCAACACCGCGTCCGGCTCGGGGGACAACAGCTCCGGATCTGGCTGCGTCGCCGCACCGAAGCCGCCTGCCGCGCCCGCCGCTGCCACGAGCAGCACCACCGACGGGGGCAAAGTCGACGGCAGCAAGCTGAAGGTCGGCCTGGCCTTCGACGTCGGCGGCCGAGGGGACGCGTCGTTCAACGACGCGGCTGCGGCCGGTACCGACCGGGCGAAGGCCGAGCTGGGCGTGCCGTCGGTGCAGGAGAGCACGGCGAGCCCGACCGAGAGCGAAGCGGCTCGGCAGCAGCGGCTGGAGCAAATGGCGGGCCAGGGGCTGAACCCGATCGTCGCAGTGGGCTTCGCCTACGAGTCGGCGGTGAAGACGGTCGCCACCAAGCATCCGGACATCAAGTTCGCGATCGTCGACGACGACACGATCACCCTGCCGAACGTGACCCCGCTGGTCTTCGCCGAGGAGCAGGGCTCGTTCCTGGCCGGTGTCGCTGCCGCGTACAAGAGCAAGAACTGCCACGTCGGTTTCGTGGGCGGGGTGAACACCCCGTTGATCCAGAAGTTCGAGGCCGGGTACCTGCAGGGTGCGAAGGCGGCTTCGGACAAGATCAAGATCGAGGACGAGTACCTCACCCCGGCCGGGGACAACACCGGTTTCCAGGACCCCGCCAAGGGCAACGCCAAGGCGGCCGCGGAGATCGCCAAGGGCGCGGACGTCGTCTACCACGCCGCCGGTGCCTCCGGCAAGGGCGTGTTCGACGCCGCGAAGTCGGCCAACGCGCTGGCCATCGGCGTGGACTCCGACCAGTACAACCAGAAGACCGTCGCCGCGGACAAGGACATCATCCTCACCTCCATGGTGAAGCGGGTCGACGTCGCGGTCTTCGGATTCCTGCGGGCGGTCGCGAAGAACGACCTCGGTTCGCTGCCGAAGCGCTTCGACCTGAAGGTCGACGGCGTCGGCTACTCCACCTCCGGTGGCAAGGTCGACGACATCAAGGATGTCCTCGACGGCTACAAGGCCCAGATCATCTCTGGCGCCATCACGGTTTCGGACAAGCCGGCCAAGTAGCAGACCCACGTGCCAGGGCTCGGAAGGAAGCTTCCTTCCGAGCCCTCGCGCGTTTCGACAGAACGGGGACGTTCTTCCGATGAGCGCAACCGAGGCCGGCGCCGTACCCGGCACCCCGGCCGTTCAGCTGACCGGTATCACCAAGCGGTTTCCCGGCGTGGTCGCCAACTCCGATGTCAATCTCACCGTGGCAGCGGGCGAGGTGCACGCGCTGTGCGGGGAGAACGGCGCGGGCAAGTCGACCCTGATGAAGATTCTCTACGGGATGCAGCAGCCCGATGAGGGCGCCGTCGCGATCAATGGCACCGAGGTGAGGCTGCGCAACCCGCAGGACGCCATCCGGGCCGGTATCGGCATGGTGCACCAGCACTTCATGCTCGCGGACAATCTCACCGTCGCGGAGAACGTGTTCCTCGGCGCGGAGGGCCTGCACGGCATCGGCCGCGCGGCGCGGTCCCGGCTGGCGAAGCTGGCCGAGCAGACCGGGCTGCACGCGAAGCCGGACGCGTTGCTGGAGGAACTCGGCGTGGCCGATCGCCAGCGCGTGGAGATCGTGAAGGTGCTCTACCGCGGCGCGAAGATCATCATCCTGGACGAGCCGACCGCGGTGCTCGTGCCGCAGGAGGTCGACGCGCTGTTCGGGACCGTCCGCGGGATGAAGGACGACGGCTACACCTTCCTGTTCATCTCGCACAAGCTCGACGAAGTGCGTGCCATCGCGGACACGGTGACCGTGATCCGCCGCGGCACCACGGTCGGCACGGTCGATCCGAAGACCATCACGAGCCGTCAGCTCGCCGAGATGATGGTCGGTTCGGAGCTGCCCAGCCCGGAAACGCGCGAGTCCACCGTGACCGAGCGCGAAGTACTGCGCGTGCGCGAGCTTCGGCTGTCGGCCGAGGGCTCGGCGCGCACCGTGCTCGACGACATCTCCTTCACCGTGCACGCGGGGGAGGTGCTCGGTATCGCCGGTGTCGAAGGCAATGGCCAGACCGAGCTGGTCGAGACGATCATGGGCATGCGCAGGGCGAGCGGCGGGCACATCGAGCTGTCCGAGACCGACGGGAAGGTGCACGACCTGGTCAAGCTCGGCACGCTGGCGCGCCGGGAAGCGGGCATCGGCTACATCGCCGAGGACCGCACGCGGCACAGCCTGCTGCTTACGCAACCGTTGTGGGTCAACCGGATACTCGGTTACCAGACGCGTAAGCCGGTCTCCAGCGGGCAATTGCTCGACATCGCCGGCGCTCGCCGGGACACCGAACGGATCGTGCGCGAGTACGACGTGCGCACGCCGGGCATCGAGGTGCCCGCGGCCGCGCTGTCCGGTGGTAACCAGCAGAAGCTGATCGTCGGGCGGGAGTTGTCCGGTGATCCGGTACTGCTGATCGCTTCGCACCCGACGCGCGGGGTGGACGTCGGCGCGCAGGCGCTGATCTGGGAGCAGATCCGCCAGGCCCGCGCGGACGGGCTCGCGGTGCTGCTGATCTCCGCCGACCTCGACGAGCTGATCGGGCTGTCCGACACGATCCGCGTGATGCTGCGCGGACGGCTGGTGAGTTCGGCGAACCCGGCCACGGTGACCCCGCAGGAACTCGGCTCCGCGATGACCGGTGCCGCGGGAGAGGGAGAAGAGGTCCAGTGAAGTCCGGAGTGAGTTCGTGGCGCACGCGGCTGCTGCCGCCTCTGCTCGCGATCGTCTTCGCGCTGCTGCTGTCGGCGATCGCGCTCATCATCTCCGGCGCCGATCCGTTGCAGGCGTACGGAACCATGGTGAGCCAGCTGGTCAAGGGCTCGACCGCGGTCGACACGGTGAACCTGGGATGCGTGTACTACCTGTCCGGGCTCGCGGTGGCCATCGGCTTCCAGATGAACCTGTTCAACATCGGGGTCGAGGGCCAGTACCGGTTCGCCGCGGTGGTCGCCGCGATCGTCGGTGGCGCACTGAAGCTGCCGCCGGTCCTCCACGTCATCGTGATCCTGCTCGTCGCCCTGCTGTCCGGCGCGTTGTACGCGACGATTCCGGCGGTGCTGAAGGTGACCCGCGGGGTCAGCGAGGTCATCTCCACGATCATGCTGAACTCGATCGTGGCGGGCATCATCGCGTTCCTGGTGAACGCCGACCAGTTCGGCGTGCAGACCGGCAACAACATCGGCACGCGGGTGATCGCGCCGTCCGGCCGGATCCCGGGTATCCCGATCGGCTCGGGCACGCTGTTCGGCTTCGTGCTCATCGCGCTCGTGATCGGCGTCGCCTACTGGTTCATGCTCAACCGCACGCGGTTCGGTTTCGAACTCAAGGCGAGCGGTGAGTCGGCCACGGCGGCCGCGGCCGGTGGTGTCAGCGCGAAGAAGATGACGCTGATCGCGATGCTGCTCTCCGGTGCGGTGGCCGGTCTGATCGCCATGCCGGAGCTGCTCGGCCGTGACTACACCTACGGCATCACTGCCACGCAGATGTACGGCTTCACCGGTATCGCGGTGGCGCTGCTCGGCCGTAACCATCCGGGTGGCATCGCGCTCGGCGCGCTGCTGTGGGCGTTCCTGGACACCTCGGCGGTGTCGCTGGAGCAGATCAACGTGTCCAAGGAGATCGCGACGATCATGCAGGGCATCATCGTGCTGTCGGTCGTCGTCGCGTACGAGATCGTGCGCCGCGCCGACCTCGCCGCCGAACAGCGGCGCGTGGGACGCGCGTTGGCCGGTAAGGGTTCCTCGGTCGCGGAAGGCGGTGCGGTGTGACCACCACGACGGAGTCGGCCCGGCCCGGCCCGGAGTCCGGCATGCCGATGCCGGTGCCGCATCAGCGCAAGCGGATCCCCGGCTGGCTGCGCGGGGTGATCTGGGCGGTCGTCGCGATCGGAGTGATGTCCGCGGCTTCCTACAGCACCGGCGTCTCGTCGCTGACGTCGAGCAACACCACGTCCACCGCGTTGCGGCTCGCGCTGCCGATCCTGTTGTGCGCCCTCGGCGGGCTGTGGGCCGAGCGCGCGGGCGTGATCAACATCGGCCTCGAAGGCATGATGATCCTCGGCACCTGGGGCGCGGCCTGGGGTGCCTACTACGGCGGTGTGTGGATCGGGCTGCTGGCCGCGATCGGCTTCGGCGCGCTGGGCGGGCTGCTGCACGCGGTGGCGACGGTGACCTTCCGGGTCAACCACATCGTCTCCGGTGTCGCGATCAACCTGCTCGGCCTCGGCGTCGCGAAGTACTTGGCCAACCTGATCTTCGAGCCCCTGTCGGGCAACCCGAGGCAGTCGCCGCCGGTGCCGAAGTTCGACACCTACTCGGCGGCCGGTCTTTCCGACTGGCTCGGCTCGATGGAGGACCAGCAGCGGGTCGGGCTGTCCGACGTCGCGGGCATTCTCAAGGGTCTGGTCACGGGGGTTGCGCCGCTGACCATGATCGCGATCGTGCTCGTGCCGTTGAGTTACTGGGTGCTCTGGCGCACGAGGTTCGGCTTGCGTCTGCGTTCCTGCGGCGAGAACCCGGTGGCTGCCGAGTCTCTCGGTGTGAACGTGTATCGCTACAAGTACGTCGGCGTACTGATTTCCGGCGCGCTCGCGGGGATGGGTGGTGCGTCGCTGGTGCTGCTCAAGGGCGGCGCGGACTACCTGGAGAACCAGACGAACGGCCGTGGGTACATCGGTCTCGCCGCGATGATCTTCGGCAACTGGCGGCCCGGTGGTCTCCTCGGTGGTGCCGCGCTGTTCGGCTACGCGGACGGGCTTCAGCTCGCCGGTGGCGGCGAAGCGGTGCTGGCTCTGTTGTACGGCACGGTGTTGCTGCTCGCGATGATTGTGATCGTGCAGCTGTTCCGGCGGCGCTGGATCGCGGCTGGGCTCGGCGTCGTAGGCGCCGGGATCCTGTACACGATCTACTGGACCAATGACACGCTGCCGAGTGACCTGATCCCGTACACGGCGCACTTCGTCACGCTGATTGTGCTTGCCGTTGCGTCGCAACGACTACGGCCGCCCAAGGCCGACGGCGCGCTCTACCGAAGAGGTGAGGGCGACTAGTGTCCGAAGTGGACTGGGAAGCCCTGCGCACCGAAGCGGTGTCGGCTGCTTCGTATGCGTACGCGCCGTACTCGGGCCTTCGTGTCGGCGTCGCGGCCATTGTGGACGACGGTCGGCATGTGACTGGCTGCAACGTCGAGAACGCTTCGTACGGGCTCGGGTTGTGTGCGGAGTGCACGATGGCCGGTCAGCTGCGGTTGTCCGGCGGCGGACGGCTGGTCGCAGTGGCTTGCCGCAGTGGTGAAGGCGAGCTGCTGATGCCGTGCGGCCGTTGCAGGCAGGTCCTGTTCGAACTCGGCGGTTCGTCGTGTCTGGTCGACACCCCACGTGGGGTGTTGCCGATGTCCGAGGTGCTGCCGGATGCGTTTGGTCCTGAGGATTTGCCGTGAGCCCCGTGGCTGTCGAAGTCATCCGTGCCAAGCGCGACGGGCGGCGGCTGAGCGACGAGCAGATCGACTGGGTCGTCGACGCCTACACCCGCGGCGTGGTCGCCGAGGAGCAGATGGCCGCGCTGGCCATGGCGATCTTCCTGCGCGGCATGGACGACGCGGAGATCGCGCGCTGGACCGCCGCGATGATCGGCTCGGGCAGCCGGTTGTCGCCGGCGGTCTCGCGCCCGACCGTGGACAAGCATTCGACCGGCGGTGTCGGCGACAAGATCACCTTGCCGCTGGCCCCGCTGGTCGCCGCTTGCGGTGCCGCGGTGCCGCAGCTGTCCGGCCGGGGCCTCGGGCACACCGGGGGCACTCTGGACAAGCTGGAGTCGATCCCCGGCTGGCGTGCGGCGTTGTCCCCGGAGGAGATCGCCACACAGCTGGACTCGGTGGGCGCGGTCGTGTGCGCGGCCACCGAAGGGCTGGCGCCGGCGGACAGGAAGCTGTACGCCCTGCGAGACGTGACCGGCACGATCGAGTCGATCCCGCTGATCGCCAGCTCCATCATGAGCAAGAAGATCGCCGAAGGCGCGTCCGGGCTGGTGCTGGATGTGAAGGCGGGGTCCGGCGCGTTCATGAAGACCGTCGACGACGCTCGGCGGCTCGCGCGCACCCTGGTCGGCATCGGCAGCGCACACGGCGTCGCCTGCACCGCGCTGATCACCGACATGAACGTGCCGCTCGGCCGTGCGGTCGGGAACGCGGTGGAGGTCGCCGAGGCGGTGGAGGTCCTGCAGGGCGGCGGCCCGGCCGACGTGGTGGAGCTGACAGTCGCACTGGCGCGGGAAATGCTGGCGCTGGCCGGGATCTCGGCGGACCCAGCGGCCGTACTGGCCTCCGGCGCGGCGTACGAGACGTGGGCGCGGATGATCACCGCCCAAGGCGGCGACCCGTCGGCGCCGCTGCCGAAACCGCAGCACGTACACGTGGTCCCGGCGCCGGAGTCGGGCGTGCTCGCTTCGCTGGACGCCTACGCGGTCGGCGTGGCTGCTTGGCGTCTCGGCGCGGGGAGAGCGAGGAAGGAAGATCCGGTCCAGGCTGCCGCAGGGATCGTGTGCCACGCGAAACCCGGTGAGCCGGTGGTTGCCGGGGAGCCGTTGCTGGAGCTGCACACGGACACCCCGGAGGCGGTGCCTGCCGCGTTGGCGGCCCTGGCCGGTTCGTACACGGTGGTTTCGGCCGCACCGGCCGCACGCGGGATCGTGCTGGACACTGTACGACCCTGAAGCCTCTCCGGCTCAGTGGTTCTCGGGACCAAAGCTGTGAAGGGGCCCTTCACGGACTCAGAGTCTGTGAAGGGCCCCTTCACGGCCTTTTGCTCAAGGCGGGCTGATTTCAGCCTCAGGCGTTGTCGGCGGTCTCCGCGTCGGCAGAGCCGTTGTTCTTCCCCTTCGCGTCGGCGGCCTTGGGGGAGCGGCCGTTGCGCGGGGTGCGGCGCGGCTGGCGCGGGGCGGGCGGCGGCGGGGCGATCTGCTGCACGGCCGGGCCGCCGCCGAGCATCAGCTCCGCGAAGGTGGCCATGGCCTCGTCCAGCTGACCGCCGATGCGACGGACGGACTCCTCGTTGCTGCGGCGCACCATCGAGTCGACCGAATCGGTGTCCGGCTGCTTGGCGAGGGTGCCCTCGACCTTCGACAGGCCGCTGCGCAGCGAGCCGTCCAGATCGCCGAGCCTGCCGGTCACCCCGTCCTCGACCTTGTCGAGACGGGTGCCCAGCTCGTCGAGCCGTTCGGTGACCGTGTCCAGCCGGGTGCCGAGCTTCTCCAGCCGGTCGGCCGGGTCGATCATCTCGCCGGTCTCGGTCACGGCGATCTTCAGCGACTCGGTGCCGGCCGAGATGCGCTCCTTGGTCGCCCGGTCGAGTTCGTCCACCCGGGAGCGCAGCTCCTGGTCGGCGGTCTCGATGCGCTCGCGCAGCGTCGCCTCGGCCAGTTCGATGCGCTCGCGCACCGGGCCCTGGGTGGTCTGCGGGATGGCGTCCAGCTTCGTGTCCTGCTTGTCCAGGTGCCCGCCCAGCTCGTCGAGCCGGCGGTGGATGTTCTGCAGCTTGTCCTCAAGCCCGTCCATCCGGCCGGCCACGCCCTCGAATCGCGCGGCCACGCCGTCCAGCCGGCCGTCCAGCTGCGCGAACGGCTTGGCCAGCTTGTCGACGATGCTCTCCACCGCGTGCGTGAGCGCGGCGAGGGCGGTGTCCTGGGCCTCCAGGCGGGTCATCGCCTCGTCGAGCCGCTCGGCGAGCACGCCGACCTCGGTGCGGTCGGGCATCTCGGACAGCCGCTTGCGCACCGCGCCGAGCGAGTCCACCGGTGCCAGCCGGGCGTAGATGTCGTCGAGCGCGTCGAAGATCTGCTGCTGCTCGCTCTCACGCACCTCGGCCGCGCGCACCAGCATGTTGCGCATCCGGTCGAAGGACGGAGCGGCAATATGGTTGTCAGTGGTCACTGCGGTGTCCTTCGTCGGCGGGGAAAATGGAAGGGACTGGGCGGAAGCTTATCGAGAAGAAAATTGCTGTCGGTATGGCCCCCGCGAAGACCCTTTATCGACCCGGCTACCCGGATGGCCGATTCCTCTCCGGCAGCCGTGCGCGCAGGGTGTTCGCACCGGTGGAGTTACGGCCAGGTAGGGGAATGACAGCGAGGCTACCGTTGGACGATGTCGGACGTAACCCCGCTGAGCGCCGAGATCCTGCGCCGCGCACCCAAGGTCCTGCTGCACGATCACCTCGACGGCGGCCTCCGCCCGGGCACCGTCGCCGAGCTCGCCGAGCAGGTCGGTTATCGCGATCTGCCGGCCACCGATCCCGGTGAGCTGGGCCGCTGGTTCCGGGCCGCGGCCGATTCCGGCTCGCTGGTGTCCTACCTGGAGACGTTCGGGCACACCTGCGCGGTGATGCAGACCGAGGAGGCGCTGGTCAGAGTCGCCGCCGAGGCGGTGGAGGATCTGGCCGCGGACGGGGTGGCCTACGCCGAGCTGCGGTACGCGCCGGAGTTGTTCGTGGCGCGTGGTCTTTCACTCGATGCAGTGGTCGAAGCGGTCCAGGCCGGGTTCGCCGAGGGAACACGGCGCGTGGTCGCCGCGGGGGGCCGGATCCGGATCGGCACCTTGCTCTGCGCGATGCGCCAGCACGCCCGCGCGCGGGAGATCGCCGAGCTGGTGGTGCGCCACCGCGACGCCGGGGTGGCCGGTTTCGACATCGCCGGCCCGGAGGACGGTTTCCCGCCGAGCCGCAATCTCGACGCATTCGAATACCTGCGCCGCAATAATGCGCATTTCACCATTCATGCCGGCGAGGCATTCGGTCTGCCTTCGATTCACGAGGCGATTCAATTCTGCGGGGCGGAGCGGCTCGGTCACGGCGTGCGCATCGCCGAGGACCTGACCGCCGGATCGGACGGCGAGGTCCATCTTGGACGGTTGGCGAGCTACGTCCGGGACCGCCGCATCCCGTTGGAGATCTGCCCTTCCTCGAACGTGCAGACCGGAACCGTGCGAGCACTGGCCGAGCACCCGATCGGGCTGCTCGCCCGGCTGCGCTTCCGGGTGACGGTGAACACCGACAACCGGCTGATGAGCGGCTGCACGATGACCAGTGAATTCGCCGCGCTGGCCGAGACCTTCGGGTTCGGCCTCGCCGATCTGCGGTGGTTCACCATCAATGCCATGAAATCCGCGTTCCTCGATTTCGACGCGCGGCTGGAGCTGATCGAGAAGGTGGTCAAACCCGGGTACGCCGCGCTGGCCTGAGCCCGGGTCGGCTGGTCGCGCTCGCGCCCCCGGCCTCGATCGCCGGGGTGTGGCTGCGGACCGTTACGACGGTCGGCTCCTCAGGCCGGCCGCCTCGAGGTCACTCCCGGTGCACGTTCATCGGGTGAAAACACCCGGTCGAGCTAAGGCGTCGGCAAACCGCTGTGAAGGGGCCCTTCACGGACTCAGAGTCCGTGAAGGGCCCCTTCACAGCTTTCTGGCACTGCGGGGCTGAATCCGGATGAACTCGCCGACGCCGCCGGGAAGCTGTACCTCGGGCGCGAGCAGGCCGAAGCAGCGTTCGATGTGCTCGGCTGAGTACGGGGTCAGAGCACGGTGAGGCGGTTTTCGAAGGCCTCCGCGAGCTTGCGCCACGCGCTCTGCTCGGTGTCGAACGGCGCGCTCGGCTCAAGCCGGCTCGGGTCCGGGCGGAGCACGAACGACACCAGCCAGCCGAGGCTCTCGTTGGCCGCCAGCGCGGACTCCACCGTCGGGTCGTCGGCCCACTCGGCCGCGTCGGTGAGCAGCTCGACGGCGAGCTCCAACTGGGTCGGGTCGATCGCCTCGGGGCCTTCGGCGATGTCCTCGTCCAGCCCGTTGAGCACGTAGGTGTTGTCCGGGTCGACCTCGAGCTCCAGTTCGCCCGCGGCGGCCTTCTCCCGCACTTCGTCCCAAGTGGACACGTCGGACAGCTCGGTGCCGGCGAGCTCGGTGCCTTCGGTGATCGCGGCCAGCAACGCCTTCGCGGAGGTGAACACGTCGATCTCGCCTTCGCTGCCGAGGAAGACCGGCTGGTCGTCGAGGTAGCAGCGCAGCGTGTAGTACTCCGCGCCGGCGGTGACGATCTTGATCGGATCGATGCCGACCTCGCCCCAGAAGCCGACCGGCTCGTCCTCGGCCTCGTCGCCGTCCACCGCTTCGAGGTCCTCCGGGCCGCCGTCCTCGGCGTCGGCCTCCGCCTCGGCGGACTCCTCGTGGAAGGCGGCCAGCTCCTCGGCGGTCTGCTCCAGCACCGCGGCGTCCACGTCCGGGACCGTGACCAGCCCGTCGATCGCGTCGAGCACCACGTCCCACTTCTCCGAGACGGCCTTCGACAGGTCGTTCCACAGCGCTTCGCCCTCACGCCCGGTGAACGGCAGCCTGCCCTGCTCCAGCAACGAGAAGCCCTCGTAGGCGTCGAGTACCTCGTGCACGTCCTCCAGCTCGCACACGTCCGCGAGCGAGCGCACGATGCCGACGATCTCGGCCAGCTCGCCGATGGTCCACGAGTCCGGCTCCTCGGCGACCAGCTCCGGCACGCCGACCAGGTCGTAGGAGTGGTCGTCGTCGGGGATCAGCTCCGGCACGTTCAGCGCCGGGACCGCGTCCCACGCCGGGTGGTCGAGCAGGTCGTGCTGCTCGGCGGTGCGCACGAAGGCCGCCAGGTGCGCGGCGTCCGGGAAGGCGTACAGGTCGTCCTCGTCGCCGAGGAAGGCTTCCCACTCCTCGCCGTCCTCCCGCCAGCGGGGGGCCCAGAGGGTGACCACGTCGCCCTGCGGCAGCCCGAGTTCGATCGGGATGATGTCCTGTGCCATTGCCGAATCCTCCGCGAGTACCGCCCGTGTGCACGCCCGGCCGCCGGTCCCCCGGCCGGTGCGCGGTACCGCGAAGCCTACGGGTTGGGGCAAGCAGCCGCGATCTCCCCCGCGCATCTTCGGGCCGCGGGATGGCACGATGGGTCCCGCGATGACACTCACAGACCTCCTGCCTGCGGATCCGGACCCGGACCCGGACGCCCTCTTCGACGCCTTCTGCACCTGGACGGCCGAACGGGGGATCGAGTTGTACCCGGCGCAGGAGGAGGCGCTGATCGAAGTCGTCTCCGGCGCCAACGTGATCCTCTCGACGCCGACCGGCTCGGGCAAGAGCCTGGTCGCGGTCGGTGCGCATTTCACCGCGCTGGCACACGGCCGGCGCAGCTACTACACCGCGCCGATCAAGGCTCTGGTCTCGGAGAAGTTCTTCCAGCTGATCGAGATCTTCGGGGCCGATCAGGTGGGGATGCAGACCGGTGATTCGAGCGTCAACGCCGAAGCGCCGATCATCTGCTGTACTGCGGAAATCCTGGCGAACATCGCGTTGCGGGACGGTGCCGACGCGCCGGTCGGCCAGGTCGTGGCGGACGAGTTCCACTTCTACTCCGAGCCGGACCGCGGCTGGGCCTGGCAGGTGCCGCTGATCGAGCTGCCCAAGGCGCAGTTCGTGCTGATGTCCGCCACGCTCGGCGACGTCTCGTTCTTCGAGAAGGACCTGACCCGCCGGACCGGGCGGGCCACCGCCGTGGTCACCTCGGCGCAGCGGCCGGTCCCGCTGACCTACCGCTACGCGATCACGCCGCTGCACGAGACGATGTCCGAGCTGCTGCACGGCGGCCAGGCTCCGGTGTACGTGGTGCATTTCTCGCAGGCCGCGGCCATCGAGCGCGCGCAGACGCTGATGAGCATCAACGTGACCACGCGTGCGGAGAAGGACGCCATCGCCGAGCTGATCGGCGATTTCCGGTTCGCCGCGGGCTTCGGCAAGACGCTGTCCCGGCTCGTGCGGCACGGCATCGGCGTGCACCACGCGGGTATGCTGCCGAAGTACCGCCGGCTGGTGGAAACGCTCGCGCAGTCCGGTCTGCTCAAGGTGATCTGCGGGACCGACACCCTCGGCGTCGGGATCAACGTGCCGATCCGGACCGTGGTGTTCTCCGCGCTGACCAAGTACGACGGGGTGCGCCAGCGGCATCTGAAGGCCCGCGAGTTCCACCAGATCGCCGGGCGGGCCGGCCGCGCGGGCTACGACACCGACGGCTACGTCGTGGTGCAGGCCCCGGACCACGTGGTGGAGAACGCCAAGGCGCTGGCGAAGGCGGGCGACGATCCGAAGAAGAAAAAGAAGATCGTCCGGAAGAAGGCGCCCGAAGGGTTCGTGAACTGGACCGAGAGCACCTTCGACCGGCTGATCGCCGCCGAGCCGGAGCCGCTCACCTCCAGCTTCCGGGTCAGCCACTCGATGCTGCTGAACGTGATTTCCCGGCCGGGCAACGCTTTCGACGCGATGCGGCACCTGCTGGAGGACAACCACGCGGACCGGCCGGCGCAGCGGAAGCTGATCCTGCGGGCGATCGAGATCTACCGTTCGCTGCTGGCCGCCGGGGTGGTGGAGCGACTGTCCGAACCGGACGCCGACGCGCGGATCGTGCGGCTGACCGTGGACCTGCAGTTCGATTTCGCGCTCAACCAGCCGTTGTCGCCGTTCGCGCTGGCCGCGATCGAGCTGCTGGACGCCGAGTCGCCGTCCTATCCGCTGGATGTGGTGTCCATTGTGGAATCCACTGTGGACGACCCGCGGCCGGTGCTGTCGCAGCAGCAGTTCAAGGCCCGCGGCGAGGCCGTGCAGGCGATGAAGGCCGAGGGCATCGAGTACGACGAGCGGATGGAGCTGCTGGAGGAGGTCACCTACCCGAAGCCGTTGGAGGAGCTGCTTTCCGGCGCGTACGGCGCGTATCGGCAGGGGCATCCGTGGGTGGCGGACTACGAGCTGTCGCCGAAATCCGTGGTGCGCGACATGTACGAGCGCGCGATGAACTTCGTCGAGTTCGTGGGTTTCTACCAGCTCGCCCGCTCCGAAGGCCTGGTGCTGCGTTATCTCGCGGACACCTATGACGCGCTGCGGCACACCGTGCCCGACGAGGCGAAGACCGAACCGTTGCAGGACCTCATCGAATGGCTCGGCGAGCTGGTCCGGCAGGTCGATTCGAGCCTGCTCGACGAGTGGGAAGCGTTGCGGCATCCGGAAGACGAAGGCCCCGTGTCACACCGCCCGCCCCCCGAGCCGCCCGCGGTCACGCGCAACGAGCGAGCGTTCCGGGTGCTGGTGCGCAACGAGCTTTTCCGCCGGGTCGAGCTGGCCTCGCGCCGTGCCTACGACGCGCTCGGCGAGCTGGATGCGGCGTCCGGCTGGGACGCGGACGCCTGGGAAGACGCCATCGAGGACTACTTCGACGAGCACGAAACGCTGGGCATCGGCCCGGACGCCCGCGGCCCGGCGCTGCTGCTCATCGAGCGGGAGCCCGAACTGTGGCGGGTGCGGCAGATCTTCGACGACCCCGCGGGCGACCACGACTGGGGCATCAGTGCGGAAATCGACCTGGCCGCCTCGGACGAGGCAGGCAGCGCCGTCGTCCGCGTGGTCGACGTCAACCAGCTCTGACCACTTCCGGCCCCGCGTCGTCCCAAAGCTGTGAAGGGGCCCTTCACGGACTCAGAGTCCGTGAAGGGCCCCTTCACAGCCACGCCCCTTCGGTTCAGGACGGCGGCATCGGCGGCATCGGCAACGGTTTCTCCGCCGCCAGCTCCAGCAACGGTCCCGCCGCCGCGGCGTCGGTGACCAGAGTGGACACCAGGCCGGAGCGCAGCACCGCGTCCACTGCCGCGGCCTTCGGCTGGCTGTAGCCGATCGCGATCACCTCCGGCACGGCCATCAGTTCCTCCCGGCCGATCGCGAGCACGTGGTGGGTCAGCCCGGTCGACACCGGCGCGCCGGAGGCGTCGAACAGCCGTGCGGCCACCTCGGCGGTCGCGCCGCGGGCGGCGATCGCGGCCCGTTCGGCGTCGTCGAGCGCGTCGTACACAGTGGACTCGCCGGTCGCCCAGGCGCCGATGCTCACCACCGCCTTGGTGAGCTTGGTGAACTGCGCGAAGGTCTCCGCGATGCCCGGCTGGTGCCGCAGGATGTCCAGGGTCCGCTGGTCCGGCAGCACCAGCGGGCCGAAGATCGGGTAGGCGTCGCCGCCGGAGATCGAAGTCACCCGGCTGACCGTCTCCACCGAACGGCCACGCATGTCCATGCCCGCCTGTACTCCGCACAGTTGCACGATCGGGCAGCGTGGCATGGCCCGCAGCGCCTCGGTCATCGAGTTCACCGACCGCGCCCAGGAGAGCCCGATCACATCCTCGGGTGCCGCGATCTCCTCCAGCAGCCGCGCGGCCAGCGCACCGACCCGACGGCGCACCACCTCTTTCGGCTCCCGCATCGAGGACCGCTCCAGCACCAACGCCCGGTCCAGCCGGTACGCTCTGCGCACCTCGTCGGAGAGTTCGACGTCGACCGGGGCGGGCAGGTCGAATTCGATCCGGACCAGCCCGCTCTCCAGCGCCGCGTCGAGCATGCGGGCCACCTTGAACCTGCTCACCCCGAACTCGTCGGCGATCTCCAGCTTGGAGTGTCCCTGCACGTAGAACCGGCGCGCCATGGTGGCCAGACGCAGGCTCTCGGTCAGCGGAGACTGCCCTTTCTTCCTGCTCACATGAGCACTATAGCTTGAAACTGAGCGTTAGTGTTGACGTAACACCCAGGAAACTCGTGTAATGCTCTTCGCATATCAGGTGCGGCATTGATCGATGTTGCTCGAATGAGCACCCAGGAAGGTGATGTGGCATGCGTGCCGCGATCGTGGATCGGCCCGGTGAGATCCGGGTCGGCGAGGTTCCCGATCCCAAACCCGGAGAGCGCCAGGTCGTCGTGAAGGTGGGTGCCTGCGGGATCTGCGGGACGGACCTGCATATCGCCGACGGGCACTTCCCCCCGACCCCGTATCCGATCGTCCCCGGGCACGAGTTCGCCGGGGAGATCGTCGAACTCGGCGCGGACGTGCCGGGGGAGTGGAAAGTCGGCGACCGCGTGGCGGTCGACCCGTCGATCTACTGCGGGTACTGCACGCCGTGCCGCTCCGGGCACGGCAATCTCTGCGCGAACTGGAACGCGACCGGCGACACGGTCAACGGCGCGTTCGCCGAATATGTCGCGGTGCCCGCGGACACCTGCTACCGGATGCCCGACTCCCTGAGCTGGGAGCAGGGCGCGCTGGTGGAGCCGGTCTCCTGCGCGGTGCACGGCGTGCGCCGGATCGGCGTGGAAGCGGGCGAGCGGTTCCTGATCGTCGGCGCCGGCACGATGGGCCTGATCATGCAGCAGCTGCTGCAGCGGGCCGGTGCACAGGTGACGATGGTCGACCGCAACGCCGCCCGGCTGCCGCGCGCGACCGACCTGGGTGCCACCGCGGTGGCCGAGGATGTGTCCGCATTGGACGGTGAGCGGTACGACGCCGCGGTGGACTGCACCGGCGCCGTGCCCGCTATCGAATCCGCGTTCGACGCGCTGCGCCGCGGCGGCCGGTTGCTGGTGTTCGGGGTGGCCCCCGCCGAGGCCCGGGTGGCTCTGTCGCCGTTCCGGATCTACAACGACGAGATCACCGTCGTCGGCTCCATGGCCGTGCTCAACAGCTACGGCACCGCGCTCGACCTGGTGGGAGGCGGCTACATCGACACCGAGGCGCTGATCACCGACACGCTGCCCCTTGAGCAGTACCCGGAGGCGCTGGCGAAGATGCGCAGCGGCACCGGGCTGAAGATCCAGGTTCTGCCAGGAGGTGGCCATGCGTAAACTCCTGTGCCTCCTGGCGGCGACCGCGCTGTTCGTGACGGGATGCGCCGGAGCCGGCTCGCTGGGCGACGGCGGGCGGACCCTGGTCGTGGCGATCGTCTCCAACGCGCAGATGAAGGACGCCATCTCGCTCAAGGGCGAGTTCGAGAAGAACCACCCCGGCGTCAACCTGAAGTTCGTCACCCTGCCGGAGAACGAGGCCCGCGCGAAGATCACCGCGTCCACGGCCACCGGGGGCGGCGAGTTCGACGTGGTGATGATCAGCAACTACGAGGCCCCGCAGTGGGCGGCCAACGGCTGGCTCGAAAACCTCGAGCCGCACATGAAGGCCACCCCCGGCTACGACGAGGCGGACTTCATCCCGAGCATCCGGGAGTCGCTGTCGTACCAGAACCAGATGTACGCGGTGCCGTTCTACGGCGAATCGTCCTTTGTGGTCTATCGCAAGGACCTGTTCGAGAAGGCCGGTATCCCGATGCCGGCGCATCCCACCTGGGAGCAGATCGCCGAGTACGCCGCGAAGCTGGACGACAAGCAGAACGGCGTCGCCGGCATCTGCCTGCGTGGCAAGCCCGGCTGGGGCGAGAGCCTCGCGCCGTTCACCACCATGGCCAACACCTTCGGCGCGCAGTGGTTCGACAAGGACTGGAACGCCAAGCTGAACAGCCCGGAGTTCGCCAAGGCGGCGAACTTCTACGTGAACCTGCTCCGCGAGCACGGTGAGGTCGGTGCCTCCAGCGCCGGGTTCACCGAGTGCGGCACGCGGTACGCGCAGGGCCAGGCCGCGATGTGGTACGACGCCACGTCGATGACCGGCACCACCGAGGACCCGTCCACCAGCCACGTGGTCGGGAAGAACGGCTACGTCGCCGCCCCGGTCGACAAGACCCAGGCGAGTGGCTGGCTCTACGCGTGGTCGCTGGCCATCCCGAAGGCTGCCAAGGCCAAGGACGACGCCTGGGACTTCATGGCGTGGATGACCGACAAGGCGTACGCCAAGAAGGTCGGCGAGACCTACGGCTGGAACCGCGTGCCGCCGGGCACTCGCAAGTCCACGTACGAGATCCCGCAGTACAAGGAAGCCGCCAAGACGTACGCGCAGCCGACGCTGGACGGCATCGCGAACGCGAACCAGCAGAAGACCATGGTGCAACCCGTGCCCTACCCGGGCATCCAGTTCGTCGGGATCCCGGAGTTCCAGGACCTCGGCACCCGGGTGAGCCAGCAGCTGTCCGCCGCCATCGCCGGGCAGACCTCCGTCGCGGACGCGCTCGCGCAATCGCAGAAGTACGCGGAGACCGTGGGCAAGTCCTATCAGGAGGTGGCCGGATGAGCACTGTCACGGTCCCCGCCGGCCCTGCGCCGGCGAACACCCGCACCAGTACCAAGAAGAAGGCCGCGGGTTCGGGCAAGCGGCGGCTGCCGCTGCTGCCCGCGCTGATCTTCGTCATCGCGGTGACGCAGATCCCGTTCCTGCTCACGCTGTTCTACTCGTTCCAGTCGTGGAACCTGGTGCGGCCGGGCTCGCGGCACTTCGTCGGTTTCCAGAACTACATCGACGTCTTCACCGACACGACGTTCCTCGGCGCACTGGTCAACACCGTCGTGCTCACCGTGGTGTGCGTGCTGGTGTCGCTGCTGCTCGGGCTCGGGCTGGCGATCCTGCTCGACCGCAAGTTCATCGGCCGCAGTTTCGTCCGCACACTGCTGATCACGCCGTTCCTGATCCTCCCGGCGGCGGGCGCGCTGCTGTGGAAGACCACGATGTTCGACCCGACGTTCGGGTTGCTGCACTTCGTGTTCGGCACCGACATCGACTGGCTGTCGAAGTTCCCGCTGGCCGCGGTGATGGCGCAGATCGTGTGGCAGTGGACGCCGTTCATGATGCTGCTGACCCTGGCCGGGCTGCAGAGCCAGTCGAAGGAGGTGCTGGAGGCCGCCTCGGTGGACGGGGCGAACCGCTGGCGCACCTTCTACTCGATCACGCTGCCGCACCTGTCGCGGTTCCTGCAGCTGGCCACGATGCTCGGCGCGATCTACATCGTGAACAGCTTCGACGCGATCTTCCTGATGACCCAGGGCGGGCCGGGCACGGCCAGCACCAACCTGCCGTTCTACATCTACCAGCGCGCGTTCGAGGGCTTCGACGTCGGACAGTCCTCGGCGATGGGCGTGGTCGTGGTGATCATCACCATGATCGTGGCGACCTTCGCGCTGCGCTTGATGTTCCGCGCGTTCTCCGTGGACGGAGGCACGAAGTGAGTACCGCAACCGTCACCGCACCCGCGGAGAAGACGACCGCCCAGCCGCCCCGGCGCAAGGCCAAGCGCCGCGTCGGCCCGGCGTCGCTGACCGTCGTCACCTGGATCATCGCGATCCTGTTCGTCTTCCCGCTGCTGTGGATGATCCTCACCGCGTTCAAGCAGGAGTCGGACGCCTACACCGATCCGCCGAAGCTGTTCTTCAAGCCCACCTTCGACCAGATCGCCGGGGTGCTGAAGGGTGATTTCCTGCCCTACCTCGGCAACTCCGCCTTCGTCACGATCGTCTCGACGCTGCTGGTGCTGCTGCTGGGCATCCCGGCCGCGTACGCGTTGTCGCTGGCGCCGGTCAAGGGCACGAGGAACGCGCTGAGCTTCTTCCTTTCCACGAAGATGCTGCCGATCGTCGCGGCGATCATCCCGCTGTACATCATCTCGCAGAACACCGACCTGCTGGACACGGTGTGGGCGCTGATCATCCTGTACACCGCGATGAACCTGCCGCTGGCGATCTGGATGATGCGGTCGTTCTTCATGGAGGTGCCCGGCGAGATGATCGAGGCGGCGCGGATCGACGGGGCGAACCTGCCGACCCTGCTGCGCAAGATCATCATGCCGGTGGTCGCCCCCGGGGTGGCCGCGACCGCACTGATCTGCGTGATCTTCTCCTGGACGGAGTTCTTCTACGCGGTCAACCTCACCGCCGCCAGGGCGGGCACCGTGCCGGTGTTCCTGGTCGGCTTCATCACCAGCGAGGGCCTGTACTGGGCCCAGCTGTCCGCCGCCGCGTTGCTGGCCTCGTTGCCGGTGATGATCGTGGGCTGGTTCGCGCAGAACCACCTCGTGCGCGGTCTGTCCATGGGCGCAGTGAAGTAAAGGGAGAGCGCAGATGTCCGCAGAAGTGATTTACGACCAGGCGTCGCGTATCTACCCCGGCAACCCGGGCGTGCGCGCGGTGAACCAGTTGAGCCTCGAAGTACCCGACGGCGAGTTCCTCGTGCTGGTGGGTCCCTCGGGTTCCGGGAAGTCCACCGCGCTGCGCATGCTGGCCGGGCTGGAAGAGGTCAACGAGGGCGCCATCCGGATCGGTGACCGCGACGTGACCGACCTGCCGCCGAAGGACCGGGACATCGCCATGGTGTTCCAGTCCTACGCGCTGTACCCGCACATGACCGTGGCCGACAACATGGGTTTCGCGTTGAAGCTGCGCGGGTTCTCCGCGGCCGACATCAAGCAGCGGGTCGACGAGGCCGCCGCGATGCTGGATCTCACCAAGTACCTGGCGCGCAAGCCGAAGGCGCTCTCCGGTGGGCAGCGCCAGCGGGTGGCGATGGGCCGCGCGATCGTGCGCGAGCCGAGTGTGTTCCTGATGGACGAACCACTGTCCAACTTGGACGCGAAGCTGCGGGTGGAGACGCGCGCCAACATCGCGAAGCTCCAGCAGCGACTCGGCACCACCACCATCTACGTGACCCACGACCAGGTCGAGGCCATGACCATGGGTGACCGGGTGGCGGTGCTCAAGGACGGCGAGCTGCAGCAGTGCGATTCGCCGCGGGAGCTGTACGAGAACCCGGCCAACTCGTTCGTCGCGGGCTTCATCGGTTCGCCTGCGATGAACCTGGCCACGCTGCCGCTCACCGGTGGCGGGGTCAAGCTCGGCGACCTGAACGTGCCGTTGCCGACCGCGGAGCTGACCGCGGCACGGGCGGCCGACCTGTCCGAGGTCGTGTTCGGCATCCGGCCGGAGTCGCTGCGCCTGGTCGGCGAGGGCGACGACGGTTTCGAACTCGTCGTCGAGCTGGTCGAGGAACTCGGCGCGGACGCGTACCTGCACGGCAAGGTCGGCGACGACCGCTTCGTGGTCCGCGTGGACGGCCGCACCCCGCCGCGAATCGGCGACAACGTGCGCGTCGGCCTGCGCGGTGCGGGCGAAACCCACGCCTTCGACCCGAAGACGACCCTGCGGTTGCGCTGAGCCCACGGCTGTGAAGGGTCCCTTCACGGACGCTGAGTCCGTGAAGGGACCCTTCACAGCTGCCGTCACTCCTGAAGTGAGAGTGCTTGGCTTGGGCAGACGTTCACGGCTTCACGGGCCTTCTCGATCAGCTCGCCCTCGGGCGTGTCGTTGAGCACGACGACGGTGCCGTCTTCCTCGCTCTGGTCGAACAGCTCGGGTTCGGTCAGCACGCACTGGCCGGCGCCGACACACTTGCCTGTGTCCGCGATGATCTTCATGGTGCTCTCTTCCTTGCTCGTGGTGGGAGCATTTTGATCTTTACCAGGTTACCGGCAGCTCGTGCAGGCCGTAGATCGACGCGTCAGCCTGCAACGGCAGCTCTTCCACCGGCTTCGCCAGCTCGCCGGCGGGGCGAACGGGCACGTCCGGGCGGCGGGAAGTTCTTCCATCGTCGTCATCGCGGGTCGCTCCTCACCAGGTGACCGGCAGGCAGTGCAGGCCGAAGATCGACGAGTCGTGCTTGAACGGCAGCTGCTCGAACGGCACCGCGAGCCGCAGCTTGGGAATCCGGCGGAACAGCGTGTCGAACACGATCTGCAGCTCCAGCCGCGCCAGGTTCTGACCGAGGCACTGGTGTACGCCATAGCCGAACGCGACGTGGTGGCGCGCGCCGCGGGTGAAGTCGAGCCGATCCGGCTCGGCGAAGGCCTCGTGGTCGAAGTTGGCCGCGTGGCTCAGGCCGAGCACGCCCTGGCCCGCCCGGATCGTGACGCCCGCGATCTCCACGTCCTCGGTCGCCACCCGCGAAGTGGCGAATTCGGCGATGGTGAAGTACCGCAGCAGTTCCTCGACCGCGTCGCGCGTCCGGCCCGGGTCCTGCTTGATCAGCTCGAGCTGATCCGGGTTCTCCAGCAGCGCGACGGTGCCCAGCGAGATCATGTTGGCGGTGGTCTCGTGCCCCGCGATGAGCAGCAGGAAGGCGAGCCCGACCAGGTCGTCGTGGTCGTAGGTGCCCTCCGCGCGCAGCTTCTCGATCTGGCGCCCGAGCAGATCGTCGGTGGGCGTGGCCTCCTTGCCGGTGATCAGCCCGCTGAGGTAGTCCCGCATTTCCTCGATGGCCGCTTCGCGCTGGGCGAGGGTGGACCGCCGGTTGAGGAAGCTCGAGCTGCGTGTCTGGAAGAACTCGTGGTCGGCATAGGGCACGCCGAGCTGTTCGCAGATCACCAGCGACGGCACCGGCAGCGACAGCGCGGTGACCAGGTCGGCGGGCCGGTCACCGGCCAGTATCGCGTCCAGCTGGGTGTCCACGATCTCCTGGATGCGCGGCTGCAGCGCCTTCATCCGCTTCACCGTGAACTCGCCGACGACCGAGCGGCGGGCCTGCCCGTGCACCGGTGGGTCGAGGTTGATCAGCGAAGGCTTGATCTTCGGCGTCCGTCCTCGCCCTCCGTCCTTGAAGAGCATCGGGAAGCCGGGGTTGAACCGGTCGGAGCTGAACCGCGAGTCGTTCAGCATGGCCCGCACGTCCTCGTGCCGGGCGAGCGCCCAGGCCTGCTCTCCGGAGGGGGTCCCGACCAGCTGTGCCCTGGCCTCCTCGAACTCCCGGTACTCCGGCGGCGGCGCGAACGGGCAGGTCCGGGCCAGCGGGAAGCGTTTCAGCCCGGGGTCGCCGGCTTCCGGGTCGATCAGCGCGGCTTCGTCGAGTTCGGATCGGGCGAGCTTGGTCATGGTGGAACCCCTTTGTGTGGAAGTGCACCGTCACGGAACGAATGCGGATGAATACATTCCGGTTCTTTCCACGGTACTCAGGTGGAGGATCGTCGTCCACGAGCAATGGGGTGACAATTACTGTCCGGAGGCGTTATCCGGGGCGTGCGAGAATCTCTGCGCATGTCAAAGGCCTGCGCAACGGAGGGATGACCGGGATGAGTGCGGACCCGCAAACGCCACTGCGAGCGGACGCGCGGCGAAACCGCGACCAGATCATCGCCGCGGCGCGCGTGATCTTCGCCGAACACGGTCCCGAGGTCCCGATGGAGGAGATCGCCCGGTCTGCCGGAGTCGGCGTCGGCACGCTGTACCGCCGCTTCCCGGATCGGGATGCGCTGGTCCGAGCGGTCGCGGTGGACAACTTCGCTCGCGTCCTCGAAGACGCCCGTGCGGCGGCCGAGGCGGAGCCGACCGCGTGGGCCGCGCTGGTGCGGCTGCTCCACGGATCGGTGGACCTGCAGCTGTCCATTCAGCTGGCCATGGTGTCGATGAAGGCCTACGAGATCCTTCGCGAGGACCCGGTCATCTCCGATCTGCGGCGGAGCCTGCTGATCGAGGTG
The DNA here is from genome assembly GCF_002564045.1 of Amycolatopsis sulphurea. NCBI lineage: Bacteria > Bacillati > Actinomycetota > Actinomycetes > Pseudonocardiales > Pseudonocardiaceae > Amycolatopsis > Amycolatopsis sulphurea. The sequence goes on along the minus strand of NZ_PDJK01000002.1, from coordinate 1,370,821 downwards.
GAGTCGCTGGTCCGTGCCGCGCAGGAGGACGGGCACCTCCGCAAGGACATCGGCGCCGGTGACGTGGCCATGCTCTTCGCCGTGCTGCTTCGCCGGCTGCCTGCCCGGAATCCGGAGATCGTGGAGATCTCCACCGCGCGCTGCCTCACCATCATGATCGACGGCCTGCGTGCCCAGCCGGGTACCCCGCTGCCCGGTCGCCCCCTCGGTCGAGACGACGTCCACTGACGGGTGTCTACGCATTACGCAGGGTCTTTACCGGGGGCTACACGCTCGGACGCGTTTCCCTCGTTCGGGTTGCTTTAGTGGGGTTGATTTCACAGTCGGACACCCTTGGGTCGATGTGGACGTCTTACCGGTTGAGAACACTCGAGGTGAGTCGATCACCGGTTGTTCTCGGCCGGCGGAGAGTCCGTCCGGCCACCCGAGTACCAGGGGAGAACCAGATGACCATTCGCACGACGGTTCGCCGCACTGCCGCCGCCCTCGCTGTCGCCGGCGTGGCCGCCGGAGCCGGGGCGTACTTCGCGACCAGTGCCAGTGCCGCCGAGCCGACGGTCTTCCCGTGCACCTCCAACCAGTTCACCACGAAGCTGGTGCCCGGTGACTCCGGCGCGGGCAACCGGCACGCGGCGCTGCAGTTCACCGCGAACATGGGTGAGCGCTGCTACCTTCCCGGCAGCCTCAGCGTCTCGCTCGTCGGTGCGCACAACGTCCTGGTCAACAACGAGGCCCCGGCGAACGCGCCCGCGGTGGCGCTCGTCGACGGCTCCTCGGCCTACGTGCCGTTGCACTGGACCGCGATCGCGGGCGAGGAGGAGAAGCAGACCCCGAACGCCATCACGGTGACCGCGCCTTCGGACTCCAACCTGCACGGTGACCGTATCGACCCGTCCGTGCAGGTGGGCTGGAGTCTCGGCGCGGTCGACGCCAACGAGGGCAGCCACACCATCGACGTCGGTGCTGTGACCCAGGGGGTCGCGCCGACCGTCTGAGTGCGGTAATGGAGCGGGTGGCGCCGGGGGGCGTCACCCGCTCTTTGCCGTTCGGGCCGGGTTATCGGGACGTGTTGTCGAGTACGCGTTGCAGGACGGTCTTCGCCGCGTCGTTCTCCGCCGCGATCGTCCAGAGCAGATCGGCGACTTCGTGGCAGGTGCCGACTTCGTCCACATCGTCGACGAGGTGTTCCCCGGGCGCGTTCTCGATCATGACCACGTCGTCGACGATCCAGAAACCGCCGGTCACCGGGTAGGGCAGCAAGGTGCCCGCCGGGATGATGCCGAACCGGATCTCGGGGGTGCCGACGATCGAGAGCAGCCGATGTACCTGTGCGATCATCACCTCCGGCGGTGCGATCGGGTATTGGAACACGGCTTCGGCGGTGAGCAGCTCGATGGTCCGGCCGGGTTCGTGGAGAATCTGCTGCCGTTGCATCCGGGCCCGCACGGCCTCGGTGATGTCCTGGGCGCCGCCGTGGACCTTGGCGTGGCTGAGGATCGCATGGCGGGCGTATTCGGCGGTCTGCAGTAATCCGGGCACGATGAGCAGGTCGACCGCGCGGATCCGCCGTGCGCGGGCTTCGCGGCTGAGGGATTCCTCTTGCCGCGCCCGGTATCCGTCGCGGACCTTTTCCCGCCAGCTCGCGTAGGCGTCCCGGATCGCGGCGAGCCGGACGCGGAGTTCGGCGCTGCGTTCGGCGGGCGCGTGCACGGCGGTGAGCCAGGTTTCGAGGTCCTCGTCGCCCGCGGTCTGCCTGCCGTTCTCGATTTTGCTGACCTTGGGCGCGTTCCAGCCGATCGCCCGCGCGAAGTCCTTCCCGGTTTCGTACCCGGCGTCGATCCGGAGCCGGCGAAGGTATTCGCCGAACTCCGCCCGGCGCTTCTCGAAGCTGGTTGGCACACGCCCTCGCTATCGCACGCTGAACTCCTCGAACCAGTTCGCATCTTCCCACACCTGGTCTCGAGTTTGGCGAAATCCAGCGCTCCGCGCGCGGAGATTACCGCTCTGGCTGGAGAAATTTGACCAGCCCGGCCGGGATCTCCACCGCGGTCTCGGTGTCCGGCATCCCGCGATCGTGCAGTTGGCGCAGCGCAACGGGGTCCTCGACCTTGTAGCCCTGCACCACGTAGGTGCCGCGATTGGTGCGATAAGCGTTCGGGCAGTTGCCGCCGGCGCTGGTGGTGCCGAGGAATTCCAGGGTCAGGGGCGCTTCGGGCGGCTGGTCCGGGTTCCGGGTCATCGGGATCCTCCTGTCGTGCGGGTTTCGGAGCTCTACGGCGGGAAGTATCTCTCAACCAAGAAATTACCCCAATTGGTCATGATTCCAGCTGATTTCGCGAAATGTAAGACTTGACTTGGTGCTGCCGAGCCGGTCCGGCGGTGTCGGTGACCGGGTGCTCAGGCGAGTTCGCGGAGGGTGAGATCGAGCGCGTCGGTGAGATGCGCCCGGGTCCCGGAGTACACGTTGATCTGCGGCGCCCCGGCCGCGTCGTCGTTGACGAAGCTCAGGATGCGGCCGCGCCCGGTGAGATCGATCGCGGACAGCGGCATGCTGCGCACCCGCTCGCCGGCACCGTCGCGGACCGCGGCGTACAGCTGGTGCACCGCGTCGCGCCCGGCGCGCATGAGGTGCCGCAGGTCGTCGGCCGACGCGGACGATTCGGTCAGCGGATCGTCCGAGTACCCGTCCGCGTCGTAGTAAGCCTTCGGCACCTGCCGCGGCCGGATCCGCGCCGGCTCGCACGCCGGTAGCGCTTCCACGAGACTGCTCGAAAGCTTTCTCGGCGAGACCGGCTCAATCCGCACGGCGCGACCGTCGGTGATCAGCCGGACCGCCTCGCCACCACCCGCGGCGGCGAGGATCGCCCCGTTGTCCTCGCGATGCCCGCCGAAATCACTCCACGCATACACCTCACGTCGCGCGCCGGCGAGGAGCTTCAACGCGGCCCGCAACTGCGGGGCAAGCGCACCGTCCGCGGCCAGCCCGAACTGCCCGAGCAGCTCCAGCGACCGTCTGCGCAACTCCGCACCGAACCCCGCCGCCGTATACGACGCCGTCTGCTCGACCACCACCGGTGGTGCGCCAAGGCCTTCGAATTCCCACGCCGCAAGGAATGCCGGCCGCGGAATCCGGACCGGCCTCTCGATGATCGTCATGAAAGGCGCTTCATCCGCCGATGGTCGGCGGCGTCGGCGGCAGCCCGGTCCGCGGATCGAGCACCCGTTCACCCCCGTCGTCGATCAACGTGAACGCCGAGTCGTCGTCGATGCCGTACTTGCGCTGGTGTTCCTTGTCTTCCCCGCCCTTGCCCTTGCCGCCGGCACCCATGCCACCGGCACCCGCGCCGCCCATCCCGGCGGCGCCCCGTGCCCCTGCCACACCTCGCCCGGTCGCAGCACCTCGTCCCACGGCTTCCTCACCTGCGTCGATTCCCGCCCCGAACCGGGCACCGCCCGCGCGGCCGTTGTTCCCGCTGCCGTACCTGCCACCGTCGTTGCCGCTGTTGCCGCCGCCGCCGTTCCGGCCGCCGGTGCTTTCGCCGCTCCTACCGCCGAGACCCTCGTACGCGCCGCGACCGTTCCCGACACCCGGCCGTGCGCCGGTCCCCATGTCGTCGAACCCGAATGCCCCCGGCGCCCACGGGCCGACGCCGTTTCCAGCGTTGCCGCTGTTTCCACCGCCACTCGACATCCCACCGGGGTTCAACCCTCCGGGATTCACCACCGAAGACGACGGCGCCCACCCGGCGCTCGTCGTACCGTCTCCTCGTGGAGCCGCAGCCTGGTGTCCCGGCGGCGGGGCGACGCTGCCGCTCGGCGGCGCCACGGTTCCCTGCCCTGCCGGAGGCGAAGCCGGACCAGACGTTGCTTCGGACTGCGACCGCCTGGCGTTGCTGTCCGGCCCGTGCGAGCGCTGCCCACCGGCCGTCTTCGCCTGGGCGGCAGTTCCGTGAGAATCGACTGCGAAGTCTTGCTCGCCGAAACCGGAAAGCTGCGGGTAGTTCGTGTTCAGGTTCGGCGCTTTGGTCTCGACGTGCCTCGCGTATGCCTGGTACTGGGCGACGTTGTCCTTCGCGACCGCGTTGTACTCGTTGATCTGACGCTCGGTGTCGGTGTCCCACGGGCTCGCCTGGTCGAAAAAATTCTTGTGCGGCGGAGCCGGCGGCATCGGCTGCAGCGAGGACTTCATACCATCGAACGAATGCGCGATCTCGGAGACGTTGTCCGAGTTGGCGGAGGTGATCTGCGCGGACGAGGTGAGGGCTTCGGCGAACGGCCGGATCCGCGCTTGTGCGGCGTCCGCTCCTGAGCCGGCCCACGAGGATTCCAGCCCGGAGCTGATTCGCCGGACGAGATCGTTGCCCTCATCGTGCATGCGAGCCAGCGTCTTGGCCGTTTCGCTGCTCTCGTGCCAGCTTTGCGCACCCTGGCTGGCAATGATCTTCTGCACCAGGGCCGGGGCCGGCACCGCCTGGTCGCCGAGATTGCCGTGGTACAGATCGGAGAACCAGCCGCCGACGTCGTCCGCCCGCTGCTCGACCCACTGCTCGGCGTCATCGATCCGGTCGGCCGCCCACTGGGCGGCTTCTCCGATGAAATCGAAGAATCCCATCACGTACCGGCTTTCTGCCGCAGGTTCGTGACCACCATGTCGGCGATGCGCGCCGCCACATCACACGGATCGGAGGTGCCGCGTTTGGTTTCTCCCAGTGTGAGGCCGATATCGGTGGTCAGCTGGTCGGTGATGCCGACGCTCACCTGGCAGAATCCGTCTTTCGCGGTGGCGTCGAAAGTGGAGCCGGCGACGGCGGGGAACCCTTGGATCGGGGGAAGCTCACGCCATAATTTCGCCTGCTTCTTGGTGTTGGAATACACGGCGCTCAGTCCGTCCGGCACCTTGGTGGTGTATCCGACCGAAACCTGGGCTCCGGAAGCGTCATTATCCCAGGTACAGGTGCTTCCCAGGACGGGAACTTCCTTTTTCCGCCCGGCGGAGGGGGTGCCCAGCGCCTCGGTGAGCTGCTGGGTGGTGAGCCCTTCCTGGCAGGGGTCGCCGGACAGCACGGAAGCGGGCAGCGGGTGCTCGACCTTGGGCGCGCCACCGTAGGGCAACGTCTTTCCCTGGGTGGACGGCGATGGGGTGCCGTTCGTTCCCGCGGACGGCTCCCCACCCGTGCACCCCCCGACGGCGACGGCGATCGTCACCACGAGGAACGTTCGGGCCATTGTGCGGCGACTCATCCGGCGAATCCCGTCTTCGTGTCCTGCGCTGTCGTTTTCAGGTCGGCGGCGGCCGTCTCGTCGGACGTGACGGTGATGCCCAGCGCTTTCTCCAGGCTGTGCACCAGATCTTCGGAGTACTTGATCATCTGCTCCACGTTGCGCGACCCGGCCGCGAAGGCGCCTTGCCGCTGACCGTTGCCGACCAGTCCGTCGTTGTAGCTGTTACTCCCGGGATCGTCCGCCGGCGCGGTGACGCGGGTCAGCCGGTACGCGATGGTGCGCATCTCGGTGAAGTGCGTGCGGGCTTGCCTCGCCACGTTCAGCATGCTCATGGCGTCGTCTCGGCTGAGTGCGAAGCCCTGGCCCGAGGTTGCGGAAAGGTTCGCCGAAGCGACCTTCGCGTCATCGGCGATCGCGAAGCCGAGGTTCGAGAGCCAGCCGACACCGGCGCCCGAGGCGGATTGAGTCATGTCTTCACCCTCCAAAAGACACGTCAACGTCATGCGAAAGCGAGGCCGTGGCCTCGCTGCGCATTCACGGTAGCCGATGGCTCACAGCGTGATGTCGAAAACCCTGGTTTTGATCAACATATCCAGGAAAGGGCTTGCTATTGGGAAACAATTGATCCAGACCATCGGTATTGCCGAATTACTCTGCCTGGATGAAAGAAATTTCGATGCACGCTGACGAAATTGTCTAAGCGCGTTGAGGTGGGAGCACGAGGGGGCGGGGCCAGGGTGTCGGCAAAGTCGGTGTGAGGGCCCTGCGCAGACTGCGGAGGTCTGTGAAGGTCTGTGAAGGTCTGTGAAGGGGCCCTTCACGGACTCTGAGTCTGTGAAGGGCCCCTTCACAGACCCGAGACAGGTCCGGCGCACAGCGCGAGGTGGTCGCGTGTCTCGAGCACCTCCGCTTCGCCCGCCGCCGGGCGTGATCGACGAAGATGGCAGGCGCCGTCGATGGATGACGCGGCAGTCACGGCTCCCTCTGCTGATCACGGGTCCCGACCGACTTTGCCGGGACCCTGGGGTCGGGGCGCGGTGGGCACGGCCGTCCCCGGGGTTTGACGACATGGCGAGTCCGTCGAATGGAGTATCGCTAAAGGAACGTTCCACTCATGCGGCCCTCCGCAAGTTCGCCACCGAGGCCATCACCGTCAAACGACGTACCGGCGAGCTGGACCGCGAGATCGCCGAGGATCTCACCACCCTGGACAGCCCGAACGGGCGCAGAAATAGAACCGGTGTCAGGGTCCGCGCACAGCGAACCCCGACACCGGTCCCGGATCACACCTGCGGATCCGGGCGTGGGGGAGACTTCTCAGACTCCCATGGGGTGCCAGACTGTCTTGGCCTCGACGTAGCGTCGTATCCGGGAGAGATCCGGTTCGGCGGTCCAGTCGGGTTCGGCGTCCGGAACGGTGAGCACTCGTTTCACGGTGCCGGCCGCCTCGCGTGCGAGGTGGATGCGCTCGTCCGGGGTGGCGCCGGTCGGGTCGAGTGCGTTCACGTCGCCGTGTGATGCCAGCCAGGGGCCCAGTTCGGCGGCGCGACCGGTGAGGATGTTCGCCACGCCGCCCGGAACATCCGACGTCGCAAGGACTTCCGACAGGGTGATCGCGGGGAGCGGCCGGTCCGCGCTCGAGACGACCACGGCGGTGGATCCGGTGGCCAGTACCGGCGCCAGCACGCTCACCAGCCCCAGTAGCGAGGATTCCTGCGGAGCCAGCACGCCCACGACTCCAGTCGGCTCCGGCACGGTGAACGAGAAATACGGCCCGGCGACGGGGTTGGCGGCACCGAGCACCGAAGCGATCTTGTCCGTCCACCCGGCGTACCAGACCCATCGGTCGATCGCTGTGTCCACAAGGGACTCCGCCTGTGGCGCGGACCGGCCTTCGGAAGCGGCGACTTCCGCGATGAACTGGTCACGGCGGCCCTCCAGTACCTCGGCCACCCGGTAGAGCACCTGCCCCCGGTTGTATGCGGTCGCCGAGGACCAACCAGGGAAGGCCTTCCGTGCGGCCACCACTGCCTCGCGCAGGTCTTTCCGCGAAGCGTGCGCCGCGTTGGCCAGGAACTTGCCTGCCGAATCGGTCACGGGGTAGACCCGGCCGGATTCCGAACGCGGGAACTTGCCACCCACGTAGAGTTTGTAGGTCTTTGCCACGGAAACCCGGGATAATGTCGAGTCAGACACTGAGGTAAGCCTCCAAGCCGGTACGTCCGCCTTCCCGGCCGAACCCGGACTCCTGGTAGCCGCCGAACGGTGCGGCGGGATCGAAGCGGTTGAAGGTGTTGGCCCAGACGACTCCCGCCCGGAGCCGGTTCGCCATCCACAGGATGCGTGAACCCTTTTCGGTCCAGATTCCGGCGGACAAGCCGTACGGGGTGTTGTTCGCCTTGGTGACCGCTTCCTCCGGGGTACGGAAGGTGAGTACCGAGAGCACCGGCCCGAAGATCTCCTCGCGGGCGATCCGCATCGACTGGTGTACGTCGGAGAACACCGTGGGGGCGAAGAAGAACCCGCGATCGGGCACCGGGCACGGGCTGGTCCAGCGCTGTGCTCCTTCGGCATCGCCGGATTCGACCAGGCCGCGGATCTTGGCCAGCTGCTCGGCCGAGTTGATCGCGCCGAGATCGGTGTTCTTGTCGAGCGGATCACCCAGCCGCAGCGTGGAAACGCGGTAGCGCAGCTTGTCCAGCACCTCCTCGGCGACGGACTCCTGCACCAGCAGCCGTGATCCGGCGCAGCACACGTGGCCCTGATTGAAGAAGATCCCGTTGACGATCCCCTCCACGGCCTGATCCAGCGGGGCGTCGTCGAACACCACGTTCGCCGCCTTGCCACCCAGTTCGAGAGTGAGCTTTTTGCGCGTGCCCGCGACGGTGCGCTGAATCAGCTTGCCGACTTCGGTGGAACCGGTGAACGCGATCTTGTCCACGTCCGGATGCTCCACAATGGACGCACCGAGGTCACCCGCGCCCGGCAGGATGTTCACCACCCCGGGTGGCAGCTCGGCCTGCCGGCAAATCTCCCCGAACACCAATGCGGTGAGCGGGGTCGTCTCGGCGGGCTTGAGCACCACGGTGTTGCCGGTGGCCAGTGCCGGGGCGATCTTCCATGCCAGCATCAGCAGCGGGAAGTTCCACGGGATGATCTGGCCGGCCACTCCGAGCGGTTTCGGATCCGGCCCGTACCCGGCATAGCCGAGCTTGTCGGCCCATCCGGCGTGGTAGAAGAAGTGCGCCGCGGCCGTGGGCACGTCCGAATCGCGCGATTCCTTGATCGGCTTGCCGTTGTCCAGCGTCTCCAGCACGGCGAGCTCGCGGGAGCGTTCCTGGATCAACCGGGCGATGCGGAAAAGGTACTTCGCCCGCTCCGCGCCCGGCATCCTGGACCAGACGGTGTCGTAGGCCTGGCGGGCCGCCCGCACCGCAGTGTCCACATCGGACTTCGAGGCGGTGCCGACCTCCGCGAGGATCTCCTCGGTGGCCGGGTTGATCGTCTTGAGGGGTTCCCCCGCCCCATCCACGAATTCGCCGTTCACGAATGGCTTGTACCGGTCTTTGAGGTTGGCGACGGCGCGTGATTCCGGTGCCGGCGCGTAGTCGAAGATGCCCATGTCAGTCCACCGTCACGTAGTCGGGGCCGCTGTAGTGGCCGTCCACCTGGGTGCGGCGCTGCAGCAGCAGATCGTTGAGCAGGCTCGACGCGCCGAACCGGAACAGATCCGGGGTGAGCCACTGCTCGCCAGCCACCTCGTGCACCGCCACGAGATACTTGATCGCGTCCTTGGTGGTCCTGATGCCGCCCGCGGGCTTCACCCCGCGCAGCTGCCCGGTCCGCGTGAACCAGTCGTGCACCGCCTGCAGCATTACGTGCGTGACCGGCAGTGTCGCGGCGGGCGATACCTTGCCGGTCGAGGTCTTGATGAAATCGCCGCCGGCGAGCAGCGCGAGCCACGAGGCGCGGCGCACGTTGTCGTAGGTGGCCAGCTCTCCGGTTTCGAGGATCACCTTGAGGTGGGCTTCGCCGCAGGCCGCCTTGATTGCGCGGATCTCCTCGAACACATCCAGGTAGCGGCCTTCGAGGAATGCGCCACGGTCGATCACCATGTCGACTTCGTGCGCGCCGGCCTGCACCGCGAGCGCGGTGTCGGCCAGCTTCACCGCACGACTCGTGCGGCCCGAGGGGAAACCGGTGGCCACGCTCGCCACGTGCACCGAGCTGCCCGCGAGCGCTTCGACCGCCGTCTCCACCAGGTCCGGGTACACGCAGACCGCCGCCACCCGCGGGCAGTCTTGCCGCTCGGGGTCGGGCCGCAGCGCTTTCGCCGCGAGTGCCCGGACTTTTCCGCGGGTGTCAGCGCCTTCGAGCGTGGTCAGGTCGACCATCGAGATGGCGGTGTCGATCGCCCATCGCTTGGCCTCCTTCTTGATGCTCCGGGTCCCGAGCCCCGCCGCGCGTTGCTCGACACCTACCTGGTCGACGCCGGGCAGCCCGTGCAGGAACCGCCGCAGGCTCGCGTCGTCGCGAGTCACGTCCGCCAGCGCGGCCGGGGTGTCCGGCGCTGCTGACGGGCTGGTGGTAGCTGTCATACCGCTGAGTGTAGGTCCGCCACGGGTCGTGCTGGGTCACTCACCGGAATCTGTGGATGACTGAGCGGCGACAGCCGAGTTGTCCACAGATCTGCTCTGGCGCCCCCGCACAGTCCCTGCGCGGTGGTAGACCGGAGACATCGAAGTGCAAGGCGGAACAGCCGGTTCCAGGTCCTCGGCCGAATCCGGGTGCGCTGGGGAGTGGCGCGCAGAACTCGTTCCTTCTTGAAGCCTTGGGGTGGAAAGGCCATCGCTACCGCCCGTCGTCCGTGATGGGCCGTCCAGGGCAAGGGATTGCGTCGAACAATGCGGCAGCAGCCGTCCGCGGAGAGAGGGGATTGGAGACATGATCGACACCGGGATCGTCGGAAGTCCGCTTACTGGCGCCGAGAGGCTGCCAAGTGCGACAGGTTGCCTCGCCGGTGGGCGAATGCGGCGTTGGGTACGTCTGCTCTTGACGGTGTGCTGCCGGTCGTGGCGGGGAAGTGGGGCCGGCGCGACCGGCTCAGGACTCGATTTGCGGAGCGTTTCTCGGTCGGGCCGGCTTCCGGTAGACGACCACGCCACCCCAGAAGCCGATTCCGTTGATCGTCACCGTCGGAGCAGTGGGCGGTGCCGGGGGCGCATCCGACTTGTCCTCCAGCAGGAAGCCGCCCATCAAGCCGATTCCGGTGACATTCACATTGATGTCGTCCGGCACGGTGATCTCGATTCCGCCCATGATCGCGACGGCGGTGATCGTGCACTGCTTGTCCGCGAACCGGGCGCTGCGCAAGTCGATCTCCGTGCCGCCCCAGAACGCGAAGCTGGTGTGCTGCTGGGGCAGCACCCAGCTGCCCTTGCGCGCGGCCCCGGACATGATCCCGACGGACATGCTCGACCCCGGGTGCCCGCCCACGCGGCTGTCCGGAAGCCCGAGTGCCCGGCCGGTGGCCGGCTGAAGCGCGGCCGGCGGGGCAGCCTCGGCGCCCCCTCCGGGCAGGTCGGCGGTCACCGGCTTGAGGTCCCCGAACGTCTTCGCCGCGTAGACGACGGAGAGCCGTTCCTCGAGCTCGTTGATCGTGATGCGGCCTTCGGACAGGGCCTGGTGCAGTACCTGCGCGACCTGTTCCCGGTCGGCGTCCGAAATCCGCATCTGTTCCGGGCCAGGAATGGCTGGGTCTTCACTCATCCGGGGAAGCCTAGCCCGATCGGTGGCGCTCTGGGGTCCATCGAACGACGGATAGAGGGCAAAATGGGGCGATGTCGTCCCCGCCGGCACAGGCCCTTGCGCTACCCGGTGGCGCTGAGGTGCGCCCGCGTGGTCTCGGGCGGCCGTGCCCGGTCGGTCCCGAGCCGGACTTCGGCCTGTATCTCGGTTCCCGCCGCCTCCGCGCGAAGCACGACGCGACGCTTACCTGGAACCACGAGTGGATTCGCTGGCCCGCTTTCCTCCTGCCTCTGGACTGGGCGGGCGCGAAGCGCGACATCGAGGCGCTGCACGCGCGCGCCGCCGCGGGCGAGGTGGTGGAGCTTGCCTGTCACGGTGGGGTCGGTCGCACCGGCACGGTATTGGCCTGTCTGGCTACGCTCGATGGCCTGGAGCCCGACGACGCTGTCTCGTGGGTGCGTGCGCACTACCATCGGCGCGCTGTCGAGACTTACTGGCAACGTCGGTGGATCCACTGGTTCGCGAAGCGCGGTTCGGCGCGTTGCGCCGTAGGTGGCGAGTGACGGCGCAGGCGCTAGGTGCGAGCTAAGTTGTCCGGCATGGATGTGCACGTTGTCGATCACCCGCTGGCCAAAGCCAGGCTTTCCACCATGCGTGACGCTCGGACGGACAGTGCGGCGTTCCGGGCAGCGTTGCACGAGCTGACCGTGATGCTGGTGTATGAGGCCACGCGGGACGCTCCGGTGCGGACCGAGCGCATCCACACGCCGGTCGCCCGGACCGAGGGCTATCGGCTGGCCAGCCCACCGTTGCTGGTGCCGGTGCTGCGGGCCGGTCTCGGTATGGCAGACCAGGCGCACACGCTGATCCCCGACGCGCAGATGGGGTTCGTCGGGCTCGCCAGGGACGAAGAGACACTCAAGCCGACGCCGTATCTCGAATCGCTGCCCGAGACGCTCGCCGACCGGCCGGTGCTGGTGCTCGATCCGATGCTGGCTACCGGTGGGTCCATGGAGTACACGATCCGGCTGCTCACCGGGCGGGGTGCCACGGACATCACCGCGATCTGTGCGCTGGCGGCGCCTGAAGGGCTCGCGCACCTGGAAGGGACCGGTCTGCCGGTGCGGGTGGTCACCGCGAGCATCGACGAGCGGCTCAACGACTCCGGGTTCATCGTGCCCGGTCTCGGCGACGCCGGGGATCGGCAATACGGAGCGGTCTGAGTTCGTCGGGAGTGGTGGTGTCCGCGTGCCGGGTGTGGGTCTTCTGGTCGGTGCCGGCGTGCCTGTTCGTCAGTGCGGGAGAGAAGTGCTGGAGGCGTCCGATGCGGGGCGAAGCCAGCCGAAAGCGTGGGCGTGCAACGCTTTCTCGTACGAACCGGCCGAGTCGAACCCCGAAGGCAGGGTGCCGGACATCTCCAAGGACACCAGACCGTGGACGAGGCCCCATGAACTGACCATGATCACCTCGGGTGGCACGTCGGCGAACTGTCCCGAGGACACCCCGTCGCGGGCGATTCGTGCCAAGGGTTCCAGCGTGGCTCGGGCGAGTTGCTCGGCCTCGGCGTTCGGTTCGAAGCCGGGGACCGAGCGGGTGAACATGATCGCGTAGAGATGCGGGTCGGCGAGTGCGCTCTCCCGGTAGGCGATGCCGAGCCGCACCAGGTCCGGCGCGGCGTCGCCGGTGGGGGGGACGGCCGCCAGCCTGGCCCCGAACCGGCGGAAGCCTTCCGCGTACAGCGCGTTGACCAGGTCCGGCTTGCTCCCGAAGAGCGAGTAGACCGCGGTGGTCGACGTGCCCGCGTCGGTGGCGAGTTTTCGTAAGGAGAGGGCCTTGGGGCCGTCGCTGGAGATCAGTTCGCCTGCCCGGTCGAGCAGCTTCAGCCGGAGCGTTTCGTCGTGCGTGCGAGGGCGAGGCATGGGCCGAGAGTAATGCAACGTTGTTATAAAACGCGAGGGCGAGGCGAATGCGATAGGTGGGAGGAAGGAGGCGCGGCAGGCCTCACCCGGTGTGGCGGGACGCGTGATCGGGAGTTGACCTGGAGTGCACTCCAGGTCGTACTGTCGAGCGCATGAGCTACTCGATAGCGGAAGCCGCACGACGTAGCGGCTTGTCGATCGACACCCTGCGGTACTACGAGCGGATCAAGCTGCTCGATCCGCCGGCCCGGGACTCCGCCGGACGGCGGGCGTATTCCGAGGACGATCTCACCTGGCTTGGGTTCCTCACCAAACTCCGGCTCACCGGCATGCCGATCAAGAGCATGCGCGAGTACGCCTCGCTGCGTGGCCACGGCGTCTCGAGTGCCGGGCGGCGCAAGGCGATCCTGGTCGAGCAGCGCCAGTCGGTGGCGGAGCGGATCGCCGAGCTGCAGGGGTGTCTCGACATCCTGGACTACAAGATCGGCAACTACGACCAGATCGAGCGCAACGCCTTCGGCAAGGCGCCGGCGTTGGAGGAGATTTCCGCGTGATCGGTACGAGGAAACTCGGCAATCTGGAGGTCGGCGCGCAGGGCCTCGGCTGCATGGGCATGAGCCAGGCCTACGGCGTGCGCGACAACGACGACGAATCGATCGCCACCGTGCGCCGGGCGTTGAAGCTGGGGGTCACCCTGCTTGACACGGCCAACGTGTACGGCGCGGGCGAGAACGAGAAGCTGGTCGGGCGCGCGATTGCCGGCCGTCGCGACGGGCTGGTCCTGGCGACGAAGTTCGGCATCGTCTGGACCGGTGGTGAGATGACCGCCCGTGGCGACGCGGCCTATGTCAAGCAGTGCTGTGAAGAGTCGCTGCAACGGCTCGGGGTCGACCATATCGACCTCTACTACCAGCACCGGGTCGACCCGGACGTGCCGATCGAGGAGACCTGGGGCGCGCTCGCCGAGCTGGTGCAGGCCGGAAAGATCCGGTACGCGGGTATTTCCGAGGCCAGTGCCGAGACGATCCGGCGCGCGCACGCGGTGCACCCGGTCTCCGCGCTGCAGAGCGAGTGGTCCCTGTGGACGCGCGGGATCGAGGACGAGATCCTCGGCGTCTGCCGGGAGCTGGGTATCGGGCTGGTGCCGTACTCGCCGCTCGGCCGCGGGCTTCTCATTGGCTCGGTCAATTCGGCGAAGGACCTGCCGGAGGACGACATGCGCTGTGGCATGCCCCGTTTCGCCGACGGCAACTTGGAGCGGAATCTCGCGATCGTGGACGCGCTTCGGCAGCTCGCCGCGGAGAAGGGCGTGACCGCGGGGCAGCTCGCGCTTGGCCTGGGTGCAGGCGAAGGGTGCCGACGTCGTCCCGATCCCGGGTACGAAACGGCGGAAGTACCTGGAGGAGAACGTCGCGGCCGCGGGGTTGGAACTGTCCGAAAAGGACATCACGGCCATTGAACAGGCGGCTCCGCGGGATGCGGTCGCGGGTGCTCGTTACCCGGAAAAGCTCGCCCGGGCAGTCGGGAAGTAGCCGGAGGGGGCTGGCCGTAGCTGGGGAACCACTGTGCTCCGGCTACGGTTGGCGCCCTGGCAACAGTCTGGGGCGGTCGACTCGTTGTCCTTGCGTGGAGCAGGGATGCTCGCGTGGGTTCGGTTGCGGCGTGTGTCCTCACAGGACCGTCAATGTTGCTGTCCTGCATAGGTTTGAAGCGAGGCCGGGTGGGGCGTCGCTGGGGTGGGTGCGAGTGTGTGGACTGGTGCCAGTTCGGTAGTGCGCGGGAGTGTCTGTATTGGCTCAGCGCGGCCGGTCCGGTCGGGCGCGGCCCTGCTGATGGCGCAGCCGGGTCGAAAGTGGCCGGGCCGGGACTTCGAGGCCGGTGGGGGGTGAGTCTTTGCCGGGCGTTTGTGGCACGGGCTCGTGCCGGGGCGGCACAAGTTTCGTGACACCGTTTTAAAACACTGTTACCATAGCTGGGGTCAACCGAGGAGGGGAACCATGCACGGTCCGATCCAGTTGTTCACTGTCATCGCGCTCGTTTCGCTGCCTACTGTGATGTATGGCGGTTATGCCCTGAGCGGAGTACTGCGGCGGGGGCAGTTCACCGAACGACAGCGGGGGCTGTTCCGGGCCGTGCACGCGCATGCGGGGGTGCTGCTCGTCCTGGTGCTGGCCGCGTTGCAGGTGCTTTCGCGTGGGGGACTGACCGGCGGCGGGCAGTGGCTGGTCTGTTTCCTGCTGCTGTTCGGGGTGCTCGCGCAGTCCGGCGGGTTCTTCCTGGCGATGGCGCGGACGCGGCTCGGGATGGGGGTCACCACCGGGGGCGCGGTGCTGCTGGGGGCGGCCATGCTGATCACCGCCTATGGGGTCGCGTTCCCCTGAGAAAAAGGCGTGGGGCGGGTCGTTAAGCTTGGTGACGTGCCTGAATACCTGTCGACCGCGCCTGTCAAGGGGACCCGAGACTTCCTCCCCGCCGAAATGTCCGTCCGTACGCAGGTGTTCGGCCATCTCTACGAAGTCCTCGAGCGCTACGGCTTCCTTCGCTACGACGGTCCGGTGCTCGAACCCGCCGAGATCTACGAGCGGAAGTCCGGGCAGGAGATCGCCGATCAGCAGCTCTACACGCTGACCACGCGGGGCGGCGAGCGGCTGGCGCTACGCCCGGAGATGACCCCGTCGGTGGCCCGGATGATCGCCGGGCACGCGAAGTCGCTGTCCTTCCCGGTGCGCTGGTACAGCCACCCCAACTGCCACCGCTACGAACGCCCGCAGCGTGGCCGGGTGCGCGAGCACTGGCAGATCAACGCGGACATCTTCGGTTCGGAGAGCGCGAACTGCGAGATCGAGATGTTCGAGCTGATCCACGACCTGATGGGTGCGCTCGGGGCGTCGCCGGACCTGTTCGCGGTGCGGGTCAACGACCGGAACCTGCTCTCCTCCGCACTGACCGACGTGGCCGGGGTCGCCCCGGAACTGCTGCCGCAGGTGTTCGCGCTCGTCGACCGCTGGGAGAAGACGCCGGTCGAGGACCTCGCCGCGGCCGCGGCGGAGATCGGCTTGGCGGACAAGGAGTTCGGGAAGCTGTCCGAGACGCTCGGCGCCGGTGCCGCGCTGCTGGACGAGCTGCCTGCCGAGGTCAAGGCGGAGTCGAACCTGGTGAAGGTGCTCTCCAGCAGTGCCGCGAGCCTGGTCCGCTACGAGCCGCTGATCGTGCGCGGGCTGGCCTACTACACGTCGACCGTGTTCGAGGTCTTCGACACTTCGCCGAAGAACCGCCGCGCGCTGTTCGGCGGTGGTCGCTACGCGGACCTCGCGTCCTTGTTCACCAAGGAGCGGATCCCCGGTATCGGTTTCGGCATGGGCGACGTCACCCTGATCGACTTCCTCGACACGCACGGCCTCACGCCGCAGCCGCGCAACGAGGTCGACGTCATGGTGATTCCGGTGGCCGAGGAGCTGGCGGATCCGGCCCGCGAGGTCGCGGCGTCGCTGCGGAAGGCGGGGCTGCGCACGTCGACCCCGCTCGAACTGCGCAAGCTCGGCAAGGAACTGACCCGCGCGGACAAGGCGGGCGCCGTCGCGGTGGTCATCGTCGGCGAGGAGGACTGGGCCGCGGGTGCGGTGACCGTCCGCAGCCTGGCGACGCGGGAGCAACGCCAGGTCCCGCTCGCCGAGGTGGCGGCCGCGGTGAACGGGCTGATCAGCCCATCCTGACGGTGGTTCGGCCGGACGGCACCCGGCCGGTGTGACCGCTGGGTGCCGTCCGTGGAGCTGCTGTGGTGGACGGGCCGGTCAACCTCGTCACGACGGCGGTTCGGCAGGGGTTCGGCGTTGTGAGAGCAGCGCCGGGTGTCGCTGGCCGGTTGGCTGCTGCCGTCGATGAGTTGATCGACTCGTCTCGATCGTGGTCCAACCGGTCAGCGCTGGTACGGGTGCCGCGTGCGGAGGCTGTTGTGACAGGCGGGTTGATCGACCCGCCGTGACGGCGGCTCAGCCGGACGGGGGCAGTGTCGGTGCTTGATCGACCCGTCTTGATCATGGCCAAGTCGGGTAGCACAGACACGGCAGCACAAATGCCGAAACGTCCGCAGCCGACAGGCAGGTCACCCTGTTCGCCCGAGAGCCCACGAAGCCAGCAGTTCGGCCACCCGAGCGGGGTGGCTGGCGAACGGTGAATGCCCGGCCCCCGGCAGCACAGCCACCCGAGCGCCGGCCGCCCGGTAGCGGGCGGCGGTCGAGACGGGGTCGTACAGCCGGTCCCGGCTGCCGAGGATCACCAGGGTGGGTACGCGCAGTTGCTTGTCGAGCGGGCGTTCGGCGAGCTGTTGCCGTCGTTCCGTCAGGACGACGCGGGCCATTCGCGGGCTGGTGGCGGCGAAGTCGGCCCGCGTCCGGTGTAGGGAGGTTCGGCGTAAGGCGCTTGCGACGACTGGTGAGGCGGCCAGTGACCGGAGGGCGGTGCTCACCCCTGGGGCGACGAGAAGTCCGTGTCCGGGCGGGAAAGTGGCGTGCCGGTAGTCTGGTGCCTGTCCAATGAGGACAGTTCGGGTGACGGCGCTCGTGCGGGCTGCCAGTTCCAGTACCACGTCTGCGCCGAACGAATGTCCGGCGGCGGTCAGCTCGGGGAAACCCGTGTACGGCGTCCGCGAGTGCGCGGGCTTGGGAACGGGCGTCGAGGCCGGTGTGCCCGCCGGTCCGGCCGTGGCCGCGCAGGTCCGCGCGGATCAGCCGGAACCGGTCGGACAGTAGCTCGGCGACCTGGTCGTACCCACGCAGCGAACCGCAGAAGCCGTGCACCAGAAGCAACGCCGGGGCGTCTTTGGGACCTTCGACGAGGACGTTCACTCCTTCGCCATAGCGCGGCCGGCGGCTCGGCCGGAAAAGATGCAGCCGCCGAGGAAGCTGCCTTCGAGTGCGTTGTAGCCGTGTACGCCGCCGCCACCGAATCCGGCGACCTCTCCGGCTGCGTACAGGCCTGGCAACGGCGTACCGTCCGTACGCAGCGCGCGGGAGTCCAGATCGGTTTGTATACCGCCCAAGGTCTTGCGGGTCAGGATGTTCAGCCGCACGGCGATCAGCGGGCCGTGTGCCGGGTCCAGGATGCGGTGGGGTTTCACGACGCGCGCGACGCGGTCGCCGACGAATCGGCGGGCGTTCGCGACGGCCATCAGCTGCAGGTCCTTCGAGTACGGGTTGCCCACCTCCAGATCGCGCGCGACGATCTGCCGGGTCAGCTCCGCCGGGTCCAGTATGGGGCCGCGGGAGAGCTTGTTCATGCCCTCGACCAGTGCGGGGACGTCGTCGGCCACCACGAAATCCACGCCGTGGCGCTTGAACGCGTCGACCGGTCCGGGTGCACCCTTTGCCGCGCGGCTCGCCAGCGTCCGGCGCAGGCTCTTCCCGGTGATGTCCGGGTTCTGCTCGGACCCGGACAGTATGAACTCCTTCTCCAGGATGGTCTGGGTGAGCACGAACCACGAATAGTCGTACCCGGTCGACAGAATCGTCTTGAGCGTGTGGTTCGTGTCGAAGCCGGGGAAGTCCGGGGCGGGCAGCCGGGCGCCGGTCGCGTCGAACCACAGCGAGGACGGGCCGGGGATGATCCGGATGGCGTGGTCCGGCCAGATCGGGTCCCAGTTGTGCAGGCCCTCGGTGTAGTGCCACATCCGATCGCGGTTGACCACGCGCGCGCCCGCGGTCTCGCTGATGCCGATCATCCGGCCGTCCACGTGGGCGGGCACGCCGGGGATCATGGTCCGCGGCACCGGACCCAGCCGTTCGACTGGCCAGTTGCGCCGGACCAGTTCGTGGTTGTGGCCGATCCCGCCGGAGGACACCAGCACGGCCTTCGCGCGGAATTCGAACTCGCCCGCCTTCTCCCGCGACGACTTGACCCCGCGGGGCTGCTCGCTGGGTACCAGCACGGTGCCGCGTACGCCGGTCACCACCTCGTCCTCGATCACCAGCTCGTCGACCTGGTGGCGGAAGGCGAACTGCACGAGACCGCGGCGTTCCCCGTCCAGCACCGGTTCCGCGAACACGCGCACCACTTCGGGCCCGGTTCCCCAGGTGAGGTGGAACCGCGGCACCGAGTTGCCGTGCCCGCCCGCCATCCCGCCACCGCGCTCGGCCCAGCCGACTATCGGGGTCACGCGCAGCCCGAGGTCGTACAGGTACTGGCGCTTCTCCGTGGCCGCGAACCGCACGTATGCCTCCGCCCAGCGGCGTGCCCACAAGTCCTCGTCCTCGCGGTCGAAACCGGCCGAATCGAGCCAGTCGCGCAATGCCAGCCCGTGGGAGTCCTTGATGCCGAGCCTGCGCTGCTCCGGGCTGTCCACGAAAAACAGCCCGCCCAGCGACCAGAACGCCTGCCCGCCGAGGTTGGCCCGGTTCTCCTGGTCCAGCACGAGCACCCGGCGCCCGGCCCGGACCAGCTCGTGGGTGGCGACGAGGCCGGCCAGACCCGCGCCGACCACGATCACGTCGGGTTTGAACGTCATCCCCGGTCTCCTTCGCTGTAGGCCGTCAGCACGTGCACGGCGAGTTCCGCGCGCCGTTGCCGGATGCGCGAATTGTCCGGTTCCATCAGACATTGCACCATGGTCCCGTCGTGCACCGCGATGAGCGCCTGGCCGAGCGCGACCCGGTCCGGCACCGTGCGGCCGATCCGGGCGAGCAGCCCTTCGAGGAACGGCATCAGCGCGCCGGCGATCGCCTCCTCGCGGGTGGTCATCACCTGGCGCAGCGCGGGATGGCGCAGGGCGTGGGTGGTGAACTCGGCGCTGACGCGGTACCAGACATCGTCCAGCGGAATCGCGGGCAGCAGGTGCTCGACCACATCCCGGACGGTGTGCACCCCCTGGGCCTCGGTGCGTTCGAAGGCGGTGCGCAGCCCGGCGATCAGCTCGGCCGAACGGCGTTCCCACATGGCCAGGAACAGCTCGTCCAGTGAGGCGAAATTGGAGTAGAAGGCGCCCCGCGTGTATCCCGCGCGCTCGCATACTTGCTCCACTGTGGACCGTCCGAAGCCCTCCTCGGCGAATACCAGGAGTGCCGCTTCGAGTAGCCGGCGGCGGGTCTCGGCACGACGGCGCGGTACCCGGCCGGCGGGCGGTGCCGGCATCACGTGACTCCCCCATTTCAATACTTTTCTGTACTGAATACACCCGTGTATCGAGTGCGCGCAAGGCACCGGTGGGAATTCGGATGTCTTTCCGGAATTTCGGGGCTCAGCCGCTCGTCATGATCGACACTTTGTAGTACTCTGGCATCAGTCAAGGTTGAACGCCTCGCAGCGATCCCTTGACCTGGCCTGTTGCCGGAGGTCGACCCCCAGGGCTTCCGGTGACAGGCCCCTTTACTTTTCCGGCCCGGGCGATTTCCGGCGGCACCACGGTTGCTGCTCATGTGAGCGGACTGAGGCTCCCATGAGGGAGGCTCACATGAGGGTCGCCGCGAGGGTGCCGCCCAATTCGGTGAGCGCCGCCAGTTCGGCTTTGCCCGGTTCGCCGGTGACCAGGACCGGAGCGGCCACGCGTTGCCAGCCCAGCCCGGTGGTGATGGCGTCGAGCTGGCGGACGGTGCCCGAAGTGTCGTTGTTGCCGTGCACGTAGGCACCGAACGGTCGGCCCTGAGTCGCGTCGAGGCACGGGTAGTAGATGGTGTCGAAGAAATGCTTCAACGCGCCGCTCATGCTGCCGAGGTTCGCCGGGGTGCCCAGAAGGTAGCCGTCCGCGGCCAGCACGTCCGCAGCCGTCGCGCCGAGCGCGGCCCGCCGCACGACATCGACGCCCTCGATGTCCGGGTGCTTCGCGCCGGCCAGTGCGGCCTCGAACATCGCCTGCATGGCGGGCGACGGCGTGTGGTGCACGATCAGCAGCGTTGGCATGTTCGCAGCCTGCCATCGGTTGCGCGACAGCGCATCCGTCACCGCAGGAGGGCGGTGATCTCCTTTCGGACGGCGCCGAGCAGCACCCCGGCCCGGTCGCGGGCCTCGGCCAGTTCGCCCCGGACCGGGGTGACCACCTGCAGGTACGCCTTGAGCTTCGGTTCCGTGCCCGAGGGCCGGACGACCACCCGCACGCCGTCCCCATGCAGCCGGAGCACGTCGGCGTCCGGGAGGAGGTCCTCCAGGGTCACGGGGACACCGCCGAGGGTGGCCGGTGGGTCGGCGCGCATCGCGGTCATCAGCCGGCCGCGGACGGCCAGATCGGTGACCCGCAAGGAAACCTGGTCGGTGAGGTGCACCCCGTGCCGGCGGGCGAGGTCGTCGAGGACGTCCAGCGGGGTGCGGCCCTCCGCCTTGAGGCCGGCCGCCAGCCCGGCGGCCACGACGGCGGCCGCGATGCCGTCCTTGTCCCGTACGAAACCGGGGTTCACGCACAGTCCGAGTGCCTCTTCGTAGGCGAAGATCAGCCCGGCACCCGCCCGGGCCAGCCATTTGAACCCGGTCAGCGTCTCGGCGTACCGGGCACCGCTCTCCTTCGCCAGCTCGCCGAGCAGAGAGGAGGACACGATCGTGGTGGCGACCAGCGGATCTGTACTGTCCGTTGTGGACAGTAGATGTGCGCCGAGCAGGACGCCGGTCTCGTCGCCGCGCAGCATCCGCCATTCCCCGCCCGGGGTGCGCACGCCGAGCGCGCACCGGTCCGCGTCCGGGTCCAGCGCCACCGCCAGGTCTGCGTCCACTGTGGACGCCAGGGTCAGCAGCAGGTCGGTGGCGCCGGGTTCCTCCGGGTTCGGGAACGACACGGTGGGGAAATCGGCGTCCGGTTCGGCTTGCTCGGTAACCAGATGCAGGTCCGTGAAGCCGGCCCGGTGCAGGGCCGCACGCAGCGTTTCTGCGCCGACGCCGTGCAGCGCGGTGGCCGCGATCCGCAGGCTCCGCGTGGTGCCGGGGGAAAGCGCGGCCACTTCGTCCAGGTATGCCGCAGACGGGTCGACGATTTCCGCACCTGCGGCGCGTGGCACGTCCGCCGCGGCGGGGGCGACCTGAATGGCCTGCTCGATCTCGCCGTCCGTCGGGGGCACGATCTGGCCGCCGGTCTCGTCGTAGAGCTTGTATCCGTTGTCCGCAGGTGGATTGTGCGACGCAGTGATCTGAATCCCGGCCACCGCTCGGTAGTGCCGCACGGAGTAGGCCAGCAACGGCGTCGGCAGCGGCTTCGGCAGGACTTTTACCACGAATCCGGCAGCGGTGAGCACTTCCGCTGCCGCGGTGGCGAAGTCCTCCGAACCGTGCCGGGCATCGCGGCCGAGCACGACCACCCCGCCCGCGTGTCCGTGTGCGGTCAGCCAGGTGGCCACGCCGGCGGTGGTCCGCGTGACCACCGCGACGTTCATGCCGTTCGGCCCCGCCCGCACCGGTCCGCGCAGGCCCGCGGTGCCGAACTCCAGTGGCCCGGCCATCCGGTCGGCGAGTTCCCCGGCCGCCCCGGGCTCCTGGCCGGTCGCGCGGGCCAGGATTCTCGCCAGCTCCGCGCGGGAGGCGGGGTCCGGATCGCCGTCGATCCAGCGTTCGGCAGCGGCTCGCAGTTCGGCGGGAAGTGTGTTCGGCACCGGCTCAGCCTAACGGCGGAGAACCTGATCTTCGGGGTGTGTTTTCGCTACGCTCGAAGAATGCGATTGGTTTTCACCTCATTGGCCTCACCAGGGCACCTTTACCCACTGCTGCCGCTCGCAGTCGCCGCCCGCGACGCCGGGCACGAAGTCGTTTTCGCGACGGCTGACGAGTTCCACCCGACGCTGGGCAACGCGGGCCTCGAAGCCGCTTCGGCCGGGATCAGCCTCAAGGACGCGGTCCAGCGGGCGTTCGCCAGCGAAAACCGGTCCCAGGGCGAGGTTCCGCTGGAGGAGATGTGGCCGGCCATCGGCCGTATGTTCGGCCAGGTGCTGCCGGAGCTGTTCATGGCCGACCTGGTACCGCTGATCGAGCAGCGTCGTCCGGATCTCGTGGTGTACGAGATCTCCAACCCGGGCGGGTTGTTCGCCGCGCACACCACTGGGGTGCCGGCTATCTGTCATGGCTACGGAAGGGTCGCCATGAACGACGAAAGGGCGACGGAGGTCCGGGAGCGCTTCTGCGCGGCCGGCTCGGAACATGGGCTGACCGGGGATCCGCAGCTGGGCTGGGGTAAGCCGTTCGTGGACATCTGCCCGCCGTCTCTGCAGGACCCGGCGTTCCTGGCCAGCGCGCGGCGGCTGTCGATGCGGCCGACTGGCTGGAGCGAGCCGGGCGAGCTGCCGGCCGGGGTGGCCGGCCGGGACCGCGGGCGTCCGCTCGTGTACCTGACGCTGGGCACCACCCCGATGAGCCAAGCCCACCTGCTGACCGCCGCCATACAGGGCCTGGCCTCGCTGGAGGTGAACGTGCTCGTGGCCACCGGACCGGCGGTGAAGGTCGCCGAACTCGGTGAGGTTCCCCCGAATGTGCGGCTCGAGGCGTGGCTGCCGCAGTCGGAGCTGCTGCCGCACGTCGACCTGGTGGTGCATCACGGCGGAAGCGGTACGACCATGAGCGCGCTGGCGGCCGGGGTCCCGCAGCTGGTGCTGCCGCAGGGCGCGGACCAGTTCAGCAATGCCGAAGCCGTGACCCACGCTGGGCTGGGCAGCCGCCTGATCAAGGACGAAATGACCGCGGAAACGGTGCGGGACAACGCAAAACGGCTGCTCACCGACACTTCGGTGGCCGACCTCGTGCGCAAGGTGGCCGAGGAGGTCGCGGGTATGCCGTCGCCGGAAGAGGTCGTGACGCAGCTGCCGCAGTTCGCCTGACGCGGTTCTGGCCCCGGCACCGAGCCGGGGCCGGACCGCGTGGGTCAGGCGCGGGCGACGAGTTCCTTCAGCAGCGAGCCCATCCGGGTCGCCGACTGATGGCCCGCTTCGAGTACCTCTTCGTGGTTCAGCGGTTCCCCGGTCATGCCCGCGGCCAGATTCGTGACCAGCGAAAGGCCGAACACCTCGAGTCCGGCCGCGCGGGCCGCGATCGCTTCCAGCACCGTCGACATGCCGACCAGGTCCGCACCCAGCGTGCGCAGCATCCGGATTTCGGCGGGCGTTTCGAAGTGCGGGCCGGTCAGCCCGGCGTACACGCCCTCTTCCAGCGACCCATCGATGTCTTTGGCCAGCTTCCGCAGCCGCACCGCGTACAGATCGGTCAGGTCGACGAAGTTCGCGCCGACGAGGGGGGAGCGCGCGGTCAGGTTGAGGTGATCGGAGATCAGCACCGGCTGGCCCACGCTCATGCCCTCGCGCAGCCCGCCGGCCGCGTTGGTCAGCAGCACCGTGCGCACGCCCGCGGCGGCGGCCGTGCGCACGTTCTGCACCACCGGGTCGATGCCCTTGCCTTCGTAGAAGTGCGTGCGGCCGAGCAGGATCAGCGCACGCTTGTCGCCGATCCGCAGCGACCGCACGGTGCCGCCGTGGCCGAGTGCGCCGGGAGCGGTGAAGCCCGGCAGGTCGTCGAACGGGATCTCCGCTTCGGCGGTTCCGATCACGTCCGCGGCCGGGCGCCAGCCCGAGCCGAGCACCACTGCGATGTCGTGCCGCTCCAGGCCGGTCCGCTCGGCGATGACGGCCGCGGCCGCCTTCTCCTCGTTACTCATACCGGCGAGCGTATCGGCCTGCCGCCGCCTGCCCGCCGATTCCGCTCAGGATGCCCCGGGAAGGTCGAGCGTCGGCCGGATCTGGCCGAACGTGTTGCCCGCCGTGTCCTCCTGCTCGGCGGGCACGGTCAGCGACAGCACCCACAGGTCGCCGCCGACCGGTTGCATGAAGGCGAAGGTCGCGCGGGTGATCGCGCTCGTGCTCTTGCCCCGGCCGTGCTCCACCGTCCGGTAGGTCACGTCGTCACCCTTGTCGGACGGGGTGGGGCCCTGGACGATGCGGAAGGCACCGTCGCCGCCCCCGGGATCCGGGTTCAGGGAGTTCAGGTACTCGTCCATGCTGTACTGCCGGTTGATGAAGCCCTCGAACCGTTCGAGCTGCAGCGATTGCCTGCCGTCCGGCGAGATGTACTGCACCACCGAGGACGGCCCCAGCCTGGACTTGTGGGTCGCGATGAAGCGCTGCCAGTCCTCCGGCACCGACACGCTGTAGGAGCTGTCGCGGGTCAGGTTCGCGGTCGTGCTGGCGTTGCCCTGGCGAGTGACCAGCTTCGCCTGCTTCGGCGCGGACTCGATCGGTGCGCTCGCCGGCGAGGCGCTGCCGCTCTCCGGCAGCAACGTCTCGCCGCTGATCACCCGCGCCAGCATGAATCCGCCGCCGCCCGCGATGAGGAACAGCAACACCGAACCGAGCACCAAGGCAGTCGTGGCCAACGGGCTGCGCCGCCGCCGCGGCGGGATCGGCGTGGTGAACGTGGCCGGTGACGTGGCGGCGGGTGGCAGTCCGGGGAACGAGGGCATCGGCAGGGCCGGCAGGGCGGCCGAGCCGGTGGAACCGGACGAGCCGGTCAGGAACGGCAGCGGACCGGGATCGGCCGCCAGCGGTGCGGGCTGCACACCGGAATCGCGGCGCGGAGCGGGTGCGACGGTCTTGACCACCTGGGTGTCGGTGGCGTCCAGGTGCGCCGAGGTCCGCTGCCCGTCCGGGGTGTGGAAGAGCTCGGGGCCGAACAGGTCGAGCGCGGTCTTGCCCTGCAGGGGGTACAGCCGGTGGCGCACCTCGCGCAGCGAGATCCGCTTTTCCGGCTCCTTCTTCATCAGCGCGGTGATCACGCCGGCCAGCGGGCCTGGACGCGGGCGCGGGACGTGGCCGTTGACCACCTTGCCCACGGTCTCCAACGGGTCGCCGTCCGCGTCGTACGGCGGAGCGCCCTCCACTGCGGCGAAGAGCGTGGCGCCGAGCCCCCACAGGTCGGCGCCCGGGGTGACGGGGCCGCCGGACGCGACTTCCGGGGCGATGTAAGCCGGTGAGCCGAGCATGATCCCGGTCGCGGTCATGGTGGCTTCCGAGACGTTGCGGGCGATGCCGAAGTCGGTCAGCTTGATCCGGCCGTCGTTGGCGACCAGCACGTTGCCCGGTTTCACATCGCGGTGCGTGATGCCCGCGTCGTGCGCGGCTTCGAGCGCGGCCGCCACGGCGATGCCGACCGTCGCGGCCTGTTCGACGGTGAGCGGCCCGTGGTCGCGCAGGATGTGCGCGAGGCTGCGCGAGGGCAGCAGCTCCATGACCACGAACGGCTCGTCGTGCTCGCGGGCGACGTCGTGCAGGATGATCACGTTCGGGTGGGACAGCACGGCGATCGCGCGCGCCTCGCGCAGCGTCCGTTCGCGCAGCTCGTCCGCCTGCGCCGCCGGAATGCCCGGCGGCACCTTCATCTCCTTGACCGCCACCGGCCGGTGCAGGAACTCGTCGTAGGCCGACCAGACGGTGCCCATCGACCCGGAGCCGAGCACCGAGCGCAGCCGGTACCGGCCCGCGATCACTCGCGGCGGCAGGTCCGGCAGACCGTTCGAGGGTTCTGCTTTCTCCGAGGACACCCCTTGATTGTGGCCTAAGGCACCGACCGGCTTCGAGGCAGTGTCGCTACTCCGGTATCCCCCATCAGGGGGGCGAGCAGCGTCACAGGTGGGCGTACCGGTCTGGCTCTACCATCACTGGGTATGACTAACCTGGCTGGGCCGGAATCCGTGCCGGGCTCCGGACCGGAGCTCGCCCTCGCCGCGGAGTTCCCGGCGGCGGACCGGGACCGGTGGCAGGAGCTGGTCGCCGGGGTGTTGCGCAAGAGCGGTCGGCTGCCCGAGGACTTCACCGGTGCGCCGGAGAGCAAGCTTGTCACGCGTACTTACGACGATATCGAGATCCAGCCGCTATACACCGCCGACGACGAGTTGGGCGCGCTGGGCTTCCCAGGGCTGCCGCCGTTCGTACGTGGCGCTCGGCCAGAAGGCGTGATCGGCACCGGCTGGGAGGTACGCGTCCGTCACCTTCGCGCGGATGCCAAGGCCGTCAACGCGGCGATCCTCGCAGACCTCGAAGGCGGCGCTTCGTCGGTGTGGCTGCGCGTCGGTGACGACGCGCTCCCGCTCTCCGCGCTTGCCGACGCGCTCAACGACGTGTACGTGGAACTCGCGCCGGTAGTCCTCGACGCAGGCGCCGGTTACGAAGCGGCCGCGCAGGCGTTGCTGGATCTTTTCGCCGAGCGAGAGATTCCGGCGAGCGAAGTGGTCGGCACGCTCGGCGCGGACCCGATCGGCACCACCGCGCGTACGGGCGAAGCCCTCCCGTTAGCTCCCGTCGCCGAGCTTGCCGTCCGCGTCGCCGCGAAGCATCCGAAGGTGCGTACGGTCGTCGCCGATGGGTTGCCGTTCCACGAAGCCGGTGGGTCCGATGCACAAGAGCTGGGCGCCACAATCGCGGCAGGCGTCGCGTACTTGCGAGCGCTCACTGAAGGCGGGCTGACGGTGGCGCAGGCAGCTGCGCAGTTTGAGTTCCGTCTGGCCGCGACGGCCGACCAGTTCCTGACCATCGCCAAGCTTCGCGCGGCGCGCAGGCTGTGGGACCGGGTGCTGGAAGTTTCCGGTGCCCCGGCCGCCGCGCGCGGAATGCATCAGCACGCGGTCACGTCGCCGACGATGCTGACGCAGCGCGATCCATGGGTGAACATGCTGCGTACCACGGTGGCCTGCTTTGCCGCCGGTGTCGGCGGCGCGGACGCGGTGACGGTATTGCCGTTCGACGCGGCTATCGGCCTGCCGGACGCGTTCTCCGCACGGATCGCCCGTAACACCAACGCGGTGCTGATCGAGGAGTCGAAGCTGGGCAGTGTCATCGACCCGGCGGGCGGTTCCTGGTACGTCGAGAAGCTGACCGACGAGCTGGCTGAAGCCGCCTGGCGTGAGTTCACCGCGATCGAGGCGTGCGGTGGG
Source organism: Amycolatopsis sulphurea (assembly GCF_002564045.1). Taxonomy (NCBI): domain Bacteria; kingdom Bacillati; phylum Actinomycetota; class Actinomycetes; order Pseudonocardiales; family Pseudonocardiaceae; genus Amycolatopsis; species Amycolatopsis sulphurea. The sequence goes on along the minus strand of NZ_PDJK01000002.1, from coordinate 1,343,062 downwards.
ATCGAGGCCGAGCTTGCTTCCGGCGCGCTGGCCGGGCGTCTGGCCGAGACCTGGGACAAGCGCGCGAAACGGTTGGGCACCCGTCGCGATCCGATCACCGGCGTCAGCGAGTTCCCGAACCTGGCGGAGAAGCCGGTCTCGCGGGAGCCGTTGCCCGTGGTGCCCGAAGGCGGCCTGCCGCGCCACCGTTACGCGGAGGCGTACGAGAAGCTGCGCGACGCCTCGGACGCTTACCTGGCCGAGCACGGGGAACGGCCGAAGATCTTCCTCGCCACGCTGGGGCCGGTCGCTGCGCACACCGCGCGGGCGGGCTTCGCCGCGAACCTGTTCCAAGCCGGCGGACTCGAAGCGGTGAACCCCGGCGCCACAGACGACCTGCCGGGCGCCTTCCGGGCGAGCGGTGCGCGGATCGCCTGTCTGTGCGGTACCGACGCGGCGTACGAGAAGCAGGCCGTCACGGTCGCCGCCTCGCTCGGCGCGGAGACCGTTCTGCTGGCGGGTAAAGGGAATTACGACGGTGTCGCCGGGAACGTGTACGCCGGGTGCGACGCGCTCGAAGTGCTGACCGGACTGCACGCACAGCTTGGAGTGTCCGCATGAGCATCCCGAATTTCGCCGGCGTCCCGCTCGGCGCGCCCGAGCCGGGGGACCGCGCCGCGTGGGCGCAGGCTGTGCAGGACACCACCGGCAAGGGGCCGGACGCGCTCGCCTGGGAAACCCCTGAGGGCATCGGCGTGAAGCCGGTCTACACCGCGGCTGATCTGTCCGATGTGGACTTCCTCAGCACGTACCCGGGTATCGCGCCGTACCTGCGCGGGCCGTACCCGACGATGTACGTGAACCAGCCGTGGACCATCCGTCAGTACGCCGGGTTCTCCACCGCGGAGGAGTCGAACGCTTTCTACCGCCGCAATCTTGCGGCTGGACAGAAAGGTCTTTCGGTCGCCTTCGACCTGGCGACGCACCGCGGTTACGACTCCGATCACCCGCGCGTGTCCGGCGACGTCGGCATGGCGGGTGTGGCGATCGACTCGATCTACGACATGCGCCAGCTCTTCGACGGCATCCCGCTGGACAAGATGAGCGTGTCCATGACGATGAACGGCGCGGTGCTGCCGGTGCTCGCGCTGTACGTGGTCGCGGCGGAGGAGCAGGGGGTGAAACCGGAGCAGCTGGCGGGGACCATCCAGAACGACATTCTCAAGGAGTTCATGGTCCGCAACACCTACATCTACCCGCCGAAGCCGTCGATGCGGATCATCTCCGACATCTTCGCCTTCACCTCGCAGCACATGCCGAAGTACAACTCGATCTCGATCTCCGGCTACCACATGCAGGAGGCCGGGGCGACCGCCGACCTGGAACTCGCATACACGCTCGCGGACGGCGTGGAGTACCTCCGCTCGGGCATCGACGCCGGGCTCGACGTCGACAAGTTCGCGCCGCGGCTGTCGTTCTTCTGGGCCATCGGCATGAACTTCTTCATGGAGGTCGCGAAGCTGCGGGCCGCACGGCTGCTGTGGGCGAAGCTGGTCAAGCAGTTCGACCCGAAGTCGCCGAAGTCGCTTTCACTCCGTACGCACTCGCAGACCTCCGGCTGGTCGCTGACCGCGCAGGACGTGTTCAACAACGTCACGCGCACCTGTGTCGAGGCGATGGCAGCGACGCAGGGGCATACGCAGTCCTTGCACACCAACGCTCTTGACGAAGCGCTGGCACTGCCCACAGACTTCTCCGCGCGGATCGCGCGTAACACGCAGCTGTTGCTACAGCAGGAATCCGGGACGACGCGGGTGATCGACCCGTGGGGCGGCAGCGCGTTCGTGGAGAAGCTGACCTACGACCTCGCGCGGAAAGCGTGGGCGCACATCACCGAGGTCGAAGGCGCCGGCGGTATGGCGCAGGCGATCGACGAAGGCATCCCGAAGCTGCGTATCGAAGAGGCAGCCGCGCGTACGCAGGCGCGGATCGACTCCGGCCGGCAGCCGGTGATCGGGGTGAACAAGTACCAGGTCGTCGACGACGAGCAGATCGACGTGCTCAAAGTGGACAACGCCGGCGTACGCGCACAGCAGCTGGATAAGCTGCGAAGGCTGCGCGAGGAACGCGACCCCCGCGCGACCGAGGACGCGTTGCGGCGGCTGGCCGAAGGCGCGCAGGGTGACGGAAACCTGCTGGCGCTGGCCATCGACGCGGCCCGGGCGAAGGCCACCGTCGGCGAGATCTCCGATGCACTGGAGAAGATGTGGGGACGGCATTCCGGCCAGATCCGCACGATCTCCGGGGTGTACCGGGAAGAGGTGGGAAAGTCGGACAACGTCGAGAAGGCCCGCGAGCTGGTCGAGAAGTTCGCCGAGGCGGAAGGCCGGCGGCCACGGCTGCTGGTCGCCAAGATGGGCCAGGACGGCCACGACCGGGGCCAGAAGGTGATCGCCACCGGCTTCGCCGACCTCGGTTTCGACGTGGACGTCGGGCCGCTGTTCTCCACCCCGGCCGAGGTCGCGCGTCAGGCCTCGGAGGCGGACGTGCACGTGGTCGGGGTGTCCTCGCTGGCCGCCGGGCACCTGTCGCTGGTGCCCGCGCTGCGCCACGAGCTGGCCGAGCTGGGCCGTGAGGACATCATGGTGGTGGTCGGCGGGGTCATCCCGCCGCAGGATTACGACGAGCTGCGGGCGGCCGGTGCGGCGGCGATCTTCGGGCCGGGCACCGTGCTCGCGGACGCCGCGATCGGCCTGCTTGAGCAGCTGGCCGCGCAGGAGTCCTGAACCTTGCCGCGCCGGATCGATGTCGGCGAGTACGCGAAAGGTGTGCTCGCCGGTGATCGGGGCACCCTGTCCAAGGCGATCACGCTGGTCGAATCGCATCGCGAGGACCACCGCCGGATGGCCCAGGAACTGCTGGTGGAGCTGCTGCCCCAGGCCGGCGGCGCGAAACGGGTCGGGATCACCGGGGTGCCAGGAGTCGGTAAGTCGACTTTTATCGATCAGCTGGGCACCGACCTGACCACGGCCGGGCATCGGGTCGCGGTGCTCGCGGTCGACCCGTCCTCGACGCGTACCGGCGGCTCGATCCTCGGAGACAAGACGCGGATGGCGCGGCTGGCCGTGGACCCGAACGCGTTCATCCGGCCGTCGCCGACCTCGGGCACGCTCGGCGGGGTCGCGCGTGCCACCCGCGAGACGATCGTGCTGATGGAAGCCGCCGGTTTCGACGTGGTGCTGGTGGAGACCGTCGGGGTCGGGCAGTCCGAGGTGACCGTGGCCAACATGGTCGACTGCTTCCTCTTCCTGACCCTCGCCCGGACCGGGGACCAGCTGCAGGGCATCAAGAAGGGCGTGCTGGAGCTGGCCGACGTGATCGCCGTGAACAAGGCGGACGGCCCGCACGAACGCGACGCCAAACGGGCCGCCCGGGAGTTGCAGGGCGCGCTGCGGATGATCTACGGCAAGGACGCGCCGTGGACGCCACCAGTGCTGACCTGCAGTGCCTTGGAAGGCCGTGGGCTGGACAAGGTGTGGGCGACGATCGGCCGGCACCGTGCGTCGCTGGAGGCCTCGGGCGAACTCGCCGGACGACGGCGCGCGCAGCAGGTGGAGTGGACCTGGGCGATGGTGCGGGAACAGCTGCTCGACCGGCTCGCCGCGCATCCGAAGGTCCGTGCGCAGGTGGCGGACGTGGAGCGCGCGGTCCGCGAGGGCGAGCTGACCCCGACGCTGGCCGCGCAGCGCATTCTCGACGCCTTCGCCGAGCCTGCTTGAGATTGTCACGCCCGGTGGGAACCCCGGCTCCTCCGCGTGGCGGCTGACGGGACCGGGGTTCGCCGGGCAGAATGCGCGTCGATGCCGTAGAAGGGAAGTCATGGCGAAGGTGCGGGGACTGCTGCTGGCCGGCCTGCTGGGCGTACTGCTCACCGGGGTGCTGGCCGTTTCACCGGCTTCCGCGACGACGCCCGCGCCGACGGTGGCGATCACCCGGGTGAGCGAACTGCACCAGGCGCCGCCGGGCCCGGTCCTCGATCCCACCGAAACGGACAAGGCGAACACGGAGAAGTCCAAGAGCAAGATCATCGCCGGTGGTGCCGCGGTGGCGTTGCTGGCGATCGTGTTCTTCGGGCGCCGGCACCGGATCAAGCGCCGCAAGGCCGGGGGCTGAGCACTCCGCGGACGCCCTTGCCATTCGTCGGGGGACAGTGCCGTTCGCCGGAGCCGGGCGGTTCTTCGCAGGTCCGAGCAGCCGCCGGGGACCGGCGGGGCCAGCCGGACAAGATCCGTCGTGCCCCGGATTTCCGCAGCTCACGCTGATGTGTGCCGGACCAGGGGAGAACGGACGGTCTCGGTGGCGGGGCTGACTGCCCGTTCACCCAGACCGAACTCCCGTCCGCCGTTCATCGCAGATCCGGTACCGGCCGCCTAGCCTGGCCATCAGGGGCCCCCGCTTGCCGGCTGCATGGTGCACGATCATCTGCAAATGCGTATGACAGATCGAACGGCACGTTGTGTGACCCCCTGCGCGGCTCGGGCCACCAGTGGTGCGGGAGGAGGCACGGCGTGACTGTGCTGGATTCACGACCGGGCAGGTCCGGTGACCCCGACGGTGGGCTCGGCGACCCGATCGAGGCGCCCGGCGCGCTCTTGACCGATGCCGGGGTCAGCATGGCTCCTGTGGAAGACCTCGGTGCGGGCCGCGGCCCGTTCTGGCTGGACGATTGGCTGCGCGCCAACGCGGCCGACGTAGTGGCGTGGCGTCGGCACCTGCACGCGCACCCCGAGCTGTCGCGGCACGAGTTCGCGACGACCGAGCTCATCGTCTCGCTGCTGCGCGCGGTCGGGCTGAAGCCGTGGGTGCTGCCGGGTGGCACTGGTGTCGTCTGCGACATCGGGCGGGGCGAGCGGTGCGTGGCACTGCGCGCGGACATCGACGCGCTGCCGCTCACCGAAGCGACCGGGCTGCCCTACGCCTCCGACACCGACGGCGTCGCGCACATGTGCGGGCACGACGCGCACACGGCGATCCTCCTGGGCGCCGCGCGCGCACTCGCCGGCGCGCCTGAGCTGCCCGGCCGGATACGGCTGATCTTCCAGCCTGCCGAAGAGGTCATGCCCGGCGGCGCGCTGGACATGGTCGCCGCGGGCGCGCTCAACGACGTCGAACGGATCTTCGGGTTGCACTGTGACCCGCGCCTGGAAGCGGGCAAGGTCGGCACGCGCGTCGGGGCATTGACCTCCGCCGCGGACCTGATCGAGCTGAGGCTGACGTCGCCCGGCGGGCACACCTCGCGCCCGCACCTGACCGCCGACCTCGTGTACGCGCTGGGCACGGTGATCACTTCGCTGCCTTCGGTGCTGTCGCGACGGGTCGACCCGCGTTCCGGCACCGTGCTGGTGTGGGGCGCGGTGCACGCCGGACAGGCGGCCAACGCGGTCCCGCAGGACGGCCTGTTGCGCGGCACCCTGCGTACAGCCGACCACGAGGTGTGGAAGTCGCTGGAGCCGCTCGTCGCGTCGTTGGTCGAATCGCTGCTGGCGCCGACCGGTGCCGGGTTCACCCTCGACTACCGTCGCGGAGTGCCGCCGGTGGTGTCCGACCCGGAGTCGACCGCGCTGATGCGCGCCGGCGTGGAAGCGGCTGTCGGCGAAGCGGGCTTGGCCAGCACGGAGCAGTCGTCCGGCGGCGAGGACTTCGGCTGGTACCTCGAACACGTCCAGGGAGCCTTCGCACGCCTCGGCGTGTGGTCCGGTCCGCCGGCTCCGCAGGCGGACATCCACCGCCCGACGTTCGTCCTGGACGAGCGTGCCCTGCTGGTCGGTGTGCGCACTCTGGTTCATACCGCGCTCACCTCGCTGGTGTGACAGTTGTCCACAGCCCCGCGGGGTGCTGTGGACAACTCAGGTGGGGGAGGGATACCCCTCGTCCGGGTTCACCGTGACGGGGGATCCCCCGGTTTTGTGGCCGGCCCACCGGTCGGGCGGCGGGTGCTCACCGAGGGTGCATCCGGTGGTCGCCCGGTCCGCTCCCCAGGGTGAATATTCGGACGTTTCCCGTTCTCTGGCAACGGATTTCGTCATTCACGCCGGCACGTCCGCGGACGTGCCGGCCCGGCCGGGCGCGACGGTGATCCGGGCCGGGTGCGTCCTCGGCGGGGACTGCGGCGCCGGGCCGGTGCCTGGGGTACGGGCGTACTGGTCGTTCCGCCTGGTGAGACGAGTTATCCACAGGCTCTCGGGCGCTGGGGACAACTCGGATCCGCCGGTGTTCACCTGCTGGTAAGCGGCCGGTCATGCGACGGCGGGCACGTTCCCCGCGGGTGTGCGCCGGTCTTCGCGGGGTCGGCAGTCAGGGTGTCGGCAAAGTCGGTGTGGAGGGCCCTGCGCAGCTGCGGAAGGCTGTGAAGGGGCCCTTCACGGACTCAGAGTCCGTGAAGGGCCCCTTCACGGACCCGAAACCGGTCCGGCGCACGCCACGAGGTGGTCGCACACACCTCCGCATCGCCCGCTGCCGGGTCCCCGACCAACTTTGCCGGAACCCTGGGGTCGGCAGTGGTCAATTATTCGGCTGCGGAAGAGACGTGCCGTGCGTCAGCTCGCCGCCGCGCAGCGCTAGCCCGAAGCAGTACTTGCCCCGAACTCGACTTGCCCGGACTCGGGGCAAAAGCAGCGCCGGGCCAGGGAGCGTGGCTCGGCTCAGCCGGTGATCCCGGTGCATGGGCGGGTCCGCAGATCGTCCACGTAATCCACCGGGGCGCCCGCGGTCTCCGCGGCCTCGGCGAGCACGCCCAGGTATCTCGCGGACGGCAGGCCGCCCTCGTAGGCGTCCAGGACGTACAGCCAGGCCAGCACCGAGCCGTCCATCGTCTGCACCCGCAGCCGGATCTTCGTGTGCATGCCCAGCTCGCCGCCTTCCCAGCGGTCGAGGCGTTCCTCGTCCAGCGAGGTCACGTCGTAGAGCACCACGAACACCCGGGAGGAGGGGTCTTCGACGATGGTGGCCAGCGCGCCTTCCCAGCCGATGTCCTCGCCGCCGAAGGTGAGGCGCCAGCCTTCCAGCCAGCCGGTGCCCGCCATCGGCGAGTGCGGGGCACGCTCCAGCATCTGGGCGGGCTCCATATTGGATCCGTACGCGGCATACAACGGCACGGGCGACAGCCTAGCGACCCGTCCGCCGCACGAGCGGATGCACATGCCGTGTCCGGCCACTTGGCTTGTCCGCGGTGCTCGCCGCGTACCGTGAGCACCACCGCCAGTACCGCTATCGAGGAGGACCTCAGGTGAGCAGGATCGTGATCATGGGCGGCGGCCCGGCGGGGTACGAAGCCGCTTTGGTCGCGGCGCAGCACGGCGCCGACGTGACGATCGTCGAGCGGGACGGGCTCGGTGGCGCCTGCGTCCTCTACGACTGTGTCCCGTCGAAGACGTTCATCGCCTCCTCCGGCGCGCTCGCCAAGATGCACGACCTCGGCGAGCTGGGCATCAACACCGACCTCGCGGACACCGCCGTCGATCTGCCCACAGTGCACGGACGGGTGAAAGGCCTCGCGCTCGCCCAGTCGGCGGACATCCGCGCCCGCGTGCAGCGCGAGGGCGTGCGCGTGATCAACGGCGAGGCCCGCTTCTGCGACGACGAGCCAGGCCTGGCCACCCACAAGGTTTCCGTCACGCATGCCGCCGACGGCACGGTCGAAGCACTGAACGCGGACGTGGTGCTCATCTCCACCGGCGCGACCCCGCGCGTGCTGCCCGGTGCCGTGCCGGACGGTGAGCGCATCCTCGACTGGCGGCAGCTCTACGACCTCACCGACCTGCCGGAGCACCTGGCCGTCATCGGTTCCGGCGTCACCGGCGCCGAGTTCGCCTCCGCGTACACCGAGATGGGCGTCAAGGTCACCGTGGTGTCCAGCCGGGACCGCGTGCTGCCGCACGAGGACGCGGATGCCGCGGCAGTGCTGGAAGAGGTCTTCTCGCAGCGCGGCACCACCGTCGCCAAGCGGGCCCGCGCGGAACGGGTGGAGCGCACGGAAAAGGGCGTCGCGGTGCACCTGGCCGACGGCCGGGTGATCGAGGCCAGCCACGCGCTGATGACCGTGGGGTCCGTCCCGAACACCAAGGACATCGGCCTGGAACGCGTCGGGATCGAGCCGGGGCCCGGCGGGTTCATCACGGTGGACCGGGTCTCGCGCACCAGCGTGCCGGGCGTCTACGCGGCCGGTGACTGCACCGGCGTGCTGATGCTCGCATCGGTGGCGAGCATGCAAGGCCGCATCGCGATGTGGCACGCGCTCGGCGAGGGCGTCGCGCCGATCAAGCTCAAGACCGTGGCCGCGAACGTGTTCACCCACCCGGAAATCGCCACTGTCGGGATCAGCCAGCAGGCTATCGACTCCGGCGAGGTGCCCGCGCGCACGATCATGCTGCCGCTGGCCACCAACGCGCGGGCGAAGATGGAAGGCCTGCGCCGTGGGTTCGTGAAGTTGTTCTGCCGCCCGGCGACCGGGGTGGTGGTCGGCGGGGTGGTCGTGGCGCCGACGGCGAGCGAGCTGATCCTGCCGATCGCCCTCGCGGTGCAGAACCAGCTGACGGTGGACCATCTGGCGCTCACGTTCTCGGTGTACCCGTCGCTGTCCGGATCGATCACCGAAGCGGGCCGTCAGCTGATGCGCCACGACGATCTGGACTGATTTCCCGCGCCTGCGCAACCCGGCGCCCGGCCCCGCGTCTTGCGGGGTGAAAAGGCGGATGCTGGAGAAGGGCCGAGTTAGTGCGCATGAGGGCGGTTTTCGTGGTGGCGGCGGCGATCGGGGCGGCTGCGGTGGCGGTGCCGGCGGTGGCCGGGGCCACCGCCGGGGCGGGGGAGCCGGTCGCGGACCGGGCGCCGCAGGCGGATCAGGTCACCGTCCAGCTGAACCAGGACACCGCCGCGACGCAGGGGAAGGTCGGGCACTTCCAGCGCGGCGACGTGAACGTCGCGCTCGCGAACTGCGCCGGTGCGAAGGCGGGCTCGGCGACGTTCAGCTCGCCGGTGCTGTGGTTCTCCGACTACAGCTTCGGACAGTTCGTCGACGTCAAGGCGACCATGGGCGCGGAGGCGTACCTGGTGTCCGGTACCGCTGCCGGGCAGTACCCGCTCACCGTGACGTGCGGCGGAAAGTCTTCCACCACCACGTTTTCGGTGCCCGCCGAGCAGGTCGGCCAGGTGCCCGACGGTGCGGCGAAAGCGGGCGACGGCAGCCTCGCCGAATAGCCGCGAGGCAGTACGGGGAAGCCGCCGGGAATGTTCCCGGCGGCTTTTTTCGTGTCGCGACCGTTATCCACGGCGGCAACCCGGACGGGTGCCGAGACGTCTTCAGGGAGTCGGTGGAAAGCACCCGGATGGCAGGGGAACTGCGCTCCGGGTGGGTGAATGCCGCCGGCGGAAAGGTGAAATCCATTTTCCTGGGGATTCGGCTCCTGGGGATTCGGCTCAGGGTGTCGGCAAAGTCGGTGTGAGGGGCCATGCGCAGACGGCGGAGGTCCGTGAAGGTCCGTGAAGGGCCCCTTCACAGACTTCGGGACAGGTCCGGCGCACAGCGCGAGGTGATCGCGCGTCTCGAACACCGCCGCTTCGCCTGCTGCCGGGCGTGGTCGACGACGGCAGGCGCCGCCGATGATGACGCGGCGGCCACGGCACCCTGCTGATCACGGGTCCTCGGCCAACTTTGCCGGGACCCCTGGGGATTCGGCTCCTGGGGATTCGAGGGGACTGTCATGAAGCGAATCGCATTGTTCTCCGCCGTTGTCGCGGCCGGTCTGCTGACCGCCGCGCCCGCGTTCGCCGCGGACCAGACCACGGCACCGCCGAGCAGCACGACCGGCTCGCCGGCGCCCACCACCCGACCGGCGCCCACCACGGAGCCGACGTCGACGCCGCCCGCCGACGACGGAGGCGACGCCGGCGTCCCGAAGGCGTATCTGCGGGTGCTGCCCTCGTCCGGCCGGGCCGGGGACAAGGTGGTCGTGCGGGTCGGCTGCGAGGCGCAGTCCATCGCGCACCTCACCTCGGCGGCGCTCGACATCGGCCCGCTGCACCCGGTCGGCTCGCAGAACGACCCGGACAAAGCGCCCGTTTCACAGGGGCGTGCCACCGTGCGCGAAAACGTGAAGCCGGGCACCTACAAGGTCTCCTTCGAATGCGGTGGCGCGGCGATCGCCACGAAGTTCACCGTGCTCCCCGCGAAGCAGGCGGGGCAGAAGCAGGTGGGGCAGGTGCCGATGGGGGCGCCGCAGACCGGGGGTACCGATGGGCCGGTCGACGACTCGTCGCCGGGTCTGCCCATCGCGGCTGCTGCAATGGGCGTGCTCGCGCTCGGCGGCACCGGGCTCGTCGCTGCGCGCCGCCGCGTGCGCGGCTGACTCTGCCGGCCCCGGTACTGGCTCCGAGGGCGGCCAGTACCGGGTTTTGGTCCGAAGGGGTGAGACATGCTGAGGAGAACGCTGGCTGCGGCGGTTTGCGCTGCCGCGGTCGTGGTCGCCGGGTGTTCATCAGGATCGGCGCCGGTCGCCGCGCCGGGCTCGAGCGTGGCCGCGCCGGATGTGCCCGCACTGCCCAGGTCCACGCCGGTTTCGCTGGACGTGCCGAGGATCGCGGCGCATTCGAGCCTGGTGCCGCTCGGGCTGAATCCGGACCACACGGTGCAGGTGCCGCCGGTGAGCACGCCACTGCAGGCCGGGTGGTACGAGTACGGCCCGACGCCCGGCGAGATCGGGCCCGCGGTGGTTCTCGGACATGTGGACGGGAACAAGCAGAAGGGGATTTTCTCCCGGCTGAAGGAAATGCGGCCGGGAGACACCGTGGCGATCGCCCGGCAGGACGGCCGTACGGCGAATTTCGTGGTGACCAAGGTCGATCAGGTGGCCAAGGACGTCTTCCCGAGTGACGCGGTGTACGGCGACACCGCGGACGCCGAATTGCGGCTTATCACCTGTGGTGGCGCATTCGACCGGGCCGCGCACAGCTATCTGGACAACATCATCGTCTACGCGAAACTGACCGGTGACGATCACTGAGCGAATCGGGTGGGTGAAAGGCGGCCGATGTTGTCGGTCCCGGGTGCCAGACTGAGGCGGACTGGCAGCAAACCGGGAGGTTGCGATGATCATCAGAACCGAACCGTGGCCCGTGGGCACGCCGTGCTGGGTCGATCTCATGGCGCCCGACCGTGCGCGGGCGATCGCGTTCTACGAGGCTTTGCTGGGCTGGCAGGTGTCCGTCAGCGGGCCGGAGACCGGCGGATACGGGATGGCGGAGGTGGCGGGCCGTCCGGTGGCCGGGATCGGCGAGATCCCGCCGGACCAGCAGATGCCCACGCAATGGACCACCTACCTCGCAGTGTCCGATGTGGACGCGACGGCGGGCGCGGTGACCGCCGCGGGCGGGCAGGTGCACGCGCCGCCGATGGACGTGCCGGGCGCGGGCCGGATGGCGATCGCCGGGGACGCCGCCGGTGCGGTGTTCGGCCTGTGGCAGCCGGCCGGGCACCTCGGCACCCAGGTCACCCTCGCCCCCGGCGCGGTGGCCTGGAACGAGTGCATGGTCGAGGACTACGCCGCGGCCCACAAGTTCTACGGCGACGTTTTCGGGTACTCGTTCGGGGACATGTCCGGCGAGGGGTTCACCTACACGACGCTGGAGGTGGACGGCCGTCCGGTCGGCGGTCTCGGGAAATCCCCGTCGGACGGCTCCCGCGAAACCGGCTGGCTCACCTACTTCTGGGCCGCGGACTCCGATGCGGCGGCAGCGCGCATTCCGGAGCTGGGCGGCACGGTGCTCAGCGAGCCGGTGGACACCCCGTTCGGCCGGATGGTCGCGGCGAAAGACAACCAGGGCGCCTCCTTCAGCCTGATGGCGCCGAACGAGCAGTCCGGCACGCAGGAAGGCTGGGGTGCCTGAGTCCACGCGGAACCCCCGTGGTCACGCGGGGGTTCCGCAGGCCGCTCTCGTCAAGCTCCCGGGCTACCCGCCCTGATCCGGGAGGCTGTGAAGGGACCCTTCACAGCCTCGGCGTCCGTGAAGGGTCCCTTCACCGACGCAGCCAGGGCGGCGTAGCCGCGGCACCTCAGCCCTCCACCCAGTCGAAGGTCTTGGTCACCGCCTTCTTCCAGTTGCGGTACTCCCGTTCGCGGCGGGATTCCGCCATGGCCGGGTCCCACTGCTTGTCCTTGGCCCAGTTCGTGCGGATGTCCTCCTCCGAGGACCAGAAGCCCACCGCCAGCCCGGCGGCGTAGGCGGCGCCGAGCGCGGTCGTCTCGTTGACCACCGGGCGGATCACCGGTACCCCGAGGATGTCCGCCTGGAACTGCATCAGCAGCTCGTTCACCACCATGCCGCCGTCCACCTTCAGGGACTTGAGCGGGACGCCGGAGTCGGCGTTCATCGCGTCGATCACCTCGCGGGACTGGAACGCGGTCGCCTCCAGGACCGCGCGTGACAGGTGGCCCTTGTTCACGAAGCGGGTCAGGCCGACGATCGCGCCGCGCGCGTCCGAGCGCCAGTACGGGGCGAACAGGCCGGAGAACGCCGGGACGAAGTATGCGCCGCCGTTGTCCTCGACCGTGCGGGCGTACTCCTCGATCTCCGCCGCTGTGCCGATCATGCCCAGGTTGTCGCGCAGCCACTGCACCAGCGAACCGGTGACCGCGATCGAACCCTCCAGTGCGTACACCGTGTCGTTCGAGCCGATCTTGTAACAGACCGTGGTGAGCAGGCCGTTCTCCGACATCACCTTCTCGGTGCCGGTGTTGAGCAGCACGAAGTTGCCGGTGCCGTAAGTGTTCTTCGCTTCGCCGGGGGACAGGCACGCCTGGCCGAAGGTGGCCGCCTGCTGATCGCCGAGGATGCCCGCGATCGGCACGCCGGCCAGCGCCCCGCGCTCGCGCACCTTGCCGTACTCCTCCGAGGACGACCGGATCTCCGGCAGCATGGACAGCGGAATGCCCATCTCGGCGGCGATTTCCGCGTCCCACTGCAGGGTGTCCAGATCCATCAGCAGCGTGCGGGAGGCGTTCGTCGGATCGGTGACGTGCACCCCGCCGTTGACCCCGCCGGTCATGTTCCACAGCACCCAGGTGTCCATGTTGCCGAACAGCAGCTCACCCGCCTCGGCCCTGGCCCGCACGCCGTCGACGTTGTCCAGGATCCACTTCACCTTCGGGCCGGAGAAATACGTCGCCAGCGGGAGGCCGGTCTTCGCGCGGTACCGCTCCTGTCCGCCACCGAGGGCACCCAGTTCGGTGACGATCTTGTCCGTCCGGGTGTCCTGCCAGACGATCGCGTGATACACCGGCCGACCGGTGTGGCGGTCCCACACCAGGGTGGTTTCCCGCTGGTTGGTGATCCCGACCGCGACCACCTCCGAGGCCTGCAGATCGGCCTTGGCCAGTGCCCCCGCGGCGACCGCCCGGGTGTTCTCCCAGATCTCCTCCGCGTCGTGCTCGACCCAGCCGGCCTGCGGGAAAATCTGCTTGTGCTCACGCTGGTCGACCGCGACCGCGCGGCCGGAGTGGTCGAAGATCATGCAGCGGGTCGAGGTGGTGCCCTGGTCGATCGCGGCAACGTAGCTGGTCATCGGATACCTCCAGAAAGATCGGCGGGCGTCGTCAGGTCAGGTTGTGCACGGCGAGGTAGAGCAGCGCGGCGATCGCCCCGCCGATGAGCGGGCCGACGACCGGCACCCACGAGTAGTTCCAGTCCGGGTCGCGCTTGCCCTTGATCGGCAGCAGGAACGCGTAGGCGATGCGCGGGCCGAGGTCACGGGCCGGGTTGATGGCGTAGCCGGTCGGCCCGCCCAGCGAAATCCCGACCACCAGCACGATGAACGACACCCCGGCATAGCCCAGCGCGGCGTTGCCGAAGGTCGGCACGCCGTCCTGGCTCGCGTAGACCGGGCTCAGCAGCACCCAGCCGACCAGCACGAAGGTGCCGATGATCTCGGTGACCAGGTTCCACGCCTTGTGCCGGATCTGCGGGACGGTGGAGAAGATGCCCAGCGTCTCGGCCGGTTCGGGATGGTCGTCGAACTGCAGTTTGTAGGCCGCCCAGCAGAGCACCGCGCCGAGGATCGCGCCGGCGAACTCGCCGATCAGGTAGAACGGTACGTCCGGCCAGTGGGTCTTGCCCGAGATGGCCAGCCCGAGGGTGACCGCGGGGTTGAGATGCGCCCCGGTCGGGGCGGCGAGGCTGGCCCCGGCGAACACGCCGAACGCCCAGCCGAACGTGATGAACAACGTGCCCGCGTTGTGCCCGTTGTTCTTGCGGAGTACGTGGTTGGCCACGACCCCGTTACCCAGCAGAATCAGGACTGCGGTTCCCAGCAGCTCCCAGATGATGATCGCTCCGGCACTCACCGCTCTACCTCCACACTGGACAGTTGGCGCGGGGGTCGGGCGCCTGCGGTGTCACGGCCACGTCGCCGACCCGGTTCGCGGCACGTTACCGGTGCGTAGGAAATCGTTCCAGATGCCGCTTGCCGCAATGTCATCACGGCCGCCGCGGGTTACGCCACACGTGTCACCTCGGGGTGAGCGGGTGATCACCGGGCCGTGCGATGCTGGAGGCGGCGAGTACGAGGAGGAGCCAGTGGTGACGAGTTCTCAGCACGGTGCCGCCCGCGACCGGGGCCAGGGCCGGAATCCGGCCCGGCTGGGCCCGGCCGGCCGCGAGGAATCGTGGCGCCGGTTCGGCGAGCAGACCTACGACCTCGTGGTGATCGGCGGCGGGGTGGTCGGCGCGGGTACCGCGCTGGACGCGGCTACGCGCGGCCTGCGGGTCGCGCTGGTCGAGGCGCGCGATCTGGCCTCGGGCACATCCAGCCGGTCCAGCAAGCTTTTCCACGGTGGGCTGCGCTATCTGGAGCAGCTGGAGTTCGGGCTGGTGCGGGAGGCGCTGCACGAGCGTGAGCTGATGCTCACGACGATCGCGCCGCACCTGGTGAAGCCGGTGAGTTTCCTGTACCCGCTGACGCACCGCGTCTGGGAGCGCCCGTACACCGCGGCCGGGCTGCTGATGTACGACACGATGGGCGGCGCGCGTTCGGTGCCCGGCCAGAAGCACCTCACCCGGGCCGGTGCGCTGCGGATGGTGCCCGCGCTCAAGCGGTCTGCGCTGATCGGCGGTATCCGTTACTACGACGCGCAATCCGACGACGCCCGGCACACCATGACCGTGGCCCGCACGGCTGCGCACTATGGCGCTGTGGTGCGTACGTCCACCCAGGTCGTCGGGTTCCTCCGCGAGGCGGATCGGATCTCCGGGGTCCGCGTACGCGACGTCGAGGACGGCCGGGAGACCGAGATCCACGCCGGCGCGGTGATCAACTGCACGGGTGTGTGGACCGACGAGCTGCAGCGCCTGTCCGGCGGCCGCGGCCGGTTCCGGGTACGCGCCAGCAAGGGCGTGCACATCGTGGTGCCGCGGGACCGGATCGTCTCCGAGACCGGGATGATCCTGCGTACGGAGAAGTCGGTGCTGTTCGTGATCCCGTGGCGCAACCACTGGATCGTAGGCACCACGGACACCGACTGGAACCTCGACCTCGCGCACCCGGCAGCCACCAAGCACGACATCGATTACCTCCTCGAACACGTCAACACGGTGCTCGCCACCCCGCTCACGCACGACGACATCGAAGGCGTGTACGCGGGCCTGAGGCCGCTGCTGGCCGGGGAGAGCGAAGAGACGTCGAAGCTCTCGCGGGAGCACGCCGTCGCCCGGGTCGCCCCCGGTCTGGTCGCCATCGCAGGCGGGAAGTACACGACGTACCGGGTGATGGCCGCCGACGCGGTGGACGCGGCCGTGGTCGACCTGCCCGGCCGCCCGCCGTCGTCCATCACGGACAAGGTGCCGCTGCTCGGCGCGGACGGTTACCACGCGCTGGTCAACCAGGCCGATCACCTGGCCGCCCAGCACGGGCTGCACCCCTACCGCGTCCGGCACCTGCTCGACCGTTACGGCTCGCTGGTGCACGAGGTGCTGGCGCTCGCCGACGGCAGGCCCGAGCTGCTCAAGCCGATCGAATCGGCGCCGGACTACCTCGGCGTGGAGGTCGTGTACGCGGCCAGCCACGAGGGTGCGCTGCATCTGGAGGACGTGCTCGCCCGCCGGACCCGGATCTCCATCGAGTACGCGCACCGCGGGGTGGACTGCGCGGAGCAGGTGGCGCAGCTCGTGGGCGAGGTGCTCGGCTGGTCCGCGGAGACCGTGGCGCGCGAGGTGGCCGTCTACCAGGCTCGGGTGCAGGCCGAGCGCGAATCGCAGTCGCAGACCACCGACGAGTCCGCGGACGCGCTGCGAGCGGCGGCTCCGGAGGCTCGCGCGGGGCTTATCGAACCGGTCAGCTGAGCGGGCGCGTACGGATCCAGCGCACGAGCGGCTGCCCGGCCTGCGAGGTGTCGGCCTCGTCGAGCCGGGTGAACCCGCATCGCCGCGCGACGATCGCGGAGGCGGCGTTGCTCTCCCGGTGCCGGTAGACGATCTCGCTCAGCCCGAGCCCGCCGAAGCCGAACCGCAGGGCCGCGGACAGCGCGGTGACGGCGACCCCGTTGCCGCGCGCCGCGGGGTGCGTCCAGACCGAGGCCTCGGCGCTGCCGAAGGTGAAGTCGAGGTCGCGCAGCCCGACCTCGCCGAGCAGCCGCCCGGTGGCAGGTTCGGCGACCGCCCAGGAACAGCGCTCGTCGCACGCCCATTGCGCCGCTCGCAGGGTGACGTACTCGGTGGCCTCATCGAGCGTCCCCAGCCGGTAGTTCCGCACGTACCGGCGGTGTTCCGTGTCCGCGAACGCCTCCATCAGCTGGGGCCGGTCGTCGAGGAGCCGGTCCGCGCGCAGCTGACGCAGGTAGTACTCGCCTGCGTTGATCTCCACGGGTTCCACGGCACGAGCGTAACCAGGTTCGGGGTCGGCCGGCGCCTGCCGGGCAGGCAGCCTGGGTGAACGTCAGCGGACGGGCAGTTCCACGTGGACCGCGGTGCCCTCGCCGGGGGCCGATTCGACCGTGAGGGTGCCCGCCACCTGGTGGACCCGCTGCTGCATCGCTTCGAGGCCGAAGCCGGTCCCCGCGCCGCGGTCCCCGGCGGTGAAGCCCCGTCCGTCGTCGCGGATGTCCAGCAGGGTCAGGGTTTCGGTGTAGGTCAGGGTGATCACGATCCGGCCGGCCGCGGCGTGCTTTTCCGCGTTGGCCAGGGCTTCCTGCGTGATCCGGTACAGCGTTGCCTCTTGCTCGGCCGGCAGCGGGCGCGGCGTGCCTTCGGCGCGGGCCGTCACGTCGGCGCCGGTCCGCTCGGCCGTCCGGCGGGCCAGCTCGGCGAGGGCCTCCGGCAGGCGCGCGTCGGCCAGCGGCTCCGGGCGGAGCGCCTGCACCGCGCGGCGGGCCTCGGCGAGGCTGTCCTTCGCCAATGCGTGTACCTGTCCGAGGTGCCGCTGCCGGTCCTTTTCGGACTGTGCCTGGCCGGCGGCGCGTAGCTGGGTGACGATCCCGGTGAGACCCTGTGCCACGGTGTCGTGGATTTCCCTGGCCATCCGCTGGCGCTCGTCGCGGACGCCGGATTCCCGGGCCTGGACAAGGAGTTTCTCCTGCAGTGCGGCGTTCTCCGCCAGCGCCGTGGTCAACTGCTGATTGGTGCGGCGGCGTTGCTCGCTTTCCGCGCCGACGAACCACGCGGCGTACAGGATCGGCCCCACCACGGACACGACAGTCACCCACGGTGCGGTATCGGTCTGCCAGAAACCCTTCGCCAGCAACGGAACCAGCGCCGTGGCGGCGGCCGCGAAAATACTCCACCGCGCGGTGAAGAGGACGAACGCGATCGGGTAACCGACGGAGCCGAATGCGCTGAAGACCTCCACCCGCGCCGCCAGGAACGTCGACGCGGCCAGCAGCCCTGCGAAGAAACCGATGGTGCATAACGGATTCCGCGTGCGCCGTGGGACGAGTGGGATCAGGAGCAGCAGCCACAACGCCGTCCCCGCGGCGAGAACCAGGGTGCCGCGCCACTGTGCGGGGCTGCCGTGCTCTGTCATGCTCGTGATGACCGTGCACACCACCAGCGCGGTGATCGAGATGACGGCGACTGCCGGACCCGCCCGCCGCTCGGCGCGCGGATCGACGAACCCCGGTCGTAATCCGATCATCGGGTCCTCAGCGGCGTCGCCACCCGGTCAGCAGCAGGGCCGCGACCGGGAGTGCGAAGACGATGAACAGCCTGCCACGGGACAGCACCAGCACGGCAATGCTCACCGCGATGGAAATCGGTAGCGCGTAACGCATCGCGAAGCCGGCTAGCACGCTCTCCCGCACCCGCTCGGGTTCCGCGGCGGCGCGGGGCGCGGCCAGCAGAACGCTGGGCCGGGGCGAGGGCAGATCCTCGAACAGCGGGATCAGCTCGCTCACCAGCTTCGCCTCGGTGACCTTCGCCGAGCGGACGCCGTACTCGTCGATGTCCAGCCGCCCGGTGCGCACGTGTTCGGTGAGGACGTCGAGCGCGTCCTGGCGCTCCTCGTCGCTCAGCCGCATGTCGGACATGGCGGGGCTCAGTCGAGCCGGCGGCGACGGTAGTCGTCGCGCATCTCACGGCGGCGGTCACGGTGGTCGAGCCGGTGCTCCCGATGCCGGTCGCGGTGGTTGCGGTTGTCGAAGTGGTCGCCCCACAGGGACCGCCCGATGATCGTGAGGACGATCGGCGCCGCGAGCAGGATCCACAAGCCGTGGGTGGCGGTGAGCGCGATCGCGGCGATCCAGAACAGCGGCAGCAACCCGGCTGCGAGCCGCTGGGCGGCGGACCAGCCCGGCCGCGCCGCGGCCACCTCTCCGGACGGGGACGCGGCGGCCTCCGGAACGGCCGCCGGTGCGGCAACTGCCGCCGGAACCCCGCCGTAGGCCGGATGGGGCGCGGGCAGATCGGCGAACATCTCGGCCAGTTCACCACGGGTCCTGGCCGCGGTGATCCGGGCGGATCGCTCGCCGTATTCCTCGATGTCGATCCGCCCGGCGCTCATGTGCTCACCGAGCGCGGTCAGCGCGGACTCACGTTCCTGATCGCTGATCCGCAGCTGCGGAGACGGAACTTCGGTCACACCATCGATGGTATGCGCTCCGGTGCCCGCAAGCCCGTGAGATCCGCCGGGACTTCAGTCCTTGAGCTCCAGCAGCGGGCTGCCCTGGCTCACCGTGGCGCCGACGGCGACGGAAAGGCCGGTCACGGTGCCCGCTTTGTGTGCGGTGACCGGGTTCTCCATCTTCATCGCCTCCAGCACCAGGATCAGCTCGCCCGCCTCGACGTGCTGGCCCTCCTCGACGCCGATCTTCACGATGGTGCCCTGCATCGGCGCGGTGACCGCGTCGCCGCTCACCGCGGCCTTCGCGCCACCGGCCCGCTTGCGCGGCTTCGCCTTCGCCGCGGCCGCCGGGCCGCCCACCGGCGCGAAATCACCGGGCAGCGACACCTCCAGCCGCCGTCCGCCGACCTCGACGACCACGTTCTGCCGCGGCTGCGGCTCCTCGGCCTCGGTGTCCGGCGCGGTGAACGGCTCGATCCGGTTGTCGAACTCGGTCTCGATCCAGCGGGTGTGCACGGCGAACCCGTGCTCGTCGCCGACGAACGCCGGGTCGTCGACGATCACCCGGTCGAACGGCAGCACGGTGGCCATGCCCTCGACCTCGAACTCGGCCAGCGCGCGACGGCTGCGTTCGAGCGCGTTGGCCCGGTCCGAGCCGGTGACGATGAGCTTGGCGAGCATCGAGTCGAACTGGCCGCCGATCACGCTGCCGGACTCCACGCCGGAGTCCACCCGCACACCGGGGCCGCTCGGCGCGGCGAACCGGGTGACCGTGCCGGGCGCGGGCAGGAAGCCACGGCCGGGGTCCTCGCCGTTGATCCGGAATTCGATGGAGTGCCCGCGCGGCTCCGGGTCTTCGAGAATGCGCAGCTTTTCCCCGCGGGCGATGCGGAACATCTCGCGCACGAGGTCGATCCCGGTGGTCTCCTCCGATACCGGGTGTTCCACCTGCAGCCGCGTGTTCACTTCGAGGAAGGAGATGGTGCCGTCCGTGGCCACCAGGTACTCGACCGTGCCCGCGCCGTAGTAGCCGGCTTCCTTGCAGATCGCCTTGGCCGACTCGTGGATCCGCGCGCGCTGCTCGTCGGACAGGTACGGCGCGGGCGCCTCCTCGACCAGCTTCTGGTGCCGGCGCTGCAGAGAACAGTCGCGCGTGCCGACCACGATCGCGTTGCCGTGCTGGTCGGCCAGCACCTGCGCCTCGACGTGCCGCGGCTTGTCCAGATAACGCTCCACAAAGCACTCGCCACGGCCGAAGGCGGCGACGGCCTCGCGGGTGGCGGACTCGAACAGTTCCGGGATCTCTTCGCGGGTACGCGCGACCTTCAGCCCGCGGCCACCGCCGCCGAACGCCGCCTTGATGGCCACCGGCAGGCCGTGCTCGTCGGCGAAGGCGAGGATTTCCTCGGCGTCCTTGACCGGTTCCTGGGTCCCGGGCACCAGCGGCGCACCGGCGCGCGTCGCGATGTGCCGCGCGGTGACCTTGTCCCCGAGGTCGCGGATCGCCTGCGGGCTCGGCCCGATCCAGGTGAGCCCGGCGTCGAGGACCGCTTGCGCGAATTCGGCGTTCTCGGACAGGAAGCCGTATCCCGGGTGCACCGAATCGGCGCCGGAACGCTTGGCCGCGTCCAGGATCTTGTCGATGGCGAGGTAGCTTTCCGCGGCGGTGGTGCCGCCGAGCGCGAACGCCTCGCCGGCCAGCCGCACGTGCGGTGCGTCGCGATCGGGATCGGCGTAGACCGCCACACTGGCGAGTCCGGCGTCCTTGGCCGCTCTGATCACCCGCACCGCGATTTCGCCCCGATTGGCGACCAGGACCTTCGTCACCGGACCGCCCGCGTTCGCGATGTCCTGCTCGCTCACCCCGTACCTCCCGCATTCTTCAGCGGCACTGCTGGTCATTCGGGAGTCTACGGATCAGTACGGACCCCCGGTTGAGAGCTGGACCACCACCAGGCGGGTTCGTCATACCCGCGCGCCGCGGCGCAATTCGACCGGGAGTTCGGTGTCGAGCACGATCACGTCATAGGGGTTGACCTGGTGGATCTTCGGCAGATGCGCGGTGTTGACCAGGATCCACGGCTGGTGTTCGCCGCAGCAGTCCACGAGCCGGTCCAGCGCGGTGAACGCGACGAGCGCGATCCGCCCGTCCGGGGTGTGGCGCAGCTCGATCGAGGCACCGGTGCCGCCGTCGGTGGTCGGACCGTTCGGGCCGGTGGGCAGGTACAGAGCCGGAGGCAGGTTCGGATTCGTCACCCGGACAACATAGACGGACACGCTGTGCGAGGTCGCTTACAGTCTCGATATGCCGACTTCGCCGAAGCGTGCGCCCCGGGCCACAGTGGTCACTGCGGCCGTTGCCGCCGCGGTGGCGGTCGCCGCGCTCGTCGTGATCGTGGTGTTGCGCCAGAGCAGGGAGATCACGCCGGCGTCGTCCGGTGCCCCGGCCGCGGCGCCTGCCCAGAACGGCGAAAAGTGCGGGCCCGACCCGTGCCGTCAGCTGGCCGCGGTCAGCGTGGGCGGGCTGCCCGTGAAGCTGCTGGCGGACGCCTCCGGGGGTAGCGGCCGGGTCAAGGTGGGCGGTCAGCCGGTACTCGACTTCGAGCTGGCGATCACCGGGATGGGCGCGAAGCTGACTGACCATTCCCTGCGGTGCGTCGACGGGTCCCCTGCGGCCTGTCTGGTCCGGGGGAACACGAGCGGCGGCGCGTACGGGGAGCTGCTCATCGCCGAGGGCGGTTCGTGGGGCCACTACGGGAAGCCGTACTTCGCCGACGCAGGCACGCTCTCGCTGAACGACGTGACCGGAGACGGCAGCCCGGACGTGATCCTGGTCCGGCACGAATGTCCGGACGAGACGCCCGGTACGCCCAAGTGCAAGGAGTCGCCGGTACTGGCCGAGGTGTACGAGCTGAATGGCGTCCAGTTGGGCTGCACTGCGACCGTGACGTCTCCGTCCAACCTGCGCGGCTGGCCGGAGGTGGAGGTCAGCCGTACGCAGTTGCATCCCTGCCCGGACGGTTCCTGAGTCCGGGCAGGGACACTGCTCAGGCCGGGGCCGGCTGTGCTGCCGAGCCGTCGTCGCCGTGCTTCGGGCGTGCCGTGCTGGCGTGCAGTACTTCTTCGTCGAGCAGGCCTTCGCTGCGGGCTACGACGACGGGCACCGCGATCTGGCCCGCGACGTTCGTCGCCGTGCGGATCATGTCCATGATCGGGTTCACCGAGTAGATCAGCGCGATGCCCAGCGCCACCTGCTTGGCGTCCAGCCCGATGAACGCGGTGGTCAGCGTCAGCGCGGTCAGCCAGCCGGTGGTGCCCGCGGTGGCCAGCGCGCCGAGCACGGCGACCAGCACGATGCCCGCGTACTGGCCGAAGTTCAGCGGCGTACCGGACAGATTGGCGATGAAGATGGCGCCGATCGCCGGGAACACTGCGGCGCAACCGTCCATTTTGGTCGCACTGGCGAGCGGAGTGGCGAAGGCGGCGTATCCCGGGTCGACGCCGAGGTTGACCGCGGACTGCCGGGTCAGTGGCAGCGTCGCGGAGCTCGACTGCGAGGCGAATGCAAACTGGATCGCGGTGCCCGCCTTGGCGAAGAAGTCCAGCGGGTTCACCTTGGCCACGAACTGCAGCAGGATCGGGTACACCACGAACAGCACCAGCAGGGAGGCGGCGTACACCGCGAGAGTGGTGGACAGCAGCGGGCGGAACAGCGCGTCGCCGTAGTTCGACACGGCGGCACCGATCAGGCCGATGATGCCGATCGGCGCGAGCCGCACGATCCAGCCGAGGTAACGTTGGATGATCTCGAACAGGCTCGTGGTGAAGTCGACGAACGGCTTCGCCTTGTCACCGAGGCTGTACGCCGCGGCGCCGATCACCACGGCGAGGAACAGCACCTGCAAGGTGCTGCCTTCGGCGAAGGCGGAGAAGAAGTTCTCCGGCAGCAGGCCCTTGATGAAGGAATCCCAGGAACCCCACTTGCTCACGCTCTGCGCGGCCTTGTCCGCGTTCTTCGCGGTCGCCGCCACACCCTCGCCGAGCCCGCCCGAGCCGGGGTTGAACAGCGTGCCGACGGCGATGCCGATCAGCGACGCGACGAACGAGGTGATGGCGAACCACAGCACGGTCTTCCCGCCCAGCCGGGCCGCTTTCCGTCCGCCGCCGAGCCGGTGCAGGCTGGTGATGCCGACCACGATCGCGGTGAAGACGAGCGGGATCACCGCGATCTGCAGCAGCGTGGTGAAGATCGTGCCGATCCGGTCGAGCACGTCGGTCAGCCCACTCGACCCGGTGGTGCGGGCGAGGATGCCGAAACCGGCGCCCACCACCAGTGAACCGAGGACCGAAGCCGCGAACACTTTTGGTCTGGCGTAGGTCGAGAAGAAGGACACGTGGCCACCCCTGGGTTGAAAGTTTCCGTCCGGCCCGATATGGGTCGGACAGAACTCTCATTCATCACCCGTCTGAGTGGAACCGCTCTCAGGATGTGGACGGTCGCCAGAGATCCACGACACTGACGCCGACCTCCGCCAGCAGCTGCCGGACCAGGGGCAGGCTGAGCCCGATCACGCTGGACGGATCGCCTTCCACGCCTTCGATGAACCAGCCGCCGAGTGCGTCCAGGGTGAACGCACCGGCGACCTGCAGGGGTTCGCCGGTGGCCACGTAGGCGTCGATCTCGGCTTCGCTGGGCTGTCCGAAGTGGACGGTGGTGCGGCGGGTACCCGCGACCTGGGCGGTGCGCTGCCCGCCGTCGAGGCGGACCACCGCGTGCCCGGTGAGCAGCTCGCCGGAACTCCCGGCCATCTTGGCCCAGCGTGCCCGGGCGATCTCCGGGGTGGCCGGTTTGCCGGCCATCTCCCCGTGGATCGAGAGCATCGAATCGCAGGCGACGACGACCGCGTCCGGATGCGCCGCGGCGACCTGGTCCAGCACGGCGTGCCCTTTGGCGGTGGCGAGCGCGGTGACCAGTTCGTCCGGCGACGGGTCGGGGAGCGTGGCGGCGACCGCGTCTTCGTCGACGCCGGAGACGACCACGAGCGGGTCCAGGCCGGCGCTGCGCAGCAGTGCCAAACGGGCGGGGGACTGGGAGGCGAGAACGAGGCGCACGGCGGAAAGGTACCGCTGACGTGCTCGTTGCCGAATCGTGACCCACTGTGAAAGGGGGCAGGGTAACTTTGTTGTAGCCCACAACATATGGCTCTGCCGGGGTCGGTGGTCCCGGCCGTGACGGTGTCCGTACCGGCGCCGGGAGGGGACTGGTGCCGGATGGCCGTGCGAGGGAACCGATGACGGTGCGAGTGACGGAGTCGACCCCGGTGTTCCGATCCCGGGTGCCGTGGTGGGCGAAATCCCGGGTACGCAAGGACCGTACGGCCGCACCGCCGGCCCCGGCCGGCGGTGCGGAGACCGCTCCGTCCGTCCGCGACTGACCTGCTCCCGCGGTAGGACGTGCCGGTTTTCCCCGATCCGGTTCCCGCACCGGGCCGGGGAAACCGGCACGCTGCGGTCAGGTCGCCGACGCGGATTCCGGCCGGTTCGTGGCGCTCGGCCGCTCCGCGAGGGGCGTGATCCGCCGTAGCAGCGCGGCCGAGCACACGCCGAGCACCAGCACCGCGATGGGCAGCAGCAAGGTCACCCGCGCGGCGTCGGTGAGTCCATTGTGGACCGCGGTCTCGGCCAGCCTGCCCGCCTGTGCGGCGAGATCGGCGGGCAGCCCGGGAATCGGCCCCGGGCCGCCGGAGCCACCGAATTCCCCGCTGGCGGCCGCGGCGCGCGCGATGCCCTCGGCGAACGGTGCCCGGTACGGCTCGGGCAGCTGCGCTGCCGCGGTGGTCGCCTCGGTGGCGATCGAGGTGCTGATCCGGGCCTGCAGCAGTACCCCGACCGCGGCGCTGCCGAGCACCCCGCCGATCTGGCGGGCGGTGTTGAAGATGCCGGACGCGGTACCGGTCAGCTCACGCGGGACCGAGGCCATGGTGAGGTTGCTCATCGGCGAGAAGATGCAGCCGATGCCGAAGCCGCACACCACCAGCGCCGGGATCAGCGTGGCCGGCGAGGTGTCCGCGCGGGCCTGCCAGGAGATCAGCCCGAGTCCGAGCGCGAGCACGAAGAGCCCGCCCATCACCAGATACTTGCCGTTGATCCGGTCCGACGCGCGGCCGACGAACGGCGCGACCACCCCGGACATCAACGACATCGGCGCGGTGAGCAGCCCGGCCGCGGTGGGGCTGAGCCCGAGCACCGTCTGCAGGTAGATGACCACCGGCAGGAACATCCCGGTCAGGGTGAAGCCGACGGTGATCGCGGTGGCGGTGCCCGCGGAGAAGTTGCGGTTGCCGAACACCGCGAGCGGCAGCAGCGGTTCGCGCCGGTTGAAGTGCTGCCACACCACGAAACCGACCAGCAGCAGCACTCCGGCGGCGATGATCTCGAATACGGTGATCCCGCCGAAGACCGTGCCCCAGTCGTATTGCTGGCCGTTCTGCACGCCGTACACGACGCAGAACAGCCCGGCCCCGGACAGCAGAATGCCGGGCACGTCGAACGAGCGCGAGTGCTTCGGCTGCAGGTCCGGCACCAGCGCGAGGCTCAGCCCGATCGCGATCACGCCGATCGGCACGTTGACGTAGAAAATCCACTCCCAGCCGAAGTGCTGCACCAGCACGCCGCCGAGCAGCGGGCCGGTGATCGTGGCGAGCGCGGCGACCCCGCCCCAGGCGCCCATGGCCGTGCCGCGCTTGGCCGGCGGGAACAGGTGCGTGATGAACGTGAGCGTCTGCGGCGTGAGCAACGCGGCGCCGAGGCCCTGCACGCCACGGGCGGTGATCAGCATTTCGACGTTGCCCGACAGGGCGCACCACAGCGAGGAGGCGGTGAACACGACGAGCCCGGCGAGGAACACCCGCTTCGGTCCGAAGCGGTCGCCGAGCCTGCTGGTGAACAGCATCGGTACCGCGTAGGTGAGCAGGTAGACGCTGGTCACCCAGACCACCGCGTTCAGCTCGGCGTGCAGATCGCGCAGCATGGCGGGGATCGCGATCGACACGATGGTGGTGTCGAGCAGGATCATGAAGAAACCGAGGCACAGCGCGCCGAGCGCGGCCCATGGGTTAACCGGTCTTGCGGTCATGGCTTTCCTTGACGAGCTCGAGTTTCGGATCGGCGGCGTGGCCGCGCAACGGGATGCGGCCTTCGGACAGATCGGCGTAGAGCTGCTCGACCCAGGTCAGTTCGAACTCCCGGTGCGCGGCCGCATACCGGACGTCGAGCCAGTAGATCTCCGGGGTGCCGTCCCGGCGGACCCGTTCGAGGATCACCTGGTCGGCCGCGATGGCCGCGCGCAGCTTGGTGCTCCGGTGCTCCAGTTCGAGCAGCGCGGTCTCCCGCCCCAGCTCGTCGAGCACGGCGAGCCCACTGAGGATCTCGGGGTATTCCTCCGCGATGTCACCGACCATCTGGCGGGCCCGCTGGACGAACGCGTCCCGGCCGGCCTCGGTCATCGCGTAGACCGTGCGCTCCGGCCGCCTGCCGTCCCGCTGGGTCTCGATGATTTCGAGATAGTCGTTGCGCAGCAACCGATCCACGGTGTGGTAGAGCGAGCCGGCCTTGAGCTTCACACGATTGCCCGCGTACCGCTCCCGCATCAGCTGCGCCATCTCATAGGGGTGCATCGGCCGCTCGTGCAGCAGTTCGAGCACGGCGACCCCGAGCGGGGTCAGCTTGGGCGAAACCATGGCCGGCAGATCCTCCAGGTCGTTTATTCCATACGGACTATACGGCCCGGGGTATTGCTCTGGCCAGGACTATTCGCGCGGGCGGACGGTCGATTACTAGGAGTGTCGGAGAGATTACGTACGGTCGGAGTTCAAGCCGGTCAACCGCGTTAGCGCGGTGAATCCGCTGTCGGTGCCCGGCCAGTGGGCGCGGACCGCAGCGAGCCCGGAGCGGCGGACGACGCTGCGGAGCACGGCGGTGACGACGATGGCGTCGTCGGCGTAGCCGAGTATGGGAATGAAGTCGGGGATGAGATCGATCGGCGAGGCCAGGTAGATCAGCAGCAGCCCCAGCCGGATGCGGACTCCGCGTGGGAGGCTCTTGTCGGCGGCCAGGCGGCGGATCAGGCGCAGCAGGTCCGGCAGCAGGCGTATGGCCTCACGTAGCAGCCCTTTTCGTGGCCGCACCACGATCAGCACCACGATGAGCGCGAGCCAGGCTGCGACGAGGGCCGCGCCGACGCTCATCAGCAGGTCCCACCAGAACGAGCCGGTCACGCTCGCGGGCGGTGCGGCTCGGGATGTCCGCCCGGCCCTTCAGGGAGGTCCCGGTCGACGTGGTCGGCGTGGTGCAGTGCCTGGGCGAGCAACCGGCGGACGTGGTCGTCTGCCGCGGAGTAGAAGACGAATGTGCCTTCACGGCGGCCCTTCACGAGCCCGGCGAGCCGCAGCTTGGCCAGATGCTGCGACACCGCGGTGGGTGCCGCGCCGGCGAGTTCGGCGAGGCAGGCGACCGACGATTCGCCCTGCAGCAGCGCCCACAGCACCTTGATCCTGGTCGGATCGGCGAGCAGACGGAACGACTCGGCGGCCAGGTGCACCTGCTCCTCGTTGGGCATGTCGAACTCGGGCAGTGCGGAGTGCATGGGCCGAGCTTACTCGGTTGGCTGCTTGGGTAAGTATCTGCGTGCATACGCAGGTATGCTGGTACGGTGCGAACCCGATCGGCCGCGATCACGTCGCTACCCCTATGACCTGAGGATTGGCATGTCCGGATCATCTGAACACTCCATCGGCCACGGCCACGGCCACGGCCACGGCCACGGCCATGGGCATGGGCACGGCACTTCGGAGGTGCCGGTGGGCTGGTTCGCCCAGCGGTGGCAGGCGGTGCGACATGCGTTCACCCCGCATAGTCACGACAGCGCGGACCGGGTCGACGACGCGCTTGAGACCAGCCGGCGCGGGGTACAGGCGCTCGTGCGGTCGTTCCTGGCGTTGTTCGCCACCGCGGTCGTGCAGGTGGTGCTCGTGGCGATCACCGGGTCGGTCGCGCTGCTCGGCGACACCATCCACAACTTCGCCGACGCGCTCACCGCGCTACCGCTCGGGCTCGCGTTCCTGCTCGGGCGCAAGGCTGCGTCGCGGCGCTACACCTACGGACTCGGCCGCGCCGAGGATCTCGCCGGGGTGGCCGTCGTGCTGATCATCGCCGGTTCGGCCGCGCTGGCCGCTTACGAAGCGGTGCAGCGGCTGCTCGATCCGCAGCCGGTCGAGCACCTGTGGATCGTCGCGCTGGCCGGGGTCGTCGGGTTCGCGGGCAACGAGCTGGTCGCGCGGTACCGCATCACCGTCGGGCGGCAGATCGGTTCGGCCGCGCTCGTCGCGGACGGCCTGCACGCTCGTACGGACGGGTTCACCTCGCTTGCCGTGGTGTTCGGCGCGCTGGGTGTCTGGGCAGGTTTCCCGATGGCCGACCCGATCATCGGGCTGGTCATCACGGCCGCGATCCTGCTGGTACTGCGCGACGCGGCGAAGGAGGTCTTCCGCCGCCTTCTCGACGGCGTGGAACCCTCCACTGTGGACCGTGCGGAGGAGGCCGCCCGCGCGGTTCCCGGCGTGCACGACGTTGCTGATCTCCGGATGCGGTGGATCGGGCACCGGCTGCACGCGGAACTCGCCATCCGCGTCGACGACACCCTCACCATCGACCAGGCGCACCGGTTGGCGCACGAGGTCGAGGACCACCTCCGGCGCGCAACTCCCCGCCTGGCCGCGGCGACCGTGCACACCGAGCCCGCGCTCACTCGCTGAGCCGGGCCGCCTGCCGCAGCTCCCCCTGGCGGCGCGGGTTTTGCTTGCCCGTAAAGAGAACCAGCCCGCGACGCCGGTGCCGACGGTGAGCGCTGCGGCACTCAGCCCGAAAGACCAGTGCACGCCCACGGCGGAGCCGAGGATGCCGACAGTGAACCCGCTGCCGGCGCGGAGGCCGCTCGCGGACACGTTGTACACACCGATCACGCGCCCGCGTTCGGCCGGCTTCGCCAGCAGCTGCACCACGGTCTGGCCGATCGACATCGACGCAAGGTTCGCCACCCCACCGATCAACAGCAGCACGACGGCGATCGGATAGCTGGCAGCCATCGCGAAGAACAGGCTGGACATGCCGTACACCGCGGTGCTCACCGCAGCGGCCGGACGCTCGGCTTTAGCTTGCTAGTCGCCTCCAGCAGGATGCCGCCGAGTACGCCCGCCGACGCCGTTGGCGAACAGCAGCACGCCGTTCGCGGTACCAGCGCTGCCCGCGCCGAGATCTTGGACGAAGATCGGCATGGAGGTCTGCATCGAAGCGCCCACGAAAGAACGAGGCAAATTCGGCAGGCACTAGCGTGGAGGAATGGATGGACCGAGCGGTGCCGGCGCGGAGCTGGAGTACGGCGACTATTACCGTCAGCACTCGCTGTGCGCGACGGCTCCAAGATGATCGGCCTGTTCGACAAGCTGGCTGAGCACAGGGAGCCGTGCTCAGCCGATATGCGCGGTGTGGCTGCGGCGGACGATGGGCAGGCGGCTGCTGTGTTGGCGGCGCAGGGTCTTGCGTATGAGGAGATGCTGGCGGCTGGTGGTCCGGACGATTCTCGTGGGTGGGTCGAGTACGAGGCCTTGACGCGCCGCCACGCTGGGCTGATGGCCTGGGATCTGTTTCCTGTGTGACGGTGGTCCTTTTCCGGTGAACCGGCCACCTCTGTGTGACTGGTTCGCTACGGTGCTTGTCGGTAAGTGCGTACGGACTGTCCTGTGGGCGGGCGTAGATCATTGGAGGGGTAGGGGCAGTGTCTCAACCTGTACAGGGGCCGGGGTGGCTTGACGGGCTGGCGTTCAATATCAACGACGCTTTCGGCGCGGGAGGTGCCGCGGTGGGTGGCGGTGCATCAGGTGGGGGTGGTTCGCCGGGTGGTCCGGGGTTCACGATGAGCCGTGATGACGCGTTGTCGATGCTGAAGCTGGCCAAAACCGTCCGAGACTACTTCCGCAAGATGCGGCAAAGAGCGTACAACCTGACGCAGCTGACGTCTCCGGCGAATGAGCCGGGCAGTAACGGTTACAACAAGCTGCTGGTCAACCGCGGTGAGCCGAAGGGCACGTTCGTCCTTGGTGAGGAGCAGGTCAACCAGGAGTACGCCTATGCCAAGGAGCTGGTGCATCGGCTGGAGAAGGCGCTGGGGATCACCGAGGCATCGGATGAGCAGGCTACATCCGATGTGAAGGACGCGGGCACGCAGGGTGGGGGGTTCGCGGTATGACGCGCCGAACGCTCGCGACCGGTCTGGGTGCGACTGTGGTCGTGGCGGTTGCTGCGGGATGTTCGGGGGGGCCGGTGGCTGCTCCGGCGAGCAGCGCGCCGGTGCCGGCGTCGTCGGCTGCGGCGTTGCCGCATAGCGGGGCGCCGAAAGTGGAGCGTCCGTTGCCGGCGTCGGTGCTGTCCGGGCCGCCCTGTCAGGAGGCGCTGACCTCGGACCAGCTCAAGCAGATTTTCGGCATGGTGCCCCAAGGCAAACCGGACACACTCCCCGGAATCGGCCCAGAGTGCGATTGGAGCAACATCGACGCCGGGGCGGGGTTAGGGATTTACTACGCGACGCAGCCTCGTCAGGGGCTGAGTGGGCTGTACCAGAACACAAAACCGCGGTCCAAGCTGTGGCGGGAGCTGTCGCCTATTCAGGGGTTTCCCGCTGTTGCGTCTTCGTCGGTCAGCGCGGGCGATAAGAATGGTTTCTGCCAGGTGAGCGTGGGCATCACTGACGAGTCGTCGGTTGATGTGTCGCTGACGCCCAGCGATGCCAAGCTGGCCGCGGGGGTTGATCCGTGTGTCCTGTCGGAGCGGGTGGCGGGCATGGTGGTCACGAACCTGAAGCGCAAGGCGGGTGCGTGATGTCGTTCTTCGATGTGGTCGGCGACGCGGCGAAAGCCGTGGGGAATGCGTTGGAAGACGGCGGAGACTGGGTCGGGGACCTGGCCGAGGACGTGGGGCACTGGTTCGGTGACCTCTATCACGGCAATCTCGGGGATAATGCGGTCCCGGCTCCGGAGCTGGTGGCGAAGATCCTGGCCAGCCAGGGTGCGCAGAGCTGGCATCAGGGTGCTCAGCAGGCCACCAGCATGGCGAGTGACCACGATCAGGCCGGCGCGTGGGTGCAGCAGTTGAGCGCTGGATTGGAGTCGGCGTGGACCGGCGGCGGGGCGGATGCGGCGCAGGCGCGGATCAAGCCGTTCGCGGACGCCACCACTGCGGCCGCCACGACCTATACCGGCAACAGCCAGAACCTGACCGATCTCGCGCACGGGTTCGACGCGATGAAGCAGAGCCTGCAGCCGATGCCGGGTGCTCCGCCGCACAAGAACCTCTGGGACGAGGCGACGTGGTGGGACACCGACACCGAGGACCAGATCAACCAGTACAACAAGATGGTCAAGGAGAACCTCGACCGGTATCACGGCTATACCCAGCACGCCCAGACCAGCGGGCAGACACTCGCCACGGACTACGGCCAGCTGACTGCTTTCGACAGCGACGTAACCCTTTCCCAGCCTGACACGAAGGCGACGGGCGGTCCGGACGACGAGCACGGACCCGTTGGTCACCCCCGGTCGGCGTTCGGGCCGTCGCACACACGCGGCGGGCCGTCGACCACCTTCACCCCGAATTCCCCCGGCAGCACGCCTCCCCCTCCCGGTTCGAGCGGCCCCTTGCCGACCTCCCAGTCGCCGAACCACCCGGTGGGAACCGGGCCGGGCGACGGCACGACCGCGGCGGCATGGACACCGCCCAACCCGAACCGGACGACCGGACCGGGCTCGGGCTGGGTTCCCTCGCCCTCGATTCCGGCTGGCGGGGGCGGGAACTCGTGGTCGCCGGCCTTGGCAGCCGGGTTCGGCCCCATCGGCGGGTCGGCTGGTGGGTTCGGCCCGACGGGCGGCTCCGGCAGCGGCGGTGCATCCGAGCCCGGCGGTGGCTCAGGCTCCGGCGGTCGGGGAGGAAACGCTGCGGGCCGGCTGGGTGCCGGAGGGCGCACCGGTGGCACCGTCGAGGGAGGGGCGGGTCACGGCTCGCCCGCGACCGGTGCCGGGGCGCGGAATGCGGCAGGGTCGCGCGGCGGGTCCGGTATGGGCGGCATGGGTGCGGCCGGTGGCCGGGGCGGCAAGGGCGAGGAAGACAAGGAACACCAGCGCCGCTACGGGGTGGATGACGATTCCGCGTTCGACATCACCGACGATGAGGACGGCCGATTGCGCGACCCGCGCACCGGGCTCCCGCCCACGCCCCCGACCATCGGCGGCTGACGCGAACCGATGACGATTCTCGACCGGCCGGTGCGCATTCCGCGCCCGGCGTTCTTTGTCGCGTGGAACCACGTCGGCGGGGGCACGTTGCCCGCCGTCATCGACCCGGGCGACACCTACGCGACCGCGGACTTCTCCCGGGAACTGGAACAACGCACGCTGTCCCGGTTCGAGGGGTTGCGGCTGGCGACACCGGAGGGACGGCTGACTCCCTCGTTCCGGGCGACGCTGGAGCTGCTCGCCGCGGCCGAAAGGGAGCTGTACTCCTGGACCTCGTTCGTCCACCGCCCAGACGACAATGGTGCTGTGCTCGTCGCTTCCGCAGGCCGCGACGCCGTCCGGCTGATCACCGACCACCGCTCGATCCAGCTCGACCCGATCCCGGCGCACGAACTGGCGGCAAGCCTCGTCGGCGCCTTGCCCGACTACACGCCCGCCAGGATCAGCCACTTGCGGGTGCCGACGGCCTACTTTTACGGTCGAGGCGTCGACCCGCTCTCGGAAGCATCCGGGCAAGCCGACCAGATGCGGCACCTCGTCCGCACTGAACGCGTTGCCGTGCACAAGCTCTACGCCGCCACCCGCCACGGCGGCAACCGCGTCCGCAGCAGTCCGCTCACCGTCTACGACCTCACCCGGACCGGGCGCATCCTCGCCTTCGCCCGCACCGACAACAGCGGCGCACAGGAAGCAGCCATGTGTCCAGGCAACCGCGCCACGCTCATCGACTCCCTCAACCTCACCCTCAGCGGGCTCGCCTGAGGACCTTGGCAGGTTCCTCGCGGACCGGGCAGGGGTGGCCAAGCAGACCAGCTGCCGCCGGTGGCCGTCCAAAGTGGACATTCTGAGGGATGCCCTGGCCGAGGACCTCGCCGACGAGCTGGTCCCGCCCGGCCACGCCGACCTGCGCGAGTACCTCGTCACCGTGGCCGGATTCCTCACCACCACCGCCGACGCCGGGGCAATGCTCCGGGTCCTGCTCGGCCAGGCCCAGCACGATCCGGACCTCGCCGCGCGTCTGCGGACGGAACATCTGCGTGGCCGGCACGCCCCGCGACCGGCTGCCCTTCGACCGCGCCGCCGAGCGCGGGGAACTCCCGGCGGATTTCGAGGTGGCGCAGGCGGTCGAGCAGCCGCCGGCACCACCGGCGCCCCCGTACCGCGCGAGTTCACCGATGCACTGGTCGAGCGATTTTTCGGCGGGCCCGGCCGGGACGGGTAAGATCTTGAGGTCATGGAAGCAGTGTTCTGGCTGCTCGGCATGGCTGTGTTAGCGGTGCTTACCGGAGTCGCGATCCGGTCCTTCCAGGGCCGGGTCGATCGGCTGGACCGGCGCTTCCGCGCGTCCGAGCAGGCGGACCGCTGGCGGTTTCTGCAAGGCCGGTGGCAGCAGGTCCCCAAGGCGCGGCTCGCGACCGTGTCGCAGGTGCACGAGCTCACCCGGACGGGTGGCTGCCTGATCCGCATCGAATGGACCGACCGTCACGAGGTCCAGGATGTGGAGATCGTCCACGACCAGGTCGAACCGGGCGATTTCCTGCTGCTGCGCGGTATCCGGCCGGGCGGGGTGGTCACCCGGGAGGAGCTGCTGGCCCGCGCGGGCGCGGATGCTCCGGATGAGGCTGAGCACCGGCGCTGACCGCAAGGGCACTCGCTGAGAACTCTTGAGAACTCAGCTAGGCGTGGCCGGCGCTGGCCACGAGCTCTCGCCTGAGGAAAGCGTGGGTGCTCACCTTGTCTGCTTTTCCGGGGAGGGGGCAGCGATTTCTCCGGCGCGATGACGCCGCTGCCCCAGCGCGAAGGGGAACAGCCGGAACAGCTGGGCGGCGAGTCGTGCGATGGCATCGAGGACTTCGACCTGTTTGTCCGGCGGCGCCTTCCGCTGTGCTTGCCGCGCGAGGTAACCGAAGACGGCCATCAGCAGAACATAGGCTGAGGTGGCGCCGATCACCAGAACGACGAGGGCGATCATGTGAATCGCCGTGGTCCGTCGGACCGCACGGTCTGCAGCGGGTGGCCGGTGTCGGTGATCGTCCAGAAGGTCCACCCGTTACGGTTGCTCCGCACCTCGGGGTTCAAGTGCTGCACGAGCGCCATGGCCGCTCCGCTCGGCGATTTGAAGGACTGGCCGGTGAGCGGGCCTTCGGTGATCGTCAGGTACCGCGTGCGCACATCGAAGGAACCTTTGACGAGCTTGCCCTCGTAGGTCGCGTGGACCTCGAGCCGGTCTGGCTCGGCCGGCTCGGGCACGGCCGCATCGACCTGCATAAAGGCATTCAGCAAGCGGTCGATGACAGCGTCGGCAGAGGTCTGCCAAGCCGACTGGAGCAGACGTACGCGCGCCAGAGTCTCGTCTGAGACCTCAATAGTCCTGGTGTTGGCCACGACCCCTCTTCTGCTGACAGGTGAAAGCGGGTGGTTGTCAGCAGTGAGAGTAGCACTATTTTAGAATGAATAGAAGCCTGAGGACTGTCGAGACCTCAGTGCGGCAGCGCCGACGCCCTCCAGGCACCTTCGCCGGGCGTCAGCGGAGCACGCGTACTCCGCTGACGGTCATTCCACCACGACGTACGCCGCCGCTTCGGTGCCGGAGTGGTCGCAGTGGCGGCTGCGGCGACGACGGCGGTGAGGGCGGCCAGTTCGGCGTCGTCCGGGTTGCCGCGTATTACGCGGAGCAGGGGAGCGTCGCTCATCGAAGCCTCACAGGGGGATGTTGCCGTGCTTCTTGGGGGGCAGGGACTCTCGCTTCGTACGCAACAGAGTGAGCGCCTTCGCGATGTGAGCGCGAGTGTGTGCAGGAGCGATCACTGAGTCGACATAGCCACGCTCGGCAGCCGCGTACGGGTTCAGCAGCGTGTCCTCGTACTCCTGGATGAGGTCGGCGCGCAGGGTGTCGACGTCTTGGCCCTCTTTGGCCGCATTCGCGAGGGTCTTGCGGTGCACGATGTTCGCGGCGCCTTGCGCGCCCATCACTGCGACCTGCGCGGTCGGCCACGCCAGGTTCACGTCCGCGCCGAGGTGCTTCGAGCCCATCACGTCGTACGCGCCGCCGTACGCCTTGCGCGTGATCACGGTGATCAGTGGGACGGTGGCTTCGGCGTAGGCGTAGATCAGCTTCGCGCCACGGCGGATGATGCCGTTCCACTCCTGATCGGTGCCGGGCAGGAAGCCGGGTACGTCGACGAAGGTGAGTACGGGGATGTTGAACGCGTCGCAGGTCCGTACGAAGCGCGCGGCCTTCTCGGAAGCGTCGATGTCGAGACAGCCGGCGAATTGCGTCGGCTGGTTCGCCACCACGCCCACGCTCTGGCCGTCCACCCTGCCGAAGCCGACGAGGATGTTCGGCGCGAACAGTTCCTGTACCTCAAGGAACTCACCGTCGTCGAGTACGCGGGCGATGACCTCGTGCATGTCGTACGGCGTGTTCGGCGAGTCCGGGATGAGTGTGTCCAGCTCGCGGTCGGTCTCGGTGGCGTCGTCGAAGAAGCCCGCGGGTGGCTGCTCGGCGTCGAACTCCGGCGGCTCGGACAGGTTGTTCTGCGGCAGGTAGGAGAGCAGTTCTTTGACGTAGGCGATGGCGTCCTCGTCGTCGGAGCCGAGGTAGTGCGCGACGCCGGACTTGGTGTTGTGCGTACGCCCGCCGCCCAGCTCCTCGAAGGTGACGTCTTCACCGGTCACCGTCTTCACCACGTCCGGGCCGGTGATGAACATCTGCGAGGTCTCGTCGACCATCACCACGAAGTCGGTGAGTGCCGGCGAGTACACGTGCCCGCCCGCGTTCGCGCCCATGATCAGAGAGATCTGCGGGATCACGCCGGAGGCCAAGGTGTTGCGCCGGAAGATCTCGCCGTACAGGCCGAGCGAGACCACGCCTTCCTGGATCCGCGCGCCGCCGCCTTCGTTGATGCCGATGATCGGGCGCCCGGTCTTGATCGCCAGGTCCATCACCTTGACGATCTTCTCGCCGTACACCTCGCCGAGCGCGCCGCCGAACACCGTGACGTCCTGGCTGAACACGCACACCGGCCGTCCGTCGACAGTGCCGTAGCCGGTGACCACGCCGTCGCCGTACGGACGATTCTTCTCCAACCCGAAGTTGGTGGAGCGGTGCCGCGCCAGCTCGTCGAGCTCGACGAAGGAGCCTTCATCGAGCAGCAGTTCGATCCGCTCACGCGCGGTCTTCTTCCCCTTCGCGTGCTGCTTCTCGATGGCGCGGTCCGAACCGGCGTGCACCGCCTCGTCGTAACGGCGGTACAGATCCGCGAGCTTGCCGGCCGTCGTGTGGATGTCCGGTTCTCCCTCGGGCGGTGTCCCGAGCGGCTGCGTCGCACTGCTCATGAAGCGGAGCTTAACTACTGTGTGGTCGCTCCGCGTGTGGCGTAGACCTCCCTCAAGTGAAGGGCCCCTTCACGGACTCAGAGTCTGTGAAGGGGCCCTTCACAGACCTCCGCGGTGGCGGCGCAGGGCCCCTCACACCGACTTTGCCGACACCCTGGATTCAGAGTCCGTGAAGGGCCCCTTCGCGGACCTTCACGGACCTTGAATCGGCGAGCCGGGCGTCCAGCGCGTCAAGGCAGACGTCCCAGCCGGTGGCGTGGCGGCCGGCGGCCAGCCGTCGATCGCGGACTCGCCGCGGTTGAGGGTGTGCGTGAATTCGAGGTGGCTGCCTTCGCCCGCCGGGGTCACCTCGATCCGGAACACGTCGGAATTCCAGGCGAACTCGAAGACCGACGGCGGGTCGTAGACCAGGATCTCGCCTTCGGAACTGTCCCCGGTCTCGGTGAAGGTGAACACCAGCCGCGCACCGGCCGCGGGCGGTTCGGGCACGGTGACCGCGGTGGGAAACCAGTGCGCGAGTTCGTCGGGGCTGGTGACTGCGTGTCACACCTTCCCTGGAGGGTGGGACAGCCGCCGGGTCAGCTTCACGCGGGGCTGGCCGGAGCCGGTGGTCTGCAGCTCGGGGGACATGACCGCGTCGTTCGCAGGGGGTGCCGTACCCGTATATAACCATTGAGGCATATGCGGTCAAGTCTGCTGCGGCCTGGCCCGATGGACGACCTGTGGAAGAATCAGGCCATGTCCGTCTTTCGTCATCCCGACCGGCACAAGGTCGCCGTCCTGGTGCGCCACGGCATGCTCGTGATGGAGCTGGGCATCGTGCAGCGGCTCTTCGGGCAGGCGAGGTCGGCCGACGGGGAACCGCTGTACGAGGTCGTCACGTGTACTCCGGAGCCGGGCTCCGTACACACCGACGCCGACTTCGTCATCCCCATCGCCCAAGGGCCGGAAGCAATCGCCGAAGCGGACACAGTGGTGGTCACCGCGTCGTCGGCGGAGTACGAAGCTGCCGGGCGACCGCTGACACCGTCGGTCGCGCAGGCGATGGCTCTGGTCCGGCCGGGTACCCGGATCGCGTCCATCTGCACCGGTGCATTCGTACTCGCCGCAGCTGGGCTGCTCGACGGGCGACGGGCGACCACGCACTGGCGCTCCGCCGACGAACTCCAACGCGCGTACCCGCAGGTACTGCTCGACCCAGACGTGCTCTACACCGAAGACGGCGACGTGTTCACTTCGGCGGGCGTGGCTTCTGGCATCGACCTGTGCCTGCACCTGATTCGGCGGGACTTCGGTGCAGCAGTGGCCAACGAGGTCGCGCGCGGCACCGTCGTGTCCCCACACCGCGAAGGCGGGCAGGCACAGTTCATCCGCCGTCCGGTGCCCGAGCCGCGGTCGTCGTCCACTGCGGCCGCGCGGGCGTGGGCGCTGGAGCACCTGCACCTGCCGCTCACGCTGCGGGAGCTGGCTGCGAAGGAGGCCATGAGCACGCGTACGTTCACCAGGCGCTTTCGCGAAGAAGTGGGCATGTCCGCAGTGCGGTGGCTGACCCAGCAGCGGGTGGAGCGGGCGAGGCAGCTGCTGGAGGAGTCGGAGTTGCCGATCGATCGCGTGGCCACCGAAGCCGGGTTCGGCACCGCCGCCTCGTTGCGTCAGCACCTGCAGAGCGCGCTCGGGGTCTCGCCGAGCGCCTACCGTACGACCTTCCGACGGAGCGCCTGAGATCGACGGTCCGTGGCAACGGGAGAAGCTGCCACGGACCGACCCCCAGTGGATCGCGGACGAATGCCTTCGGACGCATAAGCCATCCTCGTCCGTGGAGCCGGGTGTCCGGTACCAGCCGCGCCGGGTCTTACAGAATCTGACAGCGTCCTGACGTTCAAGGCACCACGGTGACCAGCACGTACACTGGCCGGCGGGTGGTGAAGAACTCGGTGCCCGTGGCGTCCGCCATCTTCCAGCCGATCCAGCACGCGCCCGGCTTGTCCGCCGCGGTGACCGAGACGCTGATCATGGCGTGCTCGCCGGGCGCGGTGTCGCCGATGCGTACCCGGTCCGGGGTGCGGCAGGTGCCCGGTGCCGGCGGCAGGTCCATTCGCTGCAGGTACCGCTCGTGCCAGATCACCGAACCGGAGTTTTCGATCTCCCACACCTTCTGCACGGTCTCGCCGGCATGGATCACGGTGCCGTCCGGCACGGTCACATCGGCGACGAACTTCGTGTTGTCCCCGGAGACACGGGCGCTGATGTCCCCACTGCGGGTACCGAGCTTCGGCACCACGAACGCGGCCACCCCGCCGAGCACCACGGTGACGATCGCGGCGACCGCCAGCGCGTACTTCCGCCGGGGGCGGCGTCGCGGTTCCGGGACGAGCACGGGTGGCTCGGTCGGGTGGAGAGCGGGCGGTTCAGTGGCCGACGGTTCAGCGGTTGCCGCTGATTCGGCAACGGCCGGTGGTTGAGCCGCCGCCACGGGCAGGCCCTTGAGTTCCTCCCAGCGCTGCCGCCACGGGAGTTCGTCCGCGTCACACGCGCGGGCGAACTCCCGGGTGGTGTCCCAGGACGGGAAGCGGCTGCCGCCGACCGCCTCGTGCAGGGTGGTGTGCGAGATCCGGCCTGAGCGTCCGGCCATCTTCCGGAACGACGGGTTCCCGGCCCGCGCCCGCAGGGCGGCCAGCTCCGCGGCGAGTGTCCCGGGGGGGCGCCGGATGGTCTGCCCCGTCAGCCATCGTTCTCCCGGTCCTCGGATCACAGGTCCGGACAATTCTGACAGCCCAGTCCAATGCGGTGGGGCGCTCCGGCCGGAAGGTCAGCGGGCCAGCAGGTCCCGCAGGGCCTCGGTGATCCTGGCCGGTGCCTCCTCCGCCATGAAGTGCCCGCAGGTCACCGTGTCGTGCACGCAGCCGGGTGCCCAGGCGCGCCAGAGCGCGGCAGCGTCGTAGCCGAGGGCGGCGCCCCAGTCCTGCTGCAGCACGGTGACGGGCATGTGCAGCTGGTTGCCCGCGGCCCGGTCGGCCCGGTCGTGTTCGACGTCGACGGTCGCGGAGGCGCGGTAGTCGGCCACGATCGACGGGACGGCGGCGCGGCTCGCGGCGAGGTATTCCGCGCGGATCCCGGCCGGGATGGCGGCCGGATCGCGGGCCCACTGGTCGAGGAAGTGGCCGAAGAACTCGTCCGGCGCCGCACCGATCATGCGCTCGGGCAGGCCGGGTGGCTGCGCCATCAGGTAGAGGTGAAAGGCCACCGCCGCGTTCGCGCCGTGCAGGACGTCCCACATGTCGAGGGTGGGCAGCACGTCGAGCATGGCGAGGTGGGTGACCGCGTCCGGATGGTCGAGCCCGGCGCGGAATGCGACGAGCGCGCCGCGATCATGCCCGGCCAGCGCGAACCGCTCGTGGCCGAACGCCTTGGCCAGCGCGACGACGTCGGCGGCCATGGTGCGCTTGGCGTAGCCCTGCCCGTCCGGGTCGGCGGGTTTGCCGCTGGCGCCGTAGCCTCGCAGGTCCGGGCAGAGCACGGTGTGATCGGCGGCCAGGTCGGCGGCGACGTGCCGCCACATCAGGTGGGTCTGCGGGAAACCGTGCAGCAGCACGACGGGTGCGCCGGATCCGGCGACCGCCACGGTGAGTGACACGTCGCCGCCGACCGGGATCTGCTGGTAGTCGAAGTTCACGCGGGCAGCCTGGACCGGGCCGATCAGCAACCGATCAGCGTCCGCCGGTCACGGGGCCGGCGTGACGAACTCCCAGTGGTGCCCGGATTGCGCGCCGCTGAGCCATTTCCCGCAGTTCTGCAGGACGACCGGGCTGGAGGTGAGGCGCTGGGTGCCGGTGGCCAGGTCACGCAGGAACCGGTCGATCGGCCCACGCCGGATCGCGGTCGTCGCCGCTCAGCGGTGGACGATCTGGCCGATCTCCTGCACTCCCCAGGTCACGTGGTTGAGGGCCAGCCGGATCAGCGTTTCCTGCTCGGTGCCGAGCATTTCGCCGGAATCCAGGGTTTCTTCCGCGTCCTGCCACACCTCCAGCACCCACGCCCGTGCTGCTCGTCGCGCGGAGCCCGAGCACGTCCCCGTTCTCGACGAAGGTCACCTGCGACGAGGGCGTCACCAGCGCGAGGAACTGACCGGTGTCCTCGACATTCATCGCGCTGTGCAGATGCGTGGCCAACGGCATGCCGGAGGCGAACTGCCAGCGCCTGCTCACCCGGTTGCCGCCGTCCGCCGACACTGCGCGGCCGGGCTGCGTGCTCTGCCCGGCCAGCAGAGCGTGGTCACCGCCGGCGACGTCCGGGAATAGCTCGGCCGCGTCTGCGTCGAGGAAAGCGGCGACGGCGCCGGTGGTGAGCCCGACCGCTCGGCCAGTGCGTCGATCCGTCGAGCAGCGCGGGGAACTCGTCGCTGACGTGCAGGCGAGCCGCAGCCGTCATCATGCTTCTTTCGGCCGGCGGCGCAAGCCGGCGGGTGTCGCCAGGGCAGCGAACCGACGGGTTTGCCGAAACCATATCCAGGAATGGTCGGGCCACGCCGTGATCAGGAGTCGCCGAGGCCCTCCCCGCCCGGTTACAGTGCGGAACCGATGGCTGTGTCGTTTTCGGTGCTCGGTCCGCTGACGGCCGCTGACGAGCAGGGGCCGGTGGCGTTGCCCGGACCCCGGCATCGTGCGGTGCTCGCGCGGCTGCTCGTCGCGCGCGGCCAGGTTGTTTCGGCCGACGCGCTCGTCGAAGCGTTGTGGGGACAGCCGCGGGTGGGTGCGGTTGGTGCGGTGCAGACGTTCGTGGGCGCGTTGCGGCGTTCGCTTGAGCCCGAGCGGCCGCCGAGGGCGCCGGCGACCCTGCTGGTCACCGAGGCGCCCGGGTATGCCCTGCGCGTGGAGCCGGAGCAGGTCGACGCCTGGCGGTTCGAGGCAGTGCTGCGGGGGAATCCGTCCGTCGCGCGGCTCGACGAAGCGCTCGGGTGGTGGCGTGGCGAACCGTATGCGGAGTTCGCCGACCAGCCTTGGGCCACCGCGGAGATTTCGCGGCTGGACGAGCTTCGTTTGCTCGCACTGGAACGGCGTGCGGCGGGGCTCCTGGCACTCGGCAGGCCCGCGGAGGCAGTGCCGGATCTCGAATCCCATGTGGACACTCATCCGCTGCGGGAAGAAGCCTGGCGGCTGTTCGTCCTCGCGTTGTACCGGGCCGGTCGCCAAGGGGACGCGCTCGCGGCACTGCGGCGGGCCAGGGCGGTGCTGGCCGCCGAACTCGGCGTCGATCCGGGGCCTGCGTTGCGACAGCTGGAACGCGACGTGCTGGCTCAGGCGCCGCAGCTGACCCCGCCTGTGCGCCGGGAGCGGCTCGTGGGCCGCGAATCGGAGCTGAAGGCGTTGGCCGAGGCAGCGGACCGGACGCGCCTCATCCTGGTGTCCGGCGAGGCAGGTGCGGGGAAGACAGCGCTGCTGGAGGAATTCGCCGCCCGGCTGGGCCGGGTCACGGCGTGGGGTACGAATCCGGACGGCGCCGGGGTGCCGCCGGCCTGGCCGTGGACGCGGATCCTCAACGCTCTGGGCGAGCCGGTTCCGCCGCACGAGCCGGCCGAGGATCCGGCGGTGGCAAGGTTTCTCTGGCAGCACGCGGTCGTGGCCCGGCTCGCTGAGGTCGCACGTCGTGCTCCGCTGCTGCTGGTTCTCGACGACGTGCAGTGGGCTGGCGAGGAAACGCTCGCGCTACTCACCGCGGTGGTGGCGGAGCCGATGCCGGTACTGGTCGTGGCGAGTTACCGGAGCACCGAGGTGTCCGCGGAGCTGTCCGCCGCATTGGGCCGGATGGCGCGCTTCGGCCCGGCTCGGCTGTATCTGAGCGGGCTGTCCGTGACGGCGGTGGCGGAACTGGTCGGTGCGGATGCGGCGGCGGTGATTCATCACCGTAGTGGGGGAAATCCTTTCTTCGTAAGAGAACTCGCTCGCGTGCTCGATGCCGGGGGAGACCTGCCGGACGGCGTTCGGGATGTGGTGCGGCATCGGCTCGGCGGTCTGACCGAGGCCGTCCGCGCAGTGCTGGACAAGGCTGCGGTGGTGGGTGGC
Source organism: Amycolatopsis sulphurea (assembly GCF_002564045.1). NCBI lineage: Bacteria > Bacillati > Actinomycetota > Actinomycetes > Pseudonocardiales > Pseudonocardiaceae > Amycolatopsis > Amycolatopsis sulphurea. The sequence continues at coordinate 1,300,250 of NZ_PDJK01000002.1, read as the reverse complement.
GAGGTCGATCCCTGGCTCCTTGGCGACGGGCTCACCGAGCTGGAAACGGCTGTGCAGAGAGGATTCCTGGTTTTCAACGGGCCGCAGCAGTTCCGTTTCGCGCATGCGCTGGTTCGCGACGCGGTATACGAGGACATTCCGCTGGCTCGACGGGCGCGGCTGCACGCCGAGGTGGGCGAGCTGCTGATGCGCCGTCGTCCGGGGGAGATTTCCTCGCTGGCACACCACTTCCTGCGTGCTGGCGACGATCGTGGGGTGGGCTACGCACAAGCCGCCGCAGAACGCGCGGAGCGAGACTTCGCGCCCCATGAAGCAGCCCGGCTCTGGCAAGCGGCGTTGACGCACGGCCCGCGGACGGCCGAGCTGCTGATGGGCTTGGCGCGAACTACGGCGATCACTGGTTCGCTGGCCGCGGCTCGCCGATACCGCGCCGAGGCACTCGACCTCGCCGGCGCCGATCTGGACTTGACCACGCGGGTGCTGACCGCGTTCGACGTACCAGGAGTCTGGACCGACAACGACGATCCCGCACTCGCCCGTCGGATCGCCGATGCTGCCGAGCGGGTATTGGCGACCGGGCCGGGACCGCGGATCCGTGCCCGCCTGCTGGCGACGATCGCGTTGGAACTGCGCAGCGACGGTGGTTCTCGCGCTCGCGAAGCGGCCCTCGAAGCCGAGCGGCTGGCGCGCGAAGCCGACGACCCCGCGTTGCTGGCGCTGGCGTTGAACGCGCGCTGGACACAGACGTTCACCCGGGCCGGGCTGGCCCCCGAACGCGCGCGGATCGGGGCCGAGCTGATCGAGACGGCCGGGCGGCACCGGCTCGTGACCTTCGAAGTGCTCGGTCACCTCGTGCTGGTACAAGCGAACTCGGCGCTGGCGGACTTCGCCGTGGCCGATACCCACGCAGCTGCCGCGGACTCGCTCGGCGTGGAGTACGGCCTTCCGCTCGTCGGCGTATTCACCGAGTGGTACCGCGCGTTGCGACTCGCTGTGACCGGCCCGCTCACTGCGGCCGAAGCGGCGTATCGCACCGCCGCGGCCCGCCTCTCCGGCAGCGAGATGCCCGGCCTCGACCGGGAAATGGTCGCGCTGGCACGGCATTGCCTGTACCGCGCGCACGGTCTTGTGCCCACAATGGATCGTACTCTGCCGGAACGGCCGGACCTGTTCCTCGAACTCAGCGCCTGCCTGAGCACCCCGGACAGCCGTGCCGAAGCGGAACGCCGGTACGCCCTGCTCACCCCGGCCGCCGGGGAATTCGCCGGAGCCGGTTCGGGCTTCGTCACGCTCGGCCCGGTCGCGTACTACCTCGGCGACCTGGCGACGGAACTGGGCCGCCCGGCCGCCGAGCACTACCGGCAGGCCGCCGCACTCGCCCGCCGGGCCGGCTCGCCCCATTGGGTGGCCGTGGCGGAGGCGAAAGCGCGCGCGGCCACCCAGTAGTCCCGGGCCTTTCGGTTGCTCAGGCTGCGGGCTTGCCGAACCATCGGGCGAGGTGGTCGGTCAAGTCCTGCTGATCGTCGCCGATCCAGGCGACGTGACCGTCCGGGCGGAGCAGGACGCACGGAACATCCAGTACAGCGGTGCGATCCGCGAGGTCATCGACCCGGTCCGACCACCCGCCGACGGTCAGGCTTTCGGTGCGGTCCAGCACCAGTCCGCGGCCGCGATGCAACTGGTCGTAGAGGCGTCCCTGGTTCAGGTCGAGGTCACGCAGGCGGCGGCCGAGCAGGTCCGGGCCCGCGCCGAAGTCGTAGCTTCGTCGATCACGCCCGGCAGCGGGCGAAGCAGCGGTGTTCGAGATGCGCGACCACCTCGCGGTGTGCGCCAGACCTGTCTCGGGGTCTGTGAAGGGGCCCTTCACAGACTCAGAGTCCGTGAAGGGCCCCTTCACAGACCTTCACGGACCTCCGCCGTCTGCGCAGGCCCCTCACGCCGACTTTGCCGGCACCCTGGCCCCCGCGTAGTCGTCCCCAGGAATATGGACGGTGTGGATCTGCACGGCCTGGCCCTCCGTCGGGGCATTGATCATCAAGCCGTTGCCGACATAGAGGCCCACGTGGTGGATGTGGACGGCGGGGTTGCCGTAGAACACCAGATCGCCCAGCTGCGGCTCAGCGGCCGGTGGCAGCGAACGGAACTGGCTGTCCGCAGTCCGGGACAGACTGACGCCCGCACTCTCGTAGGACGCCTTGGTGAGGCCGGAACAGTCGAAGCCCGCAGCACCCGCGTCTGGCCCGTTGCCGCCCCACACGTACGGCAAACCCAGCTGTCCCAACGCGAATCGGGTGGCGCGTACAGCGGGGGTGGCGGCCTTGTCCTTGTCGAGCGACAGCGTGGCGTACAGCTGCGCGTAGCCGAGGACCTGCTGCCGGAACAGCTCCATACCGCTGCCGCTGTGGTAGTCGGCCGTCGCCTTCCACCAGCCGTTGCCCGCGGTCAGATTCCCGGCGCCGGCGCACAGCGCGCGACCCGCGGCGATCGCGGCGGACGATGGATCTGTGAGTGTGGGCTTGGGGATCCCGCTGATCTTCGTTCCGTACTTCTTCCACTGCGCCGTGGTCAGCCCCATCAGCGTGCCTTGGCGGCGGCCGTGGTCGGTTCCGGCTTCGCCGATGCCGGCCAGCGTGACCCACGACAGGTGACAGCCGGGGTCCTCCGCACGCAACGCAAGCTCGCCGTTCGCGTAGCCCAGCAACGCCGTCGCCGGGATGTCCAACGGCCCGGCGAGCGAATCCGCCCACTGCTGCAATGGAGACCCGCCACCGCTTGCCGCGTCCTGCACCGGCTCCTGCGCACGCAACGGCGCGCTCGCTTCGAGCACGGACGGGCCGCTCACCGCGGGTTCCGTGGCGGACGCCGCGACCGGGGCCGGAGCGGACGGCTCGCCACGGTCGGCAACGATCCAGCCCGCCGTGACCAGACCCGCCACCAGCGGCAGCACGACCAGCCCGCGATACAGCGCGCCACGGCCCCAGGAGGGCTTCGTGGCTTCAGCGGTGCTCTCCGGCGGGGTCACGGCGTCCAATCTAGAAGAGCGCACTTCTGTGTAACGAGCGAGTCGCTTGCGCGTTAGGGGGACTCTCCTAGGGTGGGTATATGGCTGAACTGGACGTGGCACGGCTGCGCGACGGGCTCGCCGGCCGGTACGCCCGGGTGGACGTGGTCGAAACGACCGGCTCCACCAACGCGGACCTGCGGGAAGCCCTCCAAAACGGGGCGGCGGACCGCACCGTGCTGCTCGCCGAGCAGCAGACGGCCGGGGTCGGACGCCGGGCCCGGACGTGGAGTTCACCGAAGGGCGCCGGGCTGTACCTGAGCATCGCGTTGCGCCCGGCCGGTGTGCCGTTCGCCGCGCTCGGCTCGCTGTCGGTGGTCGCGGGGCTCGCGGCCCACGCGGTGGCCACCGAAGCCGGGGTGGACGCCGTGCTCAAGTGGCCCAACGACATGCTCGCCGGTCCGCAGCGGGCCAAGTGCGCCGGAATCCTCGCCGAGGCGGTCGGGGGGGACGAGACCGCCGTGGTGCTCGGCATCGGGCTCAACGTGCTGCCGCTCGGCGCCGACGTGCCCGCCGGTCCGGGCGGGCTGCCCGCGACCTCGCTGGCCGAGCAGGGCGCGACGGAGACCGATCGCACCACGCTCGCGCTCGCCCTGCTCACCCACTTCGACGAGCTGGAACGGCGCTGGCGCCAGTCCGGCGGCGAGCCGGCCGCGGCCGGGCTGCTCGCGGACTACCGGGTCCGCTGCGCGACACTGGGCCAGGACGTCCGCGTGCAGTTGCCGGACGGCACCGAACTCACCGGCCGGGCCGCGGATCTCGACCCGGACGGGCGGCTGCAGGTCGACGTGCCGGACGGGCGCAGGCTCACCGTGTCCGCGGGCGACGTGGTCCACGTCCGCCCGGTCTGAAACCGGACCGGTGTCCGCGGGCGCCGTGACCGCCGCACGCCGGTACGGTGGGACTACCAGCATCGGCACACATCAGGGAGCATCCGCCGTGGCCTATCCGGAAGACTTGCTCAGCGAGAACGAGCATGTGGTGGTGCACAGTCACCCGCACTTCAAGATGCTGATCTTCCCCTTCCTGGCGTTCCTGATCACGGTGGGCGCGGCGGTGTGGCTGCTCACCCTGTCCTCGGGTGCGGCGGCGCCGTGGAACAGCGTGGCGCTGATCGCCATCGGTGTGGTGGCGCTGGTGCTCGTGGTGTGGCTGTTCTTCACGCCGTTCGTCCGCTGGCGCAGCACCCACTTCATCGTCACCACGGACCGGCTGATCGCCCGGGAAGGCGTGCTCAAGCGCACCGGTATCGACATCCCGCTGTCGCGGATCAACAGCGTGAGGTTCGAACACGGCCTGCTGGACCGGGTCTTCGGCTGTGGCACGCTGATCGTGGAATCGGCCTCCGACGAACCGCTGAAGTTCGACGACATCCCGCGGGTCGAGCACGTGCACACGGTGATCTACCGCGAAGTCAACGACAACCCGTACGACGATTATCCGGTCGATCCCGGCCGGGGCGGCCCCGGCGCCCAGCAGACCGAGCCATTGCCGCCGCAGCGGCGGGCTCCGCGTGGAAGGAGGCGCTGAGGTGGGTGCACTCGAGGTGGGACTGCCCGAGCGGGTCCCGGCGGACGGGCTGCCGGAGCGGGTGACCATCTGGGAGGTCGGCCCGCGCGACGGGCTGCAGAACGAGAGTTCGGTCGTCCCGGTGGAGGTCAAGCTCGAATTCCTGGACCGGCTCGCCGGTGCCGGGCTGAGCACGCTGGAGGCGACCAGCTTCGTGCACCCGAAGTGGGTACCGCAGCTGGCCGACGCCGAGCAGTTGCTCGCCGGGCTCGACCGCCGTCCCGGTGTGCGGTACCCGGTGCTCGTGCCGAACGAGCGCGGGCTGAACCGCGCGCTCGACGCGGGCGTCTCGCACATCGCGATCTTCGCCAGCGCCACCGAGACCTTCGCGCGCAAGAACCTCAACTCCTCGCTGGACGAGCAGTTCGCGATGTTCGAGCCGGTGGTCACCCGCGCCCGTGCCGAGGGGCTGGAGGTGCGCGGCTACCTGTCGATGTGCTTCGGCGATCCGTGGGAGGGCGTGGTGCCCGCGGAACAGGTCGTGCGGGCCGGGCAGCGGCTGCTCGACTTCGGCTGTTCGCAGCTGTCCCTCGGCGACACCATCGGCGTCGCCACCACCGGGCAGGTGAGCAGGCTGATCGAGACGTTCGGGAAGGCCGGAGTGGACGTCTCGGCGCTCGCCGTGCATTTCCACGACACCTACGGACAGGCACTGGCCAACACCGAGGCGGCCCTGCGCGCCGGCGTGTCCACTGTGGACTCTTCGGCGGGCGGCCTCGGCGGCTGCCCGTACGCCGAATCGGCCACCGGCAACCTGGCCACCGAGGACCTCGTGTGGCTGCTCGAAGGGCTCGGCGTGGCGCACGGCGTCGATCTGCGCGCGCTGGTCGAGACGAGCGGGTGGATGGCCCGGCAGCTGGGCCGTCCGTCCCCCTCCCGGGTGGTGAACGCGCTGGGCGGCTGACGCCCGAGTCGTTCGACGGAGCCCGTCCGCCCGGTTCTCCGGCCCGGGGCGGGGTGCGAGTTATTCCGGGCCGCGGCGGAAGCCGGAAAGCCCTTGGGGCCGGCGGTATTCGTCGACGGGAGTCGCGTTTCGCACACTCGACCGCTGCGAGTCTTGCCGAACGTCGCGGCGGGTTTGGTCACCGGAACGGGTTTCCGTCGCGTCGGGCCGCGCGGCGCCGTCCGCGCGTTGGTGCGGCGGAAGATTACCTTCGCCGGATAAAATGGAGCTCCCGCTCGGCCGGAACCACCCGGCGGGACGAACGTCTTTACCGGTGCCGGCGCGACCGAGAAGAGGGTGCCCGTGTCCGATCAGCCCGAACTGGCCGACACCGACGTGGCCACCGGCCCCGTGCAGGTGCCCCGCCAGTACCGCGGGTTCCTCGAACGGGGCTTCGACGACGTGCCGACTCCGCCGTCGGGTACCTGTGTGCGGCCCGGACCCGTGACGCGCCCGCCGGTCGGTTCGCTGCGGACGGACCGGGAGAGCGTGCTGGCGTTGTTCCTGGTGCATATGTTCCCGCTCGGGCACCTGCCGGTGGCCGCGGATCACCCCGAGCGCCAGTTGCCGTCGCGGGCCCGCCGGTACCCGCCCGCCGACCACCCGGAGTCCGCGCTGCTCGAAGACACCACCGTGCTCGGGTATGTCGCCCAAGGCTTTCGACGCTCGCCCACGCCGCCCGCCGACCCGTCGCCGCCCGCCGCCGTGCTCGACGGCTACCGGCCGCCCGAAGGCCCGGAGTGGGAGAGCAGATTCGTCGACGGCGCCGAATACGTGTGGCCGTCCGCGAAGGAATTTCCCGAAGGCGGGACGGATGCGGCGGAGCCGGTGGTGCTGCCGGAAGGCACCCTGCTGGACCGCTTCGGCGGCGAGCACGGCCGGATCTTCGCCCCCGAGGGCACGCCCTTCGCCCGGCGTTCGCTGCCGCCCGCGGCCTTGCGGGCCGGGTACCGGCGCTACCGCGTGGAGCAGCCGGTGCCGATGTGGCGCTCGACCGCCGCGGGGTGGTTCGGGCAGCCCGGCGGTGGCGTGCGCTACCGCGCGGTGCTGTCCGCCGACGAACTGCTCACCCTGGGGTTCCTGGCCGACATCACGCGGGAGGCGCGATGAACACGCAGTCGATCCGGCGGTGGCTGGACGTGATCGGCGTGCCCGCCGAGGTCGTTTCGGTCGGCGCCGAGGCGGACAACACGTGGTGCCTGATGCCCACCTCGGGCGGCTGGGAAGTGTTCTGGCGCGAGCAGGGCAACCGCTACGACTGGGCCGCGTTCACCTCGGAACAGGTCGCCTGCCACTACCTGTTCGGCCGGCTCACCTGGTCACAGGTCGCCCGCGGCGCCGTCGGCGTCCTGCCCGGCGCTCACTGACGCCGCCAAGTCTGTGAAGGGGCCCTTCACGGACTCAGAGTCTGTGAAGGGGCCCTTCACGGCATTTCACCGGCGCAGCAACGCCAGCGCTTCGTCGTGCACCAGGCCGTTCGTCGAGAGGGCGGAGCCGCCCTTGTAGGTCGGCGCGCCGGACAGGTCGGTGAACCGCCCGCCCGCCTCGGTCACGATGACCTGCGCGGCGGCCACGTCCCACGGGTTCACGATGCACTCCGCGGCCACGTCCAGCGCGCCCTCGGCGACCAGGCAGTGCTGCCAGAAGTCGCCGAACGCGCGGGTTTCCCAGCAAGCTTCGGCGAGCGCGAGGTAGCGCTCCCGCGAGTGGTACTCGGACCACGTATTCAAGTCCGTTGTGGACAGATACGCGTCGGACAGCGCGGCCACTCCGGACACCGACAGCGCCCGCTCGCCCGCGGCGTCACGCAGGTGGGCGCCGCCGCCCGAAGCGGCCCACCACCGGCGGCCGAGCAGCGGTGCGCTGATCATGCCGACCACCGGCGTGCCGTCCTCGACCAGCGCGATCAGCGTGGCCCACACCGGCACGCCGCGCAGGAAGTTCTTCGTCCCGTCGATCGGGTCGAGCACCCAAGCCCGGCCGCGGGCGTCCGCGCTGCCACCGCGCTCCTCGCCGAGCACGGCGTCGTCCGGGCGTTCGGCGGCGAGGATCGCGCGGATCGCGTCCTCCACGGCGGTGTCCGCGTCGGTTACCGGGGTGCGGTCCGGTTTGGCCGATACCGCGAGGTCCAGCGCGCGGAACCGGGCGGTGGTGAGCGCGTCGGCGGCATCGGCCAGCCGGGTGGCGAGGGTGAGGTCTTCGTCGTAGCCGGGCACGGTCACGATGGTTTCACGGGGGTTCGCCGTAAGGTTGGCCAGGTGAGCATGGTCCTACTTGCCGAAGACGATCCGGCCATCGCCGAGCCGTTGTCGCGCGCGCTGCAGCGCGAGGGGTACGAGATCGAGGTCGTCACCGACGGTCCGGCGGTACTGGCCGCGACCACGGCGCACCGGGTGGACCTGCTGGTGCTCGATCTCGGCCTGCCCGGGATGGACGGGCTGGAGGTGTGCCGCCGCCTGCGCGCGAGCGGGACCGAGCTGCCGGTGCTGATGCTCACCGCGCGCACCGACGAGGTGGACTTCGTGGTCGGCCTCGACGCGGGCGCCGACGACTACGTGGCCAAACCGTTCCGGCTGGCCGAGCTGCTGGCCCGGATCCGCGCGCTGCTGCGCCGCCGGGTGCCCGAGGTGCTGGAGGCCGGCGGGGTCCGGATGGACCTGGGTGCCCGGCTGGTCACCGTGGACACCCAGGAGGTGCAGCTGGCGAACAAGGAGTTCGAGCTGCTGCGGGTGCTGATGAGCCGGGCCGGCCAGGTGGTCAGCCGGGACGAGATCCTCGCCGAGGTGTGGAACGACCTGGAGTCCAAGACCTCCAAGACGCTCGACATGCACATGTCCTGGCTGCGCCGCAAGCTCACGGTGGCCGCGGACGAGGCGGCGGGCGGGCGCGCGCCGAAGACCGCGCACTCCGACGCGGAGCGGCGGATCGCGACCGTGCGCGGGGTCGGCTTCCGGTTCAACGTCGAGTAGCCGCCGATGAGCATGCGCCGCCGGATCCTGCTGGCGATCCTGCTCGCCGTGCTGGTCACGGCGGCGGTGCTGGGCATTCCGCTGGGCGTGACCGCCTGGCGGCTGGTGGAGAACCTGAACCGGGAGAGCCTGGCCGAGCGGGCCCGCAACATCGCCGCGACGGTGGACACCCAGGTGGCCAACGGCCAGGAGGTGGACATCGACCAGTTCGGAGTCGGCGTGCCGCACGGCGGGCTGCTCACCATCCGCGGCGACGGGATCCCGGAGAAGCAGCTCGGCCTGAACCCGGGCCCGGACCCGGTGGTCGAATCGGCGCCGACCGCCCGGCGGGGCACGGTGATCCTGGCCATCCCGAGCGAACCGGTGCGTACCAAGCAGACCCAGGTGACCCTGCTGGTGGTGCTGCTGGTGGTGCTGTCGGTCGGCACCGGCACGGTGGTCGCCACGGTCACCGCGCGGCGGCTGGCGAAACCGCTGCGGCACGTCGCCGACCGCGCGTCCCGGCTCGGCGGCGGTGACTTCCGGCCCGACCCGAGCCGGTATCGGGTGGCCGAACTGGACATGCTCGCCGAGGCGCTGGACACCTCCGGGTCCGCGCTGGCCCAGCTCGTCCAACGGGAGCGGCAGCTGGTCGGCGATGTCTCGCATCAGCTGCGCAGCCGGCTCACCGCCCTGCAGCTGCGGCTGGAGCCGCTGACCCTGCACGAAGACGCGGACGTGGCCGAGGAATCCCGCGCCGCGCAGGAGCAGGCCGACCGGCTGGCACAGGCCCTGGAGGACCTGCTGGCCGCGGCCCGCGCCGCGCGCGAGGCCGACGCCGAGCCGGTGGACCTGCCGGTCAGCCTGCCCGCGATCGCCGAGGAATGGCGGCAGCTGCTGCGTTCCGAGGGCCGGAACCTGCGGATGAAGATCACGGACGGGCTGGTGGTCCGCGCGACCCCGGCACGGCTGCGCGAGGTGATCGGGGTGCTGCTGGACAACGCCCTGCGGCACGGCGCCGGGACGGTCACCGTGGTCGCCCGCCGCGGCGACGCGGAGGGCACCGTGGTGATCGAGGTCGGGGACACCGGCTCCGGCGTGCCGGACGAGATCGCCCCGCACATCTTCGAGCGCGGCTTCTCCGGCGGCGGCTCCACCGGCGTGGGCCTGGCACTGGCCAGGGCGCTGGTCGAGGCGGACGGCGGCCGGCTGGAACTGTCGAACAAGCGCCCGGCGATCTTCAGCCTGTTCCTGAAGGTGCCACGGCCGGACGACGTGGGCGAGGTCCGCTGGCCCGCCGAGCCGGCCCCCCGCTGAGCCGCCCGCTACCCCCTCGCCACCCCGCTCCCGCCCGTTTGCCCCGCCCTCACGCCGAGCCACAGCGGGGCGAGCGGAGGTGGGCGGGGTCGGGGCTGAGGGTCAGCGTGGCAGGCGGGTGACGTGCTCGCGGCGGCGTTCGCCCAGCTCGTCCGGGAAGACCCACTTCTTGAAGGCCCAGAAGCGGAAGACCATGGCCAGCAGCATGCCGATGACGGAACCGCTGGCGAAGTCCGCGGCCTCCTGCACGAGCCTGGTCACGTGCGGCACCTCGAGGTGCAACGCGTAGCGCGAGAGGTACAGCGGAATCAGGTTCACCACCACCGCGATTCCGCTGATCAGGAAGAACAGCGCGGCCTCGTGGGTGCGTTCGCGGCCGCCGCGGGTGCGGAAGGACCATTCCCGGTTCAGCACGTAGGACACGATGGCGGCGACGATGATCGCGATCGCCTTCGCGGTGGTCGGCTTGGCCTCCAGGACAGTCAGCTTCAGCAGGTACCAGACGCCGTTGTCGACCAGGAAGGTCGTGCCGCCGACGATCGCGAACTTCAGCAGCTCCCGGTGCTTGATGAGCACCGCACGCAGCGGGGCGGGCGTACGGGCGAGCACGGCTTCCACGACGGTCACCCGACCAGTCTAGAGAAGCCGAGGTCACCCCGGGTGTCAGGCGGCCTTCCGGCCGGTTTCGCCCGATTCGGCGGGCGGTGCGACCGCGCGCAGCCGGGCGCCCTCGGTGGGGAACACCCACTTTTTGAACGCCCACCAGCGAAACAGCGTGCCGAGCAGGGTGCCCAGGATCATGCCGCTGACGAAATCGGCCGTTTCCTGGCCGACCAGGCTCACGTGCGGCGCCTGCAGGTCCAGTACGTATCGCGAGATCCACTGCGGCACCGCGTTCAGGCCGAGCGCGACCCCGCTGATCAGGAAGAACAGCGCGGCCTCGTGCGTGCGTTCGCGGCCGCCGCGGGTGCGGAAGGACCATTCCCGGTTGGCCACGTAGGAAAAGATCGTGGCGATCAGCACGCCGACGATCAGCGCGGTGACCGGGTTCTCCCGCAGCACGGTGAGCTTCAGCGTGTAGGTGATCACCGCAGTGATCACGAAGCTGGTGCCGCCGACCACGGCGAATCGAAGCAGCTCACGGTGCTTCGTCAGGAACTCGCGCACCGTCCGGACGCTACTGGATGAACCAGCCGAAGAAGCTGCGGGGCTCGATGGACGGCGGCTGATCACCGGATTCGCGGCCCTTATCCGAATCATCGGACTTGCCGGGTCCCGGCTTCGGGGGTGCGCTCGTGGTGGTCGTGGCCGGGGTGCTGGACGTGCTCTCCGGAGTGTCGGCCGGCGAGGCCGGGGGAGTGCTGCGGGTGCTCGGCTGCGGGCGCGGCTTCTTCGAGGTGGACGGGCTCTCCGAAGTGGACGGAGTGGACGTGTCCGGAGTGGACGATGGTGCCGGCCGGGCCGAGGGCAGCGTCGGCACCGGGCCGGTGGGGTAAGGCACCTCGCAGATGCCGAGCCAGCAGCCGAACCGCACCTGCTTGCTCTTGGTCGCCTTGCCCAGCGTCGCGGTCACGGTCACCGGGGCGTTGTGCTGAGGGCGGCCCTTGACCCGCACCCAGAGACTGGCCTGCTGAGCCGGCGCGAGGGCGGTGCGCGTGGTGCACGTCGCACCGGCGCCGCCGGGGGTGCAGGCGAACCCGCTCAGGCTCCACGACTGGAACAGCGCGTGGTCGAAGGTCACGGTGACCGGTTTCGTGCTCTCGCCGGTGTTGCGCACCCGTACGTAGATGAGCGGGTTGCGGTTCCACGGGAACGACGAGAGCCGGTCCGCATCCGCCTGCAGCAGAAGATCGTCCGTCGGAGTCTGCACCTTGACCGGCACGCTGACCTGGATCCGCACTGCGACGCCCGCGGAGACGAAGCCGGTCACTGTGCCGCCCTGCGCGTCTTGCGCGGCCTGCAAGCGGAAGGTGAGTACCGCGGTCTGTCCGGGCTGGAGGCCGGAGCCGGTCCTGCAGGTGACCGTGCCGGTCCCGCCGGGGCAGGCGACGTTGAGCGAGCCGGACTGCGGCGCGGCTTCGGCGGCGAACGAACCGGCTGCGCCACCGCCGCCACCCGCGGGCACCGCGGAGACGCCAGACGGCAAGGTGAGCGTGGCCTGGACCGGCTCGGACACGCTGCCACCGTCGTTACGCACGGTGATCGGCAGGGAGACCGGTGCGCCGCCGGGCTTCAGCTCGACCCCGCTCGGCGGAGACGTCGCGGACAGTTTCGGCGGCGCCGGAGCGGCGGGCGGCTGCGCGGGGGGCGCGGCCGGGGCTGCCGGAGGTTGGGCTGCCGGAGGTGCCGCGGGCGGCGGAACCGGGGCCGGTGGCGCCGGCGGCGGGGGTGCCTGGGGTGCCGGTGGCGCGGGAGGAGCCGCAGGCGCCGGCGGGGCAGCAGGCGGTGGTGCGGGCCGCGGTGCCGGGGCTACTGGCTGCGGTTGCTGAACCTGCTGGGCGGCCGGGATCGTCTGCTGCCCGCCACCGGCGGCCAGCGCGACGGCGACCGCCGCCACCATCGCGGCCCCCGAAGCGGCGACCCCGACGAACTGCCGCGGTCCGGCCGCGGCTGCTGCCGCACCGGCCTTTGCCCCGCCTGCTGCACCAGCTTTCGCGCCGGCCGCCACACCCGCCTTCGCGCCGCCTGCCACGACGGCACTGGCGCCGGCCGCGGCTCCCGCAGTGGCCGCGCTCGCTTTGGCCGCGCCGATCGTCGCCAGGTAACCGAGAGCGGCGCCACCGAGGACGATCGGTGCGATGATCGCGCGCAGGCCACCGTTGACATCGGCCAGCTCGGCGGCCAGCGCCCGGCAGTTTTCGCATTCGTCGAGGTGGTTCTCCACCTGGGAACGTTCGCGTTTGGACAGTCCGTCGCGGGTCCAGGCGCCGAGCCGGTCCGCGGTGGCACGGCAGCGATCGGCGCCGTTTTCCTGCAAGTGGACCTGCAGGTACGCCTGGCGCAGCCCTTCGCGGGCACGGTAGGCGAGCGCCGACACGCCGTTGGCGGTCAGCCCCAGCAACGGCGCGACTTCGGCGGGGCTCTGCTGCTCGATCTCGGTGTGCCACAGCACGGCCTGCCAGCGCTCCGGCAGCCGCGCGAACGCCTTCGCCGCCATGGTCCGTTCCAGACCGGCGACAGCGGTGTCGGAGAACTGGACGGTGAGCGCTTCGCCGGCGGCACCGCCGACGTCGGTCATGTCCTCGTTGAGGTCGAGCTTGCGGTCGCGACGGGTCTTGTCGTACGCGGTGTGCCGCAGGGCCGTGAGCAAGTACGCGCGGAAAGCCGTGTCCGGTCCCTTGCCGCCGCGCAGCGTGTCCAGCACCTTGGAGAACGCTTCGGAGACCAGGTCGTCGGCCTCGGAACTGGACCGGGCCAGCTGGCGGGCGAGGTTGTGCGCGGCTGCGCTGTGCCGCTCGTACAGCGGGCCGTAGGACGCGATCTGCCCGGCGCGTACCTCAGCGATCAACTCGGCGTCGCTCTTACCGGAGAGATCGGCGGGAACGGTGGACACGGGGCTCCTTCGTCGGCGGACGCGGCCGGTGCCAGCCGCGTTCACTAGTACAACGCGTACCAAGTGTGACGGATGCGGCGATACTCGTCACGTTGTGGTCGACCGGTTGACACCGACGGCGCAAAGAGTTCACTCCACGTCCGGCGGCCGGACCGGAAAAAGATCGGAAAACGCGCGTCACGGCAGGCATCCGGGTAAGTCCCTTCCCCGGATGGGGACAAGATCGACACGACCGGAAGGAGGCGGGCGCGGTGGACGTACCGGCGACCGGATCGTGGTCCGGTTCCGCGGATGGGCGGGCACGCGCCCGTTTCGACCGGGACCGGCACCTCCGGGCGTTGCGCGCCCGCTGGCGCACGGCGAGCCTCGCGGCGGGCTGGCGTTTCCCGAGCGACTGGGCGCTGCCCGAGGTGGATGCGGTGTGCGCGGCCGTCATGCGGCACGGGTCGAACGGCGCGGAGACGGCGCTGGCCGGACTCGGCCGGGCCAGAGCCGCGGCCGGCGCCGGTTTGTCCGAGACGTTGTCCGATCTAGCCGCCTTACATGCAGTGCTCGCAGATCCCACTGCCGTGGACGGGTTCGTCTCACCGGATGTAGATGCCACCCCCGCTCGATTACTCAGGGTGACCGCGCTGGCCTGGGCTGACGTGGCCACCGACCAGCTGGTGCACACCGAGGTCACCGATCCGCTCACCGGCCTGCCTTCGGCGGCGTACCTGCGCACCCGTCTCGGCGAGGTCTACCGCAGCGAAACCGGCGATGACCACGTCCTGCTCGTCGTCCGGGTGGACCTCGGCGAGGTCGCCGGCTGGCCACGGCTGACCACGATGATCCTGGTCGCCGACGCCGTGCGAGCAGTCTTCGACACCGGCGAAAGCTACGCGACGCTCGGCCCGTCCGCGGTAGCCGTCCTTGCCCGCCGCGACGAACGGCTGGCTTCCCGCGGCGTCGCCCTGCGCCGCTGCCTCAACGAACGCCTCTCGGCGGACGCCCAGCTCCGCGACGTCGTCCTGCCGCAGGTCTCCGCCGTCCGCCTGCCTGCTACGCATGAGCATGCTTGTGCCCTGCTTACGGATCTTGCGCACGGTTGACGCCGTTGATGGGTGGGTTTCGGGGACGCGAGGGGCTTCATCGCTTGGGCTCCGGGGCCGAGGGTGCCGCTCGCACCGGAAGCCCGGGAGCGGGGTGAGGGTCCCGGCAAAGTTGGTGTGGAGGTCTGTGAAGGGTCCCTTCACGGACTCTGAGTCTGTGAAGGGCCCCTTCACAGACCCGGAACCGGTCCGGCGCACGCCACGAGGTGGTCGCACACACGTCCGCATCGCCCGCTGCCGGGTCCCCGACCAACTTTGCCGGAACCCTGCCCGGGGGCGGGGTGAGGGTGCCGCTCGTGTTGAGCGGGTGGGCGGCGCGAAAGGGCCGCTCGTGCCGGGCGGGTGGGCGGCGCGAAAGGGCTGCTGGTGCCGGTCACCGGGGGTGAAGGGGACCTTCACCCCCGGTCTGTGGAGCCAAAGTGACCTCCGCTTCACACCTGTGGAGTCAGAGTGACCTTCGCGTCAGGGTGCGCGGTGCCAAGGTGCCGTTCGCTCCGGTCCGGGGGCACATCGAGACAGCGGAGCGAAATTGACTCTCGTGTCGAGCGGGCGGTGCGAAGGGGCCGTTCACGCCGGTGGGAATGGGACGTTCGCGTCGGGCTCGCGGTGGGAATGGGACGTTCGCGTCGGGCTGGCGGAGCGGGGGTGACGTTCGCACCAGGCGGGGCGGTCCGAGGTGACGTTCGCATCGGGTGGCGGAGCCAGGGTGATGTTCGCACCGGGGTGTTCGGGATGTTCGGGGCGGACGGGCCGTTCGCATCGGCTCGGCGGCGAACGATCCTCGATCCCGAGGGGCAGGTGGAGCGAGAGTGACGTTCGCGCCGGGGCCGGGAAGTGAGTGGGCCGTTCGCTCCGATGCGCGCGGAGGGAGAGGGACTTTCGTGCCAGGTGTGTGGTACGAACGGGCCGATCGTGTCGATTCGATGAAATGAAGGTCCCGTTCATGCCGGGGGTGGCATGCGAGTGGGAGTGACTCTCGTGTCAGATGCTTGGGGGCAAGGGGCCGTTCGCGACGGGTGACCGAGGCGAAGGTCACTTTCGCGCCGTAAAGCAGCTGCGTGAGCACGACTTTCGTGCCATAGAGCGGGCTCGTGAGCAGCTACGTCCGCATCGTATCCGCGGCCCAAGGGGGAGGCGGAGCGAACGGAAACCCCGTTGCAAAACACCGGAACACCCCGGCCGCAAAGCGGCGGCAGAACAACAGCGAAGCAGCAGCGAAACAGCCAGCGGCGAGAGCACCACGCCCACCCCGCCAAAGCACCGAACACCCCGCCAAAGCATCGAACTCCCGCCCGCGCCCGCCGCAGGGCACCGAACCTCCCCCGCCCGCGCCCGCCGCAGGGCACCGAACCTCCCCTGCCTGCGCCCGCCGCAGAAGCAACCGAACCTCAGCCGCCCGCGCCCGCAGAGCACCAAACCCCGCCCGAAGCAGCAGAAACCCGCCTCCCCGGCCAAACCCCAGGCCTCCGCCGACCGCCGCGACCCACCAACCGCGCCACTGACTGCCACCAACCGCCACCGGCACCAACCGCCACCGGCCGACGCAGACCGCGAACCACCGGCACCGACCGCCACCGCCACCGCCACCGCCACCGCCACCGCCACCGCCACCCCACCGCCACCGCCACCGCCACCGCCACCGCCACCGCCACCGCCACCGCCACCGCCACCGCCACCGCCACCGCCACCGCCACCGCCACCGCCACCGCCACCGCCACCGCCACCGCCACCGCCACTGCCACTGCCACTGCCACTGCCACTGCCACTGCCACTGCCACTGCCACTGCCACTGCCACTGCCACTGCCACTGCCACTGCCACTGCCACTGCCACTGCCACTGCCACCGCCACTGGCGATCCCCGCTCCGGCCCGTCTGTGGTCACCCTTCCTGACCAGCGTCCGGATGTTCATGATTTCCTGGTGCGGTGACCAGGACCGTCCCCCCCGCCCTGTCCGGCGAAGCTCCCGCGGCCGCTGCCGGGCAGCCACGGCTGGCGTTGCGCCGATCCCTGACCCGGCTCTCCGTACGTCCCCGGTCGATGCTGATTCTCTCGCTCGTCCCGCTGCTCGCGGTCGGTGTCGGTATCTGGGGCTGGGTGCACGAGTGGAACCTCGGCGTGGACAGCGCGGTCTACCGCGCCGGCGCGCTGCAGCTGCTCCACGGCGACAACCTCTACGACGCCAACACGTTGCCGACCGAGCCGGGCTGGGCGCTGCTGCCGTTCACCTATCCACCGACCGCGGCTCTGCTCTTTCTCCCCCTCGCCATCGTGCCGACGCAGGTCGCCTGGGGGTTCGTCACGGTCGTCTCGCTCGCTGCGCTCGCGCTCTCCGTGCGGATCGCGATCGGCGCGCTGCCCCGGCCGTCGGCCGACGGGCCGCGCTGGTGGGCCTCGCCCGCGCGCTCCACGATCGTGTTCTTCCTGGTGTTCCTCGGGCTCGAACCCGTGTGGCGGACGATCTTCCTCGGCCAGATCAACCTGATCCTGATGGCCATGGTGCTGCTGGACATGCTGGTGCTCGGTGCACGCGGCAGCCGGTGGGGCGGGGTGCTGGTCGGGGTCGCCGCCGCGATCAAGCTCACCCCGATCGTGTTCCTCGGGCATCTGTTCATCACCGGCAAGCGCAAGGACGCGATCCGCGGGCTGATCACCTTCGTCGGCCTGCAAGCGTTGCTGTTCCTGGTGAACCCGCACGACGCCTGGCAGTACTGGACCAAGACGCTGCCGGACACCGGCCGCATCGGCCCGGTGCACTGGGCGGGCAACCAGTCGCTGAACGCGCTGATGAACCGGGCCACCGACCTCGCGCCGTGGGCGTCGAAGGTGGCGATCGGGATCGGGCTGGTGCTGGCGATTCCGGCGCTGTGGCTGGTGCTCCGCTTCCACCGGCGTGGCCAGCCGCTGGCCTCGCTGCTGGTCACCGCGTTCTGGATCCTGCTGATCTCGCCGATCTCCTGGACGCACCACTGGGTGTGGGTCGCGCCGCTGATCGTGCTGCTCGTTTCGAGATTGCCGAAGACCACCCCGGCGACAGCCTGGAAACGCTGGCTGGGCACGTTCTTGGTGGGTTTCGTGTTCGTCAGCTGCGTACTCCTGATCTTGCCCAACGGGCGCAACGTGGAGCTGCACTGGAAGGTGTGGCAGAACGTGCTCGGAGCCGCCTACATCCTGATGCCGGTGGTGCTCGCGGCGGCGTTGGTCGCCAGATGGGGCCTGCAACGCCGGAAAAGGGACCGCGAGCTCGTGGACGGTCCCGGTGTCGATCCTGCGCGATAACCGGTGGCCGGCCGTGCTGCCGGTGCTCGCGTTGGTGGCCGGGCTGGTGGTCTGGCTGTGTGGCTGGCATCTCGGCGCGGACAGCGCGGTCTACCGGGCGGGCGCGGCCACCCTGCTCAAGGGTGAGCCGCTGTACTCCGCGGACCTGACGACGCTGCCGGACTGGGTGCGGCTGCCGTTCACCTACCCTCCGGCCGCGACGCTGACGTTCGTGCCGCTCGCGCTGGTGCCCCCGGGGCTGACCTGGGGCGTGGCCACGGCGTTGTCGGTGGCTTCGGTCACGGTGGTGCTCGCGGTGGCCGGGCGGCTCCGGGGCGCGTGGCTGGCGGTGGCCACGCTGGGTGCGTTGCTGCTGGAACCGGTGTGGAAGACGCTGTTCCTCGGCCAGATCAACCTGATCCTGATGGCGCTCGTGGTGCTCGACGCGCTGGTGCTGTGCGCCCGCGGATCGCGCCTGGGCGGGACGCTGATCGGCGTGGCCGCGGCGGTCAAGCTGACCCCGCTGATCTTCGTGCCCTACCTGCTGTTCACCGGCCGCTGGCGGGACGCGCTGCGGGCGCTCGGCATGTTCGCCGGGCTGCAGGCGGTGATGTTCGTCATCGCGCCGCGCGATGCGGCGGACTACTGGGGTTCGGCGGTGTTCGACCCCGACCGCATCGGCAGTGTGCACTGGATCTTCAACCAGTCGCTCAACGGCCTGGTCAACCGGGCGTCCGCGCTCGCGCCGTGGTCGACCACGGCCGCCCTCGCGGTGGGCGCGTTGCTGGCCGTGCCCGCGGTGTGGCTGGTGGTGCGCTTCCACCGCCGCGGCGAACCGGTGGAGGCGTTGCTGGTCGCGGCGTTCTACGGCCTGCTGCTGTCGCCGGTCTCCTGGTCGCACCACTGGGTGTGGGCGATCCCACTGGTGGTGCTGCTGGTGCGGACCGGACGGCGCTGGTGGGCGGCCGCTGCCGTGGTGCTGTTCGGCTCCCAGGTGGTGATGCTCGTCCCGAACGGCGGTGGCGTCGAGTTCGGCTGGGGTCTGGGCTGGGAGATCCTCGGCAACGCCTACGTGCTGGCCGCCGCGGCAGGCATCGTCGGGCTGGCGGTACGCGAAATGCGGCTGCTCGTTTCGGTGGAACGGTCCGGGCTGGCCAAGTAGCCCGTTGGTGCGTACGCACTCGAAGAGCAGGGTAGCTAGCGAGCAGTTCATCGATTGCCTGCGGTGGCTACTCCGGGCAGTCTGGTTACCCAGAGCGAGTGTTTCCGGCTCGGCGGGTGTCGCGCAGGTCGCCGCCGGTGCGGGCGATCCCGCCCAGTAACCTGATGGCGTTATGGACAAACGTACTGGGCTCCCTGTAGTGGGCATGGTCGGCGGGGGCCAGCTCGCCCGCATGACGCATCAGGCGGCGATCTCGCTGGGGCAGTCGCTGAAGGTGCTGGCGGCCGACGAGGCGGACGCGGCTTCGCTGGTGGCCGGGGACGTGGTCATCGGCCACCACACCGACCTGGATGCGCTGGTGGCGTTCGCCCGGCAGGTGGACGTGGTCACCTTCGACCACGAGCACGTGCCCGGCGAGCATCTGCTGAGCCTCGCCACCGAGGGGTTCGTGGTGCGGCCCGCGCCGAGCGCGCTCGGGTTCGCGCAGAACAAGCTCGTGATGCGCGAGATGATGGCCGGGCTCGGCGTGCCGGGGCTGGCCTTCGCCGAAGTGTCCGAAGTGGACCATGTGCTGGCGTTCGGCGCGGAGCACGGCTTTCCGGTGGTGCTCAAGGCCGCTCGCGGCGGCTACGACGGCCGGGGCGTCTGGATGCTGGACACCGCGCAGCAGGTCCGCGAGACGGTGCCGGAGCTGCTCGCCGCAGGCACCGAGCTGCTGGTCGAAGCGAAGGTGACGATGCGGCGCGAACTGTCCGCGCTCGTCGCGCGTTCGCCGTTCGGCCAAGGTGCGGCCTACCCGGTGGTGGAGACCGTGCAGACCGGCGGGATCAACACCGAGGTGCTCGTGCCGGCGCCGGGGCTGCCCGAATCCCGTGTGCACGAGGCGCAGGACTTGGCGCTGCGCATCGCGGCGACGCTCGACGTCACCGGCCTGCTCGCGGTCGAGCTGTTCGAGACCGAGACCGGCCTGCTGGTCAACGAGCTGGCCATGCGCCCGCACAACTCCGGGCACTGGACCATGGACGGCTCTCGTACCTCGCAGTTCGAGCAGCACCTGCGCGGGGTGCTGGACTATCCGCTCGGCCGCACCGATCTGATCGCGCCCGCGTGCGTGATGGCGAACGTGCTGGGCGCCGAGGTCTCCCCGGAAATGGGGCCGGACGAGCGCGTGCACCATCTGTTCGCCCGCTTCCCCGAGGTGAAGATCCACCTCTACGGCAAGCAGGAACGCCCCGGCCGCAAGCTGGGGCACGTGAACTTCGTCGGCGAGCGGATGGACGAGTTGCGCGACCGCGCGCTGTTGTCCGCGCACTGGCTGTCCCACGCCGTCTGGCTCGACGGCTACGAGATCCACTGAAGGGGAACACAATGGCCGCTCAGGTGGGCGTGATCATGGGCAGCGACTCCGACTGGCCGGTGATGGAGGCCGCCGGACATGCGCTCGACGAGTTCGGTGTGGAGTACGAGGTCGGCGTCTACTCGGCGCACCGTACGCCGCAGCGGATGCTGGACTACGCGAAGTCCGCGGCCGATCGCGGCGTGCGCGTGATCATCGCGGGCGCGGGCGGTGCCGCGCACCTGCCGGGCATGGTCGCCTCGGCGACGGTGCTGCCGGTGATCGGGGTGCCGGTGCCGCTGAAGTACCTGGACGGGCTGGACTCGCTGCTGTCGATCGTGCAGATGCCCGCCGGTATCCCGGTGGCGACGGTGTCGGTCGGCGGGGCGCGCAACGCCGGGCTCCTCGCGGTGCGCATCCTCGCCTCCACCGATCTGCAGCTGCAGGCGAAGGTCACGCAGTTCCAGGCCGATCTCGAACAGCTGGTGCTGGACAAGGACGCCAAGCTGCGGGAAACGGCCGGGAAATAGCCGTTCGGCAGGACCGTGCCGCGGAACGCCTCGGTGCGCGCCGCGGCTACGATCCTCGAACTGCCGGTGGCTACTGCCCGCCGGAGTGGCTGTTCGTCCGGCTGCTGGTGAACACCGCCGGGCGCTTGTG
Organism: Amycolatopsis sulphurea; assembly: GCF_002564045.1. Classification (NCBI taxonomy): domain Bacteria; kingdom Bacillati; phylum Actinomycetota; class Actinomycetes; order Pseudonocardiales; family Pseudonocardiaceae; genus Amycolatopsis; species Amycolatopsis sulphurea. Next base: position 1,279,353 of record NZ_PDJK01000002.1, on the reverse strand, counting down.
CAGGAAGGCCTGCATGCCCTCCCGCTGGTCCTCGGTCGCGAACAGCCCGTGGAAGACCCTTCGCTCGTATCGGATCCCGTCTGAGAGACCGGTTTCCAGCGCCCGATCGACGCAGTCCCGGGCCGCCATCGCGGCGAGCTTGCCGTAACCGGCGATCTGCGCGGCGACCTCGGTCGCCTCGGTGAGCAGCCGATCGGTGGGCACGACCCGGGAGACCAGGCCGATCCGTTCCGCTTCGGTGGCGTCGATCAGCCGTCCGGTGAGAATCAGGTCCATGGCTTTGGCCTTGCCCACCAGCCGGGTGAGCCGCTGGGTGCCGCCGATGCCGGGAATGACGCCGAGGGTGATCTCCGGCTGCCCGAACTTCGCGTTGTCACCGGCGATGATCAGGTCGCACATCATCGCCAGTTCACAACCACCGCCGAGCGCATACCCGGAGACGGCGGCCAGCTTCGGCGTGCGCAGGGCGGCGAAAGCCTCCCAGCCCGCGAAGTAATCCTCGGTCTGCATGTCTGTCGCGGTCTTGGCGGACATCTCGGCGATGTCCGCGCCCGCCGCGAACGCGCGCTCCGACCCGGTCAGGACGAAACACCCGACGTCCGGATCCCGGTCCAGCGGGGTCAGGGTGTCGATCAGCTCGGTCATCATCGCGGTGTCGAGCGCGTTGAGCCGCTCAGGCCGGTGCAGCCGTACCCAGACGACCCGGCCGGACTGCTCGATCTTCAGTCGCATGGTGAGTTCCCTTTCTCCGGAAGCACCGTGCTCAGGAGTCCCAGATGGCGCCGTACGCCGGAATGCCCCGGGATTCCAGGCCGTGCACGACCTTCCAGGTCAGTTTCTTGTTGGAGATGCAGATGACGGCCTCCGCATCGAAATCCCGGTAGGCCGCGTACGCGAGCTGGACCATGTCGGGCTTGCCGTGCCGGCCGGTGTCCCAGATCTGCGCGTCCGGCTGGACGGCGAGGATCTCGTCCACCAGCCCGTCCCCGTAGGTGACCCGCGGATCGCGGGTGGCCCAGACCAGCCGGGCGGGCACCTCCTGGGCCAGCAGGTGCGGCAGGCACGGGCCGATCCCGCTGCCGGTGGCGATGTAGACGACCCGGCGGAACAGGGTTTCGATGTTGGCCACGCCCGCGGTGGTGATGCCCTTGACCCACACCCGCGAGGGCAGGTCGTCGATGAACCGTCCGGTCCAGTCGCCGGCCCGGGAGATGGTCAGGCGGAAACCGTGCTCGTGGGGCGCCGGGATGTTGGCGAACGAGTGCCACTCGCGCAGCGGGGATCGGCTGATCGCGGTCGACGATCCGGCGAAAGGCTTGCGGCCGTGGGTGAACCGGGCGATCGCGACGTGCGAGGACGGCCGTTCGATGTCCACGTCCACCTTGCGCAGCCGGGTCCACGGCGCGGCGACGGCGGCGGTGAGCACGATCAGCGCCCAGAATTCCGGCACCGAGAACAGCGATAATCCTTTGTGGACTGTCTGCGCGATCGTCAGTCCCCACAACAGGATCAGCGACAGCCAGCCACCGAGCCGGTGCATCAGCTCGAAACTGTTGTGGAACTTTGCCCGCAGCCGCGGCGTCGCGAGCACAACCATGCCAAGGAACAACGCGACCAGCGCGTACGCCAGTACGAGCACGGCGGCAGGTGCGGGCTGTGCCGTGCTGAGGCCGACGAAGGCGCCGAACCAGAGCGTGCCGGACACGGCGCCGCCGACGTGCATGCCGCCGAAGTGGTAGACCTTGCCCAGTACCCACCGCACCCGCAGCGGCCAGGTCACCGGCGCCGAGGTCGCCACCCGGAACATCAGGTTGATCAGCCGCTGACGGCGGATCAGGATCGCGAGCGCGAAGTTCGCCAGCGCCGCCTGGGAGGCGAACCCGGCGGTGATCCCGCCGGGCAGCGCGAAGCCCAGCACGATCAGGTTGATCACCACGACGCCCGCGGCAAGCCGGTTGTGGTGCATCAGTTTCGGATGCTTGAACACCCGCCGCAGTTTCGGCAGCAGGGGCGGGAGGACGATCTCTTCCCGTTCTGTGGTCACCGCGGTCATTCGGCCGGCTCCTCTCCGCGTGCGACATCCAGCAGCTGTGCCTTGTCGATCTTGCCCCGGCTGGTCATCGGCAACGCGGGCATCGGGTGCACCGCCGCGGGCGTGCAGTAGTAGGGCAAGGCTTCGGCGACCGCCTGCACCGCGGCGGCCGGGTCGACGGTCTCCGGCTGGACGAACGCCACGAGCGTGCTGTCGTCGACCTTGAGGGTGACCGCCCTGGTGCACCCGGGCAGGTTCTCCAGCACCGTGGACACCGAGTCCAGCTCGACCCGGAAACCCCGGATCTTGACCTGGTCGTCGGTCCGGCCGAGGTGCTCGAGTTCGCCGTCGGGCGTCCAGCGGCCCAGATCGCGGGTCCGGAACATCATGCGGCCGCCGCCGAGGAAGGGGTCAGGCCGGTAGCGCTCCGTGTTGAGGCCGGGATTGGCCAGATAGCCCGCGGAGACGCAGTCGCCGCCCGCCCACATCTCGCCGGTTTTCCCGATCGGGCAGGGGTGCTGGTGCTCGTCGAGGACGTAGACGGTGTTGTTCGGGGTGGGGCGGCCGATGGTGAGCAGCGGGGCTTCGGGGTGATGGTGCTGCATCGTGTTGACGATGGTGACCTCGGTCGGGCCGCATCCGTTGTAGAAGGTGCGGGTCGCGGCCCACCGGTCGGCCAGCGGACGCGGGCAGGGCTCCCCGGCCACCGCGACGGTCCGTACCTTGGCGCACTTGTCGGGATCCAAAGTGGACAATATAGTCGGCGTCGCGATCAGCACGTCCGCCCGGCGGGCGACCGCCCCGATGTCGTCGCCGCGAATCAGCAGGGTGCCGCCGTGGGTGAGGCAGCCGAGGATTTCCCAGGCGGCCATGTCGAAGGCGATGTTGAGGATCTGCCCGACCACCGTGCCCGGCCGGATGCCGAGGTCGCCCGGCTGGGTCAGCAGGAGATTGGCCAGATTGGCGTGGGTGACGGCCACCCCGTTGGGCTTTCCGGTGGTCCCGGAGGTGAACAGGATGTAGCACGGCTGGTCCGGCGTGATCTCGACGCGGGGCCGGCGGACCTCGCCGCGCTCGGTCATCACCGCGTCGATGTCGAGCGTGTGGTGTCCGGCTGGGACGGTCACCGGCAGGTCGGACTGGGTGAGCACGACGCGGGCCCCGGTGGTGTGCAGAATGTGGCGGAGCATGGCGGGCCGCACGATCCGGGCGTCCTGCGGCACGTAGGCGGCGCCCGCTTTCAGGATGGCCAGGATGCCGACGACCATCGGGATACCGCGGCGGACCACCAGGGCCACGTGGTCCCCCGGCCGTACTCCGTACTCGGCCAGGCGGGCGGCCAATCGTTCGGCGTGGCCGGAGAGTTCCCCGTAGGACATCCGGTTTCCGAGGTGTTCTACCGCCACCGCGCCGGGTCTGGCGAGGGCGTACTCCTCGATCATCCGGTGCAGCGCCACCCTGGGCACCGAGTGGTCTGGACCCCAGCCGAAGTGCCGGAACAGCCGCCGATCCACCGCACTCAGGGTGTCGAGTTCCGGCGCGAAGTCGAGCTGTGTTCCGGGCATGGTCAGGAGTTGTTGCTTCATGAGACCGACTCCGTTCAAAGCTTTCTGGCAATGACTGCGAAATCGTCGAGTGTGAATTCGGCGAATAAGAGGTCGAATAATGGGGACAGAGCAGGAGTAAGCTTAATGGGCCACGCGGCTAGCCCATACGGGCTATTGTCTACACGATCTTGTTGAACCAATGCCAATGCTGGAACGGAAGTCCACCCAGAAGGGTGATCGTCTGGGGGGTAAGTGTGCCGCAAGGTCAACGTTGGCCAGGTCGGCCTGGTCAGCGGCACCTTACCGCCTTCGAGGCTCGCGCCAGTCGGCGCCTTTCGCCGGGTTGATCGGCCGGCAGCTGGCTACCGGACGACGTCAACCCGGTCAAGCCGAGGCACGCGATCGCCGCCGGAAGATCACCTGATGGTTATGTGGATTAATCTGCGCGCGGGTCGTCCCGCTGAGTGGTACTCGAATGTTGTTTGCGGTACACATCGAGTCCGGAATCCTGTTCCGGCGCGCAGTCGTCCCTGCTGGCGGCGGGTGTTCAGTTCGGCTCGGGGAGTCGCTTGCGCAGCTCGCGCTTGAGCACCTTCCCAGCCGCGGACACCGGGATCTCGTCCACGAAGTGCAGCTCCCGCAACCGTTTGTACGGCAGCACCCGCTCGTTCACCGCGGCGATCAGGTGTGTGGCGTCCACTTCGGAGCCGGGTTGCCGCACCACGAACGCCACCGGAAGCTCGCCGACATCGTCGCGGGGCCTGCCGACCACCGCGGCGCCGAGCACTCCCGGCAGTGTGAGCGGCAGCTCCTCCAGCTCTCGGGGGAAGACATTGTATCCCTTGTACAGCAACATATCCTTCTTGCGATCCACAATGGACAATTGGCCGTCCTCGTCGAGTACGCCGATGTCGCCGGTGTGCGACCAGCCCTGCACGAGGGCGTCGGCGGTCTCCTCGGGCCGGTTCCGGTAACCACGCATCAGCTGCGGTCCGCGTACGCACACTTCGCCCTCTTGCCCGCATGGCAACGGTTCCTCGCTCCCCGCGGCGACGAGTTTCAGCTCGGTGTCGAAGATCGGCCTGCCGACGGAGCCCACCTTGCGCACTCCGGAGTGGTACGGGGGAGAGGAGATCGCGCTCATGGTCATCTCCGTCAGCCCGTAGCCCTCGGCGATCAGCACCCCGGGGAATCGTTCTTGCAGCGCGCGGAACATCTCGTGGCTCATCGGCGCGGCACCCGATCCGATGGTGCGCACGGACGACAGATCCGCGGTGTGAAAGGACGGCGTGGCCAACAGCGCGGCGAACAAGGCTGGCGCACCGCCGAGGGAAGTCACCTGGAGCCGTTCGGCTACCGATCCCGAAGTGGCGGGAGATCCGGGGCGAACGCCTGTCGCGGATCATGAACGCGCTCGTCGACCGGGACGGCGTCAGGGTTCCAGCAAAGTTGGTCGGGGACCCGGCAGCGGGTGATGCGGAGGTGTGTGCGACCACCTCGTGGCGTGCGCCGGACCGGTTTCGGGTCTGTGAAGGGCCCCTTCACAGACCTCCACGGACCTCCACACCGACTTTGCCGACACCCTGGGGACGGCGTGCTCGACCGAGCCGGTGAGATCGGCGCGCCGGCCATCGTTCTGCACGGGACGGCTGACCTGGCCTATCCGGTCGCCAGGGCGGAAGCGCTCGTCGTCGCGCTGCCGAATGCCGCGCCGCTGGTGACCGTCGACGGCGGGGCGCACTTCCTCAGCCTCAGCCACGCCGATGCCGTCAACCCGTACCTGCGGCGTTTCCTCGATGCACAACCAGCCGGAAAATAACCGTTCCTTTCGCCGTCCTCCGGCGTTAAGCAGGCATCGGGCGCACAGAGAGGTGGAGCGGATGGGCATGCGGGGTTTCGGACGGCGGACGGTGGCTTTGGTGGCGGTGCTCGGGGGATGGTCCTGAGTACCGCGACCGCCTCGGCGGAGCAGGATCCCACCGGGCCGGTTCAGCCGAACATCATCGCGGCGGCGATCTACTCGGTGGCACAGCCGACACTCGCGCCGCCAGGGGCGAACGACTGGAACTGCAAGCCTTCCGCAGCGCACCCCAACCCGGTGCTGCTGTCCAACGGCACCACGGCCAACGCCTACGAGAACTGGGCGGGTCTCTCCCGGCGGCTGGCCGACGAGGGCTACTGCGTGTTCGCGGGAAACTTCGGCGGCTCGCCGGGCGCCTTCCTGCAGACTGTCGGCCCGATCGCCGGTACCGCCGGGCAAATGGCGAGCTTCGGCGACAAAGTGCTGAAGGCCACCGGCGCGGCGAAGCTGGACGTGGTAGGGCATTCGCAGGGCGGGATGAACCCGCGGTACTGGATCAAGAATCTCGGTGGCGCGGACAAGATCGGCAAACTGATCGGCCTGTCGCCGTCGAACTACGGCACCAGCCTGTTCGGCCTGCTCAGCGCGATTCAGGCGATCCCGCCGGCCCGGGACCTGGTCGGCGCCGCGTGCCCGGCCTGTAATGAGCAGTCCACCGGCTCCGCCTTCCTCACCGATCTCAACGCGGGTGGCGACACCGTGCCCGGGGTGGACTACACGGTGATCCAGACGAGGTACGACGAAGTGGTCACGCCCTATACCAACGCTTACCTCAAGCCCGCGCCGAATGTCCGGAATGTTCTCCTGCAGAACGTGTGTGCGCTGGACTTCACCGATCACCTCGGCATTCCGTACGACCCGATCGCGCAGCGCGAGGTGCTCAACGCCCTCGATCCGCAGCACGCAGCCGCGCCGAAGTGCGTTTTCGTGCCCCCCGTGATCAGCTGAGCAAATGGGGTATTCCGGTCCTCCGGAAGGCGCTCCGTGGTCGTCGGCATTGACTACGGAGCGTCATGTGATGTCATTCTCGTGTATTGCTCGCAGCTGCGCTTTCCGTTGTCCCCCTGCAGTGTGCAATTTTCTCGGACAGCCCGGTGGCCTGCGGGAACGGTCGGATCGGGCGGCGGGGATCCGGCTATCGCACCTCGGCTCCGCATGCACGGGTTTTGCCGCGGAAAGACCCGTTTGCCCACGCGGAGGGTAAGAACGCGAACACTTCTCGACCCGGAAGGCCATTCTGGCTGCGGTTGGTTGTGCGACGCCGATCCGGATGTCACAGTCATCGGCATGTTCTGGCCCGTCCCCGAAACCTGGACGCCATACGACGAAGCCGAGCTCGTCGCAGGATGGCGGCTGTGGCTCGAGTTGAGCGACCGCGTGTGGCTCAGTGCGGCGTGGGACGGTACGCCTTCGGATGCCGTACAGCCGCTGCGCGAACTTCTCGATGTCTTCGACGACATCGAGGACGGCTGCCGTGCCGCGGGTGAACCGTCGGACGAGTTCGGGCGGCTGATCCAGCCGCTCGTGCTGTCCGCGAGCGCGGTCATCGGCCTCTGGTGGGACGATCATGCGCCCTTGGACACCGATCGTGCCCGCACGCTGCACGAGGACTTGCAACGGTTCGCCACGCTCGCCGAGCGCGTGCTGACCGTGCTGTCCGTGCACGGCGGCTGGGCGGAACTCGACGCGGTCCGGCGTCGCCCAGCCTGAATCTCGTACTCGGCGGAGCGGTCCTTCGCCGTGGGGTAGTGCCTCCCTCTTTGCCGTGCTGTCGCCTGCGGGCGATGGCGCCGCCTGTTCACGGCGCCCTGGGATTCGTGCCATGGCTGGGTTTCCGGTGCCTGTCGGTTTCCTGTCGATCACTCGACGGAGCCGCTGCGACGGTGCCGGGTGCCCTACCGTCGGACGGGCCGGTTGAACTTTCACGCATTTGGGAGTCCTGAGGCGTATGTTCGCTCGAGTCAAGGACGTCGCATTGCTGCTCGGCCGGATCGGCGTGGCGGTGATGTTCTTCGCGCACGGCCTGCAGAAGTGGAACAGCGGGGTCGAGGCCACCGCGGCGATGTCCGACAAGATCGGCATTCCGCTGCCGACGGTGGCGGCGATCTTCGTGATCGTGCTCGAACTGCTCGGCTCGATCGCCTTCGTGGCCGGCTTCCTGCTGCCGCTGATCGCGGTGGGGTACGCGATCACCATGGCGGGTGCGCTGATCAGCGTGCATGCGGCCAACGGCCTGACCGGTGATGGCGGCTGCGAACTCGTGCTGGTGCCCTGGCGCTCGGTTTCAACGGCGGCCGGCTGTCGCCGGACCACCTGCTGTTCCGGCGGCGCCGGGAGGCCCGCCTCGACGCGAGCCCGGCGCTGGAAGCCGCCTGAGCACGGGTGGAGGGAACCCGGCCTGGGCAAGGGTTCCCTCCCCGCCTCACGCAGGGAGGTCGGCGGTGGTGCGTTCGGCCTCGCGCCGGGCGGCCAGCTTCGCCGGGTCGGCATTGCTCACCTGCACCAGGTGTGCACCCGCGGCGAGCGGGACGAGCAGGCCGTCCAGTACTCCGTCCGGAATCGTCCAATCCACTGTGGACAGAACACGATCGGTACCGCTCAAGCCGAGTTTTCCGGCCCGGACGCGGGCTTCGGCGAGTAGTTCGTCCACAGTGGAGGACGTGAGGGCGGGGGTGTCGCCGGGGATCGGCTGCAGCGGGAGGAACTGGTCACCGGACATCCTGGCCTCGGTCACATAGTCCAGCGCGCCGTCGGTGGGTTCGGTGGTGAGGCCGCGGCCCATCGGGTCGAGCGACACGACCGCGACCGCGGGCGCGCGCACCTGCTGCTCAGGGCCGGTGAACACCACTCGCGCCCCGTCCGGCTCGGCGACCACGTTCGCCCCGCACCACCAGGCCCCAAGCAGGACGCCGGCGGTCTGCCAGTGCGCCGGCAGCAGTACCGCGACGTCGTCGCCCGGCTCCACGTCGAACTCGTCCACCAGCCAGTTCGCCGTTTTCGCGGCCCAGTTCACGGTGGTCGCCACGGACAGCTCGACCCGGCTGCCGAGCCGGTCGTCGTAGTGCGTGATCAGCGGTTTCGCCGAGTTGGCCAGGAGCGGGCGGAGCAGCTGTTCGGTCAGGCTCATGCGCGCAAGGTTAGCCGGGGTTCAGTCCACGCAGGGCAGGCCCGGTACCCCGGAATCCCCCTGCCCGACCGGCGCCCCGGCCGCGCCGCCGCCCCCGGACGGAGCCCGCCCGGCGAGTCCCGCGACGAACTTCCGCACCTGATCCGGGTCGACCTCCACGATGCTCTGCCCGTCCGGGCTGCGGCCGTTCGTGGTGACCACCGGGATCGTGGTGAAAGTGAGGTCACCGGAAGCCAGGCTCTTGAGCTGCCGGGCGAAATCCAGGACGTCGAGCCCCTCGTCGAGCACGATCGATCGGTGCGCGGCGTCCATCAGGTTGTTCAGCGTGCCCGGATCGGTCAGCGTGCCCGCGGAGAGCACCTTGCGCAACGCGGAGGTGAGGAAGGCCTGCTGCCGCTTGATCCGGTCCAGGTCGCCGTTCGGCAGGTTCTTGCGCTGACGGACGAACGAGAGCGCTTCGCCGCCGGAGACGGTCTGTACCCCGCGGGTGAAGTTCGCGCCGGAATCCTTGTCGGTCGTCGCGTGGTTCAGGCACACCTGCACCCCGCCGAGCGCCTCGGTGAGCAGGGAGAAACCGAGCAGGTTGACTTCGGCGTAGTGGTCGACCCGGACCTGGGTGAGATCCTGGACGGCCTGCAGCAGCACCCGCCGCCCGGCCGCGTCCGAATCGCGCTCCAGCTTGGCCTGATCGTGCTCGCCCTGCGCGCGCTGCTCGTTCTCGGCCGCCGCCTTCGCCACCCCGTACGCCGAGTTGATCTTGGACTGCCCGCGGCCCGGCACGGTGACCCAGCTGTCCCGCGGAATCGAGATCCCGGACGGTTTGCCGCCGTTCCTGGGAAACCGCAGCAGGATGATCGTGTCCGTGTTGATGCCGGCTTTTTCCTCGGTACGCAGCGATTTCAGCATCTTGGGCGGCAGGGCGTTGCCTTGCGCGTCGGTTCGTGCGTCGCTGCCGACGAGCAGGATGTCGGTACCGCCGTCATTCGCGGACGGCGCCGGCGGCTCGCCCGGGCGAGGGGTGAGCACGTCGGTGGTGGATACGTTGTTCTGCAGCCGATCCTTGGTGACGTAGGCATATCCGGTCGCCCCGAGCGCGAGTACGGACGCCAGCCCGAGGGCGATCCGGCGGGTCACCCGGCCTGCCCGCCCAGCTCGTCCCGGCCTGCGGTGTGGCTGTTCGCCGGTGGCCTCGGTTATGCCGACCGTGGCGTCGTTGTCGCCGGCGACAGGGAGTTCGGCAAGGTCGTGGCCGGTTTCGGCGCCTTCTGGCTTGGCGTGGCGGGGGGACGTGGTCTCCGGCGAAGGCCCGGGAGTGCCCGGTGCGTTCACCGGCCGGTCCGCGCTCTTCGGGTCTTTCGCACCTGCCTGTCCCGTCGAGCCGCCCTCGTCCGCGGGCCGGCCGGAACTGCCCGGGGGTGTGGCGGCGTCCGGATGTGCCGGGGCCGGGCCGTGGTCCGGCCGGTCCGGGTTCTCCCGCTCTTCGTCCACCCCGCGTACCTCCCCACCTCACCGGCTCGCGCTCCGTTGCCGAGCGCGCTGCCAGATGTCCGACTCTAGTTGACGCAGGGCACTTCGCCTGCCGTGATCGGCGGCGCGGCGGGCGTGACGGGGGTCGCTGAGGAAGACGAGGCGGGCGGGGCCGGCGCGACGGGCCTGGTGGGTGTGCCGCTCGCGGCACCGGCGTCCTTGCCCAGCAGCACCCGGACGTGGCCGGCAGCGACATCCGCGTCCGGTTCGGCCTGCGGGTTGCCGCGGAGGGACTGGCGGACCAGGTCCGCGGCCGCCTCCTCGGACGGGTGGTAGCGCAGCACGGTGGCGGCCCGGGTGGACAGCTTCGTCGCGTCGCTCAGGTGGAAACCCTTGCCTTGCAAGAGGGTTCGGGTCTGCGCCGCGGCGCCGGAGCCGGAGCCGTCGAACAGGTCCACGGTGATCGCGGCCGCGCCCGGCAGGTTCGCGGTGCTCGCCGGGGGCGGGGCGCCGTCCGAGGTCAGCCGGGTGACCTCGGCGTGCACCTTGGCCTGGTCCACGCGCAGCACGTCCGCGCCGCCGATCCGCGCGTTGCCCTCGGTGGGGATGGTGTGGAACTCGATATTGCCACCGGTCAGGCCGCGCATCTGGTCGGCGAACTCGGCTATGTCCCAGCCGGCGGACAGCACCACGGACTTCTTCACCGCCGAGATCAGGTCGGCCAGCTTCACCGGGTTCGCCAGCACCTCCGGCGAGAGCACCTTCCTCGCCAGCCCGGACAGGAACGCCTGCTGCCGGGCGATCCGGTCCAGGTCGTAGTTGGGCAGGCCGTACCGCTGCCGGACGAAGGCCAGCGCCTGCACGCCCTGCACGCTCTGCTGCCCGGCGGGCAGGTCGATCCCGGACTTCTTCTCCTGCATCGGCGCCTTGAGGCACACCTGCACCCCGCCGATGGCCTTGGTGACCTCGTAGAAGCTGGCCAGGTTCACCTCGGCGTACCGATCGATCATGCCCGGTTTGCCGATGAACTTCTCCAGCGTGGCGACCAGGTTCTTGCGGCCGGCCAGCTTGGCCTGCTCGTCGATCTCCTTCAGGTCGCCGCCCTTGGCCTGCAGGGTCTTGAACGTGTCGTTGTAGGCGTAGACGTACGCGCTGTTCAGCTTGTGCTTGCCGAATCCGCCGGTGATCTCCACGTACGAGTCGCGCGGGAAGGAGACCGCGACCGCGTGCTGCCCGTTCTGCGGGATGTGCACCAGGATCATCGTGTCGGTCTGCTTGTCGCCCTCCGCTTCGCCGGCATGCAGCATGTCCAGCACCTCGCGGGGCAGCGGGTCGCCGGCGTTGTCGGTGCGGCTGTCCTGGCCGACCAGCAGGATGTCCATCGCGCCGTCGAGCGGTTTGGCCTGCGCCTGCTGTGCGCCGAAGATGTCGGTGGTGGCGAATCCGCTCCGCGGATCGCCGATGAACTGCCAGAAGTACCAGGTCAGCACCATGATCACGACCGACAGGATGGACAGCACGACCTTGCCGCCGCGGCGCAGCACGAGCAGGACACCGCGACCGCGGCGCGCTGCCACCGACGCCCCAGGCCCTTCGGCCACGTGTCCCTCCCCGGACATGCCCTGCGCACGTCTGTCCCGCCACCCGACTCTACCGGCTCTCCTGGCCGGCACCCGTAGGCTGGTGTCCGATTGCCCGCTCGGGCACACGACGGTGGCAGGAAGGGTGGAGACGGATGCGAGTCCTCGTGACGGGCGGTGCCGGGTTCATCGGATCGCACTACGTCCGGCAGGTGCTTTCGGGGGCTTACCCGACGCTGGGTGACGCCGAGGTGGTGGTTCTGGACAAGCTCACCTACGCCGGCAACGAGGCCAACCTGGCCCCGGTCGCGGACAGCCCGCGGCTGCGGTTCGTCCGCGGGGACATCTGCGATACGGCCGTGGTGACCGAGCAAATGCGCGGGGTGGACCTGGTCGTGCACTTCGCCGCCGAGTCGCATGTAGACCGTTCTATCCTCGGCTCGGCGGATTTCGTGCTCACCAACGTGCTCGGCACGCAGACCCTGCTGCAGGCCGCCCTGGAGGCGGGGGTCGGCAAGTTCGTGCACGTGTCCACGGACGAGGTCTACGGGTCCATCCAGGACGGTTCGTGGACCGAAGATCACGTGCTGGAACCGAATTCGCCGTACTCCGCGTCGAAGGCGTCCTCCGATCTGATCGCGCGCTCCTACTCGCGCACGCACGGGCTGCCGGTGTGTGTCACGCGGTGCTCGAACAACTACGGGCCATACCAGTTCCCGGAAAAGGTGATTCCGGTCTTCGTGACCAACCTGCTCGACGGCAGGAAGGTGCCGCTCTACGGCGACGGCCTGAACGTCCGTGACTGGCTGCACGTGGACGACCACTGCCACGGCATCCAGCTGGTCGCCGACGGTGGGCGCGCGGGCGAGATCTACAACATCGGCGGCGGAACCGAGCTGACCAACAAGGAGCTGACCGGACGGCTGCTGGAGGCGGTCGGGGCCGGCTGGGAGATGGTCGAGCCGGTGGCCGACCGCAAGGGCCACGATCGGCGGTACTCGGTCGACATCGGCAAGATCAGCGGGGAACTCGGCTACGCTCCGCGGGTGTCCTTCGAGGACGGCTTGGCGGGTACCGTGCGCTGGTATGCGGACAACCGGGCGTGGTGGGAGCCGCTGAAGGGCCGCGCCGCGCTCGGTACGTCCTGATGGTCTCGCGGTCGGTGATCCGCAGCAGTCGATCCGCAGTAGCAGTTCGCAGCAGTAGTTCGCAGTAGGAGGAGGTGTGCCGGTGCGGCTGGCCCTGCTCGTGCCCGGCGGTTCCGGTCAACTCGGCCGGGACCTGGTGGAATCCGTGCCGTCCGGGACGGAGGTGGTCGCGCCCTCCTCGGCGGAGCTGGATCTCACCGTCACCGGGGACGTGGTGTCCGCGGTCGGCTCACTTGCCGCCCGTGCGGCCGAATCCGGGGCCGTCCCGCTGGTGATCAATGCCGCGGCTTACACGGCGGTGGACGCCGCCGAGTCGGACGAGGCCCGCGCGTTCGCGGTCAATGTGGACGGTCCCCGGGTGCTGGCCGCGGCCTGCTCGTCGCATCGGGTGCCGCTGATTCAGGTGTCCACCGACTATGTCTTCCCCGGCGACGCGACGCGACCGTACGAAGTGGACGATGCGCTGGGTCCGCGCAGTGCCTACGGCCGGACGAAGGCGGCGGGCGAGGACGCGGTGCTCGGCTCCGGCGCGTCGTCCTGGGTGGTCCGGACCAGCTGGGTGTACGGCCGTACCGGGAACAACTTCGTGAAGACCATCGTGCGCCTGGCGGGCGAGCGGGATCGTCTGTCCGTTGTGGACGATCAGGTCGGTTCGCCGACCTGGTCCGCGGATCTGGCGGCCGGTCTGCTCGAACTGGCCGGGGCGATCGCCGAAGGCCGTGGCCCGGCGGCGAAGGTCTTGCACTGCACGGGGGCGGGAGAGGTCACCTGGTGTGGGTTCGCCCGCGCGATCTTCGCGGAGATCGGCGCCGATCCGGAGCGGGTGCGGCCGTGCACCACGGCGGAATTCCCGCGTCCCGCACCGCGTCCGGCGTATTCGGTGCTGTCCGACGCTTCCTGGCGCGAGGCCGGGCTCGCGCCGTTGCGTGGATGGCGCGAAGCCTTGCACGGCTACTTCGCGGGCTGACGCGCGCTCCTGCTCCAGCAAGGCTGTGAAGGGGCCCTTCACGGACTCAGAGTCCGTGAAGGGCCCCTTCACGGCAGTCCGAGAGAGTCAGCGAGCGACGGCCTGCTGGTAGGCCTCGACTGTCCGAAGTGCACAGTTGCGCCAGGTGAACCCGGCCGCATGCGTGCGGCGGGCGGTTGACGTGATGGTCGCGTGCGGGTCGGTCACGGCTTGACGGAGGGCCTCGGCCAGGCCGTCGACGTCGTCGTAGGGGACCAGCGTCGCGCAGTCGCCTGCGACCTCGCGCAGGGCCGGGATGTCGGTGCAGACCACCGCGACGTCCGAGGCCATCGCTTCCAGCACCGGCAGGCCGAAGCCCTCGTCCCGGGAGGGCAGCACCAGCGCGGCCGCGCCGGCGACCACCGCGCGCAAGTCCACATCGGACAGATAGCCGGTCTGCCCGGACCGGGGCAGCCGGGGGAACGGCCCGGGTCCGGCGAAGACGAGCGGCGGCAGGTCCGGGGCGGCGTCGTGTGCTTTCGCCAGCCACTCCAGGCCCTTGCGCGGCCCGGCGGCACCGGCGAAGAGCAGGTACTTCTCCGGCAGCCGGAGTCTCGCGCGCACGCCGTCCTCCGGCGGGCGCGCGGTGAACCAGGCCGGGTTCACCCCGAGCGGGGTCACCACGATCTTGTCCCGGTCCACATCCAGCTTCTCCGCCACCGCGTCCGCGACCGCGCTGGTCGGCGTGCAGATCACGTTCGCCTGGCGGGCGCCGCGGCGGACGAGTTCGGGCAGGGTACGGTCGGACGGGTTGAGTTCCCCGGGCGCGTCGAAGAACGCCAGGTCGTGGATGGTCAGCACGCCGGCGGCGCGGAATCGGCCGGGCAGCACGAAGTTCGTGCCGTGCACGACGTCGGTGGGGCCGGCGAACAGCTCGACCGGCGGCAGCTGCGAGCGCAGCCAGCTCGCGCGCAGCAGCCGCGCGGACACGGGCATGCCGCGGGCCTCGACGCCGTGCGGCAGCACTTTGCGCAGCTTCCGCCAGCCGCGCAGGGTGAACGCGACCGCCCGAAGGTCCACTTCGGACATCGACGTGAGTTCTTCGCTCAGCGCCGCGGTGTACCGGCCGATGCCCGTGCGGGCGCCGAGCAGCGGTGTGCCGTCCAGCAGGACCCGCAACGGACCCTCAGCCACGGCGCAACCGCTCGCGGGCGACCTTCACGACCCGCCCGGTCGCCCGGCGGGCCAGCTCGCCCGGACCGCCCGCGGCCAGGTATTCCTTCACCAGCGCCACGTCCCGGCGAACCAGTTCGGCGCCGCGCACCGGCGCGGCGGTGGTCAGATCCGCGGCCCCGGGCAGCCGGTCCGCGGCCGGGCGCGGGTTCCGGCAGAACTCCACCAGTGGCTTCAACGCTTCAGGCCACGCGTAGCGCTGCGCGACCAGCTGCATCCGCTCGACGCAGCCCGCCGCGAATTCCTCGTCGTACAGCGTCTTTTCCAGCGCCGCCGCCAGCGCCTCGGCATCCTCGGCAGGGACCACGACGCCCAGGCGCTCCGTTCGCACCAGGTCGGCGAAGGCGTCCCCGTCCGTGGTCACGATCGGCAGGCGCGCCCACAGGTAGTCCAGCACCCGGGTGCGGAAGGCGAAGGTGGTTTCCACGTGCTCGTAGTGCGTGGTCACGCCGGTGTTCGCGTCGAGCAGCCAGTTCTGCCGGTCCGAATAGGGCACCCAGTGCTCGTTGAAGAAGACGTGCTTGTCGGTGAGCCCCAGCGAATCGGCCAGCCGCATCGTCCGCGCGCCGATGTCCATCTCGGCGACCTCGGGATTCGGGTGCTTCATGCCGAGGAACACCAGCCGCGCGTCTTCCCGGCGCTGCCGCAGCAGGTCGACCGCGCGGATCAGGGTGAGCGGGTCGAACCAGCTGTACACGCCGCCCGCCCACAGCACCACGCGGTCGGTTTCGCCGAGGCCCAGCGCGGCGCGCAGACCCGGCCCAGTGCGTACCGGCGCCTGCGGTGAAAGCCCGAACGGCACCACCGCGAGCAGCGACTGCGTGGTCGGGTCGGCGTCGTAGAGCCGCGGCGAGAGCCGGCCGAGCGCGGCGAGGTGACCGAGCCAGAAGTGCCGCTGCCGCTCCGAGGCGCAGAGGAAGAAGTCGGCCCGCTCCAGCTGCGCGTCCAGCACCTTCGTGACGCCCGCCAGGTCGAGCGCGCGCTGGTCGTCGGGCGCGTCCTTGCCCTGTTCCAGCAGCTCCAGGTGCATCGGGTCGTAGACGTCGGCGACCACGATCTTGTGCTCGTGCTGCTTCCTCAGCGACGGGGCCAGCTCCAGCACGTGGCCCTGCAGGATCACCACGTCCGCCCAGCCGATCGGGCCGTCCAGGTCACGATGCTTGCCGGAACCGATCCGGAACGCCGCGGGCGGCGGCGAGAGCAGCGGGTTGGTGGTGATCAGGTGCACGTCGTGCTCGGAGGCCAGCGTGGCGGCGATGTTCCAGGCCCGGATCGCCGGGCCGGCCATCCGCTCGGTGATCGCGTCGCCGGTCAGCACGAGGATCTTCCGCCGCTGCCCGAACACCTCCTCGATGCCGAACGCTTCGACGAGGATTTCGTGTGCCCGCAGGTAATCCGGCAGCGGATACGCGGGTTCGAGCGCCTTGCGCAGCAACGGCAGCAGATCGGCATCCGTCCGTACCCGCGCGGCCTGTTCGGCGGCACGGGATTCGGCCAGCGACGGCATCAGCTCCACGAACCGGTCCACGGCCAGCACCCCGGCGAGCGTGGTGCGCGGCACCGCGACCGGGTCGGTCACCGCCGGGCCGACGCCCTTTTCGAGGTCCAGCTGATCCGGGTCGAGGCCGCCGCGGGCAGTGGCGCGGCGCACGGCCAGCGCGAGCGCGGCGGGCAGCGCACGGGCCAGCGACTCGTCGGACAGGTTCTTGTACAGCGCGGCCAGCGCGTTGCGTTCGAGGAGGAAGGTCTCGCGGCCGCTCTCCGGCGCGTCGACGGCCGACATGGTGCCGTGATGGCGGTGGTAGGTGAGCGATTCCGGCACGTACCGCACGCGCCAGCCGCGCAGGTTCAGCCGCCAGCCGAGGTCGACGTCCTCGTAGAACATGAAGAATCGTTCGTCGAAGCCGCCCAGCTCGGCGAATACCGCGGTGCGCACGAACATCGCCGAACCGGTGCCGAAGAGCACGTCCTTGGCTTCTTCGTGCTCGGCCGCGGGCACTTCGGCCAGCGGACTGCCGGCGTGCCGTTTGTAGCCCATGCCGAACCAGGTGAGCCCGGCGTCGACGAAATCGGTGCCGGTGCCTTCCCAATCGAGGACTTTGCTCGCCACCGCGGCGACACCCGGTTGCGCGCGCAGCTCGGCGACGGCTGCGGAGACCCAGCCGGGGGCGGGTCGGGCGTCGTTGTTGAGGAAACCGAGGACGGTGCCGTTCGCGTGTTTCGCGCCGAGGTTGCAGCCACCCGCGAATCCGGTGTTGACCGGGGATTCGATGAGCCGCACGTCCGGAATTGCGGCACGGATACGGGCCACGTCTTCGCCACCGGAGCCATTGTCGACGCAGATCAGCTCGACGTGCTCGTAGTCGAGTCCGGAACCGAGCGCCCGCAGGCAGGTGATGGTGTCGTCGGCGCCGCGGTAATTCACCACGATCACCGAGACGAGTGGTTGCGGGTCCCCCAGCGCCAAGACAAGCTCCTGTCCCTCGATGTGCGCTCAGCTTAAAGGCCCGCCCACGCCTCCCAGATCACCCCTCGGCCGAGGGCCGCGATCCGGGAAATCCGGCGCCGTTCGCGCAGCGTGCGGGGCATTCGGAGGGCGGTCTCACCGAGGACCCGCCAGCGCAGCCCGATGGCGAAGTTCGCCGCGGACGGACGGTCGCGGCGAAGCGGCAGCAGCACGGTGAGTGCGGCGAACCGCGCCAGCTCGCGTACGGCGATCACGGTCGGTGCGCAGCGCAGCAGCATGAGCAGACGGTTGCGCTCGTTCCAGCGATGGAACAGCGGCGAGCCGGGCTGAGTACTGGCGCCGTGAAGGTGCCGTACGCGTGCGTCGGCGGCCACCACGTGCCAGCCTGCCAGCCGTAGCCGCCACGCGGTGTCGGTGTCTTCGTAGTAACAGAAGAAGCCCGCGGGTACGCCGCCGACCGCGCGCACTGCGTCGGTGCGAAGCAGAGCCGCGCCCCCACAGAAGCCGAACACCTCGTCGGTGGGTTCGGTGAGGTCGGCACCGTGTCCGTCGGCGGTCAGCCGTACGCCGGCGGATTGCGTACGGCCGTCAGGCAGCTCCATCCGCGAGGTGACTGCGGCGGCCAGCGGCTGTGCGGCGAGGGCGTCTTCCAGCTCGGCCAGCCAGCCGGGCGCGGGTTCGGCGTCGTCGTTGAGCCAGGCGACGCGGGGCGTGTCGATCGTGTCGAGCGCCTTCGCCATCGCGCCCGCGTACCCGGCGTTGCGGCGCAGGCGGACGACCTCCGGCCGGCTTGGGTGCGCGGCGAGCAGAGCGGCGGTTCCGTCGTCCGAGGCGTTGTCCACCACGAGCGTCCGATGTGGACGATCTTGGGCGGCCAGCGCGTCCAGACAGGCCGTGATGTGGCTTGCCCCACGCCATGTCACGACAACGACGGTGGTGCCGGAATCCCCGCTGGTCACCTGGAGGACAATAGCGTCGTGCCCGAACTGGTCGTGCTTGCCGAGCAACTGCTGGCTCCCGTTCCGGGCGGCACCGGCCGGTACACGGCTGAGCTGCTGCCCGCACTGGCGGCTACTGCGCCTTCCGGCTGGACTGTGTCCAGCGTCGTTACGCGGCATGCCGACGTGTCCGCTGCGCGGATCGAGGGGGTCGAAGGCCCGCGCATGTTGCGGCTGCCGCCGCGGGCGGCGATCGCGACGTGGCAGATGGGGTTCCCGTGGTGGCCGGGCGGCGACGCGGTGCACGCGCCCACCCCCTTCGCGCCCCCGCGCGCCCCGGCCGGGCGCACGCTCACCGTGACCGTGCACGACACCGTGCCGTGGACGCATCCGGAGACGCTCACCGCGCGTGGCGTGAGCTGGCACCGGTCGATGATCGCGCGGGCCGCCCACCGGGCGTCCGGCCTGATCGTGCCGACCCGCGCCGTGGCGGACGAGCTGGCGGTGCTGGTCGACGTGACCGTGCCGGTGCGCGTCGTGCCGCACGGGGTGACCGTGCCGGAGGGGTCCGCGGAGCTGGACCTGCCGACGCGGTACGTGCTGGCCGTCGGCACGATCGAACCGCGCAAGGGCATGGATGTGCTGGTGGACGCAGTGGCGCAGCTGGACGGCGTGGCCCTGGTGATCGCCGGACAGCCCGGCTGGGGCGAGATCGACCCGGCCCGGCTGGCCGCCGACCGCGGCCTGCGGGAGGTGCGCCTGCTGGGCAAGGTGACGGACGCGGAACTGGCGACCGCGATGCGCGGCGCGGCCGTCCTCGCCGTCCCGAGCCTGGCGGAGGGTTTCGGGCTGCCGTTGCTGGAAGCGATGGCGATGGGCGTCCCGGTGGTGCACACGGATGTGCCTGCCTTGACTGAGGTGGCCGATGGGGCTGGTGTGGTGGTGCCCCGCGGGGATGCTCCGGCCATGGCGAATGCGCTGCGGGGGGTCCTGGACTCGCCCGAGCGCGCGGCCGAGCTGACGAAGCTGGGCCGGGAGCGGGCCCGGACGTTCACCTGGCGAGCCGCCGCCGAGGCGGTCTGGGCCGCTCACCGGCGTCCCTCTTGAGGTGCAGGGCTGTGAAGGGGCCCTTCACAGCCGCAGAGTCCAGGGCCCCGGCAAAGTTGGCCGAGGACCCGTGGTCGGCAGGGAGAGCCGTTGGCTGCCGGACCGGTTTCGGGTCCGTGAAGGGTCCCTTCACGGACCTCCGCAGTCTGCGCAGGGCCCTCTACACCAGACTTTGCCGGAACCCTGGCCGCAGAGTCCGTGAAGGGCCCCTTCACAGCCGTAGCCACCGGGGGGGAGGTAACCGGGCAAGGGGGGGTTGGGTGCTTACCGGAGTGGGTGCGACGTCGGTCGTACTCCGGATGGGTGGGTCGTGGTGAGTTTGTCGGTTCCGTACCTGTGCGTTGAGTGATCGCCGTACGCTGCACCTCGTGACCGGTAATCCCCGTGTGCTGATCGATGCGACCGCGGTGCCCGCGGACCGGGGTGGGGTCGGGCGATACGTGGACTCGCTCGTCGCGGCACTGGACCAGGACGGGGCGCGGCTCACGGTGGTGTGCCAGCCCCGTGACCTGCCGCTTTACCGCCTGCTCGCGCCCGGCTCCCGGGTGGTGCCGGCCTCCCCGGCGACTTCCACCCGGACCGCCCGGCTGACTTGGGAGCAAGCCACCTTGCCCCGGCTCGCGCGGCGGCTCGCGGCGGACGTCGTGCACTCGCCGCACTACACGATGCCGCTGGCCAGCGGAGCCGCTTCGGTGGTGACGCTGCACGACGCGACCTTCTTCACCGACGCCGTGTTGCACTCGTCGGTCAAGGCCCGTTTCTTCCGCGCTTGGACGGCGACGGCGCTGCGCCGGGCGACCCTCTGCGTGGTGCCCAGCCAGGCGACCGCCACGGAACTCAGCCGGGTCAGCCCGGTCCGCCGAGCCGAGCTGGAGATCATCTACCACGGCGTGGACACCGACAGGTTCCACCCGCCATCGCCGGAGGAGATCGCGGCCGCGCGCGCAGCGGTGGGGCTGGGACGTGCGCCGTACGTCGCGTTCCTTGGCGCGCTCGAACCGCGCAAGAACGTGCCCGCGCTGATTCGCGGGTACGCCAGGGCCGTCGCTGGGCAGCGGGAGGCGCCTGCGCTTGTGCTGGCCGGTCAGCCTGGCTGGGACACCCAGGTCGAACGGGCGCTGGACGCGGTGCCCCACCGGTTGCGGGTGATCCGCGCCGGTTACCTGCCCTTCGGCACGCTCGCCGGGTTCCTCGGCGGGGCGGAGCTGGTTGCGTACCCCAGCCTCGGCGAGGGGTTCGGCCTGCCGGTGCTGGAGGCGATGGCGTGCGGCGCGGCCGTGCTGACCACCCGGCGGCTGTCGCTACCCGAGGTAGGCGGCGACGCGGTGGCGTACTGCGGGGTCGGCGCCGGTGACGTCGCTGCCGCGCTCACCGAGCTGCTCGATGATTCGGCCCGCCGCGCGTTCCTCGCCGCGGCTGCGCAGCGTCGTGCGAAGGACTTCTCCTGGGCTACGACGGCGGAGCAGCATCGGGAGGCGTACGCGAAGGCGTGGTACCAACACCGCCGCCGACGCTGACCGGCGTCGCCCGGTTCATCCTTCGCAGCATCAGGAACGCGCCCACGACGAAGGCGACCGCGATCGCGTAACCGGCGATGAGCAGCCCCACATGCCCGGCGAAGTTCCCTCCGCGCGGAGGCAGGACGACGGCGAACACCGCGGAAAGCGCGACCAGCCAGTTCCGTGCCCGGCCGGACGGCAGCGAAGCGGCTAGCGGGAGCACGGCCCACAGCAGATACCACGGCTGCACGGCCGGTCCGAACACCACGAGCAGGGCGAGCATCAGCCCGAGCGACCGCACTTCGTCGATCCGGCCGGTCCACTGCCGGCGCAGGACCAGCGCGATCCCGGCCGCGCTCACCACATACCCGATGATCCGGCCGACGCCGATCATGGACTGGGTCACGTGTGCGCCGAACAGCGAACCGATGCCGCCGATCAGGAAGCCGAACCAGTTCGTCGGCGCCATCCAGCTGTTCACCTGTCCCGAGGCGCCCAGTGCCGAGATCCAGCCGAACCCGAGCCCGGTCGCCAGCGAAACCAGCACGGACACCACCGTGAACGCGGCGACCATCCCGGCACCGGCGAGCAGGAAGTCACCGAGCCGTGCCCCGCGGCGCCGGGCGAGCGCGGTGCCGACCGCCGCCAGCGCGACCAGCGCGGGCAGCTTCACCTCGGCGCCGAGTGCGATCAGCACCACCCCGGCGGTCAGCGGCCACCAGCGGACTTTGTCCGCCAGCGCGTCGAAGGCGAGCGCGGTGCCGGCCAGCATCAGGCCGAGCATCAGCGCGTCGTTGTGCGCACCGGCCACGAGATGCCAGAGCACCAACGGGTTCAGCGCACCCAGCCAGAGCGTGACCCGCGGCGAGACGCCCACGCGGGCGGCCAGCCGCGGCAGCGCCCACACGATCAGCACCAGCGCGAGGACCTCGACCAACCGGTGCAGCACCAGCCCGGCCACCGGGTTCCCGCCGCAGAGCTGGGCGATCACCCGTTCCACCGCACCGAAAAGCGGACCGTACGGCGAGGGCGTGTTCTGCCAGTACCCACTGACCCGTTCGACGATCGCGGAACCCGCGCCGAGCCCGTCCAGCGGCCCGACGGTGTTCGGATCGAGCCCGCGCGCGGCGATTTCCCCTTGGGCCAGATAGCTTGACACGTCTCCGCTGAACAACGCGGGCACGGCCAGCAGCGGCAGGCACCACAGCGCGACTGTCCACTTCAGCCACCCGACACCGGGCAGCTCACGCCCGAGCGGGAGCAGCACCCAGCACAGCACCAGCAGCCCGACGCCGCCGACCCCACCGGCGAGCGCCAGCATCGACGCCCCCGGCGTCGACGGCCCGACCAGCACAGCCACCGCGAGCAGCGCGCCACCGCCGAACCCGGTCCAGCGCAGCACTTTCGCCGACGGCCATCCCCACCGTCCATTTCGGTCGGTGAAGAGCTGGGAAAACCATTGCCACATAACCGAAGGCTATCTGCCGTTTCGCAGGCTCCGCAGGCGGCATCGGCGCCGATCCAGAACGTCTGACGTTGTTACTCGCAGTGATCGCGGTGGTCGGCCTTGGTGGCTGTCCGTGATCGGTGGACAATGGCCCGGTGACTGAGCAGCGCACGTATGGCGACCGGGTCGGGATCGTGACGGTGACCTATTTCGCCGGGGACACGCTCGAGAAGTTCCTCGACACCCTGGAGAAGGCGACCGAGCGGGACGTGCACGTCGTGGTCGCGGACAACGCCTCCACGGACGGGGCGCCGGAGCGGGCCGCCGAGCGCGAGAACGTCACCCTGGTCAGCATCGGCGAGAACGTCGGGTACGGCACGGCCGCCAACCGCGGGGCCGCCGCGCTCGACGACAGCTACGGCTGGATCGTCGTGGTCAACCCGGATCTCGAATGGGAGCCCGGCGCGCTGGACGCGTTGCTGGAGGTGGCCGGCCGGTGGCCGCGCGGGGGCGCGTTCGGGCCGCTCATCCACGATCTCGACGGCACCGTCTACCCGTCGGCCCGGCTGCTGCCCTCCTTCGGGCGGGGGATCGGGCACGCGGCGTTCGGCAAGATCTGGCCGGGCAACCCGTGGACCCGCGAGTACCGCCAGGAGAACGCCGCGCCTGCGGAACGGGTCTCCGGGTGGCTTTCCGGCTCCTGCCAGCTGCTGCGCCGTGAGGCGTTCGACTCGGTCGGCGGCTTCGACCCGCGCTACTTCATGTACTTCGAGGACGTCGACCTCGGCGACCGGCTGGCGAAGGCGGGCTGGCTGAACGTCTACGCCCCTTCGGCGGGCGTGATGCACATCGGCGGGCATTCGACGGCACAGGCCTCGGCGAAGATGCTGCGCGCGCACCACGCGAGCGCCTACCGCTACCTCGCCGACCGGCATCGGGGACTGCGCTGGAAGCCGGTGCTGGCCGCGGTGAAGCTGGGCCTGGCGCTACGCGTGAAGCTGGAGACGCGCCGGGGCTGACGGGACCGGCCGCCCCGACTGGCCCCGGTCCGTCAGCCCGTCACAGACCGTCGAGACGGCGGGAGAGGTTCGAGCGGCCGCTGGTCTGCTTGATCGTCGGGACCAGGCCGGTCATCTCCGCCTCGGCCGGGTCCTTCAGCGGGGTCGGTACCGGCTGCGCCTTCGGCCGGGGCAGCAGCGGGGTCGGCTTCGCCTCGGGGCCGCTGGTGACGTCGAGGGGCTGCGTCGGGTTGGTCCGGGCGAGCGGGTGCTCTCCCGGGGTGGTCGGCGCGTAGCCGTTCAGCGGATGGTCGTGCTCCGCGATCAGGGACGCGGGCAGCTGGGTGGTCGTGTCCGGGTCCTGCCCGTCCAGTTCGGCGACCACCGCTCTGGAGATCTGCTGGGTGTTGGAGGCGTCCATCGGTGACGTCATGTTGTCCGGCGTCACCACGAAGGCGCCGCGGGACCGTGCGCGTGCGAGCAGGGCATCCGCGCGATCGCGGGGGTCCATTCCCCTCGGCCTCCCGACTGAGCAGGGGCCCCTCTGCGGAAAGGCCCTCCTGTTTCGTGTCTAGGGTAGGCCCTCGGGGGCCAGGCCGCCCACGTTTCCCGCAGGCTTGTCGCCCAGTGGTGCGTGATACAAAGGAGAATTCTGTGACGCCCGAGATCGAAGCCGACGCGGTCGTGCTGGTGGGGGGACGGGGCACCCGGCTGCGCCCGCTCACGTTGTCGGCGCCCAAGCCGATGCTGCCGACGGCGGGGACCCCCTATTTGAGTCACCTGTTCTCCCGCATCCGTGCCGCGGGGATCCGGCATGTCGTGCTCGGCACGTCGTACCAGGCGGAAGTCTTCGAGGAGTACTTCGGCGACGGGTCCGCGCACGGGCTCGAACTGGAGTACGTGGTGGAGGACGAGCCGCTCGACACCGGCGGCGCGATCCGCAATGTGCACGACCGGCTGCGCGCGGACCATGCCATCGTCTTCAACGGCGACATCCTCTCCGGCGCCGATCTGCGCGCGCAGCTGGGGAGGCACGTCGAGACCGGTGCGGACGTGACATTGCACTTGCAACGAGTTGCGGACCCCAGCCGGTTCGGCTCGGTGCCGACCGATCGCGACGGCCGGGTCACGGCGTTCCTGGAGAAGACGCCGAATCCGCCGACCGATCAGATCAACGCCGGGTGCTACGTCTTCCGCCGCGCGGTCATCGAGGCGATCCCGGCCGGGCGGCGAGTGTCGGTGGAGCGCGAGACGTTCCCGGGTTTGCTCGCCGACGGCGCGCACCTGCATGGTTTTGTCGACTCTTCGTACTGGCTCGACGTCGGGACGCCGGAGGCGTTCGTGCGGGGCAGCGCGGACCTGGTCCGCGGCGTCGCGCCGACCTCCGCGCTGGCCGGGCCGACGGGGGAGTCACTGGTATTGGACAGTGCGTCGGTCGATGGAGCGGCCACTCTCGACGGCGGTACGACGGTGGGTGCGAAGGCCGTGGTCGAAGCGGGGGCGAAAGTCACCGGCTCGGTCGTGTTCGACGAAGCCGTGGTCGGCCCGGGGGCGACTGTGGAACGTTCCGTGCTGGGTCGCGGGTCGCGGGTCGGCGCGGGCGCGGTCCTGCGCGGGGTGGTGCTCGGCGACGGCGCGAGCGTCGGCGCGGGCTGTGAACTGCTCGACGGTGCGCGAGTGTGGCCGGGTGTTTCCCTGCCGGACGGCGGCATCCGGTTTTCGAGCGACGCGTAATGGAGTGGCGTCCGCCGTTCCCGCTGGACCTGGCCGCGGTGCTGGGCCCGCTCAGTCGTGGACGGGGGTCGCTCAACTTTCGTGCGCACCGGGGGGTGTGGTGGCTGGCGGCCAACACACCCGGCGGCAAGGGCACGCTCGCGCTGCTGCGTCGTCCGGACGGCGTGGTCGAAGCCGCGGCCTGGGGCGACGGCGCGGATTTCCTGCTGGCCGGCGTGCCCGCTCTGCTCGGCGCCGAGGACGACGACACCGGTTTCGCCGCCCATCACGAGGTGCTCGCGCAGGCCCGGCACGAGCATCCGGGCCTGCGGCTCGGCTCGACCGGGCGGGTGTGGGACGCGCTCGTGCTCGCCGTGCTCGAACAGAAGGTGACCGGCAAGGAGGCGATCCGTTCGTGGGCGCAACTGTGCCGGTGGTTCGGCACGCCCGCGCCCGGACCGGCGCCGGAATTCCTGCGGGTGCCCCCGGATCCGGCCGCGGTTCTGTCTATTGTGGACTGGAACTGGCACCGGATCGGCGTCGATCTGCAACGGCGCACGACCGTCATCGAGGCCGCCCGCGTCGCGCCACGGCTGGAGGAGGCGGTCCAGCTGGCCGGCGCCGAAGGCCGCGCCCGGCTGCGCAAGGTGCGCGGCATCGGCGTGTGGACGGCGGCGGAGATCGCCCAGCGCGCCTGGGGCGACCCGGACGCGGTCAGCTTCGGCGACTACAACATCCCGTCCATGGTCGGCCACGCGCTACTGGGCCACCGCATCGACGACGAGGCCATGGCGCGGCTGCTGGCCCCGTACGCCCCGCACCGGCAGCGCGCTGTGCGGTACCTGGAGACCTCCGGCGTCCGCGCTCCGCGGTACGGGCCGCGCATCGAACTCCGCGACTACCGCGCGATGTGATGGTCCGTGAAGGGCCCCTTCACAGACAGCCACCACGATTCACCGCAGCGCGGCTTCGGCGATGGCCAGCGCCTGTTTCGCCGAGAGACCGAGGCTTCGGGTGGTCGCCGCGTATTCCTGGGCCGCGGTGCGGGCTCGGGCGAGGGTCTCATCGCCGGTCGAGCCGACGAAAGTGCCTGCGCGGCCACGGGTTTCCAGAAGGCCCGCCTCCTCCAGCTCACGGTAGGCGCGGGCCACCGTGTTCGGGGCGATGCCCAGCTCGGCGGCCAGCGCACGCACGGTCGGCAGCTTCGTGCCGACGGTCAACGTGCCGTCGTTGATCTGCGTGGCCAGCGCGGAACGCACCTGCTCAAACGGCGGGACCGGCGACGCGCTGTCGTAACTGATGCTCATCGCCCGGCGGCCGCCTGCATCAGCTCGGTCAGGTCCTCCGAACCGGCGGGCAGCGCGTCGACCGGCCACCAGCGCAGGTCGTCGGATTCCTCGCTGCGCACGGGCTCCGCGCCGGGCGGGGCGTGGAGCACGTATCGCACGTCGAAATGCCGCGTCGGCACGCCCAGCGAGCAGGTGATCGGGTGGACGTCGAGGTGCACCGGCGTCTCGCTGATGGTCAGCCCGGCAATGCCCGACTCCTCGGTCGCCTCCCGCAGTGCGGCTTCGGCCAGGGAAGAGTCGGCCGGTTCGCAGTGCCCGCCCAGCTGCAGCCACCGGCCCACCCGCGGATGGAGCGTGAGCAGCACCTGCTTGCCGGTCGAGTCGAGGACCACGGCGGACGCGGTGAGGTGCCCAGCCTCGCACGCGCGCTGACAGGTGTCCGTACGCGACGCGAGGAAGCCGAGAAATGCCTGCCGCAACGATTCTTGCGAAGCCGGCGTGGGAGTCCACGCCGACAGGGCGGAAACGGCGGAGGCGTGGAGTGTCACAGCTCGATCAGTCCTTTCCCGGTGGTCAATGGTCCGCGGGTGGGCGGCGGGTCGCCTGCCGGATACCCGATGGCGACCGAACCCAGCGGCTCCCACTGATCGTCCAGGCCGAGCGTGGACCGCACGAGGCCGGCGGCGAAGATCGTCGACCCGATCCAGCACGAGCCGAGGTCTTCGGCGGCGAGCGCGACGAGCAGGCCCTGCACGGCGGCGCCCGCGGCGACGGTGAACATCGTGTGCTCGTGCCCGTTCCGCCGTTCGTCGCGGTAGGTGTGCGCGCCTTCCGGCACCAGGAACGGGATCACCAGTTCCGGTGCGCGGTAGAGAATGTCCCCGCGGGACAACCGTTTCGCGATCTGTTCGGGCGTGAACCCGTCGCCGGCGAGGTCCGCCTGCCACGCCTCGCGCATCGCGTCGAGCAGCTTCTTCCGCAGCCCGTGGTCGCGCAGCCAGAGGAACCGCACCGGATGCGTGTGGTGCGGCGCGGGCGCGGTCAACGCCGAGGCGACCGCTCGCCGCAGCGCCGCCGGATCCACCGGCTCGTCGCTGAACTGCCGTACCGAACGCCGGTTCGGCACGGCTTCGCGGCGGCCCTGCGCGATCGATTCGTTGGTGCCGAGCCGGAACAGGTCCACCTCGCCGGAGCGGATCAGGTCCCGCGCGCACGAGCCGTCGTCGACGATGTCCAGCCCGCGTACCACGGCCACCGGCACCCCGCCGAGCTTGCCCTTCACCAGGTCCGCCGCGGCGGCCAGCTCGTCGGCCACCGCGACCTGGGTGACCGCGAGTTCGTTGCCCTGCACGTCGACCTGCCCGGCGTACCCGTGCAGCACGCGGAGCCCGGACGCGCCGATCGCGGCGTCGGTCTGCCCGACCCGCCAAGCCCGGCCCATGGTGTCGGTGACCACCACGGCGACCTCGACGCCCAGCCGTTCGCGCAATCCGTTGCGCAGCGCGAGCGCCGAGGCGTCCGGGTCGGCGGGTAGCAGCGCCACCTCGTCGCGGCGCACGTTCGACGCGTCGATACCGGCCGCGGCCTGCACGATGCCCAGCCGGTTCTCGGTGATCAGCGTGCGCGAGAACCGGGCCACCACCCGTACCGACTCCTGCTCGACCAGTTCGCGCCGGGCCGCGTCGCGGGCCTCGGGATCGCTGGGCACGCGCACGAGCCTGCTCTCGACCTTGGAGAAGGCCTTGCTGGTCACCACGACCACGTCCCCGGAACGCAGCCACGGCGCGGCGGTCACGATCGCGCCGGTCAGATCGTCGCCCGGGCGGAACTCCGGCAACCCGGTGACCGGGAGCAGCTCGATCTTCGCGGAGGCGTGATCAGTCAAGGGAAACTCCTGCCAGGTCGAGGGCTGCGCGGACCATCGCCGCGGTTGCGTCCACATCGGACATAAGCAGGGGCACGGCGCGCACCGCCACGCCCGGCACCGTGACGCCCTCGTCCTCCGGCGCGACGAGCCAGCCGTCCAGCACGCCGCCCTCGGACCGCGCGCCGTAATGCCGTCCGACGGCCTCCGCGGAGGTCTCAACGCCGATCGCGGTGAGGCAGGCGTCCGCCATCCCGCGCAGGGCCTTGCCGCCGATGATCGGCGAGAAGCCGACCACCTTCGCGGACGATTTCCGCAGCGCTTCCCGGATTCCGGGCACGCCGAGCGTCGTGCCCACCGAGACCACCGGATTGGACGGCGCGAACAGCACCACGCCGGCGTCGGCCAATGCTTCGAGCACCCCGGGGCCGGGCTTGGCCTCGTCGTTGCCGACCGAGACGATCGAATGCGCGGGCAGCTCCGCCTTGTAGCGCACCCACCACTCCTGGAAGTGGATGGCCTTCTGGCGCTCCGGCTGGTCCGGATCGTCGATCACCACGTGGGTTTCGACCCGGTCGTCGGACATCGGCAGCAGCCGCACGCCGGGCTGCCAGCGGTCGCACAGCGCCTCGGTGACCGCGGAGAGCGGGTAACCCGCGCGCAGCATCCGCGACCGGATCAGATGCGTGGCGAGATCCTTGTCGCCGAGCCCGAACCAGGTCGGCTCGGCCCCGTAAGCGGCCAGTTCCTCCTTGACCACCCAGGTCTCGCCGGCGTGCCCCCACCCGCGAGCGGGGTCGATGCCGCCGCCGAGGGTGTACATGCAGGTGTCCAGGTCGGGGCAGATGCGCAGGCCGTGCATCCACACGTCGTCCCCGGTGTTGACCAGCGCGGTGATCTCGTGCGGGGAGTCCCCGGCGCCGATCGCGGGCAGCCCGAGTGCGGTCTTGACGCCGAGCAGGAACCGGGCGCCGCCCACTCCGCCGGCCAGTACGACGATCTTCACGACTGCGGATCCTTGCACGTATCCGGTCCCGGGACCCAGTACCGGTATCTGTGGTGCTCCGAACAGCCGAGTGCGGAGTACAACGCGAGTGCCCCGGTATTGCCGAGCGCGACCTGAAGCACCCACTGCGTTGCGCCGTGCGCCCGTCCCCACGCGGCGAGCGCGTGCAGCACCGTGGCGGCCAGACCGCGCCGCCGGAAGTCCGGTCGCACGGCGAGCCGCGCGACGTGCAGCCAGCCGTCCACGACGGCTCCGCGGACGGCACCAGCGGTGACCTCGTCGGAGGTGACCACTCCGTAGCCCACCTTTCCGGTGGTCAGCACGTGACGTTCGGCTGCGCTCGGGTACCGCGAACCGGCGGTCAGCTCCCACCACTGCGGCGTGGGCTCGTCGAGGACCTCGGCCTCGGGAGCCGGCCCCGAAGGCAGTGGGCCGGTCTGCACGGTCACCCGGTGCCCGGCCGCATGCCCGACCTGCTCGACCCAGCCCTCGGCGGCCACCGCACGCTCCAGCGCGCTGTCCTCCACGACCTGGACCGCGGGCGTGATGGCACGGGCGTGGGCGAACTCACACACCGCGCCGAGCGCCGCCGGGACGGGCATTCCGGGGTCGCCGACGGCGAGTGCGCTGTTCGCGCGGCCGGTGAAGCCGTCCGCCCAGCGCAGCCGCCACTGCCCGAGCGGCTCCTCGGTCAGCGGGGGCCATGCCCTCGAACAGACGATTTCGAGCTTTTCGCCGGCATCCACGGTTAGATTGTGACTGAAAGGGTGCGCCCATTCCGCAGGAGAACCGATGAGCTACGCGCGCAAGGACGACCGGCACAACGACGATCTGGTCGACGAGATCGCCGACGGCTTCAACCGGACGTTGAAGGAGAAACGCGAGGACGGCAAGCCAGCCGGGCCCGGGTTCACCATCACCGGCGATGCCCGCGACACCCCGAAACCCCGGCGCCGGGAGCGCTGAGCGGCCCGGATTCCCCCCTGGTCCGGCGGTCGGAATAAGGGTCGCCTAACCGGCACCGGGGGTGCGGGAAGCGCGTAATGTCCGCAGCAGAGAAGGCCCAGCAGCAGAAAAGCAGGAGACCGCAGTGACCTACGTGATCGCCGAGCCCTGCGTCGACGTGCTCGACAAGGCGTGTATCGACGAGTGCCCCGTGGACTGCATCTACGAGGGCGAGCGGATGTTGTACATCCACCCGGACGAGTGTGTGGACTGCGGTGCCTGCGAGCCGGTCTGCCCGGTCGAGGCCATCTACTACGAGGACGACGTGCCGGACAACTGGTCCGATTACACCAAGGCGAACGTCGACTTCTTCGACGAGCTGGGCTCACCGGGCGGCGCGTCCAAGGTCGGCAAGACCGCGCACGACCCGTCGTTCATCAAGGCCTTGCCGCCGCAGGGCGAATGACCCGGCTGCCGGACTTTCCCTGGGATTCGCTGGCCGGGGTCAAGGCCCGCGCACAACAGCACCCGGGCGGTCTCGTGGACCTGTCCGTCGGCACGCCGGTGGACCCGGTCCCGGACAGCATCCGCGCGGCGCTCGCGAGCGTGTCGGACCTGCCGGGCTACCCGGCCACGCACGGCACGCCCGAGCTGCGCTCGACCGCGGTCGAGGCGCTCGGGCGCCGCTACGGCGTCACCGGCGTGGAGCCGGAGGCGGTGCTGCCGACCATCGGGTCCAAGGAGGCGGTGGCCTGGCTGCCGCGGCTGCTCGGTGTCGGGCCGGGCGACACCGTGGTGATCCCGGAGCTGGCCTATCCGACCTACGAGGTGGGCGCGCTGCTCGCCGGGGCCGAGATGCTGCGCGCGGACGGGCTGACCCAGCTCGGCCCGCGCCGTCCGGCACTGCTCTGGCTCAACTCCCCGTCGAACCCGACCGGTCGGGTCCTCGGCGTCGAGCACCTGCGCAAGGTGGTCGAATGGGCGCGCGAGCGCGGCACGATCGTGGTGTCCGACGAGTGCTACCTCTCGCTCGGCTGGGAGGCCGAGCCGGTGTCCGTGCTGCACCCGTCCGTCCACGGTGGACAGACCGACGGCCTGCTCGCGGTGCACTCGCTGTCCAAATCGGCGAACCTGGCCGGGTATCGCGCCGGGTTCGTGACCGGTGATCCGAAACTGGTCAAGCAGTTGCTGGACATGCGCAAGCACGCCGGCATGATCGTGCCCCGGCCGGTGCAGCAGGCGATGGTCACCGCGCTGATCGACGACGAGGCCCTCGCCGTCCAGCGCGAGCGTTACCGGCGGCGTCGGCTGGTCCTGCGCAAGGCGTTGCAGGACAGCGGTTTCGAGATCTCGTATTCGGAAGCCGGGCTGTACCTGTGGGCCGGCCGCGACGAGCCCTCGCTGAGCACCGTCGACTGGCTGGCCGACCGCGGCATCCTGGTCGCCCCCGGCACCTTCTACGGCCCGGCGGGTGGCTCGCACGTCCGGGTCGCCCTCACCGCCACCGACGAGCGGATCGACGCGGCCGCGGAGCGGCTGGCCGGCTGAGGCTTCAGTAGTCGCAGCTGTGAAGGGGCCCTTCACAGACTCTGAGTCCGTGAAGGGCCCCTTCACAGACCTTCACGGCCCCTTCACGGACCTCCGCGGGTCAGTAGTCGCGGCCGTTGAGCCCGCGGTAGACGAACCTGGTCAACGCCTCCACGGCCGCTTCGTCGGTCAGCGGCGCCGAGCCGGCCGGCTGTGAGGTCAGCAGCCACGTCTGCGCGAAGCCGTCGTGTCAGGTTTGGTGGTTGCCTTTATCGCGCCGACGGCGTCGGCAGCCTTCTGGATCCGCGCCCACAGCTTCGGCCAGGCGGCTCGTGCCTCGGCGCGTTTGGCCAGCTCGTGCTCGGCGATGCGGCCGGCGACGAAGCCCACCTCGGCGTCCGCCTTCCCGAGGGCGGCGCGGACCTTTTCCGCGGCCACCACGGCGTCCTGGTGATCACCGAGCACGGTCTGGAATTTGCGTGTTGCCTTGATCAGCTCGGTGAATTTCGCGGCGTCTTTCTTTTTCGCCGTCGATCGGGCCAGCTCGGCGGTGTAGCGGAGCTTCTTGCCGTGAATGCGCAGGGCGTGCAGATCGTCGTCCGGGGGATCGGCGGGCAGGGCGCGGACGGCCTTGGCGAGCTTCCGATACGGCTTCCGGAGGTCGGCGATCGGACCGGTCCGGCCGGCCGGGTCCGCGGTGTTCTCGTGTTCCGGGACGTGCGTGAGCTGAGCGATTTCGTGCAGCAGCGTCGTATAGCGCGCGTCGGAAAGCGCGCGGGTGAGCCGGCGGCGAGCGGTCCCCCGCTCGGCGACGAACAGTGACACCAGCCTTCGTCCGGCCGGTTGGTCGCGGACCTCGAACGTGCGCACCACCTCGCGGAGGTGACCGATCAGCACGTCGTAATCGCGTACTTCGCCGAGTGATTGGCCCAGCCAGCCCAGCTCACCGCGGACCTGCTCACCGTCCGGACCCAGCAACGGCCCGGACGTCTTGAGCACACTGCGCATCCGCCGCAGGGCGACCCGCATCTGGTGCAGATCCTCGGGATCGGTGCCGGTCCGGGTGCCCGCCTCCCGCGCGAGCAGCTTTCGCAGCTCATGATCCAGCTTGACGCGGACGTGCGTCGCCGCGGGCGCACCCGGCGCCGCCTTCCTCGGCACGACGGCAAGCCCGAGCGCAGCCGGATCGGTCGGCTGCGCTCGACCGTTTCTCCGGGATGAGGTGGTCACCACCTGAATACTAGGTGAACGAACGCGCGTCGCCGAGCCCTTACTCACCGCTGCCCCAAACGCTGTGAAGGGTCCCTTCACGGACTCAGAGTCCGTGAAGGGACCCTTCACAGCATGTCGGTGGCCGGGCGGGTCGATCGGCTCAGTTGGCGTGCAAAGCGGCGTTCAGCTCGATGCCCACCCCGGCCCGCGGGACGACCTCGACGGCGCCGGTCGCGGAGTTGCGGCGGAACACCGCACCCGAGATCCCCGAGATCTCACGGGCCTTCACCGTCTTGCCGTCGACCTCCACCTTCGTCCCGGAGGTCACGTACAGGCCGGCTTCGACCACCGAGTCGTCGCCGAGGGAGATGCCGATGCCGCCGTTCGCGCCGATCAGGCAGCGCTCGCCGACGGAGATCACCTCGGTGCCGCCGCCGGAGAGCGTGCCCATGATCGAAGCGCCGCCGCCGACGTCGCTGCCGTCACCGACCGTTACACCCGCCGAGATGCGGCCTTCGACCATCGAAGCGCCTAGGGTGCCGGCGTTGTAGTTCACGAAGCCTTCGTGCATCACCGTCGTGCCGGCGGCCAGGTGGGCGCCCAGACGCGCGCGGTCGGCGTCGGCGATGCGTACGCCGCTGGGCGTCACGTAGTCGACCATGCGCGGGAACTTGTCGATGCCGTACACGGTCACCGCGCCGCGGGAACGCAGCCGCAGGCGGGTCTGTTCGAAGCCTTCGACCGGGCACGGGCCGTGATTGGTCCACACGACGTTGGCCAGCAGGCCGAAGACGCCGTCGAGACTCTGCCCATGCGGCCGGACGAGCCGGTGCGAGAGCAGGTGCAGCCGCAGGTACACGTCGTGGGCGTCGGCGGGTGCCGTGGCCAGGTTGCCGATCGTGACACGTACCGCGACGACCTCGACGCCACGGTCGGTGTCCGGTCCCAGCAGCGCGGCGGCAGCGTCGCCGAGCAGCTCCGCGGTCTGCTCCGCGGTCAGCCGTTCGGTGCCGGAAGCGCCCGCGTCGGTCAGCTTCGGCTGGGGGTACCAGGTGTCCAGCACCGTGCCGTCGGACGTCACGGTGGCCAGCCCGACGCCGACGGCGCCGGTCTTTTCGGGGTCAGGGGTCTGCTCGCTCACGCCGGTCACGGTAGCCGAGCCGCGCCGCCTCAGCCCGTGGCGGCCTGCCGGTTCACCTGCTTCTTCACCGCGGCGATGGTGGTCGCGACGTCCGTGAGCGCCTTCGTGCACGCGCCGCCCGGCGAGGGCACGGTGGTGCATCCGGCCTCGCGGAACGCGCTGACCGCCTGGTCGAGCGCGGTGGCCTCGGCGTCGAGCGGGCGGTCGACGGTCTTGCCCGCCTGTGCGCGCGCATGCACGGAGCCCGAGGTGCCGCCGACCTCCGTGACGTACTTCTCACAGCCGCTCGGCCGCTGCGTCTGCGGGCTGGAGTAGCAGGCGTCGGCGGAAAGCGCGTCGAGCTTGATCGGCAGGGCGTCCGGGCCGGGCGTGCCGGGGTTCGGGCCGGGGGTGGGGCCCGCCTCCTGGCTGCAGCCGGTCAGGACGAGGGACAGGACGCCCAGAGCGACCAGAGAGCTTCGCGTGCGCACATCCCTCACGGTAGCCCCCGTCCGGCCTGGGTACGGTGCCGGTATGACCTTGCTCGACCTGCGTGCCGACCCCGCCGACCTCACTGCCGCTCTCGTCGACGTGTTCAGCGTCTCCGGCCAGGAGACGAAGCTGGCGGACGCGGTGCAGGCAGCACTCACCGAGCAGGCGCCGCACCTCGAAGTGGTCCGCAACGGCGACGCGGTGCTCGCCCGGACGAACCTGGGTCGCGCGTCCCGCGTGGTGCTGGCCGGCCACCTCGACACCGTGCCGGAAAACCGGAACCTGCCTTCGCGGCGCACCGGCACCGGCGACGGAGAGGTGCTGCACGGACTCGGCACGGTGGACATGAAGGGCGGCGACGCGGTGTTCCTGCACCTGGCCGCCACCCTGCCGGAGCCGAAGCACGACATCACGTTCGTCTTCTACGACAACGAAGAAGTCGAGGCGACGCGCAACGGCCTCGGCCGGATCGAACGCGAAGTGCCCGAATGGCTGGCCGGTGACCTGGCGATCGTCGGCGAACCGTCGAACGGCGTGATCGAAGCGGGCTGCCAGGGCACGCTTCGGGTCGAGGTGCGCACCAGCGGCGCCCGGGCGCACACCGCGCGCGCGTGGATGGGCCGGAACGCGATCCACGCGCTCGCCGAACCGCTGCGCCGGCTGGCCGAGTACTCCCCGCGG
Organism: Amycolatopsis sulphurea; assembly: GCF_002564045.1. Taxonomy (NCBI): domain Bacteria; kingdom Bacillati; phylum Actinomycetota; class Actinomycetes; order Pseudonocardiales; family Pseudonocardiaceae; genus Amycolatopsis; species Amycolatopsis sulphurea. The sequence goes on along the minus strand of NZ_PDJK01000002.1, from coordinate 1,244,107 downwards.
GTGGTCGACATCGACGGCCTCACCTACCGCGAAGGCTTGCAGGCCACCGGGATCTCCGGTGGCGTGGCCGGAAACGTGGTGCCGGACGCGGCCGTGCTGACGGTGAACCACCGGTTCGCCCCGGACCGCGGCACGGATCAGGCCGAAGCACACGTACGCGAGGTTTTCGACGGGTTCGATGTGTCCCTTGTGGACCTTTCGCCGGCCGCGCTGCCCGGGTTGTCCGCACCGGCTGCCGCCGAGCTGGTCGCCGCGGCGGGCGGGCGGGTGGCGGCGAAGCTGGGTTGGACGGATGTGGCCCGGTTCGCCGCGCTGGGCATGCCCGCGGTCAACCTCGGCCCCGGCGACCCGACGCTCGCGCACACTCAGCAGGAAAACGTGCGTATGGCGGAGATCCGGCAGGTCGCGGCGACGCTGCGTACGTTCCTGGCGTGACCGGGGGCGGGATCGCCGGGTCGGGAAGGCCGGGGATCTCTTGCGGGGAAAGGAAAAGCCGCCTTCGGCCAGCCGCCTCGGACCGATTCCGCGACACCTCCGCTGTGATGCCCCGCGCGGCGGCAGCTTCGTGACAGTTATAGCTTTTCCGGAGTTGCCGTACGTGTACGGTAATATTGAAAACAGAAACAATTGTATGAGGTGCCGGAGAATCGCCCGGAGGACCTCGGCGAACCTGCCCGGCAGCGGCCGAAGCCTGGTGGTCCAGACCACTAGGGGAGGGTCGAGCAGCCCGATCGGCCCACGGCATCTCCTTCAGGCCGATGACTCCCTGGCGTTCCTCCATACCGGACCGCGGCAGACGATCCCCGTCCCCGAGCATCCAGGCACGCGTGCGCGGGGGAGTCGGATCGGTCAGCCGCACGGGCGAGCCGGAACCCCGATGTCGCGACGACGACGCCGCAGCAGGCCGGAAGTTCACATCCGGGTCATCGATCCGTCACGCTGTGGTGCCGACGCGGGCGGCCGGGTGGTCACCCCGGCCCGTAGGCTTGGCTGGTGAGTGAACAGTCTGAGTTCCCCGACGGCCAGTACCCCGAGCGTCCGGTGGAGCGGCACCGGGGGCCGGTGGTGCTCCGGCGCGACCGTCGTGACCAGGGCAGTACCACCGACCAGCGGTTGCTCGATTCGCGCGGGCCGAGCGACTGGGTGCACACCGACCCGTGGCGGGTGCTGCGCATCCAGGCCGAGTTTGTGGAGGGCTTCGGCGCGCTGGCCGAGGTGCCGCGCGCGGTGACCGTGTTCGGCTCCGCGCGGACCAAACGGGACAACCCGGAGTACGAGCTGGGCCGCAAGATCGGCGGGGCGCTCGCCGCGGCCGGGTTCGCGGTGATGACCGGCGGCGGGCCGGGTGCGATGGAGGCGGTGAACCGCGGCGCGGCCGAGGCGGGTGGCTTCTCCGTCGGGCTCGGTATCGAGCTGCCCTTCGAGCAGGGCTTGAACCCGTGGGTCGACCTCGGCGTCAACTTCCGGTACTTCTTCGCCCGCAAGACCATGTTCATCAAGTACTCGCAGGCCTTCATCTGCCTGCCCGGCGGGTTCGGCACGCTGGACGAGCTGTTCGAGGCGCTCACCCTGGTGCAGACGAAGAAGGTCACCAAGTTCCCGGTAGTGCTGTTCGGCACCGAATACTGGGGCGGGCTCTACGACTGGATCGCCAACTCCGTCCTCGAGGGCGGCAAGATCGGCGAGAAGGACCTGCAGCTGCTGCACCTCACCGATGACATCGACGACGCGGTCCGCGTGGTCCAGGACTCCTATCAGGCCTGGGAGGACTCGCACTGATGCGGATCTGCGTGTTCTGCGGTTCGTCCACCGGGCTGTCCCCGGAGTACGCCGAAGCCGCGGCCGGGGTGGGCAAACTGCTGGCACAGCGCGGGATCGGGCTGGTCTACGGCGGCGCGAGCGTGGGCACCATGGGCGTGGTGGCCGACGCCGCGCTCGCCGCGGGCGGCGAAGTGCACGGCGTGATCCCGGAACAGCTGTCCAGTGTGGAAATCGCGCACGGTGGGCTCACCGAGCTGTACGTCGTGCCCGATATGCATCAGCGCAAGGCGAAGATGGCCGAGCTTTCCGACGCCTTCCTCGCGCTGCCGGGCGGGGTGGGCACGTTGGAGGAGCTGTTCGAGGTGTGGACCTGGGCGCAGCTCGGGTTGCACCGCAAGCCGATCGGGCTGCTGGACGTCGGCGGGTACTACGGGCAGCTGGTCGCGTTCGCCGATCACATGGTCGAGGAAGGCTTCCTGCGCACGGAAACCCGCGACCTGCTGGCGGTGGGCGCGGACGCGGTGAAGCTGCTGGACCAGCTCGTCGCGCAGTGATCAGCGCCGCACCTTGAACTTCAGGTGCAGCACGCCTTCGCCCTGGATGACCACATGCGGGCCGGCCAGCAGGTGCTGCCCCTGGATGCCGCCGAAATAGCGTTTGCCCGACCCGAAGACCACGGGCACCACGTCCATCGCCACTTCGTCGACGAATCCGGCCGCGAGAGCCTGGCCGCCCACCTCTCCGGCATTCACCGCGACGGTGCGTTCCCCGGCGAGTTCTTCGGCCATGGCGAGCGCTGCGGGTACCCCGTCGACGAAGTGGTACGACGCCTCCGGGTGCCAGCCCGCCGGCTTGGGCCGGTGCGACACCACTACGACGTGGTCTCCGGCAGGCGGCTGTCCCTCCCAGCCGTTCACCAGGTCGAACAGGGTGCGGCCCATGACGATCGTGCCGATCGACTCCCACATCTCCCGGACGTACCCGGCCGACGCGCTCGACACCCGGAAACCGCTCCCGGTGCCGGAATGGTCGTACCGCTGATCGTCCGGCGGCGGAATGATCGGGGTGTCCCCGGCGAAATACCACTCGTGGAGCGGCCCGACGGCGTCGTTCTCATCGGCGATGAAGCCGTCCACCGACACCACACTGTGCAGGATGACCGCGCCCACGGATACTCCTCGGGTCAGGCGGACTTCTCGTCCGGCCGCTGGTGATAGGTGTCCACGTACTCCTGGCCCGACAGCTCGAGAATCGCGTACATGATCTCGTCGGTCACCGAACGGCGGATCGCCGACGAGGCGTCCTGTCCTTCGTAGCGCGAAAAGTCGAGCGGGGCCCCGAACTGCACGCGGATCTTCGCCAGCCGCGGGATCCGGGCGCCGTTGGGCTGGATGCCTTCGGTGCCCGAGAGCGCGACCGGGACCACTCTCGCACCGGTGGACAGGGCGAGCGCCGCGACGCCCGTGTGGCCGCGGTGCAGCCTGCCGTCCAGCGAACGGGTGCCCTCCGGGTAGATCGCGAAGACGCCGCCGTCGTCCAGCACCTTGCGGCCGGCCTCCAGCGCGGCCAGCCCGGCCTGCGCGTTGCCGCGCTCCACCGGCACGTACCCGAGCGCGTCGAGCGACTTCGCGATGAACCGGCCCTTCAGGCCCTTGCCGGTGAAGTACTCCGCCTTGCCGAGGAACCGCACCTTCCGCGGAGTGGTGAACGTGATCACGCCGGTGTCCAGCGCCGCGCGGTGATTGGCCGCGATCAGGACCGGGCCGTGCCCGGGCACGTTCTCCACGCCCTCGACGCGTGGCCGGTACAGCAGCCGGACCAGCGGGCCGAGCACGAAGCGGACGAGCAGGGACAGCAAGGGGTCTCCTTCCGGTGGGCCGGGCACTGCGTCCAGCATGGCACGATCGCCGGCATGAACTGGTTTGACCGCCGTACTTGGCAGGAACCCGGATGGAGCATCGCCGACATCGTGGCGGCCAAGCGTGGCCGCACGGTTTCGGTGGTGCTGCCGGCGTTGAACGAGGAGCGGACCGTTGCCGAGGTGGTCGGTTCGGTGCGCCCGCTGCTCGGCACCGCCATCGACGAGATCGTGGTGGCCGACTCGGGCTCGACCGACGCCACCGTCGAAGTGGCCGCCGCCGCGGGCGCGCGGGTGGTGCGGCGCGAGGACGTCCTGCCGGAACTGCCGCCACGGCCGGGCAAGGGCGAGGTGCTGTGGCGCTCCCTGGCCGCGACCACCGGGGACGTGCTGGTGTTCCTGGACTCCGACCTGGTCGACCCCGACCCGTCCTTCGTGCCCTCGCTGCTCGGGCCGGTGCTCACCGAACCGGGCGTGCACCTGGTGAAGGGTTTCTACCGTCGCCCGCTGCGGCTGGAGAGCACCGGCGGCGGCCGGGTGACCGAGCTGCTGGCCCGCCCGGCGCTGTCGGCGCTGCGCCCAGCGCTGGCCGAGCTGGTGCAGCCATTGGGCGGGGAGTACGCCGGCACCAGGGAGTTTTTCGAGTCGGTGCCCTTCGCCGGCGGTTACGGCGTGGAGATCGGCCTGCTACTGGACGCCGAAGCCCGCTACGGCCTGGACGCGCTCGCGCAGGTCAACCTCGGCGTGCGCAAGCACCGCAACCGCTCCCTGCTGCAACTGGGCGTGATGGCACGGCAGATCCTCGGCACCGCGCTGGCCCGCTCCGGGATGGCGGATACCGACAGCGCCCGGTTCACCCAGTTCGTGCAGGTGTCCGGCGAATGGCTACCGGACGTGACCGAGGTGCCGCTGGCCGACCGACCCCCGATGCGGGAGGTGCGCGCCACACGACCACACGGGTGAGGCGGGTCCGATGTGGACCGACCCGGTGTGCGTTCCGGGCGGGTGCGTTCATGCGTCGGTGCGGGATGCGCGGTGTGTGGGCTCTTTGAGGACCGCGAGCGCGTGGCGACAGTGTTCGCACCCGATCCGGACCCGTTATACGCACGCACGTGGTGAGGAGGACCAGAGTCCGTGAAGGGTCCCTTGACGGACTCAGAGTCTGTGAAGGGTCCCTTCACAGACTCTGAGCGTCCGGCGGGTGAACCTCATGGCACCCGGGCGCGCAGCGTGCTCGCCGTGTGCGCGACGCCGATCGAGCAGCCGTACGCGACACCGACCGGGCGTGCGCGTGCGACGGCGGACGGGGTCGTGTGCCACGATCGTGCGGTGACGACCGCGCTGATCTACCTCGTAGTCATGCTGCTGGTGGCCGCCGTCGTGTTCCTGCTGGCCGCGGTGGTGTTCGGCCGGGGCGAGGAGCTGGCCCCGCTGCCGCCCGGCAGTTCGCCGACCCGGCTGCCCGCCGAGGACATCAATGGTGACGACGTGCGCCAGGTGCGGTTTCAGCTGGTGCTGCGCGGCTACAAGATGTCCGAAGTGGACTGGGTGCTGCGCAGGCTCGGCGGTGAACTGGACGAACTGCGCGCGCAGGTCGCCCGGCTGGAGGCGGCGCGGCCCGAGGGAGCGCACCGGAGGCCCGCGGGTGAGTGACCTGGTTCTGTCGGTCGACGTCGCGGCGCCGGCCGGTACCACCTGGCTGGCCCTGACCGATTGGGCCCGCCAAGGCGAGTGGATGCTCGGCACGTCGGTGCGGGTGCTGGCGGGCAACGGGCGCAGCGTGGGCTCGAAGCTCGCCGCGTTCACCGGGATCGCCGGTGTCGGGTTCACCGACACGATGGAGATCACCTCGTGGGAGCCGCCGCTGCGGTGCACCGTGCGTCACCTCGGCAGGATTGTGCGGGGTACCGGAACCTTCCAGGTGGTGGCGAAGGGGGCCGCGCAGTGCACGTTCGTCTGGGCGGAGCATCTGACGCTGCCGTTCGGGGTCGTCGGCCGGGCAGGCTGGCCGGTCGTGCGGCCGGCGTTCGCGCTCGGGGTGCGGCAGTCGTTGCGGCAGTTCGCCCGGTTCGCGGAGAACTACTCGATGGGTGAGCAACGATGAATGACCTGCTCGGCGACGACGGCGTGGCGCGCTGCCCGTGGGGCAACTCCACGCCGGATTACGCGGCCTACCACGATGAGGAGTGGGGCGTCCCGCTGCACGGTGAGCCGGAGTTGTACGAGCGGCTGTGCCTGGAATCGTTCCAGTCCGGCCTGTCGTGGATCACCATCCTCCGCAAACGCGAGAACTTCCGGAAGGCGTTTCGCGGCTTCGCCCCGGCGAAAGTGGCCCGCTTCACCGAGGCGGACGTGACGAGACTGATGCAGGACGCGTCCATCGTCCGCAACCGCGCGAAGATCGAGGCGGCGGTCAGCAACGCACGCGCCATCGCCGACCTGGATCGTCCGCTGGACGAGCTGCTGTGGTCTTTCGCCCCGAAGAAACACCGCCGCCCCCGCACACTGGCCGACGTTCCCGCCGTCACGGACGAGTCAACGGCGATGGCGAAGGACCTGAAGAAGCGCGGCTTCTCCTTCCTCGGCCCGACCACCTGCTACGCCCTCATGCAGGCGACTGGCATGGTTGACGACCACCTTCGGGGTTGCTTCCGCGCTGCGCGTGCCGGCTGACGGGTCTTCGGGGCTCCCATGCTGTGCGCTCTGAGGGCTGCGGGGTAGTACCGCCTGGCTGACTGTCTTCGGGGCCTGTTCCGCGCTGTGCGTTCTTGCTGACCCTTCGGTCTGCTGCTTCCGCGCTGTGCGCTCTGGCTGATGATGTCCTTTGGGGTTGTTTCTGCGCTGCGCGCTCTTGCTGACGGCTTTCGGAGGCTCGTTCTGCACTGCGCGCTCTTGCTGATTCGGGGCTGTTTCCGCGCTTCGCGTGCTGGCTCACGGCCTCCGGGCGTTTCCGCGCTGTGCGCACTGGCGGAGGGCTTCGGGCTGCTTCCGCTGTGTGCTTTAACTGAGCGTCTTCGGAGCTGCTTCTGTGCGTTCGCCTTCTGCCCGACCACCTTTGCGGCTGCTTCCTTCGTACGGCTCGCGGTTCGGCGGACGGCCATCGTTGCTGTTCCCGCGTCGCGAGAGTCCCACTCACAGCGTGAACCTCGGCGCGAAAGTCGCCATCGCTTCGCGGGCCTTGGCATGAAGGTCCCCTTCACTCCGCGGAACCAGGCGTGACGGTCCCCGTCGCCCCGCGGCCGCTGGTGTGAAGGGTCCCTTCACAGACTCTGAGCTTGTTGTTTAACCTGTGTGGTTGCGGTGCTGCGCGAGGGTGAGGTCGCGTTTGACGGTTTTGCCGACGTTGTAGCGGGTTGCGGGGTGGTGGTTGGTCGAGCCGGCTGGGCGTCCAGGACCAGGCCGGGAGGGTTTCGGTGCGGCTGCGGGGCGGGTTGTCGTCGCGTGCAGGTTGCGAAACCCCCGCCGAACCCGAGCCGGAGTCAACCGGCGGGGCTCGGTGACTGGTTTCTCCCACGGGCGGCGGTGATCCTCGGCCAGCGGGCGGGCCAGTCGCAGTTGCGTGTGGACGGTCAGGATCAGCCAGGTCCAGCGGTCAGCCGATTCCGGGGCGCGCAGCTTGGGACGGGTCCACCCGAGGGTCTGCTTGAACAGCCGGAAGGTGTGCTCCAGGTCGAAGCGGCGCAGGAACACCTGCCAGAGCAGGTCGACCAGTTCGGCACTGGCGCCGGTGACCGAGGACCACAGCCAGACCGGTTTGGGGTCGCGATCACCGGGCAGATGCTCGACCTGCAGGCGGATCACGGTGCCCTCCACCAGGGGAAGCTCACCGTCGTGGTCCAGCCAGGGGCCGCGACGGGTCAGGCGTGGGTGCAGCCGGTCCCATGCCTGGGCCTGGGCGTGTCCATAGCGGGTGGTGTCGGTGCCGGTGGTGTGCTCGGGGGTGTGCCAACTGGCGGGATCGGCCAACGTGAACACCCCACCGTGCTTGGCCCGGCGGCCGGGCGCGCCCGGCCGCCGGGGCGGTGCGGGCCGCAGCATCACCCGGCCGGAACGGATCCTGCCCACCACCTCGACGGGCAGATCAGCCAGCACGAACGCCAGCCGGGGCAGGTCGTAGCCGGCATCGGCCACGATCAGAATGCTCGGATCGGCGGGCTGCCAATGGCCGGCGTCGATAATCCGGCCCACGACCGCGCGTAGCTGGGCGGCGGTGACCGCGGTGGCGTCGTCGGCGGGTCCCAGCCGGACCGCGTCCAGGACCGCTGTCCACGAGGTGCGCCCGGTCTCCAGCGCCGCGACGAACGAGTAGGGCCAGCCGGGGATCATCTGGGCCTGGCCCTTGCCGCGGGCGTAGGTGTGGCAGAACAGCCGCTCGGGGCTGCACGCGGCGTCCGGGCGCAGCCAGTGCGACACGTCCACGCCCAATGCGATCCGCCCGCCCGCGGCACGAGGCAGGGGCAGGCGTGCCAGGGTGGTGCGTAACCGGCCGACCTCGATCGTGCCGTGGTTGATCGCGTCGTAGCCGGCGCCGTGCCCGCGCCGATGCTCCGGGACCAGCGACAGTTCGGCCAGGCTGGCGACCGGCCCGTCGGCGCACAGCACCGCGTCGGCCAGGTCGGACAAGGCGTCCGCCCGACTGGTCAGGCACTGGTGGAACCGCTCCCGGAACGCGGACAACTCCCCGAGTGCACCGGCACGGCCGGCGTCGTGCACACTGATCAACTGAGGCCCCTGGTTGTGATCTTCCTTCTGTCGCAAGAAGAATGATCAACCAAGGGCCTCACCCACGATCAACCGGGGTAGCGCGACAACGCAACCGGGTTAAACAACAAGCTCAGAGTCCGTGAAGATTCCCTTCACGCCACTCGGTGTGTTGCGATGGTGCCTTTCGCGCCACTCGGTGTGTTGCGATGGTGCCTTTCACGCCGCCAGTGCGCTGCGATGGTGCCCTTCACGCCACCAAGAACGTAGCGAAAACGCCTTCGCGTCACCTGGAATGCGGGAATGGCGATTCTCAGCTCAATGAGAACGCGTTGGTGGTGCCTTTCGCATCGCCGGGAACGCAACGATAGCGACTTTCGCATCACCGATCAGGCGGCGAGAGTGCCTTTCGTATCGCGGAGAACGAACGTGGCGCGAAAGTCGCTCCCGCTCCATGGGCCGGGGGCGAAAGGTGGGCCGGGGGCGAAAGTCGCTCTCGCTCCGTGGGGTGGAGTGAGAGTCACTTTCGCCCCGCGGGTCGGCTGTGAAGGTCCCGTTCATGCCGGGGAATGCACTGAAGGTCCCCGTCGCGCCGCGGCCACATTTCGCGTAGTGAAGGGGACCTTCACGACTTATTCGCCACGGAAGGCCGGTTTGCGTTTGGTGACGAAGGCTTCGACGGCTTCAGCGTGGTCGGCGGTTTTGCCCAGGATGGTCTGGGCGGCGTTTTCCGCTTCGAGAGCCTCCTCCAAGGACGACTGCGCGGAAACGTTCAAAACCTGCTTGATCTTCGTGTAGGCCACCGTCGGGCCGGCGGCGAGTTTCGCGGCGATCGCGTGGGCTCGGGCGGCCAGGTCCTCGTCCGGTACGACCTCGCCGACCAGGCCGATACGCAGCGCCTCGGCGGAGTCGACGGTGCGGGCCAGCAGCATCAGCTCGGCGGCGCGGCCGTAGCCGATCAGCCGCTGCAGTGTCCACGACGCGCCCGAGTCGGGGCCGAGGCCGACGTTGGCGAAGGCCATCAGGAACGACGACGATTCCGCCGCGATCCGCAGGTCACTCGCGTAGGCGAAGGCGGCCCCGGCGCCGGCCGCGGTGCCGTTGACGGCGGCGATGACCGGCTTCGACATCCCGACGATCGCGCGGGCGATCGGGTTGTAGTGGTGGCGCACGGTGTTCAGTGGTGCCGGATCGCCCGATTGCAGCAGTCCGACGTGCTCCTTGAGGTCCTGGCCGGCGCAGAATGCCTTCCCCGAACCGGTGAGCACGACCGCCCGCACGTCCGCGTCGTCGGCGGCTGCCTGCAGTTCGGCGAGCAGCCGTTCCTTGAGTTCGACCGTCAGCGAGTTGTACGCCTGCGGCCGGTTCAAGGTCAGCGTGCGCACGCCGTCGGCATCGGCGGTCAGCAGGACGTCGGATGTGGTCACGCATGCCTCCAGGTGCTGCAACTCCAGGTAGTCGACGCCGACCTTCGCGTCGCCGTCGATCGCTCCGGACGGCAGCGTAGCCCGAGACAATGTGGCGCCGGGCTGTATCGAGACGTCGAGCACCTCGGCTCCGCGGCGGCGGCCGGGGAGCAGGCCTGCGTGACCTTCTCCGGTGACATCTGCGTGTGGCATTCGGGTCCACCCTGGCAGGAACGGGTGGCGAATGCCCATTCCCGGGTCTAACGTAGTGGGCTCATCACGGTACGTGATCGCGAGTGGGGTGTACCGCAGGGCAGGATTTACGCAGGGGAGGGCGTACGTCATGACCGATGACCCGCCGGGTTCGCAGGCTGCTGACCAGGTGTCTACACCTGGAAACAGGTATGGAGGACAGTCGTTCGGCTCGATCATCTCCGGTGCCTTCGGGCAAGCGCCCGGTTATTCCTGTGATCGAGGCTTACTCGAACGCGTCGCCAGCGAGTTCGAATCGTTGGCGAAAGAGTTCGATCATGACATCGACGATGCGGCCACCATTGCCCGTACGCAGCCGCCGGGGAGGGATTTCGTGAGTGGCGGGAACGCAGAGGTGTTCCGGCGGTCAGGCGAGGCGCTGGTCGAATCACTGCGGCAGCGCGCTCGGTACTGCCGGGTCCAGGCGGCGAAGTTCCAGGTGGCGCTGGGCGTTTACGCGACAGTCGAGGACGCTTATGCGGCCGAGGTCAAGCGGGCTGGAGGGAGTCTGTGAAACGGGTCGCCGCGGTGCTGGCCGGGGCTGCGTTCTTCGCGCTGGCCGGGTGTTCCGGCATGGTGCTCGGTAAGGCCGAGCCGGTCGCGCAGACCGGTTCGGCGTTACCGTCCGGTTCGGCAGTGCCGGAGAATCCGTCCGAGCAGCAGGTTCCCGGAGAAGGCGTGCCGAAGGTCGAGCACCCGATCGACACCACACGGTCGAGTCGGCTGCCGTGCACCGCGCTCACCGCGCGGCAGATCACCAACCTTCTGGGGGATGCCGCACCTGCGACGCCAGGGCTGGACCGTCCTGGAGGGCCGGCTTGCTATTGGGGTGGCGATGCGGCACACGGCAACGCGAGCGTCGACGTGAAATTCCCGGATATCGACAAGCTTGGGCTGACCTCGGTCTACCAGGCGGCGGGTGGTGCCTACGGGTTCTTCCGACCACTCGATCCGGTGAACGGATATCCGATCGCCGCCTATGGCGACCGGGACACCCGCAGTATCGGTGAATGTCACGTCGCGCTTGGCGTGAGTGATCAGCAGACTGTGGACATCTCGGCTCGTCAGTCTCAGAAGAATATCGGCAAGAAAGATCCTTGTGATTCTGCCCGCGGTATTGCGGAAATGGTGCTGAGTAATATTCGAGAGGGATGATGATGACCGGTGATTCCTTGAGCGCCGCAGACATCTACCGGCAGCTCACCGGTGGGGCCGGGCCCGGATCGCTGAGTGACACGCATCAGGCGGCGGATCGCCTCAGCCGGAATCTGGAAGCGCGCGCCGCTCGGATCGCCGATCTGGCCGGATTTCTGCGTGGGGCGTGGCAGGGTGCCGCAGCGGATGAGGCGCTGGCCAATTCCTGTATGCCGCTGATGGCTGCCGCGGCGGACGACGGTGTGCACCTCGCGCTCGCGCGGGCGGCTGCGAATGACCAGATATCGGCGTTTCAGGCCGTGAAGAACAGTGTGCGGCCGGTGGCTCCGCATCAGCCTGAATTGACCGCGCAAGATGTGCGCATCATGTTCGGCGGGCAAGGGGAAAACTATTTCACGAAGGTTGCGCGGTGGCAGGATGACGTGCAGCACAATATCGACGTTTTCGGCGGTTACCACACGGCGACGGGGGCGAATACTGCGCGGATTCCCGCGCAGTATTCCACGCTGGACGATACGGGTGCGGTGGTGCGGTTGGCCGGCAATGGCGGGCAGCACGGGCCGGCCGTGGGGAAGCCCGGTCATGGTGACGGCTTGGTGCCGTCCGGGTATCCGGGGGAAGTCCGGCGGACGCCAAGCGGTGGGCAGGTGCCAAGCGGGCCGGTATCGAGCGGAGACCAGTGGATCCCGGACGGTGACGGCCCAGGCGGCCCAGGTGATGGCCAGGGCGACGGCCACGGGCCGACACAGCGCAAAAGCACTAGCTCCCCCGCGCCGAGCGGAGACGGTGTCCATCCGGACGCTCCATCGCTGCCTGGACCGCGGCAGAGTCCGTCGACCCGCGTGAGCGCGTACCAACCCGACCCGGCGCCGCCGGTGGTCTCCTCGCCGGACGAGCCGTATCGGTTCGGGCCGACCGGGCAATCGGTCAATCCGATCGGCTCGGATGGTCAGAGCGCGGGCGGGGGATCACCGGGAGACGGAGTGGACGGTGGCTCCGGCAGGGCGGGAAGCCCGCGCGGCGGACCAGGCTCCGGTGCGGGCAAAGCGGCCGAGTCCGCGAGCGCCCGTGGAGCCCCGCCCCGCGCGACCGAAGGCGAGAAGAACGGTGCCATGGCCGGTCCTGGGATGGCTGGGCGAAAGAAGGACGATGACAAGGAGAAGAAGTCCCCGGCGTATCTGCGGGAAGCCGATTCGGACGGGCTGTTCGGGGGCAGCGACGTGCGGCCGGTGCCGCCGGTGCTCGGGGAGATGCCGCGCCAGCGGACGGAATCACGCCAGCAGGAATAACTGAGGGGGCCGAGAGTGGTACCGGCATGCGCAGTCGAACTGACGCTGAGTGCCCTCCTGGGCGCGCTCCGGAACGCCGGCCTGGGCGAGCCGCATCCAGTATTCGCCGGTGGGCTGCGTTACCCGCCGCCTGACCGCGAGCTGGACCCGACAGTGCGGGACGAGCTTGCCGAACAACGGTTGCTGGATCGCGGTGACCGGCTCACCGACGAGTTCGAAGACGTCCTGTACGCGCTTGCGCGGGCCGAGACGGAGTACGTCGCCTATGTCGAGGACGGGGCAGGGCACTACGGCGTCCTGGTCGCCGTACGTGGCAGGACCGCGGTCCGGGCGGTGTGCTCGGGCGAGCGAGTGCGGCTGCGGTTGGCGGCTGGTACGCATTCGCTGGCACACGAGCTGGTAAGCGCTTTGCCGCAGTACGCGCCCGCCGAGATGCCCACGTTCTCCCTGCCGCAGGACGAGTTCCGCGAAGGCGACGACGGACTGTACGGCGCCGTAGCGGAACGCTCTGAAGCCGCTCGCGCCGTCGACGCGTTGTTTCGTGAGTCCTGCTGTGGGGCCGGGGAGATCACGGTCGCCATGCGTGAGCCCGGCTGCCGGCGGCGCGTTTCGGGCGATCGGCTGGGCTATCTGGATCTCGCCAGCGGCCGGGTCGCCTGCGCCGTGTCCGGTCCGGTCGGCAACCGGTACTTGACCGTGGTGCCCGGTACGCCGGACCTGCTGGCCCAGCGGGTGACTGGGCTTCGCTCGCAGCTCGGTTCGTGAGACGAGGGTGGCAAAGCGTGGCCGGCACGGGTAAAGCCGCTGCGGACAGTGCTTTTGGCCGGGCGGGTGACCCGTTCCAGGCCACGGCGGGCGGCATACCAGCACGGATACGTGCCCAAATGATCGGTCCGCGTTCGCGCCCGGCCGCTGATGAGGGACAATGGGGTCCTGGACCCGGCTGGCATGGGAGTGCGCGACCCGGGCGCGCCGGTTGAGACGGAGGGAGCACGCTATGGCGGCCATGAAGCCCCGGACCGGAGATGGTCCCCTCGAAGTGACCAAGGAGGGGCGGGGCCTCGTGATGCGGGTGCCACTGGAGGGTGGCGGCCGGTTGGTCGTGGAGCTCTCCGCGGAGGAAGCGAAGGACCTCGGCGTGGCATTGCAGGAGGTCACCGGCTGATTCCGGCTCGACCGACTCTGTCCACTGTGCACCCCGGTCTCCCAGCGGAGGCCGGGGTCGCGGTTCGTCTGCGCCCGAAGGTAGCTCGCTGTGCGTAACCCACTACCACCCGTCCCCACCAAACTCCCCGAAATCGAAGTCGTCTCCACGGCGCGGCGAGGGATTCCGCGGGCGGTCTTCGCCGCCGCTCACGCCGAAGGTGACGAAGCGGCATACGGCGCGAGTGGGCGCACCGGCGACGTACGCGAGTTCGCCGAAGACGGTGACACGCCGCGTTGGGTCGTGGGAGTCGGCGAAGCCACGCCGAAGGACTTTCGCCGTGCCGGCGCGGCGTTGGCCCGCGCGATGCGCGACGCGGCGGCGAAGAGTCCGATCCGGACAGTGCAGGTGTTGCTGTCCGAAGAGGTCACCGCGGCCGAGGTGGGCGAGTTGGCGAAGGGGCTGTCGCTCGGCGGCTACCGCTTCATGGTCACCACGAGCGAGCCGAAGCCGCCGGTACCGGCCGTACGGCTGGTCGCCGAAGAAGGTGCGGTGTCGGAGTTCGCCGAGACGGTGGCGCGGGTACGGACGCTGGCCGCGGCCGCCGCGTTCGCCCGGGATCTCGCGAACGCCCCGTCGAACGTGAAGAACCCCGCCTGGCTGGCGAACACCGCCGCGAAGGTCGTCGGCGAACCGGTACGGGTCACGGTGCGGGACGAGAAGTGGCTGGCGGAGAAGGGTTTCGGCGGTGTCCTCGCGGTCGGCGGCGGGTCCGCCTCCGCGCCGCGGCTGATCGAACTCGAGTATCGACCGCGGGGCGCGGCGAAGCATCTGCTGTTCGTCGGCAAGGGCATCACGTTCGACACCGGTGGCCTGTCGCTGAAGCCGAACGCGGGGATGCACCTGATGCGCACCGACATGGCGGGCGGCGCGGCCGTGCTCGCCGCGGTGCGCGGGATCGCGGCGCTCGGCCTGCCGGTGCGGGTGACCGCGCTGGTTCCGGCCGCGGAGAACCATGTGTCCGGTGGTTCCTACCGCCCCGGCGACATCGTGCGGCACTATGGCGGCCGTACGACCGAGGTCGGCAACACCGACGCCGAAGGCCGGATGGTGATGGCCGACGCACTGGCGTACGGCATTGAGCGCTTCAAGCCCGACCTGGTCGTCGACGTGGCCACTCTGACCGGTGCGATGAAGGTCTCACTCGGGTTGCGCACCGGGGGGCTCTTCGCGACCGAGGACGAACTTGCCGAACGCATAGTCGAAGCGGGTGTCCGGGCGGGTGAGGCGTGGTGGCGAATGCCACTGATCGAGGACTACGCGAGCGACGTGGAAGGCACCCTGGGCGACGTACGTCAGGCGCCGGGTGGCCCTGGCGGCATCATGGCGGCGCTGTTCCTGCGTGAGTTCACCGCGGGCCGCCCGTGGGCGCATCTGGACATCGCAGGTCCGGCTCGTGCGGACAAGGCGTACGACGAAGTCGTTCCCGGCGCCTCCGGCTTCGCCGCGCGGACTCTGATAGAGCTGGCTACTTCGTACGCCGGTTGATCCGGCGCGGGTACGCGGTCACCACGTGGTCGCGGAAGCTGCGTACGGCGGGCGGCTGCGGTTCGCCTGCGCGCCAGGCCAGGCCGATCGTCCGGGTCACCGGCGGCGTAAGGGCCACTTCGGCGACCCCGGCCGGTGCGCCCGGTTCGAACAGCGGCAGCAGTGCGACCCCCAGCCCCGCGGCGACCAGACCGCGTACGGTGTCCGATTCCTGTCCCTCGAACGCGACCTTCGGGGTGAAACCCGCGGCGGCGCACAGGTCGTCGGTGATGCGGCGGAGGCCGTAGCCCGGCTCCAGGAGCACAAACGGCTCGTCCGCCAGTTCCGCGACCCGCACCGCGGATCGGCCGGCCAGGCGGTGCCCGGCCGGTACGGACAGCAGGATCGGCTGCTCGTCGAGCACGACCGACCCCAGCCGTTCGTCCTCCTCCGGCACCGGGGCGAGCAGCGCGAGGTCCAGTTCACCCGCGGCGAGCCGGTCCAGCATGTCCTGACGGGAGCCCTGGACGAGGGTGAACCGGGCGCCCGGCACCTGCGCGCGATAGTCCCGCAGCAGCTCCGGCACCAGCGCCCGGCCCAGCAGGTGCAGGAACCCGAGCACGACGCGGCCGCTGCCAGGCTCGATCTCCTCGCGGGCCAGCCGGACGCCGGCGTCGACGGCCGTCAGCGCTCGTTCGGCAGCCTCGGCGAGCAGTTCAGCGGCCCGGGTCAGCCGCACGCCCCGGCCGGCCGACACGGTCAGCGGGGCGCCCAGCGCCCGGCTCAGCGCCGCCAGCCGCCTGCTGACGGTGGGCTGCGGTATCCCCAGCAGCTCGGCTGTCCGTGTGACATTCCCGGTATTCCGCAGCACGGCGAGCAACTGCAGATGCGGGGCTAGCTGGGCTGTCAGCTTCTCATCCGTCACGGTATGGATTATCGCGGATAGACGTATTGGACGTATTGATTAGCGAGGCTTACTTTCGGCCTCGTGACCTTTCCCGCCAGCCCGACCCGCCGCGTCAAGGTCGCCGTGGCCGCCGCCGGTTTCACCTCGTTCGCCCTGCTCTACGCCCCACAGCCGGTGCTGCCGCAGCTCGCCGCGCAGTACCACCTCGACCCCGGCGGCGCTTCGCTCGCGGTGAGCGTCGCCACGGGTGCGCTCGCCATCTCGGTGCTGCCGATCGCCGCACTGTCCGAAGTGGTCGGACGACGGCCGGTGATCGTCGCGTCTGTGGTGATTTCCACCATTCTCGGGCTGCTGCTGCCGCTTATGCCGAACTACTCGCTGCTGCTCGTGCTTCGCGCCGTACAGGGCGTCGCGATCGCCGGGTTCCCCGGTGTGGCGACGGCATACCTGGTGGAACGGCTGGGCAAGGTCGGGGTGGCGGCAGCGGTCGGCGCGATGATTGCGGGCAATTCGATCGGTGGCATGACCGGTCGGTTGGCCACGGGATTCACCGCGGGTCCTGTCGGCTGGCGAGGTGCGCTGTACGTGGTCGCGGGGGTCTCGTTGGTCTGCGCGGTGGTGACTGTGCTCGCGTTGCCGCCGTCGCAGCGACAGCCGGGGGAGGGGCGGCAGACGGCCCGCGACGTCGCTGTCGGGCTGCTTGCTGCCGTACGTCGTCCGGTACTGCTTGCGCAGTACGCGGTCGCGTTGCTGGCTATGGGAGCCTTCGTCGCGATGTACAACGCCGCAGGCTTCCGTCTGACCGGCGCGCCGCTGAATCTCACGCCTGCGCTCGCTTCGCTCGTGTTCCTCGCGTACGCGCTCGGGTCGGTCTCTTCGGCCACTGCTAGCCGTCTCACTGCCCGGACCGGACGACGGCGCGCGCTTCTCGGCGTACTGCTGGCAATGGCGATCGGCGGCGTCCTGACGATTCCCGACTCGCTGCCGTTGATCGTGATCGGCTTTGTGGTCCTTACTGCCGCGTTCTTCGCTGCCCACTCGATCGCGAACAGCTGGGCCGCGGCTGAAGCGCCGGAGAACGCGCGCGGTCAGGTCGGCGGCCTCTACACGCTCATGTACTACCTCGGCAGCAGCGTCGGCGGAGCAATCGGCAGCGTCGTCTACGGCGAAGCAGGCTGGAGCTGGCTGATCGGCGCCGTTGTGGTGTGGCTCGCGCTGGCGGCAACGGCCGTCGTAGCCGGCACGGCAACCCGGGTTGAACGCCGTGTGCTGGCTCACTCCTGACATCAGCCCACGGTCGCGAGAAGCAGCCCGCCACCCACCGGCAGCAACGCCGGGACCAGCCGTTCGTCCTCTCGGACGGCCCGTGCCACCTCACGCAGAGCAAGCGTTTCCGGGTCGCGTCGGGAAGGGTCGACCACGTGGCCGCCGGCGAGCACGTTGTGGAAGGCGATGATCCCGCCGCGGCGAAGCAGGGCCACGCCCTGCTCGTAGTAGCCCGGGTACTCGATCCGCGCGGCGTCCACGAACACCAGGTCGTAGCCGCCCGGGGTGAGCCGGGAAAGCACGTCGAGCGCGCGGCCTGTGATGAGTCTCATCCGCCCCGGCGGGTACCCGGCGTCGAGGAACGTCCGGCGGGCCGCACGCTGGAATTCCGGCTCGATGTCGATCGAGGTGAGCACGCCGGCCGCGGCCATCCCGCGCAGCAGGTACAGCCCGCTCACGCCGCAGCCCGTGCCGACCTCCACCACCGCGCGGGCGCCGAGCGTCGCGGCGAGGAACCGCAGCGTCGTGCCTGCTCCAGGCGCCAGCGGGGGGCAGCCGAGCTCGTCCGCGCGGGCCCGCGCCATGGTCAGCACGTCGTCGTCGGGCAGGTACCCGTCGACGTGCTCGGCACCCACCGGCTCGGCTTCCGACGCCGCCTGCGTCCCGGAACTCACGCGCGAAGGTTAGCGCTGGTTGTCGACAAAACCGCGAAGGCTCCCGGATAAGCCTCCCGAAGAAAGTTCTCAGGCTGCTCTCAGTCGCGTCTCACTAGAACCACGGGAAGACCGGACACACTCGATCCGATCGCACGGGAACACCGTGCCCCCGCGCCGCGTTGGCAGAGCAGAAGAGGAGTTACGCAGATGGAGGTGCCTGCTCCCCCGATGCAGAACGCCGATATGACCGTCGCCGAGCCGGTGGCCGTGGAACCCGCGGCCGCGGCGTGGACGCCGCCGTCCTGGGACGAGGTGGTGCGCGAGCACGCCGACCGGGTCTACCGGCTGGCCTACCGCCTGACCGGCAACACCCACGACGCCGAGGACCTCACCCAGGAGACCTTCATCCGGGTGTTCCGCTCGCTCGCGTCGTACAAGCCCGGCACCTTCGAGGGCTGGCTGCACCGGATCACCACGAACCTCTTCCTCGACCTGGCCCGCCGCCGCCAGCGCGTGCGCATGGAGGGGCTGCCCGAGGACACCGACCGGATCGTCGGCGACGACCCGAGCCCGGAGCAGCACTACAGCGACACCCACCTGGACCCGGACCTCGACGCCGCGCTCGACGAGCTGCCGCCGGAGTTCCGCGCCGCGGTCGTGCTGTGCGACGTGGAAGGCCTGTCCTACGAGGAGATCGGCACCACGCTGGGCGTCAAGCTGGGCACCGTGCGCAGCCGGATCCACCGCGGCCGTTCCGCGCTGCGTGCCTCGCTGGAGCGCCGTCGTGCCGAACGAGGCGAGTCTGTCAAGGTGTCGGTATGACCGGCTGGGGCCTGCGCGAATCCCATCTGCTGCCCGACGTGGTGGTCGCCTTCGTCGACGGCGAACTGACCCCGGGCGCGCGGGACCGGGCCGCCGCGCATCTCGCGTGCTGCCCCGGCTGCGCCGGCGAGGTGCGTGCGCAGCGGCAGGCGGGCGCGGCGGTCAAGCAGGCCGGCGAGCCGACCATGTCGGCCGGTTTCCTGGCCAGCCTCCGCTCCATTCCGGAACACACCGACCTGCCTGGTTCCCCGGACAACCTCGCGGTGACCGCGGACGGGCAGCTCGTGGCCATCCAGCGGCCGGACCGCGTGGCCGGGCTGCGGGACGGCGCCAGCGTCCTCGGGGGTACCGCGCCGTTGGGCACGACCGCGCCGCTTGGGCAGTCCGCGAACCTGCTCGGTGGCGGCCGGTTCGGATTCAGCCGCAAGCGGGCGGCACAGGGCGCGGGGGTGGTGGTCTCCGGTCTCGTGCTGAGCGCGCTCGCGCTCGTCGGCACCGCGGGTGACAGCGGGGACGGCACCGGGGACCAGAGCCCGGCCCAGCGCAATGCGAATCTGCTGCCCGCGCAGATGTCGGTGCCGACGACTCGGCAGGCACCGGAGACGGCGGTGACGGAGACGTCGGCGTCGTCGAATCCTGCGTCGTCGAGTTCGGCGGTGCGGCCGGTGGATGATCGGGTGCCCTCGGCTCCGGCTCGGTGAGTTCCGCCCGGTCCAGGGCGTGTGTCTTAGCGGAGTGAGGGTTCCGGCCTGGCTCAAGGTGCGTCTGATGCTCGCGCAGCTGTCGGTGCCGACGACCTGGCAGGCGCCGCTGTTGTCGGTGCCGGAGACTCCGGCGCTGTCGAGTCCTGACCGCCGCAGTGAGGCCGGTGCTTGGCGGTCGGTGGTCGGCTCGGCGGAGTGCGGTTCTGATGCCTGCCTGGATCTCGATGACCCGGCCATCGGCGCCGTCCGGTGCGTCAAGGAGCAACGCGAGACCGCGTCCAGGCAGGAAGGCTGTGGAGGGTCCCTTCACGGACGCTGAGTCCAGGGTCCCGGCAAAGGTGGTCGAGGATCCGTGATCAGCAGAGTGCCGTGGCTGCCGCGTCATCATCGGTGGTGCCTGCCCTCTTCGTCGATCACGCCCGGCAGCGGCGATGCGGAGGTGTTCGAGACGCGCGACCACCTCGTGGTGTGTGCCGGACCTGTCTCGGGGTCTGTGAAGGGGCCCTTCACGGACCCAGAGTCTGTGAAGGGCCCCTTCACAAACCTTCACAAACCTTCACAGACCTCCACACCGACTTTGCCGACACCCTGGCCCTTCCGGACGGCGGCGATGGCGAGGACCTCCGAGGTCGCCATGTCGCCGAAATCCTCGACCTCGAGGATGTGCCGGATCTCGATTTCGCCGGTCTGCCTGGACATCGGGTTGGCGCAGCGCAGCCCGTGCCCAGCGCGCCTGAGGCCCTGCCTTGGCGCAGGTGATCGCGGAGGCGACACCGGTCAGCCCACGGCCGGGCACGTCGGGAAGCCGTTACCCGGGGCCGGTGCGGACCCTGCGGGCATCGACCTTGACCCACCGCCGTTCGGCCCGGATGCAGCCGTGGCACGTTCCGCCTGCCGCAGGTGACAGCGACCAGTACCAGCCCAGCACCGAATCTGCTGCCCGAATCTCCATCTCACCAGCCGGTCTCACAGCGCCGAGGCTCTCCTGGCCACGGAGCAGGCAACAGCCATTTCACCGTTCGATGGGCACACTCGGGTGTGCCAGGCTTGAGATATCGTCGATGCCGAGCCACTGATCGCAGCCCCGGGGAATGATGACCGACCAGCCGAACGCGAACCCAGCCCAGCCCGGCGCCGTGGGGGCGGACCGGCTGGCGCCGCGGCCGCTCGAGCGGCCCGCGGTCGATCCGGCGCAGACCGCGGTGTTCGGCCGTCCGCACGGGGTCGAGGGCGCGTTCGACAAGCTCTACACGCAGCCGTCGAACAGTAACGGCGGCAACGGTTTCGGCCTCGCCCCGCCGCCACCGGAATCGCTCGCCGAGGCGTTCCGCCGTCCGCCGGGGGCCGAGGACGTGCTGCTGCAGCGGCCGCTCGAAGCGACCGGCGAACCACCCGAGCCGGAGGAGCCGCTGTGGACCGATCAGCGGGATCCGTGGCGTGATCCGGGTTCCGGGGCGGTGCTGGCCGGTCCGGCGGTGACCGCCGAGGACTCCGCGGAGGAGTCCGGGACCCGGCCCGGCGGGGCGCTGCTGAGCCTGCCCGAGGTGCTGTTCGGCCGCCGGGTCAAACCGCGGGCGCTCGCCCTGCTCGGTGTGCTGGCGCTGCTCGTCGGCGCGGTCGGCGGGCTGGTCTCCTGGTGGCTGGCCGACACCGGGTCCTCGCTCACCGGCAGTGCCACGATCTCCGAGGCGGAGGCGGCCAAGGAACGCCCGCCCGGTTCGCTGGCCGACATCGCCAAGCGGGTCTCGCCCGCGGTCGTGGCGCTCGAAGTGGTCAAACCCGGCGCGGACGCCGGGGAACAGGGCTCCGGCGTGGTCATCGACCCGCAGGGCTACATCCTCACCAACGAACACGTGGTGTCCTCCGCGAGCGGGGACTCCTCGGTCAAGATCACCGCGATCTTCAACGACGGCACCCGCACCGCGGCCAAGCTCGTCGGCGCGGACCAGAAGACCGACCTCGCGGTGGTCAAGGTGGCGGTGACCAACCCGGTGGTGATGCAGCTGGGCAAGTCGGCCGACCTGCAGGCCGGTGACGCGGTGATCGCGGTCGGCTCGCCGCTGGCCCTGCAGAACTCGATCACCTCCGGCATCGTCAGTGCGCTCGACCGGCCGGTCACCGCGGGCGGGGACAACGGCGCGCCGCCGGTCACCTACGAGGCCATCCAGACCGACGCGGCGATCAACCACGGCAACTCCGGGGGCGCGCTGGTCGATGCGACCGGGGCGCTGGTCGGCATCAACTCGGCGATCCGCTCCTCGAGCGCGGACGGCGGCAGCATCGGCATCGGCTTCGCCATCCCCAGCGACTACGCGGTCAAGATCGCCAGAGAACTGATCGCGCACGGCAAGGTCGTGCACGCCGACATCGGCATCAACGCGGCCAGCGTGGCCGGATCCACCAGTATGGGCGCCCAGGTGCAGAACGTCGTCCCGAACGGCCCGGCGGCCGCGGCCGGGATCAAGGAGGGCGACGTGATCACCAAGGTCGGCGACCGGCTGGTGCGCGATTCCGCCGAGCTGACCGTGGCCGTGCGCAACCACGACCCCGGCACGGTGGTGCCGGTGCAGCTGGCCCGCTCCGGCGCGTTGCTCGTCGTGGACGTTACTCTCGGCAGCGACTGACCCACTCCGCCGGCCGGACGAGCTGTGCAGGGCATCTTCAGGGACTCAACGTCGGTGAATGTTCCCTTCACAGCCTGCCGGACCTGGGCCGGGCGCGGGTATTCTGGGCAGGCCAGCACCGAGCGGAGGTTCACGGGTGTT
This sequence comes from Amycolatopsis sulphurea, assembly GCF_002564045.1. Taxonomy (NCBI): domain Bacteria; kingdom Bacillati; phylum Actinomycetota; class Actinomycetes; order Pseudonocardiales; family Pseudonocardiaceae; genus Amycolatopsis; species Amycolatopsis sulphurea. The sequence continues at coordinate 1,221,894 of NZ_PDJK01000002.1, read as the reverse complement.
CGACAGCATCGGCTGGGGCGAGATTCTCGTCCTCATCGTCGCCGGTCTCTTCATCCTCGGTCCCGAGCGGCTGCCCGAGGCGGCCGCCTGGATGGCCCGCAGCGTTCGCAAGGTCCGCGAGTTCGCCACCGGTGCGCGCGAGCAGCTGCGTGAGGAGATGGGCCCGGAGTTCGACCAGCTCCGCAAACCGCTGGAGGATCTGCGCGGGCTGCGCAACTTCGACCCGAAGCGCGTCGTCACCCAGCATCTGTTCGACGGCGACGCGGATCCGCTCGGCCTGAACTCGATCAACGGCACGAACGGCTCGAACGGCAGCCCCGCGATCAAACCGCAGAGCAGCGTGCCGCAGCCGGAGCCGCTCAAGCCGGGGGAGCGCCCGCCGATCGACCCGGACGCCACCTGATGAGTCGTGCTCCCGGGCAGCTGAAGCGCGCCTGACCAGGCTGGGTAGCCTCAGGGCACAAGCTTCAACCGACCCTGGAGGTTCCTGAGATGTCACGTCGTGCGGCTGCGCTGGCCGGGACGATCGCGGCGGCCGCCCTGGTGGTGGCCGGGTGCAGTGCCGACGACGAGCCGAGCACCGCGCCGCCCGCCACGTACACGTCGGTCCCCGCCCCGGCCGCCCCGTCGTCCGCGGTCCACTCGAACGAGGCGGGCAGCGCCTCCGGGGAACAGGCGAACGTCAAGCGGGGCGCGAACACCGGCCAGCCGGGCGTGGACGTGCTGATCACGGTCGAGTACACCGCCGGCAAGGTCACCCCGCCCGCCGGTGCGGTCGACGTGCAGGTCGGCGACCACGTCAAGGTCCGGGTGACCGTCGACCAGCCGCAGACCGTCGACGTGCAGGGCCAGCCGGACAAGACCATCGCCGTGCAGCCCGGCGAAGCCGAGGACATCGACTGGAAGGTGGCCAAGGCCGGGGACACCCGCGTCACACTGAGCGGGTCGGGCACTGTGCTGACCACTGTGCACGCGGCCTGAGTCCGGGTGCGGCTGGTCGGGTAGGCGGCTTGGGCACAGCGTGTTCTGGGCCGTGGCCCGATCGGTCCGGACGGCGGGCAGCCGTTGACCACGGTGCGCGCGCCTGCCGCGACTGACCACCATGGACCCTGCTGGCGACCTTGCAGACCGCATGGCCGCCGTACGCGGGCTTGACCATGGGTGCACACCGCCCTGACCACCGTGCACCCCACAGGACCGCTGTACGCGGGTTGACCACGGTCCACCCGACCCGACCGCCGCACACGCGCCCGGACCACCATGCACGTAGCCTGGCCGCGTACGCGCCTGGACCGCCAAGGCCGTCAGCAGCCGGACCGCGACCGCTCAGCGGTCGGCGGGGGTCACGTTCAGCATCATCCCCGCCAGCCCACGGGCCCGGACCGCGAGCTGCTTCGCCGCGTCCCTGAGGACCTGCGAGGCGGGCGCCTCCGGTTCGGCGAGCACCAGCGGGGTGCCCTCGTCGCCCTGTTCCCGCAGTCGCGGATCGAGCGGGACCTGGCCCAGCAGCGGGACTTTCGAGCCCACCGACTTGGACAGCGAATCGGCCACGGTCTGCCCGCCGCCGGCACCGAACACCTCGATCCGTTCGCCCGAGGGCGTCTCCAGCCAGGACATGTTCTCGATCACGCCGGCCACTCGCTGCCGGGTCTGCATGGCGATCGCCCCGGCGCGCTCGGCCACTTCGGCCGCGGCCTGCTGCGGGGTGGTGACCACCAGGATTTCCGCGTTCGGGATCAGCTGTGCCACCGAGATCGCGATGTCGCCGGTGCCCGGCGGCAGGTCCAGCAGCAGGATGTCGAGATCGCCCCAGAACACGTCGGCGAGGAACTGCTGCAGGGCGCGGTGCAGCATCGGGCCGCGCCACACCACCGGCGCGTTGCCCGGGGTGAACATGCCGATCGAGATCACCTTCACGCCGTGTGCCTGTGGCGGCATGATCATCTTCTCGACCTTGGTCGGCTTCTCCCGCGCGCCCAGCATGCGCGGGATCGAGTGCCCGTAGATGTCCGCGTCCACGACGCCGACCGACAGCCCGCGCTCGGCCATCGCAACGGCCAGATTCACCGTGACGGAGGACTTGCCCACCCCGCCCTTGCCCGAGGCCACGCAGTACACCCGGGTCAGCGAACCCGGTTGCGCGAACGGGATCACCGGCTCGGCCGCGTCGCCACGCAGGGACTTGCGCAGCTCGGTCCGCTGCTCGTCGCTCATCACGTCCAGCTCGACCCGCACGTCCGTGACGCCGGGGAGCTGCGCGACCGCCTTGGTGGTGTCCTGGGTCAGCGTCGCCTTGAGCGGGCAGCCCGCCACGGTGAGGTAGATGCCGACGGTGACCGCGCCGTCTTCGCCGACCGCCACGTCTTTGACCATGCCGAGGTCGGTGATCGGCTTTTTGATCTCCGGGTCGTACACGTCCTTCAGCGCGGTGCGGACGTCGTCGACGCTGGGGAGCTGCTGTGTACCAGTCACAGAACCCATGGTACGTACCGGTATCCGCCCGCCGTTTTCACGCCTGTTTCGCCTTGCGCGGCTTCGTGTTCACGGTCAGGTCGTCACGCAGCCGGTCCAATTCGCTGCGCAGGTAGTCGCGGGTGGCCACCTCGCCGATGGCCAGCCGCAGCGCGGCCAGCTCCCGCGCCAGATACTCCGTGTCCGCCTTGGTCTGCGCCGCCCGGGAACGGTCTTCCTCCAGCGAAACGCGGTCGCGGTCGTCCTGGCGGTTCTGCGCCAGCAGGATCAGCGGCGCGGCGTACGCGGCCTGCGTGGAGAAGACCAGGTTGAGCAGGATGAACGGGTACGGGTCCCAGCGCAGTGACAGCGCGGCCAGGTTGAGCATGATCCAGACCACGACGACCAGCGTCTGCCAGAACAGGTACTTGCCGGTGCCGAGGAACCGCGCGACTCGTTCGGTGAACCTGCCGAAGGTGTCCGGATCGATGTTCAGCCGCAGGCGGGCCTGGCTGCGCGGCTGGTCGAGCCGTCGGCCGGTGGACAGTTCAGGCACGGTCGGCCTCCTCGGGTTCGGCTGGTCCGGCGGGGGTATCGGGGTCGACCGGATCGACGGCGGAGGGCAGGCCGAAATCGTGCAGCCCGGTCTCGCGCCAGTCGTCGGGCAGCAGATGGTCGAGGACGTCGTCCACGGTGACCGCGCCCAGCAGGTGATCCTCCGGATCGACCACCGGCGCGCAGGCGAGGTTGTAGGCGGCGAAGTAGCGGGTGACCTCCGCCAGCGGTGCTTCCGGCCGGAGAGCGGTGAGGTCGGTGTCCACCGCGGACGCGACCAGCTCGGCCGGGGGTTCGCGCAGCAGCCGCTGGAAGTGCACGACGCCGACGAACCGGCCGGTCGGGGTCGCGGTGGGCGGACGGCAGACGAAAATCAGGGTCGCCAGCGCGGAGGGCAGTTCCGCGTTGCGGATGTGCGCCAGCGCTTCGGCGATGGTGGCGTCCGGGGTGAGCACCACCGGCTCCGGGGTCATCAGCCCGCCTGCGGTGTCCGAGGAGTACGCGAGCAGCCGCTTGACCGGCGCGGACTCTTCGGGCTCCATCAGTTCCAGCAGACGGCTCTGCTCGGCCGGGGCCAGTTCCGCGAGCAGGTCCGCGGCGTCGTCCGGGTTCATCGCTTCGAGCACGTCCGCGGCCCGCTCCTCGGGCAGGTGGGCGAGCAGCTCCTTCTGGTCGTCTTCGGGCAGCTCCTCGATCACGTCGGCGAGGCGTTCGTCGTCCATCGCCTCGGCCACCTCGTGCCGGCGTTTGAGCGGCAGATCGCGCACGGTGGCCGCGATATCCACCGCCCGCATGGTGTCGAACAGCATCAGCAGCTGACCAGCGCCCTGGGGCTGGCCGGTCAGATCGGTGAGGCCGAGCCCGGCCACCTCGTTCCACGCCAGCACCTGCATGGCCGCGCGGCGCCGGCCCAGTGCCAGCCGGGTGGACCGTTCGCGTACGGCGAGCTTCGCCAGCACCCAGTCCCGGGTGCGGGTGGGCTCCATCGCGGCATCGGCGATGGTCACCCGGGTGGTGCCGTCGGTGCGCATCGCGTGTGCGTCGAGCAGCTGGCCGCACACCAGCACCTCGTTGGGCCGCAGGGTGAAGTGGCGCATGTTCACCGAACCGGTGGCGAGTGTGACCGCGTTCGGCTCGATCGAGGTGACCCGGAGCATCGGCACGAACACCCGGCGCCGGGTGGCCAGTTCGACCACCAGCCCGAGCACCCGGGGCGGCTGCTGGTCCAGCCGCAGCCCGGCGACCAGGTCGCGGACCTTGCCGATGGACTCGCCATCGGGCCCGAACACCGGCAGACCTGCCAGCTGAGCTGCGAAGACCCGGTTACCCGCCATGGCGCCGACACTATCGGCTGGCGTGCGGGTCCGCTCGTGACGGCGCCCGGCGTTCTCTCAGTCAGGACTTCAGCGCCCAGCGGGTCAAAGCGGGCAAGTATGCGCCGGCTGGCCCGTCGTCGCCGAGGTCCCCGGTGTCGCGCAGGTCCTCGGCGAACCACAGCCGGTTCTGCACCGCACGCACCAGCGTTCAGGCCTTCGCACGGGCCGGGTCCAGTCTGCTCGCGGCCAGTTTGTCGTCCAATGTGGACTCGTCGAACCGGTTCCACAGGAAGGAGAACGCTCCGTACTCCAGGTCGCCGGCGATCGGCTTCGGGTCGATCACCAGCCACTGTTCGCGCGTACCCGCCAGCACGTTCTCGTAGTGCAGGTCCTCGTTGGCCAGCAACGGTGCGGGCGTCGGGCCGAGGTCGCGGCAGGCTTCGAGCGCCGCGTCCAGCTCCCGGCGGGGCAGCGGGCGGCCGAGGTCCTGCCAGCGCCGGGGGAGCTCGGCCTGCAGCCGTTCCGCCTCCGCGGCCACCGAACGGGTCAGTGCGGCCGGTGCGGGTACCGCGAGCCGGTGGGCCAGCTCGCTGAGCACCTCGACCGCGGGCAGCAGCGGTTCACCGTGCAGGGTGCGGGAATCGTCCAGCCGTTCCAGCAGCAGCACTCCGTGTTCGGGCGCGGATTCCAGGAGCAGCACCGCACCCCGGCCGGCCCATGTGGACAGTGCGAGCGGCTCGTCCCGGGATTCTTCGTGCGGCCAGCCGAGTTTGAGCATCACCCGGCTGCCGTCGGCCCGGCGCGCGAGCTGGACGACTCCGGCGAATCCGTGCCGTGCGCGGTCCTCGAACTCCAGCCCCCATTCGCGGGCGAACCGCTCGGCGAGCGCGGGCAGTTCGGCGAGCCACGGCGCCGATTCGGGCCCGAGTACGCGGGGTACGCGGGCGGCGAAGGCAGGCGGGATTCCGCCAGGGTGTCGGCAAAGTCGGTGTGGAGGTCTGTGAAGGGGCCCTTCACAGACTCTGAGTCCGTGAAGGGCCCCTTCACAGACCTGAAACCGGTTGGCCGGACACGCAACCCGTTTCCCCGTCCGCTTCGCGCGCGTACAGTAGGTGAACAGGGGTTCCGCGAACCCGGGAGCTGTCATGATCGTCGAGATTGTCAGCGCAGTGGTCGTCGCGGGCGGGCTGTGGCTCGCGTCCGCGGTCCGCGTGGTGAAGCAGTTCGAGCAGGGCCTCGTGTTCCGGTTCGGCCGGGTCCGTCCGCAGGTGCGGGCACCGGGCCTGGTCATGCTGGTGCCGATCGCCGACCGGCTCCAAAAGGTGAACATGCAGGTCGTCACCATGCCGGTCCCCGGGCAGGACGGGATCACCCGGGACAACGTCACGGTGCGGGTGGACGCGGTGGTGTACTTCAAGGTGGTCGACCCGGTGCTGGCCGCGGTGCACGTGCAGGACTACGGCGCCGCGATCGGGCAGGTCGCGCAGACCTCGCTGCGCTCCATCATCGGCAAGAGCGATCTGGACGATCTGCTGGCCAACCGGGAACGGCTCAACCAGGGCCTGGAGCTGATGATCGACAGCCCGGCGCTGGGCTGGGGCATCCACATCGACCGGGTGGAGATCAAGGACGTCGCGCTGCCGGAGTCGATGAAACGGTCGATGTCCCGCCAGGCCGAGGCCGAGCGCGAACGCCGGGCACGAGTGATCTCCGCGGACGGCGAACTGCAGGCCTCGCACAAACTCGCCCAGGCCGCCGCGACGATGGAATCGACCCCGGCCGCGTTGCAGCTGCGTCTGCTGGAGACCGTGGTCCAGGTGTCTGCGGAGAAGAACTCCACGCTGGTGCTGCCATTCCCGGTGGAGCTGCTGCGTTTCCTCGACGCGCGCACTGAAGAAGCAACCGCGACGCCGAGGCCGCGTACGGAGAGCGACGCGCTGCCTGGTGATTAGCGGTCGAAGTAGCTCGTGTCGAAGTAGCCCGTTGCGCCCATGATCCCGACCGTGATCCCGAAGCTCACGTAGAGCGCGATGAACGCGTAGCCGACCGCGATCGCGGCGAGCGCCATGCCGCGCCCGCCTGCTTCGCCGCGGTTGGCTTTGGACAGTGCGATGTGGCCCATGATGACGCCGGGGAGGGCGAGGAGACAGGTCAGTATCCCGACGAGCGAGCAGACGAGCGCGCCGATGGCGAGCCCGGTGTTCTGCTCCGGCGGTAGACCGTAGGGCTGGTACGGCTGCCCGTACGCGGGATAGCCGCCAGTCGCCGGTGGGTACGGGCTGACGGCGGAGTAGCCGGGCTGCCCGTACGCCGGTGGCTGACCGACGCTGCCGTACACGGGTATTCCGCTGGGATCGGATCCGGGCACGTGGTAACCGGTCGGGGTGCTGCCCGGGGTGACGAAGCCGGGTTCCGGGGCGGTCCAGCCGGAGGGCGGCATCGGAACGGCGGCGGAGGGCTGTGCGGGCTCGGCGGCAGGCGGCGTGGCATCGGGCTTCGCGGACGGCGTGGGTTCACCAGGCAGGGGCGGCGGAACGACAACGGGCTCGCCCGCCGACGGTGCTCCGGGCCCGGCCGTCGCCGGTGGCTCGAACGGGGCCGGTTCCGCGGTCGCGGGAGGCTCGAAACCGGTCGGTTCGGCGGTGGCCGGCGGGTCTTCGCGGCCGGGCGGGTTCGGCGGGTTCGTCATCGGGGATTCCTCGGGTGCGGGTGTGCGGGCCTCAGCGGAAGACCCCGGACGTGGACAGTGCGTGCAGGATCCATGCAATCACGATCCCCCACACGACGAGCGCGCCGTATCCGACGACGAATCCGGCGACCGCGACCGCACCAGCGGGGGCGCGCCCCCGGCGGGCCCTGGCGTGTGCGATGTGTCCCATCACGATTCCCGCCACGGCCAGCGGCGCGCACAGCACGAACCCGGCGATCGAGCACACCAGCGACGCGATCGCCAGGCCCGGTCCGGGCGGCGGGCCTTGCGGTGGGTACGGCTGGTGCTCGAAGGACGGGGGCTCGTAACCGTCGTCGCCCTCGGTCATCGTCGTCTCCCCGGATCGGCCTCGAACGGCACCTTAACCGGCGAAACGACAGCGCAGCGTCGTACCCCGGACGGCCGCCCGGAAGATCGTCATCGATTCTGGCCCGCCGCCACGCCGCCACGCCGCCACGCCGCCACGCCGCCACGCCGCCACGCCGCCAGGCCGCCGGGCCGCCAGGCCGCCGGAGGCCGCGGGCCGGCGGTTCGCACGGTTCGCCGGTTCTTGACAAGATGGGTCCTTCGGACGGTACGAGTGCGCAGGTGATGATGTGAGCAGTCCCCTTGGTGGCCGGCGGCCGGCCGGGCCGCCGCGGCTCCCGACGCCGCCCACCGGCTGGCCGATCGCCTCGTACGGTACCTACGGCGAGGCGCAGCAGGCGGTGGACTACCTCGCGGAGAACGAGTTCGAGGTCGGCGACGTGACCATCGTCGGGGTGGATCTGATGCTGGTGGAACGGGTGCTCGGCCGGCTGTCCTGGGGCCGGGTGCTCGGCGCGGGGGCGATGTCCGGTGCCTGGTTCGGCCTGTTCGCCGGGTTGCTGCTCGGGCTGTTCGTGAACCACGGGTTCGCCCTGCAGATGATCACCGGGCTGGTGCTCGGGGTCCTGTCCGGACTGGCGTTCGCCGCGATCGGCTACCGGATGTCCCGCGGCCGCCGCGATTTCTCCTCCGCGAGCCAGCTGGTCGCGGGCCGCTACGACGTGCTCTGCCAGCCCCGCACCGCCGAACGCGGCCGGGAACTGCTGGCCAAACTCTCCCTGCGGCCGTCGGCCGGAGATGCCTGAGCACGCCAGGAGGAAGCTCGAATTCTTCCTGCGGAAGCTATTCAGGCCGTTCGGCGGTAACACCGCGGAATCGAAACCGGTACCTGTTGCGGGTGGTGCACCCTCGGCATAAGTTGTCCGGCACCGGTCGGACGGCGGCGTGCAGCCAGGGGGTGTGGTGAGAACGCGCCGCGCAATGCGGTCCTGAGGAGGCTTCGATGGGGAAGTACCGGTCCGGGCGTTCGCCTGCCCGGGCGATGGCAGGGCTGGGTGCCGCGCTGGTGGCATCCGGCCTGATCGCCGGATGCGGATCGAGTTCCGGCCTGAAAATCAACGTCTACTACTCGCCCGAAGACCATTTTCAGTCGGTTGTGGACAACTGTAACAAGGCGGCCGGCGGGCAGTACCAGATCGTCTACAACAAGCTCCAGCGCGGTTCCGACGATCAGCGGATCCAGCTGGCCCGCAGGCTGGCCGCCGGCGACGACTCGATGGACGTGCTCGGTCTCGACGTGACCTGGGTTCCGGAGTTCGCCCAAGCGGGCTGGATCGACGAGTGGACCGGGGCGGACCAGGCCGCGGCCTCCGCCGGGGTCCTGGCTGGTCCGCTGAAGACCGCCACCTATCAGGGAAAACTCTACGCGGCGCCGAAGAACACCAATGTCCAGCTGCTCTGGTACGACGACCGGATCACCCCGCGCCCGCCGAAGACCTGGGCCGAGATGATGCGGATATCCCAGCAGCTCAAGGGTGAGCACAAGCCGTACTCGATTGTTTTCACCGGCGCGCAGTACGAAGGCCTGGTGGTCGTCTACAACACCCTCGTCGAATCGCTCGGCGGGCACATCCTCTCCGACGACGGCAAATCCGTGGTGATGGACGAGGGCGCGGTGCAGGCACTGCAGCTGCTCAAGCAGGTCACTTCGAGCGGGATCACCGATCCCTCGCTGACCAACCAGAAAGAGGACGACGTCCGGCGGAGCTTCCAGCGCGGGGACGCCGCCTTCGAGCTGAACTGGCCGTTCGTCTACGCCTCCTACGCCGAGGAGCGGCCGCAGGATCTGGCGCACTTCAAATGGGCGGTCTACCCGGAGGCGAAGCCCGGTGCCCCGGCCAAGACCACGATCGGTGGCTACGATCTGGCGGTGAGCAGCCTCTCGAAGCACAAACCGGAGGCCTATGCCGCGGCATTGTGCTTGCGCAGTGCGGAGAATCAGAAGTATTCCGCGATCAACGACGGGGTGCCCCCGACCATCGAATCGGTCTATCACGACGATCGGCCGCTGGACCCGGGTAAACCCGCATCCGCGGACAATCCGAACATGGCCGTGAAATATCCGATGCGCGAGACCATTCTCGACGCGTTGAGGACCGCCGCGCTGCGCCCGCTTTCCCCGGCGTACCAGAACGCGTCCACGGTGATGTCGAAGGTGCTCTCCCCGCCGTCCGAGATCGATCCGCGGGCGACCGCGGACAAACTGCGTGAACAGCTCGACGACGCGCTCCAGTCGAAGGGGGTGATCCCGTGACCGTTCAGGACGCCACTGCCGGGGCCGCGCCGGCGACCCATCGCAAGGGCAAGCCCGCGCTGTCGGAAGGGAAGAAAGCCGAACGGCGGCTGGGGCTGTGGCTGTGCGCCCCGGCATTCCTGGTGATGATCGCGGTGACCGGCTATCCGATCGGGTACTCGATCTGGCTGTCGCTGCAGCGTTACGACCTGCGTTTCCCCGCACAGCACGAGTTCATCGGCTTCGCCAACTACGCCGCGGTGCTCACGAATTCCTATTGGTGGACCGCGTTCGGCACGACCATGTTCCTCACCGTGGTGTCGGTGGTGATCGAGTTCGTGCTCGGCATGGCGCTCGCGCTGATCATGCACCGCACGCTCGTCGGCCGCGGGCTGGTGCGCACCGTCGCGCTGATCCCGTACGGCATCGTCACGGTGGTCGCGGCGTTCTCGTGGTATTTCGCGTGGACGCCGAAAACCGGGTATCTGGCGGACATGCTGGCCTCCGGCGCGGCGCCACTGACCGATCAGTGGCCCTCGCTGTTCATCATCGTGGCCGCCGAGGTCTGGAAGACCACGCCGTTCATGGCGCTGCTGCTGATGGCCGGGCTGGCACTGGTGCCCGAAGATCTGCTCAAGGCCGCCGCGATGGACGGGGCCACCGCGTGGCAGCGGTTCACCAGGGTGATGCTGCCGGTGATGAAGCCGGCGATTCTCGTCGCGCTGCTGTTCCGCACGCTCGACGCGTTCCGCATCTTCGACAACATCTACGTGCTGACCAATGGCGCGCAGGACACCGGTTCGGTCTCGATGCAGACCTACGACAACCTGGTGAAGGGCCTCAACCTCGGCATCGGCTCGACGATGGCGGTGCTGATCTTCCTCACGGTGGCGATCATCGCGTTCCTTTTCATCAAGGTGTTCGGCACCGCGGCACCGGGTTCGGACGACGGGGGTAAGCGCTGATGGTCATGGGTGGTGCGGTCACGACCGGCCGCAAGATCCGCTGGGGCCTGGTTGACCTCCTGGTCGTGGTGTTCGCGCTGGTCCCGGTGCTGTGGGTGGTGTCGCTCTCGTTCAAGACGAAGGCCACGCTCAGCGACGGCAGTTTCTTCCCGAAGGAATGGACGCTCAAGAACTACGCGGACATCTTCCGGACCACGGAGTTCCTGCGCGCGCTGGTGAACTCGATCGGCATCGCGGTGATCTCGACCGTGATCGCCGTGACACTCGGCACGATGGCGGCCTACGCGATCGCGCGGCTGGATTTCCCCGGCAAGCGGCTGCTGGTCGGGCTCTCGCTGCTGATCGCGATGTTCCCACAGGTGTCGCTGGTGACCCCGCTGTTCAACATCGAACGCGGGCTCGGCCTGTTCGACACCTGGCCGGGGCTGATCCTGCCGTACATCACTTTCGCGCTGCCGTTGTCGATCTACACGCTGTCCGCCTTCTTCCGGGAAATCCCGTGGGAGCTGGAAAAAGCGGCGAAGATGGACGGGGCGACGCCGGCGCAGGCGTTCCGGAAGGTGATCGCGCCGCTGGCCGCGCCGGGCGTGTTCACCACCGCGATCCTGGTGTTCATCCTCTGCTGGAACGACTTCCTGTTCGCCATCTCGCTGACGTCCACGGACGCCTCGCGCACGGTGCCCGCGGCGTTGTCGTTCTTCACCGGGTCCTCGCAGTTCGAGGATCCGGCCGGCCAGGTGAGCGCGGCCGCGGTCGTGATCACCGTGCCGATCATTGTGTTCGTGTTGTTCTTCCAGCGTCGCATCGTGGCGGGGCTGACGTCCGGTGCGGTGAAGGGCTGAGGCATGGCTGAAATCGTTCTCGACAAGGTTTCCAAGCGTTATCCCGACGGTGCGCTCGCGGTGTCCGATGTGGACATCACCATTGCGGACGGCGAGTTCGTCATCCTGGTGGGCCCGTCCGGCTGCGGGAAGTCGACCACGCTGAACATGGTGGCCGGGCTGGAGGACATCTCCGGCGGTGAGCTGCGCATCGACGGCGAGCGGGTCAACGAGAAGGCGCCGAAGGACCGGGACATCGCGATGGTGTTCCAGTCCTACGCGCTGTACCCGCACATGAGCGTGCGGGAGAACATGGCCTTCCCGCTCCGGCTGGCCAAAGTGGATGACGCCACGGTGCGGGCGAAGGTGGAGGAGGCGGCGCAGATCCTGGATCTGACGCAGCACCTGGACCGCAGGCCGTCGAACCTTTCCGGCGGCCAGCGGCAGCGCGTGGCGATGGGGCGGGCGATCGTGCGCAGCCCCAAGGCGTTCCTGATGGACGAACCACTGTCCAATTTGGACGCAAAGCTGCGCGGCCAGATGCGCACCTCGGTGTCGAAGATCCAGAAGCAACTCGGCACGACGACGCTGTACGTCACGCACGACCAGACCGAGGCCATGACCCTCGGCGACCGGGTCGTGGTGCTGCGCGGTGGGTACGTGCAGCAGATCGGTGCGCCGCAGTTTCTCTACGACAACCCGGCGAACCTGTTCGTGGCGGGCTTCATCGGTTCACCGTCGATGAACTTCGTCCCCGCGACCCTGGAGAACGGAGAGATCCGCAGCGCACTGGGCACGGCGCCGCTGCCGGACCCGGTCCGCCGGCTGGCCGAGGCGGCCGACGCGCCCCGCGAGGTGCTGATGGGCATCCGCCCGGAACACTTCGAGGACGCGTCGCTGGTCGATTCCGCACGCCAGGGTGCGGAGTTCACGGCGCACATCGACGTGCTGGAGTCGATGGGCTCGGAGAAGTTCGCCCACTTCACCGTCGAGGGTGAGGTCGCCAGCTCCGCGGAGCTGCGGGAACTGGCCGCGGACAGCGGTTCGGCCGACGTGCCCGGCGCGGAGTCGCTCATCGTGGCCCGCCTGTCCGCCGAGTCGCCCGCGACGGAGAACGCGGAGGTCTCCCTCTGGTACGACGCGGACAAGATCAAGCTGTTCGACCCGAGCAGCGGGACGAACTTCACCTACACCGAGTAGGGCTGTGAAGGGACCCTTCACGGACTCTGAGTCCGTCAGGGGCACCTTCACGGACCCGAAACCGGTCGGGCAGCCACAGCTCTCTCTGCTGATCACGGGCCCTCGGCCAACTTTGCCGAGGCCCTGGACTCAGAGCCTGTGAAGGACCCCTTCACAGCGTTAGGGGATCTTCGCGAACACGGCCTCGGCGGCGGTTCGAGCCGCGGGGCAGGCGGCATCGCCGCTGGATCCGGTGGTGTCGACGACGCTGACGGTGATCTGTTCCGCGCGTTCCGCGGTCGCGGGGGAGGGCTGAACCGCACGGGCTCGGCAGAAAGCGCCGTCGGGTGCGACACGGGCGTTGCGGCCGCCGAGGGTCTCGACGGGGCCGGTCGGCGCTTGCTTCACCACGGCGAAGTCCACGCTCACCTTGCCGCGGATGCACGAGTGGCCGGTCATCCCGCCGGCGGTCTGCGTGTCCGCGCCGCTGGCCGCGTCCAGGTCGTGGGATTGCAGCAGGGCGCAAGCGTCGACACGGCCCCAAGACTGATCGGGGAACTGCACGTGCCGCACCCGGCCGCCGGTCAGCGCGGCCATCACGCCGTCGACGACCGTATCCGTGCGGGCGCAGCGCTGATCGGCGTCGCCGCCGGAAAGGGCTACCGACAGGCGGATACCTTCGGCGAAAGTGATTGTGCGGGCGCAGGTCTCTGCCGGTGCGAAGCTGCTCCGCTGCACAGTGATGCCGTCCGGGAGCCGGCCCGCATAGTCGTACGGCTGGATGTTCGGGTCGCGGTCGGCGGCCAGCGGCCCGACGGTGACCGAGCCTTGGCGGCCGTTCTGCACGAAGTCCGCCTGACAGCCGGTGAACGACGAGTCCGGCGTGGCGACGGTGCTTCTGGCCAGCCGCGTGGTGTCGAGCAGGCTGCAGTAGTCGAGCGTGCCGAAGTCGCCGAGCGCGCTCACCGCGGTGAGCGGAGCCGGCGTGTCGGGGGCCACGGCGGGTTCGGCGGCACAGCCGGCCGCGCAGGCGGCGATCAGCAGGGCGCCGAAGGCGACGATGGGGTTGCGCACGGGGTGCAGTATCGCGGTCGGCGGTGCAAAAGCCAGCCTGGACGGGCAAATCCCATACTCCGCCACGTCATCATCGCTGGTCGGCGGGAAACCCGGAGCCTGCCCCAGGGTCACCGGCCCGACCCCTAGGGGCTCGAATGGGCCCCGGGAGCGATGCGCGGGCCACCCGCCCCGTGATGGCATGGCAGTAGCAGAACAACGGGAGGGGAAAGACGATGACGGCACCTGTCACCACACCAAGACTGAGCCGGCCGCGTGGCGATCGCATGATCGGCGGAGTGTGCGCGGGGCTGGCCCGCCGGTTCGGCATCAAGACGGGCACGATGCGGGTTATCGCCGTACTGTCCTGTGTGCTGCCCGGCCCGCAGTTCGTCGCCTACCTGATCCTCTGGGCGATCATGCCCAGCGAATAGCCTTTCCAGCGGGGAAGCCGGAGCGGCCTGTCGGGGGCTGCTCCGGCTTTCGTTCTTTCGGTCAGGTCTGCTGATGCCGCGGCTGACGCCAGGTGCACATCACCTGATCGATCACGTCCAGCGGCAGCCCGGGACACGGCAGCTCGCTCGCTCTACCCGGTTCGGCGCGGAGGCCGTCGATCAGCAACGCCATACAGCGGCGCCAGGCCTGCGGCTCCGCATGCGCGGTGTACTCGGTCACCGCGCCGATCATCTGGTTCAGCAACGGCAGATCGGTCGGCACGAGATCCGCGCGCAGCTGCCCGGCGGCCTGTGCCCGCTCCATCAGCTGCGTGACCAACGGCACTATCCGGGCCTTCGCCTCCGCGACGTGCTCATGGCCGAACGCGTTGGACAGCAGAATGTCGCGCAGCCCGCGGTCGTCGGTGTGCAGTTCCGCGGCCTGCCACAGGAAATCGACGAAGCCCTGCCACGGATCGGTGGCGTGCAGCGCCTTCCGGGCGAGCTCGCCCATCTCGTCGAGGCGTTCCGCGAACATGGCCTCGACCAGGTGTTCCTTGCTGGGGAAGCGGCGGTAGACGGTGCCGACCCCGAGGCCGGCGTGATGGGCGATGTCGTCGAGGGTGGCGTCCAGGCCGCGACGGCCGAAGATCACCCTGGCGGATTCGAGGATCCGCCGCCGGTTGCGTTCGGCGTCGCGGCGCAGCGGTCGCGGCGCCGCGACGGCCGGCGCTTCCTCTGTCATGTCGCCCAGGTTACCAAAAGAAGTCGAGACATCATCTCCGGTTCTTGTGTACCGTGACTCAGGTAAGGGGAGGCACTTACTCCACATATCACCGCAACCACTCTGCGTGAGGAAGCCCATGACCGAGCCCACGGCCACCCTCGATCGCCCGGGGGAGGGCGATCCGGCCGCGAACCCGCATCATTCCCGGCGCTGGATGATCCTGGTGATGATCGGGATCGCCCAGCTGATGGTCGTGCTCGATTCGACCGTCGTGAACATCGCCCTGCCGTCCGCGCAGGTCGACCTCGGCTTCTCCAATGACGCCCGCCAGTGGGTGGTCACCGCGTACGCGCTCGCGTTCGGCAGCCTGCTGCTGCTCGGCGGCCGTCTCGCGGACCTGTTCGGCCGAAAGCCGGCGTTCCTCGTGGGGCTGGCCGGCTTCGCCGCGGTGTCCGCGGTCGGCGGCCTCGCGGGCAACATCGAGATGCTGCTGATCGCCCGCGCCGCGCAAGGGGTCTTCGGCGCGCTGCTCGCGCCGGCCGCGTTGTCCTTGCTCACCACCACGTTCACCGACCCGAAGGAACGCGGCCGCGCGTTCGGCGTGTACGGCGCGATCGGTGGCGGGGGAGCCGCGGTCGGCCTGCTGCTCGGCGGGGTGCTCACCGAGTATCTCGACTGGCGTTGGTGCATGTTCGTGAACATCGTCTTCGCCGGTATCGCCTTCATCGGCGGTATGGTGCTGCTGCGCGGCAAGGGGGCCGACGGCCCGCGGCCGAAGCTGGACCTGCCCGGCACGGTCACCGCCTCGGGCGGATTGTTCGCGCTCGTCTACGGATTCTCCAACGCCGAGCACGGTTCCTGGGGCACGCCCTCGGTGTGGGGCTTCCTGCTCGTCGGCGTGCTGCTGCTGGCCACCTTCGTGGTGCTGCAGCAGCGGGTGCGGCATCCGCTGCTGCCGCTGCGGGTACTGCTCGACCGGGACCGCGGCGGTTCCTACCTGGCGATGTTCCTGCTCGCGATCGGGATGTTCGCGATCTTCCTGTTCCTCACCTTCTATGTGCAGCAGAATCTGCACTTCACGCCGATCCAGAGCGGGCTGGGCTTCCTGCCGATGGTGGCCACGCTGATGATCGCCGCGACCACCGCGACCAGCATGCTGCTGCCCCGGTTCGGGCCGAAACCCCTGCTGCCGACCGGCATGCTGGTCGCCGCGGCCGGGTTGTTCTGGCTCAGCGGCATCGACGTGAGCAGCACCTTCGCCGGGGGCGTGCTCGGCCCGCTGATGGTGACAGGCGCCGGCATCGGCCTGGCCATGGCGCCGGCGATGAGCGTGGCGACGCTCGGCGTGGCGACGCGGGACGCCGGGGTCGCCTCGGCCGCGGTCAACACGATGCAGCAGGTCGGCGGTTCCATCGGTACCGCGCTGCTGAGCACGATCGCGAGCAATGCCGCAGCGTCCTTTGTGGTCGGTCGGGCGCCTGCCCCGCAACTCGCCGCGGAGGCCGCGGTGCACAGCTACACCATGGCGTTCACCTGGGCCGCGGGGATCTTCGCCGCCGGCGGGGTGATCACCGGTCTGCTGCTGCGGCCGGGCGTGCCGAGCCGGCAGCCGGCCACGGCCGCCGTGCACATGTGACCACAGGGGTTGCCGCCGCGCCGCGGTGGTGGCCGATCGGGGGCTGAACCGGCCGCCTTCCGCAGTCCGCGGGAGGCGGCCGGTTCTCGTTTCGCCAGAGCGGTCCGTGCCACTCTGGCGAACGCGTCTATTGTGGACAGTCCTGGGGCGAGCGCGACCGGAACCGGTGGCGTCAGTTCATCCCGTGTGCGAACCCGGGATTGGCCACGATCACGGCGACGATGCCGACGATCCAGGCGAGAGTGAGCGTCAACGCCCAGAACTTGAGGTTGGTCAGCATGGGGGTACTCCTGTCCGGTTACCGGGGAGGGGAACGGGGACCGCGGGGCGGCTACAACCAGCCGTTCTTCCGGAATATTCGGTACAGCAGCAGGCAGATCCCGAGGATCACGGTGACCGTGATCGGATAGCCGAACTGCCAGTGCAGTTCGGGCATGTAGTCGAAGTTCATGCCGTAGATGCCCGCGATCATGGTGGGCACCGTGATGATCGCCGCCCACGAGGTGATCTTGCGCATGTCGGTGTTCTGCTGCAGCGAGATCTTCGTGACCGTGGCGTCGACCAGGGTGCTCAGCAGTTCGTCGAACGCGGCCACCCGCTCGGACACCGTCGCGTGGTGATCGGCCACGTCCCGGAAGTAGGAGCGGACCTCGTCGGGCACCAGCCGGGTGTAGCCCTCGGCCAGCCGGGAGACCGGGGTGGCCAGCGGCATCACCGCGCGGCGCAGCTCCAGCACCTCCCGCTTCATCAGGTAGATCTGCTCGGCGCTGACCTGCGAGCGCGGGGCGAACACCTGCGCCTCGATCTCGTCGATGTCCGATTCGATCCGGCTGGTCACGTCCAGGTAGTGGTCGACCACGTGGTCGGCGATGGCGTGCACCACCGCGGCCGGGCCCAGTGCCAGCCGCTCCTGGTCGGAGTCCAGGTCACGGCGCAGCCGGGCCAGCCCGGAGTGGTTGCCGTGCCGGACGGTGATCGCGAAGTCGCGGCCGAGGAACACCATCAGCTCGCCGGTCTCCACGATCTCGTTGGCCGTGGTCGGCGACTCGTGCTCCACGTAGCGGACCGTCTTGAGCACCAGGAACAGTGTGTCGTCGTAGCGCTCCAGCTTCGGCCGCTGGTGGGCTTCGAGCGCGTCCTCCACGGCCAGCTCGTGCAGCCCGAAGGTCTCCGCGATGCCCTGGATCTGCTCGGAGTCGGGTTCGTGCAGGCCGATCCAGACGAACCCGGCGTGGCGCCGGCGTACTTCCTTGATCGCCTCGGCGTGCGTCCAGCGGCCGGGCAGCCGTTTGCCCTCGACATACACCGCGCAGTCGACCACGTACGCCGACAGCGGGACCGGGATCGGCCGCTCGGGGGTGGCCTTGGCCCGGTTGTTGCCGCGGCCGCGAAGGCCGCCGAGCGAGGGAATGGCAGGCATGGGTTCTCCTGGGCTGACGTCGTGGAAACGCGACTGACGACGGCCAGGCGGACTGAAGTGTCCGTCCGGCATCACCGCGTTCCGACGAACGCCTACCGGGGGGAAGCCGGTACGGCCGGCGAGGCGGGAACGCGGGGACTACTAGGGAGCGGACTATCACCACTGCTCATGGTCGGTTCCTCACCTCCGTTCGGCCGGGGCACGCGAGGCGTGCGAAATGGCTAGGCTCGCGTTGACGCGCGATCTACCGATGGCCGAGGGTACTCCTCGCCACGGATACGTGTCGCACCTGGCTCGCCAGGCGTTACCGTCGGCAGCGCCGTGAAGGGTCCCTTTACGGACTCAGAGTCCGTAAAGGGACCTCTCACTACCCAGGTCCGTCGGAGTGTTCGGCCCGCAGCGGAAAGAGGAGCACGGGTGGCCATCGCCCTGGAGAAGATCAAGCAGACCCTGCGCACGTTCGCCGAGGTGGAAGCGCGCGGCGTGTCTCCGCTGTACGACCACCTCGCCACCCACGCGGCGGAGGACGACGACGTCGCCGGCCTGCTCACCGGCGCCCGCGGCGGCGAAGCGCGCGGCACTCTCCTGCTCGCCGTCGCACACCGGCTGGTCCAGGCCGACCCGATCCACCCACTATCGCGGTACTACCCGTCGGTCGGCGGGTTCGACGGTGTCGACGGGGAGACCTGGCCGCTGTTCCGGGCGTTCCTGCTGGAGCGCGCGGACCAGGCCCGCGAGCTCATCGCGGCGAGGTACACCCAGACCAACGAAGTCCGCCGCGCTGCCCTCGTCTACCCGGCAGTGGCCGCGGCGGCGAAGGAAGCGGGCGGCAAGATCGCCCTGCTGGAGGTCGGCTGCAGCGCAGGCCTGCTGCTCGGCCTGGACCGCTTCGCCTACCGCTACCAGTGCGACGGCGGCGAACAGCTGGTGGCCGGTCCGGCGAAGGCCGCCGTCGGCCTGCACTGCGCGCTCGACCTGGCACCCGGTGCGGTACTGCCGAAGCTGCCGAAAAAGGTGGCCGTCGCTGCGCGCCTCGGCCTGGACCGAGCCCCCGTCGACCTGTCGGACGAAGACGAGCTGGCCTGGCTGGAAGCGTGCATCTGGGCCGATCAGGTGGACCGCATCCGCCTGCTCCGCACCGCGGCCGCCGAACAACGCAAACACGCGCCCGACCTGCACACCGGCGACGCCGTGGACGACCTGGCCGAGGCTGCTGCGGCGCTCCCGGCGGAGCTGCCCCTCGTCGTGCTGACCAGCCACGCGCTGGCCTATCTCGGCGACCGCCGCGGGGATTTCGTCGCCGAAGTCGGCCGCCTGGCCGGGCAACGGCCGGTGTGGTGGGTGAGCCAGGAGTTCTATCGCGCCGGGCTGGAACTGGTCCTGCCGGGCCGGGAGGACCTGGCCGCCGGCCCGGCGGGTGCTGCCGGTGAGCCGCAGCAGGCCGTCCTCGGCCTGACGACGTGGTCCGACGGGAACCCGGCCGCCCGGGCCTTGGCCCGGACCACTCCGCACGGCCAGCGGATGACCTGGCTGGGCTGAGCTGCGGGCCGATCGGCGACCCATCCGGCCCCCCCGCACCCCGGACCGGCCGTGTCCTGTCCGACCCACCGGCCCCTGCTGTAGCGCACGCCACATTCACCCCATCAGTCACACCCGCCGACGGCGCCGCCGAAGACCTGCCGGAGCGACCGTAAGATCACGGGATGCGCATACGGTGATATCGATACCGGACCGCCCGCATTTTCCGTGCTCATCCGCCCGTATTCCGGGATTCGGTCACCCCGGAATAAGTCCAGGACTTTACGAGTGCAACCGGGAGGAATCCGAACTCCGCTGACGGCTACGTTCGAGGCAGGGCACCCCAATCACGCAGGGTCACGAACAGTTGGTCCGTCAGGAGTCCTGCCTCGTGCAAAGCCACCAGTTCGGCCGAGTCGGTCCAGCGGGCGTCGTCGGCGTCGTCGCCTGCTGTGAGTGGGCCGGGCGAGACTGCGCATTCGTAGTCGGTGATCTCGTAGTGACCACGGACTACGGTGCCGATCGGTGTGTGCGGGGTCACGTGCAGGCCGGTCTCCTCGCGGAGCTCGCGAATGACCGCCTCGATGTCCGTTTCACCCGGTTCCACCCGTCCGCCGGGGAGTGACCAGAGGCCCTTGCCGGGTGCGTGCCCGCGCCGGATGAGCAACAGTCTGCCCAGGTCGTCGTACGCGATGCCGCCGACGCAGCGTTCGAGGGGCGTCATGCGGCGACGGTAGCCCACCTCCGGGGCTGGAGGAGCCTGTACACGGAGAGTAGCCATACGCTACACTTCGAGCGCCTTGCTGACCCATGCGCGGGACTTTGCTCCCGCGTAGGTGGTGAGTGCGGTACAACGTAGAAAGTCAGTTTCCTGGTGCCATCGTAAGAGGCGGGATTGATCGCTGTGAACGTGAAGAAGCTTGCGGGCCTCGTAGGTATCGCGTTGGTGCTGTTCTTCGTGATCGCTCAGCCCAGCCACGCTGCGGGGCTCGTCGGCAACATCGTCGACTTCCTTCGCTCCTCGGCCGAATCGGTGATCACCTTCGTCAGTAACGTCTTCCACTGACAAAGAGGGATACCCTCGGAGCATGTTCGCGCCACGCGACCCTGACGAGTACCTCCTCGACACGGAACGGCGGGTCATCCGGATCCGCCGGCACTGGGCCGTGCTGCTCTGGGACACCTTCGAGGCGGCCGCGCTGCTCGCGGTCTGTGTCCTCATCTCCTACCTGCTGCCACCGTCGATGTGGGTGGTGCAGAACGTCCTCTGGTATGTCGCGCTGGTGGTCGTGCTGCGCTTCGCCTACGTGGTCGTCGAGTGGTGGGTCGAGCGGCTGGTGGTCACCGACAAACGGTTCGTGATGACCACCGGTGTGTTCACCACCCAGGTGCTGATGATGCCGATCAGCAAGGTCACCGACCTCACCTACCAGCGCTCGGCCTGGGGCCGGATGCTCGGATACGGCACCATGGTGGTCGAGTCCGCCGGGCAGATCCAGGCGCTCAACCGGATCGACTACCTGCCGCGGCCGGAGGAGTTCTACGACACCATCTCCGAACTGGTGTTCGGGGACAAGCAGAAGCAGGCCGAGCGGTTCTCGATGATCAAGGCGCAGCGCGCGGCCAGGGGCAAGAAGCTCGTCGGCTGACCCGTTCGTCCCAGGTCCCGGCCGCAGTGCGGGCCGGGGCATCATCGAGAATGGGTCCGATGCGCATCGATCTGCACGCCCACTCGACGGCCTCCGACGGTACCGACAGCCCCGCCGGGCTGGTCGCCGCCGCGCGGGCCGGGCTCGACGTCGTCGCGATCACCGATCACGACACCACCGCCGGCTGGGCGTCCGCGGCAGCCGCGCTGCCTGCCGGGCTCACGCTGGTCCCCGGCGCGGAGCTGTCCACGGTGTCCGCCGACCCGGACACCGGCTACCCGATCAGCGTGCACCTGCTGGCCTACCTGTTCGATCCGACGGCCCCCGAGCTGGTTGCCGAGCAGGCGCGGCTGCGGGCCGAACGGCGCAGCCGGCTGCGCACGATGGCCGAGCGGATGGCCGCGGACGGCCTGCCGGTGGACGCGGACGAGGTCATGGGCCTGCTGCCCGCCGATTCCCCGGCCGGGCGCCCGCATCTCGCGCAGGCGCTCGTCCGTGCCGGGCTCGTCGAGTCGGTGGACGAGGCGTTCGCGCGGTACCTGAGCGGCCGCAGCGGCTACTACGTGGCGCGGCGCGACACCCCGGTCGAAGAGGCCATCGACATGATCGCCGCGGCCGGTGGGGTCACCGTGATCGCGCACCCGTTCGCCTTCAGCCGGGGCGCCACGATCAGCGAGGGCACCCTGCGCGGGCTCGCTCGGCGCGGGCTCACCGGGATCGAGGTCGACCACCCGAACCACGAGCGGGCGGCCCGGGCGCGCACCCGGGAGCTGGCGCTGGAACTCGGCCTGGTGCGCACCGGATCGAGCGATTACCACGGCACGAACAAGACGATCGCGCTCGGCCAGGAGACCACCGAGCCCGACCAGTTCGAGGACCTGATCGGGCGGGCCACCGGCTCCCAGGTCGTCAAGGGCTGAGATGGCATTCTCGGACTTCTTCGACGCGAAGCTGTTCCTCAGCGCGACCATCACCCTCGTGGTCATCATGGACCCGCCCGGCACGGTGCCGGTGTTCCTGAGCCTCGTCGGGCGCAAGCCGATGGCCGTGCGGGCGCGGGCGGCGCGGCAGGCGGTGCTGGTCTCGCTGCTGGTCATCACGCTGTTCGCGGTGGCCGGGCAGGCGATTCTGTCCTATCTCGGCATCGGGATCCCGGCGCTGCAGGGTGCGGGCGGCCTGCTCCTGCTGCTCATCGCCCTGCAACTGCTCACCGGCAAGGACGGCGGCGAATCCGAGGTGGCCGAGGACGTCAACGTCGCGCTGGTCCCGCTCGGCACGCCGCTGCTCGCCGGTCCGGGTGCCATCGCCGCGACCATCGTGTTCGTCCGGCAGGCCGACGGGCACGCCGGTGCCTACGTCGCGCTCGGGCTGGCGATCGTGGCGGTGCATTTCGTGCTCTACGCCTGTATGCGCTTCTCCGGTCTGGTGATCCGGTTGATCAAGGAAAGCGGGATCACCTTGCTGGCCAAGATCGCCGGACTGCTGCTGGCCGCGATCGCGGTGGAACTCGTGGCGAATTCGGTGAAGGGCTTCATCGCCGGCGCGGGTTAGCCGTGCTGATCCGGCAGCCCCCTCCGGAAAGTGTCGGTGGTGGTGCGTAGCGTGGGGCCGGACCGGACGGAGGTGGCGTGAAAGAGCAACTGGGCTTCGATTTCGGGGTCGCACAACCACAGCGGCTGACCAAGGTGTCGCCGGCGCGATTGAGCACGTTCGACGACTGCCCGCGCCGGTACCGGCTGAGCTATCTGGACCGGCCGTCGCCGCAGCGCACCGGGCCATGGGCGCACAGCACCCTGGGTGCGGTGGTGCACAACGCTTTGCGTGCGTTGTTCGACCTGCCGGTGGGCAAACGCACGCCGCAGCGCGCGATGGCGCTCGTCGGTGAGCACTGGAAGGACGCCGGATTCGCCGACGAGGAGCAGGCCGCGCGGTACCGGGCGCGGGCGAAGGGCTGGGTCGCGGAGTACGTCGAGTACCACGACGTAAGCCATGACCCGGTCGGCCTCGAAAGGTGGGTGTCCGCGCCGGTCAGCACGTCCGGCCCGGCACCGTCGATGATCATCGAGGGCCGCGCCGACCGGATCGACCAGCGGGGCGGCGAGCTGGTGGTGGTGGACTACAAGACCGGGCGCCGCCCGCCGGACGAACACGAGGCGCGGGCGTCCCAGGCGCTGGTGATGTACGCCGTCGCGTCGGCGCGCACGCTTCGCTTGCCGTGCACCAAAGTCGAGCTGCACCACGTGCCTACCGGCACCGTCGCGGCGGCCGAGCACACGCCGGAAACTTTGCGCAGGCATCTGGTACGCGCCGAGCAGACTGCCGGGGATCTCCGGCTCGCGACGGATACCCTGGACGCGGGCGGCGATCGAGACGAACTGTTCCCCGCCCGTCCCGAACGCCGCTGCGCCTGGTGCGACTTCCGCCCGAGCTGCGCAGCCGGCCGGGAGTACGGCCCGCCCGCGCAACCGTGGGACCTGCTCGCGCCCTAGCCACCCCGCGACGACGATTGGACCCGACCGCTGTGGCGTCATCCGACACCGAGGCCTTGACCGTCCCGCATCCTGTTGTTCCGTGCTCTGCCGTTCCGTGCCCCGCGGACCCGGGCACGGTGCAAGCGCGTGCCGGGGTGTCCGGTGGTGCGCGGGATTCCGTTGGCGGGGCTGGGGTTTCGGGCGCGGGGCGGCGCGGGGACGTGGCTCGGGATTCGGCTGGGGGCAGGCTGCCGGGTGATTCCGGTGCGGCGGCGTCGCGCGGTGATTCGGTGATGGACGGGTTGCTTGGTGCTCCAGTGGGGGATCGGGTGGCCGGCGGCTCGACCGGGGGGTGGTCGGCGAGCGGCCCGGCCGGGGCGGCGGTGGCCGGTCGTTCAGGCGAGGGGTTGCCGGGTGGCCGGGCGGGGGAGCGATCGGCCGGTCGATCGGCGGGCGAGGGAGTGCGCGGGGATTCTGCGGGGGCGATTGCGCCGGGTGGTCTGGTCGAGGGGTTGCCTGGTGAGTCGGTCGGGAAGAGCCCAGGGTCGGCCGCGGGGGTGTTGTCCGGCGGTTCGGTTGTGGGCGATGCGGCTGGGGAGAATTCGGTGCGCGGGTCGGTGGCTGGCGCGTTGCCCGGTGGCTTGGCTGCCGAGGGTGTGTCCGGCGGTTCGGTTGTGGACGGTGTGGTCGGTGGTTCGGTGGGGATGAATCCGGGCCACGGTGCGGAGGTGGCGGCCTTGTCCGGTGCGGTGGGTGCGGCGGGTTTGCCTGGGGGCGTGGAGAGTCCGATCTGCGCTGCGGAGGCGGCGAGTTCATCCGGCAGTTCGGCTTCGGAAGGTGTTCCAGGCGGTTCCATGGCGGAGGGCTCGTCCGGCGATGCGGCGACCGGGGTTGGTCCCGGCTCGATTTCGGGGGCTTTGCCCGATGCGGACGGTTCCCCAGGGGCCGGTCAGGGGAAGCCGCGTGGCCGGTGGTGGCGTGGGTTCACCGGGTCGGTCGCCGCGGGGATGGCGGCGCTGGCGGTCGGGGTGCTGGCGGTCTGGGTGGTGTGCTGGGTGACCGGGGCGCCCGGGCCGGGGGTGCCGATGCTGGCCGGGCATCCGGTGGCCGCGGTCGCCGGGCTGGCGTTGCAGCGGGTGGCGGATCGGCGCAACGGGCGGATCGCCGGGCTCGCCGGAGGTGGTGTGCTGGTCGTGGCGGTGGTGGCGTTGCTCGTGTTCTGGTGGGTGTGAGCGGCGCCGGGGTCAGCGCAGGGCGGCGACCGTCGGGCCGCGTTGTTCCAGCAGGATCGGGCCCAGTGCGGTGAGCCGGACCGGGCCCGAATAGCCGTGCCGGTCGACGCCGACGGTGCGGAGGGTGGCGCCGGTGGTTTCGTCGAGTACGGCCAGTCCGTCGCGGATCGGGATCACCAGCTGGTTCGCGAAAATACTGCCGGGGCCGAGCGCGCTTTCGAGGATCCAGCGGGGCGCGAGCGTGTCACGGGAGAGCGCGACGGTCTTCGTGCCGGTGAACCAGTAGACGGCACTCGCGGTGCGGCTGATCTGTTCGGTGCCGCCGGCCGGGTCGCCGGCGAGCTCGCCGGCCGGAAGGTCCATCGGGTAGGCGGTTTTCTCGGTACCGTTGCCGGTGAACGTGACCAGCTGCTTCTTGTCCGGGAGCAGCACCGCGGTCAGATCGCCGGACATCGCGATCACGCGCGCGCGCGAACCCGGCAGCACGGTGCTGAACACGACCTGTGGCTCATCCTCGTGCTCGGCGGTCGCGCGGTAGACGGTGAGCCGGTCGCGCGGATCGCCGGGACAGCGTTCGATCACGCCGATTTTCTCCGCGGCCGCGGCGACCGTGCCGTAGGTGCAGCCGGTGCGGGGCTGCTTGTTCGGGTTCTGCAGGAACGGGACCTTGCCGTACTCCATGCTCTTCACCAGGTCGTCGCGCCAGGTGTCGAGCAGGTGCTTGCCGGTGGTGGTGACGTGCGTGCCGTCGCTGACCAGCCGGGTGCCGAGTTCCGCGTCCCCGTTGCGCTGCGCGGTGATCCGGCCGGTCGCCGGGTCGAGCTGGGTGATCTCGCTGCAGCCCATGGACTTGTGGTAGACCGCGTTGATCCGGCCCCACGCGGTGTCCACAGTGCACAGTTGGAGGTTTTCCCTGGTGTAGTGCCAGCGAATCTGCCCGGTGCGCGGGTCCCGCCCAGCCACTTCGCCGCCGTCCGCGGTGGTCACCGTGTCGGCTTGGCCGATCGGCTCCGGCGTCGCGGCGCTCGGTGCCTGCCACAGCTGCGTCATCGAGCCGGGCACCGCGTCCGGCGCGGCGGGCAGGGCCGCAGCCGGATCCGCGAGCGCGCGGCTGGTGTGCAGATTGTCGCTCTTGACCGCCACGATCGTCGACAGGACCGCCACAAGCACCGCGATCCCCGCCACGACCACCCAATCCCGCCGCCGATTCCACGGCGACCGCCGCGCCCTTCCCGGCGGAGCCCCCGGCGGGGTGCGGAGACGACCGGAACCCATCCGATGCGAGGACTTCCCGCCAAGCCGATCGGCTGCGTGCCGTCCATGGGAGACGGCCGTGGTCTCGCCTGGCGTGGCCAGCCCGTCGGCGGCGGATTCGGGGGTGCCGTCCGCGTCCGCCGGACCAACCGGACCACGCTCCGACCCGACCGGCCCCGCCACCCCGGCAGCGTCCCCGGCGGAAGCCGCACCGGACCTCTGGCCCCTCGCGGTGTCCGGTGCGGGGGGAAGGTCCGGGTTGTGCGGGGCGTCCGCTGCGGTCGATCCGGGCTCGGATGGTGCCGGGTGGCCGGTGTCGTCCTCGTGGTCGTTCACCGTGTTCTGGCTCCCCGCGTGCGGTGGTTTCTCAGTCTGCCGACGCAGGTGTATCAGATGTCGCGGACGGGCGGCGGCGACGGCGCCGGCGGGCCGGGCGTTCGGCGGGGGGTTCGCCGGACTCGGCGGTGGCCGGGGTGGCCGAGCCTGCCGGGCCGGTGGGGTCCGCGCCGGCGCGGGTGCGGCGGCGTCCGCGGGAGGGGCGGTCCTCGGCGGCGGGTTGCTCGGCCTGCTCCGTGGACGGGGCCTCGGCGGTGCGGGCGCCGCGGGTCCGCTTGCGCGGGGCGCGGTTGCGTTTGCGCGGGGCGTCCTCCGTGGCGGCGGGACCGCGGCCGCGGCGCTTGCCGCCCAGGTCCTCTTCCTCTTCGGCGGCCAGGCCGGCGCGGGTCCGCTTCGCCAGCGGGAGCCTGCCCTTGGTGCCCTCCGGGATACCCAGGTCGGAGAACAGGTGCGGGGACGAGGAATACGTCTCCATCGGCTCCGGCATGTCCAGGCCGAGGGTGTCGGAGATCAGCTTCCAGCGGGGCTCCTCGTCCCAGTCGACGAGGGTGATCGCGACGCCGGTGCGGCCCGCCCGGCCGGTCCGGCCGATCCGGTGCACGTAGGTCTTCTCGTCGTCCGGGCACTGGTAGTTGATCACGTGCGTGACGTCGTCGATGTCGATGCCGCGCGCGGCCACGTCGGTGGCCACCAGCACGTCCACCTTGCCCGAGCGGAACGCCCGCAGCGCCTGCTCCCGCGCGCCCTGGCCGAGATCGCCGTGCACGGCGGCGGCCGCGAAACCGCGCTCCACCAGCTCGTCGGCCACCTTCTGCGCGGTGCGCTTGGTGCGGCTGAAGATCATCGTGAGCCCGCGGCCCTCGGCCTGCAGCGCCCTGGCGATCAGCTCCGGCTTGTCCATCGAGTGCGCCCGGTAGACGAACTGGGCGGTGCGCTCGTGGATCGCGCCGGCGTCGTTCTCCTCGGCCCGGATGTGCGTGGGCTGGTTCAGGAACGTGCGGGCCAGGGTGATGATCGGGCCGGGCATGGTGGCGGAGAACAGCATGGTCTGCCGCTCGTCCGGGACCATCCGCAGGATCCGCTCGATGTCGGGCAGGAAGCCGAGGTCGAGCATCTCGTCGGCCTCGTCCAGCACCAGCCCGCGGACCTTGCCCAGCACCAGGTGCTGCTGCTCGGCCAGGTCGAGCAGCCGGCCGGGGGTGCCGATCACCACGTCCACGCCCTTGCGCAGCGCCTCGATCTGCGGCTCGTACGGCCGGCCGCCGTAGATCGCCAGGGTGCGGATGCCCAGGTGCTTGCCCGCGCCCTTGAGGTCGTTGGCCACCTGGATGCACAGCTCCCGGGTCGGCACCACGACGAGCACCTGCGGGGTGCCGTCGCCGGGCACCTGTACCCGGTGCAGCAGCGGGACGCCGAACCCCAGCGTCTTGCCCATCCCGGTGCGGGCCTGGCCGATCACGTCGTCGCCGGCCATGGCCAGCGGCAGGGTCAGCGCCTGGATCGCGAAGGTGCGCTCGATGCCCGCCTCGGCCAGCGCGCGCACGATCTCCGGCTTCACGCCGAAGTCGGCGAACGCCGGGGACTCCTCGGTCACCGTGGCGCCCGCCTGCAGCGGATGCGAGGTGTCGATCGTGGCCGGGCCGGATTCGCTGTGCTCGAGCGCGACCGCGGCGGTGGTCTCTTCGGTTGTGGTCTGTTCTGTACTCAGGACTGATCGCCTCTCTCGTGACCAGCGCGCACAGGCCGGTTGTCACTCGACACTCGACCGGGGGCCTGGTCCGCGCCGGCACACCGTGGCCTTCGCGAGGACCGTGGCCTTCGGAAAGACCTGGGTCTCGGCGAAGGGAGACCGGTGGCGGCGCAACCGCCCTCCCGGGAATGCCGCTGGGAGGCGTGCACGCACACTGTGTGACGAACTCCGGCCACCCCTCGTGGGCGCCGATCGTCCGCCGGGTTCCCCGCCACCCCGGTGCATTCAGTACTCCGGAGCAGGGGAAGCTTTGTCCATCTATGCGCAGTGTAGCTGGTCAGGAGTTTTTCGACAGTACCGGGCGCGAGCGGGGACGGTGGCATCGGTCTCTTCCCGGCACCGGCCTGCGGTTCGGCGATACCCTCGTCGCCGTGACCGAGCCCTCGGAGCGCAGTGAGCTCCCCGAAATCAGCGAAGGCGTCGTCGACCTGCTCGGCGTGATCGCCTACCTCGAACTGTCCGCCTTCGACCGGATGGCCGAGGACGCCCGCAGCGCCCCGACCCTGACCGGCCGCGCCGCGCTGGCTTCGATGGCCGCGGCCGAGATCGGGCACTTCGACCTGCTCTCGGCGCACCTGTCCGCGCACGGGGTCGCGGTGTCGGACGCGATGACGCCGTTCGTCGCGCAGGTGGACGCGTGGCACGACTCCACCCCGCCGAACTCCTGGCTGGAATCGCTGGTCAAGGCCTACGTCGGGGACGGGCTGGCGGCCGACCTCTACCGCGAGATCGCCAGCTGGCTGGATCCGGAGACCAAGGAACTCGTCCTGACCGTGCTCGCCGACACCGGGCATTCCGCGTTCGCCGAGCGCGAGGTCGCGGCCGGCATCCAGGCCGATCCGAAGGCGCGGGACAAGCTCGCGCTGTGGGGCCGCAGGCTGCTCGGCGAGGCGATCACCCAGGCCCAGTACGTGGTGGCCGAACGCGACGGGCTGGCCGAGCTGATCATCGCCGGATCCGGTGACCTGTCGGGAATCGGCGCGCTGTTTCGCCGGTTACAACAACGGCACACCAAGCGCATGCAGGCGCTCGGGCTGGGCTGAATGCCGGTGCGAATGGGCCATCCCCTGATCGCGCGCCACCGCGCCGGGGTGCTTCGGCTAGCCTTGCCGGGCGTAACCACAACGAATTTCCAGCGGAGGTCCCACGTGGAGGTCAAGATCGGCATCAAGGACACACCGCGCGAGCTGGTGGTGTCCAGTGGCCAGACTCCCGACGAGGTGGAGAAGCTGGTCGCCGAAGCGTGGGCGGGCGGGGAGAAGCTCTTCCGCCTCGACGACGACAAGGGGCGCAAGTACCTCGTCCCGGTCGACCGGATCGCCTACGTCGAGATCGCGCCGTCCGACGTGCGGAAGGTCGGGTTCGGCGTCAGCGACTGAGCAGCAATGCTGTGAAGGGGCCCTTCACGGACTCTGAGTCTGTGAAGGGCCCCTTCACGGACCCGGGACAGGTCCGGCGCACAGCGCGAGGTGGTCGCGTATCTCGAACACCTCCGCTTCGCCTGCTGCCGGGCTGGGCGTGATCGACGAAGATGGCAGGTGTCGTCGATGATGACGCGGCAGCCGCGGCTCTCTCTGCTGATCACGGGTGCCCGACCGACTTTGCCGGGACCCTGGACGCTGAGTCCGTGCAGGTGCCCTTCACGGCATTCGGGTCGGGATGGGGAACGGCGGGGTCGACCTGCCGGTGATCCGGTAGCGGCCAGGGGTCCGGATCGGACACTTCGCCGGTCGCGGTGCGTTCACCGATCCGGATCTCGCACGTTTCCGGCGCCCGCCCACTTGCTCGGCCAGCGCGGAGTTCACGGCGATCCGGCCGTACCAGTGGTAGTAGCCGTCGATCGGCTGGAAGTGCCCGCGCAGCACGACCTCCACCGGCGGCTCCGCCGTGCCGACCACGATGCTCGCCTGTCCGCGATAGCCGTCCTCGTCGTGCTCGCTTTCCTCAGCCTGCGTCGGTTTCGGCATCCTCCGTGCGTCCGAGCTGGACGACCTTGTTCACTTCGAGTGGCAGGTCCGGATCGATCACCACGCCCCGCTGCCGGGTGAGCCCGTCGATCGCGGCCCAGATGATCTGGGTGAGGTACTCGACCACCGCGTCCCGGCTCATCGAACGGCGGTCCAGCCACCATTCGCCGACGTTCTGCACCATGCCGACGATGCCGTGCGCCCACGGTTCGGCCGCGCCGGAGTCCATTGTGAACATTCGCAGGTAGTCGCCGAGCAGCGCGGTCAGCGCGGTGGCGATGACCTCCTTGTCCTCGGCCACGACGTCGGAGGTCACCTTTTCCTGCAGCCCGCCGCGGGCGAGCAGGCGGTAGAGGTTCGGGTGCTCCTCGATCACGGTGAAGAACGCGTCGAGCGCCCTCCGGATCCGCGGTACCGGCGCGAGTTCCGCGTTGATCGCCGGGATCAGCCGCTGGAAGAGGATCTCCGTGCCGCGCTGCCCGAGCGCGAGGTACAGGTCGGCCTTGTCCTCGAAATGCCGGTACAGCACGGGTTTGGTGACGCCTGCCTCGGCGGCCACGTCCTCCATGCCGAGGTCGGGACCGTGGGTGTCCAGCGCCCGCAGGGCCGCTTCGACGAACTCCGCGCGCCGCGCGATCCGGTGCTTGCGCCAGCGGTCCCGGCGGGCGTCCCCGGTCGGGGCATCCGCGTTCTTCGCCGGGCGGGACGTCTTGCCGGACTGCTTGCCGGTGCGCTTGACACGGTCGATCACGCCGGTCATGCTACCAGAGGTAACTGTTACTAGGAGTTACAGGTTTATCGGAAGGCTACCGGGTGGCGACGGCGGGTCAGGTGCGGGAAGGAGCTCCGGCGATGACGCGATCACTCGGCGGGACCGGCCGGAACGCACCGCCCAGCGGCTGCTGAAGTCCGCGGCGGGCAAGTTCTACGACCCGGACGTGGACATCGACTGGGCGGCTCCGCTGGTCGACGGGAAGCACTATCTCCTGCCGGAGCGTGCAGACCGTTGCCGACCAGCTGTTGTGCGCGCATCCGGCGAGCCTCGGCGAGTTCCAGGACGCGATCTCCGCCCACGATCGGAAGGTCGCGCTCGCGACCCTGCGCGGCACGCCCGCGGTGGTGCTGGCCGGGGAGAAGGACCGGCTTTGCCCGCTGCCACACGCGAAAGTCAGCGCCGACGAGCTACCGGACGCCGAGTTCGTCCGTTATCCGGGCGCGGGGCACATGCTGCCGCAGGAGCGCGCGGGGGAGGTGGCTGTGCGAATCGGTGCACTGCTTCGCTGAAGCAGGCAGGGGGAGGCGGAGGGGCGCGGAGCGGTCACCTTGCCGCCGGGGAGTGGGCGAAACCGGGGTGTGTCCACTGTGGTCAGTTCGCGCTCGGCCGGGCGCCGTGCGGTGTCGACGGAACGGGCGCGGTCATCCAGGCTGCCGGGCAGCGCGGCGGCGAGCCGGTAATGGCCGCACAACGTGCGCGGGGATCCACGACCGGCAACCCGTTCAGCCGTCCTTGAGCGGGAAACCGCCGCCGATGCCCCGCCAGGCGAGGTTGGCGGTCAGGTCCACCGCTTCCTCCCGGCTCATCGCCTGGTTGTGCTGCAGCCAGTACCGGGCGCTGACCTGGCTCATGCCGACCAGCCCGACGGCCAGCAGGCGGGCCTTGGCCTCGTCCAGCCCGGCGTCGGAGGTGATGGTCTCGGTGATCGCCTCGACGCTGGCCGAGGTGGCCCGGTCCACCGCCTCCTGCACGGACGGTTCGCCGCGCAGGTCCGATTCGAAGACCATCCGGAAGGCGCCCGCGTCGTTGCTCACGAAGTCGAAGAACGCGCCCACCGTGGCCGGCACCCGCTGGCGGTTGTCGGTCGTGGAGTCCAGCGCGTCCTGCACCCGGGAGACCAGGTCGTCGACGTGGCTCTCCAGCAGCGCGATGTAGAGGTCCAGCTTCCCGGGGAAGTGCTGGTAGAGCACCGGCTTGCTGACCCCGGCCTGTTCCGCGATCTCGTCCATCGCGGCCGCGTGGTACCCGTTCTCGGCGAAGACCCGCTGCGCGGCGGTGAGCAGCTGGGCGCGGCGTTCGGTACGGGGCAACCGCACGCCCCGTCCTTGCAGTCGCGCGATCTCCGTCATGCTTTCCTCCCGTCCAACGGCCACCTGCGGGGTCGCCACCGCATGAAGCGCAGCCGACATTACTCGCCGGTACGCCCGGATTGCCACGGGTGGGGCATGCTGGAGAGGTGACGACCACGTCTTCCGGCACTCCGGCCGCGGCCTTGCGACCGCCGATGACCCGGGTGCCATTGTCGACCACGCCCCTGCCGCCGCTCGACCCGGCGTTGCCACCGTGGCCCGGCGGTCTCGAACGGAGCGGCGGGACCACCCTGCACGTGCGGCGCAGTCCCGGCCCGGACGGCGGCACCGCGGTGTACGTGCACGGGCTCGGCGGTTCGTCCACCAACTGGACCGATCTCGCCGCGCTGCTGTCGCCGGTGGCCGCGGGCCGGGCGCTGGACCTGCCCGGATTCGGCTTCTCCGAACCCGAACCGGGCTTCGGTTTCCGCCTCGCCGAGCACGCCGAGGTGGTGGCCCGCTACGTCGCCGGGCTGGGCGCCGGGCCGGTGCACCTGCTGGGCAACTCGATGGGCGGCGCGGTCGCGATGATGGTCGCCGACCGGCGGCCGGAGCTGGTCAAGACGCTCACCCTCATCTCGCCCGCGATGCCGGACCGCCGGCCGGATCCGCGCCGGCTGTCCGATCCGCTGATGGCGCTGGCCTACCTGCCGGTGGTCGGCGCCGGGGTGCGCCGCCGGATGGCCGGGCTGACCGCGCGGGAGCGGGCCGCGCAGGTGATCGCGCTCTGCTTCGACGATCCGGCGCGCTTCCCCGAGCAGCGGCTCGACGAGCTGACCGTGGAACACAGCGCACGGGCCGGGTTCGCCTGGGCCGTGCAGGCGATGGAACGCAGCACGCTCGGCATCTTCCGGCAGTGGACCGCGTTCGGCGAGGACTCGCTGTGGTCCATCGCGGCCCGGCTGCGGGTGCCGGCGCTGGTGATCTGGGGACTGCACGATCGAGTGATCTCGGTGCGGCGGGCCGAGCGGACCGCCCGGCTGCTGCCGAACGCCCGGCTGCTGGTGCTGCCGCGGACCGGGCACGTGGCGCAGATGGAACGGCCGAACGTGGTGGCCAGGGCGGTGCTGGGGCTGTGGGAGGGGGCTGGGCAGGGCGACTGGTGACCCGGTCCGGCGGCGGCCGGTCCACCGGATGCGCGCGGTGTCGCCGCCGGGATCGTGCCGCGGGTGTGGCACCCTGAGGCGGTGGACCGGCTGAGACAGGATGCGCAGGACCGGCGGGCTTCGGCCGGTGGGCCGTCCCGTCGCTCCCCGGTCAGGGATTCCTCGCTCACCGACACCGGATCGCCGCGGGTCGGCCAGTTCCGGCCCAGCAAACGGCCCGCTCAGCGGGTCGGCGAAGATCGTTACCGGCCCGGTTCGCGCCGGACCAGCGCGGAACCGCTGACGGCCTCGTGGCAGCCGCACGACGAGGAGGATCGCCCGGCGCGGCGCAAGCGTCCGGCGAAGAAGTCCGGGATCGCCCGGTTCGTGCAGACCTACGGCTGGCGGGTGTACGCGCTGCCGGTGCTCGTCGTGATCACCGTGCTGGCCTTGGTGAACACCGCGGGCAGCCCGGCCGAGACCGGCAGCAGTACCGCGTCCGGGGAAGCCCCGGTCGGCGTGGCCACGGCGGGTGCCATCGACAGCGGTGGCGGCTTCCCGGAGAACCCGGCGCAGCCGGTGAACCTGAACGTGCCCACCGCGGATCTGCCGACCGGCGGGCCGTTCACCGAGGAGGGCAAGGGCACCTGGCACGTGGTGCCCGGCTCCGGTGACGTGATCGGCAAGTCCGGCAAGCTGTTCACCTACACCGTCGAAGTCGAGGACGGCATCGATCCCGCCAGCTACGCCGGGGACGACAGCTTCGCCACCGCGGTGACCGGCATCCTGTCCGATCCGCGGAGCTGGACCTGGAACGGCAAGCTGCGGCTGCAGCGGGTCGACTCCAGCTACCCGAACCCGAGTTTCCGGGTGAGCCTCACCACGCCGAACACCACGCACCGGCCGGACGCCTGCGGGTTCCAGATCAAGTTCGAGGCCTCCTGCTACCGCTCCAGCATGGACCGGGTGCTGATCAACCTGGCCCGCTGGGTGCGCGGCGGGAAGGCCTACGGCGCAGACATGACCGGCTACCGGCAGTACGCGATCAACCACGAGGTCGGGCACGCGCTGGGCAACCAGCACGTGGGCTGTCCCGGCAACGACCAGCCCGCGCCGGTGATGATGCAGCAGTCCTTCGGCGTCGCGGACGATTACGTGGCGAAGCTGAACAACATCCCGGGCGGAGACAAGGGCAAGGTGGCCGCGGACCACCATGTGTGCAAGCCGAACGCGTGGCCGAACCCCACGCCACCCGCGCAGTAGTCCCGCACCGTAAGTTCCGGCACAAAGCAACCGTCGTCCCAGTATGCGGACGCCGGGAAGCCGGGCTTGCCCGCGGGCGTTGTGGATACTGGGATCGACTACGCGATCCGCGCGAGGCTGGAGGACCCGATGTCAGACACGGCACTGCCCCCGCTGGTGGAGCCGGCTGCCGAGCTCACCAAGGAAGAGGTGGCCCGGTACAGCAGGCACCTGATCATCCCGGATGTCGGGGTGGCCGGGCAGAAGCGGCTGAAGAACGCGAAGGTCCTGGTGATCGGGGCCGGCGGGCTGGGCAGCCCGGCGCTGCTCTACCTCGCCGCGGCGGGGGTGGGCTCGCTGGGCATCATCGATTTCGACGTGGTCGACGAGTCGAACCTGCAGCGCCAGGTGATCCACGGCCAGTCCGACGTGGGCAAGCTCAAGGCCGCTTCGGCGCAGGAGTCGATCGCCGAGATCAACCCGTTCGTCAAGGTGTACCTGCACACCGAGCGGCTGGAGTCGGCGAACGCGCTGGAGATCTTCGCCCAGTACGACCTGATCCTGGACGGCACGGACAACTTCGCCACCCGGTACCTGGTCAACGACGCCGCGGTGCTGCTGGGCAAGCCGTACGTATGGGGCTCCATCTTCCGGTTCGAGGGCCAGGTCAGCGTGTTCTGGGAGGACGCGCCGAACGGCCGTGGCCTCAACTACCGCGACCTCTACCCGGAGCCCCCGCCGCCGGGCATGGTGCCCTCCTGCGCCGAGGGCGGCGTGCTGGGCGTGCTGTGCGCGTCCATCGGCTCGATCATGGTGACCGAGGCGATCAAGCTGATCACGGGTATCGGCGATCCGTTGCTGGGCAGGCTGATCAGCTACGACGCGCTGGAGATGCGGTACCGCGAGGTGAAGATCCGCAAGGATCCGGAGACACCCAAGATCACCGAGCTGATCGACTACGAGGCGTTCTGCGGCGTGGTCTCGGAGGAAGCGGCTTCGGCGGCGGCGGACAGCACGATCACCCCGGCGGAGCTGAAGGCGAAGTTCGACCGGGGCGACGATTTCGCGCTGATCGATGTTCGCGAGCCGCATGAGTACGAGATCGTGAACATCAAGGGCGCCACGCTGATCCCGAAGGATCGCATCCTGTCCGGCGAGGCCTTGGCCGAATTGCCGCAGGACAAGCCGATTGTGCTGCACTGCAAGTCCGGCGCGCGGTCCGCGGAAGCACTCGCTGCCTTGCATGCGGCCGGTTTCAAGGACGCCACGCATCTCGGCGGCGGGGTCCTGGCCTGGGCCA
The DNA here is from genome assembly GCF_002564045.1 of Amycolatopsis sulphurea. Lineage (NCBI taxonomy): Bacteria > Bacillati > Actinomycetota > Actinomycetes > Pseudonocardiales > Pseudonocardiaceae > Amycolatopsis > Amycolatopsis sulphurea. The sequence goes on along the minus strand of NZ_PDJK01000002.1, from coordinate 1,186,100 downwards.
GGCAGATCGACCCGAGCTTGCCGACCTACTGAGGTCCTGACGGCTGTGAAGGGGCCCTTCACGGACTCTGAGTCCGTGAAGGGCCCCTTCACAGCCTTGGGGTCGTATGTCTCAAAGTGGCCTCGGCCAGCGAGTCCGTGCGTGGCGGCGGGTAGGGCCGGGTACCGTCACGCCTCGTGCGCTCGACTCTCGAACGGCCATCCGAGCGGGTACGCGCTGCTTTCGGCGGCGCGCCGGAGGCTGTGGTGCCAGTCCCGGATTCCGTGGCCTGGCGGTGCGGTGACCTGGTGTTCAAGCCGGCCGGCGACCGGTCCCGGGCGCTGTGGACGGCACGCGCGCTGGACTACGCCGAGGATCCGGGGCTGCGGATCGCGAAACCCGTGCGGTCGCTGGACGGCCGGTGGATCGTCGGCGGCTGGTCGGCCTGGCGGTACGTGGCGGGCGCGACCGAGCACCGTTGTGAGGAAACGGTGCTGGCCGCGGTCCGGTTGCACCGCGTCACCGCGGAGCTGCCCCGCCCGGATTTCCTTGCCGCACGCGACGATCTCCACGCGGTGGCCGACAGGATCGCCTGGGAGGAACAGGACCGGCCGCTGCCGGAGGCCAAAGGCGGGCGCTGGTTCGAGATCCTCGCGCCGGCCCGGCGGCCGGTGAAGCTGCCACCTCAGGTCGCGCACGGTGAACTGCTGGCGGGGCTGCTCTTCGACGGGGACGCGGGGCCGGGCGTCGTCGACTTCGTTCCGTATTGCCGGCCCGGTGAATGGGGTGCGGCGATCGCCGCGGTGGACGCGCTCGCCTGGGGCGGGGCGACCGGTGCGCTGCTGGAACGGTGGGCGCATCTGCCCGAATGGCCGCAGTTGCTGTTGCGCGCGGTGCTGTTCCGGCTGGCCGCGCACGCGCTCGACCCGCGGTCCACGGTTTCCGCGCTGGACGGCCTGCGGGCCGCGTCCCGTGAGGTCAGCGCGGTCCTCTGATTCACCTGCGCATCGGGCGCGCAGGGCGGACGATGTCAACTCGACGAAACATTCGGCGTCTTTCCGGGTAACACGGAATCCCTAACGTCGGGGCATCGCCGACCCCGAGGAGCGCTCGTGCCGCACGTCGACACGCACTGCCCGTATTGCGCTCTGCAGTGCGGGATGCGCCTGGACGGGACCCGCGTCAGCCCGCGTGCCTTCCCGGTCAACGCCGGTGGGCTGTGCCAGAAGGGCTGGACCGCCGGTGAGCTGTTGCGTACCGGGGACCGGCTGCGAACTCCGTTGCTCCGCCGGGACGGTGTGCTGTGTCCGGTGGGCTGGGACGAGGCGCTGGACTTCGTGGCCGGACGGCTGGCCGGATTGCGCCGGGAGCACGGTGCCGGTGCGGTGGCGGTGTTCGGCGGTGGCGGGCTCACCAACGAAAAGGCCTACCTGCTGGGGAAGTTCGCCCGGGTCGCGCTCGGCACGCCGAATATCGACTACAACGGCCGGTTCTGTATGTCCTCGGCGGCCGCGGCGGGGATCCGCGCGTTCGGTCTTGACCGTGGGCTGCCGTTCCCGGTCACCGATCTGGCGGGGGCGGAGGTCGTTCTCCTGGCCGGGGCGAATCCGGCCGAGACGATGCCGCCGTTCCTGCAGCACCTGCGGGGCGCCGACCTGATCGTGGTCGATCCGCGGCGCACGCCGACGGCGGAACAGGCGAGCCTGCACCTTGCTCCGGCGCCGGGCACGGATCTTGCGCTGGCACTGGGCATTCTGCACGCCGTGGTCGCCGACGGGCACCTCGATAAGTCCTATGTGGATACTCGAACTGGTGGATTCGGCGAGGCGTGGCGGATCGCCGCGGCCTGGTGGCCGGAGCGGGTCGAGCGGGTGACTGGAGTGGCGGCGGTGGACCAGCGGCGCACGGCCGAGCTGCTGGCCCGTGCCGGGAATGCCTACGTGCTCACTGCGCGTGGTGCCGAACAGCACGCCACCGGGACGGACACGGTCGGTGCCTGGATCAATCTCGCACTCTCGCTCGGCCTGCCGGGTCGAACCGGTTCCGGGTATGGCTGTCTGACCGGCCAGGGCAACGGGCAGGGTGGCCGGGAGCACGGGCAGAAAGCCGATCAACTGCCCGGGTATCGCAAGATCGACGACCCGGTGGCGCGGGCACATGTGGCCGGAGTCTGGGGTGTGGCGCCGGAAAGCCTGCCCGGACCGGGACGTTCGGCGGTCGAGTTGCTCGACTCGCTGGGTCGCGACGGTGGTCCGAAGGCGTTGCTGGTCTTCGGCAGCAACGTCGTCGTCTCCGCGCCCAGCGCTTCGTCCGTCCAGGAGCGACTGTCCACTCTCGACCTGATGGTGGTGGCGGACTTCGTTCTTTCGGAGACCGCGGCGCTGGCCGACGTGGTGTTCCCGGTGACGCAATGGGCGGAAGAGGACGGCACGCTCACCAACCTCGAAGGCCGGATCCTGCTGCGGTGCAAAGCTCTCGACCCGCCACCCGGGGCGCGGACCGATCTGGAGCTGATCCACGGGCTGGCGACTCGGCTCGGGCAGCCTGCGGAGCGCTTCCCGGCTGACGCCGAGACGGTGTTCGACGAGCTGCGTATCGCGTCGAAGGGTGGCCTCGCCGACTACTCCGGGATCAGTTACGCCCGGCTGCGTGCGGGAGAAGCATTGCACTGGCCGGTGCCCGCCGAGGAACACGCCGGAACGCCGCGGATGTTCCTCGACCGGTTCGCCCATCCCGGCGGCCGGGCGAGGTTCGCCGCCGTCGACCACAGTGGACCGGCGGAGCCGCCGTCCGCCGAGTTTCCCCTGCAGGCCACCACCGGCCGGGTGCTCCAGCATTATCAGTCCGGCGCGCAGACGCGCCGGATCGCGGAGCTGAACGCCGTGGTGCCCGAGGTCTTCGTGGAGGTGCATCCGGACACCGCTGCGCGGTCCGGACTGTCCGATGGGGAACGCGCGGTGGTGCGCTCGCGGCGCGGGGAGACTCTCGCGCGTGTGCGGTGTGTCGCGTCGATGCGGCCGGATCTGGTCTTCCTGCCGTTTCACTTCCCCGGCAAAGCGCGTGCGAACCTGCTGACCAACTCGGTGCTCGACCCCGTGAGCCGGATGCCGGAATTCAAGGTGTGCGCGGTTTCCCTGGCGAAGGCGGACGCGTGAGCGCGCGTCATGTGGTGATCGTGGGGTACGGCATGGCCGGTGCCCGGCTGGCGGACGAGATCCGCCGCCGGGATCCAGGAGCCGAGCGCGTCCGGCTGACCGTGCTCGGTGCCGAACCGCATCCTGCCTACAACCGGGTTTTGCTGTCCACTGTGGTCGCTGGGGGAATGCATCCGGAAACCGTGCGGCTGCATGACGAAGAGTGGGCCGAGCACGCAAAGGTCGACTTGCGGCTGGATTGCCCGGTGATCGGAGCGGACCACGCTCACCGTCGCATCGAGACTGCTGCGGAGTCCTTCTCTTACGATGCCTTGGTTTTTGCCACTGGTGCCACGCCGTGGATTCCGCCTGTGGAGGGGCTTGAACTGGGGCCGGAGGTCGTCGCGTTCCGTACGCTGGACGACTGCACCCGGATTCTTGACGCAGCTCGTCCTGGTGCACCGGTGGTGGTCCTCGGTGGTGGGCTGCTCGGACTGGAGGCTGCGCGTGGCCTTGCCGGGCGAGGTGCGAACGTCACCGTCGTTCATCCCCGTTCGCATGTCATGGAACGGCAGATCGACGAGGCGGCCGGCAGGGTTCTCGCCCGTCGCCTCGCGCAGCTGGGCGTGAGCTTCCGCTTCGGGGTGACTGCCGCCCGGCACCTGCCGGGCGACGGGCTGAAGCTGGACGACGGCAGTTTCGTCCCGGCCGATCTGGTGGTCGTCGCCACCGGGGTGCGTCCGGAGACCGGACTGGCCCGTGCCGCGGGATTGGCGGTGGACCGGGGAATTCTCGTCGACGATCTACTGTGTACCAGCGTTGGCCGGATTCACGCGCTCGGCGACTGTGCGCAACATCGAGGTGCCCCGGCCGGACTCGTGCAGCCCGCGTGGGAGCAGGCCGCGGTGCTTGCCGATTTGCTCACCGGTGCCGATCCGGCCGCGCGGTATCTCGGCACTGCGACGGTCACCCGGCTCAAGGCGAGGGACATCGATCTCGCCGCACTCGGCGAGGTGCATGAGACCGGCGAGGCGGAAGTACTCATCGTCGACGATCCGGCCGGTGGCCGTTACGGAAAGCTGGTCGTCCACGAGAACCGGGTGACCGGCGCCATCCTGCTCGGCCTGCCGGATGCGGCCGCGACCGTGACCCAGCTCCACGACCGCGGCATCCCGGTGCCCGAAGACCGACTCGCCGTGCTGCTCGGTCGTGCGCTGCCCGCGGGCAGTCCAAATGCGACAAGCCCCGCCGAACTGCCGTCGTCAGCCCTGATCTGCCGCTGCAACGCGGTGACCAAGGGCCGGTTGATCGAAGCCTGGCGCGGCGGGGCTGCCGACGCGGCGGCGCTGGCCCGCACCACCCGTGCCACCACCGGTTGCGGCAGTTGCCGCGACACAGTGGGCGCGGTCGCCGAATGGCTGGCCGCGCAATGAGTCCCTGCAGTCCGTACAGGAGGACGCCATGACCACCACGGCCCACCGGGGCGCCCGCTGGATCGAGCATTGGGACCCCGAGGACGAGACCTTCTGGGCGGAGACCGGGAAGCGGATCGCCCGGCGCAACCTGTGGTTCTCCGTGCTCGCCGAACACATCGGATTCTCCGTCTGGACACTGTGGTCGGTCCTCGTGCTGTTCATGGGGCCGTCCTACGGATTCTCCGCGGCGGACAAGTTCCTGCTGGTGTCCACCCCGACCCTGATCGGCGCGCTGATGCGGCTGCCCTACACCTTCGCGGTGGCGAAGTTCGGCGGGCGCAACTGGACCATCATCAGCGCCGCACTGCTGCTGGTGCCGGTCGTGCTCACCGCGGTGGTGCTGCATCCCGGGACCTCGCTCGGCACCTTTCTGCTGATGGCGGCGCTCGGCGGGGTCGGCGGCGGGAACTTCGCCTCGTCGATGGCGAACATCAACACGTTCTACCCGGAGCGGCACAAGGGCTGGGCACTCGGGCTCAACGCCGGCGGCGGTAATCTCGGCGTGGCGGTCATCCAGCTGGTCGGGCTGCTCGTGATCGGGCTGGCCGGCGCGACCGTGCCCCGGCTCGTGCTCTACATCTACCTTCCGCTGATCGTGCTCGCCGCGCTGTGCGCCGCGCTGTTCATGGACAATCTCGCGACCGTTCGCGGGGACACCAAGGCCATGCGCGAGGTGGTCCGCAATGGACACACCTGGGTGATGTCCTTTTTGTACATCGGCACCTTCGGCTCGTTCATCGGTTACAGCTTCGCGTTCGGCCTGGTGCTGCAGAACCAGTTCGGCCGGACACCACTGCAGGCCGCGGCGGTGACCTTCCTCGGGCCACTGCTCGGTTCGCTGTCCCGGCCGATCGGTGGCCGGCTCTCCGACCGGATCGGCGGGGCGCGGGTCACTTTCGCCACGTTCGGCGCGATGGCGCTGGCCACCGTGGTGCTGGTGCTGGCGTCGTCGGCCAACTCGCTTGCGCTGTTCACCGTCGCGTTCATCGTCCTTTTTGTACTCACAGGAATCGGCAATGGTTCGACGTACAAGATGATCCCGGCGATCTTCCAGCGAAAGGCGCGAGCAGCGATCGAGGAGGGTGCCGACGAGGCGGCCGAGATGCGCAATGCACGCAGGCTGTCCGGCGCGCTTATCGGCCTCGCCGGGGCACTCGGTGCGCTCGGCGGGCTGTTCATCAACCTCGCGTTCCGGCAGTCGTTCGCCAGCGCACACAGCGGGGTGCCGGCATTCCTCGCGTTCCTCGGCTTCTACGCGGTGTGCGTGGGCGTGACCTGGGCGGTCTACCTGCGCAAGCCGGCTCCTGATGCCCGGATCGCGCTGGCCGGGGCGGAGGTCTGAGCATGCCCACGGTGGTGATCGCCGGGCACGGGATGGTCGCGCACCGGCTGGTGGAATCAGTCCGCGCGGCGGATCCGGCCGGTGCCTGGCGGATCGTGGTGCTGGCCGAGGAATCCCGCCCGGCATACGACCGGGTGGCGCTGACCTCCTATGTGGACAGCTGGGACCCGGCTGCGCTCGCGCTGTCCGGCTCGGACTATCCCGATGACGACGCAGTGGAGCTGCGGTTCGGCGACGCGGTGGTGTCGGTGGACCGGGAAGCGAAGACCGTCACGACCGGCTCTGGGCACGTCCAGCCGTATGACACGCTCGTGCTTGCTACCGGGTCGCGTCCGTTTGTACCCCCGGTACCCGGGCACGATCTGGCGGACGTGTTCGTGTACCGGACGATCGAAGACCTCGACGCGATCCGTGCCGCCGCTCACCGGCCGGGGCGGGGGCGTCGGGCGGCGTTGGTGGTCGGCGGTGGTCTCCTCGGCCTGGAGGCTGCGAAAGCGTTACGGGATATGGGACTTTCGCCACACGTCGTGGAGATGGCGCCGCGCCTGATGCCGTTGCAGGTCGACGAGGGCGGCGGCGGGCTGCTGCGGCGGCTCATCACGAGTCTCGACGTGACTGTCCACACTGGAACAGCCACCGAGGCGATCGTGCCGGACGGGGACCGGTTGCTGGCTCGGCTCGGCAACGGTACCGAGCTGGATGTGGACCTGGTGGTCTTCTCCGCGGGTGTCCGTCCGCGCGACGAGCTGGCACGTTCGTCCGGGCTGGAACTCGGCGAACGAGGCGGGGTGCTGGTCGACGCGACCTGTCGGACGAGCGATCCGTCGGTGTATGCGATCGGCGAGTGTGCCGCTGTCGAAGGCCGGGTCTACGGGATCGTGGCACCGGGTTACGCGATGGCCGAAGTGGTCGCGGCGCAGCTGACCGGTGGCGCGGCGACCTTCCCCGAACCGGACACCGCGACGAAGCTCAAGTTGATGGGGGTCGACGTCGCCAGCTTCGGTGACGCGCACGCGGCCACCGAGGGTGCGCTGGAGGTCGCGGTGAACGACGCCGTGGCCGGAACCTACAAGAAGCTTGTGGTCACTGACGACGGGAAGACCCTGCTCGGCGGAGTTCTCGTCGGCGACGCGGCGGAGTACAACACGCTGCGTGCCATGGTCGGCCGCACACTGCCTGCCGACCCGGGCGCGTTGCTCGCCCCGGCCGGTGGCGGCGCGGCTGTCGGGGTCGACGCGCTGCCCGCCGAGGCGCAGATCTGTTCCTGCAACGGGGTGTCCAAGGGCGCGCTGACGCACGCCATCACCGAAAACGGTTGCGATTCGGTCGGCAAGCTCAAAGCGTGCACGCGTGCTGGTACCTCGTGTGGCTCCTGCGTGCCGACGCTGACCAAGCTGCTCAATGCCTGCGGGGTCGAACAGTCCAAGGCGGTGTGTGAGCACTTCGGACAGTCCCGGGCCGAGCTGTTCGAGATCGTGCGGGCCACCCGGATGACCACGTTCAGCGAGGTGATCAGCCGGTACGGCACCGGAACCGGTTGCGCAGTGTGCAAACCGGCAGTCGCGTCCATCCTGGCGACGCTGGGCAACGGGCACATCCTCGCCGGTGAGCAGGCCACGCTGCAGGACACCAACGACCGTTTCCTCGCCAACCTCCAGCGCAACGGCAGTTACTCGGTGGTGCCGCGGATTCCCGGTGGGGAGATCACCCCGGAGAAACTGATGGTGATCGCCGAGGTCGCGCAGGAATTCGGTCTGTACACGAAGATCACCGGCGGCCAGCGGATCGATCTGCTCGGGGCCACTGTGGACCAGCTGCCGGAGATCTGGCGCAGGCTGGTCGACGCCGGGTTCGAGTCCGGTCATGCCTACGGGAAGTCTCTGCGCACGGTCAAATCCTGCGTCGGCTCCACGTGGTGCCGCTATGGCGTGCAGGACAGTGTCACGCTCGCGATCGAACTGGAGCTGCGCTATCGCGGGTTACGGTCACCGCACAAGATCAAAGCCGGAGTCTCCGGGTGTGCGAGGGAATGCGCCGAGGCGCGCGGTAAGGACTTCGGTGTGATCGCCACCGAGCACGGCTGGAATCTCTACGTGGGCGGAAACGGCGGTGCCAACCCCCGGCACGCGGAGCTCCTCCTGTCCGATGTGGACACCAAGACCCTGGTGCGGACCATCGACAGGTTTCTCATGTTCTACGTACGCACCGCCGACCGGCTCCAACGCACCGCGCCGTGGATCGAAGAGCTGGACGGCGGGCTCGGCCACCTGCGTGCGGTCATCGTGGACGACAGCCTCGGTATCTGCGAGGACCTGGACGCGGCGATGGCCAAACACGTCGAGAACTACGCCGACGAATGGCGAGGAGTGCTGGAGGATCCGGAAAAGCTGGCGCGGTTCAGTTCGTTCGTCAATGCGCCGGGCACGCCGGACCCGTCGATCTCGTTCCGTGCGGAGCGGGACCAGAAGGTTCCGGTGCTGCTGGGAGTCCCGGAGGTGAAGCGATGACGGTTTCCCTGGAGCGGACGTGGACGGTGGTTTGCCCCGTCACGCGGGTAGCGGAGTTCGCCGGTGTGGCCGCACTGGTGGGCGGGGCGCAGATCGCGGTGTTCCATCTGCCCGGCGACCAGTGGTACGCAGTGTCCAATTGGGATCCGTGCAGTGGCGCGGCGGTGCTGTCCCGCGGCATTGTCGGGGACGCCGGGGGAGAGCCCGTGGTGGCGTCACCGGTCTACAAGGACCGGTTCTCCCTCCGTACCGGACGGTGCCTGGACGCGGACCGGCAATCGGTTCCGGTGTACCCGGTGCGCCTGCGGTCGGGGATGGTCGAGGTGGGCTCTCCGTGACGGAGGTTCTTCCGCTGGCCGGTTTCGTCGCCGGGATCACCGCAGCGCGCCGGGCCGACGAGCTGGGCGCGCTTTTGGTGCGGAGGGGGGCGGAAGTGCGCTACGGCCCGGCGATCCGCATCGTCCCACTGGCCGACGACACCGAACTGCGCGCGGCCACCGCACGTTTGCTCGACTCCCCTGTGGACGTTGTGGTGGCCACGACCGGGATCGGTTTCCGAGGATGGGTGGAAGCGGCCGAGGGATGGGGACTCGGGGACGCCCTGCTGCGCCGGCTGTCGGCCGCTGCGCTGCTGGCTCGCGGTCCGAAAGCGACCGGGGCCCTACGCGCCGCCGGGCTCGCGGAAGTCTATTCCCCGGCGTCGGAAAGCAACGTCGAATTGCTGGCGCACCTTCTTGAGTCCGGTGTGGAGGGATGTCGCGTCGCGGTGCAGCTGCACGGCGAGCCGCTTCCGTACTTTGTGGATGCACTGCGTTCCGCCGGTGCGGAGGTGATCGAGATTCCGGTCTATCGCTGGGTCGGCCCGGCGGATCCTGCGCCATTGGACCGGCTGCTGGATGCGGTGCTCGAAGGCGGAGTGGACGCGTTGCCGTTCACGAGCGCTCCGGCAGTGGCCTCGACGTTGGCGATGGCGCGTCGCACCGGACGGTTCCCGGCGCTCGTCGATGCGCTGAGGACGCGGGTGGTCGTCGCCTGCGTCGGCCCGATCACCGCCGGGCCGCTGGCCGCGCTCGGCGTGCCGACCGTGCAGCCGCAGCGGTCGCGGATCGGCGCCCTGGCCAGGACCGTCGCGGAAACACTGGCGAACGGATCGCCCCGGCTGTATGCGGCAGAGCACGTTCTCGAACTGCGCGGAAACGGGGCGTTGATGGACGGCGAGTGGCGGGAGATCGCTCCCGCGCCGATGGCGTTGCTGCGTGCGCTGGCGCGCAATCCCGGGCAGGTGATGTCCCGGGGGGAGCTTTCCGCAGCACTGCCGTCGGGTGGCGAGGCCCATGCGGTGGAAACCGCGATCGGCCGCCTGCGGACGTCGCTGGGTGGCGCGGGGGTGGTGCAGACCGTGGTGAAACGGGGGTACCGGCTGGCGGTGCCGGACCTCTGACATCCGGTAAGGTGTGCAGATGGCTGCCATTCCGCCCGGCACGGTGACGTTGTCCGACCGGCGGACGCAACGCAAGTGGACTGTGGAGGTGGCGGCGTTCGAGCTGGCGCCGATACCGGTCACTCGTGCGCAGTACGCCGGAGTGTCCGGTGTGGAGGGTCGATTGCCTGCGGTGGAGGTGTCCTGGTGGGACGCCGTGCGATTCTGCAATGCACAGTCCGAACGCGACGGACTGGCTCCCGCGTACCGGATCAAGGGAGAGACCGTGCACTGGGACCGGTCCGCTCCCGGCTACCGGCTGCCCACCGAGGCGGAATGGGAACACGCCTGCCGGGCGGGCACCACCGGCCCGCGATACGGCAACCTGCCCGAGATCGCTTGGTACCGCGGCAATTCCGGGGACCGGCCGCACCCGGTGGCCGGGAAACTCGCGAATGCGTGGGGCCTGCACGACCTGCTCGGCAACACCTGGGACTGGTGCTGGGATCGCTACGACCCGGCGGTGTATGGCGAGTACCGCGTGCTGAAGGGCGGCGGCTGGGCGGACGAGCACTGGAGCTGCCGGGTGTCGGTCCGACGTCGCAGCCATCCGGACTACCGGGTGGACGACGTGGGGTTCCGGCTGGCTCGTGGCGGGCATCCGGGGTAGCGGCGCGGTGCACTGAGCCGGTCGGCCCCGAGGTCAGGATTCCCACCAGTCGAGGACCCGCGCCGCGTGCAGGGTGAGCCATTTCGACGGTTCGCCCACGGGCGCGTCGATCTCGAACCACACCTCGCCGCGCAACGGTCCTTCCTGCAGCCAACGGCCGTCCGGCCGCCGGGCGGCGCGGATCAGCTCGATTGCCTCCGCCATCCGCGGATCCGGTGCGGTGCCGTCCAGCAGCGACGCCTCGCGGAAGTACGAGACTGCGTTGAGCGCGCTGTACAGCCAGCGGAACGGGTAGCCGAAATGGTTGACCCACTCGCCGACGCGCTCCCCAGTGGACAGTCGACGCAGGAGATTGCGTTCGAGCAGGTACTCCTCGCCGGTCCGCTGGGCGGCGCGGGTTGCCTCGGTACCTCCGGTCGCCTGGTGATAGGCGAGCAGGCCTTTGAGCGAATTGATCGTGGAATGGAACGACGATCGGGTCGAGCCTTCGACCCATTCACAGTTCCAGCCGCCGTCGGGCAGGGCGTGCTCGACGAACCAGTCGGCGATCCCGCGCACGTCCGCGCCGAGCCAGAGCCCGTTCGCCAGCGTCCAGGCGTTGATACAGCAGTCGACTTCGCCGCCCCAGTACGGCAGATCGTGGTACTCCCAGCGGCAATTCTCGGCGAGCAACTCGGCCGTTCCGCGCAGCACCGACGCGTCCACGCCCCATTCGCGCAGGGAATACAGTGACCAGGTGGTCGCGGTCCAGGGCTGGCCGGTTTTCTCTTCCCGGGAAGCGAAATCGGCCGGGAAGAACGCGCCGCCCGCCCATTGGCCGTCGGGGTCCTGAAGCGACAGCAGCCGCGCACCGAACCCTTCGGCCGCCACCCGCGCCCGGGTGGCCTGCCAGACCTCCGGCGGGGCGCCGGCCAGGTCCCGTTCGACCTGCCAGCGCAACGCCGGATCGGAGTCGAGTAGCCAGTCGAGTACCGTCATACGCCGACGCTAAGCCCAGTCGAGGGCGAAGTCCCGGAATCCGCGGGCGACCGCGGCCCGTTCGGCTTCTGCTTCGAGGTCAGCGCGGTCTTTGCCCCGCAACGGGTCGAAGGCGGTGACGGTGAACCGCAGCCGTTTGCCGCCGGCCTTCGTGCGCCAGACGCCGAGGATTTCGCCGTCCACCAGCAACGCGCCGGGGCTGCCGATGATCTTCCAGACCTCCTTGGCGCGCGCCTTGTCCGGAACGAGTACCGCCTTGTCGCGGCCCTGGGTGAACGGGTCGAGCGGCGGCAGCAGCCGGACACCGCGTGGAGTGGGCGGATTTTCCAGCGCTGCCAGCCGATCCGTGGGTACGAAAGTACGCCGCCCGGCCACGCGAACCTCGGTGAGCCGGTCCGCAGGCCAGATCTCGGTGACGCACGAACGCGCGGAACCGGCGAACCCGGCGGCGTCCCCGGGCGTCGCCGGGCCGTTGAACCGGAGGTAGCGCTCCAGTACCCGGGCCGCGGCCTCCGGTGCCGGACTGGTGGACATGCGCCCACGGCCTTCGAGTGGCGCAAGGGTTGCGGGGGTTTGACCCGCTTCCAGCCGGACTCCACCGTGGACAGTCGCCAGCCGCATCAGCTGCTCGTGCACGTGGGTGGCTCCGCAGCCGCGGCACCAGCGGGAGAACGACGGCGGTATCAGCTTCGTGATCGCGGTGCTCACGGCGCCTTTGGTCATCGGGCGGGTCACGACCTTGCGAATGGCCCGTGCGGTTTCGAAGAGAACGTCCACAGCGGACACTCCGGTCTCGCTCAGCTCCTTCTTCTGCCACATCATCCGGGACAGGGCGTCCTGATCGTTGAGCGGGACCAATGCGGAAACGAGCTCCGGAAGCTCGGTCCGCCGGTGGAAATGCGGTGCACCGCGGTGCGACCACACCAGTGTGAGCCGGTCATCGTCCACAAGCGACTCCGGAGTGACCGGAGTGGACAGCCGGGCGGCGAGGGAGAGCAGGGCGGTGTCGCGCATGCTGTCCTGCAGGCCGAGATCGAGCAACGGCAGATCGGTCACCTCGCCGGTGGGCCGGTGCAGCCCGTGTTCGGCGATCCGGTAGGCCAAGGCCTGTTCGCGTGGTATGTCCGGCATGGCGTGTCTCCTTCGGTACGAGAAGTCTAAGCCAGCCGCGGGAATACGCGCACCGGAACGGGCGCGGCCGGCCCGGTGCCGAGCTGCTCGCGCAGCCGGGCGGAACCGTCCGGGAGGAAGGGGGTGAGTTCGGTCGCCAGGACCCGGCAGGTCCGGATCGCGGTGCCGAGCGCCCGGCCCAGTTCCTCGCCGTCGAGCGTCCACGGCTTGGTGTGCTCGACGAACCGGTTCGCGTCGGCGATCACGTCGACCAGAGTGGTGGTCGCCGCTCGGAAGTCGAAGCGGGCCAACGCGGAATCGATTCGAGCGGCCAGCGTCACCGCGCTGTCGAGCGGTGGCGCGTCGGCGACGCGGCCTCCGTGACGCCGGTGAGTGAGGGCCAGCACGCGGTGGGTCAGATTGCCCAGGCCGTTGGCCAACTCCTGATCGGCCCTGGTGATCAGCCGCGTCTCGGTGAAATCGGTTTCACCGAGCGCGGGCACCTCGCGCAGCAGCCACCAGCGCACTGCGTCCACGCCGTAACGGTCGATCAGCTCGACGGGCCGGATCGCGTTGCCGGCGCTCTTGGCGATCTTCGCCCCGTTCAGAGTGAGGTAGTCGTGCACGAAGATGGTGTCCGGCAATGGTTCCCCCGCGGACAGTAGCAACGCGGGCCAGTACACCGCGTGGAACCGCAGGATCCCTTTGCCGATCACGTGTATGCGTTCGGCAGCGCCGGTCCAGCGCGCGGGGTTCGCGGTGAGGTAGCCGGCCAGCGCATCCCACCAGACGTAGATCACCTGGCTCGGATCGCCGGGGACCGGGATGCCCCAGCCGTCCGAGCGCGCGGCGGGGCGGGACACGCTGAGGTCGGCCTGGCCGGCACGCACGAAGGCCACCGCCTCCCGGCGCCGCGCAGCCGGTTCGATCCGGATCCGGCCGGATTCCAGCAGGTCCAGAATCCGGTCTCGGTAGCGGGAGAGGCGGAAGAACCAGTTCCGCTCGGTCACCGGCTCGGGCGGGACGCGGTGTTCGGGACACCCTCCGTCGACCAGCTCGTCGTCGGCGTAGAACTGTTCGCAGCCCGCGCAGTACCGGCCTTGGTAATCACGCAGGTAGAAGTCGCCTCGCACGGCGCCGGCTTGCCACAACCGGCGGACTCCATCGCGGTGCCGCTGATCTGTGCTGGTGCGGATGAAGTCGTCGACGGCGAGGCCGAGCGGTTCTCCCAGGGCGGCGAACCGGGCGGCGCCGCGGTCCACGAACTCCCGCACCGGCAAGCCGGCCGCCTTGGCCGCGGTGACGTTCTTGAGCGCGTTGTCGTCCGTGCCGGTCTGGAGGTGGACGGAGTGCCCGCGGAGCCGCCGATGCCGGGCGAGCACGTCGGCCTGGACCAGTTCGAGCGCGTGCCCGAGGTGCGGTTCGGCGTTGACGTACGGGATGGCGGTGGTGATGCAGCAGGTCATCGTGTTCCTCTCCGCCCGGCCTTCGGCGGAGAGGGAAACCCCGGCGCAGGCCGGGGCTCGATCTGGTGTCAGCGCACGCCGACGGACCCCGGGACGGGGTTCGCCATCGGCTTCGAGTACGTGCGCATGCCCGCATCGTGACAGAGCCACCGGCCGTCGCTCACCTGCTTTTCCGGGCGCCACCGGCCGCCGTTCAGCTGATCCGGTGGTCGAAGGTGTAGGAGACGGCGTCCTCACCGTGTACCCCGTGCGCGGTTCCGCTGCCGGAGAGGCCGGTCAGTTCGCCGGTGCCGGAGCCGGGCACGACCTCGAACGTGGACCGCACCGTCTTCAGGTCGAAGCTCCATTCGTGCCGGACCAGGAAGGTGCCGCGGCGGCCGGCGAGGGTGCCGTCGAACCGTTCGAACCCGGGTGACGTCGTGTCGCCGCCGTCGTAGCCCTCGCCGGGGTAGTACAGCAGGTAGTCACTGGTCGTTTCGCCCTCGAACTCGCCGGTGTAGGTCATCGCGGCGTGCACCGCGGCCACCCGTGGGCCGCCTTCGGTGCCGCTGACCAGGTGCTCTTCCCATTTCGTCATGGTGAAAGTGTTCATGGGGGTAGTGCACCAGCCATTCCTGTCATCTTCTGTCAGGTATTTCGGCCATACTTGCCACCATGCGTGCCGGCCGTCTGCTCACCGCTCTTCTGCTGCTGCAGAACCGCGGCCGGATGACCGCCGAGGAGCTGGCCGCGGAGCTGGAGGTCTCGGTGCGCACGGTGTACCGGGACATCGAGGCGCTGTCCGCTTCGGGCGTGCCGGTGTATGCCGACCGCGGGCGCAACGGCGGCTATCAGCTCGTCGCGGGGTACCGGACCCGGCTGACCGGGCTCACCGAGGAGGAGGCGCAATCGCTTTCGTTGGCCGGGCTGCCGTCTGCGGCGGCGGAACTGGGGCTGGGCACGGTGCTCGCGGCGGCCCAGCTGAAGCTGTCCGCGGCCTTGCCGCCGGAGCTGCGTGGCCGGGCCGGGCGGATCGCCGAACGGTTCCACCTCGACGTGCCGGGCTGGCACCGGGGGATCGAAAGCCTGCCGGTGCTGTCCGCCGTCGCCGACGCGGTGTGGTCTGCGCGCCGGATCCGGGTGCGTTACGAAAGGTGGGGACCGCGCGAGGTCGAACGCACACTGGAGCCGCTCGGCCTGGTCCTCAAGGCGGGCAACTGGTACGTGGTGGCCCGCAGCGCCGGGGCCGAGCGCACCTACCGGGTCTCGCGTATCCGCGAGCTGACCGATCTCGGCGAGCAGTTCGAGCGACCGGCGGAATTCGACCTCGCCGGTTACTGGCAGGAGTGGTCCGCGCAGTTCGAACGGCGGATGTATTCGCGCCCCGCGACGGTGCGGCTGTCTCCGCGCGCGCAGGCTCTCGTACCGTTCTACGCGGGCAGTGTGGGTGCCCGGGCCTTGCAAGCGGCGCTCGACGGCGGGGCGGAACCCGACGGCGAGGGCTGGCTCACCATCCGGCTGCCGGTCGAGCCGGGGGAGCCGGCGATCGGTGAGCTGTTGCGCTTCGGCCCGCACCTGGAGGTGCTCGAACCCGCGGACCTGCGGGCAGAGGTGGCCGCGGCGATCGAGGAGATGGGCAGGATTCATGGCTGAACTGGACGGCGTACGGATCGGTGTCACCGCCGAACGCCGCGCGGACGACCTGATCGGCGCCCTGGCCCGATACGGCGCGGAGGTCCGGCACGCGCCGACCATCACGATCGTGCCCCTTGACGACGATCCTCAGCTACGCAGTGACACGGAAGACGTGCTGACCGCGCCGGTCGGCTTCACCGCGATCACCACAGGCGCAGGGTTCCGCGGCTGGCTGGACGCTGCGGACGGCTGGGGGCGCAAGGACGAGCTGTTGCACGCCCTGTCTGTTTCGCGCATCTTCGCGCGTGGCCCGAAGGCTGTGGGTGCGTTACGCGGTGCGGGGTTGCGCGAGGAGTACTCAGCGCCCGACGAAAGCAACGAGGGACTCTTCGGCGCGCTCACCACTGCGGGCGTCGCGGGCGTACGCGTCGCTGTGCAGCTACACGGTACGACGCTGCCCGAGTTTCTCGACCCGCTTGCTGCGGCAGGGGCCGCTGTGGTCGCCGTACAGCCTTACCGTTGGCATTCGCCGCCGAACACCGCGCCGGTGTTCTCCTTGATCCACGAAGTGCTGTCGGGCGAACTCGAAGCGCTGGTGTTCACGAGCGCTCCCGCAGCGACCAACTTCCTCACCCTCGCCGACCAACTCGGCCGTGGCGACGAGCTACGCGCTGTGCTGCGCCGTGGCACGACCGTTTGCGCGTGCGTCGGACCGGTCACTGCTGCGCCGCTGGAAGCCGCTGGCATCCGTACGCTGCAACCCGAACGGCAGCGGCTAGGCGCTTTGGTGAAGCTGCTGGTCCGCCGTTTCGGAGGTCTGTGAAGGGGCCCTTCACGGACGCTGAGTCTGTGAAGGGCCCCTTCACGGCTTTGGGGTTAGGCGGTGGCGCGTTCGCGGCCGACGGCGTCCTCGCTCATGCCCTGGCGCCAGTAGCCGGTGAAGCAGATCGAGGTCTTGTCGAAGCCCCGCTCGCGGACTAGGTGGCGGCGGACCAGCTTGACCACGCTTGCTTCGCCGGACACCCACGCGTACGGGGCGCCGCCGGGCAGATCTGCCGCGCGTACGGCGTCCAGCAGCGATTCGCCGTGTGGGCGAGCGCCGCGGACCACCCAGTGCAGCTCTACCGTGGCGTCGGTCGTGAAGGTCTGACGCTCGGCGCTGTCCGGGATTTCCACGTACACGGTCGCGCGCGCCGAGCTGGGCAACGCTTCAAGGATCGCGCCGATCGCGGGCAGTGCCGTCTCGTCGCCCACCAACAGCTGCCAGCCGGTGCCGTCTGGGACCTCGTACAGGCCGTGCGGGCCGACGAAGGCGACCTGCGAGCCCACTTCCGCCTGCTCGGCCCACGTCGACGCTGGGCCGCCGCTTTCCGCGTGCAGCACGAAGTCCACGTCGACCTCGCTGCTTTCCGGTCGCGCGGCGCGGACGGTGTACGTACGCATGTGCGGCCGTACTTCGTCCGGCATCGCCAGGTACGTGCGGTACCACGACAGCACCTCGCCACCGGTCGCCGGCGGCGGTAGCTCAGGGCGCTGCTGACCGGCGAGCGGGAAGAAGATCTTCATGTACGCGTCCGGAGCGGCTGGCCCCGCGGAGGCGAGGCTCGGGCAGTCGAACGTGATGCGAGCCATGTTCGGTGTGACCCGGCGCACCGCGGTGACCCGGCCGTGGTGATAGTTCAAGGTGCCCATTAGGTCAGGCTAACCTAAAAATCGGCCGATTAAAACAGGGTGCCGGGGCCATCCGCCGAGTCCGGTTCCACCTGTCGGCGGTACTTCCGCAGGTTCACCCGCGGACCGTCGGCGAGCACCCCTTCCGCCCGCAGCCGCTCCAGCTGCTCGTGCGCGAGGTGCGGCGCGGGGGTTCCGTCCGCGCGCAGGATCCGGTGCCAGGGCAAGTCGTGACCGTCCTCCGCGAGGACGCGTCCGACCAGGCGCGGGGACGGTGCACCGCTGAGCGCCGCGATGTCGCCGTACGTCGCGACGGTCCCCGCGGGTACGCCGGTGATGACCGCGCGTATCCGCTCGTGCAGTTCGTCGTCCATGACCCGGCAGACTACGACCCGTCAGACTACGACCCGGCAGACTACGAGGAGCGATACTCCGGCCGAGCGGTGTGCCGGTGCATCACCCGAGTGAGTCGACATGGTTCCATCGCTGATGTGCACGTGCGGAGAACAGGGACCGGACAGGCGCGCCTGGTGCGCCCGCCGGTCCCCGCCACACCCACGTTCACCTGGGACGACGGCGCGCGCCGGGTGCTGGCGGGCGCGGCCGGGTTCAGCCGGGTCCTCGGCGGCCCGGGCACCGGCAAGACGGCGTTGCTCGCCACCGCCGCGGCGCGCCGGATCGCCGAAGGCGCGGACCCGGAATCCGTGCTCGTCCTCACCACTTCGCGTAAGGCGGCCGACGCGCTCCGCGCCGACATCACGCGACGGCTGACCTCGGACCCCGATTCACCATCCGCGTTGCCGCGCACCGTGAGCGAACCGTTGGTCCGCACCGTGCATTCATACGCCTTTTCGTTGCTGCGTCTCGAAGCTCGGGCCGAGGAGCTGCCCCCGCCGCGGTTGCTCGCCGGCGCCGAACAGGACGTGGTCGTGCGGGAGCTGCTCGAAGGCGACCTGGACCGCGGCGCGCTCGACTGGCCGGAGCAGCTGCGTCCCGCGCTCACCGTGCCCGGCTTCGCCGAGGAGCTGCGCGACCTGCTGATGCGGGCCGCCGAACGCGGGCTCGGGCCGGAGGATCTGGCCGAGCTGGGGCGGCGCCAGGACCGCGAGGAATGGATCGCGGCCGGGCGGTTCTGGGCGCAGTACGAGGAGGTCACCCAGCTGCAGGGGGCCGCACTGGGGCAGCGGGGCGCACCCGCGCTCGACGCGGCCGAGCTGGTCACCTCGGCGCTGCTCGCCCTGGAGGACGACGAGGAGCTGCGGGACCGCGAGCGCACCCGGGTACGCCACCTGTTCGTGGACGACGCGCACCACCTCGATCCGTTGCAGATCCAGCTGATCCGTACGATCGGGCACACTGCGGCCGAGTTCGTCGTGGCGGGCGACCCGGACCAGTCGGTGTTCTCCTTCCGCGGGGCGGATCCGCGGCTTTTCGCGGACGCTGACACCGACGGCGACCGCACCGTGGTACTGACCGTCTCGCACCGTCTCGCGCCGACCGTCCGCGCCGCGGTGACGAAGCTCGGCGCCACCCTGCCAGGTGCTTCGGCGCACCGCAAACTCCTTAGTCCACAAGGGAAACGAGGCGGCCGGGTCCGGGTCCGGCTGATGCCGACCCCGGCCGCGGAGGCGAGCTGGATCGCCGACCAGCTGCGGCGCGCGCACCTGGTGGACGGGGTGGCGTGGGCGGACATGGCGGTGCTGGTCCGGTCCCCGGCGCGCACTTTCCTGGTGCTGCAGCGTGCTTTGCGGGCGGCGGGGGTGCCGATCGGCTCGGCGACCGAGGAGCTGCCGCTGGCCAGGCATTCCGCGGTGCGGCCGTTGCTGGCGGTGCTGCGGGTGGCCGCGGAGCCGGACCTGCTGGACGTCGATCTCGCGGAAATGCTGCTCTCCTCGACGCTCGGCGGGGCCGATCCGCTCGCGCTGCGCCGGTTGCGTCGTGGCCTGCGCCGGCTGGAGCTGGCCGGCGGCGGACAGCGCGCCAGCGACGAACTGCTGGTCGAAGCCTTGCGCGGCGGGGACATCCTGGCCGGCCTCGCGGACGTGGAGGCCACGCCGGTTCGCCGGGTGGCGACGCTGCTGAGCGTCACGCACCAGGCTGTGCGCCGCGAAGACGGCGTCGAGCAGGTGCTGTGGAAGCTGTGGCAGGCCAGCGGGCTGCAGGACCGGATGCTGCGGTTGGTCGAGCGTGGTGGTTCGCTTGGTGCACAGGCGGATCGGGACCTGGACGCCGTGGTGGCCTTGTTCGACGCCGCAGGCCGCTACGCGGATCGGCTGCCCAAGGCGAGTGTCGCGGCATTTGCCGATTACCTGTCCTCGCAGAACATCGCAGGGGACACGCTCGCGCCTGCGGCGATTCCGGGTGAAGGAGTCTCACTGCTCACCGCACATGCCGCTGCCGGTCGTGAATGGACAGTGGTGGCCGTAGCGGGTGTCCAAGAGGGAGCGTGGCCGGATTTGCGGCTGCGCGGCTCGTTGCTGGGTGTCGAGCGGCTGGTCGATCTGCTGTCCGGAGTGGACGAACACGACCGGGTGTCCGCCATCGCGCCGATCCTCGCCGAGGAACGGCGGCTGTTCTACCTCGCCGCGAGCCGGGCGCGCCGGACGCTGCTGGTCACCGCGGTGGCCGGGGAGGATGAACAGCCGTCCCGGTTTCTGGACGAGCTGGAGGAGAACGGCGCCGACGACGGTGCGCTCGACTCTCGGATGAAACCGCCGGGGCGCTCGCTGGTACTGGCCGAGCTGGTCGGCGAGCTGCGCGAAGTGGTGTGCGACGAGAAGACCGAGCCACAGCGCCGGGAGCGCGCCGCCACGCAGCTCGCCCGCCTCGCCGCGGCCGGGGTGCCGGGGGCGCATCCGGACACCTGGTACGGCCTGCTCGGACCGTCCACAGCGGACCCGGTGCACGGACCCGGCGACCTGATGCGGATCTCTCCGTCCACTGTGGAAATACTGGTCAAATGCCCGCTGCGCTGGCTGATCGAACGGCACGGCGGCAGCGACCCGGCACAGCTGGCCGCGGTCACCGGCACACTCGTGCATGGGCTGGCGCAAGCGGTGGCCGGGGGCAGTACCGAGGAACAGATCCAGGCCGCGCTCGACGAGGCCTGGGCGCGGGTGGACGCCGGTGCCCCGTGGTTCTCCCGGCGCGAGCGGTCCCGGGTCGAGCAGATGCTGCGGAACTTCGTGACCTGGCTGGAGGTTTCCCGGCGCGAGCTGATCGAGGCCGGGGTCGAACAGGACATCGAGGTCGAGCTGCCGATGGGTGACGGCGAGGTGCGTGTGCTGCTGCGCGGCCGGGTCGACCGGGTCGAGCTGGACAAGAACGGCCGCCCCGTGATCGTGGACATCAAGACCGGCAAGGTGCCGGTTTCCGCTGCAGACGCGGAAAAGCACCCGCAGCTGGCGGCCTATCAGCTCGCGGTGCTGCTCGGGGCGATCGAGGGCAAGCAGGCGCCGGGTGGTGCGCGGCTGGTGTACGTCGCGAAGCAGAGCAACAAAACCGGTGCCACCCAACGGGATCAGCCGCCGCTCGACGAGGAGGCCGGACGGGAGTGGCTGGACCTGGTGCGCGCGGCCGCGGGCGCCGCGGCCGGTCCGGACTACCAGGCGCACGAGAACGCCGACTGCGACCGGTGCCCGGCCCGCGGCTGCTGCCCGCTGCGCCCGGAAGGCAGGCAGGTGACCGGGCCGTGAGCGGATTGCCTGCGGCGAACCCGGTTGCACCCGCGGAGATCGCCGACGCGCTCGGCCTGCACCGGCCGACCCCGGAACAGGCGACGGTGATCGCGTCCCCGGTGGAACCCTCGCTGGTGGTCGCCGGTGCCGGTGCGGGAAAGACCGAGACCATGGCCGCCCGGGTGGTCTGGCTGGTCGCGAACGGCGTGGTGAGCCCGGAACGCGTGCTCGGCCTCACCTTCACCCGCAAGGCCGCCCGTCAGCTCGGCGAACGCGTGCGTGCCCGGCTGCGGCGGCTGGCCGGTTCCGGCTTGCTCGACCGCATCGACCCGAGTGGCGGGCTCCGCGCGACCGTGGTGGCGGGCGAGCCGACCGTGCTGACTTATCACGCGTACGCCGGGCGGCTGCTGTCCGAGCACGGGTTGCGGCTGCCGGTGCAACCCGGGGTCCGGCTGCTGTCCGAGACCTCGTCGTGGCAGCTCGCGCACCGGGTGGTGTCCACTTGGGACAATGACCTGGACACCGACCGGGTGCCCCCGACCGTGACCGCGCAGCTGCTCGCGCTGGCCGGAGAGCTGGGCGAGCACCTGGTGGACACGGACAAACTCGCGCAGTACACCGCCTGGTTGTGCGAAGTGATTGAGAACGCCCCGCGTGCCAAGGGACAGCGGGCGGCGTTACCGGTCAAACTGCAGGAAGTGCTTTCCGCGCAACGGTTCCGGCTCGCCCTGCTGCCGTTGGTCGAGGACTACCACCGGCGTAAACGAGCCGAGGGAGCGCTGGACTTCGCCGACCAGATGTCGCTGGCGGCGCACCTGGCCGCGGGCTATCCGGCCGTGGTGACCGGGGAACGCGAGCGGTACGGCGCGGTGCTGCTCGACGAATACCAGGACACCGGGCACGCGCAACGTGTGTTGCTGCGGTCGTTGTTCGGCGGTGACGGGCATCCGGCGATGCCGGTGACCGCGGTGGGCGATCCGGCGCAGGCGATCTACGGCTGGCGTGGGGCGAGTGCGGCCAACCTGCCGCGGTTCACCACCGACTTTCCGCGCCAGAGCGGGCAAAAACTCGTTCCGGCGCACGAATTCGGCCTGCTCACCAGCTTCCGCAATCCGCCGGAAGTGCTTGCCCTGGCCAACGCGATCTCCGAGCCACTGCGGCAGCGGGGGCTCGGCGTGGCACGGCTGCGGTCCCGCGAGGGCGCGGGACCGGCGGACATCGAGGTGGCGCTGCTGTCCGACGTCCGGGCGGAACGGGAATGGGTGGCCGGCGCGCTGGCCCGGCGCTGGCACGCGGAGCGTGAGGAGACCGGCAAACCGCCGTCCGCCGCAGTGCTGGTGCGCCGCCGTGCCGACATGGCCCCGATCGCCGCCGAACTGCGGATGCGCGGCCTGCCGGTGGAAGTCGTCGGGCTGGGCGGGCTGCTCGACGAACCGGAAGTCGCCGATCTGGTCGCCACCCTGCGGGTGCTGGCCGACCCGTTGGCCGGCAGTGCGGCCGCGCGGTTGCTCACCGGCTCGCGCTGGCGGATCGCGGCCGCCGACGTGGCCGCGTTGTGGCGGCGGGCCAACGAACTCTCCTCACCGGCGCCGCGCACCGAGGGCGGGGATGAGCCGGTGCTGGTGGCCGAGCGCGCCGAGCAGGCCGGGCTGATCGACGCCGTGGACGAACCCGGTGCGCCGGAACGTTATTCCGCGGACGGCTACCGGCGGATCCGGCGGGTGGGCGCGGAGCTGACCGCACTGCGTCGCCGGCTGGACCAGTCGCTGCCGGAACTCGTCGCCGACGTCGAACGCACCATGCTGCTCGACGTCGAATCGCTCGCGCGTCCCGGTTCGGCCGGGCGAGCGCACCTGGACGCGTTCGCCGAGGTGGTCACCGACTACGCGGAGACCGCGCCCACCGCGACGCTCCTGTCCTTTGTGGACTACTTGACCACGGCGGTGCACGCGGAAGATGGCCTCACTCCGGGTGAAGTGCAAGTCGTGCCCGACCGAGTGCAGGTGCTGACCGTGCACTCCGCGAAGGGGCTGGAGTGGGAAGTGGTCGCTGTGCCGCATCTGGTCGCCGAGGTGTTTCCGAGCAAGCGACGGTCGTCGTCCTGGTTGCGCACCGCTACCGCGTTGCCCGCGCATCTGCGCGGTGACTTCGCGGATCTGCCGAAATTGCAAGTGTCCGAAGGGTTTGACCGCAAGGAAGTACAGGAAGCGCTCGAACTGCACGAGGAGGGCTTCGTTGCGAAAGAGGCCGACGAGGAGCGACGGCTGTGCTACGTCGCGCTGACGCGTTCCGAGCGTGCGCTGCTCGTTTCCGGGCACTGGTGGAACGAAAGCAGCGCTCGGGCCAAGGGGCCGTCGGTTTTCCTGACCGAGATCGCCGAAGTACTGCGTACGGCCGAGTCGCCGCTGGGCGTGCTCGCGGCGTGGGCAGACGAACCGGGGGAGGGCGAAGAAAACCCGCTCGTGGCCGATTCCCGCACGGCGACCTGGCCGGTCGACCCGCTCGGCGAACGGCGCACGGGCGTGCGCGCCGGAGTGACCATGGTGCTCGCGAAAATGACCGCACTGGCGGAAAAACCCGAGCCCGAACCGGAGTCCGAACCGGAGTCCGAACCGGAGTCCGAACCGGAGTCCGAACCGGAGTCCGAACCGGAGTCCGGACCGATTCCGGCGGCCGACGATGACGAGATCCCCCTGCCGCCGGAGCCGGAAGAGGAATTCCCCGACGACGAGTACACAGAGGACGATGCGGACCCGGTCGATCCCGAAGACCCGGACGGCTGGGTGGCCGACACCGACGTGCTGCTCGCCGAACGTGCCCGCGCTCAGTCCACTGTGGAGCGAGTGGCCCTGCCCGCGCACCTGAGCGTGAGCCAGCTGGTCGATCTCGCCGCCGATCCGGCCGCGCTGGCCCAGCGGCTACGTCGGCCGCTTCCGTTGCCGCCCAGCACTTTCGCTCGCCGGGGTACGGCCTTCCACAGCTGGCTGGAACAGCGATTCACCGGCGACGGCCTGCTGGAGATCGACGATCTGCCCGGCGCCGCAGACCACGGCGCGGCCCCGGACAGCGATTTCGCGGACCTGCAAGAAGCTTTCGAACACAGCGAATGGGCCGACCGGGTGCCGGTCGCCGTGGAGGTGCCGTTTTCCGCCGATGTGGAGGGCATCACCGTGCGCGGGCGGATGGACGCGGTGTACCCGGACCCGGACGGCGGCTGGACCGTGGTCGACTGGAAGACCGGCGCGGCGCCTTCGGCCGAACGTCTGCCCGCGCTGGCCGTGCAGCTCGGCGCGTACCGGCTGGCCTGGGCGGCGCTGCGGAAGGTCCCGGTGGACCGGGTCCGCGCCGCCTTCCACTACGTGCGCCACGACCACACCCTGCGCCCGGCCGACCTGCTGGACGCCGAAGGCCTGCGTGCGTTGCTGCGCGAGGTGCCGCAGGAATGACCTGCACCCGGCCCACCATTCGCGCTCGGGCGCCGGGCGGGGGCTGTGAAGGGACCCTTCACAGCCCCAGAGTCCGTGAAGGGCCCCTTCACAGCTCCCGGCTCCACTGCAACGGATGTGCGGCGGGTGGCCGTGGGATATCCTCCCGCTTGTGCGTGACGACGGACCGCCGCGTGACGCCGGAGCAGGGCAAACGGTGAAAACGAAGGCACGGTGAAATGAAGGCTCTGCGGCGGCTGCCGCTCAACGTCCGGCTCAACGACCGGCCCGACCACGAGCTCGTCGGCGTGATCAGGATGCCCGAGCTGACCGTCAGCCCGATGCGCTCGATCGTCAAGCGGATCATCGGTGCGCTGCTGGCCCTGCTGGCCACGGTGCTGATCGTGTACGCCGACCGCGGCGGCTACCGCGACGCGAACGGCGACGGGGTGTCCTTCCTGGACGCGATCTACTACTCGACCGTTTCGCTGTCCACCACCGGCTACGGCGACATCGCCCCGGCGACCGATTCGGCCCGGCTGGTGAACATCGTGATCATCACCCCGCTGCGGGTGCTCTTCCTGATCGTCCTCGTCGGTACCACGCTGGAGGTGCTCACCGAGCGCTCCCGGCAGGCATTCAAGATCCAGAAGTGGAGGACGAAGGTGCGCGACCACACCGTCGTCGTCGGATTCGGCACCAAGGGCCGCTCGGCGATCAACGCCCTGCTCGGCGACGAGGAGGTCCAGCCGAACCAGATCGTCGTGGTGGACACCGATCAGCAGGCGCTGGACGCGGCGAGCGCGCTCGGCCTGGTGACCGTGCACGGTTCGGCCACCCGCGCCGACGTGCTGCGGGTCGCCGGTGCCCACCACGCGCGCGCCGTCGTGGTCGCGCCGAACCGGGACGACACCGCGGTGCTGGTCACGCTGACCGCGCGGGAGCTGGCGCCGAAGGCGCACATCGTGGCGTCCGTGCGCGAGGCGGAGAACGTCCACCTGCTCAAGCAGTCGGGCGCGAACCAGGTGGTGGTTTCGAGCGAGACCGCCGGCCGGCTGCTCGGCATGGCGACGTCGAGCCCACTCGTGGTGGACATGGTCGAGGACCTGCTGACCCCGGAGTCCGGGCTGGCCATCGCGGAACGCCCGGTGGAACCGGCCGAGGAGGGCGGTTCGCCGCGGCACCTGCCCGACATCGTGCTCGGCCTGGTCCGCGGCGGGGTGCTCTACCGGGTGGACGCCCCGCAGTCGGACGCGATCGAACCGGGTGACCGGCTGGTCTACGTCAAGAAGGTCACCCAGGTCGAGGAGATCGAGCGCTGAACCGGTGTGACATGGCCGACGCCGGATTCCGGCGCGCGGCCGGGTTCGCCGCCGGAAAGCCCAGCTAGGGCTGCTGCGCCGGGCCCACCCGGACGCGGCCGCCGCTGGGTTTTGCCGGGGCGATCTGGAAGCATGGCGGCGTGCAGGTTTCCGACCCAGCGAGCAAGAGCCCGGTCCAGCGGTGGCTGCAGGTGGGCATCCCGGTGGTCACCGGCGTGGCCATCGTGCTGCTCGCCTGGTTCGCCGGCCCGGGCCTGTTCGGCATCGCCCCACAGGTCGCGGGCGCCCCGGTCGCCGCGCAGGTCACCAAGCCGGTCGACTGCACGGGCGGCGGCAGCGGTGAGGCGGTGCGGTTCCAGCTCGGCGGCAAGACCCGCGAGGGCACCCTGGACAGCTGCGGGCACGGCAAGGACGAGCACGTCCAGGTGGTCGTGCCGGACAACGCGGCGGCCGAGGGCACGGTGGCGGTCACCGCCGCCGACGCCACCAGCGGTTCGCACGACCCGCGCGCTCCGATCGCGCTGGCGCTGCTGGTGTTCGCCTGCTTCTGCGGCGGGATGTACGCGTTCCTGGTGATCCGCGGACCCGGGCGGCTGGCCCTGCTGAGCAGCTGATCAGCTCACCGCGGACGAAGGCGCGGAGAAGGTGTTGCAGTCGACGATCCGGTTGTCCTTCGCGCCGGTGCGCCACCACTGCGCGTAATGCGCGTTGGTGCCGTGGTCGTGGCTGCGCGAGGTGTTGTCCCCACGGGTTTCCTGGTCGTTCCAAGCCTTGTTGTACATCTCGCGGGTGACGGTGCCCTCGTCGACGTGCGCGCCGAGGAACATGCCGGAAAAGCACTGCGCCTGCAGTTCCTTGCGCCGGGACAGCTCCAGCCCGGTCGCGCTGTTCTGGCCCGCGGCGTAGATCTTCTGCCAGACCGCGTCCATGATGCCCGCGACCTCCTGTACGTGGTGGCCGTACTCGTGCGCGAACAACGCCAGGTAGACGCCGGGGTTGTTGCCGTACTGGTCGGTTTGCAGGCCCTTGAACGGGACGTACAGGTTGTTCTCGCAGTAGTAGGCCGCGGTCGCGATGCCGACCTGGATGGAGCCGCAGGCGGTCTCGAAGCTCGGCCCGGTCGGGAAGTGCAGCGTGGGCGGGGTGAACGGCAGGTTGTAGGACTCCAGGAACGGCCCCCACGCGGCGTCGAGGCATTTGCTCGCCGCGGTGAAGAAGGCTTCCGCGCCGTCCGGCGTGCTCTGCCAGGCGGGCAGCTCGCAGGACAGGTTCTTCAGCCCCGCGTTCGGATCCTGCAGGATCGGGTGCTCGCTCAGCTTGAGGATCTTGTGCGGGCCGGACTCGGTCGAGGAGGAGGACGGGACCGGGGAGCTGGTCCGCACCGGGGGCGGGCTGTTCACCGGGCTGTTGTCCGGCGGCAGCTGGTACGCCGAGGTCGGCGCCTTCGGGCTTTGAAGTCCGGTGTTGCTGCGCTGCCCGCCGGAGCGGTTCAGCGCGACGATCGCCACCACCCCGAGTACCAGCACCACGACCGCGCCGAGGCAGAGCCCGATGATCAGCCCGGCCGGCTTGCGCTGCGGCGGGGGCGGCGGCCGGTGCGGCCACCCAGGCGGCGGCCCCATCGGCGGCGGACCCGCGTGCGTGGCCTGCGGTCCCCTCGGCTGGGCGAGCGGAGGTCCCAGCGGGCCGCTGCCCGGAGGCGGTCCCATCGGCAGTCCGGATGGCGGCGGGCCGTAGGGCGGTTGCGTCATCAGGACATTCCCGGTGGGTCTCGGCGCGGGCCGGCGTCCCCGGCTCGTCGTTCAGCATATCGGGGGATGACCCGGGTTCCGCAGCACTTTGCCCGTTCTGCCCCGGTGCCGGGACGTCACCCCAGGTCTGGCCTGGTGCGGAACCCTCTGGAAGAGTGACGGCAGCAAGTGCAGGGCGGCGCAGACGAGGGGCTTCGATGACTGACACACCCGGTTCGCCCGGTTCCGGCGAGGACTCGCCGACGCCGGGCCAGGGCATCCCGGTGCCCGGGGCGTCCGGGGCCGCACAGACCCCGCCACCGGGTGATGTCGGCGCCGGGGAACCGGCGAAGCCGGACGACACGGCGGGAGATGCCGGGCAGCCGTCATCCGGTGGGGTCACGGGGGATTCCGGGCCGCCGGTCACGCTGCCGCCGGACGCCGTCGCGAAGGTTCCCGGACAGCCGTCGAGTGCTGGGCAGCCGCCGTCGCCGGAGGTTCCCGCGCAGCCGGGAAGCGCTCCGCACGCCGATGCCGTGCCGCCGGGATGGACGCCGCCGCCGAGCGTGAGCGGGCAGTGGCAGGCCCCTGGTTCGCCACCCCCGCCGCCACCGTCGTACCAGGGTGGGCACGGCTATGGCCCGCCGCGCGGCTGGAACCCGCAGGGACTCGGCAAGCCGGGCGTGATCGCGTTGCGGCCGTTGAACATCAGCGATCTGCTCGACGGCGCGATCACCGCGATCCGCCGGTATCCGCTGCTCATCCTCGGGGTGTCCGCGATCGTCGCGGTGGTCACCGCGGGGCTGAATCTGGTGGTCTCGCTGCTGATCGTGCCCGATTTCGAGCGGGTGGCCCGGATCGGCCCGGCGGCCAGCCAGGCCGAGCAGCTGAACGCGCTGTACAACCTGCTCGGCTCGACGCTGCTGAGCCTGGTCCCGTCGCTGGTGATCGGGCTGCTCGGGCAGGCCTTCCTGACCGGGTTCCTCACCGTGGTGATGGGCAAGGCGGTGCTCGGCCGCCCGGTCGGCTTCCGGTCCGCGATGAGTGAAGCCGCGCCGCGGTTGCTGCGGCTGCTCGTGCTGACCGTCCTCTACGGCGCCGCGGTGCTGACCGCCTGCGCGGCCGGCGCGGGGGTCGCGGTGCTGCTCGGGCTGGCGCTCGGCCCGGTCGCGATCCTGTTCGGGGTGCTCGCGGTGATCCTGCCGGTCATCCCGTACGTGTTCTGGTCGCTGGCCGGTGCGGCGCTGGTGCTCGAACGCGGCACGATCAGGCAGGCGTTCGCCCGCTCGGTCAAGCTGGTGACCGGGTCGTTCTGGCGGGTGTTCGGCGTGCTGCTGCTGGCCGCGATCATCGGCTGGCTGATCACCATGATCATCGGCATCCCGTTCAGCGTCGGTTCGGGTGCCCTCAGCGGCATGTTCGACCCGCAGAACGCGTCGTTGCCGCAGGTGAGCACCGGTGGGCTGGTCCTGCAGTCGGTGGGCGCGGTGATCGCCTCGACCCTCGTCACGCCGTTCACCGCGCTGGTCACCGTGCTGCTCTACATCGACCAGCGGATGCGGCGCGAGGGCATGGACATCGAGCTGGCCAGGGCAGCGGGCCTGCAGCCGCCGCAGGCGTGGTGATCTTCCGGCTCACCGACGTCCCGGTCGACATCGACCGGGACCCGGCTCGGCTGCGGGCGATCGAGGAGCTGCGGGATCCGGCGTACCCGGCCGCGCGGCCGGGGCTGTTCCAGCAGATCATGCAGTGGCTGGGGCAGCGGATCTCCGAGCTACTCGCCGAGCTCGACGGCGTCCCCGGCGGTCCGCTGGGCGTGCTGTTGGTGCTGGGGCTGCTGATCGTGCTGATTGTCGTGGTGCGGTTGAGGATCGGGCGGGTCGGCCGGGCCGCGCGAGCCGCCGGCGAGGTGTTCACCGGGCGTCGTCGCTCCGCTGACGAGTACCGGCGTGCTGCCGGGGAAGCTGCTGCGCGCGGGCAGCTCGCAGACGCAGTGCGGGAGCGCTTCCGAGCGCTGGTGCGGGGTTTGGAGGAACGGACGGTGCTCGAAGACCGTTCCGGCCGCACCGCGGACGAGGCCGCCGCGGAGGCCGGTGTGGTGCTGCCGGGCCTTGCCGAAGACCTTGCCGCCGCGGCCCGTCTGTTCGACGACGTGCACTACGGCGGACGGCCCGGCACCGAGGCCGGTTACCGGATGCTGACCGGGCTCGACGAGCGTGTCCAGCGGGCGAAGCCGGTTCTGGTGGACGCGTGAGCACTTCGGTTTCCCCTGATCTGCAGCGGATTTGGCGGGGCGCGCGGGTCCCGCTGGCGGTTCTGCTGCTGATCGTGCTGACCGCGCTGGTTCTCGTGCTCAGCCGAGGCGACCAGACCAGTGGCGATCTCGAACCGGGTTCCTACGAGCCGGGCGGCAGCCACGCGCTCGCGCATCTGCTGGAGCAGGAAGGCGTGGAAATCAGTGCCGTGCACACGCTTGCCGAAGCACGAGAAGCGGGCGACGGTGGCACGTTGCTCGTCACCAATCCGGATCTCGTGCCGGGCAACGGGTTGTCCGAGCTGAGCCGTCGTGTCGCGCACCTCGTGCTCATCGCGCCCGGTCCCAGTTCGCTCGCGCAGACCGTGCCGTCGGTGAAGGTGAACGGCAGCGGAGGCGAGCGTGTGCTGGAGCCGGATTGCACCGTCGGCGCGGCTGTCGCTGCGGGCACGGCGACCCTTGGCGGCGGGCATTACCGGACCGGAGACCGGACTGCGCGCTTGTGTTACCAGGCGACTTTCGTGCAGCTGGGCGGTCCTTCCGGCACGACCACCGTGGTCGGTACCGGAACCCCGTTGACCAACGATCGGATCGCGGACGAGGGCAACGCGGCGTTCGGCATGCGGTTGCTCGGCGATCACCCGCGGCTGGTCTGGTACGTGCCTTCGACCGCGGATCCCGCTTTGGCGAGCCGGCAGAAGCCGTTCGTCGAGCTGATCCCGCCCGGCTGGCGTTACGGTGCGTTGACCGCGGGGATCGCCGTGGTGCTGTTCGCCTTGTGGCGGGCACGCCGGCTGGGGCCGGTGGTACGGGAGCCGCTGCCGATCGTGGTGCGGGCGGCGGAAACGGCCGAAGGTCGCGCGCGGCTGTACCGCCGGGGCGGCGCGGCCGGACACGCCGGGGAGACGCTGCGGGAGGCCGCTCGCGGGCGGTTGCGGACGAGACTGGGGCTGCCGCGAGAGGCGGAGCCGTCCGCCGTCGTGGAGACGGTGTGCGCGCGGACCGGCCGTGCCGCGGCCGACGTCGGCGCGGTGCTCTGCGGTCCGCCGGTGCGGGACGAGCCCGCGCTCGTGCGGCTGGCGGACGAACTGGACAGGGTGGAACGAGAGGTGGAGCGTTCGTGAGTACCGAACAGGCCCCGGACGACGCGCGGTCGGCGCTGATCGCGTTGCGCGCCGAGGTCGGAAAAGCTGTGGTGGGCAACGACGCGGCGGTCACCGGGCTGATCCTCGCGCTGCTCTGCCGGGGCCATGTGCTGCTCGAAGGCGTGCCCGGGGTGGCGAAAACGTTGCTGGTACGGGCGCTCGCCGCTTCGCTGGACCTGAAGACCACCCGGGTGCAGTTCACCCCGGACCTGATGCCGGGCGACGTCACCGGGTCCATTGTGTACGACGCGCACAGCGGCGAGTTCTCCTTCCGGGAAGGCCCGGTCTTCACGAACCTGATGCTCGCCGACGAAATCAACCGCACTCCGCCGAAAACGCAGTCCTCGCTGTTGGAAGCGATGGAGGAGCGGCAGGTGTCGATCGACGGGCGGACGCGTCCGCTGCCCGATCCGTTCATCGTGATCGCGACGCAGAACCCGGTGGAGTACGAGGGCACCTACCCGTTGCCCGAAGCGCAGCTGGACCGATTTCTGCTCAAGCTGACCATGCCCGCTCCGTCGCGAGAGGACGAAGTCGCCATCCTGTTGCGGCACGCGCAGGGGTTCGACCCGCGGGAGCTGGCCGCGGCCGGGGTGCGCCCGGTGGCCGGCGCGGCGGAGCTGGCCGCGGCCCGGCAGGCCGTGGCGAAGGTGACGGTCGGCCCGGAGGTGATCGGCTACGTGGTCGACCTGTGCCGGGCGACGCGGGAGCTGCCCGCCGTCCGGCTGGGCGTTTCCCCGCGTGGCGCAACGGGTTTGCTCGCCGTGACCCGGGCGTGGGCCTGGCTGGCAGGCCGCGATTACGCGACTCCGGACGACGTCAAGGCGCTCGCCCGGCCCGCTCTGCGGCACCGGCTCGACGTACGACCCGAGGCGGAGCTGGAGGGCGTCACCGCCGACGGTGTCCTGGACCGGGTGCTGGCCGCCGTGCCGGTGCCGCGTTGACGCGATGGCGCTGACCGGGCGGCTCGGGCTGCTGGCGTTGCTGGGGGCGCTGGTGGTGGGGCTGCTGTTCCCGTCTGTCACCGGCGTGCTCGCCGTGGTCGCGGTGCTGCTCGTCCTGGTCGCGGTGGACGTCGCGTTGGCCGGGAGCGTGCGAGCGCTGCAGTTTTCGCGCCGGGGAACGACTTCCGTCCGGCTCGGTGAGCGGGCTTCGGTGACGTTGCTGGTCGCCAACCCGGGCCGTCGCAGGGTTCGCGGGCTGCTGCGGGACGCGTGGCCGCCGAGTGCCCGCGCGGACGACCGGCATCGGGTGTCCGTGCCGCCGGGGGAGCGGCAGGCCTGCACCACGCAGCTGCGGCCGACCCGGCGAGGCGATCGCAGCGCGGCGCTGGTGACCGTGCGTGCCTTGGGGCCGTTGGGTTTGGCCGCTCGGCAGGGCTCGCACCAGGTGCCGTGGACGGTGCGGGTGCTGCCGCCGTTCCACAGCCGCAAGCACCTGCCTTCGCGGCTGGCCCGGCTGCAGCAGCTGGACGGCCGCAACGCGGTGCTGATCCGCGGCCAGGGCACGGAGTTCGATTCCTTGCGCGAGTACGTCATCGGTGACGACGTGCGCTCGATCGATTGGCGCGCGACCGCTCGCGCGTCGGAAGTGATGGTCCGGACCTGGCGCCCGGAACGTGACCGGCAGGTGGTGCTGGTCCTGGACACCGGCCGGGTCTCGGCAGGGCGCGTCGGTGATGCGCCCAGGCTGGACGCCGCGATGGACGCGGCCCTGCTGCTGGCCGCCCTCGCCTCGCGCGCCGGTGACCGGGTGGACCTGGTGGCCTACGACCGCCAGGTCCGCGCGTCGGTGCCGAACTCGAAGACCTTGCTGCCGTCGCTGGTCAACGCGCTCGCCCCGATCGAACCGTCCTTAGTGGAGACTGACGCCCGGGGAATGGTCGCGGAAGTGCTGCGCCGCACCCGTCGTCGTGCGCTGGTGGTGTTGCTGACCGGGCTGGAACCGGCGGCGCTGGAGGAAGGCCTGTTCCCGGTGCTGGGCTCGCTGACCGCGCGGCACGAAGTCCTGCTGGCCTCGGTGGCCGACCCCCGCGTGGCGGAAATGGCCCGCGCCCGTGGTGATGCCGAAGCGGTCTACGACGCTGCCGCCGCAGCTCGCACGCTGGCCGATCGCGAGTCGGCCGTGGCCCGCTTGACCCGTCGCGGCGTGGGCGTGGTGGACGCTGTTCCGGAGGAACTCCCGCCCGCGCTGGCGGACCGATACCTCGCCCTCAAAGCCGCCGGGAGGCTGTGAAGGGGCCCTTCACGGACTCAGAGTCCGTGAAGGGCCCCTTCACAGCCTTTCGCGGGAGGGGGTCAGCCTGCCTCGGGGAGGGCGTCGCCGGCGAGGCCGCGGTCCAGATCGCCCATTTCCCCCTCTCTGGCGGCACGGCGGCCGAGGGTGAAGACGTAGGTCAGGAACAGCACTTCGACCAGCGCGCCGAGGCTGATGCGCAGCCAGGTGGGCCAGCCCGAAGGGGTCACGAAGGCCTCGATCACCCCCGACACCAGCAACACGCACGCCAGCCCGAGCGCGATCACCACCACCGAACGGCCCTGTTCGGCCAGCGCGGCGGTGCGGGAGCGGCGGCCGGGGTCGACCACCGTCCAGCCGAGTTTCAGCCCGGTTCCGGCGGCGATGAACACCGCGGTCAGTTCGAGCAGGCCGTGCGGCAGGAGCAGGCCCAGCAGCACGTCACCCCGGCCGGCCGAGGACATCAGGCCGATCGCGACGCCCACGTTGAGCGAATTCAGCCACAGCGCGGAGATCACCGGCAGGCCGAGCGCGATGCCGAGGAACAGGCAGGTAGCGGCGACCCAGGCATTGTTCGTCCACACCTTCGCGGCGAATCCCGCGGCCGGGCCGTTCGAGTAGTAGCTCTCGTACCGGCCGCCGGGTGCGGTCATCGCCCTCAGCTCGTCCGGGGAGATCAGCGACGAGCGCACCTGCGGATCGTGGGCGACCCACACGCCGAGCACCGCCATCACGGCCAGCGACAGCAGCGCGGCGGGGAGCCACCAGCGGCGGCTGAGGTACACCGCGGCGGGAAACCGGCGGGTGAAGAACAGCGCCACCTCGCGCCACGCCGGGCTGTGCGAACCCGCGACCGCCGACCGGCCGCGGGCCACGAGCCCGGACAGCCTCGCCAGCAGCGCCGGGTCGGGCGCGGTCGAGCGGATCACCGACAGGTGCGTGGCGGCGCGCTGGTAGAGCGCGACGAGTTCGTCGGCCTCGGCGCCGCTGAGCCGGCGGCGCCGCACCAGCTCGCTCAGCCGGGTCCACTCCGCGGTGTGCGCGGCGACGAACACGTCCAGGTCCATATCTCCTCCCGCGCCGAGTTTAGGGCTCTACGCTGGCCTCGTGCAGGAAGAGTCCGATCTCGTCACCGGTGAGGCCGTGGTCCTCGACCTGCGGGTGGCGAAACTCGCCAGCCGCGGCGTCGCGATGCTGATCGACGTGCTCGTGCAGGCCGTCGTGCTGCTCTTCGCGCTGGTCGTGCTGTTGCTCACCGCGGGATCGTTCGACTCGTCGCTGACGGTGGCACTGCTGCTCACAGTGTTCGTGCTGGTCGTGATCGGATACCCGGTGCTGTTCGAGACGCTCAGCCGGGGCCGCTCGCTCGGCAAGCTCGCGCTGGGGCTGCGCGTGGTGCGGCTCGACGGCGGCCCGATCCGTTTCCGGCACGCGCTCACCCGCGCGCTCGCCGGGTTCTTCGTGGACTTCTGGGCGCTCGGCTTTTTCGGCGCGGTGGCCCTGATCGTGTCGCTGACCTCGTCGAACGGCCGCCGGGTCGGGGATTACCTGGCGGGCACGCTGGTGATCCGCGAGCGCGTGCCGGAGCCGAGGCAGCCGGTGCTCCAGATGCCGCCGTGGCTGGCGCCGTGGGCCGCGCGGCTCGACCTCAGCCAGGTTCCCGACGAACTCGCCCTGGCCGCGCGGCAGTTCCTCGGCCGGTATCACCAGTTGCGTCCGGAGGCGGCGCACGCGCTCGGTTACGGGCTGGCTCAGCAGATGGCCGCGGCGATCGGTGTGGGCTTGCCGGCGGACATGCCGCCGTGGATCTTTCTCACCACGGTGCTCGCCGAGCGGCGCAACCGGGCGCAGGCCGGCCACTTTCCGCCGCATCCCGAGCCGCCGCCGGTTCCCCGCGTGCCGCCGTCCGACAACCCGTTCACCCCGCCGAGCTGAGGTGCTGTGTTCGCTGAACTGGCCGTTGCCGCGGCACTGTCCGGTGGCCTTGCCGACGACATCACGGTGACTGCCATGCAAGACGGACGGCTCACCGTCACCGAGCGCGTCTCCACCGGTACCCGTGCGGCGCACCGGCTTCCGGCGCGGGTGCCGGTCACCGCTGACCAGGACCGGCTGTACTCCGTCACCGACGTCCGCGTTAGTGGTGCGGTGAGCGTGGACGGTGACGTGGTGACCTTCACCGGACCTGGGGTTCTTGCGTACACAGTGGACGGAGCGGTGGCCGCGACCGGCGAAATGCGCCTGCCTCTCACGGGTGGCTGGGACCGGGCGTTGTCCCAGGTCAGCGTGAACTTCGCCGCGCCCGGAGCGTCTACATCGGACTGTTTCGCGGGCGCTGCCGGTTCGGCCCGGCGGTGCACCTTTTCCGAAATCGGCGACCACAGCGTGGTGCACGCCGAGCAGGATGGGCTCGCTGCGGGCGAACGCATGGACCTCGCTGTGCAGCTCCCAGCCGGTGCTTTACCGGTGAACGCCCGGTTTGTCGCTTCCTCGCCGCTGGCCGCGGCCTTCGCCTTCGGCCCGGCGTCCGCGGTCGCCTTCGGTGCGGCGCTGCTGTTCGTGCTTCTCGGCGCTGTTGTCGTCGGCTGTCTCCGCCGTCGTGACCGGCAAGGTGGGCCTTCGCCGGGCGCCACGGCTTCCGCGTACGTCGCCTATGTCGCGCGGGGCGAAGTCGACATCACCGGCGCTGTGCTGGATCTTGTCGCCCGCGGTCATCTTCGGTTCGCCGAGGACCGGCAGATCACCCAGGGCGAGGGTGACCCGTTGACGCCGTTTGAAGCGGCTGTCAAGGCCGCGTTCCCGCCTGGTCCACTGGCCGCGGCAAGTCCGGATCCGCAACGGCTGCGTGCACTTCTCGATGAGGAGGCCTACCGGCGCGGCTGGCTCTCCCGGCTGCCGCAGCGCCTTCGATGGGCCGGGTTCGGGCTCGTGGCGCTCGGCATACTCACCACGGTGGTACTCGCGACCACGGTCGGCGACGCGCTGGTCGGCCTCGCTGTAGTCGTCGTCGGTCTGGCCGTCGCCGTGGTGAAGATCCCGGCTCGCACCGCGCGCGGCCGGGCGCTGGGCACTCCGGACGAACCCGCCGAAACCTCGCTCACCGCTGCGCTTGACGGCGTGCTTGCCACGTCCAGGCGGCGGTACGCGGCTAGCATCCGCCCGTGAAGTTCGTGGCCCTGCTGGCGGTTCCGGTCCTGCTCTGGAGCGTGGCGACGCCCGCCGCCGCGCAGGACCAGCCCACGCTGCCGCAGAGCGTGGAAGTGGCGCTGAAGGTCCAGCGCGACGGCAGTCTTTCGGTCACCGAGGCGGTTTCCGTGCCGCCCGGCACCACGATGTCCCGCACGATCCCGCTGCGCGTGGGGGCCGGGAACGACCGCGACCGCGTGCTTTCCGTGCGGGACGTGCGGATCGAGGGCGCGGCCACCGCAGCGACCGGCAATGACCAGGTGAGCTTCGATTTCGGCGGCGGCACCTCGATCGTCCGGTACACGGTGGACGGTGTGGTCGGCCGCAGCCTCGGCGTGGAGAACGTGACCTGGGATGTCGCGGGCGGCTGGGACACCCGGATCGAACTCGTGCGGGCGACCTTCGCCGGTCCCGCCGTGCCCGATGCGCTCACCTGCCTCTCCGGCCCGCCCGGCTCCACGACGCGGTGTGGCGCGGCGCAGATCGACCACAGTGGTCTGACCCGGGTCTCGGTGGCCAAGCTGGCGGTGGGCTCACGCGTACAGCTGACTGCGGAGCTGCCCGGTGGCACGGTGCCCGCGACGGAACGATTGGTGCCCGCGGACACGGTGGCGGGCGCCTTCGCTGCGACAGCACCGATCTGGTGGGCGTGGTTCGCGCTCGTGGCGCTGCTGTGCGTGGGCGTGGCGACGGTGCTCGTGCTGCGTCGGCGGGACGCGCGCGCCGGTAGGCCGGTCGCGGTGCAGTTGATGACCGACGGCCAGGTCTCCTCGCCGGACGGCGTGCTTCCCGGCCACATCGGGATGCTGCTGACCGGGCGTACCGACTCCGTCGACCTCACTGCCACGGTGCTGGACCTCTGTGTACGCAACTACCTCTGGGTCAGCGATGACTGGGTACTGCTGCGTCGCAACCCGCCGGACGCACAGCTGGGTACCTACGAACGCGCGGTGTACGAAGCCGTCGTGCCCGGCGAGTCCGTGACGTTGTCAACGCTGCGCGAAGCACGCGTACGGGTGCCCTCAGCGCTGTCAGCCGACGTTGTGCGGCGCCGTTGGTTCTCACGGCGTGCGGAACGGCTGTCCCGCATCGGTGTCCGGGTGTGCGTGTACGGAGCGCTTTTGACCGTGCTGCTGGCCTTCACCGTCGGTTACGCGCAACTTGGCCTTGTGCTCGCTGCAGGAGGTGCCGCGGTGGCGATCGGTGCACGGTGGCTCCCGGCTCGTACATCGACCGGACTCGAATTACGGGACCGGCTGCTCGGCCTCCACTCGGGACTGTTGGCCACGAAGCCGGCGGAAGTAGCGGAGCCGGAGCGTGAAGTGCTCTTCTCACGCGGGTTGCCGTACGCCTACGCCTTGGCCGACGCGGATGCGTGGATCGAGAAGTTTGCGAACGGCAGCCGTTCGCTGTCGGCGTACTGGTATGGAACCTCCGCCGAAGGGGCTCTGGCCAGCGAATTCGCCGCTGCGCTGGGCGCCGCTCTGACCGGCGCTCGCGGCGGGGCGACTCGGGTGCGACCAGAAGAGCCGGGGACCGTCCCATCTGCGTAGGGTGGGGGGCATGGCCGATCCCGAGCTCGTCCGCTACACCCTCGACAACGGTCTGCGCGTGGTGCTCGCACCGGACCCGACCGCGCCGGTCGTCGGCGTCAGCGTGCACTACGACGTCGGCTTCCGCTCCGAGCCGGAGGGGCTGACCGGCTTCGCGCACCTCTTCGAGCACCTGATGTTCCAGGGCAGCGAGAGCCTGGAGAAGCTCGCGCACTTCCGGCACGTGCAGTCCAGCGGCGGCACCTTCAACGGGTCCACCCACCCGGACTACACCGACTACTACGAGGTGCTGCCCTCGGCCGCGCTGGAGCGGGCGCTGTTCCTCGAAGCCGACCGCATGCGCGCGCCGAAGCTGACCGCGGAGAACCTGGCGAACCAGATCGAGGTCGTCAAGGAGGAGATCCGGCTCAACGTGCGCAACCGGCCCTACGGCGGGTTCCCCTGGATCCTGCTCCCGCCGGTGCTCTACTCCTCCTTCGCCAACGCGCACGACGGCTACGGCGCGTTCGAGGATTTGGAGGGCGCCACGCTGGACGACTGCGCCGCCTTCTTCGACACCTACTACTCGCCCGCCAACGCGGTGCTCACCGTCGCCGGTGACCTGGCGGTCGAGAACGCCAAAGCGCTCATCCAGAAGCACTTCGGCGACGTTCCGTACCGGCCCGCGCCGGTCCGCCCGTCCTTCGCCGAGCCGCTGCCGGAGACCGAGCTGCACGGTGAGCACGAGGACGCGCACGCGCCGTTGCCCGCGCTGGCCGTGGGCTACCGGATGCCGGACCCGGTCGACGATCTCGACGGCTACCTCGCCTGCCTGGTGCTCGCCGGCGTGCTGACCGACGGGGACGGCTCGCGGCTGCAGCAGCGGATGGTGCACCTCGAACCACTGGTGATCGAGATCGGCGCGGGCGCCGGGCTGTTCGGCCCGTTCGAGGCCCGCGACCCGGACACCTTCACCATCACCGCGATCCACCCGCCGGACGTGCCGCGCGAACGCGTGCTGGCCACGCTCGACGAGGAGCTGGAGAAGCTCGCCTCCACCCCGCCGGACGAGCGCGAGCTGAAGAAGGTCACCGCGCGCTGGGCGGCCAGCCTGCACTCCGAGCACGACCGCCTGGTCTCGCGCACGCTCGCGCTCGGCGCGTTCGAGCTGCTCTACGGCGACGCGGCACTGGTCTACCGGCTCGCCGACCGGATGTCCGCGATCACCGGCGAAGCCGTTTCGGCCGCGGCGAAGGCACTGCGCCCGAACTCGCGTGCGGTCCTCGTCGTGCATCCCGCCACCACCGAAGGGACGGACGAACAGTGAGTTCCCCGACGCAGGCCCACCGCAGCGCCGAGGAGATCGGCCGCACCGCCGCCGGTCCGCGCCCGCTACCCGCGCTCGGCGCGCAGCGCGCCGCCGCCGAACTGTCGCATGTGGACACCACGCTGGGCACCGGGCTGCGGGTGCTGGCCGTGCGCAACGCCACCGTGCCGCTGGTCGAGCTGCGGCTGTGGGTCCCGTTCGGAGGCGAGGACCGGCTGCATGCGGCCATTGCGGAGGTGCTCGCGGAGACCGTGCTCTCCGGCACCGCGCGCCGCGACCGGGTGGAGATCGACGCGGAGCTGGCGCTGATCGGCGGCGACCTCGGTTCCGGTGTCGACCCGGAGCGGCTGTACTTCAGCGGTTCCGCGCTGGCCGAAGGGCTGCCCACGCTGCTGGACGTGCTCGGCGACGCGCTGACCGGCGCCACCTACAGCGACACCGAGGTGCTGCGCGAACGCGACCGGCTGCTGGAGCGCATCGCCGTCGCCCGCACGCAGCCACGCACGATCGCCCGGGAAGCGCTGCAGAAGCACCGCTACGGCGACCACCCGGTGACGCGGGAGACGCCGGAGGCGCATGAGGTCGCCACGGTCACGCCCGAGCAGGTACGCGCGCTGCACGCGGCTTCGGTGCTGCCGCGCGGATCCGTGCTGGTGCTGGTCGGCGACATCGACCCCCAGTCGGTGCCCGCGGAGGTGGAGCGCGCGCTCGGCGGCTGGGCTTCGGACCGCGTCGCGGTGCGGCTGCCCGTGCTGCCGGAGCTGACCGGTGGCGACGTGCTGCTGGTGCCGCGCGCCGGTGCGGTGCAGTCGCAGATCCGGCTGTCCGCGCAGGCGGTGCCGCGCACCGATCCGCGCTACCCGGCGGCGCAGCTGGCGAACCTGGCCTACGGCGGCTATTTCTCCTCGCGGCTGGTGGAGAACATCCGTGAGGACAAGGGTTACACCTACAGCGCGCACTCGGGGTTCGAGTTCACCGCCGATCAGGCCGTGCTGAACGTCGAGGCGGACACGGCCAACGAGGTGACCCCGGCCGCGCTGCTGGAGACCCGTTACGAGCTGGCCAGGCTCGGGCTCGTGCCGCCGACCGCCGAGGAGACCGAATCGGTGCGGCAGTACGCCATCGGCTCGCTGGTCACCGCCAGTTCATCGCAGGCCGGGCTCGCCGCCCAGCTGACGGCGCTGGCCAGCGCCGGGCTCGGCGTGGAGTGGCTGCAGCAGCACCCGGCGCGGCTCGCCGCGGTCACCGGCGAACAGGTGGCGCAGGCGGCGCTGGAGTTCTTCGCCCCCGGCCGGTTCACGGGCGTGGTGGTCGGCGACGCGGACCTGCTGGCAGCCAAGCTGACCGCGCTCGGCGGGGTCACGGTGCGGGACTGATGCCCGGCCGGTTCACCCTCGGCGCGCTGCCCACCCTGTCCCGGTCCACTGTGGACCGACAGGAGACCTTGCGCGCCGATCCTGCGCGGCTGATCGGGAAATGGCCCGAGGCGCGGGTCGTGCTGCTCGACGACAACGGGCGCACGCCGGTCGCCGAGGGCGGTTCCGCGCTGGCCACCCGCAAGGCAGTCGACTTCGGCGGGGAA
Organism: Amycolatopsis sulphurea; assembly: GCF_002564045.1. Classification (NCBI taxonomy): domain Bacteria; kingdom Bacillati; phylum Actinomycetota; class Actinomycetes; order Pseudonocardiales; family Pseudonocardiaceae; genus Amycolatopsis; species Amycolatopsis sulphurea. The sequence continues at coordinate 1,145,319 of NZ_PDJK01000002.1, read as the reverse complement.
CCGCCGGCGGACGCGGTGTTCCTCGGCGAATGGGAGGACGTCGACTACTGGTCGCTGCCCGGCCGGATCGAGGGCGACGCCGAGACCGTGCGGATGGCGGGCAGCTGGGGCGTGGTGGAGGAGGTCCCCCGCGTCGACGGTGAGATCTGGGTCGAGCTGCGGGGCTACGGCGACCAGCTGGACGACACGTCGGCCGGGCTGTTCACCACCGCGCAGGCACTGCGGCACTGGCGGCGCCAGGCCCGCTTTTGCACCCGCGACGGCTCGCCGACGGAGCTCATTCAGTTCGGCTGGGCGAGCCGGTGCGCGGCCAAGGGCCACGAGGAATACCCGCGCACCGACCCCGCGGTGATCTGCCTGGTGCACGACACCGACGGGGTCAACGGCTCGCACGTGCTGCTGGCCCGTCAGCCGATCTGGCCCGCCGACCGGTACTCGGTGCTGGCCGGGTTCGTCGAGGCGGGGGAGTCGCTCGAAGGCTGCGTTTCGCGGGAGATCCGCGAGGAGATCGGCGTCGAGGTGTCCGACGTGCGTTACCTGGGCAGCCAGCCGTGGCCGTTCCCGCGCTCGATCATGCTCGGCTTCACCGCCCGCGCCGATCGCTCCGCCCCGCTGATCCCGGCCGAGGACGAGATCGAAGAGGCCCTGTGGGTCGCGCGCGCCGACGTGCGCGCGGCCTTCCGCAACCGGGGTACTCCGACCAGGGAACCGATCCCGACCCCGATCGCGGACGGTGCGGCCCGCCTCCTGCTGCCCGGGAACTCCTCGATCGCCCGGGTGATGCTGAAGGCGTGGGCGGAAGCCGAGGAGTGAATGCCGCGCAGGAGCCGAGCCAGTGACGGCCCCTGCGCAACCGTGCGCGGTCAGGACGCGATGCCGTGCCCGGTCTCCAGCAGCGACTTGAGGTCGGACAGCATCCAGGCCCAGCCGCCGCCCGCGCTCTCGCCGGGCTTGGCGTCGATGTCCTCGCGCGCGCCGGACACCAGCGCGGCGTGGTTCGGCGCGCCGGTCAGGTCGTGGGTGATGGTGAGCCGGACGCCCGCGGCCTGAGTCTGTTCGACGTCGAAGGTGAGCGTGGTGGCGGGCTCGGCCTCGAGACTCGGGTCCATCAGCAGCTTCCAGGTGATCACCAGCTTGCGCGGCGGGTTCGCCTCCAGCACCTCGCCGGTGATCAGATCGGTGGTGAACCCGGCCTCGACGAACTCCGGGGTCGGCTTGGTGCGGTGTGTGCCGCCGGGGCGCAGGTCGTACTCGGCGAACCCGCCGTAGCCGTAGCGGGCGGTCCACTCCGGCCGGGTGATCGCGTCCCACACCTGCTGCGCGGACGCCTTGATGTACACGCGGTTGACCTGCACGGTCCGGGTCTCGGTCATGACGGTGGCTCCTCGGTTTCGAGCTCGGCCTTGAGGTCGAGCAGCGTGGCAACGTGGTGTGCGGTGTACTTGCCGATCCACCGGTCGTGGATCTGCCGGATGGGCACTGCGTTGAGGAAGTGCCGCTTCTCCCGGCCCTCCTTGCGGGTCACGACGAGCCCGGCCCCCTCCAGCAGCTTGAGGTGCTTCATCACCCCGAACCGCGTCATGTCCACTTCGGACTCCAGCTCGGTGAGCGTGCGGCCGTCGCGGGCGAAGAGCAGATCGAGCAGGAACCGGCGGGTCGGATCCGCCAGTGCCTTGAACACCGGATCGTCGTCGGGCACCCGCCGAGAATAGGTGACCATAAGGTCACCTGTCAACGTGTCGCCGCCCGGCTACAGCAGGGCGCCCAGCGGCAGGCCTGCGTCCAGGGTGCGGCGGGACGAGGCCGTGCAGCATGGAAAGCCCGGCCAGCACGGGAATGCCCAGCAGCAGCAACGGTTTCCCGCTGCGTTTCGCGACCAGCAGCACCACTGGGATCAGCATCACGAGGCCGATCTCGAAGAACGTCGGCAACCCGATCAACGCGGCCACCAGCGCCATCGCCCAGGGCAGCCCGCGCCCTCGGACCGGCCGAGCACGGTGTCCACGATCCGGTCCGCGCCACCGGAATCGGCGAGCAGCTTGCCGAGCATCGCGCCGAACGCGATCAGTACCCCGACCGACGCGACGGTGTCACCGACGCCCTTCGTGAAGCTCTTCATCCACCGGCATTCCGGCGATCAGCCCGAGCGCTGGCGAGCCGAGGTCAGCTACAGCAGCGGATGCAGTTTGACCTTGCTGATCTGCACGACGATGAGCGCGATGGCGAGCACGGTCGCGGCGATCAGCCTGGCGTCGTGGCCGGTCCAGCCGGCGGCGAGGACGGTCATCGGCGCTCCCGGAAAGCGGTCAGCGCGGCGGCCACCAGGTCGGCGGGGCGCTGCGCGAGGTCGAAGGTCCGGCCCGGTTCGTCCGGCTGCAGAGGTTCGAGATCGGCGAGCTGCGAATCGAGCAGGGACGCCGGCATGAAGTGCCCGCTGCGCGTCTTCATCCGTTCGGCGAGCAGTTCGCGGGCGCCGTGCAGGTGCAGAAACCACACGGGGCCACCGCTGCGGAGCACGTCGCGATAGGACCGCTTGAGGGCCGACGAGCTGACCACGCCGCCGGTTTCGGCGTGCTCGGCGATCCACTTCGCGATCGCGACCAGCCAAGGTGCGCGATCGGCGTCGGTCAGCGGGTGCCCGGCGGTCATCTTCGCGATGTTGGCGGGGGGATGGAAGGTGTCCGCCTCGGCGTACTCGACCCCGAGCCCTTCGGCCACCGCGGTGCCGATCGTCGTCTTGCCCGCGCCCGATACGCCCATCACCACGATGACCGTCATCAGTACCTCCCACGTCCTGGTGCTCCGGAGAGTCCACCTCAAAAGTACTACTTAATCAAGAAGAAGTAGTACTTAATCGAATCAGCGGACTAGAGTGGCCCGGTGGGCAGTGATCGGCACGAGCGGATGCTCGGCGAACTCGGCGCCGCCATCGCGAACGGCGAGCTGGCGCCGGGCGAGGTGCTGCGGTCGGACGAGCTGCAGCAGCGCTACGGCACTTCGCGCACGGTGGCGCGCGAGGTCGTCCGGGTGCTGGAGACGATGGGGCTGACCAGCAGCCGCCGCCGGGTCGGGGTCACGGTGCGCGAGCCGCACGAGTGGAACCACTATGACCCGCGGCTGCTGCGCTGGCAGCTCGACGGGGCGAACCGGGAGTTCGCGCTGCGGACGCTGACCGAGTTGCGCTCCGCCGTCGAGCCCTGTGCCGCCCGGTTCGCCGCGGTGCGGGCCACCCCGGAGGAGCGGGGCCGCATCCGCGCGCTGGCAGTGCATTTGCAGGCGACGGCGCGGGCGCGGGAGCTGGAAACATTCCTGGGGCACGACGTCGCATTCCACGACCTTTTGCTGTCTGCGTCGCGAAATCCGATGTTCGCCCAGTTGTCCTCAGTGGTCGCGGAGGTGCTCGCCGGGCGGACCGGACACGGTCTGATGCCCGCCGAACCGCAGCCCGAAGCAGTGCGCTGGCACCTCGAAGTGGCCGAGGCGATCGACGGTGGCGAAGCCGACCGCGCGGAGCGGGCAATGCGGGACATTGTGGAGCAGGCACGCGACGAAATCGCCGTCGCGGTATCGAGTAATCTCAACGGCTGAAATCTTCCCCGGTCCCGGAGGGCTTACTGGTGAGCGCGGCACGCGCAATCGGCTTGGTGCTCGGCTTGGCCGCCGAAGGGGCATTAGGTGACCCGCGGCGCCGGTCGCCGGTCACCGCGTTCCGGCGGATCGCTTCCGGTCCGGCCGGACTCGGCATCGCCGGTGCGGCGGTCGCCGCCGGCGTACTGGCCGAGCGGGCGGCCCGCGGGCGCCCGGTCCTGCAGGCGGCCACGACCGCCGCCGTCACCTGGGTGGTGGTCGGCGCGACCGGGCTGGTCGGCCAGGGCACCGAGCTGGCCCGCGACCTCGAAGAGGGCCTGCTGGCCCCGGCTCGCGGCACACTGTCCGAACTGGACCCCCGGGTGTCCGACGGGCTGGGCATGGTCGGGCTTTCCCGTGCGTCCGTGGAAACTCTGGCGGAGAACACGTCCGAAGTAGTTGTCGCGCCGTTGCTGTGGGGCGCGCTCGCCGGCGCACCCGGGCTGCTCGCCTCGCGCGCGCTCGGCGTGCTCCGCCGGGCGGCCCCCGGCAACTGGGCGGTGGCCCGGCTCGACGAACTCGTCCACCTCCTCCCCACGCGCGCCGCGGCCGCCTTGACCGTGGTAGCGGCACCGGTGGTCGGCGGCTCCGCGGGCGGCGCGTGGCGGGCCTGGCGGCGGGACACGATCGCACACCCGAGCCCCAACGCGGGCCGGGTGGAGGCGGCGTTCGCCGGCGCGCTGGAGATCCGCGTCGGCGGCCGGACGGAGTACCCCGAGGGCGTCGTGGAGCTGCCGGTACTGGGCGTTGGGCGCAATCCCGACGCCGGGCACGTGACGCGGGCGGTCGAGCTGTCACGCGTCGTCGGATGGCTGGCCGCCGGGACGTCGGTGGTGCTCGCCTTCGCCGCCGGCCTACGCCGCCGCTGAAGGCGCGGATGTCTGTGAAGGGCCCCTTCACAGACTCAGAGTCCGTGAAGGGCCCCTTCACAGACTTGCCCGGCGACTTGCCCGGCGGCGCTTAAGCGGTCGGGGTGTACTCGTCCTCGTCTTCGGCGAGCATCTCCGCTACGGACTTGCGCCGCGTGCGGTCCGGGCGTTCGGTGGTCAGCGCGCCGCCCGGGCGCAGCTCGCGGATGGTGAAGTACAGCCAGCCCAGCAACGCCATGGTCCCGAACGCCAGCCATTGCAGCGCGTAGGAGAAGTACGGCCCGGAGTCCAGCTGTGGCAGCGGCAGCGCGCCGAGCACGCCCGGCTGCTTCTGGTCGAGCTGGAAGTAGCCGGGCCGGATGGTCAGGCCGGACGACTTCGCCACCACTCGGGAGTCGACGGTGTAGCTCTGGAGCTTGCCGTTCGTGGAGGCGTCCGAGAACGCGTCACGGTGCTTCGGGTCGTTCTCGTCGCTGCGTACGCGGGCTACGAGAGAGACCTGTCCGCCAGGCGCCGCTGCGTACGGCAGTACGCCGGACTTGTCGTCGAGGCGTACGAAGCCGCGGTCGATCAGATACACCGTGCCGTCAGTGGCGCGAAGCGGCGTGAGGACCTCGTACGCCCCTTCGCCCTGAACCGTGCGCAACCGTGCGACAACCTCTGCCGAAGGCAGGTACGTCCCGGTGATCGCCACGAGGTGCCACTCGGTGTTCTGGTCCGGCGTGGCGTTCTGTGGCAGCAGCTCCGCGGCCGGCTTCGGCTTCGCCGTGAACGACGTGGCCAAGGCGTTGTTCTGTGCGACCTGTTCCCCGTCGCGACGGAACTGCCACGGCGCCAGCAGCGTGTAGCAGCAGACGGCGAAGGTGAACACCACCACCGTCAACGCCAGCCACCCGGGCCGGAGCAGAAACCGCAAGCGCACGCCTCCACGGTAAGCCGTCACCGTCCGAGACCGCGCGGCGACCTCAGCAGGAGTGACGCAGGTCTGGACATACCGGCGTCAACCGTGCGTGCGTACCCAGTCCAGCAAGCCCGGCATCGCACGCTCGACCATGGCCAGCACGTCCTCGAAGCCGTCGCCGCCGCCGTAGTACGGGTCCGGCACTTCGGCGCCTTCCGGAGCAGACGGATCGAACTCGCGAAGCAGCCGTACGCGGGACGGATCGTCGACGCGGGAGCGCAGGAACGTCAGGTGCCCTTCGGAAGCCGCCAGCAACAGGTCCGCCTGCAGATGCTCCCCGTCGACCTCGGCCGCGACGTGGTCGGTCGGGTAGCCGTGCGCCTTCAGTGTGTCGCGCGCACGCTGGTCGGCGGGTTCCCCCACGTGCCACGGCCCGGTCCCGGCACTGGCGACGGTCACCGTCTCGGCCAGCCCCGCTTCGGCCAGCTTCGCCCGAAAGACGAGCGCGGCCATCGGTGATCGGCAGATGTTCCCTGAGCACACGAAGACGACATGGGTCACTGCATCGAGTCTGCCAAAGGCTCGTGGGAAGATCGTCCGGTGCCCGCTTTAGCCGAGATCCTCGCCGTACTCGAACGTAGCTACCCGTCCGCGCTCGCGGAGAGCTGGGATGCGGTCGGGCTCGTCTGCGGGGACCCGGCGGAGGAGGTCCGGCGCGTGCTGTTCTGCGTGGACCCGGTCGAAGAGACGATCGCAGAGGCCGAAGAGGTCGGCGCTCAGCTCATCGTCGCGCACCATCCACTGTTGCTCCGTGGCGTGCACGGCGTGCCCGCCGACACCGCGAAGGGCGCTCTCGTACACCGCATGATCCGTGGCGGCATCGCGCTCTACTGTGCGCACACGAACGCAGACTCGGCGCTGCCCGGAGTCTCCGACGCGCTCGCGGCGGCCATCGGGCTCGAAGTAGACCGTCCGCTCGACCCGCACGAACCTGGCGCGCGCACCGGGATCGGCCGGATCGGGCACCTGCACGCAGCGGAGTCGTTCGAGGCCTTCGTACGCCGCGTCGCCGCCGCATTGCCGGCCTCTGTTCCCGGGGTGCTCGGCGCGGGCGATCCACAGCGGCCGATCCGCACTGTCGCGGTCGCTGGAGGGGCCGGCGACTCATACTTGGCGAAGGCGGCTGCGGAGGGCGTCGACGCGTACGTGACCGCGGATCTGCGTCACCACCCGGCCGGCGAGCATCTCGCGAACACCGGGACCGTCCCCGCGCTGGTCGGGCTCACCCACTGGGCCAGCGAATGGCCCTGGTGCGGGCAGGCCTCGGCCCTTGTCGACGCGGCCTTTGCGGGTACCGTCGACACCCACGTCTCCACGCGGTGTACAGACCCGTGGACCGTGCGCGCAACCCGTCCCGCAGCAGTGAACCAGGGAGCACAGTGAAGGCCGACCCCGCCGTACAGCGTCAGCTGCTCGAACTCGCGAAGGTGGACGCCGAGCTTTCGCGCGTCGCGCACCGTCGCCGTACCTTGCCCGAGATCGCCGAGATCGACGCAGGGGAGAAGACCGTCCGCGCGAAGCGTGACGCGCTCGTGTCCGTGGAGACCGCCGCCTCCGATCTCGACCGGGAGATCGCACGGCAGGAGAAGGAGATCGAGTCGGTACGGGCGCGCGAGGACCGCGACCGCAAGCTGCTGGAGTCCGGTTCGGTGGGCGCCAAGCAGATGACCGACATCGAGCACGAACTGCAGACGCTCGCCCGGCGGCGGACCGCGCTCGAAGACGATCTGCTCGAGCTGATGGAACGGCGCGAGGCGCTCGATCTCGACGCACAGCGCACCGGGGCCGAGGTGGACAAGGCCACCGCCGAGGTGGCCGCCGCGACCGGCCGCCGCGACGAAGCGGTCAAAGACCTCGACACCACGCAGGCTCGCCGTGAAGAGGACCGCGGGAAGCTGGTCCCGCGTTTTCCCGAGCCGCTGCTGAAGCTCTACACCCGCACGCTGGAGCACAAGGGCATCGGCGCCGCGCTGCTGCGTGCCCGCCGCTGCGGGGCCTGCCAGCTGGAACTCGACCGCAACACGATCGCCGAGATCAAGGCCCAGCCCGCGGACGAGGTCGTGCAGTGCGAGAACTGCGGGGCGATCCTGGTCCGCACGCTGGAGTCCGGCCTGTGACCGACCGGGTGGTCGTGGAGGCCGACGGCGGTTCGCGGGGCAACCCCGGACCGGCCGGGTACGGCGCGGTGGTCAAGGACGCCGGGACCGGTGCGGTGCTCGCCGAACGGCACGAGTATCTCGGCGTGGCGACCAACAACGTCGCCGAGTACTCCGGGCTGGTCGCCGGGCTCACCGCGGCCGCCGAGCTTGGTGCGTCCACTGTGGACGTACGGATGGACTCGAAGCTCGTGGTGGAGCAGATGTCCGGGCGGTGGAAGATCAAGCACGCGGCGCTGCAACCGCTCGCCGCGCAGGCCGCCGAACTCGCCGGGCGGTTCGACCGCGTCGGCTACGGCTGGATCCCGCGCGCGCAGAACTCGCACGCCGATCGGCTGGCCAACCTGGCCATGGACGAGGGCACCGGCAAGCCCCCGCCCGCACCCGCCCCGAAAACCATCGCCGTCGACCGCAGCTCCCCGGCCCGCTGGACCGGCGCCCGCGGCACGCCCACCAAGCTGTTCCTGCTGCGGCACGGCCAGACCGAGATGTCGGTGGACCGCCGCTACTCCGGCCGCGGCGACGTCCCGCTCACCGAGTACGGCCGGGGCCAGGCCGCCGCGGCGGCGAAGCGGCTGGCCGGGATGCCCGGCCTGATCGGCGAGGACGGCACACCGCCACCGATCGTCTCCTCGCCGCTGACCCGCGCGATGCAGACCGCGCAAGCGGTCGCGGACGCGACCGGCGGCCGGGTGGAGACCCACCCCGGCCTGATCGAGACCGACTTCGGCGAGTGGGAGGGGATGACCTTCACCGAGGCCGCGCAGCGCGATCCGGACCTGCACCGCCGCTGGCTGGGCGATCCCTCGTCCGCACCGCCCGGCGGGGAGAGTTTCGACGTGGTCTACCGGCGGGTCGAAGCGGCCCTGCACGAGCTGCTCGAACAGCACGCCGGGCGCACCTTGGTGCTGGTCAGCCACGTGACGCCGATCAAGACGCTGCTGCGGATCGGCCTCGACGCCGGACCGTCGCTGCTGTTCCGGCTGCACCTCGATCTCGCCTCGCTCTCGATCGCCGAGTTCTACCCGGACGGCAACGCCTCCGTCCGGCTGGTGAACGATCTCTCGCACCTGTCCTGACCAGCCTGGATGTGCGGCGGATCACGCTCGGGCACGACGCCCGGACGGGGCCCGGTGCGGTATTGGCTAGAGTGCGATGTCGACCGCGGCGCCGCGGCGCGGGCCCCGGCGGGGCCGACATCAGAGGGGCGCAGGCCCGTGCGTTTCTCGGCAAGTACCGCGAGCGAAATACAGTGACGAGGACATGACGGCTAGCGCACCGACCGCAGTAACCGAACCGGACCTGCCCGGCGAGGCCGCCCCGGAGGCGCCGCGCCGCCTGCGGTACGGCTGGCTGGCCGCGACGCTGGCGGTGCTGGCCGGAGTCGCCGCCGTCGCCTGGCACGCGACCCGCTACGGGCACTGGATCGTGGACGACGCGGCCATCACCTTCTCCTACGCGCGCAGCGTCGCCGACGGGCTCGGCCCGGTGCTGCAGCCCGGTGCGCCGCCGGTCGAAGGTTTCTCCAACCCGACCTGGATGATCCTGCTCGTGCTCGGCAAGCTGACCGGGCTGTTCGACCACGGCACGCTCTTCGGGCTCCCGGACTACGTGCTCTTCCCGAAGCTGCTCGGCCTGGCGTGCACCGCGGGTGTCCTGGTGCTGGTGCATGTCGTGGCGCGCCAGGTGTTCCACCGGCACGCCTGGGCGGTCACCCTGGCCACCGGCCTCACCCTGGCGGCGATCCCGTCGTACGTGATCTGGATCGTTTCCGGCCTGGAGAACTCGCTGCTGGCGCTGCTCGTGATGGGGCTTGCGGCGCTGCTGTTCATCGCGGTGCACCGGGAACGTGCGCTCACGCCCAAGGTGGCCATCGGCGCGGGCGTACTGGTCGCGCTGATCGCGCTGACCAGGCCGGAGGGCCTGATCTATGCCGGCGATTACCCGATCGTGCTGCTGTTCGGCGTGCGGCGGGAGGGTTTCTGGCGCAGCTTCCGGTTCGCGCTGCTGTCTGTCGCGTCCTTCGGCGTGCTGTTCGGCGGCTATGTGCTCTGGCGCTACAGCGAGTTCCACCGGCTGCTGGCCAACCCGTCGGTGGCGAAGAAGCAAGGGCTGCCGGATCTGGAGTCGGTCCTCCGGCCCAGGGAACTGGTGGAGTACGCCGGGGTCGCGGCCGTCGTGGTGCTCGCGGCAGTGGTCGTCTGGGCGCTGGGGAAGGCGCCTTGGCGGCAGTCGCTGGTCACGCTGGTGGTGCCGTTCGCGCTCGGCGTGATCGCCTACGGCGTGCTCGTGCCGGACTGGATGGCCCAGTTCCGCTTCGCCACGCCGATCTGGGTGCTCGGCGCCCTGGCCGGCACGCTGGCTTTCGCCGAGCTGCTGCGCACGGTGCGGGTGCGCTGGCGTGCGGTGGCGACCGTCGTGGTGGTGGCCGCGGCGATCCCGTCGCTGGTCGGTTTCACCCAGCACGACGAGGAGTTCGTCAAGCACCCGACCATCCCGGCCTGCCTGGTCGGCGAGCGGTTCGGCCGCGGGTTCAACACCTACGCGGACATGCTGGGCCTCCAGCAGGCCTCGTTGCTGCTGCCCGACCTCGGCGGGTCCTCGATGACCAGCAGGCTGGACCTGGTGGACATGGCCGGCCTCGTGAACGCCCCGATCGCGGACCTGATCCACGACGACGACAACATGCCCGGTCTGCGCGACTACGTGTTCGACCAGGTGAAGCCGACCTTCATCCACTCCTGGGGTCCGTGGGCGGCCGGCAACGGCATCACGCTCGACCCGCGTCTCGACCGCGACTACTACCCGATCCTGGTCTACCCGGAGGGCCCGCGGCAGGGCGACTTCGTGCGCAAGGACGCGGTGCACGATCCGGCGAAGCTCAAGGCGGTCCAGCACTACGCGGAGACCACCATGATGAGCGTCGAGGCGCAGCGTTTCGGCGACGGACTGGCCGATTGCGGTCCGACGCTGGCGCGGGGCGGCACCGTTCCGCCGCGTGGCTAGCGCACCAGCCACAGCGCGCAGGTCGTGGCGGGACAGCACGCTAGCCGAACGGCAGGGCTGTGAAGGGGCCTTTCACGGACTCTGAGTCCGTGAAAGGCCCCTTCACAGACTTCATGTGCGTGGGGCGTGCGGGGCGGAGCGGGCAGGCCGGTAGGATGGTTCGGCGGACGAGCTGGCAGGACGGTCGCGGCCCGGGTTTCCCGGTCCGAGGAAAGTCCGGACTCCGCAGGGCAGGGTGGTTGCTAACGGCAACCCGGGGTGACCCGCGGGACAGTGCCACAGAGAACAGACCGCCCTCGCCGGATCTCGATCCGGTGAGGGTAAGGGTGAAACGGCGGTGTAAGAGACCACCAGCATCCCGGGTGACCGGGATGGCTCGGTAAACCCCACCCGGAGCAAGGCCAAGAGGGAGCGCCCGGCGCTCCTGCGCAGGCGATCGAGGGCGGCCCGCCCGAGCCTGCGGGTAGGCCGCTGGAGCCTGCCGGCGACGGCAGGCCGAGATGGATGACCGTCGCCCGGACGGCCGCGAGGCCGGTCGGGAACAGGATCCGGCTTACATGCCAGCTCGTCCGCCATTTTTCCCTCGGATCCCCGCTATGATCGCCGATATGGGTGAAGCCGCCGCTGTCGCAGTCGCATTCGGGACCACCTTCGATTTCCTCCACGCAGTCGTCTACTTCGCGCCCGAAGCTCGGCAGCGGTTCGCTGCCGCCGGTCTCGAAGACGGTTCGACCGCCTATTTCGCGAGTCGTTCCGCGGCGATGGGGCCGGTCGGCGCAGGCGTGGTCACTGCTTCGTTCTTCAACTTCCATCCCGGGAAGGTCGCCCGATCCCTCCCGCATGCCTGGACCATCACCACACCCGAAGCCGTGCTCGAAGCCCGTTTCGCCGCCGTAGACGACCTCTACCGCCGTCTATTCGGCGAAGAGCTGCTTGCCTCCGCCGAGGTCGCCGAAGCCGCCGCGCTCGCCCGCGAAGCGACCGAGGGCTGTCGTCCGGATGGGCGCCCGCTCTACGCCGCCCACGCGACCCTGCCGTGGCCCGACCAGCCGCATCTCGTGCTGTGGCACGCGGTTACCCTCCTTCGCGAGCACCGTGGCGACGCGCACATCGCTGCCTTGCTGGTGAACGGTCTGTCCGGCCTTACCGCGTTGGTCACGCACGTCGCGACCGGTGCCGGATTCACTCCCTCCGCGGCGAAACGCACTCGCGGGTGGAGCGATGCGGAGTGGGACGCCGCCGTGGCCGAGCTGACCGTCGAAGGGATTCTCGACGCGGACGGCACCCTCACCGGCCGTGGGCGGGATCTGCGCGAGCGCGTCGAGGCCGCGACCAACGCGGCGTCGCTGGGACCATGGCAGCACCTCGGCGAGGAGAAGACGGCTCGGCTGCGGGAGCTGTGCCGTCCGCTCGGCAGGCGGGTGCTCGAAGCCGGCGCGATTCCGGGCCGGCGAATTCCCGACTGAACCGCGTGATTCACCCTAAGTGGTGAACAAAAAGGGCACATCGGGCGGAATCGTGATCGGTATCGCACCGCTGAGTGATCGTTTTCGCCCGGTCCGCGGAGCACCTTCGTCACTCACCGGACTCGCGCGGGACGGCCGAACGGGGCATGCCACACTTGTCGCGGCCCGGCAGGTCGGCAGGCGGCGCACCCAGAGTGAACGATGAGTTCTCCGCAGGGTGACTTCGTCGGCGCACTGCGAAATCCGGGTGGCCGGGGTTAATCCGAAGCACTCTTGCCACGATGATGGAGGGTGAGGAATTCTCTCCAGACAAGCCGGAGCTACCGCAACCCCGTCCACAAGTCGACATCTACCCAGCGCGCTTTGACCATTACCCCTTGTGACGCCATGATGTTGTTCGAAGCTTCGCCGAAGCCGGAACCGCGCGGCCCCCGCCACGCACCAGGAGTATCGCGATGACGAGCATGACCACCCTCGAGACGCTGGCGGCCGGCGGCAGCCTCGGCACCGGCAACGTCCGCAACTGGCTGCTCGACAACATCATTCCCCTGGTGTTGCTCGCCGTGGCGCTGCTGCTGCTCTGGCTCGGCGGCGGCAAGGGCGACAACGCCGGCGTGATGCGCAGGCTCGCCGGCGTGGTCATCGCCCTCGCGATCATCGGGCTCGCGGTCAGCGGCGCCGGCGTGAACGTGGGTCAGTGGATCGCCGGCTTGTTCACCGGCTGAGGCGGGCCCGGCGTGCGGATCAGAACCGATGACGAGGTCTACCGGGTCGATGCCGTCTGGCTCGGCCCGCCGAAGGCGACTTTCCCTTGGCGGGCCCGCTACGTGGCGTGGCTGGTCGGTATCCCGGTCTTCCTGGTCGTGCTCGCGATCGAGCGCTGGGCCGGCTGGAGCTTCGGATTCTTCTCCACGGCCTGGGCGTTCGTGCTCACCATCGTGATCACCCGGCTGATCACCGCCAAGATCAGCCACGAGCGCCCGCTCGGCACGGTGCTCGGGATGGCCGGGCAGGAGCTGCGCACGCCCCGGGAACGGACCTCGGGCACCGGCGGCGCGGTGAGCGCCAGCCGGATCCGGGTCCGCACGGAGCGGCCGTTGCCGAAGCACAAGAGAAGAAGGCGGCAGTATCAGCGTGGTCGCGGCAGCGCCGGGACCAGGACCGGTTCACAGGGAGCATCACGAGCGCGCCGGAGCCGCCCCGCGGCTCGGGCCGGGAGGTAGTCGTTGTTCGGTCGCGGCGGAAGCCGGGGAAAGCGGGAGCGGGACGTACCGGTGGGTGCTTGGCAGACACCCGACCAGGTCCGGCCCCCGTCGGCCAGTGGCAAGAACGGTGCCGCGGGCGGCAAAGGCCGCCGGCTGCCCGGTGAGCAGGCGATACCGGCGTACACGCCGTCGATCGCCGCGCGCAGCATCGACGGGCACCTGCTGCGCACCGGGTACGAGGTCTACGCCTGGTACCGGCTCGCGCCGCAACGCTGGTCGTTTCGCTCCGATTCGCAGCGTCGCGACCTGATCGCGGCGATCGCCGGGCAGTACGCCGAACTGCAGGGCCGCTGGCTGCACCTGCGGGTGACCAACCGGCCGTACCCGATCCGGATGTGGGCCGAGGCGCACGTGCACAACGCGGTCGGCCGTCCGGGCGACGTGCCCGGCGCGCTGTCCTTCGACGACTACCTGATCGGCGAGCAGCAGCAGCTGATGGGCCGGTCGATGGCGGAGAAGGAGGTCTACCTCGGCGTCCAGGTGCAGACCCGGCGGATGGTGGACCGCGCGGTCGAGCGGGCCGCGCCGGTGCTGCGCAAGATCCTCCCGGAGGCCGTCGACGCCGAGCTGAGCGCGCTGGACTCCGAGGTCGAGCACCTGGACGGGGTGATCGGCAGTGCCGGGCTGGAAGGCCGCCCGGTGCACGCCGAGGAGATGTCCTGGCTGATGCACCGTTCGTGCTCGCTCGGGCTGCCCGCGCCGCGCAACATGCCCGCCGTGCCGGGGGCGGCCTGGGAACCGGAGGACCTGGCCAGCTTCACCGACGCGGCGGACTACCACGCCGAACCGTATGCGCCCACGGTCACCGTCCGTGGGCGCACCGGGTCCAACGCCGGCGTGTCGCGGCACCTCGCGGTGCTCACCGTCGGCCAGATGCACGGGCTGCAGATCCCCGAGGTCGACGACCCGTGGGTGCAGCACGCGGACCGGCTGCCCGCCGCGGTCGAGGTGTCCGCGCGGATCTACGTGCGCCGCCCGGAGGAGGTGTCCGGGGAGCTGCAGCGGCAGATGAACAAGGTCCGCTCGCAGGTCAAGCACTACACCGACGAGCACGAGCTGGAACCGCCGCAGCTGCTGGCCCGGCAGGCCGGGCGAGTGCTGGAGATCGACGACGAGATGACGTCGGGCTTCACCGCGCTGGCCACCCGGGTGCGCTCGTGGTGGCGGCTGGCGGTGTCCGGCCCGACCGAGCGGGACGCGCTGCGGCTGGCCCAGCAGCTGCTCGACCTGTACAAGCCGAAGATCGCCATCGAGCATCCCGAGGCGCAGTACGCGATGGCGCGCGAGTTCATCCCGGGGGAGCCGCTGGCGTCCGCGGCCTACATGCGCCGCGGTTCGGTGGTGTGGACCGCGTCCGCGGTGCCCACCGCGACCGCGGAGGTCGGCGACCGGCGCGGCATCCTGCTCGGCGAGACGGTCACCGCGACCCGGCGTCCGGTGGCCTGGGACCCGTGGATGGCACAGGAGATCCGGGACGGTTCCGGCCTGACCGCCATGGTGGCCGGCTTGGGGGGTGGCAAATCGTTCCTCGGCGGTGGCATCGTCTACAAGACGTTGCGGGCCGGGGCTCATTGGACGCTGCTCGACCCGTCCGGCCCGCTGTCGCGGCTGTGCGAGCTGCCCGAGATCCGCCCGTACGCCCGGCCGATCAACCTGCTCAACGCGCAGCCGGGCATCCTCAACCCGTACCGGGTGGTCGCCGACCCGCAGCTGGAGCACTTCCTGGACGAGGACGACCCGGAACGGGCCTGGCGCAGGGAGAAGGCGCTGGCCGGGGCGACCCGGCGGCGGCTGGTGCTCGACGTGCTCACCGGCGTGCTGCCGTACGAGGTGTCGCGGATGGCGCAGACCCGGATCGTGCTGCTGCGTGCGGTACGCGCGGTCGGCGGCCGGTTCGACGCCGACCCGGGCCAGGTCATCGATGCGCTGCGGCGGGATTCCAGCGAGCACCACGAGCACGCGGTCGTGGTCGCCGACTTCCTGGACGAGATGCGCGAGCGGATGGCGCTGCTGATCCCGGAGAACGACGCGGACCCCTACGCCGAGACCCGCGACGACCGGATGACCGTGCTGACCATGGCCGGGCTGACCCTGCCCAAGGACGGCGTACCACGCGAGTACTGGACCGACGCGGAGTCGCTCGGCGTCGAGATGCTGAACCTGGCCGCCTGGCTGACCCAGCGCTCGGTGTACGAGAAGCCGAAGGAACTGCGCAAGGGCGTCTGGATCGACGAGGCGTTCTTCCTGTCCGAGGTGCCGACCGGGCGGGTGCTGATGAACCGGTTCGCCCGGGACTCGCGGAAGTGGAACGTCCGGGTGCTGCTGTCCTCGCAGATCCCGGCGGACTTCCTGAAGATCCAGGGCTTCGTGGCCCTGCTGGACTCGGTGTTCGTCGGCCGCCTGGACGACGACGACGCCCAGGCCGACGCGCTGCGGCTGCTGAAGGTACCGGTCGGCGTCGGGTACGAGCAGGTCGTCTCGGCGCTGGGCCGCCGCCCCGGCGCGGCGCAGCGCGGCCTGGAACGCGACATGGAGCCCCGCCAGTTCATCTTCGGTGACGGTGCGGGCGGCGTGGAGCGCATCCGCGTCGACTTCTCCGGCCCGCACCTGAACCACCTGCGCTCGGCCATGGACACCACCCCGGGCTCCCCGGACGCACCGCACCGGCCGGGCACCGAACTCGCCGCCCCGCGCGCGGAACCCCAGTACGTCCCCACCCCACCGGGAGACGACGAGCTCCAGCAGGATTTCGAGCTCCAGGCGGAACTCGAGGTCGGGCTCGCGGACGAGCAGCTGCTCGGTTCGCCGGACCCGCTCGCGTCGGAAACCGGCGAGGTGGAGGGTGCAGTGCACAACGGCAACGGCAGTGCCACCGGTAACGGGACCCCGCAGGACCGGCATGCCCGGACCGGCGGCAAGGGCGGTACCGGCAGGGATGCCGCGTGAACACGCTGGGCACGCTGGCGTTCGTCCTCGCGTTCGCCGCCGGCTGGCACAAGCTGCGCAGACGGCTCAAGGAGGGCGGCAAACCCGGCCGCCCGCCGAGCCGCCGCGCGGCGCTGCTCGCGGTGGTGGCGATCATCGGCATGCAGACGGTGCTGTTCGCCCCGTCCGCGAACGCCGCCGCCTGCGGTGAATCCCCGAACCCGGAACGGCCGGGGGCCGGCATGGTCGGTGCGCTCGACCCGGCCGAAGGACACGGGGAAGCGGGCAGTCCCTACATCGACTACAGCTACGCCGGGTTCGTGTGGAGCACCTACCAGACCAACTGCTCACCGCTGTCCGCCATCGCCTCGCCCAGCTCGACCATCGACACCTGGGCGGGCAATCAGCTGTTCAATCTCGGCAAGAACATCGTCGGGGCGACCAACTCCCTGCACTACACGGTGCTCGAGGGCGGGCTGCTGAACCCGATCTACAACGCGGTGAAGTCCGGCGCGGAAAAGGTCTACGGCAACATCTACGCGCAATTGTTCGGGCTGGTCGCGCTGGTGCTGTCGATCATCATGTTCCGCAACATCTGGCGGGGCGATCTGGCCGGGGTCAGCAAGCGCTCGCTCTATGCGCTGGCCGGGATCTGGCTGGCCGCCTCCTCCTTGGCGATGTTGCGGTACTTCGATCCGATCGACAAAGCGATCGTGCAGACGACGACGAACATCCAGGCCGGTTTCGTCGACGAATCGACGAACCGGGTCGTCCGCCACATCCTGCCGACCGAGCTGCACAACGAGATCGTCTACAAGAACTGGCTCCGCGGCGAGTTCGGTTCGCCGGGCGCGCCACAGGCCGAGCAGTTCGGCCGCCCGCTACTGGACGCGCAGGCCTTCACCTGGGACCAGCTGCGTAACGGGGACGACGGCAAGCAGAACGTGGTCGACGCGAAGAAGGCCGCGTTCAAGGACATCTCCACCAAGCTCGGCCCGGCCACCGGGTACTTCACCGGAGAGTCCGGCGGCCGTACCGGGGCCGGGTTCCTCTCGCTCGGGCAGAGCCTGGTCTACTCGCTGTTCCAGCTGCTCGCGAAGGCCTCGGTGCTGCTCGCGCAGGTGCTGATCCGGCTGTTCGCGCTGACCGCGCCGCTGATCGGGCTGGTCGCGCTGCTGCACCCGGACATCCTGCGGCGGGTGCTCAAGGTGGCCGGCGGGATCGCGTTCAACCTGGTCGTGCTGTCCGTGCTGGCCGGGGTGCACGCGCTGCTGCTGCAGGCGATCTTCGGTGCGGGCACCTCGCTCAACCTGCTCACCCAGATGGTCCTGGCCGGGCTCATCACGGTGCTGCTGTTCCTGGTCGGCCGCCCGGTGCGGCGGCTGTGGCAGATGGTGGAGATGTCGGTGGGCATGGTCGGGGCCGGGGCGCCTTCGCCCGGCGGGCTGTTCTCCCGGTTCCGCAAGAAATCCGGGCCGAGCCCGCAGGACGAGTTCTGGCAGAACGTCCGCGACACCGACGACGTGGTGGACGGCGACCTGCGCGGGCCGATCGGCGCGACCGTCGGCGGCGGCCGGTTCCGGCCCGAGGCGGCGGTGTTCGCCAGTGCGCAGCGGCTCGACAACGGGTCGCGGGCGGCCCGGCCCGCCGCGGCCTGGTCCGGTGCGCCGTGGCCCGGGGCGGTCGGCACGGCCGCGTCCGCGGCCGGCGCGCTGCCCGCCGGCGGTGGCGGGCCCGCGATGTTCAGCCAGTACCACCCGGCGACCGGTGAGCCGGTCGATTACGTGACGACCGGGGCTCGGGTGCCGACGCAGGAGAGCCGCCGGGTGGACACCTCGCCGGTGGCCGACCGGCGGTGGGGCGAGGAACCCGAACCGGTCGTGGTGCCCTCGCAGATGAGCTCGCCCGACCGCGGCTACTCGACCCCGGCGCCGGATCAGGCCGGGTTCACCCCGCCCGGGGCACGGGCCCGGCCTCGCCGGGTGGATCCGGAGGTGGTCGCGGGCAAGCCGGTCTTCGTGCTGTATCGGCCCTCGCGCGGTATCGAGGTACGGGACACCGACCAAGCCGTGGGGCGGTGATCCGTGCCGATCCGCACGCATCGCGGCCGGGCCGCGGTTTATCGGCGGCTGTGGGGGTTCCCGCTCCGCTCGCCCCGGCACCTCGTCGGCACGCTGGTGTTCCTGGTCGCGCTGGTGGTCGCGCTCGGCATCGTGGTGCCGCGGCTGACCGGCTCGGCCGGCGAGGCCGCGCCGCCCCCAACGCCGAGCGAGTCGTCCCGCCCGGGTGTCGCCGCTCAGGTGCCGGACACCGCGACGCTGCCCACCCGGCTGTCCGCCCCGCTGACCACGCCGAATTCGGCCGCGCCGAGCCCGGAGGCGCTCACCGTCGCCAAGCAGTGGGCGACCGCCTGGGTGCACCATCCGCCCGGTATCTCCAATGCCGACTGGCTGAACGGGATGCGGGCGCTGACCACCGCGGAATACCTCCCGGTGATGTCCACTGTGGATCCTTCGAACATTCCGGCCGGCAAGGTGACCGGTGACCCTTCGGTCGTCTCCTCCTACGGCAGTTCGGTACACGTCGTTGTCCCCACCGACGGTCCCAAGCTCAGCATCACCGTGGTCAAGACCGACGCGGGGTGGCGAGTGGCGGACTACGACCAGGCGACCTGACCGTGCGGCTCGCCATCCTGATCGGGGTGCTGGTCGCCGCGGTGTTCGCCGCGGTGCTCACCGCCACCGCGGTGACCAAGGTGGTGACCGACCAGCAGCAGGCCGCGGCGGGCGGGATCGCGAACACTTCCTGCGACGCGGCGATCGGCCCGACCCAGCCGGGCCAGCCGGAACAGGGCAGCGCGCAGGCGGCCAAGCTGGACGACGAGCAGCGCGGTACGGTCGCACTGATCATCTCGGTCGGCAAGCAGCGCAGCCTGGCCCCGCGGGCCTGGCAGGTGGCGATCCAGGCCGGGATGACCGAATCCGGCCTGCACAACCTGACCTACGGCGACCGCGACTCGCTGGGCATCTTCCAGATGCGCCCGTCCATGAACTGGGGCAGCGTCGCCCAGGTCACCGACCCGAACTACGCGGTCAACAAGTTCTTCGACGTGCTGCTCGCCGTGCCGGACTGGGAGAACCGGCGACCGGGCGACGCGGCGCAGGCGGTCGAGCGCTCCGGGTTCCCGGATCGCTATCACCGGTGGGAGGCGATGGCGGCCTCGCTGGTGGAGAGCCTCGGCCAGGTGGCCGACGCGGTCGGCTGCGGGCAGGGCACCGGCGCCGCGCTACCGCCGAGCCAGGCCGCCGCGCAGGCGATCAAGTTCGCGCTCGGCGAGCAGGGCAAGCCCTACGTTTGGGGCGCGACCGGCCCGAATTCCTACGACTGCTCGGGCCTGATGCTGCGGGCCTACGAGTCGGCGGGCGTGACCCTGCCGCGCGTGTCCCGGGACCAGTACAAGGCGGGCGCCATGCTGCCGGTCCGCGAGGCGCAGCCCGGTGACCTGGTCTTTCTGGCCAACGACCCGGCCGACCCGGCGACCATCCACCACGTCGCGATGTACCTCGGCGACGGCAAGATCGTCGAGGCGCAGACGACCGGCGTGCCAGTGCACATCCGGCCGTTCTCCTTCGACGAGGCCGAAGTCGTCCCGCAGGCGGTGCGTCCCGGCGTTTAGCATGGACCGCGGGAGGCACCGGCTCCGGCCTCGCGCACACCCCGCGCGCGAGGCAGGATTCACCCGAAGTCGCGGCCTGTCCACGAGCAGGTGGCCGCGCGCTGGCAGAGGATGACACACGTGGCACGGAAATTCGGCAAACGAGGCAAACCCGGCCAGGGCGAGTCCCCGGACCCGGCGGCGCTGTTCGGCGCACCCCAGCCGCAGCGCCAGTCCGCACACCCTGCGTCCAGCACACCGCTGTCCGATTTGCTCGGCCAGGGCTGGCCCGGCGTGGACGAGGGGTACGTGGTGCTGCCGCGCTCGCTGGCCCAGCGCATGTCGCTGCCCTGGCAGCAGCAGATGGCCGCACTGCTCGCGCAGTTCCACACCGAGAACGCCGGCCTCGCCTGGCCGGTCTACCGAGTCGTGCCGTCCCGCTACGAGCGCCTGGAGGACCTGGACGAGGAACAGCTGGCCGAGGCCGGCTACCTGGTGGAGATGGACGCCGAAGGCGGCATGGTCTACCGCGAACGCAGCGGCCGGAAGGTCCAGGACCCGCACAACACGTCGGTCCTGGTGTCCTGCCTCGACCCGATCCGCCGCCCCGAGGCCCATGCGCCCGCCCCGCATCCCGCCCCCGGCCCGCTCGTCGCTCCCGCACCGATGAACATCGGCCCGGCGCCCGTATGGCGAACGGGATCGCACGGGCCGGGCGAGGCCGGGCCACCGCCTGGCCCCGGTAGCGGCCCGCCTCGGGGTGGGGGGCCGGTGTCTGGTGCCGGTCGTGGTCCGGGGGGCGGGTCTGGGGGCGGCGTTGGGCCTGGTGGTGCCGGGTCTGGCGGTGTGGCCGGTGGTGTGCCGGTCGGTGGTGGCGGTGCTGGTGGAGGTGGGCCGGTCGTTGGCGGTGGCGGTGCTGGTGGTGCGCCGGTCGTTGGCGGTGGTGGGGCGCCGGTCGCCGGTGCCGGTGGTGGCGGTGTTGGTGGTGGACCGGTCGTTGGTGTCGGCGGGGTCGGGTCGGTCGTTGGTACTGGGGCCGGTAGCGGCGCTGTGCCTGGTGCGGCGCCAGATCCAGGGCAGGTTTGGAGCGCTGGTGCCGGGCAACGTCGTGATGCCGGTGTGGTGCCGGATCCGGGTACCGGTCGTGATGCCGCGCCTGAGCCGGGGCAGGCATGGGGTGCTGGTGCTGGGCAACGTCCTGACGCCGCAGTGATGCCGGAATCCGTTCGTGGCCATGATCCTGCTGCTGTGCCCGAGCCGGTTCGCGGTCACGATGCTGCGGTGACGCCGGAGCGCGCTCGTGGTCCTGCTGTGCCCGAAGCTGTTCATGGTCGCGACGTCGGTGTGGAGCCCGTTCATGGTCGTGATGCCGCGGTCGTGCCCGAGCCTGCCGGTGACCCTGCGGTGAGGCCTGATCGGGGTCAGGAACCTGTCGTCACATCCGACCCGATCGCGCCCGGCCACGAGCAGACGGCCGAGCCGAGGTACGGTCAGCATCCTCCCGCGGAGGCCGGATCTCCTATCCCGGCGTGGACGCCCGTCCCGGCGAACCCCTTGCCCGCACCGGAACCCGTAGCTGAACACGTGCCCGGCGAAACATCATCGCCCGTAGCCGGTCCCGGCGTTGCAGCCACGCCCGAGGAAGACGAACAACGTCGTGCCCGGCAGTCCTGGCAGCCGGAGCCGTATGTGCACGAGCCTCATCCGCCGAATCCGGACACCGGCTTGCCGTCCTGGGGCTCCGGCGGGAGTTCGCCGCCGGAGCATGCGGCCCGGCCAGTCGATCTCCCCGCACCAGTACCGCCGGAGGTGGGCACGCAGACGCCCGAATCCCAGGCGCCGCCAGAGATTCGTCCTCAACCGGCCTCGGTAACGCTGTCGCCATCGGCACCCGCGGCGTCACCGCCTGGTGCGGTGGAGTCGCTGCAGGGTGGCGCGGGGTTGCCGCCGCAACCGCAGGTTCCGCAGTCGTTTGTGGTTGAGGTGCCTGTGTCATCACGGCCGGAAGTACCGCCTTCGCCGCAGGTTGGGCCGCCGGTGGTTGAGGCGGCGGTGTCGTCGCGGCCGGATGTGGTGCCATTGCCGCGGGGTGGGGTGGGGGAGCCACTGCCGGTGTCTGGTGAGGCGGTGTCGTCGCAGCTGGATGTGGTGCCGTCGCCGCAGGGCGGGGCCGAGTTACCGGTGCACCCGCCGTCGCCGATGCCGTCGCAATCGGAAGGGTCTCAGTCGCTGCAGGCCGAGGTGGGATTGCCTCCGCAGTCGCAGGTTCGGCAATCGTCGGTGGCTGGGGTGCCCGTGCCGTCGCAGCCGCAATTGCCGGTGGCTGGTGAGTCTGTGGCGTCGCAGCCCGGTGTCGTGGAGTCGTCACAGTCGCAGGTTCCGCAATCGTCCGTGGCTGATGTGCCCGTCGTGGCGCAGTCGGATGTGCCTGTGCGGCCGCAGGTTGAGCAGGCGCAGCCATCGGTGGTTGAGGCGCCGGTGTCGTCGCGGCCGGATGTGGTGGAGTCGCCGCAGGGTGGGGCGGAGTGGCCGGTACAACAGCAGCCGCCGGTGGCGCCGCAGTCGGAAGTGCCTCCGCTGCCGCAAGTTCAGCCGGAGTCGCAGGTGCCGCGACCGTCGGTGGTTGAAGTGCCCGTGCCGCCGCAGCAGGTGTCCGGGGGGCAGCCGCCGGTCGGTGGGGTGCCGGAGCTGGGCGGGGGAGTCCTGCCGCAACCGGGATATCCGGCGGACGCGGGGGCGCCTCGTTTCGAGTTGCCGCAGCCGGGGGGTGGGCGGCGTGCGGACGAAAGGTCTGGTGGGCGGTCACTGCCGGTGTTCCCTGGGCAGGAGACCGGGCCGGTCGCGCCGCCTCCGCCGGTGCGGGGTTACCGAGGGGAACCGCCGGTGTTCCCTGGGCGGGAGCCGGTCGTGCCGCCGGTGCCGGATGCCACGCCGGGACCGCGTCCCGCTCCCTCGGACGAGGCCGACACTCCGCCGCGGGGGACGCCACTGCCCTCGTCGCGGGGGTGGTTCGACCAGCACCCCGATCAGCATCCCGGCCGGCAGGACGGCGCGGAGTTCGGGCCGACCGGCGATCCCACCGAAATCCCGTTCCGCTGGCGCAAATGACGAGCCGGAAGCGAGGCTGAAACCATGTCTGACGACCCGAACCCGGACCGCGGCTGGTATTACAACACCCGCACGCACGAGGTGGAGCACCGTGACCGCGGCCGCAGCATCGACCTGCTCGGCCCCTACCCGGACGAGGCCACGGCCCGCCGCGCACTGGACATCGCCCGGGAACGCAACCGCCAGGCCGACGCGGCCGACCGCGAATGGAACGGCGACTGACCCCGACCGTCCACCCGAAGTCTGTGAAGGGGCCCTTCACGGACTCAGAGTCCGTGAAGGGCC
Organism: Amycolatopsis sulphurea; assembly: GCF_002564045.1. Taxonomy (NCBI): domain Bacteria; kingdom Bacillati; phylum Actinomycetota; class Actinomycetes; order Pseudonocardiales; family Pseudonocardiaceae; genus Amycolatopsis; species Amycolatopsis sulphurea. The sequence goes on along the minus strand of NZ_PDJK01000002.1, from coordinate 1,121,996 downwards.
CCTTCACAGCTTGCCGGGACCGGCGGCGTGAACCCGCGGCCAGTCACCCCGCCACGTCAAACACCCGCCGTGGCAATCCTCCCGCACCGAGCGAACGGAGCGGAAGAACCGCGCTCAGGAAGCCGCCGCCACCGACGGGTCCAGGACGAAGTCCGGGTCCACCTGAGCCGCGAGGTCGCCGCCGGTGCGGTCGTTGCCCCAGGCGTGGGCGTTGCGGAGATGGAATTCCACGCCCTGGCGCTGGTATCGGGCCCAGTCCCGTGCGGAAGCGTCCACAGTGGACAGCATGCTGGCCAGGGTGTCCAGGTTCGGCTGCTCCAGCTCGCCGATCGGGCGGGTGCGGCCGCGTTCGGCGGCGCGGACGTGGCCGGAGGTGGTCATCCAGCCGAGCAGGGCGTCGCCGAGGGTTTCGGTCAGGAAGTCGACGTCGTCGGTGTCGGTCACCTTGTTGCCGACGGCCACCAGGCGGACGCCGAAGTCGCGGGCGTGGTCGGCGTACTGGCGGTACACGCCGACGCTGCGCAGGGTGGGCTCGCAGACCAGGAAAGTCACGTCGAAACGGGTGAACAGGCCGGAGGCGAACGCGTCCGCACCCGCGGTCATGTCCATCACCACGTACTCGCCCGCGCCGTCGACCAGGTGGTTCAGCAACAGTTCCGCAGCACCGACCTTCGAGTGGTAGCAGGCCACGCCCAGATCGTCCTCGTCGAACCGGCCGGTCACGCCCAGCCGCACCCCGCCGAGCGGGCGGAAGCAGGCGTCGAACACCGGGTTGTCCTCGAACGGCCGCACCAGCCGGGAACCGCGGCCGGGCGGGGTCGTCTTGATCATCGCGTCCGCGGAGGCGATGCGTGGGTTGTCGCCCCGCAGGTAGTCCTTGATCATCGGCATGTGCTCGCCCAGCGTCGGCCAGGCCAGCGCCTGCTCCTCGGTGGCCCCGAGCGCGACCGCGAGGTGCTGGTTGATGTCGGCGTCGATGGCCAGCACCGGTTTGCCCGCGCCGGCCAGGTAGGACACGAACAACGACGAGAGGGTGGTCTTCCCGCTGCCGCCCTTGCCGACGAACGCGATCTTCACGGCGAACCCTTTCCCGAAATGAAGACGGTTTTCATTGCCGTACGTTACACCCGTCCGGCTCGCACCCGAACGGGCGATCACGGCCGTTCGGGCGGATACTGTGTGGTGGTGCCCCCACTCGTGATCCGGACCCACGCGTCGGGAGGGGACTTCGGTCGTCTCCGGGCGGAATTCGCGCTGCCGGAGTCCTTCGGGCCGGATGTGCTCGCCGAGGCCGAGGCGGCGGTGCTCGATCCGCTGGCCGCGGCGGGCGAACGTGAGGACGCCACCGGGCTGCCGTTCGTCACGATCGACCCGCCCGGGTCAAAGGACCTCGATCAGGCGATGCTGCTGGAACGCACGGTGCACGGCTTCCGGGTGCACTACGCGATCGCCGATCTCGCCGTGTTCGTCCCGCCGGGCGGCGCGCTCGATCGCGAGGCACGCCGTCGCGGCCAGACGCTCTACCTGCCGGACGGCAATGTCCCGCTGCATCCGCCGGTGCTCTCCGAGGGGGCGGCGAGCCTGCTGCCCGGCGAGGTGCGCCCGGCCGTGCTGTGGACGATCGACGTCGGCGAGGACGGCGCGCTCGCCGGCACGCGCGTCCGCCGGGCGCTGGTCCGCTCCACTGAGCAGTTCGACTACGAAGGGGTGCAGGCCACGCTCGACGCCGGGTGTCCGCATCCGTCCGTGGCCGCGCTGCCGGAGCTGGGCCGGTTGCGCCGGGAGTGGGCGGTCCGCCGGGGCGCGCTGGAACTGCAGTTGCCGGAGCAGGAAATCACCGGCGACGTGGACGGCGGCTGGGTGCTCGCCCGCCGGCCGCGCACCGCGGTGGACGCCTGGAACGCGGAACTCTCCCTGCTCACCGGGATGGCCGCGGCGCGGATCATGATCGAGGCCGGCGTCGGCGTGCTGCGCACGTTGCCGCCTGCCGAGCCGGATTCGGTGGAGTGGCTGCGCCGTTCCGCCGCGGCGGGCGGGCTGAGCTGGCCGCCGGAGACCACGGTCTCCGAGTTTCTGTCTACTTTGGATCCCGGGCAGCCGGCGTCGATGGCGCTGTACGCCGACACCACGCGGTTGCTGCGCGGCGCCGGTTACACCGTGTTCGACGGTGTGTTACCGGAAGTCGTTGCGCACGCCGGGATCGGCGGTCCGTATGCGCACGTCACAGCGCCGATCCGGCGGCTCGTCGATCGTTTCGCCACGGAGGTCTGTCTCGCGGTGACGGCGGGGCGCGAGGTGCCATCGTGGGTCCGCGAGGCGCTGGCCGAGGTGCCGGCGCAGATGTCCGCTTCGGACGGTCTGGCCGCGCGGGTGGAGCGGGCGTGCATCGACCAGGTCGAGGCGTGGGTGCTGGCCGAGCGCGTCGGGCAGGAGTTCGCGGCGGTGGTGCTGCGGGCCGAAGGGACGAAGGCGGAGATCCTGCTGGAGGATCCTCCGGTGATGGCCAAGTGCACTGGGATGCGGTTTCCGGAAGGGGAGCGCATCACGGTGCGGCTGACCGAAGTGGACGTCGAGCATCGAAAGGTGTCGTTCGAGCGGGTATGAGAAACGCGGAGCTGATCGACGATCTGGGCGAACCGGTGCCGGTCACCGGCGAGCCGCGGCGGGTGGTCTCGCTGGTGCCGTCGCTGACCGAGGCGGTGGAGGTGAGCGTGCCCGGCCGGATCGTGGCGGCCACCGGCTATTGCACGCATCCGTCCACTTTGGAGGTGCCGAGGGTCGGTGGGTCGAAGTACCCGAAGCTGGACCTGGTGCGGGCGCAGCGGCCGGATCTGGTGCTGGCCAACTCCGAGGAGAACCGGCCGGAGGACGTGGCGGAGCTGCGGGCCGACGGGATCCCGGTGTTCGTGATGGCCGCCGCCGGATCCGTGCCCGCCGCGCTGGGCTCGTTGCGGCGGATTCTCACTCAGGCCTTCGGTATCGACGAGCCGGGGTGGCTGGTGACCGCGGAGGATCTCTGGCGGGAGGTCGAGCCGGTCCGGCACCGTGCGGTGATCCCGGTGTGGCGCAAGCCGTGGGTCGTCCTCGGCCGGGACACCTTCGCCGGGGATGTGTTGCGCAGGCTCGGCGTGGAGAACGTCTACTCCGGACACTCGGAGCGCTATCCCCGGCCGTCGCTGGAAGAACTCACCGAGACCGGGGCCGACCTGGTCGTACTGCCCGATGAGCCGTACGAGTTCACCCAGGACGACGGCCCCGGCTTCTTCCCGCGAATGCGCCCGGTACTGCTGTCCGGCCGCTACCTCAGCTGGTACGGGCCGTCTCTTGTGGACGCGTACGCCGCGCTCAGAGCGTCAGTCCGGTGAGCACGGTGACGCGTTCCTCGGTGAAGTCCGCCATCGCCGCGGCCGGGCCTTCCCGGCCGATGCCGGAGTCCTTCACCCCGCCGTACGGCATTTGATCGGCGCGGAAGCTCGGCACGTCGCCGACCAGTACGCCGAGCACGCCGGCGCGGGCCTACTCGATCTGCTGGATCCGCAGGCGGCACAAGCGTTTTCCGAGCACCTGCTCGCTCCACTGAGGACGGGACGGGGCGACCTCGTCGCGTCGCTGCGGTGCTGGCTGGCGCACCACGGGCATGGGGACCTCGCCGCCACGAAGCTCGGCGTGCACCGGCACACGCTGCGCAACCGCGTGACCAAGGCCGCCGAGCTGCTCGGTCGCGACCTGGATGCGCCGGGAGTGCGCGCCGAACTCTGGTTCGCGCTCCGGATCACGTCGTGACGAGCAGCGCGATCGGTGAATCCCCGCACCGCCGCAGGGTCGCGCCGCTGGGGGCGGTGTAAGGCTCGGCGCCCGAGGTCCACCACGCCGGCACGTCGACGTCCCGCACCAGCGAGCCGGTCGCCTGCCGCACGGTGTTGGACACGATCACGCGCCCCTGTGCGTTCAGCAGCGCGGCTTTTCGCCCCAGCGAACGCAACCGGCGGCTCACCGTGCGCTCGAATTCGCGTACGTACACGTCCGCGCCGACGACCCCGGCGAACCCACCTTCGCAGGCGACCGGCACGGTGAAGGTCAGCGTGTACTCGTCTGTGCAGAGGTAGTCCACGTACGGCCCGTTGATGTGCCGCCGGCCGCTGTCGCGCGGCACCGTGAACCAGGATTGCCGGGTGTAGTCCAGGAACTGGGCGCTCTTCGGATCCAGGCTGATGAACAGCTGTTCTGGTTCGGATTCCTCATCGCGAAGCCGGGTCCACCACTCGAATCCGAATTCCTGATCGGTGAGCACCTGCGGTGCGCTCACGAACCCGGCGCCGATCACCAGCCCGCCCAGCGCGTCGGCGATCTGCGGGCGGATCTCGTGCAATGCCTGTGTGGTACGGCTTTCCGGCTCGGTGAGCACGGTCTCGGCGGCGGCCAGCACCGGCTTCAGCCGCGCGAAGATTTCCTCGACCAGGGTGGACACCTGGGTCACGACCTCTTCGCCGGGTGGCGTTCGGGTGTCGGTCACGATGTTCACCTCGTCCGGCAGGGTCCGCGAAGGTTACGGCGTTTCGAGGGACAGATGCAGATCCGCGAGCCGGTCGAGCGCGCTCAGCAGGTGTTCCTCGGTCAGCCTCCGCGCCAGATCGCCGTCGGCTGCGGCGATCGCGGCGACGATGGCCTGATGCTCAGCGTAGGCCGCGCGGCATTGCTCGCCGCCACCGAGGGGTACCCACAGCAGCCAGCCGTGCTCGCCCTGGAGTTGTACCTCCTGGTTGGTCAGCCGCGGGGACTGCGCGGCGGCCGCGATCTCGAGGTGGAACTGCCGTTCGGCCCGGATCGCCTCCGGCCCGGACGCCTCGCGCAGATCCTCGGCGTTCAGCCGCAGCCGGTCGAGATCCTCGGGGGTGCTGCGTTCGGCGGCCAGCTTCGCCGCCGCACCGGCCACCGCGAGGTAGTGGTCGCCGAGATCGCGCAGATCCGCCAGGGACAGCAGGCTCAGCCTGCTCGCCCAGGAACTCGGCGAGGGCCACGCCGGGGTGCGCACGAAGCTGCCGCCGCCCCGGCCGCGCCGGGTCTCCACCAGTCCCTGCTGACGTAGTACGGCGAGGGCTTCCCGCACGGTCACGGTGGCGACCCGGAACCGCGCGGCCAGCTCCACCTCGCTCGGCAGCTGCTCGGCGTCGTCGAGCAGGCCGAGCGTGATGGCGTCGAGCAGCCGGGCCGCGACCGCGTCGGCACGGCCGAGCTGGTCGAGCGGAGCGAACATCGCCAGGCGCGCGCTGTTCGACATCTCCTTGCGCATCGTGGGTTCGCCCCTCTCGTGCATTGGGGTCAATCCTGCCCGAGGACCTTGTCCTATGAAATATGGAGTTATAGGTTTCCGGCTGCCACGGAGAGTCAGGAGACGCACGCGTGCAGGAACTGAAGCATTTCGTCGGCGGCGAGTACCTCTCCTCGCTGTCCGGGAAGGTCGCCGAGATCGTCGACCCGGTGACCGGCCGCCCGTACTGCACCGCGCCGGTGGCCGGGCTCCAGGACGTCGACCGTGCGCTGAAGATCGCCGCCGAAGCCTTCGAGATCTGGCGGGAGACCACGCCGTCCCAGCGTCAGCTCGCGCTGCTGAAGCTCGCCGACGCGGTGGAAGCGCGTGGCGAGGAGATCGTCGGCGTGGAGTCGCGCGACACCGGCAAGCCGCTTTCGCTGACGATGTCGGAAGAACTGCCGATGATCCTCGACCAGCTGCGCTTCTTCGCCGGGGCCGCACGCGTGCTCGAAGGCCGGTCGGCAGGCGAGTACATGGAGGGCCACACCTCGTTCCTGCGGCGCGAGCCGATCGGCGTCTGCGCGCAGGTGACCCCATGGAACTACCCGTTGCTTATGGCGATCTGGAAGATCGCCCCCGCGCTCGCGGCGGGCAACACCGTCGTGCTCAAGCCCTCCGACACCACGCCTGCCGCCACCCTGCTGCTCGCCGAGATCGCCGCTGAGTTCCTGCCCGCGGGCGTGTTCAACGTGCTGTGCGGCGACCGTGACACCGGGCGGGCGCTGGTGGCGCACGAGATCCCGGCCATGGTCTCGATCACCGGCTCCGTGCGTGCCGGGATCGAAGTCGCTGGTTCCGCCGCCCGCGACCTCAAGCGGGTGCACCTGGAGCTGGGCGGCAAAGCACCGGTGCTGGTGTTCGAGGACGCGGACGTCGAGGCGGCCGCCGAAACCATCGCGATGGCCGGGTACTTCAACGCGGGCCAGGATTGCACCGCGGCCACCCGGGTGCTGGTCGCCGACGACGTGCACGACACCTTCGTCGCCGCGCTCGCCCGGCAGGCGGTGGCGACCAAGACCGGCCGGCCGGACGACGAGACGGTCGCCTACGGCCCGCTCAACAACGCCGGTCAGCTCGCCAAGGTCGCCGGGTTCATCGACCGGCTGCCCGGCCACGCGACTGTCCATTGTGGAGGACACCGGGTCGGCGACGAGGGCTACTTCTACGAGGCCACCGTGGTTTCCGGGGTCCGGCAGGACGACGAGATCACCCAGAACGAGGTGTTCGGCCCGGTGATCACCGTGCAGCGCTTCACCGGTGAGGAAGACGCGGTGCGCGCGGCGAACGGGGTGCCCTACGGGCTCGCCTCCTCGGTGTGGACGAAGGATCACCAGCGCGCCATGCGGGTTTCGGCGAAGCTCGACTTCGGCTGCGTCTGGATCAACACGCACATCCCGCTGGTGGCCGAGATGCCGCACGGTGGATTCAAGAAATCCGGTTATGGCAAGGATCTCTCGCTTTACGGCCTGGAGGACTACACCCGCGTCAAGCACGTGATGAGCGCGCTGTAGCCGCAGTGACGACCAGATTCACCGGGAGGCGCGTCATGCCCCACCAAGCCCCCGCCGAGACCCGGCGCCCGGACCGGCGGCCGCCGGACGGGCAGCCGGCGATCCGGCTCACCGGACTGCAGAAGCACTTCGACAAGGTGCGCGCGGTCGACGGGGTCGACCTCGACATCCCGCCCGGCGAGTTCTTCGCGATGCTCGGCCCTTCCGGCTCCGGCAAGACCACCGTGCTGCGGATGATCGCCGGGTTCGAATTGCCCACCGCGGGCACCATCGAACTCGACGGCGAGGACGTCAGCCGGCTCGCCCCCTTCGAACGTGACGTGAACACCGTCTTTCAGGATTACGCGCTCTTCCCGCACATGTCCGTGCAGCAGAACGTGGAATACGGCTTGAAAGTCCGCCGGGTCGCGAAAGCCGAACGGCGGGGGCGCGCCGCGGAAGCATTGCGCACCGTGCGGCTCGGCGACTACGGCGATCGCAAGCCCGCACAGCTTTCCGGCGGTCAGCGTCAGCGCGTCGCCCTTGCCCGGGCGCTGGTGAACCGGCCGAAGGTGCTGCTGCTGGACGAACCCCTCGGCGCGCTGGATCTCAAGCTGCGACAGGCAATGCAGGTCGAACTGAAGCAGATCCAGCGCGAGGTCGGCAGCACTTTCCTGGTCGTCACCCACGATCAGGACGAGGCGCTGACCATGAGCGACCGGATCGCGGTGTTCAACGCGGGCCGGATCGAACAGGTCGGTACGCCGGTGGAGGTCTACGAACGGCCGGCGAGTGCGTTCGTCGCGGGTTTCGTCGGCACCTCCAACTTGTTGAGCGGGAGCGGCGCCGAAGCGGTGCTAGGCCGTCCGGGTGTTTTCAGCATCCGCCCGGAGAAGATTCGCATCGACGATGACCTGGCTTTTCCCGCCGGTTCCGGGGAAATCTCCGCGACCGGGGTGGTCACCGACGTCGTATACGCCGGATCGACCGTGCGTTACGCTGTCGCGCTCGACGCCGGGGGTCAGTTGTCCGTGGTCCGCCAGAACGCCGGTGAACCGGTCCGGTTCGCCGACGGGCGGGTCCGCTTGAGCTGGCGGCGCGAACACAGTTTCCAGGTCCCCGAAGCCGGCTAGTTCTCACGGGAAGGTTTTTCTCCAGATGAAGAACAGGAAGACGCTGTTCGCAGGATTGTGCGGAGTGAGCCTGCTGCTCGCGGCCTGCGGCACGTCGGGTTCCGACTCCGCCGGGTCGGCCCCGGGCGCGCAGGGCTTCACCCCGCCCAAGCTCGCCGCGCTCACCCAGCTCGGCCAGGCGGAAGGGCAGCTGAACGTGCTCGCCTGGCCGGGCTACGCGGAAAACGGCTCGAACGACCCGAAGGTCAACTGGGTCACGCCGTTCGAACAGCAGACCGGCTGCAAGGTGAACGTCAAGCCGTTCGGCACCTCGGACGAAGCGGTGACACTGATGAAGACGGGGCAGTACGACGTTGTCTCCGCCTCCGGCGACGCGTCGCTGCGGCTGGTCGCCTCGGGCGATGTCGAGCCGGTGAACACCGCGCTCGTGCCGAATTACAACGACGTTTACCCGTTCCTCAAGAACAAGTCGTGGAACAGCGTGAACAACGTGGCCTACGGAATCCCGCACGGCTGGGGCGCGAACGTGCTCACCTGGCGCACCGACAAGGTGAGCCCGGAACCGAAGTCGTGGTCGCCGATGTTCGAGCCCACCTCGCCGTTCAAGGGCAAGATCATCGCCTACGACTCGCCGATCTACATCGCCGACGCCGCGGTGTACCTGATGGCGCACCAGCCGGATCTGGGCATCAAGAACCCGTATGCGCTCGACGACAAGCAGTTCGCCGCCGCGGTCGACCTGCTCAAGAAGCAGCGCCCGCAGGTCGAGGAGTACTGGTCGGACTACCTCAAGGAAGCCCAGTCGCTCAAGAGCGCGGACGGGACGATCGGCACCGCCTGGCAGGTGACCGTGAACCTGGCCAAGAGCCAGGGCGTGCCGATCGCGGCCACGGTGCCGAGCGAGGGTGCCACCGGCTGGTCGGACACCTGGATGGTGGCGGCCAAGTCGCAGCACAAGACCTGTGCTTACAAGTGGATGGACTACGTCGTCAGCCCGAAGGTGAACGCGCAGGTCGCCGAATACTTCGGGGAGGCGCCGGCGAATTCCAAGGCGTGCGCGGAGTTCACGGACAAGAGCCTCTGCGGCACCTACCACGCCAACGATGCCGCGTACGCGGCCAAGATCCAGTACTGGACCACGCCGATCCCGCAGTGCCTCGACGGCCGCACGGACATCGAGTGCAAGGACTACGGCGCCTGGACCCGCGCCTGGACCGAGATCAAGGGCTGACACCTCCTCCGGCTCCGTGCCTGGGAAGACCGTGAAGGGGCCCTTCACGGACTCAGAGTCCGTGAAGGGCCCCTTCACAGCCCACGCCCTTCTTGGAAAGCGCAGGCAGATGACCGCTGTGAGCACGCCGAGCGACCGCGTTTCGGCCTACTTCCACCGCAAGCCCCGGCTGCGCCTCGGCCTCCTGCTCGGCGCCCCGATGCTGTGGCTGGGGCTGGCCTACCTCGTCGCGCTCGGCGCACTGTTCGTCACGGCCTTCTGGTCCACCGACGTATTCACCGGCAACGTGGTCACCGACTGGTCGCTGGACAACTTCGTCACGCTGTTCAGCGATTCGGTCTACCACACGATCACCCTGCGCACGGTCGGGATCGCCTTGCTGGTCACGGTGATCGACGCGGTGATCGCGTTCCCGATGGCGTTCGCCATGGCCAAGCTCGCCTCGCCGCGGGCGCAGCGGATCCTGGTGATCGCGGTGATGACCCCGCTGTGGGCGAGCTACCTGGTGAAGGCCTACGCGTGGCGAACCCTGTTGTCCGGCAATGGAGTGCTCAACTGGCTGCTTTCGCCGTTCGGTGGCACCGGCCCCGGCTACGGGATCACCGCCACCGTGATCACCTTGTGCTACTTGTGGTTGCCGTACATGATCCTGCCGATCTACGCCGGGCTCGAACGCCTGCCGGACTCCCTTGTGGACGCTTCCGGCGACCTCGGCGCGCGCTCGCCGCGGACGTTCCGTTCGGTGATTCTGCCGCTGGCCTTCCCGGCCATTGTGGCCGGTTCGATCTTCACGTTCTCGTTGTCGCTCGGCGATTACATCGCGGTGAAGATCGTCGGCGGCACTTCGCAGATGCTCGGCAACGTGGTCTACGACAACATCGGCGCGGCCGGCAACCTGCCCTTCGCCGCGACCGTGGGCCTCGTGCCGGTCGTGATCATGCTCGTCTATCTGGCCGCGGTGCGCCGCACCGGCGCGCTGAACAACCTCTAGGAGACCGCCGTGCGGATGTCGAAGACCGCCCGGGTGCTGCTGTGGACCGCGCTCGGCGCCGGGTTCGCGGTGCTCTACTTCCCGCTGCTGGTGGTCCTGCTGAACTCGGTCAACGCGGACACCACGTTCGGCTGGCCGCCGAAGAGCTTCACCCTGGAATGGTGGGGCCGCGCGGTGACCAGTGAGGGCGCGCTGCACGCGTTGTGGACGAGCGTCCTGGTCGGTCTCGCGGCCACCGCGATCGCGCTCCTGCTCGGCACGATGGCCGCGTTCGCCCTGCAGCGGTACCGGTTCTTCGGGCGGAACTCGGTGTCGCTGCTGATCGTGCTGCCGATCGCACTGCCCGGCATCGTCACCGGGATCGCCCTGAACAACGCGTTCCGCACGATTCTCGGCGTGGATCTGGGTGTGGCCACGGTGATCATCGCGCACGCGACGTTCTGCATCGTGGTGGTGTTCAACAACGTGGTGGCCCGGCTTCGCCGGCTGGGCGGCAACCTGGAAGAGGCCTCGATGGACCTCGGGGCGAACGGTCTCACCACGTTCCGCCTGGTGACCTTCCCGATGCTGCGGTCGGCCCTGCTGGCGGGTGGGCTGCTGGCGTTCGCGCTGTCCTTCGACGAGATCATCGTGACCACGTTCACCCTCGGCAGCGGGATGGAGACCCTGCCGATCTGGATCTACAACAACCTGTTCCGGCCCAACCAGGCGCCGGTGGTCAACGTGGTGGCCGCGGTGCTGATCGTGGTGTCGACCGTGCCGGTCTACCTGGCCCAGCGTCTGTCCGGTGGGGAAAGTGCCAGCGGCGGGCGGATCTGAACGGCCGTCTGCGGCGGGGGCGGGAAAGTCCGGTCGACGCGTTCAGGACCGGGTAATCCTTGGCCGCCGAATTGCGGTTCCGTCGGTGGTGGCGACATAGGACCCGTCAGCTTCCTTGGTTTCTTGTCCGCGTCATCCCACCGCGCCGCGGCCTCTTTCCGAATCGCTCGCACTGAACGGCCAGTAGCTCGCCAGATCGTCGGCGTCGGGACGATTCGCGTCCATCGGCGCGAGTTTGTTCAGCGTGCCGTGGAAACCGCTGTTCTGCGCGGTGAGCGACTGTGCGCTGCGGTCGAGATCGCTCGACGCCTGCTGCGAGGTCTCGATCAATGGGGTGAAACCAGCGCGGCCTTGCCTGCCGCGTCGCCTTCCCGGGAGGCATCCATCTTGCCTTGCCGCCGGGAGATCCGGGTGATCAAATCTTCGTGGGTTTTCTTGGGTGCCTCGGCTGCCTGCTGACCGGCGTCGAGAGAGGAGGTGCTGCCGCGGTAGCGGTGCATCCGGCGTCGACGTCCGCGCCGGTGCAGCCCTCAGGCATCAGCGGCCCCCTTTCTGGAGATACTGGATGACGTAGCCGGCCACCTTCTTGCCCACCGCGCAACTGTCGGCAAACGGGTGTTTGAGGCTGTCAAGGTTGACGGTAATGACATAGGTCAGGTCTTCACGTAAACCGATTGCCATTACGCAAAACCCAGGCGGAGGATTACTTGCATTGTCGTAGACCGCACCAGGATAGCCATCGACAGTAAAGGGCTCGAACTTGGTGAGCCCTCCCATTTTCTGCTGACCGTAAACGCCACTAATTCCGCTGTGACCGGGGTCTTTAGTGGCAAGGGCCCCGCCTACGGATGACGGTCCGTCGTCCGTCGCGAAGCGCCAGCCGCAAGACGGTCCAGTAGCGCCGTCTGGTTGAGGGAACGTGCTCTTGAACGGAGCGCCCAGGCTCGCGACCTGGCCCGCGTTCAACGCGGCGCACGGGTCCTTCTCCAGAGGTGTGGTGTCGAGCGGCCCAGACACTGACGGCGCACCGAATTGGGTTCCGGAGGAGGTAGGCGGAGGTTGGGTCGCAGGGGTCGCGTTGCCCGGCTTGCCGGAGCACCCGCTGAGGAGGACTGCGGCCAGCGCAAACGTGAATGCGGCGGCGTAGCGGCTAGTCATCGTGAGGATGGACGCCTTTCAACTGATCAGCTGCCTGGTGCTCTTGCTTCTGGTAAGTATCCAGGGCCTGTTGGAACGCGTCTCGCTGGCGTTTCAGCTCAGCGACCACACTGTCAAGGTAGTTGTTGTACGACCGACCTGCTGCGTTAGCGTCTTGCACATAAGCGATGCTGGCGACCTCATCGCCCATGGGTACGAAAGACGTCAAGACACGGGCCTGTTGCCGGAGGTCGAGGCTGATCCAGTCCAGAATGTCGTCAATCTCCGTGACGATCTCCTTGAGCAGCTCCGGGGTCAGGCGCTACCCGCCACCTCCGGCGGCCATGGCGTCGTTGGCCTTCGCCTGTGCGGCGGCGGTTTCCTTCGCCACCTGCTCCGGCGTCTTGTCCCGGACGTACTTGTATCCCGGCGCCAGCGGACCCTGCATGTCCGCGGGCAGGTGCCTGACGCGCTCGACACCGTCATCAGTCATGAAAGCCTCCCCAGCTCTCACCGAACAACACGGACGGTATCACGACTGTCTGCACACGGTGGCTACTTCGCCTGGCCTCGTGATCAAGGCGACACGGCGACAAGCTGCCTGGCAGGTCAGGTGAAGCCCTTGAGCCGACCGGTACGACGCCGATTCCTCCTGGCCCATTTCGGCGAGGCGAGCAGCAGGCCGCGGAGAGCCTCCGGCGGCGTTCGTCGAGCTTTGTCACCCGTCGCTGCGTCCGGGGTTTGGAAACGTAAGTTGCAAGGTAGCGAAGGTTCCCTTCACAGACCTCACCGGAAGCCGTCGGTGGCTTCCCGGAGGGCGGCGAGGATTCCCGGATCGCCGCCCGCGTGCCCGGCGCCTTCGACGAGCCGCAGGACCGAGCCCGGCCACGCATGATGCAGCTGGTAGGCGGTGATCGGCGGGCACACCGCGTCATACCGCCCCTGCACCAGCACACCGGGAATCCCGGCCAGCCGTCCGGCGTCGCGAATCAGCTGTCCCTCCTCCAGCCACGCGCCATTCCGGAAGTAGTGCACGGCCAGCCGTGCGAACGGTAACGCGAAGGACGGTTTCGAGTACTGATCCACGAACGCGGGCTGCGGCAGTAGCGCCACGGTCGCGCCTTCCCAGGTGCTCCAGGCGATCGCGGCACGCTCGGCCACCGCACGGTCGGGGGAGTGCAGCAACTCCGCGTACCCCTCGATCGGATCCACGCGCTGCCGTTCGTCGAGCGGAGCCACGAAAGCGTCCCATTCGGCGGGGAACAGATGCGCCGCCCCGCCCCGATACAGCCAGTCCAGTTCACACCGCCGCACGGTGAAGACCCCGCGCAGGACGAGTTCGGTCACCCGGTCCGGATGGGCCTGCGCGTAGGCCAGCGCGAGCGTGGACCCCCAGGACCCACCGAAGCACTGCCACCGCTGGATGCGCAGCCGTTCGCGCAGCAGTTCCAGGTCGGAAACCAAGTGCCACAACGTATTCGTGGCCAGATCCGAGGCAGGGTCGCCGGCGCTGGGTGTGCTGCGCCCGGCCCCGCGCTGGTCGAACAGGACAATCCGGTAGACGGCCGGGTCGAAGTGCTGCCGGGCGGCCGGGGAGATCCCGCTGCCCGGCCCGCCGTGCAGGACCACCACCGGCTTGCCGTCCGGGTTCCCGGCTTCCTGGCAGTAGAGCCGGTGCCCGTCGCCGACCTCCAGCAGCCCGTCGGCACGCACCCGCGTCGCGGGGTAGAGCTCCTCCATACCGGGCATTTTCCCCGATTCGCTCGACGGGGCGTGCACCGGGCAGTAGCGCCCGGATCGGAACGAGTGACGTGCGGAACCGCACCCCCCGCCGTCGCCTTGCCTATGGTTAACCTGCCGCTGGGTAGTTTTCGCAGGAATCTTGAACCCGACGCGTGGAAAGGCCTCGCGAATGTCCGCGGTCAGCTACGTCGAGTCCATTGTGGTGGGCGCGCTGCAAGGGGTGTCGGAATTGTTTCCGGTGTCCAGTCTCGGGCACAGCGTGCTGCTGCCCGCGCTCGTCGGCGGGCGCTGGGCGCAGGACCTGAGCCTCGGCAAGGACTCGCCCTACCTCGCGGTGCTGGTGGCCATGCACGTGGCCACCGCGCTCGCGCTCGTGCTGTTCTTCCGCCGCGACTGGGTGCGCATCATCGGCGGGCTGTGGACCTCCGTGCGCCGCCGCGAGGTGCGCACCGCCGACCAGCGGCTGGCCTGGTTACTGGTGCTGGCCACGATCCCGGTCGGGATCGCCGGCCTGCTGCTGGAGAGCCTGTTGCGGGACGTGCTCGGCAAACCGGTGCCGGTGGCGATCTTCCTCGCCCTCAACGGCGGGGTGCTCTACGCCGCGGAGCGGTTCTCCCGGGCCCGTCCGGCGGCCGCGAAACCCGCCCGGGACGAGGAGACCGTGGACTTCAGCGCCGAAGAGACGCTGGTGATGCGGGCGGTCACGATGGAGGAGGCCACCGACGCGCGGCTGTCGAAGCTGAGCGTGAAGGAGGCCGTGCTCATCGGCTCGGCGCAGATCCTGGCGCTGCTGCCGGGCATCAGCCGGTCCGGGATCACCATGGTCGCCGGGCTTCGGCGCGGGCTGGGGCACGAGGACGCGGCCCGGTTCGCCTGGCTGCTGGCCACCCCGGTGATCCTCGCCGCGGGCGTGCTCAAGATGCCCTCGCTGTTTGCCCCGGAGAACAGTTCCTCGCTCGGCCCGGCGCTGGCCGGCAGCGTGGTCGCGTTCATCGCGTCCTATTTTTCTGTCCGTTTTCTGACGAAATACTTCGAAACGCGCACGTTGACCCCCTTCGCCGTCTACTGCGGCGTCGCCGGAATCGGCAGCTTGCTCGTCTTCACGTTGTGAGGGCTGGCTTCGCGCGCAATTCCCGCGGGTGCACACTGAAACCGTGCCGATGCCCCCGCCACTGAGCGGATCGAGCTTCTTCACGGCCTGGATCCTCGACGTCCCGGCCGTGCTGGTGGTTCTCGTGCTCGGTGCCGGTTACCTGTGCGCGGCACGGCGTCAGGAGTCCTGGCCGCCCGGCCGGACCACGGCGTTCCTCGCCGGGCTGGCGACCCTCCTCGTGGTCACTTGCTCGTTCATCGGGGTGTACGACAGCACGCTGTTCTGGGTCCGCGCGACGCAGAACACCGTGCTGCTGATGGTCACTCCGCTACTACTCGCCCTCGGCGCGCCGGTGACGCTGCTGATGCGCGTCGCTCCGCCGGGTCTCGCCGCAAAACTGTGCAGCTACGGCCGGGGTCCGCTCGCACGGTTCGTGACGTTCCCTCTGATCGTCACCGTGGTGCTGATCGCCCCGTTTCTCGTTCTCTACCTCACGCCGCTGTACGCGCTGACCCTCGATTCCACCGTCGTGGGCGGACTTGTACGGGTGGCCCTCGTGCTCGCGGGGTTCCTCTACTTCTACAGCCGGATACAGCTCGACCCCACGCCACGCGCCGGGGCGCATCTGGTGTCGGTGTGGATCTCGCTCACCGAAGTGATCTTCGACGGCGCGCTCGGCCTGGTGCTCTGGCTCGGCCCGCTGCTCGCGCCCGCGCACTACGACGCGGCGCACCGCGGCTGGGGACCGGATCCGCGCACCGATCAGATCATCGGCGCTGGGGTGCTGTGGATCGGCGGCGACGTGGCCGGGCTGCCGTTTGTCGGCGCGTTGTTCATCCGCTGGGCACGCGACGACGAGAAACGCGCGAAGCAGCTCGACCGGCGGCTCGACGAGGAGGCCGAAGCCGGCGAGGCGCCGGCGAGCGGCTTGTGGTGGGAGAACGACCCGGAGCTGGCGGCTCGGTTCCGCCGCCGATGAGCCCCGGGCCGTTCAAAGGAGTGCACTCAGGTGGAAGGCTCAGTGGAACGCGTGCTCGGGCGCGGGGAACTCGCCCCGCCGGACGTCTTCGGCGAACGCCGTGGCCGCACCCTGCAGCACGCCCGCGAGATCGGCGTAGCGCTTGACGAACCGCGGCGCCTTGCCGCGCCGCAGCCCGGCCATGTCCTGCCAGACCAGCACCTGGGCGTCACAGTCCGGGCCGGCGCCGATGCCGACGGTGGGAATCTTCAGCTCGTGCGTCACGCGCTTGGCGGCCTCGGCCGGCACCATTTCCATCACCACCGCGAACGCCCCGGCCTCCTGCAGGGCCAGCGCGTCGGCGAGCAGCACCTCCGCCGCTTCGCCGCGCCCCTGCACGCGATAGCCACCGAGATTGTGCTCACTCTGTGGGGTGAATCCAATGTGGCCCATCACCGGTACGCCCGCCGAGGTGAGTGCTTCTACGTGCGCGGCGAACCGGCGTCCGCCCTCCAGCTTCACCGCGTGCGCGCGGCCCTCCTTCATGAACCGCACCGACGTGGCCAGCGCCTGTTCCGGCGAGAGCTGGTAGGAGCCGAACGGCAGGTCGGCCACGACAAGCGCGCGCTTGACCGAGCGGGTGACCGAGCGGACGAGCGGCAGCAGTTCGTCCACCGTGACCGGCAGCGAGGTGTCGTAGCCGAACACGTTGTTCGCCGCGGAATCGCCGACCAGCAGCACGGGGATGCCCGCCTCGTCGAAGAGTTCGGCGGTATACATGTCGTAGGCAGTGAGCATCGGCCACGGTTCCCCGCGTTCCTTCAACTCCCGCAGGTGATGGATGCGGACCTTGCGGCCGGTGGTGGGCGCGGCGGCCGGCCCGGTGCCGTACGGAGCGGCGAGTTCGCCGGGGCCACCAGCAGAGGAGAGAGCAGACATCTTTGTCGACCGTCCTTCCCTCGAGGCCTCGATGAGGTCCCCGGGTCGTGGAATCAGTACCGGTTTCAGCCTGACACGGGTGGCAGCGGCGCCCAAGGTCGTGCGACCAGCTTCACATGCCTCGTGATTGGCAACCCGGCGCCGGGCTCCGGCGTCCTTGAGAACGGCGGGCGCACCGACGTCCGCGATGCGGAAGGCGCACCCGCTCCCGAGGTGGATCGGCTGCGCCGCAGAGAAAGGTCTCCATGGGAACCCCAGTGAGTGCTCGTGCGCACATCCCGTCCTGGAAAGCCAAGGCGGGGGGCGTCACGGCCACGATCGTGCAGCTCGCGGCGCTCTACTCGATCGCGCTGCTGCTGGCCGGCGGCAGCCGCGGGCATCTGCTCGGCTTGATCGACGCGATGTTCTCCGCGCTGAGCCTGCCGACAAGCGCGAGCCTGGTGATCGTGCTGCTGCTGGTGGTGCTCGGCGCGGCCCTGCGCCGGCGCAAGCGGGCGGCGCTCTACACCCTGCTGCTGTTCCAGTGCGCCGGGCTGCTGCTCACGCTCGGCATCCAGGCGATGCTGCTGTGGGCACCGGATCTGCTCTCGATGAACGCCCGCCAGATGCGGCACATCCCGACCCAGCTCACCGTGCTCACCATCGCCGACGTGGTGACGGTGGTGCTGATCGCTCTCCTGTGGACGCTCCGTCCGGCCTTCCCCGCGCGGCTGGCGCCCGGGGCGTGGTGGAACGGGCTGGCGATCTTGTTCGGCGGACTGCTCCTGGTGATTCTCGTCGGCTGGGGGCTGGTCGAGCTCTTCCCGCGCACGCTCGGCGACAGCTGGGAAGGGTTCGCCTGGGTGGTCAACCACGCCACCGGGGAGAACCTGCCGCTGCGCCGGATCGGTGTCGGCGAAGGACCTGGCTGGGTCGACACGCTGCTGGACCTCGGTTCGACGTTCGTCGCCACGGCCGCCTTGTACACGCTGTTCCGCGGAGAGCGCAGCCGTCGGCTTCGGACAGACGACGAAGAGCTGCGGCTGCGCCGGCTGCTCGCCGAGTACGGCGAGGACGATTCTCTCGGCTACTTCTCGACGCGGCGGGACAAGAGCGTCGTCTTCGCGCCCAATGGCCGCGCCGCGGTGACGTACCGGGTGCTCGGTGGCACCAGCGTGGCGAGCGCGGACCCGATCGGTGACCCCGATGCGTGGGCGGACGCGGTACGGGTGTGGCTCGGCGAGGCGTACATGTATGGCTGGACGCCAGGCGTACTCGGCGCGAGTGAGCGCGGCGCGAAGGTCTATACCGCGGCAGGGTTGCGTGCGCTCGAAATCGGTGACGAAGCGGTCCTCGAAGTCCGCGAGTTCTCGCTCACCGGGCCGGAGCGGAAGTCCGTGCGGCAGGCGGTGAAGCGAATCGAGCGGGCCGGCTACACGGCTCAGGTCCGCCGGCACGGGGAGATTCCGCAGGAAGAAATGGTGCAGCTGCTCGCGCATGCCCAGCAGTGGCGCGGCGAGGAGACCGAGCGCGGCTTCTCGATGGCGCTGGGCCGGCTCGGTGATCCCAGTGACGGCCGTAGCGTCATGGTTGAGGCCTACGACGCCGAAGGACGGCTGCGCGGGCTGCTTTCCTTTGTGCCGTGGGGCAGGCGCGGGCTCTCACTGGACCTCATGCGGCGCGACCGGGACGCGGAGAACGGTCTCAACGAGTACCTCGTCGCGCAGGTGGTCGCGGCCGCCCCGCAGCTGGGTGCGCAGCGGATCTCGCTGAACTTCGCGATGTTCCGGGCGGTCTTCTCCGAAGGAGAGCGGATCGGCGCGGGTCCGGTGCTGCGGGCGTGGCGCGGGATCCTGGGTGTGTTCTCGCGGTTCTTCCAGCTGGAATCGCTGTACCGCTCCAACGCCAAGTACGGCCCGGCCTGGGAACCGCGGTTCCTGTGCTACTCCTCGGCGCGCCGCTTGCCGCGGGTCGGCATTGTCGCGGGCGCGCTGGAAGGCTTCCTGCCCACAGGCCGGAGCCGCGCGCTGCGGCTGGAGAACGTGGGCGAGGAGTTCGTCGCCGAGGTTCGGAAGATCGACGAAGAGGCAGCGGCGCGCGTGGTGCCGCGGATGAAGCGCCGTCCGGAGCAGGTACGCGTACGCGTCGCGAAGCTCGACAAGCTGCGAGAGCTCGGCGTGGACCCGTACCCGGTCGGCTTCCGCCGCGAAGACCTGCTGGGCGATCTCACGGCCGAGTTCTCCGACCTGGAGCCGGACGCGCGGACCGGCCGCCACGTCCGGGTGGCCGGCCGGGTGCTCGCTCTGCGTACGCTCGGTGGGCTGTGCTTCGCCCGGATCAAGGACTTTTCCGGCGAACTGCAGCTGATGCTGGACGCGAAGGTGCTCGATTTGTCCGGCTGGCGCAAGGGCGTGGACCTCGGCGACCACGTGGGCGTACGCGGCGAAGTCATCACCTCGCGCCGGGGCGAGCTGTCCGTGCTCGTGCAGGAGTGGACAGTCACCGCGAAGTGCCTGCATCCGTTGCCGGACAAGCGGAGGGGCCTGATCGACCCGGAAACCCGGGTCCGGCAGCGCTACCTCGACCTGGCCGTGAACCCGGAGTCCGCGCAGATGCTGCGGCTGCGTTCCACCGTGGTCCGCGCGGTGCGGGAGCACCTGCACCAGGGCGACTACCTCGAAGTCGAGACGCCGATGCTGCAGACCGTGCACGGCGGGGCGAACGCGCGTCCGTTCATCACCCACATCAATGCCTACGACATGCGGATGTACCTGCGGATCGCGCCGGAGCTGTACCTGAAGCGGCTGTGCGTGGCAGGGGTGGAGCGGGTCTTCGAGCTGAACCGGAACTTCCGCAACGAGGGCGTGGACGCCACCCACAACCCCGAGTTCACCATGCTGGAGGCGTACCAGGCGTACGCGGACTACAACTCGATGCGCAACCTCACCCGCGAGCTGGTGCAGCACGCGGCGGAGGCGGCGTTCGGGGCGCAGATCGTGCGGCGGGCGGACGCCGAGGGCCGGATGGCCGAGCACGACATCTCCGGGGACTGGCCGGTGATCCCGGTGCACGAGGCGGTCTCGCTGGCGCTGGGGGAGGAGATCGACTCGGAGACCCCGGTGCCGGTGCTGCGTCGGCTGTGCACCGCGGCGGGGATCACCGTGCCGGAGGAGGCCGGGCACGGCGACCTCGTGCTGAAGGCGCACGAGCACCTCGTGGAGGGCTCGACGGTGTTGCCGACCTTCTACACCGACTACCCGACCGACGTGTCGCCGTTGACGCGCCAGCACCGGGTCAACCCGCGGCTGGCCGAGCGCTGGGACCTGATCGCGTTCGGCTCCGAAGTGGGTACCGCCTACACCGAGCTGACCGACCCGATCGAGCAGCGGCGGCGGCTGGAGGCCCAGTCGCTGCGCGCGGCGAGCGGGGACGTCGAGGCGATGGAGCTGGACGAGGATTTCCTGCTGGCGCTCGAACACGGGATGCCGCCGACCGGCGGGCTGGGGCTGGGCATCGACCGGCTGCTGATGCTGCTCAGCGGCGCCTCGATCCGGCAGACGGTGCTGTTCCCGTTCGTTCGCCCGCAGGGATGAGGCTCCGGCTGCGCTCGGTGACCGCCCGAGCACAATACACAGGAAAGGTGTCGGTCCGGTCTCGGCTGTGACACCGCCACGCGCAACGTCGCGGCCGGTCGCCTAGGGTGTGCGGGTGCGTGCTGCGCGACTCGCTGCGATCGTCCTCATGGGACTCGGGGTGCTGGCGTATTCCGCGTGGCTGCTGGAGTTTCTGGTGCCCACCGGGGTGTCGCCGGTCACCCAGCCGACCGCGGATCTGCTGCTCGCGAACCCGCTGTTCCAGGTCACGACCGGGATCGCCGGGCTGTCCTTCGCGGCCGCCGGGCCTCCGTTGATGCGGTTGGTCCCGGTGCGCTGGACGGGGCGGCTGAGCGCGCTCACCCTGGCCGGCTTCGGCCTGCTGCTCGTGATCGGCACGGCAGCGCCCGACTCGGTGCCGATCCGGGTGCTGATGAACCTGGTGTTCGCGGTGGGCACGGTGAGCCTGGTGCTGTGGTGGCCGCCGGGCTGGCGGGCGTGGGCGCTCGGCGGGCTGACGTTGGTGCTGGTCACCGGGATGCTGGTGGCGCTCGGCCCGGCGGGCTGGCGGGGGGTGTTCAGCCGGGCGCAGCATGTCGCCCACACGGTGGTGATTCTCATCGGCGGGGCCTATGTGCTCCGGACGCCGCTGGCGAAGACGCGAAAATCGTCGGTGGCGGATGCGATGCTGGATCGCACGAGACCACCGAATCCGAACTGAGGTCACCATGTCCGCGAACGCCCTTCCCGCCGCTGATGAGCGCACCGGCCTGCTCGAAATCCTGGCCCAGCAGCGCACCGCACTGAAGGCGGCCGCCCACGGCCTGACCGACGAGCAGGCCCGCGCCGTACCCAGCGCCAGCGCCCTGAGCGTCGGCGGCCTGGTGAAGCACGTCGCGGCCACCGAGAACAACTGGATCGACATGGTGCTGCGGGTTCCGCAGAAGCCGTTCGCGGAAGCCCTCCCGGGGATGATCGACAGTCACACCTTCGGCCCGGCGGAAACCCTGGAAGCCACCCTGGCCGAGTACGCCCGCACGGCCGCCCGCACCGAGCAGGCCATCGCCGGGATCACGGACCTGACCACTCCGGTCCCGGTCCCGAAGGACGTCCCCTGGTACCCCGCCGACCTGGACGCCTGGACGGTCCGCTGGGTCCTGCTGCACCTCATCGAGGAAACCGCCCGCCACGCAGGCCACGCCGACATCATCCGCGAATCCCTCGACGGCGCGACCGCCCTGCCCCTGCAAGCAGCCATGGAGGGCTGGCCCGCCACGGAGTGGATCAAGCCCTGGACCCCCGCTTCCTGACCAGTCGGGCGTTCCGGACCGGTCGGCTGTTCCTGACCGGCCGGCTGTTCCGGACCGTTCCGGACCGGTTGGCCGCTCCTGACCGGTCGGCTGTTCCTGACCGGCCGGCCGTTCCGGACCGGTTGGCCGCTTCGAGCCGATTTCGGTGCCGGCGGGTTCGGGTGCCCGTGCTGCGCTGGTCGGGCCGGTGATTGGTTGCGGGCTGAGTGGTGGTGCTTTTCGGGCTGGTGACCGGTTATGGGCGTGGCGCTCAGCCCAACGCCCGCTCCGGGCATGGGTCTTTCCCGAGCGGAGCTGCTCGGCATCCCCGATGTGGGTGAGCACGCAGACCGGATCGGTGTCTGGTCGCTTCGCCCCAGCGCCCAGCGCCCAGCGCCCAGCGCCCAGCGCCCAGCGCCTCAGCGGCCCGGCCCAGCGGCCCCAGCAGGTTCGGTATCGCGGCCGCGAATGTGGATTTCGTCAGCGCCTCCGTGCCCACGGCCAGCAGCCCCGACCGGTCGGACCCCGGAACGCTCGCCCGGACCACGCCCGTCGGCCTGAAGACCTGGCCCGGACTCGCCTGCCTGGCCCGGACCCGCCAGCCTGGCCCGAACCCCGACCGGCCAGCTTTCGCACGACAGAAACCCGACATGCCGCCCCGACCGGCCAACCCCCGACCGGCTGCCCCCCGACCAGCAGAACCCCGACCAGCAGAACCCCGACCAGCAGAACCCCGAACGTCCGAACCCCGGACGCCCGAACCCCGAACGTCCGTCCGTAACCCCGGACGGCAGAACCCTCCCGCACCGCTCAGCACACCCCGTCAGAAAAGCGTCGGTTCTTCCGGCAACGCCCCCTCGATCACCAGCATCCGCCGCTTCGTCTCGACCCCGCCGGGCGCGGAGAACCCGCCGGGCTTGTTGCCCGCCGCCAGCACCCGGTGACACGGCACGACGATCGGGAACGGGTTGTGCCCCATCGCCTGCCCGACCGCCTGCGCGGAACCCGGCATACCCAGCTCGTGCGCGATATCCCCGTAGGTACACGTCTTGCCCGGCGGAATCCCGCGCGCCACGTCATAGGCCCGGCGGTGGAAATCCGGCACATCCCGGAAATCCAGCGGCACCGCGCGCAGATCCGTCCGGGCACCGGAAAGCAGTGCGACGATCCCGTCGACGGTCTCCCGTAGCACGTCCGGCACCGGAGCCTCGGCCGCATCCGGAAAACGCGCGACGAGATGCGCCCGGGTGCGCGCAGCCGAACTGCCCGGCAGGGCGGTGCCGACCACGGCACCGTCCCGCCAGGCGAGCCCGCACGCTCCGATCGGTGTGTCGAACACCGTGAATTCGACCGTCATGCCGACAGCCTACGATCCACCACCGACAGAAACCGGCGGAAATCCGACACCACCCCGTTCGCGGCTTCAGCGAACCGCGCCGCAGATACCGGTTCGCGCGGATCGTCGAGCCACGCTCGGAAGGACCCGGTCAGATCCCGCCCGCGGCCCTTCTGCGCTTCCGTCTTGAACCGCGGCCGCGGTCGGCGATCCTCGAATCGGTGTGAACCGGCCGGATAGCCGTTACGCGCCAGGGGCCGGCTTCTCCGCCGGGGGCGAAAGAGCGAAAGGTGCATGGCATTCAGTGCACCCAGGCCTTGCGGGTAGCGGAAAGTGTCCACATCGGACGGTCGGCGGTTCCGTCGCGCCCGGTCTGGTCGACCGAGGCCCGGCGGTTCCCGCGGATCGCCACCGCCGGGAAAGCGGCTCAGGACTTGCGTTCCCGCCAGCCGTTGGTCATCGGCAGCCGCCGGTCGCGGCCGAAGGCCTTGAACGTGATCTTCGTGCCCGGCGGATACTGCCGCCGCTTGTACTCGGCCCGGTCGACCATCCGCACGACCCGGTCGATGGTCTCCGGGTCGAACCCGGCTTCGAGCAGTTCGTAGTAGCCGCGGTCACCCTCGACGTAGTCGTCCAGGATGTCGTCGAGCAGCGCGTAGTCCGGCAGCGAGTCGGTGTCCTTCTGGTCCGGGCGCAGTTCCGCCGACGGCGGCTTGGTGATCGAGTTCTCCGGGATCGGCGGCGTCTCGCCGCGCTTGACCGCTTCCGCGTTGCGCCAGCTCGCCAGCTGCCATACGTGCGTCTTGAACAGGTCTTTGATCGGCGCGAACGCGCCTACCGCGTCGCCGTAGATGGTGGAGTAGCCCACGGCCAGCTCGGTCTTGTTGCCGGTCGCCAGCACGAGGTGACCATCCTGATTGGACAGTGCCATGAGCAGCATGCCGCGTACGCGCGCCTGGATGTTCTCCTCGGCCAGCCCGGTCAGCGTCAGCTGATCCACGTACACCCGCACCATGTCCTCGATCGGCTCGACGCGGTAGTGCGCGCCGATCCGCCGGGCAAGGTCCGCGGCGTCGTCCTTCGAGTGTCCCGAGGAGTACTGCGACGGCATTGAAACGCCATACACGTTGTCTCCGCCCAACGCGTCGGCTGCCAACGATGCGCACACCGCGGAGTCGATGCCACCCGAGAAGCCGAACATGACCGTTGTGAAGCCGTTCTTGTGCACGTAGTCGCGCAACCCCACGACGAGCGCCGACCACACCTCAGCCTCGTCTGAAAGCGGTTCACTGATCACCGGGTCGTTCGACGCCGCGTACGCGGGCAGGGGAGCGTCGCTCAGGACCCTGCGGTGTACATGAAGGCCGTCGAACTCGCCCTCGGACCCCGACGCGCCGGAGAGATCCATGTCGAGTACCAGCAGGTGCTCCACGAACTGTGGCGCTCGCGCGAGCAGCTCACCATCCGGGCCGACCACCAGCGAGTCGCCGTCGAACACGAGGTCATCCTGGCCGCCGACCTGGTTCGTGTACACGAGCGGTGCACCCGCTTCGGCAGCACGGCGGGCCACCAGCGGCAGCCGCTGCTCGTCTTTGGACCGCTCGTACGGCGACGCGTTCGGCGCGACCACCAGGCCCACGCCGGCTTTTCCGAGCGCCGAGATGGGGCCGCCGTCCTGCCAGACGTCCTCGCAGATCACCATGCCGATGTCGACGCCGTGCAGCCGCAGGATTTCCAGCTCGGTGCCGGGCTTGAAGTAGCGGTGCTCATCGAAGACGCCGTAGTTCGGCAAGTGGTGCTTGAACTGCCGCGCGACGACTTCGCCGCCGTACAGCGCTGCCGCCGCGTCGCGCGGACCGACCTCGTCGTGATCGAGGTAGCCGACGTACGTGAGTACGTCGCCGCAGCCGGCTTCGTCGAGCCTGCGGGCCAGCTCCGTCACCGAGCGCACAGACGCGTCGGCGAACGTACGGCGCAGCGTCAGGTCTTCGACCGGGTACCCGGTCTGGGACATCTCGGGGAAGACGACGACGTGTGCACCGGCCTCGGCGGCCTTCCGTGCCCACTCGACGGTGAGCGCGGTGTTCCCGTCGAGGTCGCCGACGGTGGTGTTGACCTGGGCCAAGGCGATGCGCAGTTGCGGCATGCCGCCATTCTGGCCCACCCCGCCGGTCGCAGCGAAGCAGATGTGAGCCAGCAAGCTGTGAAGGGGCCCTTCACAGACTCAGAGTCCGTGAAGGGACCCTTCACAGCACGAGAGGGCTCAGGATTTCTTCATCTTCATCATGCTGCGGACGCGCTTGATCGTCTGCTCGAAGTCCGAGTCGAACGGGTTGTCGTGCACCAGATACGTCCACGTCGTGTTCGCCCGCCGCACTCCGGCCTCGGCGAGATCGAGGCCGTCCTCGGTGATCGCGGCCTCCTCGAACGTCTTGGCCGCCCGCACCGCCGATTCCGGGATGATCTTGTGGAACTCCGGAATCGCCGCGCGGTGGAACTCGTCGAGCGGGGTCTCCCTGGCCAGCGCGCGCAGGTGGATGCTCTCCCGCACGTCGGTCAGGTAGGCCAGGTGATCCGACCACAGCTGGTCGAGGTGGAACAGCAGGACCTCACGACACACCTGCTCCAGCCGCTCGGTGTCGTCCAGTTTCTCCTTCAGTTCGGCGAACTTCTCCGCGTGCGCCTGCTCCAGCTCTTCGGCGGCCAGCCCGGTGCGCAGCACCTTGTCGCGGTGTTCCAGCAGTTCGGCGCGCTGCCGTTCGATCAGCCGGGTGTAGCGCCAGGTGTTGCGGTGGATTTCCAGGTCGACACCCTCGGCCACGCGCTGGGCGTGGTTGATCTGCCGGTGCGCAGCCGGGTCGGTGATCTCGCCGGTCTCGCTGTCGGAGTCGATGCCCTCGGGCAGATCCGGTGCGTTGGACAGCACCAGGTCGTCGTTCAGGCTGGCGAAGAAGATCGCGCTGCCCGGGTCGCCCTGCCGCCCGGAGCGGCCGCGCAGCTGCCCGTCGAGCCTGCTCGACGGGTATCGCGCGGTACCGATCACGTGCAAGCCGCCCAGCTCGGCGACCTCCTCGCGGGTCGTGCCGTCGGTGCCGCCGAGGCGGATGTCGGTACCGCGGCCCGCCATCTGGGTGGACACCGTGACCGCGCTCTTCTTGCCCGCTTCGGCGATGATCGCCGCTTCTTCCGCGTCGTTGCGCGCGTTGAGCACGACGCACGGCAGGTCGGCCTTCGCCAGCTTCTCGGCCAGCTCCTCGGACTCGGCCACGTCCTGGGTGCCGACCAGGATCGGCCGCCCGGTCTCGTGCACCGTGCGGATCTCCTCCTCGATCGCGCGCAGCTTCTGCGATGGCGAGGCGAAGATCCGGTCCTGCTGGTCGGTCCGGACGTTCGGCGTGTTCGGCGGGATCACCGCGACCTCGAGCCGGTAGAACTCGCGCAGCTGCTCGGCCACCGCGACCGCGGTCCCGGTCATGCCCGCCACCTCGGGGTAGCGCGCGAGCAGCGCCTGCACCGTGATCGAGTCGAGGATCTCGCCCCGGTCGGTGGCGGTGACCTGCTCCTTCGCCTCGACGGCGGCCTGCAGGCCGTCCGGCCAGCGCTGCAGCTCGGCGACCCGGCCGCGCGCGGCGTTGATGAGCTGGACCTTGCCGTCGCGGACCAGGTAGTCCACGTCGCGGGTGAGCAGCGCGTGCGCGTGCAGTGCGACGTTCACCGCGGCCAGCCGCTCCGAACCGGACTCGCCGTACAGGTCGATGCCGCCGAGCGACTTCTCCACGACCGAGGCGCCCGCGCTGGTCAGCCAGGCGTTGCGGCCGTCGGTGTCGGTCTCGTAGTGCAGGCCGAGCCGCAGCCGCCGGACGACCTTGGCGACCTCCTCGTCGGCGTCGTTGTGGTCGATCGAGCCGGCCATCACCAGCGGAACGCGGGCCTCGTCGACCAGCACCGAGTCGGCCTCGTCGACGATGGCCACCTCCGGCGCCGGCTGCACCAGGTCGTCCACCGTGGTGACCAGGCGGTCGCGAAGCACGTCGAAGCCGATTTCGGCGACAGCGCCATAGGTGACCTGCCGGTCGTAGGCGTCCTTGCGCTCGTCCTTCGCGTGCGACGGCTCGACCCAGCCCACAGTGACGCCGAGAAGCGCGTACAGCGGTCCCATCCACTCCGCGTCGCGTCGGGCGAGGTAGTCGTTCACCGTGACGACGTGTACGCGGCGGCCGCGCATCGCGTGCCCGGCGGCGGCGAGCGCACCGGCGAGCGTCTTGCCTTCACCGGTCTCCATCTGCACGACGTGTCCGGTGAGCAGGCCCATCGTGCCGAGCAGCTGTACGTCGAACGCGCGTTCGTCGAGTGCCCGCCTGGCCGCTTCGCGGCCGAGCGCGCAGATCTCCACCAACTGGTCGTCGGTGTAGGTCGATGCGCCGTCGAGCGTGCCGGCCAGCTTCTCCGCGCGCTCGGTCAGCTCGGCGTCGGCCAGCTTCTCCAGCTCGGGTTCGAGCTTCTCGACCGCGCGCAGCAGCCCTTCGTATCGGGTCAGCTCGACGCTGCCCGGCCGCTGGATGATCCGGCGAAGCCGCTTGCCCACCCGGCTGATCAGTGCCACCCCTGGTCTCCTCATCTCGCTGTGTCCGCCGCCGGCCCCGCATGCTCAACGTGCCGGTGGTGTGCCGGAGTTCCGCGGCCGGATGGCACGATCAAACCGTGCTCCAGCATCTCCGCGCCAGTTCTCACGCCCACCGAATCGTCGCGCTCGCGGTGTCCGGCCTGCTCGCCGGCACGCTCGCGGCGTGCTCGTCGAACTCCGGCCAGGCCGGGTCCGAGCCGTCCGTGGAATCGCACCCCCCGGTCGGGCCGGTCCCCGCCGGGCTGGCGCGCTTCTACGGTCAGAGCCTGACCTGGGCCGCGTGTGCACCCTACGCGACCTCGGATGACGCGCAGTCCGCCTTCCGGGCCAACGGTATCCAGTGCGCGCGGCTCACGGTCCCGCTGGACTATGACAAACCGGACGGCCCGGCCATCACCCTCGGCCTGCTGCGGCATCGGGCGAGCGATCCGGATGACAGGATCGGCTCGCTCGTGCTGAATCCGGGCGGGCCGGGCGCCTCGGGCATGGTCGCCGCAGCCGGCATGGTCGACCAGGTGGCCAAGAACGATCTGGGCAAACGCTTCGATCTGGTCGGTTTCGACCCACGGGGGATCGGCGCGAGCGAACCCCAGATCCGCTGTCTCACCGATCAGGAGCGCGACGCGGAGCGTGCCGACGACGTTGAGACCGACGGGTCTCCGGCAGGTGTCGAGAAGCAGGAGAAGCAGGAAAAGGACTTCGCCGCGAAATGCGCACAGCGGACGAAGCACGGCGACGACATGCTTGCGCACGTGGGCACGCGCGACGTCGTCAAGGACATGGACGTGCTTCGCAGCGTCCTCGGCGACGAGAAGCTGACGTACCTCGGCTACTCGTACGGCACGCGCCTCGGGTCGACGTACGCGGAGACTTTCCCGAAGAACGTGCGCGCGCTCGTACTCGACGGCGCGGTGGACCCGGACCAGACGCCTGGCCAAGCGCTCGTCGCGCAGGGGCAGGGTTTCGGCACTGCGTTCGGTGAGTTCGCGAAGTGGTGTGCGGCTCGACAGGACTGCGCGCTCGGCCCTGACCCGGATGCGGCCACGAAGGTGTTTCAGGACCTCACGCGGCGGCTGATCGACTTCCCGGTGCCAGTCGGTGACGGCCGCAAGCTGTCTTACGAAGACGCGACCACGGGTGCCATCCAGTCGCTGTACCAGCAGAACCTGTGGGAGTACCTGAACACCGGGCTGAACGAGCTGAAGCAACAGCACGGCGCCACGCTGGAGAAGCTCGCGGACATCTACAACGAGCGTGGTCCCGAGGGGCGCTACGGAACCACACAGGACGCCTTCACCGCGATCCGCTGCGTCGATGACCCACGCGTCACCGATCCGAAGCAGATCCTCGAATCGCAGGAGAAGTACGTACAGGTGGCGCCGTTCCTCGACGACGGCCGGCAGGCCAGCTCCGCGCGTGACTCGTGCGCGTTCTGGCCGGTGCCGAACACCTCGCAGCCGCACGAGCCGAACGTGCCCGGCCTGGCGAAGACGCTCACCATCTCGACCACGAACGACCCCGCGACGCCGTACCAGGCCGGCGTGAACCTGGCCAAGGCGCTGGGTGGTTCGCTGCTCACCTTTGAAGGCACGCAGCACACGGTGTTCCTGCAGGGCAACGACTGCGTGGACAAGGTGGGCGTCGCGTACCTGATCGACGGCACCACGCCGAGCGAAGGCACTCGCTGCCAAGGGAGCTGAACACGGCGGTTGCCTTACGACTTGGTTGCTTCGGCTGTGACGAGCGCGTGGGACGGCGCACGAGGAATGATCCAGCGGAACGCGACAGTGCTGGCGAGTGCGAGCGAAGCGACCAACGCAGCTGGCTGGCCACCGAAGACAGCCCGGTGACGCCTGGCGCGACGACTCCCGCGATGGTGAACGCGTACCGAAACGCTGCGAGGTAGCGGCCTCGCGCCTCGCGTGGTGCCGCAGCTTCCGCGAGCGTTGGCCCGTCCGCTGGAAACCAGATTGGCCGTCGCGATCAGCAACGCGCACGCGAGGAGGTACGGCGGGCGCAGTGCGGGGAGCGCCCGACGCGCAGGATCTAAGGTGCCCAACGAAGCGCCGAGAACGGTCAGCAAGGCGAGGACCGCGCCGGGCAGCCACGCCGGGGTGTGCAGGACGTCCAGGGCATACACCGGAAACCCGCGAGGAGGAACCGTCGCCAACGCGAACATCGTGGTGGTCGCGATCAGGCCGAGACAAGGGCGATCACGCCAGACGCTTTTCGTCACCGGAATCGCGGAGCCCTCCGGCTTGGCCGGTGCCGGGGTGCACCTTGTGCGACCAAGTAGCCCAACGCGCCCGCTGCTTGCAGCAACTGGGCCACGATCACCGTCGCCCGAGCCCCGACCCGCTCGACGAGCCGCCCCGCGAGGGAGGGACAAGGAGATCGCTCAGCGTGCCGATAGTGACCGCGGCGCTGGCTGTGTGAGGTAGACCAACGTCAGCGGAAGAAACAACCTCGCGCCGAAATTGTCGATACCGAGCGTTATCAGCAGCGCCGAGTAGCTCTTGGTCGTCCTAGGGAGCCTGCTGTGTCAACAGGACTTCGAACATCACCGGGCTGTCCTGGATCGTCTCGGGAGGAACCTGGAGCCACAACCGTGCGAATCGGTGTGGCTGCGCGACCGTGACCCACACCTTCACGTTCACGTCGGTATGAATCTGCGGCACCAGTCGCGCGGCGGCTGCTTGCGGCAAGGTCCCGCCGACGCGGTAGCCATCGACGCCCTGGATCGTCTCCCGGATCTCCGTCGCCGGGTTGCGAAGGGCGCTCAGCAGCGCGACGAAGTCACCGTCCGGACCGAGGAACCGGTGCACGGTGAACGTCGCCGGACCGTGCTGCGCCTGGCCCTTCGCATCCTTCGTGAACGCTGTATCGCCGTCGATGGTGAAGGAGAAGTCCCGTTTGCCGCTGCTGTTCGCGAGTTCCGCAGTGCCGGTCGCGTGTCCGCCGTTCTCGACGCTCGCTTCTCCGTCGAGCTTGCTCAGCGGCAGCGCGTGCAGTACCCCGTTCACACGGACGGAGAAATGCAGGCTTCGCACCGAGGCAAAGGTCGTTTTGGCGGCGCCCAGCAATTCGCTGCCGCGGGGGAGTGGGGATGACGCTGTGCAACCGCCGACGAGACCGACAAGCAGTAGCGCCGGCAGGAGGCGTCGGCTGAGCATGACCGGGAGCGTACTCGGCTGGCCGGATCCTTTCGGATAGTGGCCTCCAGGCCACTTCCGGCGGTCGTCGCAGTGCCGAAGACTCACCAACCGTGACCGTCGAGACCCGTCCCGCCCCTCGTCTCCACCGCGCATGGCTCATCGCCGCGGCTGCGTTCGTCGCGCTGCTCGCCGCTGCCGGCTTCCGTGCCGCGCCCAGCGTTCTGATCGACCCACTGCACGAAGAGTTCGGATGGTCCCGCGCGACCATTGGTGCCGCTGTGTCGGTCAACCTGGTGCTGTACGGCCTCTTCGCGCCCTTCGCGGCCGCGCTCATGGAGAAGTTCGGTATCCGTCGGGTGTCTGCGACAGCGCTGTTCGTCGTCGCTCTAGGAGCCGGTGGCACAGTCTTCATGAGTTCCAGCTGGCAACTGATCCTCTGCTGGGGCGTACTCGTCGGTGTCGGCACCGGGTCGATGGCAATGAGCTTCGCAGCCACAGTGACCACTCGCTGGTTCGTACGTCACCGGGGCGCCGTTACGGGCATCCTTACGGCCGCAGGCTCCACAGGACAGCTGGTCTTTCTGCCTGTGGTCGCGACGCTCGCTACGCACGACGGCTGGCGCACTGCGTCGCTCGTCGTAGCTATCGCCGCACTCGCTGTGGTCCCCGTCGTGCTCCTGGTAGTGCGTGACCACCCAGCCGACATCGGCACTGTCGCGTACGGCGCTGCGGAGGGCACTGAGGTCGTTCGCCCTGCTCCGAAGACCGGCTCCGCCCTGCGTGCTCTGACAGTGTTGTGGCAAGCCGTACGTACGCGGTCGTTCTGGCTCCTCGCAGTCGGCTTCGCGATCTGCGGCGCGACGACGAACGGTCTCGTCGGTACTCACTTCGTACCGGCCGCGCATGACCACGGCATGCCGCAGACCACAGCCGCGAGCCTGCTCGCGCTGGTCGGGATCTTCGACGTGGTGGGGACCGTCGCGTCCGGTTGGCTGACCGACCGTGTCGATCCCCGCATCCTGCTCGGCGTCTACTACGCGTTGCGGGGACTTTCGCTCGCCCTATTGCCCCAGCTGTTCACAAATTCGGTTCAGCCGAGTATGTGGGCGTTTATCCTGTTTTACGGTCTCGACTGGGTCGCCACAGTGCCGCCGACCGTCGCGCTGTGCCTGCGCGCTTTCGGCGAAGCCGGTCCGATCGTCTTCGGCTGGGTGTTCGCCTGCCATCAGCTGGGGGCCGCCTTCGCCGCGTCGGCGGCCGGCGTTGTCCGAGATCAGCTCGGTGACTACAGGCTCGCCTGGTATGTCGCCGCGGGCCTGGCCGTGATCGCTTCGATCGCGTCGGTGGCTATCACCCGATCAGGGAAAGCCCGGCCCGCCACAGTGCCGTGACCGGTCGCACGTGCGGGGCGCAACGTCTCGGCGACCCGTGAAACATCCCGTTAACACGTGCTCGTTAGGGTGCGGCCATGGATCGCCAGCAGGAATTCGTGCTCCGCACTCTGGAAGAGCGCGACATCCGTTTCGTTCGCCTGTGGTTCACCGACGTGCTGGGGTTCCTCAAGTCGGTCGCGGTCGCGCCCGCCGAACTGGAGGGTGCCTTCAGCGAAGGCATCGGCTTCGACGGTTCGGCCATCGAGGGCTTCGCACGCGTGTACGAGTCCGACATGGTCGCGAAGCCGGACCCGTCCACCTTCCAGGTGCTCCCGTGGGAGACGCCGGACGGCGGTCCGTACTCGGCGCGCATGTTCTGCGACATCGCGATGCCCGACGGCTCGCCGTCCTGGGCCGACCCGCGCCACGTACTGCGCCGGCAGCTGTCGAAGGCCGGCGAAGCGGGCTTCACCTGCTACGTACACCCCGAGATCGAGTTCTTCCTCCTCTCCAGCCTCCCCGACGACGGGACCGAGCCCGAGCCTGCCGACAACGGCGGTTACTTCGACCAGGCCAGTCACGCCACCGCGACGCATTTCCGGCGGCACGCCATCGAGACCCTCGAAGCGATGGGCATCTCGGTCGAGTTCAGCCATCACGAAGGGGCGCCGGGGCAGCAGGAGATCGACCTTCGCTACGCAGACGCGCTCACCATGGCCGACAACGTGATGACGTTCCGCTACGTCGTCAAGGAGGTCGCGCTGACCCAGGGCGTACGCGCGACGTTCATGCCCAAGCCCTTCACCCACCAACCCGGGTCGGGCATGCACACCCACGTCAGCCTGTTCGAAGGTGACCGTAACGCGTTCTACGACGCGGAAGACCCGCACGAGCTGTCCGAGACCGGCAAAGCGTTCGTCGCCGGGGTGCTGCAGCATGCCAAGGAGATCTCCGCGGTCACCAACCAGTGGGTGAACTCCTACAAGCGGCTGATCAGCGGCAGCGAGGCACCGACCACGGTGTCCTGGGGCCGCGCGAACCGCTCGGCACTGGTCCGGGTGCCGATGTACTCACCCGGAAAGGCGTCCTCTCGCCGGGTGGAGATCCGCACCCTCGACTCCGCGTGCAACCCGTACCTGGCGTACTCGGTCATCCTCGCGGCCGGCTTGAAGGGCATCGAGAAGGGCTACGAGCTGCCGCCACCCGCCGAGGACAACATCTGGCAGCTGTCGGACTCCCAGCGCCGCGCAGCGGGGTACGCCCAGCTTCCGCAGAACCTCGGCGAAGCGCTGACAGAGATGGAGCGGTCGGAGCTGTTGCCGGAAGCGCTCGGCGAGCACGTGTACGACTTCTTCTTGCGCAACAAGCGCGTGGAGTGGGACAACTACCGGAGCGCGGTAACTCCGTACGAGCTCCGCACGCTGTTGCCCATGCTCTGACCCCTCCAACCGGGAGGCGCCATCCATGCCCAGCTTCCGCACGGTCCTGACCACTGCGTTCGCCGCAACTCTGACCGTGGGGCTGGCGCCTGGGGTGGCCACTGCCGACTCCTTCGATCTCGACAGGACCGACATCCCGGCGTTACAGGCTCGTATGGCGTCCGGCCGGCTCACTGCAGTCGGTCTCACCACCGCGTACCTGTCTCGAATCCGCGCGATCGACCCACAGGTCAACGCAGTACTTGCGGTCAACCCGCGCGCGCTCGCGCAAGCAATAGCGAGTGACGTACGGCGCGACGCCGGCCGCGTCCGCGGCCCACTCGACGGCATCCCCGTGCTCGTGAAGGACAACGTCAACACCCGTGACCAGCAGACGACCGCAGGTTCCCGCGCGCTCCGCAGCCGTCCCGTGAAAGACGCCACGCTGATCACCCGGCTGCGAAACGCCGGCGCGGTGATCCTTGGCAAAGCGAACCTCTCGGAATGGGCGAACTTCCGCGCGAAGAAGCCGACGTCCGGCTGGTCCGCTGTCGGCGGCCAGACCCACAACCCGTACGTCCTGGACCACAACCCGTGCGGGTCGTCTGCGGGTTCCGCAGCGGGCGTCGCCGCGTCGCTGTCGCAGGTCGCGATCGGCAGCGAGACCGACGGCTCGATCGTGTGCCCGGCCGGCATGACCGGGACCGTTGGGCACAAACCGAGCCTCGGCCTGGTCAGCCGAACCGGCGTGGTGCCCATCTCCGCAGCGCGGGACACCGCCGGCCCGATCGCGCGCAACGTCGTCGACGCCGCGCTGACCCTGTCGGTACTCCAGGGCCGCGACCCGTCGGACCCCGCCACCGCGCGTTACCCCGACGACCAGCCCACGGACTACGCCGCGCTACTGCACCCCGGCGCCCTTCGCGGCGCCCGCGTCGGACTGTGGCGCCTACCGGTCCTCGGGCCGGACACCGACACCGTCGTCACCCACGTGAAGGAATCTCTCCAGCGAGCCGGCGCCACCGTCGTCGAGGTCACGCCGCCGTACCAGGACCGCTTGGCCGAACTCGAGTTCCCGGCCCTGCTGACGGAGTTCCACCGCGACATCGATGCCTACCTCGCGACCCGTCCGACCGGCCCGCGCAACCTCGCGGATCTCATCGCGTACAACCGCCGTGACCCGCGCGAACGCATTTGCTTCGCCGGCCAGGAACTCTTCGAACAAGCGCTGGCCGCGCCCGGCCCGCGTGACCCCGGCTATCTGGCCAACCGAGCCGAGCTGTCGGACCTCGCCCGTCGCTCCCTCGATGAGACCTTGGCGAAGCACCACCTGGACGCCATCGCCTCTCCGACGAACCCACCCGCCTGGCGGACCGACTGCACCACCGGAGACGACGACGTGATCCCGTCCTCCACCCCGGCCGCAGCCGCCGGGTACCCGGACGTCACCGTGCCCGCCGGCGCAGTCGGCCCGCTACCGGTGGGTATCTCGTTCATGGGGGAGCAGTGGTCGGACGCCCGCATGCTCGCGCTGGCCGCGGACTACACGCGCGTCGCTCCTGCTCGCGTCTCGCCTCGATTTCTGCCCGCTTTACCCGGCGCTGTGACCGGGTAGCCGGGCCGCTGGCCCTGCCACGCTCGCGGTTCACCCCCGCCGCATACCCTCTGACCAGCTCCGATCCCGTTAAGTGACCCCCCTGTTTTCGGGCAGTTGCGGAGCATGTAATCTTCTCTTCGTCGCCAGGAACACCGGGCCGGCGGGGCCGAAAGCCTCCCGGACCAGGCGCCAGGGCCGAGCGGTTGACACCGCGAAACGGACCGGGTAAAGTTCAGCGTCGGCCCACGAGCGGCCGCCGAATCCCTACGACTAACCTCGCAGGTATCGGCATGCTCGACCAATAGCTTGAAACAACGCTGATGATCGGCTTGCTTGCGGGTTGGTTGTGGGTGTGTTGCTTGAGAACTCAACAGTGTGCTAGTGAACTAAGCCAGTAGAGCTTTATGTTTGAAACCCCTCGTCGGGGTTTCCTTTGAGATTACATTTAAGTAGTCTGGATTGGACAATTCATTGTTGGAGAGTTTGATCCTGGCTCAGGACGAACGCTGGCGGCGTGCTTAACACATGCAAGTCGAACGCTGAAGCATCTTCGGGTGTGGATGAGTGGCGAACGGGTGAGTAACACGTGGGTAATCTGCCCTGTACTTTGGGATAAGCCTGGGAAACTGGGTCTAATACCGGATACGACTACTGCGGGCATCCGTGGTGGTGGAAAGTTTCGGCGGTACGGGATGAGCCCGCGGCCTATCAGCTTGTTGGTGGGGTGATGGCCTACCAAGGCGACGACGGGTAGCCGGCCTGAGAGGGTGACCGGCCACACTGGGACTGAGACACGGCCCAGACTCCTACGGGAGGCAGCAGTGGGGAATATTGCACAATGGGCGGAAGCCTGATGCAGCGACGCCGCGTGGGGGATGACGGCCTTCGGGTTGTAAACCTCTTTCGCCAGGGACGAAGCGAGAGTGACGGTACCTGGATAAGAAGCACCGGCTAACTACGTGCCAGCAGCCGCGGTAATACGTAGGGTGCGAGCGTTGTCCGGAATTATTGGGCGTAAAGAGCTCGTAGGCGGTTTGTCGCGTCGGCCGTGAAATCTGGAGGCTTAACCTTCAGCGTGCGGTCGATACGGGCAGACTTGAGTTCGGTAGGGGAGACTGGAATTCCTGGTGTAGCGGTGAAATGCGCAGATATCAGGAGGAACACCGGTGGCGAAGGCGGGTCTCTGGGCCGATACTGACGCTGAGGAGCGAAAGCGTGGGGAGCGAACAGGATTAGATACCCTGGTAGTCCACGCTGTAAACGTTGGGCGCTAGGTGTGGGCGACATCCACGTTGTCCGTGCCGTAGCTAACGCATTAAGCGCCCCGCCTGGGGAGTACGGCCGCAAGGCTAAAACTCAAAGGAATTGACGGGGGCCCGCACAAGCGGCGGAGCATGTGGATTAATTCGATGCAACGCGAAGAACCTTACCTGGGCTTGACATGCGCCAGACAGCTGCAGAGA
This sequence comes from Amycolatopsis sulphurea, assembly GCF_002564045.1. Classification (NCBI taxonomy): domain Bacteria; kingdom Bacillati; phylum Actinomycetota; class Actinomycetes; order Pseudonocardiales; family Pseudonocardiaceae; genus Amycolatopsis; species Amycolatopsis sulphurea. The sequence continues at coordinate 1,085,324 of NZ_PDJK01000002.1, read as the reverse complement.
TGTGGTTTCCCTTGTGGTTGGTGTACAGGTGGTGCATGGCTGTCGTCAGCTCGTGTCGTGAGATGTTGGGTTAAGTCCCGCAACGAGCGCAACCCTTATCCTATGTTGCCAGCGCGTCATGGCGGGGACTCGTGGGAGACTGCCGGGGTCAACTCGGAGGAAGGTGGGGATGACGTCAAGTCATCATGCCCCTTATGTCCAGGGCTTCACACATGCTACAATGGCTGGTACAGAGGGTTGCGATATCGTGAGGTGGAGCGAATCCCTTAAAGCCGGTCTCAGTTCGGATCGCAGTCTGCAACTCGACTGCGTGAAGTCGGAGTCGCTAGTAATCGCAGATCAGCAACGCTGCGGTGAATACGTTCCCGGGCCTTGTACACACCGCCCGTCACGTCATGAAAGTCGGTAACACCCGAAGCCCATGGCCCAACCCCGTAAGGGGAGGGAGTGGTCGAAGGTGGGACTGGCGATTGGGACGAAGTCGTAACAAGGTAGCCGTACCGGAAGGTGCGGCTGGATCACCTCCTTTCTAAGGAGCACAACACATCCCAGCCCACGGGTTGGGGGTGGCCAGGGTTGAACATCCGAGTGTGGTGTTGCCGTGGTTGCTCAAGGAATTGTGGAACTACTGGTGAGGGCTCATCGCGGTGATGGATGCCGGTGTTAGTACTGGCTTCTTCGGAGGTCGTGGAACGCGCTCGCGGATGTCGGGTGGTGGGTTGTTCACTGTGCACTGTTGGGTTCTGAGGCAACGCACTGTTGTTTCTGGTGTGGTGTTTGAGAACTGTAGAGTGGATGCGAGCATCTTTGTGGTCAAGTTGTTAAGGGCACATGGTGGATGTCTTGGCTTCAGGAGCCGATGAAGGACGTGGGAGGCTGCGATATGCCTCGGGGAGCTGTCAACCGAGCTGTGATCCGAGGATTTCCGAATGGGGAAACCCAGCACCAGTGATGTGGTGTTACCTGCCGGTGAATATATAGCCGGTGTGGAGGGAACGCGGGGAAGTGAAACATCTCAGTACCCGTAGGAAGAGAAAACAACCGTGATTCCGTGAGTAGTGGCGAGCGAAAGCGGAAGAGGCTAAACCGTTTGCATGTCAAGCTGTCAGGCGTTGTGCAGATGGTGTTGTGGGGCCCGCCTTGAAGATTCTGACAGGTCTTCGGGATGACGCATGCGTTAGTGGAACGCCTTGGGATGGGTGACCGGAGTGGGTGAGAGTCCCGTACGCGAAAACGTGTGTTGTTGTTCTTGGTGGTGTTCCCGAGTAGCAGCGAGCTCGTGGAATTTGCTGTGAATCTGCCGGGACCACCCGGTAAGCCTAAATACTTCCTGGAGACCGATAGCGGACGAGTACCGTGAGGGAAAGATGAAAAGTACCCCGGGAGGGGAGTGAAAGAGTACCTGAAACCGTGTGCCTACAAGCCGTCAGAGCCCTGTCGTGGGGTGATGGCGTGCCTTTTGAAGAATGAGCCTGCGAGTTAGTGCTGCGTGGCGAGGTTAACCCGGGTGGGGTAGCCGTAGCGAAAGCGAGTCTGAAGAGGGCGTTCTAGTCGCGTGGTCTAGACCCGAAGCGGAGTGATCTACCCATGGCCAGGCTGAAGCGCGGGTAAGACCGTGTGGAGGGCCGAACCCACTTAGGTTGAAAACTGAGGGGATGAGCTGTGGGTAGGGGTGAAAGGCCAATCAAACTCCGTGATAGCTGGTTCTCCCCGAAATGCATTTAGGTGCAGCGTCGCATGTTTCACCACGGGGGTAGAGCTACTGGATGGTCTAGGGGCCTTACCGGGTTACCGAAATCAACCAAACTCCGAATACCGTGGTGTGAGAGTGTGGCAGTGAGACGGCGGGGGATAAGCTTCGTCGTCGAGAGGGAAACAGCCCAGAACACCAGCTAAGGCCCCTAAGTGTGTGCTCAGTGGGAAAGGATGTGGGATTGCCCAGACAACCAGGAGGTTGGCTTAGAAGCAGCCATCCTTGAAAGAGTGCGTAATAGCTCACTGGTCAAGTGGTCCTGCGCCGACAATGTAGCGGGGCTTAAGCACACCGCCGAAGCTGTGTCACTCACACGATACATCGGCTCGACTCTTCGGGGTTGTGTCTAGTGGTGTGGGTGGGTAGGGGAGCGTCCTGCATCCGGTGAAGCCGCCGTGGAAACGAGTGGTGGAGGGTGTGGGAGTGAGAATGCAGGCATGAGTAGCGAATGCAGAGTGAGAAACTCTGCCGCCGGATGACCAAGGGTTCCTGGGCCAGGCTAATCCGCCCAGGGTAAGTCGGGACCTAAGGCGAGGCCGACAGGCGTAGTCGATGGACAACGGGTTGATATTCCCGTACCCGAGCATGTGCGCCCATGGCGAGGCGGTTGATACTAACCACCTGAAGCCACGCTGGATGCCCTTCGGGGTGGATGGTGTGTGTGGAGCGTGGGATCTGATTCCGTAGTAGTCAAGCGATGGGGTGACGCAGGAAGGTAGCTCCGCCAGTGAGTGGTTGTACTGGTGTAAGCGTGTAGGCCGTCAGGTAGGCAAATCCGCCTGGCAATGGGCTGAGACGTGATGCGTAGCCGTTTGAGGTGAAGTGGGTGATCCTATGCTGTCGAGAAAAGCCTCTAGTGAGTGCATGCACGGCCCGTACCCCAAACCAACACAGGTGGTCAGGTAGAGAATACTGAGGCGATCGGGTGAACTGTGGTTAAGGAACTCGGCAAAATGCCCCCGTAACTTCGGGAGAAGGGGGGCCAGGCACTGTGATACCCCGTGCGGGTGGAGCGGTGTGTGGCCGCAGAGACCAGCGGAAAGCGACTGTTTACTAAAAACACAGGTCCATGCGAAGTCGCAAGACGATGTATATGGACTGACGCCTGCCCGGTGCTGGAACGTTAAGAGGACCGGTTAACTCCTTTTCGGAGGGGTGAAGCTGAGAATTTAAGCGCCAGTAAACGGCGGTGGTAACTATAACCATCCTAAGGTAGCGAAATTCCTTGTCGGGTAAGTTCCGACCTGCACGAATGGCGTAACGACTTTCCGGCTGTCTCGACCACAGGCCCGGCGAAATTGCATTACGAGTAAAGATGCTCGTTACGCGCGGCAGGACGGAAAGACCCCGGGACCTTTACTATAGTTTGGTATTGGTTTTCGGTTCGGCTTGTGTAGGATAGGTGGGAGACTGTGAGGCTGGCACGCTAGTGTTGGTGGAGTCGTTGTTGAAATACCACTCTGGTCGGATTGGGAATCTGAACCTACGCCCATGATCTGGGTGAGGGACAGTGCCTGATGGGTAGTTTAACTGGGGCGGTTGCCTCCTAAAGGGTAACGGAGGCGCCCAAAGGTTCCCTCAGCCTGGTTGGCAATCAGGTGTTGAGTGCAAGTGCACAAGGGGGCTTGACTGTGAGACTGACAGGTCGAGCAGGGACGAAAGTCGGGACTAGTGATCCGGCACCTCCTGGTGGAAGGGGTGTCGCTCAACGGATAAAAGGTACCCCGGGGATAACAGGCTGATCTTGCCCAAGAGTCCATATCGACGGCATGGTTTGGCACCTCGATGTCGGCTCGTCGCATCCTGGGGCCGGAGTAGGTCCCAAGGGTTGGGCTGTTCGCCCATTAAAGCGGCACGCGAGCTGGGTTTAGAACGTCGTGAGACAGTTCGGTCCCTATCCGCCGCGCGCGTAGGATACTTGAGGAAGGCTGTCCCTAGTACGAGAGGACCGGGACGGACGGACCTCTGGTGTGCCAGTTGTCACGCCAGTGGCATGGCTGGTTGGCTATGTTCGGAAGGGATAACCGCTGAAGGCATCTAAGCGGGAAGCCTGTTCCAAGATGAGGTATCCCACCCCCTGTGGGTTAAGGCCCCCAAGAGACGATTGGGTTGATAGGCCAGAAATGGAAGCACAGTAATGTGTTGTCGAGTTGACTGGTACTAATAGGCCGAGGACTTGCCCACGAAGAGGCTACGCATCCACTCTACGGTTCTGAAACACCACACCAGCATCATCACCGTGAGGTGGGTGGTGGGTGTGTGTTGTTTCGGAGTGTTTCGGTGGTTTTAGCGTCAGGGAAACGCCCGGTCCCATTCCGAACCCGGAAGCTAAGCCTGACAGCGCCGATGGTACTGCAACCGAAGGGTTGTGGGAGAGTAGGACACCGCCGAACTCACCATGAACAGGCGAGGCCCCGGTCGAGAACCCCCACAGGTTCTCCCGGGGCCTCCCTGCATACCCCCCCGGGCCGGGCCGTCACCGGCCGACCTCCACACACCTCAGACCACCCCCCATCCACTCACCCCGACACCCCCCCGGCACACAGCAAGCCCCCAGCACCCCGGCAGGGATGTGCTCACCGAACCACACAACACACGACAAACCACACCAGGACCAGGCCACCAGCCTGGTCCTTTCTCCTATGCGGGCGAAGGAAGCCCAGCCCGCACACCGCGGGGGAGGGCGTCCGTACCCTGGAGAGCGTGACCCGCCTGCTGATCATCCAGCCCGATGCCAGTGACCCCGTTGGCCCGCTCGGGGAGTGGTTCGCCGAGGCCGGGGCCGAGCTCGACGTGCGGCTGATGCCGGAACAGCGCCTCCCCGGCGGTCTCGACGGCTACGCCGGTGTCGTCTGCCTCGGCGGTTCGATGGGGGCGCTCGACGACGCGGACCACCCGTGGCTCGCCGGCGTGCGGAAGATGCTCGCCTCGGCGGCCGGCAAAAGGGTGCCGACGTTGGGGGTCTGTCTGGGGGCGCAGTTGCTCGCGGCCGCGACCGGGGGACAGGTCGTGGTCGGGGAGGACGGGCCCGAGGTCGGGCCCGCGCTGGTGTCCAAGAAGGACGCCGCCTGGAGGGATCCGCTGTTCGCGGATTTGCCGTTGGTGCCGGACGTTCTCCAGTTCCACAACGACGTCATCAAGCGGGTTCCGCCGGGTGCGGAGATCCTGGCCTCCGCTCCGCGGTACCCGCATCAGGCTTTTCGGCTCAACCGGTGTGCCTACGGGATTCAGTTTCACATCGAGACCACTCCGGACCTCGTGCGGGACTGGGCGAAGTCTGCACCGGAGATGGCCGAACTCACCCGTCCGGGCGCGTTGAGCGACGAGTCGCTGACGGAGCTGCACGCGGATCTGGCCGAGACCTGGCGCCCGTTCGCCCACCGGTTCGTCCGGTTGGCCGCGGGAGAGCTGGAGCCGGCGGCGGAGGGTCAACACCGGTTGCCGTTGGTTTAACGGAAGATAGCTAGATCACTAACGTAACATTATCGATTCACCCGATCGGTCCGGTACCTTGCGAGTGGTGTATCCGTAGGGTTCGGAGGTCGGGGTGGACCCCTCGCTGTTCGTCGTGCTCGTGATCGGGACGGCTCTCGTTTTCGACTTCACCAACGGCTTCCACGACACGGCGAACGCGATGGCCACGTCCATCGCGACCGGTGCCCTCAAACCCAGAATCGCGGTCGCCGTCTCCGCGGTGCTCAACCTGGCCGGCGCCTTCCTGTCCGTCGAGGTCGCCAAGACCATCTCCAGCGGACTGGTCGACGAGACGAAGATCGACCCGGCCGTGGTGTTCGGCGGGCTCGTCGGCGCGATCGTGTGGAACCTCGTCACCTGGTACGTCGGGCTGCCGTCCAGCTCCTCGCACGCGTTGTTCGGCGGGCTGATCGGTGCCACCTGGGTGTCCGCCGGCGCGGATTCCGTGCATTTTGCCAAGATCGTGGACAAAGTGCTCGTACCCGCCGCGGCCTCGCCGGTGATCGCGGGCGTCGTGGCGGCCGCGGTGACTTACGTCGTGTACCGCTTCGTTGTCCGCCGGCGCGGTGGGCGCGGGTTCCGGATCGGGCAGATCGTGTCCGCGTCCCTCGTCTCCCTCGCGCACGGGACGAACGACGCGCAGAAGACCATGGGCGTGATCACGCTGACCCTTGTCGCCGCGGGTAACCTGCCGGCCGGTTCCGCGCCCCCGTTCTGGGTGATCGTCAGCGCCGCGACGGCGCTGGCGCTCGGTACCTACCTCGGCGGCTGGCGGATCACGCACACCCTGGGGAAGGGCCTCACCGATATTGAAGGCCCACAAGGCTTTTCCGCGCAGACCAGCAGCGCCGGCGTCATCCTGCTGAGTTCGCACCTGGGGTTCCCGCTGTCCACCACGCACGTCTGCTCCGGCGGCATCGTCGGCTCCGGTGTCGGCCGCCACGAGGCGCCGGTGCGCTGGCGGATGGCGGGCCGGATGGTGATCGCCTGGCTGTTCACGCTTCCGGCGGCGGCGCTGGTCGGTGCGGGGGCAGGCAAACTGACCTCGCTCGGCACCGCGGGCACGGTCATCGTCGGCGTGCTGGGGATCGGCTTCGCCCTCGGTGTCTACCTGCTGTCGCGGCGTAAGCCAGTGACGGCGCACAGTTTTCAAGTTCCCGAGCCGTCCGCGGCCGACACCGAACCGAACCGGCTTGCCGCCTGAACCACAGCGCCGTCCGCTACGGTGAGAACAATGGCAGAGCGCGCACGTACGGCTGCTTCAGCGGTCAGGTACGGCTTCACGGACATTCGGGCGGACAGCCTGTTGCGCGCGGCGGGCTGGTGGGACGCCGCGGGCCTGGTTGGCGACGCCTCCGACGTCCTGCTCGCGTTGTCTCGCGCTGCGGACCCCGATCTCGCGTTGCTCGGTATCGATCGGCTACGCGAAACCGACGAGGACGGCTGGCCCGAGCTGGATCGCGCGCTGCGGGGGAATCGAACGCTCCGTGGCCGCCTCATCAGTGTGCTCGGCATGTCGACCGCGCTGGCCGACTTCGTCGTCGCCAACACGGGACAGTGGCGCAGCCTTGAGGACAGCCGCTGCACGGTGCCCGAGACCTTCACCGAACAGCTTCTCGATCGGCTTCGCCGGGACGACGGTACGTACGAGACCGGCTTTGCCGCAGAACAGGCGCTACGTGCGGCTTACCGTGGGCTGCTTCTCGGCATCGCCGCCGCGGACCTCGGCCACCTCGTCGAGCCGGGTCTCGACCAGCCGTCGTTCCCTGAAGTCTCCAGCCAGCTCACGGTGCTGGCCGAAGCCGCGTTGACCGCCGGGCTCGCGGTGGCGGAGCAGGAAACCGGAGCCTCGGCAGAGGGTTCGCTCGCGGTCATCGCGATGGGCAAGACCGGTGGCCGCGAACTGAACTACGTGAGCGACGTCGACGTCATCTTCGTCGGCGCCGACGATGTCATGGTGGCGACCCGGCTGGCCAGCACGATGATGCGGGTGGTCGGCAACGCCTGTTTCGAGGTGGATGCGGCACTCCGGCCCGAGGGCCGCAGCGGAGCGCTCGTACGGACTCTCGAAGGGCACGCGGCCTACTACCGGAAGTGGGCGAAGACCTGGGAGTTCCAGGCCCTGCTCAAGGCTCGCCCGGTGGCCGGGGACGCGGAACTCGGCAGGCTGTACGCCGAAATGGTCGCGCCGATGGTCTGGTCGGCCGCGGACCGGGACAACTTCGTCACCGAGGTGCAGCAGATGCGCCGCCGGGTGGAGGACCACCTGGCCTCCGAACACCTCGAACGCGAGCTGAAACTCGGCCGTGGCGGGCTCCGGGACGTCGAATTCGCCGTGCAGCTGCTGCAGCTCGTGCACGGACGGGTGGACCCGGAGCTGCACTCTCCCTCCACTTTGGACGCACTGGAAGCGCTGGGTGCCGGCGGTTACGTCGGCCGCGTGGACGCCGCGGAGATGGCTTCGTCGTACGAATTCCTGCGTAACGTGGAGCATCGCCTGCAGCTGCGGCGGCTTCGGCGGACGCACCTGTTCCCCGAGGCGACCGACACCGCGGAGCTGCGAGTACTGGCGCGGGCGTGTGGGACCACCCGGTCTCGCGGTCGCAGCCAGGGGGAGTCGCTGCTCGCCGAATTCCGTCGGCACGCACAGGCAATCCGCCGTCTGCACGAGAAGGTGTTCTACCGGCCGTTGCTCCAATCGGTGGCGAACGTGCCGACGGAAGCGTTGCGGCTCACCACGAAACAGGCGGCCAGCCGGCTCACCGCGCTGGGCTACGCGGCGCCGGAAGGCGCGCTCCAGCACATCAAGGCGCTTACGGCGGGCGTTTCGCGACGGGCTGCCATCCAGCAGGCGCTCCTGCCCGTGCTGCTCGACTGCCTCGCCGACACCCCTAATCCCGACGGCGGTCTCCTGTCCTATCGCAAGGTTTCCGAGGCCCTCGAACAAACTCCGTGGTACCTGCGGGTACTGCGGGACGAGGGCACGGTCGTCGAACGTCTGGCGTTCCTGCTCGGTACGTCACGTCTGGTGCCCGATCTGCTCGTCCGCGCGCCGGAAGTGCTGCAACTGCTGGGGGATCCGGCTCGGCTGATCGGGCGGGCCCCGGATGAGGTGGCGACCTCGCTGCTGGCCGCGGTGCGCCGTCAGCCGGGGCCGTCCGCGGCGGTCGCGGCAGCGCGTTCGTTGCGACGGCATGAATTGCTGCGTATCGCGTGTGCGGATCTGCTCGGGTTGATGGACGTTCCCGCCGTGTGCGAGGCGTTGTCGAGCGTGTGGGTGGCGGTGCTGCGGGGCGCGCTGTCGGCTGCGTCCCGGCAGCGGCAGGCCGAACTCGGCCGTGCGCCCGCTTCGGTTGCGGTGATCGGCATGGGCCGGCTCGGCGGGGCCGAACTCGGCTACGGATCCGATGCCGACGTGATGTTCGTCTGTGCCCCGGCGGAGGGCGTGTCGGACGCTGATGCAGTGCGGTACGCCTCGTCCGTCGCGGAAGCTGTGCGGAAGATGCTGGGCACACCGAGCGCGGACCCGGCTCTCGTGGTGGACGCCGATCTACGGCCGGAGGGCCGCAGCGGGCCACTGGTGCGCACTCTCGATTCGTACCGAGCGTATTACCAGCGCTGGGGCGAGGTGTGGGAGGCACAGGCGCTGTTGCGGGCGCGGTTCGTGGCCGGCGACGAGGAACTGGGGCAGCGGTTCCTTGAGATGATCGAGCCGATCCGCTACCCGGACGGCGGGCTGGACGCCACAGGCGCGCGGGAGATCCGGCGGATCAAGGCGCGCGTGGAGACCGAGCGGATGCCCCGCGGCGCCGATCCGACCCGGAACACGAAGCTCGGGCGCGGCGGGCTGGCGGACGTCGAATGGACGGTGCAGCTGCTGCAACTGCAGCACGCGCACGAGGTCCCGGCCCTGCGCACGACTTCGACCCTGGACGCGCTCACCGCGCTCGCCGAGGCGGGGCTGGCGCCCGCCGGTTCGGTGGCTTCGCTGCGGGAGGCGTGGCTGCTGGCCACCCGCGTGCGCAACGCCGGAATGCTGGTACGCGGCAAAGCGGCCGACGAGGTGCCCGGCTCGGGCCGTGACCTCGCCGCGGTGGCGCGGGTGTTCGGCTATTCGGTCGACGACGACCCCGGCGAGTTCCTCGACCGCTACCTGCGGGTGACCCGCCTCGCGCACGCCGTGGTCGAAGAGCTCTTCTACGAGAACTAGGTCCGCGTGGCCGTCGGCAACTAGCCTGAACAGGTGACCGATCACGAACCGTTCCGCACCCGGATCAAGGTGCGGCACTACGAACTCGACTCGCTGGGGCACCTCAACCACGCCGTCTACCACTCCTACGGCGAGGTCGCCCGGCTGGAAGCCCTTACCGCGGCGGGGGACGAGAAGCTCCGGGAAGCCCGTCTTGCCCCGGTGCTGCTGGAATCCCGCATCGTCTACCGCCGCGAACTCCGCTCGGGCGACGAGGTCGACGTGACCTGTGAGGTCGCTTTCGGCGAGGGCAAGGCTTTCCGGATGAGCAGCCGGATCATCAAGCTCGATGGCACGCTGTCGGCCGAGATCGAGTGCACGGTGGGGCTGATGGACCTCGACCGCCGCAAGCTGGTCCCGGACCCACGGGGGCATTTCGAACGGGCACAAGTGGACCTGCAGGTGCTCTCCGCGGCGTGATGATCAGCCCGCGGTGATATCCCGTCTTTTTCTCCGCAATTGCGGAATCTCACTGCGGTGTGGTTCCGTAATTGCGGTTCACCGGGAATCATGGATCCCCCGCCACACCAGGTCCACCAGGGCCTCGGCTTCGGCTTGCCAGCCGTCTTCGGTCAGGAAAAACAGGCCGCCGAGGCTGCGCATCAGGGCCTCGGTGGTCAGGTCCGGGCGGATGGTGCCCGCGTCGACGTTGGCCTCGCGCAGGGCATCCATCGCGTCCAGCATCGACGTGTACTTCGGCAGGTCGCCGGCCCGCAACGCGGCGGACAGGCCTCGCTTGGTCATCATGTAGCGCGCCAGGTGGCCGACGACCCAGGTGCGGAACGCCTCCTCCGGCGAGTGCCGGGCCAGCAGCGACGGCACGACCTCGACCAGGTGTCGCACCTCGCGGTCGTACACCGCCAGGATCAGGTCCTCCGGGGCCGGGAAATGCCGGTAGACCGTGCCGACCCCGACTTCGGCGCGCTTCGCGATCGCGTTGTACGACACCACGCCGGTCCGGGTGAGCGATTCGGACGCGGCGACCAGAATTCTTTCCCGGTTGCGCCGGGTGTCCGCCCGTCTCGGGCTGACCGGCATTCTTCCCTCCCGGGTATCGTGGTATTTCGGGTTTGTGATCTTGTGCCTGGACCCCGCTCCAGTTCGTTGCGAAGCGGATTCTATTCCGCTAGCCTCGGCGGAGCCAGTCCAAGCGGATTTCTATCCGGACAGGCCGGACCCGAACCGGCAGCCACCACAACCACGCCGCCGGACGTCCGTGGACGCCCGCGGGAAAGAGATCGCCAAGTGGACATCTCCCTCGAGATCAACGGCCGGACCGAGCGGCTGAGCGTCGAACCCGGCGTCACCCTGCTCGACGCGCTGCGCGAGCGGCTCGGCATCACCGGGCCGAAGAAGGGCTGTGACCGCGGCCAATGCGGCGCGTGCACCGTGCATGTCGACGGCAGGCCGGTGCTGTCCTGTCTCCTCCTCGCCGCCACCGTGCGCGGGCCCGTGACCACCGTGGAGGGGCTCGCCGCCGAGGACGAGCTGCATCCGGTGCAGCAGGCGTTCGTGGAGCAGGACGCACTGCAGTGCGGATTCTGCACTTCCGGGCAGATCATGTCCGCGGTCGCCGCGGTGCGCCAGGACGTGCCGGACGTGCGTGAGTTCATGTCCGGCAACATCTGCCGCTGCTCGGCGTACCCGAACATCGTCAAGGCCATCGAACAGGCGAGGCAGGCCGATGCGACCCTTTGAGCTGACCGCACCCGCCACCGTCGAGGACGCGCTCGGCTCGGCCGGCACCTTCCTGGCCGGCGGCACCACGCTGGTGGACCTGATGAAGCTGGACGTCCTGACCCCGCGGCACGTACTGGATATCAACGGCCTCCCGCTGCACGGTATCGACACCAGCGACGGCCTGGTTTTCGGTGCGCTGGAACGGATGGCCGACGTCGCCGCGTACCCGGGCGTCTATCCGGCGATTTCCCGGGCGCTGCTGCTGAGCGCTTCGCAGCAGCTGCGGAACATGGCGAGCATCGGCGGGAACCTGATGCAGCGCACGCGGTGCTCGTACTACCGGGACGTGGCCATGCCGTGCAACCGGCGGGTTCCGGGCAGCGGATGCCCGGCGATCAGTGGCGCCAACCGGATGCACGCGGTCCTCGGCACGAGCGACGCGTGCGTGGCTGCGCATGCCAGTGACCTCGCGGTCGCGCTGGTCGCCTTCGACGCAGAGGTCGAACTGTCCGATTCGGACGGTACCCGCACCGTCGCGCTGAACGACTTCTACCGTGAACCGGGCTCGACCCCGGAGGTGGAGCACGACCTGCGCCCCGGCGAGCTGATCACCGAGGTGCGCGTGCCCCGGCTCGACTGGGCGGCGAATTCCACCTATGTCAAGATTCGTGACCGGCAGTCCTACGAGTTCGCGCTGTGTTCCGCCGCGGTCGCGCTCGACGTGCGGGACGGGCAGATCGTGGACGCACGGGTCGCGGCGGGCGGAGTGGCGACGGTGCCGTGGCGGCTGCGGGCGGTCGAGGCCGCGCTACGCGGGAAGGCGACGACCGAAGCGTCCTTTGCGGACGCTGCCGCCGTCGCGGGCGAAGGAGCGCGGCCGTTGTCCGCCAACGGGTTCAAGCCTGCACTGTTGAGGCGAACCATCGTCCGCGCACTGCTGGAACTGACCGAAGGGAACGGCCGATGACCGCCAGGCTGGACGGCGAGCCCAAAGCCACCGGGCGGGCCAAGTACGCGACGGACAACAACTTTCCCGGCCTGGTCCACGGCTACGTCGTGCTCAGTACGATCGCCAGTGGTGAGGTCGAGGCGATGGAGGTGACCGCGGCCAAGGGCGCGCCCGGCGTGCTCGCGGTGTACACGCCGTTCGACTCGCTGAACCTGTCTGCCACCTCCTCGCCGATTGCGGGGGAGACGTGGACTCCGTTGCGTGACAATGATGTCGAGTATCACGGCCAGCCGATCGGCATGGTGGTGGCGGAAACGTTCGAGCAGGCACGCGACGCCGCCGCGCTCGTGGAGGTGTCCTACCGTCGCACGCCGGCGTGTACGTCCTTTGAGGATGGTCTTGCCGACGCCGAGGTCGTCGCGGGCGGAATCATGGGCAACGATGCCGAGATCTCGGTGCTCGCCCCCGGCGTCGAGTCCATTGAGGACGCGCTGGCGGCCAGTGCGGTCGTGGTCGAGGCGACTTATCGCACGGCTGCCCAGAATCACGCGGCGATGGAGCCGCATTCCGCGGTCGCGGTCTGGGCGGACGAGACCATGACCGTCTACAGTGGAAACCAGGGGAGCAACCTCCAGGCGCTGGAGCTGGCCGGTGCGCTGGACCTGCCGGTGTCGTCGGTGCACGCGGTGAACCCGTACGTCGGCGGTGCGTTCGGGGGGAAGGGGCGCTGTTCGGTGCCCGCGTTCCTGGCCGCGGGTGCGGCGCGGGCACTGGGCCGTCCGGTCAAGTGCGCGCTGACCAGGGAACAGGTCTTCACCGGGACCGCGAACCGGCCGGCCACCGTGCAGCAGGTCTCGCTCGGCGCGGACGAGAACGGCACCCTGGTCGCGGTGCGGCACGATTCCTGGTCGAGCACGCCGATTTCCCAGACGTTCATCGAACCGACCTCGCACGGCACCTCGCGCGAGTGGTATGCCACGCCGAACATGGCGATCAGCCAGCGGATGGTGCCGCTGAACATTCCGCTGACCACGTTCATGCGGGCGCCAGGCGAGGCACCCGGCTCGTTCGCGCTGGAGAGCGCGATGGACGAGCTGGCCGTGGCGCTGAAGATGGACCCGATCGAACTGCGCCGGCGCAACAGCTCGAACGCGCCGCCGGGCAACGATCTGCAGTGGTCGAGCAAGCACCTGGACGAGTGCTACTCGGTCGGCGCGCGGGAATTCGGCTGGGCCGACCGGGTACCGAACGGGCGGACCGACGGTGATTGGCTGGTCGGCATGGGCGCCGCGACCGCGATGTTCCCCGCCTTGCTGTTCCCGGCCACGGTCGGGATCACGCTCAACGAGGACGACACCGCGGTGGTCTCGACCAGTGGTGCCGACCCGGGCACCGGCCTGCTGACCATGCTCGCCGCGCTCAGCGCCGAATCACTCGACCTCGCGCCGGAACGGGTCACCCCGCGGCTGGGCGATTCGCGGTATCCCGCAGGCGGGATGTCCGGCGGCTCGACCGCCACCGCGAGCGTCGGCGCGGCGATCGTGGTCGCTGCCAACGAGGTCCTGGACGCGCTGGTCACGCTGGCCGCGTCCCCGGGCGCACCGTTCGAGGGCGAGGAAGTCACCTACGCCGACGGCCGCGTGCAGGGCGAAACCGGCTCCCTGACGTTCGGCGAGCTGCTGCGCGCCGTGGGTCGCGATGCCCTGTCCGCCAGCGGCTCGGCCGGCCCGGGGGAGGAGCGCACGAAGCACTCGTTCGGCTCGTGGGGCGCGCAGTTCTGCGAGGTCCGCGTACATCGGCTGACCGGCGAGGCACGGGTGTCGCGGATGCTCGGCGTGTTCGACGCCGGCCGGATCATCAACGACACACTGGCCCGCAGCCAGCTCTCCGGCGGCATGATCTGGGGTGTCTCGGCGGCCCTGCACGAGGGACTGGAAGTCGAACCGGACGGCCGTCTGGCGAATGCCGACCTGGCGAGTTACCTGGTCCCGGTCAATGCGGACATCCCGGAAATCGACGTCCGTTTCATCGAATACCCGGACACGTTCCACAACCCGGTCGGCGCCCGCGGCATCGGCGAAATCGGCATTGTCGGCGTGGCCGCGGCCATCGCCAACGCGATTTACAACGCGACCGGGATCCGCGTTCGGCACATCCCGATCACCATTGAGGATCTGCTGGTCGACTGAGCGCTGCCGCGCCTGCGTCCGAACAGCAGGCGGCGGCACTGTCGGCACCGAAGGTCCGGGAATCAGCCTTGACGGTGTAAACCTCCCAAGGCTCCTGCCCGGGCCCGTGGACCCACACCTTGTCCTGGACCGCAAAGCAACAGGTCGTGCCGTCCTCGGTCAGGGTTTCGAGCCCTGTGCCAGTGAGGCGCCGGGTGGCCTCGTCCACCTCGTCGGTGGACTCGACCTCGATGCCGAGGTGATCCAGCGCGGTGGCCTGGCCGGGCTCGCCCTCCAGCAGCACGAGCTTGAGCGCCGGTTCGGCAATGGCGAAGTTGGCGTAGTCGGGCCGGAGCTTGGCGGGCTCGGTGCCGAACAGCTTCGAGTAGAAGCCGATCGAGCCCGGCAGGTCGCCGACGCGGAGTGCGAGCTGAACGCGGGACATGGACCCTCCTTGACCAGACGTCCATCGAGGCCTCATCTAGATTGCTGTCTAAGTAGAGGTCTGTCAATATAGACGTATGTCGAAGCAACTGCCGATCGTCGCGACGGACGAGTGCTGCTCCTCGCTGGCGCGAGACCCGCTGTCCGAGGATCAGGCCGTCGAGCTGGCGAAGCTGTTCAAGGCGATGGCCGATCCGGTGAGGTTGCGGTTGCTGTCGTTGATCGCGTCCCACAGCGGTGGTGAGGCGTGCGTGTGCGACCTGACCGGTCCGTTCGAGCTGACCGGTCCCACGATTTCGCATCACCTGAAGGTCCTGCGTGAGGCCGGGTTGATCACCGGGGAACGGCGGGGGACCTGGGTGTACTACCGCGTGCATTCCGAGGTGCTGGCTCGGCTTTCGGCCGTGCTGGTCCCCGGCGGCGAGACGGTGCCGGCGTGATCACTGACGCGTCCGTGGGGGTGGTCGGCAAGCTGTCCGCGCTGGACCGTTTCCTGCCGGTGTGGATCGCCGCCGCGATGGGGGCGGGGCTGCTGGCCGGTCGGTGGATTCCCGGTCTCGGCGGGCTGCTGAACGCGGTGTCGGTGGACGGGATCTCGTTGCCGATCGCGCTCGGGCTGCTGGTGATGATGTACCCGGTGCTGGCGAAGGTCCGCTACGACCGGCTCGGCGCGGTGACCACCGACCGGCGGCTGATGTGGCTTTCGCTGACGGTGAACTGGTTGCTGGGCCCGGCGTTGATGTTCGCGCTGGCCTGGCTGCTGCTGCCGGATCTGCCCGAATACCGTACCGGGCTGATCATCGTCGGGCTCGCCCGCTGTATCGCGATGGTGATCATCTGGAACGACCTCGCGTGCGGTGACCGGGAAGTCGCGGCCGTGCTCGTCGCGCTGAACTCGGTGTTCCAGGTCGCCATGTTCGGTGTGCTCGGCTGGTTCTACCTGGTGGTGCTTCCCGGCTGGCTCGGTCTTCCGCAGACCGGGCTGAGCGTGTCCGGCTGGCAGATCGCCAAGAGCGTACTGATCTTCCTGGGTGTACCACTGGTCGCCGGGTACTTCTCGCGCCGGCTCGGGGAACGGGCGCGAGGACGCGCCTGGTACGAATCGCGATTCCTGCCGAGGATCGGGCCGGTAGCGCTGTACGGATTGCTCTTCACGATCGTGGTTCTGTTCGCGTTGCAAGGCAAGCAGATCACCGATCGCCCGCTCGACGTCGCACGGATCGCGCTGCCACTGCTGGTCTACTTTGGACTGATGTGGGCCGGATCCTACGCGCTGGGCAAGGGAGTCGGCTTGTCGTACGAACGAACCACCACTCTCGCCTTCACGGCGGCGGGCAACAACTTCGAGCTCGCCATCGCGGTGGCGATCGCTACTTTCGGTGCCACTAGTGGACAAGCACTGGCCGGCGTCGTCGGCCCGCTGATCGAAGTCCCCGTGCTCGTGGCGCTGGTCTACGTCTCCCTCGCATTGCGCCGCCGTTTCACGACATCATCCGCCCCCGTGCCCGCGGAGGTCTCCCGTGACCGTTCCTGAAGTGCTCTTTGTCTGTGTCCACAACGCAGGCCGCTCCCAGATGGCCGCTGGTCTGCTGCACCACCGGGCCGCCGGGCAGGTCATCGTCCGTTCCGCCGGGTCCGCTCCGGCCGGCACGATCAACCCCGCCGTAGTCGCGGTGATGGAGGAGCTCGGCATCGACCTGTCGCAGGAGTTCCCCAAACCCCTGACCGCCGAAGCCGTTCAAGCCGCCGACGTCGTCATCACGATGGGGTGCGGCGACGCCTGTCCGGTCTTTCCGGGCAAGCGCTATCTCGACTGGCGGCTTGCCGACCCGGCGGGTCTCCCGATCGACGAGGTCCGTCGCATCCGCGACGAGATAGACCGGCGAGTCGCCGCTCTGCTGGTCGAACTCGTTCCCGCATAGTGGTCCTACGGCGCGAGTTATCCGGCGCAGCCGCTGATTCCGCCGTCGAGCGGGATGACGGTCGCCGTGAGGTAGGCGCCGGCGCGGGAGGCCAGGAAGCGGACGGCGCCGACGATGTCGTCGGCCTGGCCGCAGCGGCCCAGCGGAACCCGGCCGAGCAATTCGGCCTCGGCCTGCGGATCGGCGGACAAGTGGCCGAGCATGTCGGTGCGGAACGGCCCGGGCGCGATGGCGTTGACCGTGATGTTGTCCGGTGCGAGTCGCTTGGCGAGGTGCCTGGTCAGCATGTGCAAGCCCGCCTTGCCGGCACTGTAGGAGTAGTTCTCCCACACGGGGGTGGCGATTCCGTCGACGCTGCCGATGTTGATCACACGGGCGGGCCGATCGGGATCGGCGGCTTGCCGCAGGAGCGGCAGCAGGCCGACGATCAGGTCGAACGGGGCGATGAGGTTCGTGCTGAGGACCTTCGCCCATCCCTTGGCAGGGAACGTTTCCAGCGGTGCGCCCCAGGTGGCGCCGGCGTTGTTGACCAGAAGGTCGACACGGTCGTGATGCGTACGCAGCCAGTCGACGAGTGACCCGGTACCGTCCGATGTGGACAAATCGGCGGGTACGGCGACGCAGCGCCCGGTTACTCCGCCTGCGTTGATCGCGTCGGCGGTGGCCTGGCACTGCTCGGCGTTGCGGCCGGAGATGACGACGTGTGCGCCGTCACGGGCGAGGCCCTCTGCGATCATCGCGCCGATGCCGCGGGAACCGCCGGTCACGAGGGCGGTGCGTCCGCGCACTGAGAACAGGCTGTCGAAGTTCGGTGTGGGCAGCGACGTCGGTTCCATGCCGGGAACGGTAGGTGTCCCGGCCACTTCCTGGCTTGGCCCACGACGCGCGGGGTTTGCCTGGGGCGCAGGGTCAGGCTCGGGTGTCCGAGGGGCGTTCGCCGAACCGCCGGCGGTAGGCGTTGCTGAATGTGCTCAGGTCGCCGAAGCCGGACGAGTAGGCCACCTGCGTGATGCTCTGGTGGCGCCACAGCGGATCTTGCAGTCGCAGCCTGGACAGGGCCAGTCGTTCCTCCCGGATGAGGTCCGACGGCGTGGTTCCGGCCCGCTGCAACTGTGCCTGGATGTGGCGCAGGGACCAGCCCAGCTGGGCGGCCAGCGTCGCGCCGGTGAGGCCGGGGTCGTGGGCATGGGCGCGGACGAACCGGCGGACGACCGGCAACAGGCCGTCGTCACTGGTGACGGCTGCGGTTGCATTGCCCGCGTTGCAGGCCAGAGCCAGCACATCGACGATCCGGTCGGCCACGGCGTCGAAGCCGGGGCCGTCGAGTGCGAGCCGCTGTTTGCGCAGGCTGTGCAGCAGGTCGGCCACGATGCAGCCCAGCCCGGACCCAGCGTCGAGCACCAGGCCTGTGCGCACGGGCCGGGCCAGCCGGACGTCCAGGCGCTCCTGGGGGATGACGAACGCCAGCGAGGAGAACCGGTCGCCGTGCCGCAGGTCCAGCTTGGCGTCCAGGGATGCCAGCGTCATCGCGGCGGGCCGGACCTCGACGGTGTGGTCGTTCTGGCTGATGGTGAGGGCGCCGCGAACGGGTACCAGGAGTTCGTAGGCGCCGTGTGGGCGTTTGCGGATATCGGCCGCGCTGCGGGTGATGTACTCCTCGTCGCCCCACCAGCGGACCAGTTGGTACGAATCGGAACGCTGGTGCTCGATCCGTCCGATGTAGTCATCCTGAAGTGTGAACGCCATCGGGCAGTGGATCGAGGACACGAGGTCGCGCCACCACTCGCCGCGCTCGGCCGGCGCGTGCTCGGCGCTGTCGAGCGTCTCGACGGTGTACATGGCATCACCTCACCCGCCGCGTTGCCCGTTTGTGCACGCTACGCCGGGCGTTCTCGCCCGGCAACGGCCTGGTCAGCGCAGCTCCCGTTTGAGGAGTTTGCCGGTGCTGTTCATCGGCAGGGCGTCGCGGAACTCCACCAGGCGCGGCGCCTTGTACACGGCGAGGTGCTCGCGGCACCAGCCGATCAGCTCCTCTCCGGTGATTGTGGCGCCCGGCCGGCGGATCACGAATGCCTTGACTTCCTCGCCGGCCCGCTCGTCGGGGACACCGATCACCGCGACCAGGCTGACCGCCGGGTGGGACATCAGGGTTTCCTCGATCTCGCGCGGATACACATTGAATCCGCCGCGCACGATCAGGTCCTTGGCCCGGTCCACGATGAAGTAGAAGCCGTCCTCGTCGCGGGTGGCGATGTCGCCGGTGCGGAACCAGCCATCGCGCAGGACCTCCGCGGTGGCCTCGGGGCGGCCCAGGTAGCCCTTCATCACGCTGTGCCCGCGGACCGCGATTTCCCCGGGCTGCCCGGCGGGAACCTCGTGCCAGTCCTGGTCGACGAGCCGCAGCTCCATGCCCCAGATCGGCAAACCGATCGAGCCCGGTCTGCCGGCTCGGTCGAGCCGGTTGAACGTGACCGTCGGGCTGGTCTCCGACAAGCCGTAACCCTCCCGGATACCGACCCCGAACACCTCCTGGAACCGGGTGAGGACTTCCACTGGCAGCGCTGCCCCACCGGACACCGCCACCCGCAGCACGGCCGCCAGGTCGGTCCCGGAGCCCGCACCGCCGGACTCCGCGGCGCTGAGCAGCGCCCAGTACATGGTCGGCACGCCCGCGAAGAACGTCACCCCGCGGGTGACGATCTCCTGGAGCGCGGCGCGCGGGTCGAACCGGGGGAGCAGCACCAGGGACGACCCTGCCGCAAAACCGGCGTTGAGCTGCACGGTCTGTCCGAAGGAGTGGAACAGCGGCAACGTCACCAGGTGCACGTCGTCCTGTCGGGCCTCGAACAGTGGAAGCGTGGCCATCGCGTTGAGCACCAGGTTGGCGTGCGTCAGCTCCGCGCCCTTCGGCTTGCCCGTCGTGCCGCTGGTGTAGAGGATCACGGCGGTGTCGGTCGCCTCGGTGGGGACCAGCACGTCCTCGGCGGGCTGGTCCTGCAGCACATCGCTCAAAGTGGGCACCCCGTCCGGCAGAACACCTCCCGGGGTGTCGATCACGACCAGGTGTTCACAGGCCGGGGTGTCGGCAAAGCCGCGCCACGCTTCGGCGTCGCCGATCACGCAGAAGTACGCCCGCGCCCCGGAATCCGACAGGTGGTACGCGACCTCGGGTCGTTTGAGCATCGTGTTCAGCGGCACGACCACCGCGCCCGCCTTGAGGATGCCGAAGTACACCGGCGGGAACTCCAGCACGTTCGGGCAGGTGATCGCCACCCGGTCGCCCGGCTGGATTCCCCGGTCCCGCAACAGGTTCGCCACCTGATTGGCCCGCTGGTCGACCTCGCGATAGGTCATCGAGCGGCAGCCCTGCCGGACCGCGACCTTGCCGGGCAGCCGGCGTGCGCTGTCGGTGAGCATCATCGACAGGTTCAGCATCGAGTATTCTCCTTGGTATGAATGGGTTTCAGGCCCACTGCCAGTCGTATTCGGCGCCGACCCGGGCCGCGAGCGGCCGGAGCATCCGGTCCTCGTAGACCTGCAGGGTGTCCATGCCCTCGATCGGGGAAGCCATCAGAACCTCGCCGAGCACCGACATCTCGAGTTCGGGAGCGGGCCGGCCGGCGGCGACCGCGAACCGCTGCAGGTGGTTGCTGAACGTGTCGGTGCACGGCGGCATGGCGTAGTTCGCGGGATGCTTCATGGCTTCATCCAGTGACACGAACTCCACACCGCGTGCAGCGAACGCGTCGAGGATGTCGCCGAGCGTGTCGACCGCGATCGTGGTTCCGTGGATCAGCCAGATGTAGGGCATGTCCGCGCCGAACAGCGCCCGCGCGGTGGCCGAATGCCGGGCCAGCATGTCCACCGCCGACGACACATACAGCTCCCGCAACCGCGCCGCGGCTGCCGCGTCCTCGTTGCGCACCGCCCGGTAGTAGGGCACGATCCACGCGAAGTCGCTGAACCACGTCGTGATCGGGGCGGTGCGGTATCCGTTGCGGCGCAAGGACTCCTCCACCTCGCCACGCTTGCGTTCGGAGCCCGATGACATGTCCATCGGGTACCGGAAGTAGCGGCTTGGCGCTGCGTCGACGAGATGCCCGATGTGCTTCTCGGCCTTCTCCGTGTCGGCGAGGAAGTCCGCGCCGGACATCCAGCGCAGCGGCGCGTGCTGGTGCGTGTGGTTTCCCAAGTGGTGCCCCGCTTCCGCCCAGGCTTCGAAAGCCGCCATCAGGTGCGGTTCCCGGTCGAGCCGGTACGTGTGCGAGAACCCGTACGTACCGGTCAGGCCGTGCTCGGCGAGGGTCTTGGCCAATGAGCGGGTGATGCCCACCGGGTTGCGGCCGGCCGGCATCGGGACTCCGTCCCACAGCACGAAGTCGTCCACGGTGACCGCGACCTTGAGCGGTCGTGCCGGAGAAATGGCGTCCATTGAGCACTCCGTTGTGTCTCGATGTGGCCGTGCCCAGGGGCGGGACGGCCAATGTGCTCGACGGTAGGAATGTGGTTCCGGTCACGTCTTGGTGCTGCGCGCCGGATCGCTTTCACCACGCGCATGCATCAGCCATGCGCCAGTGGCAACCCTCGTGCGCGTGTACCCAGTCCGGGGCTCGTGTGCGCTCGTAGCGTCGGGCGATCAGCGAAAGGGCCTCAGCATGACCACGTCACGTCAGTTCGTTCTCGCCCGGCGACCGCAAGGGCGGGTCCGCGAGGACGACTTCTCCCTCGTGCAGACCGAGATCGGCCCGGTACCCAACGGCGGCATCCGGTTGGAGACGCTGGTGGTCTCCCTGGACCCGGCCATTCGCGGCTGGCTGGACGACCGGCCCAGCTACCTTCCACCGGTGGCGATCGGCGCGCCGGTCCGGTCGTTCGGGCTGGCCCGGGTCACCGAATCGCGCAACCCCGGTTACCGGCCCGGCGACGTCGTGCGCGGCTTCGTCGGCTGGCAGGAACGTCAGGTCGTACCGGAGCCGGACCCCACTTGGGAGCGGATCACCCCGGAACCCGGCATTCCCCTGGAAACCGCGCTCGGCGTGCTCGGCATGCCCGGTCTCACCGCGTGGGTCGGCGTCCACGACATCCTGCGACCCGAACCGGGCCAGACCATGCTGATCTCCGGCGCGTCCGGCGCGGTCGGCACCCTGGCCGTCCAGCTCGCCAAACGCGCCGGCGCCCGCGTGCTCGGCATCGCCGGTGGCACCATGAAATGCGCGCTGCTCACCGAACAACTCGGTCTCGACGCCGCGATCGATCGGCACGACCCCGATTGGTGCGATCACCTGACCGCCGCCACACCCGAGGGCATCGACCTGGTCTTCGAGAACTCCGGCGGCCCGATGTTCGACGCGACCATCGCGCGGCTCGAGAACCACGCCCGCATCGCCTTGTGCGGCCTCATCGACGGCTACAACCAGGCCACCCGGCCGGCAGGCCCGGCGAATTTCGGCCTGCTGCTCACCAAACGCGTGCTCACCCAGGGCTTCATCGTCCTCGACCACCTGCATCGCGCACCGGAGATCGGGAAACAGCTCGCCGGCCTCATCCGCGACCAGGAAATCCAGGCCATCCAGACCGTCGAACACGGCTTCGACCGGCTACCGGTGGCGTTCGTCGGCTCCTTCACAGGCGGCCACCTCGGCAAACTCCTCGTCGACCTGACCTGACGGCCTATGCGAAAGCTTGCTTTCCAACAAAGACCAATGGCCCGCCAGCGCGATGCTGACGGGCCATCGGTTTGAACTCTGCGACCGTGCTCAAACCCTCACACGTCGTAGTACAGCGAGAACTCGTACGGGTGCGGACGCAGCCGCAGCGGGTCGATCTCGTTCTCGCGCTTGAACTGGATCCAGGTCTCGATCACGTCGGAGGTGAAGACGCCGCCTTCGAGCAGGAAGTCGTGGTCGGCTTCCAGAGTGTCGAGCACCGTGCCGAGGTCGCCCGGGACCAGCTTGACGTTCTTGGCCTCCTCGGGCGGCAGCTCGTAGAGGTCCTTGTCGATCGGCTCCGGCGGCTCGATCTTGTTCTTGATGCCGTCGAGGCCGGCCATCATCATCGCGGAGAACGCCAGGTACGGGTTGCCCGATGAGTCCGGGCAGCGGAACTCGGCGCGCTTGGCCTTCGGGTTGTTGCCGGTGATCGGGATCCGCACGCAGGCCGAGCGGTTGCGCTGCGAGTACACCAGGCTGACCGGCGCCTCGAAGCCCGGCACCAGGCGGTGATAGGAGTTCACCGTCGGGTTGGTGAAGGCCAGCAGGCTCGGGGCGTGCTTGAGCAGGCCGCCGATGTAGTGGCGCGCGGTGTCCGACAGGCCCGCGTACCCGGACTCGTCGTGGAACAGCGGCTGGCCGTCCTTCCACAGCGACTGGTGGCAGTGCATGCCCGAGCCGTTGTCCCCGGCCAGCGGCTTCGGCATGAACGTCGCGGTCTTGCCCGCGGCGAACACGGTGTTCTTCACGATGTACTTGAACAGCTGCAGGTCGTCCGCGGCATGCAGCAGCGTGTTGAACTTGTAGTTGATCTCGGTCTGGCCCGCGGTGCCCACCTCGTGGTGCGCGCGCTCGATCTCGAAGCCCTGGCCCTGCAGCTGCCGGACGATGTCGTCGCGCAGGTCGGCGAAGTGGTCGACCGGCGGGACCGGGAAGTAGCCGCCCTTGAACCGGGTCTTGTAGCCCTGGTTGCCGCCCTCGGTGTCGGCGCCGGTGTTCCACCAGCCCTCGACCGAGTCGATCTCGTGGAACGACAGGTGCTCGGCGTCCTCGAAGCGGACCGAGTCGAAGATGTAGAACTCCGCCTCCGGGCCGAAGTACACGTTGTCGGCGACGCCGTACTCGGCGATGTACTGCTCGGCCTTGCGCGCGATGTTGCGCGGGTCGCGGCTGTAGGCCTCGCGCGTGAACGGGTCGTGCACGAAGAAGTTGAGCGACAGCGTCTTGGTCTTGCGGAACGGGTCGATCCGGGCGGTCTCGGGGTCCGGCAGCAGCAGCATGTCGGACTCGTGGATCGACTGGAAGCCGCGTACCGAGGAGCCGTCGAAGGCCAGACCCTCTTCGTAGGCCTCCAGGTCAAACGCCTTGGCGGGCACCGTGAAGTGCTGCATGACGCCCGGCAGGTCGCAGAACCTGACGTCGATGGACTCCACCTTCTCGTCGGCGATGAGGCGCTGGATGTCGTCTGGAGTAGTGGGCACCCTCGGTGACTCCTTCTCGTTCGTTACCGGCGGCAGTACTCTCTTCGGCTCACGCTAAGAGCGCGGTGTTGCCCGACCGTCACCCGAATGTTTCGCCGGTGTTAACGGGTCGCCGGGCACAGCTAGTCGACCAGGCAGAATGTGGCGCCCGCCACCGGCATACCCTGGACGGGTGGCGAGATGGACGGGTGAATGGCTGCCGGGCACCGGCGACCCCACGACGCGGCAGGACGCACCCAAGTGGCCCGGGGAGCGGTTCGGGCTGCCCGAGACGGGCGTCGGCGCGGTCGCGAGTGGCGGGCAGCGTGTGCTCGCGCTGATCGTGGACCTTGTGCTCGCCGCGCTCATCACGGGGCTCTTCGTGCGTTACGACCTGCAGAACGTGGCCGCGATGCAGACGTTCAACCTGTGGGCGGGCGGGGTGTGGGCGGTGCTCAGCGTGTTCCCCGTGACCTTCTTCGGCTTCACGCCGGGCATGGGCGCGCTCGGTATCCGCGTCGCGCGGCTCGACGGTGCGTCCATGGTCGGCCCCTGGCGCGCGCTGGTCCGGATGGTGCTGACTGTGCTGATCCTGCCGCCGCTGGTGCGCAACGTCGACAGCCGCAACTGGCTCGACCGGGCGACCGGCACCGTCGTCATCCGGATGCGCTGACCCCGGTCGGCGTCCCTGGTCCCCGGAAAGCCGTGAAGGGGCCCTTCACGGACTCAGAGTCCGTGAAGGGCCCCTTCACAGCATTGCGTCGGATGGGGTCAGCGGCGGCGGATGGTGCGCTGTACGTTGCGCATCTTCGCGCCGGCCGGCATCGGGCCCTTCGGCATCGCGGCGCCACGCGAGCCGAGCGCGGCGAGCTTCGCCTCCAGCGCGTCCACCTGGGCCGGCTTGAGGTTGCGCGGCAGCTTCGTGAGGTGGCTCTGCAGCTTCTTGAGCGGTATCTGGTTGTCCTCGTGCCCGATCGTGAAGTCGTAGATCGGGGTCTCGCCGATCAACCGGGCGACGCGCTTCTTCTCCTGCGCCAGGAGCGTCTTCACCCGGTGCGGCGCGCCCTCCGCGACGAGCACCACGCCGGGGTGCCCGAGCACGCGGTGCACGGCGTCGAGCTGCGTGGTGGCGGCCACCGTCGGCGTGACCTTCCACTTCCCGCGCAGGTTCTCCAGCGCCCACGCGGCCGCGCCGGGCTGGCCGTCGGCCTTCGCGAAGACGGTGCGCTGCACCCGGCGGCCGAAGATGATCACGGCGAGCAGCAGCCCGAGCACAACGCCCAGCGGCAACAGCGCCCACTGCATGTCCAAGAGGAACCCGATGCCGAACAGCGCACCGGCGACGACCACGATCGAACCGGCCATCCAGGGGATGAGCAGCGGATCTTCGCGGCGCTGCATCTTGAACGCCTCGAAGAACTGCCCGCGCCGCGCCTTGCCTGCCGCGCGCTTCTCCCGCTTGGCCTCCTTGGCCGCTTCCTTGTCCTGCTTACCCGCCATATAACCAGGATACGGCCGCGTGCCCGGCCACGAATCCGTCGGCCCCCTCTGCGAGGATCGCGCAGTGGCCACCGCATCGTCTCCCCAGAGCAGTCCACGCCGTCCCAGCTTGCTCGACGGGCTCGACCCGGAGCAGCGTGCCGCCGCGGCCGCACCTCGCGGGCCGGTCTGCGTCCTCGCCGGGGCGGGCACGGGGAAGACACGCACGATCACGCACCGTATTGCGCATCTGGTTCGCTCTGGGCACGTCGCGCCTGGTCAGGTGCTCGCGGTCACCTTCACCGCGCGTGCGGCGGGTGAGATGCGTACGCGGCTTCGCGGGCTCGGCGTCGACGCTGCGCAGGCGCTGACCTTTCACGCGGCAGCGCGGCGACAGCTCCGTTACTTCTGGCCAAGGGTCGTGGGGGACCGGCCGTGGGACCTGGTCGACAACAAGTTCCGTCTCGTCGCGCAGGCCGCACAGCGTCTTCGGCTGAGCACCGAGGTCGAGGTGGTGCGTGACCTCACCAGTGAGATCGAGTGGAGTAAGGCTTCGCTGGTCTCGCCGGACGAGTACGCGGCTGTCGCGGCGCGTACGCAGCGTGAGACGCCGGCGCCGGTCGCGCAGGTGGCCGAGGTGTACCGGCAGTACGAAGAGCTGAAGACGGCCGCGCAGGTGCTCGATTTCGACGATCTGCTGCTGCACACCACGGCGGTGCTCGAAAAGCACGAAGCGGTCGCTGTCGAGTTTCGCGATCGTTACCGCTGCTTCGTCGTCGACGAGTATCAGGACGTCACCCCGTTGCAGCAGCGTCTGCTCGACGCGTGGCTCGGTGGTCGCGACGACCTCACGGTGGTCGGCGACGCCAACCAGACCATCTACTCGTTCGGCGGTGCTTCGCCGCGGTCGTTGCTGGAGTTCACGCGGCGCTTCCCGGAAGCGACCGTGGTGCGGCTGGAGCGTGATTACCGGTCGACGCCCCAGGTGGTGTCGCTCGCGAACCAGGTGATCGGCGCGGCCCGTGGCCGTCCGGCCGGTTCGCGCCTGAAGCTCATCGGCCAGCGGCCCGAGGGGCCGGACCCACGGTTCGCCGAGCATGAGGACGAAGCTGCCGAGGCTGCTGCGGTCGCGGGCCATGTCCGCGAGCTGCTCGACGGCGGCGTGGCCGCGAGTGAGATCGCGGTGCTGTTCCGCGTGAACGCGCAGTCGGAGGCGTACGAGCAAGCGCTTACCGAGGTCGGGATCCCGTACCTGGTCCGTGGCGGTGAGCGGTTCTTCCAGCGCACCGAGGTGCGGCAGGCGATGTCGGCGCTGCGTACGGCGGCTATGGAGCCGTCAGGCCCCGAGCTGGTTACTGCAGTGCGTTCGGTTCTCGCGCGGGTTGGCCTCACTGAGCAGCCGCCTGCGGGCGGCGCGGCGAAGGAGCGGTGGGACGCGCTGCTCGCGCTCGTCGAGCTGGCCGAGGAGCTGGCCGCCGCAGTCGACGACGCCGACCTGTCACGTTTCGTCGCGGATCTCGAACAGCGCGCAGTCGCGCAGCATCCACCGACCGTCGAAGGCGTCACGCTGGCGTCGCTTCACTCGGCGAAGGGGCTTGAGTGGGACGCCGTGTTCCTCGTCGGCCTGTCCGAGGGCACGATGCCGATCCTGCACGCCGACGGTGACGACTCGGCGATCGAGGAGGAGCGTCGGCTGTTCTACGTCGGCGTTACGCGGGCGCGGGAGCACCTGTCGTTGTCGTGGTCGCTCTCGCGTGGCCCGGGCAGCCGTCGCAACCGCCGGCGCAGCCGATTTCTCTACGGGCTGATTCCGGAGGACCACCCGGCGGCGCGGATCGCGCGGGCACAGCAGACGCCGAAGGCGGCCACGAAGGTGAACCGCTGCCGGCTGTGCGACGGTCCGCTGGTGCAGACCATGGAAGTGAAGCTGGGCCGGTGCGGGCGGTGCCCGTCCACAGTGGATGAAGATCTGCTGGAGAAGCTGAAGGCCTGGCGGGGCGAACGGTCGCGGGAGCTGAAGGTGCCGGCGTTCGTGGTGTTCACCGACGCTACCCTGATGGCCATTGCCGAACAGCGGCCGACCGACGACGGGGCGCTCGTGTCGATCTCCGGCATCGGGGCCACGAAGCTGGCCCGCTTCGGCTCGGAAGTGCTCGACGTGGTGCGCGCCTCGATGCGGTCTTGACCGCGTCGTCTCCGTGATCGATGCGGCGAACCCGCTGCTCAGTGGCGATCTTCGTCGCTTCGGAAGAGATTTGGGAAAATCGGTTGCTCCGCTCTCCCCGGAGCAATAACCTGCTGGTACGTCCGGGCGGAGCGCGCCCGGCCTGGGGACCATGTGACGTGAGCCGCCCGGTGCGGCGAGCGTCCGGACAGCGAGAGGTGGTGTCAGCGACGTGAACGGCAATCCGATGATCATGTGCCCTGGCACCGGTCTGTCCGTTGGTGTTACCCCTGCCCCGCGTCCGGGCACCGGTGTGTCCGCTGCTGCTCGCTTCGGAGGAAACCTCCGTCGGACTGAGCGCACGTGGAGCCCAGTCGGCAGCACCCACCGGTTCGCGACCCTCGTCGCGTACCCGCGAGTTGGTGCCGATCTGCCGATCGTCAAGCAGTTCCGTGTTCCGTTGTCGTTACGGGAGCGAAGTTCCTGACCTGAGTCAGGACACGAGGCTCACGAAGGCCGCGGAACCGGTAACCGGATCCGCGGCCTTCGTGTTTTTTTGGCTGCTCAACCCTGAGGAACAAGGTGTCCAGTCCGATCACCGCCCCGACCACCACTTCGCAAAGGAGCACGGAAATGTCATCCGCCATCGCACTCGCCGAGAGCGTCGTGCCCGACGGGTTCGACCTCGGCGATCTGCTCGGCGGCGTCGCCGAACCCGAGCTGCCCTGCCGCTCGCGCGACGCCGACCTGTGGTTCGCCGAATCGCCCGCCGAACTCGAACGGGCGAAGGCGTTCTGCGCCGGTTGCCCGGTCCGCGAGGCCTGCCTGGCCGGCGCCCTCGCCCGGCGTGAGCCCTGGGGAGTCTGGGGCGGTGAGATCTTCGAGCGTGGCGCAGTGATCGCGCGCAAGCGGCCCCGCGGCCGCCCGCGCAAGAACGCCACCCTCGAGCCCGCCGCCACCACGACCGCCCGGAGCGCCGCCGCATGACCGCCGACCTGCTGACCACTCGCGATTACGAGGCCCGCACCGGGGAAATCGCCCGCGCGCAGCCGAAACCGAAGCAGAACAAAACTCAGGAGACCACCACCATGTTGCTGCACGAAGAGCTGTCCCGTGCCCGAATACGGGACTTCCACACCGAGGCGGAGGCGCAGCGCACCTGGCGCCGCGCCCGAGCCGCCCGCCGCTGGACTCGCCTGGCCCAATGGGCGGACAACCACGCGAAACGCCATCTGATTCAAGACTGACCACGGTTCTCCCTGCAGGCCTGGACCTTCGGGCCTGCAGGGGGTTCCCTGGAGGCTGGTGGCTTGCAGCGTCTCCAGGGACGCTGGTGGCTCGCAGGAGTTCCCTGGCTGTTGGTGGCTCGCAGGGTTTCCGGGTCGTCCCGTAGGGATTCCATTGGGCGCCGGCGGCTCGCAGAGGTTCCATGGACGCTGGTGGCTCGCACGGCTCCGGGTCGTCCCGCAGGGATTTCGGTTCGTGGGTTCCGGGTCATGCTCGCGGTACTCAAGCCCGCGAGTGTGCTCGGCACCCGGCGTCGTTCCCGGTCCGGGGCTGTTTGGTGTCGTTGGCCCGCCTTGTTTTCCGACTTCGGGGAGCTGGGACGGTCGCTTGGAAGCCATTCCCGCGCCTAGGGGTGTTTCGCGTACGCAAGTTGCTCAGCGAGGTGCCGAAGGAGACGGCAAGCGGACGCGCCCGTCGTCCGCAGACCAAGCGAATGCGACTTCGCGAACTCGTTGAGGCTCGCTTGTCCGTCGGTGGCTGAGGCAGATTTGGTGGCAGCCAAGTCCCGTACCGGGGCCGACAAAACTGAGGCCGACAACAGGCACCTGACGGTCGAGACGACGGAGTCACCAGGTCACCCGGCGCCTGCCCGGCGATTGCCGGTTGGGTGGGCATGGGTTCGTCGGGTGGCATGGCGCGCTTGCCCGGTGATCTTCGGTCGGGTGGAGACGGAGTCGCCAGGTGGCCTGGCGCCTGCCTGATCTGCTCCGGTTCGGCGGGCACGGGTTCGCCAGGTGACCTGGGGCCTGCCCCGTGATCTCCGGTTGGGTCGGCATGGGGTCGCCGGGTGATTCGGCGCTTGCCGGTGACTTCCGGTTGGGTCGGCACGGAGTCACCAGGTGACTCGGCGCTTGCGGGTCACTTCCGGCTTGCCCGGTCACCTCCGGTCGGGTGGACTGCGCTTCGCCCCCCGACGCGACCCGCGCTGGGATTCCGTTCAAGCCGTTCTGCCATCGTACGTATTCGAAATTCGTAAGCATCGTGGCGTGTATTGCCGGTTTCCGCTGGTACTGGAGACTTGCGGGCACGTGGGTGTTTGCGGACTCCGGAGCACCTGCGCGCGTATCGGGGGCCGGCACGTTCGGTGGGCCTGCCGGAGAGCCTCCTGGCGATGGTCGTTGCCGGGTGTTCAATGGGGCCATGTCCGCGCATACCCACGATCACATCGACTGGGCCGACCGGCTCGCGTTGCTCCGCGCCGCCGACAGTCTCGACTCCGAGGCGCAAGCGGCCGCGGCCGCGCGGCTCGTCGCGCAGCTTCCCAACGGCCCGACAGTAGTCGATCTCGGTTGCGGCGCCGGTGGAGTGAGCACGCACTTCGCCCGGGAACTTGTGTCTCGGGGCGGTGGCACGATCGTGCTGGCCGACGCAACGCCGGAATTGCTCGGTGAAGCTGAACGAGCGGTCCGCGCAGTGGCGGGTCCGTCCGTCGAGGTGCGGGCAGTGCGCGCCGACCTTGCCGACGCCGAACTGCCGGCGACGTTGCCTGCCGCCGATCTGGTCTGGGCCTCGCGGGTGGTACACCACTTGCCGGACCAGCAGGCCGCGGTCGTGACGCTCGCCGCCACGGTCCGGCCGGGTGGAATCGTCGCGCTGGCCGAGGGCGGGTTGAGTTTCGCTTGCCTCCCTTGGGATCTCGGGCTCGGACGCCCCGGGCTCGAAGACCGGTTGCACGCCGCCCAGGCCGAATGGTTCGCCGGAATGCGCGAAGGCATCGACGGCTCGGTGCCGATGCCCTACGGCTGGCCGATCGCGCTCGAACATGCCGGGCTCACCGGGATCGGCTCGTTCAGCGTGCTGGTTGACCACCCCGCGCCAGGCCCGGACACTCTGCCCGGCTACCTGCACCACCACCTTTCCCAGCTCGCCGAACACGCCGCCGACCTCCTCCCCGACGACGACCGCAGTACCCTCGCCGCGCTCCTCGACCCGGCCGGCCCACACCACCTCGCGAACCGACGAGACCTGTACCTCCTCGGTGCCCGCACCGTGCACTACGGACGTCGCGCATGACCACCCCGAACGTTGCCTGCTCCCGCTGCGGCCGCCTCCGCGTCGCGGAGACCGACGCACTCGCCGCCCTGGCCTGGGCTTGTACCAAAGACAACGGCACCGAACGCTGGCTTTGCCCGGAATGCGCCCGCACCCACACCCGCGACATCGAAGGCAAACTGCCCGACGAATACTGGTGAACGAGAGCACTCCAGCGACCTTCCACGAACAGCTACCTCGTACTACCTGCTCCACCTGCGCTGCCGACATCGCGCCGCTGTCAGGGATCGGCCGGCGTAGACACGGAGGCGTGACCACAGCGCGGAAGCGTTGCCAAGCGAGCAGCCAGACCGCGACGACGCCAGCCGTTCGACGAGCCAATATTGCAGGCAAGCCAACGCTGCGCGGTTGAGCAAGGTCGCCCGGCGAGGCAAGGTCGGGCCCAGAGCGGGTTGTGCGGTGAGGCAGGGTCGTGCGGTTGGCAAGGTTGCGGGCCAGCCAGCGTTGAGCGGTGGGCATGGTCGCAGCTGCGCTTCCAGCGCGACAGCGATCAGCTCTGTCACTGCGGACGCCGAGCGATCCGCCCCGCAAGGGCGGCAACCCGCTGGCGGCCATCGACTCTTGGAAGGCCTCGAAATCGAGGAACACGGCGTCCACAGTAGACGCGCACACGGCGTTGGTGGCCGGGCTTCGGCGACTGCCGGGCGTGGGTACGAGAACTTCAGTCGACATGGCGATTCACCTCCTTGTTTCTGTGTCAGTCTGGCCTCAAGCCGCGTTTCCTGCGTGGTAGACGGCGCGGACCTTCGGGCGCGGGGTACGGGCGGCCTGGGTGTAGGCACTCAGTAGCTCACGGCTCATCTCGTCGGGCGTGTCGACGAGTTGCCGCGGGGTGCAGCGGAACAGCACGGTGCCGGTGGCGGCGAGCGCCAGGTGACTGAAGTCGGTGGGGCCTGCGGAAGTCCGGTAGCGCCAGGCCATCCCGACCTGGTCCCACCAGGCGTCCGCGGTGCCGATCCGCCTGCCGCGGCGATCGCAGACGGCCACGTTCCATTGCGGCGCGGGCAACGGGGTCTGCCGGAGGACGTGAAGGGCTTGGCCGTGGGCGAACGTTTCCCGGTCGTCCAGACCGCGAAGGACGGAACGCACCGCCGCGGAGCCGCGCTGGTTGCCTGCGTCGAGCTCGGCGGCCAGCTCGGCGCGGTCACAGAGTCCCCAGTACAACGGCAGCGAAACAAGCTGGGCGACGGTGTCCGGTTCGTTCTCCCGGCGCGCCATGTCCAGCGCGGCGCGCGCCGGCGTGGCGTAGGGCAGACCGGCGACCATCACCGGCTCCGGCATCCGTGCCGTGCGGCTCGCGATGAGCCCCGGCTCCGAGGCGAGCCGGCGATAGTGCGGCACGAGTAGGTGGATCTGGGCGGTGAGCGGGTGGTTGACGCCGTGGGCACGGAGAGCGTCTGCGCCGGTGATCACGGCGTGCGGGCGGCAACGCGCGATTGCCGCGTGCAGGAGTTGTTCCCGGCTCGGAGGTTTGTCGTGCACCAGGAACACTCCGGAGTAGACCTGTTGCCAAGGCCCACCCGGCCCGGAGAGCTTCGCGATCCTTCGCTCCGAGATCCCGGCGTCGCGGAGATGGCTCCGCACGAGCACGCCGTTGGTCACCAGATCACTGAAAGCAACCGGATCGGAACCAGTGGTAGTCGTCATGCATCGAGAATGACGGCTCTGCCATTTGAGTGGAACAGCCTCCGCGGATCTGTGGACAACTTCCTGCCACCACGCCGAAAACGCCCCATCCTGTGGATAACTCAGGCGGCGAAACCGGGCTGCCACCGTTCCACGATGCCGCGTGCCGGGATGTCCGCGTCGAGCTGGCAGAGGATGCCGGTGGACCCGGCGGTGACCCGGTGGATCATCAGGTACTCCGGCGGCAGATTCAGCGAGCGGCCGACCCGGAAATCGGGTCCCCGGGTGTCTCCGAGCCGGCCGGCCTGACGTTGCATCCAGCGACGCGTGAAGTGGAACGTCGCGGTGGCGAGCGGCTCGGTGAACGGCGCGAGGTAGCTCAGCACCTCGGCCGGGGACAGCTCGGCGCCTGCGCGGACGAAGCCGCTCTCCCGCAGCAGCCGCATCAGTTCGTCCGAATGGCCGTCGAGCGCCAGCCGGGTCATCTCGCCGAGTTGCCGTGGAATGCCGTTCGGCAGCTTGGCGACGCCGCCGAAGTCGATCACGCACAGGCGGCCGTCCGCGGTCAGCATGAAGTTGCCCGGATGCGGATCGGAATGCAGCAGGTGCACGCGGGCCGGTGAGGAGTAGTGGAACTCGGCGAGGAGCCGGCCGGCCAGATCTCGGGTCCGCTTGTCCCCGCCGGCGATGATCTGCGCCAGGGGCATACCGGTGGCCCACTCCGTGACCACGACCTTCGGCGCACTCGCGACGACCCGCGGGATGAGAAAGGCAGGATCACCTTCGAAGGCCTTCGCGAAGGCACGCTGGTGGTCGGCCTCGGCGAGGTAGTCGAGCTCCTCGTCCATCCGTTCGGCCAGCTCGGAGAGCAGCGGTTTCACGTCCGTGCCGGGCACGAACGCCTGAAACAGCCTGCTGAATCGCTGCAGCTGCCGCAGATCACTGCGCAAAGCCTCGTCCGCACCGGGGTACTGGACCTTGACCGCCACCTCGCGACCGTCGTGCCAGGTCGCACGGTGGACCTGGCCGATGCTCGCCGAGGCCGCCGGTTCGTCGTCGAAGTGGGCGAACCGGCCCGCCCACGACCGCCCGAGCTGCTCGGCGAGTACCCGGTGGGTCTGCCGGGCCGACATCGGCGGCGCCGCCGACTGCAGCTTCGTGAGCGCCTCTCGGTACGGTTTCGCCAGGTCGTCGGGCACGGCAGCCTCGAACACGCTCAGCGCCTGGCCGAACTTCATCGCGCCGCCCTTGAGCGTGCCGAGCACCTCGAAGAGCTGCTCGGCGGCCTTGGCCGACAGCACCGCGTTGACTTGCTCGGCATTCTGCCCGGTAAGCCGCTTGCCCCAGCCACCGACGGCTCGGCTCGCGATACCGAGCGGAAGACTGGCCAGCTTCGCGGTACGCGCGGCGCCCCGCCGGGGCAAAGCGGATTCGCGTTCTCCGGTGCGGTCGCGGGAGTCGGTCACGGTGATGATTCTGCCTTGGCGGGCTTGGCTTCCGCAGCCTGCAGAGCGTGACGATGTGGGCTACCTCTCCTGCAGTACCTCCTCCGGCTCGGGCAGTAGTTGTTCCGGCGCAACGGGTGCTCCGCATCCGCAGCCGGGGTGCGGCTCCCAGCCGCGGTGGTGGACCCGACCGTCGAAGCTGTCGATTTCCAGCGAGGTGTTCCAGGTGGGCGGCGGCTCCGCGCTGGGGGACAGCAAACGCATGGCCTGCGCGACGGCGAGCGCCGCGCAGGACTGCACTGCGCCGAGATCCGGCCGGGGCGACTTGCCGACGAGCTGGCTCGCCACCCGCGGCCACGAGGAATCCAGATCGGTCCGGTGCAGGTCACAGCATCGCAAGCAGGCGCTGCGACCGGGTATGACCAGCGGGCCCACGACGCCGGTGCCTTCGCGGACCAAGACGGGCAGGTGCGGGATTCCCTCTTCGACCAGCTCCGCGATCTCCTCCGGGGCCGGGACGATGGTGTCGGTGACCAGGACGAGGTCGGGAGTGCGGCGGTGGTTCCGCGCGGTGGACACGTCGGGTGCGAGCCGGGCGAGCATGGCCAGTATCGCGCGCCGACGGGGTTGTCCCAGCTCAGTGGCGGTGAGCCCGGATCCGATGTCGGCTTCGGTGACCATGCCGCCCGAGCGGATGTCGAGGTGCCCGACACCGGCGTTCGCCAGCAGCAGGGCCACTGCCACGGCCAGCCGCCCGCTGCCGTGCACAGCCACCAGGCTCTGCCGGCGGCGATCGGTGAGCGCGGTCTGGTGGTGGCGGGCGCGCAGGGACCACAACCCGGTTTCGACGCGTTTGGCCGCCGGCCGGGGTGCTTCGGTGACCAGACCGAGCGTGGTGAGCTGTTTGAGCAGCAGGTGGCACTGGTCCCGGTGTTCACCGACCGCGAGCAGCACGTCTTCGAGCCCGCGCCTGCCGTCGAGGTGCCGGACGACCTCCAGGACCTGCGGCGCCAGCCCACCGGCCACGACACCGTGCCGGGGGTCGAGGCCGAACTGGACCTCGTCTTCGTCGCGGTCGAGCACGTGGATGCCCGGGAGCAAGGTCGGATACGCCGGAAGGAGCACGTTCGGCGGCGGGGTGGCGGACAACGTCATGCCGGTCAGCTTGGCACGGACCGGTCTCCCCCGTAGGACGAAAAACCCAGTTGTCCACAGGTGTGGTCAGTTGTGGACAACTCGGGGCTGTGACCATTCAGCGCTCCCAAGTTGTCGGTGCCGGGCCTTACCGTTGGGGAGTGGTCGAAGCACGAATGCCCGCGTTGCGGGGCAGGGGCGGGAGCGCCCCATCGGACACTCCTCAGCACAAGGTCGAGGTGCGGCGCAGCGCGCGCCGGCACCGGACGGTCACCGCGTACTGGAACGAGGACACCCTGGTGGTGCTCATCCCGGCGCGGATGACCCGGGCGGAAGAGAAACACTGGGTCGCGGAGATGGAGCGCAAGCTGCAGCGCCCCGGGTCGCGCAAGGCCCCGCCCCTGAAAGCATCGGACGAGGCGCTGCTCGCCCGGTGTGCGCTGCTCGCGGGCAAGTACCTCCGGAGCAAGGCGTTGCCTGCGAGCGTGCGGTGGGTGCCCCCGATGCGCACCAGGTGGGCGTCGTGCACGCCGGTCGACGCGACGATCCGGGTGAGCGAGCGGCTTCAGCAGGTGCCGTCGTGGGTCTTGGACTACGTGCTGGTGCACGAGCTGGCCCACCTGCGCGAGCCGGGACACGACGCGGCGTTCTGGGAACTGGTGAACCGGTACCCGAAGACGGAGCGGGCCATCGGGTATCTCGAAGGGCTCTCGGCGGCTGCGGGGTGGGGTATTTCGGTGGAGGAATGAGTTCGGGGGCGATCGGTAGTGGGGCTGTGGCTGGGTGAGGTGGGGTCGCCGGGTGGTGGGATCGGGGCTGCCGGCCTGGTGCGTGGCGGGCGTGGGCCGGGTGGGATGAGGGATTGACGGGTGTTGGGGGAGTGGGGTGGGTTGTTTGCGGCGGCGGGGGCTTTCGGAGGGGACGTGGATTGCGTTCGGTGGTCGGGCGGATGAGGTGGGCGGATGGTTAACGCGGCGGTTCGCCGGATTGTGTGGGTGGCCTGGGCTCGAGCTGATCGGCTGGTGGGTGGGTGTCGGACTTGGTTGTCGGGACGGTCGGTGGGGAGGGAGCCAAGGGTAGGCATCGGGATCCGGGGGCAGGCGTGAAGCCGGGCGGGTGATGCTGGTTCGCCGGTCTCCGATACGCGAAGTGGCCGCGCACGGATGGGTGCGCGGCCACTTGAGGCGGTGGCTCGTGGGTGGCTGAGCCACGGGGACCGGTCGGAGCCGATCTGGATCGGGCCTTGCCCAATCCGATCCGAACTGGAGGGGCTCAGCCGTAGGCGAACTGGACGGAGTCATATCGGGTCGGGCGGGGACCAAGCTGGTCCGGGTAGAGCCAGTCCGGGCCGGGCAGCCCAACACGGATCGAGCGGGGCCAAGCTCGGCTTGGTGTGGCCGAGCCTGTCCGTTCTGGGAGTGGTCAACGCGGATCGGCCGGGGTCAGGCCCGGCCAGGGCAGAGCCAATCTCGACCAGACGGGACCCGGTGAAGGGTCAGGACGGGTCGGTGTTGCCCGAGCCGGTTCCCTTGTCGCCCTTGTCCTCGTCGGTGTCCTCACCCGCCGTCGGGGAGGTCTCGGTGGGGGAGGTCTCGGTGGACGTGGGCTTGTTCTTGGATTCGCGTCCGGTGCGTTCCAGCTCCGCGATCGGGTCCAGGTCGGCGGGGAGGGTGGTGGGCGTGGCCAGGCGCTCGGCGAAGTCCAGTGGCTCGTCCAGATCCTCTGCGGTCGGCATGAGGTCCGGGTGGGACCACAGGTCGTCGCGCTTTTCCAGGCCGTGGCGGTCGCCGATGAGCTTCCACAGGGACGACGCGGCGCGCATGCGGCGGGGCCGCAGTTCCAGGCCGACCAGGGTGGCGAAGGTCTGCTCTGCCGGACCGCCGGTCGCGCGGCGGCGGCGGAGGGTCTCGCGCAGGGCCTCCGCGCCGGGGAGGCGGTCGCCGATGGCATCGGCGACGACCACGTCCACCCAGCCTTCTACCAGCGCCAGCAACGTCTCCAGGCGCTTCAGCGCGACCTGCTGTTCGGGGGTGGTCTGCGGCTCCAGCAGCCCGGAGGACATCGCTTCCTCGATGCTCGCCGGGTTGGCCGGGTCGATCTGGCCGGCCAGCGACTCCAACGCCGAAGTGTCCACAGTGATCCCGCGGGCGAACTCCTCGACCGTCGCCAGCAGCCGCTGGCGCAGCCACGGCACGTGCGTGAACAGGCGCTGGTGCGCGGCCTCGCGAGCGGCGAGGAACACCAGCACCTCACTGCTCGGCAGCTCCAGGCCCTCGGTGAACTTCTCGATGTTCGCGGGCAGCAGCGCGGACGTCGCGGACGGGCCGAGCGGCAGGCCGACCTCGGTGGAGGTGAGCACCTCCTGGGCCAGCTGCGCCAGCGCGTTGCCCAGCTGCGAGCCGAACGCCATCCCGCCCATCTGGCCCATCATCGACAGCAACGGGCCCGCGGCCTGCTTGGCCTCCTCGGGCAGTGCCTGCATCCACGCACCGGACATCTGCTGCGCCACCGGGTCGCACAGCCGCTGCCACGTGGGCAGGGTCTTCTCCACCCAGGTCCGCGCCGACCAGGACACCGTGCTGGTCGCGCCCGCGGGCAGGATCGTCGCCGCGTCCAGCCAGAGTTCCGCGAGGTGTGCCGCGTCGCGTACCGCGGACGAGGAATCCTCGGACCCCGATGTCGTGAAGCCGACCTTCGCGTCGTCCCGCCCGCTCAGGTTCTGCAGCGCGATCTGCTTCGCCAGGTCATAGTTGACCGGCCCACTCGACGTGCCCGCCTGGCTGAGCATCTGGCCCAGCTGGCTCAGCATCTGCCCGAGCTGGTTGAACGCCTCGGCGCCGGATGGCTGCTCCGAGGGGTCCGAGGGATCACCGTCGCCGCGCTTGTCGGGATCGGGCGGTCCGAAACCGAACGGGGATTTGCTCATAGGACCACCGTACGCGGGTACGGACCCGCTCAGCGCGTCAACCATGGCCTTCACCGTGAAGCGAACTCCGTCACCGTACGCTGTCGCACGTGACCAAACCCGACGAGGAGACCGCGACCCCGAGTCAGCGCCCGGCCACGTCCCGCGAACCGGCCCGTACGGACCGCCGGATGACCCGGCGCGGCTGGACGCTGCTGGTCAGCGGGGCACTGTTCCTGGTGTTCGTAGTGGTCGGGTTCCTGGTCCAAGTGCCCTACGTCGCGATCAGCCCCGGGCCGACCTACGACACGCTCGGCAAGGACGCCGCGGGCAACCCGGTGATCCAGGTCAACGGGCAGCAGACCTACGGCACCAGCGGCGAGCTGCGGATGACCACCGTTTCGCTGAACGACGGGCTCAACCTGTTCACCGCGCTCGGCCTCTGGGCCAGCGGGCGGTACGCGCTCGCCCCGCGTGAGGAGTACTACAAGCCCGGCGAAACCAATGAACAGGTGAAACAGGAGAACATCCAGCAGCTGCAGGACTCGCAGACCGCCGCACAGGTCGCCGCGCTGCGGCATCTCGGCCACCCGGTGCAGGTGGTGGCCAAGGAGATCGTCTCGGGCAGCCCGGCCGACCACGTGCTCGCCCCCGGCGACCGGCTGATCACCGTGAACGGCAAGCAGATCAAGGAATCCACCGAAGTCGCCGCGGCGCTCACCGGGACCAAGCCGGGGCAGCGCGTGCCGGTCGTCTTCCAGCGTTCCGGCGGGGCCGAGCAGACCGCCGAGCTGACGCTGGCCCACCGCGACGACCGAGCGCAGGGCTTCCTCGGGCTCACCGCGGTCGACCGGGTGAACGCACCGTTCAACGTCGCGATCTCGCTGCAGGACGTCGGCGGCCCGTCCGCCGGGCTGATGTTCACCCTGGCGATCATCGACCGGCTGACCCCGCCCGGAAAACCGGAGAGCGACCTCGCCGCCGGACGGCACATCGCGGGGACCGGCGAGATCAGCGAGACCGGGCAGGTTGGCCCGATCGGCGGAATCTCGTTCAAGGTGGTCGGTGCCCGGGAGTCCGGGGCCACCGACTTCCTCGTGCCCGCGCACAACTGCGCGGAGGCCGTCTCCGCGCGGCCGGACGGGCTCAATCTGATCAAGGTGTCCACACTGGACGATGCGCTGATCCAGCTGGAGAACCTGAAGGCGGGCCGTCCGGTCGCGCACTGCTGAGCGCGAGGACGACCCGGCCCGGGAAACCGGCGGATCAGGGATGCAGGGTCGTGGTCAGCGCCTCGATCAGGTTCGGTGCGAGGTCCGGGCTTTCCACGAGTTCGTCCACGGCCTCCTCGCCGCCTTCGGCGGAGACTCCGCGCAGCCGCATCACGCAGGCCTGCTCGCCGTCCCGCAGAACCGCGGCGACGAGCCGGGCCTCGGTGCGCCGGGGGTGGTCCGCGGCCGCGCGGCGCAGCCGGTCGCCGTCCGCCTCGGCGACGCCCTCGAGTTCGGCCTCCACGTCCGGCGGCAGCACGATGATCTCCTGTGCCAGCGCGCAGCCGACGACGATTTCCGGCCAGGCGATCCGGCCGAGCGATTCACCGAGGTCGCCGTCGGGCAATGCGTCCTGCGCCACCGGGGTCAGCGGGTTCGCCCGGTCCAGCTGACCGGCCAGCTCGGGCTGCTCGTCCAGCAGCGCCGCGGTCGGGACCAGCGCGAACAGCTGCGGCGGCTGATCCCAGCCCCCGGCGGCGACGAACTCTTCGACTTCCCGCGCCAGATCGGCGACCGGGCGTGCGGCGGAGGGCTCACTCGATGGCATGGCGACATCGTCGCAGGCCGCCGCCCGGGCTGCCGCCGCGCCTCGGAGTTCGGGCGGGGCGAGGGAACTCGGACACCCTCCGTAGAGTTAGAGCAATCAGGGGACCAGTGCGGCCCGCCCGTTCCGGCACCCTGCGTACGTGTTGACGAAGACAGGAGCGTTGCCGTGGCGACTCGGCCCCCGGTGAGCCTGAAGCTGTCCCGCCGCAGCCGGATCCTCCTCATCATCGCCGCGGTGATCGTGCTGGGGCTGCTGCTGGGTGTCCGGCTGCTGGACACCTACGTGGACTGGCTGTGGTTCGGCGAGGTGCAGGCCCGCTCGGTGTTCACCACCGAGCTGCTCACCCGGATCGTGCTCTTCCTCGTGGTCGGGCTGCTGGTCGGCGGGGCACTCGCGGTCAGCCTGATCATCGCCTACCGCACCCGCCCGGTGTTCGTGCCGGTGTCCGGCCGCGACGATCCGCTCTCGCGCTACCGCTCGGTGGTGGTCGCGCGGATCCGGCTGTTCGGCATCGGCATCCCGGTGCTCACCGGGATCATCGCGGGCGTGTCCGCGATGGGCGACTGGCAGACCGTCCAGCTGTTCCTCAACGGGACCTCGTTCGGCCAGGCGGACCCCCAGTTCGGCATCGACATCGGCTTCTACGCCTTCACCCTGCCGTTCGTGAACTGGCTGCTCGGCTGGCTGTTCATCACCGTGGTGGTCTCGTTCTTCGGCGCGCTGATCGCGCACTACCTCTTCGGCGGCATCCGGCTGGCCGGCCGCGGCGGCCAGCTCGCCGGGCCCGCCCGGGCCCAGCTGGCCATCACGGTCGGCATCTTCGTGCTGCTGAAGGCGGCCGAATACTTCTTCGACCGGTACAACCTGCTGCTGTCCAACCGGGACATGCCGTTGTTCAACGGCGCCACCTACACCGATCTGAACGCGGTCCTGCCCGCGAAGCTGATCCTGCTGTGCATCTCGGTGATCTGCGCGGTCGCCTTCTTCGCCGGCGCGTTCCTGCGCAATCTCCAGCTGCCGGCCATCTCGCTCGTGCTGCTGATCCTGTCCGGGGTGCTGATCGGCGTCGCCTGGCCGGCCATCCTCGACCAGTTCTCGGTCAAGCCGAACGCCAACGACAAGGAAGCCACGTCCATTCAGCGCAATATGGACGCCACCCGGTCCGCGTTCGGGCTCACCAAGGTGAAATACGAGCAATATCCCGGCAAGACCGAGGCCACGCCGGAAGCGGTGAAGGCGGACACCGGCACGGTGTCCAACATCCGGCTGCTCGACCCGAACATCCTCAGCGACACCTTCACCCAGCGCGTCGGCCGGGAGAACTTCTACGGGTTCCCGGCGAAGCTGGACATCGACCGGTACAACGTCGGCGGCACCGTGCAGGACTACATCGTGGCCGCCAAGGAGATCAAGACCGACGGGCTCACCGGCAACCAGACCAACTGGATCAACAAGCACCTGGTCTACACGCACGGAAACGGGTTCGTCGCGGCGCCGGCCAACACCATCGACCGCGCGGTCAAGGACTCCAACTCCGACGGTGGCTACCCGCTCGCCACGACCAGCGACACGACCAACCCGTCCGGCGCGGGCTCGGTCAACGGCCAGCCAGGCATCCAGGTCAAGCAGCCTCGCATCTACTACGGCGAGCTGACCAACGAGAACGACTACGCCATCGTCGGCGGCACGCCGGGGCAAGCACCCGGCGAATACGACACCGACAGCCAGCGCGGGTACATCTACCAGGGCAAGGGCGGCGTTTCGCTGGACAACTGGTTCAACCGGCTCGCGTTCGCCGCCGAATACGGCGAGCGCAACATCCTCTTCTCCGACGCCATCGGCGACGGCTCGAAGATCATGTACAACCGCGAACCACGCGACCGGGTCAGCAAGGTCGCCCCGTGGCTCACCCTCGACGGCGATCCGTACCCGGCGGTCGTGAACGGCCGGATCCAGTGGATCGTCGACGGATACACCACGCTCAACAACTACCCGTACGCCCAGCAGACCCAGCTCGGCGAGGCCACCAACGATTCCCTCAACGGCGTCGCGAAACAGGCCAACAACTCGATCAATTACATCCGGAACTCGGTGAAAGCGACCGTCGACGCCTATGACGGCGCGGTCACCCTGTATTCGGTCGACGACAACGAACCGGTGCTGAAGGCCTGGGAGAAGGTGTTCCCGGGGCTGGTCAAACCCAGTTCCGAAATCTCCCCGGAACTGCGTTCGCACTTCCGCTATCCCGAGGACCTGTTCAAGATCCAGCGGGAACTGCTCGCGCGGTACCATGTGGACAGTCCGCAGGAGTTCTACGCGCAACAGGCTTTCTGGAGTGTGCCGCAGGATCCGACCGAGGACGGCAGCTCTACCACGACCGCGGCCAATGTGGCCAACCAGCCCGGGTACTACGTGCTCGCCAATGCGGCCGGCGAAGGGCGGGCCACGTTCCAGCTCACCAGTGCGCTGACCGGGCTGCAACGGCAATATCTGTCCGCCTGGATGTCGGTCTCCTCCGATCCGCAGGATTACGGCACCATCCGGGTACTCCGATTACCCCCGGCCAGCGGGGCGAACCAGGTCGACGGACCGGTGCAGGTGCAGAACAGATTCCAGAGCGACCCCAGAGTCGCCCAGGACCGCACCCTGCTCAACAACCCCAACGTCATTCCCATCTACGGCAACCTCATCACGTTGCCGGTGGCCGACGGGTTCCTCTACGTGGAACCGGTCTACATCCGCCAGCGCAACCAACTGAGTTATCCGCAGCTGGCCAGGGTGCTGGTGTCCTACGGCTCGAAGATCGGGTTCGCCTCCACACTCAACGAGGCATTGGACCAGGTGTTCGGCACCGGGACCGGCGTCGCGGCGACCACCCCGCCCGCGGACGGCACACCGAGCACCCAGCCGGCCAAACCGAGCACGCCGAGCGCACCGGCCACCCCGCCGCCGAACCAGGGCAGCAACCCGGCGCTGGACAAGGCCGTCGCCGACATCCAGTCGGCGCTGGCCAAGCTCAAGGCCGCACAGCAGTCCGGGAACTTCACGGACCAGGGTGCGGCGCTCACCGCGCTCGACGCGGCGACCAAGGAATACGAGGCGGCCAAACCCAGTTCGGCACCGGCCAGTGCGGCACCTCAGCAGCCCGGCGGGTGATCTCCGTTACGGAATAGGCACCTGCTTTGCGCCCGGGGGAAACCCCGGCGTAAGGTAGGTGTCACCGACGCGGGGTGGAGCAGCTCGGTAGCTCGCTGGGCTCATAACCCAGAGGTCGCAGGTTCAAATCCTGTCCCCGCTACAACGCAAGACCGCACAAAGGCCACGATCAAGCTGATCGTGGCCTTTGTATGTTCACTCCGGATTTGTTCGGAAGCAGATTTCGCATCCGGCATCGGCACCTAACGGCGTTGACCGCATGGCGGCAGCTGCCGGTCTGGTGGCTCGACGGAGGGCGTGCTCGGCCGTGGTGCGGCGGGGCGGCAAGTCCGGGGTGGACCGTTGCGAGCGCAGCGGTGCGATCCCCTTTGGCAAAACTCCGAAGCATGTTCAGAGTTTTGGGAGTGGTGACCGGGACCGGCGCCGCCACCTCGTCGCCGGAGTTCGGTCACGTCGCACGTTCTCTGACCCGAGAGCACCCTTGAGGAGAAGAACCTGCGTGCCGCGCAACCCGAAGCCGTCGTGCGCCCCTAGCAGGACACTGAGGGTGGGCTGTCCTTCATCGACCCGTATCAGTGGCTGGAGGACGACACCGACCCTGAGGTTGTCAGTGGAGGCTGCCCGCGATTATCTGTGTGCGGTTCCCGGCAGGGAACGGTTGCGCAGCAGGGTGGAGGCGTTGACGTTCACGAACCCCGCGTCATTGGCCGTCTACGGCCGGTCGAACGGCGGGCTGCTCGTAGCCGTGGCAGCCGTGCAGCGCGTGGTGCGAGACCCGGTCGTGCTCCCCACCTGCGTCGACGAGTACAACGACCCGGATGATGCGGCCGTTCTCGCCGCGTACAACCTGTACCGCAACGTCGTCGAGGGCCGCCACTACCCGAGCGTGTTGCTGTCCGCCGGGCGAGACGACCTTTCATGCCCGCCCTGGCACTCCCGCAAGCTTGCCGCGCGACTGCAGGCTGCCAGCAGTAGCGAGCACGCAGTGCTCCTACGCGTGTGGGACGGCGTGGCACACGGGATCGGGGAAATGAGCACCGTCGTGGAATGGCACACCGATGAACTCGCGTTCTTGTTCCGCGAGCTTGGCCTGACCGTTCCTGGCCGGGACGGCATTCGGCATCGTCGCCCGGTCTGGCTCCTCTGATCACGAGATCGAGTTGTTCGTCGAGGAACTGCTCGTGCGTCGCACCGCCGTACGTGGCCGTCACAAATGTGATGGTGTCTTCGTCGAGTTCCGCGTTGTCTCCGGCATTGTCCGGCCGAGGCATGACGGAGTGCACGGCGTGGGAATGGGAAAGGTTGAGCGTTGCCCCGATCAGCGATCGGGCCTGCTGATCGGAGAAGCCGTCGCGCCGCAGCACGCGGTGGCCGGTGGTGATGAGATCCGCAGAGGCACGAACCAGCTGGGTCCACGTCTCCGAGCTGGCCAGGATGGGGTTGTCCGTCAGCGCGGTGAAGAGCACTTTCGCCAGTTCCCGGATCCAGGACTGCCAGGGCAGCTCGGGATCGGGTGGCTCGAGGGCGAGCGAGATCCGTTGCGCCAGGGCCGACAGGAGTGCGTCTCGGCCGGCGACATACCCGTAGAGGGTGGGTGTGGAGACGCCGACTCGTGCGGCCACCGCGGCCATGGTGAGTTCTTCGTAAGGCAGCGTCCGGGCGGCGTCGAGCACAGCGTCGAGGCTGATGCGCGGCTTGGGGCCTCGCCGGGTCCGCGGCGCCTGCTGCTCCGGCACGTCCGGAGTTTACCTCGGGACGTGCCGTCTTGACCGCCTCCGGCCGTGTGGGCTGCGGAAAGGGGTTTAGCGGGGGGTGGTGTCCGGGGGCAGGACGGGGGTGTGTAGTGTTCTCCTTACAACGACGCGGGGTGGAGCAGCTCGGTAGCTCGCTGGGCTCATAACCCAGAGGTCGCAGGTTCAAATCCTGTCCCCGCTACTTGTCAAGGCACCCGGCCTGCACGAATGTGCAGGCCGGGTGCCTTTTTGTGCGCGCAGATCGTTCGCTGTTCGCCAGCGCGGGGTCGCTCGGGTGGTGGTTGCGGCAGGGGGTAAAGGTGCGCGGGGGGTTGCAGAGGGTATTCGGGTCCACAA
This sequence comes from Amycolatopsis sulphurea, assembly GCF_002564045.1. Taxonomy (NCBI): domain Bacteria; kingdom Bacillati; phylum Actinomycetota; class Actinomycetes; order Pseudonocardiales; family Pseudonocardiaceae; genus Amycolatopsis; species Amycolatopsis sulphurea. The sequence continues at coordinate 1,040,361 of NZ_PDJK01000002.1, read as the reverse complement.
AGGACATGCCTTCGGGTTGGGCTGAACGAGGGTTGTTGACCAGCCATTGTGGACAGATTGCTGGCCACTGTGGACATAGCCGCAATGAAGTGGGACGGTAGAGAGCGTGTCCGAATTGAATGCTACGGCAGCTGCGCTGCTCGGTTTGCTGCACGACGGTCCCGCCACGGGTGGGCAGTTGGTCGCTGGAGCCGACGAGCGGTTCGGCGCCTTTTTCAGTGTCACTCGCAGCCAGGTCTATCGCGAGCTGCCCGCGTTGTCCAAAGAAGGGCTTGTCCGGCTGGGCAAGCAGGGACCACGCTCCAGCCAGCAATACGTACTGACGGCCGCGGGCAAGAAGGCGTTCAAGACGTGGCTGGCCTCCGAGGCCGGTCCCGATCACCTGCGCAGCCCGCTCATCCTGCGGCTGGTGCACGCGGGATCGCTGACCGCCAAGCAGCGGTCCGGCCTGCTGGAGGCGGCGCGTACCTCCTATCAGGGCAGGCTGGAGGAGGCCAAGGTGGCCACGAAGGCGGCCGACGGGCCCTACGCCAAGGCCGTCGCGGAGTTCGCTCAGGCGCAGGCCAAGGCCGCGCTGAAGCTGCTCGACGCGATTCCGCAGGCCTGATATCACGGGCGACCCCACGACCGGTGCGCAACCGGTCGTGGGTTTTGCCGTAACCTTGGCCAACGTGAGTGATGAGTTCGATGCCTCGTTGCGGGACCTGACCGGCAAGCTGACGCAGATCGAGTCGGTGATGGACCTCGACGCACTGCGGGCACAGGTCGCCACGCTCGAGGAACAGGCCTCCAGCCCCACCCTCTGGGACAACCCGGAGGAGGCGCAGAAGGTCACCAGCCAGCTGTCGCACCGCCAGGGCGAGCTGCGCCGGGTCTCCGAGCTGCGCCAGCGCCTCGACGATCTGGGCGTGCTCTACGAGCTGGCCTCCGCCGAGAGCGACTCCGCCAGTATGCACGAGGCGGAGACCGACCTCGGCGAGCTGGTCAAGGAGATCGACGGGCTCGAGGTCCGCACCCTGCTCTCCGGCGAGTACGACGACCGCAACGCGGTGGTCACCATCCGCTCCGAAGCGGGTGGCGTGGACGCGGCCGACTGGGCCGAGATGCTGCTCCGGATGTACCTGCGCTGGTCCGAACGCCACGGCTATCCCACGGACGTCTACGACATCTCCTACGCCGAGGAAGCCGGCATCAAGTCCGCCACGTTCAAGGTGTCCGCGCCCTACGTGTACGGCACGCTCTCGGTCGAACAGGGCACCCACCGGCTGGTGCGGATCTCGCCGTTCGACAACCAGAGCCGCCGCCAGACCTCCTTCGCCCACGTCGAGGTGCTGCCGGAGGTCGAGGAAATCGATCACGTCGACATTCCGGAAAAGGACATCCGCGTCGATGTCTACCGATCGTCGGGCCCCGGTGGACAGAGCGTGAACACCACCGACTCCGCGGTGCGCATCACCCACCTTCCGACGAACATCGTCGTTTCCTGTCAGAACGAGAAATCGCAGCTGCAGAATCGCGCGGCCGCGATGAAGGTCCTCCAGGCGCGGCTGCTGCAGCGGAAAAAGGAGGAAGAGCGCGCCGAACTGAATGCGCTCAAGGATGCCGGTTCCAGCTGGGGCAACCAGATGCGCTCCTACGTGCTGCACCCGTACCAGATGGTCAAGGATCTGCGCACCGAGCACGAGGTCGGCAACCCTTCCTCGGTGCTCGACGGCGATATCGACGGGTTCCTCGAAGCGGGCATCCGCTGGCGCCGGCAGGCCGAGTCCGCCTGATCCACTTCCTCCACTTCGGACAGCCGGGGGCCCCTGCCTGCGGGGTCCCCGGGTGCCCGTCCGGGCACCGGCAACCCCGCCTTTACAAGGCCCATGGGTAGGATGCCGAATCGTGATCCGGCTCGAAGAGGTTTCCAAGGTCTACAAGACCTCGACCCGGCCTGCCCTGGAACAGGTGTCGGTCGAGGTCGACAAGGGTGAGTTCGTCTTCCTCATCGGTCCGTCCGGCTCCGGGAAGTCCACCTTCCTGCGGCTGCTGCTGCGGGAGGAAGTGCCCAGCAAGGGGCGGGTCATGGTGTCGAACTTCGACGTCGCCAAGCTCGCCCGGCGCCGGGTGCCCCGGCTGCGCCAGACCATCGGCTGCGTGTTCCAGGACTTCCGGTTGCTGGCCAACAAGACCGTCGCGCAGAACGTGGCCTTCGCGCTCGAGGTGATCGGCAAACCCCGGCCGACGATCCGCAAGGTCGTGCCCGAGGTGCTCGAACTGGTCGGCCTGGACGGCAAGGCGGACCGGCTGCCCAACGAACTCTCCGGCGGGGAGCAGCAGCGGGTGGCGATCGCCCGGGCGTTCGTGAACCGGCCGCTGGTGCTGCTCGCCGACGAGCCGACCGGGAATCTGGACCCGGACACCAGCCAGGACATCATGCTGCTGCTGGAACGGATCAACCGCACGGGCACCACCGTGCTGATGGCGACCCACGACCACTCCATCGTGGACTCGATGCGGCGCCGGGTCGTCGAGCTGCAGCTCGGTCGCGTCATCCGCGACGATTCCCGCGGCGTCTACGGCATCGGCCGCTGACGCCACCCCGCCCGACTCCAGCCCCGATTCCAAGGACAGACACCAGCGATGCGTGCCAGTTTCGTCTTCAGCGAGGTCGTCACCGGGTTGCGCCGGAACGTGACGATGACCATCGCGATGGTCCTCACCACGGCGGTTTCGCTCGCCATGCTCGGCGGCGGCCTGCTCGCCGTGCGCACGATCGACAAGATGAAGGCGAACTTCCTCGCCGAGGTCGAAGTCTCGATCAGCCTGGTCGACCAGGTCAGCGCCAACGACAAGAACTGCAGCCAGCAGATGTGCGGTTCGCTGCGCCAATCGCTGCAGAACAACCCGGGCGTGGAATCCGTGGTCTACGAGAACCGCGACCAGGCCTACCAGCGGTTCCAGAAGATCTTCGCCAGCCAGCCGGAGCTGCTCGAGCTGACCGGGCCGGAGGCGCTGCCCGCGTCGCTGCAGGTGAAGCTCAAGGACCCGGACCGGTCCGACGCGATCATCAAGCAGTACTCGGGCCAGCCCGGCGTGCGGAAGGTCGACGACCAGAAGAAGTTCCTCGACCGCGTGTTCAACGTGTTCAACGGCGTGCGCAACATCGCCTTCGTGATGGCGCTCATCATGGCCGTGGCCGCGCTGCTGCTGATCGCGAACACCATCCAGGTCTCGGCCTTCACCCGGCGTACCGAGGTCGGCATCATGCGCCTGGTCGGCGCGACCCGCTGGTATACCCAGCTGCCGTTCCTGCTGGAGGCGGTGGTCGCCGGCGTGGTCGGTGCGGTGCTCGGCACGGTGTTCCTGCTGCTGACGAAGCTGTCGTTCCTCGATTCGGTGTTCACCGGCGAGGTCTTCCCGCAGATCACCACGCTGGAAGTGCTGTTCCCGGTCGCGCCGATCCTGCTCGCGGTGTCCGTGGTGATCTCGGCGATCACCGGGTACGTGACGCTGCGTCTGTACGTGCGCCACTAGCGGTAAGTGCCGCGCGCGCTTAGGTACGCGCGGCGCTGCGGGTGTCCGGAGTGGACTGAGCACGCGGGAAGACCGCGTCGGGAATATTCACCGAGCCGGAAAACCTCGCGCGGAGCTGCGGCTTCCCGCCCGGAAACCGGAGTGCCGAGCCACCCCCAGGCCACGTAGAGTGGTCGGCATGCCCAAGGAACGTGGACAGAAGGTCATCGCGTCGAACCGCAAGGCTCGGCACGACTATTCCATCCTGGACACCTACGAGGCAGGGCTGGTGCTCCAGGGCACAGAGGTGAAGAGCCTGCGCGCGGGCAAGGCTTCGCTCGCCGACGCGTTCGCCACGGTCGACGACGGCGAAGTGTGGCTGCGCAACGTGCACATCCCGGAGTACACCCAGGGCACCTGGACCAACCACATGCCGCGGCGCACCCGCAAGCTGCTGCTGCACCGGCGGGAGATCGAGCGGCTGATCGGCAAGACCAAGGAAAGCGGGCTCTCGCTGGTCCCGCTGTCCCTGTACTTCAAGGACGGCAAGGTCAAGGTCGAGATCGCGCTGGCCAAGGGCAAGAAGGCCTACGACAAGCGGCAGTCGCTGGCCAAACGCGACGCCGATCGGGACATCAGCCGGGCGATGGGCCGGGCGCTCAAGGGCCGGTTCACCGAGTGACGCCCGGTCCGGTCTCGGACGCCGACGTCGCGAGGTGGACCGCGTCGCTCGGGATCGACGGGCTCATCGACCTGCACGTGCACTTCCTGCCGAAGCCCGTGATGGACAAGGTATGGGCGTATTTCGACCAAGCCGAAGAACATTACGGCACAGCGTGGCCGGTGCATTACCGCATGCCCGAGGTGGACCGGATCGAGACGCTGCGTGCACTCGGCGTACAGCATTTCGCGCCGTTGGTGTACCCGCACAAGCCGGGCATGGCGGAATGGCTCACGTCGTGGGCGATCGAGTTCGCAGAGCAGGTACCGGAAGCGGTGCCCACCGGCACCTTCTACCCGGAGCCCGCGGCGGCGTCCTCGGTCGAGGCCGCGCTGCGGGCCGGTGCGCGATGTTTCAAGGCACATGTGCAAGTGGGAGCCTACGATCCGCGTGGCGAGCTGCTGGACCCCGTGTGGGGCTCGCTCGCGGAAGCGGGAGTGCCCGTCGTGATCCATTGTGGACACGGCCCGTTGCGGGGCGAGTACACCGGGTTGTCCGTGTTCACCGAGGTGCTGGAGCGGCATCCGCGGCTGACCGCCGTGCTGGCGCACGCCGCGATGCCTGAGTACGACACGGCGTTCGAGCTGATGGCGCGGTATCCGCGGGTGTACTTGGACACGACCATGGTGGGCGTGCCGTTCACGGAGCGGAACGCGCCGTTGCCCGCCGGATGGACCGCGCGCGTCGCCGAAGTGGCGGACCGGATCGTGCTGGGTACTGACTTTCCGAACATTCCGTACCCGTACGTCACGCAGCTGCAGGCGATCGCCGGCTGGGCGGCCGACGATCGCCTTGGTGAGCCATTCCTGCGGGCCGTGCTGCACGACACCCCGGCGAAGCTGCTCAGCGTGTGAGCACGGCCGGGCCGCGGCGCAGCTGCCGTCCGGCCAGTACGAAGCCGGCCGCAGTGAGCACCACCCAGGGCACCGGCCCGTGCAGCAGTCCTTCGCGCATCGGGTGAAACCCGTTCGCGGCCAACCCGAGCAAGCCGCCGGAGGCGAGTAGCCCGGCGAGCACGAGCTGCGGGGTGCGTGCGGTGACCACCATCGTGTCCGGCTGGGTTTCGAACCGTTCGAACAGCCGGAGCAGGCCGAACAGCACCGCGCCGCACGCGGCGGCCCAGGCCGGCACCATGAACCACCACATCGTCGAGTCGGGCTGCGGAGTCGCGTAACCGAGGCCGTACACGGTGATGCCGGACACCACGATCAGCGCGGGCATGTGCCACAGGTACACCGACATGAACCGCGAGCCGAGCCAGCCGAGAGCGGTGCCGATTCGGGGCAGTGTCACCAGCCGCTGCCGGAACGCCAGCAGGAGACCGATCTGCCCGAGCGCGAGGAACAGCAGGAGCACGGTGGGCGGGCTCATGTTCGACACCGGCGCGCCAGGCATCCCGATCATGCTGGCCGGGTACGGGCCGAAAGCGACCAGGAGCGCGGTGATCCCGAACCCGGCGGCGGAAAGCCCCAGCGCGGCCCCGCGGCCGAGGTTGCCGAGCCGCCCTTCGGCATAGTGGAAGCCGAGCTGGTGCACGGCCACCCACACGATCACGGCGTTCGCATAGCCGATCAGGCCGACATCGGAGAACCGGGCGAGGTCGACGAGTACCCCGGCTCCCGCGAGCACCGCCGGAACCGCAAGCCCCCAGCGACGATGCGCGGCGACCATCAACGGGGTGACCAGCACGGTCAGCAGATAGACCGAAAGGAACCACAGCAATTGCGCCGCGATCGACCCGGCGACTTCGACCGGTTGGGGCGGAATTCCCAAGCCGGCCAGCAGATCCGGCACCACCAGCCAGACCGCCAGCAGGGGCAGCACCGGAACCAGCAGCCTGCGCACCCGGCCGGCGAACCAGGCCCGGGTGGATTCCGCGCGGCGCAAGGAGATCAGGTTCGCCGCACCCCCGGCGAAAAAGACAAGTGGCATCACCTGCGAGAGCCAGGTGATCACCCACCAGCCGGGGGTGGCCAGTGCGTTGCCGGTGGCCAGCGTGCCGTCGGAATAGGACAGCACCGGCATGATCCAGTGCTGCGCCACCACCGCGAGGATCGCCCCGGCCCTTACCACGTCGAGAAAAGTGTCTCGGCGGGTCGGTACCGCCGTGCTGGTGCCGATCCGCGGCAGGCTCGTCGTCATGGGGAAAGCCTGTCGGCCGCGGCGCTTCGGCACAGCGGGGCAGGCCGCCGAATCCGGCTTCGGGTCAGCCGCGCCTCTTACCGGGGGGCTGGCCCTACCCCCGGTGGGAAACGCGGCTCGGTGCTAGCGGAGGCCGTCCGGCTCCGTTTCGTGCGCGCACAGCCGATACTCCCAGCCGTCCTCGGTCAGGCCGAGTTCGTACAGCGTCTCGATTTTCGGGCCGCCGTGCAGATGGATGTGCCGCACCACGGTGCCCGGCACCGGCTGCTCGTCGGTGAGCTCCTGGACCCGCCCGTCCAGCGGTCCGCCGAAGAAGCGGACACTGCGGTCGGTGATCATCGGGTCCTCCTCGCTCGGCATCAGCCCATCGTAGGCGAGGCCGGGACCGCGGGGCTGCCCTCGAATCGGGTGAGACCGATCAGCGGCCCAGGTAGGTCAGCACCGCCCGCACCCGCCGGTGCTCCTCCGCACTGGCCTCCAGTCCGAGCTTGGCGAAGATGTTGCCGATGTGCTTCTCCACCGCCCCGTGCGAGACCACCAGCGAGTTCGCGATCGCGGTGTTCGACAGGCCCTGTGCCATCAGCCCCAGCACCTCCGACTCACGCGCAGTGAGCGAATCGAGCGGATTGCGCCGCCCGCGGGCCATCAGCTGGGCGATCACGTCCGGATCGATCGCGGTGCCCCCGCTCGCCACCCGGCGGACCGCGTCGAGGAACTCCGCCACATCGGCGACGCGCTCCTTGAGCAGGTAGCCGACCCCGCCCGTACCGCCGGAGAGCAGCTCGACCGCGTAGCTCTCCTCCACGTACTGCGAGAGCACCAGCACCGGCAGCCCGGCGATCGCCTTGCGCGCGGCGAGCGCGGCCCGCAGGCCCTCGTCGGTGAACGTCGGCGGCATCCGCACGTCGACGATCGCCAGATCCGGGCGGTGCTCGGTGACGGCACCGAGCAGCTCGTCCCCGTTGTCCACCGCGGCGACGGTCTCAATGCCCTCGTCGGCGAGCAACCGGGTGACCCCGGCTCGCAGCAGCACGGCGTCCTCGGCGATCACAACCCGCATCAGGCTCCCCAACTCGTGAGTGAACGGCTCCCGGACCCTATTCACTCACGAACGGGTCACCGTGGGTCCGGCAGGTCGGCTCGGGCTGCCGGTTCTACCGGTCGGGTGGGTACCCGGCACGCCCGGGGCCGAGATGCTCACGACCCGGGCAAGGTCACCGTGCTCCGCAAGATCCAAGTCTGTGATACCCAGGACTTCTGCCTGGTATACATTGCCTGCAGTTGGCAACAGGTGTCCTCAGGTTGGTTTCGGAGCGCCTTCCGGGTTGTCCCGCGGGTACTCCGGATGGGTGGGCCACTGGGGTCTGCCGATCTACGCTGGGAGGGCGTACGAGATGACTGATGGTCGCCAGGGACCGGAACCCGGCAGTTACGGCGGGCCGTCGTTCAGTGCGATGGTCGTGGCGCCGATCACGGGCGAGGGCTACTCGCTCGACCCGGCGGGGCTGGAGCACGTCGCGAAGGAGTTCGAGGCGCTCGCCGAGGAGATTGAGCTGGGCGTTTGGCAGGCGCAGACTATCGCGCAGACGGCGTCGCCGGGCCTGGATTACGCGAGCGGCAATAACGCGGAGGTTTTCCGCAACTCGGGAGATGCGCTGATCGCGTCGCTGCAGGACCGAGTGCGGTACTGCCATGATCAGGCTGCCAAGTTCAGGGCGGCGATGGGCGCATATAAGGTTGCGGAGGATGCGCATTCGACCGACGTGAAGAAGGTCGGGGGCAGCTTGTGAGGCGTGTCTTGATGGCGCCAGCGGTCGTGCTGTTCGCCGTGGCAGGGTGCTCCGGAACCACTGGCGGGCAGGCGGTTCCGGCGTCGCAGGCCGGCCAGTGGTCCTCGTCCGCACCGGTCGGCGGTGTGGCTGGTCAGTTGCCGGGGCCGGGGGTGCCGAAGGTGCAGAACCCGATCGACACCACCAAGGCCTCGCAGGATCCGTGCGGGGTGCTCACGGCTGACCAGATCAAGGGCTTCATCGGCGGACTGGTCACGCCGAAGTCCGACCGGGGACCCGCTGGGCCCGAGTGTGCCTGGTTTGGCGGCTATGAGTACGAGCACGCCAGCATCGGGGTCATTATCAATGGCGTCAGTAAACGCGGGTTAACATCGGTTTACGCGAACAAGGGGAAACTGCTCAAATTCTTTCAGCCCTTCGCGCCGGCCGAGGGCTACCCGCTAGTGGTTGACGATTTCGGCGAAAAGAGGACGTTCGGCAAATGTAACGGTTCGCTGGGGGTGCGTGATGATCAGACGATTGAAATTTTCGTCGAGCAGCCGGACTCGCGCAAGGAGAAGAAAGACCCTTGCGTTTCCCTGCATGATGTGGCTGTCGCGATCATCGGCAATATCCGAGGGGGACAGTGATGGAAGCGGAACGGTGTCTGACCGCGGCTGAGATCTATCAGCAGCTGACGGGCGGAGCGGGACCGGAATCGCTGGGTTCCACCCAGCGGGCGGCGCTCAGGCTGAGCGAGCGTCTCAAAGGCGTGGCCGAACGAGTCGCCGATCTGGCCCAGTACCAGCGTGGGGCGTGGCACGGCGAGTCCGCGAACGAGGCCTCCGCGAACTCGTGCACGCCGTTGATGCGCGCGGCCATGGACGATTCTCTGCATCTGGGCATTGCCCAAGGAGCGGCCGACGATCAGTTGTCGGCTTTCCAGAATGCCAAGAGGCTTATTCACGGCACCTGAGATTGCCGTTTCCGGCGTGTCAACATCAACGGCGGCCCGTTTATTGAGAGAATTGGGTTTCCACACTCAGTACTCACAAAAACGGACCGCCTAACATGTATCATACCACTGGACTTACCATCGAGCAGATCACCGACCTGTGCGGGTTGGTCGACATGGATACCACAGCTGAGCAGCGTAGGTGGCCACCGATTCTGGGCCTGTTCAACTCGGCGGTGATCGCGCTGACATACATGCGATGCAATCGGGTTCAGGCCGAACTGGCGGAAGCGTACGAGGTATCTCAACCGACAATCAGTCGTGCGATCACCGGAATGACGCCTCTGATAGAACGTGTTCTCAGGAAGTTCGTGCCGACGGCGGACGAATTGGACGACCAGACGCAGTACATCGTGGACGGAACCCTGCTGCCGTGCTGGTCATGGGCCGATCGCCCGGAGCTGTACTCCGGCAAGCACAAGACGACCGGCATGAACGTACAGATCGCTTGCACCCTTGACGGACGACTCGCGTGGATCTCCGATCCCATCGAAGGACGCCGGCACGACACGTACTGCCTGAAGGAATCCGGGGCGCTTCTGACTCTGAATCCGGATAACTGGATGGGCGACAAAGGATACGTGGGAAATTATATGCTCACCCCGATCAAGAAGCCGAAGCACCGCAAGCTCTTGGACTGGGAGAAGGAATTCAACACCCAGATCAACAAGATTCGCTACGTCATCGAGCAGACCATCGCCAACGTCAAAACCTGGAGGATCCTGCACGCCGACTACCGACGGCCCATTGAGACCTTCGCGGAAACCATCTCAACGGTAATCGCTCTGCACTTCTATGCGGCTGCCTGAATAACCCTCCAAGAACAGTGTGCAGCCGGTGGCTGCGCGGGAGCCGGTATTCACCGACCAGGACGTGGTCGATCTGCTGCGCGGTGACGGCCGTAAGTACACCGACCGGATGTCGCAGTGGCAGGCGGATTCGCAACACAACGTGCAGGTGTTCGACAGTTACAGTTCGTCGACCGGATCGAACAACATCCGGGTGCCTGCTCGGTACTCGCAGTTGCAGGACACCGGGGCGCAGGTCAGTCTCGCCGGTGCCGACGGCTCATCGGCGGACTCCGTCGCAGGCCCCGGGCCGGGTGACGGCCGTGCTGGTAAGCCTCGGACGGGGCACGGAACCAGGTCTCCTGGGGCCGGGCCGGTCACGCCAGGCCCCGCTCCGACGCCAGATCCGGTCCCCGCGCCGGGGCCGGCCCCGATGCCGGGTCCGGTCCGGCAGCCGGTTGGACCGCCGATTCTCCCACCTGGCAGCGGGCTCCGTCCCATCGATCGGGGCGACGACACCACGCGGAAGGACTCGTGGCCGTCGCCGGGGCGGGTTCCACCCGCGCCGGGTCCTCTCTATCAGCCAGGACCGCCGCTGAACCCGGTCGACCTGGGGCAGCGCGGCGATGGCGGGTTCGGCCCGGTGGGCTACCCGCCGGTCGCAACCGGCTCAGGCGGCGGTTACTCCGGTGGCGTAGGCAATGAGCCGGGTTCGCGCGGTGGGATCGGAGCCGGCAGCCGTACCGGCGTGGGCGCTCCGGGCGAGCCGATGCAGGCGCGGGGTGGCGGCGCGGCCGGAGTGCCGGGCGCAGCCGGGAAGAACGGTGCCGCGATGGGTGGTGGCATGCCTGGAAAGGGCGGGAAAGGCGACGAGGACAAGGAGAAGAAGGCCGCGTCCTACTTGCAGGAGGCCGACCCGGACGGGCTGTTCGGCGGCAGTGAGCTGAAGCCGGCACCGCCGGTGATCGGCGAACTTCCACGGCGATAACGCGCAGTTCGGCAGTTTCAGGGGAAGGTACGACGGCGGTGCGATCACGCAGCGTGGAGATTACACTGGGTGCCTTGATGAGTGCATTCAGCCAAGTCGGGCTGGTTGGTTCACATCCGATGTTCGCGGTCGGCACGTGGCATGCACCGGAGTCGTTGGCGGGAGAGCTGGAAGACGCGTCGCACGGCGAGCTGTCCCGGCTCGGGCTGCTCGACCGTGGTCGTGTCTCCGACCAGTTCGAGGATGCGGTCTACGCGTTGGCGCAGCCTGAGACCGAGTACGTGGCCTGTGTGGACAACCGAGGCGAGCACTACACCGTCCTCGTCGGGGTGCGCGGGCGGGTTGTTGTCACGGCAGTGCGTAACGGAGATCGGGTACGTGTGCAGGTCGAGGACGGCAGGCAGGCTCCGGCGGCCGTCCTCGTGGCGAATCTTCCGGCCTGTCCTCCCGCGCAACTGCCCAGGATTTCGCTGCCGCAGGAAGAATTCCGCGGTGACGACAGCGACTTCCCGGCCGATCGCAGCCGCCTCGCCCGAAGCGTCGACCTGTTGCTCGGAGAGCCTGCTTTCGGGCGGGGCGAGATCAACGTGTCGGTCCGTGGCCCCGGAGGGGGCAGACGGGTCGCCGACGGGGTCCTGACCTACCGGGACCTCACAGCGGGCCGGGTGGCGTTCGAGGTCACCGGACCAGAGCAGAACCGGTATGTCACTGTCACGTCCGGCGAGGATCAAGTGCTCGCCCGAAAAGTGGCCGCGCTCCGAGCGGCACTCGACGGGTGAAGCCCGAGTGGCTCACCACTGACAGGGTAGGTCCGCCCGGATCACGGTCGGCCCGCCCGCCGGGCTCACCACGGTGATCACGCCGTCGATCGTCGCCGCCCGGTCGGCCAGCCCGGCCAGGCCGCCACCGGGGCGGACCTCCGCGCCGCCGTGGCCGTTGTCGGTGATCTCCGCGATCACGTGTGTGTCGCTGCGCCACAGCTTCACCGTCGCCTCGGACGCGCCGGAGTGCTTGGCGATGTTGGTGAGCGTCTCGCAGACGATGAAGTACGCCGTGGTCTCCACCGCGGCCGGCGGCCTCGGTTCGATGTCGACGTGCACGTCCACCGGGATGGGCGACCTCGCTGCCTGCGCGGACAGCGCCGCGTCCAGCCCGCGATCACCCAGCACGGCCGGATAGATCCCGCGCGCGAGGTCGCGTAGCTCCGACACGGCCAGTTTGGCGTCCGCATGCGCCTCGTCGATCAGGCTTCGCACCGTGGCCGGGTCCTGGTCGAACTTCGACTTCGCCCGGCCGAGGCTCATCGCGACGGCTACCAGCCGCTGCTGCGCGCCGTCGTGCAGGTCGCGTTCGATCCGGCGGCGTTCGGCCTCGGCGGCGTCCACCCCGCGGGCCCGGGAGGCCTGCAGGTGCTCGGCCTTCTCCTCCAGCTTCTTCGCCCGGTTCGGCCCGAGCATGGTCAGCGCCAGATTGCCGTGCAGCCAGCCGACCCACGGTGTCACCCAGATCGCCATGGGCAGCAGGACGACGGACGCGAGCGCGATCGGGAACTCGAGAATGGCCAGCGGGAACGCGACCATCAGGTAGCCGAGATCCCGCCAGGTCGTCGGATCGGTGAGCCTGCTCAGCCAGCGGCGGCTCAGCGACTGGCCCTCCAGCGGCAGCCGCTGCGCCGGCGGCAGCGGCGTGCCGAGCATCCGCCGCACCCAGCGCCGTTCCAGATCGCCGGACCACCGGACGAACCCGGTGACCGCGATCAGGATCGGGAAGCCGATCCACACCACCACGGTGGCCCCGCCGACCACCGCGCCGACCACGATCAGGATGAACTGGGCGAGCCGGAGCACGAACCCGGTCACCATGTAGACAACGGTGCGCGCGGGATTCGGCCGGGGCTGCTCCAGTGGCGGTTGCGGGGAGTTCATCCGGTCACCGCGGGCGTCTCATCCGCCGACTGCCACGAGCGCTCCATCCGCCGGCGCTGGGCGACCGTCGGCTGCAGCATCGCCACCGCGAACCGGCGGTGCATCGTGCCCAGTGCCTTGGTCAGCGCCGCGGCCAACGCGACCACCAGCACCCCCAGCGCCGCCCACGGCAGCGCGGACACGGTCGAGTCCACGGTGATCCATCGCAGCTCGGGACCCGGGAAGAACCAAGCGCTGTCCGGCAGGAAACGGAAGTAGATCGGCAGGGCGACCAATCCGGCGCCGACCGCCCAGAACGTCGTCACCAGGACGAACTCGATCAGGCCGAGCGGGAACAACAGAAAGAGATAAGCGAGGTCACGCCAGTTCGCGGTGTCTCGCAGCCGGGCCGTCCAGCGCTGCCGCAGCCCCTTCTCCGGCAACCGCAGGTAGGGCCGGTCGATGTAGGCGTCCAGCTGCGAGTACACCCTCGCCCGCTCCATCCGCGCGATGGAGCGCACCAGCAGCGACAGCGCGCCGAGCAGCGGAATCCCGACCCACACCACCAAAGTGGCGATCCCGGACAGGCCCAGGGAGAGAATCAGCGAAAAGGTGACAGTCCCCAGCGGCAGGCTGACCAGCAGGAAGAGCAGCGAACCACCCAGCGGTGCGCCGCGGCGGCGGGACTTCTCGGCAGAGACGGTGGCAGTGGTCATCGGCGGTGCTCCTCACAACTGATCTGACCAGCTCAGCATCCCGCCGGGTGAGTCCGGCCGCCAGGGGGGCCACGGGCATCTGCGAGGTGGGGTCAGCCCTACCCCGGCCCGGTGCGGAACAACCAGGTTGCCCGAAGCGCTATGATGGACAGGTTAGGAAACACCGACAAGGGGGTGAACGGTTTCGACTCTGGACGTTGAGTCAGGGGAAGCGTGCCGGTGCAGGCGAGAGACCACCGCAAGCGTCATCGCAAACCAATAAGCGCCAAGGCCAATAGCCAGCGCGACTTCGCTCTTGCTGCCTGAGTAGCGAGCGAGTCTGTCGGCCCGGGATCGCCTCCGACCCGGTAGCCGGCATCAGCTAGGAGGCTTACCGCCAGTCCCGGCCGCGGAGCCTGGTAGGGAAGCAAACAGCGGCTGGGCCCGTCACTTCAGCTCGTTCACGTGACTGAAGGGGTCAAGCAGAGACACAGTGGACTGCGCACGGAGAAGCCCTGATGAAGCGCTAGAGGACCCGGGTTCAATTCCCGGCACCTCCACCCGCCGAGGACGCCCCCTGCTTGACGCTGGGGGCGTCTTCGCGTTTGCTCGGCATCGTCCTTCTTTCTGGGGGTGCGACCCCCAGACCCCGCCCGGGGAGGTCCCCGGAGCCCCCATCGTGGTGGTTGCGTTGGGAGGGGGTGCGGGGTTTGGGATGGGTGTGTGGTTGGGGTGGGTGTTTGTGTGTGGGGCTGAATTTCGGGTTGGGTGGGTGTGGGGTGGGGGTGGGGAGTGGTAGATCTCGTCGGTTGGGTTTGGCGAGGGACGGGAGTGGCATGTATCGACGGCGGAGTGTTGTGGCGGCGTTGGTGGTGGGGGTGTTGGCGGCCGCGGTAGCGGCGCCGGCGTCTGCGGGGGTGCCGTCGCGGGAGAAGCAGCCGGTGGCGGAGGGGGTTGGCGGGGCAGTGGTGTCGGATACCGTCGAGTCCAGTCAGGCTGGGATCGACGTGTTGCGGCGTGGCGGGACGGCGGCGGACGCGGCGGTCGCGGTGGCGGCGACGCTGGGGGTCACGGATCCGTATGTCGCCGGGCCAGGCGGTGGTGGGTACTTCGTGTACTACGACGCGCGGAGTAAGCGCGTTTCGACGTTGGACGGCCGGGAGACGGCACCTGCGGCGGACAAGTCCGACATGTTCGTGGACCCGGCGACGGGCAAGGCCTACGACTTCGAAACCGCGGTCGAGAGCGGTCGTTCGGTCGGGGTACCGGGGATGGTGGCCACTTGGCAGCGCGCACTGCAGCGGTGGGGACGGTTCAGCCTCGCCGACAACCTGCGGCCCGCCGTGCAGGTGGCCGACCGGGGCTTCGTGGTGAACCAGACGTTCGCCGACCAGACCACCTCGCTCAAGGACAAGCTGTCCCACTTCGCGCCCAGTGCGGCGCTGTTCCTGCCGGGCGGGCAGGCCCCGAAGGTCGGCTCGACGTTCCGCAACCCCGGCCTCGCCGACACCTACCGGCAGATCGGCAGGCAGGGCATCGGCGCGTTCTACGGCGGTCCCGTCGGCCAGGACGTGGTGCGGACCGTGCAGCACCCGCCGGTCGCAGCCGGGGCGCCGATCAAGCCGATGTCCGGGCCGATGCAGCTTTCGGACCTGCGTGCCTACCGCGCGCTCGACGGCGAGCCGACGCACATCGGCTACCGCGGGTACGACATCTACGGCATGGCGCCGTCCTCCAGCGGCGGCATCACGGTCGGGGAGTCGCTGAACATCCTCGGGAACTTCGATCTGTCCAAAATGGATCGAGTGCAGGCACTGCACCACTACCTGGAGGCGAGCCGGCTCGCCTTCGCCGACCGTAATCGGTACGTCGGCGACTCCCGCTTCGTCCAGGTGCCGCAGCGGCAGCTCCTGTCGAAGCAGTTCGCGGCGACACGGGCGTGCCAGATCGACCCGAAGAAGGCCGGACAGAGCCCGGTCGCGCCCGGGGACCCGTACGCAGCTGGTGGCGGCTGCAAGACTGCGCCGGCCGCCTCGTCCCACAGCAACGAGCAGCACACGAACCACTTCGTGGTGAGTGACAAGTGGGGCAACGTCGTCTCCTACACCAACACGATCGAGCAGCTCGCCGGGAGCGGCATCACCGTGCCCGGTCGTGGTTTCCTGCTCAACAACGAGCTGACGGACTTCAACTTCACGCCCACCCAGGGCACCGCGCCCGACCCCAACCTGCCCGCGGGCGGCAAGCGGCCGCGGTCGAGCATGTCCCCGACGATCGTGCTCAAGGACGGCACGCCGGCACTCGCGGTCGGCTCGCCGGGCGGCGCCACGATCATCACCACCGTGCTGCAGGTCCTGGTCAATCGTCTCGACCTGGGCATGAGCCTGCCGGACGCGATCGCCGCACCCCGTGCGTCGCAGCGCAACGCCAAGAATTCCGACGCGGAACCGGCGTTCCTCGCCCAGCCCACCACGGCCGGGCTGAAGGCGTTGGGGCAGAGCTTCACCAGCGGCGGATCGATCGGCGTCGCGGCGGGGCTGGAGTTCAAGCCCGGCGGCAAGATCCTCGCGGCCGGTGAACCCGTCCGCCGGGGCGGCACTTCGGCGATGGTGCTTTCCTCGCACCGCTGAGCTGTTCGCGGTCCGCTCCGCCGTCCTGACCAGGGCGGCGAAGCGGGCCGTTCGTCATGGTGCGGTACCGCCGATGCGGCGGGTGAGTTCAGCGGCGGTCTCGGCGACCGCGGCAGCCAGCTCCGGGAACGTCTCCCCGCACGCTCCGTCGTCCGGGCAGAGATGGCGCAGGGTCACCGAGATCGACGCCATCGGGCGGGCGCCGTGGTCGAAGACCGACGCGGCGACTGAGGCGAACCCATCGGTCACGTGGCCGTCTTCGACCGACCAGCCGAGCCGCTGTTCCGCGGCCAAGGTTCGGCGAAGCGCAGCGAGTGAGTCCGGGCCACGGCCGGTCCGCAGCACGAACGATTCGGCCGCCGGGAACAACGCGCGGACGTGCGCTGCGGGCAGGTGGCGCAGGATCGCGCGGCCGGAGGCGGTGAGCTGGCTGGGGAGGCGGACTCCGACGTCGGTCACCAGGGTCTCCGGACGGGCCGGGCGTTCCTTGATCAGGTACAGGGATTCGTTGCCGTGCAGCACACCCAGGTGCGCCGTGTGGCCGGCGCGGTCGACCAGCTTGCGCAACAGCGGCCCGGCCAGCCGCTCCAGCGGGTCGTGACGCAGGTACGCGGAGCCCAGTTCGAAGGCGGCGATGCCGAGCCCGTATCGGCGTTCGGCGGGTAGGTGGACGACGAAACCGGCCGTGGTGAGTTCGTTGAGCAGGTGATACGTCGTCGAGCGCGGCAGGTGCAGGTCGCGGGCGATGGTGGCGGCCGAGACCGGGCCGGCGTGCGTCGAGAGCAGCCGGAGGACGGCCAGGCCGTTGCGGAGTGCGGGGATGTCCGAGCTGCTCATCGTCACTCCTTCGGGGAGGTCGCGCGCGGAGCGAACGGCCCGTTCGCTCCGGTCGGTGAAGCTGCTGCCTCCCGTTGTCTTGGATACCAGACACTACCCGGAACTCTGCCCTGGTGCCGCCCGGTCCGGGCGGAGTGCAATGGCTGACATGCCGGAACCAGTCCTCTTGGGCTCGCAGCCGATGACCGCGGCCGAAGTCGTCGACATCGTCCGCGGGCACACGCCCGTCAGGCTCACCGAAGCCGCCCAGATGAACCTCGTCGCCACCCGCCAGTACATCGAGAAACTCGCCGACGCCACGTCACCCACGTACGGCGTTTCCACGGGCTTCGGTGCGCTCGCCACCCGTCATATCCCGGTGGAGAGCCGCACCGCGCTCCAACGCAGCCTGATCCGTTCGCATGCCGCGGGCGCTGGGCCCGCAGTCGAGCCGGAGGTGGTGCGTGCGCTGATGGTGCTGCGCCTGCGGACGTTGGCCAGTGGCTACACCGGCGTGCGGCCGGAGACTGCGAAAACCCTTGCTGCGCTGCTGAATGCGGACATCACGCCGATCGTGCACGAGTACGGTTCGCTGGGCTGCTCGGGTGATCTCGCCCCGTTGGCGGCGGTCGCGCTCGCGTTGATGGGCGAGGGCGAGGTCGTGCACGAAGGCTCGCGCAAGTCGGCCGCGGAGGCCCTCCAGGCCGCCGGGATCACGCCGATCGTGCTGGCCGAAAAGGAAGGTCTCGCTCTCACCAACGGCACCGACGGGATGCTCGGCATGCTCCTGCTCGCGGCCGCTGATCTGCATTGCCTGCTGGACGTCGCGGACCTCACCGCGGCGATGAGCGTCGAAGCCTTGCTGGGCACCGATCGGGCGTTCGCCGCCGATCTGCAGGCCTTGCGCCCACATCCGGGGCAGGCGGTCAGCGCGGCACGGATGCGGGCGGCTCTGGACGGATCGAAGATCGTGGAGAGTCACCGCGGTCCGGACTGCAACCGGGTCCAGGACGCGTACTCGCTGCGGTGCGCGCCGCAGGTGCACGGTGCGGCGCGGGACACCCTGGCGCACGCCGAGCTGGTTGCCGGCCGGGAGCTGCAGTCCGCTGTGGACAATCCGGTGGTACTGGCCGACGGCCGGGTCGAGTCGAACGGCAACTTCCACGGCGCGCCGGTGGCCTACGTGCTCGATTTTCTCGCGATCCCGGTGGCCGACCTCGCGAGCATTGCCGAGCGGCGCACCGACCGGATGCTCGACCAGGCGCGCTCGCACGGGCTGCCGCCGTTCCTCGCGCACGATCCGGGCGTCGACTCCGGGCACATGATCGCGCAGTACACCCAGGCCGCGGTGGTCAGCGAGCTGAAGCGGCTCGCCGTGCCGGCCTCGGTCGATTCGATCCCGAGCAGCGCCATGCAGGAGGACCACGTCTCGATGGGCTGGTCGGCCGCGCGCAAGCTGCGCACGGCGATCGACGGCCTGACCACGGTGCTCGCGGTCGAACTGCTCACCGCCGCCCGTGCGCTCGATCTGCGCGCACCGCTGGCCCCGTCGCCGGTCACCGGCCGGGTCCGGGACCTGCTGCGCACCCGGGTCGGCGGCCCGGGACCCGACCGTCATCTGGCGCCCGAGATCGCGGCTGCCGAAGAACTCGTGCGGTCGGGCGCTGTCCTGACCGCCGCCGAACTGGAGGTCTGATGAGCACCCCACGCACCGTCCGGGCCGCGCGCGGCACCACGCTCACCGCGAAGAGCTGGCAGACCGAGGCCGCGCTGCGGATGTTCCACAACAACCTGGACCCCGAGGTCGCCGAGCGGCCGGCGGATCTGGTGGTCTACGGCGGCACCGGGCGCGCCGCGCGCAACTGGGCGAGCTTCGACGCGATCACCCGTGAACTGACCACTTTGGACTCGGACGAGACGCTGCTCGTGCAGTCCGGCAAACCGGTCGGGGTGTTCCGCACGCACGAATGGGCGCCCCGGGTGCTGATCGCGAACTCGAACCTGGTGGGCGACTGGGCGAACTGGCCGGAGTTCCGCAGGCTGGAGCAGCAGGGCCTGACCATGTACGGCCAGATGACCGCCGGATCCTGGATCTACATCGGCACGCAGGGCATCCTGCAGGGCACTTACGAGACGTTCGCCGCGGTCGCCAAGAAACGTTTCGGTGGCACGCTCCGTGGCACGCTCACGGTCACCGCGGGCCTCGGGGGCATGGGTGGTGCGCAGCCGTTGGCCGTGACGATGAACGATGGCGTCGCGCTCGTGATCGAGTGCGATCCGCACCGCGCGCGGCGGCGCGTGGAGACCCGTTACCTCGATGAGGTGGCCGCCGACCTCGACGATGCAATCAACCGGGTCACCGCGGCCAAGAAGGAGCGTCGCGCGCTTTCGGTCGCCGTGGTGGGCAACGCCGCCGAGATCCTGCCCGAGTTGCTGCGCCGCGGGGTGGAGGTGGACATCGTCACCGACCAGACCTCGGCGCACGACCCGCTGTCCTACCTTCCCAAGGGCGTCAGCGTGGACGACTGGGCGGACTACGCGGCGAAGAAGCCCGACGAGTTCACCGACCGGGCGCGAGAATCGATGGCCGACCATGTCGGCGCGATGCTCGGGTTCCTCGATGCCGGTGCCGAGGTCTTCGACTACGGCAACTCGTTGCGTGGCGAGGCGAAGCTTGGCGGCTGCGAGCGTGCTTTCGACTTCCCCGGATTCGTGCCCGCCTACATCAGGCCGCTGTTCTGCGAGGGCAACGGGCCGTTCCGGTGGGCTGCGCTCTCCGGCGATCCGGAGGACATCGCCGCAACCGACCGGGCGATGCTGGAGCTGTTCCCGGAGAACGAATCGCTCGCGCGCTGGATCAAGCTGGCCGGGAAGCGGGTGGCGTTCCAGGGCCTGCCCGCGCGAATCTGCTGGCTTGGTTACGGCGAACGGCAGCTGGCCGGCCTGCGGTTCAACGAGATGGTGGCCAGCGGAGAGCTGAAGGCGCCGGTCGTGATCGGCCGGGACCACCTCGATTCGGGCAGCGTCGCCTCGCCGTACCGGGAGACCGAGGGCATGGCCGACGGATCCGACGCGATCGCCGACTGGCCGCTGCTCAACGCGCTGGTCAACACCTCGTCCGGGGCAAGCTGGGTGTCCATCCACCATGGCGGCGGGGTCGGCATGGGCCGGTCCATCCACGCCGGGCAGGTGTCCGTGGCCGATGGCACCCCGCTGGCCGCGCAGAAACTGGAGCGGGTGCTCACCAACGACCCGGGCATGGGCGTGATCCGGCATGTGGACGCCGGCTACGACCGGGCCGCCGAGGTCGCCGACGAGCGCGGCGTCCGCGTACCGATGCGGGAGAAGGCGTGAGCGCGGCCGAGCTGCTCGGGCAGATCGCCGATGTCGGGCGGGACGCCTGGCGCGGCGGGTACTCGCGGCACGTGTTCGACGCGCCGGAACGGGAGCTGCGCACCTGGTTCGTGGAGCGTGCGCAGCGGCTGGGGCTCGGTGTGGAGACCGACCGCAACGGGAACCTGTGGGCCTGGTGGGGTTCGCCGGGGCCGGAGGCGGTGGTCACCGGCAGCCACCTCGACTCGGTGCCCGGCGGCGGCGCATTCGACGGGCCGCTCGGTGTCGTCAGCGCGCTGGAGGCGGTGGAAGCGCTGCAGGCGAAGGAGTTCCGGCCGGCCAAGCCGGTGGCCGTCGTGGTGTTCGCCGAGGAAGAGGGGGGCCGGTTCGGCCTGCCTTGTCTCGGGTCGCGGCTGATGACCGGGACTGTCGACGCGGACTGGGCGCGAGGCTTGCGGGATCCGGACGGGGTGACGTTCGCCGAGGCGATCGCGGCGGCCGGGCTGGACGCCGGCGGAGTCGGTGCCGATCCGGATCGGCTGGGGCTCATCGGGCAGTTCGTGGAGCTGCACGTGGAGCAGGGGCGTGGGCTGATCGACCTCGGGTCACCGGTGGCGGTGGGCAGTACGGTGATCGCGCACGGCCGATGGCGGTTTTCCTTTTCCGGACAAGGCAATCACGCGGGTGCCACCCGGTTGGCCGACCGGGTGGATCCGATGCTCCCAGCGGCCGAGACCGTGCTTGCGGTGCGTCGGCTGGCCCGGGGCTGGGACGACGCGCGGGCCACGGTCGGTCGTCTGGTGCCCACGCCGGGCGGGACGAACGTGATCGCTTCCACTGTGGACCTGTGGCTGGATGCGCGGGTACCGGGAGTCGAGACTCCTGCGCTGGTCGAGGAGATCGCGGTAGCCGCACGGGACGCCGCAGAAGGGGAGGGATGCGAGCTGATCATCTCGCGGGAGTCCTATTCCGGCGATGTGGTGTTCGACGAGCCGTTGCGACGGGCGTTGGGGGAGTGGCTCGGTGCGCCGCCGGAGCTGCCCACCGGTGCCGGGCATGACGCCGCGATACTGGCCGGATTCGTACCCTCCGCAATGCTGTACGTGCGGAATCCGACCGGGATCAGTCATGCGCCGGACGAGTTCGCGGAGGACGCTGACGTGGCGGCCGGTGCCCGGGCGCTCGCCGAGGTGCTGGAGCGGCTCGCGAAATGACCACGTACTGGTGTGAGCGGGCCTGGTTGCCCGGAGGGATCGCCGAGGCGGTGCGGATCGAGGTGGCCGAGGGCCAGATCACTGCGGTGACCGAGGATGCGCCACGGACCGGAACAGTCCTCAGCGGACTCACTTTGCCCGGGTTCGCGAACGGGCATTCCCATGCGTTCCACCGTGCGCTGCGCGGCCGGACGCATCATGCGCGGGGAACGTTCTGGACCTGGCGGGAGCGGATGTATTCCCTCGCCGCGCGGCTCGAACCAGACTCGTATTACCGGCTCGCGCGGGGCGTGTACGCGGAAATGGTGCTGGCCGGCTATACGAGTGTGGCCGAATTCCACTACCTGCACCACGCTCCGGGTGGTCGGCCCTACGTTTCGCTCAACGCGATGGGGGAAGCGCTACGGCAGGCCGCCCGGGACGCCGGGATCCGGCTCACCTTGCTCGACACTTGTTACCTGGCAGGTGGAATCGGCGTGCCGCCGAACGAGGTGCAGCGGCGGTTCTCCGATGGCACTGCCGAACGGTGGGCGGAGCGGGTCGCGGAGCTGCCCGAGGACGAGCTGTTCCGCGTCGGCGGAGCGATCCACTCCGTGCGCGCGGTTCCCGAGCACGACCTGCCCGCGGTGGACCGGGCGGTGCCGAAGAACCGCCCCCTGCACATTCACCTGTCCGAGCAGCGAGCGGAAAACGAACAATGCGAGGCGGCGTACGGCTGGACGCCGACCGGTCTGTTGTGGGACTACGGCGTGCTCGACGAGCGGCTGACCGCGGTGCACGCCACGCACCTCACCGCGCAGGACGTGAAATGGCTCGGGACGGCTCGGGCCGGAGCGTGCTTCTGCCCGACCACCGAACGGGATCTCGGCGATGG
Organism: Amycolatopsis sulphurea; assembly: GCF_002564045.1. Classification (NCBI taxonomy): domain Bacteria; kingdom Bacillati; phylum Actinomycetota; class Actinomycetes; order Pseudonocardiales; family Pseudonocardiaceae; genus Amycolatopsis; species Amycolatopsis sulphurea. The sequence continues at coordinate 1,017,974 of NZ_PDJK01000002.1, read as the reverse complement.
GATCGGCCCAGCGCGGGCGTTGCTCGACGCAGGCGCGCGGCTCGGGGTCGGCAGCGACAGCAACGCGGTGGTCGACGCGTTCGAGGAGACCCGCGCGCTGGAGCTCGACGAGCGGCTGGCGAGTGAGCAGCGTGGCCGGTTCACCGCGGACGAGCTGCTGGCCGCCGGTACCGACCACGTGACGACCGGCTGGCCGGAGACCGGAATCATCGCCGACGGCGCCGGGGCGGACCTCGTCACGGTCGCCGTGGACACCGTGCGGACTGCCGGGATCGAGGCGTCCGGGGTGCTCTTCGCGGCCTCGGCGGCCGATGTCCGGGCGGTCGTGGTGGCTGGCCGGGAGATCGTCCGGGACGGCGTGCACCTGCTGATCGAACGTCCGGAAACCGTGCTGGCCGGGGAAATCGAGGCATTGTGGCAGTCCTGATCACCGGAATCGGCGAGCTCACCACGAACGACCCTGAGCTGGGCAGGCTCGGCGAAGCCGCGATGGTGCTCGAGGGCGGTGCCGTCGCGTGGGTCGGCCCGGCCGGGCGGGCGCCGGAGGCGGACGAGCGGGTGGACGTCGGCGGGCGAGCGGTGCTGCCGGGCTGGGTCGACAGCCACACGCACCTCGTGTTCGCGGGGGACCGCACCGCGGAGTTCGAGGCGCGGATGGCCGGGAAACCCTATGCGGCAGGCGGGATCGTGATCACCGTCGAGGCCACTCGCAGGGCCTCGGACGAGCAGCTGGCGGCGAACCTCGGCAGGCATCTCGACGAAGCGGCGCGGCAGGGCACCACCTGCCTGGAGACCAAGACCGGCTACGGGCTGACCGTCGCCGACGAGGAACGGTCGGCGAAGCTCGCCGGATCGGTGGCCGACGAGGTCACCTATCTCGGCGCGCACCTCGTGCCGCCGGGCGCCGATGCGGAGTCCTATGTGGACCTCGTATGCGGGGAGATGCTGGCCGCGGTCGCACCGCACGTGCGGTGGGCGGATGTGTTCTGCGAGACCGGAGCGTTCGATGAGGCGCAGTCGGCGCAGGTGCTCACGGCCGCCGCGAAGCGTGGGCTGGGGCTCCGCGTGCACGGCAATCAGCTCGGAGAGGGACCAGGCGTGCGGCTCGCCGTCGAACACGGCGCGGCGAGCGTGGACCACTGCACCTACCTCACCGATGCCGACGTGACGGCGTTGGCGTCCTCCGGCACGGTCGCGACGCTGCTGCCCGCGTGCGATTTATCGACTCGGCAGCCGTTGGCCCCGGCGCGGCGGCTGCTCGACGCCGGCGCGACGGTTGCGTTGGCCAGCAACGCAAACCCCGGGAGTTCGTACACCACGTCGATGGCGTTCTGTGTGGCCACGGCTGTGCTGCAGATGCGGATGACGGTGGACGAGGCGGTGTGGGCGGCGACGGCCGGCGGCGCCCGCGCGCTCCGCCGGGACGACGTCGGCTACCTCCGGCCGGGTGCGCGAGCGGATGTGCACGTCCTCGATGCGCCGTCCACAACGCATCTCGCGTATCGGCCGGGGGTTCCGTTGACCCACGCGGTATGGCGGAAGGGGGAGCGAATGCGCTGACTCCGGCACGGGCGCCGTTCTCGCCCGGCCCGCCCCTCGATTCCCCGGCGGTGCGTCGGATCTTCAGCGGGCAGGTGCATTCAGGCCGTAGCCCTCGGCGTCTATTCGTTGTTCGTTTTGTCCAATTAGCCCTATTCAAGCGCGGAATGTGGATACTTGTTCACTCATTCGGCCCTCGAGGGTTTCACAGGCCGATCGTCCTGGTGGTGATCGTCGCGGTGCTGGCTTTCGACTTCACCGACGGGTTTCACGATACGGCGAATGCGATGGCCACTTCCATCGCGACCGGTGCGCTGCAGCCCAGAACCGCGGTCGCTATTTCGGCGGGCTGATCGGGGCCAGCTGGATTGCCTCCGGCGCGGACGCGGTGCACTTCGGCAAGGTCGTCGAGAAGGTGCTGATCCCGGCCGTCGAGTCGCCGATCGTGGCGGGTGCGGTGGCGCTCGTGGGCACCTTCCTCACCTACCGGATCACCGCGAAGGCCCGCCAGGACGTGGTGGGCAAGGGCTTCAAGACCGGGCAGGTGCTCTCGTCCAGCCTGGTCTCGCTCGCGCACGGCACCAACGACGCGCAGAAGGCCATGGGTGTCATCACGCTGACGCTGATCGCCGGCGGCTCGCTCGCGCCGGGTCGAACCCGCTGCTGTGGGTCATTGAGCTTTTCCGGGTAACGGTTGGTCGCTGTGGGTGATCATGTTGTGCGGTCGTGCTCGATGTGGAGGATGACGAGGGCGGCTGCGACGATGGTGCCGATCTTCCATGGACAGAGGCTGATGTTGCGCAGCGCCTTGAACGTGGTCTTCAGCAAGGAGTTTCCGCGTTCGCCGATCGCTCGTTTCCCGTTGTGGGCTTTGTTGTGGGTCTTCTGTTCCTTGGTGAGTTCGCCGCCTTTCGGTTTTTTGAACGCGACGGTGATGGTGTCGGCTTCACCTTCGTAGCCCAGGTCGTCCAGGGCGGGCGTGTTCTCGGCGATCCAGGTGGCCAGGGCGGGCAGGATCTCGGGGTGTTCGCGCAGTGCGGTGGTGTCGTGCTCGCGGCCCGGCCGCACGTCGGAGGTCCACAGGGGCCAGCCGTCGGGGGCGGTGATGACCTGGATGTTGCCGCCATGATTGGAGTGTTTGCCCGACCACCACAGGTCCACCCCGTCGGTGGGTCCGGGGGTGCGGACCCGCCCGGTCGGTCTCGATCAGGGTGCCGTCGATGGAAATGTGGCTGTGCCCGGCCATTTTCGCCGCCAGTAACGCTGACTCGAGCGCGGGTGCCTGGGCGGCGAGCACCGTGAACCCCTCCTCGAGATAGGTGTACACGGTGGACTTGCCGATCGCGTTGTCGACGGCGAGCTGCTTGACGCGAGTGCCGTCGAGAAACCAGCGCAGCACCAAGACCGCCTGCTTGAACGTCGTCAGAACCCGGCGATCTTTGCGGGTACCGCGCCGCACCCGTTCGGCGTGCAACAGGCTCGACAGGTACAGCACGGTCTGGTCGCGTACCGGCAAGGTCGCGGTGTATGACACACTCATCAGGCGCGGAACCTCTATGAAGTTGATCTGTGGTAGGACCAAATTCATACCGATGTTCCGCGTCTTTACGTTGCACCACAACAACTTCGGCGTGTCACCACCGCCAGCAACGACCACACCCAGGCCGTCACCCAGCGTCACAGATGCTTACCCGGAAAGCCTCATTGTCGCCTGCGGGCCGGCGATCGCGCTCGGCAGCTACCTCGGCGGCCGGCGGATCATCCAGACCATGGGCAAGAAGCTCACCGAGATCCAGACGCCCCAGGGCTTCGCGGCCGAGACCAGCTCGGCCGCGGTGATCCTGGCCCCTCCTCGCACCTGGGCTTCGCGCTGTCCATCACGCACGTCACCTCCGGCGGCATCATCGGCTCCAGGCTCGGCCGCAAACTCGCCGAGGTGCGCTGGGGAGTCGCGGGCAAGATGGTCATCGCCTGGGTGCTCACGCTGCCCGCCGCCGCCATCGTCGGGGCGATCGCGGCCGGGGTGTCCACCCGGGCCAGCTGGGGCCCGACCCTGGTCGGTGCGGCCGGGGTGCTGCTCGCGGCCGGGATCTGGCTGGTGTCGCCGGAACCCAGTGAACGCCGGGAACATCAACGACGAGCCGGAGGCCACCGAGGCCGCCCGGGTCGCGGTCTGAAGGAGCGGACGTGGACATCAACCGGGACCCGTCTTCGTGGTCGCGCCGGCCGTCGCCGTGGTCCTCACCGTGCTGTTCGCCTACGGCATCCGCGGGTCTCGGAGCGCGAGAACGCCCGCGCGCAGGGCGGCACCGGCGTCGCGCAGTTCACCGGTTCGATCGTGTGCTGCGCGGCCGTCGTGATCTACGGGATCTATTCGATCGTCGCCTGAACACGGCGACGGAGTTCCTCGGGAAGCTCGTCGAGCAGCGGACGTACCGCGGCTCGGCGGGCTTCTTTCAGATGTGCCAGCAGATCCACCGCTGGCTCCCACAACGATTCGTCGATGGCCGCGGCGCGGACCAGCTTCGGCAGCTGATCTCCGGGCAGCAGGCTGAGCACGTGGTCGACGCGGGTCTTGTCATCCAGCACGTACGCGGTGTGGAGCAGGCCCGCGCTGTCGAGCAGTCCGATACTGCGCCGCACGGTGTCGTCCGGCAGGTGCCCGACGAACCGGCCCAGCGTGATCCAATCCTCGCGGGCGGCCAGTTCCCGTGCCACCGCCAGCACGGTCGGCAGCGGGATCCGGGTGATGATCGCCGTCGCCCGCCGTGGATCGAGTTCCGCGGCGACCGAGGCGAGAAACCTCGGCGACAGTCGTTTCGCCACGTCGATGCCGCGGGAAACGTCGACCAGCCCGGCGATTCGCGCGCACAACAGCGGCCCGAACACCTTCTCCGCGATCCTCGCGAGCACCGGCGCGGGCAGCAGTCTGCTCGCCAGGGCCATGCGTTCCAGCGCCACGCGGTTCGCGTCGAACAGCGTCGTGGTCACCTGCTCGCGGAACCGGCGTACATCGGACTGGTCGACTTCGGCGAGGTAGGCCAGCCTGGCAGGCTCGACGTCGAGCGCCCTGGCGAGTTTGAGGATCTCCGGGTTCACAGGCCGACCGCCTTCCGCACCGCGCCGCGCAGCAGGGCCGGTACGTACTTCAGGGCCTCCTCACCGGCGTGGGCGAGCGCGTTCGCCTGCTGGTGCCGGGCATCCCGCAGGGCGGCGGCGAGGTCCTGCCGATGCTCTTCGGGCAGGGCTTCGATGCCCTCGGGCAGGGGACCGCCGAGCTGATCGGCCAGGGTGCGCTCAGCCATGGTGACCCATCATGCCGCAACGGTGGACCTTGACTTTCGGCAGTGGCCGCCAGGTGCGCGGCCCTTGTAGCGTCAGCGGGGTGGAGGAGGTGGCCCGGCGATGGCGGCGCGTGACGCTCCACGTCGTGCTGTGGGCGTTGCTCTGCTTGATCGCGGTCGACGATGCCACCTTCTGGGCGACCTACCAGGAGCTGATCTACGGCCTGGTCTCGGTGACCGCGGCGGTGATGACCGCCCGACGCTGGCCTGCCGTGTCGCTGGCGGTGACCTTGGCAACGTCGCTGGTCGTCTCGTTCGCCTGGCACTCGAAGGTCGCCATGTGGGAGTTCTTCCTGCTGGTCGCGCTGTGCTACCTGGCCGGGCTGCGGATGCCGAGGGCCCGCGCGGCGGTCGCGATCTGCGCCGCGATCGTGGTGGCCGGGCTGGTCGCCGCGGCCTTGCTGCCGGACGGTTTCGACGCCTTGGGCACCGCGCTCGGCATACTCGCGTTCGCCGGTATCGCCCCGTTCCTGGTGGGGCGGCACATGCGGCTGCGGCAGGAGCTGACGCAGGAGGGCTGGCGGCGGGCCGAGGAGCTGGAGAGCCGCTACCGTCTCGTGGCGCGGGAGACGCGGATGCGGGAGCGCGCCCGGATCGCCAGTGACATGCACATCCCTCGACCACGAGCTGAGCCTCATCGCGGTGCGGGCCGCGGCGCTGGAGGTGGCGGCCGGGCTCGACAAGCAGCAGAGCGTGGCTGCCGGCCAGCTGCGGGCCGGTGCCGCACAGGCGACCGAGCGGCTGCGCGAGATCATCGGCGTGCTCCGTGAGGACGCCGCGCCGGTCGAACCGGTGCAAGGAGACCTCGGCGAGCTGATCGACCGGGCGCGCTCGTCCGGAATCGAGATCGAAGCACAGCCGGCCGATCTCGATGGCGCACCACAGATGGTCGCGCGTGCGGCCTACCGCGTGGTACAGGAAGGCCTCACGAACGCGGCGAAGCACGCTCCGGGCGCCGCGGTGACGGTGACCGTCACCAGTTCCGCGGAGACCACGGAAGTGGTGGTACGCAACGCAGCGCCGCCTGCCGGGCCGTTGCCCGGGAGTTCGGGCCAGCGCGGGTTGATCGGCCTTCAGGAGCGGGTGCGGCTGATCGGCGGGACGTTGTGTGCCGAACAGGTGGACGGTGGCTTCGAAGTCAAGGCACGGCTGCCGCACGCCGCCGGGCCCGCGCCCGAGCCCGGCGACGACGAGGTGATCGGGCAGGCCGCGCGACAGCGTGAGCTGGTCCGGCGCGATGTGCGGCGCAGCCTGGTGCAGGCGATCCTGGTCCCGTCGGCGTTGCTCGGCCTCGTCCTCGGCGTGACCGGTGTGGTGTTCCTGGTTCAGTGGCACGAATCCAACCTGACCAGCTCGGTGTACGCCCGGCTCGAACCAGGGGAGCCACGTGAGAAGCTGGCCGTATCGCTGCCTTCGCGGCAGCGCACCTCGCTCCCCGCGGCCAACGAACCACCGCGACCGCCGGGAGCGACCTGCGAGTACTACGGCACCGACCGGACCTGGCTCGACCTGAACAGGTCGGCCTACCGGCTGTGTTTCGCCGACGGCCGGCTGGTGACCAAGGACTTCTACAGTGAGGACGAACCGTGATCCGGGTACTGCTGGCCGACGACGAGGCGATGATCCGGGCCGGGGTCGCGGCCATCCTCTCCGCCGACCAGGACATCGAGGTGGTTGCCCAGGCCGAGGACGGGCGCGCGGCGGTGGAGCAGGCCCGTGCGACCCGGCCGGACGTGGCGCTGCTGGACATCCGGATGCCGGTGCTGGACGGGCTCGCCGCGGCCGAGGAGATCCGGCGGGTACTGCCCGGCACCGGCGTGCTCATGCTGACCACGTTCGGCGAGGACGCTTACATCGAGCGGGCGCTCGGCCTCGGCGCGAGCGGGTTCCTGCTCAAGTCGGGCGATCCGCGGGAGCTGCTCGCGGGCGTGCACGCGGTCGCCGACGGAGCGGCGTTCCTGTCGCCGAAGGTGGCGCACCGCCTGCTCACGCAGCTCTCCGGCGATCGGCTCGGCCGGGCGTCGGCCGCGCGGGAGCGGGTGGCCGCGTTGACGCCCCGCGAACGCGAGGTTCTCACCCTGCTGGCCGGTGGACTGTCCAATGCGGACGTCGCCGGTCGGATGTTCGTGGTGGAAGGCACCGTGAAGGCGCACGTGAGCACGATCCTCACTCGCCTGGACGCCCGTAATCGTGTCCAGGCGGCGATCATTGCGTATGAGGCAGGTTTGGTGTGATGGTCATCGGACTGGGGTGAACGTGGGTGGGTGCCAGGTGGTGATGGGTGAGTTGATTCGTCCGGCGAGTGATGGCGGCACGATCCGGGTCAATGTCGGCCGTGGGGGGAACGCGACCGGGTTGCGCTGCAACGGGCCGCTGCTTGGACGCCCGTAATCGTGTCCAGGCGGCGATCACTGCGTATGAGGCAGGTTTGGTGTGATGGTCATCGGACTGGGGTGAACGTGGGTGGGTGCCAGGTGGTGATGGGTGAGTTGATTCGTCCGACGAGTGATGGCGGCACGATCCGGGTCAGCGCCGATCGTACGGCGAACGCGGCAGGATTGCGCAGCAACGGACCACCGGCCCCGGTACGAATCGAAGCCTTCGCCACGAACTGGCTGCGCGGACGCCGTTCCGCGTCGTAGCGCCGAAGTGCTCCCTCCACTGTGGACGAATCGGCACAGGCGGCGGCCAGGGACACGGCGTCCTCCAGTGCCTGGCAGCCGCCCTGTCCGAGGAACGGCGGCATGGCGTGCGCGGCGTCGCCGAGCAGCGCGATCCGGCCGTGGACGTAACCGGGTAACGGAGTGGCCAGGTGGTGGGTGTCGTGCAGCAGGATCTCCGGGGTGGTGGCGATCAGCTCCGGCAACGGCGCGTGCCACCCGGCGTACCGCTCGGCGAGGTAAGCCCGGTTGTCCTCGTGCCGGATGCCTGCCGGGCGGGCTTCGGAAATCCACCAGTACGCCTGGTCGTCCGGTAACGGGAGCACGCCGGCCTCCGCACCGGGTGCCCAGCTCGTGGTCATCCGCGTGGACAGTTTCGCGACCCCGCGAAACGCGCCGCCGCCGCTGTAGGCCACGCGCGCCGCCGGGTAAAGCGACTGGCGGATCGGGCTGGTGATGCCGTCCGCGGCCACCACCAGGTCCGCGCGCGTCGAATCCCGGCCGTGGTGGACGAGGCCGTCCGGCTCGGCCCCGGTCACTTCGACGCCGGTGCGCAGGCATTCGCCGGGCAATGCCGAGCGCAAGGCCTCGATCAGGCTCGCGCGGTGGATCCCGCCGAGCGGGAGAACCTCGTCGCCGAGCATCGCGTCCAGGTTCCAGCGGACCAGGCGGCGGCCATCCCGGCCGAGCAGGGCGCCGCCGCGCAGCCGGGAGAGAACCGGGTCGACGCCCAGCGTGGCGAGCGCACGCTGGGCGTTGGGCCACAACGAGATCCCGGCGCCGATGGCGGTGAACTCCGCCGCTCGTTCGAGTACGGTGACGCGCCAGCCCGCGCGGTAGAGCCCCACTGCCGCGGCCAGCCCGCCGACACCCCCGCCGACCACCACGGCGTGCTTCTCGTCCATGACCCCTCCTCTACGCCTGTAGAGGACTCTACACCTGTAGAGTGGTGAAGTGGATCGGAAAGCGAAGATCGGGGACGCAGCCATCGAGGTGATCGCCGCCGACGGCATGCGGGGGCTCACGCATCGCGCGGTGGACCGGGCGGCCGGGCTGCCCCCGGGGTCCACGTCGTACTACGCGCGCACCCGCTCCGCTCTGCTGGACCTGGCCGCCGAACGGATGATCGCGCTGGACCAGGTCGAGGTCACGCCGCCGCCCGGCAGTCTCGCGGAATTCCTCGGTGCGGTGGTGTACGCCTCGATCACCGAAGGCCGCACGAGAATGCTGGCGCGCTACCAGTTCGCGCTCGAAGCCACCCGTCGTCCCGAGCTGCGCGTCAGCTATGACGCCGGGGGCCGGTTGCTGCGCCGCCGATGCGCGGAAGTCCTGGCCATCGCCGGGTCGCCGGCGCCGGAAGCGCACACTCGCGTGCTCATCGGCTGGCTCGACGGGTCGATCTTCGACGCCCTGGCCGGCACGGGCTCTCGCCGGCCGCCCGCGAAGGACGAGCTGATCGAGGGCGCCCGCGCCGTGCTCGCCGGGCTGGGGCTCGCCGACGCCTGAGCCTAGGCGTCCCGCCGTTTCAACAGCATCGTGCCGCCGAACAGTCCCGCCGCGGCCCACGCGAGACACACCAGCACGCCGATCAAGGGGCTGTACGGGGGAACGCCGCCGAACAGCGGCTCGTTTTCCCCCGACGGCACCATCGAGTAGATTCCCGCGAAGGCAGGAAAGTAGTCGCTCGCTTCGCGGGACACCGACTGAGAGAGCACCAGCGGCAACGGCAGCAGCAGCACGATTGTCATCACCAGAGTGCCTGCGGCGCTGCGTAGCATGAACGCGATTCCCTGGCACAGCAAGCCGAGCAGCGCGAAGTAGGCGCCCATGCCCAGCGCGGTCGACGTGGCCTGGCCGAACGTCGACGGTAGTCCTCCGTTGCTCATCGCCAGGGTCGCAACGCCTGTCCCGAGAGCGGAAACCAGCACTCCGAAGGCGAAGAGTACGGGCACCAGCACGGCTGCCTTCGCCACGATCACCCGCGAGCGCACCGGAACCCACTGCAGGGTCGACCGGATGGAGCCACTGGCGTACTCGCTCGTCACGAACAACGTCGCCGCCGCGATCACGAAGAACTCGACGAGATATACCGCGCCGGTCAGGGCGATGCCGTGCGCCGCCTGTGGCCGATCTCCATCGGGTTGCTGCGAGAGCCCGGAAACGACCGCGTAGAGCGTCATCATCAGCGCCCCGCTACCCAGACACCACCAAGTGGCGCGGACAGACCAGAACTTCGTCCACTCCGAGGCGATCGCGAGCTTTGTCATGCCGACACTCCGTATTCCACCGACGACGCGGTCAGTTCCATGTACGCCTGTTCCAGCGAGGCGGTTCGTTTGCTGAGACCGTGCAGCCGTACGCCGAGTTCGTGCGCGAGGTCGCCTACCTTGTCCACTGTGGAGTCGTCGACCAGCAGTTCGTCGTCTTCGCCCGGGCTCACGGACGCACCCGTTGCACGCAGTTTCTCGGCGAGCGTCGTGCGTTCGCCGGGCGAGGGCACTCGTACGGACACGCCGCTACGCGAATTTCCGGCGATGAACTCGTCCATCGGTGCGTCGGCGAGCAGCTTGCCTTTGCCGATCACGAGGAGGTGGCCGGCGGTCAGCTGCATCTCGCTCATCAGGTGGCTTGACACGAACACCGTGCGGCCCTCTTCGGCGAGGGAACGCATCAGCTGACGGACCCAGCGGACGCCGTCGGGATCGAGACCGTTCACCGGCTCGTCGAACATCAGCACCGCGGGATCACCGAGCAGCGCCCCCGCGATGCCGAGACGCTGGCTCATCCCGAGGGAGAACGTCCCGGTGCGCTTGCCTGCCACGTCGCTCAACCCGACGGTGGCCAGCACTTCCTCGACGCGCCGTGCCGGAATGCCGTTGCTGCGCGCCATCGCGAGCAGATGCCTGCCCGCGCTCCGGCCCGGGTGCACTGCCTTCGCGTCCAGCAGCGCACCGACCTCCCGCAGCGGATAGCGCAGCTGCTCGTACGGTTCGCGCTGGATCAGCACGTCACCGGAGCAGGGACGGTCGAGCCCTACGGTCATCCGCATGGTGGTGGACTTGCCCGCGCCGTTCGGCCCCAGGAATCCGGTCACCACGCCGGGCGCGACGACCGAGGTGAGGCCGTTCACCACGGTCTTCGCACCGTAGCGCTTCGTCAATCCGCGAAACGTGATCATAGCCCGAGTCTGCGCCACCGATGGCTCCGCGGACATCGGCTGATCGGCCGTGGATTCCCCCGACTTTCGACCAGAGTCAGCGGGACCTGCGGCTGATGTGCCGAGTCGGCGTGGCAGTGGCCGGGTCCTCTGGCCACGGGTGCTTCGGGTAGCGGCCACGGAGATCGGCGCGGACCGCGGCGTAGCCGGTGCGCCAGAAGGACGCCAGATCGGCGGTCACCGCGGCCGGGCGGCCTGCCGGGGACAGCAGATGCAGCAGCACCGGTACCCGGCCGTCGGCCAGCGCCGGGGTTTGCGTCCAGCCGAAGGTCTCCTGCAGCTTGACCGCGAGCACCGGCTGGTCACCGCGGTAGTCCACGCGGTAGTGCGAGCCGGACGGCACGGCCAGCCGGTCCGGGGCGAGTTCGTCCAGCCGGGCCGCTTCCGGCCAGGGCAGCAGTCCACGCAGCGCCCCGCCGGCGTCGGTCCCGGCCAGATCGGCGCGCCGGCGTACTCCGGACAGGTCCAGCCATTTGTCCACTTCGGATAGCAGTGTGTCGTCGTCCACCGGCGGCCACGGCGGGCCGAGCACCCGGTGCAGGAACGCCATCCGCTCCTGGAGCCGGGTGGCGTCCTGGCTCCAGTGCAGCAGGCCCAGCCCCTCGGCGCGAAGCCCGGCGAGCACGGCGGCCTGGCGCAGCGCCGGGTCAGGATTCCGGAGTGGACGTTCCGAGAGGACGATCGAACCCAGCCGGCGGATCCTCCGCGCCACCACGTCGCCGTCCCAGTGCACTTCGTCCACTTCGGACAACAACGCCGGTGCGGCACGGACGGCGAGTGGCTCGTCCGCCGTCGCGGCGAGCCGGATCGTGCCCTGCGCTCGTCCGGGAGCACGGGTGGCCTCGGCGACGGCGAGCCATTCCGCGTCGCCCAGCCCGCTTCCGGCGGGTAGCTCGGCAGCAGTGCCGCTCGCCATCAGGTACACCGGTGCCGAGCCGGAACGCTTGCGCGCCAGCCGTTCCGGATGCGCGAGCGCGACCACCAGCGCGGGATCCGCGGCGGCACCACCAGGACCGTCGACCATTCCGGCCAGCCGACGGGCTTCCCGCTGCCACCGGCGGGCCGCGTCGTCGTGCGCAGAGCGCAGCCGGCGTAGCTCGGCCTCGACGTCGGTGAGCGTTGCTCCGGCGTCGAGCAGGGCGACCACTTCGGCGGCCGTGCGTGTGCCGGCCGCTGCTGCGCCGTCCAGCAACGCGCGGGCCAGCCGGGGGTGCAGGCCGAGGTCCGCCATCCGTTGACCGCGCGGCGTGATCGCGCCGTCCGGGGTCGTCGCGCCGAGGGTGACGAGCAGGCTGCGCGCCGCGGCGAGCGCGCCTTCGCCGGGCGGATCCCACCAAGTCAGCCCGCGACCGTCCGGAGTGGACCAGCACGCCAACTCCAGAGCGAAGCGGGCGAGTTCGGCCGTGCGGATCTCCGGCTCCGGGTAGGCGGGCAGCGTCGCCTGCTCGTGTTCCGGCCAGCACCGGTAGGCCCGCCCCGGTGCCTCGCGGCCGGCTCGTCCCGCCCGCTGCTCGGCCACCGCGGCCGAGACGCGCACGGTGGCCAGCCCGGCGAGACCACGGCGATGGTCGACTCGCGGTACCCGCGAAAGCCCGGAGTCGACGACCGCGCGTACGCCGGGCACGGTGAGGCTGGACTCCGCCACGGCGGTCGCCAGCACTACCCGTCGCCGATCGCGAGGCCGGAGCGCTTCGTCTTGTCGTGCCACGGAAAGCCTGCCGTGAAGAGGCAGCACGTCGGCGTCTAGCCCGCCCAGCTGTGCTGCTGTGCGGGAGATTTCCCCGGTGCCAGGCAGGAAAGCCAGGACATCACCGTCCCCTTCGGACAGTGCATTCCGGACGGTGGCGGCGACCGCCGCCTCAATGCGCTGGCCCCGGGCGGGTGGCCGGTAACCGACTGAGACCGGATACGTGCGAGCCTGCGCGGTCACCACCGGCGCGTCGCCGAGCAGCTCGGCCAGCCGTCCGGCCGCGACAGTCGCCGAGGTGGCCAGCAGCCGCAGATCGTCCCGCAGCCCGGCGCGGACGTCGAGGAGCAGAGCGAGCAGCAGATCGGCGTCGAGATGTCGCTCGTGACATTCGTCGAGCAGCACGGTGGACACTCCGGGCAGCTCCGGATCGTGCTGCACGCGGCGGACGAGCAGGCCGGAGGTGACGACTTCGATCCGGGTTCGCGCGGACACCTTCCGGTCTCCACGCACCGCGTACCCCACCGTCTCGCCCACCGGTTCGCCCAGGAGCGCGGCCATCCGGGACGCCGCGGCACGAGCGGCGAGCCTGCGTGGCTCGGCAACGACCACCCGGCCTTCGCCGCGATCCAGCGCCAGCGGAACGAGCGTGGTCTTGCCGGTGCCCGGCGGCGCGACGAGCACCGCGGTGCCATGGCCGTCCAGCGCGCTCAGCACGTCCGGGAGCACGGCGCGGACGGGCAGGTCCGGGAGCCGTTCGAGGTTGGTCACTTCTCGGTGATCTCCGGAGGCTGCGGCAGCGGGTAGTTCGACGAGCCGAGGTTGGCCTGCAGCGAACGCTGCCAATCGCCGTCGGAGATCATCTGCCTGATCGCTTCGTCCACCGCCTGCCGTCCGTCCAGATCGCCCCGGCGCAGGCCGATACCGTAGCGCTCGGCGGAGAACGTGCGCCCGACCACCCGCAGCAGCTCGGGGTTCTGCGCGGCGTAGCCGGCCAGGATCGCCGCATCCGTGGTGACCGCGTCCACCTGCCCGGCCAGCAACGCCGTGACGCAGTCCGGATAACGCGGGTACTCGACCAGCCGCACCTGCTGCGCGAATTCGTCGCGGACCGCCTCCGCGGGCGTCGATCCGCTGACCGAGCACAGCTTCCGGCCGTTGAGGCTCTCCGGCCCGACGATGTCGGTGGAGGTCAAGCGCACCAGCAGATCCTGCCCGGTGACGAAGTACGGCCCGGCGAAGCTCACCTGCTGCTTGCGCTTGTCGGTGATCGAGTAGGTCGCCACGACCAGGTCCACCACGCCCGAGGCCAGATCCGATTCCCGGGTGGCCGGGGTGGTCTCGCGCCAGGCGATCCGATCCGGCGGCACGCCGAGTTCGCTGGCGACGTAGGTGGCCACGTCCACGTCGAAACCGGTGAACCGGCCGTCGATGGTGCGCTGCGACAGCCCCGGCGCGTCGAACCGGATGCCGATCGTCAGGTGCCCCGCCTCACGCGCCCGGGTGGTCAGCGGATCGTCCGGCGATGCCGTGCCCACCCCGCAGGAAACGCAGCCGACCAGCAGAAAGAGCACGGCCAGCAGCCGGCGAGCCCGCATCATCCCCTCCGATCGTGCTGTCCGCTGCTCACAGAGTTCTCAGGTCAGGCGGCTAGCCTATGCGCGTGCGACGACTGCCCCAACCCGTGCTCGACACGATCGGCACGCTGGCCCGGCTCGGGCTGGCGGCCGTGTGGCTTGTGTCCGGGGGTCTGAAGATCGCCGATCCGGGGCAGACCTACCTCGCGGTGCAGGCCTACGATGTGCTGCCGCACGTGCTGGTGCGCCCGGTCGCGACCGCGCTGCCGCTGCTGGAGCTGGTGCTCGGGCTGCTGCTGCTGGTCGGGCTGGCCACGCGCTGGGTCGCGGGGGCCACGCTGGTGCTGCTGGCGGTGCTCATCGCGGGCATCGCGCAGTCCTGGGCCCGCGGCTTGAGCATCGACTGCGGCTGCTTCGGCGGCGGCGGGCAGGTGGCCACGGGGCAGACCGCGTACCCGCAGGAGATCCTGCGGGACGTCGGATTCGCCGTGCTCGCGGTGTGGCTGCTGGTGCGGCCGCGCACGTGGCTTTCCCTCGACGGCTGGCTCGGCTGGGGCCGTGGCGGGAACGGCGACGCGGGCGGGAACTCCGCCAGCGCCCCGGACGACTACTCCACGAACATCGCGGAAGGGAACTAGGAACAGTGGGTGGAGCTGCGCGCAACGCGCGGAAGAGCCGGCAGCAGGCGGCGGCCGCGAGGTCGGTCGCCCAGGCTCGGGGGCAGGCCGGCGGGGACCGGAAGAGGGTCATCGCGGTCGTGGTCGCGGTCGTGGTGATCGCCGCGCTCGTGATCGGCGGGGTGCTGTGGATCAATTCGAGCAAGAACTCGACGCAGGACACCGCGATCAAGCCCGGCGCCACCCCGACGCTCGGGGCCGGCGTGGTGGAGAAGCGCGACGGGGCGGTGATCTCGGTCGGCAAGCCGGGCGCGCCGAAGACCGTCGACCTGTACGCGGACTTCCTGTGCCCGATCTGCGGCCAGTTCCAGCAGACCTACGGGTCGCAGGTGGAACAGGCGATCAACGACGGCAAGCTGACCGTGCGCTACCACATGATGATCTTGCTCAACAACCGTTCCGACCCGCCGGGGTACTCGCTGGAATCGGCGAACGCGGCACTGGCCGCGGCCGACGCGCAGAAGTTCACCGCGTTCCACGACGCGCTGTTCAAGAACCAGCCGGAGGAAGGCGGCCGCGGCTACGACAAGGCGCAGCTGATCAAGCTCGGCCAGGACATCGGCATCACCGACCCGAAGTTCGCGGAGGCGATCAACTCCGGCGCCTATGACCAGCAGCTGCAGGCGGCCTACCAGCAGGCCGTGAACGATCCGAACCTCCAGCAGGACTACCAGGGCCAGCGCAGCTTCGGCACGCCGACGCTCGCGGTGAACGGCAAGGCCATCCCGACCACGCCGGACTGGCTCAGCAAGGTGCTGGGCGGGACCGCGGGCTGACCTCGATCCGGTCATTTCGCCTGTCCGGGCACGACCCGTCCGTTACCCTGGCCGTACGGCTCAGGGGAGGGACGGGTTTTGTCCGGTTTTCATGTCGACGAAGGCGCGTACGAGAAGTACGCGCGGCAGGTCGATCCACTCGGTGACGAAGTGCGGCAGGCCGCGGAACGGCATGTCGGCCCGCACGTGACACTCGGCGGGGACGGGTTCTCCGCCATGGGGGACGAATCCGGTTTCGCCGGTGCGTACGGCGAGCGGATGCGCTTACTGCAGCAGCGGTTGCACGCACTCGGCGGAAGCTGGCGTCAGGTCGGCGAGGCAGCCCGTGCCACGCAGGGCAACTTCGCCGCGGTCGAGCAAGAACACAGCGACATCGTGCGCAGGCTCGGGTGAGCACTCCTGTCGACCACCTCGTCCGCGGTGGCCTGGATACCGCCAACCAGTTCGCGGCCAAGCTGAAGCACGATTCCCCGGCCATCGACGGCGCGCGCGACGGGCACGTCGCGCTGCAGACTTCAGTGCGCCAGACCGGCGATCACGCCGCGACGCAGCGGGTGAACCTGGCGAACGCCAGTTCCGGCGGTACCTCCGAGCGGGCCGTGACCAGCTCGCAGGAGCTGGAGAAGCACGTCCGGGACCTGCTTGAGGAGAGCGCGGAGATCGAAAGCGCGGTCGCCGAGGCGGCCGAGGCACTGCACGTCGGGGAGATCCGCAACGATCAGGTGCGCGATCAGATCGTGCGGGAGATCGCCGCGTCGATGAAGGCATTGCAGGCGGTCAACGGGATTCAGCCGCCGGAGAGCCGGGGTGCCGCGGCCCGGCAGGTCCTGATGCGGCTGCAGGCGAAGATCGGGCAGCTGACCGGGCAGGCGGCCACGTTCAGCGAGCAGACCCTCGGCAGGCTCACCGAACTCGGCGGGCGGCTCGGCGGTTCCGACGCGACCACCACCAGCAGTGCGGCACCCACCGTGCCGCATGCGTTCAACAGCAACGGCGCGCACGCCGGTGGCGGCGGTGGTGGTGGAGACGGTGGTGGTGGGTTCGCGGGCAAACCGCGGCTGCCGGTCGCGATCCCACCGCAGCCTGGCAGCGGCGTGGCGATCAACCTGCCGAACGGCACAACGGTGACAGCGCCCAACGAGACCGCGGCCAAAGCGGTGCGCGCCGCGTTGTCACAGCTGGGTGTGCCGTACGTGTGGGGTGGCACCTCGCGCGGTCAGGGTCTGGACTGCAGCGGGCTGACCATGACCTCGTATCAGGACGCGGGCCTGCAGCTGCCGCGCACTGCCCGCCAGCAGACGGTGGGCGCCGAGGTGCCTTCGATCGACCAGCTCGTGCCCGGCGATCTCGTGGTGTGGTCCGGACATGTGGCGATGGTGATCGGCGACGGGCAGATGGTCGAAGCCGGGGATCCGGTGCAGGTGAGCAAGATCCGCACGACCAACAGCGGGCAGCAGTTCATCGGGTTCTACCGGCCGACGGGGTGAGAGATGGCGGAATTCGACGTGGACCTCGCCGCGGCGCGGGTCGCGGAACAGGCGGAGCGCACCGGGCAGGAGGCCGCGGCCCGGTTCGCGCGGACCGGGCCGGTGGTGGGCAAGGCGGAATCGGCGGGGGTGACCGTGGAGGTCGCGCCGGGCGGGCTGCTGACCGGGCTCACCCTGTCCCGCGGCGCGCTGCGGTCCGGATCCGATGCGCTCGCCGCGCAGATCATGGAGCTGTCCCGGCGGGCCACCCGCCGGGCCGGTGACCGGATGCACCAGGTGCTGGAGCCGGTCCTGGCGCCGGACCAGCTCGCCGAACTCGGCTACCGGCCGCTGCGCCCCGACGATCCGGACTACGACGATCCGGACGACTACTACGGCCGTGCGGAGCTGTCGTGATCAGCACTCGTGCCCTCATCGACCAGGCGCGTGCCCGGGAAGAGGCACTCGGAAAGGTCACCGAGCTGATGGCCGCGGCCCGCGGTTCGGCGCACGCACTCGACGGCACCGTGGAAGTGACCGTCGATGCATTGGGCGCCCTGCACCGGCTTTGGCTGGCCCCCTCGGTCACCACGACCGACCCGGCCCGGCTGGCGACGCTGATCCTGGAGGTCACCCGCGTCGCGATGACGGAGGCCACCCAGGACAGCTACAACAAGGTCGCACTCCAGCTCGGCGAGGACGTGACCCTGCTGATTGAACAGCTCTCCGGCTTTCCGGCGCCGGCCCGTGCGGAGGATGACGACCCGGGTATGACGGTGGAGGAATTCCAGCGGCGTCGCGCGGAACGGCTGGGGGATCGGCGGGGCGGCCGGTAGGGGCGGAGAGGTTTCGAGGTGAGGGCGGGTGTGCTGAGTGGGGATGGGGTCCCGGCAAAGTTGGTGGAGGGCTCGTGATCAGCAGAGTGAGCCGTGGCTGCCGCGCATCATCGGCGGCGCTTGCCCTCTTCGTCGATCACGCCCGGTAGCGGGCGATGTGGAGGTGTTCGAGATGCGCGACCACCTCGTGGTGTGCGTCGGACCTGTCTCGGGTCTGTGAAGGGGCCCTTCACAGACTCAGAGTCCGTGAAGGGCCCCTTCACAGACCTTCACGGACCTCCGCGGTCGGCGCAGGGACCCTCACACCGGCTTTGCCGACGCCCTGGGGTTGGGGTGGAGCCGGTTGCTGATGCGGGGTGTGGGTTCGGCGGGGATGGTTGGGGTTTGGTGAGATCGGCGGGGGTGGTTGCCGATATGGGTGGTGGGACGGGTGGTCCTGCGGTGGTGGTTGGTCGGAGTTGCCGGTAAGGCTTGTTGTTGTCGGTCGAGCTGGCCGGGGGTGGTTGTTCGCGGTGGTGGCGAGGTGGTCGGGGGCCGCAGCCGATGTCCGCGACCGGGCCGCCGCCCGCGGGGTGCGCCTCGTCGGCGAACGGGGTCAGCGCGGTGCGCAGGTACCGGTCGGCGTCGATTGCGCCGCGTAGGTGGTGGCAACCGTGTCGTGAGAGGTCCGGGTCTCGGCGTGCCACGCAGTGTCCATTCCGGAGCAGTGTCCATTCCGGAACTGTACGGAGAGTGAGTCGTATGCGGCTTCGGTAAGGGTGCCGCATGGGGCACGGTTCGGGCGGACGGGAGGGGTCCACTGTGCAGGTTCCCTTCGGGAACTCGGCCATAGCGTATTTCCCTTTCCCCGCCAAGTGATCCGGCCCGGAAACGCCCGGAAGACGGCCGGGGGAGGCAAAGTTCGATCAAGTCTGGTTGTCGCCGGGGTGGGTGCTCACTAACCTGTGCGCGACCGACGCCGGTGCTGGTGCGGGTCGGGTTTCCGGGCCGGCGATGCCGGTTTCGCCCTGTTCCTCCCTCACGAATGGGAATCCCGGATGTCCGTCACTGCTCCCGCGAATTGTGTCGACCGGCTGGCGTACCTGTACGCCACTGTGGACCGCTGGGCCGCGCAAAGCCCGGTAGGAACCGCCTTTTCCGCGCCGGACGGTGTGCTCGGCTTCTCGGGGCTGGCCCGCCGGGCCGCGGCGATCGCGGCCGAGCTGGTCGCGGCGGGGGTCGGCGTGGGTTCGGTGGTGGGGGTCGCCACGGGACGGTCCCGGCTCGCCGCCGCCGGATTGCTGGCGGTGTGGCGGCTCGGCGCGACCGCGGTGCTGCTCGACGAGCGGCATCCGGCCGAGCGGCTCGCCTTCGTCCTCGCCGACGCGGGGGTGGAAGTGGTGTTGGCGCACAAGCCGTTTCCCGGTTCCGGTGAGCTGCCGAGGGTCGATCCCGAAGCGGGGGAAGGTGACTGGCCTGCTCCGGGGTTCGGGGAGATCGCGTACGTGGTCTATACCTCTGGCACCTCGGGGCGGCCTAAGGGGGTGGAGGTCACCTACCGTGGCCTCGGGCTGTTGCTCGCCGCACTGGCCGATTTGGACCTGCCTGCCGGCGGGCTTGGGATCAACGCGTTGTCCCCGGCGTTCGACGGCTGGTTGTGGTGCACGCTGTTGCATTTGCTGCACGGGCAGGGAACCGCGGTGATCGACCTCGCCGAAGACGATCCGGAACACGCTGATCTGGCCGGTCGGATAGCGGCGATCGGGCCGCGCACGGTGTGTCTGACGCCTTCGCTGCTGTCCACTTGCACCACTGCGCTGTCCACAGTAGAGCTAGTGGTCGTGGCGGGGGAACGGTGCCCGCGTGGGCTGGCCGAATTGCTGGCGAACGGCCGCAGGGTGCTCAATGTGTACGGTCCGACGGAAGCCACCGTCGCGGCGACTTGGGCGGATACCGCACGCGGCGACGACGTGTCGACGATCGGCCGTGCGTTGCCCGGCTACCGGACCTTCGTGCTCGACGAGAACCGCCGACCAGTGCCGGCGGGTACGCCGGGGGAGCTGTACATTGGTGGCGGAGCGCTCGCCCGCGGGTATCGCAACCGGCCGGATCTGACGGCCGAAGCGTTCGTCTCGGTGCCGGAAATCCTTGGTGGAGAAAGACTCTATCGGACCGGTGATGTGGTTTCGGCCAGAGTGGACGGTCAGCTCGACTACCTCGGCCGGCTTGACGACCAGGTGAAGGTGCGCGGATTCCGGATCGAACTCGCGGAGCTGGAGAAGGTGGTCGAGGAACTCCCCGCGATCGCGACGTCGGCTGCGTTCGTCTTGGAGTCCGGCGAGGCGCTCGGGCTGGCTGCCGTGCTCGCGCCGGGGCACGATCCGGCCGGCGGGGCCGCGATCGTCCGCGAACACTGCCGTGTCAAGGTGCCTGAGCATCTGGTTCCGTCCATTGTGGAGTTCGTGCCGGCGTTGCCGGTGACCGCGAACGGCAAGGTGGACCGGCCGGCGTTGGGCCGTGCCGCGGCCGAGCGGTCTCCGGCCGGGCGTGAGCCGGGTACGCCGCGTGAGGTGGAGGTGTGTGCGGTGTTCGGTGAACTGCTGGAACGCCCGGTCACCGACGTCGACGCGGATTTCTTCGAGCTGGGCGGGCATTCACTGCTCGCCGCGCGGGCGGTCGCGGCGCTGCGGCGCTCGACCGGGATCCGGTTCTCGATCAGCGCGCTGCTGGCCAATCCGACGCCGGCCGCGCTCGCCAGGGAACTCGATCGGCGGGGTTCGTCCACTGTGGAACCTGTGCAGGCCACGCCGTGGCTGGTTGCCAGGCATCCTGCGCCGGCGCACCGTCCGACGTTGCTCTGCCTGCCACATGGCGGCGCGGGCTGCGGACGGTACCGATCCTGGCAGGACCGGCTCGGCGACCGGGTCTCGGTGGTCGGGGTCCAGCTGCCGGGCCGGGAGAATCGTTGGCGTGAAAGGCATCCGGCCACTTTCGCCGAAGCGGCCGAAGCCATCGTGGACGAAGTTGCCGAGCTGATCTCCCCGGCGACGCCGTTGGTGATCTTCGGTGAGAGCTTCGGCGGCCTGCTGGGTTACGAGGTGAGCCGGCGCCTGGGCGAACGCGGTCGTCCGCCGTCGGCCTTCGTCGTCGCGGCCGCCGATCCACCCCACGCCTGGGCTTCCGGGGAACGGGAGTACGGAAGCGACGAGGCGATCGAACAGCTGCTGTCGCACAATTCCGCGACGGCAGGAGAACTCGACCAGGACAGCCGTGGTTACCTCGTCGACCTGTTACGCCGGGACGGGAATCTCGCCTCGACCTTCGCCCTGTCCGCCGAGCCGCGGCTGGCCGCGCCGGTGCACGCCTGGGGCGGAGATGCCGACGAGCTGGTCGCCTCAGTCGCACTCGATGAGTGGAAGGCTTACACCACAACAGAATTCTACCGTCGGCAGTTCGCGGGCGGGCATACGTTCGGCACCGATCTGGCCGAGACCACCGTGCCCGCGCTGGCACGGCTGCTGACCACCGGGGGCCTGCCGTGCTGATGGATCTGACCGACGACCGGATGTTCGAGGGCACCGGATTCCACGAACACCTGGCCTGGCTGCGCGAGCACGACCCCGTGCACCGGCATCCCGAACCGGCTGGGCCGGGCTTCTGGGTGCTCACCCGCTACCAGGACGCGCTGAGCGTCTACCACGACGCCGAAGGGTTCAGCTCCCGCCACGGCATGCGGCTGGAAACCAACCCGGCCGCAGTGGCCGCGGTCACCCAGCGGATGCTGATCGTCTCCGATCCGCCGGTGCACACCCAGCTCAAACGCGTGCTGGCCAAAGGATTCTCCCCGTCCGAAATCCCGCACGCGCCGGAGCTGATCCGGCAGGTGGTGCGGGAGCTGCTCGACGAGGCGTTGCGCGCGGGCGAGGCCGACATCGTCGAGGTCGCCCGCCGGGTGCCGACGCGGGTCGTCTGCGCGCTGATGGGTGTCCCGCGGGCGGAGTGGGATTGGCTGGGCGGCACCATGAACGCCGCGTTTGAAGGCGAGGACGAGAAGAGCAGGCGCGCCGCGCACGCGGAGATCTTTCTGTACTTCTCGGAACTGGTGACCGAACGCCGTGCCACGCCGGGGGACGACTTCGTCAGCCGGATCGCGCATGACCAGCGGTTCACGTCGGTCCCGGGGGAGACCCGTCCGCTGACCGACGAGGAGATCGTGGTCAACTGCAACGGGGTCCTCGCCGGCGGCAACGAGACCACGCGGTACTCGGCCGCGGGTGCGGTGCTCGCGTTGCTGGAGAACCCCGGTGAATGGGCACGCCTGCGCGCCGGTGGCAGCGCGCTTCTGCCGACCGCGGTGGAGGAGGTGTTCCGCTGGACCACTCCCGGCGTGCACGTCCTGCGCACCGCGACCCGCCCGACTCGCATCGGCGGGACCGAGATCGCTGCCGGTGACCGCGTCACGGTGTGGAACATCTCCGCCAACCGCGACGAAGCAGCCTTCCCCGACCCGGGGCGCTTCGACCTGACCCGCACCCCGAACAAGCACCTCGCCTTCGGCGGTGGACGGCATCAATGCCTCGGCGCCCGCCTTGCCCGGCTGGAGCTGTCGATCTTTCTCGAGGAACTCGTGACCCAGGTCGGTTCGATCGAGCAGTTGGCCGAACCGAAGTACACGGCGTCGAACTTCACCTGGGGTGTCCGGAGCTTGCCGGTGCGGTTGATTCCGGCGGAGTAGGCCGTGCTCAGGCCCGGCGGCCCTGCGCGGCCACGGTCATCCAGGCGTAGTCCACAAAGGACGGCGTCTCGTAGGTCGCGTAGGCCTCGTCGAGAACTTCGCGGGTGATCAGACCGGTGGTGAGGGCGTGGTCCTCGACCAGTTTGACGGTGTTCTTCAGCCAGGACGCCAACGGCTGCCCGCCACGCGCGGGCAGGATCAGGCCTTCGGCGGTGCAGCCGGTCAGCCCGGCTTCCTCCAGCGGGACGGGCAGCGTGCGAGCCCATTCCGGGGCGGTGCCCACACGTTCGGCCATCACCCGCGCCAGCACCGTCATCGCCTGGCGGGTCGCCGGATGCGAGGACAGCTCGGGCAGCGTGGTGCCGATCTCGATCAGCAGCCGGCCACCGGGCTTGAGCCACGACGCCAGGCGCTTGATCACCGCCCCGCGATCGGGCAGATGCTCCAGCACGAACCGGGTGTGGATGAGGTCGAACTCGCCGGGCGCGTCGTCCGTGGTGACGTCGTGGTGCAGCACACGGACCCCGAGTTCGGCCAGCGGGCCGAGGAAGGCGTGGCTGAGATCGGTCGCCACCACGTTCTCCGGCCCGGCCAGTTCGGCCAGCCGCGCGGCCACCGAACCCGCCCCGGCGCCGACTTCCAGGCACTGCCAGCCAGGCCGCACGCCGGCGCTGTCCAGCTGCCGGAAACTGAACGGGTCGAAGCTCTCCTCCAGCAACCGCAGCCGCCGGTGCTCGGCCTGCGCCGCGGTGTCGACGAAGGTGTTCCAGCCGATCGTCTGCGCCATCGGGCAATCCTCTTCGTTTCCAGGTCACCGGGACCCGCATGGTAGGCCGGAACGATCTTCGGCCGACAGCGTCCGCTCGGCCGGGCCGCTCGTTCGGGAACCCGAGGTGCCCGGACGAGCGGCCCGGCCGCCTCAGTCCCGTTCGATCACGTGCCCGACCACATCCGGGCCCGGATGGGCATGCCCCGAACCGTCCCGCCGCAGGTCGATCTCCGGCAGCTCGACCGGATCGCCGTTCTTCGCCGCCCCGGCCGGCCGGGGGCCGATCCAGGCGACCAGCACCTGATGCTCGCCCTTGAGGAAGCGGTGCGCCCGGACCCCGCCGGTCGCCCGGCCCTTCGCCGGATACTCGCTGAACGGGGTGACCTTCACGCTCTGCCCGGTGGCGGTCACCACCATCGGCTCGCCGTGCTCCTCGTCATCGGTGCGGATCGCGCCGAAGAAGACCGCCGACGCCCCCGCGGACAGGTTGATCCCGGCCATCCCGCCGCTCTTGATGCCCTGCGGCCGCACCAGCGAGGCGGCGAACCGCAGCATGGACGCATCCGAGGACAGGAACGCCAGCGTCTCCCCGCCGTCGGTGAGCCAGGTCGCGCCGATCACCTCGTCGCCGCTCTTGAGCGAGATCACCTCGAACTCGTCCGAGCGGACCGGCCAGTCCGGCGAGCACACCTTCACCACCCCGGCCCGGGTGCCGATCGCCAGCCCCGGCGAGCCCGCCGCCTGCTCGCCGAGCGGGGCGATGCCGACCACGCGTTCGCCCTTCTCCAGCGGGACCAGCTCCTTCGCGGCCATCCCGCCGCGCAGCGAGACCGTGCCCGCCTGCTCGGGCAGCACCGGCAACGGCAGCACCTCGGTCTTGAACGCCCGCCCGCGGCTGGTCACCAGCAGTACCTGACCCCGCGCAGTGGTATGGACCACTGCGACCATCGTGTCGTGCTTCACCCGCCCGTTGCGGCGCCGGACCTCCGCGGACTCCTCGGATTCCGCGGCGGTGCGCGCGACCAGCCCGGTGGCGGAGAGGATCACCTGACACGGGTCGTCGGTGACCTCCAGCGGACCGGACGGCTTGGACGCGGCCAGCACTTCCTTGAGGTCCCCGTCGATGAGCCGGGTGCGCCGCTCGGTGGGAAAGTCCTTGGCGATCTTCGCCAGCTCGGTGGAGACCAGCTTCTTGAGCACCGACTCGTCCTCGAGAATGGTGGTCAGCTCGGCGATCTCCGCACGCAGCCGGTCCTGCTCGCTCTCCAGCTCCAGCCGGTCGTACTTGGTGAGCCGGCGCAGCGGGGTGTCCAGGATGTAGGTGGCCTGGATCTCGGAGAGCTTGAACCGCCGCATCAGGCCGTCCTTGGCCGCGGCGGCGTCCTCGCTCTCCCGGATCAGCCGGATCACCTTGTCGATGTTCAGCAACGCGATCAGCAGGCCCTCGACCAGGTGCAGCCGTTCCTCGCGCTTGCGGCGCCGGTAGCGGGTGCGCCGGGTGACCACCTCGTAGCGGTGCTTGAGGAAGACCTCCAGCAGCGCCTTGAGCCCGAGCGTCTGCGGCTGGCCGTCGACGAGCACCAGGTTGTTGATGCCGAAGGACTGCTCCAGCGGCGTGAGCCGGTACAGATCGGCCAGCAGCGCCTGCGGATTCACCCCCACCTTGCACTCGATCACCAGCCGGGTGCCGTTCTCCCGGTCGGTGAGGTCCTTGACGTCCGCGATCCCGGTGAGCCGCTTGGACTTGTTGACCTCGTCGGTGATCTTCTCGATCACCTTCTCCGGCCCGACCCCGTAGGGCAGCTCGGTGACCGTGATCGCCTGCCGCCCGCGGCTGCCCTCCAGCGGCCCGGTCTCCACGATCGCGCGCATGCGCACGACCCCGCGGCCGGTCTCGTAGGCCTTGCGCACCTCGTCGAGACCCAGCAGGCTGCCGCCGGTGGGCAGATCGGGGCCGGGCACGTACTCCATCAGCTTGTCGAGACTCGCGGCCGGATGGTTGATCAGCCACCGCGCGGCCCCGATCACCTCACCGAGATTGTGCGGGATCATGTTGGTGGCCATCCCGACCGCGATCCCGGAAGTGCCGTTGACCAGCAGGTTCGGGTAGGCGGCGGGCAGCACCGAGGGCTCCTGCAGGGAACCGTCGTAGTTGGGCCGGAAATCGACGGTGTCCTCGCCCAGCTCGCCGACCAGGAGCATGGCTTCGGGGGACATCCGGGCTTCGGTGTAACGGCTCGCAGCCGGTCCGTCGTCTGGGCTTCCAAAATTTCCATGCCCGTCGATAAGAGGGGCATTCAGAGAGAAATCCTGAGCTAATCGTACCATGGCATCGTAAATCGCGGTGTCGCCGTGCGGATGGTATTTGCCCATGCAGTTGTGGACGACGAAACCTTCGACCACGAATTCGTGTTCTTCGGTGCCTACTTGAATATCGTAGGTGACGTCCGGCCTGACCGGTTCAACCGATGCTACCCCGAGGAACGAGAACCCGTGGAGGGCGTCGAGCCGTTCGGCAAGCGGAGAACCGATTCGGCGCAGCTTCTCGATCCAGCCGTCCTGGCTCGCCCGGGAAAGCGGAAAAGAGCGGTCGGCCAGTGTAGTTCCGTGCCGGTCGTTGCCGTAGCGGACTTTCGTTTCGCTCGCCGCTGTCAGTGCTGTCTGGAATGCGTTTTCTTCTGGTTTTCCGCTGTCCTCGAAGGCGTTTTTCGCGAGATTTTCGAGGCTGTTTTTCTTGTGGTCGATGGTGCTCCACGGAAGGAGCGCATGTGCGAGAGTCACGGCGTCGGAACCGCTGACCGACAGGGCCTGCCGCGCCCCGTGACCGTCCGGTTCATGACGACCGTGCATACCCAGGTCTGCGAGCATCGCGTAGACCTGCCGGACGAGTTCACTGCTCATACCGGCGTACGCGATCTCCCGATGGTTCTCCCGGACGTCACCGTCTCCGTCGAAAAGGCCGCCGAGGAAAGGAATCCAGGCCGATCGGTCCGCGAGGATCTCCGCCGGAACCCGCTTCGCGTCGCTGCGGGGGCCACTCTCGGTGATGGCAAGGCCGAGGAGGTAGGCGTATCGATCTCCTCCGGCAGGCGCCGCAGTGCGGCGGCCGCTTCCGTAGCCGAGCGTCAGCCGCCCGGTCAGGTCGCGGGCAGCCGTCCAGGTCAATGTCGAATCCTCGGTCACCGTCCGGAACCGCTGTCCGGGGGTGACGGTCATCGTGTGGCCGTTCGACCACGTGACGCGCACGAGTTCGGCAGGCGGGTTCTGGTAGGCCTCGGTGACCGGCACGGCGGTGCCGTGACTGTCCAGTACCAGGTCGCCGATCTCGATGCCTTCGATCGGGCGCAGGCCGTCCGGCGTCGGCACCAGCGCGCCGCGGACGAAACAGTCGCCGACCACGCGGGAGGACTTCACGTAGGCGTGGCTGGGCCGGTACCCGTTCTCGTTCATCGAGTAGAGGATGCGGCGGTGGACCGGCTTCAGGCCGTCTCGCGCGTCCGGGAGGGCGCGGGAGTGGATGACCGAGTACGCGTACTCCAGGTAGGAGTCCTCGATCTCGGTCTTCAGCGGATTGTCGAAGACCTGCGCCCCCGGCTGGTCGAACGCGGTCGCGTCGATCTTGGTGGCAGTGCCCTTGTTTCGGCGGGCCATGGCTCACAAACTCCTTGGGAACGAAGGAAAACTCAGACGTCGATGGCTTCGCGGTCGACTCGGCCGGAGGATTCGACCAGCCAGTTGCGGCGGGGCTCGACCTTCTCGCCCATCAGCAGTTCCAGTGCGAGTTCGGCGGCTTCCGCGTCGTCGAGGGTGATCCGGCGGACCGAGCGGGTGGCGGGGTTCATGGTGGTCTCCCACAGTTCGTCGGCGTCCATCTCGCCGAGGCCCTTGAACCGCGGTACCGGGGTGACGACCTGCTTGCCCGCCGCCTCCAGTTCGGCGACCTTGGCCTCCATCTCGCGCTGGGTGAAGGTGAAGACCGTCTCGCCGCCGCGGCCCTTGGTGGTGATCTTGTGCAGCGGCGGCATGGCCGCGTACAGCCTGCCGTCCTCGATCACCGGGCGCATGTACTTGGCGAACAGGGTGATCAGCAGGGTCCGGATGTGCGAACCGTCCACATCGGCGTCGGCCATCAGGATCACCCGGCCGTAGCGCATCGTGGACAGGTCGAAGGTGCGCCCGGTCCCCGCGCCGAGCACCTGCACGATCGAGGCGATCTCGGCGTTCTTCAGGGTGTCGCCCAGCGACGCCTTCTGCACGTTGAGGATCTTGCCGCGCAGGGGGAGGAGGGCCTGATACTCCGAAACTCGTGCCATACGCGCGCTGTTGTGGACGAATACGCCGGATTCCAGGGCGAAGTTGTGATATCCGTCGACGGTCAGGTCGTAGACGTCGGCGGTCTCGGTCAGCCGTTCGACGCTGACGACGCTGTGGTTCACGTTCTTCGCGGCCTCGCGAAGGCGGGTGTAGTCACCGTCGAAATGCGCGAGCAGCCGTGCGAAGCGCAGGCCGGTTCGTGCCGCGGTCTTGCGGTGTTCCTCGTATTTCGCACCCAGTTCTTCGTCTGCGCACGACAACATCGCGGAGAGTCGCTTCAGGGCCGCGTTGCGCCGCCCGTCGTTCTGCCGGGCTACGCGGTCCGCGCGCGGCACTGAGGCGACGTACTTTGCGCGCCCTGCCTGGACCTTCGCGAGATGACCGGTTTCCGGATCGCTCATCCGCTGCTTCATGCGCGCGGAGTGCTGCTCTCCGAACTCGGGATGTTCTTCGTGCCAGGCGAGAACGGCCGCACGCTGCCGCTCTCGCTCGCCCGGGCAGGAAAACTGCTCGATCGTCTTCTGCGAACGCCAGGCGCGCAGCGACTCGTCCTGCCACTGGATGCCTGCCCGCCGGCTCCACTCCTCGCGTCGTCCGGGCTCGGAGAAAAAGGCGTGGACTCGTTCGGCGGCCTGCGCCCGATGGTCCGGGTTCGCCCAGTACTCGGCTTGCATCTGCCGCAGCCGCGCTGCATAGGCGGCCTTTTCCTCGGTGTTGAGCGCGGCGTACCAGGTCTGGAAGCCCTCTTCGAGCCGCCTTCGGAAGTCCGGGTCGCTGTTGAGCGCGGCCAGGCGGGCGAGGCAGGCGGTGCGGAAGGCCGGGTCCTTCCACTGCTGCGAGAGCATCGCGGACTTGAACTCCAGGCCGCCTTCGGCAAGCCATGCCCGGTATCCCTCGTGGACGTGTTCGCCCATCATCGACGCGTGCAGCGCGGCGTGATCTTCCCAGGTCATCCGGCGAATGTTGCGGGGATCGTTGTTCCGCTTGTCCACGTCCACGTGGTGCCGGACGTTACCGTTCGCCACGTCGTCGCGACCGTGGCGCAGGTTGTCGGCGTCCGCGAGGTAGTGCGTGTAGACCCATTCCGAACGGTCGTTCATCCAGACCCGCTCGTAGCCGTTGAGCTTGTCTCCGTCGGCGGACGATGAAACAGAACGGTACAGCGGCATCAGCGAGTCGCCCGGTGCCAGTGCGTCCGCACGGCGGTAGGAGCCGTCTCGGAGGCGGAAGAGGTGGTCCGGGGTGCAGCGGACCGACTCGCCGTTGTCCAGCGTGACGCGGACCAGTGGCGCGCCTCGTTTGGTCACGCGGGGCTCGACGAGCGGAGCGAGGACAACGCGACCCGCCTTGTTCGTGGTGTAGCCGTAGTGGGTGATGCCCTTTTCCCAGTCCGTGGCCAGATCCGCGAACGAGCGGCTCTGGCCCGAGGCCAGCGCCACGTGCGTGTCGCCAGTAAAACACCCGAGGGCGGAATCCCCTTCCACGAGGAACAGCTCGCTGCGGGAAACGCCGGTGGTGCGGCAGTCCACCAGCTTCGGGGGCATGGCCGCACCCTCAAGGGCGGTCTTGCGGCGGGCGGCGTCCTTCTGCTGTTTCTGGGTCAGCCGGACGCGGGCGGCGTCGACCACCTTCTGCAGGACGACCTTGGCCTCGGACTTGGTCTTGCGGTCCTCGGTCCAGCCGCGCAGGCGTTTGTCCACGATGCCCTGGATGACGCGGGTGATGCCGGCGGTGGACAGCTCGTCCTTGGTCTGCGAGGTGAACTGCGGCTCGGGCAGCCGCACGTGGATCACCGCGGTCATGCCTTCGAGCACGTCCTCGGTGGTCGGCGGGTCCTCTTTGGGCTTGAGCAGCCCGCGGGTCTTGCCGATCGCGTCCTGCAACGCCCGGGTGACCGCGCGGTCGAAGCCGCGGCGGTGGGTGCCGCCGTGCAGGTTGCGGATGGTGTTGGTGAAGCATTCCACGGTGCGCTCGTAGCCGGTGCCCCAGCGCAGCGCGACCTCCACCTCGGCGTGGCGCTCCACATTGGACTGCATGACCCCGTTGGCGTCGGCGGCGTTCTCCTTGTAGGTGCCTTCGCCGGTGATGATCAGCGTGCCGCACACCGGTTTCTCGCCGGACGGGGTGAGGAACTCGACCATGTCGGCCAGTCCGTTCGGGAAGTGGAAGGTCTCCTCTTCGATCGTGTCGCCGAGGGCGGTGCGCAGTACGTAGGTCACGCCGGGGACCAGGAAAGCGGTGTTGCGCAGCTTCGCGCGCACGGCCTGCACGTCGAGCGCGGCGCCGGTCTCGAAGTATCGCGCGTCGTACCAGTATCGGATGGACGTGCCGCTGCGTTCGCCGCGCTTCATCCTGCCGGCCATGGTCAGGCCGGAGCGGCGGGTGAACTTGGCCTTCGGGCCGGGGCTGTCGAACACGCCGGGCACACCGTGCGCGAACGACATCTCGTGCACTGTGCCGCTCTGCTTCACCGTGACGTCGAAGCGGTGGGACAGTGCGTTGACCGCGGAGGCGCCGACCCCGTGCAGGCCGCCGGAGGTCTTGTATCCCGAGCCGCCGAACTTGCCGCCCGCGTGCAGCCGGGTGAGCACCAGCTCGACCCCGGAGAGCCCGGACTTGGCGTGCACGCCCGTCGGGATGCCGCGGCCGTTGTCGTCGACCTGCACGCTGCCGTCGGCGTGCAGGGTGACCACGATGCGGTCCGCGTGCCCGGCCACGCCCTCGTCGGTCGAGTTGTCCACGACCTCGGAGAACAGGTGGTTGATGCCACGGCTGTCGGTGGAGCCGATGTACATCCCGGGGCGCTTCCGGACCGCTTCCAGGCCCTCGAGGTGCGTCAGGTCGTCGGCCCCGTACAGAGTCTCAGCAGTCACGAGGTCGTTTCTCCCGGATCGAGGCGAAGTACAGGGGGGAGCCCGGCGCCGGAGCGTGGCTCCGGGCCGACACCGTACTGCAGGATATCCGGCCCGTCTGTCAGGAATCGCTGGCTCCGGTCTGGAATGGGTGACCAGAGGTGTCCTGGGTCACGACGGGGCGCCCCGGGAATACCTCTTTCGCGCGAGTAGTTGACCGGGCAAGTAAGCTTGGAGCAACGAACGAGCGGCGGAGGAGCGCATCATGCAGTTCGGCATCTTCACGGTGGGTGACGTCACCACGGACCCCACCACCGGCGTCACGCCGTCGGAGCATGAGCGCATCAAGGCGATGGTGCGGATCGCGCTCAAGGCCGAGGAAGCCGGTCTCGACGTCTTCGCGGTCGGCGAGCATCACAACCCGCCGTTCGCCGCGCCGGCCAACCCGCCGGTGCTGCTCTCGCACATCGCCGCGCAGACGAAGAAGATCGTGCTGTCCACTTCGACCACGCTGATCACCACGAACGACCCGGTGCGCCTCGCGGAGGACTACGCGATGCTGCAGCACCTCGCGGACGGGCGGCTCGATCTGATGCTCGGCCGCGGCAACACCGGCCCGGTGTACCCGTGGTTCGGCAAGGACATCCGCGAGGGGATCCCGCTGGCGGTCGAGAACTACGCGCTGCTGCACAAGCTCTGGCGCGAGGAGGTGGTCGACTGGGAGGGCAGGTTCCGCACCCCCCTGCAGGGTTTCACCTCGACCCCGCGCCCGCTCGACGGCGTGCCCCCGTTCGTCTGGCACGGTTCGATCCGCAGCCCGGAGATCGCCGAGCAGGCGGCGTTCTACGGCGACGGGTTCTTCGCGAACCACATTTTCTGGCCCACTTCGCACTTCCAGCAGCTGATCGCGTTCTACCGGCAGCGTTTCGAGCACTACGGGCACGGCAAGGCCGATCAGGCGATCGTCGGGCTCGGCGGGCAGGCCTTCATCCGGCCCAAGTCGCAGGACGCGTGGCACGAGTTCCGGCCGTACTTCGACAATGCGCCAGTGTATGGACACGGACCGTCGCTGGAGGACTTCACCGAGCAGACCCCGCTGACCGTGGGCAGCCCGCAGGAGGTCATCGACCGCACGCTGACCTTCCGCGAGCACTTCGGCGACTACCAGCGTCAGCTGTTCCTGATGGACCACGCCGGCCTGCCGCTGAAGACCGTGCTGGAGCAGCTCGACCTGCTCGGCGAACAGGTCGTTCCGGTGCTGCGCAAGGAACTTGATGCGAAACGCCCGGCGCACGTGCCGGAGGCGCCCACGCACGAATCGCTCAAGGCCGTACCCGCCGAGTCGCTCGCCTGAAGCCGCCGAGATCGCCAGGAAGAAGGACGGACATGACCGCACGCACCATCGCCGTGGTCACCGCCGGGCTGAGCCAGCCGTCGTCCACACGGCTGCTGGCCGACCGGCTCGCCGAAGCCGCCCGTGCCGCGCTCGCCGACGAGGTCACCGTCGAGGTGATCGAGCTGCGTGACTTCGCTCTCGACGTCACGAACAACATGATCACCGGCTTCCCAAGCCCACGGCTGCGCGAAGCGATCGACACCGTGACGCGCGCAGACGGGCTCATCGCCGTCACGCCGGTGTTCACCGCTTCGTACAGCGGTCTGTTCAAGTCGTTCTTCGACGTGCTGGACAAGGAAGCGTTGGAAGGTAAGCCGGTGCTGCTTGCCGCGACCGGTGGTACGGAACGGCATTCGCTTGTACTCGACTTCGCGCTACGGCCGCTCTTCGCTTACCTTCGCGCGAATCCGGTTGCGACGGGCGTGTACGCAGCGTCGTCGGACTGGGGCGGGGCGTTGCAGGAACGAGTGGAGCGCGCCGCGAAGGAACTGGCTGCGCTGGTGAACGCGATGCCGGAAGCGAAGCCGGACGACGAGTTCACGTCGGTCCCGTTTGCACAGTTGCTCGCGGGAGACTGAGCTCGCTGGGCGTTTCGCCGCCGGACCGGGCACACTGGGCCGAAGCGGACAGTGCCGAGGAGGCCCGATGAGCGTCGGCAGATCGGTGAAGCAGGTGATCGCGGCCGTGGCCGGCGGTCTGCTGGTGATCGTCGGGGTGGTCCTGCTGGTGCTGCCCGGACCGGGACTGCTGCTGGTGCTCGCCGGGCTGGTCGTGCTGGCTTCGCAGTTCCCGGCGCTGGAGCGGTTCGTGGACCCGGTCCGCAGGCGGGCGATGAAGGCCGCCGAGGAGAGCGTGGCCTCGCCGCTGCGGATCGCCGGTTCGGTGCTGGCCGGGCTGGCCCTGATCGCCGCCGGGATCGTCTGGGGGACGGTACGCAGCCTGCCGTTCAGCAGCTGGAGTACCGGAACCAGCCTGATCCTGTCCGGGCTGATCATCTTCGCCCTGCTGATCTGGAGCTACCGCCGGGTGCAGGCGCGCCAGGAACAGCTGTGAAGGGTCCCTTCACGGACTCAGCGTCCGTGAAGGGACCCTTCACAGCATGGGGCCATTAGGAGGTGTAGAGGGTCTTCACCTCGGCCGGGGTCAGGGCACGGTCGTAGAGGTGCACCTGGTCCACGGCTCCGTTGAGGAAGTCGACCGGCTTGCCGCCGTACTGGCCGCGGCCGATCACGGTGTGCCCGATGCTCGCCTCGCCGAGGCAGGCGTTCTTGCTCGCGGCCTCCTGGCCGTTCACGTAGAGCGACAGCTTGCCCGTCGCGGCGTCACGGACACCGACCAGGTGATACCACTTGCCCGCTTCCGGGGTCATCGGGGCAAGTGCCCGGGTACCGACGAAACTGAACGCCAGCTTGTGGTCCTGTCCCGAGTACTGCAGATAGAACCCACTGTGGTCGCTGCCGTCCTGGCTCACCACGGTCTGGAAAGCGTCGCCGAGCTGAGTGAACTTCACCCAGGCCGAAACGCTGTAGCCGGCGTCGGTCTTGAGCAGCGAGGCGCCGGTGTCCGCGTACTGGCCCGAACCGTTCACCGAGAGCGCGGAGCCCTGGTGCCCGGCGGTCCAGGAGGCTCCGCCGACGAGCGTCGCGTTGTGGTTGCCGACCGAGTCCGCTGCCGTGGTACCGGTGTTCTCGTCGAAGGGATAGGCGGCAATACCATCGATTCCCGGCGTGCCTGGCCGGATCACCGGACCTTGCTGCGCGGAGCCGTCCACGCCCCTGATCACGGCCTGGTTCGCCGCACGCACGGCCGCGAAGTCCATCTTCTTCACCTGACGGTCGTAGGTGAAGAAGCCGTTGACCTCCTTCTCCACGTCGGTGGTCTGGGTGTAGACCCCGGCCGACACCCCGCACCGGCGGCCGGCGAGCAGGAGCTTCTGCTGCAGTTCGCCGTACCGGCGGGTGAGCGTGGCGCTGTCCGGCTCCATTTCGTAGGCGAAGCTGCCCGCCGGGTCGAACTGGTGCCCGTCGACCTTGAGGCCGAGCCCGCCGTACTCACCGTCCACCGCGGCCCGGGTGCCGTCCGGGACGGGCGTGCCCGGTCCGGTGTAGGTGTGGTCGTCGTAGAGGTCTCCCTTGCCACTGTCCGGTTCGGACCGGCAGCAGTTCACCCCGGATTCGGCGTCCACCAGCCGGGTCGGATCCCAGGCCTTGACCTGGTCGGCGATCCGGCCCACGGCGTAGTCGCCCCAGCCCTCGTTGAACGGCACCCAGGTGACGATGGACGGGAAGCTGCGGTGCTGCTCGATCATCCGGTGCAGCTCGGACTCGAAGTTCGCCTGTGCGGCCGGGCTCGGCTCGACGTCGTCCTTCATCGCCGGCATGTCCTGCCAGACCATCAGGCCGAGCTTGTCCGCGTAGTAGTACCAGCGGTCCGGCTCCACCTTGATGTGCTTGCGCACCATATTGAAGCCGAGCGCCTTTTCCTGCTCCAGATCGAATTTCAGTGCCGAATCGGTCGGCGCGGTGTAGATGCCGTCCGGCCAGAAGCCCTGGTCCAGCGGACCCAGCTGCATCACGAACTTGCCGTTGAGCAGCATCCGCTGCTTGCCGTCCGCGGTCTTGCCGACCGAGACCGAACGCATGCCGAAGTACGAGCGCACACTGTCCCCTGAGGACAGTCGCACCTGCAGGTCGTAGAGGAACGGATCGTCCGGCGTCCACAGGTGCGGCTTGGTCAGCTTGAGCCGCAACGGTTTGTTCGCCTCACCGGACACCTGGCCGACCACCTTGCCGTGGTCGTAGGCGACCGCGTCGACACGCTGCCGGGCCGGGCCGCCGACGGCCGCGTTCACCAGGACCGAGCCGGAAGCCAGGTCCGGCGTGGTGTCCACCCGGTCGAGGTGCGCCGGGGTCACCGGTTCCAGCCACACGGTCTGCCAGATGCCCGAGGCCGGGGTGTAGAAGATCCCGTCGCCCGGCTTGCGCTGCTTGCCCAGCGGCTGGCCGCCGGTGTCGTTCGGGTCTTGCACGCCGACCACGATCTGCTGGTCCTTCGCCGTGGTCAACGCGTTGGTGACGTCCGCGGAGAACGCGTCGTAGCCGCCGGTGTGGTGGGCGACCTGATGACCGTTGACCCACACCGTGGTGTCGTAGTCCACCGCCTGGAAGTGCAGCAGGAGCCGCTGGCCGCGGCCGCCCACCTGCCAGTTCTTCGGCACTTGGAAGGTGCGCTTGTACCACATCGAGGTCTCGTGCCGCATGATCCCGGACAGCGCGGATTCGACCGGGTAGGGGACCAGGATGCGTTCGGCCAGATCACGGCCGACCGGCGGCGTGTCGCCGGGCTTGGCCGCGGAGAACTCCCAGACCCCGTTGAGGTTCTGCCATTGGTCGCGGGCCAGTTGCGGCCGGGGATAGTCCGGCAGCGCGTTGTCCGGGGAGACCTGGCTGGTCCACGGTGTGGTCAGCGGCGGGGCGAGCCGGTGCCACTGCGGTGGGCCGGCCGCCGAGGCGGCGGGTGCGTTCGACAGCCCGGCGACGACCACGGCGAGTGCCGCGAACGCCGTGGCCCAGCGGCCGGGTCTGCGGGCAGGGCGGAACATTCGTCGTACCTCCTGGTGCGGGGATGAGCCGGTCAGGACTTGCGAGAACGGGCCAGTAGCCGCTGGATCACGACGACGACCAGCAGGAAGGCCCCGCTGACCACCGTCTGGTAGTTGGCGTCGAGGGTGCCGACCTGGTTGATCACGTTCTGGATCAGCGTTTTGAGTCCGACACCGACGAGGGTGCCGATGATCGTGCCCGCGCCGCCGGTGAGCAGCGTGCCGCCGATCACCACCACGGAGATCGCGTCGAGTTCGGTGCCGACGCCGAGCACGGTGACGCCGGACTGCAGGTACGCCGCGGTGAGCACGCCGGCCAGCCCGGCCAGCACGCCGCTGAGCGTGTAGAGAGCGACCTTGGTGCGGGCCACCGGCAGCCCCATCAGCAGCGCGGACTGCTCCGAACCGCCGATGGCGAACACGGACTGGCCGAACCTGGTGCGGCGCAACAGCACCCCGCCGAGTCCGAAAAGGAGCAACGCGAGATACACCGGCACGCCGACGCCGAAGATGGTGCCCTGCCCCAGCCACAGGAACGCCGAGCCGGGCTCCACTTTGTACGTTGTCGCGCCTTCGTTGGTGAGCGCCAGCAGGAGACCGCGGGCGAACAACAGCGAAGCGAGTGT
This sequence comes from Amycolatopsis sulphurea, assembly GCF_002564045.1. Classification (NCBI taxonomy): domain Bacteria; kingdom Bacillati; phylum Actinomycetota; class Actinomycetes; order Pseudonocardiales; family Pseudonocardiaceae; genus Amycolatopsis; species Amycolatopsis sulphurea. Next base: position 981,923 of record NZ_PDJK01000002.1, on the reverse strand, counting down.
GACGATGAACGGCGCCATTCGCGTCCGCGCGATGAGCAGGCCGTTGATCAGCCCGATCAGTCCACAAACGACAAGCGGCAGCAGGATCGTCGCGACCAGACCGTAGCGCGACCCGTACGCGGCCAGCACGCCGCCGAGCGCGTAGACCGAGCCGACGGACAGGTCGATCCCGCCGGAGATGATCACGAACGTCATGCCGAGCGCGATCACCGCGAGGAACGAGCCTTGCAACACCAGGTTGCGCAGGTTGTCCGCCGTGCCGAAGTGCGGGAAGGCGAACCAGGACACGACGATGCCGAGCACCAGTACCACCGCGGCGCCCTGACGCTGCAGCACAGCGGCCACGCTCGCCCCACGTTCCGACGGAGCGGCGACGGTCGCGGTCATCGCGTGCTCCGTTCCCTGGCGACGTACACCGCGGCGACGATAATGGCGGCCTGCACCATCTGCGCCGCGGAATCGGGCAGGTTGTGCTTGATCAGCGTGGCGTGCACCAGCTGCATCAGCAGCGCACCGAACACCGTGCCGAGGACACGTACCCGGCCGCCGGTGAGCGGAGTTCCGCCGACCACCACCGCGGTGATCGCGGACAGCTCCATCAGCAGCCCCATTTCGTTGGGGTCACTGGCACTGAGCCGGGCCGTGGCCAGCACTCCGGCGATCGCGGCCAGCGCGCCGGAGATCACGTACACCCCGATCAGCACGCGCTTGACCGGCAGCCCGGCGAGCGTCGCGGCCGGGCGGTTGCCGCCGACCGCGACCAGCTGCCGGCCGAACGTGGTGCGCCGCACCAGCAATCCGGCCAGCACCGCGAGCACCGCGGCGACCAGCACCATCACCGGGATGCCGAGCACCTCGCCGGTGCCCAGCGCGAGGAAGTCCGCGTTGTGCAGCTGGACGAGCTGGCCGTGCGCGATCACCAGGGCCAGCCCACGCCCGCCGACCAGCAGGGCGAGGGTCGCGATGATCGGCTGAATACCGAGGCGGGCCACCAGGAATCCGCTGAACAGCCCGGAAACCACGCCCGCCGCGAGCGCGACCAGCACCGCCATCACCGGTCCGGCGCCGAGGTAGAGCGGTATCAGTGCGGCGGCGATCGACATCACCGAGCCGACCGAGAGGTCGATGCCCTCGGTGCCGATCACCAGCGCCATGCCGAGCGCGACGATGCACACCGGCGCCGCCTGCACCAGCTGGGTGCGGAAGTTGGCGAGGGATAGGAAGTTCTCGGTGAAGGCCAGGTTGAACAGCAGCAGTACCACGACGGCGAGGTACACCCCGTAGTTCTGCAGCCAGCTCGTGACGCGGGCACGGTCAGGTCTGGTCAGCGTCGCGGTCGTCATCGTCGTCACCCCCAGCGGCGATCGCGGCCAGTACGTTGTCTTCGGTCACCGCGGAGCCGCTCAGCTCGCCGGCCACCGCGCCGTCGCGCAGCACGACCACGCGGTCCGCGCCGTCGAGCAGCTCCTCCAGCTCGGAGGAGATCAGCAGCACGCCGAGACCTTCCTTGGCCAGCTCGTCGATCAGCGCCTGTACTTCGGCCTTGGCGCCGACGTCGATGCCGCGGGTCGGCTCGTCCAGCAGCAGGACCTTCGGACCGGTGGCCAGCCAGCGCGCGAGCAGCACCTTCTGCTGGTTGCCGCCGGAGAGTTCGGAGACCTTCTGCTCCGGGCTGGAAGCCTTGATCCGCAGCCGTTCCATGAAAGTCCTGACCACCCGGTCCTGTTTGGCCCGGTTGACGAAACCGAAGGTGGACAGCCGGGGCAGCGCGGCGAGCACGATGTTCTCCCGCACGGACAGGTTCGGGATGATGCCGTCGGACTTGCGGTCCTCGGCGAGCAGCGCGACCCCGGACCGTACCGCGGTGGCGATCTTCCCGCGCTTCAACGGCTTTCCGGCCAGCATCACGGTGCCGTGCTCCAGCGGGAAGGCGCCGACCACCGCGCGGGCGGTCTCGCTGCGGCCGGACCCGAGCAACCCCGCCAGCCCGACTACCTCGCCGGGCGCGACGGTGACCGACACGTCGTGCAGCTTGCGTCCGCCGGTGAGATTCTCCGCTCGCAGCAACGGTTCCTTCCCGGCGTGGTGCTCCTCGCCGAAGGCGGTCACGCCCTCGGCGCGGATCTCGCGGATCTCCCGGCCGAGCATCATGGACACCAGCTCGATTCGCGGCAGCGGCTTCAATGCTCCACTGTGGACAACCTTGCCGTCGCGCAGCACGGTGACGCTGTCGCACACGCGATACAGCTCGTCCATCCGGTGACTCACGTAGAGCACCGCGATGTCCTGTGCGTGCAGCCGGGCGAGCACCTCGAACAGGGTGTCCACCTCGCGTGGCTCCAACGAGGACGTCGGCTCGTCCATCACCACCACACCAGCCTTTGTGGACACTGCGCGGGCGAGCGCGACCATCTGCTGCGCACCCACCGCGAGCGTGTGCAGCGGACGGCGCACGTCGGTCTCGATGCCGTACCCGGCCAGCAGTTCGCGGGCCTGCTCGTTCATCGCAGACCAGTCCACGAGCCCGCCGCGGGTACGGGGTTCCCGGCCCAGGAAGACATTGCTCGCAACGCTCATCAGCGGGACGAGATTGACTTCCTGGTAGATGGTGGAGATCCCGGCCCGCTGCGCGTCGATCGGGCGACGGAAGTCCACCGGCTCGCCGAAGTGGCGCACCTGGCCCTCGTCCGGCCGGTAGACCCCGGTGAGCACTTTGATCAAAGTGGACTTGCCGGCCCCGTTCTCCCCGACCAGTGCGTGCACCTCGCCGCGCCGCAGCGTGAACGAGACGTCGTCCAGGGCCACCGTGCCGGGGAACCGCTTGGTCACCCCGGCCACCTCCAGCACCGGTGCGGCGGTGGCGTCCGCCCGGCCGGTGCCCGCCAGGGTCTGCCGGTCAGAACGCATTCCCGACCTTCTGCGCCGCATTCGACTCGTCGTAGGCGTCGTCGCTGATCACGATGCTCCGCGCGATCGCCTTGCCGTCCGCGAACTGCTGCAGGGTCTGGAAGGCCAGCTGCCCGAACCGCGGATTGGACTCGATCACCGCGTTGTAGCTGCCGTCCGCGATCAGCTGCACCGCGTTGCGGGTGCCGTCCACGGACACGACTTTGACGTCTTTGCCCGGGTTCTTGCCCGCGGTCTTGAGCGCGTTCACCGCGCCGATGCCCATCTCGTCGTTCTCCGCGTACACCGCGGTCAGGTCGGGATGGCTCTGGATCAGCTGCTCGGTCACCTGCTGGCCCTTGGACCGGTCGAACTCGCCGGTCTGCTCGGCGACGACGGACAGGCCGGGCGTCTTCTTCAGCTCGTCCTTGAAACCCTGGGTACGGTCGGTGGTCACGTTGTTGCCCGAGGAGCCGAGCAGGATCGCGACTTTTCCGGTGCCGCCGGTGGACTTCGCCAGCGCGGCGGCCGCGCGGTGGCCCTGTTCCACGAAGTTGGAGCCGATGAAGGTCAGGTAGTCGGTGCACGGCTTCGAGTTCACCTGGCGGTCGATGGTGACCACCGGGACCTTCTTCGCTTTCGCCGCGTCGAATGCGGGCTGCAGGCCGTCGGAGTTCAGCGGTGCCACGATGAGCAGCTGCGCGCCCCGGTCGAGCAGCGACTTGATGTCACTGACCTGCTTGTTGAGGTCACTCTGCGCGTTCGTGGTCAGCAGGTGGTCTTCCGGAATGCCGAGTTTCTTCGCTTCGTCCTTGATGGACTGGGTCTCCGCGATGCGGAACGGGTTGGCCTCCTTCTCCGACTGGGAGAAGCCGACGACCGCGGTCTTCGGGTCCACCTTGGGGTAGCCGGTCTTGGCGATCGTGCTGCCGTCCACGACCGGCGCCTCGGATGCGGCGGACGCGGCCGGACCCGCGCCGGTGCCGGGTGCCGAGGAGGTTTCTTCGCGGCTGGTGCAGCCGGCCAGCACGAGGGCCGCGGCGGCACCGGTGACGAGGACCAGGCGAGCGGTGGCGGTCGGGGACACTGCGGACTCCTCACGGCGGACGGCTAAGGTGACCCGCTCGCCGGCGTGACCGCAGTCACTCCCCGGCGAGCTCGCGCTATTTTTACATCGTTGGAACAACGTTGTAAACAGGCAAAAGGTCGCTACACTTCGTGTCCGCCGGGGCTCGTAGTGGGCGCCGGTGGCAAGTGGAGGGAGTCGGCGTGGCCGTGACACTCAAGGACGTCGCGACGCTGGCGGGCGTTTCGGTGAAGACCGTCTCGAACGTGGTCAACGGCTATGCGTTCGTGAAGCCGGAAAACCGGCGCCGGGTGGAGGAAGCGCTGGCCGCGACCGGGTACCGGCCGAACGTCGGCGCGCGCAACCTGCGCCGTGGCCGTACCGGATTCCTCGCGCTGATGGTGCCGGAGCTGAGCATCCCGTACTTCGGCGAACTGGCCGGGCTGGTGATCACCGCGGCACAGCGGCGCGGCTGGAGTGTCCTGATCGAACAGACACAAGGGACCCGAACCCGGGAACGGGCCACTGTGGACTCTCTCGGGCCGCATCTGGTGGACGGCGCGCTGGTGCACCCGGAAGCGCTGGAGGCGGGGGATTTTCCCGACCCCGGAACGGGAATCCCGATGGTGCTGCTCGGCGAGCACGCGGTGGACGTGGCGCTGGACCGGGTGGCCATCGACAACGTGCGGGCCGCGCACGTCGCGGTGTCGCATCTGGTCTCCCTCGGCCGGCGCAGGATCGCCGCGATCGGGGTGAACCCGCGCCGTGGCACGGCCTCGCTGCGGGTCGCCGGCTACACCGCGGCGCTCACCGACGCCGGTCTGTCCGTTGTGGACTCCCTGCTGGAGCCCGCGGACAAGTACCACCGGGCGAACGGGGCGGCCGCGATGAACCGGCTGCTGGACCTGCCGGAGCCGCCGGACGCGGTGTTCTGCTTCAACGACCTGCTCGCCGTCGGGGCGCTGCGCTCGGTGGCCGAACATGGTCTGCGGGTGCCCGAGGACATCGCGATCGTCGGGTTCGACAACACCGAGGAGAGCGCGTTCAGCCTGCCCTCGATCACCACCATCTCCCCGGACAAGGCGGCCATCGCGGACGCCGCCGTCGATCTGGTGCACGCCCGGATCACCGGCGCCGAGCGGACCCCGCCGCACGAAGTCCAGCCGCCGTTCTCCCTGGAGATCCGGGAAAGCACCGCCGGGACAGCGGTTCCGGGAGGGCTGTGAAGGGTCCCTTCACGGTCTAGACGTCCGTGAAGGGACCCTTCACAGCCCTGCTAGGTCGCGTCGGTGGCGGGAGTGAGGGGGGCGAGGGCGTGGAGCGCTGGCGGGAGTGGGTCCCGGTGCAGCACGCCGAGCCGTTGCGTGGCGCGGGTGAGTGCGACGTACAGGTCGGACGCGCCGCGCGGGCCTTCGGCGAGGATCTTCCCCGGGTCCACGATCAGCACGGCGTCGTACTCCAGTCCCTTGGTCTCCGACGGCGGCACCGCACCCGGCACGTCCGGCGGCCCGATCACCACGCAGGTGCCCTCACGGGCGTCTTCATCGCGGGTGAACTGCTCGACCGCGGCGGCCAGCTCGTCTTCGCTGACCTGCCGCGACCACGGCCGGACCCCGCACGCACGGACCGAGTCCGGCGGCTGCACGTCGGGGGAGAACTCGGCCAGCAGCGCCGCGGCGACCGCCATGATCTCCGCCGGGGTGCGGTAGTTCACCGTGAGCGAGCGATACACCCAGCGGCCTGGCACGTACCGGTCGAGCATCCCGCCCCAGGACCGGGCGCCGGCCGCGTTCCGGCGCTGGGCCAGATCGCCGACCACCGTGAAGGACCGGCCGGGGCAGCGCCGCATGATCACCCGCCAGTCCATTTCGGACAGTTCCTGGGCCTCGTCGACCACCACGTGCCGGTAGGTCCAGTCCCGGTCCGCGGCGGCGCGTTCGGCCAGCTCACGGGTGTCGCGCTCGGTGAAGTGACCGGCCAGATCCTCGGCGTAGAGCAGGTTTTCGGCGGTCAGCAGGACATCCTCGTCCAGCTCCTCCCGGTCGAGTTTCAGCACATCCATGACCCCGGCCGCGTAGTCGGCCGCGGCCTTGCGCTCCTGCGCGGCGGCCCCTTCGGCGGCCTTGTCCACGGCCGGGTCCCGGCCGAGCAGATCGACGAGTTCGTCGAGCAGCGGGACGTCGGACACGGTCCAGGCCTCGCCGTCGGTGCGCAGCAACGCCGGGTCGGCCCCGGCCGCGGCCAGCCGTTCCGGGCAGGTGTAGAGCCCGGACAGCACGGATTCCGGGGTGAGGCCGGGCCACAGCTCGTCGATCGTGGCGGTGAACACGTCGTCACCCTGCAGCTGGCCGAGCAGGTTCCGGCGCAGGTCCTCCCAGGATTCGCGGTCGTCACGGGTCAGCCAGCCGCGGCCGATCCGCGCGATGGCGCGTTCGGTGAGCACGTAGGTGACGATGTCGACGAACACCGCACGCGCCTCGTTGTGCGGCAGGCCGCTCGCGCGGGCCTCGTCTCTCGCCCATTCGGCGGTTTCGGCGTCGATCCGCACTGACACGTCGCCGAGCCCGATCGGTACCGGCGTCCGCGGGAGTCGCTGCCGATCGGCGATCGCCTTGCCCAGCACGTCCAGCATCTTCAGCGAGCCCTTGGCACCGGCGGCCCCGTCCTCGGCCGTGACGTGCCGCCCCGGCACGAGATCGCCGGGCGTCATGAACACCACGTCGCTCTCGCCCAGCGACGGCAGCACCCGGCCGATGTGGTGCAGGAACGCCGGATTCGGCCCGACGACGAGCACGCCGTGGCGTTCCATCCGCTCCCGCTGCGTGTAGAGCAGATAGGCGACCCGATGCAAGGCGACCACGGTCTTTCCGGTGCCCGGACCGCCTTCGATCACCAGCACGCCGGGATGGTCGAGCCGGATGATCTCGTCCTGCTCGGCCTGGATCGTCGCCACGATGTCCCGCATGCCCTCGCCCCGCGGCGCGTTGACCGCGGCGAGCAACGCCGCGTCGCCGCGCTCGTCCGCTCCCGGCCTGCCGAACACCTCGTCGGTGAAATCGAGCACGGCCCGCCCGCGGGTGAGGAATTGCCGGCGCCGGCGCATCCCTTCCGGCGTCGCCCCGGTCGCGGTGTAGAACGCCCGCGCGGCCGGCGCCCGCCAATCCAGCAGCACGGGTTCGTAGTCGTTTTCTTGATCGAAAAGCCCGATCCGGCCGAGATAGGAATGCTCCCCGGAAACCGCGTCGAGCCGCCCGAAGCACAGCCCGTTGTCCGCGACGTCCAGCCGACGCACCTCCCGCCCCAGCGAACGCACCCGCACATCCCGCTCCAGCGGCGACTCCCCGTTGTCCCCCAACGCGGCCTGATACTCCCGCCGCGCTCGTACCCGCTCCCCGTCCAGCCGCGCATACAGCCCGGCGACGTGCTCCTGTTCGGACCGCAGTTCCGTTTCGTACCTGTGATTTGACACGTGCCCCTCACCGTGGTTAAACTGTACTTAGTTCGGCGGGTGTTCCTATTCTTCACAGGAAGACACGCCGATTTTTTATTGTCCATCCGATGTCAAGCAGGCTGGGGCACGGTCGTTTTCCGGGCAGGGAATCCGGGCAGGGAATCCGGGCAGGGTGTCGGGGCGCGGTGTCGGCAAAGTCGGGGTGAGGGGCCCTGCGCCGCCGTGAAGGTCTGTGAAGGGGCCCTTCACAGACTCAGAGTCCGTGAAGGGCCCCTTCACGGACCCGGGACAGGTCTGGCGCACAGCGCGAGGTGGTCGGGCATCTCGAACACCGCCGCTTCGCCTGCTTGCCGGGCGTGATCGACGAAGAGGGCAGGTGTCGTCGATGATGACGCGGCAGCCACGGCTCTCTCTGCTGATCACGGGTCCTTCGACCGACTTTGCCGGGACCCTGGGGAATCCGGGTGATCAACTCGGCGAGCCGGGAGCCGTGGTGCGGGACGAGACCACGATCCCCGGCGGCAGCGGCGACCCCGGGTCCGTGCCCGATGTCGGCCCGGCGGCCGGGTCCTCCTCCGGGGGCGGCAGGAAGGACCGGACCACGTCCATCATCTCCGAGTCGCCCGCCAGCGGTTCCAGTGCCTCGGCCAGGTCGCGGGAGACTTGGCGCTGGGCTCTGCCGTAGGTCTGCATGATCGCGGCGGTCAGCCGGGCCGCGCCGCCGCGGGAGCGCAAGGCCCGGTCGTCGATGCGCAGGGCCCGCATGGCTCCATTCGGGCTCACCCGGACCGTGATCAGGCCGTCCGGGGAAGTGGCCGCACCTTCCGCGGTGGCCAGTTTCTCCTGCAGTACCAGGCTTTTCGCCTGCAATTCCTCGATCTGGTGCTGGAAATCGGCCAGCCAATCCTCGCTCACCACGAAAAGCTATCCATCGGGCGGTCCCGGAGGGTGAATCCGAGATGGCGCCCCGGTGACGAAACCGGCCGGGCCGGGGCGCGGGTGTGGCGGCGGGGCAGTAAGAATAAGGAGATGCCGGAAGAGATCGAGGTCGGTGCCCCGCGCACACGCAACCGGTGGGGTGAGGGTGATCGGCTGCGCGGGGAGATCCTCGACGCGGCCAGCCGGCTGCTGTCCGAACTCGACGGCGAGGACGGGCTCACCATCCGCGGCGTCGCCAGGGCGGTCGGGATCGCGCCGGCCAGTATCTACCAGCACTTCACCGACCGGGCCGCGCTCGTCGCGGGGCTGATCCGGTACGAGTTCGCCCGGCTGCGCGTGCTCATGGAGGCCGCCGAGGCGCAGGTCGGCCCGGAGGACGTGGTGGGCCGCGTCCGCGCGCTCATCCATGCCTACTGCCGGTTCGCCATGGACCACCCGGGTCATTACCGGCTGATGACCGCCAACGGTTCGAGCCGCCAGTCGCCGGACGCCCGGCCGGTCGGGCCGCTGGTCGAGATCCTCGATCTGCTCAATGCCGCGTTCGCCCGCTGCGGCGAGGCCGGGGTCCCGCTGCGGGTGCCGGTCGAACGGGCCGGGGTGATCGCCTTCGTCGGCGCGCACGGCCGGGTCGCGCTCTTCCACACCTCCGCCGCGCACACCGGCCCGGACGCCGTGCTGGCCTTCGCCGACGAACTCGTCGACCTCGTTTTCGCCTGAGCCACGGGCGTTTCTCCCGATTCGCCCCGGGCTGCCCTGGGCCGTCCCGGTGATCTTGACCCGGCTGGTGGCGAAAAGTTCACCAGCATGCCTAACATGTGTTCAGTAAGTATCCGAACAATCGTTTGGTGACTTTCTGCAACCTCATGAAAGGAGGAAGGGATGTCGGAGAGCTTGTCCGACGCGCTGGACTACCCGATGGCGCGGGGACGCTGCCCGTTCGATCCACCACCGGAACTCACCCGCCGGCTGCACGACGAACCGGTGTCGCGGGTGAGGATCTGGGACGGCAGTGAACCGTGGCTGCTCACCCGGTACGACGATGTGCGCGAGGTGCTCACGAGCCCGCAAGTGAGTGCCGACACCGAAAACGCGGGGTACCCGGCCCAGTCGGCGGGGCTCAAGGCGCGGCGGAACCGCGCCAAAGCGTTCATCAGCATGGATGATCCCGCGCACGCCGCCCAGCGCAGGTTGCTGACCGGCGACTTCATGGTGAAGAAGGTCGAGCGGCTGCGGCCCCGGATCCAGCAGATCGTCGACGAGCTGATCGACGACCTGCTGGCCGGCCCGAAGCCGGCGGATCTGGTTCAGGCCTTCGCGCTCCCGGTGCCTTCGCTGGTGATCTGCGAGCTGCTCGGCGTGCCCTACGCCGACCGCGCGTTCTTCCACCGGGTCAGCAAGATCCTGGTCGCCCAGGACGTGACGGCCGAGCAGTCGCTCGCCGCGATGGAGGAAATGCTCGCCTACCTCGGAGATCTGGTCGAGAAGAAGCTCGCCGACCCGGGTGACGACGTGTTCAGCAGGCTCGCCGTGGAGCAGGTGGCCACCGGCGGGATGACCGTCGGGGAAGTCGCCGCGATGGGCCAGCTGCTGCTGGTGGCCGGGCACGAGACCACGGCCAACATGATCGCGCTCGGCACCGCCGCGTTGCTGCAGAACCCGGACCAGCTCGCCGCGGTGCGGGAAGGCGACGACAAGCTCGTGGCCAACGCGGTCGAGGAACTGTTGCGCTACCTCACCATCGTGCACACCGGACGGCGTCGGGTGGCGCTGGAAGACTTCGAGGTCGGCGGAACCCGCATCCGCAAGGGCGAGGGCCTGATCGCCGCGGGCGACGCCGCGAACCGGGACGCGACCCAGTTCCCCGAGCCGGACAAGCTCGACGTGACCCGCAAGGCGCGCCACCACGTCGCGTTCGGCTACGGCGTGCACCAATGCCTCGGCCAGCCGCTCGCGCGCGTCGAGCTGCAGGTCGCCTACCGCACGCTCTACCGGCGGATCCCCACCCTCGCGCTGGCGATTCCGCTCGGCGACGTGAAGTTCAAGCACGACATGCTGGTCTACGGGGCCCACGAACTCCCGGTAACCTGGTGAACGGAGGGAACACGATGAAGGTGGTCGTTGATCAGTCCCGATGTGTCGGGGCGGGACAGTGCGTGCTGGTCGCGCCGGAGGTGTTCGATCAGCGCGAGGAGGACGGGATCGTGCTGCTGCTGGAGGAGAATCCGCCGGAGGAGCTGCACGACCGGGTGCGCGAGGCGGCGCAGATCTGCCCGGCGCTGGCCATCGAGCTGGCCGGCTGAGCCGCCGGCGGGCGTCGCTCCATTGTGGACTCCCGTGCCGGCTCGGGTTTCGCCGCGGTGGGGCCCGATCGTCACAGGTTCCGGCGCCCCGCGCGAGCCGTTTTGCCCGGTGGTGGCGGCACCGGCTTCGCGGCGACCACGGCGTCGAGCGGAACCACTACCAGCCCGCGCTTGGTCTCCACGGTGCAGGTGCTCGCGTCGCGTTCGCGCAACGGGCCGAGGGCGTCGGTGAACCCGCCCTCGACGCGGTAACGCACCACGACCCGGGTGCCCAGCGGCAGCTCGGTCAGCCTGTTCAGCGGAAACGGCATGCTCATGAAGCGACCTCCGAAGGGACGGCAGGGGATGTGTCCTCGGCCGCTCCGTGCTCCGGATGGCCCAGGAAGGTGAGCGGGTGAGCGGCCCGATCCACCGGGTGAGTACCGGATCCAGTGCGCACGACCCGGCCGCCCAGCTTCGCCCGCGTGGTCGCGTGCCCGAGGAAGTGCAGGTTCACACCGCTCATCCCACGAGTATCGCCGCAGGGGCGGGCGTCGTTCGGCGGAGTGGCGGGTCGCACCCGCCGGGCGACGGTCGGGCCAGGGCTGGTGCGGCCGGATATGGTGCCGGGCGGGGTGCGGATGCCGTGGCGGGTTGCCGGGTGAGTGTGGTGTGCGGTGGTGCGGGATTTCGGGCAGGGGCCTGGTCAGGGGGCAGGGGTGTGGATCCGCAACGCCGTCGTGCCGAGGCCGGTCGGCCCGGTCGGGAGGGTGACTGGTGTGGCTGACGAGGCCGGTGGTGTACCGCTGGGTGAGGTTGCGGTTACTGGTGATGCGGCAGTGGGCAGTGTGACGTCCGGTGCGGCTGAGATGTGTGGTGCAGCAGTCCATGGGGCGGCGGCGGGCAGTGTGACGCCCGGTGAGGCTGAGGCGTGTGGTGCGGCTGTGACTGCGGCCGGTATCAGGCTCGCAGCCGAGGTGCCGATCGCAGAGGTCGCCGCCAGTGGCGAACCCAGCGACGAAGCAGCGTCGACCGGCAAGCCGGGACCGGAGCTGCCGAGGACAGCCGACATCCCGATCACCGGTGCGCCGGAAGAAGCTGTGGCAAAGGGTTCCGCCAGCCGGTCCAGCTCCGCGTCGGTGTAGCGCACGCATTCGCGGTGCCAGTTGACCACTCCCGCGATCCAGTTCCGCAGGTCTTCCACGTAGGTGGTGAGCGTGCTGCGGGCCGCCTCGTCCAGGTTGTGGTCGGTGCACAGGCCGGGCAGGCCGATCTCGGTCGCGTGCCGGAATTCGGCCAGCCGGGCGTGGAGCAGGTCGGTGACGATGCCGAACGCGCGGTCCTGGTCCACGTCGAGGAACGCGCGGACCACGAGCACCGCGTTGTGCACCTCGCCCTCGTACTCGATTTCCTTGCGGTAGGAGAAGATGTCGTTGACCAGGCCGCCGAAATCGGCCGCGGAGTGTTCGATCGCCTGGATCACCCGGGTCCGGTGCAGGTCCGGCGGGACCGTCTCGGCCTGCGTGATCCGGTTGAGGGCCATGGTGAGGTCGGCGCCGAAGGTCCGGCGGCGCATCTCCACGTAGTCGATCGGGTCCGGGATGCGGTTCTGCGCCTGGTTGGCCAGTTCCCACAGCCAGCTCTCGAGCATCACCTCGACCGTGCGGCGGAAGGCCTCCCGTCCCTCGGCGTCCATCGAGCCGGTGGTGCGCGGCCACAGGTCGGCCAGCCCGGCCTCCAGCGGATTCTCCGCGGCCGGTACGGACTCGCCGCGCGTCGGCAGGAACAGTTTGAGCCGTTCGGTCATCGCCTTGGCCGCGGGCAGATCCCGCGTCGCGCCGAAGACCACCGGGTAGTAGTCGTCGCCGTAGGTGCCCCAGGCGAGCCAGCCGCTGGTGAGGTCGAGCTGCTCGGCCGAGGCGTCCGGGTGGATGCCGGCGGCGCACAGCGGCAGGTCGATCCCGCGCATCCGCTGCTCGTCCCAGACCAGGTCGTCGATGATGCCGGTGCGCCGGCACCAGCCGACGAGGTTCTCCCTGGCCTCGGCCAGCCCCGGGTTGAGCCGCAGCGGGAAGGGGATCGGGATCTCCGGCAGGTCGATCGGGCCGACCCGCTCGTAGGGCTGATGCGCGAACGACCGTGCCCGTTGCGGGGCGGTGGCGAGCATCGACGAGAAGATCCGTGCGGCCGACGTGCCCAGCCCGGTCGGTTCGCTGAACGGGCTGGGCACGTCGCGGGCGTCGAGCGCGCCTTCGTTCATGTAACGGCTGGAGCGCAGGTGCCATTCGTGCCCGCCGGATTGCCAGTCCTGCAGGCCCTTGACGTAGGCGAAGGTCTCCGTCCGCCCGGCCGGATCCACCGCGTGCTCGTCGAACAGCGCGGGGACCTCGGTGAGCGCGGTGTGCTCGAACTGGTGCAGCCGTGAGGTGAGCAGGTCGTTCACCGCGTCCGCGGCCTCCTGCGTGCCGCAGCCGAGGAACTTCTCGAACACCAGCACACCGTTGGACAGCTCGCCCTCGTCCTCCACCTCGCGCTGGTAGGAGAACAGGTCGTTGCGCAGGTGCACGGCGTCGGCGAAGCAGTCCCGCAGCACCTCCATCGGGCGCATCGCGGCGATCTCGTCCGGCACCTCGGCGTGCACCGAATGCTCGATCAGGTTCGCCGACCACGGTGCGCCCCCGACCTTCCGGCGCATCTCGATGTACTCGACCGGGTTCGACACCCGGCCCTCGTTGATGTTCGCCAGTTCCCACAACGATTCGTCGAGCAGGTTGCGGGTGCTCTCCCGGAATCGCCGGCGCCAGCCCGCGCTGCGCTGGGGCACGGTGCGGTTCCACAGATCCGCCAGCCCGCGTTCCACCGGGTTCCCCGGGATCTCGGTGATCTCGCCGGTGGCGGGCATGAACCGGCCGATCCGGTCGAGGTATCCGCGGGCCTGCTCGATGTCCCCGGTGCGCTTGAACAGTTCGAGGAAGTGATCGTCGAAGTAGAACACCCACACGTACCAGTCGGTGACCAGATCGAGTTCCGCGGCACCGGCGTCGGGATGGGTATAGGCGCACAGCAAGGCGTAGTCGTGCGCGTCGAGGTCCCGTTCGGTCCAGATCACCGTGCCGTGCTGGGGCACGTCGATCATGTCCATCTGATAGGCCCACTGCTTGCAGTGCGCCCGCGCGCCCGCGAGATGCGGGTTCAGCCGGGCGGGATGGGGCAGATAGAACTCGGGCAGGACGAACGGCTGCACGCGCGGTCCCTTGCCTTCCGGATCGGTGCTCGACGGACCCCATGAGGCAAACAGACCGGCGCCGGGCCGGGAAGATCCCGGACGTCGTGCCACCCCAACGATGCCGAGGCTCGCCCGGCCGGCCGAACCGCCGCCGGCGAAGGGACCACGCGGTGTGCTGCCGCATCGCTCGTCGGTGGCGGTCAAGCCGACATTCGGGAAGCCTGCCGTGGCCCGGATGTGGTGTGCTGGGTGCCCGAACGCGAGGAGTGGTGATGAGCGAAGAGAACCGCGTCGTCCGCAATGACGAGAAGAACCGCTACGAGCTCTACACCGGCGGCGAACTCGCCGGCTTCGCCGAATTCTCCCCGCGGGAGCGCGAGATCGTGTTCACCCACACCGAGATCGGCGACGAGTTCGGCGGCCGCGGGCTGGCCAAGGTGCTCGCCTCGGCCGCACTCGACGACGTGGTGTCGCGCGGCAAGACGATCGTGCCGGTCTGTCCGTTCATCGCGGGATATCTGCGGAAGAACGACGGGTACGTCGAACACGTGCGGTGGCCGGGGGAGTGAATCGGGGCGTTCACGGGGTGGCGTTCAGGGTCCCGGCAAAGTTGGTCGAGGACCTGTGATCAGCAGAGAGAGCCGTGGCTGCCGCGACCGGTTTCGGGTCTGTGAAGGGGCCCTTCACAGACCTTCACAGCCCTCCGCAGTCTGCGCAGTCGGCGCAGGTCCCCTCACACCGACTTTGCCGACACCCTGGGGTGGCGTTGGCCATCCGGTCGGCGAGGATTCCGCCGCGGGCGAGCTGAACCTCCCGGGCGCGCGTCGCGGCGAAGCGCAGCAGACCGAACGGTGCGTGCAGGTGCAGGGTGTCCGTTACGTCCGTGCCGGTGTCGTTCGGACGCAGGGCGAAGCGGTAGTCGATCCGGACGCCACCGGGGGAGACGACCCGGCCGTGCACGGCTTCGCTGCCTTCGACGTTCAGTGTGACCGCGATTCGGTTGTCGTAGCGGAGAAAACCCAGGAAGCGAAACCGTTCCACCGCGACGTAACGGGTCGGCCCGGGACCGTGCGTCACTTGCCGCACGGCCACCACGAGTGGGGAGAGCCCGACGTAGTTGTCCGGATCCGACAGGTGTACGGCGACGGCCGCGGGCGGGGCGGCGACCGGGAATTCGTGGCGCAACAGGATTTCGGGCACAGCCGAGGGTAACCGGGATCCGCCCGGCCCGGCTCCGTTGCGCCGGACGAGTGGTCGGGCGCCGGATATGTCCGGAGAATGGTTATTAACCAACCTTAGTCGGTGGTGCAGTGGTTGCCGAGCAACAACAGTGGGAAGCATCCACCCCCGGTGCGCGGCGCGGGCCGCGCGGGGTCGGTCCCCCCACCTAGAGAGCACGACTGGAGGAAGATTCGATGACTTCCCGGAAGACGCTCCTCGCCGGATTCACGGCGTTCTCGGCCGCGGCACTGACCGCCGGCCTGTGCATCAATTCCGCTTCGGCCGGCCCGCTCGCCTTCGCGCAGATGCAAGCGCAGGCCGTCACACAGGCCAACCAGGTCGCCGGCACGCTCGGCGCGGCCAGCGGCGGGATCTACCTCGATCGCGGCAAGGCGGTCGTGAACGTGACCGACGCGGCGGCCAAGGACAAGGCCGAGGCGGCCGGTTTCGCCACCAAGACGGTCAAGTACAGCTTCGCGGCGCTGACCAACGCGAAGAACAGCATGGACTCGGTCAAGAACGTGCCGCAGACCGCCTGGGGCATCGACACCAAGTCCAACCAGGTCGTGGTGAAGATCTACGACGCGGCTTCGCCGGCGGTCAAGAACAAGGTCACCGCGGCGGCGGCGAAGCTCGGCGACGCCGCCCGTATCGAGCACCGCAGCGGCAAGCTGGCCACCTACATCGCCGACGGCGACTCGATCACCAACAATCAGGTCATCTGCTCGCTGGGCTTCAACGTGACCAAGGGCGGCCAGCCGATGATGCTGACCGCCGGCCACTGCACCAACGAGGGCGGCACCTGGTCCGGCGGCGACGTCTCCGGCGCCCAGATCGTGCAGAGCGACTGCCCCGGTGCGGACTCCGGCCTGCTGACTCGCCCGAACGGTACCGGTGACGGTGCGATCAACACCGGCCAGAAGATCACCAGCGCGGGTACGCCGACGGTCGGCGAGAAGATCCAGAAGCAGGGCCAGACCACCGGTGGCGGCAGCGGCGAGGTCACCTCGGTCGACGAGTCGGTCAACTTCGACGTGGGCGTGCTGAACCACGAGTTCGGCACCACCGCGCACACCGACCACGGCGACTCGGGCGGCCCGGCTTACGACGGTGAGAAAGGCTTGGGCACGCTGTCCGGCGGCGACACCCAGACCAGCTACTTCTACCCGCTGACCCTGGAGTTGGAGGCCTACGGCCTCACGCTCGCCTGAGCGCGAAGTCCTTCCGGCGGCCCGTCGTCCCTTCCCCGGGACGGCGGGCCGTTGTCGCGAAGCGGGCCTAGAGTCACGTCCATGGAGCCGAATCCGAGCCCGGCACGGCAGTTCTGGACAGCGCTGGAGCCGCTGCACGCCGTGGTCTACTTCGCCGCCGAACCCGCTCGGGCCGCGAAAACGGGAGGACTGCGCGGGTTCTGGATGGGCTACTTCGCCGGCCGCGCCGCGCCCCTGGGACCGATCGGCCCCGAGCCGGTCACCGCGATGTTCTTCGGCTTCGCCCCGCGGATGGTCGCCCGTGCGTTGCCCGACGCGTGGGGCTTCGCCGCCCCGGAGCACGTGCTGCGTACGCGAATCGAGGCCGTCGAGACGACGTTGACCCGGTTGCTCGGCCCAGCCGATGTCGGTGAACTGGTGGAGCTGCTGGAGAAGGCGGTGGCTGGATGCAGCTTCGCGGGCCGTCCGCTCGCTGCGTCGTGGGCGGCAGTGCCACGTCCGGGCCGTCCGCTGGCTCGGCTGTGGCTGGCCATCAGCGCGTTGCGTGAGCACCGTGGGGACGGGCACGTGCTGGCGTCTGTGGCTGCCGGGCTTACTGGCCTCGAAGCGAGCCTTACGCACATCGCCACCGGAGCGACTACGCGAGAGTCGGTACAGCGCGCCCGCGGCTGGACTGATGAGGAGTGGGAGGCTGCGACCGCGCGACTAGTGTGTCGTGGGCTGCTCGACGGGGACGGCAGGCTGACCGTCGCGGGCGAAGACGTGCGACGCACTGTCGAAGAGACCACTGACCGCCTTGCGGCCGACCCACTTGAAGCGCTTGGTGCGACTGCCGTGGTACGCGTACGGGAGCTGGCTGTGCCGTTGAGCCGCGCAGTCGTCGACGGGGGCGGTCTGCCCGCGCCGAATCCCATGGGTGCCGTACGGCCGTGAGAGCCGCGTACGCGGAAACGTCTCGTGCTCGATGTCGATCCCGCGGGACGCCGTTCGACGCAGGGGTGAGAGAAGGGAATCGACATGTTGCTTGAAGGCAAGAACGCGGTGGTCTACGGCGGGGGCGGCTCGATCGGTGGGGCCATCGCCAGGGCGTTCGCCGAGGAGGGCGCTCGCGTCTTCCTGGCCGGGCGAAGCCGCGACAAACTGGACCGAGTCGCCGCGGACATTCGCGCCGCGGGCGGGGCCGCCGAAGTCGCGGTGCTCGACGCGCTGGATGAGGCGGCCGTGGACAGCCATGCGGATGCCGTCGTCGCCACCGGCGGCAGCCTCGACATCTCGGTCAACGTGATCACCCACGGCGACGTACAGGGCACGCCGATGATCGAGATGTCGCTTGCCGACTACGAGCAGCCTGTGCTGAATGGCGTGCGTACGACGTTCCTCACGATGCGGGCCGCCGGACGGCACATGAAGCGGCAGGGCTCCGGCGTCGTGCTCGTCTTCGGCGGTGACGGCGACCCGGTGCGCGGGCATTCGGTGGGTGGCCTGCAGGTCGGCTTCGCGGCGCTGGAGGCCATGCGCCGTCAGCTCGCCGCCGAGCTGGGCCGAAACGGCGTACGCACCGTGACGTTGCGCAGCGGCGGTGTCCCGGAAGCGATCCCGGCAGATTTCCCCGGCGGCGCAGAACTGGCCGAGGAACTCGCGAAGCCCACCATGCTCGGCCGCACTGCCACCCTCGCCGACGTGGGCGCGGCGGCCGCGTTCGCCGCCTCCGACAAGGCTCGCACCCTGACCGCCGCGACGGTGAACATCAGCTGCGGGGCGCTGGTCGATTAGCTCGTGCCTCGGGGCGACCCCCTGGTACAGACCATGTAATGATCATCCTTCCCGGAGGTGATCACCGGGTGTTGATCAGTCCGCTAGTGTAATCCGTGGCTGACGGTCTGGACCGTTTCGGCAGTGTTAGCGGTGTTATCAGAGGGGTGGATGAGTGTCTCAACCTGCGTCGGGGCCGAGTTGGCTCGAAGGGCTCGGCTTCGCGATCACCGACCAGCCTGGCGGGGGAGGCGCCTCCGGAGGGGGTGCCGCGCCGGCAGGGCCTGGCTTCAGTCTGAGCAGTGCGGATGCCCGGAGCATGCTCAATCAGGCCAGGAGCATGTACCACGACATTGTCAACATGGGGATCGACGCGGAGGCTCTGACCAGACTCAGGCCGCCGGCGGATGAGCCGGGGAGTAATGGTTACAACAAGCTCTTGGTCGGTGATGGTCAGAATCGTGGCGCGTTCGGTAGTGGTGCGGATCAGGTCAAGTTGTACCGCGACTACATCGCTGAATTGGTAGCGCGGTTGGAGAAGGCTTTGGGGATTACCGAAGCGTCGGATGATCAGGCGGGTGTAGACGTCAAGAGGGTCTCCTCCGAGGGGGAAGGCAAGGGGTTTGCGTGACAATGTGCAGGTCATTTTTCGCGTTGTCCGGCGCCGTGGTGGCCGTTGTCGTGACTGCGGGATGTTCCGGGAGTGCGCCTGGTGCCGCGGTCAGTCCGCCAGTCCCATCACCGGCGGCTGCAGCGTTGCCGCACAGTGGTGCTCCCAAGGTTGAGCGTCCGTTGCCGGCGTCGGTGCTTTCGGGAGATCCGTGTCAGGAGGCGCTGAAGCCGGATCAGCTCGAACAGATCCTGGGGAATGCCCCGCAGGGAGAACGTCACGACAATCCTGCCCTTGGTACGGCATGTAACTGGATAAACGACACGACCGGTGCGACCGTCGGCGTGGGGTACACGACAAAAGTACATGATGGTCTCAGTGCGGTGTATCAGAACACAAGGCCACTGAGTTCGGTATGGCGCGAGTTTCCCTCTATTCAAGGGTTTCCCGCTGCCGCGCACACGACAATAAGCTCCGGTACTCAGGGCGGTTTCTGTCAGGTCAGTATAGGCATTTCTGACAGTCTGACGGTTGATGCCTCGTTGATTCTCCGCCGAGCCAAAGTAGGCAAGGCGGATGCGTGTGAGCTGGCTCCGCGGGTGGCCGACATGGTGGTCACCAATCTGCGGAAAAAAGCGGGTGTGTGAGGAGTGTCGTCCGCGACGAGATGATGGCGGCGGCTCGGAGAACTCCCGCGACTACGTCGAGTACGAGGTCATGATCCTGCATCGCCAGGGACTACTCCCCGGGAACCCTGGGGTTGAAGATCACTCTTTCCGATGTGTGTACCCGCGTGTTGATCAGTCCGGTACTGTAATCCGTGGCCGACGGTCTGGACCGTTTCGGCAGTGTTAGCGGTGTTATCAGAGGGGTGGATCAGTGTCTCAACCTGCGTCGGGGCCGAGTTGGCTCGAAGGGCTCGGCTTCGCGATCACCGACCAGCCTGGCGGGGGAGGCGCCTCCGGAGGGGGTGCCGCACCGGCAGGGCCCGGCTTCAGTCTCAGCAGCGCCGATGCCTGGAGCATGCTCAATCAGGCGAGGAGCATGTACCACGACATTCTCCGCATGGGGCCTCACGCGACAGCTTTGACCAAACTTACGCCGCCGGCGGATGAGCCGGGGAGTAACGGTTACAACAAGCTCTTGGTCGGTGATGGTCAGAATCGTGGCGCGTTCGGTAGTGGTGCGGATCAGGTCAAGTTGTACCGCGACTACATCGCTGAATTGGTAGCGCGGTTGGAGAAGGCTTTGGGGATTACCGAAGCGTCGGATGATCAGGCGGGTGTAGACGTCAAGAGGGTCTCCTCCGAGGGGGAAGGCAAGGGGTTCGCGTGACAATGTGCAGGTCATTTTTCGCGTTGTCCGGCGCCGTGGTGGCCGTTGTCGTGACCGCAGGATGCTCCGGGGACGCGCCCGGTGCCGCGGTCAGTCCGCCAGTCCCATCACCGGCGGCTGCAGCGTTGCCGCACAGTGGTGCTCCCAAGGTTGAGCGTCCGTTGCCGGCGTCGGTGCTTTCGGGAGATCCGTGTCAGGAGGCGCTGAAGCCGGATCAGCTCGAACAGATCCTGGGCATTGCTCCGCAGGGAGAGCGTAACGACGATCCTGCCCTTGGTACGGCGTGTGACTGGATCAACGACACGACTGGCGCTGCCGCAACCGTCGGTTACGTGACTCAGGTGGGCGAGGGTCTCAGCGCGGTGTATCAGAACACAAAGCCGCAGAGTTCGGTGTGGCGGGTGCTTCCCCCAGTGCAAGGGTTCCCCGCTGTCGGGTACGAGATAACCAGCGCAGGTGCGAAGAGTGGTTTTTGTCAGGTCGCTATAGGTATTTCTGACAGTCTGTCGGTTGATGCTTCATTGACTGTCCGCCGAGCCAAAGTAGGCAAGGCGGATGCGTGTGAGCTGGCTCCGCGGGTGGCCGACATGGTGGTCACCAATCTGCGGAAAAAAGCGGGTATGTGATGGGCTTGTTCGATTGGGTCGGCGAAGGCGCCAAGTGGTTGAACGAGCGGTTCGACGATGTCGAGCACTGGGTCTCGGACGTATGGCATGGGAATACCGGTGATCAAGCGGTTCCGGCGCCGGAGCTGGTCCAGAAAGTGCTGGCCAGTCAGGGCGCCCAGGATTGGCATCAGGGCGCGGGCCGGGCGACGATGCTGGCGCGGCAGAACGACGAGATGAGTGCCCGGGCGCAGCAGTTGAGTGCCGGATTGGAATCGGCCTGGACCGGCGGTGGGGCGGATGTGGCGCGGGCAAGGATAAAGCCGCTGACGGATGCGACATCGGCCGCTGCGCAGACCTACACCAGCAACGGGCAGAACCTGACGGATCTGGCGCATGGGTTCGACGAAATGAAGGCTGCGCTGCAGCCGATGCCGAAAACGCCGCCGCACAAGAATTTCCTCGATACCGCCACGCCGTGGGACACCGACACCGAAGATCAGATCAACACCTACAACCGGATGGCGCGGGAGAATCTGGATCGCTACCACGGATACCAGCAGCAGGCACAGACCAGCGGCCAGGGTTTGAAGACGGACTACGGGCAGCTGAACAAATTCGACGGCGAAGTGTCGATCGCTCCGCCGGCCCCGGTGTCTTCCTCGCCTTCGCGGCACACGCCGACGGGTGGGAGGAACAGGCATTCGTCGGCGCGGTCGGAGTTCACCGGTCCTGTCGGTGCCGGGCACACGTCACCGCCACCGGCCGAGGGCTCGGTGCCGAATGTGCACATGCCTCCGGCCGGACACCCGCTGCCGGGTGAGAATCCCGGGCCGGGCACTCCATTCGGTGGTACCCGGACTGCGGGTTACGTTCCTCCGTCCCTGCCGGACATGCGGCCTGGTTCGGTGCCGCCGCTGCCGGTCCCGGGTGCCGGGGGTGGTGGTTCGTCGTGGTCGGGTAGTGCGTTCGTGCCGGGTGGGTTCGGCCCCGGCAGCTCGTTATCCGGAGTACCCGGAGCATCCGGGGTATCAGTACCCGGAGCTGGCGGATCGGCCGGACGGGGGCTGTCGAGCGGGCCGGGCGGAGCTGGCGGACCGGTGGGTCGCGGGCTGCCCAACGGCCCGGGTGGTGGTGCGCGGTCGGGTGCCGGTGAGGAGGGCGCCGTGCGCGGTTCGGGAGGTTCGGCCGCGACCACCGGTGCTCGCGGCGGGGCCGGAATGTCCGGCATGGGCGCTCCTGGCGGCAAAGGCAAGGGGGAGGGCGACAAGGAACATCAGCGCAAATACGGCGTGGACGACGATTCCGCGTTCAGCCTCACCGACGATGACGGTGACCGGCTGGTGGATCCGCGGACCGGGTTGCCGCCCACGCCGCCGACCATCGGGGGCTGACCGCGCCGATGAACGTCCTCGACAGGCCGGTGCGGCTGCCCCGGCCGGTGTTCCTCGTGTCCTGGGAGCTGGCCGGACTCGGCGCGCCTCCCGTCGTCCTCGAGCCGGACCAGAATCACCGGACCGACGACGGTACCACCGTTTTCCGGCACCGTGCGCTCGACGAACTGGCCCGCCTCGGGTTGACCGACCCGGACGGCGGGCTCGTTCCGCGGTATCGGGCCACGCTCCGGGTGCTCGCGACTGCTCGGCGAGAGGTGTACCTCTGGAGCAATCTGCGCCGGGCAAGCGTCCGGGCCGCGGCGATGCTGACGGCCGAGTCCGGGCGGGACGCGGTGCGGTTGATCACCGATCACCAGGTCGTCCAGCTCGACCCCATCCGGCCACGGGACCTGGTGGAGAGCTTGGTGGGCACGCTTCCCGATGCTCGCGTGGCGCGGATCAGGCCGTTGTGTGTGCCGAAGGCCCAGTACGAAGACGCCGGCCGGGACTATGGCGGCGACGACCCGTTCACCGAAGCCTCCGCCCAGGCCGACGAGCTGCGTCGCCTGATGCGTGCCGATCGGGACGCGATGCATCAGCTCTACGCCGCGACCCGTGACAGTGCCGGTGAGCGCACGCGTTCCACTCCGTTGTCCGCCATCGATCTCACCCGCGAGGGCCGGGTCCTGAGCTTCGTCAGCGACGGCCCAGATGGTGACCCGCAGATCAACTTGTATCCGGGCGACCGCGCCCACGTCGCCGATGCACTCGCGCTCACGCTCGGTGGGCTCGAATAGGTACGCGACAACGGGAACAGTGCTCTAACCCCGCGCGGAAATCTGTTGCACCGACCAGGTATTCCCATCCGGGTCGGCGAAGTGGACGAACCCGATGTCGTCCAGATCCTCCGGCCGGCCGGTGCCCGGATCCGGGCCGTACCGCTGGATTTCGCTGACGTCGACGCCGCCTGCCACGAGTGTTTCCCGCGCCCGTGGCAGATCGGCGACGACCAGCTGCAGGCCCCGCAGCGAGCCGGGTGGCATCTCCGGCACCATGCCCTTGCCGAGCACGATGGAGCAGCCCGAACCGGGCGGGGTCAGCTGCACCAGGCGCATGCCAGGACCGGGTGTGCTGTCGTGGTCGAGGTGAAAGCCGACCTGGTCGGTGTAGAAAGCCTTCGCTCGGTCCACATCGGACACCGGGACGACGACCACTTCGAGAGTCCAGTCCACGCGCACACCACCGATCAAGAACCGTCGAGCAGGCGGGACAACGCTTCGCGTGCTTTCGCGTCCCGGCCGGCGAGTGCCTGCAGCTCGTTGGCGAGCACCGTAAGCCATTCCTCCAGCTCCGCGCTACGCCGGCTGATGACCACACCGCGCACGACCTGGCGGATTTCGGCGACGACGCTGCCGTCTCCGGTGGCGGTGAGCACGAGCTGCTGCTGCGGAGTGGACACGCGCACCTCGACCGGTTGACCGAGCCGCCCGGCGACGCGGTCGGCGAAGCTGCGACGGCGCTCTATCTCGACCATGCCCCGCGGCAGCGCGTCGCCGAGAGTTTCCGACAGCACGCGGCTGTACGACGCGACGTCTGCGCGGTCTGTGCGTAATGCGGCGAGCAGCAGGTGAAATTCACCGGTCGGGCCGCTCAGCTCCGAGCCGGCCATCAGTCGGTGAGGGGCAGCACGAGCTGCGGCTTGGTGATGTGATGGTCGGCGCGAAGCGGCTTCACCGCCGTGCCGATCGCGAAGAACTCCGTGGTGTGCCCTCCCCAGCGGTGCGCCAGCGAAAGCAGCTGCACCCCGACGATGCCTTCCGCGTGCAGCTGCTCGGCTTCCGCCTGCATCCGGGACATGGCCAGCTCACGAGCGTCGTAGAGCGCTTCGGTGTACTGCGGGATCTCCACGTTCTGGCCGATGTTGCCCAGCGCTTGGCGGAATCGCTGATGCGCGATGTGGTAGACGCACGAGCCCATCACCATGCCCAGCGGTGCGTAACCGGCCTGCACGAGCGTCCAGAAGTCCTGTCCGGACAGATCGCTGGTGAACGGCTTCCCGGTGTTGTTGCGCCATTCGCCGGGCTGCTCGGCCTGCACCGCGGTGCCCACCGCGATGAACTCGGCCAGGTCGTTGCCGAACTCCTTGAACTCGATTTCCAGCCGGACCGCGACGACGCCGTCCGCGCCGAGCAGGTCGGCCTCCGCCTCCATCCGCGACATGGCCAGCTCGCGAGCGTGGTACATCGCCTGGGAAAGCCGGTCCAGCTCCTGATTCTGGCTCCACCGGCCCATCTGGAATCCGACGTGGTAGATGCTGGAGCCGAGCACCAGCCCGAGCGGGCGGAACCCGGCCTCGCGCACCAGCAGGAACTCGTTCACGCTCAGATCCGAGGTGAACAGGCTGGTGGCCTGGCCTGGCCGCATTTCGGCGAGCCTGCGCATGGCGTCGTCGGGAAGGTGCTGCGCAGCGGGATTCGCAGTGCTCACGACGTCTCCTTCACGATCGGTTCAGCGGCAGGAGGGTCACTGCCGAGGTCGGTGCGGCCACCCCGGCGTGGAAGCGCGCGATCGCGGTGCCGAACACGCTCGCGACCCCGGACACGCCCACCTCGCCGAGACGCCAGGTGTCCAGCGTCATCCGGGAGACGATCGCGCCGTCGGCACCCGCGGCGCGCACGCCCTCGGCGAACTCGGCCCGCGCCGCGGAGCGGACCGCGGTGACCAGTTCGGTGTGCGCGTCGACCTCGGTGTTGCCCGCCCAGGTGTTGGTCTGGAACTGCATGTTGTAGTCGTAGAGCGCGTGCGCACCGAACCCGGTGATCACCTTCGCGGGCACCCAGCCCGCCTGCACCAGCTTCCCGACGTCGGGCCCGGACAGCTCGGTGGTGAACACGAACCCCGGCCGCTGCGCCGACTGCGCCCGCACCGCGGTGCCCAGCGCGACGAACTCGTGCATCACCTCGTCGAGCGGGGTGATCGAGAGGGCGATGCCGAGCACCCCGTCGGCGCGGATCGCGGCGGCCTCCCGGCGCAGCCGCGCCAGCGCGAGCCGGTAGCCCTCGCGCAGGAATGCGGCCTGCGTCGAGATCTGCTGTCCGGGGGTGGTGGCGATCATGGACGTCCACCCGATGCGCTGCACGACGCAGCCCATCACCTCACCCGTCGGCTCGAACCCCGCCGCCTCGGCGCCGACCGCGCCCGGCACGCTCAGCAGCGAGGTCCGCAACCCTGATTCGGCGAACCGCTCGACCCGGGCCTGCGCGATCGGCGGCAGCCCCCGCCCATCCCATTCGGGCACCCGGACCACCTCGCCTTCGTCACGTCCATCGTGACACGAGAATCGCCGCCGGTCGCCCGGTCCGGGCGACCACCGGGGGGTATGCCCGGAGAATCCCGGTTCAGCGGGTGGCCAGCTCGACCCGGTTGCGGCCGGCCTGCTTCGCCCGGTAGAGCGCGGTGTCACTGGCCACGAGCACGTCGTCGATACCGGTGAGGTGCTCGGCCGGGTAGAGCGCGCAGCCGATGGACACGGTCAGGTCGCTGATCACCGTGTCCCGGTCCGGCAACGCCACCGAGACCAGCGGAACCCGGCTGCGGATCCGGTCGGCCAGCTGGCCGAGGTGCTCCTCGGTGGGCACGTTCGGCAGCACGATGGCGAATTCCTCGCCGCCCCAGCGCCCGCAGACGTCCTGGTCCCGCACCTCCCCGCGCACCGCGATGGCGATCTCGCGCAGCACCAGGTCGCCGATCGGGTGGCCGTAGGTGTCGTTGATGGCCTTGAAGTGGTCCAGATCGAGCAGCAGGACACCGACCGTGCCGCCGCCGGTGCGCGCGCGGTCCAGGTACTGCTCGGCGATGGTGCGCCACCAGCGCTTGGTGGCCAGGCCGGTGGTCAGATCGGTGCGCGCGTCACGCTGGAACTGGGTCAGCAGCAGCCCGCGGTGCAAGGCCACCAGTGCCAGCACCACGCCGACCAGTAGCAGTGGGTTGGCCAGCAGCAGGAGTGCCGCGGTGACCAGGCCGAGGCCGATCGCGCCCGCCTCCAGCAGCTGATCCCC
This sequence comes from Amycolatopsis sulphurea, assembly GCF_002564045.1. NCBI lineage: Bacteria > Bacillati > Actinomycetota > Actinomycetes > Pseudonocardiales > Pseudonocardiaceae > Amycolatopsis > Amycolatopsis sulphurea. The sequence continues at coordinate 955,908 of NZ_PDJK01000002.1, read as the reverse complement.
GAACCCGGAGAACAGCTCGGACAGCGTGCGCGGCGCACCGGACAGCGCGATCGCGGCCATCACCAGCGCGGTGTTGATCGCCCAGCGCAGTGCGGCGGCGGACACGATGATCACCAGGTCGGCCAGCCCGGGTAGGAAACCGGCGGACGGGATGCCGGGGTAGTGGTGCATGCCGAGCGCGAGCACCACGACCGCGGCCTGCGTGCCGCACAGCACGGTGGCCGCGGAGAAGATCCAGCGGTGCGGCAGCACCGGCCGTTCACGGGGCCAGATCCGCCACCACGCCACGGCGTAGGTGACCACGACCATCGCGGTGGCCAGGACCGGCGGGAGGGCGATCACCGCCGCGATGCTCCAGACGGCCTTGGTGTCCACGTACGCGACCGTGGGGGCGCGGTTGTATTCGCGCTGCCGCTCGATCCGGCGGGTGGCCTCGATCGCGACGGCCGCGCACACCGTGAGCACGCCGAACCGCACGAGGTCGGTCCGGTCGACCGGCACCAGCCACGCGGTGCTCACCGAAGCGGTGACCGCGACGACGTTGACGAGCAGCACGTAGAGGCGCACGTGGGAAGGCAACCGCCAAAGGCGCCAACCCGTGAACCACCCGGCAAATCGTCCGCGCACTCTTCACCTCACCCGATTGGCTTCTACCGTAAACGATGAGGCGCTTCAGGTGCGGCCCGCTGTCCGCACTCTGGGAGCTGCCAGTGATTTTCGCCCGGACAGCCCAGTGTCGGGCAGGTTGCAGGGGGAGGTGACCACTGTGGGTAAGTGCAACCCCTCTCGAACGTGTGAGTTACCAGCGGGACGGTCCCTTCGGCTGGTCCGTTTGGCCCACGCGCTGTCGACACTGTCCGTTATGGAGATCGAGGTAAATCACTCGGAAGTGCAGGTGGGGGGAAGGGGGTGACGACCGTGTGCGACAAGCCTCGGGCCTGGGGACCGTGACCGGTGGGTGACCAGAGCCTCAATCTCGGGTTGAGGCTTACGTCTTCGCTGGTGAGGGGGGAGTCCCACGCAGCGGGACGGCGTCCGGTGACCGAATCGAGGCGTACCGCACGCCCGAACGTCACCGGAAGCAGGCGAAATGGACTTGCCGGGCGGCCATCGGCCGCGCCGGGGCCGGGTGGGTGACCCGAGGGAGGTGAGCACTCCATGCGTGACAACAACTGGGCGGCCTGAGCTGTGGTGGTGACTTTCGGCTGCAGGACGGCGACCGGGCGTGCTGAGCCCGGGCCGGCCGGTTTTCTCGGGAGGGAGGTGTTCGGAGTGCGGGACAACAACTGGGTGCGATGAGCCGATCCGGCGTGGGCCGGTTTCGGGTGGTTTCTGCAGGTCTGGCGGGAGAGGAGGTGGTGAGCGTGCGGGACAACAACTGGAGTTGGTGAGTCGGCTTGGACCCGGGTCGTTCGGCGAAGTGAGGAGGTGCGTGGTGCGCGACAACAACTGGGCTCGGTGAGGCGGCCGTGGCCGGCAGGTTCTTCGAGGAGGGAGGTGCGTGATGCGGGACAACAACTGGATCCGTTGATCTTGGTTCGTGCCGGGTGGTCCGGCGAGGGGAGGAGGTGCCTGATGCGCGACAACAACTGGAGCCGGTGAGTTCGGCTTGGACCAGGTGGTTCGCCCGGGAAGGAGGTGCTCGATGCGTGACAACAACTGGGCTCGGTGACGCCCGCTCGGGTCAGTCGGTTCGGCGAGGTTTCGGCGAGGTGAGGAGGTGGCTTGGCGTGCGCGACAACAACTGGGCTCGGTGATCTCGGTCCGTGTCAGTCGGTTTGACCTGGTGAGGAGGTGTGTGCGGTGCGCGACAACAACTGGATTCGCTGACCCCGGCACGCGTCAGCCGGCTTGCCGAGGAGAGGAGGTGCCTGATGCGCGACAACAACTGGACCCGCTGACCGGTCCGTCCCGGGAAAAAGTCCGGCGAGGAGGTGAAAGGCATGCGTGACAACAACTGGATCCAGGGTGTCGGCAAAGTCGGTGTGAGGGGCCCTGCGCAGCCGGCGGAGGTCTGTGAAGGGGCCCTTCACGGACTCTGAGTCTGTGAAGGGACCCTTCACAGACCCGGGACAGGTCCGGCGCACACCGCGAGGTGGTCGCGTATCTCGAACGCCTCTGCTTCGCCCGCTGCCGGGCGTGATCGACGAAGATGGCAGGCGCCGTCGACGATGACGCGGCAGCCACGGCTCTCGCTCTGCTGATCACGGGTCCTCGACCAACTTTGCCGGGACCCTGACAACTGGATCTGAGACGGCCGGGGCTTGCGGATCACTGCGCCACCGGGGGCGTGGCCCCGCCGAGCGGGCTTCGGCGGGGCCGCACCGCGCGGGTCCATGCGGCACCGGCCGCGGCGGCGCACACGGTGCCGGCGACGGCCGCGATCCCGACCACCGTGGTCGGGGCGAAGGCCTGGGTCAGCGCGCCTGCCGCGGCGATGCAGAGGCCCTGTGCCGCGCGCAGGGCGGCGATCGCCACGCCGATCACCTGGCCGCGCTGGTCGGCGGGGGCGGCGAGGCTGTACTGCACTTGCGTGATCAGGTCGTGCGCGGAGAAGGCGCCCGAGAGCGTCCAGAGCACGACCACCACCGGCAGCGCGGGCGTCCAGCCGGTCGGCAGCAGCACCAGGCTGCTGGCCACGGTCAGCGGGCTCAGCCAGCGCATCTGCCGGGCCTGGGGCAGCCGGCTGATCAGCAGCGCGCCCAGCACCGTGCCGATCGGGTTGGCGATCAGCAGCCAGCCGAGCACCCCGGTCCCGCCGAGCTGGGCCGCGACCGGGACCGCCAATCCTTCCGGCACCACGTAGAACCCGCAGCAACAGGCGATGGCGAGCAGGGACCGCAGCTTCCGGTCCCGGGCGACGAGGCGGCAGCCCGCCACCAGGGAAGCCCATTGCGGCGCTCGTTCGGTCACCGAGGTGACCGGGTACGGCCGCAGTCCCCAACGCAACGCGACCGCCGACACCGCGAAGGTCGCTGCGTCCGCCCACAAGGCCCCGGATACGCCCAGCCAGGTCACCACGGCGGCGCCGGCGCCGAAACCCACGACCAGCGCGGCCTGGTACGTCGAAGACAGGATCGCCTGTCCGGTCGGCAGTTTCTCCTCGCCGAGCAGGTCCGGCAGCACCGCCTGCCGCGCGGCCTGGAACGGGCCGGCCGCCAGCTGCACCAAGACCAGCAACCCCGCGGCGACCGGCCAGGGCACGGCGGGGATCGCCATCACCGCGACGAGCCCGGCGCGCAGCACGTCGGCCGCGACGAGCACGGTGCGGCGCGGGAACCGGTCGGCCAGGCCACCGAGCGCCCCGCCGAGCAAATCCGGCAGATAGGTCAGCGCGTACGTGCCGGCTGCCCAGCCCGCCGAGGCGGTGCGGTCGAAGACGAGCACGGTCAGCGCCACCCTGGCCAGCTGATCACCCGCCACGGAAAGCAGGTGTGCCAGCCACAGCGCCCGGAACTCACCGACCCCGAACACGGTCCGGAAGGAGGGCGCGGTCATGGTCATGTGCTCAGCCTGTCCCGGCGCGGCCACTCGGAGCAACCCCCGCCGGGCCGGGGTGGGTCGTCGGCGGTGCCCTTGCCGGTTCGTGGAAAACTGGGAGACCGCCGTCCGTAAATCGTCGTATCGAGGGGTTTTCCGTTGACCGAGGAGAGCCGGCAGATCGCCGGTCGCTACGAGCTCGTCGAACTCGTCGGCAGCGGTGCCATGGGCATGGTGTGGCGCGGTGAGGACAAGATCCTCGGCCGGGTCGTCGCGGTGAAGGAACTCCTCATGCCGCTGAACCAGGGCGAGGACAAGGTCGCGGAGGCCAAGAACCGCGCCATGCGCGAGGCGCGCATCGCCGCTCGCCTGCAGCACCCCAACGCGATCTCGGTGTTCAACGTGGTCGAGTACGAGGACCGGCCGTGGCTGATCATGGAGTATCTGCCCTCGCGCAGCCTCTCGGCGAAGCTGCACGACGACGGCCCGCTGACCGTCGACGAGGTGATCCCGATCGCGGTGCAGCTGGCCGGCGTGCTGACCGCCGCGCACCGCGCGGGGGTGGTGCACCGCGACGTGAAACCGGGCAACGTGCTGCTCGGCGACGACGGCACGGTCAAGGTGACCGATTTCGGTATCTCCCGCGCGATGGGCGACGTGACCCTCACCGCCACGGGTGAAATCTCCGGTACACCGGCGTTCCTCGCCCCGGAAGTCGCGCGCGGCGAGGACGCCACCTTCGCCTCGGACGTCTTCGCGCTCGGCGCCACGCTGTACATGGCCGTGGAGGGCGCGCCGCCGTTCGGCACCGCGGACAACCCGATTGCGTTGCTGTACCGCGTTTCCAGCGGATCGATCACACCGCCGAAGCAGGCCGGGAAGCTCGAACCCCTGCTGCTGAAGCTCTTGGAACTCAAGCCGGTGGACCGGCCGACGATGGCCGAGGTGGCCGCCGAGCTGAGCGCTCTCGACGGCGGGGCCACCCCGGTCGTGACCGTGCCCGAACCCCCGACGCTGCCGGAGACCTCGCCGATGAAGGCGGCTGAGAGCGTCGCCGCGGAGCCCGCAGCCGCGGTGGCCACACCGCAGGCGCCCGAGGCCGCGCCGCCGGCCGACCGAAGACGCCGCGCGATGATCTTCGCCGGGGCGGGCGCACTGATCGTGGTGCTCGCCGTGATCCTGATCGTCGTGCTCACCCGCAAGCACGACCAGCCGAACCAGGCCGCGAACACGCCGTCCGCCACCGCGTCGGCCGCGGCACCCGCGTCGCCGGGCAGCTCGTCCCCGGTGGCGACGAAGACGACCCCGACCTTCGCCGCTTCCTCACCCGAGGCGATGTCCGCGGCGCTGCAGACCTATTTCTCGCTCATCCCCGGCGACCTGTCGCAGAGCTGGACGATGCTCAGCGCCGGTTTCCGCGCGGCGCGGAACCAGAGCTTCGAGAGCTATCGGGACTTCTGGCAGAACTTCTCCTCGGCTTCCGCGAGCGACGTCAAGGTCACCGGCGACACCACGCTCAGCGCCCAGATCACCTATCGCCGCAAGAACGGCAGCACGACGAGCGAGCACCACACCTACGTGATGGTGCAGCAGGACGGGTTCTGGCGGATCGACCAGGAGAGCAAGTAGCCCGTCAGCGCGGTTGGGCCGCGGTGTGGAGTGCGCGGGTGATGGTGCGCAGCTGGGTGCGGCAGGTTGTGGTGTTGCGGTCGGGGTTCGCGGGGGTGTAGTTGATGCTGAAGAGGGCGTTGTGGTCGAGGAAGAGTACTCCGCAGGATTCCCGGTTGCTGCCTGGCAGCCAGCGTGCCTGGTCGGCGAAGTCGAGCCCGACGGGGCTGTGGTCTTTGCTGCGGAAGGAGAATCCGGTGAAGAGGCCTGCTGTGCGTTTGGCGCCGGCTTCGCTGTGGCGCGGCCCGTGCCAGTAGACGTCGAGTGAGATGTACTGTGCTGCCGGGTCGTTCGAGCCGAAGTCGCAGACGAGGAAGCCGGATTGGAACTTGGGAGACCAGTTGCGTGCCAGTTCGGCGGATAGCGGCGGGATTGCGGAGGTGCGCCGGGCGAACTGGTCGCAGGTGGCGAAGTCGGTTTCGTGGTACTTGTCCAGTGTGCTCGCCCCGTCGAGGAGGATCGCATCGAGGCCGAGCCGCGCCCAGGCCACGGCCAGCGTGAGCACGGCGAACGCGACCAGAATGCCTGTCCCCAGGGCGATCTTGGGGCCCGTCTGCCACCGGGGCGAGGCCGCCGGCGGGCGGTTCGCGGGTACCGTCATGCGCCGGCCGGGTGGACGGCTTGGGGCCAGCAGGCCGCCGGTAGTGCTTTGTCGTTCATCCAGCTGTTCGTGTCCCGGATGCGCTCGAGTGTTTTCATGAACCGATTGGCGACCTGCACCAGCAACTCGATTCCGTTGGACACCAATGCGCTGATGGCGTCCGAGAGGGAGCTGACGGAGAACGGAATACCGATGACGGTGGCGGCATCGATGGCGGCTTCGGTGATCGCCTTCAGGAAATCACCGACCATGGTGGCGAGCCCGGACATGTACTCGACGTTGGTGTGGGCGATCTCCATGAGCCACTGGCTGATGGCGTCCGCCTTGGTGGCCATCGCATCGACCGCGTTGACCTGCGCGGTGACCTTTCCGTCGTAGACGGTTTTGGCGGCGCCCTCCCAGGTGGCGATCTCTTCGTTGTGATAGGCGGGCCCCTGCGGGATACCCGGATCCTGGTGCGCATAGACCCCGTTGAGCGGGCGCTGGACCTCGTGGACCCAGCGGAACGCCTGGAAGATCAGCGAGACCACCGGAAGCTGGTGCCGCAGTGCGTAGTCGATGAGCTTGGCGAGCTTGTCCAGACCTTCCTTGATGCTGTCCATCCCTTCCTTGATCAGCAGGAGGACGGGGCTGAGCAGGAAGGCCCAGTCGCTGATGTGGTCGATCGCGGCGGTGTACTTGTCCACGACCTCCCGGAAGTCGGAGTGCATGCTGGAAAAGATCGCTCCGAACCTCTTGACCTGGTACTCCGGGTCCACCGGCATGGTGATCGGGCTCCCCTCGACTACTTCTCGTAGGCCTTGCGGAGGTCGATCTCGGCCACCGCTTCGGCCTCTTCGTATTTCCGGGCGATCTTCTCCAGCACCGTGGCCAGCTCGTGGAATTGCTCGGTGCCTTGCCGCAGCGTCGACTCCACCCAGGCCCGGAACTCCTCGTAGGCGGCGCTCTCCGGTGCCGCGCTCACCGCGGACAGGGCCAGCGCGACCGGATCACCGGTGAAGAACGCGGAAGTGGCCAGGGTCGCGCCCTGCACGGCATTCGCGATCTCGTGCACGTGATCCGCGCGGAGTTTCCACCACTTGGCTTCCTCGCGAAGCGCCTCGGTGACCACCCGATATCCGGCCATCTCGGATCACCTGTCGATCCGGAAGCCGGCGAAATAGTCGTCATCGGATTCCGGTGTTCCCTCGAAGGGGCCGTTGTCGCCGGCGAGAAAACCCGTGCCGGACATCTCGAACAGTGCGGCGATTTCGCCGGCCAGCTGCGCGGCGGAAAGCTGCCGGATCCGTTCGGGGACCCCGGTCATCGCGGTCGCCACGCCGCCCCGGGAGCGCAGGACCAGGCTTCCTTGCGGGCTGGTGAATCCGCGTTCTCCGGCCGGGCGAACCGGTGCGGCCGATCTTCGGATTTCGTCCATCCGGTCGGTGAGCTTCTCGATTTCGTACTGGGATCTTTCCAGCGCCTGTTCGAGTGTCAGCGAACTCCAGTCCGGGCTCTTTTCTCTTGCCGGTTCCGGCGGCCCGGCCGGGCGGGGACGGTGCGCTTCGAGCAGCGCTGCGCGTTGCAGGGCGGTCGAGTAGGTGCGGAACACCGTGGCCGCGAAGCGCTCGGGCGGGATGCGGTGCGCCCAGTCCGGGGCCACTTCGACATGCGTGAGATGCGCCTGGCGGTCGACGGTGAGCCGGATCGCTGCGCTGGCGTCCTCGGCGGGGTAGGTCTCCGCCGGAGTCAAGGTCGCGCCGTTGTGCCGGGTGAGTTCGCGCAGCTGACGGCGAGCAGTGGCTTCGTCCGGAATGCTCAGGCCGGCGAGGTCGAACTCGGGAATGAGTCCGGTCGGCGGTTGACTCCGGACGTTTTCCTGCACGGATAACGCCTCCCCTGCGTCGATTCCCGAAAACAGTAGCAGCGCGGGGTGAAACGGGCGCTGCGCGCGGTGGCGAAACACCCGATTGGAGTCGCAGTCGGCATTTGGTGACAGGGCGATCGCGGCGGTCGAGTACCGGCGGAAAATGGCCGTTCAGCAGGGAATTATCGGCTTTTTGGCCATTTTCCGTCAAGTCTGTCGGGTTGCTGGGCTTCGACGCCGGATTTCGCGTTGTGGTGGCCCGGGAGGGCCGGTTCGAGCTGTTTCGGGGTAGGGCCGTGCGCGCAGCAGCACGCCGGCGGGCAGGCCACCCAGGAAACCTCCGCCGGCGCATCGGCATCCGGGCCGGCACGCCGCCGTCCCCGCCGGGCAGCGGTGGACGACGACGATTCCGAGGAGACCAGTTCAGGGTGTCGGCAACGTCGGTGTGAGGGGCCTGCGCAGACTGCGGAGGTCCGTGAAGGGGCCCTTCACGGACTCTGAGTCTGTGAAGGGCCCCTTCACAGACCCGGGACAGGGCTGGTGCACAGTGCGAGGTGGTCGCGCGTCTCGAACACCGCCGCTTCGCCTGCTGCCGGGCGCAATCGATCGAGAGGGCAGGCGCCGTCGGTGATGACGGGGCAGCTACGGCTCTCTCTCTGCTGATCACTGGGCCTCGATCAGCTTTGCCGGCCCCTGGGAGACCAGCCGGTCCGACGGCGGACCCGCGTTCTTCAGCCGTGGCCGGAGTCAGGCGTTCCTGATCGCGGAGACCTCGAATTCGAGGGTGATCTTGTCCGAGACCAGCACGCCGCCGGTCTCCAGCGGGGCGTTGAAGGTGACGCCGTAGTCGCTGCGGTTGATCGAGGTCGCGCCTTCGAAGCCGACGCGGTCGTTGCCGAACGGGTCCTTCGCCGCGCCGCCGAACTCGAACGGGATGGTCAGCGACTTGGTGACGCCCTTGATGGTCAGGTCGCCGGTCACGTCGAAGCTGCTCTCACCGGTCTGCGTGACGCCGGTGGAGGCGAACGTGATGGTCGGGAACTCGTCCGCGGCCAGGAAGTCGTTGGTGCGCAGGTGGCCGTCGCGGTCCGCGTTGCGGGTGTCGATGCTCTTCGCCTGGATGGTGATCCGGGCGCTGGAGAGGGCCGGGTTCGCGCCGTCCACGGCGAAGCTGCCCTCGAACTCGTTGAACGAGCCGCGGACCTTGGTCACCATGGCGTGGCGGGCGACGAAGCCGATCCGGCTGTGCCCGCCGTCGATGGTGTATTCGCCGGTCAGGTCGGTGTAGGCAGGGGCGGTGGTCATGGCTGGGGTCCTCCGGGTCGCGAGATGATTGAGTGTTCAACCAACACTATAACTGATTGCGCGAGCAAGCGTCGGATAGACTGCCCGGTGTGCCGAACAGACCCCCGCTGACCGGCGCGGAACAAGCCGTCTGGCGTCCGCTGACCCGGATCATCACGGTGCTGCCGCGCACGCTGGAGGACCAGTTCGTCCAGGACCACGGCATCTCGATGACCGACTACACGGTGCTGGTCTCGTTGTCCGAATCGCCCGAGGAGCGGCTGCGGCTGACCGACCTGGCCTCGGCCACCGCGCTGTCGCTGAGCCGGATCAGCCGGGTGGTGGAGAGCCTCGAACGCCGTGGCCTGGTCCGCAAGGTCAAGTGCCCGCAGGACCGGCGGGCCGCGCACGCCACCCTGACCGATGAGGGACACGCGACGCTGCGTGCCGCCTACCCCGGGCACTTGGAGCGGGTGCGGACGCACCTTTTCGACCATCTGTCGCCCGAGGAGGTCCGTGCCGCCGGTCCGATCCTGGAACGGCTCGCCGCGGCGTTGGAGCCACCGTCACGGAAGCTGGACACATGACCGAGCAGGGCACCTTCACCCGGGACATGCACTACCTTCCCGACCGGATCACCGCCGACGGCCGCGACGGCTGGCCGCTGGAGCCGGGTCGCTACCGGCTGGTGATCGCCCGCGCCTGCCCGTGGGCCAACCGCGCGGCGATCGTCCGGCGGCTGCTCGGGCTGGAGGACGTGCTGTCGATGGGCATGTGCGGTCCGACGCACGACGAGCGCAGCTGGACCTTTGACCTGGACCCGGGCGGGCGGGACCCGGTGCTTGGCATCGAGCGGCTGCAGCAGGCGTTCTTCGCCCGTGATCCGGACTACCCGCGCGGAGTCACCGTGCCCGCGATCGTGGACGTGCCCAGCGGCAAGGTGGTGACCAACGACTTCCGGCGGATCACCCTCGACTTGTCCCTCGAATGGCGCGCTTACCACCGTGCCGGCGCGCCCGAGCTGTACCCGGAGCGGTTGCGCGCGGAGATCGACGACGTGGCGGAGAAGGTCTTCCGTGACGTGAACAACGGCGTCTACCGGGCCGGGTTCGCCGGTTCGCAGGCCGCGTACGAGCATGCGTACCGCGATGTGTTCGGCAGGCTGGACTGGTTGTCGCAGCGGCTCGCCGGACAGCGTTATCTGGTGGGCGACACGATCACCGAGGCCGACATCCGGCTGTTCACCACGCTGGTCCGGTTCGACGCGGTCTATCACGGGCACTTCAAATGCAATCGGCAGAAGCTCACGGAGATGCCGGTGCTGTGGGCGTACGCGCGCGATCTGTTCCAGACGCCGGGGTTCGGCGACACCATCGACTTCGGCCAGATCAAGAAGCATTACTACGTGGTGCACCGGAAGCTGAACCCGAGCGGGGTCGTGCCGCTCGGGCCGGACCTGTCCGGCTGGCTCACCCCGCACGGCCGTGAAGACCTGGGCGGCCGTCCGTTCGGCGACGGCACCCCGCCCGGTCCGCCGCCGGAGAACGAGCGGGTGCCGCTGTTGCCGTCGGCGGGGTAGCCGCGCTGTCGCCTGTGAAGGGGCCCTTCACGGACTCTGAGTCTGTGAAGGGTCCCTTCACAGACCCGGGACAGGTCCGGCGCACACCACGAGGTGGTCGCGCACCTCGAGCACAACCGCATCGCCCGCTGCCAGGCGCAAATCGATCGAGATGGCAGGTGTCGTCGATGATGACGCGGCAGCCACGACTCTCTGCTGATCACAGGCCCTTCGACCAACTTTGCCGGGACCCTGGACTCAGAGTCCCTGAAGGGTCCCTTCACGGCCTGTCAGCGCGATGTCAGCGCGAACGCCACCCCTGTCAGCCCGTGCGCGCACGCTGCCGTCATCACGAACGGAAAGGGGGATCCATGTCCACCACTTCGGCGATCAGCGTCACGGGGCTGTGCAAGGCCTACGGCGACAACACCGTGCTCGACGGCATCGATCTGGACGTCCAGCCCGGTACCGTCTTCGCGTTGCTCGGTCCCAACGGCGCGGGCAAGACCACGACGGTCCACATCCTCTCCACCCTGCTCGCCCCGGACGGTGGCGAGGTGCGGGTGGCCGGGCACGACGTGCGGCGGGAGCCGGATGAGGTGCGTGCCGCAATCGGCGTCACCGGGCAGTTCTCGGCGGTCGACGATCTGCTCACCGGCGAAGAGAACCTGCGGCTGATGGCCGATCTGCACCATCTCGGCCGAGCCGAGGGTCGTACGCGGGTCGCCGGGCTGCTTACGCGGTTCGACCTCGCCGACGCTGCCGGGCGGCTGGCCAGCACCTACTCCGGTGGGATGCGGCGACGGCTCGATCTGGCGATGAGCCTGGTCGGCGTGCCGCGGATCATCTTTCTCGACGAGCCGACCACGGGACTCGACCCGCGCAGCCGGCGGACCATGTGGTCGATCATCCGGGACCTGGTGGCCGGCGGCGTCACCGTCTTCCTCACCACGCAATACCTGGAGGAAGCCGACCAGCTCGCCGACCGGATCGCCGTGCTCGATCACGGCAGGCTGGTCGCCGAGGGGACCGCGGACGAGCTGAAGCGGCTCATCCCGGGCGGGCACGTGCAGCTGCGGTTCGCCGATCCCGTCTTGCTGGACGCGGGCGCCCGCCTGTTCGACGGAGCCGCCCGGGACGACGACGCGCTCACCCTGCAGATCCCGAGCGACGGCGGGGTCCATTCGCTGCGGACGCTGCTGGACCGCCTCGACGCGGCGTCGGTCGAGGTCGGCGAGCTGTCCGTGCACCTGCCCGATCTCGACGACGTCTTCCTGGCCCTGACCGAACGGAGCGTGGTCCACGATGCGTGACTCGATGATCATGGTGCGCCGCAACCTCAAGCACCTGCTGCGATACCCGTCGATGACCGTGATGCTGGTCGCGATGCCGGTGATCTTCCTGCTGTTGTTCGTCTACGTGTTCGGCGGCACGCTCGGTGCCGGCATCGGCGGCGGTTCCGGCGGCCGCGCGACCTATATCGACTACGTGACCCCCGGCGTGCTGCTGATGGCGATCGCCGGTGCGGTGCAAGGGACGGCCGTGTCCGTGGCGATGGATATGACCCAGGGCATCATGGCCCGCTTCCGCACCATGGCGATCAGCCGTGGGGCGGTGCTCACCGGGCATGTGGTGAGCAGTTGCTGCCAGGCGATGCTGTGCGTCGGCGTGACGCTGGGGCTCGCGGTCGCGATCGGCTTCCGTCCGTCGGCGAATCTGCTGCAATGGCTGGGCGCGCTCGGAATGCTCCTGCTGCTCGCGTTTGCGCTGACCTGGCTGACGGTGGCGCTCGGCATGGTGACCAAGAGCGTCGAGGGGGCGAGCAATCTCCCGATGCCGCTGATCCTGCTGCCGTTCCTCGGCAGCGGGTTCGTGCCGACCGATTCGATGCCCGCGGGCCTGCGGTGGTTTGCCCAGTACCAGCCGTTCACCCCGGTGATGGAGACGGCGCGGGCACTGTTGCGGGGGACTCCGGTGGGCTCGAATCTGGTGCTGGCGCTGGGTTGGTGCGCGGTGCTCAGCCTGGGCGGCTACCTGTGGGCACGCCGGTTGTTCGAGCGGAACCTCATTCGCTGAGCACGTCGCGAGCCAACGCGATCGGGTCCGGGTCTCCGGCGGGCGGGTGCACGCCGGCGGCCCGGATCGCTGCTGCGACTGCGGCGACGTCGGGGGAAGCGTGGTCCGGGCCGCCGCGAAGCTGCTCGGCGGCGCGGAGCAGAAGGGCGGCGTCGGCCACACGGCCGAGACGTAGCGCGTGGTCCGCGATTCCCACGACGGTGTGGGCCAGGTAAACCACATCGCCCACTTGGACGGACAGCTCCAGGGCCTCACGACGGCGGACCCGCGCGGTGGCCAGATCTCCGGCGATGGCGTCCAGGTACGCGTGGGAATGTGCCAGCATCGCGCGGAAAACCGGGTGAATCGTGGTGTGTTCGAGCAGGGCCGCTGCCTGTTTCAGACTCAGCCGGGCGGCTGCCGGATCGCCTTGCCAGCGCGCCAGATCGCCCTTCGCGTGCGCCACGCTCGCCAACGCGTCGGGGAAGGTCACCGTCGCGGATTCACGGTCGGCCGCGGCGATCGCGGCGGCGGCGCCGGCTCCGTCGCCCAAGCGCATCAGCAGCTGGGCTTTTCGGCCGTACGCCCAGATGGCGTCTTCCATCGCGCCCAGCTCGCGTACGGCGTCGACCGATTCCTGATACAGCGCAGCGCCTTCCGCGAGCGCACCGCGCCGTGCGACGAGTTCGGCGTACTCGCTCAACGCCAGCGAAGTCCCCCAGCGCTCGCCACTGCGGCGGAACAGCCGCACCGATTCGCGGATGTCCGCCTCCGCCGCGGCCGCGTCCCGATTGACGTTCACCTGCAACCGGGACCGGTTCAGCAGCGCGTGCGCGCGCAGCCACGGGTCCGGGTCGGCGATCAGATCGTCCAAAACGGACAGTTGCGGGGGACACCCGTCCCGGCCGCTGCGCAGCAATTGGTGCAACGGGACCATGAACCGCAGGATCGGATGCTGCCCGGCCCGATCACCGGCCAGCTCCAGCGCCCGGCTGACCCATTCGACGGCGGTGCTGTCGTCGGCCAGCCCGGCGGTCATCAGCAAGGCGTACATCGCGCACGCGGTGGCCTGTTCCCCTGGATCCACTTCGCCGGGCACCGCCAGCGCGGCCGCGATCAGCTCCATGCCCTCGGTCTTGTGGCCGGTCAGCAGCCAGAACCACGAACAGCGGACGACCAGCCGGACGGCCATCGGTGCGTCTCCCGCGGCCAGCGCGCCCCGGACCGCGGCCATCAGGTTGCCGTGCTCGGCGTTGAGCCGGGCCAGCCAGTCGAGCTGCTCGGCCCGGCGCAGGTGCTCGTCGGCGCGCTCGGCCAGCTGCGCGAACCACTCCGCGTGCGCCTGCCGGACGGACTCGAGTTCGCCCGCTTCGGCCAGCCGTGCCAGCCCGTAAGCCTTGATCGTCTCCAGCATCCGGTACCGCGGCTCGGTGTCGGCGGAGGAGGTCAGCAGCGATTTGTCGACCAGCGACACGAGCAGGTCGGCGCCGCCGGGGCAGACCGCTTCGGCGGCGCCGGCGGTCGCGCCGCCGGAGAACACGGCCAGCCGGCGCAGCAGCCGCCGTTCGCCCGGCGTCAGCAGATCCCAGCTCCAGTCGACGACCGCGCGCAACGTCCGGTGCCGGGCCAGCGCGGTCCGGCTGCCCGCGGTGAGCAGCCGGAACCGGTCGTCGAGCCGTGCCGTGAGCTGCGCCACGGTCAGCGCACGCAGCCGCGCCGCGGCCAGCTCCACGGCCAGTGGCATGCCGTCGAGCGCCCGGCAGATCCGGACCACGTCGTCCACAGTGGACTCGTTGATGGCGAAACCCGGCCGTACCGCGGCGGCACGGTCGGCGAACAGCCGCACCGACGCGCAGGCCATCGCATCGGGCACGCCCGCGCCCTCGCCGGGCAGCGTGAGCGGTTCCACCGGCCACAGCGCTTCGCCGGTCACCGCGAGGGCTTCGCGGCTGGTGGCCAGGATCCGCAGCCGGGGACATTCGCCGAGCAGCTGCTCGGCAAGCTCGGCGGCCGGGTCGAGCAAGTGTTCGCAATTGTCCAGCACCAGCACGGCTTCCCGGTCGCGCAACGCGGCGATCGCCCGTTCCCGCACCGTTCCCCCGGCATGTCTGCTGACGTGCACCCGCCCGCGGGTTTCGAGTGCGCTGAGCAACGCCTGCGCCATGTCCGCACCGGAGGTCACCGAAGCCAGCTCCACGAACCACACGTCGCCGCTGGTCTCGTCGAGCAGCCGGCGTCCGGTCTCGACCGACAGCCGGGTCTTTCCGGCCCCGCCCGGCCCGATGAGCGTGGTGAGCCGGTATTCGCCGACGAGCTTCACGACTTCGGCGACGTCCGCGTCCCGGCCGACGAAGCTGGTCAGCCCGGCGCGCAGGTTCGTGCGCGGCCCGGGCGCGGGATCCTCCTGCAGCAGCGAGGTGTGTACCTCGGACAGCTGGGCGGACGGATCGACGCCCAGCTCGTCGGCCAGCGCCATCCGGGCCCGGGCGAACACCCGCAGCGCCTCGCCCGGCTGTCCGGCCGCTTGCAGGGCGCGCATCAAAGCGGCCGTCAGCCGTTCCCGCAGCGGGTGCTCGGCCAGCAGCCCGGACAGCTCCGTGGTCAGGCTCGCCCCGAGGCCCAGACGCAGCGCGGCTTCGGCATGTTCCTCCGCCGCGGTGAGCCGGAGTTCGGTCAGCCGTGCGATCGGGGCTTGGAAGAACTCGCCGTCCGCGACATCGCCGAGCGCCGGTCCGCGCCACAGATCGAGCGCCTCGCGCAGCAGCCGCAGCTTGACGCGGTCGTCGCCGGTGGCGCGGGCCATGGTGACCAGCTCCTCGAAGCGCGCCACGTCCACGGTTGCCTCGGGCAGCCGATAGCCCGCGGGCGTGGAATCGAGCGTCGCTCCCGCTCGTCGCAGCCGGGAAACGAGGGCGTGTAAGGCATTCACGGTGGCCGGCGGGTGTGCGCCCCACACCGCGTCGACGAGCCGGCCCGACGTGACGATCCGCCCGGGTTCCAGCGCGAGCGCACTCAGCAACGTCCGCACCCGGGCGCCCGGGACGATCATCTCGGCGCCTGAGTCGGTCCGCACCTCTAGAGGTCCCAGCAAGCCGATCCGCACCACCCGATTCTGCCGCGCGCCCGCCTCCGCCGCGTCGGGGTTTTCCCGGATTCCTTACCGGAGGCCGATCTCACCGGGTGCCCGAGTGCTGACGTTCGGTGATCTGTCGGAATAAATGGAGTCGACTCCAAAAATAGAGTGTGCTTCAATCGACCGCATGGGACTGCGGGAACGGAAGAAGCGGGAGACCGTCGAGCGGATCACTGGTGCCGCGCTGGCCCTGTTCGTCGAGCGGGGGTTCGACGCGGTGACGATCGCCGAGGTGGCCGAGGCGGCGGACGTTGCGGTCAACACCGTCTACCACCACTTCCGCGTCAAGGAGGACTTGGTGCTGCCGCCGGACGAGGCCTCGGCCGGGCGGCTGGCCGGGATCGTGCGGGAGCGGGCGCCGGGGGTCTCCGCGGCGGGGGCGGTGCTGGCGCACCTGCGTGGCGAGATCCGGCGGCGTGAGCGGACGATCGGGCTCACCCCCGGGTTCGGCCGGGTCCTGCCGATGATGCTGGCCGCGCCGACGCTCGCCGCGCGGCTGCGTGACCTCGGCGAGCAGATGGCCGGCGAGCTGACCGAGGTGCTGATCGAGGAGACCGGCGCGGATCGAGCGGATCCCGTGCCGGGGCTGGTTTCGGCGCAGATCGGGTGGGTGCACAGCCTGCTGTACGCGGAGATCGGCAAACGCACGGTCGCCGGCGAGCAGCCGGACGACATCGCGAAGGCGGCCGAAGACCTCCTCGATGCGGTGGAAGGCCTGCTCGGCGTCCGAGTGCTCACCTATGCGACACGAAATGGAACCTGACATGGACGCGTTCCGCGTGATCATTCGCGGCAAGTTCGACCACCTCGATGAAGCCGGGCGTGCGGCGCTGGCTGCGAAGGGCGGCGACCTGATGTTCAGTGAGGCGGGCACATTTACGCACGACGTCACCGTCACCGCGTTCACCTTCCGCTGTCAGGTGCCTGCTCAGCCGGACGACGACGAGAAGGTCGCGAAGGCCCGTGCTGCGGAGGCACTGCACGCGCACGGCTTACCGTGTCGAGACTTGGACTACGCAGTCACAGACATGCGCGCAGTGCGCGTGCGGCGCAAGAAGCGGTAGCCGGAGTCGCGTCGGTCCACGGGTTCGGTGCGCTTCGTACCTACAGTGTGCGAGTGACTACGCCTGCAGAAGACCAGCGCGACCATGCCGAAGCGCGGGTGTCCGCACTCCGGCGGCAGCTGCGTGCGGGCCTGGCCGAGCTGCCTGCGCTCGCGGACGCCGAACGTACCGAAGCACTCGACGTGCTGGTTACACGCGCGGAGAACCTCCTGCGTACGGAACAGGAAGCGGAGGTCGCCACCGAACAGGTGCGTCTGGCGAGGCTGGAGACGAAGCGCACCGGCATCCAGCGGACGGTGCTGTACCTGGCGATCGTGCCGGTCGCGGTGGGCATGGTGAGTGGCGCGTTGATGCTGTTCGGTGCGCTGAGCGCGGTGTGGCTGCTGCTCGCGCTGCCGTTGCTCGGGGCCGGTTTGCGGATCGCGTTCGGCCCGGTCGGGCCGACGCCGCTGATGGTCGGCCGCCGGCTCCGTGCCGCTTATCTCGGCGTGCCGGCCTCGGTGTGCACCACGCTCGCGCTGCTGGTCCCCAACGGTGCGGCGGAAACCGTGCTGGTGATCCTCGCCACGATCGCCACTGCGGCGACCGCGGCGTTCCTCGTGCAGGAGGTCCGGTGAAGCATTCCGAGTACTACCCCGAGACGGACTACTACCCGGCCGAGGGCGATCCGGAAGCCGAATACGACCCGGAGCTGCTCGCGCTGTCCGACACCGTGGGCGGGATGCAGGAAACGGTCGAGGATCTCGAATCCCGCACCGCCCGCGACCTCACCGAGCTGCGCGAAACCGTCGAGACCTTCTCCGATACGCACGCCCGGCACGAGTCGCGGCTCGACCACACCTCCCGGCAGCTCGAACGGCTCCGGCAGCGGCTGCTGGTACTGGAGCGCGCCGTGCGGGTGTCGGAAAAGGTGCCCGTGGTCGATCTCGACGACGTGGGGCCGGAGTTGCGAAAGCTGGCCGTGGAAGCGGAGCGGCGGCACGCACTCACCGCGCAACTGCTCACGCCGAGCCAGCGAAAGCCGTACGAGGAGGACCTGGCACGGCTGCCGCAGGCCCAGGAAGCGCTGGCACGCTGTGACGAAGCTTTGATCGCGGCGCTCGGGGTGGTCGCGGCGACCGAACGCGACCGGACCGAAGCCGCCGAGCGACTGTCCGAAGTGGTCATTCGACGGCGTGCCGTGCTGGACCGGCAGCTGCCCGCCGCGGTGCAGGATGCCGAAGCGGCGCACCAGGTGTTGTCCGCGGACGAGGTCACCCGGACCCGGGTCCTGCCGCAGATCGAAAAGTCCGAACGTGACTGGGAGGAGCTGCATTCCCGGCTGCGCGAGCGGATCACCAGCGCCATCGGTTCGAGCGCGCTGCTGCCGGTGTGGTTCACGCACGCGTTCGGTGTCGCCCCGCCCAGCGGCACGGCCGGGGACCGCTGGATCCGCGCCGCGACTTCGGCGCTGGCCTACCGCGTCACGCACGGCGTGACCGATCAGGCGTTACCGCTGGGCGAGCCGCCCGCCGGGGACACCGACTGGACCGAGCCGAAGTGGGCCTGGCGCGCCCGGATCGAGCACGGCATCGAAGAACTCGACGTCGGCGGGGACTGACCACCCGGGCAAAAGCTGTGAAGGGGCCCTTCACGGACTCAGAGTCTGTGAAGGGCCCCTTCACAGCCAGCTCCTACAGCCGCGGAAGCCGTTGCGCCAGGTTCAGCAGCGCGGCGAACGGATCACCGGCGCGGGTGACCCGCTCCGGCACGGTTCGCACCGTCCACCGGTCCGGCGTCAGCTCCGGATCGTCGAGTTCGTCCCAGTCCAGAGGCACCGACACCGGGGCACCCGGCCGCGGACGGACGCTGTAGGGCGCGACGAGGGTCTTGTTCCGCACGTTCTGCGTGTAGTCGAGCCGGGCCCGGCCGTCGCGGCGGTCCTTGTGCCAGGCCCAGCTGACCAGATCCGGGACGGTGCGGCCGATCGCCTTCGACACGGTCTCGGCCCAGCCGCGGGTTTCGGCGTAGCTGTAGCGCGGTTCGATCGGCACCCAGATCTGGATGCCGCGCTGGCCGGTGGTCTTCGGCAACCCGGTCAGCCCGAGGTGCGCCAGCGCCGTGCGGTGCAGGCGGGCGAGCGTGAGCACGTCGTCGAAGGAGGTCTCGGTCCCCGGGTCGATGTCGAACAGGACCCAGGTCGGACGCTCGACATCGGCGGTGCGCGAAGTCCACGCGTGCAGCTCCAGCGCGCCGAAATTGGCCAGCCAGGCCAGATCCGCGACCCCGGAGGGGACAAGGTACTGCTGGACCTCGTCCGGTTCGGCGGCTTCGTGGTGCCAGCGGTGCAGCCAGTCCGGCGCGTGGCCGGGGACCTCCTTGTGCCAGAAGCCGGGTTTGCCGATCCCGCTGGGAAACCGGTTCGTGTTCAGCGGCCGGCCGGCCAGGTAGGGCAGCATGACCGGAGCGATCCGGGTGTAGTACTCGATGAGATCGCGTTTGGTGATCGGCTTTTCGCCGTCCCGGCCCGGGATCAGCACCTTGTCCAGGTTGGTCAGCTTCAGCGTCCGCCCGGCGACGGTCCAGCTGCCCTTCGTGCCCAGCTCGTGCAGCGCGGTCAGCTCTTCTTCGGGAGCAGGCGCGAACTTCAGCGGCACTTCGGCTTCGGCGGCCGGCAGGTCGCTGCGCCACAGCGCGGGCGGGGCGGCGGCGATCTCGTCGTTGGTGAGGCCGCTTTTCACCGACTTCGGGTGGTCCTCGGCGTCCCAGCCCGCTGTCGCGTGCTCGTCCTGCTTGTGCAGAAGGAACCATTGCCTGCCGTCGCCGTCCCGGCTCGGGTGGATCAGCACGAACCGGCCGGCGAGCTTCTCGCCGAACAGGTCGAAGTGCAGATTTCCGTCCGCCAGCGCCTGTTCCGGGTCCTCGGTGTCCACGGCCGCCCAGGTGCCGTGGTCCCAGACGATCACGTCGCCGCCGCCGTACTCGCCTCGGGGGATCACGCCTTCGAACTCGGCGTATTCGAGCGGATGGTCCTCCACCTGCACAGCCATCCGCCGGGCCTTCGGGTCGAGCGTCGGCCCCTTCGGCACGGCCCAGCTGACCAGCACGCCGCCGAGTTCGAGACGGAGGTCGTAGTGCCTGCGCCGGGCACGGTGCCGTTGCACCACGAACCGGTTGCCGGGCCCGGTGACGGCGGCGCCGGAGGGCTCGTCGGTCCTCGTGAAGTCGCGCATGGCGCGGTACTTCGCGAGCCGTTCCGCCGCCGGGTCCATGCCTCGCAGTCTAGGCGACCTCCAGCACGCCCTGACCTGCCCAAAGCCCCTTCGCCCAGCCGGCCCGGCCAAGGCTGTGAAGGGTCCCTTCACGGACTCAGAGTCCGTGAAGGGCCCCTTCACAGCCCTGAGGGTGCCGCGAACCGGGTGGGCGGGCGGGCCGTCAGACCAGGTCGCTGTGCCGGATGCGGTAGACCTGCAGGCGAAGGTCGTAGTACTTGGTGGTTTCGCCGACCCATTGCATGCCGAGCCGTTTCGCGGTGGCGTTCGCGCGGGTGTTGGCCGGGCGGGCGACGGCGAAAAGCTCGTCGGTGTCGTCCTGGTCGAAGGCCCAGGCGATCAGCGCGCCGGCGGCTTCGGTGGCGTAGCCGTGGCCCCAGACGTCCGGGTGCAGCTGCCAGCTCAGCTCCAGGTCTTCCTGGTACGGCGGCAGCAGCCGGATGCCCAGCCCGCCGACGACCTGGCCGTCGGACCGTTGTTCCACGGCCCATCGCCCGCGCGGCGGGATGAGGTTCGGCTGTGCTTCCTGCCAGGCCTGCAGCACCGAGCGCATGGCGGCGACGTCGGCGACCTGGTCCATCACCGGGGTCAGCCAGTGGGTGACTTCGGACGAGCCGTAGATCGGGTAAGCGGCTTCGGCGTCGTCTTCCGACCACTCCCGGATCACGAGGCGGTCGGTGGTCAGCGGCATGCTCATGGACAAACGGTACGCCGGTCGGCGCCCTTTTCGGCAGTGATCCGGGACGCAGTGCCCGCTCCGGTCCTCAGTGGACGGATCGGTGGCGGTACCCGGGTAGGGTGGAGCCCGTGGAAATCTGGGTGAACCCGCGGTGCTCGAAATGCCGTTCGGCCGTGTCCCTGCTCGGCGAGGCGGGCGCGGACTACACCGTGCGCCGGTACCTGGAGGATCCGCCGGCCGAGGCGGAACTCACCGCGGTGCTCGAACGGCTCGGCCTCGAACCGTGGGACATCACGCGCACCGGCGAGAAAACAGCCGGTGAACTCGGGCTGAAATCCTGGCCGCGCACGCCTGATGAGCGGCCGCGCTGGCTCGCCGCGCTCGTCGCGCATCCGGAACTGATCCAGCGCCCGATCATCACCGCGGACGACGGCACCGCGGTGGTCGCCCGCGACGAGACGACCGTGCGGTCGGTGCTGCCGCGCTGAACTGGCGCGGTTCGTGACGGATACGGCCGAGGGTTGCGAGATGCGGCACGTGGGTGATCCGTCCGCGCGATCGCTGCGGTTCGTGTTCAGCTGCCGATAGCGACTGCGAGCAGCGCGACCGCCAGCAGTAGTACGTAGGCGATCGCGTGCACCTGGTCCGGCAGCCGGTCCGCGACCTGGCGGACGAGCGCGATCGTCGGCAGGGAGCCGGCGAGCAGGGCGGCTCCGGCGAGCGGATCGAGGTAGCCCACGGGTCCGCTGCCCGCGCTCGCGTACACCGCCGTGCCGATCACCGCGACCGGCAGGCTGAGCGGGTTGGCCATCGCGGTGGCCTCCGCCATCGCGAGCCCCTTCCGGCGTAACAGCGGTACGGTCAGCACACTGCCGCCGACGCCGAGGAAGCTCGCCACGGCGCCGATACCCACTCCGCCCACCGTCGTCGTGAGCGGGCCGAGTGGTCGTAGATCTCCTTGGGGCCGAAGGAAACCACCGCGCAGCATACTGTCCACAATGGTCACACCGAGATAGGCGACGAACAGGACGCGCAACGTCCCGTCGCCGGTCTCGGCGGCCGCCACCGAACCCGCCACGGCGCCCACCGCGATGAACGCCGCCAGCGGCCACAGGTACTCCCGCCGCAGCCGTCCGGCGTGGGCCTGCACGACAGTCGCGATCGCCGAGTTGACCACCATCACCGCGGTGGACGTGGCGACCGCGATATGCATCGCGTCGCCGCTGCGGGTCACCGCGGCGACCACCGGAACGGTGACGAACCCGCCGCCGAACCCGAACAGCACCGTCGTCACCCCGCTGAGGCCACCGAAAAGGAACAGCACAAGAACCGGCACCGGTCTCACGTTAGGCCGTTCGAGGTGCGGCGTGCATTCGAAGGTTTGCCAGATTCATGCGCGGAACGGACACTCGGTTCATGCGCAACGTTCCGCTCGGCGACGTGGACGGCGTCCCGCGCGCCGTGCTGGCGATCAGCACCGACTACCCGCCGAACCAGGTGCTGCCGCGGCACCGGCACCGCCGTGCCCAGTTCCTCTACGGCGCCACCGGTTCCATGCTGGTCGAAACGGCCGACGGCACGTGGACCGTCCCCACCCGGCGCGCGGTGCTGATCCCGCCGGAGACCGACCACGGCGTCGTGCTGACGAACGTGACCACGCGCAGCCTGTACCTGGAACCCTCGGCCGTACCGTGGTTCCCCCGGCGTTGCCGCGCGGTGGACGTCTCCCCGCTGCTACGGGAGTTGGTGCGGGAAGCCGTCGGGATGCCGGTGGAATACCCGCGCCGCGGCCGGGATGCCGCGCTGATTTCCTTGCTGCTGCACGAGATCTCCCGATGTGTCCCGTTGCCGCTCGAACTGCCGTGGCCCTCCGATGAGCGGCTGCGTGCCCTATGCAAGTCCTTTTCGGACAGTCCGGACGTGCACGACCCGCCTTCTCGCTGGGCGCGCGAGCTGCACTTGAGCGAACGAACGCTGCATCGCCTGTTCCGCGCGGAGACCGGCCTGAGCTTCGCCCGCTGGCGGGAACGCGCCTGCGTGCTGCACGCCCTGCCGCTGCTGGCCGCGGGGTACCCGGTCGCCACCGTCGCGGCACGGCTGGGATACGGGAGCCCGGCCGCGTTCAGCACCAGGTTCACCCGGTTGCTCGGCTCGCCTCCGCGGGACTATCACGAGCCGGGCTGAGCCGCGCCGAGATCCGCTCAGTCGCCGACCGCGTCGATACCGCGCTTGACGATCAGCGGATCCGGTTCGCCGACCACCTCGTGATCTTTGCCCGGGTAGTCGAACCGGGACAGGAAGTACCGCATGGCGTTGATCCGGGCGCGTTTCTTGTCGTTGCTCTTGATCGTGGTCCACGGTGCCCAGTCGGTGTCGGTGCGGCGGAACATCGCCTCCTTGGCGGCGGTGTAGTCGTCCCACTTGTCCAGCGACTGCAGGTCCATCGGGGACAGTTTCCACTGCCGCACCGGGTCGACCTGCCGGATGATGAAGCGGGTGCGCTGCTCGGCCCTGGTCACCGAGAACCAGAACTTGGTCACCGTGATCCCGCTGTCCACCAGCATCTGCTCGAACAGCGGCGCCTGGTGCATGAACCGCTCGTACTGGTCCGGCGCGCAGAAGCCCATCACCCGCTCCACGCCCGCCCGGTTGTACCAGGACCGGTCGAACAGCACCGTCTCGCCCGCGGTCGGCAGATGCTGGACGTAACGCTGGAAATACCACTGGTGCGACTCGCGCTCGCTCGGCTTGGTGAGCGCGACCGTGCGCGCGTACCGCGGGTTCAAGTGCTCCATGAACCGCTTGATCGTGCCGCCCTTGCCCGCCGCGTCCCGGCCCTCGAACAGCAGCACGTGCCTGCCGCCGGTCTCGCCGGTCCAGTTCTGCAGCTTCAGCAGTTCCACCTGCAGCAGGTACTTGGTCTCGTCGTAGTCGTCGCGCGCGAGCCGCTCGTCGTACGGGTAGTTCTCCCGCCAGGTGTCCACCGCCTTGCCGGCCGGGTCGAGCAGCACCGGGTCGTCGTCGTGGTCGGCACCGATGGTGTGGCCGTCGATCTCCAGCCGGTCGATGTATTCGCGCACGTCCTCCAACATGCGCGCGAGGCTAAGCCGACAACGTGAACATCAGATGACCGGCGCGTCCGGGCTCCGCCTAAGATCGGCGGGGCCGAGGGAAAAGGAGGCGGTCGTGCTCTTCCGCCAGCTGGAATACCTGGTCGCGCTGGCCCGGGAACGGCACTTCGCCAGGGCCGCCGAGCACTGCGGGGTCTCCCAGCCCTCGCTGTCGGAGGCGATCCGCAAACTGGAGGACGAGCTGGCCGTCCCACTGATCCGGCGGGGCAGGCGGTTCGACGGGCTGACCCCGGAGGGCGACCGGGTGGTGGCCTGGGCCGGGCAGATCCTCGCCGACCGGGACGCGCTGCTGACCGAGGTCGAGGCGATGCGGACCGGGCTGACGGGGCGGTTGCGGATCGGCACCGTGCCCAGTGCCGCGGTCACCGCGCCTCGGCTGATCGAGGCCCTCGGCGTGGTGCATCCGCTGCTCACCGCGGACGTCGCCTCGGACCTCACGTCGGTGACCATTGTCGACCGGCTCCGAGACTTCTCCCTGGACGCCGCGCTGACCTATCTCGACGCGGAGATGCGGGCCGAATTCCGGGTCCGCACGCTGTACCGGGAGCGCTACATCCTGCTCGTGGGCGCCGATCGCGCCGCCTCGCTCGGCCCGTCCGCGACCTGGGCCGAAGCCGCCGCGCTGCCGTTGTGCTTGCTGACCCCGACGATGCGGGGGCGCCGGATGATGGACGCCTGCTTCGCCGAGTCGGGCACCGCGCCGGTGGCCGAGGTGGAGACGGACTCCTTCGCCACCGTGCTCGCGCACGTCGCGAGCGGGCGCACCGCCGGGGTCGTGCCGCTGGCCTGGCTGCACGCCCTGGGCGTCCCGGCGGGCGTGCGCGCGGTGCCGCTGACCGCGCCGTCCACCCCGGTCGAGATCGGCCTCGTGGTGCGCGCGCGGGATCCGCTGCCACCGGCCGTGGACGCGCTGCTGTCCGCCGCCGACCGCACGGATTTCCAAGACCTGGAAGGCGGTCCGCGGACGTTGGCGACGGGTTCGGGCACCCGCGGTCACCACAGGCTGTGAAGGGTCCCTTCACGGACTCTGAGTCTGTGAAGGACCCCTTCACAGCACTTCTGACGGCCCGACGGCCCATTAGCCGACCGGTTCGCTCACCAAGAGCCGGTCCGTGCGGCTGTAGACGTTCACCGAACGGCCGCGCAGGAAGCCCATCAGCGTCAGCCCGGTTTCCGCGGCGAGGTCGACGGCCAGCGACGACGGTGCGGAAACGGCGGCCAGCACCGGAATCCCGGCCATCGCGGCCTTCTGCACCAGCTCGAACGACGCCCGCCCGCTGACCATCAGCACGGTCCCGCGCAGCGGCAGCCAGCTCTCGCGCAGGGCGTGGCCGATCAGCTTGTCCACCGCGTTGTGCCGGCCCACGTCCTCGCGCAGCACCAGCAGCTCGCCGTCGGCGGTGAACAGGCCCGCGGCGTGCAGCCCGCCGGTGCTGTCGAACACCCGCTGCGCGGCACGCAGCTTGTCCGGCAGGGCGTACACGACCTCCGGATCGATCACGGTGTGGTCCTCTTCGAGGCTCCACCGCGTGGTCGTGCGGACCGCGTCCAGACTCGCCTTGCCGCACAGGCCGCAGGACGACGTGGTGTAGAAGTTGCGCTCCAGCGAAGCGTCCGGCAGGGGCGTGCCAGGGGCCAGCGCGACGTCGACCACGTTGTAGGTGTTGCTGCCGTCCGCGGTCGCGCCGAGGCAGTACCGGATCCCGGCGATCTGCGCTCCGTCGTGCAGCACGCCTTCGCTGACCAGGAAACCGGCTGCCAGATCGAAATCCGCGCCGGGCGTGCGCATGGTCACCGTGAGGGGTTTGCCGCCGACCCGGATCTCCATCGGCTCCTCGCCGGCGAGCGTGTCAGGCCGGCGCGTGCTCGTCTGGTCGCGCAGGCGCAGCACCTGGCGCCGTACCGTCGTCCGTCCCATGCTCCGCACTCCTCCCAGCACTCGGATCCGCCACTGGTTCCAGGCGTACCACAACTCCCTTCGACGTGGGGCAGTTGCTCTTCTCTGCGACGCTGTCGAGTGGTACCAGGACGTTCGTTTCGGGGTAGTACGCGGCGGCCGAACCCCGCGACGTCGGGTACGGCACGACCCGGAAATTCCGTGCCCGGCGTTCGACGCCGTCGGTCCAGCTGCTCACCAGGTCGACGCGCTGCAGCTCGGTGAGCCCGAGTTCGGCCATGTCCTCGGGGTTGACCATCACGATGTGGCGGCCGTGGCGGATGCCGCGGTACCGGTCGTTGGCCGAGTACGGGATGGTGTTCCACTGGTCGTGCGAGCGCAGGGATTGCAGCACCAGGTGTCCCGGAGGCGCTTCGAGGAAGTCGAAAGCGTTGCGGGTGAACATCGCTTTGCCGGTGGCGGTGCGGTATTCGTGGTCGTTGACCGGGTTGCGCAGGCGGAATCCGGCGGGGTCGGCGATCCGCGCGTTGTAGTCGGTGAACCCCGGGACCACCCGGGAGATCCGGTCCCGGATCGTCGCGTAGTCGGCCTCGAACTCCTCCCACGGGATGTCCGGCGACGCGCCGAGCGTGCGCCGGGCCAGCCGGGCGAGGATCGCCACCTCGCTGAGCAGCTGCGGCGAGGCGGGCCGCAGCTTCCCGCGGGAGGCGTGCACCATGCTCATCGAATCCTCGACGGTCACCACCTGCTCGCCGCTTGCCTGCACGTCCCGGTCGCTGCGGCCGAGCGTGGGCAGGATCAGCGCGATATCGCCGCAGACCCCGTGTGAACGGTTGAGCTTGGTGGAGATGTGCGCGGTCAGCCGGCAGCTGCGCAGCGCTCGCTCGGTCACTTCGCTGTCCGGCGTGGCGCGCACGAAATTGCCTGCCACGCCAAGGAAGAACTTCACCTTCCCGTCGCGCATGGCCCGGATCGTGCCGACCGAATCGAGACCGTGCCCGGCCGGCGGGGTGAAGCCGAACTCGCGTTCGAGCGCGTCGAGGAACCGCTGCGGCACGCGTTCCCAGATGCCCATGGTGCGGTCGCCCTGCACGTTGCTGTGCCCGCGGACCGGGCACACCCCGGCCCCCGGCTTGCCCAGGTTTCCGCGCAGCAGCAGGAAGTTCACCATCTCGCGGATGGTCGGCACGCCGTGGCGCTGCTGGGTCACGCCCATCGCCCAGCAGATGATCACCTTGCCGCAGGCCAGCACCCGCTCGTGCACCTGCTCGATCTCGGCGCGGGTCAGGCCGGTCGCGGTGAGCACCTCGTCCCAGCCGGTTTTCCGGATGTGGCGGGCGAATTCGTCGAATCCGGAGGTGTGCGCCTCGATGAAGGGACGGTCGAGCACCGTGCCCGGGTCCGCATCCTCGGCTTCGAGCAGCAACCGGTTGAGCGCCTGGAACAACGCGAGATCGCCGCCCGCGCGGATGTGCAGGAACTGGTCGGCGATCTTGGTGCCGCGCCCGATGATGCCGCGTGGCCGCTGCGGGTGCTTGAACCGCATGAGCCCGGCTTCGGGCAGCGTGTTCACCGCGATGATGTGGCCGCCGCGCCGTTTGTTCTCCTCCAGCGCGGTGAGCATCCGCGGGTGGTTGGTGCCCGGGTTCTGGCCGACCACGAAGATCAGGTCGGCCTCGTACAGATCGTCCAGGCTGACGCTGCCCTTGCCGACGCCGAGGGTCTCCATCAGGGCGGAGCCGCTGGACTCGTGGCACATGTTGCTGCAGTCGGGCAGGTTGTTCGTGCCGTACGCCCGGGCAAAGAGCTGGAGTAGGAAGGCGGCCTCGTTGCCGACTCGGCCGGAGGTGTAGAACGCTGCTTCATCCGGGCTCGCCAGCGCGCGCAGCTCGCCGGCGAGCAGGTCGAATGCCTCGTCCCAGCCGATCGGCTCGTAGTACTGTGCGCCGGACCGCTTGACCATCGGCTCGGTGAGCCTGCCCTGCTGGTTGAGCAGGAAGTCGGACATGGCATTCAGCTCGGCCACCGAATGCCGGCGAAAGAATTCCCGGTCCACCCGGCGCGTGGTCGCCTCGTCGTTGATGTGCTTGGCGCCGTTTTCGCAGTATTCGTTGATATGCCTTTTCTTCGGCGACTCCTCCGGCCAGGCACAGCCCGGGCAGTCGATGCCCTTGCCCTGATTGACGTTCAGCAGGGTGGTGAGCACCCGCCGGGGCGAGGTCTCCCGCAGGGAGTACTCGAGTGCGTGCCGCACCGCGGGGAGGCCGGTCGCCCAGGTCTTGGGCGGGGTCACGGTCAGGTCGTCGTCGCCGGGTTCGTCCTTCACGCGTTCTCCATTCGAGTCCGCGCCACGGTAAAGCCTGTGTTTACCGGCGTCAAAAAGGTCTGGTCTGTTTGTCGATAGGGCAGGCCTATCGAGGTGGGAAAAATCGCTTTGGTCTTGACCCGGGTGCAGTTTTTCGAACACAATTGCGGATTGTGGATTTCTCGGTGGCCCGCCGGGCCGGATGTTTCGCCACCCCGCTGCCGGAGATCACCCTCCCGCTGGCGCGGGCGCGGGCATCGCGAACCGTCACCCCGCCGGGTCCCGCTGCTCGGGGCAGTCGACGGGCATCCGCGGGACGTCCGGCTGGTTCCGGTCACGCTCGGTGCGGACGGCGCGGACGGTGCGACGGCGCGGTCCCGTTGCCGTTCGCAGGTGCCGCGATGGTGCGTGGCGCGGCCCTCGCCGATGCGCTCGCCGTGCTCCCGCCCGGCGGCGCTCGGCCGGGTGAGTGCGCGGAGGTACTCGAACTGCCCCGTTGAGACCCCGCTGAGACCCGCCGTGCGCCCGCCCGGACGTCCTTTGTGGACGCCTTGTCGGAGAGCGCCTTGGCCGGGACGAGTGGGCGAGTGGGCGAGGATCCGCGGAACCTGCGTAAACGCACCCAATGTGACCATTGACACACTCTCTGCAATGGCCTTACGGTCGCGGGTAATCGTTTACCTGCCCCGCCCCGAATGCCCGCGCCCCCTTGATCGGAGTGCTGCCCGTGCACCGCCGAAGACTTCGTCATGCCCGGAGAACGTTACTTTTCGCAACGATTGCGATACTTATGGTGATGTTCGCCGCCGGTGTGCCCGCCGAGGCCCAGACCGCTGAGCCGCCTCAGGGCGCGTCAGTGGGGCCGGTCGGCTGGGACGTCTATCGCTCGCTCGACGGCTTGGCGGCGCTTCGCCCGGGAGCGCAGACGAAGCAGTTCTCGAGTTTCGATCGCACCGGCGGCAACGATGACGGCTTCCGCGGCACGTACAGCTGCTTGCGCGTCACCGCCGAAGGCTGCGTGATCGCCGAGAAGACCGGTGCCGGCGAGATCGAGAGCATGTGGTTCACCCGGGATCAGGGTGCCATGACCGGCAACGGCCGGCTGAAGGTCGAGCTGGACGGCGAAGCCGTGCTCAACGGGTCTCTCCAGGACATTGTGGACGGACGGCTCGGTGCGCCGTTCGTGTGGCCGCTGGTCGGCAACGGTGCGGACACCGCGGGCGGTTCGGTGATCAAGGTGCCGATGCCGTACCAGCGGTCGATGCGGGTCACCGTGCAGCACAACCCGCTCTTCTACCACCTCACCTACCGCGAGTTCCCGGACGCGGCGGGCGTGCGAACGTTCGATCCGGACGATCGCGCGCTCGACGTCGTGGACCGGTTGCGCGGCTTCGGTATCCGGGACCCGAAACCGGCCGCGCGCCTGGCGAAGACGACGTCGGCCGGCGCGGACGTCCCGGACGGCGCCACCCGGCAGTTCGCCGCGTTGACCGGGCCGGGCGCGATCAGTCAGCTTCGCGTCACCCTGCCGCAGGTCCTTTCCGAGCCGCGGGTCCGCGACGACGGGCGCGCGTTCGGGGCGGGCGGGCACAGCTCGTTCCGGATCGCGATCGACCCGGGCAACACTGGGGTCCGGCTCACCCGGCGGGTCGATCCCGCGATCGGGCACCAGGTCGCGGACGTCACGGTGGACGGTGTGCCCGCCGGGCAGTGGACGACCGGCGCGCCGGTGGCCGGGGGCGGCTGGGTCGACCAGGTGCTCGAACTTCCGCCGAGCCGGTCCGCGGGCCGGGCCGCGCTGCGGATCGCCACCGCCTTCGTCGCGTCCGATGTGGACGTCAACGAGTTCCGCTACGACGTGCATTCCCGGGTGGACGGGCAGTGGCGGCGCACCGACGTGCTCGATCTCGGGCCGGCGCACCCGGGCGAGGAGCAGGCGCACGACTACCAGCTGACCATGCAGACCTGGCAGGGGGACCGGACCTACCGCTACCCGCGGGATCCGGCGCGGCTCGCGGCGTCCCAGGCGGTGCTCAGCGGGGCGCGGCTGCGCATCGCGTTCGACGGAAAGACCACAGTGGACTCCCCGCTCGGCGAGTTCTTCGGTTCGGGGCTCGGCCGGTTCGACAGCCGGACGATGCTCTCCTCGATCGACGCCACCGACGGCGGATCGTTCACCGCCTGGTGGCCGATGCCCTACCGCCGCAGCGCGGTCGTGGAGCTGGTCAACACGAGCGGCGTGCCGATCACCGGGGCCGGAGTGGAAGTCACCGCGGCGCCGGATCCCGGTGCGGCCACCGGACTGCGGCCGGGTGGCGAACTCGGCTACTTCACCGCGACCAGCCACGCGGGATCGACCAAGACCGGGGCCGACTGGCCGATCCTGGACGTGACCGGGCGCGGGGTGTTCTACGGCGAGACCCAGACCATGCGCGGGCTCATCTCGTCCGGCAACCAGCGGAACCACCTCGAAGGCGACGAGCGCGTCTACGTGGACGGGGTGGCCAGCCCGCAGTGGTACGGCACCGGCACCGAGGACTTCTTCGAATCCGGCTGGTACTTCCGCGACGGCACGATCTTCGCGATGCCGCTGGCCGGGGACCCGGCCTACCAGGTGGCCGGGGACGGCTGCCGATACGACTGCACGGGTGCGATCCGCCTGCTGGCCGGAGACGGCGTGCCGTTCTCGTCCGCCCTGACCTTCGGTATCGAACACGGTCCGGTCGACGACTCGCCTGCCGTGTACAGCTCCACCGCGTACTGGTATGGGCAACCCGGCCAGGGGCTGCGTCAGGCCGATTCGTTCGACGTCGGCGACGATGCCGGCCGAGCCGCGCACGGCTATGCCGCCGGAGGCGAGACGCGGGAAACGCTGACTTCGGCCTTTGAAGGTACGAAGATCAACGGCCCGGTCACGAAGGTGAGCACGGCCGCGACCGGCCCGGTGCGGTTCACCATGGCGCTGGATCCCCGCAATTCGGGTGCTCGGCTCGTGCGCGCGGGGGACCAGAATGCGGCCTACCAGCGTGCCGCGGTCTTCGTCGACGACAAGCTGGTCGGCAGCTGGACCCAGCCGTTGCACAACACCACCCATCGATGGCTTGAGGACACCTTCGCGCTGCCGATGCGGATCACGGCCGGACGGTCCTCGATCGACGTCCGGATCGTGCCGGAGGGCGATGGCCCGGCCTGGTCCGCGGCGCAGTACCGGCTGGAGACCTTGACGATCGGCTGACCGTCCGCCAATACCACGGCACAGAGTGGTGATTTGCCGAGCTATACGACGTTCGTCGGTGTCGTCCCGGTTGCTGACCAGGCACCATTGCGTAGTCAGTTTATTACCGACCGAAATATCGAGGAAACGGTTTTCGTTTCCCGGTGTCATCGGACCAGGGAGGACTGCATGCGAACGACTCGTGCCAAGATCGGTGTGCTGGGGGCGGCCTCGGTGGGCTTGCTGGCGCTCAGCCTGGCCACCACGCCGGTGGCGTCGGCGGCCGCCGGGCCGGACAGAGTGATGAGCAGCCTCGGTGCCGCCACCGGTGGCTACTACTTCGACGAAGCGGGCAAACCCGTGGTCAACGTCCTGAATGACGCCGGGCTGGCCACCGCGCAGAGTTCCGGCGTGACCGCGAAGGTGGTGCGGCACAGCCTCGGTGAGCTGACCGGGGTGAAGCAGCACCTTGACTCGCTCGGCAGCGTGCCGAACGCGGGCTGGGGCCTGGATATCGCGCGTAACCAGGTGGTCGTGGACGTCTACGACGCCACCCCGGCGGCCGAGCGCGACCGGCTGGTCCGGACCGCGCGGCAGTACGGCGATCTGGTCCGCGTCGACCGGCATGCCGGTGCGATGTCCCTGTTCATCAAGGGCGGCGACCAGATCAGCAACGGCAAGAGCTACTGCTCCAACGGGTTCAACGTGGAGAAGGACGGCAAGAAGCTGCTGCTGTCCGCCGGCCACTGCGAGGTACTCGGCGGTGGCGGCCCCTGGAACGGCGGCAAGACCGTCGGCTTCAAGTTCCCCGACGAGGACAACCTGCTCGCGGAGAACGCTTCCGGGGTAGGCCCGAGTGAAGTCAGGGACGGTACCAAGATCACCAGCTTCGCCGACGCGGTGGTGGGCGAGAACATGAAGCGCGACGGCCGTACCTCGGGCGTCACCTCGGGCAAGGTCACGAAGGTGGACTACACCTTCGAGGCCGAGGGCTACACCGTCTACCACGAGTTCTGCAGCACGGCGAAGTCCGCGGGCGGCGACTCGGGCGGCCCGGCCTACGACGGCGGCAAGGGCCTCGGCACGCTCTCCGGCGGCGACGGCTCGACCTCCTGCTTCTTCCCGGCGAGCCTCTCGGTCAAGCGGTACGGCGTCTCGCTGCCGCAGTCCTGAGCGACGTCGCCGTGGGCGGGCTTTCCGTCCACGGCGACTGGTCAGGAACCGTTCCGGCGGGCTTCGTAGAGCATGATCGACGCGGCCACGCCGATGTTCAGCGAATCCACGGTGCCGACCATCGGGATCCGCAGCCGCTGGGATGCGCCGGCGAGCAGCTCGTCCGGCAGGCCTTCCCGTTCGCTGCCGAGCAGGATGGCAAGCGGGGGGTCGTACGGCGCGCTCCAGTGGTCGTCCTCCGCGGTGCCGGAGGTGGCCAGGACGGTGACACCGCGCTCCTCGGCCCAGCCGAAGAACTCCTCCGCGCTCGCCTGCACCACGTCCACCGCGAACAGCGAACCCATGCTGGCCTTGACCGCGGCCGGTGCGTATGCGTCCACCGTGTCCCCGATCAGGATCACCCCCGCGCCGCCCACCGCGTCCACCGTGCGGATGATCGTGCCGAGGTTGCCCGGATTGGCGATTCGGTGCAGTGCAACGAAGATCGCCCCCGGTGGAGCCTCCAAAGTGGACAAGTCGCCGGTCCGGCTGCGCACGACGGCGGCCAGCCCGCCGGGTCCGTCGCGGTCGACGAGCCGGGTGAACAGCTCCGAGCTGAGCCGGGCCACCGGAATGCCCGCGCTCTCCTGTTCGCCGACCATCCGCAGCGCCGCGGCACCGGTCAGCAGGCCGGGGGCGACGATGAGCGTCTCGATTTCCCAGCCCGCTTCGACGGCGTACCACACCGGCTGAAGGCCTTCGACGACGAAGGCGCCCGCGCGGCGCCGGTGCTTGCGGTCCGCGAGCTGCCGGATCCGCTTGGCGAGCGGGTTGGCCGCGCTGGTGATCAGATCGGTCATCAGGGGCTTCCTACCAGCCGTTCTTGCGCGCGCGGGCTTCGTAGAGCAGCACCGAGGCGGACACCGACACGTTCAGCGAATCCGCCGAGCCGAGCATCGGGATGCCCACCCGGGCGAAGCCGGCGTCGTACCACGGCCGGGAGATGCCGAACCGCTCGCTGCCCACGACCAGCGCGGTCCGGCCGCGGTAGTCCGGCTTCCGGTAGTTGACGCTGTCGTCGGTGTCGGCGAGGTAGACCCGGAACTCGTTGCGGCGCAGCCAGGCGATCGCGTCGCCCACCTCGTCGAAGTCGAGCGAGGGCACCTTGATGCTCATGCCCTGGCTGCTGCGCAGCACCTTCGGGTGCGTCATGCGGGTCCGGCGGTTGGTTAGCACCAGGCAGTCCGCCGCGCAGGCGTCCATGGTGCGCAACAGGGTGCCGAGGTTGCCCGGGATCTCCAGCGCGTCGGTGACCAGCACCAGCGCGTCCGTGCCGAAGGTGAACTCCGCCGGATCCCAGTCCGGCAGCCGGGCGATGGTGACCAGCCCGTCCGGATTGGGCCGCTCGGCCAGCCGGGCCAGGGTCTTCTCGGAGACGCGGTACGCCCGCTTCGCCCGGTCGGCGAGCTGCTCGGCACGCGTACGTGATTCGTCCGAGTAGGCCGCCTCGGGGCACCACAGGAAGGTCTCCACCGCGACCCCGGATTCGAGGACGATGTTGTTCTCGAACAGCCCCTCGGCGACGAAGGTGCGGCGCGGGATGCCCGTGCGGTTGTGCTGGATGTCCCGGACGAGGTTCGCCGCCGGGTGCTGAAGGCCGATCTGCTGCAGTTCCATGCCACCGCTCGTGTGTCGCCAGGGGAAGGGCGGCCTCACGATACCCGTGCGCGGCTCGGGGCGCGGCTGTGAAGGGGCCCTTCACAGACTCAGAGTCCGTGAAGGGCCCCTTCACAGCCTTGCCCGGCCGCGGGAGACCGAGCGGTGCCGGGGGCGTTGAGGTTTTGTAGAGAATTCGCGAGCGTGAATTCGCAGATCAAATGAACCCTAAATTCTTCCCGGTAGTATTGCGGCCGGCAGGTGAACTGCACATCATGAGTCCCCACGGCGTAGTGGAGCGCGCGGACTTCCTCGCCGGGAATCGGAATTCTTCCTGCTTGAGAATGAGGAACACCTGCATGTCCCAGCTCTCGGATCCGGTCGGTCTCGCCGGGGATCCCCCCTCGGCCCCCCGCGGGCTCGCCCCGGAGGACAGCGGCTACCACAAGGGCCTCAAGGGCCGCCAAGTGCAGATGATCGCCATCGGCGGGGCCATCGGCACGGGGCTGTTCCTGGGCGCCGGGTCGCGGCTGCACGACGCGGGGCCCGCGCTCGCGGTGGTCTACGCGGTGGCCGGGGTGATCGCGTTCTTCGTCGTCCGGGCGATGGGTGAGCTGGTGATGCACCGGCCCTCGTCGGGGTCTTTCGTGTCCTATTCGCGGGAATTCCTCGGTGAGAAGGCCGCCTTCTTCGCGGGCTGGATGTACTTCCTCAACTGGGCCACGGCCGGGGTCGCCGACGTGACCGCGGTGGCCAAGTACACCCAGTTCTTCTGGCCCGATCTGCAGCAGTGGATCCCGGCGCTGATCGCGTTGTTCGTCATCCTCGCGGTCAACCTGGTGTCGGTGAAGCTGTTCGGCGAGCTGGAGTTC
This sequence comes from Amycolatopsis sulphurea, assembly GCF_002564045.1. NCBI lineage: Bacteria > Bacillati > Actinomycetota > Actinomycetes > Pseudonocardiales > Pseudonocardiaceae > Amycolatopsis > Amycolatopsis sulphurea. The sequence goes on along the minus strand of NZ_PDJK01000002.1, from coordinate 921,062 downwards.
TGGTTCGCCGCGATCAAGGTGCTGGCGCTGGTCGTGTTCATGGTGGTCGCGATCGTGGTGCTGGTGCTGCGCAACCCGATCGACGGCGTGGTGCCCGGCCCGAGCCTGGTCACCGACAACGGCGGCATCTTCCCGATGGGCGTGCTGCCCGCGCTGCTCATCCTGCAGGGCGTCGTGTTCGCCTACTCCGGTGTCGAGATGGTCGGCGTCACGGCGGGCGAGACCGCCAACCCGCGCAAGATCATCCCGAAGGCCGTCAACTCGGTCGCGTGGCGGATCGGCATCTTCTACGTCGGCTCGGTGATCCTGCTGGTCATGGTGCTGCCGTGGACCGCGTACAAGAGCGGGGAAAGCCCGTTCGTCACCTTCTTCACGAAGCTCGGCGTGCCCGCCGCGGGCGGGATCATGGACGTCATCGTGCTGACCGCGGCACTGTCCAGTGTGAACTCCGGGCTCTACTCGACCGGCCGGATCCTGCGTTCGCTCTCGGTGGCCGGCTCGGCGCCGAAGTTCACCGCGCTGATGAGCAAGAGCGGCGTCCCCTACGGTGGCGTGCTGCTGACCTCGGCGGTCTACGCGCTCGGCGTGGTGCTCAACCTCCTGGTCCCCGGCGAGGCCTTCGAGGTGGCGCTGGAGTTCTCCGCGCTGGGCATCATCGGGATGTGGTCGATGATCGTCATCTGCCACCTGGCGATGACCAGGAAGGCCGGCCGTGGCGAGATGGAACGCCCGGCCTACCGGCTGCCCGGCGCGCCCTACACCAACTACGTCACCCTCGGCTTCCTTCTGCTGGTGCTGACCATGAGCTGGTTCGGCGGGACGTCGGGCCGGATCCTGATCTACAGCCTGCCGGTCCTGGCGCTGGTGCTCGTCGGGGGCTGGTTCGCCGTCCGCGGCCGGGTGCGCCGCGTGGCGGAAGCCTCCGCTGCCGAACCCTCCGGAGACGGAGCCTGAGTCACCGGCTCCCGGCGCGCTATTCCCCTCCCGCGCCGGGGGCCGGGTCCAACCCCCGGGGACAGACGCCGCCACTGCCATCCAGGCAGTGGCGGCGTCGTGCGTTACTGTGCCGATCATTACCCATCCGACCACAGTTACGGCCTAATGGCTTCGTAGCAACGGTTACGTGCCGGGGTGTGGCAGGGTTCCGGCAAAGTTGGCCGGGGACCCGGCAGCGGGCGATGCGTAGGTGTGTGCGACCACCTCGTGGCGTGCGCCGGACCGGTTTCGGGTCTGTGAAGGGTCCCTTCACGGACTCAGAGTCCGTGAAGGGACCCTTCACAGACCTCCACACCAACTTTGCCGGGGCCCTGCCGGGGGGTCGGTCTTTTGGTCGGATCAGTGTCGGGACGCCGCGTCGTCGGCAAGCTCCCGGAGTACCTCGACCAGCGCGGCCACGCTCGGCCGTGTCCGAGCCGCCGCGCGCACGATGACGACGATGTGCCGTTCGAACGGCTCGGTCAGCGAGAGCACCCGGAACCGGGAAGGGCGCAGCTGCCGCATGAAGTCGGTGACCGGGGCGACGCCCACGCCCGCCTCCACGAGCGCGAGGGACGCGGCGGTGTCGGTGACCTGGTGGTGCACGCGGGGTTCGACGCCCGCGCGACGGCAGACGGTCAGCACCGCCTGCGCGTAGTGGGTCGTCAGGTCGGGCAGGATCCAGCTGAGTTCTCCGGTGTGGGCCAGGCTGATCTTCCGGACGCCGGGCAGCGTGCCGTCGGGTACCGCGAGAGAGAATCGTTCCCGGAAGAGCCGTTCCAGCCGCAGTGTCGGCTCACGCGGGATCGGCACGTCCGGATAGTCCAGGCCGAGCGCCAGATCGACGGAGCCGGCGGCGACCGCGTCGTGGACGTCGTCGACCACCAGCTCGTGGCTCCGCACGACCAGGGCCGGGTGTGTTTCGCGGACCCGGGACAGGGCGGTCGGCAGGATTTCGGCCGCCGCGGTGGCGAACAGGCCGACGTTCAGGGTGCCGGAGACGGTGTCGGCGGTGCGTTCGAGAGCGGCCACCGCGTCGGCCTCGATCCCCAGCATGCGCTCGGCATGCGCGGCCAGCGCCGTGCCGGCGTCGGTGAGTTCGACCCGGCGCCCGACGCGCCTCAGCAGCTCGTGGCCCGCGGACCGTTCCAGCGCGTTCAGCTGCTGGGAGACGCCGCCGGGGGTGTAGCCGAGTGCTTCGGCCACCGCGGTGATCGTGCCCCGGCGGGTGAGCTCGACCAGGGACCGCAGCTGCGCGCTCGTCCACTCCATCTACTGATGCTAAACGGTTGAAGCGAGTAAATGTGAGTAGACGTGAATTGTTTCGCCGCTCACGATGAGGCAGGACTCCGCCCGCCGATATCCGGGAAGGACCCGCCGATGCCTCGAAACCCGTTGCCCGAGCGTGCTTCCGTCGTCGTCATCGGGGGCGGGGTGATCGGCACCAGTATCGCGTTCCACCTCGCCGAGGCCGGCGTTCCCGAGGTGGTCCTGCTCGAACGCGGCGCGCTCGGGGGCGGGTCGACCTGCCGGGCCGCGGGCGGGGTGCGCACGCAGTTCTCCGACGAGCTCAACATCGCGCTGGGCGCGCGCAGTCTCGAAGCGTTCACCCGGTTCGGGGAACGCCCCGGGCAGGAGATCGACCTGCACCAGGTCGGCTACCTGTTCCTGTTGTCCGACCCGGAGCAGGTCACGGCGTTCGAGCGGGATGTCGCCCTGCAGAACGAACTCGGCATCGGCAGCCGGATGATCAGCGCGGACGAGGCACGGCGCCGGTCTCCGCTGATCGACACCGAAGGCGTGCTCGCCGCGGCGTTCTCGCCCGACGACGGCCATTGCACCCCGGAATCCGTGGTGCTCGGCTACGCGGCCGGTGCTCGGCGGCACGGCGCGGTGCTGCGTACCGAAACCGAGGTGCTCGGCCTGACGTGCCGGGGAGACCGGGTACGCGCGGTGGTGACCGAGCACGGCACGATCTCCGCGGACACGGTCGTCTGCGCGGCCGGCGCGTGGTCGGCGGCGGTCGGCGAGATGGCCGGCGTCGAGCTGCCGGTCCAGCCGGTGCGCAGGCAGGTGATGTTCACCGAGGCGATGCCGGACCTGCCTCCGGCGGTGCCTTTCACCATCGACTTCGCGACGTCGTTCTACTTCCACGCGGAGGGCCGCGGCCTGCTGCTCGGGATGTCCGATCCGGAGCAGGAGCCCGGTTTTCATCTCGCTTACTCCGACGAATGGCTGCCCCGCCTCGGCGCCGCGATCGGCCGTCGGGCGCCGAGTCTGCTCGAAGCCGGGCTGACGCCGGGCTGGGCCGGGCTGTACGAGGTCACCCCGGACCACAACGCCTTGCTCGGCCGGGCGGTCGAGACGTCGAACTTCTTGTACGCCACGGGTTTCTCCGGGCACGGGTTCCTGCAGGCGCCGGCCGTCGGGGAGATCGTGCGGGATCTCTGCCTGGAGCGCGAGCCGTTCCTCGACGTGCGCCCGCTCAGCGTGCGGCGGTTCGAGCCGGGCGCGTTGATCCGCCCCGAAACCCACATCGTGTGACGAGCCGAAAGGAATGCGGTGAAGACGTTCAGTCAGTGGCAGCTGCGTGCGGAGTTCGCGCGTCGGCTGTCGGACATGTACGGGCGTGAGGTACCCGCGTACACCACCGTGATCAGCAGAGAGAGCCGTGGCTGCCGCGTCCTCATCGACGGTGCCTGCCATCTCGATCGATTGCGCCCGGCAGCGGGCGAGGCAGAGGTGTTCGAGATGCGCGACCACCTCGTGGTGTGCGCCGGACCTGTCTCGGGTCTGTGAAGGGGCCCTTCACAGACTCTGAGTCCGTGAAGGGCCCCTTCACGGACCTCCGCGGTCTGCGCAGGGCCCCTGACGCCGACTTTGCCGACACCCCGCCCCGTTGGGACGGCCCGGATGTGCTCCTGCGCCAGACGTCGTTCCGGGCGCTGGACGAGCCACGATGGCTCCGGCTGCCGGACGGCTCCGTGACGACCGGGGTGCTGCGGGTGCGTTTCGGCGAGGTCGAGGCATGCGGGATCGCGTTGACGCGCAAGGGCCGTGCCCGGTACGACGAGCTGATGGCGGAGATCGACCGCAACACTGCCGAACTCGGCGGGGAAGAAGCCGCGCGCGCCGCTTGGCAGTACGGGTTCCCCGGTTCGGAGCGTGGCCTTGCCGAAGCGGGCCTCGCCTACTTCACCTACCGCTTACGGGCGGACCGGCCCCGCCGCGAACGCCCGCCGTCCAGCCTCGCGGGCTTGCTCGCCGAGGGCTGGATCGAGGCCGAACCGGTTGTCTACGAAGACTTTCTGCCCCAGTCGGCCGCCGGGATCTTCCAATCCAATCTCAACGGCGAAGGCCGGCGCGACAACTCGCGTGAAGGCGTCCGCTACGACCAGGACTGGCTGTCCGGCGCGATCGAACGCGAGATCCACGATCCGTTCGCGCTCTATGAACGCCAGCAGCGTGCTTCGATCACCGCACTCCACTTGCCCGGCCCGCTGCACTTATTGACCGACTGAGGAAAGGAAATCCGCATGACCGGCACGACTCTGCCCGGCACCGACGCCCTCCGTGAGCGAGCACTGGCCGCCCTGGGCGCAGCCGGTGTCACGCCGCCGTACGGCGAAGGCCTGACCGCGCGCACCCCGATCACCGGGGAGGCGTTGTTCGATCTGCACGCCACCACCGCGTCGGAAGCCGACGAAGCCATCGTCGCCGCGGCCGGCGCATTCCGCACTTGGTGCACCACTCCGGCACCCGCGCGCGGCGGCCTGGTCCGCCGCCTGGGCGAGCTGCTGCGCGTGCACCAGAGCGAACTCGCCGATCTGGTCACCATCGAGGCGGGCAAGATCCGCTCGGAGGCGCTCGGCGAGATTCAGGAAATGATCGACATCTGCGATTTCGCGGTCGGCCTGTCCCGCCAGCTCTACGGCCGCACCATCGCGTCCGAGCGTCCCGGCCACCGGCTTGCCGAGAGCTGGCATCCGCTCGGCGTGGCCGGCGTGATCTCGGCGTTCAACTTCCCGGCCGCCGTCTGGTCCTGGAACACCGCCCTCGCCCTCGTCTGCGGGGACACCGTGGTGTGGAAGCCGTCCGCGGCGACTCCGCTGATTTCGTTGGCGTGCAGTGGTTTGCTGGACCGGGCGGCGCAGGACGTGGGTGTGCCGCGCGAGGTGCACCGGCTGCTGCTCGCCGGCCGGGAAGTGGGGGAGCAGCTGGTCGACGACTCGCGCGTGGCGCTGATCAGCGCCACCGGTTCGACCCGGATGGGCCGCGAGGTCGGCCCCCGGGTGGCCGCGCGATTCGGCCGCAGCCTGCTGGAACTCGGCGGCAACAACGCTTCGATCGTCACGCCGTCGGCTGATCTCGAATTGGCTTTGCCCGGCATCGTGTTCGCCGCCGCAGGCACCGCCGGGCAGCGCTGCACGACGCTGCGTCGGCTGATCGTGCACCGCGACATCGCCGACGAAGTCGTCGAGCGGCTCGTTGCGGCCTATCGCAAACTGCCGATCGGGGACCCGTTCGCCGAGGGCACCCTGGTCGGCCCGCTCATCACGGCCGAAGCCGCGGAGCGGATGCGGGACGCGCTGAACCGGGCTGAAGCCGAGGGCGGCAAGGTCCTGGCCGGCGGCGGGCGCAGGCTGGCGGAGGACGCGCCGGCGGCGGCCTATGCGGAGCCCGCGATCGTCCGGATGCCGGAGCAGACGGCAGTCGTGCGTGCGGAGACGTTTGCCCCGATCCTCTACGTCCTGACCTACCGCGACTTCGACGAGGCCATCGCGCTGAACAACGCGGTGCCCCAAGGGTTGTCCTCGTCGGTGTTCACTCGCGACCAGCAGGAGGCCGAACGGTTCCTCGCGGCCGACGGCTCGGACTGCGGGATCTCCAACGTCAACATCGGCACCTCGGGCGCGGAGATCGGCGGCGCCTTCGGCGGGGAGAAGGAGACCGGTGGCGGCCGGGAATCCGGCTCGGACGCTTGGCGGTCCTACATGCGGCGCGCGACCAGCACCGTCAACTATTCGAGCCAGTTGACGCTGGCGCAGAACGTCAGTTTCCTCTGACGCGAACCGGAAGCGCCGCCGCGGACGGTGGCGGCGCTTCCGGGCCGGAAACCTCGATCCGGCTTTTGCCGCGAGTACGAGCCTTCTCGGTGACCGATCGTTCGTTACCGCAAGGGTTCTGCTTGTGTCACCCGAGAGCCGCGGGGTGTTGATCCAGACCGGGCAGTGGTCACGCCATCACACCGCCCGGCCGGAATTTCCTGTTCCCGCCTGGAGCTACGACCTGCCGAGGAGCAGCTCGACGACCCGCGGCCGCCCGCGGAGATCCAGGCCACCCTGGCCGAACGCGAAGCGGCGGCCGAGGCCGCGCAGACCGAAGGCCCGGAGGTGAAGAACCCGACCCCGACCGTCGACCACTGACCGGTCTTTCCGGCCTGGTGGTGAACAGAACCGATCAACCAGTCGGTTCGCCCTGGACATGCCGCACCAGGTCCAGGGCGAACCCGACGTAGTGGCGGGCGACCGTGGCCGGTCCCGACGGCCCGCCGGGTGACCACCACTGCGGGAGCGCGGTGCACATGGTGACCACGGCTCGCGCCGCCTCTTTCGGCAGCTCGGTGGCCATCACGCCGCGACGGCAGCCCTCCCGCACCTCGTCGTCGACCATGTGCTGCAGCTCCTGGCGAGCGGCCGCTACCCGGGTCCGGGCGGGCTCGGCGAGGCTGCGCAGCTCGCTCGCACCGATGAACCCGAGTTCCCGCCGGTGCGTGTGGTAGAGCGCCAGGCACTCCACCAGATTCGCGAACCGCGCGACCGATCCGTCCGCCTCGGCCCGCGCCGCGCGGGCCCGGGTCAGCAGCTCGTCCATGGTCCGGTCGAGCAGCGCGACCAGCAGATCCTGCTTGGCCGGCCAGTGGTGGTAGACCCCCGGTACGGAAAGCCCGGCACGCTGGGCGATGTCCCGGACGGTCGCGCCGTGGTACCCCAGCTCGACGAACGCCGCGAGCGCGCCGGCCAGCGGCGGTTCGAGCCGGAGCGGACCGAACTCGCGCCAGCTCCCGGCGACCGGCGGCGTGCCCCGCAGCGCAGCCGCGTCGACACCCAGGATGACCGCCGCTCGGGCGAACCGGGCGTCGTCGATCTTCGTGTGGCCGTTCTCGACCGCGCTCCACGTGGCGGCGCTGACCTCGAGTTCCTGCGCCAGCTGACGCAGCGTGCGCCCGGCCGCGCGCCGGGCCGCGCGCAACCGGGCACCCGCGTCCCGGCGGGCGTCGCGTTCCTCCGCTGCTATCGCCACTGCTTCCGATCCCTCGCTTGACAGCTCCGAGTGCCTCCGCAAGGGTACGCACTGTCTTGTTCAGATCTACCGATCGCTCGTTTGGAGGGCCAGTCATGAGCCCGGTGACCTACACCCTCGACGGCCGGGTCGCCCGGATCCGGCTGACCGGCGAGCGCGGCAACCCGCTCACTCAGTCCACTGTGGACACCCTGCACGCGGCCGTCCGCCAGGCCCGCCGCGACGAGGCACACGTCGTCGTCCTTTCCGCCGAGGGAAAGGCCTTCAGCGTCGGCGGCGACGTGTCCGTCTTCGCCGGCGCCGAGGATGTCGGCGTCCTGGTCGACGACCTGGCCGAAGCCTTGCACCGCACGGTCAACGAACTGCACCGCCTGGACGCCATCGTCGTCTCGGTCGTCCAAGGCACCGCCGCCGGCGCCGGATTCCCGCTCGCCGCGGCGGCAGACCTGATCCTCGCCGCCGAATCCGCGCGATTCACCTTGGCCTACACGAAACTCGGCTTCTCCCCGGACGGCGGCAGCTCCCTGCTCACCGCCACCGTCGGGCTTCACCAAGCCTTGCGCCTCGCGCTGCTGAACCCCGTGCTGACCGCCGCCGAAGCCCACCAGCTCGGCCTCGTCGCCGAAGTCCATCCGGACGACGAACTCGCTGCCGCCGCGGAAAGGGTCGTACAGCGCCTCGCCGCCGGTTCGAACGCTGCCCAGTCCGCGACGAAACGGCTGTTGCGCGACGCTGCGCTGCCCGCCTCCGAAGCCGCGCTGCGACGGGAAACCATGTCTGTCCGGGCGCGCGCCGCCGGCCCGGACGGCCTTGAAGGAGTCGCGGCCTTCCTGGAGAAGCGGCCTCCGCAGTTCCCGAGCGCGTCTCCCGCCTGAGGGCCGTCACCAAGTTCGCGAATGAGGGAAACGCCCGGATAATGGTGCGGTATTTGTCAAGATTTTCGGCTTACGGTCGCCCCCTGCCGAGGCCGAGTGCCGGTGGTCTGCGAAACTGGCGCCGACAGGCGAATGGTGGACCGAGGGAGTTCGATGAAACTGCTCGTGACCGGTGGTGCCGGCTATATCGGCGGTGTGGTTGCCCACAAACTGGTGGCGGCCGGGCATGAAGTGGTCGTCCTCGACGACCTTTCCACCGGGCACGCGGAGGCGGTTCCGGACGGCGCTGAATTCCGGCAGTTGCCGATCCACCAGGTCGGGCAGGTTCTCACGCCCGGCGCGGGCTTCGACGGTGTGCTGCACTTCGCCGGGAAGATCGAGGTCGCCGAGTCGGTCGTGCGGCCCGATCGCTATTGGGACGTCAACGTCACGGGTTCGCTGGCGCTGCTCGAAGCGATCCGGAATGCCGGTACGCCGCGGATGATCTTCTCGTCGACCGGCTCCATGTATGTCGCGGAGAACGGCGAGCCGCTGACCGAGGACGCGCGGGTGCGGCCCGGCAACCCGTACGCCGCGAGCAAGCTCATGGTCGACATGATGCTGGCCGGCGAGGCACGGGGTTTCGGTCTCGGTGCGGTCAGCCTGCGGTACTTCAACGCATCCGGGGCCGTGGGCGCGCTCGGCGAGCGGCACGATCCGGAAAGCCACCTGATCCCCATCGTCCTGCAGGTCGCCGCCGGTGAGCGCGACCGGCTGAAGCTGTACGGCACGGACTACCCGACGCCGGACGGCACGTGCGTACGGGACTACATCCACGTGTCCGACCTCGCCGACGCACACCTGCTGGCGCTCGAAGCGATCAAGCCCGGCGAGCACGAGGTGTTCAACCTCGGGAATGGCAACGGCTACACCAACAAGCAGGTCGTCGAGGCCGTCCGCGAGGTGACCGGCAAGGACGTCCCGGTCGACCTCGCCCCGCGGCGCAGCGGCGACGCCGCCGTCACGGTCGCCTCCAGCGCCAAGGCGCACAGCGTGCTCGGCTGGAAGCCCGCGAAACCCGAACTGTCGGAGATCATCGCCGACGCCTGGCGGTTCCACACCGAATTCCGTCGCCCCTAACGCTGTGAAGGGGCCCTTCACGGACTCAGAGTCCGTGAAGGGCCCCTTCACAGCTTGCGTGCCGTGCACAGTGCGGCCGGGGAGTCGAAACTCCGGCCGGAACAATGAGCGTCGCACGGTTTTTCGGTAGTGTTCCGGTATGAGCGTCGCGCGCGATGAACGGCAGCTGATCAGTGATCTTTTCGAAGAGCGGGGGCCGGAGGAACCGACATTGTGCGGGGACTGGACGACCCGGGATCTCGCGGCCCATCTGATACTTCGGGAAACGCGGTTCGATGCCGCGCCCGGAATCATGATCCCGGCCTTCGCCGGGTACACCGAACGGGTGCAGCGCGGAATCGCGGCGCGGCCGTGGCCGGGGCTCGTGGCCGCGGTGCGTTCCGGGCCGCCGTGGTGGTCGCCGCTGGGGGTCGGGTTCATCGACAACGCGGCGAACACCGTCGAGTTCTTCGTCCACCATGAGGATGTGCGCCGGGCCCGGCCGGGCTGGGAGCCGCGGCCGGCGGAGGCGGAGCGGGACGAGGCGATCTGGCAGGGGGTGCGTTCCCTGGGCAAGGGCCGGATGGGCCGGAGCCCGGTCGCGGTCACCGCGCGTGACGGCGCGACCGGCGACGAAGTGGTGTGGAAGCCCGGCGCGGACCCGGTCGTCGTCACCGGGGCGCCGGGGGAGTTGCTGTTGTTCGCGTTGGGCCGCGATGCCGTCCGCCTCGCATTCGACGGGGCGGAGGCGGACCTCGCGGCATTGCGCTCCTCAGCTCGTCAGTTCTGACCTGCGGTCGCCGGACATCGGCTGGGCCGGGATACCCCGGGCGGCCCGGCCGGGGTAGGGGCGAGGGGACAGGCCCAGTTCGGCGAGACGGCCCACGTAAACCTGGTACTTGCGGCGGGCCTCCCCGAATCGTCCGGCCGAGTCCAGCGCCTCGACCAGCCCCAGGTGCGCGCTCTCGTCATAGGCGTCGCGTTCCAGCACCTTCAACCGGAATCGGATCGCCATGTCCAGATCCCGCTCGGCGGTACCGATCGCGGCCAGCGCGCTCACCACTTCCAGATACACCGACTTGGCCATTTCCCGCAGGCTCACCGCCCAATCGGCATAGGGATTCTCCTCCAGGAAATCCCCGGTGTAGCGCGCCTCGGCGGAAAGCAGCTCGGCGCGTGCGTCGCGGTGGCCGCGGTGCCGGTCGAGCGCGGAATTGGCGTTCGCCAGGAATTCCTCGACATCGACCCGGACCGAGCGCAGCGCCACCGAGTACTTGTCGGCCACCAGGAAATGGTCCTGCGGCAGTTCCCGCCGCGGATCGAGCACCGCGCGGATGATCGACAGCGCCGCGGACAGCCGGTTCGCGCACCGGCCGGGGTCGTCGTCCGGCCACAGCGCGGCCATCAGCTGTTCCCGGGCCGTCGGCTGTCCCCGCCGGGTGATCAGGATCGCGAACAGGTCGCGGGCCTTCTTCGAACGCCACTCGTCCGGCCCCACCGGCTTCGCCCCGCGCAGCACGCGGAGGCCGCCGAGCACCCGGACCCGCAGGGACAGGTGCCCGGGCACCAGCACCTGCCGAAGCAGCCCCGCCGCCTCCTCGGCGGCGGCCGGCATGCCGAACGCGCGCAACTGCTCGGTGGCCGTGTCCAGCCCGCTGGACGAGCCGGCGCTGAGCCGGGCGATGGCCATCTCGGCCATCGCGGCCCGCAGTTCGTAACCCGCGCTGCGCCAGATGTCCACGGCTTCGGACAGGCCGGACAGCCGCTCGGCCTGGTCGGCCGCGCACAGCGCGCAGATCTCCAGCGCCTCGGCCAGATCCGCCCGCTGGTCGACCAGACCCGTGGAGCAGAGCACCGCGCGCGCCATGTCCAGCGCCCGCTCGGTATTGCCGCTGTGCAGCTCGATCCACGCCGCCGTGTTCCAGGCGCCGTACTGCGCGGACCACAGCCCGGCTTCGTCCACATCGGACACCAGGGTTCTGGCCAGCTCCGGGTCATCGCCGAACACGACGCGGGCCAGCCCGGCCCGCGCGATCCGCCACATCAGCAGGTTGCCCACCTGCTCGGCGACCTGCGCGGCCTCGGTGTAGGCCACGCGGCTCAGGGTGAACTGCCCGCGCAGCCGCCGCACCTCGCCGAGCCCGAACAACGCGTCGATCACCGCGCGGCTGCCCGCCGCCCGGTGGAGGGTGAGCGCCGCGTCGAAATCGGCTGCGGCCTCGGCCAGTTTTCCTTGCGCCAGCAGTGCGTCGCCGCGATGACAGCGGGCCTGCGCACCGATGAGGTTGCCTTCCCCGACCGAGTGAATGATCGTCGTGAACTCCGCCACGGCCCGCTCGTGCTGCCCGTTGGCCAGTGCGCGCGCCGCACCGTTCGCGGCGACCGCGTAGCGCACCAGCGGGTCGTCGGTCTCGGCGAGCTGCTGCTGGGCGCGCACCTGCCACCGGTCGGCCTCGGCCCGATCCCCGGCGAGCAGCGCGAACAACCCGGCCGCCAGCGCGAACAGGCCGGCCGATGCGGGGTCCTCGCCGGTCTGGTCGGTGCTCAGCGCGGCCTGCATCGCCGCCCGGCCCGGCTCCGATTCGTTGCGGTACCAGTGGGCGACCGCCTTCCAGGCGGCTACCGCCGTGGTGCCCGGCGCGGTGAGGTCGATCGGCGCACAGGTCCGCAGGATCCGGTTCGGCTCGCCGAGCAGGTGATACACGGCGGCCAGCTGGGCGACGAGCGCGGGTTCGGGGGACCGGCTGCCGGTGATCGCCGCCTCCAGGCCGCGCGCCGCGGCCAGCGGTTCGCCGGACAGGACGCGCGCCCACGCTTCGATGACCTCGATCCGCGGGCTCCGGTACACCGTGCCGAGCTGAGCACAGGCCCCCGCGACCTCGGCCGCCGACCCCCGTTCGAGCATCGTGGGGCCACTGCGGGCGAGCAGGTCGGCCAGCAGTGCCGAATCGCCCAGCCGCCGGGCACAGTCCAGTGCGTCGGCCGGCCGGTCGCGGGTGGCGAACCAGCCGACCGCGACCGCGAGCGCGTGCGCCCGCTCGGCCGCACTGGGCACGCCCTGCTCCTGTACCGCCGCGGTGACCAGCGGGATCGGTGCGAACCAGCTTTCCGGCCTGCGGTCCAGCAGACCGGTCGTGGCCAGTTCGTCGAGCAGCTCGTCACTGACCGGCAGGCCGAGCCTGCGCATCAGGCCGCCCTGGAAGCGGGGCAGCACGGCGCACCGCCGCAGCAGGTCCCGCACCCGCGCGTCGTCCGGAATCGCTTCGGTGCGCGTGTACCGCAGCACTGAGCTGCCCGTCGTGGACAGGATGGCGCCGGCCGTGACCGGCGCCCCGAGGTCACGCAGCGCCAGCAGCACCGGGGCGGGCCAGCCGCCGGTCACTCCCCGCAGCGCAGCCACCGATGCGGCGCGCTGTTCGGCTTCCGTCGCGGGAATCCGGCGCGTCACCAAGCGGTTCAGCTCCGCCTCGCCGAACCGCAGGTCCGAGGCCTGCAGTTCGAGTGGTTCGCCCCGCCCGTGCAAGGCCGTGCCCGAGATCGGCAGCCGCCCGCGGGAACTGAGCACCAGGTGCAGCCCGTCGGGGCCGCGCCGGATCAGCTCCTCGATCAGCGTGCGCACGGACGGGCCGGCGCGCGACAGGTCGTCGAGGACCACCGTGAGGTCCCCGGTCACCACTTCGCCGACCAGCTCCGCGGCCGCCGCCTCGCCTTGGGCGGTGTCGAACTCGTCCAGCTTCCGTGCCGCCTCCGGCAAGTGCTCCCCGATACTCGCGGCGATCCGGTCCAGCACCTGGCGTGGCGAGGTGGTGGCCGATACCGCCAGATAACAGGTCCGCGGGACGAGACGTCCCCAGGCGCACAGCGCCGCCGTCTTCCCGTACCCCGCCGCCACGATCACCAGCACCAGCCGGTGGCTGGTGATCAGGTCCAGACGGGCGTGCAGGTCGGGGCGGTCGATCCAGTCCGGCGCGGACGTGGGCCAGCCCGTTCGGGTGGTTCGTTTCATGATCGTTTCTCCCCCTCTCGGTTCTCGGTGCGCCTTTCCAGAATGACGCAGATTTCGCAGGCCGAACCCACAGAAGTACTGAGCCGGTCCGTGATCACCCGGATGCCGGTTCGGCAGCACTCACTGTGCACTCAGCCGAGCCGAATGTCCCCCTCTAGCGTGTCACCCATGCAGACTTACGTACTCCGGGTATGGGTCCCGAGGTCGTTTTCGGACGAGCAGGGACGGTTGTGTGGTATCGCCGAGCACATCCCCTCGGGGCGGACCGTGGTCTTCCGCAATGACGCCGAGATACTCAGTTTCATCCGGGAGCATGCGAGCGTGGTGAACCCATCCGAAAGATGATTGTACGGAGTCCTGTTCGCGCCTCGGCTTCCTGCGGTCGTGGTCGGTCCGGCTGACCTGGTGGCGGGCATCAGATCGGTAAGGATCGGGACAGTCGACGCAGTCGGCACGGTTGTGACGTTCTTCCTCCGCTGTCCGGCGGGCGCTGTCCGGCGGGCTCCGATTTTACCCAGCGGCCTGCCGATCGCTCGTCCGGGGGACGGTCTCATCCCGTCGTCATCTCGTCCTCACGCGGAACTCAGCCAAACCGAATGCCTCCGGGCAAGCTTCCGTAGTGATGCGGGGAGACGGCTAATCGCGGCCGGGGCGGCGACTGGGTACTCCAGTCGCACCGCCGTGCGCGTCGTTGTGCAGAAACGCCTTCTGACTCATCGGGGGGAGGGCGAGACAAGACGGGGGATTTACGATGACGGATGCGGTTGACAGTGCCGCTCGGGACACGATCGCCATTGTCGGTATCGGCTGCCGCCTGCCGGGTGGTGCCTCGGATTACCGGGCCTTCTGGCGCAACCTGGTACAGGGCAGGGACTGCATCACCGCCACGCCGGCCGATCGGTACGACGTGGCCACCTTGGCCAGCGGGGACAAGGACAAGCCCGGCAAGCTCGTCGGCGGCCGCGGCGGCTACATCGACGGTTTCGACGAGTTCGATCCGGCGTTCTTCGGCATCAGTCCGCGTGAGGCCGAACACATGGACCCGCAGCAGCGTAAACTGCTCGAAGTCGCCTGGGAGGCGATGGAGGACGGCGGCCAGAAACCGGGGGAATTGGCCGGTTCGGACGTGGGTGTGTTCGTCGGCGCGTTCACCCTGGATTACAAGATCGTGCAGTTCGCCGATCTGAGCTTCCGGACGCTGGCCGCGCACACCGCGACCGGGACCATGATGACGATGGTCTCCAACCGGATTTCCTACTGCTTCGATTTTCGCGGGCCGAGCGTTTCCCTGGACACGGCCTGCAGTTCCTCGCTGGTCGCCGTGCACCTGGCCTGCCAGAGCCTGCAGCGGGGCGAAACGAATCTGGCGCTGGCCGGTGGTACCCTGCTGCATTCGGCGCCGCAGTACACCATCGCCGAGACCCGGGGCGGTTTCCTCTCGGCCGAAGGGAAATCGCGTACTTTCGACGCGTCGGCCGACGGATATGTGCGTGCCGAGGGCGTCGGAATAGTGGCGCTCAAGCGCCTGGACGACGCCTTGCGCGACGGTGATCCGGTCCACGCGGTGATCATCGGGAGCGGCGTCAACCAGGACGGCCACACCAACGGCATCACCGTCCCCAACCCCGACGCCCAGGTTCGCCTGATCGAGCAGGTCTGTGCCGACGCGGGTATCCGGCCCGGGGCATTGCAGTACATCGAGGCGCACGGCACCTCCACGCCGGTCGGTGATCCGCTGGAGGCCAACGCGCTGGGCAAGGCGCTGGCCGTCGGCCGCGAGCCGGGCAGCCGCTGCTACGTGGGCTCGGTCAAGACCAACATCGGGCACACCGAATCGGCCGCGGGTATCGCCGGGCTGATCAAGACCACGCTGGCGCTGAAGTACCGGCAGATTCCGCCGCACATCAACCTCGACCAGGTCAACCCCGCGATCGACCTGGCTGCGCTGCCCTTCGACATCCCCACCGAACTCACCGCGTGGCCCGAACACGAGGGGCCGGCGCTGGCCGGGGTGAACTCCTTCGGCTTCGGCGGCACCAACGCCCATGTCCTGCTCGCGGAGGCGCCGCCACGTGAACGGCCGGCGCCCGAATCCCCGGCCGCCGCCGAGTATCACGTGCTGCCCTTGACCACGCGCGATCCGGCGGCCCTGTCCGAGATGGCCGAAGGTATCCGGGGCGAACTCGCGGCCGCCGGTGGCACGGCACAGGCGGCGCGCGACATCGGCTACACGCTGGCCCGGCGCCGTCAGCACCTCGAATCGCGACTGTCCATTGTGTACTCGACGCCGGAGTCGCTGGACGAGCGGCTCGGGGAATTCACGCACGGCCAAGCTCATCCGCACGCGCTCACCGGGCAGTCCGGCTACCAGCGGCTGGCCTGGGTGTTCACCGGGATGGGGCCGCAGTGGTGGGCGATGGGCCGCCGGCTCTACGAGAGCGACCCGGTCTACCGGTCGATGATCGAACGCTGCGATCAGGAGATCGGCAAGATCGCCGGATGGTCGCTGATCAAGGAGCTGACCGCGGAGCAGGCCGGCTCGCAGATGAGCGAGACCTGGCTGGCCCAGCCGGCCAACTTCGCCCTGCAGCTCGCGCTCGCCGCGATGTGGCGGGCGCGCGGGGTGCGGCCGGACGCCATCGTCGGGCACAGCACCGGCGAGATCGCGGCTTTCTACGAGGCCGGGGTCTACACCCTGGAAGACGCGGTCAAGGTCGCCATCCACCGCAGCCGGTTGCAGCAGAAGCTGGTCGGCACCGGCACGATGCTCGCGGTCAGCCTGTCCGAACCGGAGGCGCTGCGCCGGGTGGCACCCTACGGCGACCGCGCCTCCGTGGCCGCGATCAACAGCCCGACCGCGATCACCCTGGCCGGGGATCGGGACGCGCTGGCCGAGATCGCCGCGGACCTGACCGAGGAGCAGATCTTCGCCAAGTTCCTCACCGTCGGCGTGCCCTACCACAGCGCGCGGATGGAGATGATCAAGGACGAGCTGCTGTCCTCGCTGGCGGGCCTGGAGGCTCGGCCGGCTGAGGTGCCGCTCTACCTCACCGCGCGCAAGGCCAACGCGCACGGTACCGAGCTGGATGCCGAGTACTGGTGGGACAACGTCCGGCACAGCGTCTACTTCCACGCCGCCATCGATCGTCTCGTCGACGACGGTCACGACCTGTTCCTGGAGATCGGCCCGCACCCCGTGCTGGCGTACTCGATCAAGGAATGCCTGGCCGCGCGGGAAGCGGACGGCCTGACCGTGCCTTCGATCCGCCGCGAGGAGGACGAGCCCGCGCAGATGGCCATGTCGCTGGCCGCGCTGCACAACCGCGGCGTCGCCATCGACTGGACCACGCAGTATCCGGTAGGCGAGCAGGTGCCGCTGCCCCGTTATCCGTGGAAGCGCGACCGGTACTGGGTGGAGCCCGAGCCGGTGGCCCAGATCCGGCTCGGCCGGCTCGATCACCCGCTGCTGGGCCGCCGCACGGCGGGCGCCGAGCCGGTGTGGGAGGCCCGCCTGGATCTGGAGGCGCTGCCCTACCTGCGTGATCACCAGATCGAGGGCACCGTGGTGTTCCCTGCCGCGGGGTACCTGGAGATGGCCGCACAGGCGGTGCGCGCGCTGACCGGTGCCGTGGGCGCCGGTGTGTCCTTGGCGGACATCGAGCTGCGGAAAGCGCTGGTGCTGCCGGAGGCCGACACGCGCGCCGTGCAGCTGTCGTTCTCCTCGCAGGACGGCACGTTCGGCATCGCCACCGTGGCCGGCGAAGGTCAGGAGCCGACCCTGCACGCGACCGGTGTGGTCCGGTCGCAGCAGCGCCGCGAGTTCGGACCGGCCTTGGACCTCGACGGAATCCAGGCCCGCGGTGTACGGCATCTGGACGGCGCCGGCTGCTACGCGGAGCTGGCCGAGCTGGGCTATCACTACGGTCCGGCGTTCCAGGGCATCGACGAGGTGTGGCTGGCTCCTGGCGAGGCATTGGCTCGCATCAGCCCGGCTGCCGCGCTGGATGACGGCGCGGAGGGCCACCACGTCCACCCGACCCTGATGGACTCCTGCTTCCAGTCGTTGCTGACCCCGCTGATCCTGGACGAGGATCGGACCGAAGGGATCCGCCTGCCGCTGACGATCGAGGAGATCCGCTTCGAGGACATCGGCGACCAGCCGATCTGGGCGCATGCGACCTTCACCCGGAAGTCCGGTAGTGAAGTGACTGGCGACATCGCGGTGTACGCCGCCGATGGGCGGCCTCTGGGCCGGGTCGGCGGGTTCCGCGTCGGTGATGTGGAGAAGGCCTCCATGGCCGTCGGACTCGGCACCATCGACGGCTGGCTGGCCGGCATGACCTGGGACGAACTGCCCGAGCTGGAGACCGCGACCGTCGGCCGGAACCTGCTGATTCTCGCCGACGAGCAAGGGCTTGGCGACGAACTGGCCGCGCTGGCCACCGAAGCGGGCGGCACCTGCCACCTGGTGCGCCAGGGCAGCTGCTACCGGAGCGGCTCCGGCGAGTCCTCCGTGGTGCCCGGCTCCGCCGAGGACCTGGGCCGGCTGCTCACCGACCTGGCCGCCGAAGGCGCCCGGTTCGACGCGATCGTGCACCTGTGGCATCTGGACCTGCCGACCGTCGACGAGGTCGTCGTGGATCGGTTCGGCGAGTACGGAACGGTGGGCGGCTATTCACTGATCGCGCTGGCCCAGGCGGTCCTGAACAGCAAGGCCGCGGGCAAGCTGTACGTCGTCACCCGGGGCACCCAGGCAGTCGTGGCCGAAGACGCCGTCGAGCCGCTGGCCGCGCCCGCGTGGGGCATCGGCCGCGTGCTGTGGAACCAGGAGCTGGCCGGCAACCGCGGCAAACTGATCGACCTCGATCCGCCCGGCACCGGTGGTCACCGGGACGACGCGCAGTCGCTGTTGCGGGAGATCGCGGCCGAGGACGGCGAGGACGAGATCGCCTTGCGTGGCGATGTCCGATTCACCAGCCGGCTGCGTCAGGTCACCGAGCTGACCCGGCCGTTGCCGCCCAGGCTGCGCGCCGACGGCAGTTACCTGGTCACCGGTGCGTTCGGTGCGCTCGGCAAGCTGTTGTGCCGCACGCTGGTCAAGCGCGGCGCACGCAGGCTGATCCTGATGGGACGCAGCAGGATGCCCGAGCGCGACCAGTGGCCGGAGCTTGATCCGGACACCCCGCTGGGCCGCAACGCCGCGTTCGTGCGGGAGCTGGAGGCACTGGGCGCGCATCCGATCCTGGCGCCGCTGGACATCACCGACGAGCAGGCCTTGGCCACCTGGCTGGCGGGCTACCGGCGCGCGGGCAGCCCGCCGATCAGGGGCGTGTTCCACCTCGCCGGTCACGTCCGGGACACCCTGATCGCCGAGATGGACCGCGACGTGTACGACTCGGTCCACGACCCCAAGGTGATCGGTGCCTACCTGCTGCACCACCACCTGAGTGCGGAACCGCTGGACCACTTCGTCCTGTTCGCCTCGATCGCCTCGCTGGTCACCACGGCCGGTCAGGCCAACTACGCGGCGGGCAACGCCTTCCTGGACGCGCTGGCACACCACCGCCGCGCCCGCGGCCTGCCCGCGCTGAGCCTGGACTGGGGCCCGTGGGCCACCGGCATGATCTCCGAGCTCGGGCTGATCGAGCACTACCGCAACAGCCGGGGCATGACCTCGCTGTCCCCGGACGCGGGCATGGCGGTGCTGGAGCGCGTCCTCGGGCAGGACCACGCCCAGTTGCTGATCGCGACCGTCGTCGACTGGCCGGTCTTCCTGGCCTGGTACCCCGAGCCGCCCACGCTGGTCACCGAACTGGCCGCGGCCGCAGGCAGCGCGGAAAGCGCCGAAGGCGGCAGCCTGCTCGAGGAATTCGCGGCAGTCGGCGAAGAACGGCGCGGGGAACTGGTGACCGAGCACCTCACCGCGCTGGTCGCGGACGTGCTGCGGGTACCGGCCGAACAGGTCGATCTTGCGCAGAATCTGCTTGCCCTGGGGCTGGATTCGCTGCTGGCGATGGAACTCCGGGCCCGCATCCACACCGAGCTGAAGACCGCACTGCCGGTCGTCACGCTGCTCGGTGGCACACCGATCGGCGACCTGGTCACCCACATCTGTGACAGCCTGGCCACCCTGGTCTCGGCCGAGGGCGAGGGGACCGGCGGCAGCGCGGTCGAGATCTTCGAGGACGAGACCGCGTACCCGCTGACCCAGAACCAGAAAGCGCTGTGGTTCCTCAAGCAGCTGCACCCCGACGGCTTCGCCTACAACATCGGCGGCGCGGTGGAGGTCCGGGTCGAACTCGACCCCGAGCTGATGTTCGAGGCCTACCGCGCGCTGGTCGAACGGCATCCCAGCCTGCGGGCCACTTTCACGCACGAGCGGGGACGGCCGGTCCAGCGGATCTCCGCCGAGGCCAACGCCGACGTGGCCCTGTTCGACGTGCAGGACCGCGGCTGGGACGAGAT
The DNA here is from genome assembly GCF_002564045.1 of Amycolatopsis sulphurea. Lineage (NCBI taxonomy): Bacteria > Bacillati > Actinomycetota > Actinomycetes > Pseudonocardiales > Pseudonocardiaceae > Amycolatopsis > Amycolatopsis sulphurea. The sequence continues at coordinate 901,340 of NZ_PDJK01000002.1, read as the reverse complement.
CTACCGGATGATCATCGCCGAGTACCGGGCGCCGTATGACCTGGAACGGGATCCGCTGATCCGGTTCCGGCTGTTCAAGCGGGGCGTGGATCGCTGGGTGATCGTCAAGGCGGTGCACCATGTCATCTCCGACGCGATCTCCACGTTCACCTTCATCGAGGAGCTGCTGGAGATCTACGAAGGCCTGCGCCAGGGCCGCCGGGTGCAGCTGCCGCCGGTGACCGCGCGCTACCTGGACTTCCTGAACTGGCAGAACAGGTTCCTGGCCTCCCCGGAGGCGGACCGGATGCTCGCCTACTGGCGGGATCATCTGCCTGCCGAGGTGCCCATGCTGGCCCTGCCCACGGACAAGCCGAGGCCGGCGGTGCAGAGCCACAACGGCGCTTCGGAGTTCTTCGCGCTGGACACCGACCTGAGCGCCCGGGTGCACGCTATGGCGCAGGAGCACAACACCACGGTGTACGTGGTCCTGATGGCGGCCTATTACCTGCTGCTGCACCGTTATTCGGGCCAGGACGACGTGATCGTCGGCAGCCCGGTGACCGGGCGTACGCAGGAGGAGTTCGCCTCGGTCTACGGCTACTTCGTCAACCCGCTGCCGTTGCGGGTCGACCTGGCCGGGGATCCCACGGTGGCCGAGCTGCTGGATCAGGTGCGCACGACTGTCCTCAATGGACTGGACAACCAGGAGTACCCGTTCGTGCTGCTGGTGGACAAGCTCGGCCTGCAGCACGACCCCAGCCGGTCGGCGGTGTTCCAGGCCATGTTCATCCTGCTGCACCACCGGGTGGCCACCGAGAAGTACGGCTACCGGCTGGACTACATCGAATTGCCCGAGGAGGAGGGCCAGTTCGACCTGACCCTGTCGGTGTACGAGGACGAGGCGGCGGGGCGCTTCCGCTGCGTGTTCAAGTACAACACCGACTTGTTCCTGCCCGAGACGATGACCCGCATCGCCGGGCACTACACCACCCTGCTCGGCGCTCTGACCAGCGCGGACGCCACAGCGCCCGCGAAGCGGACGGAGCTGCTCACCGCAGGGGAACGGCAGCGCATCCTGCGGCAGTGGAGCGGCGTTCGTGACGGGGTCGAAACCGCGGTCCCGGTGCACGAGCTGATCGGCCGGGCCGCCGTCGAGCATCCGGAGGCCGTCGCGGTGTCGGCGCCTGCCGAGTCGGGACCGGCCCGGCGGCTGACCTACGCCGAACTCGATCGGCGTTCGCGGGAACTGGCCGGGAAGCTGCGTGGCCTCGGCGTCGGGGCGGGCTCCCTGGTGGGATTGTTCCTGGACAAGACGCCGGATCTGGTCGTCGCGGTACTGGCCGTGCTGCGGGCGGGCGGGGCCTACCTGCCGCTGGATCCGGGGTACCCGGCCGAACGGCTGGCCTACATGACCGGCCACGCCGGCGCCCGGATCGTCCTGGCCGACCGGCCTGCCCCGGCCGGACTGGCCGAACGGGTGGTGACCCTGGCGGAACTGGCCGCTTCGGACGTCCCGCCGGCCGACCTTCCGTCCACAGTGGACCCGGCTGATCCGGCCTACGTCATCTACACCTCCGGGTCCACTGGTGAGCCGAAGGCGGTCGAGGTCGGCCACCACAACCTGGCCACGGCCTACCAGGCGTGGCGCCGGGAGTACCGGCTGGACACCGATGCCCGGGTGCACCTGCAGATGGCCAGCTTCTCCTTCGACGTGTTCACCGGCGACCTGGTCCGGGCGCTGTGCTCCGGCGGCACGCTGGTGCTCATCGGCCGGGAGCTGCTGTTCAACACCGCGCTGCTGTACCGCACGATGCTGGACGAGCGGGTCGACTGCGGCGAGTTCGTGCCGGCCGTGGTCCGCGGCCTGATGAGCTACTGCGAGCGCGAGGACAAGCGCCTGGACTTCCTGCGTCTGCTCGTCGTCGGCTCCGATGCCTGGAAGGTGGCGGAGTACCGGCGGCTGCGCGCGCTGGCCGGCGAGCAGACCAGGGTGATCAACTCCTACGGCCTGTCCGAGGCCACCATCGACAGCTCCTACTTCGAGGGGACGGCCGAGGATCTCGACCCGGCCATGATGGTGCCGATCGGGCAGCCGTTGCCGGGCAGTGCGCTGTACGTGCTCGACGAGCGCGGCGAACCCGTGCCGCCGGGTGTCTCCGGTGAGCTGTGGATCGGCGGCGACGGCGTGGCCACCGGTTACGTCGACGATCCGGAGCTGACCGCGCAGCGCTTCGTCACCCGGTCTCTGGACGGCGAGCAGGTGCGGCTCTACCGCACCGGCGACCTGGCGCGCTGGGATTCCGAGGGTGCCGTGCACCTGCTGGGCCGGGCCGATGCCCAGATCAAGGTGCGTGGCCACCGCATCGAGATCGGCGAGATCGAGACCAGGCTGGCCACCTGGCCGCAGCTGGCACAGGCCGTGGTCACGACGCGCACCGACGACGGGGACCACGGGGACACCGTGCTGTGCGCCTACTGCGTGCCGGTGCCCGGGACCGAGCTGGACCGGCACGGGCTGCGCGGTCACCTGACCGAGAGCCTGCCGACCTTCATGATCCCGTCCCACTTCGTCGAGCTGGCCGAACTGCCGCTGACCCCCAACGGCAAGGTCGACCTGGCCGCCCTGCCCACCCCGGACGGGGGAGCGGGCGAGCTGGCGCACGAACCGCCGGTCACCCTCTACGAACAGCGGATGGCCGAGCACTGGTGCGGGCTGCTCGGCCTGGAGCGGGCCGGGCGGCAGCAGGACTTCTTCGCCTCGGGCGGCAGCTCGATCAAGCTGATCGAGCTGATCTACCACCTGCAGAAGGAATTCAACGTCACCATCCCGGTCAGCGCGCTGTTCAAGGTCACCACCCTGCATGGCATGGCCAAGAGCCTGGAGAACAGCGTCCTGGGCCGGATCGGCAGCGCCGAGCCCTACCTGCGGTTCAACCCCGAGGGGCCGGAGACGGTGTTCTGCTTCCCGCCCGCGGGTGGGCACGGCCTGGTGTACCGGCAGTTCGCCGCGCACCTGCCGGAGCGGCACTTCGTGGCGTTCAACTACCTCGTCGGCGCCGACAAGGTGGCCCGCTACGCCGATCTGGTCGAGTCCCTGCAAGCAGAGGGTGCCTGCACGGTGCTCGGGTACTCGCTCGGCGGCAACCTCGCCTTCGAGGTCGCCAAGGAACTGGAGCGGCGCGGGCGCGAGGTGAGCCATGTGATCATCATGGACTCCTATCGCGTGCCCGAGCAGTTCGTGCTCCGCAAGGAGCACTGGGAGACCTTCGAGCGAGAACTCAGTGAACACCTGCGCAGGCACACCGGCTCGGAGATCGTCGCGACGGAAACGGCCAACCAGGCCAAGGAGTACCTGGAATTCTCCAGCCGTACACCGAACACCGGCGTGACGGCGGCTCCCGTCACGGTCGTCTCCGACCAGTACAAGGTGGCGCTGTACGGGGTGGAGGCCGGCGGCACCTGGCACGGCTCGTCCACCACGAGCAGCTCCGTGCTGCGCGGGTTCGGTGAACACGCCGAGATGTTCGACGAGGACTACATCGGCGACAACGCCAACCTGATCCGCGCAGTACTGGCCGGGGATCCGTCGCGGGGCGAACCACCGGCCCCGAGGATGCCCGTCACAGCCCGGCTCACCACTTCTTCGGAGGTGACCGCGTGATGACCTCGTCCGAATCGACCGCGCGAGTGATGCGGCCCTACCCGTTCCCGGACCGGGCGGGACCCGAGCTGGACGCGACCTACGCCTATCTGCGTGAGCACGAACCGGTGTCCCGGGTGCAGCTGCCCTACGGCGGCTGGGCCTGGCTGGTCACCCGCTACGCCGACGTGCGCAAAGTGCTCTCCGATGCGCGGCTGAGCCGGGAGGCCACGGTGGGGCGCGACGTGCCCCGGCCGCACCAGACGTTCATCCCGGCCGGACTTCTGTCCACAATGGATGGACCGGAGCATGCCCGGCTGCACCGGCTGACGCTGCGGGCGTTCACCCCGCGCCGGATCGCCGAACTGCGGCCACGGCTGGACGAACTCGCCTGGCAGCTCGTCGACGGCCTCGTGTCGCACGGTGCGCCCGCGGACTTCGTCGAACTTCTCGCCCGGCCGATGCCGATCACGGTGGTCCGGGAGATGTTCGGGATCCCGTATGCGGACCGGGAGATCATCCAGCGTCTCGGCGGCGTGCTGATGGCCAATTCGGCGTATGGCATGGAAGAACTGCGGGCCGCGTGGGAGGAGTTCCGTCGCTACATGGCCGGGGTGGTGGCCCAGCGCCGGAAGCAGCCCGCCGGGGATCTGCTCAGCGCCATGGTGCAGGCCAGGGACGCCGACGACCGGCTGTCCGAGCCGGACCTGGTCGACCTGGCGGTGACCATCGTGCTGGCCGGCTACGAGACCACCGCCAATCAGCTCGCCAACTACACCTACCTCCTGCTCAGCGACCGGACTCGCTACGAGCTGCTGGTCGCCGAGCCGGATCGGGTGCCCGACGCGGTCGAGGAACTGCTGCGCTTCACACCGATCCGCAACACGGCCGAGAATCCCCTGATCGCGCTGGAGGACCTGGAGATCAACGGCACGGTGATCCGGGCGGGCGAGTCGGTGATCGCCTCCATCGCCTCGGCCAACCGGGACCGGGCGCTGACCGCGGACGGGGACCTGCTGGACCTGACCAGAACGCCCACGCAGCACTTGGCCTTCAGCCATGGGATGCACTACTGCCTCGGTGCTCACCTGGCCAGGCTGGAACTGCAGGCCGTGCTGACGGCACTGGTGACCCGCCTGCCGGGGCTGCGGCTTGCGGTGCCCGAACACGAGCTGATCTGGGAGCCGGAAGTGGTCATGCGCCGGCTGGAACGGCTGCCGGTGCAGTGGTGAACGCATTCGAACGCCGAGCGCAAGCGAAAACGACACGGCGGCTGGAGGATCGGCGATGCCGGTGAAGTACGAACCGGACTGGACCGCACGCGACTCGCGCCCCGGTGGGAGACCGAGGGTCATCATCATCGGCGGTGGCGTGTCCGGGATGTCCACCGGCTGCTACGCGCAGATGAGCGGCATGGACACCCGCATCTTCGAAAAGCACGTGCTGCCCGGCGGCTGCTGCACGGCGTGGTCGCGCGAGGGCTACATTTTCGACTACTGCATCGAGTGGCTGATCGGGACCGCGCCCGGCAACGACGCCAACCAGGTGTGGCGGGAACTGGGCGCGCTGGACGGCAAGACGGTCCGGGACTTCGAGATGTTCAACAAGGTCGTCGGCACCGACGGCCGGTCGGTGACCTTCTACAACGACCCCGACCGGCTGCAACGGCACCTGCTGGAGGTCTCCCCGGCGGACGCGAAGCTGATCAAGGCGTTCTGCCGGGACCTGCGGCGGTTCATCGCGATCGAGCTGTACCCGTTTCTCACGCCACCGCCGCTGCAGCCGTTGCGGGAGAAGCTGCGCACGCTGCGGACCGTGGTGCCGGCGTTCCGGCTGTTCTGGCGCACGGCCGCGACGCAGATGCACACCTTCGCCGACCGGTTCACCGATCCGTTGCTGCGCAAGGCGTTCCGCAACATCTTCTTCCAGGACCCGCAGGGCTTTCCGATGCTGCCGTTCCTGTTCAACATGGCCGGCGCCTATCACGGCAACGCGGGATTCCCGCAGGGCGGTTCGCTCGGGCTGGCCCGCTCCATCGAAGACCGGTATACCGCACTCGGCGGCGTGATCAACTATCGGGCGCGAGCCGAACGCGTACTGGTCGAAAACGGCCGCGCCGTCGGCGTCGAGCTGCGCAACGGGGAGCGGCACTACGCCGACCACGTCGTGTCCGCTTGCGACGGCTACACCACGATCTACGGGCTGCTCGAAGGGAAGTACACCAACCCGACGATCGACAAGCTTTACGACGATCTGCTGACCAAGCCGGGCAATCTGTTTCCCGCCGTGTTCTCCGTCTTCGTGGGTATCGACGGCGACCTGGACTCGGACGGCGCGCACAGCACCACCTACCTGCTCGACTCCGACGAGGCCGCCGAGCTGCCGGGCGCCTTGCAGAACAGCCTGGTGGTGCAGCTGCGCTCGCAGTACTCCGACGGGTTCACCCCGCCGGGCAAATCGGTGTTGCACTGTACGTACTTCAGCGATTTCGAGTACTGGCAGAAGCTGCGTGCCGCCGATCGCAAGGACTACCGGAGCCGCAAGCACGCGGCGGGCGAGTTCGTGCGGAAGTTCCTGGAGCGGCGTTACCCGGGGATCGGCGAGCGGATCGAACTGGTGGACGTGGCCACCCCGGCGACGACGAAGCGCTACACCGGCAACTTCAACGGCAGCATCCTGGCCTGGAAAGCGTTCTCCGACGCCGAAGACGTGGTGACCAAACTGACCAACAAGGACCGGATGCAGCTGCCCGGCCTGTCCGGCTTCTCCATGGCCGGGCAATGGGTGTCGATGGGCGGGCTGATCCGGGCCGCCTCCTCCGGCCGGTTTCTCGCCCAGTTCCTGTGCCAGGAGCTGGGAGTGCGGTTCCGGGCGTGGGAGAGCGGGGGAACCGAGCCCTGGCATCGCGACCGGCTGGGCTACCTGCCCCAGCTGGACGCGCGGCCCGTGCGTCTGGGGAGTGCCGAATGAACGACCGGAAGTCGATGATCATCATCGGTGGCGGGCTGGGCGGGCTGTCCACCGGCTGCTACGCGCAGATGAACGGGTACCGGACCCGGATCCTGGAGATGCACGAGATCCCGGGCGGCTGCTGCACCGCGTGGGACAAGGGGGACTACACCCTGGACTGCTGCATCAGCTGGCTGCTGGGCAACGGCCCCGGCAACGAGATGCATCAGATCTGGCTGGAGCTGGGTGCCTTGCAGGGCAAGCAGATGCGGCACTTCGACGTGTTCAACGTCGTCCGCAGCCGCGACGGCCGGGCGGTCTACTTCTATTCCGACCCCGACCGGTTGCAGGCCCACCTGCTGGAGATCTCGCCCGCCGACGCGAAACTGATCCGGGACTTCTGCGACGGGCTGCGCAAGTTCCGCAAGCTGCTCGCCGTCTACCCGTTCCTCAAGCCGGTCGGGCTGATGGGCCGGTGGGAACGCTGGCGGATGCTGGCTTCCTTCGCGCCGTACTTCAACGTCATCCGCAAGTCGATCACCACCCTGATGACCGACTACTCGGCGCGGTTCACCGACCCGCTGCTGCAGGAGGCGTTCAACTTCGTGCTGTACGAGAAGCACAAGAACTTCCCGGTGCTGCCGTTCTACTTCCAGCTCGCCTCGCACGCCAACCTGTCCGCGGGCGTGCCCGAGGGCGGGTCGCTCGGCCTGTCCCGCTCGATCGAGCAGCGCTATCTGCGGCTAGGCGGGCAGATCGACTACAACACCAAGGTCGAGGAGATCCTGGTCGAGGACGATCGCGCGGTCGGGGTGCGGTTGAGCGACGGGCAGGAGCTCCGCTCGGACATCGTGGTCTCCGCGGCCGACGGCCCGACCACGGTTATGAAGTTCCTCAAGGGCCGCTACCTCAACGAAGACTACCGACGGCTCTACACCGAGACGATCGGGGAGCCGGGCATGGTGTTCCCCGGCTACTTCATCCTGTTCCTCGCCCTGAAAAAGACCTTTCCCGGCGTCGACCCCTGCACCACCTACCTGCTCACCGAGGACGAGGCCGCCGAGATGATCGGCATCCGGCACCCGAGCATCAACGTGCAGTTCCGCAGCCTGCACTATCCGGAGCTGTCACCGGAGGGCACCACGATCGTCTACGCCACCTACTTCTGCGACATCGCGCCGTGGCGCGAGCTGGACGAAGGCCCGGAGCAGGTCACCCGGGTCCGCGCCGGCGAGAAGCTGCACACGCTGCCGGTGCGGCACGGCCGGGCCTATTCCCAGGGCAAACGCCAGGTGCGGGAGGCGATGCTGAACTTCCTGGAACAGCGGTTCCCCGGCCTGCGGGACGCCGTGGTGGTCCGCGACACCTCCACCCCGCTGACCCAGGTCCGCTACACCGGCAACTACGACGGCACCGTGCTGGGCTGGCAGCCGTTCGTGGAGAGCGGGGAAAAGCTGGAGGAGCTGGTCAAGAAACACGGACCCGGGCTGCCGGGGCTGGCCGGTTTCTACCAGTCCGGGGTGTGGGCGACCACCGGCGGCCTGATCCGCGCCGCCGCCTCCGGCCGTCAGGTCATGCAGTTCGTCTGCCGCGACGACGGCAAGGAATTCACCGCGAGCATCGACGAGACGGCACCACCGCCCACGCACGTCGTCATCCCGGTGGGCACACCGCCGGTGCCGGGGCACGAGCCCGAGCACAGCAGGACGTTCGAATCGCTTTGACCGGAAGCCACGCTCAGGCAGAAATGGGAAACAAATCGTGAAAATCGAGAAGTGGGTCGTGCGTGAGCACATCGAAGGCGTTCCCGACATCGACCGGATGTACGAGAAAGTCGCCGAGGACATCGACACCGATCTCGCCGATGACCAGATGCTGCTGCGCACCCGGTATGTGGCGGCCGACATGTACCTCCACGGGATCTCGCTGGACACCCCGCTCGGCGACCACGTCGGCGGCGCTTCGGTCATGGAGGTGCTGGAGGCCGGGCCACGGGCCGCCTTCCGGCCGGGTGACCTCGTGCACGGCTTCGGCGGCTGGCGTAGCCACCTGGTCGGCACCGGGGCGGCCGAACTCTGGCAGACCGGCACGTTCCCGATGGTGTTCCCGGCTTTTCACCGGCTCGACCCCGGCGACTACGACGAGAAGCTGCCGGTGTCCACGGCCCTGAGCATCATGGGGGGACCCGGCCTGACGGCTTGGGGCGTGCTGAACAGGTTCATGACCGTGGGACCCGGGCACACCATGGTGATCAGCGGGGCGACCGGCATCGTGGGCACCTTGGCCGGCCAGCTGGCCAAGCGCGCGGGCGCCCGGGTGATCGGCACGACCGGTTCCCCCGGGAAGGCCGATCGCCTGCGCGAGCTGGGTTTCGACGAAGTCGTGCACTACCGCCACGGCGATCACGCGGAGACGATCGGCAATGCCCTGCGCAAGGCCGCGCCCGAGGGCGTCGACCGGTACCTGGATCACTTGGGCGGCAACATCACCGACGCGGTGTTCACCATGCTCAACATCGACAGCCAGGTCGCGGTGTGCTGGCAGCTGGCGACCCAGGTCGGCCAGGACTACGCCGGCCCGCGGCTGCTGCCCTACATCATGTTCCCGCGCACCACGATCCGCGGCATCTTCTCGCTGGAGTGGTTCAGCGAAGAGAACTGGGCAGCGTTGCATCGCGACGTCGGCGGTCTGGTACGAGCCGGCGAGATCGCCTACGACCAGACCGTGCACCACGGCATCGACAGCTTCCCCGCTGCGTACCGCAGCCTCTACACGGACAGATCCGCCAGCCGTGGCAAGGTGATCGTCGAGTTGTGAGCGGGCGCTAGGAACGACCTTCCGCGAACCGCGATTCCGGCCGTGCAAGACCTTATCCGGCGACGGCCGGCCTGCCCCTGTGGCCAATATCCGCCCTCAGTCGTTTTCCTAGAGTGCAGGAGTTTTTCCATGCAAGACGTCAGTTCCACGCTCGACCGGTCCGTCGCAGGCGGGGACGAGGTCATGTTCGACATCGTGTCCTCGCCCGCCCCGCCCCGTTCGGACATCCTCCGGCTCGCCGCGGGCACGCTCGCCGCGATCCGGATCCCCGGCATGCTGAGCCCGCAGCGATGTACCGAGGTGATGGTCGAGCTGGCCGACTGCGAGTTCGACCACTACGACCCCGCCCAGGTCTTCCCACCGGTGGCCAAGTTCGGCACCGGCATCTCGGATTTCTACAGTGCGGACGGGCTGCGCCAGGAATACTGGGCCGAGGCCGAACAGGCCGCCAAGAACTGGCAGGCCCTGTTCAATGACGACGACCCGGTGCAGGCCATCCTCGACCAGCTCGCCCGGAGCTGGGACGGCCCGGTCAGCCGCGCCACGATCGACGGACAGGAGTGTTTCGCCGGCGTCGTCCGCCAGCTGACCGGCGGTTCCCGCATCCACTACGACGAGATCGCCCGCGATTACCCGTACCTGTTCGACACTCCGCCGATCGTGCAGTTCGGCTTCAACTGCTACCTGGCGGTGCCCGAATCCGGCGGCGAACTCACGGTGCACCGCCGGCGCTGGCTCCCCCGCGACGAAGACCACCGCGACGGCTACGGCTGGGCACCGCGCGTGGTCGCCGACGAACCACACGTCACCCTGCACCCGGAGGTGGGGGAGGGGATCTTCTTCGACTCCCGCAACTACCACCGCATCGGCGCCAACACCGCCGGCCGCCGCGTCGCGCTCGGCTTCTTCATGGGGGTCACTGCGGAGAACCGGCTCGTCCTCTGGTCCTGAGAAGTCTCGACGCTGATGCCCGGGTGGCGGTGCCACCCGGGCATCAGTGCGTGCAGGGCGCTTCGCGAACGATCACCGTGATCCGGGAGCGTTCCAGGGTCCCGGGGCTGCGCCACCTGTCTCGGGTCTGTGAAGGGGCCCTTCACAGACTCAGAGTCCGTGAAGGGCCCCTTCACAGACCTTCACGGACCTCCGCGGTCGGCGCAGGGCCCCTCACACCGACTTTGCCGGGACCCTGCCTGCCGAACCCGGCCGCCCACGCCATCGTCGCGTTCCGGGCAGTGCCGATTGACAGGAGGAGCTCATCGTGAGGCCCGAACCGTCCGCACCGCTGAGATCTCGCAGGCGGTGGTATCGAAGCCTGCCGATCTGGAGCCTCGCATCGGCGACATCGCGGTGACCGCCGCCGTCGACACAGTGCTCGGCACCTTCGTGGACAAGCACGACCTCTCCGGCCTCCACGCCCCTTCGCTCACACGGCGGCCGACACGAACAGCCGGTCCCGCTGATCATCAATCGCCCGGTCGCCGGACCACTACCGCGCCAATGCCCTCCGCAACCGGGACATCCGCGACCTCGTCCTCAACAACGTAGCGTGGACGTCAGTGCGGTGTCTGCTGTTTGAAGGCTTCGCGGGCAACGGGGTGGTCGTCCGGGAGGATGACCGCCTTGTGTTCCTCCTGGGCGAGTGCGACGGCGTCGCCGGCCTGGGTGCCGTGTCGCGCGAAGACCATCCGTACGCGACCGTCCCCCTGCCCCCGGGGTGAAACGGGCGTCACCGCGACGTGCGTGCCGTCGTTGAGCGTGACCCACAACGGAAAGTCGTCGTAGCGGATAAAGTCGCCGGCCTTGACCGGCAGCGGGTAGTGATGCTCGCCCGCGGCCGTGGGCAGGATGCCTTGGTGGTCGGCTCGGCTCAACGGCACGCAGCTGTTGAACAGTGAGTCGGTGTACCGGGCGACATCGCCGGCGGTCTTGATCGGGGTGGACAGGATGTCCGGTGCGTCGGCGTAGCCCAGTTTCTCCAGCGCGGGCAGCGTGCCGGGGAAAGCCCGCACCAACGTCGCGGCGTCCTGCCGGAGACGGTCGACCTTCACCGGATCCGCGCAGAATTGCATGCTCCACTCGATTCCGGCGCGCGCCAGGAACATCCGCCAGCCGTCGTCGCCGCGCACCCACAGGCTGCCGCCGTGGTGCATTTCCCACGGCGCCGGCCCGTACGGGAGCTCGTCGTCGGGGAACGTGGCGAGGATCTTCTTCGCGGTGCGCTTGGCGGCGGTGAACCACCGCGAGTCCGCGCGCTGGGGATGATCGGCGACGAACACGCTCCACGGATGCGTTTCCTTGGGCGTGGTGTGCGTGCCGGCTGCTTTCGATGGTGCCATGGCCGCGCCCCTTCCTTACTCTTCATGCAGGAGCGTTACTTCGCAGACTGACGCCCGCAGCGGCGAGCTCCCGCTGACCGGGTCGCTGGGTTCCTGGGGCAGGACGAGGTTGAGGTTGGCGCTGCCGGGCCCGTAGGGCGGGTATCCGGCCAGGCCGAGTTCGGGGCAGGCCTGCCCACCAGCCGTGCTGGCCGCATACCACCGACGGGTCCAGGTTGGCGTTGAGTCGAGGTCGGGCAGGTACGCGCCGGGCACTGGCGCGCCGAAGGTGAACATCGGGGCAAGCATCCGGCCCCATCCGCACAACTCCATGTAGACCGCGAAGTTCGGGCTGCCGGCGGCGCGCCTGAGCCGGTTGAGCCAGTCGATCGAGTCCGACATCGCCGACGTCGACGGTGACGCGCTGGCGAACACCACGGACTCCGGGCCATGCTCACCGGCTGCCGCGGCCACGCGCGCCGCGATCGTGTCCAAGGCCTCGTCCCAGCCGATCCGCTGCCACCCCGGGTCGGCGGCACCTTTCGGGTTGGTGCGCTTGAGCGGGTAGCGGAGCCGATCGGGATGGTTGACCACCTCCGGCGCCGCCTTGCCCTTGATACACAACGCTTGCCCGGTCGGGTGCGACGGATCGGGTGCCAACGCGATGAACGCACCGTCCTTGATCGTCGCGATCGCACCGCATTTGGAGATGCACAGCGGGCAGAACGTCGGCACCTGGCGCACGCCGTTCCCGGAATCGGCACCCATGGCGCTCACCTCCGTCAGTCGCCTGCCATGAGCCGATGGTGACACTTCAGCCGGGCCAATACCGATGCGACCGCCTTACGGTCCTGTTACATCCGCTGCGTGATCACCGCCGTCGGCGCGCTTCGCCGGCGCGGATCGACCGTGGTCAGCGCGGGTCGGGTCCCAGGAGGTCGTTCGCGAGGAGTTCGGTGAGCCAGGTCTGCCAGCGCACCGGCCCCCACCCGCGCTCGCGCGTCGCCAGGAGGTACACCTCGGGGCTCAGCAGCGTGAAGATGACGTCCGCCGCCTTCGAGACGGTCAGTCCGCGCCGCAGCCCGTTCTTCGCGGCGAGGATCTCGGCGAACGTGCGGTGCGCGAGGTAACGCTGGTCCTGGTTGACGCGCCACTGCGCGGCCATGTCCGGGTCGGCGCCGGCCGCGTCCCGCACGACCGACAGCAGCGGCGCGACCCGGCCGAAGACGAGCCGGGAGTTGCGCACCCAGATCGCCAGGGCCCGGCGGGCGTCGGGCTCCTCGCGGACCTGCCGCACCCAGGGCCACTCCAGCAGCGGGACGGGGGCGTCGTCGCCGACGGAGAGTACATCCATCACCTCTTTGAGCACGGTGCTCTTGTTGCCGAAGTGGAAGTACACCGTCTGCACGGCCACGCCGGCCCCCTCGGCGATCCGCTCGAGTGTGGTGGCCGCGTAGCCATGGTCGAGGAACAGCGTGCGTGCCGAATCGATGATGCGCAGCCGCGTGGCGCGGGCCTGTGCGGTGCGCCGGTTGGTCTTGACAGACTCGCTCACTCGCTAGATGCTACTCTAACGAAACTCACTAGAGTCAGCTCTAGCGAATCAGGGAGTCAGGATGGACGCGACCCTCACCGGTTTCCATCACGTGAAGTTCCCGGTCTCCGATATCCGGCGGAGCCTGACGTGGTACGAGCGCGTGCTCGGGTTCCGGGTTCAGCTGGAGTTCGTCGAGGACGGGGTGCTCGAAGGCGTGGCACTCACCGACCCGGGCGAGACGGTCTCCCTCGCGCTCCGCCACGACCCCGGCCATGTGGCGGGATTGTCCGGGTTCGATCCGGTCGCGCTGTGCGTGCCGGCCGAAGCGGCGTTGCAGACGTGGCGGCGGCGCCTGGACGATCTGGGCGAGACGCACGGCGGAATCGTCACCGGCCATGTCGGCTCGGTGCTCGTCGGGCTGCGCGATCCGGACGGCATCGAGATCCGCTTCTACTGCCCAGGTGGTGCGGCATGAGCTTCGACCCGGAAGGTTACGTGCTGCGGGAGGGGGACGGCCCTCACGTGTGGTTCCTGGATACGCGGATGAGCGTGAAGGCCGGCGCTGAGCAGACCAAGGGGGCGTTCACCCTCCTCGAATGGTCCGCGCCCACGGGGTTCGGCCCGCCGCTGCACCGGCACGACCGCGAGGACGAGGCCTTCTACCTGCTGGAAGGCGGCATCGAGGTCGACTGCGGTGACCGGCATTGGATCGCGGGCCCCGGTGATTTCGTGTTCCTGCCCCGCGGGATCCCGCACACGTTCATCGTGTCCGACGGTCCGGTGCGGGGCCTGCAGATCACCGCACCGGCCGGGTTCGACCGGTTCATCGCCGAACTGGGCAGGCCCGCGCAGGGACCCGGCTTGCCGCCACCCGAGGCGCCCGACGTGCCGGCGCTGATCGAGGTCAGCCGCCGCTACGGCATCGAGACACTCGGGCCGCCGCCCCGATAACTCCGGCTGGCCCGGTCAACCGGGGAAGCCACGATCGTGGCGCGGCCCCGCCGGGCCGAGATCGGCACCGCCCGGTTCGCCGCAACGGTTCCCGCTCAGCCCCGTCCGTGGCTGCCACGCGACCTGCGCGGCCGAACCGGAATGCCTTTCGCCACGGGATCGGCGATCGTTTCCAGCCAGAACGGCCGAGCATGGCTGCGTGAGTGTGCTCAGGCCCAGTCCGAAACCTGGACTCGATTGGTGAGGCCCAGCTTGGCGAGGATGTTGCGCACGTGGCTCTTCCACGGTGCGCACCAGCCGGTCGGGACGGTTGCTCAGGCTTTCCGCGAGCAGCGTCGTGATTGCCCGTTCCCCGCGCGATGAGCGGGTCGGCGGCACGCCGGGCGGCCCGGATCCGGCCGAGGTGCTCGGATTGCCGGCCGGCGGTGCGCATGCCGAGGCCGCGCTTCGTCGCTGCCTTGGTGCGCAAGGGTTTCTGCCCTTGGCAGGTCTTTTCCGACGCGAGCCTTACTTCGGCGAGCCCGAGCTGGTTCAGTGCGACGTAGGGCCGTGCGCCGGTGCGGGTGCCGATCGTGATGGCCTCTCCGAACCAGCGCCCCGCGTCGTCGTGCTCGCCGAGCAGCGCCGCCGCGCGGGCCGCAATCTCCGGCGCCGGCAGAAGAGGAATGGCTCACGCCGGTTGTCCCCGGTCAACCTGCGCGTGTCGGGTCTCGCCTCGACCGCGTGCACGTCGGCCTGGCCTGGGCGCTCCGGCGCGGACCGCACGCGCTCAACTCGGCATGACCGCGCGTTTCCGGCGCGAATCAATTAACGCGGGTGCTGTTCAACGAGAACGTGCTCACGCGACACCACCGGACCACGAGGTGGCCCGTCGCCGACAACACCGTGGTCCCTGCCCATGGCAAACGACACCTGCCTCCTGCACAACGACCAAGGCAGCAAGGATCGACGAAGGCCGAGTGTGCTCGCCTTGCGAGCCATGAGGCGGCGGGTGCGGTCAGTTCTCGTGGACACGAGCCTCCCTCATCGAGCAGGGCGCGGTCGGTTGACACAGAGAAACGCGATCGCAGATGTCAGGCAAAATCATAGTGGTCTAGTGCTCCGCTGCCGGTGGCGAGCCCGACCGCATCACCTGGGTGGTGTGACGGATCCGGGTCGCCTGGTCGGTGAGGGACTGGACTTGGGCGGCCAGGCCGGCGTGCGTGGCCTTCAGGTGGGTGTGCGTGTCGGCCAGCGGAGGCAGGAGGCTGGCCGGGTCGTCCTCGGCGAGGGCCTGACTGACCTGGTCGACGTGGTGCTGGGCGTGCGGGGACAGGCCCCGCGCGGAGCTGACCTGCCCTGCCAGCCGGCGCAGGACCGCAGCGTTGTCGCGAGCCCAAGCGGCGACCGCCCGGTCACCGGCGCGCTTGTCGCGCTGGGCGCGGACCCGGTCCTCGCCGGTCCGCTCGCCGGTGTCGGATGGCCGCAGCCGCAGGTAGCGGCGTTCGGCGGCCTGGCGGCTGGTGACGCCCAGCGCGGGAGCCAGCGCAGCCCAGCTCACCCTCTGCTCGCGCGCCGCGGCGATCAGCTCGGGTTCCCAGCCGGCCAACTCTTCCCGCACCTCGCGCAGCACCGTGAGTGCCACCACGAGGTCGGCGGAACTCGTTGCGCCCACGCGAACTCGAGCCAGCACGCCCTGGACCAGGGCGAGGGCCTCCATGGCGGCGTATCCGCCACTGTCGTTCAGCATGTCATCCTTTCAGTGACATTGGAACTTGTCATCGTTCCGATGACATGCTAGACCTGTGGTGTGCGTTGACACCAGAGCCGACACGACAGGGAGGAAAAGTCATGTTGATGCGCACCGACCCGTTCCGTGACTTCGACCGGCTGACTCAGCAGGTCTTCAACAATGTCGCCGGAACCTGGTCGCGGCCGACTGCGATGCCGCTGGACGCCTACCGCGCTGGGGACGAGTTCGTCGTCGCTTTCGATCTGCCCGGTGTCGATCCGGATGCGATCGAGTTGAACATCGAGCGCAACGTGCTGACCGTCAAGGCCGAGCGTCGGCCCACTGTGACCGACGAGTCAGTGGAGATGCAGGTGTCCGAGCGGCCGTTGGGTGTGTTTTCCCGGCAGTTGTTCCTCGGCGACACCCTGGACACCAACCGGATCAGCGCCGCCTACGAGGCGGGTGTGCTGACGCTACGGATCCCGGTCGCCGAGCAGGCCAAGCCCCGAAAGATCGAGATCAGCGGTGGGCAGGCAACCCGCAAGGAGATCAACGCCTAGCCCGATGCCGTGATCGCCGAGCTGATCACGGGGTGATCGCCAGGGTGTCAGCTGCGCGGACAGACCCACCGGAGCAGCACCTCGCCCTGTTGTGCGTGGACGAGGACCTGCTGCGCCGAGGTCGACGCGACCGTACAGGCGAACTGGTCTTGGCCAACACCGCCGCGACCAACCCTGCCGAACCGGCCCATCGGATGGTGACCATGCCGGCCGCGGTCGAGGACGACGTGGGCAGGTCGGTCCGCGGGGCGGATTCGTGGGGCGTCCGGGACGGTCGCCGCACTCGGCAGCACTGCCCATGACCGAGATCCGGACACAGCCAGGAAGGACGGTGATCGCCTGACACAGAAGGACAACGCCGGACGTGCTGTCAGGCCGTACGCCACCATGAACCCGACATCGCGGGCTGCTCCCCGGTCCGTCTGCGCCACAACGGCGCAATGACACGGCGAGCCGTACTGGCAGCATCGTCACTGTTGGATGATCCCGACCTACGGCCGGGATCATCCAACAGTCTGCGCAGGGGAGCACGACGACCCGGCCAGCGCCCCCGGCCGGAGCCAGCAAACGTCGGTCCCGCACGACCACGGCATACCCACCCCTGCTGCCCCCCAGCCCACCGTGAGGTCTGCACCCGCCGCGTGGACCGGTCCGCTACCACGGATCACTCGCACCCGAGGAACATCAGTGACAACGACTCTGGCCGCTGAACAGCCGCACCGCACTGCCCGCCCGTCACACCCGGCCACCTGCCCCGCAGGAGCGGAGGGCCGTGGCGGCCCGGCCGACCGGGAATGTGGCGTGATCCCGATGCCGTTCATCGAACACGCTGACCGGCCAGGGGACGACGAGGTTCTGCCCGAACTGGCCGAACACGGTTTACGCCACTACACCGCCCGGATCGCCGACGCCATGGGCGCCGGAGCGGAAGCAGCGTGGTGCGAGTGGGCCGATGCGCCCAGCGCCTACATCCCACTGGACCAGAGGCTGCCTGGCCACCCGGACCGGGACGCGGCACTGATCTGGGCCGCCGAACGCGGCTGGGCGGTCGCGGTGGAAACCGGCTGCGGCGAGGACCTGCTGATCGTCGCCTCACTCGGTGGCGACGTGCTGGCTGCGCCAGAAACCGTCGCCACCTGGCTACGCGCCGTGCTCACCGGCACGTCCACCCGACGCACACCAGGGTTCCAGCGCAGCGGTGAGCACCGACGTCATCCGCCGACTCTCGACCGTGGGCACAGCTGACGGAGCAGGCACTGACGAGTCACCGAATCGCTTCGAGCCCAGTGATCATTGTTTCTGTGTCACTGGTTTGTGTCGTTGCCGAGTTGGCCGCGCAGTTCGGCGATCTGGTCGTGCGCGGCGGCGAGGTCGTCTTCCAGACCGATGATCCGGGCGGTAGCGGCCAGGCTGTGACCGTCGTCGAACAAGACCCGGATCCGGGCGGCGAGCTGGAGCTGGCGGCGGCTGTAGCGGCGGTGTCCGCCGTCGGAGCGTTGGGGGCGTAGCAGGTTGCCGGTGTCCAGGCTGCGCAGGAACGCCTGCTGCACGCCGAGCAGGTCCGCCGCCTGCCCGGTGGTGAACGCCGGGTAGTCGAGGTCATCGAGGTTGTCGAGGTTGTTCACAGCCACAGGCGAGGCACTCCTCCCTCGTCGCCGGAAGGGCCGCGCGGGGTGGCCCAGCTACTCCAGATTATCTTCAGCGCATGCTTGACACAAGCTACAGCCAGCGCTATAAGAAAAGTATCGGTCAGAAACCTGGTGACGATGCCCCTGGGAGTGATCGAGATGGTCGGCACGAGCGTTCCCCGCCCTGCGGGAGCCGAGCGCGGGAGGCTGCCCGAGACCGGGCAGCGCGGCTTCGCCGAACTGTTCTGCGCCGACCCGGCGTGGGTGCGCGCGGAGTTCGACGAGATCATCGCCGCCAACTTCGGCGCCGCTGAGTGGCCAGAGGTTCCCCCGCGCCGTCCATCACGTCCTGTGCGGGATCGCTGCCCTCGCCCCGGCGATGCGGGCCGCGAGTTCGGTCCGCCTGTGTGGGCGGGACGAGGTGATCTCGCGCGGATGGCCCGCCGGGTAGGGGCTCGGGAGCGGGCTCCTCCGCCACCCCATGCGGTGCCGCGCGAGCGCCGCGCGGAGGCCGTCGAGTGAACACGATCGGAGAAGATCTGGTGGCCGGCAAGGAGGTGATGACAGGAGGGCGCGGCGCGCATACGTGACTGAGTCTGCTGTGGACAGTCGGCCGAGATACTCGCCGACGATCGCGAGGAACGGCCCGGCGTCTCGTGACGCAATCCGGGCGACTCTTCCCGGCACGGCTCGCACACCGATCGCCCGTCGTAGGCTCTCTGGCATGAGTGCGTCTTTCCTTCCTCGACAGTTGAGTCCGATCCGCCCGCCACAGCCTCGCGCTGCGGCGGGCATCGGCCTGTTGGAGGAAGGACCGGGTCGCACCCCCATCGAAAATCTTGCAGCAATGGAACAGGAAACCTGAGTGGATCGTTGTCAGTACTGCAAGGCGGTGGAACCGCCGATCCCGAACCGAATGGTGTGGAAGGAGACTGTGACATGTTGATGCGTACCGACCCGTTCCGGGAGCTCGACCGGCTGACCCAGCAGTTCTTCAGCGCCAACGGGACACTGACCCGCCCGGTCGCGATGCCGATGGACGCCTACCGCGCCGGCGACGAGTACGTGGTCGCCTTCGACCTCCCCGGCGTGCACCCGGACTCCATCGACCTGGACATCGAGCAGAACGTGCTGACTGTCAAGGCCGAACGTCCCGGCCCGGCCGAGGACGGCGCCGAGTACCAGGTCGCCGAGCGGCCGTGCGGGGTGTTCAGCCGGCAACTGTTCCTCGGTCAGGCCCTGGACGCCGAGCACATCCAGGCCAGCTATGAGGCCGGGGTGCTGACGCTCCGGCTCCCGGTCGCCGAGCGCGCCAAGCCCCGCAAGATCGCCATCAGCGTCAGCAACGACACCAAGCAGATCAACGCCTGATCACGGCCAACGCGCGTCGGCCCCGGAGACCACACTGGTTCTCCGGGGCCAGACCGGAACCGGTGCTGAACCTCCACCCATGCTCAGCACCGGTGGACCCGGTGAAAGGGCCGACGACGGAGAGTGGAGAGGTGTTCCCTGGGACCCGGGAGCAGCGCTGCTGGTTCCATAAGATCGCCAACGTGCTCGCCGCGCTGCCCAAGTCCGCGCATCCCGGGGCGAAGAAGGCACTCGCGCAGATCTGGAACGCTGAAGACCGCCGGCACGCCCTGGACGCGGTGAAGGCGTTCGATGCCGCCTACGGCGCGAAATTCCCCAAGGCCGTCGCCAAGCTCCTCGACGATGTCGAGGAGCTGCTCGCGTTCGGCGATTATCCCGCCGAGCGCTGGATCCACCTGCGCACCACCAATCCCATCGAGTCGACCTTCGCCACCGTGCGGCACCGCACGAAGGTCACCAAGGGGCCCGGCTCACGCGCGGCCGGGCTGGCCATGGCGTTCAAGCTCATCGAGTCCGCGCAGGCCCGCTGGCGCGCGGTCAACGCGCCACACCTGGTCGCGCTCGTCCGCGCCGGAGCATTCTTCGAGAACGGCACACTCGTCGAACGACCCACCGAACACACCCCACCCGCAGCAGCCTAAAAGATCTTCATCCATAGGTATTGACAATTGCTCCGGACAACCGACTGACCTCGATTTCATTGCTGCTCCCCGGCGGCGTGCTCTTCACGAGCAAGCTTGGCTCCGATGGTGCTTTCGCCGCCTCCTACGACCACCCCTCGGTCCGCGGCGACCTCGTGCAGACCACGGATGCTGCCGGCCGCCAAGCCGGAGATCTGCGTACGTACGACCCGTACGGTCAACCGCTTGCCCCCGCAGGCACGGTGGATACGGACAATGTCCCCGACAACTCTCCAGGCTCGATGGACTACGGCTGGCTCGGCCAATATCAGCGCCCTTACGAGCATGCAGGTGCACTCTCTCTGGTGCAAATGGGAGCACGTCCTTACAGCCCGCTTCTCGGCCGTTTCCTGTCGGTCGATCCCGACGAAGGCGGCTCGGCCAACGATTACGATTACGTTGCTGGCGATCCGATCAATGCGCTCGACCTGGACGGTCACGGCTGGTTCAGCGCCATCATCTCGGTGGTGACGAAGGTCGCCGAATTCGCGTCCGACATCCCGGGGCCGATCGGCGCTGTGGCCAGTGGCGTCGCGGCGGTCGGGAACGCCGTTCAGGGGAACTGGCGAGCAGCGGCCCAATTCGCTGCATCCGCTGTCACCGGCGGCGCCACTCGGTGGATTGCCAGGGCCGTCAAGGTCGTCAAGACCGTGGCGCGGCCGTTCGCCAAGGTCAACCACGCGGCCAAGGCCCGAGTCGGCACATGGATGGTCAAGAAGTACAACGGCGGCAAGCATCGTGTGACCATAGAGAACAGTGCCGGAAAGTGGAAATACGATCTGGCGGGCAAGCCGCATGGCCCGGTGAAAACCCCGCACAAGGTCTGGCACCCGAGAAACCACCGCTCGCCCAGCGGTTGGGGCAAGCCATCGAGACGAGCGTACTCGATGTCCTGGCGGGACATGTATCATGAGGGTTATTCAGGCAGCCGCATAGAAGTGCAGAGCGATTACCGTTGAGATGGTTTCCGCGAAGGTCTCAATGGGCCGTCGGTAGTCGGCGTGCAGGATCCTTCAGGTTTTGACGTTGGCGATGGTCTGCTCGATGACGTAGCGAATCTTGTTGATCTGGGTGTTGAATTCCTTCTCCCAGTCCAAGAGCTTGCGGTGCTTCGGCTTCTTGATCGGGGTGAGCATATAATTTCCCACGTATCCTTTGTCGCCCATCCAGTTGTCCGGATTCAGAGTCAGAAGCGCCCCGGATTCCTTCAGGCAGTACGTGTCGTGCCGGCGTCCTTCGATGGGATCGGAGATCCACGCGAGTCGTCCGTCAAGGGTGCAAGCGATCTGTACGTTCATGCCGGTCGTCTTGTGCTTGCCGGAGTACAGCTCCGGGCGATCGGCCCATGACCAGCACGGCAGCAGGGTTCCGTCCACGATGTACTGCGTCTGGTCGTCCAATTCGTCCGCCGTCGGCACGAACTTCCTGAGAACACGTTCTATCAGCGGCGTCATTCCGGTGATCGCACGACTGATTGTCGGTTGAGATACCTCGTACGCTTCCGCCAGTTCGGCCTGAACCCGATTGCATCGCATGTATGTCAGCGCGATCACCGCCGAGTTGAACAGGCCCAGAATCGGTGGCCACCTACGCTGCTCAGCTGTGGTATCCATGTCGACCAACCCGCACAGGTCGGTGATCTGCTCGATGGTAAGTCCAGTGGTATGATACATGTTAGGCGGTCCGTTTTTGTGAGTACTGAGTGTGGAAACCCAATTCTCTCAATAAACGGTCCGCCGTTGATGTTGACACGCCGGAAACGGCAATCTCAGGTGCCGTGAATAAGCCTCCAGGCCCAACGCCACCTGTTCAACAAGTTCCTCGGACAGCTCCACCACTGCCTCCAAACAGGACAACCTTTCGACGAACATCAGGCCTTTCCACCTCCACTCGCTGCTGCGGCTTGACTTTTAAGAACCTGAGATGTCTTTCAGGAGGTCTCGAAGAAATCCGAGGGCGAGGTGTATCCGGTCGCGGCATCGCCGGAGGACGAGCGCCAGACCCGGTAGTCCTGCGACCTCGACCTGCTTGGTCGACGAGCCGGGGTCGCCAACAACAGGTACTCCTGGCCATGGAGCGAAGGCGACACCAGGAAATCCGCTGGTTGGCCATATCGTGATCGGTGACTGGCGCCGCTCGTGGCAGGTGAAAGGCACCCGGGCGGTCAACGGGCTGCCGCCTTCGCCATTGCGGGAGGCCCGAGTTCGTATTCCCGGCCGGTGCCGGCCAGATCCCGGTCCCCAACGTCTACGCCGCGCAAGGCGTTGAGTACGACTACAGCGGCGTCATCCTCGGCTCCGGCCTGCACTGGCGCGACGGCCGCTGGGTTCACCGCCGCCACCCGGGACATCGCTTTACTTGTGCATCCGAGGCCGACTTCAACCTCTGGGTGCGCCGCACCGACAGGGTGCTGTCCATCCGGGCACGAGCGGGCACCACGCTGTACTCGACCGACCCCCGGCACCTGGCCCTCCTGCACGGCATCGCCGACGTGTAACCGACGACGCCCGCTGTGCCCCGGCCGTCGAGGGGCCGGAGCACAGCGGGCGGGTCAGATGGTGCGCGTCGCGGTCGTCGCGCGCGATGGGGTGATCCACGCGCTACGAGTGTCCTCGACCAGCTGCCCAGTCGCAGCGATCAGTAGTTGGTGCCACGGCGCCAGCTGACGGTTTCGCGACGCCGAATAAGCCGACGCCGAAGTCGTCCGCCGGTCTTGCCGTTGTGGGCACGGCCATAACCGCGCTTGAAGCCATAGGCCCGGTAAAATCCGTCGTCGAAGTGATCACTATCGACCTTAAACGCGCCCCGGTTTGCGGCGACAGGCGGCTCATGCCAGGCATGTACTTCCCCTTGCTGCGCGGTGTTTGCTGGCTCTAGCAACGGAGAATCCCACGAGCAGGGCCGTGTCTCGGAATTGTGGCGAACGACCCTACGCGTGGGTAGGCGGATTGGTGACCCCGTGGGCCTATTCGGCGTCCCCGGCCGTTTCCGGGACGTCGGTCTTGGCAGGGTTGATCGCGAACCGCTTCGGCGCCTCGCAGGTTTTGACGGCGGATCCGTCGGTCACCAGCTTCTCCAGGGCGTTGTTGACCGCGCCGCCCGAACGGCCGAGGACCTTGCCGATCTTGGCGGGCCCGAAATCCTCGCCCGGGTGCTTGGTCAGGTATTCCTCCACCAAAGCCCGCAGCCCGCCTTTGGGCAGCCGGTCCTTGTCCTTCGGGGTTGCGACGTCGGTGGCTTCGGGGATCGTACGAGACGCTGAGGGAGAAGGCTTCGCCTCGGTCGCAGTGTCCACCGGTGCCGTGTCGTCGGGCGGCGGGGTGGTGCCGTCGGTGTCGACTGTGGCGGCGGGTACGTCGTCAGAGATGTCTGGAGCGCTGTCGTTGTCGGTCTCCGACGAGGTTCCCGGTCCCTCGACTATCACCTCTTCCTTGGCAGGGACGTTGTCGGTGTCGTTGGTGTCGTCCGCTGTCGCAACCGGTTCCTCGGGCGCTTTGTCGGTGTCGCTGAAGTGATCGGCGGCGGTCGGGTCTGTGCCGGGTGCCGCCGTCGCGTCCGCATGGGTCTCGTCGGCATCAGGTGCGGCGGTATCACGGTCCGACGGCGCGAGGGCCCAGGTGTCGGGGTTGCGCGGACCATTGCCTGGGGTGCGGATCGCGATGCCGTCACGATCCCAGCTGGCCAGGATCTTCGCTGCGGTTGAACGGCCAACCCTGCCTGCCATAGCGATTGTGGCGGTCGTGGAACCCGGTTCGGTGGCCAATGCGGTGCGGACCTTCTCCTCCGTGGTCGGCGTGTTCTGCTGCTTTCCTGGGTCGTCGGCCACCGCCTGCAGATGACGGTCGGCGGCGCTGTTCTTGCTGTTCTTGCGAGACATGACGAACTCCATGTGTTGGGGAAGGAATCGGACGGTCATGCCCTGGCCGGGGCGTTGGCCCGCCGGTGCGCATCCGGTTGTTCGGGCTACACGTCTATGGACGCTTCGTTATCGCCTCCGTGTCAAGCGATCCGTCAAACAAGACATGTGTCTCTTGTGGACACGCCACTGTGACTGTCATCGATAGTTGGCCCTTGCCAAAGCAACTTGGCCCGCTGCCCGGACGCGAATGACGGTGCCTCAGCGGTCACCGATGCTCTGGTTGTTTCCAGAGCGATGCGGCCGACCGCATCAATGTTGCGGAACAAGATGCTGTCGGCTGGGGTCGAACTCGTGACGGTCGATGCTGATCGTGAGCGCGTCTGCGTACGACTCAAGAAGTTCGCGTAGCGCGTTGTAGTGACCGGACGGACGTGTGTTGATGGACTGCCATCGGGTGTTCACGTAGTGCGGTAGGACGCCGCCGGGCCGTGGCTGATCCGGGTTGGATCGGATGGGCGGGGCGAAGATGTGTTCGCCGCCGGTGACGCGGACCCAGATCCAGACCGATGCGAGAGCTCGTTTGCCGTCGCCCCAGTCGGGGCCGCCGTGACGGTGTTGCTGGGCGAGGTCCGCAGTGAGTTCTTCCCATTCTTCTGGGGAAAGTGACCAGGTTTGGAGCGCGTGGCGTCGTTTGCCGTAGTCGGTCAGGTCGGTCGCGGTGTTCAGTCTGGCCGCGAGTGTCTCGAGGCCGGTGTCGAACGCGCGGCGGGCTCGGCGCGGGAGGCTGTGGTCAACGGAGTTGATCGCATTGAGGGTGGCCTCCCTGGGAATGCCCAGCAGCTGCGCCGCGCTGGCCGGCGAGCCACCCGCACACATTTGGGCGAGTAGGGCGGCTGCGGCGCGGCGCAGCAGGCGGGGTTTCACCGCTGTGAAGCTGTTGGCGAAGTACTCCTCGTGCCATTCGGGCAGCAGGTGCTGCGGAATGTGCTGGATGCCGAAGTGGACTGGCCTCGGTGGGGGCGTCGGGACTCGGGGCCGGATACCGGTTCGTCGGATCACATGCAGCGTCCCGATCTCCAGGCCCAGCGCGGTTTGCAGGCCGGGCGAGCAGTAGCCGTCGCCGACGAGGAACTGTCGGATCCATGGTCGTGTGGCTGGTGCCGCGTCCAGCAGCGGGTGGAGCAGGTCACGAGCCGTATCGGGATCATCGGCGGTGGTGATGTCGTCGGCCACGGCGAGCAAGCTGGCGCACGTCGCGGCGTGCAGCGGGGGCCGGTCGTAGAAGCTGATCTCGCGCACCGCCCGTCCGCGCTGACGCACTGTCTGGATCTGGCGGCGGGCCTCGCGGACGTGCGTGTCGAGCAGGAGCGCCTGTTGCTCGGTCAGGAGATCACGGGCGGCCGGCCACGAGGCGGTGATCAGGCAGGCAAGGATGCGGAGATCGACGAAATAGCGCTGGGACAGCGTTTCCTGTCCGACGCTCACGACCGCTAGGGGGCCATCGGGCCGCAGGTAGCCGAGCAGACGACGTTGGAAACTGAGTAGCTCCTCGTGTGTGCCGCTGTCCAGGCAGAA
Source organism: Amycolatopsis sulphurea (assembly GCF_002564045.1). NCBI lineage: Bacteria > Bacillati > Actinomycetota > Actinomycetes > Pseudonocardiales > Pseudonocardiaceae > Amycolatopsis > Amycolatopsis sulphurea. The sequence continues at coordinate 875,765 of NZ_PDJK01000002.1, read as the reverse complement.
ACCGGTCGAGGTGGGGGTGTCGAGCCGGTGCCCGCAGACATCGATCCGCCTGGGGCCACCCGGCCCGGGAATGGGGGTGCGGCATTGGGCAGGGTGGAGACCGCCGTGCCAAGCCAACTGCAGCAGCCGGGTGTGCTCAGTAGTGCGGCGGCGGACGGCCGTGCCGCAGGCGGGGCAGGCATGGTCGAGCAGGCGGTGGTGGGTGGGACAGGCGAAAACGGCGGGAAGTCTCCACAACAGGCTCCAGGCTCCGCCGTGCCGTTGCTGGATGCGGCTGCCGTCGCCGGCCAGGCAGTCGGGACAGTGCCGTGTGGCGCGGGAGAACACCCAGTTCTCCTTTACGAAGATCCCGTTGATCCGGCGGTGACGGCCGGAAAAGGCGGAGTCCAGTGGCGGGTAGCGGTCTGCCAGACTGGACAAGGTCAGCGCCATTACCTCCATAGTGGACAGTCGGGTGGCGGTGGCGAAGGTTTGTGCCATGGCCGGGCGCAACGCGAACAGGTGGCTGCCGGCGATGATGTTGTTGCGCGTGGTGGCCAGCCCGGTCAGTTCGGCGATGCGTCCTGGCCAGGAGTCCAGGCGGTGGGCCAGTCGCAGCAGGTAGCCAGGAAGAGACTCCAGCGGCAACGGGTCCAGGCTTCGGGGCAGGGGCCGCACCGTCATCGCCGCGAGGTTCCCGTCGGCTCCTGGACCGGTGCGGCGGGAGATCCGGCATCATCGAACACGGTATTGCGAGACTTGCCCTTGCCCGCCGGGAGAGAGGTAGCGGTGGCCCGCCGTGGCGGCACCTCGGGGATCTCTCCGGCGCGCGGATCCCTGCTGGCGACGTTGCCCAGATCAATCTCGATGTCATCGAACAGCCCACCGGTCAGGCATTCCGTCCCGGTTTCGATCGCGCGGGCACAGCCGTCCTCGACCAGACGCTCCAGCAGGCCGACGATGCCGCCGGTGCGGCGGAACAGATACTCGGGCATTGCGCCATCGGTGAGCATCCCGGGCCTGGCCTGAAACAGCCGTAGCTGGGCTTCGATGCCGGCGAGGTGGTCAGCCCAGGCGGCGATGCCGGCAGGGGTGTCGTAGCGGAACGGGTCGAGATCGACCAGGTCGAAGCGACGCTCGGTCTGGGTGGCCGCCTCATCATGAGGACTGGTGGCCCGGTGGTGCGGAAAGATCCACTGGCCGCCGCGGCGGCTGTGCCGTCCTTCCGACAACAGCCCGGAATCCGGGATCCCGACCCCGATCAGCACCAGTGTCACGTGCATACTCATCAGGCTGCGCACCAGATCCAGTGCGTCCTGGTCGGCTTCACGGTGCATCTTCAGCCGGGTCACATCGTCGAGCAGCAGGATTTTGGTGCAGTGATCGAAAAGCGAGGTGCGCACGGCGTGCACCAACTGCGGCAGCGTCATCCGCTTGGGATGGTCGGCGCCGTAGAAGTCCAGGATCGCCTGGCAGATGCTCTTCGGGGTCGCCGTCACCGGGGTCTGGACGTAGGCGACGGTGGCCATCATGTCGCGGGTGCCCGGTGTCGCGTGCGGATTGAGCTGATCATGCAACATCAGCCACTGATCCTCGAAGGCTGCCGCGACCTCGCAGGCGGTCTCGGTCTTACCCTGATACCCACCCCCGTTGATCATGAGCCCGGCGCGGGTCGCCGGCGTGCGTTTGAGCGCGTTGTTCTGAATGCGCGACCACATCACCCGCGAGACCGCCGCACTCATCGGGGTCTCCTGGATGACCAGGTTGGCGTGTGTGGCCGCTCGATGCAGGTCGTGCACCATCCGCCGCTGCGGGCTCAGGCGCCGATAGGCGGCCAGCGACAGCCGAGGCGCCGGGGTGAACTCGTGCCGGGTCAACCGCCAGCGTTGCCAGCCGGCCGCGTTCTCCCGTGTAACGGCCCGCCCCGGCAGCGCGACGCTGCCCGTGTCCTGGTGGCGTTCGCTCGCCTTCACTGGGTTCCCCGTTCCTCGGGTACGGGCGTGTGCCCCTCGTTCTCGCCGCCGGTGTCGTCGGTGTCGTCGACCAGCACCAGCAGACTGCGACGCCGCAGTCCCTCTCCCAGGCGAGGTGGTGGCTGCGGAACCTCACCGACGGCGTCCTCACGGCGCCGTCGCCGTTCGGCATCGATGGCCTGCTCGGTCTGCCGTGCCCGCAGGCACCAGCCCAACGGCACTACCGTGTCCTCCGGCTCACCCGCCACGGCTGGAGGCGAATCGGTGGTGCTGGTGTCGGTGGGTGGGCGATCGGCTGCCGCCGCCGCGGCCTGGGTGACGTCGCGGGCGTGCTGCGTGCGCTGCTGCTTGGACATCTGGGTCGGCCACTGGTCCACGGGGATCCGGCCACCGGCCAACTCCAGCAACACCGGCAACAGCTCGGTGTCGGACTTGGGCGCCAGTCCAGCCTCGGCGACCGCGCGCAGCAACTCGTGCCGGCGCGCCTCTCCGAACGAGGGCACTTCTCCCTGTGGTGGCAGCCCTTCCCACCGCAACGTGTGCCATTCCAAGGTGTGCGGATCCTGGAAGAACACCTCGCGGGGATCACGCTTGTCGTAACGGATCACCCACTTTCCTTTGTGCCGGCCGCCCCGCCGGGACGCCTCGTTCCGATAAGGACCAAGCGCGGGGCCGTCGTACCACAGACCGCGGACTTTCACCCCGCGCCGTTCGTCGATCTTCACGTGGGCGGTGGGCAGCAGCTGGTAGTACAACGCCGGAGAGGGAACCTCCAGCTGAAACCCGCCCTGCTCCATCGCGGCGGCGAACAGGCTGTTCGGGCTGTGCGAGCCACCGGGATCCCATGCCGGGGCGCACTCGCCGAGCTTCCGGTTCTGCCACACCTTCACGCACCAGGCGGCGATCAGATGTTCCATCTCGGCCATCGTCAGCACCGCGTCCCCCTCGGGATCGACACCCCGGTCGGCGACATCGACCCCCTGATAGCCCAGGAGGAACTCGAACAGCAGGCTCTGGATTCCGGCGAAGGCACGCTCGACGGCGTGCTTGTCGGTTGGCCGCAACACCCTCGAGGGCAGGATGTTCGCCCCGATCAGGCGCTGCACCTCGACCAGATGGTGATTCTTGTAGACCGAGCCGTGATCGATCGTGACCGTCTCGGGAGTGAAGAACGGCAGCGCGGCCACCCGATGCCCAGCGAACTCGGCCACCACCGCGGCGGGAACGCCGGGGTAGGGCCATTCCATGTCCTCACCCCAGTCCGCTCGCAGGGGCAGCGGCATCATCACGTCCCGGATCATCATCGCCACATCCACCGAGGTGTCGGACACCAGCGTGAGCCGGAACGCCACAATCGAATGGGTGTAGAGGTCCAGCGCCATACTCAGGTGCGCTGACACCGGGTCACCGAACACTGTCTCGCGCACCTTCACCGGCATGACGGTGGTGTCCATGGCCACCACCTGGCCAGGCCGGTGCACGACCACGTGCTGCCCATTGGGCCGCACCGCCGCGGCCGACCGCAGGTAGCGCTGGCGGGCACCGCCAGGGCCGAACCACTCGATCCAGGTCGAGCGCAGCGTCTGGTAGCACGGAACAGCCACCTCCGGGCCGAAACGCTCGCGAACGTACTGGTGGATCAGCCGCTCCTTGGTTTTCATGCTCAGCCGCGAGCGATGCAGGCTCTCGGCGTGGACCGCGAAGATCGCTTCCCGTACCTGCTCGGTGATACTGGGCCGTGTTCCGCCGCGCCGCAGCCAGTTCCCCTTGACACAGCCCAGCATCCCGAACGCGCGGCAGTTGGCCGCCAGCCGCTTGAGGGTGCGTTCGCTGATGTGCTCGAATCCCAGCAACCGCGCCTGATCCCGGCCCAGCGCCGTCAGTTCGGCCACTTTGGCCAACCGGCGTTGCGTCAACGTCGTGGACTGCGGATCGTAGGCCGGGCGAGGCTCGCCAGGTGAGGCTCGCAGCGGGTCGCCGCCGCGGAACCCGGTCTCGACCTCCTGCAGGTGCGCGAACCGCATCCGCACCAGTTCCCGCTGGTGCGGCGTCAGATCGTCAAGCACGGCCGGCTGTCGGCCCCCACCAGTGGCGGGCGGCGCAGCGCGGTCCACGGCCGACCGGCAACAGGGGTGGTTGACCAACGCCCGCACCGTGGTCGACAGCTGCGCACCGTCCGGGCGGCACAACAGCACCTGCCCCCACTGCGGCGCGCACGACTGGACCGTCCATTCCACCGCATCCAGCACCACCCCGGCTCCGGGAGACAAGTCCAGCATCCCGGCCCGCGTGCTCATCGCTTACCTCCCTTGGTGAATCGGCCACACGAGGGTGCGGTCGCCCAGCGGCTGGGACAGGTCGATGCTCAACCGCCGGTGCCAGATCAGATGCACCAGATGCGCCCGCGCCACCACGGGCAGCGAGGTCGACGCCACCAGATCCCCGAAGCAGCGACCATCGGCATCAGCGGACGCGCAGAGCTCGGCCTGTAACCCGAGACGATCATCCATCGGCCGCCGCCTGGCCGAGAGCGTGTCCAACGCGCCCATCACATGAGGCCGCCAGCCCGGGCACCACCAGGTAGCGCCACCCCGCGGTCAGCGCCACCTCGTCGGCGGCAGCGAAACACACCCGAGCATCGTCGTCGATGCGCTCGCCCGGACGGACGTCGATCAGCCACGTCGCGTCCTCGCCCACGGCAAGGAAGTCGGGAACATGCTTACGCCAACCCGAAACCGTGGCGAACCGAAGCTCGAACGGCTGGGACAACACCTCGACGAGGCTCCCAGCGAAATCCAACGCGAGCAGAACCCTTTGCTCGGCAAGACTTTCAAACCCGTGGTGGCGCCCGGTGCTGACCATGTACTGCAAGCCCGGACGGTGGCGTTGCCCAGTCCGCCACGTGAAACGACGAAACGGTGCACATCCCGCCGCAGCAACCGAGCCCGCATCACGAACACGGCAGACCACGTCAGATCCCGTGGAGCGCCACGTCGTGGTCCACCGCTTCGTCCAGCCCGCATCAAGCACCAGCTGGCCCCTGTCCCCCCGCCTCACCTCATAGCAAGCCGCGAGGTCGGCCACCTGGCAGGAGTGCGACGGAATCCCGCGATCCGCCCGTACCCCAGGCAGCAGCACACCCCCACCAATACAACTCCCAGCGCCGATTTGCGACGTCCCGGCCATCACCCAAGCTCGCACGGCGTGTCGCAGTCACCCCAAGATCTGCAGCACCGGAGCCGCACCACATTCCTGTTCCCACCAACGTCGGCCCCTACCGGCTGACCGACACACGCGACGGGCCAACCCAGTTCTGACAATCTGAGCCCAGAGGCCAACTATGCCTGACAGAACAGGCCATCTCGCCGTGGCCGCGACACCCAAAAACCTAGGAACGGCAACGCTTCCAAGGCCAAACATCGGTGACAGTCACAGGTGTGTGACAACACGCGCTAGTTGGCGAAGCGAAGCAAGGTAGTTGGCGACTGTGAGTCGAGGTCGCGTGGGCTGGTTGGTATTGCGTTCGGGGTGCGTGTTTCCGTTCGGCGTGGCCTGCTTTCCGAGCTCAACGCCGCGAACGCACTGGACCGGCCGCAGGATGACCAAGTCGGTGAGCTGTTGGGCGACTCGGGGTCCGGCACAACCGGTAGCGACTTGCCAAGTCCAGCGCACCGGAATCGGCCCGGCCGACGGAAGCATCAAGAGCCCGTGGGAGTACGGCAACGACGTCGTGCCCGGGATGAGCGCGGATTCGTTCTCCCTGAGGTTGACCGGCGACATCGTCTTCCCCGCCGTGGGTGACTACAAGCTGCGGGCCAACGTCGACGACGGCATCCGCATGTGGATCGACGACCAGCTCGTGATGGATTACTGGCAGATCAGCAACCCCGCCTGGCGCGAAGCGACCGTCCACAGCGACGCCCCAGGCCAGGCCAAGAAGATCCGCATCGACTACTACGACAACGGCGGCTACGCCAAACTCGACCTCAACTGGATCGCACCCGGCAAAGCCGAAGAACTCGTCCCCGGAACGGCGCTGCGCCCGCGCTACGGGCTGACCACATCGAAGACCGCGTCAGAATCGGACGGAGTGCCCGACAAGGTCGGCACGACGCGGTTCGGCGAGAGCGGCCTCGACCCTGTCTACGGCCTGGCCACGTCCGGACAGGGCAACCCGGCCGGACTGAAGATCAACGGCTCGGTTGGCTACGAAACACCCGGTACCGGTTACCTGCGCAAGACCAGCAAGACCATGGCCACCGGCGCCAAGACCGTTTACGCCTACTACGGCGACACCGAAACCCGCGCCAACCCCTGCGTCGCGGGCAGCGCCCCGGTCAGCCAAGGCGGTCTTGCGAAACTCGTCACCTCAGCCGCCCCGGCGAGCGGACCGGCTCGTGTCGACGAACAGGTCTACGACGCGACTGGGCGTGTGGTCGCCGAGTCCACTGGCGGCGACTGGACTTGCACGACCTACGACAACCGCGACCGGCCCGTCGAGGAGCGCGCCCCCTCGTCGGCGACCTCTGCGGCCGGAACGGTGAAGCACGATTACGGGGTCGGCGGAGACCCGCTCACCAGTTCGGTCTCCGACGAGCAGGGCACTATCACCACCACCGTCGACGTGCTCGGGCGCGTCGTCGCCTACACCGACGTCAACGGCGTTCGGACCACCACCAGCTACGACCAGGTCGGCCGCGTCACATCCAGCACTATTACCCCACCCAATAGTGCTGACGCACCGCACACGCTGATCTATGCCTACGACGATGCCGGGCGAGTCCAAACTCAGAAGCTGGACGGCGTCGTCCTCGCCAGCGTGGCCTACGACAACGCAGGAGAACTGGCTTCGGCTACCTACGCCAACGGCACGAGTCTCAGCGCGCTCGGCAAGGACAACGCAGCCCGGCTGTTGTCACTGGATTGGAAAACCAGCGACAACAAGCACATCGTGTCCCAGGTTGGCCGCACCGCGGCGGGCACGATTATCGACGAGTCCCTCGGCGGCACCGATGCCCGGGCCAACGCGCCCAACTACGTGTACGACGGCGCGGGACGCCTGACCGAGGCCTACGTCACCGGCCACCACTACACCTACGACTACACCTCCACCGCATCCGCGACCTGCCCGGTCGGAACCCAGGCCAACGCGGGCCTCAACACCAACCGGGTGCGCCTGCTCGACCAAACCGCCTCTGGCACCGCGGAAACCCGGTACTGCTACGACGACGCCGACCGGCTCCTCGCCACCGAAGGCGCCACCTCGCTGACCGGGTTCACCTACGACACCGACGGCAACACCACCAGCTGGAAAGCCGCAGACGGCAGCACCACCACGCTCACCTGGGACGGCTCTGGCCGCAACACCGGGGTACGTACCACCGGGCTGACTCCGGCGCTCAACGCCGACATCGCCTACACCCGCGACGCAACCAACCGCATCATTCGTCGCGATCCCCGCGACTGCGACAACAACACCGTCACCCGATACGGCTTCACCGGCGACGGCGATTCTCCTGATCTGACCCTGAACGCCGACAACCGCCTCACGTCCTTGTCGCTCTCGTTGCCCGGCGGCGTGTTGTACACCAGCAAGCTCGGCAACGACGGCAGATTCACCTCCGCTTACGACCACCCTTCTGTCCGCGGCGACCTGGTCCTCACCACTGACATCGCAGGACATCAGGTGGGCGACCTGCGCTCCTACGACCCCTACGGCCAGCCCTTGGCTCCGTCGGGTGCGGTGGACACGCAGAATGTGCCGGACAACTCGCCGGGCTCGATGGACTACGGCTGGCTGGGCCAGTACCAGCGCCCCTACGAACACGCCGGCGCGTTGTCGCTGGTTCAGATGGGAGCCCGGCCGTACAGCCCGCTGCTCGGCCGGTTCCTCTCGGTCGACCCCGTAGAGGGCGGCTCTGCCAACGACTACGACTACGTCGCAGGCGACCCCATCAACGCAACCGACCTCGACGGAACGATGTGGGGATGGCTCAGCGCGGCCGTCAACGTCGTCACCAGCATCGCTGCGGCCGTTTCCAACATCCCGGGGCCGATCGGAGCTGTAGCCAGTGGAGTAGCTGCGGTCGGCAACGCCGTTCAAGGAAACTGGAGAGCGGCTGCTTCTTTTGCGGCCAATGCCCTGAGCGGCGGTGCCGCCCGATGGGTCGGCCGCGCGGTATCCGCGGTCAAGTTCGTCAGCCGGGCGGTCTCTCGCGTAAACTCCGCAGCGAAGGCGAAGGTTGCCTTGAGAATCGCGCACACGATGAACAAGGGCAAGTCACGCGTGGTCGTGGAGACACGAAAAGGCTGGTATCACAACGACCTTTATGGAAAGACGCACCACGAGAAGAAGGTCAAACGTGATATTCCGACACCGCACATGTACCTGCAAGGGCGGAATCATCGGAATCCGACCGGCTGGGGCAGCAAAGGCCCGGTTCGTTCTATGGGATGGCGGGACATTGCCCGTGTTTACCGGCATCTGCGGCGGTAGGAAGCAGGGATGGACGTGAGGTACGACGGACTTCAGCCGTTGAGCGAGCTGGGGCAAACCGATGTAGTGCTTGACGGATGGGGCTCGGTGGACCTGCGCAACGGCGCGCATGTCGACCGGCTGGGTCTCGTCGTGGGCTCCAGGTCGATAGACCTGGAGGTCGAGTTCGGACTGGAGAACGGGTCCGGCGAAGCGAGGTTGACTCTGTTGTTCTCCGATGTCAGCGTTTTCAGCCTTGAACCGGAGCTTCCGCTCGAAGTCGATCCGGCATACGGACATGCGCTGCTAACCGAGTTGAGAGCCTGGCGAGATACTCGACCTGGGTTCGAGAGAAGAGCCGGATTTTCCCTCGGCACCACTTTGATGTCCCTGGATTTCTATGCCACTGGGCTTTCAGCGACGGTGCGGCCCCTCGACGGTGAAAGAGGAATCGAAACGGGTGGATAGGGCGGCACGCGATGGCGCGTGCGGCGGCCACCCGTCGCCCGGTGTCATAGGCAGACGAACCTGTTGCAAGAGCATTACGACCGCCACCGCCGGGGCCCGTTGGGGAAGATGGCTGGGTGGCGGCGAACCGCTGCCGTCCGTTCGTCATGTCGGTGCCCTCTTTGCCTGTTCGCGTCGGGGATATTCGTCGGAGCGGTACCGGTTCGGAGTGGTGCCGCCGCTGGCGGGCGCATTTCAGCGACGGCAGCAGTTCCGGGCGATCGACCGGCATCCGAATCGGGGCGCTGCGGGCTCTCGACGTCTGGCAGTCCAGCCGTGTGCGTGCTGACCGGGCTCGGCGGCGTGGGCAAGATCCAGCTGGCCGCGGAGTTCTCCGAGTGAGCCTAGGCTTCCGGCGAAGTGGACCTGCTGGTGTGGGTTGCCGCCAGTTCCCGTGAAGCGATCGTGTCCGCGTACGCGCGGTTGGCCGCCGATGTGACCGGAGTGGAAGACCCGGCCCCGGAACTGGGCGCGGTGCGGTTGCTGCAGTGGCTGGCCGCCAATGACCGCAGATGTCTGGTGGGTCCTCGACGACGTGCAATGCCCGGCGGACTTGCAGGGCCTGTGGCCTCCGGCGGTTGCGGCCGGGCAGGTGCTGGTGACCACTCGGCGGAAGGACGCGGCGTTGTGGGGCCGCGGCAGGCATTGGGTGGAGGTCGGAGTTTCCGGTTAAACCGAGGCTCGCTCCTGCTTGGAGGCGGTCCTCGGCGACCAGCCGCAGGTTCGGCAAGATGCGACGACCTGTCGCGGGACCTGGGGTATCTGCCGCTCGCGCTGGCGGCGATGTCGTAACTGCCGTAGGCGGTGACGAATGACCGGAGCTGACGTCGGTGATGCAGGCAAAGTCGGCTTGTGACTATCTCCGTTGCCTGTGCGCAATAACGCACCGAACACGGCTCGCTGCACGCTGAAGAACCTTCAGGAGATCACCCGGGTCGGCGACATGTTCTGGAGCACTGTTGTGCACCGATGCGAAATGGGGTCAGGGCTTGCTCCAAGGTTGCTCCAGCTACTGGACGGTAGCTGAAGTCAGGGGAGGCAAAACTCATGATGAGGTATCACGAAAAAACCGCCCTGCCTGGACTTTTACATCCAGAGGGCGGTGTTTCGTCACGGTGGAGCTAAGGGGACTCGAACCCCTGACCCCCTCACTGCCAGTGAGGTGCGCTACCAGCTGCGCCATAGCCCCGAAGCGAAGTTTCCTCCGCATCTCGTAGGGAAGACAGTACACCCCGCGCCTGCGCGGCTTCGGGCGGGGTCTGCTGGCCGGTGTCGGACAGTGACGTGGCAGGTAAACGGGATGTTCATGACTTGCTTCAACCAGGCATGGCCTCCCGACTGGCCACTGGAGCGTCGTTCGCAGGTGGTGACATTGGGTAGGAATACGTTACTTAGAGTGTCAAGGGTATCTGGGTGCAGGAAGTCGGCCGGGCCGCGAATGCGGTAGTGCAGCTGTACAGCTGAGTTGGGACAAACGCGCAGAGCTGGCGATCTCACCGTATGGGTGATGGCGACCGGCAGATGCGCGTGGTGGTGGACAGCGCAGGCGGGTGGAAGGCAACGGGCTGCTCCGGTGCGGGCGAGGGAGACGTATGTCTCGGGCGACGGACGTGGCGTTGACCAGCAGTGGTGGGTTGTTCCCGCGCCGGTCGGCGGGACGTGGTTCGTGACCCGGAGGTAGGGCACGGCCTCGGGGGTGGTCGGTGGTTCGGCGACAGGTCGGCGTCCCCCGCGGTAGTACGTCTGTACTGCAGCCGACGCGTAATCGTTCAGACTTACCCCGTGGGTGGCACAACTTCTCCGAAGGCTGCGCAGCCGGACTTGGGGCCGAACGTCGTGATCTTCGATCCGTCGATGTCGAGCGAGATCATTCAGTGCAGATTGGATGGCATCTTCTCGCAGCAGGAGAGGAACCAGTTCGGTAGCGAGCGGTACGCCGTCATGTTCAAACCGGGCACCTACGCCAACGACGTGAACGTCGGCTTCTACACCCAGGTGCTCGGCCTCGGCAGCACGCCCGGCGAGGTCACCATCAACGGTGCGGTGCACGTCGAGGCCGAGTGGCTTCCGCCGAACAACGCCACCCAGAACTTCTGGCGCGGTGCGGAGAACCTGTCGGTGAACCCGGCCGGGGGAGCGGATCGCTGGGCGGTCTCGCAGGCCAGCCCGTACCGCCGGATGCACCTCCACGGTGACCTTCTGCTCGACGACGGAGGCTGGTCCAGCGGCGGCTGGATCTCCGACACGAAGATCGACGGCCAGGTCCGTTCGGGTTCGCAGCAGCAGTGGATCTCGCGGGATTCCCAGTTCGGCAGCTGGCACGGGGCCAACTGGAACATGGTGTTCGTGGGGGTTGAGGGGGCGCCGGCGGGGACCTTTCCGACGCCGCCGTACACCACCGTCGACCGCACGCCAGTGGTGCGGGAGAAGCCGTTCCTCTACCTCGACGACGCCGGGGACTATGAGGTCTTCGTGCCCGCGCTGCGCACGGAGACTTCGGGTGTGACCTGGGCGAACGGTGCCACGCCCGGTACCTCTCTTCCGGTCGACCAGTTCCACATCGCGAAGCCGGGCGCGACCGCGCTGGAGATGAACGCGGCACTGGCTGCGGGCAAGAACCTGCTGGTCACTCCGGGGGTGTACCACCTTGACCAGCCCTTGCACGTGACCCGGCCCAACACCGTGGTGCTCGGCCTCGGCATCGCCACATTCGTCCCGGACGACGGGATCACCGCGATGAACGTGGACGACGTAGACGGTGTGAAGGTCGCGGGCCTGCTGTTCGACGCCGGCACCACGAACTCGGACACGCTCATGCAGGTCGGGCAGCCCGGCTCGCGAGCCGACCACGCGGCGGACCCGACCTCCTTGCACGACGTGTTCTTCCGGGTCGGCGGCGCGGCGGCGGGCAAGGCGACCACGAGCCTCGTCATCAACAGCAACAACGTCATCTGCGACCACATGTGGATCTGGCGTGCCGATCACGCGGCGGACGTGCGCTACGTCGGCTGGGACATCAACACCGCGGACACCGGGATGGTGGTGAACGGCGACGACGTGATCACCTATGGCTTGTTCGTCGAGCACTTTCAGAAGACCGAGGTGGACTGGAACGGCGAAGGCGGGCGCACCTACTTCTTCCAGAACGAAATGCCCTACGACGTCCCTGACCAGGCCGGTTGGCGGAACGGTTCGACGAACGGCCACCCCGCCTACCGGGTCGCCCCGGACGTGACCAGGCACGAGGCCTGGGGGCTGGGCAGCTACTGCTTCTTCAGCGCCGACCCGTCGGTGGCCGGGGAGCATGCGTTCGAGGCGCCGGAGACCCCGGGTGTCCGGTTTCACAACATGGTGACGGTGTCGCTCAACCATCAAGGCACCATCACGCACGTGATCAATGACCTCGGCGAGGAGACTCCGGACGGCTCGAAGCCGGTGAACGTGGCGAGTTACCCGTAGCCACCATCCGGATAGCCTGCGCACGCCCTGGCGGGTGCGGGCCTGGTCTTTTGCTGGTCGCCGCCAGGGGCGTGGCGGAGTCGTAGGCTGTTCTGTGTGAGCCAGCCGATCCTGATGACCGTGGACGACGACCCCGCTGTATCGCGGTCGGTCGCGCGGGACCTGCGCCGCCGCTACGGCAAGGACTACCGCGTGATCCGCGCCGATTCGGGGGCCGACGCGCTCGACGCGCTTCGCGAGATCAAGCTGCGAGGCGACGCGGTCGCGGCCATTCTCGCGGACTACCGCATGCCGCATATGGACGGCATCGTCTTCCTGGAGAAGGCGATGGATCTGTTCCCCAACGCCCGCCGCGCCCTGCTGACCGCCTACGCGGACACCGACGCGGCGATCCAGGCCATCAACGTGGTGGATGTCGACCATTACCTGCTCAAACCGTGGGACCCGCCGGAGGAGAAGCTGTACCCGGTCATCGACTCGCTGGTGGAGGCGTGGCTGGCGGTCGGCGACCGCCCGGTGGAGGAGACGAAGCTGATCGGTCACCGCTATTCGGCGCCGTCGTTCCGGATGCGGGACTTCCTCGCTCGCAATGCGGTGCCCTATCGGTGGTATTCCGTGGACGACGAGGAGGCCGGTCGCATCCTGCAGGCCGCCGGCGCCTGTGCGGCCGACATTCCGGTGGTGGTCACCCCGGACGGCACGGTGCTCAAACAGCCTTCCGGCGGTGAGATCGCCGACGCCGTCGGCCTGTCCACTCGCCCGGCGCAAGACTTCTATGACCTCGTGGTGATCGGCGGCGGTCCGGCTGGGCTGGGCGCCGCCGTGTACGGCGCGTCGGAGGGCCTCCGCACGGTGCTGGTGGAGCGGAAGGCCACCGGGGGCCAGGCGGGCACCAGCTCGCGGATCGAGAACTATCTCGGCTTCCCGGACGGGGTGTCCGGAGCCCAGCTCACCGACCGGGCCCGTCGTCAAGCGCAGAAGTTCGGCGCCGAGGTGCTCACCGCGAGGGACGTCACCGGCCTGGAGGCGCGAGGGTCGAGCCGTGTGGTCACCTTCGGCGACGGCTCTGAGATCGCCGCGCATTCGGTGATCCTCGCCAGCGGAGTCACCTACCGTTCGCTCGAAGCCGACGGCATCGAGGAGCTGACCGGCCGAGGTGTCTACTACGGCTCCGCGGCCACCGAAGCACCCGAGTGCGAGGGCGAGCACATCTACATCGTCGGTGGTGCGAACTCCGCCGGACAGGCCGCGGTGTTCTTCTCCCGGCATGCTGCCGATGTCACGCTGCTCGTACGCGGCGGTTCCCTGGAGTCGTCGATGTCGCACTACCTCATCGAGCAGCTCGCGGCCCTGGACAACGTCCACGTGCGAACGCACACCACTGTGGTCAAAGCTCATGGCAACGACCACCTCGAATCCATCACGGTCTGCGAAAACGGTGCGACTGAGACACTCGACACCGGGCACCTCTTCATCTTCATCGGGGCCGCCCCGCGCACGGGATGGCTGGGGGACGCGATGCTGCGTGACGGGCATGGCTTCGTCCGGACCGGCCCGGATCTGATCGAGGACGGCCGTCGTCCGGCCGGCTGGGTTCTCGACCGGGATCCGCACTACCTGGAGTCGTCCGTACCCGGGGTGTTCGTCGCGGGTGACGTCCGCTCGCAGTCGGTGAAACGGGTGGCCTCCGCCGTCGGCGAAGGAGCCATGGCCGTCACCCTGGTCCACCGTTACCTGGAGGAACAGTGACCGAGCCCGCACTGTCGCGCAAGGAATTGCGCAGCCTGTTCCTGTTCGAGCACCTTTCCGAAGAGCAGCTCGGCTGGATCGAAGAGCACGCCGCGGTCGAGGAGTTCAAGGGTGACTCCGTGGTGTTCCGCGAGGGCGACCCGGCGACCTGCTTCTACGTGCTGCTCGGCGGTGCGTTGCGGATGACCCGGCAGGTGGCCGGCGCCGAAGTCGAGACCAAGCGATCCGATCAGCGGGGGTCCTATTGCGGGGCAACCCAGTTCCTCGCCCACGAGAACAGCGAGGCGACCTACAGCGCGACTATCTACGCGGTGAGTGACCTGACCTTCCTCACCTTGCCCGCCGCCGAGTTCGCGGTGGAGTTCCGTCGTTGGTTCCCGATGGCCGCGCATCTGCTGGAGGGCATGTACCTCGGCTGGCGCAACAACGACGCGCTCGTGTCCTCGCGGCGCCGCCTGGTCGCGCTCGGCGAGCTCTCCGCCGGGCTCATGCACGAGCTGAACAACCCCGCCGCGGCCGCGGTGCGGGCCACCGCGGCGCTGCGCGAGCGGGTCGGCGGGATGCGGCACAAGCTGGCGATCCTGGCGAAGAAGGACATCGACCCCGATCTGCTCGAGTTGCTGCTCGATGTCCAGGAGCGGCTCGTGAAACAGGTCGCCGACGCGCCGAAACTCAGCGCGATGCAGCAGGCCGACCGCGAGGACGAGATCGGCGACTGGTTCGACGAGCGCGAGATCGACCAAGGCTGGGACCTGGCCAACATCTTCGTCGCCGCCGGGCTCACTGCCGAGAATCTGGACCACGTACTGGAATCGGTCGGCAAAGGACTGCTCGACGGGGCGATCCGCTGGCTCGCCTACGCTCTCGAAACCGAGATGCTCATGGGGGAGATCGAGGATTCCACCAGCCGGGTCTCGACCCTCGTCGGCGCCGCGAAGCAGTACTCGCAGATGGATCGTGCCCCGCACCAGTTCATCGACGTCCACGAGGGGCTCGATTCCACGCTGGTGATGATGTCCGGCAAGCTGGGCGAAGGAATCCGGGTGGTCAAGGAATACGACCGCTCGATCGCCCGGATACCGGCCTACGCCGCCGAGCTGAACCAGGTGTGGACCAACATCATCGACAACGCCGTGTGCGCGATGGGCGGGCAGGGCACGTTGACTTTGCGTACCTGGCAGATCGGGCAACAGATCCGAGTGGAGATCGGCGACACCGGTCCGGGCATCCCGGAAGAGGTGCGGCAGCGCATTTTCGAGCCGTTCTTCACCACTAAGGGCGTGGGCGAGGGAACCGGGCTCGGGCTGGACATCTCGTGGCGCATCATCGCGGACCGGCATTCGGGCGACATCAAGGTGACTTCGGTGCCCGGCGACACGCGGTTCGAGATCTGCCTGCCGGTGGAGGAACAGGCCTCGATCTGAAGCGGTCCGTACGGACCGCCGCCGCGCGGCGGTCGAGACGTTTCGTGCGCTGGATCTTCGGGATCGGCTGGTAAAGGCGTTCATTGGTCGTACCCCTCGGAGACGGTGTGGTGCTCGATTTCGAGAGTAGCCGCGCAGACCGGCTGCGATCCGGCTCATTTTCTGACTTTTGTTGTGCAGCAACGATTTTCCTCGATCAATACTGCCTGATCGAGTGATTCTTCTGGGCGACGGGTTTCGCGCTGCGAGCCGGCCTTGCCGGGAAAGCGGTGCTACAGAGGCCCGTTCGGTCCATTGTGGATAGTGAACCTCTGGCTGCCGGAATCCCTCGTTGATGCCGCCGGAGATGATCGGCACCGAAAGAGTGATGCGTTCGAACGCGTGTTCGTGCACTCTGGAGGAGTCGGGCGGGTGCACTTGCTCGCAACCGGCCTCAAGACAGGGCGGTGGGTGTGCCGCTTTTGGTTCAGGGGAGGAAACGTGCGAATCCAGGCAGTGTCAGGGTCATGGCGACCGTGGTCAGCCAGTTCAGTATGTCGGGCAAGGGGATCCGGGCGAGCTGTCCGGGCCATTCGTCGGCTGCGGTGGCCAGGACGAGTTCGTTCTCGTCCGGGTGGACTCCGGTCAGCCGCAGGCCTTTCGGCAGATCCGGGAGTGGCAGCACGATCGGCCGGATCCGGCGGGCGAGCCGAGTCGTCCACCGTCCGATGTGGAGTGTGGTGGGCGTCAGTACGACACTGGATTTCTCGATTCCGGCGACGAGAGTCAGGTGTCCCCACCGCGGATGCTTCCGCCACCGCAACCGGAAGCCTTCCGCGTGCGGCGTGGCGATCACGTCCGGCCGGGTTCGGGCGACTCGTTCCCGTACCACGTCTCCGCTCACTGCGATGTGCAGCTCCACCGAGGTGGGCACGACTGCGGGAGAGGGCAGCCCGCGCAATCGCACGTCTTTGGCCCATAGGGTCACGCGGCGCAGCGGAATGCGTTCCACCGCAGGATCAACCGCCGGCTCGGCTGGCGCGGCGGGGCCACGCTGGTCCGAGGCTGGCCGATCTGTGGTCTTCGGCGATGACTGGGTGTCGATACTGGCTCGGTCGCTCGCGGCCGGCGTTTCGTCGGCGACGTTCTCGGGTCGGATACTCGGGGCAGTGGTGGTTTTGCGTGCCGGACCGGAGGTGGCGCCGGATGTTCCGGACATGGACGACCGTCCGGCCGGGTCGTGCTGGTGTTCCGCTGAGGGGGCCGCCGGGGAAGAGGGCGCCGGCCAGTCGACGTCTTCGGCGACGATGCGCACATCGCCGACCCGGCCGGTCGCGAGCCGCAGTGAATCGGCCGGGTAGTCGAGTTCGGTCAGGGTGAGGCCGACCTTGTGGCCCTCCACCGTCGTGGTCAGGCGTCGGCCGACGAGTTGTTCGGTGACCAGGCGAACGGCGGCGGCCGGGGCCGCGGGCACGTTCGGCAGCAAGGCCCGGCTTGCGGCTGCAGCCAGGCCCGAGAGTTCGGGCCAGGGCACCCAGGCGTCGAACCATCGGCTTTCGCTCATCCGGCCATCGTAGGGCGGGCACGATCCGGTCGCTGCCGGGCTGTGGTGTTCGCCGCCGCGTCGCGGAGAGCATTGAACCGGATACGCGTAGGGAAGAACGGGAGGTGGCTGGGGGCAGGGCCGGGCTGCGATGTGCGGTGGTGTCCAGGGCAGCCGGGAATCCTGCTTTCGGGTGAGTGCGGACCGCGTCAGGGCGGCAGCTGCGTTGCCTCCGGACCGTGTCCCGCGCGCAGGTTAGGCTTGGTGGGTGGCTGAACACGATGCGGAGCTGCCCGCGGTCGAGACGGTGGACGAACGTACGTATCGCCGGCAGGACTGGTACGCGGACGAAATTGCCGCGCGGCGCTTCGTGCGGTGTGAGTTCCACGAGATCGACTTCACCGAGGGCGTGACGCGCGGGACGACGTTCACCGACTGCGTGTTCGGGAACGTGCGGTTCAACGCTTCGGGGCACATCGATTCTGCGTTCACCGGGTGCATGTTCACACGGTGCAACCTGTTCGACGCCGAATTCACCGGGTGCAAGCTGATGGGCAGCCGGTTCCGGGAGTGCGACCTGCGGCCGTTGCGTGTGCTCGGTGGGGACTGGTCGTTCGTGGATCTGCGCGGTGCGGATCTGCATGGCGTCACGTTTCAGGGCGTGCGGTTGCGGGAGGTGGATCTCACCGCGGCGAACTGTGCCGGTGCGGTGTTCGCGGACGCGGACTTGTCCGGGGCGGAGCTGCGGGACGTCGACTTCACACGGGCCGAGCTGCGGGGGAGTGATCTTTCCGCACTCGATCCGGTGCGGGCGAAGGTGGCCGGCGCGATCGTATCGCCTGAACAGGCCGCGGTGCTTGTCACGACGTTGGGGATCCACGTCCGCGGGTGAGCCGCGTTCGCCAACGTAGCCGGAGCTGCTCGCGTCGCGGGTGAAGGTTGATGGCACAACTGTCCACAGTGTTCGGTGCGGATCCGTGTGGGCGAAAGGAAGTAGCCGCCGAACACGGCGATGATGCCGACGCCCGGTGCCGGCATCATCGTGTGACTGCGGTTGGTTGACGAGGTCACAGCCACAGGACTCGTCTTCCTCGGCTCGTAACCGCGCCCAGCGCACGATCCGCCTCGGCGGTTTCCGAACCGGCGTGCGTCTCCCCTATCGGGTGGATGGTGGACTGGGTGCTGTTGGTCAATGTCATTCCTGCAGCGGACTCGGATTCTTTACGCCATCGGCATCGTGGACATGCGGAGCGGCGAAGTCGTCAAGGGCAGCGAGGAGTTCACGGTCCCCACGACGGCGAGCCGTACCGGCGTCCGACATCGACATCGGGGGCTCACCCCCGTCGTTCCGAGGCGCGAGTTCGCCCGCGCGGTCGCGGTGGCCGAGGTGACCGTCTCCAACGGTCAGGTCCGCGATGTCCGTTGTTTACCCGTGCGCTCCCGAATGTCCGGGGAGTGCATTTAGAAACGAGTCCGCCAAAGGGCTGTTGTGAGGAGGATGCAGTGCACATGCGTGGGCTACGTCGGTCGGTCTTGGTTCCGCTGCTGGCGCTTCCGCTGGTCGTGCCGACCAGCGGAGTGATCGGCTTGCACGCGGCCGGCCCGCTGGCGGTCCTGCCCGTGAGTGCACCGGAACCCGTTGACAGCCAAGGGAATCCGGTCGGGGTGGACGGTAGCCTGCCGATTACGGTCGTGCCCAGTGAACTCCTCGCCGACCCGGCCGGTCCCGATGCGCCGGCAGGCGCCGCGGGATCGTCCGCCATCCCGCCGTCTGGGCCGCTCGGTATCGCTGCGGCCGCGTTCGACGCATACGTGCAGGCGGCCAGCCGGGCGCCGGCAGGCTGTCACCTGCAGTGGTCGCTGCTGGCGAGCATTGGGCGCATCGAGTCCAACCACGCGCACGGCGGGCAGGTCGACGCGGCGGGGACGACGCTGTCGCCGATCCTGGGGCCGGTACTCAACGGCACGGGTTTCGCGGCGATCGCTGACACCGATGGCGGCAGGTACGACGGCGACAGCCGGTGGGACCGCGCGGTGGGGCCGATGCAGTTCATTCCGTCCACGTGGCGGAGCTACGCCGTGGACGGCAACGGCGACGGCCGTGTGGATCCGAGCAACATCTACGACGCGACGGCTGCTGCGGCCCGCTACCTGTGTGCGGGTGGCCAGGACACCTCGGACCCGCGGCAACGCGCCGAGGCCGTGTTCCGGTACAACCACTCGGACTCCTATGTGGCCACGGTCCTGCTGTGGGCCGACGCCTACGCCCGGAGCGCGCTCCCGGTCGGTCCGACGGGCACGCCGGCCAGCCCGGAAGCGCCGCTCGCGCTGCCCGCACCGGGGGCGATCCAGCTGCCGGTCCCGGTACCGCCTGTCGCGACCACCGCAGTCCCGGTGACCACGAACCCGAGCACGACCATCCCCACGTCCACCGCCACGAGCATCCCCACGGGCACCGAGCCTCGGCCGACGAGTACTCCGCCGCCGGGGAGCACGACTCCGCAGCCGGCTCCGTCCACGACCCCGCCGCCGGTCACGACGCCGCCGGTTACGACGACGGCACCGGCGACCACCGCGACGACGGAGCCGGGCGAGGAGCCTGCCACCGTACAAAACGATCCGGTAACGGCCGCCGCGACCTCGTAACGAAAGACCGGTTCGCCCGATCCGGCAAGATTGCCGCGTTCATCCCTCGTGAATCGGCTCACCACGCGCTGGACGACTGCCATTTCCCCTATGTCCACCAACGCAACGGAATCTTACGCGGCAGGTCGGGGGGCTCTCAGCGAAAAGAGTAGACATGGCAGCCGCCCGTTTTCAGATTTTCCGGGCCGAGTCCGATCGTGTCCTGTGGCGTTTCCTGTCGGCGAACAATCGCAGTATCGCGCGATCGGCCGAGGACTTTCCCGACCCGGGCGCGTGCATGGTGTCGTTGAAGGAACTGATCAGGGTGGTGGACACCGCGAGCATCCTGACCGTGCGTACCGGGCAGGGGCTGTGGCGGTGGCAGCTGCGGGCCGGCTCCGCCGACCTGGCCGTGTCGGGCCGTCAGTACCAACGCCGTATCCGGGCTTCCGACGCGGGTTCGGCATTCCAGGATCTTGCCGGGAAAGTACAGGACGTGGCTGATCTTCGCGCGGTTTCTTTCGACCGCACTGGCACCTAATCTTCGGAAATGCGCCACCGCTGGTCCTGTTCGTCCGTAGTTAATGATCCGGCGGCCAGTTGTCCTCCTTTACTGGATTTCCTTACCCAGTCGTGTGAATCGGCCGTTAAGAGAGTGAGAGGGGTGCGCCGATGACCAGCTTGCTCACGTCGCCGACCCCGCCTGCGGAGAAGGAGTCGCGGCGCCGCGTCGCGCCGCCGGGAGGCACTGACCTCGCCTTCCGCGGACTGCTGCGGATCGCCGGGCTGCTCGTCCTGGTGATCATGGTGACGGTCGGGATCTTCTTGCTGACCAACGGATTCGGTGCGTTGCGCAAGGTCGGGTGGGGCTTCCTCACGACGCAGGCGTGGCAGCCGGACTCGGGCAACTTCGGCATCGCGGCGGTGATCACCGGCACGGTGCTGATCGCCGGCGTCGCCCTGTGCGTGGCGTTCCCGCTGGCCTTCGGGGTGGCGCTGTTCATCTCCGAGTACGCACCGGGCGGGGTGAAGCGGCTGCTGGTCAGCCTGGTCGACCTGATGGCCGCGGTGCCCAGTGTGGTGTACGGCCTGTTCGGCGCCGTTTTCCTGCAGTGGAACCTGCTCGAAGTGCCGCGGTGGATCTCGCAGAGACTCGCGTGGATCCCGCTGTTCACAGTGGACGGATACGACGCGAACGACCCGCTGAGCACCGAGACGGTGTTCGCCAGCTCGACTTTCTTCGCCGGGCTCATCGTCGGCATGATGGTGATGCCGACCGCGTGCTCGGTGATGCGTGAGTCGTTTTCCCAGGCGCCGCCCGGTGAACGGGAGGGCGCGTACGCGCTGGGCGCCACCAAGTGGGGCATGATCCGTTCCGTCGTGCTGCCGTTCGCGCGTGGCGGGATGATCGGCGGGACGATGCTGGCGCTCGGCCGGGCGCTGGGGGAGACGATCGCGGTGTACATGATCATCGCGCCGGTGTTCGCGATCCAGCCGCACATCCTGCAGAGCGGCGCCAACTCGGTGTCCGCGCTGATCGCGCAACAGTGGGGCGCGGCGAGTCCGTTCGGGCTCTCCGCGCTGATGGCCGCGGGCCTCGCCCTGTTCGCACTCACTCTTGTCGTCAACTTCGGCGCGTCGGCGATCATCGCGCGCAGCCGCTCCGGCCGGGAAAGCGAGGCGTGAGTCATGTCCACTGTGGATGGTTGCGAGAGACGCCGCTCGACGGGCACCGCGGATCGCGGCGACGTCGTCGCGCTGATCGGCGCCGGCGCTGCCGCGCTCGCTGTGACGTGGCTGGTGTTCACCCGGCTCGCGCCATTCGGCGGTGTGATCGGATTCCTGGTCATCGCATGGGTCATGTTCCTTGCCCTGTACGGGTTGCTGACCTCGTTCGAGGAGAACGCGCTGACGGTGCGCGACCGGCTGGCCCGCGTGCTCGTGTGCAGCCTGGCGTTCGTCGCACTGGCCGGGCTCATCGTGATCGTCGGCTACCCGCTGGTGCGCGGCATCACGGCGCTGCGGCACCTCAACTTCTTCACCGAGGACATGGCGACCGCCGGCCCGCTCGATCCGCTGACGCAGGGCGGAATTCTGCATGCGGTGGTCGGCACGCTCGAGCAGATCGCGATCGCGCTCGCGATCGTGATCCCGCTCGGTGTCACGTGCGCGGTGTTCCTCAACGAGGCCAGGGGGACGTTCGCCCGGCTGGTGCGCACGGTGACGGACGCGATGACCGCGTTGCCGTCGATCATCGCCGGGCTGTTCGTGTACGCCGCGCTGATCCTCGCGCTGGGACTGGAGCGGTCCGGGCTCGCGGCGGGCTGCGCGATCAGCGTGATGATGCTGCCGATCGTGATCCGCGCGGCCGACGTGGTGCTGCGGATGGTGCCGGGCTCGCTGCGCGAGGCCTCCCTCGCGCTGGGTGCCGGCCAGCTGCGCACGGTCTGGCATGTCGTGCTGCCCACGGCCCGGTCCGGCCTGACGACCGCGGTCCTGCTGGGCACCGCGCGCGGCATCGGCGAGACCTCGCCGGTGCTGATCACCGCAGGCTTCACCGCCTACCTCAACACCGACCCGACCAGCGGCCCGATGATCTCCTTGCCCCTGGCCACCTTCAGCCTCGTCACCTCGCCCGAGGAGGCGATGAAGGCACGCGGGTTCGGTGCGGCGGCGGTGCTGATGCTGCTCGTGCTGGTGCTGTTCGTGCTCGCACGGGTGCTCGGCGGGCGACCCGCGGGCGAGTTGTCCCGCGGGCAGCGGGCACGCCGCGAACGCGCGTCGATGTCGGACCGGGAACGGTTCATCGCGCGCATCAACGAACGGAACGGAGAGGATCAGTGAAGCGCTTCGCCGCGCTGGCGGCCGTGCTCGTGCTGCTGTTCGTCGGACAGCAGCCCGCGATGGCGCAGGGGTACGTGCCGATCAGCGGCTCCGGGTCGACGTGGAGTTCGAACGCGCTCGACCAATGGCGCAAGAACGTCGAGCAGTACGGCATGCGGATCAACTTCTCCGCGACCGGTTCCACGGCCGGCCGCAACGACTTCCGCAACGGTCAGGTCGACTTCGCGGTGTCGGAGATCCCCTACGGCCTCACCGATGGCGGCGTGCTGGACGCGAACCCGGCGCGCGGGTTCGCCTACATGCCGATCGTCGCCGGCGGCACGGCCTTCATGTACAACCTGAAGATCGGCAACACGCGGGTGACGAACCTGCGGCTGTCGGGCAAGACGCTGACCGGGATCTTCACCGGCACGATCACTAACTGGGCC
Source organism: Amycolatopsis sulphurea (assembly GCF_002564045.1). Classification (NCBI taxonomy): domain Bacteria; kingdom Bacillati; phylum Actinomycetota; class Actinomycetes; order Pseudonocardiales; family Pseudonocardiaceae; genus Amycolatopsis; species Amycolatopsis sulphurea. Next base: position 852,780 of record NZ_PDJK01000002.1, on the reverse strand, counting down.
GACCCCGCGATCAAGGCGGACAACCCGGGGCTGGCGCTGCCCGCACGCAAGATCATCCCGGTGGTCCGGTCGGACGGTTCGGGCACCACCGCGCAGTTCACCGCCTACATGGCCAGCGAGTACGGCGGGATGTGGGACGCGTTCTGCCGCCGTGCCGGACGGGCCGCGCCGTGCGGTTTCACCTCCTTTTTCCCGCTGGTCTCGCCCATGATCGGCCAGTCGGGCTCGCTGGGCGTGACCAACTACACCCGGCAGGACCAGAGCGAAGGTGCGATCACCTACGTCGAGTACTCCTACGCGCGCAACGCGGGTTTCCCGATCGCCAAGGTGCTCAACAAGGCCGGGTACTACATCGAACCGAAGGCGCCCAGTGTCGCGGTGGCGCTGCTGGGGGCGGGGATCAGGCCGGACCTCACCCAGGAGCTGGGCGGCGTCTACCACAACAACGATTCGCGCACCTACCCGTTGTCCAGCTACAGCTACATGATCCTGCCGACCACGACGGCCTCTCCTTTTACCCAGGTGAAGGGGAAAACGCTGTCGGACTTCGCCTACTACTTCCTCTGCGAGGGGCAGCAACAGGCGGACAACCTGGGCTATTCGCCGCTGCCGATCAACCTCGTGCAAGCCGGTCTGAATCAGGTGGCGCGGATCCCGGGTTCGACGAAGAAGCCCACGGACATCCGCAAATGCAACAACCCGACGTTCTCGGCGGACGGCACCAACCTGCTCGCCAAGACCGCGCCCTTCCCGAAGAGCTGCGACAAGATCGGCGTGACGCAGTGCACCGAGGGCACCGGCGGCGCCAAGACGCCCACTCCGGTCCGCGGCGGCACCGCGGCCAACGGCAGCGGCACGCCCAACGGGCCCGGCGCGACCAATCCGGACGGGACACCCGCCGGTGACGCGGCACCGGCGGATGCGCCCGGGGCCGGGGGTCCCGCCGCGATCGATCCCAACACGGGCCTGCCGGTGTCCGCGAGCAACGGGTCGTCCGGAGCGCTGGCCCAGCCGGTTTCCCTGAACCTGAAGGACGACGCGACCTGGGCGCTGTTCGCCACCCTGGCCGTCGTGCTGTTCCTCGGCCTGATCATCGCCCCGCCCGTGCTGGCACGGGTGCTGCGGCGCAGAAACTACGTCCATGGGGAGGACCCGTGATCACCCGGATCCTGCGACTGATGCTGGCGGCCGTGCTGGCCGTCGCCGGCGTCGGGCTCGCGCTCGGGCCGGCAGAGGCCGCGCCCGCCGGCACCGCGGTCACCGTCTCCGGCACCGGGGACTTCGCGAGCCTGAAGGTCACGGTCGGCCAGACCACGAACCTCATCAACCAGACCGTGCACCTCAGCTGGACCGGCGGAGCCCCGACCGGACCGGAAGGCAACTTCTACACCAACTTCCTGCAGGTCATGCAATGCTGGGGCGACGACCCGGCCGGGCCCGACCGCGAGCAGTGCCAGTACGGGGGGCTCGCCTCACAGCTCAATCCCGCGTCCGGGGCGTTTCTGCGTAACCGGCAGCTCAGCTACGGCAGCCTGATCGACCCGCTGGAAGACCCGTTCGACCGGACGCCGGGCGCGGCGGCGGTCACGGTGCCGTTCCGCTCGGTGACCGGGGCGACGACGACTTCCCCCGGAGACTTCTTCACGGCCGGCACGACCAACGAGGTACCGCTCGCCAAGACGCGGCTCGATGGCGGTGGCGACCTCGACTTCGAGGTGCAGACCAACACCGAGGCCTACGGTCTCGGCTGTGGCGTGGTGGACCAGACCACTGGGAAACCACGGCACTGCTGGCTGGTGGTGGTGCCGCGTAGCGACAAAGAGGTCAACGGCCAGGTCGCCGGCACCAGCTACACCCACAGCTGGCTCGACTCGTCACCGTTGTCGACCACGAACTGGTCGCACCGGCTTCAGGTGCGGTTGGACTTCCAGCCGGTCGGTTCGGCTTGCCCGCTCGGCGCCGCGGAGCGGTCCACGACCGGGCACGAGTTCATGGCCGAGGCAGTGCTGCGCTGGCAGCCGAAACTGTGTGCCGGCAGTGGGAAGGTCTTCGGCTACACGCAGCTGCCCGACCAGGTGGCGCGGGGAGTGCTGCAGTCGGACAAGCCCGGCCTCAACTTCATCACCGATCCCGTGCCGCCCGGTGAGGCCGCCCGGCCACTGGTCTACGCGCCGGTCGCGCTTTCCGGGCTGTCCATCGCGTTCATGATCGAGCGGCAGTCCGGCGGTTCGGGCAGCGGCGCGGCGCCTTCGGTGTGGCAGCGCGATGGCGAGCAGGTCATGGAGCTGAACCTGACACCCAGGCTGGTGGCCAAGCTGCTCACCCAGTCCTACCGGGGCGCGTTGCCGGGGCCTGCGGACTACCTGGCGGACAATCAGGTCAGTCTCACCCTCGACCCGGATTTCCGGGAGGCCAACGGGGACCTGGCGGACAGTCTCAAGACGATCGCGACCGTCGACGCTCTTGTGTCCACTGTGGACTACGACCAGACCGCAGTGCTGTGGAGCTGGATCAACGCCGATCCGGACGCGCGCGCCTTCCTCGACGGCAAGCCGGACAAGTGGGGTATGACCGTCAACCCCCACTACAAGGGCATGACCCTGCCGGTGCCCACGTTCCCGAAGTCGGATCTTTCCTGCTTTGGCGCCGACCTGACCGAGACCTGCGCCCTCGAACGGCACCCGCTCGCCAACGACATGCACGACGCGGCGCGGGCGGCCAGCCGGGGTGACTCGCTCGGCAAGGAGCCGACCAACCTCCGGAACCCGGACGGCACCAAGAACCTCGCGTCGGTGAGCCGGGATCCGGTGGGGGCTCGCCGCCTCATCGCGATTACCGACACGGCCACCGCGGTGCGCTACGGCCTGCCGATGGCGAAACTGCGGAACTCCTCGGGTGCGTATGTCGCGCCGACCGCCGATGCCCTGCTCGCCGGTGTCGCCGCCATGAAGGACAGCGGCGTCGACGGGGTGAAGGTGCCGAACCCGACTTCGACGGCCGCCGCGGCCTACCCGCTGACGAACCTCAGCTACGCCACCACTGCACCGTCCGCATTGGACACTGCGGCGGGCGCCGACTACGCGAACTTCATCCGCTACGCGGTGGGCGATGGGCAGACCCCGGGTATCGAGCCCGGTCAGCTGCCCGACGGTTACGTGCCGCTGCCGGATGACCTGCGCCGGCAGGCGCGGGACGCGGCGACCAAGATCGCCGGCCTCGCAGGCAAGCCGGTCGGCACGCCGGACCAGGCAGCCGGCGGGGCAGGCAACGCGCCGGGTTCCGGGGGTACAGCGGACAACAGCGGGACATCCGCGCTGGCGGACGCCGGGACCGCCGCCCCGGACAAGGCGGCCGCACCGGCCGGCGGCCCGGGACCGGTGAAGGCGGCTGTCCCCACCAAGACCATCGCGCAGCAGCAAGCCACCCAGTCGAGTCCCACCCCCGCCTCCCCGGTCGGGATCGTGCGCTGGGTACTGGTCGTGCTGCTGGCGGTCGGTGCGCTCGCGGCAGGGGGCGGTCCCGCCCTGCTGCGGCTGAGCGGGCGGAGGGGGAGGTGAGGTGATGCCCCCGGCCGGCCGGGACCAGGAGTGGCAGCTCCCGCCCGCCGGCCAGGCCGGATGACATTCCCGCACGACTCCGGCGCCGCTACCGCGCCGGACGACACAGCCGGGCAACCGCCCGGAGGAATCCTGCTGCGAAAAGGATACTTGAAGTGACAGGAAAACGAAGCAAAGTCCTGGTTGCGGGACTGGTCGCGCTGTCCGCGGTGCTCGCCATGGGCGGCGCCGCGCAGGCCGACCCGTCGGGCACCCCCACCTACCGTGACATCGCCGGCACCGGTTCCGACACCACGCAGGGCGTGATGAACGGGCTGGCGGACGCCATCACCGTGAACGGCACCAAGGTGCTCGGCTCCTACGACGCGGTCGGCTCGACGAACATCACGACCAAGGACCCGGCGACCAACCCCAACTGCACGATCGCGCGTCCGGCCAGCTCCGGGGCCGGCGTGACCGCACTGGTCAACTCGCAGAACGCGGGCAACAACTGCCTGCAGTACGCCCGTTCCTCGGCGAACAACTCGGCGAGCTTCCCGGGTGCGAACCTGACCTACGTGCCCTTCGCGGTCGACGCGGTCACCTATGCCGTCCGCTCGGACAGCTCGATCACCAAGAAGCTGACCACGGCGCAGCTGAAGAGCATCTACAACTGCACCGCGCCGGGTGTCGGCACCACCTACAAGCCGCTGCTGCCGCAGTTCGGCTCGGGCACGCGGGCGTTCTTCCTGCAGAGCCTCGGCCTCACCAACGCGGCCGACTACACGACGACCTTCCCTTGCGTGAAGGACAAGGACGTCAACAACAACCCGATCGAAGAGAACACCGGGACCTACCTGACCGAGCCGGCGAACATCGCGCCTTACTCGATCGCGCAGTACCAGTCCCAGGTCTACGGCGTGGTGGCGGACGTGCACGGCAAGGCCATGCTCGCCACGTTCAACGGCGTCAACCCGACCGACCTGAACACCGCCTCCACGTTCAAGCGGGACGTGTACAACGTCGTGCCGAACGCCGCCCTCACCACGGCCCCGTACAACACGGTCTTCTCCGGCAGCGGCTCGGCCATCTGCGCCAACACCGGCGTGATCACCAAATACGGGTTCGGCATCAACCCGAACTGCGGTGACACCAGCATCCACACCCCCTGATCCGGATTCCCCGAAAGGACTCCAGAACACATGAACGCCAAGAGCATCCTCCGCCGCGTCGCGGCGGGCGGGGTCGTCCTGGCCGCCACGCTGGCCGGCGCCCTGGGCACCGTGCCTGCCGCCTCCGCGGCCCCGGCGCCCGGCACTGTCGGCACCGCCACCGTGTCCCCGGCCAACGGACTGGACATCACCGCCCCGGTGTACACCACCTCGGCGGGCTGCCCCACCACGGCCGACGGGTACAACATGTTCGTCAAGGGCCCGGGCGCCTGGGCCGGCGGCTTCATCGGCACCACGACCACGAGCGTCAACTTCTCTACGACGTCGGGCTTCCCGGTGCAGCAGGGCCTGTCCTTCAAGGACATCGCCCTCGACAACCAGACCACCGTGGTCCCCGGTGAGTACGACGTCACGATCAACTGTGTCGACTCGTTCTCGCTGGAGGTGCAGGGCACCTTCACGACGGCGGTGTACTTCACCGACGCCACGCACTACACCTCGGTCGACCCGAACCAGCCGGTCACCACGACCACGTCGCTGTCGGTCACCCCGGCCTCGCCGGCCTTCCAGGGCGACCAGGTCACCCTGACCGCGAATGTCACCCCGGCCTCGGCCGGTGGCACGGTGCAGTTCAAGGACGGCGCCGCAAACCTCGGCTCGCCCGTGGCCGTGAACAACGGTGTCGCCACGCTGAACACGTCTGCGCTGACGGTCGGTTCGCACTCGCTCACCGCGGTGTTCACCGGCGCGTCGCAGAACATCCAGGGCTCCACCTCGCAGGCGGTCACCTACGCCGTGCAGACGCGGCCGGCGACGGCCACCACCACCGCCCTCGCGGTGACCCCGAGCGGCAGCGCGACCCAGTTCCAGCCGGTCGCCCTGAGCGCGACGGTCACGCCGGGCGCGGCGGCCGGTGCCATCCAGTTCACCGACAACGGCGCGAACCTCGGCAGCCCGGTGGCGCTCTCCGGTGGCACGGCCACGCTGAACACCGCCACCCTCGCCGTGGGTGCGCACTCGTTCACCGCGAAGTTCGTGCCGGCCGACCCCGCGGTGTTCCTCGCCTCGGAGTCGGCCCAGGTTCCGCTGACCGTGAACACCTTCGCGGGTGTCGCGACCTCGGAGAACATCACCACCACGGTCACCGCCGGTGAGCTGCTGATCAGCGTGGCGAACCAGAACGTGACGCTGCCCTCGCCCACCATGCTGCCGGACGCTTCGATGCTGCAGACCGCGGGCGACCTCAACCCGGTCACCGTCGCCGACACCCGCGCCGGTAACCCCGGCTGGAACGTGTCCGGCCAGGTGACCGACTTCGGCGACGGCCAGTCGCACTCGATCAACGGCGCCAACCTCGGCTGGACCCCCGCCGTGGTCGACAAGCTGGCCGCGCAGAACATCACGGCCGGTCCGGCGGTCAACCCCGCCGCCGCCCTCGCCCCCGGTGCGGCCGCGCCGGCCGGTGTCGGCCTGACCGGCTCCCGCACCATGGCCACCGCCGCCCCCGGTGGCGGCAACGGTACCGCGCACCTGGGCGCGGGCCTGGCCCTGAACGTGCCGACGTCCACTGTCGCCGGCACCTACACCGCGGTGCTGACCCTCACCGCGATTTAAGGAACGGCTTGCGTGCCGGCGCGGGTAGCCGAACCTGACCCGCGCCGGTGCAAGCCGATGGCCACGGCAAGCGGCTTCACCGCTTCTCCGGCCACTTGATTCGCCGTATCCGGTTCCCCTGGCTGGGCTCGTTCCCAGCCAGGGGAACCACCCGTGGAAGGTCCCTTATGATCCGCATTCTGCCGCGTGTGCTTGCCACCGGCTTGCTCCTGCTCGCCTTTCTCGGCGTGTCTCCGGCTGCGTTGGCGCAGCAGTCGCCGGCGCCGCCGTCCGGCGACCGGGTCACCTTTGGTGTCCGGCCCGCCACGGCGAAGGCTCCCGACCAGCGCAACGCCTTCACCTACAGCGCGACCCCAGGCGCTCGCATCACCGACTACCTCGCGGTGTCCAATGTGGGCGCGTCGCCGGTAGAACTGCGGATCTACGCCAGCGACGCCTTCAACACCCCGGAGGGCGGCTTCGATCTGCTCGCCGCGAAGCGGAAACCACTTGAGCTGGGCCTCTGGGCGGTGCCGGGCAAGGACTCGGTGTCGGTGCCCGCGCGGTCGACGGCGATCGTGCCCTTCACCGTCACCATTCCCGCGAACGCCACGCCGGGTGACCACGCCGGTGGCATCGTCGCGTCGCTGGCCACCGAGCAGACCCAGGCCAACGGTCAGAAGCTCGCCGTCGAGCAGCGTGTGGGCGCGCGGATCTACGCGCGGGTCAGCGGTGAGTTGCACCCGGCCCTCTCGATCACTGATCTTTCCGTCGACTATCACGGCAGCCTGCTGGGCCGTGGTGAGGCGACGATGAGCTACGTCGTGCGCAACACCGGCAACGTGCGGCTCTCCGGCAAGCAGTGGGCGAAGGTGTCCACGCCCTGGGGGTCCACTGTGGACGCTCCTGAACTGGCCGCGATTCCGGAGCTGCTGCCCGGCTCGTCGATGAAGATGAGCACGAAGGTCGGCGGCCTGCTGCCCGCGGGGTGGCTCACCGGCACCGTGCACGTCGATCCCCTTGCCGTACCGGGACAGGCTGATCCGAGCGCTCCGGCCGCGGAGGAAAGCGCGACGGTCGCCGCGATCCCGTGGCTGTACCTCGCCGTGTTTGTGGTGCTGGTGCTGGCCATCGTGTTCTGGATCCTGCGTCGTCGCCGCCGTCGTCGCGGCACCTCCGCCGAGCCGGAGGAGGTGACCGACCATGCTGACGCCGAATGAGCCCCTGCGCACGGCGGGCCTGGTTGTCACGCCGGGAGACAGCGCCGACGCCGCTCCGATGAAGCTGCACACCAGCGGTGGGTGCCCCGCGGGCGCGGACGCTTACAACGCCGTCATGCGTGGCCACGGTCTGCCGAAGGACGGAGTGGTCATCACCGCGACCACCAGCGCCGGTATGTCGCGCAAGCAGGGCTTCGACGTGTACCCGTCGGAGACGCTGCACGACTTCGCGGCGGACGCCAACACCACGTTCACCGGTGACTACCAGGTGTCGGTGTACTGCGTCGACTCGTTCTCGCAGGAGCACAAGGTCGAGTTCGCCGGCACCATCCGGGTTTCCGCGCCGGGCCGCTACGCCGCGCTCGGCGATGCCAAGGGCCCCAACACGATGTCGCCGCGCGCGGAGCTGGAGATGCCGCCGCCCAGCGCGCCCGAGGGCAGTGCCGCGCCGGGCACCGTCGCGCCCGGTGCCGCGGGAACCGGTTCCGGCGACGGACACGCGACGAGCAGCACGGCGCCGATCGCCGCGGGAAAGCCCGATCAGTCCACGATGGACGGTTGGCTGCAGCCGTTCCTGTTCGTCGCCGCGATCGCGCTCGCCGTGGCCGCCGTGGTCCTCGCGGTGGTCATGCGCAGACGCCGGTCCCGGCCCGAGTAATCCACCCTAGGAGACGAAGAAGATGAGAAAGCGCCAGGTGGCACTCGCCGGGCTCGGCCTGCTGGTGATCGCCGGCACCGCGGTGACCGTCGCGGCGGCGGCCACACCCGAGGCCACCCTCGGCTCGCTGTCCGCGTCGCCGGCCACCGGGCGGGATGTGCACGCCCCTGTCTACGTGACCTCCGCGGGCTGCCCCGACACGGCCGACGGGTACAACCTCTACGTCCACGGACCGGGTGGCTTCGCCCCCGGCCTGATCGGGACGACGACGACCGACGTGGGTCTTTCGCACACGTCGAGCTTCTCGATCTTCCAGGGCCTGTCGTTCAAGGACATCGCGACCGATCACCAGACGACCGTGCAGGCCGGTCGCTACGACGTGGTCGTCAACTGCGTGGACTCGTTCTCGCAGGAGGTCATCGGCACTTTCACGATGCCGCTGTGGTTCACCGACGCAACGCATTACCAGGACACCGACCCCGCTGCGCCGCCCACGACGACGACCACCACGACCGGCACGACGACCGAGCCGACTACCACGACTCAGCCGACGAGCACCACGACCGAGCCGACTGCGACAACCTCGACAACGGAGCCGACCACGACGACTCCGCCGACGACGACCACCACGACAACCGAGCCGACCACGACCACCACGACGACGGAGCCGACTACAACGGAGCCGACCACCACGGAGCCCACCACAACGGAGCCGACGACCACGACGACTGAGCCAACGACTACTACGACGACGATCACGACCTCCACGTCGTCCACGACTCCGACCGAGCCGACCACGACACCCACCAGCACACCGCCGTCCTCCAGCACCACGACGACCACGACGCGCCCCAGCACCTCGACGGCCACGTCCAGTACGGGCACGTCGGCGTCCGCTACCAGCACCTCCAGCACGACCTCGACCAGCGACACCACGTCGTCGTCGAGCGAGACCACCACAACGACGGGTTCGAGCACCAGCGCGCTCGCCCCCGACGGCACCGGAACAAACACCAGCGGTGGCGCCGGGGCGCAGACGGTCGGCACCACGATCGACAGGCCGGGCCTGGCCAGCACCGGTGTCCCCGTCGGCTACCTCGCGCTGGCCGGGGTCGGGCTGCTCGGCGCCGGCATCGTCACTGTGTTGTTCGCCCGCCGCAACCGGAAGGAACGTCATGCGTAAGCGCGGAGCCGCCCTGGCCCTGCTCAGCCTGCTCGCCGCGGCCGGCACCATGTTCGGGGTCGCCCAGGCCGCGGTGCCGGCGGCCACGCTCGGCACGCTGACCGTCGAGGACATCGCCAAGAAGGGCACAGATGTCAACGCGCCGCACTACACGACCTCGGCGGGGTGCCCGTCCGACGCCGACTCGTACAACCTGTTCATCTACGGTCCCGGGGTATTCGAGCCCGGCCTGATCGGGACCACGACCACAGATGTCGGCATCGCGCACGACGCCGGTTTCCCCATCTTCCAAGGACTGTCCTTCAAGGACATCGCCGTCGACCACCAGGGCACGGTGCAGCCGGGCCGCTACGACATCGTGGCCCACTGCGTGGACGGGTTCTCGCAGGAGGTGAAGGGCACTTTCACGATGCCGCTGTGGTTCACCGACGCGACGCACTACACGGTCACGGATCCCGCCTCGCCGCCGACCACCACCACGACCACGACCAGTTCCAGCGGAAAGACCAGCACCACCACGCCCACCGAGCCGCCGACCTCGGACCCGGAGACCACCACGAGCACGACCGAGTCGGACACCAGCACGGATCCCGGCGGCGTCGCGCCGACGGACACGACGCCCCCCGGTTCGGGCGGCGACACCCCCAGCAACCCTGGTGACAAGAAGCTGGCCAGCACTGGAGTCCCGGCCGGACTGCTCACGCTCGCCGGGCTCGGGTTGCTCGGTGCCGGCGTTCTCGCCGTGCTGGTGACGCGACGCCGGCGCGAGGTCGCGCGATCGGCGTGGCCGGAATGACCGTTACCGACCCGGCCCCGCCCGCCCCGCCAAGCGCGCCCGAACAACCCGGCGGATCCGCGCCCCCTGGACGGGCGGGGACGCGGATCGCCGCGCACGCGTTGACGATCCTCGGGGTGCTCGCGCTGAGCCTGCTGGCGCAGCTCGTCCTGATCGGGGGGCTGCAGCACAATCGGGACCAGGACCGGAACTTCGCCGAGTTCCGCGACCGGCTCGCCAACGCGACCGCGCCGGTCGCCTCGCTGGATTCGGACGGGCGCCTGCTCCCGTCCGGCACGCCGGTCGCGGTGCTCTCGATTCCCCAGCTGGGTGTGGAAGAAGTGGTGGGCGAGGGAACTTCGCCCGGCGCACTGAAATCCGGCCCCGGGCACCTGCGTGACACCGTGCTGCCGGGACAGGTCGGGGTCAGCGTCGTGCTGGCCCGGCGGGCCGCGTACGGCGGGCCGTTCCAGAGGATCGGGGAGCTCAAGCGTGGTGATCCGATCACCGTGACCACCGGCCAGGGCATGCACCAGTTCCGGGTGATCGGCGTACGGCACGCGAACGACCCGCAGGTCGCCGCGCCCGGCAAGACCGACGGCAGGCTCACGCTGGTCACCGCCGACGGACCGCCTTACCTGCCGAGCGATGTGCTGCGCGTGGACGCCCAGCTGATCACCCCTGCCGTTGAGGCCAGCGGCAGGCTGCCCGCTTACGCGCTGCCCGACTCGGAGCAGCTGATGGCCGGTGACGAGGGGGCGCTGATCCCGGTTGTCGGCTGGGCGCTGGTCATGCTGCTGTCGGCGGGCGGCGTGGTCTACACGCATCAGCGGCTCGGTATGTGGCCGGCGTGGGTGATCGGGGTGCCCGTGCTGGGTGCGCTGGGCCTCGCAGTCGCCGACTCGATCGCTTCGCTGCTGCCGAACCTGTTGTGACCATGGAGGAAGAAGTGACCATCACGCAGCCCTTCGACGCCGTCGAGGCCGAAAACGACGCCGCGACGCTGGAGGCCCGCGCGGTGTCGGCGTGGTTCGGCGACCACAAGGTGCTCGACCGGGTGTCGCTGACGATGCCCGCGCAGTCGGTCACCGCGCTGATCGGCCCGTCCGGCTGCGGCAAGTCCACGTTCCTGCGCACCCTGAACCGGATGCACGAGCTGATCCCGGGCGCTTCGCTGGCCGGCGAGGTGCTGCTGGGGGAAGTCGACATCTACGACTCGGTATGGAAGCTGACCGAGGTTCGCCGTCACATCGGGATGGTGTTCCAGAAGCCCAACCCGTTCCCCGCGATGTCCATCTACGACAACGTGACGGCCGGTCTCAAGCTCACCGGAACCAAGGTGCGCCGGGACGAACGCGACGATCTGGTGCAGGAATGCCTGACCCGCGCGGGACTGTGGCGGGAAGTGCGCGACCGGCTCCGGCAACCCGGCGGCGCCTTGTCCGGTGGGCAGCAGCAACGGCTGTGCATCGCGCGGTCGCTCGCCGTGCGGCCCACGGTGTTGCTGATGGACGAACCGTGCTCGGCGCTCGACCCGACCTCGACCCGCCGGATCGAGGAGACGATCGCGGACCTGACCAGCGAGGTCACCATCGTCATCGTCACGCACAACATGCAGCAGGCGCAGCGGGTATCGGACCAGTGCGCGTTCTTCCTCGCCGAGGAGGGCACCCCTGGCGCGATCGTCGAACACGGCGACACGAGCCAGGTGTTCGACTCACCCGTCGACTCGCGTACCGCCGATTACGTCCACGGACGGTTCGGCTGACACGTGGAGTTCCCGGCGCGTCAGCGGAGCCTTCAGGGGTTGGTGGGCTTGTCGAGCAGCTCGCGCAGGGTGGACAGGAGCTCCCGCCGGTCCGCGGAGCCGAGTTTGCCGCGGATGCGGGCCATGTGGTGCTCGACGGTCTTGCCCGAGATGAACAGCTTGCTGCCGGCTTGCTTGTAGGTCAGGCCGTCCACGACGAGCCGGGCGACCTCCAGTTCCCGCTCGCTCAAGGCACTCAGTCCATGGGCGGTGCCGGCCACCGCGGTGGCAGATTCGGGACGGCCCGCGGTGCCTTGGAATTGGCGGGCGGCTTCCAGGAGCTGGACCATCGCCTTGCGGTCGGAGGTGCGGATCGCGGCCTGCCCGGCCAGGCGGGAGGAATCCCAGCAGAGGTCGAGTTCGTGGAGTTCCGCGGCGGCCTCGGCCGTCTCGCGGGGGTCGAAGCTGCCGCTGATCACGGCGAGCCAGCACTTCGCGGCGTCGGCCAGGGCCGCGGGATAGCGTCCGGAGCCGGCGAACCGGGTCAGTGCCGACAGGTGGCGTTCGGCGCCGGGCCGGTCCTCCGAGGTGATCGCCGCATGCAGTTCGTGCCAGTGTAGCGAGACTGTCCACAAAGGAGGGTTATCGAGGTGGTCGAGCATGGCGTGCGCGCGTTCGAGCCGGTGCCGGATTTTGGCCTGCGCGCCGGTCCGGGCGGCCGCGATCGCCAGCTCGCCCAGCGGCAGCAGAGTGAAGAGATCCACCTGCTGGCGCATCGATGCCTGGTACGCGCGATCCCACGAGCGTTGCAGGCCGGCGAGGTCGCTCGCCCGCCGGGCCAGGCCGAGTTCCAGCGTGGCGAAAAACAGTTCGTCGCGGGCTTCCAGCTTCATGCCCGCGGCGGCGTCGCGGTGTTCGGCTGCCGTGGCGAGATCACCGCCGGTCATGGCCACCCAACCGAGCAGGAGGCGATGGCGGGGCGCGAGCAAGGCACCGCCGACGCCGTGGGAAAGAGCCCGGTCCAGTACCGATTCCGCCAGTGCCAGCTCGCCTGAATGCAGTCCGGCGAGCGCGGCCAGCGCGGCGGGGCTGTCCGGCAAGGGCGATCCGGCGAAGGCGGGTTCGAGCATTGTCGCGGCGCCGACGAGTTCGGGCAACGCTTCGGTTCCGTACCCGGTCACCGATTCCACGATGCCGTTCGCGGTCCGCGCCACGGCGCCGGTGAACAAGGTCGGCGCGACTCCGGGCGCCGGTGCTTTCGCGAGTGACTGGCCTTCACCGCGTTGCCCTGTGCCGACGAGGGCGATCGCGGCGAACGCGGTGACGGCGCCGGGACCTGCCCATCGGTCGTTTACCGGAAACTCTTGTGGAGAACGGGATGCGGGGTCTTCAGCGTGGAAGGGACGCTGCCGATCAGCATCGTGCGCCGGGTTGTGTGTGGCGCCGGACGGACGAGCGTCGTGCGGAGTGAGGGTCGCGGCCCAGTGGTACAGCTCTGCGCTCCGGGCCAGTTCGCCTCGGTGGGCGAGGACCGTCGCGGCTATTTCCGCTCCTGCGGCACGGGATTCCGGGTCGTCGCCGGACAGCATGCCGTCGCCGAGGCGGAGGGCGGTGTCCAAATCTCCGGACAACGCGGCGGCTCGGGCCCAGCCGATAGTGGTCGTCGCGTCGCGGGCGCCTGCGTCGGCGGCGGCCTCGAAGAGCCGCGCGGCCAGGATTGTGTCACTGGATAGGGCTTCTTGGGCGGCGGTGGCGAATGCGGTGGCCGCCGAAGCACCGGAGCTGCCTGCGTCCAGCAACGAGCGTGCGAGGTCCAGGATCGGCAGGCCTTGTCGTAGCTGGGCTTCCACCAGTTGCTGTACGACAGCCAGGCGCCGCGCGGGGGGTGCGTAGCCGCGCACGGCTTGTGCGGCTACGGGCAGCAAGGCGTCTTCGTGGTCGAGCAGGCCAGTGGCGCGGGCGCCGTCCACGACTGCCGGCAACGCGTCGGGTGAGCAATTCAGCAGTGCGCACAACAAATCCAGGTTGCGGCTTGCTCCGGCTTCGGACGCGATCAGGTAGTGGAGGACGTCCTCGGCCAGGTCGGCCAATTCGCTGCGGAAGGCTTCCAGCCGGTCCGTCACGACGCGTTCGACGAGCCTCGGGACGCCGCCGGTGCCAGTGTGCAGCGCGAGGGCAGCGTCGGGGTCCACCGCGCGGCCGGTCAGGTGGCGCGCGAGTTCGGCGACCTCGTCGACGTCCAAGGGGGGAAGCAAGAACGTCTCGCCGAGGCCGCGCAACGCGTCGGCGCGCGGGTTCGGGCGGTGGGCCACCACGACGGGACCTTCGGCGGACGAAGCCAGGACGGTGAGCTTGGCGAGATCTTCGTCGTCGAGCTGGTCCGCGTCGTCGACCACGGTCGCGGTCACCCCGGCTGCTCGGTAGCCGCGGTCCAGCGCGCCGAGGAGGGCGGTTTTGCCGTAGCCGCCGGGGGCGACGACGACCAGGCGCACCGGGCTCACGGACGCGTCGTGCTCCGCGAGCAGACGGTGGGCGGCAGGGTGCACAGTGTCGGTATTCGCCAGCAGTGCGTTCAACAGTGACCTTCACCGGTGGGAGCCGTGGCCGGGCGGTTGCACGAACTCGGGGCAGGGGGAGGGGGAGAGCCGGGTTGCCGGTCGGCTGTCGCGGGGTGCGACGTGAGGATGGCGATCACGACCGACGCGGCGATCGCGAGCACCGCGGCCGTGGCGACGAGCGGACGCCAGCGGCGGAAGAGCTTCGCGAAACCTTCCGGCTCGGGCAATTCGAACGGGGTGATCTCGACCGGCGGCCGTTCGGGCCGTTCGGGGAGATCGGCGGGGTCGTCGACGCGCGGGAGCAGGATGGTCTCCGCGGCCGCCGGTTCGGGCTGTGCGGGGGTACCGGCGCGGTGCGGGGTGAGGGCGCCGGAATGGTGCTGGGCAACGGCGGTGGGCCGGTCGGCGGGCTTGCCGGTCTTTCGGGGCCGCTTGTCCGCGGTGTCGCCGGGTTGCCGGGCGGTGCGGGCGCGTTGGTCGGTGTCGTCGGCCGGTAGGGCAGGGCGTTTTTCGGTGGGGGAGCCGGTCTTCTTGGCTGCGCGGGGGTTCGGCTCGGCGAGGTCGCCGGTCTGGCGGTGCGTGGTGCCCGGGCGATCGTCGACGAGTGTGCTGGGCCGGGCGGGGAGATCGTCGTTCTGGGCTGGGGCATTCGGGTGATCGACGGAGGAGCCGGTCTGGGCAGTGCCGGGGCGCGGACCGGTGGAGCGCTGGGAGACGCGGTGCTGCTGGGTGGGCGTAGCGGTCCGGTGTGCGGCCAGGGCGGCGGCGCCCAGCGCTGCGGTGAGGGCCGGTTGCGGCCCGACGAAAACCGGGCAGGGCAGCCGTCCCGGGAGCGCGCCGGGGCCGGGGTCGCCGCAGAAGACGATGCCGGACAGGGCGTCGGGGGCGACGTTTGCGCTCTGTGCCAAGGAGAATGCGCTGCTTACCGCAGCCGTCGGGGCGACGCCTTCGGTGCTGTTGCGGGAGAACCAGCTGGTGGTAGCCGACGACGTGGCCAGGGTGACGGTGACGCCGTCGGGGCCGAATTCGCATACTGCGGCGGTTCGTTCGCCCTGGCCGGGGTCCGGGAGGTGGGCGTGCAAGGCGGCGACGGCGCTCGGTACGAGGGTCACCGCGGGGAAGCCGGCGCCGGTCAGTGTGCGACGCAGGAGTTCGCGGCGGTACCCGCCCCAGTCACCCGGGTGGGTGACAACGAGGTGCCGGGGTGGGCCGTTGCCCGCGAGGTCGGCGACGCCCTCCACCACGACCGTGGTCAAGGATTCCGGGGTGAACGGGGTACCGCCGACGAAAACCGGGACGTCGTCGCCGATGCGGCGGTGGAAGCCGGTCGTCAGGCGGGATGGAATCGCGGCCCCTTCCTGGACGGCCGCGTCGCCGGTGATCAGGTAGCCCTCGTCGTCGAGGAAGAGCGCGGTCGCGGTCGCGGGGGTGGTTTCGCCCAGCCACAACGGTTCCGGAGCGGTCCACTGCCCGCCCTGCCTGCGCCGGGTCGCGGCGTGGGTCCGGGCCGGGCCGATGTCGATGCCGAGCACGTGGGGCACCGCCGCTTCCTCCCTTCGTCGCTGCATGGCCGGGTCAGAGGGCGCAATCACGGAACGGGTACAGCATCCTCACTCGGACGAGAGGGCCGGGCAAGGGTGGGAGGGGATTTAACCCGACCGGGTTCCGCGTGTCCGAGTCCCTACCTCCCTAACGATCTCATATCGACCCCCTAACGGCTGAGCGAGGCGCGACTGGGTGTAAACCCCGATGTGAGCAGGGGTGTCCCCGGCCTACCTTGACCGCCAGCCTGGCCGGGGAGGTCCGGGTGTCCCGGTAAACACGACAAGTGGAGATCCCCGCCATGAACCCGGTGCAGACCCTGCACGACTTCACGCTCACCCTGCTCCGCGATCCCGCCGCGCTGGCCGCATTCGGCCAGGACCCGCAGTCGGCGCTCGCCGCCGCCGGGCTGGGCGACATCAGCGCCGCCGACGTGCGGGAGGTTCTCTCGCTGGTGCTCGACTACGTTCCGGCCGGCAGCCCGGCCGCGCTCGGACAGGTGCCCGCGGCGGGTGACCTGACCGGTGCCGCCGTGGATGGACCGCAGGGTGCCATCGACCAGCTGCACGCGCTCACCGCGTCGCTCGGCCTTCCCGCGGTCGGCGAACCTTCGCTGCCTTCGGCAGGCGACCTGCCGTCGGTGCCCGGGGCCGGTGAGCTGCAGAACAGTGAGATCCAGAACGGTGAGCTGCAGAACGCGGCAGCGTCGGCCGCCGCACTCGCGCAGCAGCCGGGCAGTGTGTTCGGGCTTGGTGGCGATCTGTCTCACGGACTGGACGCCGCGCCGGTCGCGCGGGCCGCTGGTGCGGTCGGCCAGGTTCAGCATGCGGTCGGCGAGGTTGGTGCTGCGGCTCCAGCGACCCCAGCGTCTCCAGGCGCCGTCGACGCGGCTCAGGCCGCGGGTCACCTCACCGACGCCGGCGGTGGCGTGGCTGGGCACGGCAGCGACTTGGCCGGCACGGCGACCCAGAACGTCGGCAGCTTGTCGGGGGCGCTCAGCGCGCAGGGCGTGAACCACGTCGCGGACGCTGCGACGCACCAGGTCCAGGCGCTTACGCACACCGCACCGGACTGGGGGAGCGAGTCCTCGCAGCACGGCGCTGACGCGGGGGTTGGCGCCGTCCACGACACCGTCTCGCAGGTTCCGGATGTCGCACACCAGGGCCCCGGCTCGGACCTGCACGCCGGCGCCGAAACCTCGCACAGCGGCGAGCTGCACCTTTCCTTCTGAACGTACGCTGAGTAGCGGCGCGCCGGAGGTGGCTTCGTGGGCGTAACTCAGCTTGCGGAGCCACCTACCGGCTTCCGATACTCCCTGTGCCTAGGGGAGACTTCTTCGTCGTGACGGCTCCTGCTTGGCTCGAAGTACTCGATGAGGCTTTGGACGCCTGCCGTACGCACGGCCGTGCGGACTTGGTGCAGCGGTTGCGCCGACGTCGCGACCGTGCGCCCGGTGGTACCCGGATCGCCGTGCTCGGGTTCGCGAAGCAGGGCAAGGGCAATCTCGTCAACGCGGTGCTGAACGCGCCGGTCTGCGCGGTCGGCGACGCGGCTACTCCGGCAGTGCCGGTTGAAGTCGGCTACGCGGCTGAGCCTGGTGCGACGCTCGTCGGGCGTGCAGACGAACGCATTCCGGTGCCGGTCGAGCGGTTGACGGGGGAGGTCGGCGCGCGGCCGGCCGGTTCGCTGCGCAGGGTCGAGGTCGGGGTTCCGCGGGATCTGCTGTCCGCGGGGCTGGTGCTGGTCGATACGCCGGCTGTCGGGGATCCCCGTTCGCCGCGTACTGCGGCCGCGCTGGATGTGCTGGCCGAGGCCGACGCGGTGGTGCTCGTCTCGGACGCGACCACGGTGCTCGGCGCGGCCGAACTCGCCTTGGCGCATCACGTCCGCACCTGGTGCCCGCACGTCGTGGTGGCGTTGACCAAGATCGACGCCTGTCCCGGCTGGCGGGCGGTCGCGGAGCGGAATCGTGCGGCGCTGTCCGAGTCCGGAATCGACGCGGCGGTGCTGCCGGTGTCCTCGACGGTCCGGTTCGCCGCGGCGAAGGCGGGAGACCAGGAGCTCAACACCCGGTCCGGGTTCCCGGAGCTGCTCGGCTGGATCGCCGGCCAGGTGTCGCGGCCGCCGGAGAACCGGTCGGCGCTGGTGGCCGCGGTGAGCGTGCGGGCGGCGGCGGCCGAGCTGGTGGAGGCGCTGCGGCTGCGCGCGGAGGAGGCCGGGCAGGAAGTGGGCGTCGACCAGGCCACGCTGCTCAACCGCGCGCAGCGCCGGGCCGACGAGCTGCGCCGCCGCAACGGCCGCTGGCAGAACCTGCTCTCCGACGAGATCGCGGATCTGCAGTCGGACGCCGAGTACGACCTTCGGGAGCGCACCCGGCGGATCGTGGAGACGATCGACGAGACCTTCGACCGCGGTGACCCGGTGAAGGTGTGGGACGAGTTCGGTCCGTGGCTGGACCGCGCGCTCGCGGAAGCCGTCGAAACCACGTACACCTTCACTGCCGAGCGCGCGGAGTGGATCGCGCAGGCGGTGGCCGCGACGTTCGGTGTGCAGTACGACCTGGATCGGGTCACGCCGCCCGAATCCGGCGCGGACCGGATCGCGGAGGTCCGGCAGCCGCGCATCGAACGGTTCAAGATCGGCCAGAAGGCGTTCACCGGGCTGCGCGGTTCCTACGGCGGGGTGCTGATGTTCGGCCTGGTGACCGGGCTGGCGGGACTGCCGCTGATCAACCCGATCTCGCTCGGCGCGGGGGTGGCGTTCGCCGCGAAGACGATCAGCGACGAGGGCGGGATGCGGCGGCAACGTCGTCAGGCGGTGGCGAAGATGACCGCTCAACGCCATGTCGACGACGTTTTCCTCCGGTTCAGCAAGGAGTGCCGGGATGCGATCCGGCACGTCCAGCGGAAGCTGCGTGACCATTTCACCGCGCTCGCCGAGGATCTGGCCGACGAGCTGGCACGGGAGCGCGAGACGATCATCGCCGGTTCGGCCGAGCGGGAACGCCGGACCGCGCGGTTGCGCCGCGAGATCGACCGGCTGGCCGGCTTGCACCAGCGTGCGGGCGAACTCGGCTTGCGGGCCGGACGGGCACCGAAGGAGCTTTCTGCGTGACCGAAGACGTTCGCGCGCTGCTGGCTGACGCGTACGCGTGCTATCGAGACAGCCGACGTGCGTCCGCTCTGTTGCGCGAAGCGCTGGACCATCTCGACGAACCGTTACGTGTGGGTATCACTGGCGCTGCGGGCACGGGGAAATCCACGCTCACGGCAGCCCTCGGCGATTGGCCGTCTCGGGCGCTTCGCGATCTCGAACTGGTTGACGATCCTTCGCCGACGAAGCTCACCGACGCGTCCATACGGCTGCTTCGTCACCTTGATCCGGACGAGTTGGCGACGCTTCGTCCGACAGCGACTTCGACGTTCGCGCGGCAGACAGCCGTTGAAATGGTGCTGGTGCTTGCGCGCTCTGACGAGACGGGCGCGGGACGGATCGACGCGTTGCTCACCGCGAAGCAGCTCGCACGACGCGCATGGCGCGAGGATCCGCTGTGCAGCGGATTTCAAGGCGTAATCGCTGTAGCCGCGCAGCTCGCGTACGGCGCACGCGCGTCCACCAACGACGAATTCGAACTCTTGGCCGCCTTCGCGGCGGTGCCACGCGAAGAGCTGGAACGGCACCTGCTTTCCGTCGACGCGTTCGTAGATCCTGCCTTCCCCGGGCCGGTATCTGCAGAGACCCGGCGTTCTCTCGTCACGCGATTCGGCCTCTTTGGTGTGAAGCTCGCGCTCACGCTGATTCGCACGGGTTGTGACACCAGGCCGAAGCTGTCGACGGAGCTTGTCCGCCGCAGCGGACTGGGAGAACTGAGGGACACGATCGCCGGCTGTTTCGCCGCGCGCGCCGACGCGTTGCGCGCGCGGACCGCCGTGATCTGTCTGGAGACAGTGCTGCAGGCCGAACCTCGCCCCCACAGTGACCGGCTGGCCGCCCGCGTCGAACGCTTCTCCGTGACTGCGCACGATTTCCGCGAGCTACGCCTGATCGCCGACATCCGGGGTGGGCGGACCGCGCTGTCCGGCGAACCGGCGGAAGAAGCGACGCAGCTGCTCGGCGCGCAGGGTACGGCGCCCGAGGAACGGCTCGGTCTCGAAGCCGGCACCGATCCCGGCGAGGTTTACGAAGCCGGACTCGACGCGGTGCTTCGCTGGCGGCATGAGGCAGAACGATCGGACCGGCCACTGGCCGAACGAGCCGCTGCCCACGTGGTGGTACGGAGCGTCGAAGGCTTGTTAACTCAGTTCACAGCTTGACGATCTTGGTTCGGGCGACACATCATAGATCCTTCTCTGGTGTCCAGAAGGGACTTCGTCATGCCCGCAGACAGGGCTCCGGCAAAGTTGGTCGAGGGCCCGTGATCAGCAGAGAGAGCCGTGGCTGCCCGACCGGTTTCGGGTCCGTGAAGGGCACCTTCACGGACTCAGAGTCCGTGAAGGGCCCCTTCACAGCCCTTCGCAGCTGCGCAGGGTCCTCCACACCGACTTTGCCGACACCCTGATGCCCGCAGACGTTCGCCCGCAGTTCCGTGTCCTCGGCGAGGTGCTGTCCCGATGGGCCACCGAGCGTGGTGACGATCCAGCGCTCGTCTTCGGCGACCGCACGTGGACCTGGGACGTCTGTTCTCCCGAGGTGGAGCGGGTGGTGGCGGAATTCCCCGGGGTGGCCGAGGTGGCCGTGATCGGGGTGCCCGACGACCGCTGGGGCGAGCAGGTCAAGGCGGTCGTCACGGCCGTGCCGGGGGCGCAGGTGGACGCGGAGAAGCTGATCGAGTACTGCCGCGAACGGCTGGCGCACTACAAGTGCCCGTGCACGGTGGACGTGCGGGAAGCGTTGCCGCGCAACGAGACCGGCAAGATCCTCAAGCGGAAAGTGCGGGAGCCGTACTGGCAGGGGCACAGCAGGCGTGTCTGATGCCGTGGGTCCGCTACGACGCAGCGCTCGACTGGCTTGACGCCGGACGGCGGTACCGCACAGCGTTGCCGGACACACTCGTGGCACGCTCGTTCTGCCCCGGTTGCCTGCCGCCGACCCGGGCAAAGGACATGACACAGCGTCACTGGTGGTGGAATCGGACCTGAGGAATGCTGATGACCAAGCCAGCCACCCGACCCGGAGAGTCCGCCATGTCCAGCCTGTCCCGCGTCCTGGGCAGACGCCGTCCGGAGACGGAGGAACGGCTGTGGCGGTTGAACATCGCCACGCTCATTCCGCCGCTCGCCGTGGTCGGGGTGATGCTGGTGGTGCTCGAGGGCCGGAACTGGTGGCAGATCCTGGTGCTGTCCTGCGGGCTGCTCGCCGGGCTCGCCGTCCTGGTGGACTGGTCGCCGCGGAAGGTGTCAGTCTTCTCGTTCGCCTGCCTCGGGGTCTCGGCGGCGGTGTGGGCGGCCGGCTCACTGGTGATGAGCACGCCCACCGCCTTCTACGGGTTCAACATCGCCTGCTCGCTGATCATCCCGGAGCTGCGGCAGCGCCGCGGGGCGGTGGCCGTCGGCATGATCTGCTTCGTCGGGGTGTTCGGGCTGCTGCACGTCCTTGTCCACCCGGGCGACACCAGCAAGCTGCTGGTCCAGTACGTGGTGATCCCCACCGGCGTCACCATGCTGGCGGCCGCGGTGTTGTCCGGGGCCAAGAAGTTCTACGACCTGGTGCAGGAGCTGGACGTGGCCAGGGAACGCGAGGCGGAGCTGGCGGTGATGCGGGAGCGGATGCGGTTCGCCAGCGATCTGCACGACATCCAGGGGCACACGTTGCACGTGGTGAAGCTGAAGGTCACGCTGGCGGAGAAGCTGCTGCACCGGGATCTCTACCGGGCGCAGGAGGAACTGCGGGAGGTGCACGCCCTGGTCGGGGACACCATCATGCAGACCAAGGAACTCGCCTACGCGCAGCGGCGGCTCAACCTGGCCACCGAGCTGGAGAACGCGAAGAACCTCTTTGAGGCGGCGGGCATCCACGTGCGCATCGTGCGGGAGCCCGGGGTCGAGCCGCGGCCGGGGGAGCTGCTCGGCCAGGTGCTGCGCGAGACCACGACCAACATCCTGCGGCACGCGCAGGCCCGCCAGGTGCACATTGTCCTGTCCGCGTCGGGGATATCCATTGTGAACGACGGTGCACAGGAAGAAGGGTCTCCCGAATTGCGCGGGCTTTCCACGCTCAGTCAGCGCGTCGCGGACGACGGAGGGGAGCTGAAGGTGGCCCAGCAGGCAGGCCGTTTCCTGACCGCCGCCGGGTTCCCGCGGGTCGCCCCGGGCACGGTGCCGATGATGACCGGAGAGGACCCCCGATGATCACGGTGGTGCTCGCCGACGACGAGGCGTTGCTGCGCAAGGCGCTTGCCGCGTTGCTGCCGCTGGAGGGCGACATCACGGTGCTCGCCGAAGCCGAGGACGGCGCCTCCGCCGCGCGGGTCACCTTGGAGCACCAGCCGGATGTGCTGGTGATCGATCTGGAGATGCCCGGGCTGGACGGGCTCGGCGCGGTCGCCGAGATCCGGCGTGCCCGGCCGGGGCAGGTGATCCTGATGCTGACCCGGCACGCGCGGCCCGGCGTGCTCCGCAAGGCGCTGAAGCTCGGGGTGCAGGGATTCGTCAGCAAATCGGCGGAACCGGCGCACATCACGTCGGTGATCAAGGTGCTGCACGAGGGCCGGCGCTGGATCGACCCGGACGTCTCGGCGCTCGCCGTGGTCGACGACTGCCCGATGACCGACCGCGAGCTGGACGTGCTGCGCGGGACCGCGGAAGGGTTCGCCGTCGCGGAGATCGCGAAGCAGCTGCACCTGGCCGAGGGCACGGTGCGGAACTACCTGTCGAACGCGATGCAGAAGACGCAGACCCGGACCCGTCACGAAGCCGCCCGCCACGCCCGCGAGCACGACTGGCTGTAGTCCCCGTCCATCCCCCTCAGGACGTCACCGAGCCGGTCACAGCGCGCCGATGGACGCCGAACGGTGGCGTTACCAATCCGACCAAAGTAGGCCGACGCCCACCCGGCACGTAACCGTTGCTACGAAGCCATGAGGCCGTGACTGTGGTCGGATTAGGCTCGCGGGGCGGATCGAGGAGGGCACATGTCGTTGCGTGAGGTCAAGAAGGACCGGACCAGGGCGATGATCGCCGACGCGGCATTCGCGCTGTTCGGCCGGAAGGGGTTCACGGCGACTTCGGTCGAGGAGATCGCGGCCGCCGCCGAGGTCGGTGCCCGGACGGTGTACCGCCACTTCCCGACCAAGGAAGCGCTGGTGCTGGGCGGCTTCACCAAGATGTTCGAGGCGGCGCAGGCCGCGCTCCACGCCTGTCCGGAGGGCACCGAGGTGCCCGAGCTGCTGCGGGTCGTACTGGAGAGTGACCTGCGGATGCACGCGGAGAACCCCGCGCACCTGCAGGCCGCCGCCGAGGTGATCGGACAGGTGCGGTCGGTGCAGGCCCAGTTCGTGTATATCCGGGTGGTTCACGAAAGGGAGCTGAGGCAGGCCATCGCCGCTCGGATCGGTGGTCCGGACGCCCCGTTCATCGCGGAACTGGCAGTGGCGCACGCGAGTGCGGTGTTCACCCTCGCCTTCCGGGAGTGGTCCGAAAGCGACGGGCGGATCGATCTGCGGGACACGACCGAGAAGGGACTTGAGCTGCTGAGAGCCGGGAAAGTGCCGCTGCCGGCACCACTTTCCCGAGCACCGGCACCTCGCTGATCAGACGTGCGTCACCCTGCCGGGTGTTGTGGCAGTGACTGTCTTCTGGCAGCTTGGGTCATATGGCAGCGAATGCCAGGCAGCTCGAGGCAGGGGTGATCAGAGATGGACGAGCACGTTCCCGTACTCATCGTGGGTGGCGCCTACACCGGTCTGAGCACTGCGCTCGGGCTGGCCGCGCGTGGGGTGAAGCCATTGCTGGTGGAGCGCCGCCCGACCACTGCGACGCTGCCGAAAGCGTGGGGGCTCAACCCGCGCACGTGGGAGCTGCTCGACACCATCCCCGGTGTCACCGGCGACCTGCGTGCCGAACAGGCCGGCCCGGGGTACCTGCAGGTCATGGCCGGCCCCAGCCTGATCGAGGCCACCGCCCCGGAGGTTGATCGGGAAGCGATTCTCGCGGCGCTGAGGGCGTTGACCCCGGCCTCGCCGTGCACTCTGCCGCAGGCGAAGGTCGAAAAGGTGCTGCGCGCCCGTGCCGAGGATTTCGGCGCCGACCTGCGCTATGGCACTGAACTCGTGCGCTGGGAACAGGACGGCGAGCTGGTCACGGCGACCTTGCGGGAGGTGTCCAGCGGACGCGAGTACTCCGTCCGCGCCGACTACCTGGTCGCTGCGGACGGGCACGCCAGCCCCATCCGTACCGCGCTCGGCATCCCGGTCGGGGGTGGTGGCGAGGTCGGATACGTCTACGTGGTCACCTTCGATGCCGACCTGTCGGACTATTACGAGGCGGATCGGTTCACCGTGGTCAGTATCCGGGGCAGCGGAATGAGCCTGATCCACGACGGCGAGGGCACGAACACGCTGTGGGTCGACTACCGCCCTGACCAGGGCGAGACCGAGGCCCTCTTCACCGAGGAACTGTGCCTGGAGCGGGTCCGCCGCGCGGTGGGTGTGCCCGAGCTGGAGTGCCGGATCCGCAACGCCCGCCCGTTCGCGCTGAACCACAAGGTCGCCGAGCGGTTCCGGGCCGGACGCGTGCTGCTGGCCGGAGACGCGGCGCACGCCTGCCCGCCGGTCGGCGGGCAGGGCGGCAACCTGGCCATCCAGGACGGTTACGACCTCGCGTGGCGGCTCGCGCTGGTGCTGTCCGGGCAGGCTGGTCCCGCGCTGCTGGACACCTACGAGACCGAACGGCGGCCGGTCGTCACCGTCACCGTCGAACGCGAGGTCGAGCTGGCTACAGTCGCCGAGGGGCGGGTGCTCTCGGCCGTCGACGAATCGCAGCCGATCCCGACCATCGGGGAGATGCTGGGGTTCCGGTACCACTCGGCGGCGGTGTGTGCCGAACCCGGCGACGACCACGGTCTCCAGGAGAATCCGGCCGAACCGACCGGCCGCCCCGGCACTCGCGCGCCGCACGTCCCGCTCACCCGGGACGGGTCGGAGCTGTCCGTCCACCGGCTGTTCGGCAAGGGTTTCGTGCTCCTCGCCGACGGCGACGGTCCGGAATGGACGGACGCGGCGGCCAAGGTCGCGGGGCGGCTGGGCGTCGAGCTGGATGCGCACCGGATCGGGGCTGAGCTGGACGATCCCGGCGGCTTCTGGCGTACTCGCTACGGCGTCGACGCGGCCGGTGCCGTGCTCGTCCGGCCGGATTCGGTCATCGCCTGGCGCAGCCGGACCACCGTGGCCGACCCGGAGCGCGCGTTGGAGAATGCGCTGACCGCCGTTCTTCAACGCTGACGGCTACGCGTTCCCCAGGATGCGTGTCACGGTGAGTTCCAGCACCACCCGGTGCGGATTCGGCCTGGGTTCCCGGTAACGGCGGGCGTAGCGCTCCTCCGCGTCGCGGACCGCGTCCGCGCTCTCGCGCAAGCGAATCCGGCCCTCCAAAGTGGACCAAGTGCGGCCCTCGAACTGGCATACGGCCGCGGCCAGCCCGGCGTCGCCCGCGGCGCGGGCCAGTCGTGCCTTGTACGAGGTGCCGGAGGCGATCACGCGGGCCACGCCCTGGTCGAAGTCCACCGTGACGCCCACCGTGACCACGTGCGGGGTTCCGTTCGGGCGCACGGTGGTCAGCGAGCAGAGCCGGCGTTCGGTCCAGAACTGGCGGAAGGAGTCGCCGCGGTCGAGGTGCATGGGGGAACGCTAGCCGAGGCACCGGTCTCGGCTGAGGGCGTACCGGCAAGGCAAGCTTCAACAGTCAGTTGATCTGTTCAACTGCTGGTTGTAGCGTTCCGTGCGCCACGACGCTCTTGCTGCTCTGGGAGGTTTTCGCATGTCGCCGCTTGGTCCCCGTGCCTGGCTGGGCGTCCTGCTCGGCAGGCTGCAGGCGGGGCCGCCGGGCGCACCCGCGCACGAGCGCCCCCGGCGGTTCCTTCCGTGACCCGGATTTCACCCCGCTACCTGCTCCAGTTCGGCCAGTCCACCGGATACCTGGACTTCGCCCGGTTCGGCCCGCCTTCGCACGCGGTGCTGGACACCACGGCAAGCCTGCTGGCCTCCGCGACGAAGGCCGGTCCGTCCACTGTGGATGAACTGATGCGGCAGGAGATCCGGGCCAAGGCGGCGGTCGCGCGGCTGTCCGGCAGCGACACCGACCACACCGTGCTGATCCCGCACACCAGCCTCGGGCTGTTCCAGGCGGCGTTCAACAGCCACGGCGAGGTGCTGGTCTCCGCGGCGGAGTTTCCGGCCAACACCTATCCGTGGGCTCGCGCGGAGCAGGCCGGCCGGATCCGCGTACGACGGCTGGCGGGCGGTCACGTGACGCCGGATCGGGTAGCGGCCGCGCTCACGCCGGAGACCACCGTGGTCTCGGTGAGCGCGGTGGATTTCCGCACCGGCTACCGCGCGGATCTGGGCGCGCTGCGCGAGGTCGTCGGCGACCGGCTGCTGATCGTGGACGGCATCCAGGGCTTCGGCGTGATCGAAGCGCCCTGGGCGGTCGCGGACGTGCTCGTGGCCGGTGGCCAGAAGTGGCTGCGTGCGGGCTGGGGCACGGGTTTCGCGGTGCTGTCCGACCGCGCGCTGGAGCGGATGGACCCGATCCTGTCCGGCTGGACCGGCGCGCGGGATCCGGGCCTGTTCGACGACGAGATCCACCCGGCCGATCCGACCGCGGCGAGCTGGTCGATCTCCCACCTCAGCCCGATCACCTCCGGTGCGTTCGCCGCGGCGCTCGAACTGGCCGAGGAGGCCGGGGTGACCGCGATCGCGGGCCGGATCGCCGAACGCGTCGGCGAGCTGGCGCAGACGCTGCGCTCGTGCGGTGCGGAGATCGTGTCGGCGACCGGGCGCCGGGCCGGGATTCTCGCCTTCACCCTGCCCGAATTCCCCGCCGAACAGGTGGGCGCGGCGCTGACCTCGGCCGGGATCACGGCGACCGTCCGCCGCGAGCACGTCCGGCTGTCCCCGCACGCGTCGACCCCGGCCGAGGCCGCCGACCACCTGCGTTCGGCGCTGGAAACGCTTACCCGGCCCCGGAAACCGCGCCCGGCGCCTGCTGCCACGTCCAGGGTGTCGGCAAAGTCGGTGTGAGGGGCCCTGCGCAGACCGCGGAGGTCTGTGAAGGTCTGTGAAGGGGCCCTTCACGGACTCAGAGTCTGTGAAGGGCCCCTTCACAGCCCGGGCCGCGGCCGTCAGGACAAGAAGGTCTCGACGGCGTCCGCGGCGGGGCCGACCCCGCCGTGTGCCTGGATCTCCTTGCTCAGCTGGGTTGATCGCCCGGTGATCGCGGGGTCGCCGGTCACCTCGCCGGGGTCAAACCGCTGGTCTCCAGCGCCGATCTGGCGATCTGCCACCTGGAGACACCGCTGGCGCCCGAAGGCGGTCCCTACCACGGCTATCCGTCCTTCAGCGCGCCGCCCGAGATCGTGGATGCGTTGCGGGACACCGGATACGACACCTGTTCCACCGCGTCCAACCACACCCTCGACCAGGGCGCCTCCGGAGTCACCCGCACTCTCGACAAGCTCGACGCGGCCGGGATGAACCATACCGGTTCCGCGCGGTCGGCAAAGGAAGCGGACACACCGCTGATCCTCGACGTGCACGGGGTGAAGGTCGCGCAGCTGTCCTACGCTTTCGGGTTCAACGGCATCGAGCGGCCGTCCGGAAAACCGTGGCTGGCCAACGAAATCGATGCGGACGAGATCCTCGCCGCGGCGCACGCGGCCAAACAGGCCGGTGCCGAGGTGGTCGTCGCGAGCCTGCACTGGGGCGTGGAATACCGGCACGAGGTGACCGGCGAACAGCAGCGGCTGGCGGACCGGCTGCTCGCCTCACCGGATCTGGACCTGATCGTCGGCCATCACGCGCACGTGGTGCAGCCGTTCGCCAAGGTGGCCGGGAAATGGGTCGCCTTCGGGCTCGGCAACGAGGTCGCCCGGCACGACGAACCCCGCGGCGCCACCGAGGAGGGCGTGGCCGCACGGTTCCACTTCACCCGCGCGAACGGGCGCTGGACGGTGGACCGGGCGGAGTACCTGCCGACGCTGATCGACCTCGGCCCGCCGATCCGGGTGCGGGATCTCACCAGCGCGCCTCCGACGCCGCGGGGGCAGGAAGCCGTGTCGGACACCGAACACGTCGTCCTGTCCCGCGGCGCCGGCGAGGCGGGGCTGACCCGCCCCGGCGGCTAGTGATCCCGGCGGGTGATCAGCTGCGCCACCGCGGTGAGTTCCGTGCTCGCCCGCGGGGCCTGACCCGCGGTGTCGAGCGCGGCCAGCGCGTCGGCGAGCAGGCCGTCCGCCTGTGCCTGGCTCCATCGCCTGCCGCCCGCACTGTCCACAAGGGACG
Source organism: Amycolatopsis sulphurea (assembly GCF_002564045.1). NCBI lineage: Bacteria > Bacillati > Actinomycetota > Actinomycetes > Pseudonocardiales > Pseudonocardiaceae > Amycolatopsis > Amycolatopsis sulphurea. The sequence goes on along the minus strand of NZ_PDJK01000002.1, from coordinate 824,303 downwards.
CGGCATGCGCGAGCCTGTTGTCTGGCAAGGGTTCCCGGTACAGCGCGGCCAGTTCACGGCCGGCCGCGGTGCCCGAGGTGAGCGCCGCGACCACCGGCAGCGACTTCTTGCGGCTGCGCAGATCCGAGTACACCGGCTTCCCGGTCACCGCCGGATCGCCCCAGATGCCCAGCAGATCGTCCACGTGCTGGAAGGCCAGCCCGAGACAGCGGCCGAACCGGCTGAAGCCGCTCACCTGCTCCGGACACCCGCCGGTGACCAGCACCCCGAGCGCGCAGGACACGCTCAGCAGCGCGGCCGTCTTGCCCTGGGCCATCCGCACGCACTCCTCGGTGCCCACCTCGGCCCGCTGCTCGAACGAGACGTCCTCGTGCTGGCCGTGCAGCAGATCCAGCACCGCCGTGCTGAGCAGCCGCGCGGCCTCCGGACCGTCCGGGGAGAGCACGTCGAAAGCCAGCGAGAGCAGCGCGTCCCCGGCGAGCACGGCCGGTCCGGTGCCGAACACCGTCCACGCCGTGGGGCGGTGCCGCCGGGTCTCGTCCCGGTCCATCACGTCGTCGTGCAGCAGCGAGAAGTTGTGCACCAGCTCGACCGCCACGGCGGCGGCGACCGCGTCCGCCGGGTCCCCGCCCGCCGCTTCCGCGCAGAGCAGGGCCAGCGCCGGACGCAGCGCCTTGCCCGCAGGCCCCGGCACCGGCCCGCCGCCGGCGTCCCACCAGCCGAAGTGGTAGCCCGCGATCCGCCGCATCGAGCCGGGCAGCCGGTCGATCCCCGCCCGCATCGCCGGTTCCCAGCTGTTCCGGCTCCAGTCCAGCACCTGGGCGACCGTGCGGGCGGGGGCATCGGCCGTCGTCATCGGTTCTCTCCTCTGGCCACCGGGATCAGCGCCCGATCTCCACGTCGTCGAGCACGCCCAGCGCGTCCGGCACCAGCACCGCCGCGCTGTGGTAGGCGCTGACCAGGTAGGACGTCACCCCACGGTCGCTCACGCCCATGTACCGCACGTTCAGGCCCGGCTGGTACTCGTCCGGCAGGTCGCGGGGACGCAGCCCGATCACGCCGTGGTCGTCCTCACCGGTGCGCATCCCGAGGATCGAGGTGGTGCCCTGCGGCGAGACCGGGATCTTGTCGCAGGGCAGCATCGGCACCCCGCGCCAGGTCACCACCCGCTTGCCCGACAGCGTGCCGGTGGCCGGGTACAGCCCGCGCGCCGTGCATTCCCGGCCGAACGCCGCGATCGCCTTGGGGTGGGCGAGGAAGAACCGGGTCTTGCGGCGGCGGGTGAGCAGCTCGTCCAGATCGTCCGGGGTGGGCGGGCCGCCGCGGGTGGGGAACCGGTGCGCCGGATCGGCACTGGGCAGCAGGCCGAATTCGGTGCTGTTGACCAGTTCGTGCTCCTGGCGCTCCCGCAGCGCCTCGACGGTGAGCCGCAGCTGCTGCTCCAGCTGGTTCATCGGCCCGTTGTAGAGGTCGGTCACCCGGTTGTGCGTGCGCAGCACGGTCTGCGCCACCGCGAGGTCGTACTCCCGCGGCGCCGGGTCGTAGTCCACGAAGGTGCCGGGCAGCAGCGGCTCACCGTCGTGCCCGGCGGTCAGGTCGATGCTCGCCTCGCCCGCTTTGTTGTGTGGGCGGGACGGCTCGGCGAGCAGCGCATTGACGTGCTCGCGCAGGCTTTGGATGCGGCCGTTCAGCACCGCGTACGTCGTGGCGGGCAGGACCAGCACCACGCACCGGGTGGTGGCGCGGGCGGTGTGCTTCCAGGTCTGCTCGCTGCTGCCGAGCAGCTCGTCGCCGAAGTGGTCGCCGCCGGAGAGGAGGTCGAGGTTCGCCTCTTCCCCGTACTCGCCGGGGGTGCTCCGGCGCACCTTGCCGGACGCGATCAGCACCACGGTGTCCAACGGCGTGCCCGCCTCGGCGATGGTGTCCCCGGCCGCGTACTCCCGCTGTTCGAACGCTCCGGCCAGCGTGGACAACGCGTCCGCGTCGGCGAATCCGCGCAGCAGCGGCAGCTCGGCCAGCTCCGCGGGGATCACCTGTACCCGGGCCCCGGTGCTGTAGAAGGTGATCCGGCCGTCGCCGACGGTGTAGGTGAGCCGCCGGTTGACCCGGTACGAACCGGCGGACACCTCCACCCACGGCAGCTGCGAGAGCAGCCACCGCGGGGTGATCGACCGCATCTGCGGCAGCGTTTTCGTGGTGGTGGTCAGCGTGCGCGCGGCCCGGGTGGACAGCGCCAAGGCCGGCTCCTGCAGAGCGGTCATGCGGTTCCTCGTTTCTCGGCACCGGTGGGCCGCGGCGGAATGCGCGCGGCGGTGGTGCCCAGCCCGGTCGGGCCGGACACCGAAGGGGACAGAACCGGGGGCTTCGGCGGTGCCGCCTCCGGCGGGCGCGGGGGAGTGGCCGGTCCGGGCATGTCAGTCCACGCGGCCGATCTCGGCGTTCTCCAGCACCGCCAGCGCGTCCGGCACCAGCACCGCGGCCGAGTAGTACGCGCTCACCAGGTAGGACATGATCGCCTGCTCGCTGATCCCCATGAACCGCACGTTCAGGCCCGGCTGGTACTCGTCGGGCAGCCCGGTCTGGTGCAGCCCGACCACGCCCTGGTCCTGTTCCCCGGTCCGCATCAGCAGGACCGAGCTGGTCCGGGTCCCGGTGATCGGGATCTTGTTGCACGGCAGGATCGGCACGCCCCGCCAGGCCGGCACCTGGTGCCCGCCGAGGTCCACCGAGTCCGGGTACACGCCGCGGTGGTTGCACTCGCGGCCGAACGCGGCGATCGTCTTCGGGTGTGCCAGGAAGAACCCGGGGTCCTTCCACACCAGCGAAAGCAGCTCGTCGAAGTCGTCCGGGCCGGGCGCGCCGGCGCGGGTGGACACCCGCTGCGCGAAGTCGGCGTTGTGCAGCAGGCCGAAGTCGGTGTTGTTGACCAGCTCGTGCTCCTGGCGCTCGCGCAGCGCCTCGATGGTGAGCCGCAGCTGCTGCTCGATCTGGTTCATCGGCTGGTTGTAGAGGTCCGCGACCCGGCTGTGCACGCGCAGCACGGTCTGCGCCACGCTCAGCTCGTACTCGCGCGGTGAGGCGTCGTAGTCCACGAACGTGCCCGGCAGCTGCGGTTCGCCGTCGTGGCCGGAGGCGACGTCGATGGCCGCTTCACCGTGGTCGTTGGAGTCGAGTTCGCCGTTGGCGACGTGGCTCTCCAGGTGCGCGCGCAACGTCTCGGACCGGTCCAGCACACCCTGGAGCTCGCTGCGCGGCAGGGCGAGCACGGTGCACGCGGTGATCGCCCGCGCGGTGTACTCCCAGATGCCGTCCGCGCTGGTCAGCACGCCCTCGCCGAAGTAGTCGCCGTCGGCGAGGGTGCCGAGCACGGTGTGGTCCCCGTAGGCACCGGGGCCGGCCTTGCTGATCTTGCCGTGCGCGATCAGGTAGACCTGGTCGGCCTGGTGCCCGAACTCGACCAGCGCGTCGCCCGGCTGGTACTCGTGCTGCACGAACCGGCCGGCCAGCTCGCCCAGCACCTCCTCGTCCTCGTACCCGCGCAGCGGGGCCAGCTCGCCCAGCTCCGGCGGGATCACCCGGACCTGATCGCCGGTGGTGACGAAGGTGACCCGGCCGTCGCCGACGGAGTAGCTGAGCCGGCGGTTGACCCGGTACGCACCGCCGGAGACTTCGACCCAGGGCAGCGCCCGCAGCAGCCAGCGCGAGGAGATCCCCTGCATCTGCGGAACGGACTTGGTCGTGGTCGCGATGGTGCGGGCCGCGGCCCGGCCGAGACTCAGCTGCGGTTGTTCGGCATTCTGGGCATTTCCGGAACCAGCGGTGTCTACGGGGTCCGTGACGGTCACAGGGAAAACCACCTAACGTCGAATTGTCCGGCGCGCGGACCTGAATTTGCTGTCGATAAATTGATAGGTCGAGGTTCGCGGAATGCGATACGGCAGCGGCGCCGCGAATCAACATAGCAAGACGGCCGGGCCCGACAATCACACGATCGGGTGCCGGGGCCGGATGCCGGCCCGCCGGGGCCTGATTACCGGACATCCGCCGCGCCCGCCGATGGCCGGGCCGCCCGTCCGGGTCACCGTGTGTCGGCGGGCGTAACCCGCCCCGGTTCTCCGGTGGCTGGAAAACGAGCGATTTTCGCTAGAGGGTAACGGTTTCAGTAGGTTCCGGCGGGTCGCACTGCTCCAAACCGGCGAACCGCGGCGGGGCCCGCGCGGCCACCCGGCTGAATCGTCGCTCCGCCTGTTGTCCGGTCGGCAATCGGCTGGCTAGCGTCACGTCCGCCGCGGCCGTGGAACACGGGCTCGCGGATCGATTTCTCCCCTGGTTCATCGAAAGGACACGGATGAACGTCTACCTGACCGGTGTGTTCTGGGTGATCGGCGCGGCCGTGGTGGCCGCGGTGATCGGTTACCTGGTTCGGCGCTTCGGCTGGGACGAAGGACGGCGCGACAACAATGACGCGGCCGGTCAGGTGTTCACCATTGTCGGCGGGCTGTACGCGGTACTGGTCGCCTTCGTGCTGATCTCGCTGTTCGACGGGGTGTCGAGCGCGCGGGAAGACTCCTACACCGAGGCGGACAGCCTCGTCGCGGCCACCTGGGCCGCCGAGGCGCTGCCGGGCGACACCGGCGAGCAGGTGCGCGCGCTCGCCACCGCGTACGTGAACACCGTGGCACAGCAGGAATGGCCGCAGCTGGCCGCCGACAGTCCGATCCCGGCCACCGGCTGGTCCCAGCTCGACCAGATGCGCCGCGTGGTCGCCGCCGCGTCCGCCTCCGACGACTGGGAGACCGACCGCAAGAACGAGGCGACCGACCAGCTCTGGCAGACCTACCAGTCCCGGCAGGACCGGCTCAACGGTGCCGAGGAACAGGGCGTGGGCGCGGTGATGTGGTTCGCGCTGATCCTCGGCGGCATCATCTTCATGTTGCTGCCCAACCTGTTCGGCGGCACGCGGATGGCCGCGCACCTGGTGATCGTGTCCACCCTGGCCGGCACCATCGCGTTGCTGCTGTACGCGATCCTGCAGCTGCAGAACCCGTTCTCCGGCGGATCGAGCGTGCACCCGGACGCGTTCACCGCCGCGGTCACCCGGCTCGGCTGAGCCGTGCGCCGGTACCTCAGCGTGGTGGCCGTCTCGGCCGCCGTCTCGGGGCTGCTCGTGGCCACCGGGCTGCTCGGCCCGCCCGGGCGCAGCGCTGCCGCGGCGCCCGCGAGCTGCCCGGTGCTGCAGGTGGAGAGCACGGACGGGCACTCCTCTTCGATCGTGCGGCTGACCCTGCCCTCGGGCGCCCGGCAGCCGCTGGGCACCAGCCGCCACGAACTCAACGCGATCGCTTATCACGCCCGGCAGGAGGTGACCTACGGGGTGGCCGAAGGCCCGTTCCGGGACGGCTCGCACGCGGTGCTGGTCGACGACGAAGGGCGGGTGCGCGACCTCGGCCCGGTGGGCCGCGACGGGCACCACGGCACCTGGAGCTGGGTCACCGGTGCGGTCGCCGGGGCGATGTCCGGGAACTCGTGGTACGTGCTGAGGGAGACCAGTCTGTACACAGTGGACGTCGACCCGGGCAGCCCCGGCTACCTCACGGCCGCTCCGCCCCGGCTGCTGCACCCGTGGCTGCTGGCGTCCGGAGTGGACGATCTGGCGTACAACCCGTCCGACGGATTGCTGTACGGCGTCTCGGTTCCCTACCCGGGTCTCGCGACGGTGGTCACCGTGAATCCGGCGACCGGGCAGGTACGCCCGGTGCCCGGCGCGCGGTTCCCGGCGGCCTCGGCGTACGGCTCGGTGGTGTTCGGGCCGGACAACGAGCTGTACGCGACCGCGAACCGGATCGGCCACCGCAGCGTGACCTACCGGCTGCCGCCCGGCGGGCAGCCGGTGGAGGTCAGCACCGGACCGGCGCTGATGAGTTCGGACGGGGCGGGCTGCCTCACGCCGTCCGCGCCGCCTACCCCGACTCCGACGCCCACACCAACTCCCAGGCCCACACCTACTCCCACGCCCACACCTACTCCGGCCCCCACGCCGACGCCCACACCTACCCCGACGCCCGCACCTACGCCCGCACCTACGCCTACCCCGGCACCTACGCCGACGCCGCCGAGCACACCTACCCTGTCCCCCACGCCGACCCCGACACCCACTCCGCCACATACGCTCGTCCCGCCGACGACACCGATCCCTTCCACCCCAGCGACCCCACCCGCCTCCCCGGCCCCGGCACCGCCGCCAAGCCCGCCGGAAGAGGGGGAAGCGCCGGAAGCCCCGGCCGTTCCGCCTGTGCTGGCCGCCCCGCCACCGTTACAACCCCTGCCGTCGCCGGTACCCCCGTCGCCGGCACCGGAGCCACCGTCGGCGTCGCTTGCCGTTTCACCGCCGCACCAGCCGCCTTCGGGCAAGGCGAAGCCGATCCCCAAGAAGGTGCAGAACAAGGCTTTGGCCAAGCGCAAGCGGATCCAGAAACAGCGCCGCTGGGGGCTGGCCGTGATCCTGCTCGTGGTCGGTTCCGGGGCGGTGGCCGCGCGGATACGCCGTGCTCGTTAACGCGGGTGTCGTCTTGAAGACGGCCGTTGTCCAACTCGGGCATCAAGACTTCCTCCGGCGCCGGACGGTGCCGGAGGAGGAGTAAACGGATGAAGCGCGTGAGAATCGGCGTGGCCGCCGGGATCCTGGTGCTGCCCTTGGCGGCCGGCGGGACGGCCGAGGCGCACGGCGGAGGGCCTTCCGGGCCGCACACCCACGATGCCGCCTACCGGGTGCGGTCCGGGCAGGTGCTGCAGGGCGACCTGCTGCGTACGCACGGTGCCGGCGCAGTGGTCCGGCACACTGCGGCCGCGCACGGCACGGTGACTGTCGGCGCCGACGGCTCGTTCCACTACACCCCGGCCGCCGGGTTCACCGGGCGGGATTCGTTCACGTACACGGTGTCCGACGCGGTCAGCCTCTACCCGACCGCGCTGCCGCCGCTGGCGACGATTGGCGGTGTGCCGATCGCCGGCGGCGCCTACGGTTCCGCGGTCACCTCGGTGCCGGGTTCCCGCGACGAGGTCTACGGCCTCACCGACCGTGGCCCGAACGTGGACGCGCCGGACGGCGGCAAGGTCGAACCGATCCCGTCGTTCGACCCGGCCATCGGCAAATTCCGGCTCGTCAACGGCAAAGCGGTGCTGGAGAAGCGGATCCCGCTGCGCGCCGCGGACGGCTCGCCCTACAACGGGCAGGTCAACACCGTCGCGAGCACCGGGGAGAAGATCGTCGACCTCGACGGCAAGCCGCTGCCCGCCTCGCCGAACGGCTACGACCCGGAAGGGCTGGTCGCGCTGCAGGACGGAACGTTCTGGGTTTCCGACGAGTACGGCCCGTTCATCACGCACTTCCGCGCGGACGGCCGGGCGATCGAGCGGCTCTCGCCCTACGACGGTTCGCTGCCCGCGGAGCTGAAGAACCGCGTGCCGAACAAGGGAATGGAAGGGCTGACCATCACCCCGGACGGCCGTACGCTGGTCGGCATCATGCAGTCGGCCCTGCAGCAGCCGGATCTCACGAAGAAGCCCGGCAACGTGACCACGCTCCGGATCGTCACCGTGGACCTGAAAACCCGTGCCACGCACGAGTATCTGTACCTGCTCGACAACCCGGCCGACACCGGTACCGCGGTCAGTGAGATCACGGCGCTGTCGCCGACGCGGTTCCTGGTGGACGAGCGTGACGGCAAGGTCCAGCCGGGTGCGTACAAGAAGCTGTACGAGATCGACCTGCGCGGCGCGACCGACGTGAAGGGGATGTCCGTCGACGGTGGGAAGAGCATTGAGGCGTACGTGGGTAAGGACACCACGGACGAAGCAATGAAGGACCTCGCAAAGGTGGGCGTGAAGCCGTCTGCGAAGAAGCTGTCCCTCGACCTCGGCGCACTGGTGACCGAGCTGGATCCGAGCGGCGGCTTCTTCGGCCATGACAAGGTGGAGGGTGTCGCCACCACCGACGGCGGACGTACGCTGGTGATCAGCAACGACAACGACTTCGGCATCGACGGCGTGGCCAACGCGGCGGCTCCGTACACGCTGCACGCCAAGACCCTGCCGAACGGCAAACAGGACGACGGCGAGTACCTGCGGGTCGACACGACGAAGCTGCCCGCGCGCACCAAGACGGCGACAGTGACCGTCGACGTGCGCTGAAGCCGGGTCAGTACTTGTACTGGTCCACGTTGTCCTGAGTGATCAGCAGGGGATCGCCGAGCAGGATCGTGTGATCGCGCGCGTCGTACTTCACGCCGGGCAGCTCCGGGCTCACGTCGTTGCTGGGCCGTAGCTCTGTTCCGTCGGTGAGCCGCTTCGCGGTCCAGGCGGTGAGGTAGCCGAGCGACTCGACGTTCCACAGCACCGTCTTGGAACACGAACCGTCGAGCAGGTACGGCTTCATCATCTGCGGCGTACCCGTGCTGACGGTGTACACGCGGCCGATCTTCTGCTGATCACGTACGGCCTGTGCAACGGCCGGAGCGGACGTGGTGCACTGGCCGATCATTCCGGTCAGGTGTGGATGCCGGTCGAGGATCTGCTTCGCCAGCTTCGTAGCGGTAGTGACGTCCTCGCCGGCGTACACAGTCTCGACCAGGCGAGCCTTCGGATAGCGTTGTGCGGCGTACGCGGTCTCGTGGTCGATCCAGTTGTTGAGGTTCGCCGCGCTCGGCCCACACGAGACGATGGCGAACTCGCCTGCCTCGCCGGTCTTGGCCATCAGCGCGTCGACCATGGCGGTGCCGATGCCCTGGGGCGTCGCCTGGTTGACGAACACCTCGCGCTTGGACGTGGGCGCGTCGGTGTCGGTGGTGAGGACGTGGATGCCCTCCGCGCGGGCGTCCGCGATGACCGGGGCGAGCGAGGCCGGGTCATTGGGCGCGACGGCGATGGCATCGACATGCTCGTTGATCAGGTCCCGCAGGATCGCGATCTGCGCGGCCGGGGCCACCGTGGCGGGCGCGCGGGTGGACCACTCCAGGTCGTACTCGCGGGCGGCCTGCATGCCGCCTGCGTTCATCGCGTCGAAGTAGGCGATTCCGCCGACTTTCGGCACGAACACCACCCGGGTCCTGCCCGAGGCCGGATCTCCCGAACAGCCGCCGAGAGCCACCATTACGCCCAGCAGGGCGGCCGCGCCGCACACGAGCGTTTTCGTCCGCCCTCGCATTCCCACCGTTCCTCGGGTCCCTGTTTCCGGCAGCTGAAGGTAAGGGCCGCCGCTCACGGTGGTCAACCGGGTGTGCGCAAAGGGTTACGAAAGCGAGTTCAATCACCCGGCCGGGGCAGCTCTGGTGGGCGCCTGTCATGTACCCATACGGGGTATCGCGCTACAGTCAGCCGGTGGGCACCCCGTCGCGCCAGTCACCGCTGATCCGGCGGCTGGCGTTCGTGGTGCTGGTGCTCGGAGTGCTGGCCATGCACCACCTCCCGGCGCCGCACGGGGCTGCGGGCGGGGCCGGCCATGCGGACGTCACGATGACCGGGCACGTGATGTCGTCCGGCCACGAGTCGTCCGGTCACGAGATGTCATACGGGGTCGGCGCTGATCCCGTCGGCGTGTATTCGATGCTGCACCTGTGCGTGGCTGTGCTGCTCGGGGCGGCCGGCCTGCTGCTGGCCCTGTTCCTCGTGCGCCGAGGCGGGGAAGCGGCGGCGCAGCCGTCGGGAACGGGCCGCGGGCGATCGGGTGCTCGCGCCCCGCCGTGGCGAGCCGGTCGGGAAGTGCTCGCCGCCCACTGCGTACTGCGGATCTGATCGGAACGGGGAATCCGTCCATTTCCGAATCATTCGCACTACTCAGTGAAGGAAATTCGATGAATCGCACAATCTTCGCGGGCTTTGTGCTTCCCGCATTCGCCGCCGTGCTCGTCTCGTGTTCGAGCGGTGCGCAGGAAAGCCACAACGCCGCCGACGTCACGTTCGCCCAGGGCATGATCCCGCATCACCGGCAGGCGGTGGAAATGTCCTCGGGCGTTCCGCGGCACACCGGGAATCCGAAGGTCCGCGAGCTGGCGCAGCGGATCGAGCAGGCCCAGCAGCCGGAAATCGACCAGCTCGCCCAGTGGCTCCGGGACTGGGGCGCGGAACCGATGGACCACGGTTCCATGGGGCAGGGTGCCATGCCCGGAATGGTCGACACCGGCGGTCTCGATCGGCTGAAGGACGCCGCCTACGACCGTGAGTGGCTCCGCCTGATGATCGAGCACCACACCGGCGCGGTCGAGATGGCCCGGACCGAGCTGGCGCAGGGCCAGGACGCCGGGGCGAAGGCGATGGCACGGCGGATCGCCGACGCCCAGGAGGCGGAAATCACCACGATGCGCGGCCTGCAGGGCTGATCTATATACCCCGAGGGGGTATGGTGAGCCGATGAACGAAACTCGCCACGGCGCATCCTGGGCCACCGCTGTCCAAGCGACGCTGCACTGCCTCACCGGCTGTGCGATCGGCGAAGTGCTGGGCATGGTCCTCGGCACCGCGTTCGGGCTGCACAACGCGGCCACGGTGGTGCTCTCGATCGCGCTCGCGTTCGTCTTCGGTTACGCGCTCACCATGCGCGGGGTGCTCAAGACCGGCCTCGGTGTCTCGGCCGCCTTCAAGGTCGCGCTCGCCGCGGACACGGTGTCCATCGCGGTGATGGAGGTCGTCGACAACACCGTCGTCGTGGCCATCCCGGGGGCGATGGACGCGGGGCTCGCCAGCGGGCTGTTCTGGCTCTCGCTGGCGATCTCCCTAGCCGTCGCCTTCGTGCTCACGGTGCCGGTGAACAGGTGGATGATCGGCCGCGGCCTGGGCCACGCCGTTGTGCACCACCACTGACCGCGGGTGCCCCTTCCGGCTTGGCCGGAAGGGGCGCTCCGGCTTGGCCCGCTTACCTGTCCGCACCAGCGCCGACTGGGACAACCCCCGAGGTGAAGGCAAGGTTTGTGATGCGGGGAATGCTCGGGGCCGAACGGTCGCTGGTGGCCACAGCGACCGCCGCCGCGCCCCGCCAGGGGCACGGGCTGGGTCTCCATCGGAGGCTGCAGATTCTGCGCCCGGTCGTGGACTACCTGCTGAAGCCGCGCTGAAGTCTGTGAAGGGCCCCTTCACGGAATCAGAGTCCAGGGTGTCAGCAAAGTCGGTGTGAGGGGCCCTGCGCAGACCGCGGAGGTTCGTGAAGGTCCGTGAAGGGGCCCTTCACGGACTCTGAGTCTGTGAAGGGCCCCTCACACCGACTTCGGGACAGGTCTGGCGCACAGTGCGAGGTGGTCGCGTGTCTCGAACACCTCCGGTTCGCCTGCTGCCGGGCGTGATCGACGAAGAGGGCAGGTGTCGTCGATGATGACGCGGCAGCCAGGGCACTCTCTGCTGATCACGGGGCCTCGACCCAACTTTGCCGGGACCCTGGACGCTGAGACCGTGAAGGGACCCTTCACAGCCGGAGGCCGCAGCGAGGTGCGCTCAGCCCTTGTTCTCGTAAACGGCTGTGAGGGTCGCGCGGGCCAGCGTGTGGGCGAACATGGTGAAGTCGAGCACCGCCGGCGTCGTGTCTTCGTGCGCAAGCAGGAGCGCCGACGGCCTGCCGCTTGCTGGAGCGCCGGGGGTCTGCTGCGCGCTGGGGTGCTGCTGATCGCTTGCTGAGCGTGGAGGGCTTGCCGCGCGCTGGAGCACTGCTGACCCGAGGGTCTGCCGCTCGCTGGGGTGCTGCTGACCGCTTGCTGGAGTGTCGAGGGCTTGCCGCGCGCTGGAGCACTGCTGACCCGAGGGTCTGCCGCTCGCTGGGGTGCTGCTGACCGCTTGCTGGAGTGCCGAGGGCTTGCCGCACGCAGGAGCACTGCTGACCGGTTGCTCACCCGCCCGTCTGGTCCCGGGCAAGCCCGTCACATGATGGCACCACGCCGGTGATGCGGACATATGCCTCGGCCAGATAATGCCCGGGGCCGATCCGATCCCAGACCGCGCTGGTGCCGTACGTGCCGGAGACGGACTGACCGGAGACGGAGCACTCGATCGGTATTTGCGCGTAGTTCGCCGCGTAGCCGATCGCCGCCGCGGACGTGGCGGGGTTCGGGCGGAGGTTCAGCGGGGCGCCCGTGGTACTCACGATTCCGGTCGCGGTCGCGGCGCCGGTCCACAGGTAGGTTATGTCGACATAGCTGTTGCCGGTGAGCCCGAGCCCGTCCCAGAAGGTGCCGTCGGCCAGGTCGACCCCGGCCGGGTTGCGCACCGTGCGGCCGCGGGAGTCCTTGCCGCCGTTGAATCCGTCGTTGTAGGCCGCCTGCGCCTCCGGCACGCCTTGGGGCAGCTCCGGGAACTGCGCGCGGGAGCCCGCCGGGTTCCAGTAGTCGTCGTGCGTGTTCCATGGTCCGACCTCCCACACCGGCGCGTACTCGCAGCGAGTGCCGTCGGTCAGGCAGACCCGGGCGGTGTAGTTCCCGGTTCCCTTGGGCGACACCGACTTCGTCGAAGGGAACGAGACGAAGTGGTCACGCTCGACGATCTTGTGCCCGTTCGACGTGGTGCCGCCGACGAGCCCCTCTCTGGTCGCGAAGATCCGGTAACCCAGCGCGGCCGCGCCGGGCGGGGACTCCACCCGAGCGACCCGATCGGCGGACAGCGTGACCGCGCGGACCGCAGCCGGGCCGGACACCGAGATCCGGGCCTGCACCACCTGTACCGCTTGTGGGAACAGCTCTCCGGCCGGCAGCCATTCCGTCCAGCCTTCGCCGATCCGCCCGCGCACGTCCACCTCGACCCCGGCGGGCCGGTCCGCGTCGACCCGGGCGCGCACCCGGTCCGCGGGGGAGGAGAGCCGATGTTCGGTGCTCACCTGCACCCCCGGTCTTTCCCCCGCCTCGCCGTCCGCTCTCAGTGCGCCTGCATAGGAAACGCCGAAATCGTCACCGTCCACCGTGGACAAATCGACCGGCCAGCTGTCCCCGGCGGAGTGCGGCACCACGGCCGTCATGCCCAGCAGAATCGCCAGTATTCCGTGTCGGATCACGGAGTGATCGTCGCCCCGGAACCGGCCGGAATCCCGGATTCGCCCCCCGCACGTCCGGCGGACCCCCCTCGGTTCGCCACGTCGCCGTTGCGGCGACCGGCCCGGTTCTCGTCGGCATATCCCCCGCTGTCGTCGTCACCGGAATGAGTGAACGCGGTGATCGTTCGGGTGGGGTGAGGGGGTCGTCTGGGCAGGGTATCGGCAAAGTCGGTGTGAGGGGCCATGCGCAGACGGCGGAGGTCTGTGAAGGTCCGTGGAGGTCTGTGAAGGGGCCCTTCACAGACTCTGAGTCTGTGAAGGGCCCCTTCACAGACCCGAGACAGGGCTGGCGCACACCACGAGGTGGTCGCGTATCTCGAACACCTCCGCATCGCCCGCTGCCGGGCGCAATCGACGAAGAGGGCAGGCGCCGTCGATGATGACGCGGCCGCCACGGCTCTCTGCTGATCACGGGTCCTCGACCAACATTGCCTTGCCCCCGGGTGGTCTGGGCCATCCGACTGAAGTTGGAATCCGTATTTATCGCCGAGATCCCCACAATTCCCCCAGGAAATTTCGGATGAATAGGATTCCCGGTGCGGAAATCACGCCGGGACAGATAACGGTTCCGCACCGGAGGAGGAGACGTGGTCCGTGGGGCCGGGTGCCGACCTAGTCTCGGGCGGGCGACCGGGGGAGCCCGGCCGCACTTCACGAGGGGAGTTGGCCGTGCGAAGAAGTCTCATCGTGTTCCTGTCGCTCGCGGTGGCGGGTGCCCTGACCGCGACGCCCGCGATGGCCTCGGCCCAGGGCCGGGCGGACATTCCGCAATCGCACCCGCAGTGGGCCGATCCGGCGGCCAAGGTCGCCGACACCCCACCGTCGTCCACTGTGGACTTCCGGGTCTACCTGAATCTGCGCGACCAGTCCGGCGCGGAATCCGCGGCGCAGGCCGTGTCCGATCCGCACAGTCCGGCTTTCCGCCGGTATCTCAGCCCGGACCAGGTGCGCGACAGGTTCGCCGCGTCGGACCAGACGGTCTCCGCGGTGCGGAATTGGCTCTCCAGCGCCGGATTCCACCTCGGTGTGGTGCCGGACAACCGGGCTTACGTGACCGCATCGGGCTCCGCCGACCAGGTGCAGCGCGCGTTCGCGGTCAAGCTCGGCAAGTATTCGGTGAAGGGGCAGACGCTTCGGGCCGCGGACAAGAACCTGTCCGTGCCCGCCTCGCTGTCCGGCGCGGTGCTCGGCGTGATCGGCGTGGACCAGGCCACCAGGCTGTTCAAGCCCGATCACACCGACGGCTTGACCAATCCCGACGCGGCGGTCACCCAGCAAGCGGCTGGCCCGTCCACCGCGCCGCCGTCGAAGGGGTTCCGCAACTCCGGCCCGTGCAGCGCGTACTACGGCGAGAAGACCGACACCACGGACCCGGCCTACCAAGGCAAGCAGCTGCCCTACGCGCCGTGCGGATACATGCCCGCGCAGCTGCGCTCGGCCTATGGTCTGGACCAGGCGGCGAGGCTCGGCGCGGACGGCAAGGGCACCACGATCGCGATCGTCGACGCGTTCGCCTCGCCGACCATCTACGCCGACGCGTCCGAGTACGCCCGGCGCAACGACCCGGCGCACCCGCTGACCAAGGCGCAGTTCAAGCAGCACATCTTCCCGCCGACTCCGGGCCAGGAAGCGCCGGACCAGTGCGACGCCTCCGGCTGGTACGGCGAGGAGACGCTGGACGTCGAGGCCGCGCACGGGCTCGCGCCCGGAGCGCACATCCTCTACGTCGGCGGCGCGGACTGCCAGGACCTGTCCCTGGACACCGCGCTGAACTACGTGGTCGCCGGGCACAAGGCGGACATCATCTCGAACTCCTACGGTGACACCGGCGAGGACATCCCGGCGGACGAGGTGAAGGCGTTCAACCAGATCTCACTGCAGGCCGTGCTCGAAGGCATCGGCGTGTACTTCTCCTCCGGCGACAACGGCGATGAGGTCGCCCGGCTGGGCTCGCCCTCGCCCGACTTCTCCGCCTCCGCGCCGTGGGTGACCGCGGTCGGCGGCACCTCGCTCGCGGTCGGCAAGGACGGCCGGCGGCTGTTCGAAACCGGCTGGGAGACCGGCAAGTCCACGCTCACCAAGGGCGTCTACACCCCGGGCTTCCCCGGCGCCTTCAACGGTGGCGCGGGCGGTGGCACCAGCAAGCTGTTCGGCCAGCCCTTCTACCAGAAGGGCATCGTGCCGGACGCACTGTCCACAAAGAACCAGACCGGTGGCGCGAAGGGCCGCGTGGTCCCGGACATCTCCGCGATCGCCGACCCGAACACGGGGTTCCTGGTGGGCCAGACCCAGACCTTCCCGGACGGCGCGTACTACGACCAGTACCGGATCGGCGGCACCAGCCTCGCGTCGCCGGTGTTCGCCGGGGTGATGGCGGTGGCCGACAGCCTCGACCACGTCCACCACGGGTTCATCAACCCGGTGCTCTACCAGCTGACCTCACGCACGTCGGCGATCAACGACGTGCAGCACGTGGACGGCGCGGTGCAGCGGGTGGACTTCGTCAACGGGGTGGACGCCTCCGCGGGCCTGCTCACGTCGGCGCGGGTGCTGGACTACCCGAACCTGACGATCCACACGACGAACGGCTATGACGACGTGACCGGCCTCGGCTCGCCGAGCGGTCTCCCGTTCCTGCTGCTCGTCTGAACTCCGGCCCCTTTCCTGGTTCCTGTCTGGGAAGGGGCCGGTTGCTGTCCGGGCGCACTCGCGCACGCCGCCATCCCGGCCGTTGAACCGCCCGAAAGGGACGCCGGACGTCCGGTGTGGACACGGCGAACCTCCTGAGCCGCAAGGGTACGTGCGGTCTCCACCCGGCTGGCGTGGCACGGGCTGGGACTCGTCTCGGGGCCGGTCGGCGGAGTCGGGAAGGCCACACGGGCCTGGCGCAGCGCCCACCCGCGGACGACACTCGCCGGACAGCCGGGAGTAAGGGGCAATGCGATGAGCGGGATCGACGCGGACGTCTTCGGGGGACGGATGCCGTCGGGAACCGGGGATCTCGCGATCGAGGCGCGGGGGATCGCGCCGGTGCCGGAGGCGAACCGGTTCGGCAGGCCGTGGCGGCTCGCCGGGGTGTGGTTCGCGCCGAACCTCACCATGACCGCGGTGTTCACCGGGACGCTCGGGGGCAGCCTCGGGCTCGGTTTCACCACCGGGTTCGTCGTCGCGGTGATCGGCACCCTGCTTGGCTCGCTGCCGGTCGCCTGGCTGTCCACCTGGGGGCCGCACACCGGTACCGGGCAGCTGCCGCTCGCGCGGTTGCCGTTCGGCCGGGGTGTGGTGCTGCCCGGGCTGGTGCAGTGGCTCGGCTCGATCGCGTGGGACGCGCTGGTCGGGTTGTTCGGCGGGGAGGCGCTGGCCGAACTCACCGGGCTGCCGTTCTGGGCCGCGATGGTGATCGTGCTGGTGCTGCAGTGCCTGCTCGGGGTGTTCGGCTACGCCGTGATCCACCGGGTCCAGGCGGTGATGAGCGTGGTGCTCGTGGCCGCTTTCGTCGCGCTGGCCGTGAAAGTGGTGCTGGATCACCCGATCACGTTCACCGATTCCGCGACGGGCGGCGACCTCGCGGGCGGGGTCGTGCTGTTCTCGACGATCACGCTCAGCCTGGCGATCTCCTGGGCACCCTACGCGGCCGACTTCAGCCGTTACCTGCCTTCGTCGACCCGGCCCGCCGGGGTCTTCTGGTTCACGCTGCTCGGCCTCGTCGCTTCGTACCTGCTCGGCGAGGGCATCGGGCTCGCGCTCGGCGCCGCGTTGGGCGACCAGACCGCCGCCGGGGTGGCCGGGCTGGCCGGCGGCGGGCTGCCGGGTGATCTGGCGCTGCTGGTGATCGCGCTGGCCACGGTGTCGTCCAATGCGATGAACGACTACAGCGGCTCTCTCGCTCTGCAGACGGTCGGGGTGCGGCTGCGCCGTCCGGTGTCCGCGGTGGTGGTGACGGTGCTGGCGTTCGCCCTGATCCTCTGGATGCACAGCGGCGATCTGTCCGCGAAGTTCGAGAACGTGCTGCTGTTCGTGAGCTACTGGATCCCGCCGTTCCTGGGCGTGGTGGTACCGGACTGGCGGCGGCGCACCCGGGGTGGCCGCCGCGTCGAGGTGCCGGCCGAGCTGAACCGTCCGGTCCGCGGCTGGGCCGCGCTGGTCGCGTTCGGCGCCGGGTTCACCGCCGCGGTGCCGTTCATGCACACGACTGTCTACACAGGACCGGTGGCTGCCGCCCTGCATGGCGCGGATCTGGCTTATTACGCGGGTTTCGTGGTTTCGTTCGCGGTCTATGTCGTGTTGCGTGGCCGTCGTGCTGCTGATTCCCACGACGGCCACGCGTAGGGCTACTTCTTCGGACCGCGAGCCAGGATGTAGGCGAACAGCACGGCCATGATGGCCACTCCTGCCCACATCGCGGTTTGCCAGCCGCTGATGAAGGACTCCTGCGCTGCGTGCACCAGACTCGGCTCGTGGGACGCTTGAAGAGCGTTGGAAATTCCTTCGCGAGCGGCGTCGGCGACGTTCGCGGGCACGCCCGAGAGCTTGGTGTCGATAGCGCTGCGGTAGCCGGCGGAAAGCAACGCGCCCAGCAGCGCGACGCCCAGCGCCGTACCGAGTTCGCGGGTCACGTCGTTGAGCGCGGACGCCACACCTTGGCGGTCCCGCGGCAGCGCGCCGGTGATCGCCTCGGTGGCCGGAGTCATCGACAACCCCATGCCCAGCCCCATCGCGAGCATGCCTGGCAGGAGAGCCGGGTAACCGCCGTCCACGGAGACGAACGCGGCGATGAGGGCGAGCCCGGTGCCGGCGAGCGCAATGCCGGTCGCCATGGTCGCGCGCGCACCGATGCGTTCGGCCAGGCGCGGGGCCAATCCGGAGCTGGCCATCATCAGCAACGCCATCGGCATCAACGCCACTGTGGACAGTAGTCCCGTCCAGCCGAGTACGGCCTGGAGGAACGGGTACAGCACCACGAAAATCCCCGCCTGTACCCCGAAGACCGCGAGCAGCCCCAAGGAACCGCTGGTCAGCCCCCGTTCGCGGAACAGCCGGACGTCCAGCAGCGGTGCCCGCCGGCGGAGCTCCCAGCGCACGAACCAGCCCGCGGCCGCCAGTCCCACGCCCAGGCTGATCAGCGGCACCAGCGCGCCCCACCCCTGTTCCGGCGCTTCCTGGAGGTAGAAGACCAGCCCCGCGACGGCGACTATCGACGCCAGCGAGCCCACCACGTCGAAGGAATGCCGGGCTTCCTCCCGGGAGTCCGGCACCGAACGCTGCGCCAGAACGAGCGCGACGACCACGAGCAGCACCGGCAGGACGAACAGGTACCGCCAGCTTGCTACGTCGACCAGCGCCGCGGACAGGAACATGCCGAGAATCCCGCCACCTCCCGCGACCCCGGTCCAGACCCCGATCGCCCGCCCGCGTTCCTCGGCGGGGAAGGTCGAAGTGATCACCGCGAGCGTGACGGGCATGATCATCGCCGCTCCGGCCCCGCCGAGCACTCGCGCGGCCAGCATCACACCGGCCGACGGCGCGAGCCCGGCCGCCACGTTCGCGAGCCCGAAGAGCGTCAACCCGATGGCCAGCACGCGTTTGCGCCCCCACCGGTCGCCGACCGCGCCCAGCGGCAGCAGGAGCGCGGCCAGGGTGAGGGTGTAGCTGTTGATGATCCAGAGCACGGTGCGCTGGGATGCTCCGAACGCCACCGCGAGATCCGGCTGCGCGACGTTCAATCCCGAGACCGACGCGATGACGGCCATCAACGCGATGCAGACCGCGATCAGGATCATTCTCCGCTGGCGGGCGTCGGGAATCGATGCGCCGGTACTTCCCGGGGTAGCTGTGGAGGGCGGGCTGGTGTTCATGAGGTCCTCTCGTGATGCTGCGTGAGATATGCGGCGTGATGATCGTGTGGGTGACTGGACCGGTTTCAGGTCTGTGAAGGGGCCCTTCACAGACTCAGAGTCCGTGAAGGGCCCCTTCACAGACCTCCGTATCGGCGTTCGCGAGGTCCGCGTTCAGGTGCGCGCCGGCCAGGGCGCCGGCCGCGGCGGAGGCGCCGACCTGGGCGGACGGGTCCGCCGCGTTGCCCGCGATCCACACGCCGGGCACCTCGGTCGTGCCGGCGATGCCGGTGACGAAACGACGGCCCCATCCGCCGGGCAAGTCCTCAAGCGGCAAGCCGAGGCCGTCGAGACCGTCGGTGCGGACCAGCATCTTGGTGGCTACGGCCAGGACGCGCCGGGGAATCACCCGCCCGTCGGCCAGCCGGACGCCGGTGATGCCGTTCGCGCCGGACTCGACCTCCTCGACCGGGGAGTCCACGACCTCGATGCCGCGGGCGGCGAACCGGGCGCGGGTGTCGTCGTCCAGGTCGGTGCCGCGGGTGAAGTACGCCAGGTCCTCGGTCAGCTGCCGGAACAGCAGCGCGTGATGCACCGACGCCGGCCCGACGGCCAGGATGCCGATGGGCTCGTCCCGCACCTCCCAGCCGTGGCAGTACGGGCAGTGCACCACGCCGTGCCCCCAGTGCTCGGCGAGCCCGGGAATGTCGGGGAGCGCGTCCCGCACCCCAGTGGCGACCAGGACCCGGCGCGCCCGGAAAGACCGGCCGTCGGCGAGGGTGATCGTGAAGCGCGGGTCGCCGTCCGGCTCCGCAGGGACGGCGGAGACCACTTCGCCGGACACGATCCGGCCGCCGTAGCCGGTCACTTCGTCCCGTCCGCGGCGCAGCAGTTCGCCCGGCGGCGTACCGTCCAGGCCGAGCAGGCCGTGCACGCCTTCGGCCGGTGCGTTACGCGGAGTGCCGCTGTCGATCACGACCACCGAACGGCGGGAGCGGGCCAGCATCAGCGCACCGCTGAGGCCCGCGGCACCCCCGCCGATCACCACGGCGTCGATCGTCTCGTTCCCGGCGGTCCTCTCGGGCATGGCCGCCTCCTTTCGTCGCCCCGACGCTAAGCTCGACTTGCGGTATGGGCATAAGCTTTTGCCTATGACGCAAGACGACGGTGAACTGGACAGCCTGGTGCGCAAACGCATCCGCGCTCTGCGGGTCGCGCAGGGCTGGTCGCTGGAGGAACTCGCGGAACGGGCACACCTCAGCCCGTCCTCGCTCAGCCGGATCGAGAACGGGCAGCGCCGCCTCGCGCTGGACCAGCTCGTCACGCTCGCCCGTGCCCTGGACACGTCGCTGGACCAGCTCGTGGAGATGGACACCCAGGACGTGCTCTCGAACCCGATGATCGACGGTGCGCACGGGGTGATGCGGTGGCCGATCAAGGCGGATCCGGGCCTGACCGTGATCCGCCAGCGCATGACGAACCCGCCGCCGGACAGCCCGGCGCGGATGCGCGCGCACCCCGGCCGCGAATGGCTCGTCGTGCTCTCCGGCGTCGCCGTGCTGTTGCTGGGCAACCGGCGATTGCGTGTGGAGACCAATCAGGCCGCCGAATTCCCGACCATGCTGCCGCATGCGATCGGCACCGCCGGGGGACCGTGCGAGATTCTCGGCATCTTCGACCGCGACGCCCGCCGTGGCCACAAAGGCGAGCCACAGCCGGACTGACTCGCGGGGAAATGCGTGTCGGGCAGCGCCCGGGACCATCGTCTTGCCAAATACGCAAATGGCTGTGCCACAGGCGCACGATCTTCCTACCTTGGCCGTATGACGCACACCGCCCACGACCACGCCGCCGCCCAAGGTGCCGCCCACCAGCACGCCACCCACCAGCCAGGCTCCCACGCGGATCTCCTCGACCTGGACGCCGAAGTCCTCGCGGACCACACCGCCTCGATCACGGCCTGGCTGCCCGTCGACGCGGCGCCCCGGCGGATCGTGGACCTCGGCGCCGGAACCGGCGCCGGCACCTTCGCCCTGCTCGCCCGTTTCCCCGAGGCACACGTGACCGCCGTGGACGCTTCGGCCGACCACCTGCAGCGCCTTCGGGAAAAGGCCCGTGAACAGGGCGTCGCCGACCGCGTGCGCACTGTCCAAGCCGACCTGGACGCCGGATGGCCGGATCTCGGACGGCCCCAGATGATCTGGGCATCCGCGTCTTTGCATCATCTGGCCGCGCCCGAACAGGCTCTCCGCCAGGCCCACGACCTGCTCGCGCCCGGGGGACTGCTGGTGGTCGTCGAGCTGTCCGGGTTCCCGCGATTCCTGCCCGCCGACGCCCCGGAGTCACGACCTGGCCTGGAGGAGCGTTGTCACCAGGCGGGCGAGCACCAGCACGGCGGGCATCTGACGCACCGCGGCGCCGACTGGGGTCCGATGCTCACGTCAGCTGGGTTCACCATCGAAGGCGACCGCACGATCGCCGTCGACGTCAAGGGTGCCCGTTCCGAAGCGGTCGGCCGCTACGCGCTCAACAGTCTGCAACGCATGCGCGGCACCGTTGCCGAGCAGCTGTCCGCGGAAGACCTCGCTGCGCTGGACGAACTTCTCGACACCGAAGGCCCAGGGAGCCTCCTGCGGCGGCCGGACCTCGGCGTCCGCACCGAACGCCAGGTCTGGGCCGCCCGCCGTCCCGCGCCCGCCGAATACACGGAGTGGCGTAAGGCGCGTTGGGAAGAGGTCGCCGGACCCAACGGCAAGGTGAAAGTCGTTGCGAAGGCCTTTGTAACCGGTCGTGACCCGCAGACTTTCGAAGGCATCCCGGGGGAGTGGGCCACTACCGAAACGGGTGCCTTGATGGTGTCCGCCGCGGCTGGAGACGGGGTGAAGGTCGGCGGCATCGCGGTCGCGGGCACGGCCGAAGTCCCGTCCGGCACCCCGCTGGAATTTCCCGGCGGCCAGGCGGGTTTCGCCGGCGGTGCGGACGGTAGCTACGGCCTGATCGTGACCGACGAAGCCGCGCTCGTCCGGTCCGGGATCACCGGGATCGAGCGGTACCCGTACGACCCGGCCTGGGTCTTCCAAGGCGAGTACCGCGAAGCTCCGGAAGGACGCCGCATCGAGGTGCCCCGGCTGACGGTGCCCCGCAGCCCCGGAACCTTTTCCGCACCGGTCGACCTGGCGATCACCGTGAACGGCACCGAATACGTACTGACGGTGATCGAGGAAGTGCCGGGACAGGCGCAGGTGATCTTCACCGATCTGACGAACGGCGACACCACTCCGGACATCGGCCGCTGGCTGGTCCTCCCGCTGGGTGCGCCCGGCACCACCCTGACGGTCGACTTCAACCGGGTCACGCTCTCGCACCACCACCTGGCCCCGCCCGTGTTCACCTGCCCCCTCGCCCCGGACGGCAACCACCTGCCGATCCGGATCGAAGCCGGCGAGCGCGCGCTCGTCCGCCACCGGTAATCCCGCCGGTAGATCCCGAATACAGCCAGTAATCCCGAGTACCGAAGGAGAACGACACACCGTGAGCCAAGACCTGAAAGCCACCGCGGCCGGCTACCTGCGACACCTGGAGAACCAGGAGTGGTCCGCCGCCCGCGCCCTGTGCGCCGGCACCGCCACCGTCTGGCACAACGACGGCAAGGGCGACGAGACGATCGACGAGAACATCAACGGCATGAAGGCCAAGATCGGGAGCATCGAGCTGATGCGGTACGAGATCGTCCGCCAGCTCGCCGAGCCCGGCGAAGTGCTGCAGCAGCACACCGTGCACGTGGCCAGCACGGACGGCATACGCGGCGAAGTGCACGCCGCGGTGTACTTCCGCTTCGATGACGGCCTGATCACCCGGATCGAGGAGTACGCGAACTTCGTGCCCGCCCAGCAGGGCTGACCAGGCACGGCCGGGGCCGGGGGCAGCCGCTCCTGCCCCCGGCAAGCAGGCGGACGGCTGATCTGTCAAGCAATCTCACCCAACTTCCCGGGATGCGGATAGTAGTGCACGCAACCGGGTGACCGTGCGAACCTCCGGGGACCAGCCGTTTCCGAAAGGGCACCCCCGTGCGCACGTTCCCGAGATCCCGCCTGCTCGTCGCCACACTCGCCGCGCTCAGCGTGGTGGCCGGCTGTTCGCGGGCCGACCGCGTGGAGGACACGGCGAACCAGGGCGCCGCCGCCGAGGTGCGGGTCGGCTTCTTCCCGAACGTCACCCACACGCCTGCGCTGGTGGGAGTCAAGAAGAACTTCTTCGCCCAGAACCTGGGTGGCACAAAGCTGACCACGCAGACGTTCAACGCCGGACCCGCCGAGGTCAACGCACTGCTCGGCAACTCACTCGACGTGGCCTTCCTCGGCTCCGGACCGGCGATCAACGGGTTCATCCAGTCGAAGGGCGCCATCCAGCTGGTCGCCGGTGCGGTCTCCGGTGGCGCGCAGCTCGTCGTCAAGCCGGACATCACCTCCGTGGACGGGCTCAAGGGCAAGAACCTCGCGACCCCGCAGCTGGCCAACACCCAGGACGTCGCGCTGAAGAAGTTCCTCGCCGGGCACCACCTGACCGGACAGGTGCAGGTGACCAACACCGAAAACCCGAAGACGCTCGACGCGTTCCGCAAGGGTCAGGTGGACGGCGGATGGCTGCCCGAGCCGTGGTCGTCGCGCCTGGTGCTCGACGCGGGCGCGAAGGTGCTCGTGGACGAGAAGAGCCTGTGGCCGCAGGGCCGGTTCCCGACCACCGTGGTCGTGGTGCGCAGCGAATTCCTCAAGCAGCACCCGGACACCGTGCGCGCGCTGCTGAAGGGCGAGCTGCAGGCGATCGACTGGGCGAAGCAGAACCCGGCCGAGGCCAAGACCGTGGTGAACAACGCGCTCAAGGAACTGTCCGGCAGCACGCTCAGCCCGGCGGTGCTCGACCGCGCGTTCTCGAACATCGAGCTGACCACCGACCCGATCGGGGCGCAATTCCCGCAGCTGGCCCAGGATTCGGTCACCGCGGGCGTCGTGGATGCGGTGGTGGACCTCAAGGGTTTCGCCGATTTCGGCCCACTGAACGACGTGCTGAAGGCACAGCAGCTGCCCGCCGTCTCGGCCCCGCAACTGGCCAAGTGACGTCTCGATCGGAAGGCGATTCGCGATGACCACCACCCTCCCCGGCGCCGCCGCCGTCACTTCCGCCGCCGTGCACCTCGACCGCGTGCGGAAGGTGTTCGGCACGGGCGGAAACGCGGTGCAGGCGCTCGACGGCGTCGACCTGACGGTGGCGCCGGGAGAGTTCGTCTGCCTGCTCGGTGCTTCCGGGTGCGGCAAGAGCACGCTGCTGAACCTCGTGGCCGGGCTGGATCAGCCGTCCGCCGGGCGGATCACGCTCAGCACGTCGCGGCCGGCGGTGATGTTCCAGGAAGCCGCGCTGATGCCGTGGCTGACCGCGGCGCGGAACGTCGAATTGCCGTTGCGGCTGGCCGGTTTCGGCCGCGCCGAGCGCCGGGAGAAGGCGACCGGGCTGCTCGAACTGGTGCGCCTCGGCGGCGCCGGGAGCAAACGCCCGCACGAGCTGTCCGGTGGGATGCGGCAGCGGGTCGCGCTGGCCCGGGCGCTGGCCGCGACGCACCGCGTCGGCAGCGACGACGAACAATCCTTGCTGCTGATGGACGAACCGTTCGCCGCGCTGGACGCGATCACCCGGGACGTGCTGCAGGGCGAGCTGATGCGGGTGTGGCGCAGCACCGGTACGTCGGTGCTGTTCGTGACGCACGACGTGCGTGAGGCGGTGCGGCTGGGCCAGCGGGTGGTGCTGCTGTCCTCCCGCCCGGGCCGGGTGGTGCGCGAGTGGCGGGACGTGCAGTCGTCGGACGCGGCGCAGCTCGCCGAGGAGATCACGGCGGATCTGCGTGAGGTGATCTCTACCCATGCCGCGGCCTGAGCAGGCGGGCACGGACCTCGACGAGGCGGTCGGCGCCGGGCTGGACCGGCTCGACACCCCGGCCGGCCCGCGCCCGCCCTCGTTCGGACGCCGCTTCGTGCGGGGATTCCTGCCACCGGCCGGCGCACTCGTGCTGTTCGTGGTGCTGTGGCAGGTCCTGTGGGCCGCGGCGTTCTGGCCGGAGACCACGCTGCCCGCACCGTCGGCGGTGTGGGACGAGTTCCGCAACACGGTCGCCGACGGTTCGGTGTTCGGTTTCATCTGGACCTCCGTGCACCGTGCCGCTCTGGGCTTCGCCGCCGGGGTGCTGATCGGCACGCCGCTGGGGATCCTGGTGGCGAAGGTGCGCGCGGTGCGGGCCGCGCTCGGGCCGTTGCTGAGCGGGTTGCAGAGCCTGCCGTCGGTGGCATGGGTGCCCGCCGCGGTGATCTGGTTCGGCATCAACGACGGGGCGATCTACTTCGTGGTGCTGCTCGGCTCGGTCCCGTCGATCGCGAACGGCCTGGTGTCCGGGATCGACCAGATCCCGCCGATCCTGCCGCGGGTGGGCAAGGTGATGGGCGCGGGCAGGCTGGCCGCCGCCCGGCACATCCTGCTGCCCGCCGCGTTGCCGGGGTTCCTCGCCGGGCTGAAGCAGGGCTGGGCGTTCTCCTGGCGGTCGCTGATGGCCGCCGAGCTGATCGCGCGCTCGCCGAGCCTCGGCGTCGGCCTCGGTACCTATCTCAACGACGGTTCCTCGTACAACTCGATGCCGAAGGTGATCGCGGCGATCTTCCTGATCTTGCTGGTGGGAGTGGCGATCGAACTGCTGGTGTTCCGCCCGCTGGAACGCTCGGTGCTGCGCGCCCGGGGGCTGACGGCCTCGCTCTGACCGCCTGCGTGACCCTCAGTGAGCGGGCGCCGGTGGCACCCGCCAGAATGCCCGATCATGGTCGCCGGGTTGTTCGCGTTGTGCACTGTCCTGATTTTCGTGGCGCGCTTCATCCGTGAACCACGGCGGCTGGGGAACGCGGTGTGGTTCGCCATCGCGCTGCTGTTCACCGGGATGTGGCTGATCGGCCTGCTGCGCGGTGTCGGCTGGGTGCAGACCGTAGTGGTACTGGTGATCATGCTGCTGGCCGCGCTGGCCGCGCTCCTGCTGCCGTGGGCACTGATCGCGAACGGCGTGGTGATGCTCATCCGCGAAGGCCGCAGTCCGGCGAACTTGCTGTCACTGCTGGCCGGCCTGGCAATGCTCGGCATCTTCGCGCTGACGCTGAGTTCGCTGTTCTTCGAGCAGGAGGTCTGGCTGCTCACCGTGGCCGTCTCGGCGCTGCTGGTCGCCGGTTACCTGGCCTTCGTCTTCAGCGGGTTGCTGCTGTACTCCGCGCTCTACAGCCAGATGAACCGCCGCGCCGGCGCAGGCGCCGTGATCGTGCTCGGCTCCGGCCTGCTCGGTGACCGGGTGCCTCCGCTGCTGGCCAGCCGGCTCGACCGGGCCGTCCAGGTCGCCGAGCGCTCCCCGGACGCCCTGCTGGTCGTCTCAGGCGGCCAGGGCTCGGACGAACTGACCTCCGAAGCGGCGGCGATGGGCCGCTACCTGATCGACGCCGGCGTCCCCTCGTCCCGCGTCGTGCTCGAAGACCAGGCCACCACCACGGAGGAAAACCTGCGCTACAGCGTGAATCTGCTCGCGGCCCGCGGATTCGAAGGCCGCATGCTGGCGGTGACGAACAACTATCACGTGTTCCGCACCGCCGTGCTGGCCCGGCGCCTCGGCCTGAAACTGGACGTGATCGGCGCGAAGACCGCCTCCTACTTCGTGCCGAGCGCCTTCCTGCGGGAGTTCGTGGCCTTGCTGGTGCAGTACAAGAAGACGAACGTCGCCGCCCTGGCGGTGCTGGGCGGGGGGCCGCTGTTGCTGATGCTGCTGATCACGGCGTGGGCCGACGGTGGGTTCGGCGTGCCGTGATCCGTCCGGTTTGGACGATGACGGCGAAGCCGGCGGTGGCGAGCGCGTCCAGGATGAGGCTCGCCGGGCCGGGCACCCAGCGGAAGTTGATCGCGATGTAGACCGCGAAGAGCAGGCCGATCCAGAGCCTTGTCCGGTCGTTGTGGTGTCGGTCGAAAGTGAGCGCGACGACGGCGAGGACCACCGGCGCGAGCATCACGAACACCCGGCTGGTGTCGGTGGCGAGGAATCGCCCGGCGAGGCAGCAGGCGAACAGCCAGAGCCCGGCGACCAGCAACGGGTCGCGGAGGCCGTGGAGCCGGTGGCTGCGGTAGAGGCCGTAGGCGAAGATGAGCCAGAAGAAGTGGAACGTGGCGAAAATGGCGAGCTGGACGTTGCCCTTGCTGTCGGCCAGGGCGAAGCGGACGTTGTCGAGAATGCCGGCGTTGGCCTGTCCGGTCCCGAATCCGTAGTCGCCGCCGATGAGATGCTGAGCCCAGATGCGATAGCCGATGTACGCGGCGACGGCGATGAGCGTGGCGGCGAGCCCGGCCAGCACCTGACGGTCACGGAGTGATCGTTGCCGCGTCCAGGTGAGCAGCGGGTACAGCGGGGCGAGCAGGAGCGTGGTCTCCTTGTTGACCGAGCCGATGATCACCACCGCCGTGAAGAGGACGAGCCGGCCGCGCAGGGCGAGCCAGAGCGCGATCATCGTGAGCAGGTTGGTGAGCGGGTCGACGAGTGCGATGTTGCAGAGAGGGTAGAGCGCGTACCAGAAAGTACAGGCGAGCGCGGTCGCGGTGAGGGCCGCGGTGAACAGCTGGAGCCCGAGGTGGTTCCAGAGGAATTCGAAGAACACCAGGATCGCGGCGAGCGTGGTGACGGTGGTGAGGGCGAGCCAGAGGGTGTCGAGGGAGAGCCCGGTGAGCAGGTGGGCGCGGTGCACGAGCCAGGGGCTGAGCATCCGCAGCGCGAACGGATTGTCGACCGGGGCGCCGGTCTGCTCGGACATCCGGTAGTAGTTCAGTGCGTCGCCGAACAGACGGGTGTGCGCCTCGCGCTGGGCGTCGGCGTGGGAGATCACGTTGATCAGCGTGACGGCGGTGAGTGCGAGGTAGGTCCAGACCCGCTGCGTGGTGCGGGTACCTCGCGGGCGTCTGAGGGTGCCGTCGGAGACTGCGGTCATGAAAGGAGCTTTTCCTCGGAGAGATAGAGAATGGGATGATGACGGCGTGATCCCCGGGCGGCGGATCTTGCCCAAGGCTGTCCGGGTGGGGCCTGCCGCCCGGGGCCCCACCCGGGTGCTGCGGGTCAGCGCGGGGCGCAGGCGTTGCGTTCGGCCTCGACGTCGCTGAACTTCTGCCATCCGCCGTTGCCGACCGTGGTCGGGCCGGGTGCCCAGGTTTCGGTGTAGGGCAGATACCGGTACCAGCGCAGGTCGCCGCTGGTGGTCACGGCGTAGAGGACGTCTGCGCCCGCGGACGAGATGCGGGTGAACGCGTTCCAGCCGCCGTCGCCGACGAGCTTCTTCGTCCACTGGTGGGTCTTCTCGTCCCAGACGTGGCGGTAGAGCCGTCCGTCGCCGGTGCGGCCGTAGAGCACGCCATCACCCGCTCCAGTGATCAGCGTGTAGTCGTTCCAGCCGGTGTCGACGGTCTTGGTGTCCCAGGTCCTGGTGGCGGTGTCGTAGCGGCCGCGCACGAGGGTGCCGTCGGGGTTGATCAGGTAGACGTCGCCGCGGCTGTCGATGGTGATCAGGTTGTGGTTGCTCGCCTTGTCGAGCCCGTTCCATCCGGTCGCGACGAGCGTGCGGGAATCGTCGGACCAGGCCGTACCGGTCCACCGGTAGCGGTAGACATCGCCGTTCGCGCGGATGCCGTAGAGCAGACCGTCCGGCCCGGCGAGTACGCGGACGTAGGCCGACCAGCCGCCGCTTCCGATCACGGACTGCGTCGCCCCCAGCGGCCCGCCGTTGGCCGGGTCGGGGTGCCCGTAGAGCAGAAGGTCGTTGCTGACCGCGAAGATCGGCACCGTCGCCCGGCACTTGATCGCCAATTCCGGTGCCTGGGAACGGATCCAGCCGACGATGTCGTCGGTGCGCGCCTCGGTGCTGCCCGCCTGCTCTCCGGTGACGGTGAGGCAGCCGTGTTGCCAGGACCGGGAGTTGATGCCGACCAGTTCGAGCTTGTCGTCCCCGGCTTTCGCGAGTGCGGGACCGCCGGCGTCACCCTTGCACGTGTCGTGCCCATCGGCGTTGGTCAGCGAGAGCGCGGTATCGGTCACCGACGCCGTTTTGAACGGCGAGCTGGAAGCCTTGTCCGGAACCCAGGTGTCCGCGGTCCGCCCATATCCGGCGACAGTCAGAGTGTCGCCCGCGGCCGGTGCTTTCGCACTCAGCGCGACCGGGGTGACCGTCGTGATCGGGGTGGCCAGTTTGGCCAGCACCAGGTCCCGGTCCGTCCGGGGGATCAGGTTGGTGACCTGGCTGGTCTTGCCGCCGGCTGTGACCGTTACCGGGCTGCTCGGCGCCCCTGATCCGGTAGGTACGCACGTTCCGGCGGTGATGACCCACTCCGGGCCGGCCAGGACACCGCTGCAGCCGTGCCCATCGGCGGAGACCCGTGCGATGAAGTCGTAGGTCTTGAGGGGTATTTCGGTGCCACCACTGAGGGCTGTCGCGGGGGCTGCGGCGAGAAGGCAGGTGGTGATCAGGCCGGTGGTGATCAGGGCGGCGGAAAGGATCGCCGATCTTCGGAAGAATACCGGGTGGGCGTTCACTTCATGACTCTCTTCGACTCCGGGATCTGCATGGTTGCGTAGGTTGGTGTACCGGTCACTTCGAAGCAGGCGTTGTCGGCCTTGATCCCACAGCTCTGCGCGACGACGAGGTTGTCACCGGAGGCGCAGTCGGCCGGCATCCGGCCAGAAGAACAACGCGCCACAGTCGTTTCTCGGCACTGGAAGGTGTCGAGGGAAATGGTGCCCCACAAGCGCGTGAACAACAGCAAAAATTCTCCCGTTGGTGAACTCTATGGTTCGCTGATACCAGGAGTATTTCTGTAAAGTTGATTTTCGGCAATTGTGCTTCCGGTTGCCTTGCGGGCGGAACGTTCTCCCCTCCGGTGTTCCGAGCGTCCTGATCCCGGTTTACTGGAGTGTTTTG
Organism: Amycolatopsis sulphurea; assembly: GCF_002564045.1. Taxonomy (NCBI): domain Bacteria; kingdom Bacillati; phylum Actinomycetota; class Actinomycetes; order Pseudonocardiales; family Pseudonocardiaceae; genus Amycolatopsis; species Amycolatopsis sulphurea. The sequence continues at coordinate 794,391 of NZ_PDJK01000002.1, read as the reverse complement.
CGAAATCCGGGGTTTCCGGTCTCGGGTGATCAGGATTTCGTAGTGATCTCCACGAGAGTGGTGGGTGCATGCTGGTTGTCGACGCCCTCCCCGAACGGGGTGTACTCTCTCGGCTTCAAGGTGTGGTCCTCGGTTTTCCCGTAGTCGGTCAGCCGCATGCCGACCGTGTGAGAGTCGGCTTTGCCGAGGTACACTCTGGGAATTTCGGCGGTCAGCCAGCCATCCGGTCCCGTGGAGCGAAAGCAGACTGTGCCGATCTCGCGTGAGCGGACTTCGATGACATTCTCGCCGCAGTCGGCGAGTAAGATTTTTCCGTTTCCCTGGAGGAGTTTCACATGCTTGAGGCTTATTCACGGCACCTGAGATTGCCGTTTCCGGCGTGTCAACATCAACGGCGGCCCGTTTATTGAGAGAATTGGGTTTCCACACTCAGTACTCACAAAAACGGACCGCCTGACATGTATCATACCACTGGACTTACCATCGAGCAGATCACCGACCTGTGCGGGTTGGTCGACATGGATACCACAGCTGAGCAGCGTAGGTGGCCACCGATTCTGGGCCTGTTCAACTCGGCGGTGATCGCGCTGACATACATGCGATGCAATCGGGTTCAGGCCGAACTGGCGGAAGCGTACGAGGTATCTCAACCGACAATCAGTCGTGCGATCACCGGAATGACGCCGCTGATAGAACGTGTTCTCAGGAAGTTCGTGCCGACGGCGGACGAATTGGACGACCAGACGCAGTACATCGTAGACGGAACCCTGCTGCCGTGCTGGTCATGGGCCGATCGCCCGGAGCTGTACTCCGGCAAGCACAAGACGACCGGCATGAACGTACAGATCGCTTGCACCCTTGACGGACGACTCGCGTGGATCTCCGATCCCATCGAAGGACGCCGGCACGACACGTACTGCCTGAAGGAATCCGGGGCGCTTCTGGCTCTGAATCCGGACAACTGGATGGGCGACAAAGGATACGTGGGAAATTATATGCTCACCCCGATCAATAAGTCGAAGCACCGCAAGCTCTTGGACTGGGAGAAGGAATTCAACACCCAGATCAGCAAGATTCGCTACGTCATCGAGCAGACCATCGCCAACGTCAAAACCTGGAGGATCCTGCACGCCGACTACCGACGGCCCATTGAGACCTTCGCGGAAACCATCTCAACGGTAATCGCTCTGCACTTCTATGCGGCTGCCTGAATAACCCTCCTTGTGGGCGAGGATCGCGTCCCTGTCGGGGTAGTTGTAGTCTTCGATCAGTGACGAAGGTTCACTGGGGCCTCCGTCGCGGGCGGCGATGCCGCCGTGTGCGACACCTGCGCTGATGAGGGCGATTGCGGCCGTCATGGTGACGGCTGCGGCCCAGGCGGCGACACCTTTCACCCCTCGTGCACGCGATTCTCGCACCACTGTATTCCCCACCTTGCTCCCCCGTGCCCTCATCAGATTCGTCAAAACGCAAAAAGTTACGGTCTGTGACAATCTAGCACTCGCCGGAGGATTCGGGCAATGCGATCCGAAGCACAGAGGGGGAGTGTAACGACCGTCGCGGCTGTGTCGATGACGGGTTAATTGGTTTGACTCTCTGGGATTCGGGTGTTGTTGTTGCGCGTCCGATCGTTCTCGCGTGCTGAGGCCGCGGTATTCCCAGGACCTACGTTGACGTTCCGGCTCCCGACCGGGGAGTGGATGGATGCGCGCGGCAGGAGCGCGAGAGGCAAGGAGGGCGCGTGGGCGCCGGGGGAGACTGCACAAAAAACCTGAGTCGCGGGGTGCGATGCCGGGCGGTTGCGTCCGCCGTGCTTGCCGTCGTGGCGGCGATCGCGGGATGCCAGATCCCTGCCGAAGCCGCCGAGACCCATTCACCGGTGTACCGGATGAGCGGTGCGGGCGCTGCGGATTCGGTTCGCCTCGCCGATGTGCCCGGGGGAACGTCGGCCACGGATCGGGAGAAGCTGGTCCACGCCTGGCTGATCGGCGGGGAACAGGTCCGTGAGCGAGCCGGGCGAGTGTTGGTCGGCACCGATACGGACATAGCGGAGTTCTTGCGGCAGGATCTGGCCGCCGCACAGCAGATCGACGACGAACTGCAGGTCTCCCGGATGCTGGCCGGCGGGGGTCCGGCGATCAAGGATGCCGCGGCCAAGGCTCTCGACGGCGGACCTTCGGCGGTGCGTGCGTTTCTCGCTTCCGGGTGGGCGGCGCCCTATCAGACGGACACGGAGATCGAGGTGTCCCGGGTGCTTGCCGCAGGTGGGCCTGGAGTGAGAGAAGCAGCGTCGAAGGCGCTCGACGCGCATTCGTATCCGGCGTTGGAAGAGTTTCTGCGGCACGGGCAGTTCGCTGCTCGCGAAGACGATGACCGGGTACGGGCCACGCAGATCATGTCTGCCGGTGGCCCGGAAGTGAAGGCTGCGGCGGCTCGTGCGTTCGACGACGGGTCGTACGCGGCGATTACCGAGTTCCTTACCCGTGACCAGTTCGTCGCCGCGGATAGGGATAAGCAGACCCAGACCGTGGCCGGTTTGGCCGAGGTCGCGAAGCAAGCACAGCTGCAGGCTGCGGCCGAAACCAACGCCGCGAAAGCGGCGTCGGAGCGGGCTGTCGAGGCCGCTGCGATGGCGAAGCAAGCGGCCGAGCGTGCCGCACGGGAAGCAGATGCCGCGCGGGGCGACGCCGGTCGCGCAGCCGGTGCGGCGTCGCGCGCCGCGAATGCCGCACAGGGCGCCGCGTCTGCTTCTGCCCAGGCGGTGTCGGCGGCGAGCACAGCGCACGCCGCAGCCATGGCCGCGGTCGGTGCCGCGCAGCGCGCCGCCTCGGCCGCGGTTCTGGCCGGAAACGCGGCTTCGGCCGCGTACCGGGCTGCGAATGCCGCACACGCTGACGCGGGACAAGCGGCCGCCGCCCGCCAGGCCGCCCAGGGTGCGCGGGATGCCGCGCAAGGCGCAAGGACCGCGGCCGAAGCCGCCGGGGATGCCGTGGGCGCGATCTTGGGTGCGCTCGGCGCGGCTCGCTCCGCGGCCTCGGCGGCCGGTAACGCCGCAGCCGCGGCCGATGCGGCCGCCCGCGCCGGACAGGCAGCCGGTGTCGCCACGAACGAGGCTGCCCGGGCGAAGGCCCAGGCCGCGACCGCGAAGGCCGCCGCAGGCCGGGCGAACCGGGCGGCGAACTCGGCGCAGCGGCTGGCCAACGCCGCTGCCGCCAACGCCAGGGAGGCACGCTCGGCGGCGGCCGGGGCGGCCGAGCACGCCGACGCTGCCGCGCAAGCCGCGGACGAGGCCGCCCAACATGCCGGGGAAGCCCAGCACGCGGCCGAAGACTCGGCCCGGCACGCCGATGCGGCGAAGAGCGCAGCCGACGCCGCCTCTGCCACGGTCGATCAGGTCAACAAGGTTGTCGCGCTCGCCCGGGAGACCGAGGACGAGCAACTCGCGATCCGTGCCGAACAAGGCCGCGCCGACGCCCAGAAGGCCACCAGTGACCTGCGCGCGCAACCGGATCCCGGGGTCGAAGACGTGCTTCCGGCCGAGTCGACTCGTGATGCCGACGTCCGGGGCTGGCTCGCTACCGCCCGCACCACCACCGCACCTGCGGGGGACGCGGTGACTGCGGCGCGCAAGGCCGCGCTGCGACTGGCCGAGCGGAGCAGCCCCTGGACCGAACGCGCCGCCCGGACTGCGCTCGGTGGCACCGAAGCCGAGGTTCTCGCCTGGGCCACGACCGGTGTCGACACTGCCGCGGACCAGGACGACCGCGCCCCGTCGTGGCGATGGCCGCTCGCGGACCGGCCGCGCTCACCACGGCCGCCCAGCAAGCGCTCGGCGGTGATCATGCTGCTGTCGCCGCTTTTCTGGCCTTTCCGGATTATCCGGGCCGTCGGCAGGACGATGAAATTCAGGTCGCGCGCCTGTTGAACAATGCCCGCCCGGTCATGAAAGAGGCTGCGAGCAAGGCTCTCGACGGTGATCAGGCAGCTGTGACCGAGTTCCTCCGGCACGGCCAATACCGCGCGCGTGAAACCGATGACGACCTGCAGACAACCCAGGTCATGGCCGCAGGCGGACCCGAAGTCAAGACCGACGCGCAGATCGCGCTCGACGGCACTCCGCAGATGCGTCACGACTTCCTCGCCACTGGGCAGTACCGCGCTCGCCTGCGGGACCAGGCGCGTGATGCCCACCATGCGAGCATCGACCGGCTCGTTGCCGACGCCTCCCAGTCCGCCGCGCTTGCCCAGCAGCAGGCCGCCGAAGCCGCCCAGGCCGCCGCGGTCGCCCGGCACGCTGCCCAGGAAGCCGCCGGATACGCCGAACGAGCACGCCAGTCAGCCGACCGCGCCCGAGGCTACGCCGCCGATGCCGCACGCTCTGCCGACGCCGCCGGCAAATCGGCCGCAGCGGCCGCCGAGTCCGCACGGATTGCGCGCAACGCCGCCGCCCGAGCCACCGCGGACGCCAAGACCGCGGCAAACGCTGCTCAGCAGGCCGCTGCATCCGCAGCTCAGGCACGGTCCGCGGCGGCGTCCGCAGCAGCCGCGGCGGACCGCGCACGTCGCGCAGCACTCGACGCCGGAAAAGACGCCGCCGATGCCCGGAGGGCCGCTTCCGAGGCGATCCAGGCGTTTCTCGGGAAGTACCAGGCTGAGCAGGCGCATTCCGTTCCCAACGGCTCCGACCGCAGTGGCGGGCTGGGGATCAACCAGTATGAGTCCGGCACCTATGTGCTGAGGTTGGACGGCGTCTGTTATCTCAACGGCGTGCAGTTGCCGAGCAAGAACAAGCTCGGTACTGGATCTTGTGACGGTCTCGCCCACGATTTTGACATTTGGGTCACCGACTTGAACGTCCGATGGTCAGCTTTACCGGAAGGCCTCCAGGGCGCGAAATACCTGCTGGCCGAGTACTGCGCCGAACGACCTGCGGCGTGCGGTCCTGACCTGATCGCCACCCTTCCATTTCCTGACCGCCCCATTATCTACAAGGAGATGGGATTTGGGAACTTCCTGGGAAAGATCTTTCGGGGAACGGGTGGCGTGATCGCTCGAGGATCCCTGCCCGAGGCCCTCGGTCCAGCGAATAGTGCCCTCTATCGGCAAATGACCGAGATTCTCGGCACTGAAATGTCTAAGCCCTTTGTGAACGACCCGGATCTGGCGCGTATGATAGATAATCTATGGAGGTCAAACGCGGGATTCGCAAACGGCAGCACGGCTGCGGCCGCACGAGCCGAAAGAGCTCTTGGGAAATGGGGTATCCAGATAAAGGGAGCGGATCATGTAACAAAAGCGAAAAACTACATAGTCGGGCTGGAAAAATGGTTGAAGAACCGTGATTCGGAACTCGACCATGATGCCCAAGTTGTCAGGAATGTATTAAGGGACCTCAAGGATGCGGTGGGAGAATGAAAATCGACGACGACGGCGAGCAGTCAGTTTATGCGGTGGAGCCTGAGCCGGCATGGCTGCCTGAGTTGCTTGGGCTCCACCCGCTCCTGGCCGATGCTGACCGGAAGACCGTGGCGGACTGGCACCGGCCTCCGTTCCGTGACCCGACTTGGGAGCCACTCGACGAGGAGGCTCTGGAGCGTCAGCGAGGTTGGCAGTTGGCACATCCGCTCCCGCTCTATCTGCGGGTCGCAGAGTTGGCTCGTGTTCTGGTGCAATCCTGGGATCAGTTCGACGATGATGCTCGGCGCAACATTTTCTGCTATCTCGAAGAGATTCTCTGTGCAGGGCAGAAAGCTTGCAATGATCAAGATGTCTTGCATATGAGGATGAGTATGTTCGAAACGATGCACAATTTAGCCGAGCAGGCAGGCGAACCCCGTCTTCGAGAAATGTGGCGGTACTTGGGGGTGGAATCAGAGAAAAGAATGAGTGAGATGGGAAAACCTTAATAGCAGCTGGGGTTGCGCAGCTCGACCGACATTAATGAGGCGTCTCGTGCTTGCGATCGCCCGGGTGCGGGACGGTCCGGAATGTTCGTAGCCCAGGGGCACTCTTGGGTTCTGTGCTCTGATTTCGACCTCACTTCGACGGACGACGCCTGTGTGGAGGACGTCGCAGAGGCTCATCGACCGCTCGGATATCGAGGCGTTGTATGTGACAAAACTCGGTGTGCCAGAAGTTGAAGAGTCCGGCTATGTCACTCGATTAGATTTCACTGCGCGGCAGGATCAGGATGTCATTTCCCGGGCTCACCTGCGGGCCTTGGAAGCTGGGGTGAGCGCGGCATTAGCTCAGTGAGCTTTTCCGGGTAACGGTTGGTCGCTGTGGGTGATCATGTTGTGCGGTCGTGCTCGATGTGGAGGATGACGAGGGCGGCTGCGACGATGGTGCCGATCTTCCATGGACAGAGGCTGATGTTGAGCAGCGCCTTGAACGTGGTCTTCAGCAAGGAGTTTCCGCGTTCGCCGATCGCTCGTTTCCCGTTGTGGGCTTTGTTGTGGGTCTTCTGTTCCTTGGTGAGTTCGCCGCCTTTCGGTTTTTTGAACGCGACGGTGATGGTGTCGGCTTCACCTTCGTAGCCCAGGTCGCCCAGGGCGGGCGTGTTCTCGGCGATCCAGGTGGCCAGGGCGGGCAGGATCTCGGGGTGTTCGCGCAGTGCGGTGGTGTCGTGCTCGCGGCCCGGCCGCACGTCGGAGGTCCACAGGGGCCAGCCGTCGGGGGCGGTGATGACCTGGATGTTGCCGCCATGATTGGAGTGTTTGCCCGACCACCACAGGTCCACCCCGTCGGTGGGTCCGGGGGTGCGGACCCGGTCGGTCTCGATCAGGGTGCCGTCGATGGAAATGTGGCTGTGCCCGGCCATTTTCGCCGCCAGTAACGCTGACTCGAGCGCGGGTGCCTGGGCGGCGAGCACCGTGAACCCCTCCTCGAGATAGGTGTACACGGTGGACTTGCCGATCGCGTTGTCGACGGCGAGCTGCTTGACGCGAGTGCCGTCGAGAAACCAGCGCAGCACCAAGACCGCCTGCTTGAACGTCGTCAGAACCCGGCGATCTTTGCGGGTACCGCGCCGCACCCGTTCGGCGTGCAACAGGCTCGACAGGTACAGCACGGTCTGGTCGCGTACCGGCAAGGTCGCGGTGTATGACACACTCATCAGGCGCGGAACCTCTATGAAGTTGATCTGTGGTAGGACCAAATTCATACCGAGGTTCCGCGTCTTTACGTTGCACCACAACAACTTCGGCGTGTCACCACCGCCAGCAACGACCACACCCAGGCTGTCACCCAGCGTCACAGATGCTTACCCGGAAAGCCTCACTGCCTGCCGATTGCGGAACGGATGCAGGCATCGCGCGTTCGCGTCGTCGCGCCTGGCGGAGGCGTCGGATTCTGCGAGGTCGCCCTGTTGTCGGCGTCGCCGGTTGCCGAGGGCGCTGAGCCCGGGCATGAGTTGCGTCGTGCGGCGGATCGGCTGGCTACCCAGTTCGGGGTCAGCGAGCACGGGTTCGAGTTCCGCGATGGTCCGTACGGCCTGACCGGGGTCCTCGAGACTGAGCCGGCCGAATTCGCGCAAGGGCTCTTGCTGCGCGCTCTGTATGTTCGCGCAGACGATGACCCGCTCTACGTCGAGCCGGTGTACAACGAGAGCTGAACACGGTGCAGCCTCTTCCCCGGAGCAGCAATCCCGGGGAAGAGGCTGCACACTCAACGACCGCGGCGCTCGGACGAACCGGCCCCACCCCGGCGAGAGCCTCCGGCGGAAGACCTCGCCGAGCGATTGCCAGTGCGAGTCGAACGTGGCGCCTCCGCCTGGTTGCGGCTGCGCTGGCTGCCTGCCCGCCGGTCGGACTGCCCGCCGGCCGGGTTCCCCTCGCGCTCACCCGACCGCCGGGACCGGGCATTCGCCCGAGCCGCCTGTCCGCCCCGGTTCTCCGTCGGTTTGCCGCGCCCACGGCCCCGCCCGGCGCCGGGTGCGGCTCCGGAGGCGGTCACCTTCGAAGGGCGGTTGTCCACCACCGGCCGCCGCGGTGAGGTGTCGAACGTTCGCTCGCCCGGAGCCAGCTCGGCCAGCAGGGGGTGTGCGGGGCCGATCCGCGTGGTGGTTGGCTTGATTCCGGCCTTGCGGGTCAGCGCGCGGACGTCGGCGACCTGGGCATCGGTCATCAGGGTGACCACGGTGCCGGACGCGCCGGCGCGGGCTGTGCGGCCGGAACGGTGCAGGTAGGCCTTGTGCTCCACCGGCGGGTCGGCGTGGATCACCAGGGCCACGTCGTCCACGTGGATGCCGCGGGCGGCGATGTCGGTGGCGACCAGGGTGCGGGCGGTGCCCGACGAGAACGCGGTCAGGTTCCGGGTGCGGGCGTTCTGGCCCAGGTTGCCGTGCAGCTCCACGGCGGGCACGCCCTGCGCGACCAGCTTCCTGGTCAGCGCCTTCGCCCGGTGCTTGGTGCGGGTGAAGACCAGGGTGCGGCCCGGCGCCGCGGTCAGGTCGACGAGCACCGGGAGCCGATGCGTCTCCTCCAGGTGCAGCACGTGGTGGGTCATCGTCGCCACCGGGGACTGGGCCGAGTCGACGCTGTGCAGCACCGGATCGTGCAGGAACTGCTTGACCAGCACGTCGATGCCGCCGTCGAGGGTGGCCGAGAACAGCAGCCGCTGGCCACGCTCGGGGGTGGCGGCCAGGATCCGCCGGACCTCGGGCAGGAAGCCGAGGTCGGCCATGTGATCGGCCTCGTCCAGCACGGTGATCTCGATCCGGTCGAGCTTCACCTCGCCGGAGCGCATGTGATCGGCCAGCCGGCCGGGGCAGGCGACCACGATGTCCACGCCGTCGCGCAGCTTGGTGATCTGCGGGTGCGCGCTCACCCCGCCGAAGATCGTCGTGGTCTTGAGTCCCAGCGCCTTGCCCAGCGGCAGGATCGAGGCCTCGATCTGGGTGGCCAGCTCCCGCGTCGGCGCCAGGATCAGCGCACGCGGACGGCCGGGGCGGCGGCGGGTCGGCCCCGCGGCCAGCCGGGCCAGCACGGGCAGCACGAACCCATAGGTCTTGCCGGAGCCGGTGCGGCCCCGGCCGAGCACGTCGCGGCCGGTCAGGGTGTGCGGCAGGGTGGCGGCCTGGATCGGGAACGGCTCGGTCACGCCCTGCCGGGCCAGCGCGTCCACCAGGGGGGCGGGCAGGCCGAGTTCAGTAAAAGTAGTCATCAGTACTGCGGGCACACGGGGTGCCCTGCTCTCTCCATACCTGAGAAGGGGTCGTCCTGCCCGGCGCGGACGAGGTGGCCGCGGCGCGTGGTAGCCGACAACAACGGCCCGAGGCAGAACTGAGCGGACCGCAGAAACCAGTCTACCCTGGCACCGGATCAGCCCGCGCGTGAGTTTGCCCGCATCCGGCCCCGCTTGCTAAGTTACCGGTCGGTAATGACGGAGGAGGGCCTCACGATGCTGCTGAATCCGCACGCGTACGACCCGCAGCGGTTCGATCACGAGACCCGGCGGCTGCTGCGTGCCACGATCGACTGGTTCGAATCGCGGGGCAAGGCCAAGCTCGCCGAGGACTACCACGCGCGCACCTTCTACGCCGATTTCCTGGCGTTCGCCGGGAAAGAACGACTGTTCGCCACCTTCCTCACACCTGCGCCGGACGCCGCGGGGGACCCGGCCAAACGCTGGGACACCAGCCGGATCGCCGCGCTCTCGGAGATCCTCGGCTTCTACGGGCTCAACTACTGGTATCCCTGGCAGGTCACCATCCTCGGCCTCGGCCCGGTCTGGCAGAGCGCGAACGGCGCCGCCCGCGCTCGTGCCGCGGAGGCACTCGACGCGGGTGGCGCCGGTGCGTTCGGACTGTCCGAAAAGCACCACGGCGCGGACATCTACTCGTCGGATCTGGTGCTCACCCCGGACGGCGCGGGCGGCTACCGCGCCACCGGGTCGAAGTACTACATCGGCAACGGCAACTGTGCGCGGACGGTGTCGGTGTTCGGCCGGATCGACGGCGTGGCAGGGCCGGACCAGTACGTCTTCTTCTACGCCGACTCGGCGCGCCCGAACTACCACGTGGTGAAGAACGTGGTGCCCTCGCAGATGTTCGTCGCCGAGTTTCGGCTGGAGGACTATCCGGTGCGGGAGCAGGACATCCTGCACACCGGCGCCGAGGCGTTCAGCGCTGCCCTCAACACGGTCAACATCGGCAAGTTCAACCTGTGTTTCGGCGGCATCGGGATGGCCACGCATTCGCTGTACGAGGCGATCACGCACGCCTGCAACCGGATCCTCTACGGCCACCCGGTGACCGATTTCCCGCACGTCCGCCGCCAATTCGTGGAGGCGTACGTGCGGCTGGCCGGGATGAAGCTGTTCTCCGGCCGTGCGGTGGACTACTTCCGCTCGGCGAACCAGGAAGACCGCCGTTACCTGCTGTACAACCCGATCACCAAGATGAAGGTGACCACCGAGGCGCGCAAGGTGATCGGTCTGGTCGCGGATGTGGTGGCGGCCAAGGGTTTCGAGGCGGACACCTATCTCGCGATGGCCAAGAACGACATCGACGGCCTGCCCAAGCTGGAGGGTACGGTCGCGGTGAACCTCGCGTTGATCGCGAAGTTCATGCCGGCCTACCTGTTCTCCCCGCAGGAATACCCGCCGGTGCCGACCCGCGACGACGCGGCGGACGACGGGTTCCTCTTCCGCCAGGGCGCGGCGCGCGGCCTGGCGAAGATCCGTTTCCACGACTGGAAACCGGCCTACGAGAAGGCGTCGCGAATCCCGAACGTCGCCTGCTTCACCGAACAAGCGCGGCGGCTCGTCCGCCTCCTCGCCGAGGCCGCCCCGGACGAGGCGCAGCAGGCCGATCTCGACTTCGGGCTCGCGCTCACGGAGCTGTTCACGCTCGTGGTCTACGGCCAGCTGATTCTGGAACAGGCCGAGCTGACCGGCATCGAGGACGACGTGCTCGACCAGCTTTTCGCCGTGCTGGTGCAGGATTTCAGCGCGGCGGCGGTGGATCTGCACGGCAAGCCCGGCTCCACGGACAAGCAGCAGGAACTCGCGCTGGCGGCCGTGCGCAAGCCGATCGTGGACGACGAGCGGTTCGCCCGGGTGTGGGAGCAGGTGCGTGCGCTTTCCGGCGCGTACGAGATGAATCCCTGACCCTCGGCTTTTCCGCCGGCTCCCGACCAAATCTGTGAAGGGGCCCTTCACGGACTCAGAGTCCGTGAAGGGCCCCTTCACAGCCTTCCGGGAGGTTCCCCGCTTAGTTGCCGAAACCGGCGCGCCGTAAGGCGTCCGCCATGGCGCCGCCGGAGTCCCGCCGGTTACCGCCGCCGCGGTTCTGCTGGGTGCGCCGCTGACCGCCGCCCTGACCACTCTGGCCACGGTCCCGGCCGCCGCCGCGGCGGTCCCCGGTGGAGGAGGCCCCGGGCTCGTCGTCCAGCCGCAGGGTCAGCGAGATCCGCTTGCGCGGCACGTCGACGTCGAGCACCTTGACCTTCACGATGTCACCCGGCTTCACCACGTCGCGCGGGTCCTTCACGAAGTTCTTGGACAGCGCCGAGACGTGCGCGAGGCCGTCCTGGTGCACGCCGACGTCGATGAACGCGCCGAAGGCGGCCACGTTGGTGACCACGCCCTCCAGCCGCATCCCCGGCTTGAGGTCGGAGATCTTGTCCACGCCCTCGGCGAAGGTCGCGGTCTTGAACGCCGGACGCGGGTCGCGGCCCGGCTTCTCCAGTTCGGCGAGGATGTCGGTGACCGTCGGCAGGCCGAAAGTGTCGTCCACGAACTGCTTCGGCTGCAGCTTCTGCAGCGTGCGCGCGTTGCCGATCAGCTCGCGGATGCCGCTGCCGGTGTGGTCGACGATCCGCCGCACCACCGGGTAGGCCTCCGGGTGCACCGACGACGCGTCGAGCGGGTCGTCGCCGTCCGGGATGCGTAGGAAGCCCGCGCACTGCTCGAACGCCTTCGGGCCGAGCCGCGCGACGCCCTTGAGCGCGTCGCGGCTGCGGAACGGGCCGTTGCCGTCGCGGTGCGCGACGATGTTCTCGGCCAGCGAAGTCGTGATGCCGGAGACGCGGGTCAGCAGCGGCGCCGACGCGGTGTTCACGTCCACCCCGACCGCGTTCACACAGTCTTCCACCACCGCGTCCAGCGAGCGCGACAGCGAGGTCTCCGGCAGGTCGTGCTGATATTGGCCGACACCGATCGACTTCGGGTCGATCTTCACCAGCTCGGCCAGCGGATCCTGCAGCCGGCGCGCGATGGAGACCGCGCCCCGCAGCGACACGTCCATATCCGGCAGCTCCTGCGAAGCGAACGCCGAAGCCGAATACACCGACGCGCCCGCTTCGGACACCACGGCCTTGGTCAGCTTCAGCTCGGGGTGCTTCTTGATCAGCTCGCCGGCGAGTTTGTCGGTCTCCCGTGAGGCCGTGCCGTTGCCGATCGAGATCAGGTCGACCTGGTGCTTCGCCGACAGCGCGGCCAGCTCGGCGATCGAGGCGTCCCACTTGTTCGCCGGCTGGTGGGGGTAGATCACGTGGGTGCCCACGACCTTGCCGGTCGCGTCGACCACGGCCACCTTCACACCGGTGCGGAAACCCGGGTCGAGACCCATCGTCGCGCGGGTCCCCGCGGGCGCGGCCAGCAGCAGGTCACGCAGGTTCGCGGCGAACACGCGCACGGCGTCGTCCTCGGCCGACTGACGCAGCCGCATCCGCAGGTCGATGCCCAGGTGCAGCAGGATTTTCGTGCGCCAGGCCCAGCGCACGGTGTCGCCGAGCCACTTGTCTCCTGGGCGGCCCTGCTGGGCGATGCCGAACCGGGCGGCGATGCGCTGCTCGTAGTCGGTTGGTCCGACCCGCGGCTCCGCTGTGCTCGTGCCTCCGTCGCCGGCGGGCGAGGAAGGCTCCGCGGCCTCCATGGACAGGTCGAGAATTTCTTCCTTCTCGCCACGCAGCATCGCGAGGATCCGGTGCGAAGGGAGCTTCGTGTACGGCTCGGAGAACTCGAAGTAGTCGGCGAACTTCGCGCCGTCGGTCTCCTTGCCCGCACGGACCTTCGAGGCCAGATGCCCCTCGGTCCACATCTTCTCGCGCAGCTCGCCGATCAGGTCGGCGTCCTCGGCGAACCGCTCGACCAGGATCGAGCGTGCCCCGTCCAGCGCGGCCTGCGCGTCCGCGACGCCCTTGTCCGCGTCCACGAATACCGCGGCGGCCGCCTGCGGATCGGTGGACGGGTCGTTCAGCAGGCCGTCGGCCAGCGGTTCCAGCCCGGCCTCGCGGGCGATCTGTGCCTTGGTCCGCCGCTTCGGCTTGTAGGGCAGGTAGATGTCCTCCAGCCGGGACTTGGTGTCCGCGGCGAGGATCTGCGCCTCCAGCGCCTCGTCCAGCTTGCCCTGGCCGCGGATCGATTCCAGCACGGCGACCCGCCGCTCGTCCAGCTCGCGCAGATAGCGCAGCCGCTCCTCGAGCGTGCGCAGCTGCGCGTCGTCGAGCATCCCGGTGACTTCCTTGCGATACCGGGCGATGAACGGCACGGTCGACCCCTCGTCGAGGAGACCGACGGCGGCCTTGACCTGTCCTTCGCGCACCCCCAGCTCTTCGGCGATCCGCTGTTCGACCGACTGCACGCTCACTACCCGGCTCCTGCCTTCGTCCCGCTTTGCTCCGAGCCTGCATTCTGCCGCCTCGGGACTCCGGCGTCGCGGATGCCCCCTGCCAACGCGGGACCGGTGGGGGGTTGACATCGAGATTGGTCTAGTCCACCTTGGAGCGATCTTCCCCACTGTTGCGGAGGTGCTTCCCGTTGTCCCCAGAACGGTCCCCCCGGCGCAAGCCGGTGTTCTTGTCCCTGCTGGCCATCCTCGCCGCGGTTTTCGGTGTCGTGGTGGCCGGCGGCAGCGCTTCGGCGGCCGCGCCGAGAGCGGATCTGCCCAAACACACACTGACCGGGTACTGGCAGAACTTCGTGAACGGCGCGAAGGCGCTGAAGCTCGCCGATGTCCCGGACAAATACAACATCGTCGCGGTGGCCTTCGCCGACGCGACCGCCAAACCCGGTGAAGTGGGCTTCACGCTCGATCCGGGCCTGTCCGCGGCGGTCGGCGGGTACACCGACGACCAGTTCCGTGCCGATATCAAGACCCTGCAGTCCCGGGGTCAGAAGGTGGTGATCTCGGTCGGCGGCCAGAACGGCGCGGTCAGCGTGGGCGATTCGGCGTCCGCGGACGCCTTCGCCGGTTCGATCAAGTCGCTGATCTCCCAGTACGGCTTCGACGGTGTCGACATCGACCTGGAGAACGGCATCAACGCGCAGTACATGGGCCAGGCACTGCACGCCATTCACGACGGTGGCGGGTCGGTGCTCACCATGGCTCCGCAGACCATCGACATGCAGTCCACTCAGGCCGGCTATTTCCAGCTGGCGCTGGCCGTCAAGGACATTCTGACGGTGGTCAACATGCAGTACTACAACTCCGGCTCGATGAACGGCTGCGACGGGAAGACCTATGCCCAGGGCAGCGTCGATTTCCTGACCGGGCTGGCCTGCATACAGCTCAAGGGCGGGCTGCGGGACGATCAGGTGGCGCTCGGCCTGCCCGCGACCGGTTCCGCGGCAGGCGGCGGCTACCAGGACCCGAAGAACGTGGTGTCCGCGCTGAACTGCCTCGCCAAGGGCAATGACTGCGGTTCGTACAAACCGGACGCTTCCTATCCGGGCGTGCGGGGTGCGATGACCTGGTCGATCAACTGGGACGCCGCATCCGGCTACGGGTTCGCGAACACGGTCTCCGCCGGCTTGGGCGGGCTGTCCTAGTCCGCTCGGTGACCCGCTGTGAAGGGGCCCTTCACGGACTCTGAGTCCGTGAAGGGCCCCTTCACAGCCCTTCTGCCCAGGCGACCTGGTGCTCCAGCTCGGGCTCGGCCCAGGCCAGCAGCCGCCGTCCGGCGCTTTCCAGGGCGGCGACGTCGCGTTTCGGGAGCCGGTCGAACGCGGTCAGCCGCAGCGTGGCGAGCCCACGTGCGGTGGCGGTTTCCCAGGTGCCGCCCACGTGGCCGCCGACCAGCAGGGCGCCTTTGACCAGGCCGTTCTGGGTGATCAAACGTTTGCGGTGGGCCTCCGGGAGCACCCGCGTGCGGTCGGCGTAGGAGAGCACCGTCTGGTCGAACGGGCCGAGCAGTCGTGGCGGCGCCGGGGTGTCCTCGTCCGGCAGGGTCGCTTCGGGCAGGTCGTAGAGCACCCGTTGTTCCGGATCGCGGTAGGTGCGCAGGTCCATCGGCTCGACGACTTCGCTCAGCTTGGTGAGCCCGGACCAGGTCTGCACATCGGCGATGATGGCCGGGCCGAACGCGGCGAGGTAGCGGCGCACGAGTGCGGCCGGATCGGGCGCCGGTGCGGCCACGGCGTGGAGCCAGTGCGAGGCGTGCTGGTACGTCGGCTGCCCGGCTTTGCCCCACACCCCGCGTGGCGGCAGCTGGACGAGCGGGAGCCCGTTGCGGACCAGGTGCGTGTGTGCGCCCGCGGGCGCGTCCGGGAACCGCTCGGCCAGCGCTGCACCGAGTTCGGCACTCGAATACGGCCGCTCCGCGAGCAGCTCGACCGCGGCTTTCGTCACGAGAGCGTGGTCGACGCGGGACAGCGGGACCTTGTGCTGGCTGTCCGCGGCAAGGGCGCGTGTCATCACCGTCTGCACCAGCGGACGCCACGCGAGCGCGTCTTCGGCCGTGACCAGGTGGACGGTGCCGCGCATCAACGCGATCCGCACGACGCGGCGGTCGAGCAGCAACCGGGCCAGGTCGTCCGGGCGGAAGCCGTGCAGCCGGGTCCACAGCGCGTAGTACGGCGGGAATGGTGCCTGGGCTTGCAATCCGGCCAGGTGCCGGACGGCGTCGAGCGCGGGCATCTTGGCCCTGCGCAGCAGGAGCTGCCGGTCGAGCGTGGCGCGGTTCAGGACTCGGTAGGAGAGGTGCACGAGACGAGCGTAAACGGTAATGCGGACAGCTCCGGTCCTCGACCGCCCCCGGTTTCGCATGTGGACAGTCCAGGATGCAGCGTCCGAAATGGACACCGCGGTGTCGGAACATCCTCAGCCGCGCAACCCTTCGAAGGCCATCGTGCACACCGCGTCCGCGAGATCCGTGGGCGGGGAATCGCGGCGCGGCCGGTACCACTCGATGAGCGAGTTGACCGCGCCGAACAGCAGCCGGGCGGCCACCGCGGGATCGAGGCTGGGCCGGACATCGCCCTCGGCGCAGGCCTGTTTCACCAGGTCGGTCACCAGATGGTCGAACTCGCGGCGGCGGGCCAGCGCGGCACGTTCGACCTTGGTGTTGCCGCGCACGCGCAGCAGCAGCGTGACGAACGGCAGCCGGTCGGCCAGCACCAGCACGCTGCCGCGGACCAGGTGTTCCAGCCGCTCGATCGCGGGGCCTTCCAGCGCAGCGGTCTCGTCCGCGACCGCGAACAGGCCGTCGAGCGCCCGGTCCACGGCCAGCCGCAGGAGTTCCTCCTTGCTGGGCACGTGGTGGTAGATCGCGGACTTCGTGATGCCCAGCTTGCGCGACAGGTCCTCCATGCTGGTCCCGTCGTAGCCGCGCTCGTTGAACAGCTTCACCGCGACCTGCAGCAGCGATTCCAGGTCGTAGCCGGGCCGGCCGCGCCGCGCCGGCGAGGTCGTCACCCGCGGTCCCGGTCGTCGATCACGCGGCGCATTTTACCGGCCGAGCGTTCCAGCGTGTCCGGGTCCACCACCTCGACCGACACGCTCACCCCGACCCCGTCCTTGACCCCCGCGACCAGCGCCGCCGCGGCCGTGGCGCGGTCCTGGCCGTCCGCGTCGTGCCGAGCCTCCACTCGCACGGTGAGGTGGTCGAGCCGGCCACGGGTGGTGCGCACCAGCTGGAAGTGCGGGCTGAGCGCGGCGGTGCGCAGCACGATCTCCTCGATCTGGGTGGGGAACACGTTCACCCCGCGCAGGATGATCAGGTCGTCGCTGCGTCCGGTGACCTTTTCCATCCGCCGGAAGGCCGGGCGCGCGGTGCCCGGCAGCAGCCGGGTCAGATCGCGGGTGCGGTAACGGATGATCGGCAGCGCCTGCTTGGTCAGCGAGGTGAACAGCAGCTCGCCCTGCACGCCGGAGGGCAGTACTTCCTCGGTGAACGGGTCGATCACCTCGGGGAAGAAGTGGTCCTCCCAGACGTGCAGGCCGTCCTTGGTCTCCACGCATTCCTGCGCGACGCCCGGCCCCATCACCTCGGACAGGCCGTAGATGTCCACCGCGTCGATCGCGAAGCGCTCCTCGATCTCCGCGCGCATCTGCTCGGTCCACGGCTCCGCGCCGAAGATGCCGACCTTCAGCGAGCTTGCTCGCGGGTCGACACCCTGGCGTTCGAACTCGTCCAGCAGAGTCAGCATGTACGACGGGGTGACCATGATGATCTCCGGCCGGAAGTCGGTGATCAGCTGGACCTGCCGTGCGGTCATCCCGCCGGACGCGGGGATCACCGTGCAGCCGAGCTTCTCCGCGCCGTAGTGCGCGCCGAGCCCGCCGGTGAACAGGCCGTAACCGTACGCATTGTGCAGCTTGTGTCCCGGACGTCCGCCCGCCGCGCGGATGGACCGGGCCATCACGGTCGCCCACACGTCCAGGTCGTCCTCGGTGTAGCCGACCACCGTCGGTTTCCCGGTGGTGCCGCTGGACGCGTGCAGTCGCCGGATGTCCTTCTGCGGCACGGCGAACATGCCGAACGGGTAGTTGTCCCGCAGGTCCGCTTTCGTGGTGAACGGGAACTTCGCGAGGTCGGCCAGCTCGTGACAGTCCTTCGGGTGCACCCCGGCTTCGTCGAACTTCCTGCGGTAGAACGGAACGTGGTGGTATGCGTGCCGAAGCGTCCACTGCAGGCGCTCCAGCTGCAGGGCCGCCAGTTCGTCCGCGCTCAGCTTCTCGGCACTGTCCTTCATGCGTTTTCCCGTGACTTCTCGATGACGCGGCTGCGGCCGCGGAACTCGGCGACGACCTCCGGCCCTTCGGGGGTCTCCCGATGCACGGTGACGTCGTAGATGCCGTTGCGGCCGTAGCGAGTGCGCTCGACGGCGGTGGCCACGAGATGGTCGCCCAGCCGTCCGGCCGTGACGAAGGAGATCTCCGCGCCGGACGCGACTGTGACGGGTCCGTGGGAATTGCACGCGCACGCGAAGGCGGTGTCGGCGAGCAGGAACACGTAGCCGCCGTGCGCGATCGCGTGGCCGTTGACCATGGACTCGGTGACCGTCATCGTGGCCACGGCGCGGCCTTCGCCGGCTTCGCGCAGGTTGATGCCGAGCGCGCGGGACGCCTTGTCGACCTCGAACATGGCGTGCGCGGCGTTGGGTGTCACGGTCCGGTGACCTCCTGTGTCCAACTTACTGACCGAATGGCCGGTAACCAGAGGATGTGACTCAGTAAAGGCAGTTGCCCGCGGCGCTGTCAAGCGTCGTCCGGCCTGGTCCGGCTGGGCGAGGCTTGTCGGGGTGCCGCGGGGCCGCTACCATGCGAATTACTGAACGTCCGGTTGGTAATTCGGCGAGAGGGTTGGCATGGGTTTGCTCCGCAGCTACGTCTCCGGGGGTTGGCACACGGCGTCCGAAGAGGGGGCCCCGCTGCACGACGCGGCGACCGGGGAGGAGGTCGCGCGCATCTCGTCGAAGGGCGTCGACTTCGCCGGCGCGCTGGAATACGGCCGGAGCGTCGGCGGTCCGGCGCTGCGTGAGCTGACGTTCCACCAGCGGGCCGCGCTGCTGAAGTCGCTCGCTTCGCACCTGCGTGAACACCGCGAAGAGCTGTACGCGCTGTCCGCGAAGACGGGTGCCACGCTGGGCGACTCCAAGTTCGACATCGACGGCGGCATCGGCGTGCTGTTCAGCTACGGCTCGAAGGGCAAGCGCGAGCTGCCGAACGACACGGTGTACGTCGACGGTGCGGTGGAGCCGCTGAGCAAGGGCGGCACGTTCGTCGCCCAGCACATCGCCACACCACTGCGCGGCGTCGCGATCCAGATCAACGCGTTCAACTTCCCGGTGTGGGGGCCGCTGGAGAAGCTCGCCCCCGCGTTCCTCGCCGGGGTGCCCAGCCTGATCAAACCGGCGAGCCAGACCGCCTACCTGACCGCGCGGCTGGTCGAGCTGATCATCGAGTCCGGCATCCTGCCCGAGGGCTCGGTGCAGTTCGTCGCGGGCAGCGTCGGCGACCTGCTCGACCACGTGACGGCGCAGGATCTGGTGTCGTTCACCGGTTCGGCCTCCACCGCGCAGAAGCTGCGGGCGCACCCGGCGATCGTGCGTAACTCGGTGCGCTTCAACGCCGAAGCCGACTCGCTGAACTGCTCGATCCTCGCGCCGGACGCGCGGCCGTCGACGCCGGAATTCGACCTCTTCGTGAAGCAGCTCGCCACCGAGATGACGGTGAAGGCGGGGCAGAAGTGCACCGCGATCCGGCGCGCGTTCGTGCCCGCCGAGATGCTCGACGACGTCGCCGCTGCGGTGAGCGCGCGGCTGGCGAAGGTGACCGTGGGCAACCCGAGCGCCGAAGGCGTCCGGATGGGCGCGCTGGCCAGCCTGGAGCAGCGCGAAGAGGTACGCCGTTCGCTGAAGGCGCTGCTCGACGCGGGCAGCATCGTGTTCGGCGACCCGGATCACGTCGACGTGGTGGACGGCGACGAGGCGAGGGGCGCGTTCATCTCGCCGGTGCTGCTCAAGGCCGACCCCGAACGGGCGGAACCGCATGAGGTCGAGGCGTTCGGCCCAGTGTCCACATTGCTGCCCTACACCTCTGTCGAGCAGGTCATCAAGCTGGCCGCGCGCGGCGGCGGCAGCCTCGCCGGGTCGATCGTCACCGGCGACCCGGAATTCGCGCGCGAGGTCGTGCTGGGCGTCGCGCCGTACCACGGCCGGTTGCTGGTGCTGGATTCCGACGACGCGAAGGAGTCCACCGGGCACGGCTCGCCGATGCCGCAACTGGTCCACGGTGGACCCGGGCGCGCCGGCGGCGGCGAGGAGATGGGCGGCATCCGCAGTGTGCTGCACCACATGCAGCGCACTGCGGTGCAGGGCAGCCCGAAGGTGCTCAGCGCGGTCTCCGGTCGCTGGGTCACGGGTGCGCCGCGCCTCGAAGACGACGTGCACCCGTTCCGGAAGTCCTTGGCGGAGCTGCGGATCGGCGACAGCGTGACGGCGGGTCCGCGCACCGTGACACAGTCCGATGTGGACCACTTTGCCGAGTTCACCGGGGACACCTTCTACGCGCACACCGATCCCGAAGCGGCCGCGGCGAACCCGCTGTTCGGCGGGATCGTGGCGCACGGCTACCTGGTCGTGTCGTTCGCGGCCGGGCTGTTCGTCTCGCCGGAGCCCGGTCCGGTGCTGGCCAACTACGGCCTGGAGAGTCTGCGTTTCCTGACCCCGGTGAAGGTCGGCGACTCGCTCACCGTGACGCTCACCGCCAAGCAGATCACCCCGCGGATCGACCAGGACTACGGCGAGGTCCGCTGGGACGCCGACGTGACGAACGCCGACGGCGAGTCGGTCGCCAAGTACGACGTGCTCACCCTCGTCTCCAAGGAGCAGCCGTGACCGCTGGTGCAGAACCCGAACTGGAAGCGTACTTCGAGCACACCATCGAACGCGACCAGCGCGTGGAGCCGCGCGACTGGGTGCCCGAGGGCTACCGCAAGACGATGATCCGGCAGATCGCGCAGCACGCGCATTCGGAGATCATCGGCATGCAGCCGGAGGGCAACTGGATCACCCGCGCGCCGTCCTTGCGGCGCAAGGCGATCCTGCTGGCGAAGGTGCAGGACGAGGCCGGGCACGGGCTGTATCTGTACTCGGCGGCGGAAACCCTGGGCACCGACCGGGCGGAGCTGACCGAAAAGCTGATCACCGGCGGCCAGAAGTACTCCTCGATCTTCAACTACCCGACGCTGACCTTCGCCGACGTCGGGGTGATCGGCTGGCTCGTGGACGGCGCGGCGATCTGCAACCAGGTGCCGCTGTGCCGTTCGTCCTATGGGCCGTACGCGCGGGCGATGATCCGGATCTGCAAGGAGGAGTCCTTCCACCAGCGGCAGGGCTACGAGCTGCTGATGACCATGATGAAGGGCACGCGGCAGCAGCGGGAAATGGTGCAGGACGCGGTGAACCGCTGGTGGTGGCCGTCGCTGATGATGTTCGGCCCGCCGGACGCGGATTCGCCGAACACCGCGCAGTCCATGGCGTGGAAGGTCAAGCGGCACACCAACGACGAGCTGCGGCAGCGCTTCGTCGACATGTCCGTTCCGCAGGCCGACGCGCTCGGCGTGCGGTTGCCGGACCCGGACCTGCGCTGGAACGCTTCGCGGGAGCACTACGATTTCGGCGCTCTCGACTGGGACGAGTTCAAGAACGTGCTGAAGGGCAATGGTCCGTGCAATGCGCAGCGGATCGCGCACCGGCGCCGGGCGCACGAGGAAGGCGCCTGGGTGCGGGAGGCCGCCGTCGCGCACGCGGCGAAGGAAGAGGTTTCGGTATGAAGCACGGTTGGCCGTTGTACGAGGTTTTCGTGCGAGGCAAGCGTGGTCTGAACCACGTGCACGTGGGTTCACTGCACGCGGCGGACGACGAGATGGCGTTGCACCACGCGCGGGATCTCTACACCCGGCGCAACGAAGGCGTGTCGATCTGGGTGGTGAAGGCGGCGGACATCACCGCCTCCTCGCCGGACGAGAAGGATCCGTTCTTCGCGCCCAGCGGGGACAAGGTCTACCGGCACCCGACGTTCTACGACATTCCCGACAACGTCCCGCACATGTAAAGGGTGTCGTGCTGTGTCTTTCGACAACGTCTACGAAGCCATCACCGAGGACAACGACGCGCGCTGGGCGTTCGGCACCGGGTTCGAGGACCCGTTGTCCGGAGTGGACACCTCCGTCCCGTCCGGAGTGGACGGTGCGCGGCTGGCCGCGTACTGCCTGATGCTCGGCGACGACGCGCTGATCTTCTCGCACCGGCTGCAGGAATGGGTCACGCACGCGCCGGAGCTGGAGGACGAGGTCGCCATCGCGAACATCGGCCTCGACCTGCTGGGTCAGGCGCGACTGCTGCTCGCCCGCGCGGGCAAGGCGGACGGTACCGGGCGGGCCGAGGACGACCTGGCGTTCCTGCGGTCCGAACAGGAGTTCCGCAACGTGCGGCTGGCCGAACTCGGCGGCGGGCATTTCGGGCACCTGATCGCCCGGCTGTTCGTGTTCTCGACCTGGCGGCTCGCACTGTTCCAGCGGCTTGAGCCTGATGCCGCCTCCGCGGGAGGAAGTACGTCGGCGGAATCCAGTGTGGACCCAGTCCTCGCGGCAATCGCGGTGAAGGGCGTCAAGGAGCTGACCTACCACCGGGACTACGCGGCACAGTGGCTCGTCCGGCTCGGCGACGGCACGCCGTTGTCGCACGAGCGGATGCAGGAAGGAATGGACGCGGTCTGGCCGTACGTCGACGAGCTGTTCGCCACGCACCCGGACGAACTGCTGGACGCGGCCACCCTGCGGCCCGAGTTCGACGCGGTACTGGACCAGGCTTTCGCTGCGGCCACTGTGGACCGTCCACAGCGGAATGCGATCGCCGGGGTGGCGGGCCGTGCCGGCCGCGACGGCGTGCACACCGAGGAAATGGGGTTCCTGCTGGCCGAGCTGCAGAGCGTGGCCCGCGCGATGCCGGGAGCGACATGGTGACCCCCGCAGCCGCGGTGGCCGCGACGGTCACCGATCCGGAGCTGCCGATGCTGACCCTGGCCGACCTCGGCGTGCTGCGCGAAGTGTCCGAAACGGACGGACGGGTGACGGTGGCGATCACGCCCACCTACACCGGATGCCCGGCGATGGACACGATGCGCGACGACCTGGAGTACGCGCTGCGCGGGGCGGGTTACACCGAGATCGACATCCGCACCGTACTGGAACCCGCGTGGAGTTCGGACTGGATCAGCGAGAGCGGTAAGCGCAAACTCGCCGAAGCCGGGATCGCGCCGCCGGGCACCGCGCCTCGCCGGGCCGCCGGGCCGATCCCGCTCACCCTCGGTGCCTCGGTGCGCAAAGTGGACTGTCCACACTGCGGTTCACCGGACACCGAGGAACAGTCCCGGTTCAGCGCGACCGCGTGCAAGGCGTTGTGGCGCTGCCGGTCCTGTTCGGAGCCGTTCGAACACGTCAAGGAGATCTGATCGTGACCGCCACCGTTTCCCGGCGCACCGGCTTCCACCCGCTGCAGGTGGCCGCGGTCGAGCGGCTCTGCGACGACGCCGTCGCGGTCACCTTCGACGTTCCGCCGGAGCTGGCCGAAACCTTCGCCTTCGCGCCAGGACAGTCGCTTACCTTGCGCCGCACCGTAGAAGGCCGCGACGAACGCCGGTCGTACTCGATCTGCGCCGCGGTGGGGGAGCGGCCTCGCGTCGGCGTGCGGCTGGTCCCGGGTGGGATGTTCTCCGCCTGGCTGGTCAACGAGGTACGGCCCGGCGACACCATCGAGGTCGCCGCGCCGGCCGGCTCGTTCACGCCGGATCTCGCGGCGGGCGGGCATCACGTGCTGATCGCCGCCGGTTCCGGGATCACCCCGGTGCTGTCCATCGCGGCGTCGCTGCTGGCGACACCCGACGCCACGGTCACCGTGTTGTACGGCAACCGCCGCACCGACACGGTGATGTTCGCCGACGAGCTGGCCGATCTGAAGGACCGTCACCCGGCGCGGCTGGAGCTGGTGCACGTGCTCTCCCGCGAGCCGCGCGAGGCCGAGCTGTTCACCGGCCGGCTCGACGCGGACAAGCTGCGCGCGCTGTTCGCTTCGCTGATCCCGGTGGACGATGTGGACCACTTCTGGCTGTGCGGCCCGTTCGGCCTGGTCACCGGTGCGCAAGAAGTGCTGGCCGCGCTTGGCGTGCCGGATGCGCGGGTCCATCAAGAACTGTTCTATGTGGACGATGTGCCGCCGGAGCCGGTGAAGCACGTGGATCCCGCCGTGGCCGGTGCTTCCTCGGAAGTCACCCTGCTCCTGGACGGCCGGTCCACCACGATGAGCCTGCCGCGGGAAGCGACCGTGCTGGACGGCGCCCAGCGATTCCGGCCCGACCTCCCGTTCGCCTGCAAGGGCGGGGTGTGCGGCACCTGCCGGGCCAAGGTCGTCGAAGGCGAGGTCGACCTGCGCCGCAACTTCGCCCTCGAAAAGGCCGAAGTCGCCGCCGGTTTCGTCCTGACCTGCCAGTCCTACCCCGTCACCGACCGCGTGACCGTCGACTACGACGCCTGAAAAGCCGTGAAGGGGCCCTTCACGGACTCAGAGTCCGTGAAGGGCCCCTTCACAGCCGTCGTCAGCGGCGAGCCCGGCGCGTACCGCGGGCGCGATCGTGCCTCCGGCACGGCGCTCAGGTGGTGTGCACGATCAGCACGTCGACGCCGGACTTGCGGGACACCTCGGCCGGCACCGACCCGAGGATGCGCCCGGCCAGCGTGTTGAGCCCCCGGTTGCCGACGACCAGCAGATCGGCCGCGCGGTCCCGGACCACTTTGTGCAGAACCTCCACCGCTTCCCCCTCGATGGCGACCGTATCCACGTCGGCGGCCCCCTCCCGGAACGCCCGATCGCGCGCGCTCTGCAGCGTGTCCTCGGCCGGCGCCGAGCCGACCACCTGATACGCCTCGCCGCCGAGCTGATCCTGCGCCAGCTCGACGTCGTGCTTGCTCGCCGGGTGATACGCACACACGACGACCAGCTTCGCTGAGGCGTCGGCAGCCACCCCCGCCGCCCGATCCACCGCGGCGAACGACGAGTCGGACCCGTCCGTCCCGACCACCACGGTCCGATAGACAGCCATCCACAACCTCCTGCAACTCGGCTCGAACGGGCGGCGCGGCCCCTTCGCGAGCGAAGGCTACTCGCGAGTCGGTTGCGGCGCCCGTCCTGGCCGGGGGAGCGGATTCGCGCTGAACCGGGTGGTGCGCCGCGGCGCACCGGAGAACGGTGTTCTCTGCCGATCGGAAGTGAGGTGATCGTTCGGAGACTTCGAGTGCCGCTTCGAATGTGGGAAACCTAACGGTTCGTTTCCGGATGAAACGTTGTGCCCCGCTCGAACGACGGGGAGATCGCCATGTTCGCCGTGGCGTTCGTGAGCCAGCCCGCAAATCCCGGTGGAGTCCCTTGTCATGAGTGTGGTGGATGCGATTCCTGCTGCCCATGAGGCGCTCCCCGGTCGCCTGAACCGCTTCCGACCGGTCTTTCTCCTGGTCGGGGTGCTGGCGGTCGCCGCGGGTACGGTGGCCCGGATCGGGCGTTTCGGGTTCAACCCGAGTGACCAGGGATTTGTGCTCGCGGCGACCTGGAGGATTCTGCACGGGGAAATTCCGCATGTGGATGTGGTGTCCCCGCGGCCGCTGGGTTCGGCGTATCTGCATGTACTGGATTTTCTGGTGCCCGCGCCGCTGATGCTGGCGTCGGGTTTCGTGATGATGGCACAGTTGTCGGTGGCGACGATCGCGCTGGCGGCATTGCTGACCGGTTGGCATCACCAAGCCCGAGCCCGTCACCGATCTCATCTCCAGCACCGGCAAAAAGGACCTGGTCGCCGTCGGGACCCATGATGCCCACGGAGCCGGGACCGTCACGGCGACGAGGAACCATCCCTTCTGGTCGGTACAGCACGGTCGCTGGGTAAACGCAGGACAGCTCGTCCCGGGCGAGCAACTGCGCCGGCCCGACGGAGGCGTCGCCACCGTCGACACGGTCAAGCTGCGGGCTGAAGTCAGCCGCGTGCACAACCTGAGCGTCGAGGAACTGCACACCTACTATGTGCTGGCCGGTGAAACGCCGGTCCTGGTCCACAATTCGACGTGCATCCTGCTCGGGTCCGCGCTTTCGGTGGCAGAGGCGGCGAATCCGCTTATGGAGAGTCTGCGTACGGTGGGGAAGCTGCCACCGAATTTCGTGACCAAGGAGACTGCGGAGGCCGCTGGCTGGAGTAAAGGCAAGGCTTTGGGGAACCACATTCCTCAAGGTCAGATTGGTGGTGACGTTTATAAGAACGCCCCCAGGGACCCAGGAGATATGCTGCTGCCAAGAGCGCCTGGTCGGATCTATTACGAAGCGGATGTCGGGTTGGATCCGGCCATGACGCGAGGCAAGCAAGCGGGGTGGCGTCTAGTATACTCCAATGACGGATTGGCCTATGTAAGTTTCAATCACTACAAACTCTTCTACCAACTGCCGAACTGGAAGTGATCTTCTTGCGCGTGGTTATCGACGGACGGTCGATAAAGTCGGAACAGGACCTTCACCGGCTGCTGGCTGAAAAGCTCGACTTTGGTCCATATTATGGCTATAATCTCAATGCCCTGTGGGATCGATTGTATCGAGATGTCCCAGGCCCTGTTGAATTGATTTGGACAGAATCTGAGGCCAGCAAGAATGCGCTAGGTGCAGAGCGGTTCCAAGTGATTTCCAAACTTCTGGTCGAGGTCATGGAGGATGACTTGACGAAGGCTCCGGAAGAAAGGTTCACGGTGCGGTTCGAGTAACTGGACTGGAGGCGATCCCTATCGGTAGGCGGCTGTCGGATGTGGCCCCGATAGCGTGAACCGGCCGTCGTCCTCGAACGGCGAAGGCGAAGTTTTCGCCGTTCGAGGACGGAAACCTGGATCGCGGTCGGTCAACTGTCGGCGCTTTCCGTGCTCAGCAGTATGGAGCTACCCGGTACCCATCGATCGGTCCCGTTGCCCGACCGTCCCGGCTAGGACTGCGCCTTCGGCACATCCGAAGCCCGGATCCGCACGGTCCGCTCGATATCCGCCTCCGGTGGCTTCCCCGGTGCCGGTACGCCACCGCGGCTCACCCCGGGCTTGGCGGCGGCAGCGGCCTGGCCAGAACCACCGGCCGACCCACCACCCGGCCCTGCAGCCTTGATATCCGCCGGCACCTCGACATCGGTCTCACCGAGCACGTGCTGTGCCTCGGCCAGCACCGTGCGGGCGCCGCGGACCTGCTCGGCCAGGGCCGCGCGGACCGTGCGCAGGGCCTCGACCCGCTCGCTGGCCTGGGTGATCCGGCGGTTGGACTCGTCGGTCGCGGTGCGGACGCGGCGGCGGGCCTCGTCGGCGGCCTCGGCCAGGCGGGCGTTCGCCTCGGTGATGGAGTCCTGACGGCGCTTGTTCGCGTCCGCCACCGACTCGCGCTGGCGGCGGTCGATGTCCGCCTTGGCGGCCGTTTCCTCTTCCAGCACCTTCGCCCGGATCGCGGCGGCGTCCTCGGCCGCTTCGCGGACCCGGCGTTCGGCCTCGGCCTTGCTCGCCGCCTCCTGTTCGGCCAGTATCCGCATCGCTTCCGCGCGGCGGGAGGCCATGGCGATCTCGAAGTCCTCCTCGACCTGGGTGCGGCGGGCTTCGGATTCGGCGTCCAGCCGGCGGCGCTGGGCGTCCGCCTCGTCGGTCATCCGCTTCGCTTCGGCGCGGGCGTCCTCGAGCACCTTGCGGTGCTCCGCCTCCATCTCCTTGCGCCGCAGATCCAGTTCGGTGAGCAGCTGCTCGTACCGGGCCCGCATGGCGCTCGCGTCGGTCTCCGCCTTGGCCCGGATGTGCCCGGCCTCCGCTTCGGCGCGCGCCTTGGTGTCCGCGGCCTCGTCCTGGGCCAGGCGCAGCATCCGCTGCAGGCGCTCGGACAGGCCCTCGACACTGGTCGGTGGCTGTGCCAGCCGGTCGACCTGCCCCCGCAGATCGGCGATCTCGCCGCGGGCGGTCTCCAATTGCCGGGCCAGATCGCCGGACTGGGCAATGGCGGCGTCCCGGTCGGCGGTGAGCATCTTCAGATCACCGTCGAGCCGTTCGAGGTGCTCGTCCACCTGTGCCCGGCTGTATCCCCGCTTCGCCACATCGAAGCCGGCTCCCAGCGGCACGAGTTCGCGTTCATCGCCAAGGCTCATGGTTCTACCGTAGTCGCTCTTCGGTCACGGACGGGTGAGCACCCACGAGGCCCCGGCCGGCCGTGCGCCGAGCGGATGAACGCGGCGGCCTTCCCGGCCCGGCGCCGGGCCGCCCTGTCTCGGATCCGCGCCGCCGCGCGAGCCGGGCCGGGTGCCGGCGGTGCGGCGAGCGGCCCGGAGACTACTCCTCGGTAGCCACCGTGGTCACGAAGCGAATCGCCGGCCGGAGAGTCTGTGGCCAGAACCTTGACCGCCTGGCCAGTCAAGGCGCACAGTGGACCCGGGAAGACATTCCTGAACAGCCGTTTCCCGGTTGTTCTCCCCGGTGGAGGTGAGCACGAATGAGTGAAGTCCCGACGCGCGCCTGGACGAGGCCCTATGACTGGGCCGAGGTCGTCATCGGCGTGGTAGCCGCGCTTTCACCCCTTTGGCTGAACACGGACAAGATGACGATGTGGACGATGGTGGTTCTCGGTGCGTTGATCGCCATCGACGGACTGGTCTCGCTCGCGACACCCGGCGCGGTGTACAGCGAGGGCGTCCAGATCGTCCTCGGCGCGTTGCTGTTCATCGCGCCATGGGTGATGAGCTACACCGAGTTCAACGGGGCGTCCTGGACGTCCTGGGTCGCCGGGGCGCTGACGATCATCGCCGGCGCGGCCGCGATGCCGCAGGCCAGCGCCGCTCACCGGATGGCCGGGCAGCACTGACGTCACGCGCCCGCGTGGCGGTGACCGGAAGGAAGGTCGGCGATGACCGGGGACTCGGCGAAGGAACGCATCCTGTGCGCGGCGGAGGAGCTGTTCGCCGAGTCCGGCTTCGAGGCCACCCCGACCTCCCGCATCGCCGAGCGGGCGGAGGTGCCCAAAGGTCTTGTCCACTACTACTTCCGCCGCAAGTCCGATCTGCTGGCCGCACTCGTGGACCGGCTGCCGGACGAACGCATCGAGCCCGCCACGGTCGTCGTGCCAGGCGATCTGGCGGGTTCGCTGCGCCGGCTGGTGAGCGAGCTGGACCGTCGCTTCACCGGCTCACTCGGGCTGTCCCACCTGCTCTGGCGGGAGGCCGATACGCATTACGTGGTGCGTGAGGCGCTGGCCGACCGGTTCCAGCAGCTGGTCCGGCTGGTCCGTGCGGTTCTGGTGGCCGCGAGCCCGGGGCGTCGCCTCGCCACGGCCGATCTCGATTACGCCTCCGGGCTGCTCGCCCGCGCGGTCAGCCACCGGCACGCCACCGCGCGGCACTCCGGCGACGACCGTCCGGCCGAGTTCGACGGCGAGCTGACCTTCGTCGCGAACGCACTGAACGCCCGGGCCGACCCGACCGGTCCGTGAAGGGCACCGTTACAGACTCAGAGTCCGTGAAGGGCCCCTTCACAGCCTTTGTGCAGGGCCCCTTCACAGACCTCCGTGGTTGTGCAGGTTCCCGCACAGACCGCTTGTACGGCCGGAGCGAACGGTCAGTGTGCGGCCGGCTCGACCAGTTCCACCAGCACGCCGCCGGCGTCCTTGGGGTGCACGAAGTTCACCCGGCTGTTCGAGGTGCCCCGCTTGGCTTCCGGGAACAGCAACCGCAGTCCCCGCGCCCGCAGCGCCGCCGCGGCGGCGTCCACATCGGACACTCGGAGGGCCAGCTGCTGCAGGCCGGGACCGCTGCGCCCGAGGAACTTCGCGATCGTCGAGTCCTCCCGCAGCGGGGCGAGCAGCTGGATCATCGTCGCGCCGCCCGCGGCGCCGGGCGCGGCCAGCATCGCCTCGCGCACGCCCTGCTCCTCGTTCACCTCCTCGTGCGCGACTTCGAGGCCGAAGTGCTCCTGGTGGAACGCGATCGCGGCGTCCAGATCGGGTACCGCGATGCCGACGTGGTCGATCGCGGTGACGAAGGGCTTGAGGACGGCGGCGCTGGGATCGGCGGTCATGTCCGGGAGGATAGGCCCGCGCGCCGGGCGCGGGGCGGCACGTGCGCCCCCTCACACTGGCTCCATCAAGACGGGCCGGGCACCCGATCCGGGCGGTATCGTGGCAGCACTGCCAGTGCACCGATGCTTTGGAGGACGTCGTGTCCGGTTCCGTGATCCTGGGCGCTGCCCGTACCCCCATCGGGCGGCTGCTCGGTTCGTTGAAGGACTTCTCGGGGGCGCAGCTCGGCGGGGTCGCGATCAAGGCCGCGCTGGAGCGCGCCGGGGTCGCCCCGGAGGCGGTCCAGTACACGATCATGGGCCAGGTGCTCACCGCCGGCGCGGGCCAGATCCCGGCGCGGCAGGCCGCGGTCGCCGCGGGCATCCCGATGGACGTGCCCGCGCTGAGCGTCAACAAGGTGTGCCTGTCCGGGCTGGACGCGATCGCGCTGGCCGACCAGCTGATCCGGGCCGGGGAGTTCGACCTGGTGGTGGCCGGTGGCCAGGAGTCCATGACGCAGGCCCCGCACCTGCTGCCGAAGTCGCGCAGCGGGTTCAAGTACGGCGACACCACGCTCGTCGACCACATGGCCTACGACGGGCTGTTCTGCGCCTTCGACCAGGTCGCCATGGGCTCGTCCACGGAGAAGTACAACTCCCGCTACGGCGTCACCCGGGCGCGGCAGGACGAGTTCTCCGCCCGCTCGCACCAGCGTGCCGCGGCGGCGATCGAGGCCGGATTCTTCAAGGCGGAGATCGCGCCGGTCTCGATCCCGCAGCGCAAGGGCGACCCGGTCGTGTTCGACACCGACGAGGGCGTGCGCGCCGACACCACCGCGGAGAGCCTGGGCAAGCTGCGCCCGGCGTTCGCCTCGGACGGCACCATCACCGCCGGTTCGGCCTCCCAGATCTCCGACGGTGCCGCGGCCGTGATCGTGGCCAGCCCGGAGAAGGCGGCCGAGCTGGGCATCACCCCGCTGGCCGAGATCGGCGCGCACGGCGTGGTCGCCGGCCCGGACGCGAGCCTGCACGAGCAGCCCTCGAACGCGATCCTCGCGGCGCTGGCCAAGGCGAAGCTGGACCCGTCCGCGCTGGACCTGGTGGAGATCAACGAGGCGTTCGCCGCGGTCGGCCTGGTCTCCGCGGACAAGCTGGGCCTCGACCCGGCGAAGGTGAACGTGAACGGCGGCGCGATCGCGCTCGGCCACCCGATCGGCGCGTCCGGCGCCCGGCTCGCCGTGCATCTGGTGCACGAGCTGCGCCGCCGCGGCGGCGGCCTGGGCGCGGCGGCGCTGTGCGGTGGCGGCGGCCAGGGCGACGCCCTGCTGCTGCGCGTTCCATCGGCGTGATTCCCGTCGGGGGTTGAAGTTTCGGTGAGCCGGCCGGTCGTGCGCGGGAGGTAGCTGCGCGCGGCCGGCCGGTTTTTTGTGCCGGGTGGGCGGATGTCGGCTTGGCGCGCCCGGCCCTCGGTGTCGGTCGCCGTGTTGCGTTGGGTGATTTGGCGTGGTGATCGATCTGTCGGCTTGGTTGCACGCCGGACCGGTCGCTCGGGGACTGGCAACGGGGGATCTCAACTCCCGTAATTGCCTGTCCGGCCGGGAGGTCGTCGTTCGCCCAACCCGTTCATCGGGTGGGCAGAATGCGGACTCTGCGGGGGTAAGGTCGTGGCTGCCGTGGTCGCCTCGGCGTTGGCAGCGTGACCCGTGTCCGCACGGCGGTGCACCGGACGACCGCAGCTCAACTCTGCTTCTGGGCCGCCTCATACAACGGTTCCGTCACCGCGCGGCTGAACTGCGGTCCGGCCAGGTACCGCGTGCACCCGTCGGTTTTCTCGTCCTCACAAGGGATTCCGGTCGCGGACAGGAGCCTGGAGTGGCTGTTGTCGCCGATCACGGTGCCCAGTCCGGTCTTCGGGTCGAAGTCGCGCAGGCGGGGGCCGCCGCTGGAGCCGCCGCCCATCACGCACGCGGTGCCCCACTGGTCGGGGGCTTCCTTTGTACCGGTGAGGTGCCGGGCCTGCCCGGTGCAGTAGGCCAGCCGCTCGCCGGTGTACTCCGGCAGGCCTTCGCGGGCGGGGTCGTCGGACGCGCGCGGGTAGCCGAACTGGGTCACCTCGGCGTCGCCGGGGAGGTCGAAGCCGATTCGCTGGGCGGCGCCGACGGCGTCCTGCACCCGCTTTCCACCGGAGTTCGTGCCGAGCACTGCGAAGGCTTGGTCGTAGGTGTTGAACTTCTGGCCGTTCTGCTGATCGTTCTTCAGCCACGTCGCATCGGCCACGCTGTAGCGGACCGCGAACTTCCCGTACGGCGCTTGGCCGTCGTGGTAGCCGGGTACGAACATCAGGTGCGCGTTCCACGCGTTGTGTTCGCCGATCAGGTCGGTGTTGTTGACACAGTGGGCCGCGGTGACGATTGTGCTGCGATTTGCGCTGTCCACCACGGTCGCTGTGCAGCTGGCGTCCTCGCCGTGGTCGGTATAGAACAGTCGCCCGACGGTCTTCTGCACCGCGTTCTCGCTCGTCCACGGCGCGCCGTCCGCCCCGCTCTTCGGCGGCTTTCCCGACAACGGCTCGGTGAGCGTCGCGATCCGCGCGGGGGTCCAGTAGTCGAAGACCGCCTGCTCGTCGGCTGTGGAAGTGGCCATCGGCTGCACCAGCGGTCCGTTCGCGGCGGGTGCGAATGTGAGCCCGGCGGCGAGAACGGCCAGGCCGGGGAGGGATTGAATCCAGGTCATACCTGCACGTTAAGCAGGCGGTGTCAGGGATCGGTCAGCCTCGGATGAGGATCCGGTATTGCCGGGAGGGTACGTCGTCGGCGTGTCTAAACGGCGAACTTCGGCGCGTTGCAAGGAAATCCGCTGTCGGCGGCCCGGCTTATGCCACTTCTGCGACGGCCCGCCCGTGCCCGGGACGTCGGCGGCACATGCAGGCGCGGGCGAGGTTTCTACACCCTGGCGAGTTCTGTGCGGCCGAGGTCGGTGACCACGTAGTAGTGCTGTGGCTGGTCGGGAGCGCCGTCGCCGGGTGCGTCGTGGGGCGAGGGGTAGTAACCGTCGGCGATCCAACCGCGGTCCAGCAGGTCGGTGAGCAGGGGTACAGGCGCGCGTTGTGCATGTCGGTGGCTTGGCGCAGGTCCCAGCGTGGAAGCGGTCTTCGCGAGCAACGCCGACGCCGGCGTGCGCCGTTTCCTGGTCGTCCGCATGTCCTCGTCGTAACCGGCAGGGGTGAGGTCAGTCGTCATCCTCCGGCGTGGTTCCGGGCGCCATGCTCGCCGACCTCGCGGCGCACTACGGGGTAGGCGCGGGCCGTCCAAAAACAGCTCCGATGCAGCTCGGCGGCAAGAGCCAGGCGCAGGATGCGGGTCTTCTCCTCGCCGATGACACCGAGCGCGCCGATGATGCACGCCACGTCCAGCGCCTTGGGCGTGCGGTGCCCGAGTTCCCACGACGAGATGAAGGCGGGGTGCATGTCGAGCCGACGGGCAAGTTCCCGGACGCCCCAGCGCGCGGCCAGGCGTGCCTCACGGAGCGCGCTGCCCAGTTCGTTCGACGACTCCTCGGCCTCCTTGTTCACGAGCCACCGGCCTGTTCCTCGTCGTCTGCCACGATCTCCCCGGTCTCAGGGGCGGTCAGCACCCCGGTGCGTCGTCGCGAATCCAGGTGCCCATCACGGCCTCCATGGGCGTCAGCCTGGGTATTCCGTGTGTCATCGCCAGATCGACGCAAATCAGCGCCGTTGCCATGGGCCCTCCACCATCCGTCCGGTAGCTGATAGTTACCTTTGCAATGCTATGGGTGATTGCTACGCTGAAGTGCCACCGAAGTGCCACTGGCTGACGGCAGGAGAAATCGAATGCAGGCCCCGGATCTCCCCGAAGGCGGCAGCGTCGCAGACCGGCTCAAGGCTGCTCGCAAGCTCAAGGGCATGAGCCAGCTGCAGCTCGCGCGACACACGAATTTCTCCGCCTCGCTGGTCAGGAAAGTAGAGCAGGGAAGCAAGCCGCCGAGCGCCGCGTTCGTGGCCAGCGCGGCTCGTGTTCTCGGGATCAAGGTGGCAACCCTCTACGGCGCACGGGAAAATGAGGTGCTGGACGAGCCGAGTCCGCTATCCGCCGGTATCGCGGAGTTGCGTACCGCACTCGACGCCTATGACGATCCGCAGCCCGAGGGGGACGCGCTCAGCCTTGGCGCCGTGGAGTTCCGGGTGAGCGTCATCTCGGACAAGGTGTTGGCGCTGCGCAACACCGACGTGCTGTCGGAGCTGCCGAATCTCTTGCACCACTTGTACGTTCTCGCCGATCAGCCGGGCCACGCGGGTGAACTGGCCCGGGCCGTTCTGCACGATGCCTACCGGCTGTCCGCGACCGTGGCCGGTCGATTCCGGCAGACGGATCTCGCGGCGATCGCGTCGGAGCGGCACATTCATCTGGCGCCGCGTACCGGAGATCCGTTGCGTGGCGTCCTCAGCGACCACCACCGGAGTACCCGCTACCTGCAGCACGGCGAGTACCGCGCAGGACTGCGGATGCTCGATCGCGCCCGGCGGCACCTCGGCACCGGTGCGAAAGATCGAGGGGTCGCGATTCAGCTCAACCTGCGTTCTGCGATCCTCGCCGCGCGAGCCGGCGACCCGGCCGAAGCCGACGGCTACTTGTCCGAGGCACGCGCCTTCGCCGACGAGTTCGCGCCCCCGGCCGTCCCGTACTACAACTTGGATGCGAGCGCGACGAACATTGTCGTGCACTGGTGCGCGGCCCCGGTCGAGAACTACAACGGCACCGAGGCCGTCCGGCGTGCCTCGTCCGTCACCGTGCTCGATTCCCGCCGTCCGGAACGTGTTGGGCACCACCACATCGACATGGCGCGGGCGTGGATGCTGCACGGCGATCGTGGGCGGACTCTGGACGAACTGAACGAGGCAGGCGGGTCGCGCCGAACGTGACCTGGCACCACCCGTCGGTCGCTGAGACCGTGCGCGCGCTCGCTGCCGCCGAGCGCCGCACTACCGGCTCCCTGGCCGGATTCGCCCGATGGGCGGGTATCCACCTCTGAACTCCGGCCCCAACTGGACCACTTTCGTGCTTCCGCAGTGGACTATCCGTACGGTCCACCGCGCATTAGCGTGGCCGGTATGACGAAAGTGTTCAGCAAGGAGCGTGCGGTGTGACCGCCGAAGCGCTGCGGGCGCTGCAGGTACCCGGCAAGCCGCTGGTGCTGCCGAACGTCTGGGACGCGGACACGGCGCGGCTCGTCGAAGCTGCCGGATTCCCGGTCGTGGCAACGAGTTCCGCGGCGGTCGCGGCCTCGCTCGGGCTGGCGGACGGCGAGGGGGCGCCGGTGGACGAGATGTTCGGCGCCGCGCAGCGGATCGTGCGGGCGGTGGCGGTGCCGGTGACCGTCGACGCGGAGAGTGGCTACGGGCTTCCGCCTGCGGAGGTCGCCGAGCGGCTGCTCGCGCTCGGTGCGGTGGGGTGCAATTACGAGGACACCGACCACGTCAACGGTGGCCGTCGTCCGGTTGCCGAGCAGGCGGAGCGGATTGCCGAGGTGCGCCGTGGCGCCGGCGCCGGGCTGGTGATCAACGCCCGGGTCGACGTGTTCCTCGGCGCCGAGGACGAACGTGCGGTTCTCGCCGAAGCGGTGGAGCGCGGCCGGGCGTATCTGGCCGCGGGTGCCGACTGTGTGTACCCGATCCTGGCGCGCTCGCCGGAAGTGCTGGCGGAGTTCGTCCAGGAGGTCGGCGGTCCGGTGAACGTGGCGCCGTTGCCCGGCGGGCCGGGGCTTGCCGAGCTGGCGGAGCTGGGTGCCGCGCGGATCTCGCTGGGCGCCGGCCTGTGGCGGCACGCGCGCGGGCTGCTGGAGGCCACGCTGGGCGAGATCGCCGCAGGGAAGCTGCCGTACTGACTGCTCGTGGGTGCCGGGACAACTCCCGGCACCCACGAGTGTTTTCAGTGCTGTGTGGCCTTTTCCGCGCCCGCCCCGGTGAGCGCGCGGACCTCCATTTCCGCGTACTTCTCCGGGTTGCGCTCCTTCGACAGGACGGTGCCCAGCCAGCCGAGGAAGAACGCGACCGGGATCGACACCAGGCCCGGGTTGTCCAGCGGGAACCAGTGGAAGTCCACGCCCTGCAGCATCGACGTGCTCTTCCCGGTCTTCGGATCGATCGGCTTGCCGGACACCGCGGGGGAGAAGACGATCAGCACGATCGTGACGATCAGTCCGCCGTAGATGCTCCACAGCGCGCCCTGGGTGTTGAACCGCTTCCAGAACAGCGAATACAGGA
Source organism: Amycolatopsis sulphurea (assembly GCF_002564045.1). Taxonomy (NCBI): domain Bacteria; kingdom Bacillati; phylum Actinomycetota; class Actinomycetes; order Pseudonocardiales; family Pseudonocardiaceae; genus Amycolatopsis; species Amycolatopsis sulphurea. Next base: position 758,298 of record NZ_PDJK01000002.1, on the reverse strand, counting down.
TCGTCGGCAGGTTCGCCGAAGCCGCCACGGCGAAGGCGAGCGCGACCAGGAACGCCACGTTCTGGCCGTTGGCCAGGATCCCGCCGAGGATCGCGACGATGCCGATCACCACCGCGGTGATCCGCGCGACGCGGACCTCCGAACCCGCTGCGGCCTTGCCCTTCTTCACCACGTTCGCGTACACGTCGTGTGCGAACGAGGCGGACGCGGTGATGGTCAGCCCGGCCACCACGGCGAGAATGGTGGCGAACGCGATCGCGGAGATCAGCCCGAGCAGCACCGGTCCGCCGAGGTTCAGCGCGAGCAGCGGCGCGGCCGAGTTCACCCCGCCGGGGGCGGCCTTGATGTCGTCCGGGCCGACCAGTGCGCCCGCGCCGTAGCCGAGCACCAGCGTGAACAGGTAGAACACGCCGATCAGCACGATCGCCCAGACCACCGAGCGCCGGGCCTCGCGGGCGGTCGGCACGGTGTAGAAGCGCATCAGCACGTGCGGCAGGCCCGCGGTGCCCAGCACCAGGGCGATCCCGAGCGAGAAGAAGTCCAGTTTGGACGTTCCGGTCGCGCCGTACTGCTTGCCCGGCCCGAGCAGCGCCTCCCCGGCCTTGCCCGCCTTGTCCACCGCGCCCTGCAGCAGCGACGAGAAGTCGAACCCGTACTTGCCCAGCACCCACAGCGTCATCGCGAGCGTGCCGACGATCAGCAGCGCGGCCTTGATGATCTGCACCCAGGTGGTGCCCTTCATCCCGCCGATCAGCACGTAGGCGATCATGATCACGCCGACCACCGCGATCACCACCGACTGCGCGGCCTTGCCCTCGATGCCCAGCAACAGCGCGACCAGCCCACCGGCGCCGGCCATCTGGGCCAGCAGGTAGAAGAACGACACCACGAGCGTGGAGACCGCCGCGGCGGCCCGCACCGGGCGTTGCTTCATCCGGAACGCGAGCACGTCGCCCATGGTGAACTTGCCGGTATTGCGCAGCAGCTCCGCCACCAGCAGCAACGCGACCAGCCAGGCCACCAGGAAGCCGATGGAATAGAGGAACCCGTCGTAACCGTAGATCGCGATGGCGCCCGCGATGCCGAGGAACGAGGCGGCGGACAGGTAGTCGCCGGAGATGGCGATCCCGTTCTGCGGGCCGGTGAACGCGCGCCCGGCCGCGTAGTAGTCGGACGCGGTCTTGGTGTTGCGGCTCGCGCGGAACACGATCACCAGCGTGATCACCACGAAAGCCGCGAAAATGCCGATGTTCAGCGCCGGGTTGCTGCCCTCGACGCCCGCGGCGAGCGTGCTCATACCGGCTCCTTCGGGTGTTCAGGGTGTTCAGGGTGTTCGAGGTCGCCGCGGATCCGCTCCGCGATCGGGTCGAGCTTCCGGTTGGCGTAGCGCACGTACAGCCAGGTGATCAGGAACGTCGAGACGAACTGCAGCAGCCCGAGCAGCAGGCCGACGGTGAAGTTTCCGGCGATCTTGGTGCTCATGAAGCCGTGCGCGTAGTCGGCCAGCAGCACGTAGAGCAGGTACCAGGCGAGGAACAGCGCGGCCATCGGGAACACGAAGCGGCGCAGCCGTCCGCGCAGCTGGCGGAACTCGGCGCTTTCGTGCACCTGTGTCCAGTCCGGATCCGGCGGGCGGTCGTCGGTCATCACTTCTCCCTCGCGACGCGGCCTATGTGGTCCGCGACACAGTAGGGAGGGCCAGCCGGACAGCGGAACGCTTCAGCGGTGCAAACGCCGGGCGGCACGACGAACGGTTGACGAACGGTCGGCGGGTCCCGACGAATGGGCGGGCACCCGCTCGTCGAGGTGCAGCCGGAGCATCGCGGCCCCGGCCCACGACGGTGGGCGGCCACGCAGGGAGACCAGCACCATCACCCCGAACGCCAGTGGTACCGACCAGGGTGCCGGTTGCGAGACCAAGATCGCCACCCAGCCGGGCAGCGGCGGTCCGGCCAGCGCGAACAGGATCGACCCGGACGACGCGACGAGCCCGGTGAGCACCCCTGCGATCCCGCCGGCCGCGGTCAGCCGCGGCCACCAGATGCCGAGCACCAGCAGCGGGCAGAAAGTCGACGCGGCGACGGTGAAACCCCAGGTCACCAGGACCCCGGCGTCGAGACGCGTGGCGGGCAGTGCGAGCACCACCATCGCGGCCGCGACGAAGACAACGGTCACCCGCAGCCGCCGCAGCCCGCCGGGCATCAGGTCGTAGGCCAGCGCACCCGACATCACCAGCAGCAGCCCCAGCGAGGTGGCCAGGAATGCGGCGAACGCGCCCGCGGTGAGCAGCGCGGTGAACAGCTGCCCGGTCCAGCCGTGATCGACCTGGGCCGGAAGGGCGACCACGACGGTGTCGGTTTGCCCGGACAGGTACAGCTCCGGTACCAGCACCCGGCCGAGGACCCCGTAGACGCCGGGGAAGAGGTAGAACACGCCGAGCAGCGCCACGGTGATCGCCGCGGTCCGGCGGGCGGCCCGGCCGTCCGGGCTGGTGTGGAAGCGCATCAGCACGTGCGGCAGGCCCATCGTGCCGAGCACGGTCGCGATCAGGATCGCCCAAGTGCCCAGCAACGGGTGCCCCCGGTCCAGCTCCAGCAGCGGTCGTTGCCAATTCGGGCCGCCGAGGGACGTTTCCCCTTGCAGCGCAGGCACTTGTGCACCTTCGGCGAAGACGATTCGCTCGCCTTCGCGGACCGGCAGCTGTCCGGGCGGCAACGTCCGTGGGGTGCCCTGTTCGAGGACCACCGTGGGTTCCCGGAGCGTCAGGGTGACGTCGTGAGCGAAGTCCACCGGGGTCGCGTGGGAGAAGTGGGTGAACTCCACCGGTTTCAGGCTCGCCTCCCGGTCCCCGGCGCTCACGTGCAGCACCAGCCACAGCGCGGGGACGAGGAACAGCACCAGTTTCAGGAAGAACTGGAATGCCTGCACGTAGGTCGCGGCCCGCATTCCGCCGAGCGCGAGGGTGCCGCCGACCGCGGTCCCGGCGATCACCACGCCCACCCAGTACGGAGTGCCGCCCACCGCGGTGAGCACGAGCCCGGCCGTGCGGAATTGGGGAACGACGTAGATGGTCCCGATCACCAGCACCACCACGGCCGCGAGCCGGCGCAACGCGGGGGAGGCCAGCCGCGCTTCGGCGAAGTCCGGCACGGTCAGCGCCCCGGACCGGCGCATCGGTGCGGCGACGAGCACGAGCATCGCGATGTACCCGGCAGTGAAACCGACCGGATACCACAGCGCACCGGTGCCGTTTTTCACGACCAGCCCGGCGATGCCGAGGAACGACGCCGCGGACAGGTACTCCCCGGACACCGCCGCGGAGTTCACGAACGGTGAGATCCGCCGTGACGCCACGAGGAAGTCCGACGTGGTGCGCATGGCGGCCACCCCGCGCACGCCGATCAGCAGGGTGATCAGCACGACGGGGGCGACGGCCAGCGCGATGTCCACTCAGTCGTCCTCGGTCTTCTCCGCCCGCCGCAGCTGCCACCACGCGAGCCCGGCCATCACCGGGTACGGCAGCAACGCGATCATCAGCCAGGACAACGGAATGCCCCACATCCGCACCGAATCCAGCTCCGGTACCACGGCGAACACCACCGGCAGGCCGAGCACCAGCACGAACATCGCCGCCAGCGCGGGAATTCCGCGACGACGCTGCGTCCGATACAGCGAGGCCGCGCGTTCGGCCTCCGAAGCCGCAAGTCGCGGCATTCGCCACCGGCCGCGGGCTTGCCGCCGCGATCGGGCGAGCCGGGTCTGTGGGCTGGTCACGGCGACCCGCTTCGTCCGGCTCACCGCGGCGTCCCCAGTTGCCCGCGCTGGGCCGCCTCCAGCAGCCGGTCACGCAGCTCCCGGGCGTGCCGGCGACTGACCGGTACGTCTCCCGCTCCGGTGTGCGCCAGGAGCCCGCCGGTGGTGTCGCTGCGCAACTCCAGCACCGCTCTGACGGCGAGCAGGTAACCGCGGTGCACGCGGGTGAATCCGGTGCCCTCCCAGTACTCCTCAAGCCGGGAAATCGGCATCCGCACCGGGTATACGGCCGAGCGAGTGTGCAGCCGGACGTAGTCGCCGTGTGCTTCGGCGTACAGCACGTCGTCGCGGCGGACGTAACGGGTGCGGCCGCCGGAGTCGATCGGCAGCGCTGCCATCGCGTCCGGCGCGGGCCGGGGCAGGCTGCTCGGCGCGAGCCGGACGACCTTGGCCAGCGCTGCGGCGAGCCGTTCCGTACGCACAGGTTTGAGCAGGTAATCGACCGCGCCGATGCCGTACGCGGTCACCGCGTGCCCGTCGTGCGCGGTGACGAAGACGATCACCGGCGGCTCGGACAGCTTCGCCAGCAACGAAGCCAGCTCCAGCCCGTCCAGCCCCGGCATGGAGATGTCCAGGAACACCGCGTCGAACTGGTCCGCCTGCAGCAGTTTCAGCGCCTTGAGCGCGTCGCCCGCGCCGACCACCGCGCCGACTTCCGGGGCGTCGGACAGCATCCGGCACAACTCGTCCAACGCCGGCGGCAGATCGTCCACTGCCAGCACCCGCAGTCCGCTCACGGCAGCACCCCCGGCTGGAATCGCGGCACCCGCACGATCACCCGTGTACCGGCGCCGACCTCGGTCTCCACGGTCAGGCCGTACCAGGCGCCGTAGACGTCGCGCAGTCGTCTGTCCACATTGGCCAGACCAAGCCCAGCGCCGGCGGCGCGCCCGGCGAGGATGTCCGCGGCCTGCTTCGGCGGCATGCCCACTCCGTCGTCCTCCACTGTCAGCACGCAGTCGTTGCCCTCGGCCTGCCCGTGCACCTGGACCAGCCCGGCCTCGGGGCGTGGTTCGATTCCGTGCCGGATCGCGTTCTCCACCAAGGGTTCGAGCACCAGGTACGGCACGGCCACCGCGAGCACCTCGGGCGCCACCCGAACCTGCACCTTCAGCCGGTCGCCCAGCACCGCGCGCTGCAACGCCAGGTATGTCTCGACCGCGCGGAATTCCTCGGCGACCACTGTGTACTCACCGTGCCGGGCAAGGCTGTAGCGGGTGTAGTCGGCGAAATCGAGCATCAGGTCCCGCGCCCGATCCGGCTCGGAACGCACCAGCGACGCGATCACGGTGAGCGCGTTGTAGACGAAGTGCGGCGACATCTCCGCGCGCAACGCCCGCAGCTCCGCCTGGGCGGCCTGATCGGCCGAGGCCTCCAACCGGCCCCGCTCCAGCGCTCGCACGACGAGATCCGCGGCCTGCCGAAGGACCGCCGCCTTCGCGCCGACCAGCACCAACGCACCGGCCAGCTCGTCGTGGACGTGCAGTGGTACCGCTGCGGCCTCGCCACGGGCCGCCGGTTCCTCGGTGTGCAGGACCTCGTCGAGCACCTGGGCCACGACGTCGTCCGCACCGGGACGCCCGGACCAGACCAGCGAGCCGGACAGGTCGCTCACGCCGAGGCCGGGGACGTCGAACAGCCGTCGCAGCGCGTGCGCCGCCCGCCGGACCCGGGTGCCGGACAGGCCGTCCATCAGGTCTTCGGTGATCCGCCGGGCCGCCGCGAGCACCCCGGCCGGCGCCGGACGCGAACGCCACGGAACGCGCTGGGTCATCCGGCCTCCCTCGGCAGTGGGGAGTAGATGATAGCGACCGAAAACCCTGAAGGGGACATTCCGGGAAAAGTCTCCTGCGGAGCGCTCATCTTTCCGTCCACTTAGGACGAATGGTGCCGGATTACCGCGCTTCGGGAGCCGGTGGACGGCACCGGATCACGGTGACCGCCCCGGACACCTCGGCCTGCCCGGCGCCGAAGGGCACGACGTAAGTGTCGCCCTTGGCCAGCGGGAACTCGCTGCCGTGCTCGGTATGCAGGGTGCCCTCGCCGTCCATCACGACCAGTACCGCGAACGAGGGGTCCAGTGCGAAAGCGCCGCCGGTGAGCTGGATCCGGTCGGCGCGGAAGAACGCGTCGGACCCGTCGGCCAGCAGATCCACCGACTCGGCGCCGTCGTCCGCGGTGTGCTTGACGATCGTCTTCAGCCGTTCGGCGTCCCAGCCGGAGGTGTCCAGGGTTTCGAGCGCGGTGTCGAAGCCGATGCCGAGGTGGCCCTTCTCCGGCGAGACCAGGAAGTCGCGCCACTCCAGGGTGAGCGAGAAATCCGTGGGCTGCTGCAGCTCCACGACGAACACGCCCTCGCCGATCGCGTGCGGCAGGCCCGCCGGGATGTACACCGTGTCGCCGGCCTGCACCGGGATGCTGTTCAGCGCGCCCAGCATGCTCGGCGCGTCCTGCTCCCGGGTCCACTCGGCCACGGTCGCCTTGCTCAACGTTTCGGCGAAGCCCGGGTACACGCGCGGGTCGTGGCCGTAGGTGCCGACCACGATCCAGGCCTCGGTCTTGCCGAAATGCGAGTCGAAGTGCTGCTTCGCGAACGCGTCCGACGGGTGAAAGTGCACCGGCAGCCGCTGCCCGGCGTCGAGCAGCTTCACCAGGAGACCGGTGGAGTCGCCGAGCTTCGCCACGTGCCGTTCGCCCAGCCAGGCGGCGGCGTTGCCGCGAACCGCCTCCCGCAGCCACAATCCGCTCGGCAGCCGGGTGAGACCGTTGGTCTCCTGGCCGAACATCGTGGTGACCGAGCCGACCCAGTCCTCCGGGCCGAACCTCGAATCGCTGCCGGACGCGCCGCGCAGCCGGGCGATCGCGTCGCCGCCTCGGTAGAACTGCGGTGGCGGGTTGGCCGGGAGCCGGATGGGCTGGAGGTGCTCGGTCACGGGGCGACCTCACCGGAACCACGGGGAACGAGACGCACGGGCAGAATCACCTTTCTCGGTGCGGATTGCTCACCCTGGATCCGGGCGAACAGCAGTTCGGCCGCCGCGTGCCCGAGGGCGCTGACGTCGTGCGCGACCACGGTGACCGGCGGGTCCAGCAGGTCCGCCAGCTCGAAGTCGTCGAAGCTGACCAGCGCCGGGCGGTGCTCGGCGTGGGCCAGCGCGCGCAGCAGGTGCACGGCCACGCGGTTGTTGCCCGCGATCACCGCGGTCGCGGCGGCCGGTCCGCACAGCAGCGTGCGCACGGCGTGGCCGATCTTCTCGGGGGCCGGGGTGTGCATGGCGACGAGGTTCTCGTCGTAGGGGATCCCGTTGCGCACGCAACCTTCCCGGAAACCGCGCAGGCGTTCGGCGGCGGTGAAGATGTCCGGGCTGTCGCCGAGGAAGGCGATCCGGCGGTGGCCCTGCGCGGCCAGGTGGGTGACCGCCTCGACGGTGCCGCCGAGGTTGTCGACCAGCACGGTGTCGGCCACGATGTCGCCGGCCGGCCTGTCCAGGAACACCACCGGGGTGCCCGCGCGCATCTCCGGCACCAGATACCCGTGCTGCAACCCGGCGGGCACCACCAGGATGCCGTCCACCCGCCGCGCACAGAACTCCAGCGCCAGCTCGCGTTCCCGGTCCGAGTTCTCCTCCGAGGAACCGGTCAGCACCTGCCTGCCGAACGAGGTGGCGATGCGTTCCACCGCGCGGTTCAGCTCGGAGTAGAACGGGTTGCCGACGTCCTCCACTATCAGCCCGATGGTGCCGGTGGTGGACCCGCGGCGCAGATTGCGCGCGCCGAGGTTGCGCCGGAAGCCGAGCTGCTCGATCGCGGCGACCACGCGTTCGGCGGTCTCCGGATGGACCGCGGGCTCGTCGTTGACCACCCGCGACACCGTCTTGATGCTGACACCGGCCAGCCGGGCCACATCGCTCATCGTGGCCCGCCTGCTCGCCGGGCGTGGCGGCCCGTCCGCGTCCCGTCCCTGCGGAGACAACGTTGTCATAGTGCCGGAATTGGACACCACCCGGCGGCCTGCTGTCAATGCCCGGGACCCGCCCGTGCACGAAGATCCTGCGAAAGTCTTCATACGGATGGCTGATCAACCTGTCCGGAACGAGACAGGCCTGCCCGCCGGTCTTGACGCCCGTTCGCCTCGCCACCCAAGGTGACCGGCATCTACAGGTGCGCGACAAGGTTGTCATCCACCCGGTGCGCCGGTGGTCACGGCCGGTTCGCGCGGACGACCGGAGAGGCGATGGCGATGGCGCGAACGCGCTGGCGAGCCGGACTGATCTGCGCGGCGGTGGCCGCCTTGGTGAGTACCGCGGCGGTCCCGGCGGCGGCCGCGGACAAGGCTCCGGACACCGACCCGGCGAAGTGGGTGAACCCGTTCGTCGGCACCCGGCCCGGCGGGGCGGACCACGGGACCGGCGGCGGGGCGGGCAACACCTTCCCCGGCGCGGTGACGCCGTTCGGCCTGGTGCAGTGGAGCCCGGACACGCAGAAATCCCAGCCCGGCGGGTACTTCTACGACGACGACACGCTGACCGGGTTCAGCCTCACGCACCTGTCCGGCGCGGGCTGCAGTACCTATCAGGACCTTCCGTTCATGCCCTACGTCGGTGAGGTCTCCTCCTCACCGGCGACCGATCCGGGGCACTACACGGCGAAGTTCTCGCACGCCAAGGAACACGCCACGGCGGGCGCCTACGACGTCACGCTGGACAGCGGTGCCAAGGTGGAGCTGAGCGCGACCCAGCGCACCGGCTCGGCACGGCTGAGCTACCCGGCCGGCGCCGCGTCGACCTTGCTGCTCAACACCTCCGGCTCGGTCAACGGCACCGACGACGCGTCGATCACCATCGGCAAGGACACCATCAGCGGTTGGGCGGCCAGCGGTCGGTTCTGCGGCGCCAAGAACAGCTACCGGGTGTACTTCTCGGCCAAGTTCGACACGCCGTTCGAGTCCGTCGGCACCTGGAAGAACGGTGCGGTCACGCCCGGCAAGACCGAGGAACGCGGTGGCGCGAAGGCGAAGGTCGCGCAGCCGGACGGAGTGAACGCGTCGATGGCGCGCCCGGCCAAGGCGGAGCCGCGCAGCACCACGGTGAGCGGCCCGGGCAGCGGCGGGTACGTGACCTTCCCGAACCTCGACGGCGCACAGGTCAATGTCCGGGTAGGACTGTCCTTTGTGTCCAAAGAAGGCGCGAAGGCCAACCTGGCGGCGGAGAACAACGGCGGGAAGTCCTTCGACCGGGTTGCCGCGGACGCGCGCAAGGCGTGGAACGACCAGCTCGGCAAGATCGCGGTGACCGGCGGCCCGGACGCCGACCGGACGACCTTCTACACCTCGCTCTACCACTCGCTGATCCAGCCGAACATCTTTTCCGATGTGGACGGTCGCTATCCGGGTTTCGACGGCCGGATCCACCAGGCCGACCGGGGCCACGCGATGTACACCAACTTCTCCGGCTGGGACATCTACCGCTCTGAGATCCCCTTGCTGGCCACGATCGATCCCAAGCAGACTTCGGACATCGTGCGTTCGATGATGGCCTACGCCGAACAGGGCGGTTCATGGGACCGCTGGACAGTCGCGAACGACTACACCGGCGTGATGAACGGCGATCCATACCACATCATCGTTTCCAGCGCGTACGCCTTCGGCGCCCGTGACTTCGACGCGCAAAAGGCGTTGCTGCTCATGATCAAGGGTGCCACCCAGCCGACGCAGGGCTATGTCGAACGGCCCGGGCTGGCGGACTACCAAAAGCTGGGCTACGTACCGGGCGCTGGCGCGGACACGCTGGAGTACACCAGTGCGGACTTCGCCATCGCCGAGTTCGCCAAGCGTCTCGGCGACGGCGCCACGTACAACACCTTCATGAAGCGCGCCCAGAACTGGCAGAACCTCTACAACCCGGGTACCGGGCACCTGCAGCCGCGCAACGCGGACGGTTCGTTCTCCGGCAGCTACGACCCGGCCAGCTCGCAGGGCTGGGTCGAAGGAAACGGTGCGCAGTACGACTGGATGGTGCCCTACGACCTCGGTGGTGTGGTGTCGGCCTTTGGTGGCAACGACGCAGTTCAGTCGCGTTTGGACACGTTCTTCACCAAGCTGAACGCAGGCACCCAGGAGCCATACGCGTTCATGGGCAACGAGCCGAACTCCAACGCGCCGTTCGTCTATTCCTACGCCGGAGCACCGGCTAAATCTCAGTCGATCGTGCACCGCTCGATGAACGAGCTGTACAACCCGCGTCCGGAAGGCCTGATCGGCAACGACGATCTCGGGCAGATGTCCTCCTGGTATGTCTGGTCCGCGCTCGGCATCTACCCAGAGATCCCGGGCCGTGCGGAGGTTCTGCTCACCACGCCGCGATTCGAGAGCGCCACGCTCACCACCGGTGCGGGCAAGAAGATCACCATCAACGCGCCCGGCATTGGTGACTACGTCGGCGGCCTGAAAGTCAACGGCAGCGCGGCGAGCAAGGCGTGGCTGCCCGAAGCCCTGATCGGAAACGGCGGCACGCTCGACTTCACCCGCTCCGCCAAGGCCACGGCGTGGGGCTCCGCCGCGGCCGACGCGCCGCCGTCGTTCCGTGAACAGGAAAAGCCGAGTCTGTCCTTTGCGGACCCGGCGCGGGTGGTGGTACCCGCCGGCTCGACCGCGAAGGCGTCGATCGGCGTGCAAGACTTGACCGGCAAGCCGACGAACTGGTCCTACACCGCAGGCAGCGCCGACGGCATCACGCTCTCGCCGTCCACTGGCCAGGTCGCCGTCCCGGCTTCGGGCAAGGCCGGCGCCACCGTACAGGTGGGCGTTCCCGCCGGAACCTCCGACGGCCCGCGGCGGATCCCGGTGACGTTCTCGGCACCGGGCCTGCCCGCGACGCAGGCCGTGCTCACCGTGCTGGTGGCGCAGCCGAACAGCTGGCTGGCCACTGTGGACAACACCGGCCTCTCACCGGACTCGAACCCCGCCGCCGGAAACTTCGACGGCGGCGGCTGGAGCTACTCGTCGGATGCCTTGGCCGCCGCCGGAGCGAAGCCAGGCGGCACGGTGACCAGCGATGGCCTGAAGTTCACCTGGCCCTCCTATCCGGTGGGCGACCCGGACAACGCCGTGGCCGCCGGCCAGACCGTGAACGTGACCGGCGCCGGTAAGCTCGCCCTGCTCGGCTCCGCCAGCAACGGCAACTCGCAAGGCACTCTCACCGTCACCTACACCGACGGCAGCAAATCCACCTCCACCGTCGGACTCTCCGACTGGACGCTCAACGGGGGAAACGCACAACCGGCGTACGGCAACAAGATCGCACTGTCCACTCCGTACCGAAATGCCTCCGGCGGTGACGCGCAGAAGATCCGCACCGTGGTCTTCGCCACCGCACCGATCACCCTCACCCCAGGCAAGACCGTCGCGAGCGTGACCCTGCCGAACGACACCAAGGGCGGCGGCGCTATGCACGTGTTCGCCATCGGCATCGGCTGACCAGGACCCCGCACCGGTGGGTCGCCGGGCAAAGCTGTGAAGGGGCCCTTCACGGACTCTAAGTCCGTGAAGGGCCCCTTCACAGCATTCGACCCGGACGTGGCGAGCCGGACGTCGCGCTGGCAAAATGCCACGTGGGGAACATCACCCTCTGCGACCCTGCCGCCCCGGCCTGCCGCTGCGTGCTCGACTGCGGACACTCGGTGAACTTCTTCTCCCGCATCGTGGGAGCCGGCCGGAAAACCGTCACCAGATCGGGCATTCGCCGCGAAAAGCCACACATGGTCCAGACCAGTCGCGATCTTCGTCGTGATCGGGGTCACTGGACCCGGTGTTCCGGTGAGCCCGCTCACCCCGCACACTGTCCTCATCACGTCCGACATCGCTGTTGACGCCGAGCGGATCCGTCCGCCTTGGACAGTGCGCCGGACGTTTTTGTGTGTGCAGGCAGCACGCACACAGGTGACGCACAGGAGGATGTCGTGTCCAGCAAGGCCGCTCTCGTGTTCCGCGTGGCCGCAGTCGCCGAGGCTCTGTCCTGGCTCGGCTTGCTGATCGGGATGTTTCTCAAGTACGCCGTCGACTCCTCCGGCCAGGGCGGCGTGCCCGTCCTCGGCATGGTGCACGGCGTCGTCTTCGTCCTGTACGTGATCACCTCCCTGTCCGTGGCGAAGCCGCTGGGCTGGCGCCCGCGCACCCTCGTGCTCGCGCTGCTGGCCAGCATCCCGCCGCTGTTCACCTGGCTGTTCGAGAAGTGGGCGCTGCGCAACGGCCGGCTCGACGGCCCGCAGCGGCTCACCCACGGCGGCGTCGGCCTGTTCCGGCGCGTACCCGAGCCGGTCGCCTGACCCTCCCCGAATCCCCCAAGGCGACGGGCCTGTGCGAGCTTCGCGCAGGCCCGTCGTGCTATTCGGTGAAGTCGCCCGCGGACTTGCGGACCTTGGTGAGCAGCTCGGTGAGCTGGCCGACCTGCCGCTCGGTGAGGCCGGTGAGGCCGAAATCGATCCCGACCACGGCCGCGGTCGCCGCCTCCCGCCGGGCGCGGCCGTTCTCGGTGATCTCCACCAGGGTGGTGCGCCGGTCGGTCGGGTGCGGCACCCGCTTGACCAGCCCGTCGCGTTCGAGCCGGTCGACTATGTTGGTGACGCTGGTGGGGTGCAGCTGCAGCCGTTCACCCATCACCCGCATCGGCAGCCGCGCGTGGCGGGAGAAGGTGAGCAGCACGAGCGCCTCGTAGCGGGCGAAGGTGAGACCGTGCGGCTTCAGCGCACCGTCGACCGCGGATTGGATGATCTGCTGCACGCGCATCACGCCGGTGACCGCGGCCATGGTTCCGGCCGGACCGATCCGGTCCTCCCAGAACTGTGCCGCGCGGGCGATCGGGTCGAACGGCAGCGGACGGTTCATGACACGCGAAGCTACCAGCGGGTACCGCGCGGTGCCCTGAGGCCCCACCGGAAATCCGGCAGGCGAAAGGAAGTCGAGCATGATCGTCGCGTTCAGCGTGAGCCCGTCCGGCGTAGACCCGGACGGCGGAGTCAGCGAGAAGGTCGCCCGAGCGGTCAAGGTAGTGCGCGAGAGCGGGCTGCCGAATTCGACCGACGCCATGTTCACGAGCATCGAGGGCGAGTGGGACGAAGTCATGGCCGTGGTGAAGGAGGCCGTGGCAGCCGCGGGGGAGGGGTCGGCGCGGGTCGGGCTGGTGCTCAAGGCGGACATCCGGCCCGGCTACGAGAACCAGCTGGCCGCGAAGGTGGAACGGGTCGAAGCACACCTGCGCGAGGGCTGAGCGCGGCTACGACGCCGACTCCCGAGTGCACGTGACCTGTTCGTTTTGGGTTTTCGTGCGCCGGACACCAAGGCGGCGCCGTCGACGGTGCGCCTGTCGTCGGTCATCTGCCCGGACGGCCTGCTTGACCGAGGGTGATCGCTAGTTCGTGCTGGACCCTGCCCGGAAGATAGGATCGAGAATCGCCGCGACGAGTGCGACTTGGTTGTCGAGGAGTTCTTCGGAGATCGTCTCGAGTCCTTCCTTGCGTCGCCAGGCGGCCCACTTGGTCTGCCCGACCTGTCCATAGCCGGCCAGGTGCAGGCTGACGGGTTCGAGGAGGACGTCGCGGTAGCGGGCGACCGCGTGAGCGGAGCGGAGAAGCTCTGCGGGGTCGATGCCGTGCCGGGCGAGCTGGACGATGTCGATGTAGTCCCGCCATCGGGTGCTGGTGATGCCTCGCTCGAGGATGGTGATGCCTTTTTCCGCGATGGTCGTCTCGGGGGCGTAGCCGAGTATCTCGATCGGATGCCCGAGCACCCGCTCGATTCGTACGGTTCGTGGCGCGGGGACGATCGGGTCGCCGGTGGACACGTCCCAGACCGCGACACCCTGCCAGGGCGTGATCGAGGCCTTCACCCGCACTCGAAAGCCGGGATAGTCCGCCTGCTCGCGAATCTCCTGGACGGAGATCGTGCCGACGTCGAAGACCACGCCGTCCGGGGTGTCGATGGCGGCGATGTCACGTACCACGGTGCTGAGGTGCGCGGTCGAGACGTCTGCGTCGATGGCGTTCGCGTCGGCATCTTTGGTGGGGCGGCGTACCCCGTAGGCGGCGAGCAGAATGCCGCCTTTGAGCACGAAGTCCTGGGCATGGGTGGTACGGGTGAGGCGCTCAAGGAACGATTCGAGGATGTGCCGGGTCAGATATTCCTGGGTCGGGACGGCTCGTCCGGGCCGCGGCCGAACGTGCGGTGGCCTGGATCTGCCGGAAGGTGGCGTCGCCGATGGTCATGCGAGTGCGTCCAGCGCGGTGAGGATGGGGGTCTTGGCCCGAGGCAGGGTGGTGGCGAACTGCACGAGGTGTGCGGGTTTACCGCCTCGGCGCAGCCACTCCTTCAGCGCGTCTCGGGCGAGTTCGTAGCCGACCTCACCGCGGAGGCGGAAGACGTCGGCGATCGACCGTTCGGGAGAGTAGAGCCCGATGGTCAGGTCGGTGCCGGGGATGGGTATCTCGTCACGGCCGAGGTAGAAGGTGGACTGGCTGAAGGAGTGCCACGCAATCGATGGGTTCCCGGTGGGAATGCGCGACCCCCGAGGGATCGCGATGTCCAGTGCGGCTGGGATCGCATCGATCAGATCATGGTGGGACAGTGCCGAGGTCAGGCAGATCGTGGCCGCCGGGCGTCGGCTGGCTGCCTCGATCCAGTCCCAGTCCGCTGCCGCGGCGTCGGCCGGCAGATAGATCCCGCGGGCGATGCGCTCGAACCGGCCTTTCCTTGCGGCGCGGTACAGCCCGCTGCGCGATAGGCCGTGCTGCTCGGCTGTGTTCGAGGTCATCGCCGCCGCCTCTGTTAGTGGAACAAAACGTCTACACATAAGAGTACCTGACAACAGTTTGTGCCAGCCCGCGCGCGACGCAGGTCCCACGGTCAAGGCAGCGGCGGGACGAACGACACCGTCCACCGGCCCTTCGCGCTGGTCACCGCCAGCGGGTAGGTGAACCGGGCCCCGCTCCGGCCGGCCCCGCTGACCACCGCGGTGGTCGGAGCGTGCTCGTCCGGGACGAGCCGCACGGTCAGGTCGCGCACCTGATCGTCGCCGAGGACCCGGACGTAGTCGCCGGCCAGGTCGGCAGCGCCGGAGCCGGGGACGTCGAGCAGTCCGGCCAGCGCATCCGCGTCGCGCCCGGAAAGTGCCGTGGTGAGCTGTTCGCGCAGTTCGGGTGCCGACGGTGCGCCCGGGTTGTCCTCGTGGGCCACGAGGACCGTGATGGTGACGATCCACGCCACCGCGGCGGCGACGGCGGCCACCACCGTCGCGTTGCGCCGGCTCAGCATCCGGGCCTCCCTGCGGTCCCGCAGAGCATGCCTCAGCCAGAGGCCGGAACGCCAACGCGGGAACGGTGGGACTCCTGCCACCCCGCCCCGGCGTGGGGTGGCAGGATGGAGGTGTGACGAACCCACGCGGATCTGCAGGAAACCCGGCGGCGCTGTCCGCCGCATTGTCCCGCGCGGTCGACCTGTCCGCGCTCAAGGCACGGGCGGAGGCGGCCCAGAGCCGGCCCCCGGCCCCGCCCGCGGACGGCGCCCCGCCGCCCGCCGGGGGGTCCGCGCCCCCGTCGGCGGCAGTGCTCGAGGTGAGCGAGGCGAGCTTCCAGGCCGATGTGGTCGAGCGCTCGCTGAACCAGCTCGTGGTCGTGGACCTGTGGGCCGAATGGTGCGGCCCGTGCAAGCAGCTCAGCCCGGTGCTGGAGCGGCTGGCCGCGGATGCCGGCGGCGCCTGGGTGCTGGCCAAGGTCGATGTGGACGCCAACCCGCGCATCGCGCAGCTGTTCGGCGCGCAGTCGATCCCTACCGTGGTGGCGATCGCCGGCGGTCAGCCGGTCGACGCGTTCTCGGGGGCGCTGCCCGAACCGGAGATCCGCAAGTGGCTGGACTCGCTGCTGGACGCCCTGCGCGACCGCCTGCCCGGCATCCGGGCCGCCGAGGAGGCCCGCGGCCCGGTCGAGGAGCCGGAGGACCCGCGCTTCACCGAGGCCGAGGAAGCCTTCGAACGGGGTGATTTCGCCGCCGCGCAGGCCGCCTACGAGCGCATCCTGGACGCCGAACCGGCCAACGCCCTGGCCCGCAACGCCCTGGCCCAGGTCAAGTTCACGGCTCGGGCGGAGGCTGCCGACCCGGACGCCCGGGCGAAGGCGGACGCCGATCCGGCCGATCTGGACGCCCAGCTCGCCGCCGCCGATCTGGAGGTCGCCGGACAGGACGTGGAAGCCGCTTTCCGCCGCCTGATCGGCGCGGTCCGGCGGACCGCGGGGGAGGACCGCAACCGGGTCCGGGAACACCTGGTGGCCCTGTTCGAGCTGTTCGACCCGGCCGACGAGCGGGTCGGCAGGGCCCGCCGCGAGCTGGCCAGCGTGCTGTACTGAGCGGAAGCCCGCGTAAACGCACGACGAAGGCCCCGTGTCCCCGGCCGAGGACACCGGGCCTTCGTCGTACCGGTCAAGGATACTGCTTCGAGCAGACGGCCGAACCCTCCAGGTAGCCACGCCGGAGAGCTTCCACTCGATCGAACCCGCTGTCCGGGCGTTTCCCGCGGACGTCGGCCGAGACCAGCCCCTCCGGCCGCAGCAGGTCGGCGATCGCCTCGTCCAGATCGCCCGCCGAGAGCCGCAGCTTGCCGGAGGCGCCCGGCCGGTGGGTGAACCCGGCCCATGCGCCGACCAGGCAGGCCGTGCGCAGGCCCGCGTTCGCGTTGTCGAGCGAGGCGCCGACGCCCTTCTGAATGCCGAGCGCGTAACGAGACGCGAGTTCGGCGAACGCCGCGAAATCACCCATCCCGGTCGTGGTGTGGCCGGCCAGCTCGGCCTGCTGGTCCACCGGCTGGGCCAGGTCCGCGAGCCGATCGAGGTCCAGCTGCACGGTGTTGTCGTCCGGGCAGTACGAGACGGGCGGGGTGCTCGGGCCGCCGGCCGGGCAGCTGCCGCTGCCGGGGACGAACTGCGGGGCCTTCACACCCGCGCCGCGGAACGCCTCGTCCAGGCTGGTCTTCACCGGCTGCAGCGTGCTTTCGCCGAACTTCGCGTCGCCCTTGCCGCGGTCGCCCGCGTCGAACGGCCGCTCGGTCAGCCGCGCCTGGACATTCGCCGCGTTCATCGCGGCGCATTCCTTCGGGCCTTTCTCGAACCCGGTTTGGAACGCGAACGTGCGGTCGAAGGCGGTGCCGTGGGCCTGCCGGCCGGTCCCGCTCGTGCCCGCCTGGTCGCGGATGAGGAACAGCGCGGCCAGCACCTGGTCCAGGCCCTCGGTGGTGGACACCTGGTAGTACTTGCTGCTGCCCCCCGCGACCCACCGGAAGTAACTGCCCGAGAAACAGTCCGCCTGCTGCTCCTTCACCACGGTCGGGGTGACCTTGGTGATCCCCGCGCGGTCGCCGAGCCGGTACTGGATGGCGTGCCCGAACTCGTGCGCCAGCACGGTCACCACGGCCATCGGGCCGAATCGCTTGCGCAGCATCGGCAGCAGCACCCCGCGGTCCCAGGCCACCGAATCGTCGCGGGCGCAGTAGAACGCGTTCACCAGTTCCTTGACGCTGCCGCAGGCGGTTTCCTCGCGGTCGCGGCGCGAATCGTAGGACAGCAGCGAGGTCACCGGTTTGAAGGCGGTGCCGTCGAACTGCGCGGGCAGCATGGTCGACCAGTACGCCTGCACATCCGCGATCGCGGCGGTGGCGAGCTGGTCATCGGTACCGCCCTCGGCTCCGCGCACCTGCAGGTCCGGTGTGGCCGCGCCCGGCTTGAGCCCGCTTTCGAAATGGGTCACCGGCAGCCCCGCGACGTTGCCCGCTCCCGGTGTCACCGGAGCAGCGCTCGTGCCACTGCACGCCGTCGTGCCCACCAGCCCGGCCACCACAACCATCGCCAGCGCGCGTCCCCCTCGGCTCATGTTCCCTCGCTCCCATCCCCGGTTTCGGCTTCCGGAGACTACCGAGCGTGTACGCCCTGGACGGGCACATTGCCCCAAGTGGGCCACGCGCGCCGCCGGCGCCGGCCCGATATGGTCGCTGACCATGCGTGCAGTCCGCCGGTTCACCGTTCGCGCCAGTCTGCCCGAGCCGCTCGCCGGCCTCGGCGCACTGGCCACCAATCTTCGCTGGACCTGGCATCCTCCGACCCGCGACCTGTTCGCGTCGATGGACGCCGAGCTGTTCGACCGGATCCGCGACCCCCTGCGGATGCTCACCGCGCTGCCCCCGCAGCGGCTCGAAGAGCTGGCCGTGGACGAGGATTTCCTGCGCCGCACGGACGAGGCCGCGGCCGGGCTGGAGCGTTACCTCATCGAACCGCGCTGGTACCAGCGTCGCACCGACGAGGGCCTGCCGGCGGCGGTGGCGTACTTCTCCATGGAGTTCGGCGTCACCGAGGCGCTGCCGAACTACTCCGGCGGGCTCGGCGTGCTGGCCGGCGACCACCTCAAGGCCGCGTCCGATCTCGGCGTGCCGATGGTCGGTGTCGGCCTGCTCTACCGGTCGGGCTACTTCCGCCAGGGCCTGTCGCTGGATGGCTGGCAGGTCGAGCACTACCCGGTGATCGACCCCAACGCCTTCCCTCTGGAGCTGGTGACCGAGGACGGCCGCCCGGTGCTGGTCGAGGTCGCCATGCCCGGTGGCCGCGAGTTGCGCGCGCAGCTGTGGCGGGCCAGGGTCGGCCGGATTCCGCTGCTGCTGCTCGACACCGACATCGAGGCCAACGACGAGGACCTCCGCCCGGTGACCGACCGGCTCTACGGCGGCGACGCCGACCATCGCATCCGGCAGGAGATCCTCGCCGGGATCGGCGGGTTCCGCGCGGTGCGCAAGTTCTGCGAGCTGACCGGGCATCCGCAGCCGAAGGTGTTCCACACCAACGAAGGGCACGCCGGCTTCCTCGGGCTGGAGCGTGCCCGCGAGATCGTCCAGGCCGACGGGCTGGCCTTCGACGAGGCGCTCCCGGCGGTCCGGGCGGGCACCGTGTTCACCACGCACACCCCGGTCAGCGCGGGCATCGACCGGTTCCCGGTGGACCTCGTGCAGCGCTACTTCTCCGACGGGCGGCTGGTGCCCGATGTGGACGTGCGCCGGGTGCTGCAGCTCGGCGCGGAGGACAACCCCGGCCTGTTCAACATGGCGCACATGGGCTTGCGGCTGGCCCAGCGCGCGAACGGCGTCTCCGAGCTGCACGGCCGGGTCACCCGGCGGATGTTCTCCCGGCTGTGGCCCGGATTCGACGACGACGAGGTGCCGATCTCGTCCATCACCAACGGCGTGCACGGCCCGACCTGGGTCGCGCGGGAGCTGAGCGCGCTGCTCGGCGGCAACCACGACGAGTTCGGCCACGAAGGCCGCGCGCCGGGCAGTTCGCTGCGCGACGGCGTGAGCGACGAGCAGCTGTGGGCGTTGCGTCGGGAGCTGCGAGAGAAGCTGGTCGCCGAAGTCCGCCGCCGGGTGCGCGCGGCGTGGATGCAGCGCGGCGCGTCGGCGCTGGAGCTGGGCTGGACGGACCGGGTCTTCGATCCGGACGTGCTGACGGTCGGCTTCGCCCGCCGGGTGCCCACGTACAAGCGGCTCACGCTGATGCTGCGCGATCCGGACCGGCTGCGCGCCCTGCTGCTGGACGAGCGGCGGCCGATCCAGATCGTGGTCGGCGGGAAGTCGCATCCGGCGGACGAGAACGGCAAGCAGCTGATCCAGCAGATCGTGCGGTTCGTCGACGATCCCGCGGTGCGGCACCGGATCGTCTTCCTGCCGGACTACGACATGTCCATGGCCCGCTACCTCTACCGCGGCTGTGACGTGTGGCTGAACAATCCGGTGCGGCCGCTGGAGGCGTGCGGCACGTCGGGGATGAAGTCGGCGCTCAACGGCGGGCTCAACCTGTCCATCCGCGACGGTTGGTGGGACGAGTGCTACGACGGTTCCAACGGCTGGGCCATCCCGAACGCGGACGGCGTGACCGATCCGCTGCGCCGCGACGACCTGGAGGCCGCCGCGCTGTACGACCTGCTCGGCCAGCAGATCGCGCCGCTGTTCTACGACACCGGGGAGGACAGCGTGCCCACCGGCTGGCTGTCCATGGTGTGGCACACGCTGGAGACACTCGGCCCGCGCGTGCAGGCTTCGCGGATGGTGCGCGAGTACGTGGACTCGGGCTACCTGCCCGCTTCCCGGATGGTTGCTGCGGCGACTGACAATGCTTACCGCGGTGCGCTGTCGCTGGCCGACTACCGCACCAAGCTCGAAGTCGCGTGGCCGCGCGTGCGGATCTTCGATGCCGAGCTGCGCTACGACCGCACCGAGCGGTTCGTGGTCGGTACCGAGGTGACCGTGCGCGCCCGGATCGACCTCGCCGGCCTTGATCCGTCCGAAGTGGACGTCCAAGCCGTGGTCGGCCGGGTGGGCGACGGCGACGAACTCACCGACACCGCCCTGGTCCCGATGCAGAGCGACGGTATCGGCGCGTTCGCGGCGACCTTCCGGCTGCCACGCGCGGGCTCGATCGGCTACACCGTGCGCGTGCTGCCGAAACATCCACTGCTGGCCAGCCCCGCGGAGCTGGCCAGAGTGGTGCTCGCCTGAGGTCTCACCGCCGGTTCGGCGGGTAACGCACCTCGTGCGGCCAGTACCTCCGCACCGGCTGCGAAGGCACGGCCGGGTACTGCACCGGCTGCCGGACGACGACCGGCCACGGCTGGTCGTACGGGCGGTATTCCGGCCACACCGGCCAGACCTGCGCCGATTCGGCCAGCCGCCGTTCGAGCCGGCGCCGCGCGCGCCAGCACGCCTGCAGTGCAGTCAGGCTGGCGCCGCTGAGCAACGACAGCGCGACGATCATCGCGAGTTCCACCGGTCTCTCCCCATTCCCGGACCCACGGGCTGGTCCGTTTTCCCGAACCTAACCTCGGCGGCTGCGGGCACACCGCCATTCCGGTGGTTCTCGCGGGAAAGTCGCGGCCGATACCCGATACGCGATGTCACCTCGCTCTGTCGGACCGTGATTACCCCGTGGTTTCCCGCACAGAATTCCACGTCTTTTCCGCGTTTTCCCAGTTCACACGAGTGGTCCGGACCACGGTGGAATATTCCGGATTCCCGGTGTGCGTTCTTCGTTTAAGATCAGCGCCCTGGGCGGGAAGGAGGGCCACGTGGGTCCGTCGGAACACGTGCGACGAGGGGAATTCCCAGTACGCGGCGCGATGCCGAAGGCGATCGAGGCACTGCACAAGGGAAGAGGGGTCTGGCGCGCGGACCTGCGGTCGTTTCTCGGCCTGGAGCTGCGACGGCGCTGGCAGGTGCCCGAGGACGCCGACCCGGAGCTGGTGCGGGTCATCGTGGTCGCCCGGCTCGCGGCGGTCCTCGCGGAATTCGGCGACCCCGGTCTGGCCGAGGTGTTCTGGGCCGCGTTCAACGTCGGCCTGACCCAGGACGCGGAATCCCGGACATTGCGCGGCCGGTTCGCCCGGCTCGGCGCGGGCCGCACCAAATGCGATGACCAACGCGAGTTATTCACCGCCCGGATAGCGGAAAGCGTCCGTCGTCCACAACGGCCGCTCGAATCCGCGCAGCTGGCCGCCGCCCGCGTACTGCTCGCCGGGCAAAAGGCGGCGTCCCGACGTGGTGAGCTGTCCGCCGTCGAGGCATTCGTCGACCTGCCGCGCTACGTCCTTTCCCGGTTCCCGCAGGAACGGCTGCGGGTCCCGCTGCTCGGGGACGGCCCGCTGGTCGCCTCGCTCGGCCCGGACTGCGAGTGGTACTGAGCTTTTCCGGGTAACGGTTGGTCGCTGTGGGTGATCATGTTGTGCGGTCGTGCTCGATGTGGAGGATGACGAGGGCGGCTGCGACGATGGTGCCGATCTTCCATGGACAGAGGCTGATGTTGAGCAGCGCCTTGAACGTGGTCTTCAGCAAGGAGTTTCCGCGTTCGCCGATCGCTCGTTTCCCGTTGTGGGCTTTGTTGTGGGTCTTCTGTTCCTTGGTGAGTTCGCCGCCTTTCGGTTTTTTGAACGCGACGGTGATGGTGTCGGCTTCACCTTCGTAGCCCAGGTCGCCCAGGGCGGGCGTGTTCTCGGCGATCCAGGTGGCCAGGGCGGGCAGGATCTCGGGGTGTTCGCGCAGTGCGGTGGTGTCGTGCTCGCGGCCCGGCCGCACGTCGGAGGTCCACAGGGGCCAGCCGTCGGGGGCGGTGATGACCTGGATGTTGCCGCCATGATTGGAGTGTTTGCCCGACCACCACAGGTCCACCCCGTCGGTGGGTCCGGGGGTGCGGACCCGGTCGGTCTCGATCAGGGTGCCGTCGATGGAAATGTGGCTGTGCCCGGCCATTTTCGCCGCCAGTAACGCTGACTCGAGCGCGGGTGCCTGGGCGGCGAGCACCGTGAACCCCTCCTCGAGATAGGTGTACACGGTGGACTTGCCGATCGCGTTGTCGACGGCGAGCTGCTTGACGCGAGTGCCGTCGAGAAACCAGCGCAGCACCAAGACCGCCTGCTTGAACGTCGTCAGAACCCGGCGATCTTTGCGGGTACCGCGCCGCACCCGTTCGGCGTGCAACAGGCTCGACAGGTACAGCACGGTCTGGTCGCGTACCGGCAAGGTCGCGGTGTATGACACACTCATCAGGCGCGGAACCTCTATGAAGTTGATCTGTGGTAGGACCAAATTCATACCGAGGTTCCGCGTCTTTACGTTGCACCACAACAACTTCGGCGTGTCACCACCGCCAGCAACGACCACACCCAGGCTGTCACCCAGCGTCACAGATGCTTACCCGGAAAGCCTCACTGCGTGTTCACCGACGATCGGACGCTTGAGCGATACCGCGGGGTGGTGGGCGACCGGTGGTCCGGGATCCGGCATTGGTCGGGCCGCGAGCTGGCCACCGCGGCCGTGCGCCGCGGGAAGCCCACCGGCGTGCTGGTGAACCCGAGCGCGGTGCCGGGCAGCGGCACCGAACGGACGGTCTCGCTGCCGCCCGCCGTGCTGCGCACGATGGCCGGATCCTGAGGCGGCAGGGCGGACGATGACCGGCTACGAAGCCGACCCCGCGCGGCTGCGCGAGGTCGCGGGCAGGCTGACCGATCGGCACACGGAGTTCGAGACCGGCCGCGGCGCGCTCCAGTTCAGCGTCCGCCCCGACCGGGCGGGTGAAGTGCTGCTGGCCAAGAGCCTGGAGCGGTTCCAGCAGGCTTCCGTGCGTTCCCGGGAGCTGGTGGCCACCGACCTGGCGAAGCTTGCCGAACGCGTGCGGCTCGCGGTGGAGCACTACACCGCGTACGAGGCCGAGGCCGAGGCCGCGATCAACGAAATGGGCCGGGCGACGGAGGGATCCGACGCCGACCCGAACGGCATCCGGAAGGCACTCGGCTGATGGCGCAGGGCTACACCGGCCCGCCCCCGTCGTGGTCGGACATCTTCGGGCTCATGCGCGCGGAGGCCGAGCGGTGCCGGCGGGTGGTGGTGCTGCTCGAACCGGTCGAAGCGGAGCTGACCGCGCGCACCCACGCCCGATGGTGGTCGGGCGGCGGCGCCGAAGCCTACGACGCCGTGCGCGAGAAGCAGCTCGACCAGATCCGGCGCACGGCCGAAGCTCACCGCGCCGCGACGCACGCACTCCACCGCTACGCGGATGCCGCGGAAGACCTGTCCCGGCGCTTCCCCGAGGACACCTCCGGCCCCAGCCTGGCCGAGATGCTGACCGAACGCGGGCACCACGCCGCCGACGCGGCCCGCGTGCTGGACGAGGCCAGCACGGCACTCGAAGAAATGAAGGCCACCCTCGGTGATCTTCCCGCGCTGGCGCCGGTGGCCCTCTCCTCGCCCGACGCGAACCTGCGTCTGCCGGAGATCCCCGCGCTGGTCCTGCCGACCGAGACCAGCACGCGGCCCTCCGCCTGGTCCGTGGCGCAGTTCCCGGTGCCCGGCGGCACGAACGCGGACCTTCAGGCCCTCAGCGACGCCGTCCTCCGGCATTTCCAGGCGCTCGGCGGAACCATCGGCGCCCGTCTGGCACCGGAGGCTCCTGATCCACCTGGACGGTCGGGTTACGGACTTCAGGTTTCGGGTCCGTGAGGGTGCCCCTGACGGACTCAGAGTCCGTGAAGGGGCCCTTCACGGACCTCCGCACCTGCGCTGGGCCCCTCACACCGACTTTGCCGACACCCTGGACTCTGATTCCGTGAAGGGCCCCTTCACGGACATCGACGACGGCGAAGCTGCAAGCCGCAATAAGTCCCGCCGGCCCCCCACGAAACCGACTCTGGCCTAGGGAACCGCCGGACTCCCGCCCGGCTGCACCGGCAGCCCGGCCGCCGCCCACGCCCGGAAACCGCCGGCCAGGTCCGTCGCCCGGCGCAGGCCGAGCCGCTGCAGATCGGCGGCTGCGAGGCTGGACGCGTATCCCTCGTTGCACACCACCACGGCCACTGTGTCCGCGGTCACCCCCGGCAGCCGCCATTCGCTGTCCGGCGCGAGCCGCCATTCCAAGTGGATCCGCTCGACCACGACCGAACCGGGGATCTCGCCTTCGGCGAGCCGGTTCTCGTACGGGCGGATGTCGATCAGCAGCGCACCCGCGGCTTGCAGGTCCGCCGCGCGTGCCGGATCCGCTCGGTCCAATGTGGACCGAGCGTCGGCGAGGCGGGTGTCGATCGCGGTCATCAGCGGATTATCGCGGGCAGCGCGGGAATCTCGCTCGGCACGTCGGCCAGCGTCGAGTACGCGCGGGTCGGCACGAGCGGCGGCGAGTACGCGTGCACGCTCGCCGCGGGCCGGTCGCCGATGCCGGTCACCTGGTGCGCCCGCCCGGCCCCGAAGCCGATGCCCTCGCCCGTCACGTGCGTGCGGCGGCGGATCGGCCCGCCGGGGTAGCGGTACTCCTCACCCAGCTCGCCCTGCAGCACGGTGAACGAACCGGCCGCGCCGCCGTGATCGTGCGGCTGGGTGTGCTGGCCGGGCAGCCACGACAACAGCCACAGCTCTACGCCGTCGGTCAGCGCGAGCCGCGCCCACCAGCGTCGATCCGCGTCGAAACGCAGGATGCCGCGCAGTCCGGACGTCAGCTCGGTGGTCACGGTGCGGGTCAGCTCGGCCAGCTCCCGCGGGGTCCACAGCAGCCGGGCCGGGTGCAGCAGTTCGGCCAGCAGCGGGTCGGTCAGCTGGGGATGGGTTTCGACGGACGAAGGGCTGATCGAGGTGGTCAACGGTGCTCCTGGGGTGGGTGTGGAAACGGCTGGACACGGCAGCGCGACGGAGCACCTGCGGACAGGGATCCGCCGTGCTCATCGCGCCCGGGTACACCCGCAGGAGGCGACGAGAAGGAGATCGATCGCGCGACGGCGCCAGAACGAGCCCCGGCTGACCGGGCGGTCGACAGGCGCGGAAACGATCACGTCCGCATGGTGCCACAGCGCGGCGGCCCGCTGCCGGGCGTCTCATCCGCTGGACCACCGCAGCGGCCGGAACCGGTTACCCCGGGCGGGTGCGTGCGGGTCGGCGCGGGCCGCCACAATGGGCGCGTGAGCGAGCCGATCCTGCCCAGCGACCCTGACGACTTGGTGGTGCGGATGGCCGGTGTCGGCGTCCGCCGCACCGGCAACGACCTCCTCGCAGACCTCGACTGGTCGGTCGAGCTGGACGAGCGGTGGGTGGTGCTCGGCCCGAACGGGGCGGGCAAGACCACGCTGCTGCGCCTGGCCGCCGCCGAACTGCACCCCACCACCGGCGAGGTGGACCTGCTCGGCGACCGGATCGGCCGGGTCAACATCTTCGACCTGCGTCCGCGCATCGGGTTCACCTCCGCCGCGATCGCCCAGCGCGTGCCCGGTGAGGAGCTGGTCGGTGACGTGGTGGTCAGTGCCGGTTACGCGGTGATGGGCCGCTGGCGTGAGGAATACGACAAACTCGACCTGGACCGCGCCGCGGAGCTGCTCGGCACGCTCGGCATCGCGCACCTGGCCGAACGCACCTTCGGCACGCTCAGCGAGGGCGAGCGCAAGCGCGTGCTGATCGCCCGGTCCCTGATGACCGATCCGGAGCTGCTGCTGCTCGACGAGCCGGCCGCCGGTCTCGACCTCGGCGGCCGGGAGGACCTGGTGGCCCGGCTGTCGTCCCTCGCCATGGACCCGGACGCGCCGGCCACCGTGCTGGTCACCCACCACGTGGAGGAGATCCCGCCCGGGTTCACCCACGCACTGCTGCTGCGCGAGGGCCGCGTGGTGGTGTCCGGCCTGGTGGACGACGTGATCACCGGCGAGAACCTGTCCAAGACCTTCGATCAGGACCTGGTGCTGCAGCGCTCGGGCGCACGGTTCTTCGCGCGCCGCAGGTAGGTTGGCCGTACCGATGGGTAGCCCGCGGGCGGTCCGCGGGTCCCGCCGACGAGGAGGAAACATCGTGGGAGAGTTCGTAACCCTGGAGGTCGAGGGCGGGATCGGCACGATCCGGCTGGACCGTCCGCCGGTCAACGCGCTGAACAACCAGCTGCAGGCCGAGCTGGCCGAGGCTGCCCGCGAGGCCTCCGACCGCGACGACGTGCGCGCGGTGATCCTCTACGGCGGGGAGAAGACCTTCGCCGGCGGTGCGGACATCAAGGAGATGGCCGCGCGCACCTACCCGGAGATCGCGAAGTTCGGCGCCGAGCTGACCGCGTCGCTGGCCCGGGTCGCGAACATCCCGAAGCCGGTCGTCAGCGCGATCACCGGCTACGCGCTCGGCGGCGGCCTCGAACTCGCGCTGACCGCGGATTACCGGGTGGCCGGCGACAACGTGAAGGTCGGCCAGCCGGAGGTGCAGCTCGGCATCATCCCGGGGGCCGGCGGCACCCAGCGGCTCGCCCGGCTGATCGGCCCGAGCAAGGCCAAGGACCTGATCTTCACCGGCCGGTTCGTGAAGGCCGAGGAAGCGCTCAAACTGGGCATCGTCGACGAGGTCGTGGCGCCGGACGACGTGTACGCCACCGCGCACAAGTGGGCCGCGCAGTTCGCGCATGGTCCTGCGATCGCGCTGCGGGCCGCGAAGGCCGCCATCGACGCGGGCCTCGATGTGGACCTCGCCACCGGCCTGAAGATCGAGACCCAGCTGTTCACCGCGCTGTGGGCCACCGAGGACCAGAAAAACGGCATGCGGTCGTTCATCGAGAACGGGCCGGGCAAGGCCACTTTCGAGGGGAAGTGACCGCGGTGGCCGATCCGGCGCCGAATCCGCACGCCACCGCCGAAGAGGTCAAAGCGGCCTACGACGACCCGAAGCTCGCGAACGTCCTGTACCACGACTGGGAAGCCGGGACCTACGACGAGAAGTGGTCGATCTCCTACGACGAGCGCTGCATCTCCTACGCCACCGACGTGTTCACCGCGGTCGCCGGCGCGGACGGGCAGCCCTACTCGCACGCGATGGAGCTGGGCAGCGGCACCGGTTTCTTCCTGCTGAACCTGATGCAGGGCGGGGTCGCGAAGAAGGGCTCGGTCACCGACCTGTCACCGGGCATGGTCCAGGTCGCGTTGCGCAACGCGGAGAACCTCGGCCTCGACGTCGACGGCCGGGTCGCCGACGCGGAGCGGATTCCGTACGACGACAACACGTTCGACCTGGTGGTCGGGCACGCGGTGCTGCATCACATCCCGGACGTGGCCCAGGCGTTCGGCGAGGTATTGCGAGTTCTCAAGCCCGGCGGCCGGTTCGTGTTCGCCGGTGAGCCCACCAAGATCGGCGACCGCTACGCGCGCCGGCTCGGCCGGCTCACCTGGTACCTGACCACGAACCTGACGAAGCTGCCGGTGCTGGGCGCCTGGCGGCGGCCACAGTCCGAATTGGACGAATCCGCGCGCGCGGCGGCGCTGGAGGCCGTGGTCGACATCCACACTTTCGACCCGTCCGAGCTGGAGAAAACGGCTCGCGGGGCCGGGGCGCAGGATGTCCGCGCGGTCACCGAGGAGTTCTCCGCCGCGCTGGCGGGCTGGCCGATCCGCACGTTCGAGGCCGCGGTGCCGCAGGAGAAGCTCACCGTGCGCTGGCGGCTGTTCGCCTATCACCTGTGGCTGCGGCTGTCCGCTTTGGACAAGAAGGTGCTGTCGAAGGTGCTGCCGCGGGAGCTGTTCTACAACGTGATGATCACCGGCACCAAGCGGCCGTCCTGAGTTGACCTACCGATTCACCGTCGACGACGTCGCCTTCCTGCGCTCTGCCGCGGGAACGGCGGCGCTCGCGGCGTGCGCCGAGCTGCCGCTGACCGATGCGTCGCGGATCGCCGACGTGACCGCGATGCGTCGCGTGGCCGGAGAGCGTGCCGCCGCGGTGCTGGAAACCGTGACGCTGCGCCGGAAATCGGCGTCGAAGATCGCGGACGCGGGGGAGTGGCTGTTCACCGCGGACGCGCTCCAGCAGGCGAGCGCCACTCCCGTCGCCCGGCACCGGGCCGCGCGGCTGGCCGGCCTGGTGGTGCACGACGTCACCTGTTCGGTCGGGGCCGATCTGGTCGAACTGGCCAAGTCGGCCCGGGTCGTCCTAGGGTCCGATGTGGACCCGGTGCGCCTGGAAATGGCGCGGCACAACGCCTCGATGGCCTCGGTTCCTGCGGCGGTAGTCCAGGCCGACGCGTTGCGTCCGGTGTCGAGAGAGGCCGCGGTCGTCGCCGATCCGGCGCGCCGGGACTCCGCCGGTCGCCGGGTGTGGCGCCCTGCGGATTTCCTGCCCCCGCTGGACGAACTGGTCGACGCCTATCCCGGCCGGGTTCTGTCGGTGAAGTGCGCGCCGGGTATGGATTTCTCCATCGCGCCGTGGGCGTCGGAAGTCGAACTGGTGTCGTTGGACGGTCAGGTCCGGGAGGCCTGCCTCTGGCGCGATTCGTCCACTGAGGTCACCCGGCGCGCCACAGTGCTGCGTTCGGACGGTACACAATGGACTGTCACCGATGCCGAGCCGGACGACCTCCCCGTGCGCCCGCCGGGCCAGTGGCTGGTGGACCCGGACGGCGCGGTGGTCCGGGCCGGCCTCGTCCGGCACTACGCGGCCCGGCACGGCCTGTGGCAGCTGGACGAGCGCATCGCCTACCTGACCGGCGACACCCCACCGCCCGGCCGGGCTTTCCGCGTGCTGGAGCAGCTGCCCTACCGGGAAAAGGCGCTGGCCGCTGCGCTGCGGCGATTCGACGTCGGACGGCTGGAGATCCTGGTGCGTGGTCTCGACGTGGACCCGGATGCGTTGCGGCGCAGGCTGAAACTACGAGGCACCGAAGAGTCCACTGTGGTGCTGACGCGGATCGGCCGTTCGCCGGTGGCGTTCCTCTGCCGGGCCGAACGGATCCTTTCGGGGGGTTTACCGGCGGACGGGCCGGGCGTAGGTTCGGCGGGCTCGCCGTATTCGCCTTAGTCAGAGGGGTTGTCTTGTCCCGTTTTCCCACTCTCGTCAAGCTTGCCGCCGCCGCGGCCGTCGGTGCCACCGTGGCTGGTGGCGCGACCGCACTCGCCGGCTCGGACGACGTCACCGCCGCGCACGGCCGTGAGCCCGCCAACATCGGCCAGGCGAAGAACGACGTCAAGGCCTACTACGGCGATTACCTCGACGCCTCGGGCAAGCACCACTACTCGGACACGAGCCGGTTCGTCTCCGACACCAAGCGCGTGGTCGCCGACGCGAAGCGGCACCTCGCCCAGCAGCTGGGCCGGGTGCACAACCCGGCGATCGTGCTCGACGTCGACGACACCTCCGAGGTCACCTACGGCTGGGAGGCCGACAACGACTTCGGCTTCGACCCGGCCAAACAGCAGCAGGCGATCGACGACGGAACCTTCCCGGCCAACAAGCCGGTGCTGGAACTGGCGAACTGGGCCGCACAGCGCGGGGTGGCGGTCTACTTTCTGACTGGTCGCTCCGAACCGCAAGGCCCGCAGTCGCTGAAGAACCTGGCGAACGAAGGCTTTCCCGCTCCAGCAGGTGCATTCTTCAAGCCCGCGACGACCGCCCCGGACTACCTGCCGTGCGGCCTGAAGTGCAACACCGTGCAGTACAAGTCGGGCACCCGCGCGCACCTCGAAAAGACCGGCGCGACCATCGTGCTCAACGTCGGCGACCAGTTCAGCGACCTGGAGGGCGGCTACGCATCGTACCCGGTGAAGCTGCCGAACCCGATGTACTACCTGCCCTGACCCCGCCCGCGCTGCCCGGGTCTACTTCGGACTCGGGCAGCGCGGACAGGCTCGTGGCGGGTTCGCTTCGGTGTGTAGCCCTGAGTGCTTCGTCGGCTTGTTTGTCCACTTCGGACTAAGTTGACGCTAAAGTCTGTCGCCAGGGGGCTCGCGCTTTCCTTGGTCGTTGACCCGAGCGACTCGGCGGTCGGACGTCTACTGTGGACTTGAGTCGCATGTCAGACGGTTGCCGGACGTGCGTGGGGATTGGTGCGTACCCTCGCGAGCGTGGCCCGAATGTTCCCGGCTGCGGACTGTGGGTGTGTTGTCCTGGTGCTGAGTGCAATGCGAGAAGTTCACACTTCCCTTTGGGTACGTGACTCGAATGTCTCGATGACCGTCAATCAACTTTGGACTTCTTGCTATGCCGGACGACGGTCAGGTGTGCGCTGGCAGTCCGCACCTTTCCTTCGCGCGAGCCGGGTCCTTGCCGTTCACTTCGGTTCCCCCTGCCACGTCTAGAGTTTCCGCCCCGCCGCGGCGACCACACGTCCGGTCCTGTCCGGCTCCCCGCTCTGCCGCACCGCCTCGGCGACCTCCTCCTGGATCAAGCTCCGGTTGATCGCCGCCCCCGCTGCGAGTCCGGCACTGGCGGAGACCGAGACCTGCGCCATCATGTTCGTGACATTCCCGGCCAGCCACAGGCCCGGCACAGCCGTCGCGCCGGATTCGTCGGTAGGCACCTGGGTGCCGAGCACGTGGCCGTTGAGCTCCACTTCCTCCACCGTCAATCCGAGCGGCGCCAGCAATTCGGCCCGCGCGGCGAACCGGGGCGCGATCGCCAGCGCCTCCCGCGCCACCACTTCGCCCGATTCCAGCCGGACGCCGGTGAGCCGGTCGTCCGAAACCTCGACCGCGGCCACCGCCCCGTCGACGACCCGGATGCCGCGCGCTGCCAGCTCGGCCAGCTCCGTGACGTCGAACGCCGGTGTCGTGTGCCGGAAGACGATGACGTCATCGCTCAGCTGTCGCCACATCTGCGCCTGGTGCAGGCTCATCGGGCTGGTTGCCAGGACCCCGATGGCCTGGTCGCGGACCTCCCAGCCGTGGCAGTACGGGCAGTGCAGCACGTCGCGGCCAAACCGTCGCGCCAGTCCGGCCACCTCGGGCAGCTCGTCCTTCAGTCCGGTCGTCACCAGAAGGCGACGGGCGCGGACGGCCGGTTCACCGGCCGGCTGGACGGTGAACTCGCCGTCTTCGTGCCGAGTGATCGAGGTGACCGTCCCGTTCATCATTTCACCGCCGTAACCGGCCAGCTCGGACCTTCCGATGGCAAGCAGCTCGGCCGGGGGAGTGCCCTCCCTGCCGAGGTAGTTGTGCACGTGACCGGCCGGCGCGTTCCGCGGTTCGCCGGCATCGACCACCAGCACCGAGCGACGCGACCGGGCCAGTGCCACCGCCCCGCTCAGCCCCGCGGCGGCGCCGCCGACCACCACCACGTCGTACTTCTTCATTGCTTCCTCCTGTTGCCGGTGCCTGCCCAGGACTATCCGGATAACCCGGAACCCTGGCAAAACTATTTGCGGAAACAGCAAAAGCTTGACTCATGCCCATATGGGAATATGATGCCTGCATGGCGCGAGCAGCGACTACCACGGACGTGTTCAATGCCGTGGCCGAACCCCGGCGGCGGGAGATCCTGGACCTCCTCGCCGAGGGGGAACGCCCCGTGCACGATCTCGTCCGGCTGCTCGGGCTGGGGCAGCCGCAGGTGTCGAAGCATCTGCGGGTGCTGCGTGCGGTGGGTGCGGTCGAGGTGCGCGACGCCGGCAGGCAGCGGGTCTACCGGGTCAACGGCGCCGCGCTGAAGCCGATCCACGATTGGGTGCGCCGGTACGAGCGCACTTGGGAAGAGCGATTCGACCTGCTGGACTCTGTGGTGACGGAGCTCGGCCGGACCGAGGAGGAGCACGACCATGACACAGCCCGGAACCGGCGCGGCGAAGGTGACCCTGCCCGCTGACGACCAGATCCTGATCACCCGCGAGTTCGCCGCCCCGCGGCATCTCGTCTACCGCGCCTGGACCACTCCGGACCTGGTCCGCCGCTGGTGGGCAGGTCACCGCGGCAAGACCACGGACGTGGAACTGGACCTGCGCCCCGGCGGCCGCTGGCGCTACGTGATGATCGCGAACGGCGGCTTCGAAGTCGCTTTTCACGGCGAATACCGAGAAGTCCTCCCGAACGAGAGACTGGTGTACACGGAGGTGTACGAAATCCCCGGCGCGACCGACGAAGGTGCACCCGTGGTCACGGTGACGTTCACCGAGGACGCCGGCCGCACCACCGTGACCATGCGAACCGAAACCCACTCCCAGGAACTCCGCGACATGATCCTGGAGTCGGGCATGGAGGTCGGCCTGCAGGAACAACTGGTAATCCTGGAGGAACTGGCACTCTCACTGGCCTGAACTGTTTCCCGCCACCCGGCAGCTTTCCGACCCCACCGGAAGCGCCCGCCGTGGCAGGGAGCGCACCCTGGTGGGAAGTCTCATCCCACCGGAGTCCCGGCCTGGACGGGCGGCTACGCCTTGGTCGGGAGTCCTCACCGGAAGCCCCCGCCTTGGCAGGGAGCGCACCCTGGTGGGAAGTCTCATCCCACCGAAGTCCCCGCCTGGACGGGCGGCTACGCCTTGGTCGGCAGTCCCCACCGGAAGCGCCCACCTTGGCGGGGAAACCGCACCCTGGTCAGTCCACGAGTTCGACCCGCCGCAGCGGCACAGCCGCCCCCGCACAGAGCCGTCCGGCTTGTTCCGGCCGTGGCCGCCGCCCGCACCCCTCAACATTCGCCGCCCGTTCCCGCCCCTCGTTCTCCACGACCGAGACGGTCGACCCGACCGAGCGAACGCCGGCATCGGAAAGCTCACCGCGCTGAGCTTCGCCCACACCAAGGCCGCCCGCGGCGCCTGCCACCCGACCGCCCTCAGCGACCGAGCCCCCAGCCACCGGCACGGCTGCCACACCGCCCATCGCGGCCAAGGCGGAGCGCAGCGCGCCGATAGCCGCACGGTCACGGTTCTTCAGAGCCGCCTTCAGCGCGTCACGCAAGTCCGCGCGCTGGACGGGAGATCCCCACCCGGGAGCAAGAACGGTGTACATCCTCAATACCGAAAGCCTACCAGCACGATCACCCGGCAAGCACGTCCTTTTCCGCAGCCGCGTGCCGGCCGCGACGGCGATCGAGAACACGAACCCGGCCATGTACCCCCAGAGTGGCAGCGGGGTACTCCCGTCCGTCTGGCTGCTCACCACCAGGAAGGCGGAAAAGCCTGCGGCGAAAGCGATCCAGGTGACCCGCCACCGAACGGCCGCGCCAAGGGCCAGGGGCCAGCTGTAGTACCAAGGCAAGACCACGGGCAAACACAGCACAGTGGCCAGCAACGCCGCCGCGGCGCCACGAACGGCGGTGACCGCACTCCGCCGCGACCGCCACCACAGCCAGGCGACCACCCCGGCCAGTACGAACCACGCGGCCGTCCGGAAACCCGGAACCAGCTGCCCGGAATCGAAACCAGGCACCAGTAGGGCGGCAATCTTCCCCAGCGCAGTCGGCACCGAAAGCAGCGGTTCGAGCACCGAATTCCCATCCAGCGCCTTGATCCACCCGAGGGAGACCCCGGCCAGCCCGCTGATCAGTCCAAAAGAGACGACCACTGTGGACACCGAGAGGACGACGGCGCGCAGGAACTCCCGCCACGTCGGCCCGGAGCCGGACCGCTGAGCCACCCAGACCCACACCAGAAACGGCAGCGCCACCCCCGCCGTCGCCTTCACCGCAACCGCCATCGCCACCAGTGCGAACCCACGCACCGCGGCGCGGTCGAGCACAAGGCCGACGCCGGCGGCCAGCAGGCCGATCATCAGCAGATCATTGTGCCCGCCGGACACCAGGTGCAGCAGTACCAGCGGGTTCGCCGCGACAATCCACAATGCACCGGCCGGTGCTCCGCCGAGGTGGCGGCACAGAACCGGGATCGCGCGGCACAGCAACCACAGCCCGGCCACCATCACCAGCCGGGTGAGTAGCGCGCTGAACAGCGGATTTCCGCCGGTCAGGCCGAGTGCGGACTTCACCACCAGGATGAACAGCGGCCCGTAGGGCGAAGGAACCGAGAGCCAGTGCCCGCCTGCGTTCTCGATCAGTGCACCGGACAACTCCGCAGGCACATGCGTGTACGGATCAAGCCCGGCCTGGGCAACCGCGCCCTGCGCGAGGTAGGTGTACAGATCGTTGCTGAACAACGGTGGTGCGACCAGCAGCGGTACAGCCCACAGCCACACCGCCCGGCGGATGTCGACGGCGCTCGCCGAGCCTGTGCGGACGAGGTGGCCCAATCGGACCCAAGCCGCCAGTAACACTCCGATGCCCAGGTACAACAGAACGTTGCTCCAGCTCGCCGGAGCGGGCGCCCCGGGCCGTGCGCCCGAGCCGAACGCGCCGGCGACGATCAATCCGATGCCGGCGAACCCGGCCAGCGTGGCGAACCGGTGCGTCCCGCACCTTTCGGCGAAAACCATGCCCCAGGTGTAGCCAGCGGCGCGTCTCCGGCCGTTAAGATCGGCACTTATCCGATCTTTATCCCGGCGGCGATGTACTGGTTCTCGTGAGGAAAACCTGATGCGGATACTCGTGGCGGAGGACGAGCAGTTGCTGGCCGACTCGCTCACCGAAGGACTGCGGCACCTGGGCATGGCGGTGGACGTCTGCTATGACGGCGACGCCGCGCTCGAACGGGTGATGGTGCACCGGTACGACGTGGTCGTGCTGGACCGGGACCTGCCGCTGGTGCACGGCGACGAGGTCTGCCGCAAGATCGCGGCGAGTGCAGGCGAAACCCGCGTGCTGATGCTGACCGCCGCGGCCGGCATCCGCGACCGGGTGGACGGGCTTGGCCTCGGCGCGGACGACTACCTCACCAAGCCCTTCGCCTTCGCCGAACTCGTCGCCCGGCTGCACGCGCTCGCCCGGCGTGCGCTGCCCGCGTTGCCCCCGGTGCTCGACTGCGAGGGGGTGCGGCTCGACCCGGCGAAGCGATTCGCGTCCCGGGACGGCCGGACATTGTCGTTGTCCCCCAAGGAGTTCGCCGTCCTTGAGGTGCTGCTGCGGGCGCAGCGGCGAGTGGTCAGCCCGGAGGAGCTGCTGGAGAAGGCCTGGGACGAGCACGCCGATCCGTTCACCAATACGGTGCGGGTCACGGTGATGACGCTGCGGCGGAAGCTGGGCAACCCACCGGTGATCCAGACCGTGCCGGGCGCCGGATACCGGATCGGCGCATGAGGGGCCCACGCAGGTCGCTGCACAGCCGGATCCGCTGGGCCTGCGCAGCGGTGACCGCGCTGAGCCTGCTGCTGGCCTTCTCGATGTCCAACGCGGTTCTCATCCCGATCGGGACCTATCTGGACTGGAAGGTGTGCCCGCGCACGACTGCCTGCCGTAGCGACTGGGGCGCGATCCTCTGGATCGTGGTGCTGATCTCGATCGTCGTGCTGCCTCTGATACTGAGCCGGCCGCTGGCGAGCTGGGTGCTGCGGCTGCTGCCGGACGTGGTGGAGTCGGTCGAGCAAGTGGGGCCGCAGAACCTGGGCCAGCGGATGCCGGTGCAGTCGCTGTCGGGAGAGGCTCGCCAGCTCGCGGTCGCGGTCAACGACATGCTCGACCGGGTTGCCATCGGTTTCGAAGGACAACGGCGATTCGCCGCGAACGCCTCGCATGAGCTGCGTACACCCCTTGCTGTGCAACGGACTCTGGTCGAAGTGGCGATGGTGACCGGCAGTGACGAGGACACGCGCCGGCTGGCTTCGCAGCTGTTGCTGGTGAACGAGCGCAACGAGCGGTTGATCGAGGGGCTGCTCGTGCTCGCCGAGGCGGACCGTGGGCTGCCCGGCACCGTGCCGGTGCGGCTGGACGAGCTGGCCTCCTCGGTTCTCGCGTCCTATGAGGACCGATTCGCCGAACATGACCTGACGCTGACCCGGACACTGGCCGAACGAACCGTGCCAGGAGATCCGGTGCTGCTGGAACGGTTGATCAGCAACCTCGTGCAGAACGCGATCAAGTACAACCGCGCAGGTGGGCGAGTCGAGGTGGTGGTCTGCGGGGAGCCGGCGCTGTCGGTGCGCAACACCGGTGAACCAGTGCCCGCGGAAGCGGTCCAGTCGCTGTTCGAGCCGTTTCGCCGGTTGTCCGCGGACCGCATGAACCATCGCGACGGAGCCGGTCTGGGACTGTCCATAGTGAACTCGATCGCCGCCTCGCACCATGGCAAGGTCACCGCGGTGCCCGGCGCGGACGGCGGTTTACGGGTCGACGTCACGCTGCCCTGACCGGGTTCGTGGCTCAGCCGCGCCGGAAACCGGACACCGGGAACGTCCCGCCGCCCTTGATGGTGACCGAACCGGTGAGCACGTCACCGTCCACAATGGCGCTCACGTGCACGTCGAACCGCGCCGGGTCGGTGACTTCCGCGGTGAAGTCCACCTGCCCGCCCTCGACCGTGCCGGATACGATCGGCACGGTGACCTCGAGCTGGGTGTCATAGATCGAGCCGCGCACGGTTCCGCCCACCGTCGTGAGGTCGAGGATCAGCTCTTTGCTGCCCGCGGGATGGGTGAAGGTGAGCTGCCAAGTGCCCGTGACGCCGGTCTTTCCGCTCCTCGGCCGCGTGGCGACTGGTGCCGGAACAGCGGATTCGGGATGTCCGCACACGCCGAGCTGCGGCTGGCCTGGCTTCACCGGAACGCCGGCGGAGTTCAGGAATCCCGCCATCATGCGGTAATACCCGACGAGGAACAACAGTTCGA
Organism: Amycolatopsis sulphurea; assembly: GCF_002564045.1. Classification (NCBI taxonomy): domain Bacteria; kingdom Bacillati; phylum Actinomycetota; class Actinomycetes; order Pseudonocardiales; family Pseudonocardiaceae; genus Amycolatopsis; species Amycolatopsis sulphurea. Next base: position 721,511 of record NZ_PDJK01000002.1, on the reverse strand, counting down.
GGATCTGTGCGTGGTCCCAGGCCGAGGCCAGCGCGGCCCATGTCGGATCGGACACGACGTCCTCGGCGCACAACTCGTCGACGGCGCGGAGCACGGCGGCGTCTTCGCTGTCCCAGACCGCATCAGGGTCGGATAGCGCGACGATCTCTGCTTCGGTGGCCCCGCTGCCCAGCGCGGCCGGCACGTGGTTGGCCCACTCATAAGGGGCCTGGCAACGGAGCGCGACCCGCAAAATCGTCAGCTCCCGGATACGCGGGGCCATCGTCCCCTGCGCGAGCAGGAAACCGCCGAGGGCGGAGGACGCCCGCATCAACTCAGGCGCCCTGGCCAGCACCTGGACCACGGCGTCGGCGCCGAGGTTGGCCAGTCTGCGCTGCTCGGGGTCCATCTCGTCGAGCGGCAGGGGAGGGATGCGCATGGTGTTTGCCGGTGCCATGGCTGGGTCCTTACTTGTCAGTGCCGGTGCTGCCGATCAAGGGCGTCGAGCGCGGTCCGGGCCTCCTTGAGGCTGAGCTGTGGGTGCGAATGGAGGTCGATCAACGCCCTGGCCAGGAGTTCGTCACCGTCGGTGCTGAACACATCGGTCCCGATCGCACGGGAGATGTGCTTGTGCAGCACGGTGATGGACAACGCCATCGCGGTCGTGACGGCCGCGCGGACTTTGGCGTCGGCGGCCGGCGGGTCATTGCGGTTCCGGGCTGCGTCCGCGTCCGCGAGCCATTGCGCGCCGAGTTCGACCATCTCGTCGAACAACGGCGCGGCCTCGCCTTCCACGAGGGCGCGGGCGAGGTAGCTCTCGTACGGTCCCACCGCCGCTCTCGCTGCGGCGATGGGATTGCCGTTTCCGAGCCCGCGGCCGGCCTGCGTCTGGTCGGCGAGCTGCCGGACCAGCTTGACCAGATGTGCGTCGCAGGCTTCGCGAAGGCCTTGTTTGGCACCGAAATGGTGCCGGACCAGACCCGGTGAAACTTGCGCGGTCTCGGCGATCCCGCGGATGGTGGCCCGCTCGAACCCGTACTCGCCGAAGTGCGCCATCGCCGCGTCCCGGATCCGGGCACGGGCGGTCAGGTCCTCGGGATCGCGGGGAACGACGGTCACCCATTCTCCTAGCCGTACGTATAGTCTGCTGTTCCTATGCGCAGCAGACTATACGCGCGTATAGGCGAGATCGCCAAGGGTGCTCAGCGGACCAACCGGTCCCGGGCCGCGTCGGTGACCGGGGTGAAGAAGTTGACGAGATTGCCGTCGGGATCGCGGAACAGCAGCGAACGGTTGCCCCACGGCATCGTGGTCGGCTCCTGCACGATCTCGGCCGAGCCGGCCAGCTTTGCGTACTCGCCGTCGACGTCGTCGACCAGGAATTCGAGGATCGCCGTCCGGTTCTCCTCGGGCACTGCCGCGCCGGCGCTGAACAGCGTCATCGTCTCGGCACTGCCGATCGCCAGAGTGCATGAGGCGCCTACGAGTTCGGCGAACTGCGGGCCGGGCCACCGCGCGGCGATCCCGGTCGCCTTCTCGTAGAACTCGGCGAGCCGGGCGACGTCGTGGGTGATGATGCGGACCGAGGCGAACTGCATGGCTGATTCCTAATCGGGACAGGGTTCCGGCAAAGTTGGTCGGGGACCCGGCGGCGGGCGATGCGGAGGTGTGTGCGACCACCTCGTGGCGTGCGCCGGACCGGTTTCAGGTCCGTGAAGGACCCCTTCACAGACCTCCACACCGACTTTGCGGACACCCTGCCTTTCGGGACGGGAGGCGTGTCCTCCGCGAACACCGGCCACGGTAGAAGCAATAGTGGACAGGATCCGCCCGGTATCGAGAGGATTTCCGGTTTGCCCCGGCCGATCGCCCGCGTGCTGGCCCTGCTGGAGATCCTGCAGGGCGGCGGCACCCGGACCGTCGCTGAACTTGCCCGCCGGCTCGATGTGGACGAACGCACCGTCCGCCGGTACGTCGAGCATCTTCTGGACCTGGATGTGCCGGTCCGGTCGGTGCCGCTACGGCGGCTACCGGCTCGAGCCCGGGTATCGGATGCCGCCGCTGATGCCTACCGGGGAAGAAGCGCTCGCGGTCGTGCTTGGCCTCGTCGCCGGGCGGCGAGCCGGTCTGATCACCACCTCGGTCGCGGCCGCCGAGAGCGCTGCTGCGAAGGTCCGGCGTGTCCTGCCCGCGGCCGTCGCTGGTTGCTGATGGGGCCGGGTCTTGCCCGTTTGCCAGACCACCTGTTCCAGGAGCGAGGCGGCGGGCTGCCCGGGACGAGAATGAGAGACATCGCACCGGTACCCAGGTTGCATCAGATGCAATAGATCCTAAGCAGCCGGCCGCCCAGCCCCCGCGTAATCGTCGCCCGGCTTGCGATACGGATGAACCTGCACCGCCTGTCCGGTCTGCGGCGCATCGATCATTTGCTGGTTGCCGATATAGAGACCGACGTGATGGATCTTCGTCGCAGGTTCCCCGTAAAAGATCAGATCACCCAGTTCGGGTTCGCTCACGTGCGGGATGCTGCGGAATTGCGTGTCGGCGGTGCGCATGAGCTTCACCCCGGCGCTGGCGTAGGCCGCGGTCGTCAAACCGGAGCAGTCGAACCCGGGGTCGCCGCCGCCGGTCCCGTTGCCACCCCAGACATAAGGAAGACCGATCTTGTCGATCGCGAAGTCGACCGCGCTCAGCACTGCCGGGTCCGGTGCCTGATCGCGTTGCCCGACAGTGCCGTAGACGTTCACGGTCGCCAGCGTCCGATGCAGCATGAGCGGCGCCGGTGCCAGCGTGGCGACGCCGTTCCACCAGTCCGTCGCCAGGTCGCGGCCACCGGCACACAATGCACGCCCGGTGGTGAGCGCTGCGTCGTCGATGTTCTGCACATCCGCCTTGCCGCCGGACGCACTGCGCTGCCACTTCGTCCACGCCGCCGGCGTCAGCTGCATCGGCCCTGCTGCGCCCGGACTCGAAACCACGCGGTTGTAGAAGTCTCGGACCTCGACCGCGCCGAGCGGCTTCGCGAGCGCCCCGTCGTCTCCGAGATGACTACTCTGCGCCCGCCCGTGATCACTGGCGATCTTCCCGATCGCGGCGAGGGTGATCCACGACAGGTGACAGTCCGGCTGCTCCTTGCTGAGCGTGACGGTCGCCTGCGCGTACCCCTTCATCGCTCGCAGCGGAATATCAAGCCACTGGCTGGTCCGCGACGCCCAGGCCCCGAACTCCCCAGCCTGCGGCACCTTCGGCTGCGCCGGCACCGACGACCGAGGCGGCGCCACCTCCCTCGAAGGCACCGTCGAAGCCGACGCTCCCACAGTGTCTCCCGCCCCATTCCCAGACGGCGCAAACCGCACCGCGATCACCAACGCCCCCAGCACTACCACCACCGCAGCCAACGCCACCACAACCCGCCGTCGACCACGACCCGCCTGCCTCGGCCGCTCGCCGAGCCCTGGCTCCACTGACGCTCCATCGACAATGGCAGGCATTCGCCCGGAGCCGTCCCCGAACTCTCCGACACTCATCGCCGATGCCCCGGTCTCCTGGGGAGCCGCCTCCCGTGTCCCGCCGAGCACACCCGCTCCCGCCGCGACCAGCGGTTCGCCACTCAACGGCGAGGGATTGCCGTGGGCCTCGCCCCTCCATGGCGACTGCTTGCCCGAAGCTTCACCGCTCAATGGCGACGGCTTGTCTCGAGCCTCGCCCCTCAACGGCGAGAGACCGTCCTTCACCGGAGACTGATCGGCCGACGCTGCACTGTCCTCCGCCGAGGAGTCTCCCGAGATTTCGCCATCGAGTGGCGACGGCTGCTTTGTCGTCCCGCCGTTCAGCGGCAACGGGCAGTTTGAGCGCTCGCCGCCCATCGGCAATGGCTGGCCTGACGTCTCGTCATCAGGTGGCGACGGCTGGTTCGCGGTTTCGCCGCTAGGCGGCGACGGCTGGCCCGAGGCCTTGTCGCCAAGTGGCGACGGCTGGTCCGAACTCTCGCCATTGGGTGGTAACGGCCGACCCGACCCCCCGCCGCTCAGCGGCGACGGCCTGACCAGGCTTTCGCCACTCGACGGCGACGGCCCACCCGGGGCCCGGTTGCCATCCACCGGCGATGGCCCACTCGGAACTTTGTCATCCACTGGTGACGATCCAGCCGAAGTCTCGCCGTTCACTGGCGACGACCGATCCGGAACTTTGTCATCCATCGGTGACGGCCGACCCGGAACTTCGCCATTCACCGTCGGCCGCCTCTCCGAACCCTCGCCATCGACCTGCGGCCGCCCATCTGGACCTTCGCCAACCACCGGCGACCCATCGCGCCGATCCTCGCGATCCACCGACAGACCACCCCAAGACTCGCCGCTCACCGGCAACCCACCAGTTCCAGAGGAATCACCGGGCAACGCGCTACCCGCCGTTTCGCCATTTGACGGCGACCGCCCACCATCCCCACCACCGGAAGGCGATGTGCTCCTAGCTTCAAGCCCGGCAGACCCGCCGTTTCGCCCGTCGCCACTCGACGGCGACAGCCCACTATCCGAAGGCGGTGTGCTCTCAGCTGCAACCTCGGCAGACCCGCCGTCCCGCCCGTCGCCACTCAACGGCGACGAGTCCCCAGACCTATCCACACCAGACGACGACCCCGCCGGCTCTCCTGCCGAGCCCGCCGTCTCGCCCGCATCGGGTAGACCGACGCCCTCGGCCGCACCAGGGTCAGCACCGGAAAAACCCGCGTCCACCTGCTCGTCGCCATTCAGCGGCAATTCGTCCGGACGATTCGTTCCGGCCATCAGCGGCCACCGGCCAGTCTCGACAGGACGAAATTCCGCAGTTCATCCACATCGGTATCCACAGCCACGTCCACCGCCCGCCCGGCGGCTTCGAGTGGAACGGCCCGCCGGTCGACCAGCGTCATCCCGCGGGCCGGGCCCGCACTCGTGTCCACGGTCACCGGGTAGGTCTCGGTGTGCAGAAGGCCGGGCCGGATCGCCTCGGCGACGGCCACCGCGTCGTGCAGCACCATGCCGTCGTAGCCGAGTACCTGCCGGTAGTGCGCGCGGTAATCCGAGGTCAGCGTCTCCAGCGTCCGGCCCAGGTGACCGGAGCTGGCCAGCTTTCCCAGCCACACGTCGTCAACAGCGCATTGGTGGGTGAGATCGAGGGGGACCATCACGCACGGAACCTCGTCCTCGGTGATCACTCTCCGTGCCGCTTCCGGGTCGGCCCAGATATTGAACTCGGCGACGGCGGTCGTGTTTCCGCGCGCCACACCTCCGCCCATCAGCACGATGCGACTGATCTTCGACCGCACGCCCGGATGCGCGGCGAGCAGCGCGGCGATGTTCGTCAGTGGTCCGATCGGTGCGATGGCCACCGGTTCATCCGCAGCCTCGAGCAACGAAACCAGCAGGCTGACCGCATCCCCGTCTTCAAGCGGGCGAGTTGCTTCGGGGAGTGCGTCGGCTTGGCCGGAGAGCCCGTCGGAGCCGTGTACGCTGCCTGACCGCCGCGTCACCTGGTAGACGAGCGGCCGGGCGGCACCCGCCGCGACCGGCACATCCGAGCGGCCGCACAACTGCAGTAGCCGTCGGGCATTGGCAGTGGTCCTCGCGAGCGGGACGTTTCCGAAGACAGTCGTCACGCCCAGTAGCTCGATATCCGCCGACGTCGCCGCCAGCGCGATCGCGAAAGCGTCATCGACACCCGGATCGGTGTCGATGATCAGCTTGGTCCCCATCGTGCTCCCCTTGCCTGTACCGAGCCGCCGGCCACAGGTTACGGTCAACGGCATGACGTCGATGTGGGGTGCGCCCGCGTTGTCGCGGGTGCGCGCTTGGCGCCGGGCTCGGCGAGACCCGCGCCAAGCCAGGTTCCTGACCGTCGATTCGCTGCGGTGGGCGCTGCGCAATCGTGCTTACACCCCGTGGTACCTGGTGCGCTACTACCGGCTGCTGAAATTCCGGCTCGCGAACCCGCACATCATCCTGCGCGGCATGCTGTTCCTCGGCAAGAACGTGGAGATCCACTGCCGCCCCGGCTACGGACGGCTGGAGATCGGCCGCTGGGTGCACATCGGCGACGGCAACGCCATTCGCTGTCACGAGGGGTCCCTTCGCATCGGTGACAAGTCGGTGTTCGGGCGCCAGAACGTGATCAACTGTTACCTGGACATCGAGCTCGGCGCGGCCACGCTCGTCGCAGACTGGGTGTACATCTGCGATTTCGACCACGTCACCGCGGACATCCACGTGCCGATCAAGGACCAGGGCATCGTCAAGTCACCGGTGCGCATCGGGCCGGACACCTGGCTCGGCACGAAGGTCAGTGTTCTGAAGGGCACCAGAATCGGCCGCGGCTGCGTGCTCGGGGCGCATGCGGTGGTGCGCGGTGACATCCCGGATTACTCGATCGCGGTCGGCTCACCCGCCCGGGTGGTCCGCAACCGCGAAGACGACTACGCCGCGGATGCCGTTCGCCGGGAAGCGGTTGCCGACATGGCGCGCAAGGCGAACAAGGCCCTGCAGAAGACGCTGGGCGAGACCAGCTGACCGAGCTCAGCCGGCGAAATCTCTGGGAGCGAGTGGCGCCTTCGCCTCAGCACGGTGAGGTAGCCGACCCGGCGCTAATGCAATGCCGTGGAGGAGCACGGCAACCGGAGGTTCGGCCGCTGCGCGTACCGCGGAGGTATCGGTCGAGGTGCAGGAGTTGATCGGCCACCGGCTCATGGTCGAATCCGTCGCATTTTCGGCGGCGTTCGGACGACATCGTCGATGAGTCCGTACATTCGCCGACACGACGGATGCGCCGACATGCTGGGTTCGGACTCGACGCCCCACCTTCCGGTGGCGGTAGTTGGAGCGCCGCCCACGGCGGGCGGTAAGTATAACCGGCTTCCAGACGAGGTCCCCCGATGTCTTCACTGCATGAGGTGAACCGGGACGTGAGGTCATGGTGGAAACGCCTGTCGAGCCGAATCCGGCGGGCGCCACGCGGGGTGACCTGTGCACGATCTGCACCACCCGGTGGTCGCCGGTTTCCGTGCTGACCTGCCAGTCGCCGGAAAACGGCGACGCTCGCCCGTGAGGTCTGGCCCTTTGTTCGGTCGGGCGGAGTTGCCGTTGAGCGGCAATGGCCGCCGATGTTCGGCTGTGCGCGAGGCACCGGTTGGCCCAGATTCCAGTGTCGGCTTCATCGGGTGATCGAGCGTCGCGGATCAAACCAGTCCATCGGCGAGGTCGATCGGCCGATCGGCTGATCCGCTGCCGGGCCTAGGCACACCATCATGATCTTCATGCCGAAAAACCGTACTCTCGTGGCCGCCGTGGCAGCGGTCGCGATGGTCCCGCTCGTACCTGCCGTTGCGTCGGCAGAAGGACTGGCTTGGCGGCCCTGCGCTTCGATCGCGAAGGGTTGGGACGCCACCGACAAACAGACCGAATGCGCGATGATCACTGTCCCCCTCGACTACGCCGATCCAGACGGCCGGAAGATCGACGTCGCCGTCAGCCGGATCCCGGCGACAGGTGCGCGGAGCGGGGCTATCGTCTTCAACCCCGGCGGTCCTGGCCACTCCGGAATGGCCACGCCGAGTACGATCGTGGACAGCAAAGCCGCCGGATTGCTGGAACATCACGACCTGATCGGGTTCGATCCTCGGGGCGTCGACTACAGCGCGGGAGTGAATTGCCCCGAGGACGAGACCTCACCGGCTCCTGGTATGTCCGAAAAGGATAGTGCTCGGTTCGTCGCCGAGCGGGACGCAGTGGCCCGGAAACGGTGCATCGACAAGGACCCCGCGTTCGTCCGTTCGTTGACCACGTCGAACATCGCGCGCGATGTGGATCGCATCCGTCAGGCGCTGGGCGAGGACAAGATCGGCTACTACGGCGTTTCCTGGGGCACTGCGCTCGGCGCGGAATACCGCACGCTCTTCGACGATCACGTCGACAAGATGCTGCTCGATTCGGTGATGTCGCCGGAACTGAATCTCACCACAATGGACGATGACATTGCTACCGTGGGTGAGAAGACCTTCCGCGAGTTCTCCGCCTGGATCGCCCGCTACGACTCGGTCTACCACTTCGGCCGTGAGGAGCAAACAGTCGCCAAAGCCCTGCTCGACCTGCGTGCTGAACTGACCGCAAAGCCGCGTAAGGCGGCTGATGGTTCGCCGGTCGATGGCAAGACCGTCAACGACATGCTCGCAGACCCTCGCAAAACATGGGCAGATGTTGCTACCCAGCTGGCCACTATCCGTGACGGTGGAACGCCTGCAGTGAACCAAGGTCCGGCACCGAAGACCGGCTTAGGCTGGGATACTGAACGCTCTGGCGGCAGTACCTTCCAACAGAATGCCTTGCTGTGCAATGAATCGCCGAGCCCGCGGGACTTCGAGACGGTGTGGCGACACCGGCTCGACCGTATCGAGCGCAACCCGGTCAGCGGCTCGTACGGATTCTGGGAACAGAAGTGCATCGGCTGGCCTGCTCCCGTGCAGCAGTGGGCGTTCGAGCCGGGCAAGAGTCCGTTGCAGCTCGTGGGCCACGTATTCGAGCCGGTTACGCCGATCGGATGGGCTGTGGCCATGCAGCGGCGAATCGGTGGCGCGCTCATGAAGATCGAGGACGATGCGCACGGTTCGTTGGAGTCGCTGCCCTGTGCGTCGGCCGCGGTGACGTTCTTCGACACCGGCCGGACGACGACGGAATCCTGCCCCGGCCCCGCGATTCCGGCGCCGAAAGCGTAGCGAAAATTCCCGTGACGCCGTCGGTAATCTTGTTCCATGAGAAGTGCGGCGGCGTCACGTGGCTGCTTTCAACGCGCGCGATCCCGAAGGCCTGTTGGCTGGCTTCACCGACGACGCCGCGTGGGTGACCGGGACCAGCGTCGTGCGTGGGTGTGCCGAACTTGTCGAGCTGTTCGGGAGTGTGATGGAGACACTGCCGCCTACGCTGACCGCCGAGAATGTCATGTCCGGTGATGATCGGATTGCCCCTCGGCTGACCGAGCGGCTTACCTGGGACGGGTCGATCGCGAGTCTCCTATTGCCTGGTTCTACTGGCTCGAAGGTGACCGCGTCGCGTCCGCGAAGATCGACCGCGAAGGCCGCGCGAACTGGGCTGATCGCTGTTGCCGTTTTTTGGCAAATGCCGCTGACCAGCGGAAACGGTCAGACGACGAAGTGGTACAGCGGACTGCCCGGTTCCACTCGCTCGACTTGCAGCGGGCTCGCGGCCAGCCGGGACAGCAGGCCGGGCAGGTCCGCGCGGCGGGCGATTTCGATGCCGATCAGCGCCGGCCCGGTCTCCCGGTTGTTGCGCTTGACGTACTCGAAGCGGGTGATGTCGTCCTCCGGGCCGAGGATCTCGTCGAGGAACCGGCGGAGCGCGCCCGGCTCCTGGGGGAAGCCGACGAGGAAGTAGTGCCGCAAGCCCTCGTGGATCAGTGACCGTTCGAGGATTTCGCTGTACCGGCTGACGTCGTTGTTCCCGCCGGAGACGAGGCACACCACCGTCTGGCCGGGTACGACGTGCACGGTGTTTCCGAGCGCGGCCGCGGCGAGTGCGCCGGCGGGTTCGGCGACGATGCCGTCCGACTGGTACATCGACAACATCTCGGTGCACACCGCACCCTCGGCGACCGATGTCAGCTCCGACCCGCTCTCGCGAACGAGAGGGAACGTCACCTGGCCGGCTTCGCGCACTGCAGCGCCGTCGACGAACGGGTCGACGGCGGCGATTCGCACCGGTTCGCCCTCGGTGAGCGCAGCTGCCATACACATCGCTCCCGCCGGTTCCACACCGACGACTCGAATCTCCGGATGCCGCTCGCGCAGCCACGTCGCCATGCCCGCCAGCAGCCCGCCGCCGCCGACCGGAACCACCAGTACATCCGGGACGAAGCCCAGCTGTTCGACGATTTCGAGCGCGACAGTGCCCTGCCCGGCGACGGTGCGGATGTCGTCGAAGGCCGGCACGAGAGTCGCCCCGGTGCGGTGCGCGTCGTCCTTCGCCGCGGTGAAAGCGTCTTCGTAGGTTTCGCCGACCACGATGACCTCGATATGCGCGCCACCGAGTGCAGCGATGCGTTCACGCTTCTGGCGCGGCGTGGTACCGGGGACGTACACACGGCCGTTCGCCCCCAAACGGCGACATGCGTACGCGACACCTTGTGCGTGGTTGCCGGCGCTCGCGCAGACGACGCCGCGTGCCCGAGTGTCGTCAGCGAGCTGGACTATGAAGTTGTACGCGCCGCGGATCTTGTACGAGCGGACAGTCTGCTGGTCCTCGCGCTTCAGCCAGACGCGTGCGTCCACACGGGACGAGAGCCGGGCGTTGGGCTCGAGCGGTGTCCGGGTGATGACTCCCGAAAGCCGTTCGGCAGCCTGTTCCACCATCTGGGCATCGACGGTTTCGATCCGTTGCACAGTCGCTGAATCTACTTCCCGCTCACTGAGCCATTCGCGCGGGTGCCCGGCGGCAGCATGCGGTCAGCGGATACTGGCTGTCGCCGATCCGCCCTAATGTGTCCGTTCGTGAATGTCGATGATGAGGGTGACCGTCCGGCGCCGGTGGTGCTCGCTGTCGTGGTCTTCGCCGGCCAGAGCCTGCTCTGGCTGATCTCGATCTTCGAAATGCAGCACCTTGAGACCCCCGGCCGTCTCGGCCTCCTGGCCATGAGTTTGATCGGGTTCTATTCGGTGCTGCGGCTCTGGCTCGGTGGACGGTGGGGGCGGATCACGCTCACCGTGCTCGCGGTACCTGCCTTGGTCTTCGGCTACGGTGCCGTGGACGGACTCGCTGATGGATTCACACTGTCGCCAGGTGGCGTCGGCGCGATAGCGCAGGCTGTGCTGGCGATTGCCGGCCTGGTGCTTGCGTACTTGCCGGCGTCGAATGCCTACCTCCGTTCGCGGAGTTCGTGACGTCTCACTTCTTGGGAACGGCGGGGTAGGGGACGAAGCTGCTCGTGTTCTCGTCGACCGTCAGTGGTTTGCCGATCGCCGGAAACGCGCGTTGCGAGCACGCCGGCCGTTCACAGACTTTGCAGCCCATGCCGATCGGCGTCGCCGCGGCGGGTTCGTCCAGGTCGAGGCCGGTCGAGTAGATGAGCCGGCCGGCATGGCGCAGTTCGCAGCCGAGGCCGACGGTGAACGTCTTGCCCGGCCGCCCGTAGCCGCCGATGTTGCGGGATACCGTGCGCGCGATCCAGAAGTAGCGCTTGCCATCCGGTAACGCGGCGATCTGGGTGAGGATCTTGCCCGGTGAGGTGAACGCTTCGTAGATGTTCCACAGCGGGCACGCGCCACCCACGCGCGAGAAGTGGAAGCCGGCTGCCGACTGGCGCTTGGACATGTTCCCGGCCCGGTCCACCCGCACGAACGAGAACGGTATGCCACGCTGCTTTGGCCGCTGCAACGTCGACAGCCGGTGACACGTCGTCTCGAAGCCGACGCCAAAGTGATCGCAAAGCCGCTCGATGTCGTAACGGAACCGCTCTGCAGCGTCCAGGAACGAGCCATACGGCAGGATCAGCGCACCGGCGAAGTAGTTCGCCAGGCCGACTCGCGCGAGTGTCCGTGCGGCCGGACCGGAAAATGCCCACGAATCGGCTAGTTCGGTGATCAAATCGTCGTACTCGAGCAGCGCGATCTGCGAAGCCATCCGGAACGCCTGCTGCCCGATCCGCAGGCTCGGCGCGAGCCGCAGCACCCGGGTCGCCGGTTCGTACCGGTGCTGCTGACCTGCTGATTCGTCGATCCCGTCGGTGGTCACCTCAACGCCATAGCGCTGCCAGAGCCGTTCCTTGAGCGAGCCCAGCACCGAGCCGCGGACCAGCGGCACGGCCGTGGCCATCTGCTCGGCACGTTCGTCAAGCTCGGCGACGTAGTTCTCACGTTCGTAGAAGAAGTCGCGAACCTCCTCGTGCGGCAGCGCCCCGGCGGCGCTGCCGTGCAGGCCGAGCCCGTTCTCCGTGGTCAGTGCGACGGTGCTCTCCACCGCGTTGCGGTAGCTGTGGTGCAGCTTCACCAGTGCCTGGGCGACCGACGGCAGGTTCGTGGCCAGCTCGTTCAGCTCGCTCGTGGTCACGTCGATGCCCACGACCTCGTCGAGCAGCGCCTCCCGGACGTCCGCGACCAGCCGTGCGGTGTCGTTGTTGGCGAAGAACTCCGTGTCCACGCCGAACGCCTGGGTGATCCGCAGCAGCACCGGGACGGTCAGCGGGCGGGAGTTGTGCTCGATCTGGTTGAGATAACTGGGTGAGATCTCGAGCACACGGGCGAGGTCGGCCTGGCTCATCGACCGGCTCTCCCGCAGGTGCCGTAGTCGCGCGCCGGCGAAAGTTTTGTCCATCACTCCTCCGTTCGGCCGGAAGGTTTCCGGGCCTGAACGATTACGTGAACGATCCAGGCCGCGTGTTCTTCCGGTGCTTGCGAAGTGGTGATTCGCAAGCTTTGCAGGATGCTAGGCATCCTTCACATAAATTGGCAAATTGGAGCTATGGACCGGGTTTTCCCGCTCGTGTCAGTGTCGTCACCAGGCAAGGCGAGCAATCGCAAACTTCGCAACACGGGAGAGTCCGATGACCGAGCAGGCCAAGCAGCTCGAGCAGGCGGCGGCCGAGCTGGCCGAGCAGTGGAAGACCGACCCCCGCTGGGCGAACGTGCAGCGGACCTACTCCGCTGCGGACGTGGTCAAGCTGCGTGGTTCCGTGGTCGAAGAGCACACGCTCGCCCGTCGTGGCGCGGAGCGGCTCTGGGACCTGCTGCACAGCGAGGACTACATCCACGCGCTCGGCGCGCTGACTGGCAACCAGGCCGTGCAGCAGGTGCGGGCCGGACTGAAGGCGATCTACCTGTCCGGCTGGCAGGTCGCGGCCGACGCCAACCTGGCCGGCCAGACCTACCCGGACCAGAGCCTCTACCCGGCCAACTCGGTCCCGGCCGTCGTTCGCCGCATCAACAACGCGCTGGGCCGCGCCGACCAGATCAACTGGGCCGAAGGCAATACCGACATCGACTGGTACGCCCCGATCGTCGCCGACGCCGAGGCAGGCTTCGGTGGCCCGCTGAACGCGTTCGAGCTGATGAAGGGCATGATCGCGGCCGGCGCGGCGGGTGTGCACTGGGAGGACCAGCTCGCGTCCGAGAAGAAGTGTGGCCACCTCGGCGGCAAGGTGCTGATCCCGACCAAGCAGCACGAGCGCACCCTCAACGCGGCCAGGCTCGCTGCGGACGTGCTGAACGTGCGGTCCCTCGTCGTCGCCCGTACCGACGCGCAGGCCGCCACGTTGCTGACCAGCGACGTGGACGAACGTGACCAGAAGTACCTCACCGGCGGCCGTACCGCGGAGGGCTTCTATGAGGTGACTAACGGCATCGAGCCGTGCATCGACCGTGGTCTGGCCTACGCGCAGTACGCCGACCTGCTGTGGATGGAGACCTCGACGCCGGACCTCGAGGTGGCGCGCAAGTACGCCGAAGCGATCAAGGCGCAGTACCCGGACCAGATGCTGGCCTACAACTGCTCGCCGTCGTTCAACTGGAAGAAGCACCTGGACGACAGCACGATCGCCCGCTTCCAGCGCGAACTCGGCGCGATGGGCTACAAGTTCCAGTTCATCACCCTGGCCGGCTTCCACGCGCTGAACTACTCGATGTTCGACCTGGCGCACGGTTACGCCCGCGAAGGCATGACCGCCTATGTCGAGCTGCAGGAGCGCGAGTTCGCTTCGGAGGACCGCGGCTACACCGCCACCAAGCACCAGCGTGAGGTCGGCACCGGCTGGTTCGACCAGGTCTCCACGGCGCTGAACCCGGAGAGCTCGACCACCGCGCTCAAGGGTTCCACCGAGGAAGCGCAGTTCTGACCTGCTCCCCCTCCCGGTCCGGCGGCGCATTCCCTTTCGCCGCCGGACCGTCCCCCTTCCTTCCCCTTCGCGGAGGTACGAGATGGCCGCCAAGCTGAACTACCGCATCGAGGTCACCGGGCCGACCGATGGCCGGTTCGCCGAGATTCTGACCCCGGCCGCGCTGGACTTCGTGGCCAAGCTCGACAACACCTTCGCCGGTCGTCGCAGCGAGCTGCTCGACGAACGCCGTCGCCGTCGCGAACGGGTGCAGTCGGGAGAGGAGCGGCTGGACTTCCTGCCGGAAACGCACAGGATCCGCACCGACGACAGCTGGCGGATCGCCCCGCCCGCCCCCGGCCTCGAGGACCGGCGGGTGGAGATCACCGGGCCGACCGACCGCAAGATGACGGTGAACGCACTCAACTCCGGGGCCAAGGTGTGGCTGGCGGACTTCGAGGACGCGACCTCGCCGACCTGGCACAACATCGTCGACGGTCAGCTGAACCTCTTCGACGCCATCCGCCGCGACATCGACTTCACCACCGAGGCCGGCAAGCGCTACACGGTCGGCGACGACCCGGCGACCATCGTCGCGCGGCCGCGCGGCTGGCACCTGGTGGAGAAGCACATCCGGATCGACGGCCGTCCCGTTTCGGCCAGCCTCGTGGACTTCGGGTTGTACTTCTTCCACAACGCCCGCCAGCTGCTCGCCCGCGGCAGCGGCCCGTACTTCTACCTGCCGAAGCTGGAAAGCCACCTCGAGGCCCGGCTGTGGAACGACATTTTCCTGCTGGCGCAGCAGGAACTCGGCATCCCGCGGGGTACCGTCCGGGCGACCGTGCTGATCGAGACGATCACCGCCGCGTTCGAAATGGACGAGATCCTCTACGAGCTGCGTGAGCACGCGTCCGGCCTGAACGCCGGCCGGTGGGATTACATTTTCAGCGTCATCAAGAACTTCTCCGCGCACGGTGCCGACTTCGTGCTGCCGGATCGGGCACAGGTGACGATGACCGTCCCGTTCATGCGTGCCTACACGGAACTGCTGGTGCGCACCTGCCACCGCCGCGGCGCCCACGCGATCGGCGGGATGGCTGCGTTCATCCCGAGCAAGGACCCTGCCACCAACGAACTCGCTTTGGAGAAGGTCCGCCAGGACAAGGACCGCGAAGCGGGCGACGGGTTCGACGGCTCGTGGGTTGCGCACCCCGGCCTGGTCCCGGTGTGCCGCGAGGTGTTCGACGCGGTGCTCGGCGGATGGCCGAACCAGCTCACCAGGTTGCGCGAAGACGTCGAGGTGTCCGCGGAAGACCTCCTGGACGTCGCCAGCGCCGGTGGTGAGGTGACCGAGGCCGGCGTGCGAGCGAACATCGACGTCGCCTTGCGATATGTCGACTCGTGGCTGCGGGGTATCGGCGCTGCCGCCATCCACAACCTGATGGAAGACGCCGCGACTGCCGAGATCGCCCGCTGCCAGATCTGGCAGTGGATCCGCAACGGCACCAAGCTGGAAGACGGCACGGCCCTCACCCGCGAACTGGCCGTCGAGTTCCTCGACGACGAACTCGCCAAGGTCCGCGCCGATTTGGGCGCCTCGGCCCGCCTCGACGACGCCCGGGCGATCTTCACCGAGACCGCCCTCGGCGAGAAGCTCCCGAGCTTCCTCACCACCGGCGCCTACGCCCGGTACCTCACCGACACCATTCGGTGAACCTGCTCCGGCGTCCGTGACCTGACCGCGGACGACCGGCTTCCCGCACTGTGTTTGGGACTGTGCGGGAACGGGTCCGGTGGCGGAGGCTCCCCGCCACCGGACCCGGGTTTTCCAGCGCCCGTGCATCGCCGCCGTTCACTGGCAACGCACGGGCTTCTGGCTGTTCAGCGCGCGGTGAGTCGTCGACCGGCGGGTTACAGATCGTTCCACCATGGTCGGGTGGTTTGGATGGTTGGCGTGGATTGGATCTGGCCGTTGAGGTCGAGGTTCGGGCTGTCGTTCGTCTGGACGGTTTGGGTCTCGGTGCGCGCGGGGAGGCGCGAGGCCTGCGGCATAGGCTGGATGGCTAGGGAAGGTGTGGGTTCTTCCGGTGCGGTCTTGCCGGTTAGGGGCGAGGGCTTTTCTGGCGAGGCCGGGTGAGTTGGGTTCGCCATCGAGGGGCGAAGGCGCGTCGGGTGGCTTCGGCTTTCGCCGCGGAGTGGCGAGGGCGTGGGTATGTGGTTCGGGTCTTGCCGCCGAGGGGAGGGAGCGGTTGGGCGGTTCAGACTCCGCTGCGGGAGAGCGAGGAGCAGCCGTCGTGTTGGGCCGGGTCGTGCACTTCGGATCTCGTCGCCGAGCGGCGAGGGGTTCGGCTTCGGCGGACCAAATGGTCCGGGGAGCCAGCCGTCGGACGACGTTATGGGTTTGGCGGTCGTTCGGGTGCGCTCGGACGTGCGTCGCGTTGAGTGGCGAATTGGTTGTCCCGACTGTCCGAGCGGTCCGGGACTCGCGGTGGTGCGGTGCCGTCGGCTCCTGGTTGGTCTCCGGGCGTCCGGGCTTTCGCCGTTGAGCGGCGACGAGCTGCGGCCTTGTTTTCCGGTGTCGATTCGGACTCGCCGCTCAGTGGCAACGGCAACGGCTCACCGGCCGTTCCACTGCCGATCCCGGGCTTTCGCCGTTGAGTGGCGAATGACTGGTCGAGGCCGCTTTCCGGTGCTCTGGCGGGCGCAGGGACTGGGGCCGGAGTGACCATCCAGCTGGGCCTCGCATCGCCGTCACGGTTGCCGTTGGATGGCGAATGTCGCCGAGGCGCGGTCGGCCCGTGCATGAAGCGCGCTCAAACCGGGTATGACGCGACCTGCCCGAGTCGTTGCCGCTCAGCGGCGACCTTCGGCAGTAGGGCAGAGCAGCTGAAGACTGTCCAGGGGCGCCAACCTACATCGACCGCGCTGCCAATCGGTCAAAAGTACTGCGTCGCGAGGGGACTGTCCGATTCTCCTCACCACAGGATACTTATCTGGCCGGACAGGTGGTACCGATTTCGCTCTGCGCGAAATGCGGTTTTCCTCCACTCAGCTGACGGCGAAATCGGCTGACCTTATCCACTGTAGTCGGCACGATCGCTGTATGGATTTGGGATTCAGTGGGGAAGTAGTGGATTTCTACCATCAGTACCGGCGCGGTTATCCGGAGCAGGTCGTCGATGCGCTCTGTGACGCTTTCACCCTCACCGGTGACGACGTTGTCGTCGATCTCGGGTGCGGTACGGGGCAATTGACCTTTCCGATGGCGGAGCGTGTTCGCGCAGTGGGAGGAATGGACCCGTCGCCGGACATGTTGGAGAAGGCGCGTCGCGCTGGAGCGGCTGGTGGGGTCGGCACTGGATGGGCCACGAGAGGCTGTTCGCCGCTATTCGGCCAATGCTGCGGAAGGGAGGGGGAGTCGCCGTGGTGACGAACGGCCTGCCTCTGTGGTCTCAGGAAAGTGCGTGGTCGCGTGCGCTCGGTGAAGTGCTCGCAGGCTGGTTTGACCGGCCCCTCACCGCGACCTGCGGAACCGACGAGATCAGTCAAACACGTTATGGTGAATCGCTCGCGGCAGCCGGGTATGCGGTGGATAATGGTGTCATTGAGTATCGTGGGGAACTGACCTTAGATCAGATCGCTGGCGGAGTCTATTCAGCTCTCAGTAAAGGCAGCCTGCCTGCCCATCAAGATCGGGCGGCCTTCGCGGACCGGATCCGGATGGCCATCGAGCCGCATGCGCCGTCCGTTGAGCCTGTTTCTGTCAAGATTGTGACAGGAAGGTGCTGATGGATGGAGTCCATTGCCGGCGGGCTGCTGGTCACGGTGTGAAGGCGTTGCCGGTTGCGATTTTCGGACGTCCCAGTTCGAATGGCTCGCCTATTCGTGCCCGGCGGTAGACCTTGACGGTCTCTTCGGCAATCCGGCCCCAGTCGAAATCGCCGGAGAGTCGTGACTGTGCGGCTCGTGCACGGCGAGTCGCCGCAGCGGCGTCGTTCAGGACGGCGGTGACCGCTTCGGTCAGGCCGGTAACGTCGCCGGGTTCGAAGGCCAGCCCGGTCTCGCCGTCCAAGACCACCTCGCCGAGACCACCGGCGGTGGAGGCCACCAGCGGTGCCTTCGCGGCGGCCGCCTCGAGTGCGACGATCCCGAACGGCTCATAGCGGCTGGGCAGCACGACCGCGTTGGCCGCGGCGAGCAGCGCGCGCAGGTCACGGTCGGGCAGGTGGCCGGCGAAGTCCACGGCCCGGCGGATCCGCAGCTTGCGGGACTGCTCGACCAGCTCGTCGTGGTGTCGCCCTTTTCCGGCAACGACCAGTCTGGTCCCCGGGAATCGGCGGCGGATGCGGGGGAGCGCGGTCAGGAGATCTTGCACGCCCTTTTCCCACTCCAGCCGTCCGAAGAACAGCAGCAACGGTGCTCCGGCCGGGCTGTGTCGTTCCCGCATTTTCGCCACCTCGCCGGCCGAGACGCGCCAGCTGCGTGCCTCGATACCGTTGTGGATGACGGCGACTTCGGCGGCGTCGATCTCGAACAGGTGGGCCACTTCCGCCCGCATCGCCTGTGAACAGGTGATCAGGGCATCGGCTCGGTTGGCCAGCCACCACTCGACCGAATGGACCTGTTGGTTCAGCGGATGCGAAAGCCACCCGGAGTGCCGGCCTGCCTCGGTCGCGTGGATCGTGCCGACGAGCGGAACGTGTGCTGCTTCGGCGACCGCGATGGCGGGGTGTGTGACGAGCCAGTCGTGCGCGTGCACCACATCGGGTTGCCAGCTGCGCAAGAGATCTTGCGCAGCGCGGATCATTGCGTGTCCCATGGCGAGCGTCCACGCCACGAGGTCGCGCTCGAATGTGAGATGCATCGGGTCCTCGGCAACCCGGACCACGCGCACTCCGTCTACGACACGGTCGCTGCGCGGATGGGTGGAGGCGTCGGTGCCCGCGGTGTGGCGGCACAGAACGACCACCTCGTGTCCCTGCTGAGCGAGATGCCGGGCCAGCGCATGTACGTGTCGGGCCAGCCCGCCGATGACCACGGGCGGGTACTCCCACGACAACATCAACACGCGCATGGCCAGAGGTTACTCGCCAGTCGCCTACGGTCGGCGTCCTGTCCGATTGACGGGGTGACCTGGGTGTCGCCACTGAATGGCGACGACGGATCGGCAAGTGGCATCTGGATCGAACAGAGCGGGAGAGCGGTTGCCCTGCTGCCGGGAGGTTGGTGGCAAGGCCGCATCGGGCTGGTCGGAGGCCTCGGGATGGCGGGCGGCAGGGGGCTGTTCGACGGTTCGAGCTCGCTGCGGTAGCTGGCTGAACAGGGTAGGGCGCGGTCCGAGTTGTTGAGCGGCGGCTGTGCTGTTTGGCTCCTGGGCTCAGGCTCGACGGTGTGAAAGCCCAGTGCCGATCGATCGATGGTTCGGGCAGGGAGAACGCGGCCGGGTACGCCGAGTCGCGCGTCAATTTGTCGACAGCGCGATGGCAGACGAAGTTGTGCAACAGCCGTGAACGGTCTGGTCGCTTGACCGCCCCGGGTTGCCAGCGATGGTGCCGCCGTGGGCCAACTGATGGGGGGACCAGAACGAGGCGATGCGAGAGGTCCGAGCGTGGTCCGAAAGGAACCGGAACGAGATGGCGCCAGACAAGCCGGGACGAAGCGCGAGAGTAGGACGTCGGCTCGAAGCCGCCACGTGCCACCGCCCCAGACGACCTGGCGCAGCGGCGGGGCACCTCGGAAGGCAGCGAGCAAACGCCGTCCAGTCGTCTCCGAACGTCAAGGGACCGCGCATTCGAGACGATCGGAACGAAGGCCCCCGCCCTCGTCACCCGGCGGGCCACCCGCACGGGCGGCCCGCCGAGAAACGAGGAACCGTCAGGACGGCAAAGCCCCTTCGATGGCCCTCACCACGATCTCGTCCTCCGGCTCGATGCGGGGACGGAAGCGGCCGAGAACCTCACCGGACGGGCCGACAAGGAACTTCTCGAAGTTCCACTGCACATCGCCCGCCTCGCCGTCGGAGTCCGGGGTTTCGGTGAGGGCGGTGTAGAGCGGGTGGCGGTCTTCGCCGTTGACTTCCAGCTTTTCGAACAGCGGGAACGACACTCCGTAGGTCATGGAGCAGAACGTCTGGATCTCTTCGGCCGTCCCGGGCTCCTGGCCGGCGAACTGGTTGCACGGGAAGCCGACGACCGAGAAACCCTTGTCGCCATAGCGTTCCTGCAGCCGTTCCAGGCCGGAGTACTGCGGCGTCAGCCCGCATTTCGACGCCACATTGACCACCAGCAACGCCTTGCCGGCCAGCGAGCCGTCCAAGGTGGTGTCTTCGCCGGTGAGGGTCTTCAGCGGCAATTCGCGGATGTCCATGTCAGGATTCCTTCCAGAATAGTCACACTGACGGACGACGCAGGCCGCGTGCGTCCAAATGGCCGAACGGGCTGTCGGCCCGGCGGTATTCGTCGGCGAGGGTGCGCGCGCGGGTCCGGTCGCCGCGGTGGAGCAGGGCGGACAATGCGTCGAAACGTTCGGTGTGCACGCGGGCGCGCCGGCGTGCGTAGTCGGCGGCGGAGTCCTTGGTGACCATGAATGCCCAGTCGCTGGACAAGGCCAGCATCGCCTCCGTCACCGCCTGGTCGACAACCGTGTCGCGAGCGGTCCCCTCGCTCCGGTCTACGAGATCGAGCAGCCGGGCCTGCAGCGCAGTGTTGTCCTGCACCATGTCCGCGACCTGCTCACCGTCCCAGACCCGCCAGTCCTTCCCCGACCCCCATGACGACGCCGGCAGGTTCACCGGCGCTCCGACGTGCCCGGCCTCCAGCGCGCCCTGCAGCGTGGTTACCCGCACGCCCGCTTCGGGCAAGGCACGCAGAATTCCCTCCAGCCAAGCGGGTCCTTCGTGCCACCAATGCCCGAAAAGCTCAGTATCGTAAGCAGCCACGACCAGCGCCGGCCGGTCATTCCGCTGGCGGAGTGAACGCAGCCGCGCGACGACCGTTTCCACGAAATCCTTGACATGCAAGCCCAACACGTCCGCGGCCAGCGCCGGGTCGTACGGCGCTTTGTCCTGCGGCTCCACGCTCTTGCCGGTCACTCGCGCGGCCTTGAGCCCGACTTCATGTGCCCACGTGTGGAAATCCCGGTACGCCGAATGCCCCGGGTAACCGGCTTTTGGTGACCACACCCGGTATGTCACCTCGAGATCGCGGCCGAAGCAGATCACGTCCGACTCGCCGACCGGGTGCGCGGCCGACGTATCACCGTGCAGGGACGGGCCGTCGACAAGGAACCGCTGGACACCGGCGTCGTGATAGTCCCGTTCGAGACCCGGTGCGTAACCGCATTCCGGAGCCCAGATGCCCGCCGGCGCCCGGCCCAGGCGCAACGCCGTGTCCGACAGCCCCGCCTGCAACGCGAACTGCCGCACGCGTCCGTCGAGCAGCGGCTGGAACGGATGGGCCAGCGGACCGCCGAGCAGTTCGATCGTGGAACTGTCCACAAGCGAGCGGAGAATCGGGGAAAAGCCATGTCGCCAGCGGGCTTCCAGCTCTTCCGTGGCACGCGCGGCGGTTTGGTGCTCGGCCGCGGCCAGCGCACGCAGGAGCGGGTCGCCGTGCCAGAGCGTCGACGCGTGGTGGGCGCGCAATTGCCAGTGGCCCAGCCAGTCGTGACACGCCCGGATCGCATAAGGATCGTCCAGCTGGGCGGCGAGCACTGGCGTCATGCCGAGGGTCAGCACATTGCGGCGCCCCTCATCGGCGAAACGGCGCAGCAGATCGACGACCGGCAGGTACGAATGGGTCCACGCCTGGTAGAGCCATTCCTCGCCGACCGGCCAGCTACCGTGGTGCGGCAGCCATGGCAGGTGACTGTGCAGGACCAGACAGAACGTGCCTTCGTACTCGGGTTGCCGGACGCTCACAGGCGCACCGCCACGGCCACAAGATCGAGACTGGCGTCGAGATTCCTGTCGTGCACCGCGAAATCCTCCGCACGAATCGCAGCGACATCCGCGAGCAGCTTCGCAGGCCACGTGGCTTGCCCCGGCAGCGAGCCCATTACGACCGCCAGCTGGGCGTCGATAATCGAACCTCCGTGTCGCTTTTCCACCGCACGTAGGCTTTCTGCGTGATGAAGGCCGTGCAATGTCTCCACATCGAAGCCGGCGGTGCGCAGTAGGCCGTCCAATTCGGACGGTGCTAGCTCGCGAGTGTGGAACGGATTGAGCGGAGTGTCGCTGTCCGGCGTGAAGGTGAGCCGATTCGGGGTCGTGACCAGCAGTTTCCCGCCCGGCCGCAGAACGCGGTGGCATTCCGCGAGGAAGCCGCCCTGGTCCCAGAGGTGCTCGATGACCTGGAAGTTCGCGACGATGTCGACCGCGCGGTCCGTCACCGGGAGGTACGCGAGGTTCGCGCGGGCCACGGTGACGTCGGGGTAGCGGCGCGCGACATGTTCGGTGGTCGGCACGTCGTAGTCCAGCGCCAGCACCCGGCGCGCGTGCCGGGCGATGAGTCCTGCGCCGTATCCCTCGCCGCAGCCTGCTTCCAGCACCGTCGCGCCGGCGCAGAGTGGCAGCAGGGCGAGGTAGGCGGCTTCGTGGCGGCGGAACCAATAGGTCTCCTCCGGGATGCCCGGGACGGTCCGTTCGCCGGTGAGGTGCAGTGCCTCGGCTCGGGTGGCTGCGTGGGTCACCTGCGCGACCCTAGCGCGTCACATCCGGCTCGTTCGCCTCGTTCCCGCCGCATGCAACGGACAATCACGCGCGTCTTGCTGGTGCCGCTCGGTCTTGTCGAGTTGGCGCAAGGGATCTGGGCGACGGCCGCACCGATGGGGTACTACCTGGACTTTCCCGGCTTCCGGAGCGGCTGGGCATCCGGGATTGGCCGTTCGACGAACATCTGATCCGCGACTTCGGGGGCTTGAGTCTTGCGCTCGTGACGGTCCTGCTCGGCGGAGCCGTGATCGGCACCACAGCCGTCGCACGATGGTTTCGGCGTGGCGCTGCTGTTCTCCATGCCGCACATCGGCTATTACCTCAGGTGCACTGCCCGCCGACCGACCAGGTTCTGCAGAACGTGACGCTCGCAGTCGTGGTCCCTCTCGTGACGCTGATGCTGCCGGGACGCCGGCCGTGGTCAGTTCACCGGCGACACAGTGATGCTCAGCGCGCCGGGGCCGATGTGCGCGCCGATCACGGTGCTCGCGTCGCCTACCAGGAGATCGCCGATGTTCGGAATTCGTTCCTTCAACCGTCGTACGACCTCGCGTTCGTCCGAGCCGAAACGCGTCACGGCGAGGTCGACCTGCTGGTCTCCGGCGGCGTTCGCGGCGAGGTCGACGAGCCGGCCCAGCGCCCGCCTGGCACCGGGGACCCGGGCGAGCGGGCTCACCTCGCCGTTGCGGACGGTGAGCAACGGCTTGATTGAGAATGCGCTGCCCAGTAGCGACTGGGCGGCACCTATCCGTCCTGATCGCCGTAAGTACTCGAGGGTGTCGACGTAGATCAGTTCGGTGGACCCGCGAACACGTCGTTCCGCAGCGTCGAGTACCCGGGCGAGCTGCCCACCCGCGCCGGCCACGCGGGCGGCGGACACCACGGCGAAACCCAGGCTCATACTGGACGTTCCGCTGTCGAGGATGTGCACCGGGACCCGGATCTGCTGTGCCGCTTCGCGAGCTGCCAGCACGGTGTCCGACAGGCGGCCGGAAATGTGCAGGCTGACCACGGCGGAGGCACCGGCGGCGACTGCGTCCTGGTAGGTCCAGAAGAAGGCACCGGGATCGGGTGGGGACGTCGACACCGGGGTACCGGTCCTCATGGCCTCGACGAGCCCGTTCCGATCGAAACGGTGCTCGTCGTCCGTCTGGTCCCCGACGTGCAGCTGGACTTGTACGACACCGATCCCCCACTGCGTGGCGAGGTTCTCGGGCAGGCACGAGGTCGAGTCGGTGACTACGGCGATGTGCGCGGACATGCTGCCGGAGGTTAGTGCCTCATGACTTACCGGGAGTAGGGACTAATCCCCCGATCGGGCGATCTTCGACCGGGCGGGGCAAATGCACGACTACTGGGACGATGGTCCTAGAAGATTGCTCTTCCAGGTGAATGCCGTCACCTCGGCGAGTCCTGGCGCCGGAATGGCCCTAATCTACCGGCCAGTAGAGCACTGTCCCGCGGCCGAGAGCCGGCCCCTACCGGGAGGTCGAAGAAGACCCATGACGAACATCGTTGTCCTGGTCAAGCAGGTACCGGACACCTACTCGGAGCGGAAGCTCTCCGGTTCCGACCACACGCTTGACCGCGAATCCGCCGACGCCGTGCTCGACGAGATCAACGAGAAGGCCGTAGAGGAAGCGCTGAAGATCAAGGAAGCCGGCGAGGGCGAGGTCACCGTGATCTCGGTCGGCCCGGACCGTGCGACCGACGCCATCCGCAAGGCCCTCTCGATGGGCGCCGACAAGGCCATTCACGTCTCCGACGAGGCGCTGCACGGTTCCGACGCGATCGCCACCGCGAAGGTGCTCGCCGCCGCCGTCGGCAAGGTCGAAGGCTACGACCTCATCATCGCCGGCAATGAGGCGTCCGACGGACGGGGCGCCGCGGTGCCCGCGATCCTGGCCGAGGTGCTCGGCCTGCCGCAGCTGACCTATGTGCGTGCGCTGACCGTCGAGGGCACCAGCGTGAAGGCCGACCGTGAGACCGAGGACGGCATCACCCACCTCGAGGCGAACCTGCCGGCGCTGGTGAGCGTCAGCGAGAAGATCAACGAGCCGCGGTACCCGTCGTTCAAGGGCATCATGGCTGCGAAGAAGAAGCCGGTCGAGACGCTGACCATCGCCGACCTGGGCATCGACGCGGGCGAGGTCGGCCTCGGCAACGCGTGGTCCACGGTCGTCGAGTCGTCCCCGAAGCCGCCGCGCACCGCGGGCGAGAAGGTCGAGGACGAGGGTGACGGCGGCAGCAAGGTCGCCGAGTACCTGGTAGCGCAGAAGCTCATCTGAGACACGGTTTCGAGGAGGATTCCGAAATGGCTGAAGTACTCGTCCTCGTCGACCACGTCGACGGTGATGTCAAGAAGGTCACGCTCGAGCTGCTGACCGCCGCCCGCGCGCTGGGCGAGCCCTCCGCCGTGGTCGTCGGCCCGACCGGCGCCGGGGCGAAGGCCAAGGAGGCGCTCGCGGGCCACGGCGCGGCCAAGGTGTACGTCGCCGAGGGCGACGATGCGACCGGCTACCTGGTGACCCCGAAGGTCGACGTACTGACGAAGCTCGCCGAGCAGGTCTCCCCGGCCGCGGTGCTCGTCGCCGCCAGCGCCGAGGGCAAGGAGGTGGCCGCGCGCGTCGCGTTCCGCCTCGGGTCCGGTCTGCTCTACGACGCGGTCGGGGTGAACTCCGACGGCACCGTGGACCAGTCGATCTTCGGCGGGGCGTTCTCCGTGAAGTCGAAGGCCGCCAAAGGCGCGCCGGTCGTTTCGGTCCGTCCGGGCGCGGTCGAGGCCGAAGCCGCCGAAGGCGCCGCGGCCGAGGAGGTCGTCGAGATTCCGGCGCAGGATCCGGCCAAGTCGGCCAAGGTCACCGGCGTCGAGCCGGTGGTCGGCGGGGATCGGCCGGAGCTGACCGAAGCGTCGATCGTCGTCTCCGGTGGCCGTGGTGTGGGCTCGGCGGAGAAGTTCGACGTCGTGGAGAAGCTGGCCGACTCGCTCGGCGCGGCCGTCGGTGCCTCGCGCGCCGCGGTCGACTCCGGCTACTACCCGGCGCAGTTCCAGGTGGGGCAGACCGGTAAGACGGTGTCGCCGCAGCTGTACATCGCGCTCGGTATTTCTGGCGCGATCCAGCACCGGGCTGGCATGCAGACCTCGAAGACGATCATCGCGGTCAACAAGGACGCCGAGGCGCCGATCTTCGAGATCGCCGACTTCGGCGTGGTGGGCGACCTGTTCAACGTCGCGCCGCAGCTGACCGAGGCAGTCGACCAGCGCAAGGGCTGACGTTTCCGCGCTGAAGGCCGCCGCGTGCGTACGCGGCGGCCTTCGGTGTTTCCGGGGTTCTTCATCGAGGCACTGGATGGCCACGCCAATGGCCGGACGGTGTTCTGCGGTCGTGGTTTGCGCCGAACTTGCCGCACGTTGGCAGTCCTCGGCTAGGTGTTTCCTGTGACGTCAGAAGGGGGCTCTGCGAAGCCGGGAGACGACTCGGTGTCGCCGCCAGACGGCCAAGGCTTGCTTGTGAGGTGCTTTCGGCTTCTTCGGGGCGGCGGCCACGGAGCTGGCCTGGCCCAGGTTTCCGGAGCCGCCGCCAGGTCCGGAGTTGCCGCGAAATGACCACGAGGTGCTTCCGGGGTGTCGCCGAAGTGGACACGGGCCGAGGCCGCCGCCGTGCCGGATCACCCAAAGCCTGAGAGAAGCCTGAGAACCGGCAATTAACTCAACGTGCACTGATCGGTCATCGATTGGCACTCTCCGCGGTTTCTCCGTGGGGGGTACACCTTGACCATGACGTCGTCACAGCTCCTCGTCAGCACTGATCAGGCGGGTGTCGACCTCCCCGCGGACGCGCCGAGGTATTCGCTTCTGGTCGCACACGGTAACGAAGAAGTGCTCGCCGCCCAGAAGCTGCGGCACCGGGTGTTCGCCGAGGAGATGGGGGCGCAGCTCAATTCCCTGCAGCCCGGCTCGGACGTCGACTATTTCGACGAGTTCTGCGACCACCTGGTCGTCCGCGACGACAAGACCGGCGAGATCGTCGGCTGCTACCGGATGCTGCCGCCGGACCGCGCCGCCACGGCCGGAAAGCTCTACTCGGACAGCGAATTCGACCTGTCCGCACTCGCCGACCTGCGCCCGTCACTGGTCGAGACCGGACGGTCCTGCGTGCACCCGGAGCACCGCAGCGGCGCCGTAGTGAGCCTCGTCTGGGCGGGGATCGCGCGGTACATGCTGCTCTCCGGCCACCGCTACCTCGCGGGCTGCGCGTCGGTCCCGCTGAACGACGGGGGCAGCTATGCCGCCGGGGTGTGGGATGTCCTGCGCAGCAAGCACTACGCCGATGAATCACGTCGGGTTTCGCCGCTGCACCCCTGGGCCTCCGATGGGATCGCCCGCCCTGAGCGCGCTGTCCTCCCGCCGCTGATCAAGGGTTACGTCCGGCTCGGGGCGAAGGCGTATGGCCCGCCGGCGCTGGACGCCGACTTCGGCGTCGCAGACTTCTTCGTCCTGCTCGATCTGCACCAGGTCGACGAGCGCTACCTGAAATTCTTCCTCGGAGCGCAGGCATGAGTCACGCCTGGATGCCTATGTCTCCCTGCGGCGACGAGTGCCTGACCACAGGCGCTCCAACGGTGGGCTTGCCCCGCCGGATCCTGCGTTACTCTGCAGCCGGTTCCGCAGTCTTCGCAGCCTTGCTATGTACTCCCATGCTGCTTGTTCTCCGCGGCAAAGGCCGGGAACGATTGGTCCGTACGATCTTCCGGTCCGTGCTCCGGGCATTCGGCATCCGACTGATCGTGCAGGGCGGCGCCGATTTTCTGACCGCACCGGCCGGCCGTGGCGCGCTCGTCGTCAACAACCACATCTCGTGGCTCGACATCGTCGCGATCAACTCCCTGCGCCCGATGCGTGCCCTCGCGAAGATCGAGATCGCTACATGGCCGGTCCTGGGCACTCTGGTCCGCCGCGGCGGCAGCATCTTCCTGGACCGCGACCACCTGCGCACCCTGCCGGGCACGGTCGGGGAACTGTCGGACGCCCTCCGCTCCGGCTCGCTCGTGAATGTCACCCCTGAGGGCACCACTTGGTGCGGCCTTGCCTCCGGCCGCTTCACCACGGCGACGTTCCAGGCCGCCATCGACGGCGGCGTCCCGGTCCGCCCGATCGCCCTGCGCTACCGCCTGGCCGACGGCCGCGAAACCAGCCAGCCGGCTTTCATCGGCCCGGAATCGCTCATCGCGTCCCTGCGCCGGGTCGCCGCCCTGCGCGGCCTGGTCCTGGAGGCGCACGTGTGCCCGGAAATCGCCCCAGGACGAGCCGAAGATCGCAGCACCTTGGCTGCCCTTGCTGAGGCTTCCGTGCACTCGGCCCTCGGCACAGTCCGGATTCCGTCGCAACGCCGCCGCTGGACGACCCGCACCCCCATGGCGGACGATGCCGTAGTCGCACGCAACTCTGGCCATTGAACGGCGACACTTCCGCACGCCCCGGCTGACTCAGCCAGCTGTTGCCTCTCAACGGCGAGACGCAGGTGCACCTCACTTTCCTGGGTCGCAGTCGCCATTGAGCGGCGATTCGAGCACCCTCCTTGGTTCCTCGGTTGTCGCCATCCCACGGCGACCACCGACCACGACCCTGCTCTCGTCACTGATCGGCAATCGGCGATTTTCGTCAGCGCGGCAACCCGCCGGAGTTTCGCCACCGAGCGGCAACGGCCCAAGCAACCTCCGGAACCGCGCTGGCCCGGTTGTTGCCGTCGAACGGCAAGACGGGTGCTGCCCTGCTCCGCATCGAAATATCCAGCAGCGATCGTACCCGTCAGACACGCGTCTCAACATCGCTCGACCAGCTGGCATCGCTGCACGGCAACGCCCGCTTTGCCCAACCTGTCCGCCACGAGTACCAATCTTCGGGACCTGTTCCCACAGCACGTTGCCGCTGAACGGCGACACCGATCTCGGCACCTACCCGCCCGCGCAGATCTTGGCCCGGACGGCCACCAGACTGCCTTCCGACCGTCGCCATCAAACGGCGACAGCCGGGAGAGACCCGGTCTCAACACGATCAAACGACCTACTCAACTCCGAGGTCCCGCGGCCGGCCTGAACTACGCAAGCGCCAACCGGAGTCGGCGTGATGCCAGTACTCCAGCGGCCACCGACCGCAGCCGGTCAAGAAACGACGATCGTCAACTTCCCACCTGGATGCCCGTTCTGGCTCTCTTCCTGAGCCGCCGCCGCTTCCTCGAGTGGATAGCTGGCCCCGTGCGCAATCTGCAGCCCACCCCGCATATAACCAAGGATTTCGTTCAGGGCCTCCGCAAGATCCGTGGCACCACCGGAGGAGAACGGCACGCCCAGCTCGAATGCAGCCGGATCGGCGATCGTCACCACTCGCTCGGTTGACCCGAGAAGCTCGATCGAATCCGGCAGTACGCCGTGGCCCGCAGTGTCGAACACCGCGTCGACCGAGCGGCCGGATGCCGCCTCACGGACCCGGTCCGGCCAGCCGTCTCCGTATCGGACCGGGATCGCGCCGAGCGACTTGACCTCGTCGAGGTTGTGCTGCCCTGCAGTGCCGATCACCGTCACGCCGTTCTTGACAGCCACCTGCGTCGCGAAACGCCCGACGGCGCCGCTCGCCCCGTGGATGAGCAGCAGGTCACCTGCTTTGACCCCGAGCAGTCGAAGCACGCGCAACGACGTTTCGCCGGCGACCGGCAACGCCGCTGCGTCGTCCCACGAGAGGTCCGCCGGCTTGCGGGCTATGGTCATGGGCACTACGAATTCCGCGTATGAGCCCGCATTTGACCATCCGAAAACTTCGTCACCGATGCTGAACTCTGCGTCGTCGCCGACCGCGTCGACGACTCCCGCGAGTTCCACGCCCGGGATCTGAGGGCTTTCCAGCGCCGCACCGTTCGCCATCGCGCCGCTGCGGATCTTCCAGTCGAGCGGATTGACTCCCGCCCGCCGGACGGCTACGCGCACCTGGCCGGGACCGGGTTCCGGCATCGGGACTTCGGACAGTTGCAGGACTTCCGGCCCGCCGTACTCAGCAAAAGTGATGGCTCGCATGTCGGTTCGCTCTCTCCTTCGTTCTAGGACGGCCTCCGCACGTACTCATTCAAAGCCAGACGCCGAGCCGCGCATTCCGAACTACCCGGACGAGTAGCGGTCACTAGCCCGGACGAGCAGGACACCCCGCCGTTGTCGCGACCTATGGGACGCATGGACGAATCCAGATCCTGACTGGGGCGGATCCGCCCTGCTCATCAGCCTCGGCGAAGTCTTGCTGGCGGCGATCGCGTCCGCTGTTCAGCCGTCCCCGGCGATGGGGCTGCTCAGCGTGGTCCTCGTCCTCCTGGCGCTCACCGGTGTCCGCCTCACGAGCAGGTGGCCGACGCGCGTGTGACGAGCCACTCCACCTGCCGGGGTGGGCTCCGTCACCGCATGCAGCGGTCTACCCTGATAGGGCGATGACCTACCTTGACCATGCGGCGACGACTCCGATGCTGCCCGCAGCCGTGGCGGCGATGACCGAGGCTTTGCCCACCGTTGGCAACGCCTCGGCGTTGCATTCCTCGGGCCGCCGCGCTCGCCGCTCGGTCGAGGAGTCGCGCGAGGTGATCGCGGCCGCCGTCGGAGCCAGGCCCTCCGAGGTCATCTTCACCGCCGGCGGCACGGAGAGTGACAACCTCGCAGTCAAGGGCATCTACTGGGCACGCAACGCCGAAGACCCGGCCCGGCGCCGCATCCTCTGCAGCACGGTCGAGCACCACGCGGTTCTCGACACTGTCGAGTGGCTGGAGCAGAACTCCAACGCCGAGATCACCTGGCTCGAGGTGGACGACCAGGGCCGAGTTGCCCCGGAAACCCTTCGCGCCGCGATCGGCGCACACCCCGAAACCGTCGCCGTGGCCACGGTGATGTGGGCGAACAACGAAGTCGGCACGATCAACCCGATCGCCGCTCTCGCCACGGTCTGCAACGAGTACGAAATCCCCCTCCACACGGACGCGGTCCAGGCTGTCGGCGCGATTCCGGTCGATTTCGCCGCCAGCGGTGCCGCCGCTCTCACCTTGACCGGCCACAAACTGGGCGGTCCATACGGCGTCGGTGCGCTCTTGCTCGACCGCGACACCCCCTGTGTCCCGGTTCTGCACGGCGGTGGCCAGGAGCGCAGCGTTCGCTCCGGCACACTCGATGTGCCCGCGATTGTCGGCTTCGCGGCGGCCGTCCACGAGAGCGTCAGCACTCGCCCTGAGTATGCCGCCCGCGTTGAGCAGCTCCGAGACGGACTGGTCGAAGCCGTTCTGCGCGAAGTCCCGGACGCAATCCTGAATGGGCGCAATGGTGAACGCCTGCCCAGCCACGCGCACTTCACTTTTCCCGGCTGCGCAGGAGACAGCCTCCTGATGCTCCTGGACGCCAAGGGAGTCGAATGCTCCACCGGCTCGGCATGCACGGCCGGTGTCGCACAACCGAGCCACGTCTTGTTGGCGATGGGCGCGGACGCCGCCGCTGCTCGTGGCTCACTTCGATTCTCGCTCGGCCACACGTCCACATTGGACGACGTCAAGACGCTTGCCCGTGAAATCGGCGGTGTCGTCACCAGAGCCCGTCAAGCGGGCCTCGCGGGCATGCGCAAGCAAACTCAGAAGCAGGAGGTGTAAGAGATGCGCGTACTGGCTGCCATGAGCGGCGGAGTCGATTCGGCAGTCGCCGCCGCACGGGCTGTCGATGCCGGGCACGACGTCGTTGGGGTGCACCTGGCGCTCTCCGCTCAGCCTGGCACCCTGCGGACGGGATCCCGCGGTTGCTGCACGATCGAGGACTCGCACGACGCTCGCCGAGCCGCCGATGTCCTCGGGATCCCCTTCTATATTTGGGATTTCGCGGAGCGATTTACCGAGGAGGTTGTCGAGACCTTCGTCGGCGAGTATGCGGCTGGGCGCACGCCGAACCCGTGTGTGACCTGCAATGAGAAGATCAAATTCGAAGCGTTGCTCGAAAAGGCGATGGCTCTCGGATTCGACGCCGTGGCCACTGGCCACTACGCCAGGCTGGCCACTGTCGGCGGCGCATTGGAGCTTCGCCGGAGCGCTGACGAAGGCAAGGACCAGTCCTATGTCCTCGCCTCCCTGACGCCGGAGCAGCTTCGCCACGCAATGTTCCCGCTGGGTGATTCATGGAAGTCGGAAGTTCGTGACGAGGCCGAGCAGCGTGGCCTGTCGGTGGCAAGGAAGCCGGACAGCCACGACATCTGCTTCATCCCTGATGGCGACACCAAGAAGTTCTTGGAGAAGCGGTTGGGTCAGCGGCCAGGCGACCTCATTGACGCAGAGACGGGTGCGGTGCTCGGGCATCACACGGGCGTGCATGGCTTTACTGTCGGACAGCGGAAGGGGCTGGGCATCGAATCGCCGGCCGCGGACGGGCGACCTCGGTATGTGCTCTCGCTCGAGCCGGTTTCCGGCAATGTGAAGGTCGGATCGTCCGCAAATCTCGGTGTGCAGGTCATCGAGGCGGACAGGGCAATCTGGCCCAGCGGTAGTGCGCTGGACGGGCCGACGGAATGCACGGTGCAGGTGCGCGCGCATGGAGGCATCGCCGAGGCTTTGGCGGAAGCCGACGCTGACGGTCGAGTTGCCATCCAGCTGCGTGACCCGTTGCGTGGTGTGGCGCCCGGCCAGGTCGTTGTCCTTTATCGGCGAGACGCCGAGGTCGGTGACCTTGTGTTGGGCAGCGCTAAGATCTCCAGCACACGCTGAACGCGACGGGACTATGCGCCCAAGCGTTCTTCTCCGGGATGTTCGGGACGTGGTTCGCGTACCTGCGGCGGAATGCTCTCGACTGTCTGCCCGGTAGGCGTCGTGATGCTGACCTTGCCGCCGTCGAGGACCTTGTACTGCCAGTCTGCACGGTTCTTCAGACGGCGGTGACGAAGGCAGTAGCTCATCGCGGTGTCAGCGTTCTGGCGATGGGAGCCGATGGGCTCGACGAAACAGCTTTGTGCGGGCCTGGGGCAGCCTGGTTGCCGACGCTCGCGGTCGCGGACCCGAACGAACTCCTCGACGTCGAGGCTGGGCTTGTAGCGGAATTTGCCGACCTCGATGACCTGTCCCGTGAGCGGGTCCGTGATCACTCGGCGAAGCGTGGTGTCCGGGCCGGTCGCGATGTGCCGCGCCAGTTCCGCTGGGATCGGTCCATGACCCGTCAGCTCTGCGGGGTTCTCGTTGAGCCCGAGGTAGGTCTCGAGATCGAGGTAGAGGTAGACCTCGGTCTTCTCGGAGACGCCTCCCTTTCCACTGAGCAGCAGGTCGAGTGCGACATCGGCGCGTAGCTGATCGAGTGTTCGCTTCTCGGTGCCGGTTCGGAGCGCGCGGGCGATCTTGTCGATCCGGAGGTAGGCGGCGGTCGCCTTTTCCGTCGAGACGTTGTCGACTGCCAGCTGCGAGGTTCCTTCGTCCTGGTGGTGCAGGATCACCCGGCGTTCCTTGCGTCGTTGGGCCATTCTGCTTGTTGCGCCGATGGGGTCGATTTTCATTGCTGCATAAGCAGTCGACTTGCGGATCTGAGTCGGATTCTTTTCTTCCAAACGATTTTCGAGCAGAACGTCGACGATTCGTGCGTTGTGGTCGGACATCCAGCTGGTCCCGTCCGTGACCTTCATTGCCCGGTAGAAGTCGAGTTTTCCCTCGTCCATGAGACGTAGGGTCCGTGGAAGACGCTTTGTCAGGGCTTCAGCGGCGGAAATCATGGCGCCTGCCCGGTTGTCCGTGACATGCAGAGTGAGCGCCAGCTCGGAAGCCAGCTCACGGGTATCGGATCTTCGTCTTCGCAGGCTTGCCAGGCAATGCAGCTGGAGTGCCTGCAGCCGTGCGATCTCGCGACCAGTCTCCTTCAGCGCTGCCATGAGCTGCTCAGGGCGCAAGCGTTGAAAAAGGCCAAGGTCCGAGTGCATCGCGCGCAGCAGGAACGCCAAATCGGCTGTCTCGTTGGAGGAATCGGGTGCAGCGGCGTGGTTCGCCGGTGAGGTCGGGTTGCCCATGGCCATCACTATACGCATTCGAGCGTGCACAGGCAGCTAAAATTGGGTGTGATGGGACCTCTCGCGCACTTCGCTTGGCAGTCGGCTCGTGACTCTGGCACTGTGGAGGTGGAGAGTGGGTCGCGGGAGGACGGCGAACTGCCGAGGGGATGGGATCAGAGGCATAGCTCGAAATCTGTTGTGACCGCGAAACCAAGGCGTTCGTAGAAGCGGTGGACCGCGTGACGACCGGTTCCATCGAGTGGGCGATCTTCGTCAGGGCTACCTGGCTTGGTAGTGGCGAACACCATCGATCTCTATGGTCGTGAGTTTTCCTTGCGAGGCAAGAAGATCAAGGTGAGAGCCAGTCTCGAGGACTGCCAGCATCTGGTTGAAGGCGTCCATTTCGGACAGCTTCCTCTTTCGACGCGTCCAGCTGAGCCGGCTCGCCGCCTCGAACGCTGTATCGGCGCCGACGACGATTTGAGCTGCCGTAGCTTCGAGGCGTTGACCGTGGTGCTCGAGGAGTTCATCGACTCGGGTGTGCGCGCTGCCGGTCACAGGTCCATGTGCTGGGAGCATTCGTTGGTCCGGCATTGCGCGGACCAGCCGGAGTGAGTCGAGGTAGTCGCTCAGCGGCAACTCGGCGGGAACCGGCTGGAAGCCGATAGACGGTGTGATGTGCGGAAGGACGTGGTCGCCGGAGAACAAGAGGCCGGCGTCGCCGTCGACGAACACGACATGGCCGCTGGTGTGCCCGGGTGTGTGAACGACGTCGAATCGCCGGTCGGGCAGAACGCTTCGGCGACCAGGTGACAACCACTCGTCCGGTTCTTCCCAGAGATGAGTTTCCGTAGGGCGAGTGCTCGACCCGAACAACCGGCTGAGCCCCTCGACGACCTCATCGCCGCCACTTCGGCGAAGGAGGTCGATCTGTGCCTGCATGGGGAAGCGGTCTGGATCGGAGGAGGCCTTCAGCGACGGCTCTTCAAGCTTGCCGAGAGCGATCTTGGTGCCGAATTCGCGTCGAAGGGCGACCGCTTGGGTGTAGTGGTCGCGGTGCACGTGGGTGATCAGGAATTCCCGGATGTCGCCGAGCTCTGCGCCGATGCCCTTCAGCGCGATGGTCAGGAGCTGGCGAGCTTCGTCGAGGGCCCAGCCGGCGTCGACGAGAACGAGATCTTTGCCGTCCGTGACGGCGTAGACGTTCACGGCTCGCAGCGCATCGTTCGGCAGCGGCAAGGGGATCCGGTAGACGCCGTCGGCTACTTCGTAGATCCCGGGCTCGGCCCAATTCGGGTTGCTGCCATCGGGCAACGGCTCCACGGCGACCTCCCGTACAGACGGGACTTCGACGTCCCTGGCATCCTCTACATTGAGCCGTGTCCGGGCTGCTGTCCACCGGGCGAGCGTGAGACACCGGTCACGTGTTCGGGAGGTTCAGTGGTCGAGAGTCGTGTCGAGGGTGAGCGCGATCGCGAGAACCATGCTGGGCAGAGGTTCGGGAAGCTGTTCCGGGATCTCGACGACGTATGTGTTGCCGTTGGTTGGCGAAACGTTCGTCGATGGCCGGCCGACCCGGGCGGTTTCGAGACGCGCCGTGTTTCTGATGACGGCATCCCCGCTGTCGCGGCCGGCGAGGTGGACGGTGGCGATGGGGCCCCGTTGGCGAAGAGAGTGAACCGGGCGTCGTCGGCGATGTCGTTGAGGATGACCTTGCCGATCGGGGTTTCGTCGGGGCGGGCGACCACGGAGCGGGTTCG
This sequence comes from Amycolatopsis sulphurea, assembly GCF_002564045.1. Lineage (NCBI taxonomy): Bacteria > Bacillati > Actinomycetota > Actinomycetes > Pseudonocardiales > Pseudonocardiaceae > Amycolatopsis > Amycolatopsis sulphurea. The sequence continues at coordinate 686,194 of NZ_PDJK01000002.1, read as the reverse complement.
CGGGGCCTTGGCAAGGGCCGTGCTGTGGTTCGCGTCCTGGATTTTCGACCCGCTGAGTGACGTAGTGGGGCGTATCTCGGCAGCAGCCGGGCGGCTCGATGCATGAAGCCCCGGCCCATGCCCACCACGTGGCCGAGTCGGTTTCCCCGGCGGTCAAGGACTCCATGCACGCTGCCAGCCGCTGCCTGCGGCTCGGCTTCACGCGTAACGACCAGTACCGGCTCGGTGAAGAGGGTGCGTGCGAAGACGTATTTCGACGGTCGGTGGCGAGGCGCCCGGCGTTCATCGTCCTGTTGCGACGTCGGGGTGGCCGCGTCATCTAAGGGGCCGTGGGGTGGTGACGCAGGACTGGTCATCGCATTTCAGGATATCTCGCAGGGCGCGAAATCTTTGCTGCCAAAGGGATATGCGGCCAATGTCAGGCTATCGCCGAGATTGCGGCCAGGCACCGTCGCGTGGGGTGGTGCGGCGGGCGATCGCCCGTTCGGAGACAATTCGGCTCGTGACTGAACGAGCTTGGCCCGCGGGTGCGGCGACGGCGATCGGCTCGATGCCGGGGGTCGATCCGGTCGAGGCGGCGGCGGTCGTCTTCGGGGAATTGCCCGACTTTCCACATGTGCCTGAGCTACCGGCGCGCGGGGTGGGTGCGGACCTCATCGGCCGGACCGCCGCGTTGCTTGTCGACCTCGCCGTCGAGGTCGTCCCGAGCGGGTATCGCGTGGCCGGACGGCCTGGACATGACCACAGGCGTGGGATTGACCTGCAGCAATGGGATCTCGACGCGGTTCAGCAGGCTCGGGAGACCGTCGGCTCCCCGCCGGTGATCAAGACTCAGATCGCGGGTCCGTGGACGCTTGGCGCCGGTATCGAGCTCACCCGTGGCCATCGCCTACTCACTGACCGCGGCGCACTGCGCGACTTCACCGAGTCGCTGCTCGACGGACTTGCCCAGTACGTCGGAGAGCTTGCGGCCAGGACCGGCGCGCCCATCGTGGTCCAGCTCGACGAGCCATCGCTGCCGGCTGCGCTCGCGGGAGGCCTGCCGACGCCTTCCGGATACGGCAACGTGTCGGCTGTGCCTGAGCCGGAGGCCCGGGAACTACTCACTGTGATGATCGATCGGATCGGTGGCATTACCGGTCAGCCGGTCGTCGTCCATTGTTGCGCTCCGCATCCGCCGATCGCGCTTTTGCGATCGGTCGGCGCCGGCGCCATCGCCTTCGACGTCAGCCAGCTCGGCGGCGCCTCGACGGGGCTGCTCGATGAGGTCGGTGAAACCTGGGACAGCGGCACATCGCTCTTTCTGGGCCTTGTCCCGTCCACGGACCCGGTGACGCAGCCAGGGCTCAAGGAGCTCGCGGCGCCCGCGCTCAACCTTGTCGATCGACTGGGCTTCACTCGCGCCATCCTCGCTGAGCGGGCTGTGCCGACCCCAGTTTGCGGCTTGGCGGGTGCCACGAACGAGTGGTTGCGCCGAGCTCTCGCCCTCAGTCGTGACCTGGGCAAAGCATTCCTGGAGCCGCCTGAAAGCTGGTGATCCGAGGACCCGGCGGTCGCGGGGCGCGTACCGTGGTAGGCGGGAGAAGGACGAGGGGGAGTTTCGCGATCATGGGTTTGTTCCGCCGCCGTCGTGCGGAGTCTGGGACCACAGCCGGCGCGCTGTCGCCCGACCCGCGCACGCCGTGGCCAGTGCAGCCGGTGCCATCGGACGTGACGGCTGCCGCCGCCGCGTTCTGGAAAGGCTGGTATGAGCTCCTTCCGGAGGTCAGTGCGGCACTCGGGGATCGGGAACCGCACCGAGTCGAGTACGACCTGTGCCAGCTCGTGGAAGCCTTGCATCCGCGGTTGCACTTCGCGCTGGAGCGCGGGCGTCAGGCGATTTATGCGCTGGTCCTCAGCGGTCAGGAAGATCCGGAATTACGGCCATACACCGACGCCTGGAAAGCCGCCGGGCCGCAGGATGACGCGATCTGGGAGTACCACGATTCGGTGCCGCCGGTGCCCGATCCGACAGAGGTGACCGTCAACGTCGGTGGGCAACGGGTCTCGCTCGCCGATGTCCGGATCGTCGCCCAGGTCGACGAGGGTGTGGTCGACGTGGCCGTGCATCATCCGGCATTCACGGATCTCGACGAGGCTGCCCGCACCGCGTTGACGTTCCTCCCGCTCGACGCCGCGTTGGGCGAGCGGGTCGCCGGTAAGCGGCTACGCCGGGTCGAAACTGCCGAATCCGAGCCCGAGGGCACCGTCGGCTTGGTGGAGTTCCGCGACCTGGTCCGCACGCTGCCGGAACGACCGGACGAAAGTGTCGGTACCTCCGGCTAGGCTCACTACCCGTGAGCAGCACCGACCTTCCCCAGGACCCGACGGCCGAGGCGACCGCACCGGATGTGGCCGACGTGCCGGCCGACGTCCGCGAGCGCCACGGCGCTCTTGCCGAGGAGATCCGCGGCCACCAGTTCCGGTACTACGTGCTGGACTCGCCGATCGTCTCCGACGGCCAGTTCGATGCGCTCCTCGGTGATCTGCAGGCCATCGAGGATGAGTACCCGGCCCTGGTCACGCCCGATTCGCCGACACAGAACGTCGGCGGGACATTCTCCACCGAGTTCACGGCGCACAACCATCTAGAACGCATGCTGAGCCTGGACAACGTGTTCGACCACGACGAGTTCCTCAGCTGGGTCGAACGTGTGGAGAAGGAGATCGGGTCCACCGAATACCTGTCCGAGCTGAAGATCGACGGGCTGGCCATCAACCTTCTGTACGAAGATGGCAAGCTCACCCGCGGGCTCACCCGCGGCGATGGCCGCATCGGTGAGGACGTCACTCTCAACATCCGCACCCTGGAACAGGTTCCGGACCAGCTGACCGGCACCGACGAGTTCCCGGTGCCCAGGCTCGTGGAGGTGCGGGGAGAGGTCTACTTCCGGGTCGAGGATTTCCTCGACCTGAACGCGCGGATGGTCGAGGCGGGCAAACCACCGTATGCGAATCCGCGTAACACGGCGGCAGGCTCGTTGAGGCAGAAGGATCCCAAGATCACCAAACAGCGACGGCTGCGGCTGATCTGCCACGGGCTCGGCAAGCGTGAGGGCTTCGAACCGGTCACGCAGTCGCACGCCTACGACGCACTGGCGGCCTGGGGCCTGCCTGTTTCGCCGCACACCCGGGTCCTGCGGACCGCGAAGGAACTCACCGATCACATCGCCTATTGGGGTGAACATCGGCACGACGCCGAGCACGAGATCGACGGCGTGGTGATCAAGGTCGACCAAGTCGTGCTTCAGCGTCGGCTCGGCAGCACGTCGCGAGCTCCCCGCTGGGCGATCGCGTACAAGTATCCGCCGGAAGAAGCGATCACGACCCTGCTCGACATCCAGGTCGGGGTCGGGCGGACCGGCCGGGTGACGCCGTTTGCGGTCACCGAGCCGGTCAAGGTCGCGGGATCCACGGTTGCGCGTGCGACGTTGCACAACCAGGAAGAGGTCAAGCGCAAAGGCGTGCTGATCGGTGACCGGATCGTGATCCGCAAAGCCGGCGACGTGATCCCGGAGGTGCTGGGCCCGGTCGTCGACGCGCGGACGGGCGACGAGCGCGAGTTCGTCATGCCGACGAGCTGCCCCGAATGCGGGACGGAACTCGCCTATCAGAAGGAGGGCGACAAGGATATCCGTTGCCCCAACACGCGGTTCTGCCCCGCGCAGCTTCGGGAGCGGTTGTTCCACCTGGCCGGGCGCGGTGCGTTCGACATCGAAGTGCTCGGGTACGAGGCCGCGGTCGCGCTGCTCGATGCGCGGGTCGTCGCAGACGAGGGTGACGTTTTCGACCTCGACGAGGATTCGCTCGCCGAAGTGGAGTTGTTCCGCACCAAGGCGGGGGAGCTTTCGGCGAATGCGCGGAAATTGCTGTCCAATCTTGATTCGGCGAAGGACCGGCCACTGTGGAAGGTGATCGTCGCGCTGTCGATCCGGCACGTCGGTCCCACCGCGGCGCAGGCCCTTGCCCGCGAATTCGGTTCGGTGCAGCGGATCGAGGAGGCGAGCGAGGAAGAGCTGGCGGACGTCGACGGCGTCGGGCCGACGATCGCGCATGCCGTCCAGGAGTGGTTCGAGGTCGGCTGGCACCGGGAGATCGTCGAAAAATGGCGAAACGCCGGGGTCCGGATGGCGGAGGAGCGCGACGACTCCGTACCCCGGAACCTGGAGGGGCTTTCGATCGTCGTCACCGGCTCGCTCGATGGCTTTTCCCGTGACGAGGCCAAGGAAGTCATCATGGCCCGGGGCGCCAAAGCGGCTGGGTCAGTGTCCAAGAAGACGGCGTTCGTAGTCGTGGGCGACTCGCCGGGGTCGAAGTACGACAAGGCGGTGCAGCTGAAAGTGCCTGTCTTGGACGAGAACGGGTTCCGGGTGTTGCTTGACCGCGGCCCGGATGCCGCCGCGGAGGTGGCTCTCGAGACGGGAACGGACGGGGAACCGGAGACTGAGGGGGACGATGGCTGAAGTCCGGATCGGTCGGCGCGCGCGGAGGAACTCGCGGAAATCGTCGATGTCACGGTAGAGGACTACCGGATTGACGGCTTTTTGACGTCGAGGCTGGGCATGAGGGGTTGCTGCGGATGCCGCCCGCCGAGCCGAGCATGCCGAGATACTGGTGGCCGTCGACGACGGCGACCGGAGGCTCGGATCGGTCACGGTTGTGCGGCCGGGAGTGAGTATGCCGAGGGTTCCCACGTCGGTGAGCCGGAGTTCCGGATGCTGGCAGTGGCGGGTAAGGCTCGCGGGCGCGGGATCGGTGCGGCACTCACCCGGGCTGTGCTGGACCCGGGGACGTGCGTTGGGGTCGGCAAGGTCTTGTTGAGCAGCCTTGCGCAGATGAGAACGGCGCAGCGGCTGTATGAGCGGATCGGCTTCAGTCGGCTGCCGGGGAGGGATTGGCGTCCTGAGCCCGGTGTCAGCCTGATCGCGGACGAGTACGATCTGTAGGAATTGTCGCAGGTCATCAGCTTGTTGCCATTTTTTGGCAACAGCGGGTGGGGCTTCCGCTGGTTTCTTTGTCGCTGACAGGTCGGTGGTTGGAGTCTTGTCTTCGAACACTCTCCGCGTCGCCTCGTCCTGGCGAGGTGCCGATTCGCCATTCGCCAGCGAACTTGGTTCGGGGCCGTTCCGACGGCATGGTGCCGGTTCTGTGCGTATGGTGTTGCCGCCAAGTGGCGAGACACCGGCCAGCCCGTCGGTTACCGCTGGACGCAGCGATCGACGTGACGTTTGTGAGTGGCCTTGGTCAGGAGACGAAACCAGGCATGCTGGCGATCGTTGGCGGCGGACCGGACCGGCCGCCCAGGTCCGTGAACGGACAGGAATCGCCGACGCCTTCGACCTCCTTAGCCTGGATCCACCGATCGGGTTTCGTTGTGGATCTTTGATGTGTTGTTGATCTTGTTGTGTGGTTGGGGTGTGCGGAATCGGCTGGCTTGTCCAGCGTGTCCATGTGGTCTCCGGTCGGGCCTGGTGAGGCGGTGGTTGGTGGTGCTCAGGCGGCGGGTGGTGGGCGGGTTGCCGCGTCGTGCAGGCCGGCAAAGGCGTCGGCCCAGGGCCAGTAGCCGGGTAGGTGCAGGATTTCGCGGCCTTGAGGCCGGGCGAGGCGGGCGGGGACACAGACGAGGTGGCGGCGCAGGGTCGCACCTCGGGCTGTGGTGTGAAAGATGCTGGCGGTCGATCCGGTGGCGCGCAGCAGGTTGTGGCTGATCGCGGCGCAGACGGCCCAGGCGGCGTTGGCGTCGAAATGCCCGGAGGGCAAGTGTGCGAGGGGGCCGTCGATGAGGTCGGCGAAGGTGGTTTCGACGACGGCGTGGCGGCGGTGGGTGAGATCGGCTTCCACGGTGGACAGCGCGGTGTCGGTGAGAAACGCGTGGTAGCGCCAGACCGGGAACAGCACGTCGGTGTGGTTCTGGTCTTTCACTCGGCGTACCACCAGCCGCGCGGTGACCTCGTGGCTGGTCCCGGCGAACGCGGTGTAGACGGTTTCGGCGACCTCGGCATCGGAGATCAGCTTCCCGGTGTCGGGATCCTCGACCGCGCCGGGGTAGCGCACCGGGATCCACGCATCGTCGGGGATGGTCGCGATCGCGGCCTGGATCGCGCTGTTGCCGGTCACGGTGATGGAGAACCGGGCCGCGGCACGGCGAGCGGCGGACACGACGGTGCCGGCGTAGTAGGCCGAATCGGCCCGCACCAGGATCATTCCTCGTGCTCCGGACGCTTTCGCAGTGTTCAGGGCTTCGGCGAGCAGGCCGGCCGCGCCCCGCGCGGAGCCGGCGTTGCCGCCACGCAGCCGCATCGCGGCGATCAGCGGCGCCGCGAGCGGGGTGGAGATCGTCGCCACCAGCGGCGACAATCCGCGTAACAGCAGCGAGTAGCCACCGACCTTCGCCGGCCCGAACCGCGCGCCCCGTTTCTTCTTGCCGTACACACGCCGCAGCAGTGAATCAATGTCCACATAGGTCATCTGCTCCGCGCCTGCGAGCACCGGCGTCGTCATGGCGAGCGTGGCCAGCATCGCACGCAGGACCGCGGTCAACTGCAGGACGTGCCCGTGGGTGAACGACCGCAGAAACGATCCCAGCGTCGAGGGCGCGTACACCCCGCTGAACAGCCGTTTCATCCCGCCGTGGCGGATCACATCCAGATCATCGATACAGTCCGCGCCCGCCACCATCCCGGCCACGATCGCGGCGATCTTCCCGGCCGGATTCGCTCCGGTCGACGGGATCGGCGCGTTCGTGATCTCCACCTTCTCCGCGACCAGTTGCGACATCCCTGCCCGCTCGGCCAGCGCCATCACCGGCACCAACCCCGCGCACGACACGAGATTCTCCTCATCGAACCGGACGGACGCCCGCGACCACCTATGCCACAATCTCACTGAAAGTGCCTTCCGCCACATGCGACTTGAGAACCTCAGAGACTCTCACTATCGCAGGCCAGAAGGCACTTTCACCTATTACACGCCGCCCCGGACGACAATCCATCGGTGGATCCAGGCTTAGAGCAAACAAGTCGGCCGTCGCTGAGTTCCCGTTCGTGCTTCGGCAAAGCCCGAGGTTCGGGGGAGTGGGCTTCCGAAACATCACCGGCACAGCGACCGGTTGGTCGGGGAACGGCGGAGGAGTTCAGCCGTCCAGGACCACGGCGACGATGCCCGCGAAGTGGGCCAGGCGGGCGACCTCGGCGGCACGGAAGTTTGGCCCGCCGGGACGGGCCACCAGGAGTGCTTTGCCCGGCTTGCCGAGCGGGGTCGCGGCGAGCTCGGTGCCGAGCTCCTTCCAGGTATCCGGAACCCACGACTCCTCGCCGTCGAGGACGGTGGCGCGTTCCAGGGGTAGCCACGGCAGATCAGTGAACGGGCTCTCCGGCGCGGCACTCGACGACGCGAGCCGTCTGGATTCCGGTTCGCCATGTTCCACGATCACCGCCCAGCCGGCGCGGATGATCTTCGGCAGGCCTTCGGCGAGCAGCTCGAGCCCGGTCTTCGGCTGTGCCGCGATCTCCTCGACGAGTTCCAGCTCACGGTGCGTGTCCAGGATCCCGGCGTACGGCCGGACCGCGTCCACCTCGACGCCTTCCACGCTTTCCGCAGCGGTGATCAGGGCGTCCGGGAGCCGCCCGGACGGCAGCTCCACCACCAGGTCGTCGATCGCGAGGCCGCCGGTGCGTTCCACCACGTCCACGCTGAGGATGTCGGCGCCCACGGTGCCGAGCGCGGTCGCCACGGCGCCGAGGGTGCCGGGGGAGTCCGGAAGCTGGACCCGGATCAGGAACGACACCACGCGCCCCTCTCGCCTCAGGCGTTCCAGCCTTGCCGTGGAACGCGACTTCGCCGGGCGCCGATTGTGACAGACCGGGCACCCGTTGCGGTCTCGCCGTCCGGCCGGCGGGATGCCTTGCCCGGTGCGCGTCGTCGCCGGATAACCCGGTCGAGTCGTCCGACGTCGTCACCATAGACTTACAGCTTCCGAGAACACCCGCACAGCACACCCCGGGAGTCACCCGCGTGCCCAACATTTCCCGAGACGAGGTCGCACACCTCGCGAAGCTGGCCAGGCTGGCCGTCACCGATGACGAACTCGACGTCTTCGCAGGCCAGCTCGACCAGATCCTGGACTCGGTCGCGAAAGTGAGCGAAGTCGCCGCGGAGGACGTTCCGCCGACTTCGCACGCCGTACCGCTGACCAACGTCTTTCGCGAGGACGAGATCCGCCCCTGCTTCACGCAGCAGCAGGCGCTGGCCGGTGCGCCGGCCGCCGAGGAGGGCCGGTTCCGGGTGCCGCGGATCCTGGGAGAAGAACAGTGAGCGAACTCGTCAAGCTGACCGCCGCCGAGCTGGCGGCGAAGATCCACGCGCGTGAGGTGTCCGCGACCGAGGTCGCGCAGGCACACCTGGACCGCATTGCCGCGGTCGACGACCACGTACACGCCTTTTTGCACGTCGACACCGACGGTGCGCTCGCCGCGGCCAAGACCGTCGACCAGAAGCTCGCCACGGGGGAGCAACCTGCTTCGCCGCTCGCGGGCGTGCCCCTCGCACTGAAAGACGTACTCACCACCGAAGGCGTCCCGACGACTTGCGGTTCTCGTACGCTCGAGGGCTGGATCCCGCCGTACGACGCGACTGTGACACGCAAGCTCCGCGAAGCAGGCGTCGTCATCCTGGGCAAGACGAACATGGACGAGTTCGCGATGGGCTCCTCCACGGAGAACTCTGCGTACGGTCCTACGCACAACCCGTGGGACCACGCGCGTATCCCCGGCGGCTCCGGCGGCGGTTCGTCGGCGTCTATTGCCGCGTTCGAAGCAGCGCTTGCCATCGGTACCGACACGGGTGGGTCGATCCGGCAGCCGGGCGCTGTCACCGGCACCGTGGGCGTGAAGCCGACGTACGGTGGTGTGTCGCGCTACGGCCTGGTCGCCTTCTCGTCTTCGCTCGACCAGGCGGGACCATGTGCGCGTACGGTGCTCGACGCGGCGCTGTTGCACGAAGTGATCGCCGGTTACGACGTCTTGGACTCGACGTCCATCGACGCGCCGGTGCCGCCCGTAGTGGCCGCGGCACGGGAAGGCGCGAACGGTGACCTCAAGGGCGTACGCGTCGGCGTCGTCAAGGAATTCGGTGGCGACGGCTACCAGCCCGGTGTTCTTCGGTCTTTCGCGGCGGCAGTGGAGCAGCTGCGCGCGCTGGGTGCCGAGGTCGTCGAGGTGTCGTGCCCGAGCTTCACCTACGCGCTGCCTGCGTACTACTTGATCGCACCCAGCGAAGCGTCGTCGAACCTCGCGCGGTTCGACGCCATGCGTTACGGCCTGCGCGTGGCCGATGACGGTTCGCACAGTGCGGAGGAAGTCATGTCGCTGACACGTGAGAAGGGCTTCGGTCCTGAGGTGAAGCGGCGCATCATATTGGGCACGTACGCGCTGTCGTCGGGCTATTACGACGCGTACTACGGTTCCGCGCAGAAGGTGCGCACGCTCATCACGCGCGACTTCACCGCAGCGTTCGAAAAGGTCGATGTGCTCGTCTCGCCGACGACACCGACTACGGCGTTCAAGATCGGGGAGCGCGTAGACGACCCGATGGCGATGTACCTCGCCGACCTGTGCACCATCCCGTCGAACCTCGCCGGTAACGCCGCCATGAGCGTGCCGAGCGGTTTGTCCGACGAGGACGGTCTCCCGGTCGGCCTGCAGATCATGGCCCCTGCGCTCGCCGACGACCGGCTGTACCGCGTCGGCGCAGCGTACGAGGCCGCGCGCGACGCTGCTGCCGGCGGCTCGCTCGTGCACCAGGCTCCGGAGCTGGGAGGAACGAAGTGACTGCCGTGGCCGAGTTGATGGACTACGCCGAGGTCCTCGAGCGCTTCGACCCCGTCCTCGGGCTCGAGGTCCACGTGGAACTCAACACGAAGACGAAGATGTTCTGCGGCTGCGCCAACGAGTTCGGCGGCGAGCCGAACACGAAGACCTGCCCCACCTGTCTCGGGCTGCCCGGCTCGCTGCCGGTGGTGAACGGCAAGGCGGTGGAGGGCGCGATCCGCATCGGCCTTGCGTTGAACTGCGAGATCGCGGAATGGTGCCGGTTCGCCCGGAAGAACTACTTCTACCCCGACATGCCGAAGAACTTCCAGACCTCGCAGTACGACGAGCCGATCGCCTTTGACGGCTACCTCGACGTCACGCTGGACGACGGTGAGGTCGTACGCGTCGCCATCGAGCGCGCGCACATGGAAGAGGACACCGGAAAGTCGCTGCACGTCGGTGGTGCGACCGGTCGGATCCACGGCGCCGAGCACTCGCTTCTCGACTACAACCGTGCTGGCGTTCCTCTGATCGAGATCGTCACGAAGCCGATCACCGGCACTGGTGCGCGGGCTCCGGAAGTGGCGCGCGCGTACGTGACCGCGTTGCGTGATTTGCTGCGCGCCATCGGCGTGTCCGACGTCCGGATGGACCAAGGCTCGGTGCGGTGTGACGCGAACGTCTCGTTGATGGCCAAGGACGCCGAGGAGTTCGGTACGCGCACCGAAACGAAGAACGTGAACTCGTTGCGCAGCGTCGAGCGGGCGGTGCGGTACGAGATGACGCGTCAGGCGGCGATCCTCGCCGACGGTGGTTCGATCCGGCAGGAGACGCGGCATTTCCAGGAGGCGGACGGCACGACGGCGGCCGGCCGGGCCAAGGAAACCGCGGAGGACTACCGGTACTTCCCGGAGCCCGACCTGGTCCCGATCGCGCCCTCGCGGGAATGGGTCGAACAGCTGCGGGCGACGCTGCCGGAAATGCCGTGGGAGCGCCGGAAGCGGATCCAGGAGGAGTGGAAGCTCTCCGACGAGGCGTTGCGGGACTTGCTGAACGTCGGCGCTGTCGACCTCGTGGCGGCCACGGTCGAGGCCGGGGCGACCCCGGACGAGGCGCGCGGCTGGTGGGTGAACACGCTGGCGCAAGAAGCGAACTCGCGCGAGATGGAGCTCGGTGAGCTGCCGATCACGCCGGCGCAGGTGGCCGAGGTGATCGGGCTCGTGACCTCGGGGGAGCTGACGAACAAGCTCGCCAAGGAGGTCGTGCAGGGCGTGCTGGCCGGCGAGGGCGCGCCGCGTGAGGTCGTCGAAAAGCGCGGGCTGAAGGTCGTTTCCGACGATTCCGCGTTGCTCGCGGCCGTCGACGAGGCGCTTGCCGCGCAGCCAGACGTCGCCGACAAGATCCGCGGTGGCAAGGTCGCCGCGGCCGGCGCGATCGTCGGAGCGGTCATGAAGGCGACCAAAGGACAGGCCGACGCCAAGCGCGTGCGTGAGCTGATCATCGAGCGCGTTGGTTCCTGAGTGGCCTTCTCGATCACCCGTGTCACCTGGCGCGAGTGGCTTGGCTTGGCGGCCGGGCTGCTCGCGCTGGGCACGTTGTTTCTGCCATGGACGGTGCTGACGGCGGGCGCCGCGGATGCGGACGTGCAGAATGCCTTTCAGGCATTGCCCCGTGGTGACGTCGTGCGCTCGGCGTGGAATTCGGATCCGTTCTCGTGGCTGCCGCCGTTCGTCCTGGTACTGATCGGTCTCGCGGTGGTCGGTCTGGGGCAAATCCGGAAGGTCCGGATGTCCGGGCTGCCGCAGTTGTGGCTGGTCGGGAGCCTCGCGACCGTGCTGCTGATGGCGATCGGGTGGGCGACGCTGGACTGGGTGTTCGACAGCGACCAGCGTGCGTTCCTGGACGCCGCGGGGATCACGGTCGGCGCGGGGATCGGGCGCTACGTGGGGCTGCTGTTCGCGCTGGTCTCGGTCGTCGTGGCGATCTTCGACATTCGGGCGGCTCGTGCGGAGAGCAGGGCTTCTCGGCGTCGCCGTTGAACGGCAACTGCGGGTTTCGCCGGTGAGTGGCTACGGGTTGCGCGTTCGAGGCTGGGCTGTTTGATCGGAGAGAGGTACGGGTTTCGCCGCCTGTGTTCTGGGCGCTTGCCGGAGCGGAGCCGTGGTCGCCGGGGAGTCAACTGCGAAGCGATGGCCGTGGAGGCGCGGGTCGTCGTTCGACGGCGACTCGGTGGCGGCAGGTGAGCGGGCACTGTGGTGATGGGGGAGTTGCCCGGGTGGCATCACGGTCGAGGAGTCACCATCGAGGGGCGACGACACGTTGGTGGAGCGGCGGCGCGTTCCAGGCGTAGGGATGCCTTCGGTCGAACCTTGGCCGGTGAGTGGCGAGAGTGGAAACGCTGACGTCGGTCCTAGGTGCGGGACTTGCCGTCCAATGGCGACGGGCGGAGCTCGGCTGGTGGACCGGGTGTTGCCGGGTAAGGGCGAATTTCGCCGGAGCGGGGCGGGAACGTCGCGGTCGTCCCGTACGGCTCAGTCCTTTCCTTGGCCGCCGCCGGTGTCGGAGATGACGATCAGGATTACGCGGTCGTCGCTGGAGACGGGTTTGCCGCCGTCCTTGTTGGTGGTGCCTGCGACGGCGGTCTGAGGGTTGATCATGCTCATGCCGGCGAGGTGGCCGTAGGTCGTCGGGGGTTTGCCTTTGCCATCCAGGCTGACGGTGGGCGTGCCGGTGACGGCGCCGTCCGGGTTGACCGGGACATTCTGCAGGCCCGCTGACGAGGCGACGGCAAGGATGCCGTTCGCGTCGACGAAGTCGGTGCAGCCGCCGACGGCTGGTCTTTCCGGCCAGGTCCATGCGGGGGCGCTGAGGGATTGGCCGGGTTGAAGGCGGTAGACCGCGTCGGGACCGGAGGCTGGCTGGTCGGTCACCCACATGCGTTTCCCGTCGGCGGAGCCGCAGAGGCCGCCTGGGGCATGCAGACCAGAGGCGTACACGGGGGATCCCGGGGTGGGGTTGTCACTCGCGGGTTTGCCCGACGTGTCGATCCGCAGCACCTTGCCGGCGAGCGATTTCACGTCCGCCGCGGCGGCGGGGTTGCCGGCGTCGCCGGTCGCGACGAGCAGGGCGCCATGCCCGTCACCGGCAATCGTGCCGCGGTTGCCGGTGGCACCTTTCGGGATCCCGGTCAGCACCGGGTTCGGCGGTTGCCCCTTGGCGAACCGGACGACGCGGTTGTCGGTCGGCGTCGTGATGTAGGCGAAAACCAGCTGATCCTCGACGTACTTCGGTGACAGCGCCAGGCCGGTGAGGCCACCGTCGCCGGCGGCCTGGACGTCGAGCTGGGCGAACGACGACGCGTCGTGACCGGCAGTGGCAAGGAAAACCCGGCCGGTTTTCCGCTCTCCCGCGAGGGCGGCAGGCGCGGATCCGTTGCCAGGTAAGCCGGCTACTGCGGAGACCGTGTCCAGGCAGGTCGCGATGACCGCCTTGTCGAAGTCTTTGCAGCCCTGTGGTGGAGGGACTGGAGTCGGCGAGCCTGGGGAAGGCCCGTTACCCGGACTGTTGCCCGACCTTCCCGGGTCTTGGACTTGCGGAGGCGATTCGGGGCTTGGCGGCGCGGCCGGGCTGAACTTCTGTGCGGCCGTGGTGTCGTCGAAACGGGCGCAGCCGGAGAGCACGAGGCCGCCGCAGGCGAGCAGGGCCAGCGGCGCCGACCACCGGGACCGGGTACGCATGATGGCTTCAGCCTAGGTGTCCAGGCGTGAGCCACCGGTAAGTGGTTACCTTGGTGATCATGACCGTCACCGTGCTGGTCCCCGACGACGAGGGCGTCGCTGCGTTGTCCGAAAACCCCCTCGTGCAGGCCGTGCGTTACCAATGGGGCGACCCCGTGCCGCCGGAGGCGACCGAGGCCGAGGTGCTCATTCCCGGCAGACACCCGGCCGACGATGCGTTGTGGCGGGAGTTGCCGAACCTGAAGCTCGTACAGTTGCTGTCGGCCGGTGCGGACGACTGGGTGGGCAAGGTTCCCGACGGTGTGCTGCTCTCCACCTGCCGGGGCGCGCACGGCGGCAGCATGGCCGAGTGGGTGGTCGCGGTGCTGCTGTCGATGTACCGGCAGCTGGACGTTTTCGCCACGGCGCAGCGCGTGGCGAGGTGGGAACGGATGACGTCCGAGACGTTGCAGGGGCAGCATGTGCTCATCATCGGCGCCGGTGATCTCGGGCGGCAGTTGCGGCGACGGCTCGAATCGTTCGACGTCCGGTGCACGATGGTGGGTATGTCGGCGCGCGATGGGGTGCACGGCGTCGAGGATCTCCCGGCATTGTTACCGCTTCACGATGTAGTGGTCATGATGGTCCCCCTCACGTCGCATACCCGGGGCATGGTCGACGCCCGGTTTCTTGCTTCGATGCGGGATGGTGCTGTCCTTGTCAACGCTGCTCGCGGGCCGGTGGTGGTCACCGACGCGCTGGTCGCGGAGGTGACCGCGGGGCGGCTGCGAGCGGCGCTCGACGTGACGGAACCGGAGCCACTGCCTGCGGATCACCCACTGTGGACTGCGCCCGGGGTCGTGCTCGCCCCGCACGTCGGCGGGGCGGTGCACGGGGTTCGGCGGCGTTCGTACGCCGTGGCTGCGGCGGAGATCGCCCGGTATGCCGGCGGGGAGCTGCCGGACAACCTCGTCCACGGTGAATACTGATAGTCTCCGGGTAAACCCTGAAATGGCCCCTGACCTCGGCGTGCTCGCTCGCGGGGGACGTCTGGATCGCTTACTCTTCGCGCGTGACCAGTCAAGGGGATGACCACCAGACCAGCCTGCTGTCCGGCGTCGAGGAATCCGAGAACGACGATTACGGCGAATCGGGCCAGGGTGGTCTCGGTTTCGGCCTGCTCATCCTTCGGCTGGGGCTGGGCGCGATCATGGGCGCGCACGGTCTCCAGCATCTGTTCGGTGCATTCGGCGGTCCGGGCGTCGGCGGGTTCGCGCACGTGCTCGAAATGTACGGGTACCACAAGCAGACCACGCTGCTGTCCTGGGTGACCGGGATCACTGAGGTCGCGGGTGGCGCGCTGGTGATCGTCGGCCTGTTCACGCCGCTCGCGGCGGCGGGACTGCTGGGGGTCGCGGCGAACGTCGTCTACGCGAAGTTCCACGGTGGTTTCTTCCTGGGGACCGGGCAGGGCTGGGAATTCGAATTGCTGCTCGGACTCTGTGCACTCACGTTGATCTTCACCGGTTCGGGTCGTATTTCGCTGGAGACGAACACCCCGTGGCGGAAACGGCCGTTGCCCCTGGGGTTCATCTCGCTGCTGCTGGCGGCGGCTGCGTCCGTGGTGGTCGTCGTTCTGACGCGATAATCGTCTGACGTAATGATCACCGATGGTGGGCCGCTCCGTCGTCATTCGGTGGCCGTTTGCGGGCCTGGGCAAGTGTTGCCGTTTTTTGGCAACAGGCTTTGACCTGGGGTTCTTCGGTGTTTCGCCGTCGGGTGGCGACGGTTGGTGCTTCCCGGTTGGGTGGTCGCCGTTGAGCGGCGACGGAACTTCTTGGGTGGGGAGCGATCGCGGACGGCGGGGGTGACGATCACTCCAGGCTCCAGGCTCCAGGCTCCAGGCTCCAGGCTCCAGGCTCCAGGCTCACCAAGAGGGTCCAGGTAATCGGTGTCGGGTGGCTATCGCGGGCTTACTGACGATCGGGAGCGCGTTGATCAGGAGTGCGGTGGTGAACCTGGAGGGGGACGCTGTCGTCGCCACTGGAGGGCGACACCGAAGGACAAAGGGCCGCGCACCCCCGTGGGGAGTGCGCGGCCCAATGCGAAAGCGCGAAATAGCTGAAGGAGTGGTTCAGCGGCTCGGATCCCGGACGGCACCGGTGTCGGCGGAGGTGGCCATCCGGGCGTAGGCACGAAGCGCGGCGGTGATCGGGCGCTGACGGTCCTTCGGCTGCCAAGGACGTTCGGCGGCGTCCATCTTCGCCCGGCGTTCGGCGAGGATTTCCGGGCCGACGAGGAGTTCCAGACGGCGTTCGTGGACGTCCAGGACGATCCGGTCGCCGTTCTCCACCAGGCCGATCAGGCCGCCGGCCGCGGCTTCCGGGGAGATGTGCCCGACCGAGATGCCCGACGAGCCGCCGGAGAACCGGCCGTCGGTGATCAGGGCGCACTTCTTGCCGAGGCCGGAGCCCTTGAGGAACGCCGTGGGGTGCAGCATCTCCTGCATTCCGGGGCCGCCGGCCGGGCCTTCGTACCGGATCACCAGGACCTCGCCGGGCTGGATCTCCTTCTTGAGGATCGCCGAAACGGCCTCCTCCTGGCTTTCCAGCACCCGCGCGGGGCCCTCGAAGTGCCACAGGTCCTCGTCGATGCCCGCGGCCTTGATCACTGCGCCGTTCTCGGCGAGGTTGCCGCGCAGGATGGCCAGGCCGCCGTCCTTCGTGTAGGCGTGCTCGATGTCGCGAATGCAGCCGCCGGCGGCGTCGGTGTCGAGTGCCGACCAGCGGTTCTCCGTGGAGAACGCCTGCGTGGTGCGGACTCCGCCCGGAGCTGCGTGGAACAGTTCGAGGGCCGTCTCGGACGGGGAATCGGCGCGGATGTCCCAGGTGGACAGCCAGGTGTCGATGTCGGGGGAGTGCACCGAGTGCACGTCGGTGTTCAGCAGCCCGCCGCGGTGCAATTCGCCGAGGATGGCCGGGATTCCGCCGGCGCGGTGCACGTCCTCCATGTGGTAATCGGAGTTCGGCGCGACTTTCGACAGGCACGGCACCCGTCGGCCGATGGCGTCTATGTCACTGATCGTGAAGTCGATCTCGCCTTCCTGCGCGGCGGCCAGGATGTGCAGCACGGTATTCGTGGAGCCGCCCATGGCCATATCGAGCGCCATCGCGTTCTCGAAGGCCGCCTTCGTCGCGATCGAGCGGGGCAGCGCCGACTCGTCGTCCTCGCCGTACCAGCGCTTGCACAGTTCGACCACGGTGCGCCCGGCGCCCGAGAACAGCGCACGGCGGGCGGCGTGCGTGGCGAGGGTGGAACCGTTGCCGGGCAAGGACAGCCCGAGGGCTTCGGTGAGGCAGTTCATCGAGTTGGCGGTGAACATGCCCGAGCACGAACCGCAGGTGGGACAGGCGGAGCGCTCGACCTCGGATAGGCCTTCTTCGTCGATCGCGGAGTTCGCCGAGGCCGCGATGGTGGTGATCAGGTCGGTCGGCGCGTGCGCGACGCCTTCCACGACCACCGCCTTGCCCGCTTCCATCGGGCCGCCGGACACGAACACCGTGGGGATGTTGAGCCGCATCGCGGCGTTCAGCATGCCCGGGGTGATCTTGTCGCAGTTGGAGATGCACACGAGCGCGTCGGCCTGGTGCGCGTTGACCATGTACTCTACGGAATCCGCGATGATTTCCCGCGACGGCAGCGAATACAGCATGCCGGAGTGGCCCATGGCGATACCGTCGTCGACCGCGATCGTGTGGAACTCGCGGGCGATCCCGCCCGCCTCGGCGACCGCCTCCGCGACGATCTCGCCGAGGTTCTTGAGGTGCACGTGGCCGGGCACGAACTGGGTGTAGGAGTTGGCGATCGCGACGATCGGCTTGCCGAAATCGCTGTCGGTCATTCCGGTCGCGCGCCAGAGCGAGCGTGCGCCCGCCGCGTTGCGACCGTGGGTGGTGGTCCGGGAACGGAGGTGCGGCACGGCATTCTCCCAGGTCAGAAGGCAGGTCCAGGCGGGGTCACGAGGCCGCCCCGCAAACTGGTCCTACCAATTCTACTCCTTGGGCTCGCCCTCGGAGGGCGCGGTCTCGTCCGCCGCTTTCTGCGACTCGTCCTCTGCGGCCGGTTCGGCGGGCTTCTCGCTCGAAGCGCCCGCCTTCAGCTCGTCGTCGCTCAGTACGCCCGACGGGTCCTTGATCTTGCCCTCGCTCACCAGCGCCAGTACCGGTAAATGCCGCGTACGCACGGTGGGAAGGGGTACCTGCGTGTCGTCGCCGAGGACCGCGCGTACGCGCGCCTTGTTCGTGATCGCCAAGCCCTTGAGCGACGACCACGGCAGGTCGCGCTTGCCGAAGACGGTCCGGACGTTCATGCCTTCCTTCGTCGCGACCGTACGGGTGCGCGCGACGAACACGAGCAGGGCGAGCGGGAAGACGTACAGCCACTGGAATCCACCGATCTCGCCGAGTGCGACCGGAGTCACACAGACGGTCAACAGACCGATCGCGAGATACGCCGTGCTGGGAATCCGGAACACAGCCTTCCGGCCCTCTTCCGCGCGCTGGTCCTGCTCTTTTTCGGCCACCCGGAAATGGTGCACCGCCGGTCGTGGCGGGTTGCGTCCGGGTCCGCCGGAAGCAGTACTGACCGTCCAGCATGCGGAATCACTGTCCCGTACAGTTGACACTCGACCCGCGGCCCGGCTACCGTCACCGCCGTGACACCGCAGACCGGCCTCGTACTTCCTCAGCGCGTCGACGCTTAGGAAGAGTCCGCTGCGTCGACGCGCGACCCTCGTGCGACCTTTCGGTCGGCGAGGGTTTTTTGTTGCGTTGGACCGGTTTCGACCGGCAGTACCGCCCCCGACCTACCCGAACGAGTGACACCGAGAACCCACGAGGCAGAACCGATGACCAGTGCCACGTCGCACAGCGACGCGAAGCCCGGGCCGACCGGGCCCGCAGTCCCCGGAGCACGTCCGAAGCCGACTCCCCCGGCCGGTACCCCGGTACGGGTCACCGGCGCGCAGTCGCTCGTCCGCTCGCTCGAGGCGGTCGGCGCCGAGGTCGTTTTCGGTATTCCGGGTGGCACGATCCTCCCCGCCTACGATCCGCTGCTCGATTCCACGAAGGTGCGGCACATCCTGGTGCGGCACGAACAGGGCGCCGGGCATGCCGCGACCGGTTACGCGCAGGCGACCGGCAAGGTCGGCGTCTGCATGGCCACTTCCGGGCCGGGCGCCACGAACCTGGTCACCCCGCTGGCCGACGCGAACATGGACTCGGTGCCGGTGGTGGCCATCACCGGGCAGCAGTCGCGGGCGCTGATCGGCACCGACGCGTTCCAGGAAGCCGACATCTGCGGCATCACCATGCCGGTCACCAAGCACAACTTCCTGGTCACCGACCCGGCCGAGATCCCACAGGCGATCGCCGAGGCGTTCCACCTGGCCGCCACCGGACGGCCCGGCCCGGTGCTGGTCGACATCCCCAAGGACGTGCTGCAGGAGATGACCTCCTTCTCCTGGCCGCCCGAGCTGCGCCTGCCCGGCTATCGGCCCACGTTGCGGCCGCACGGCAAGCAGGTCCGCGAAGCGGCGAAGCTCATCGCCGAGGCGCGCCGCCCCGTGCTCTACGTCGGCGGTGGCGTGATCAAGGCGGAGGCCGCCGGGGCGTTGCTCGAACTCGCCGAGCTGACCGACATGCCGGTCGCCACCACGCTGATGGCCCGCGGGGCGTTCCCCGATTCGCACCGTCAGCACGTCGGCATGCCCGGAATGCACGGCTCGGTGGGCGCGGTCGCCTCGATGCAGCGTGCGGACCTGCTGATCGCGCTCGGCGCACGGTTCGACGACCGGGTCACCGGCCAGCTCTCGTCGTTCGCGCCGGAGGCGAAGATCGTGCACGCGGACATCGACCCCGCGGAGATCTCCAAGAACCGCAAGGCCGACGTGCCGATCGTGGGGGACTGCAAGGAGATCATCACCGAGCTGATCGCCGCGGTCCGGGCCGAGTTCGAGCACGACGCCACCCCCGACCTCAGCGGTTGGTGGACGCAGATCGACTCGTGGCGCGAGAGCTATCCGATGGGCTACGAGTGGCCGGACGACGGTTCGCTGTCGCCGCAGTACGTCATCGAGCGGATCGGCGAGCTGGCCGGGCCTGACGCGGTGTACACCGCGGGGGTCGGCCAGCACCAGATGTGGGCCGCGCAGTTCGTGAAGTACGAGAAGCCGCGTACGTGGATCAACTCCGGTGGGCTCGGCACCATGGGCTTCGCGGTGCCTGCCGCGATGGGCGCGCAGTTCGGGTTGCCCGGCACACAGGTGTGGGCGATCGACGGCGACGGCTGTTTCCAGATGACCAACCAGGAACTGGCCACCTGCGCGATCGAGGGGGCGCCGATCAAGGTGGCCGTGATCAACAACGGCAATCTGGGCATGGTCCGCCAGTGGCAGAACCTGTTCTACTCGGAGCGCTACTCCAACACCGATCTCGGTACGCACAAGCACCGGATCCCGGATTTCGCGCTGCTGGCCGAGGCGCTGGGCTGCGCCGGTCTGCGCTGCGAGGCCAAGGATGACGTCGACGCCACCATCCGGCGGGCGATGGAGATCAACGACCGCCCCGTCGTGATCGACTTCGTCGTGGGGAAGGATGCCCAGGTGTGGCCGATGGTGGCCGCGGGCACCGGCAACGACGAGATCATGGCCGTGCGCGGCATCCGGCCGCTGTTCGACGACGACGAGGTCTCGCAGGAAGCCACCGCGGTCGCGGAGGGAGAAGAAGCATGACTGTGCACACACTGAGCGTGCTGGTCGAGAACAAGCCCGGTGTGCTCGCCCGGGTGTCCGGCTTGTTCTCCCGCCGTGGGTTCAACATCGAGTCCCTCGCCGTCGGGCCCACGGAGAACCCCGAGGTGTCCCGCATGACGATCGTGGTCGCCGTTGAAGAGCTACCGCTCGAACAGGTGACCAAGCAGCTCAACAAGCTGGTGAACGTGATCAAGATCGTGGAGCTGGAACCGGGCGTCGCGGTGCAGCGGGAACTGCTGCTCGTCAAGGTCCGGGCGGACGCCACCGTACGCAGCCAGGTGCTCGAGACCGTCCAGCTCTTCCGCGCCAAGGTGGTGGACGTCTCGCCGGAGGCGCTCACCGTCGAGGCGACCGGGACGTCGGACAAGATCGGCGCGCTGCTGCGAATGCTCGAGCCGTACGGCATCCGGGAGCTCGTGCAGTCCGGCATGGTCGCGGTGGGTCGCGGGGCCCGCTCGATCACCGCCACCTCACCCCGCTGATTTCTGTGCAGTCAGGAAAGGAAGTAGTACCCCCCATGGCAGTGGAAATCTTCTACGACGACGACGCCGACCTGTCGATCATCCAGGGTCGCAAGGTCGCCGTGATCGGCTACGGCAGCCAGGGCCACGCCCACTCGCTGAGCCTGCGCGACTCGGGTGTCGACGTCCGGATCGGCCTGCAGGAGGGGTCGAAGTCCCGCGCCAAGGCCGAGGAACAGGGCCTGCGCGTGCTGACCGTCGCCGAGGCGGCGGCCGAGGCGGACGTGATCATGATCCTCGCCCCGGACACCAAGCAGCGCTTCATCTACGAGGAGCACATCGCGCCGAACCTCAAGGACGGGGACGCGCTGTTCTTCGGGCACGGTTTCAACATCCGGTACGACCTGATCAAGCCGCCGGGCAACGTCGACGTGGCCATGGTCGCCCCGAAGGGCCCGGGCCACCTGGTCCGCCGCCAGTTCGTGGACGGCAAGGGCGTGCCCTGCCTGATCGCGGTCGAGCAGGACGCCTCGGGCACCGCGCAGGCGCTGGCCCTGTCCTACGCCGCCGCCATCGGCGGCGCCCGCGCGGGCGTCATCAAGACGACCTTCACCGAGGAGACCGAAACCGACCTCTTCGGCGAGCAGGCTGTGCTGTGCGGTGGTGCTTCGGCGCTGGTGCAGACCGGCTTCGAGGTGCTGACCGAGGCGGGTTACGCCCCGGAGATCGCCTACTTCGAGGTGCTGCACGAGCTGAAGCTGATCGTCGACCTCATGTACGAGGGCGGCATCGCACGGCAGCGCTACTCCATCTCCGACACCGCGGAGTACGGCGACCTCACCCGCGGCCCGCGCGTGATCTCGCCCGCGGTCAAGGAGGAAATGAAGAAGATCCTCGGCGAAATCCAGGACGGCACGTTCGCCCGCGAGTGGGTCGCCGAGGACGAGGCGGGCCGCCCGAAGTTCATCGAACTCGAGCAGAAGGGCGACCGGCACCCGATCGAGGAGACCGGCAAGAAGCTGCGCGGCTTGATGTCGTGGGTGGACCGGCCGATTACCGAGACCGCCTGAGCAATTTTTACCGGCCCCTCACCTGCGCGTCCGGCGGGTGAGGGGCCTTCGCCGTCCGCGGGCCGGTCTCCGCCGGGAGACGGATACGCTGTGATCATGAGCGACCGGCCTGCCGACGACAAGGTGCACATCCGGCATGAGCTCAACCTCGCCGGTGCCGTCTGGACCTGTGCCGAACCGGCAGGGGCGACGCTGGAGCACTGTGCTGAATACGCCCTCGTTCCGCATACCGACGGTGTCACCTATGTGGCTCTTCGACAGCCGACGGATCCGGACGGGGCGGTGCTGATTTTCACGCCTTCGGAGTGGGATGCGTTCACGAAGGGTGTGCTGGCCGGGGAGTTCGAGTTGCCGGAGGACCGGGCCGCCCGGTGACGGGTTTGCCCACGCTCCGAGGGGTGGGCGGGATGCCCCTCTCAGGATTGGCACGGCGGGGTGCTTTTGCCGAGAAGCGGCGACGGCTTCTGGTGGACGGTGGCCGTGTGGTTCCGGTTGGTTTCGGGTTGCCTCCGGAAGCTGTGGCGGGTGGTGGTAGCGGCTTGTCCTGCCGCGGTGCGGTGGGGTTGCTGCTGTGCGGCGATGTGGTTCACCGCGGCGGGTGAGTGTGTTCGACGGATTGTGGTCTTGGTGGTGGAGTGGTGAGGGCGGTCTGGTCTTTGAGCGGTGACAGCTTGGGCTTTTGAGGTGAGTTGCCTTTGATCGGCGACGGTCGGGGTCAGGTGGTTTCTGTTGCCGCTCGGTGGCGACAGGGGGCGTGGTCGACTCGGCTGTTGCCGTTGAGTGGCGACGAGCGGGTGATGATTGCCGTTGTCGTCGAGAGCCGGGATGGCTGTCGTGGCGTCGGCGGTTGCCCCTGAGCGTCGGTGCGGGTCTGGCTGTTGCCGCTTGGTGGCGACGTATGGAGTGGCGTGCGCCGGCCTCGCCGCTTGGCGGCGACGCGCGGATTGTCGAGGAGTCGCCCGTCGCCGTTGAACGGCTAGACGGCGACGGTTCGGATGCTCTGGTCGCCGCTGTCGCCGTTGAGTGGCGAAGCGGTGGTATCGGCCGTCGCCGTCGGGCGGCGGCCGGTTGGTCATGGCTTCGGCCGTTGCCGCTGGGTGGCGACAGCTGAAGGTGCGGTGTCTCCTGCCGTCGCCATTCAACGGCGACTCCCTGGTCAAAGCTGCTTTTCGCGGTTTGCAGGACCGATGGCTTGGTAGTTGAGCGGGCGGTGCCAGCAATGCGGGCAGGGGGCGAGCGTCGGTCGTGCGGGGGCGAACAGCGCCGGGTGGCGGCTTGGGACGGCGATTGGCTGGCATCGCGGCGGGTAACGACAGGCGGGGCATCAGGCAGGCTGCGACGGAACGCAGGGTCGCAACGCAGGATCGGAAGGCCGAGACGAAGGCTAGCGACGGAAGCCGAGACGAAGGCTAGCGACGAAAGCGGCGCCACCCACTCCGTCCCAGCCTTCGGAGCAAGGCCTGCGCCTCCGGCTGGCCACAGGCCTCGGCCCAGCCTTCGGGGGTGCTGTGCCAGAGGTCGTCCCGGGCGTGGAGATCCGGCCCGTGGTCCACGACGCGGCGGACGTAGGCGACCAGCCGTGGCCAACTGGGGAATCCGAAGTCACGAGCCAACCGGAACTGCGCTTCGGACAGCGCAACCGCGTTCTCCCGGGCGAGGTCCTTCGCGTGCTTGCGCAGCTGTCCGAGATCCGGTTTCGCCGGCAGAGCGTGCATCCGAGGTCCTTCCCTCCCGCCTGACCCTGTGGTCCGCAGGCACCGGGCCGGGAAGAAGGAACAACTCGGGCACCGTGTCGTTCGGGGGGTGGGCTCGGCCCTTTCCGCGGACTGGATGCGGCCCCGGCCGCGCGAGGGTCACTCTAACGTGTCCACTGCCTTGTTGCCGCCCATCGGCGACGAACACCGTGCACCTGAGAAGGAGCCGTGCCGAATGGGCCGCTTCACAACTGTCGATGTTCAGGTCGACCGACCGTCGGGAGGCCGAGGCTGTTGCCGAACAGCGGCAAGTGGGGGAGCACCGGGCACTCGATCCGGGTGCTTTCGCGAACGGCCCGCCAGGCCAATACCGGACAAAGCAAGCATAATTCCATGCCCCGGCCGGAACGTCTCATCCAATGGACGGCATTGTGCACTTCTTCCGGTACACCCACGGTGATCCACCAGGGAAGATCCTTCCGTTGCCGCTCACCGCATCCCGGGACCGCCCGCAGTGACCGACGTGACGCGGCGCCGGGCCGTGTTGCCGCGGCATTACGGGCATGTGGCCAATGCAGGGCGCGCGCTCCCCGTCGTCCGGGCTAAACTCCGCGCATCCGGGCACAACGGCGTGCGCCGCAGGAGAGCGTCCTGGATTTCGTGACCAGATAGTGGGAGCCGCATCGTGACCAAGCCCAGTAAACCCGTCGTCCTCATCGCGGAGAAGCTCGCGCCCTCCGTGCTGAGTGTGTTCGGTGACGAGGTAGAGGTCCGGCAGGTGGACGGAACCGACCGTCCCGCGTTGCTCGAGGCAGTCAAGAGCGCCGACGCACTCCTGGTCCGGTCCGCCACCAAGGTGGATGCGGAGGTGCTTGCCGCGACCACGCAGCTCAAGGTCGTCGCGCGCGCCGGGGTCGGTCTGGACAACGTCGAGATCCCGCCCGCCACCGAGCGCGGGGTGCTCGTGGTCAACGCGCCGACCTCCAACATCGTCTCGGCCGCCGAGCACGCGGTCGCGCTGCTGCTCTCGGTCGCCCGCCGGGTGCCGGCCGCGGACCAGAGCCTGCGCGGCGGCGAGTGGAAGCGGAGCTCGTTCTCCGGGGTCGAGATCAACGGCAAGACCGTCGGCGTGGTCGGCCTCGGCAAGATCGGCCAGCTGGTCAGCCAGCGGCTTGCGGCGTTCGGCACCAAGCTCATCGCCTACGACCCCTACGTCTCGGCCGCCCGGGCCGCGCAGCTCGGCATCGAACTGGTCACTCTCGACGAGCTGCTGGGCCGCGCCGACGCGATCTCCATCCACCTGCCCAAGACGCCGGAGACCAAAGGCCTGATCGACGCCGAGGCCCTCAAGAAGACCAAGCAGGGTGTGATCATCGTCAATGCGGCCCGCGGCGGGCTCATCGACGAGGACGCGCTGGCCGAGGCGATCCGCAGCGGGCACGTCGGCGGCGCCGGCATCGACGTGTTCGTCACCGAGCCGACCACGGCCAGCCCGCTGTTCGAACTGCCGAACGTCGTGGTCACGCCGCACCTCGGTGCCTCCACCGCGGAGGCGCAGGACCGCGCGGGCACCGACGTGGCACGGTCCGTGCTGCTCGCGCTGCGCGGGGACTTCGTGCCGGATGCGGTGAACGTGTCCGGTGGCGGTTCGGTTGGTGAGCACGTGCGGCCGTACCTGTCGCTCACCCAGAAGCTCGGCCAGGTGCTCACCGCGCTCAACCCGAAGGCGCCGACCTCGGTGACCGTGTCGGTCAAGGGTGAGCTGTCCAGTGAGGACGCCTCGGTGCTGCAGCTCGCCGCGTTGCGCGGGGTCTTCACCGGTGTCGTGGAGGATCAGGTCACCTTCGTCAACGCGCCTCGGCTGGCGGAGGAACTGGGCGTGCAGGTGGATCTCGTGTCCGAAACGGAGAGCCCGAAGTTCCGCAGCCTGGTCACGGTGCGCGCGGTGCACGGCGACGGCACCACGCTGACCGTGTCCGGGTCGGTCACCGGCAAGGACGATGTCGAGAAGATCGTCGAGGTCAACGGCCGGCACTTCGATCTGCGGGCCGAGGGCGACGTGCTGCTGCTCGAGTACCCGGACCGGCCGGGGGTGATGGGTCGCGTCGGCACCCTGCTCGGCGAGGCCGGGATCAACATCGAGGCGGCGCAGATCAGCCAGACCACCGACGGCTCCGACGCGGTGATGCTGCTGCGCGTCGACCGGGGCGTGGACAACAATGTGCTGGAGCCGATCGGTGCCACGGTCGGAGCACACATCATTCGGTCTGTCGACTTCAGCTAGTTCGCGACCGCGGCCGGCCCCTTACCCCTGGTGGGTGAGGGGCCGGCCGCGTTTTCCTGCGTATGCAGGCCCGCAACATTCGCATAACGGCCCATATTCGGCACGAAAGTAGGTGTTTCGGGCGGTTAGGTTCTGTCCCGCGAGGCTGAATCACGCGCCGTAGGGCACGGCGCGGCGTTCGCGCTCACCTGTCGGGGGTGTGTCGTGCTGAGTGCGAGCAGGTTCATGATCCGTGCCTCGGGTAAGGGGTTGGGTACTCATGAGCAGAACCCGGCTGCCCAGATGGGCAGCTCGGTCGGTGGCTTTGGGGTCCGCGGTGGTGCTGACGGCGGCTGTCGCCGGTGTGCCATCCGCCTTCGCGCAGGCCGCGCCGCTCGCTGATCCAGTCGCACCTGTGAAGGTCGACTCCACCGGTTTCCAGGGGAAGCTCTCGTCGCGGCTGGGCGCTGCGCAGGGCGAGATCACCGCGTTCGTGGAGCTGGCGAAAAAGCCGGCCGTGGACGCCTTCAAGGCCGAGGAGAGCAAGGGTAAGGAGAAGGCGAAGCAGGCTGCGCGCGCCGCGAAGAATGACGTTGCCGCCGCTGTCAGCTCCGTCGTTGGACAGCTTCGTACCGCAGACGCGAGCACGAAGCTGGTCACGCAGACGTCCAACGCAGTCGCCGGTGCGGTAGTGACAGCGGACGCGGCGAAGATCCGTGAACTCGCGAAGCGCCCCGACGTGGCTTCCGTGCGCACAGTGGTTCCGAAGACGCGTACTAACGCCACCGCCGAGCAACTCACCAACACGCTCGCCAGTTGGCAAAAAACTGGCAAATTCGGCGACGACGTCCGCGTCGGCGTGATCGATGACGGCATCGACTACACCCACGCCGACTTCGGCGGCCCTGGTACGCCGGAGGCCTTCAAGTCGGTCGACTCAACCAAGCCGACGCCGTTGTTCCCGAACGCCAAAGTGGTCGGCGGCACGGACCTCGTCGGTGACAAATACGATTCCGAGGGCAAGAACGGTTCCAAGACACCGGCGCCCGACCCCAACCCCATCGCGTGCGGCGAGCACGGTACGCACGTCGCCGGCACCATCGCGGGCTTCGGCGTCAACGCGGACGGCAGCACGTTCACCGGTGACTACCGGAAGCTGAACAAGAAGAAGCTCGAGGACATGCGGATCGGCCCGGGCACCGCACCGAAGGCTTTGCTGTACGCCATCAAGGTGTTCGGGTGCAAGGGTTCCACCAATGTCACCTCGCAGGCGCTGGACTGGGCGCTCGACCCGGATGGCGACGGCGACTTCACCGATCACCTCGATGTGGTGAACCTGTCGCTGGGCAGCGACTTCGGCGCACCGGACGACCCGGACTCGCTGTTCGTGCGCAAGCTCGCCCAGAACGGCGTGGTCCCGGTGATCTCCGCGGGCAACGGCGGTGACCTCAACGACATCGCCGGCTCGCCGAGCAACACGCCGGAGGCCCTCAGCGTCGCCAACACCCGCGACGCGGGCGATCTGAAGGACGCCGTGGAGACGACGGCCCCGATCACCGGCCGGCAGCCCGGTCAGTACAGCCAGGATTACACCGGCTACGACACGCTCGACCTGGCTGCCCAGGTGGTTCCGTTGTCCGTGGACAACAAGGCAGGCTGTGCCGCGTACTCTGCCGAGGACAAGGCGAAGGTCGCCGGCAAGATCGCCTGGCTGGAGTGGGACGACAACGACGCCACCCGGCCATGCGGATCCGCCGCGCGGGCGAACAACGCGCAAGCGGCCGGAGCCAAGGGTGTCCTCCTTTCATCCACGTTGGAGCACCCGGCCGCCGGGATCGCCGGCAACGCCGGGGTTCCGATGTTCCAGTTCACGGGCAAGGCGACTGCGGCGATGCGGCCGGGGCTGGCCGCGGGGACGCTGAACGTCCGCCTCTTCGGGGACGGCCGCACCTCCTTGCAGACCGACGATCAGTCCATTGTGGATACGGTGAGCTCGTCCACGTCGCGGGGCGGGCGTGGCCCGGCAGTGAAGCCGGATGTCGCCGCGCCCGGGGACACGATCACCTCGGCGCTGCGTGGCAGTGGCAACGGCAGGAGTGTCAAGACCGGCACGTCGATGGCCGCACCGCACGCTTCGGGCATCACCGCGCTTGTCCGCCAGGCGCACCCGGAATGGAATGTCGAGGAGGTCAAGGCGGACGTCGTCGGCACTGCCGCGCATGACGTCTCCGACGGCAAGGGGCACACCTATGCTCCGCAACGTGTCGGTACCGGCCGTATAGACGCAAAGGCGGCTCTCGACAACCAGGTGCTCACGTACGTGCAGGACGATCCTGGCGCGGTGAGTGTCACCTTCGGGACGGTCGAGGCTGCCGGGCCGGTCACCGTCAGCAAGACGGTCAAGGTGGTCAACAAGGGCGTCAAGCCGGTGGAGTACTCCGTCGGATACGAAGCAGTGAACAGCCTTCCCGGTGTCGAGTACACAGTCGACAAGAAGTCGGTGAAGGTAGGCCCGCGTAGTGCCGCGACGGTGAAGGTGACGCTTCAGATCGCCGACCCGAAGGCGCTGCGCAAGGTCATGGACCCGACGATGGAGGCGACGCAGTCCGGGTCGGCGCGGCAGTTCGTTGCCGACGCTTCGGGCCGTGTCGCGTTCACGCCGAAGAATGGCGCTACGGTGCCGCTGCGTGTTGCGGTCTACTCGGCGCCGAAGCCGGTTTCGGCGATCACGACGCCCACGGGTGTGCGCTTCAACGGCGACGCTGACCAGGCGGTGCTGAATCTCGGTGGTAAGGGCATCGACCAGGGCGATGGTGCACAGCGGTATCGGTCGCTCATCAGCATGCTTGAGCTGCAGGCGGAATCCCCGCAGCTGCCGGAGTGCGACACGCATGTCACCTCCGACTGCACGCTCAACCGCACTGCCAAGGGCGGCGACCTGCGCTACGTCGGTGCGGCGTCAACAGCGTCGCTCGCGAAGGCACAGGGCGAACCGGAGAAGGCGACACTGGCGTTCGGGATCTCCACCTGGAGCGACTTCGCCAACCTTGGGAGCAACACGGTGCCGTTCGTCGACATCGACACGAACGGTGACGGGAAACCGGACTTCGAAACCTACGTGACGAAGTCGGCGGGCACCGACGCGCTCTTCGCGAGCACAGTGTCGTTGACCAAGCCGAACAACCCGCGGGTTGACTTGCAGGCGATCAACGGGCAGCTCGGCAATGTGGACACCAACGTGTTCGATTCCAACGTGATGGTGTTGCCGGTCAGCATCGCCGCGCTGGGCATCGACCCGAAGGCTGCTTCGCACCGGATCAGCTACACCGTCGGCGTCAATGGCTTCTACACCGCTCCTGGCGTTTCCGATGGGCTGATCGACTCAGTCAAGACGCCGCTGTCGTTCGATGCTCTTGCGCCGGCGTACGCAGTGCAGGGCGGTGGCGACGCAGCGCTCACGTACGTCGCGAAGCCGGGTTCGGCGTTGGTGGTCAACCGGAACAAGGCGTCTGTCGCCGGTGACAAGCCGATGGGGCTGCTGGCGCTCGAACACCACAACGCCACGGGTACCCGGGCGTCGGTGGTGCGGATCGAATCCGAGGTTTCGCACGGCTGATCTGTGCCGCTCACCTGGCCAGACCCACCTGAATGGGTGAACCTGGCCAGGTGTCAGGGTGTGATCGAAAACCTGGTGACGGGGGCTGTTCAGGCGGTATACCGCCTGGCTGCCCCCGTTTTCGTTACCCTGAACGGGTGCCTCACCCCGTGGGAGGATGCGGCATAAGGGTGGTGCGGCTACGGCGTTTTGTCTACGGCCGGTAACCTTCCGCCTGCTGGTGTTGTTGTGTGTATGGGCCATCGGGGTGCCCGATGGCCTGGGCTACGGAGGTGTGTGGATGCGGCTCGCGGTGATCCCAGGTGACGGGATCGGGCCCGAGGTGGTCTCCGAGGCGCTGAAGGTGCTCGGCGAAGTAGCACCGACGGCGGAGATCACGAACTACGACCTCGGCGCCGCCCGGTGGCACGCGACCGGGGAGCTGCTTCCCGAATCGGTGCTCGGCGAGCTGCGCCAGCACGACGCGATTCTGCTCGGCGCGGTCGGCGACCCGACGGTGCCCAGCGGCATTCTCGAGCGCGGTCTGCTGCTGCGCCTGCGCTTCGAGATGGACCACCACGTGAACCTGCGCCCCGCGCGGCTGTACCCCGGCGTACGCGGCCCACTGTCCGAGAGCGGCGACATCGACATGGTGGTTGTGCGCGAAGGCACTGAAGGCCCGTACGCGGGCAACGGCGGTCTGCTTCGCAAGGACACCGAGCACGAGATCGCCACCGAGATCAGCGTCAACACCGCGTTCGGCGTACGGCGCGTCGTGGCCGACGCGTTCAACCGCGCCGAGGAGCGGCCTCGTAAGCACCTCACGCTGGTACACAAGACCAACGTGCTGGAGCACGCGGGCTCCCTGTGGTCGCGCATCGTCGAAGAGGTGTCGCTGGAACACCCGGACGTCACCGTCGCGTACTCGCACGTGGACGCCGCGACCATCCACTTCGTCACGGACCCGTCGCGCTTCGACGTGATCGTCACCGACAACCTCTTCGGCGACATCATCACCGACCTCGCCGCCGCAGTGACCGGTGGCATCGGTCTCGCCGCGAGCGGGAACCTCGACATCACCCGGCGCAACCCGAGCATGTTCGAGCCGGTACACGGCAGCGCGCCGGACATCGCGGGGCAGGGGCTGGCGGATCCGACCGCGGCCGTGCTGTCGGTGTCGCTGCTGATGGACCACCTCGGCCAGAAGGAAGCCTCGCGGCGCATCGAGGCCTCGGTGGCCTTCGACCTGGCCACGCGCGATCAGGCCTCGCCAGGCGCCACCCAGGCGATCGGCGACCGGCTGGCCGCGCTGGTGTCCTCGAACACACTGCGCTCCGCCGGCTAGCAGCTGCACGCACGACCCCCGCCGCGGAAGACCGGTCGAAGTCCGGCGCTGACCCGCAACGGTAGGCCTCCACTCCCGGAGGCGAGCCCGACACCGGCGGGGGCTTGTAGCCCCAGCGTTGTCCCCTCCCGCCGTGGTCTGCGGGAGACGACACCAGCCTCCTCGCTCCCCACCGAACGGACGGCTGCCGTCTTCCTCTCGCGGACCGGTACAGATTGGGTTTCCACGGTGCCGTCCCGAGACTCTTGCCAGGTTCCTGACGACCCTTCGCCCGCGGATGCCTCGGCGTCCGGCGCCGTATCCGGCTCCGCGGCCGGTCCTGATCCCGGTCCCGGTCCCGGTCCCGGTCCGGTTCGCGGCGCTGCCTCTGGTGCGGGTTCGGGGGCTGGTTTGAATTCCGGTTCGGGCACGGGTCTCGTTTCCGGTTCCGGGGTGGCCCGCGGCTCCGGCTCGGGTGTGGATTCAGGCGCTGACTCGGGTCCTCGTCTTGTCTCAGGTTCTGGGGCGGCTCGTGGGTCCGCTTCTGGTGTGGGCTCCGGCTCCGGCTCCGGCTCCGGCTCCGGCTCCGGCTCCGGCTCCGGCTCCGGCTCCGGCTCCGGCTCCGGCTCCGGCTCCGACTCCGACTCCGACTCCGACTCCGACTCCGACTCCGACTCCGACTCCGACTCCGACTCCGACTCCGACTCCGACTCCGACTCCGACTCCGACTCCGTGGATAATGCCGCTTCGCCCTCCAGCGGCGAATCCTCGGGCGCCGCCGCCACCTCGGAGACCTCTGCGCGTGGTCGCTCGCACTCCGGCCTTCCTCCTGAGGGCAAGGACCCTTCATCGTCACCCCAGACCGCGCCGGGCGATTCGCCACTCACCGGCGACGTCGTCCCCACCGATCCTTCTCCTTCGTCCAAGGATCACAGCGTCACCGAGTTGTCGCCGCCGAGCGGCGACAGAGACGCAGCCCTGCCGCCCCGGCCCGAGGACGCTGGCGGATCGTCGCCGTTGAACGGCGATGAAGGCGCGTGTGTTTCGCCGCTACCGGTCGACGCTGGGGTTGCGAGCGGATCGTCGCCGCTGAACGGCAACGCCGGCCCGAGTGCCTCCACTCAGTCAGCTGATCCGGACAGCGGCGGAGCCGACGGTGCGTGCGTGCCGCGTCGGCAGAGTGAAGTCGATGGCATGAGGAGGTCGTCGCCGTTGAGTGGCGATGACGTCGATTCCGTCCCGCCTCGACCCGGTGGCGTCGTGGGCCTGCGCAGCTCGTTGCCATTCAGTGGCGACGGTGTCGCGAGTGAACCGTCGTTGCTCCCGCTGCCGTCGTCGGTCGGTGGTGGCGCCGACCTCGGTGACGCCAGGTCGTCGCCGCGGAGTGGCGAAACCGGTGTTGCCGCGTTGTCGCCGCTGGCCAGCAACGCCGGGTCGGCCAGCGGCCAGCCTTCTGCCGTTTTGGCTGGAAGCGAACAGCCAAGCCGAGTCGCGCCAGTCGTCTCCGGGACGGATGAAACGACCTCCCGCGATGCCTCGGCTCGTACTGGTCCTTCCGGGGAAGCAGCGACTTCGGGCGCTGTCGGAAGAGAGCCTCCGGCCGCTTCGATGTCGGTCTCGTCAGCGTCGCCGCGGGGGTCTGGCCAGCGAGTCGCCGTTCAGCGGCAACGGCCGTTGGCACCGATTCTCATCGGGCTGGTGGTCGCGCTTCTGGGCTCGGTGGTGGTCGCGATCGGAATCGGGACGGTCGCGGTGCCGATCACTCATACGTGGGCGTTCCTCCGCGCCGGGCTGTTCGGGGGGACGATCGGTGTGGAGGACGCAGGGCAGTATCGAATCATCTGGGACATCCGCCTCCCCCGCGTTCTGCTCGCGGTCATCGTCGGCGCTGGGTTGGCGACGGTCGGCGTCGCAGTGCAGGCCATGGTGCGCAACGCGCTCGCGGAGCCGTTCGTGCTCGGCATTTCGTCCGGGGCGTCGGTCGGCGCCACGGCAGTAACGTTGTTCGGCATATTCGCGTCCTTCGGGATCTACGCGCTGTCGATCGGCGCCTTCCTGGCAGCGCTTGCTGCGACCACGATCGTTTACTTGGTCGCCCGTACGAGGCAGGGGCTCACCCCGCTGCGTCTCGTGCTGACCGGAACCGCGCTGTCGCAAGGTTTCTTCGCGGTCACCACGGTGCTGGTGTTTCAGGCACCGAACGGGGAAGCCGCGCGATCTGCCTTGTTCTGGCTGCTCGGCAGTCTCGCCGGCGCGAACTGGGGAGCGCTGCCGGTCGCCGCCATCGTGATCGTGGCCGGGGTGTTCCTGCTGGTGGCATTGGCCGGTCGGCTCAACGCACTCGCGATGGGCGACGAAGCGGCGACCACGCTCGGGGTGGATGTCACGCGACTGCGCGTGTTCCTGTTCATCGCCTGCTCCGCAATGACCGGGGTGCTCGTCGCGGTGAGTGGTGCGATCGGTTTCGTCGGCTTGATTCTGCCGCATTTGGTGCGCCTCGTCGTCGGTGCCGATCATCGGCGGGTGCTTCTCGTCGCGCCGCTGGCCGGTGCGGTTTTCCTGGTGTGGGTGGATGTCGCCGCGAGGGTGCTCGCCGCGCCCGAGGAGTTGCCGATCGGGGTGCTGACCGCTGCGGTCGGCGTCCCCGCCTTCCTGATCCTGATGCGCCGACGCGCTTATGTCTTCGGAGGAGCGTGAATGGACATCTCGCTCAATGGGGTGAGCATCACCGCCGCCGGCCGGACACTGGTCGAGGACGTGACGCTCGCTGCGTCGCAAGGCCGGTTCGTCGGGCTGCTCGGGCCGAACGGCAGCGGCAAATCGACCACGCTGCGGGCTGTTTACCAGGTCCTGAAGCCATCTGCCGGTGCCGTACTCGTCGATGGCAAGCCGTTGGAGAGTATGACGGCAAGGACGCGGGCCCGGGCCATTGCCGCGGTGGCCCAGGAATCCCACACGGAGTTCGACTTCACCGTGTCCGAGGTGGTGGCGATGGGCCGGCTACCGCACCACGGACTGCTCGACCGGATGACCGCAGGCGATCGGCAATGGTGTGACGTGGCGCTGGCGCAAGTGGGCCTCGCACATCTCGCGGACCGCGGCGTGCTGACCCTGTCCGGCGGCGAACGGCAGCGTGTACTGATCGCCCGTGCACTGGCCCAGCAACCGCGGATCCTGGTGCTCGACGAACCGACGAACCATCTCGACATTCGCCATCAGCTGGAAATTCTCGCGTTGGTCCGGGCAAGCGGCTTGACCGTGCTGGCCGCTCTGCACGACCTGAACCTGGCCGCGGCGATGTGCGACGCGGTCCACGTCCTCGACCACGGCCGGCTCGTTGCGAGCGGCACCCCCGAACAGGTCCTCACCCCGCGGTTGCTCGCCGAAGTGTTCGGGGTGCACGCAGCCGTGGTGCGGCATCCCGCCACAGGACGTCCCCAGTTGTTGTTCGACCGGCTCGAAACCCAGGAGGACAGCCATGCGTAAAACGATCGCGACGGTCCTGGTCGCCGCACTCGCCGTGACGAGTTGTGGCGCCCAAGTGTCCGATGCGGACAGTGGTGCCGCGCCACCCGGCTATCCGGTGACCGTGACCAACTGCGGCCGGCCGATGACCGTCCAGAAGCCGCCATCGCGCGTGGTGACGAACGACATCGGGATCACCGAGCTGATGTTCGCGCTCGGGCTTGGTGACCGGATGGCCGGTTACGTCGTCGACAAAGGACAGTCCGGTGGAGTCGCCTCGTCGCCGTGGAAGGCGGACTTCGGCAAGGTGCCCAAGCTCGCAGAGAAGATCAACCGCGAGGTGGTGCAGGGCGCGGCCGCCGATCTCGTCTTCGCGGGCTGGAGCTACGGATTCTCCGAAGGCACCGGCTTCACCCCGGACACACTGGCCAAGCTGGGGATAGCCAGCTACCAGTTGACCGAGGCCTGCCGCAACGGAGTGGGCAAGCAGCGCGGCATCATGCCACCGCTCGACGCGCTGTACACGGATCTGCAGAATCTGGGGAAAATCTTCGGGGTAAGTGATCGTGCGGAGAAGTTGATCCGAGAATACCGCAAACAGGTAGACGAGGTGGCCGCCGCGATCCCCGCCGGGAGCCCCAAGCCCAAGGTGTTCCTCTACGACGATGGCCGTGACCAGCCGTTCACCTCGGCGCGGAACGCGGGACCGGACGAGATCATCACCAAATCGGGTGGTGTGAACATCTTCGCCGACGTCGACGACAGCTGGACGACGGTGAGCTGGGAAGCAGTGCTGCAGCGCGCACCCGATGTCATCCTCATCAACGACTACGGCGGCGAAGTGGGAACCGTTGCGGACAAAGAAAACTTCTTGCGTTCGAAGGCCGGTGTGCGTGATCTCCCGGCCGTCCGGGATGGACACTTCTTCGCGCTGCCCTACGCAGCGCTGGTGGAAGGACCGCGGAATGCGTCCGCGGTCGTCGAATTCGGTCGTTACCTGGCCGGTCTGCGCCGCTGAAGTGGCTCAGATCGTGGGAAGCTTCGCCCGGCACTTGGACGCCGGGCGAAGCTGTGGCATGATGCGTGGCATGACCGCCACTTCGATCATTATTGCCGAGCGCGCCGGATAGACGCTCCACAAGAGCTTCCGGCGCGCAACCTCTCGCACCCATGCGGGAGGTTTTTTGTTGCCTGAAACAGGTTCTGCCCAGCACAAGGAGTACGCCGTGACCCGCACGGAGCCCGCCGGAACACCGCTCGGTGACGCTTTCCACCTCTACGACACGACGCTGCGCGACGGCGCACAGCGCGAGGGCATCACGTACTCCGTCGCCGACAAGCTCGCGGTCGCTCGTCTGCTGGACGAGCTGGGCGTCGGGTTCATCGAGGGTGGCTGGCCGGGGGCGCTTCCGAAGGACACCGAGTTCTTCGCGCGGGCCGCGAAAGGCGAGCTGCTGCTGAAGCACGCAGCTCTTGTCGCCTTCGGTGCCACGCGCAAAGCGGGTACCACGGCGGAGAAGGATCCCCAGGTCCGGGCGTTGCTCGACGCGGAAGCGCCCGTGATCACGGTGGTGGCCAAGTCGGACTTGCGGCATATCGAGCGTGCGCTTCGGGTGGACGTCGACGAGGCGTGCGCGATGGTCCACGACACGGTCGCGTTCCTCGTTCGGGAGGGGCGACGGGTATTCCTCGACGCCGAGCACTTCTTCGACGGTTACGCCGCGTCTCCCGATACCTCGTTGCGGGTTCTCGACGCGGCGGCCGGCGCAGGTGCGGACGTTCTCGTGCTGTGCGACACCAACGGTGGCAGGCTTCCCCTGGGGTTGGCCGAAACGGTGCGTGAGATCAAGGAGAAGACCGGGTTCCGCTTGGGAATCCATTGCCAGGACGACACTTCCTGCGCGGTGGCGAACTCCGTCGCTGCGGTGCAGGCCGGCGCGACGCACGTGCAGTGCACCGCGAACGGTTACGGGGAACGGGCCGGCAACGCCGATCTGTTCGCCGTGGCGGGAAACCTCGTGACCAAGCTCGGTATGGAGGTCCTCCCGACCGGAGGAATTGCCGAGCTCACCCGGGTCTCCCACGCCCTTGCCGAGATCGCCAATCTCGCACCCGACACCCACCAGGCCTACGTCGGGTCGTCGGCCTTCGCTCACAAGGCGGGGCTGCACGCGAGTGCGATCAAGGTGGATCCATTGCTGTACAACCACATTGATCCGGCTTCGGTCGGCAACGGCATGCGGGTGCTGGTCACTGAGATGGCCGGCAGGGCCAGCCTTGAGCTCAAGGGACGTGAGCTCGGGGTCGACCTTGCCGGCCGGCCTGAAGCACTGACGAACGCGGTGCGGAAGGTCAAGGAACTGGAGTCGGAGGGCTGGTCGTTCGAGGCCGCCGATGCTTCGCTCGGATTGTTGCTGCGGCGCGAGATTGAGCACATTTCGGCGGAACCGCCGCCGGTCCCGCCGTTCGAGCTGGAGTCCTACCGGGTCGTGCTCGACCACCGGCCGGACGGCGAGGTGGTGTCCGAGGCGACCGTGAAGGTGCATGTGGGCGGCCGGCGGGTGATCGCGACCGCGGAGGGCAACGGACCGGTGCACGCGCTCGACGCCGCGTTGCGCGAGGCGCTGAGCCCGCACCTGCCCTGGCTGGACAGCGTGGAGCTGGCGGACTACAAGGTGCGGATTCTCCCGTCGAACCCGGGCACAGACGCGGTGACGCGCGTTCTCGTCGAGACCAGTGACGGCGAACATGCCTGGACCACGGTCGGTGTGCACGGGAACATCGTCGAGGCGAGCTGGCTGGCGTTGTGCGATGCGCTGGTGCACAAGAGTCTGGTGACCGTGGATGGGTGACGTTCTGTGGTCTTGGCGTGTTCGACGGTCCGATCGTGGTCCTTGTCCGGACGCGTTTCGCCCGTCCACGAGCTGGCGGCCGGTGTGGCGGTCGCTGTTCGTGAGCTGATCGCGATGAGGGGTCCGTTCACGCCGGAATCGAGCGGGGATGCCCAGGTCGCCGGTGTTGCGAGCGGCCCGTTCGCGCAAATCGGGTGCGAACGGGCCGCTCGCGTCACGCGGAGTGCGACGTTTTCGGTGGGCGTCCGTAGACTGGGGGAGTGCGTCTAGCTCGTATTGCTCATCCCAGTGGTGTCGCGTTCGCTTCGATCGAGGGCGAAGGTGACGATGCCCAGGTGCTGGAGATCGCGGAACATCCGTTCGGCCAGCCGAACTTCACCGGCAAAAGGTGGCCGCTCGCCGATGTTCGGCTGCTCGCGCCGATCCTGCCGTCGAAGGTGATCGCCGTCGGGCGGAACTATGCCAAGCATGCGGCGGAGTTCGGCAACGAGGTGCCGTCCGCGCCGATGCTGTTCATCAAGCCGTCCACCACGGTCATCGGTCCGAACGTGCCGATCCGGCGACCTTCGGACGTAGGCCGGGTCGATTTCGAGGGCGAGCTGGCGATCGTGATCGGCCAGCCGGTGAAGAACGTGTCGGCGGCGCGTGCGTCGCGTGCGATCCTCGGCTACACCGTGGCCAACGACGTCAGCGCCCGGGACCTTCAGAAGTCCGACGGGCAGTGGGGGCGGGCGAAGGGCTTCGACACGTTCTGCCCACTCGGCCCGTGGATCGACACGTCGGCCGACCCGGCCGATCTCGCGCTGCGCAGCGAGGTCGACGGGGAACTCAAGCAGGACGGGCGGACTTCCGACCTCGTGCACAAGGTGCCCGAACTGGTGGAGTTCGTCTCCCGGGTGATGACCCTGCTGCCCGGCGACGTCATCCTGACCGGCACGCCAGAGGGTGTCGGTCCGATCGTCGACGGCCAGTCGGTGTCGATCACGATCGACGGCATCGGCACGTTGACCAATCCGGTGCAGGACGTCTGACCGGGTTTTCGCCGTTGTGCGGCCACGGTCCCGGAGTTGCCGGGCCGTGGCCGCTTTGCTCGGTGATGGTCTTGGCTGTCGTTGCCGTTCAGTGGCGACTTCCTGGTCG
This sequence comes from Amycolatopsis sulphurea, assembly GCF_002564045.1. Taxonomy (NCBI): domain Bacteria; kingdom Bacillati; phylum Actinomycetota; class Actinomycetes; order Pseudonocardiales; family Pseudonocardiaceae; genus Amycolatopsis; species Amycolatopsis sulphurea. The sequence goes on along the minus strand of NZ_PDJK01000002.1, from coordinate 647,955 downwards.
AGACGCTGTTCCTGGGTGGCTGAGGTTGTTTGCCGCTGGATGGCGAATCGGCGATCGGGTTGGTGTCGGCCGGGTTCGTGGCCGGAGTTCCGAGCTTGCCGACGGGCCGCCCACGGGTGTTGCCGCTGAGTGGCGACGGGCTGGTCAAGCCTAGGTTGCGGGGTGGGAAGGGTGGTTGGTCGGATCGGCGGGAGCTTGCCGGTCGGAGTGTTCGCCGGAGCTGCGCTGCCGAGTCGTCGCCGTTCGGTGGCGACGGTGGTTCTGGCCGTTCGGTGGTGACCGCGGTTGCGGCCGTTGAGTGATGACTGCGGTTGTCGCCGTCGCGTGGCGGGTGTGGTTGTGGCCGTTGAGCGGCGACGGCGGTTGTCACCGTTGAATGGCGACCGCGGCCGTCGCCGTTGAGTGGCGGCGGGGCGTGGGTTGAAGGGCGGCTGGGTGCTTAACGGCCGGCAGGTTCCATCGGTCGGCGGGCGAAGGGCGGTGCCATTTCGGGGCGGAAGCCTACGCCCAGGAGGTGTGCCGGTATGGCGGACAGCCTCGGGAAAAGTGTGAAGAGCCTGACCATCGCCGGCGGTGGTTGGTTGCGTTCACCGGCCATTACCGGGCGCATGACTTCTCGGTGCAGCAGCCGCTGCAGGGTTTGGACAGCGATCGTCGGCAGGAGGCGACGGCTGCGTACGGCTGCGAGTTCCTTCGGCGTCGGTTGGCCGTGGAGAAGGCTTTCGGCCAAGAGGGTGGCTGCGCCGACTGCGTCTTGTACCGCCAGGTTGATTCCGACGCCGCCGACCGGCGACATCGCGTGTGCTGCGTCACCAATGCACAGCAGTCCGTCGACGTGCCAGCGGTGCAGCCGGTTGAGCCGGACGTCGAGGAACTTCACGTCGTCCATCGACTTCAGCTCGTGGGTGCGGTCGGCAAACTCGGGGCAAAGATCGGCAACGCTCTCGCGGAAGCTCTCGATGCCCGCCGCTCGGAGGTCTTCACCCTTCGGCGCGAGATAGGCGATCTGGTGGTAGCCCTTGCGTGGCAAGGGGATGGCGAACCGGCGGTTGTGTATCCGCGGGACGAGCATGCCGCCGGGCTCGTTTTCGTGCCGGGAAATCCGGAACCACCACGCGTCGAACGGTGTGTCGTATTCGTGTGGTTCCAGCCCGGCCGACTCGCGGGCCAGAGACCAGCGCCCGTCGGCAGCGATGACCAGGTCGGCTTCGAGAGTTCCTTCCGTGCCGCCTGCGGTGCAGTAGCGCACTCCGGACACCCGCCGGTCGGCACGCAGCAGCCCGGTCATCTCGGTCTCGAGCCGCAAGGTGAACGTCGGCTCCTTCTGGGCGGCCTCGGCCAGCAGATCGAGGAAGTCCCACTGCGGCACCATCGCGACGTACGGGTGCGGCACTTTCAGCCGGGACAGGTCGGCGATCTTCATCACGCCACCACCGTCGACCGGGAAGCCGACCATCTGCACCTCGGTGTGCGGCAATGCGTTGAACTTTTCCCCCAGCCCCAGCTGGTCTAGCAGCGTGAGCGTGGACGGGTGCACGGTGTCCCCGCGGAAGTCGCGCAGGAAGTCCGCGTGCTTCTCCAGGACCGTCACCTCGACGCCGGCGCGCGCCAGGAGCAAGCCGGCCACCATGCCCGCCGGTCCACCGCCGACGATCACGCACCCCGTGTGTTCGGTCATTCCCCTCAGCCCCCCTTTTCATCGGACGTTGAATAAGGAGCATGCGCCTCGGAGAGTGGTGGCGTCAACCCGAGGAGTAAGAATCTCTTCGCGGAGGGGTATCGGGTCGGTGGCTGTGGCGGCGGATCGGCTGGTCGGGTGGGTGGCTGGGGTGTCTCGCCGTCGTGGGGTCGTGCGGGTTGTGTGGTCACTCGGTTGGGTGGTCGTGCGGGGTTGCTGGGGCGCAGGCTCACGCGTGGGGGCTGGAGTCGATCTGGCTGTGGGCACCGAGCGGGCTTTTCGGATTGATTTGGATAGTGAATTGGAAATCGTGGTCGCTGGGTTGGTGTTCTTGCTTGTGACGGGTTTCGAGGTTGACGAGTGGCGCTTACCGGGTGCTCGATGTGGTGTGGCGGTCGTGAATCGATCATTTCGGTGGCTGTCTATTGATGATCTGATGGCATTTGTACTGCGTGTCAATGAAGGATGGCTGAGGCTTTTCTGGGTTGTTCCCCGGTGGCGTGTGGCTGTCGTGAGGTGAGTCGTGATGGTGATCTATTTACGGCGCGTCGTGGGTCGTACATGCGAGTTGCTTGATCAATTGGCGGCGGGGGCTTGGGCGAGATGTGCTCGATGTCATGTGTGGCGTGTGGAGTGTGACTTCGGTGTGTGGCGCAGGCGTTCGGTGTGGAGTGAGCGTGGCGTGTGGTTGTGTCGAATTGCTCGGCTGTTCGAGTGATGCGGTGGGTGATTCGGGGCTGAGACGGGTGGGGGCCGGGGTTTCCGGATGGTGCGGAGTGCTCGGTGCGGCCGTTGTCCGGCAGGGTGTTCGGGAGCGCGGTTCGGGTGGGCTGCCGGGGGCGTCGAGGGGAGGGGAATTCGTGGGGTAGCAGTCGGGCCGCTGGGCTACGGCTGTTCGGGCGAGTGTGCGGGGAGGACTTGGCGACTTTGAGTACCCGGAGTAGGTCTGGTGCGCCGGAACAGCGCAGTGCCAATCACCTTTTTGGCTGCGTTGCGAACGCGGTGAGTGCCCTAGCCTCACTGGGTGGATTTTGCCGCGGCAGCGCCGACCCCCTCGAGAACCTGGCCGTCCGGCGCTTCCGGGCGGGCGCCGTGGGTGCCGCCTGAGTTGCGGCTGGTGTGTCTCGACATCGACGACACCTTGATCGACTGCACCGCCGCGATCCGGCGGACGTTGCAGGCGCTGACCGGCCGCGGCGATCTCTGGCCGCTGTGGGACTTGATCACCGAGGAGCATGTGGCGCTCGTCGTCGCCGGGAAGCTGGACTACGACGTCATGCATCACCGGCGTACCGAGTGTTTCCTTGCGGAGCTGGGAATCGCCGCCGATGCGACGCAAGTGGCCGCGTTCGAGGCGCGCCGGCGGGAGACTTTGGCGCGTTCCTGGCGGTTGTTCGACGACGTGCTGCCGTGTCTGGAATGGTTGCGCGCCGCGGGGCTGCGAGTCGCCGCCGTGACGAACGCCTCAGGCGCACATCAGCGGCGCAAGATCGCCGAACTCGGGTTGTCGCCGTTTTTCGACCACGTCGCGATCGCGGGGGAGATCGGCGTTGCCAAACCGGATCCGGTGATGTTCCGTTCGGTCTGCCTCGCGCTCGAATGCGCGCCGGAACAGACGGTGCACGTGGGGGACAAACTCGATACCGACGCCATTGGCGCCCGCGACGCCGGGCTGGGCGCGGTGTGGCTCGATCGCGACGGGACCGGGCTGGTCGGTGAGCGGGCGCCGGACGGGGTGTACACCGTGTTCGGGTTGGGGGAGCTTCCTGAGCTGCTGGTTTCGGAGTACGCAACGGTCGGGGTGCCGGTCCAGCGCGCGGCCGGGACCCCCGCTGCGCGGGTCCGTGGGGGCGTGTTCTAGTATTTCTCCTCGTGCGGTGCTGAACCGGCTAAGCTGGGAAAGCGCCTCACTGGGGTATGGTGTAATTGGCAGCACGACTGGTTCTGGTCCAGTTAGTCTAGGTTCGAGTCCTGGTACCCCAGCTGCGGAGAGACCCCGGTCGGAGATCGGGAAAAGGCTTCTGGTAAGTTATCTCTCGCAAGAAAGGCCCCGGAAACGGGGAAAGTTCCTAGCCCCCGTCGTCTAGCGGCCTAGGACGCCGGCCTCTCACGCCGGTAGCGTGGGTTCGAATCCCATCGGGGGTACCCGTTCAGTGTTGCGCAATCCACCGTCAGAGAGATCATCTCGGGCGGTGGTTTTGTGTGTCTGAGCAGCGAGGATGGCTGATGATCCTGCGCGGTCCTCGGGCGCGCTTCCGCTGCTCGTCGTGCCGGGAGGTTCGACGCGTCGGCCAGGATGGTGACGTCGAGCTGCGGTGCGAATGGCTCGGTTAGTTCGCAGTGTTCTCCCTCACCCTCGGTGCTGTTGTGGAGCTTCTCGAAGAGCCCTTGGACGAGGCTCGGCGACGGATGCGCTGCGAGGTCGGCCGGTACTGCTGGTCGTAGACAACGCTGTTGGCGGCAGAAGCCGTTGCGGGTCGGTGATGATCGGGTGCCCAGTCCAACGCGATCGCTTGCCGGGCGATGGCGCGGACCTCCTCCGGGGGCCGACCCAGAGTTGTTGTTCGACGCGGGGGTGATGTCCGGCGGTCGGCGGTGGCGGGGTCTCATCGGGTCGGTGGCGATGGGCGGGGAGCGGATGGTCAATCCCACAGCCGAAGATCTGGTGATCGTGGAAAGACAGTGCGCTGCCTGGGCAGACCACGACGTTGGGGCAGGGCGAGGTCATTGCTCGTAATGGCCAGAGCCGGACGGGCGTGGGACCCAGCTGACACGGCCGCCGCGGCGGCCGAGTCGGTGGGTGTGGCCGAGTCGGTGGGTGTGGCCGAGTCGGTGGGTGCGGTGGACGCGAATCCAGGCCTACCCGAGTGCCAAGACTTCTCCGCGGCCGGCGCTCTGGGCGACCAAGGCCCGGTACCGTGCAAGCCATTTCGCGGCGCCGAACCCGACCACGCCGACCAGGCGTTCACCCGCGAAGTAGCCTGTCACGGTTACTTGATCACGCCGCCGGTGAGGCCGTCGCCTTTCAGCGGCAACACGGTGTCGGCCAGCTCGGGACGTCCGATGCCCTGGAGCTTCAGTCCGAATTGATCCGACCAGAAGTACGGCACGGTCTGTGGCGGGCGTGCGGCACCGACGATGTCCCGCGCGACGATTGTGGCCTGGTCTGTGGCGCTGGTCCAGTGCTCGTACCGGAAATGCCTGCCCCGCACCGGATCCTTCCAGTTCGCGACGTCCCCGACCGCCCATACCCCGGGTAGGTCGAGCGCCCGGCCGGATGTGTCACAGGCGATCCCGTCCGCCACATCGAGACCTGACCCGGTCAGCCAGTTCAGCGCCGGTGCGGCGCCGACGCCGGTCAGCACGACGTCCGCGACAAGCCGCTTGCCGCCTGCCAGTTCGACGGTGTTGGCGTCGACGAACCGTGCCAATCTGGTACCCAGCCGCAGATCCACCCCACCCCTCGGTGATCAGGCCGCCGGCCTCGCGGCCGAGCGCGCGTTCACAAGGCACCGGCAGGGCCTCGATGAGGTCACGCGCAGGCCGCGGGCGACCGCGCCGCTCGCGACCTCGGCGCCGATGAAACCGCCGCCGACCACGAGCAGCGACGTCGCACCCTGCAACGCGGACCGCAGCGACAACGAGCCGTCGAGAGTGCGCAGCGTGTGCACCTGGGCGGGCTGGCCGGGCAGTTTGCGCGGCTCGGCACCCGTCGCGATCACGAACGCGTCTGCCCGCAGGGGTGCCGTCAGCGAGTTCCACTGCGCCTTCACGCATCGCGACGGCCGGTATCCCGAAATTAGTGCTGACGCCGAGGTCGGCGAGGGTACCGGGGTCTCGCAGTACGACCCGGTCCGGCTGCCATTCGCCTGTCAGCAGCTGTTTCGACAAAGGTGGCCGCGTGCGGTTCGGCGCCGACGAGGCTGATCGAGCCCTCGAGGCCCGCGCCGCGCAGCTGCTCGACAGTTCGTAGACCGCCGAGCCCGGCACCGATCATCGCGACGTGCCTCGGTTGACTCACACCGGCCTCCTCGCGCACTTTCGGATCATGGTGAATCTCGCCAGCGGGGCGAGCTTTCCTCGTTGAGAGGGACTCCGAAGTCCGCTCCGGGATCGCGCCAGACCGAGTGTGCGTGGTTGGCGTTCCTGGCGGTGTTGTCCCACTCCGCGAGGATCCGAGGGCTCTGCAGGCGGAAATAGTGGGGCGCGCCCCGATGAGTCGGGCCGGCCCACGCGAAGTGCACGGAGTCCAGGTCCAGCGGCACGGCCAGTCCGTCGCGCACCCGGTCCTGGAAGCCGGCGACCAGCTGCGCGAGCAGCGCACGCTGGTCCTGGTCGAGTTCCTTTCCGCTGATGCCAAGGGGAGTTCGCCGCAGAGCCATCGCCTCGTGGTCGCTGGGTCCGTAATCCGATTCGCGCGCGGCCGCGTCGACCAGGTCCTGGACGCGCGCTCGCAGGTCCGGATCGTGGAAGTGGCCGCGCCACACTTCCGTCAGCGGGAGCATTCGGTCACCCTCGGCAAGGCGGCCGCGGTTGCCGCCGATGATGTCCGACGGTGCCCGGTCGTGCACGACCGCCCTGGCCGCCAGATCCCGGCCGAGTGACCGGACGAGTGCCCGCGCGGTGTCCTCGATTCCGCCGAGCGGGCGCAGCAACCCGCCGCCTACCAGGGATGTCGCCGCGGGATCCGCGCCGAGGAACAGTGGTGTCGCCGACCGCACCGCACCGTCGGCGACCAGCACGTTGACCGAGATGTGATGCCCACCGAAACGCCAGCTCCAGGGCGCCGGTCGCGCGGGGTCGCCGAACACCCGCAGGTGATATCGGCCCGGATCCCGGCCGCGCTCGTGGCCCCAGTCGACGGCGAAGCCTTCGACGCGGTCCAGCTCGTTCTCCAGGCCGATCACCGTGGTCACCGTGGCGTAGCCCGCGGGGGAGAGCGCCGCGGCCAGCAGCCGCATGACGAGGCGTTGCTGGGTCGGTGATTGCGCGCCCAGGGTGAGCCCACCGTGATCGGTGGGTGTGTTGTAGTACCGCCGTCGGCGCTCTGCCTCGGTCTGGGGATCGGTCCCCGGGGCAGGCCAATGGGCCACAGCGCGTTGCTCGCGGCTCAGCGTTGCCAGCCACGCGCTCGCCGCGGCTGCGATCTCCCTGGCCACCGACACGGTCATCGGTCACTCCCACCTGGTCCTTCGCCCAGGACCTTCCGGCACGCATCGACGTTATCGGTCACCGCCAGCCGAAGCTGGTGGTATCACTGCCGAAACACACGATGCCGTCGCCGTCGCCGACCGCGCGGGCGAATTCGGCTCGGGAGCCCGTCACGGGGACGTGCGGGATGCCATGGCGGGCACAGGCTGCACGATCGTGCGGAGTGCGTCCCGCACGTCCTGCGCCATGCCGTCGCTGGTGATCGAACCGCCGTAGTCCGCGACGTGTCTCATTGACCGGCGAGGTCGACGTGGCCGGGTGTGACCAGGTCGATGCCGGGCACGGCGAGGTTTTCGTCCAGATTGGACAGTGCGGCGACGTGTTCGATCTGGACGATGCAGACTACGTCGTCGGCGCCGGACAGATATCCCGGGCCGCGTTCCAGCAAGTTGCGCACACCGCCGACGCTCCGGCTTCCCCGCGGTGGGTAGCGGCGCGCCGCGCGTCCCCGGCGTTGTTCACCAGGGGGCACCATCACGCCGTCGGCACCCTGATCGAGTACCCACTCGATCTGGTCCGGACGGCCGGCGGCCACCCGTGCGACGGCCGCGGCCCCGCACGGCGCCGAGGACGGCCGTCGATCTCGCGCTCGACGCCTTCGGGCGCATCGACTCGGTGTACAACGCCGCCGCCGTCCTGATCCCGACCGAGGCGGTGACGGCACCGGCCGAAGAATTCGTGCAGCAGTTGATGGTCAACGCCGTCGGCACGCTCAACGTATGCCACGCGACGGCGGCGGCGTTACGCAAATCCGACTGCGCGGCGATCGTCAACACCTCCTCGGTGGTGGTCGACATCGCCGGCGCCGGCCGTGGTCTCGACGCCGCGTCGAAGGCGACGATACCGCCGTTGACCCGGCACCTCGCGCTCGAACTGGGGCCCGAGGTCCGGGTGAACGCGATCTCGCCCGGGCACACCCTCACCGAGATGACCGAGGACCTCTACCGCGGCCAGGGCGCGACACTGGAGGACGGTCTCCGCAAACTCGGGAGCAACGTGATGCTCAAGCGGGTCGCCACACCTGAGGACATAGCGGGAACCGTCTGCTTCCTGCTGTCGGCGGAGGCGTGCTACGTGACCGGACAGGTGCTCACTGTCGATGCCGGCATGACAGCGGTGTGATCGATGCGGCGCCCCGCGGAAACCCAAGCCCCACAACCGAATACCGGATAGACGGACGGTCCCGCACCCCCGGAAGGGATGCGGGACCGTCCGGAGAACGCTCCGTCAGAGACCGGCGAAAGCCGTGTCCACGAACTGCTTGTGCTGGTCCGCCCACTGCTTCGCGGCGGCCTTCTCCTGGCCCTTCGCGGCCTTCTGGATCGCGTCCTCCAGGGAGCCGAGATCGGCGTCGCTCATCTTCAGCTTCTTCGCGACGTCGGTCAGCGCCGGGAAGTCCTTGCCGAAGCCCTTGCGGCCGATTGCGTGGATCTGCTCGCCCTTGCCCATCGCGCCCTTCGGGTCCTGCAGGTCCTTGAGCTGGTAACGCGAGTAGGCCCAGTGCGGGTGCCACATCGTGACCACCATCGGCTTCTGGCCCTTGATCGCGCCGTCCAGCGCGGCGAGCATGGCGGTCGTCGAGGAGTTCTGCAGGGTGACGCTGCCCTTCAGATCGTACTGGGGGAGCACGGCGTTCTGCACGATGTCGCTCTCGCCCGCGCTGGCCTCGATACCGGTGATCTTGCCGTCGAACTGGCCCGCCTTGTCCTTGAGATCGGCGATGCTGTTGACGTCCTTGACATACTCCGGGACGGCCAGGTTCAGCGTCGCCTTGTCGTACCAGACGCCGAGGTCTTCGAGCTGGTCCTTGTACTGGTCCCAGTACTTCTTGTGCGTCACCGGCAGCCAGGAGTCCAGGTACAGGTCCACGTCGCCCTTGGCGAGGCCGGCGTAGATCGGGCCCGCGTCGAGCAGCTTCGCCTCGACCTTGTAACCCTTCTCCTCCAGCACCGTCTGGTACAGGTTGGTCAGGGCGATGTCCTCGTCCCAGCCGATGTAGCCGATGGTGATGGTCTTGGCTTCCTGGGTGTTGCCCGATTCGCCGGCCCGGCCGCCGCAGGCGGTGGTGAGGCCCACCAGCGCCGTCATCGCGGCCCCGGCCGCGAGGATCCGGGAGAGCCGTTTCGTTGTCCGCATCGTTCGTCCTTTCTTCACAGGCAGTGGGTGCTCAGGCGGCCGCGGTACGGCGGCGGGCCCGGCCCACGGCCGAGCGGGCACCCAGCGTCGAGGTCAGCCGGTCGAGGTAGATGGCCAGCACCACGACCCCGATCCCGGCCTCGAAACCCTGGCCGATCTTGAGGCTGGTGACCGCGGCGTAGACCTCGGCGCCGAGGCCGGGGGCGCCGACCATGCCGGAGATCACCACCATCGACAGCGACAGCATGATGATCTGGTTGATGCCGGCCATGATCGAGGGCATCGCCAGCGGGATCTGGATCTCGGTGAGGATCCGCCGGGGCGGCGAGCCGAACGCCTCGCCGGCCTCGACCATCTCCGGGTCGACCTGGCGGATGCCCAGCTCGGTCAGCCGGACCCCGGGCGGCAGCGCGAACACCACGGTGGCCACGACCCCGGGCACCGGCCCGATCGAGAAGAACACGACCACCGGGATCAGGTAGACGAACGAGGGCAGCGTCTGCATGAAGTCCAGTACCGGTTTCACCACCCGGCTCACCGACGCGTTGCGGGCCGCGGCGATCCCGGTCGGGACCGCGATGAGCACCGCGACCACCCCGGCGACGAGGACCTGGGCCAGCGTCTCCATCGCCGAATGCAGTTCGCCGAGCCCGTCCACCAGCGCGAAGCCGATCAGCGAGCCGGCGCCGAAGCGCCAGCCGCGGGCCCACCAGCCGAGTGCGGCGAAAATGACCACCAGCACCAGGGAAGGCAGCCAGGTCAGCCCGGAGGCCAGCCCGTTGACCGCGCCCTTGACGACCGTGTCGACGAAGTCGAAGAACGGTCCGATGTTGTTGGTCAGCCAGTCGACGATCGAGGCGAACCAGTCGCCGACCGGGATCCGCGGCACGTGCCAGCCGTCGGCGAGGAAGAGCTCACGCATGCGCGTCCACCTCCTCTTCCGCTTTTTCGGGAATGCTCAGCGAACGCAGCAGCGACTGCTGGGTGACCATGCCGAGCAACGCGCCGTCCCCGTCCACCACGGCCACCGGTGCCGGCGCCGAAGCGGAGACGCCGAACAGGTCGGCGACCGGCGTTTCCGGTGTGGTGCGCGCAGCTTCGCGGTCCACTGCGGCGGCGAGCGTCGCGTCGCCGCGTTCGGCTGCCGCCGACACTGCGCTGCGGGTCACGGAGCCGGCGAACTTGCCGCCGTCGGTGACCAAAGCCCCGGTGAGTTCGTGCCCGAGCATCGTTTCCCGTGCCTGTGCCGGGGAAGTGTCCGTGGTGAACGAAACGCCCGCGGGCTCCATCACCGTCGCCGCGGTGAGCACCCGGGTGCGGTCGACATCGCGCACGAACTTGGTGACGTACTCGTCGGCCGGCGCGGTGAGCATTTCCTGCGCCGTCGCGACCTGCACGATCCGGCCGTCGCGCATCATCGCGATCCGGTCGCCGAGGCGCATCGCCTCGTTGAGATCGTGCGTGATGAACACGATGGTCTTGCCGAGCTGCCGCTGCAGGATCAGCAGCTGATCCTGCATCTCCTTGCGGATCAACGGGTCCAGCGCGCTGAACGCCTCGTCCATCAGCAGGATCTCGGTGTCCGCGGCGAGCGCGCGGGCCAGGCCCACCCGCTGGCGCATGCCGCCGGAGAGCTCACCCGGCAACCGGTCTTCCCACCCGGCCAGGCCGACCAGCTCCAGTGCTTCGGCAGTACGGCTGAGCTGCCGTTCCCGCGGGGCGCCCTGCACGCTCAGCCCGTACGCGACGTTCTCCGCGACGGTACGGTGCGGGAAGAGCGCGAAGTGCTGGAACACCATACTCATCCGCTGCTGCCGCAGTTCCCGTACCTGCGCCGGGGACAGCGCGGTGAGGTCCTGCTCGTCCACCAGCACCCGGCCGGACGTGGCCGGCAGCAGCCCGTTGAGCGTGCGCAGCAGGGTTGACTTGCCTGAACCGGAGAGTCCCATGACGACGAAGATCTCGCCGCGCTCCACGGTGAACGAGGCGTCGATCACCGCCGCGGTCACACCCCGGTCCAGTTCCTTGCGGTCGATCCCGGTCTCCAGCCGGCGCACCGCTTCGGCCGGACGGCGGCCGAACACCTTGTACAGCTTTTCCACTCGAACTATCGGCAATGGTCTCTCATGTCCTCGAGCTCCGGTCGTTGCCGGGCGACATGATTGCATAATCTGACACCTGCCGGTGCGGTGCTGGATACCGGTTAACCGGCCAGGAGCGGTTTTCGTGACCCGGTGCCGACTTCGGCCGCGCCGGATACGGACTCCGCGTCATGGTGCCGGAAGTAGTCGTAAAAGCCGGTTTGCGCAGGCAAAACGGGCGCGTTTCCCGGGGTGTTTCCGGGGTGGGGGCGGGTGGCCGCCACGCGCGCTCGTCACGTTCGGGTAACAACCGGAATTCCCTTGTGTGCTGGGGGATTTCAGACGTGACGGGGGACACTGCCCGTGTACGGATAGTGCTGAAATGGATACGGAAAGGAATGGCTCACGGTCGGCCGGGAATCGAAAACCCGGCCCCTGGGGCCGGCTTGGCCGAGAGGGTTTCGGGGCGCCGGAATCGGGCTGGTGTGCTGGGGACGGCGTGGATTCACGGTAGGTAAACCGCGGGAAAGTGCGCATTCGTACCGAATTTTATGGCCGTTTCGACAATGCGGGCCCGGCCGATTCGGAGTACTCGGAAGTGGTGCCGCCCGGTCCCGGGAACCCGCCAGGGTCCCGGCAAAGTCGGTCTGTGAAGGGGCCCTTCACAGACTCAGAGTCCGTGAAGGGCCCCTTCACAGACCTCCGCGGTCTGCGCGGAGCCCCCACACCGACTTTGCCGGCACCCTGCGGGAACCCGCGGAGACGGAAACAGGCCCCGTCCGGGCGTGGACGGGGCCTGTTCCGATGCCGGTGAAGAGTGTTACTTCTTCTTCGCGGCGGTGGTGCGCTTGGCGGGCGTGGCCTTCTTCGCGGTCGCCGTGGTCCTCTTGACGGCCGGCTTCGCCGCGGCCTTGGTGGCGCGCGTCGTGGTGGCCTTCGCCTTGGTGGCGGTCGCCTTCGCGGCGGTGGCCTTCGCGGTCGCCTTGGTCGGCGCGGCCTTGGTGGCCCGCGTCGTGGTGGTGGCCTTGGCCTTCGTCGCGGTCGCCTTGGCGGCGGGCGCCTTGGCGGCCGTGGCGCGGGTGCGCGTGGTGGCCGGCTTGGCGGCCGCGGCGCGGGTGGTGGTCGTCGCGGTCGCCCGGGTGGCGGTCGCGCGCTTGACGGCGGTGGTCTTCGGCAGTTTCTTGGAGCCGGAGATCACGTCCTTGAAGGTGGTGCCGGCGCGGAAGGCGGGCACGTTGGTCTTCTTGACCCGCACGGACTCACCGGTGCGCGGGTTGCGCGCGGTGCGAGCGGCGCGGGCGCGCTTCTCGAAGACGCCGAAGCCGGTGATGGTGACCTTCTCGCCCTTGTGGACGGTGCGGATGATGATGTCGACGAGACCGTCGACGGCTTCCGCGGCAGCCTTCTTGTCGCCAATGCGCTCCGACAGCGCCTCGATCAGCTGGGCCTTGTTGGCCATTCCAGTTCCTCCAACCAGAACTTGGTTTTCTACGGCCATAAGGCCGAACGAGGTCATTATCACCCACCGCCTTGGCAAGTCCAATCGGGACCTGGCATTTTCGGGTGAGATCGAGGTGTTAGGCGTACCCCGCGCGGGCGGCGGCTTCCCCGCGCCGGAACGCTGGAGTAGCTCGAAATCGGCCCGTTCGGTCCGATGTAGACGGCCTCTGTGCTGGGGTTTTATCGAAGTGGACGGGTCGGCGCCGGATGTGGGCCGGGTGCCGGGCCGGTGCGGGGCAAGCGGATCGGAACCGGTGGGGCGAAGTTTTCCGTGCGGCGTGTCGCGATCCCGGCCGGTGGCGGCACCCCGGTACCGCGGACCGCGGCCGAGCACTGCGGCGGGCACGGTGCCGATCGGTCTACTGAGGACGATCGGGCCGGAGAAAGGGCCGCCTCGCCGCCGCGGAGGCGGGGAGACGGCCCGTCGGTGGTGGGAGCGCCCGGGGGTCAGAGCCGTTCTTGCAAAGCGTCCGCCGCGGCGAGCAGGTCGGCCGCCCAGCGGGCACCCGGTTTGCGCCCGATGCGCTCGATCGGCCCGGAGACCGAAACGGCGGCGACCACCGCGCCGGAGGAATCCCGGACCGGGGCCGAGACACTGGCCACTCCCGGCTCGCGCTCGGCGACACTCTGCGCCCAGCCACGGCGGCGTACTTCGAGGAGGGTGCGCTCGCCGTACACCGCGTCCGCCAGGATCGTCCGCTGGGTGTGCGGATCCGACCATGCGGCAAGGACCTTCGCGCCCGAGCCCGCGGTCATCGGCAGCCGGGAACCGATCGGCACCGTGTCGCGCAGCCCGCTCGGCGGCTCCGCGGTCGAAACGCACACTCGCTGCACGCCGTCGCGGCGATAGAGCTGCACGCTCTCGCCGGTGATGTCGCGCAGCTTCGGCAGGACCGAACTCGCCGCGTCCAGCAACGGATCGGTCGATCCGCCGGCCAGTTCGGCGAGCGCGGTGCCCGGCCGCCAGCGCCCGTCCGGTCCGCGCCGCAGCAGCCGGTGCACCTCCAGCCCGACCGCCAGCCGATGCGCCGTCGCCCGGGGAAGACCCGTGCGGGTGCACAGTTCTGCCAGGCCACAGGGGTCCTCCGCGACCGCTTGAAGTACGGCCACGGCTTTGTCGAGTACTCCGATACCGCTATGCTGTCCCACGACGCGATACTAACTTCCCGTACTTTGGGAAGTCCAGAATCTGGGAAAAACCGGACCCGGGGCGCGGCTCGCCCCGCGCTCACCCGAGTTCCGTGCTCCCGGCCGATCCCGTGGAAGGAGCCGGAGAATGACCACCACCACCGGCAAGGCCCGCACCCTCGCGGAAAAGGTGTGGGACAGCCACCTCGTGCGCCGAGGTGAAGGCGCCGAGCCGGATCTGCTCTACATCGACCTGCACCTGGTGCACGAAGTGACCAGCCCGCAGGCGTTCGACGGGCTGCGGATGGCCGGGCGCGCCGTGCGCAGGCCCGATCTCACCATCGCGACCGAGGACCACAACGTCCCCACCGTGGACATCGACCGGCCGATCGCCGATCCGGTGTCGCGCACGCAGGTCGACACGCTTCGCCGGAACTGCAAGGAGTTCGGCGTCCGGCTGCATCCGATGGGCGATGCCGAACAGGGCATCGTGCACGTCATCGGACCGCAGCTGGGCCTGACCCAGCCCGGCACGACCGTGGTGTGCGGGGACAGTCACACCTCCACGCACGGCGCTTTCGGCGCGATGGCCTTCGGTATCGGCACTTCGGAGGTCGAGCATGTGCTCGCCACCCAGACGCTGCCGTTGCGGCCGTTCAAGACGATGGCCATCACCGTCGACGGCGCGCTGCAGCCGGGCGTCACGGCCAAGGACGTCATCCTCGCCGTCATCGCGAAGATCGGCACCGGCGGCGGGCAGGGCTATGTGCTCGAGTACCGCGGCAAGGCCATCGAAGAGCTGTCGATGGAAGCCCGGATGACCATCTGCAACATGTCCATCGAAGCCGGCGCGCGGGCCGGGATGATCGCCCCGGACGAGACGACCTTCGCCTACCTCAAGGGCCGTCCGCACGCCCCGCAGGGCGCCGACTGGGATGCCGCGGTGGCCGCCTGGCGCGAGCTGCGCACCGACGAGGGCGCGGAATTCGACGCCGAGGTGCACCTCGATGCCGACGCGCTGACCCCGTTCGTGACCTGGGGCACCAATCCGGGCCAGGGACTGCCGCTGGGCGCCGCGGTGCCCGACCCGGCCGCGATCCCGGACGAGAACGAACGGTTCGCCGCGGAGAAAGCCCTGTCCTATATGGATCTGGTGCCCGGTACCCCGCTGCGCGAGATCGCGGTGGACACCGTCTTCCTCGGCTCGTGCACGAACGGCCGGATCGAGGACCTGCGCGCCGCCGCGGAGGTGCTGCGCGGGCGGCAGGTGGCCGGTTCGGTGCGGATGCTCGTGGTGCCCGGCTCGATGCGGGTGCGCAAGGCCGCCGAGGAGGAGGGGCTTGACGCGGTCTTCACCGCGGCGGGCGCCGAATGGCGGCAGGCGGGCTGCTCGATGTGCCTGGGCATGAACCCGGACCAGCTCGCCCCCGGCGAGCGCAGCGCCTCCACCTCCAACCGCAACTTCGAAGGCAGGCAGGGCAAGGGCGGGCGCACGCACCTGGTGTCGCCGCTGGTGGCCGCCGCCACGGCCGTGCGGGGCACCCTGTCCTCCCCGGCCGACCTGACCCCGGCCACCGCCTGAGCGGCCGTCCCGAACCCCGAGAGGAGCTCCCACCATGGAACCGTTCACCCAGCACACCGGCATCGGGGTGCCGCTGCGCAGGTCCAACGTGGACACTGACCAGATCATCCCGGCGGTCTATCTCAAGCGCGTGAGCCGGACCGGCTTCGAGGACGGCCTGTTCGCCGCCTGGCGCGGCCAGGAGGACTTCATCCTCAACACCGAGCCGTTCTCCCGTGGCTCGGTGCTCGTGGCCGGACCCGACTTCGGCACCGGCTCCTCGCGTGAGCACGCCGTGTGGGCGCTGATGGACTACGGCTTCCGGGTCGTGATCTCGGCGCGCTTCGCGGACATCTTCCGCGGCAACTCCGGCAAGGGCGGCCTGGTGGCCGCGCAGTGCGAGCAGGCCGACATCGAACTGCTCTGGAAGCTGCTGGAGAACGAGCCGGGCACCGAGGTCACCGTCGACCTGGAGACCAAGACCGTACGGGCCAAGGACTTCACCGCGGCCTTCCGGATCGACGACTACGTCCGCTGGCGGTTGCTCGAAGGGCTCGACGATATCGCACTGACCTTGCGCCATGCCCAGGAGATCGACGCGTTCGAGTCCGCGCGGCCCTCGTGGCGGCCGGTGACCCTGCCCGCAGCCACCTCCTGACCCCGCCGCCGGGGCACGAATTCCCTGCTCGGAAAGGGAATCCGGGTCCCGGCGGGCAGGCTCTTCACCCGCACCGGACGGCAGCTCCCGGGTCCCTCGGGAGGCGGAACAGTACCCGGGACAAGGGAAATTTCCGCGTGCCGTTTGGAATTTGTGCTGCGTTGGTAATACCGTGTGCGTTAGTCGGCCGACGTGGCCGTGGACGAAGAGTTCTTCTTGGAGGACTGGAATGGCCAACAAGGCCCAGCTGATCGAGGCGCTGTCGGAGCGTCTGGGCGACAAAAAAGTTGCTTCGCAGGCGGTCGACGGTCTCGTCGACATCATCATCCGGACGGTCAACAAGGGCGAGAAGGTGAACATCACCGGCTTCGGGGTGTTCGAGAAGCGCGCTCGCGCCGCCCGGACCGCGCGCAACCCGCGGACCGGTGAGTCCGTGCGGGTCAAGAAGACCAACGTGCCCGCCTTCCGCGCCGGCACCACCTTCAAGGACGTGATCTCCGGCTCCAAGAAGCTGCCGAAGGCCACCGCGGTCAAGCGCGCCACCAGCGCGAGCACGCGGACGGCCGGCACCACGCGGGCGACCGCGGCCCGCCCGGCGGCCACCACGACCCGGACCCGCGCCACCGCGGCGAAGGCGCCCGCCAAGGCCACCACCACCCGGGCCGCGAAGGCGACCACGACGCGGGCGGCCAAGCCCACCGCGGCCAAGGCCACCACCGCGAAGGCCACGACTTCGCGCGCCACCAAGGCGACCGCGACGCGGGCGACCGCGACCAAGGCCACCACGACGCGCGCCACCAAGGCCGCGGCGAAGCCGGTCGCCAAGAAGGCCACGCCCGCCAAGCGCACCACGGCGGCGAAGAAGAAGTAGTAAAGCGCCGCTTACGGCGGTGCTTCACGGCAGGGCCCCGACCCACCCAGGGTCGGGGCCCTGCCGTGTTTGCACCGGTCTTGATCGGCCGAACGGGGGTTATCGGACGTGGTGACCGGTCCGGGGAAAGGGAACTGGGGTGGGGTTAATGGGGCACATCCCGTTCGGCGATCGAAGTAATGCGGGTGTGCGGCGGGGCGGGAAGAGCCGATCTCCGGCCAATCCGAACGGCGCCCGGAATAGCGGTGGTGATATGCGGCCGGTGGTGCCTCCGGGCGGTCGCCGGGCCGGCTCGATGATCGGCGCGGGGAGTTCGATGGTATGGGGCAGAAGCGGGTGGAATGATCGGGTGCGGGGCTTTCCCCGGAACGGTGATCGGCGGCCGGAAAGCCGGTGACCTGCGGGCGGGGTGGAAATGGTGGTGGTACGCCGAGCGCGGTGGCGGGGGGTGGGAACGTGGGGCTGGGCAGGGGAAACCGGCGTTCGGGCGGTGGGGTGTTCCCGGGTGTGCCGGCAGGGTTGTCGTGCGGAATGCGGGGGTGGGTGCGGCTGTGGTGTTGGGGGGAGGGGAACGTGCTGGGCTGCCGGGGAAGTGACCGTTGGGGTGCGTGGTGGGGCCGGTGTGCGGGTGGGTGAGTGGGCTGAGTGTTTGGGGTGGGGTGGGTGGTATCGGTCAGTGGGCTGGTAACCGGGATGTGGTGGGCGGGAAGCTCAGCCCTCACCAGACCACCAAACCCGGCGCCCTGACCCCACACCCGCCGTGTCCGGCGAACGGGGGAAGCTCAGTTCTGCGAGCTGCTGCGTTCGCGGGTCGGCGGGTTTGGTTGGACGGCTGGGGAAACGATGTCGGGGTGCGTCGTGGCGAAGCGGCGGGAAGTGTGTGCAACGCCTCAGGAGTGTGGCGCGCGCGGGGATGGGGCTTGTGGTGACTGAGTGGCCGCGATGCTTCGCGCACGAGGTGGTGTGGTGCGTGCGGTCGTTCGATGACCGCGGTGTCTCGTGTGTGCAGTGCAGTGCAGTGCAGTGCAATACGGCGGGCGGAGCGGCGGCGGCGCTTCCCGTACGGGGTGGTGGGTTGCGGGGACATGGTTGCTCGGTGACCGAGACGTCTCGCGTCCGCGGAGGTCGGGCGCGTCCCGCTTGTACCCCGGCGATGCGACGGGTGCGCCGATGCGATGAATGGGCGACCGTGGTCCTTCACCCACGCCGCGAATCCGGCGCACCCGCGGAACCGTGCCGTGCAGCGGCGAACTCAGCGGGTCAGGACCAGGCCGAACCCCGCACCAGCGATGCGACCGGTCCGTCCGGCACAACGACATGCGATGCCACCCAACCCCGCCGTCACCGAGGCATCAAAGCGAGGCACCAAAGCGGCACCAGAGCGAGGCACCAAAGCGGGGCAGCAAAGCGAGGCACCAAAGCGAGGCACCAAAGCCCCAAGGCAGCGAACCGTAGGCGGGAAGCGGAGATCCCCGCCTACGGTCGCGCGATCGCGCTCAGGTGTGGGACGGCGCCGGCAAGGGCAGCGGGCTCGGGTGGTAGTCCGCGCTCACCAGGACCGGGCCGTCGGCCGTGGTGCGGAACGAGAGCACCCACAGCGAACCCTTCTTGCTGGGCACCACACCGCCGCTGGTGGACGGGAGGTCCAGGGCGTCCCGGTCGGCGAGGGCGCTCACCAGGTCCGGGATCACGCCCCCCTGGCTGCTGACGAGCGGGGTGCCGCCGGCCGCGGTGATGGCCAGCAGGCGGCTGATCCCGCGGGCCGGGTCGGGCCAGTAGCCCTCTTCCGACAGCAGGGGTTCGTGCCGGACTTCGGTACCGAGGTCCTCGGCGACTCCGGAGACCGTGCGCACGCACCGCAGCCGCGGCGCGGAGAACACCCGGTCGGGGCCGTAGTGCGGCAACAGTTCCCGGAGCGCGTCGGCTTGGCGGCGGCCGGCTTCCGACAGGGGGCGCAGGTCGTCGTCGCCGGTCCAGTCGTCGCGTTTGCCTGCTTTGGCGTGCCGGACCAGCAACACCGTGGTGAGGTCCGCGGGCAGCGCACAGAATTCCCGCAGCACTCGGACGTCGGTGTCGCGGGTGAGCAGCCGTTCGGCTTCCTGCGGGGCGAGCCAGCGCAGCTCGTCCACCTCATCGCCGGGCCGGAAAGCGCCGGAGATCGCCTTGCCGCTGAAGTAGTCGACGGTCTTCTTCAGCAGCTTTCCGTTGCCCTTCGCGGGCACCTCGTACCCGATCTGCGCGAGCTGGCGGCCCAGCACGGTGTGAAAGCCGGTCTCCTCGGCGATCTCGCGGACCGCGGTGGCCGCGAGTGTCTCGCCGGGATCCACCTTTCCCTTCGGCAGCGACCAGTCGTCGTAGCGCGGCCGGTGCACGAGTGCGACCTCGACGCCGGTTTTCGCGGGGCGCCACAGCACCGCGCCCGCGGCACGGACATCTGCGCTCATCCCATCGCTCCGTGCAGCTTCGTGAGTTCGGTCTGGTGGTCGCGCACTTGCGAGCCGTCCGCCGGGAACGGCTGCCATTCGCCGGTCGAGGTCAGCACCCAGCAGCGGGTGGCCGGGTCCAGCGCGGAGTCGAGCATCGCGTCCAGCTGTGCGGTCAGCTTCGGGGCCTTGACCCGCACCAGCGCCTCGATCCGGCGATCCAGGTTGCGGTGCATCATGTCCGCGCTGCCGATCCAGTGCGTGCCGCCGGCCCGGAAGTGGAACACCCGCGAGTGTTCCAGGAACCGGCCGAGGATCGAGCGGACGCGGATGTTCTCGCTCAGCCCTTCGACTCCTGGCTTCAGCGCGCAGATCCCGCGCACCACCACCTCGACCGGCACCCCCGCCTGGGACGCGTGGTACAGCGCGTCGATCACCTGCTCGTCGACGAGCGAGTTGCACTTGATCCGGATCCCCGCCTGCAGCCCGGCCCTGGCCAGTGCGATCTCCTCGCCGATCGCCCGCACGATGCCGCGCCGGATCCCGTGCGGCGAGGTGAGGATGGTGCGGTAGGCGTCCTGGCGCGAGTAGCCGGTGAGCACGTTGAACAGGTCGGTGACGTCCGCGCCGATGCTCGGGTCGGCGGTGAGGAGGCCGAGATCCTCGTACAGCCGCGCGGTCTTCGGGTTGTAGTTGCCGGTGCCGATGTGGCAGTAACGGCGGATCGTGGACCCCTCCTGCCGCACCACCATCGACACCTTGCAGTGCGTCTTGAGCCCGACGAGGCCGTAGACCACGTGCACGCCCGCGCGCTCCAGCGTGCGGGCCCAGGTGATGTTGGCCTGCTCGTCGAACCGCGCCTTGATCTCCACCAGCGCGACGACCTGCTTGCCCGCTTCCGCGGCGTCGATCAGTGCGTCCACGATCGGCGAATCACCGGAAGTGCGGTACAGCGTCTGCTTGATCGCCAGCACCTTCGAATCCGCCGCGGCCTGCTCGATGAACCGCTGCACGCTGGTGGAGAACGAATCGTACGGGTGGTGCACCAGCACGTCGCCCTCGCGCAGCGTGGCGAACACGCTCTTGGGCGTCTCGCGTTCGCCGAACGCCGGATGCGTGGCGGGCACGAACGGGCGATCCTTGAGTTCCTTGCGGTCGATCCCGGCGAGCTGGAACAGGCAGGTGAGATCCAGCAGCCCGGGCACCTCGACCACGTCCTCGGGATCCACCTCCAGCTCGCGCAGCAGCAGTTCGAGCATGTGCTCGCTCATGTCCTGCGCCACTTCCAGCCGTACCGGCGGGCCGAACCGGCGCTGCGCCAGTTCCCGTTCCAGCGCCTGCAGCAGATCCTCGTCGCGGTCCTCCTCGACTTCGAAGTCCGCGTTGCGGGTGACCCGGAACACGTGGTGCTCGGTCACCTCCATCCCGGTGAACAGCTCGCCCAGATGCGCCGAGATCAGTTCCTCCAGCGGCAGGAAGGTGGCGCTGCGGCTGGCACGCTCGGTCTCCACCCGCATCAGCCGTGGCACGTTGCTGGGCACCTTCACCCGGGCGAAGCGTTCCGTGCCGCCCTGGGGATCCCGCACGGTGACCGCGAGGTTGAGCGAAAGCCCGGAGATGTAGGGGAACGGGTGCGCCGGGTCGACCGCGAGCGGGGTCAGCACCGGGAAGATCTGCTCGGAGAAGTAACTGGACAGGCGCAGCTGCTGGGCGCCGCTGAGGTCGGCCCAGCCGACGATCCGGATGTCCTGCTCGGCCAGCTGCGGGCGCAGGTGCTTCTTGAACGCCGCGGTGTGCCGCTCGACCAGGTCCTGATTGCGCTTGGAGATGTAGTCCAGCTGTTCGCGCGGGGTGAGTCCGTCCGCGCTGCGCACGGACAGCCCGGTGTCGTCGCGCCGCTTCAGCCCGGCCACCCGGACCATGTAGAACTCGTCCAAATTGGACGCGAAGATGGCGAGGAACTTCGCCCGTTCGAGCAGCGGCTGCGACTCGTCCTCGCCCAGCGCGAGCACCCGGGCGTTGAAGTCGAGCCAGGACAGCTCGCGGTTGAAGTAGCGGTCGTCGGGCAGCGTCTCGACGGCGGGGGACGCTGCGGTGACCGCGGGCGGCGCGGACGGGATCGCGCGGAAATCCTCTTCGGCACGCGAGACGGCAGTGGTGGATTTCCCGGCCGCGCCGGCCTTCGCCGGCGGTGTCGCCTTGCGAGACTTCGCCGAGCCGGTGGTGGCGCGCTTCCCCTTGCCGGCGTTCGTGGACTGCGAGCGACCGGCTGCCTTGCCGGTGGCGCTTGCCGCTTTGGCGTTCTTCGCGGTCGACGCCGTGGACTTGGCCGCGCTGGTCCGGCGCCGCCGGGCAGGCGGGCCGTCGGTGGCCGGGGGAGTGCCGTCTGCTGTGCTCACGGCATCCATTGTTCCCTACGAACCTGCGGTTCGCGCAGACCGTAATGAAGGTCGGCGGAACGAATCAGCGCGACGGTGCGGCCTGCGCGGGCAGCAGCGCCGCGGTGTGCTTGCCCAGGCCGAGTTCCGCGGCGTGCCGGAGATCCTCCGCAGTGTCCACATCGCTGCGCAGCGACGCCAGTGCGCCGGTGAGCGGGACGGCTCCGGATTCGATGTGCCGCGCGGCCGAGCCCGGGCCGAAATGCGGGTCGAGCGGGGTTCCGGGGGCGGCCAGCAGCAGCGTGCTGCCGGTGCCGTGCCGGTCCGCGACCACCACGCGGCGGCCCTCGGCCTCGGCCAGCGCGCGTGCCAGATCCCCCGCGCGCAACGCGGGAAGGTCGGCCTGCAACGCGCCGACCACGCCCCGTGGCGCGTCTGCCCGTAGCAGCCGCGCGCCGTGGCGCAGCGCTTCGTTGAGCCCGGCTCCCGTGGGCTCAACGCTCAGCTCCACGCCGAGACCGGCCAAAAGCGACAGCGCATCCGGCTCCGCGGTCACCACCAGCACCCGCCGCACCCGCGTCACCGAGGTGACCGCGGCCAGGGTGTCCTGTGCCAGCGCGACCACCAGCTCCGCGTGCCGGTCCGCGGCGACCGTGCCGCGCAGCCGGGACTTGCCCTCGCGCGGGTGTTTCAACGGCACGACCAGGTCCACGTCCACCCGTCCATCTTTACCCGAAAGCCCTCCGGCGGCGTTGAGCGCACCCTCCCTGGACTGCGCGAACCGGCACGCGGCAGGATCAGGTGGGAACGGTTTTCGAGGAGGAGTCTTGGCGCGGCGTGAGAAGGGCGGCTACTGGGTGGGGCTGGCCGCCATCGTGTTCTACCCGGTGACCGCGATCGGCAAGCGGGTCTACCGCGGCGGCGAGAAGGTGCCCCGCGAGGGCGGGGCGGTGCTGGTGATGAACCACATCTCGCATCTGGACCCGGTGGTCGACGCGGTGTTCGTGCACCGGCAGCAGCGGGTGCCGCGGTTCTTTCTGAAGGAGAGCCTCAAGCAGGTGCCGGTGCTCGGCCGGATCGTCGACGGTTCGGGCCAGATCCCGGTCTCGCGCGGATCGAGCGCCGCGGGCGACAGCCTCAAGCACGCGCACGAGGCGCTGGCCGAGGGCAAGGTGATCGTGATCTATCCGGAGGGCACGATCACCAAGGACCCGGAGGGCTGGCCGGCGAAGGCGTTCACCGGGGCGGCCCGGCTGGCGTTGCAGAACGACGTGCCGGTGATCCCGGTCGCGCGCTGGGGGACCAACCGGATCTTCAACGGCTACACCAAGAAGTTCACGCCGTTTCCGCGCAAGACGGTGACGCATCTGGTCGGCGACCCGATCGACCTGTCCCGCTATCGGGGTGGCAACCCCCGCAGTGCCAAGGCACTGCGCGAGGTGACCGACGTGATCATGGACCGGATCACCGAGCTGCTCGCGGAGATCCGGCAGGAGCAGCCGCCCGCGAAGAAGCCGGACGACGCCTGATGGGCGCGTTCGCCGCGGATGTGCAGCGGGTCACCGTGCTCGGCGCGGGCTCGTGGGGCACCGCGTTCGCGAAGGTGCTCGGCGACGCCGGCCGGGACGTGACGATGTGGGCGCGCCGGGAGAGCGTGGCCGAGGAGATCCGCGGGCAGCACACCAACTTCGCCTACCTGCCGGGAACGCGGCTGCCGGAGCGGGTCACCGCGACGTCGGACGCGGCGGCGGCGCTGGAGGGCGCGCAGGCGGTGGTGTTCGGCGTGCCGAGCCAGAGCCTGCGCGCCAATCTCACCGGATGGCGGCCGCTGCTGCCGCGCGACGCGATTCTGGTCAGCCTCGCCAAGGGCGTGGAACTGGGCACGCTCAAGCGGATGAGCGAGGTGATCGCGGAGCTGGCCGAGGTGCCGCCGGAGGAGATCGTGGTGGTGTCCGGGCCGAACCTGGCCCGCGAGATCGCCGGCGGGCAGCCGGCCGCGGCGGTGGTCGCCTGCGCCGGGCACGACCGCGCCAAAGCGGTGCAGCGCGCCACCTCGAATCAGTATTTCCGGCCCTACACCAACACCGACGTGGTCGGCTGCGAGCTGGGCGGGGCGTGCAAGAACGTGATCGCGCTCAGCTGCGGGATGGCGGCGGGCATGGGCCTCGGCGCGAACACCATGGCGACGCTGATCACCCGCGGGCTGGCCGAGATGGCCCGGCTGGGCGCGAAGCTCGGGGCCGATCCGCTCACTTTCGCCGGGCTGGCCGGGCTGGGCGATCTGGTCGCCACCTGCTCGTCGCCGTTGTCGCGCAACCGCACCTTCGGGGAGCGGCTCGGCCGTGGCGGGACGCTCGCCCAAGCGCAGGCCGCGGCGGGCGGGCAGGTCGCGGAGGGCGTCGCGTCGTGTTCGTCGATCCGGGAGCTGGCGCAGCGGGTCGGGGCCGACATGCCGATCACGGAAGCGATGCACCGGGTCTGTCACGAGGGTCTCGACCCGCGGCAGGCGGGGGCGGAGCTGCTCGGCCGGTCGCCGAAGCACGAGTGGCGCTGAGCGGTCCACGGGCTGGGACGAGTTGTCCGGGCGGGCCGGTGCTGGTTCACTGAATGCATGCTGATGTACGCGAAGACTGTGTGGCCGGGTGCTGCTGCCCTGTGCCCGGTCGGGCGCGCGTCGTGTCGCTGTTGTCGGTGAACCCAGCTCCGGCCCAGTTCGACACCACATTCCGCAAAGGACCGCTCCACCACCATGTTCGCCGTTCCGGACAACACCCTGCTGCGTCCCGAAGACCCCGCCCTGCGCCACCCGGTGCGCGTCGCCCTTGAGGTGGCCGCGGACCGGGAACGCTGGGGCGGCCTGCTCAGCTATGATCCCCGTGAGCGGTTCTCCGCGCTGGTCGAACGCACCGGCGGGCAGGAGATCTGGCTGCTGAGCTGGCTTCCCGGCCAGCACACCGATCTGCACGACCACGCCTTGGCCACCGGTGCGTTCACGGTGGTCTCCGGCAGGCTGACCGAGACCGTCGCGCGCCAAGCGCCGGACGGGCGTGCGGTGACCGAGGTGCATTCGCTGTCCACCGGGCAGTCCCGCGTATTCGGACCGGGGTACGTGCACGAGGTGCGCAACGACGGATCCGATCCGGCGATCAGCGTGCACGTGTACCGGGCGGGCCGGCAGATGCGCGCGTACCGGCCGGACCCGGTGCGGGGTCCTTACCGGGCCGGGTGATCAGGCCGGCCGGATCTCGTCCCAGGTGACCAGGAGCCGGTCCGGGCCGGTGATCGGCGAGTTCCGCTTGAACGGGATCCGGTCGATCGGCACGGCCAGCCGCAGCCCGGAGATGCGGCGGAACAGCGTGCCCAGTACCACGGCCAGTTCGAGCCGGGCCAGCTGCCGGCCGACGCACAGATGCGCCCCGAACCCGAAGCCGAGCTGGCGCCGGTTGTCCCGTCGCAGGTCGAGCCGGCCCGGGTCGGGGAACTGGGCCGGATCGTGGTTCGCGGCCTGCAGCATCGCCACGAGGTAGTCGCCGGCGGCGATCGGCGTGCCTGCGATCTCGGTGTCGGTGACCGCGATGCGCAACATCCCGGTGGTGGCGCCGAGCAGACGCACCACTTCCTCCACGGCGCCGGGCACGACGTCCGGGTTCTCCCGCAGCAGGGCGAGCTGGGCGGGTTCTTCGAGCAGGGCGAGCACGCCGTGCGCGATCAGGGCAGCGGTGGCGTCGTAGCCGCCGACGAGCAGTCCGGAGGCCATCTTGACCAGCTCCAGGTCGCTGAAGTCCGCGCCACGCTCGATCATGATGCTGATCGCGTCGTCGGCGGGTTCGGCCCGCCGTTGTGTGATCAGATCCTGCACGTATTCGAAGAGCGGCTGCTTCGCCGCACTGAATTCGTCGATGGTGGTTTCGTTGTCGAACTGCGCTTCGGCGGTCCGGTGGAAGATCTTCCGGTCCCCGGCGGGTACGCCGAGCAGCTCGCCGATCACCGCCGTGGTGACGGGTTTCGCGAATTGCTCGTGGAGGTCGATCGGGTGCGCCTGGCCGGCCAGCTCGTCGATCGCCTCGTCCACGATCCGCTGCACCATCGGCCGGATCTCCGCCATCCGTTTCGCGGTGCCTACCGCGGGGGCGAACAGGTGCCGGAACCGGACGTGGTCGGCGCCGTCCATCCGGGCGAAATCGCCTTCCTCGACCGGGGAATCCGGGGGCGTGCTGGCCAGCAGGTGCCCCGTCGCGCCACCGCTGCTGCTGAATCGCCGCGAATCGCCGAGCACCTCGCGCACGTCGGCGTAATCGGTGACCAGCCATGCTTCGATCCCCGCTGCCGGGCAGCGGACCCGGGTCAGCGGCCGGTGTTCGCGCAGCGCGTCGATTTCCGGGTGGGGGCCGAACGGGCAGGACGCCTCGTCCGGCAGCGGCAGCACCGGCAAAGACACGATGGATTCCTTTCTGCGGCAAGCTGTTCCGGTGTCGGTGGTAGCAGCGGGGCCGGGTTTGCCGTTCAGGGCACAGCTCGGGGATGTGCCCGATGATCAGCTCGTCAAGAGGTGTTCGGGCAGGGCTTCGGAACCTCGCGATGGACGGCGCGGCCCGCTACCGTGCCGTGTCGCTTCGTGGTCCGGGCGAGCATTCCGGATTACGCGGTGGGCTGCGATCGGCCGCGTATCGGCGCTGTTGATTCCCCAGATCCGGCGGCTTACGTTGCTCGGTCGCCAGGGACCGCAGGGGCCCGGCAAAGTCGGTCGAGGCCCCGTGATCAGCAGAGTGAGCCGTGACGGCCGCGTCATCATCGACGGCGCCTGCCCTCTTCGTCGATCACGCCCGGCAACGGACGATGCGGCGGTATTCGAGGCGCGACCACCTCGCGCTGTGCGCCATACCTGTTTCGGGTCTGTGAAGGGGCCCTTCACAGACTCAGAGTCCGTGAAGGGCCCCTTCACGGACCTTCACGGACCTCCGCCGTCTGCGCAGGCCCCTCACACCGACTTTGCCGACACCGTGGCCAGTGACCGGTCGTCGAATGTGCTCCGCTCGCGGTCCCGGAGCCGGGCGCGCGAGTACGTTCACCGGTGGGCGGATGGAGTGATGTTCGCCGACGACGAAGCGCGCCACAGCTCCGAATGGGCGTCAGCGATCGAGATCGCCGCGGAGCCGGAACTGCTGTTCGATCTCCGCGCGCGGTACCCCAGCGGCGAGCAGGAACTGCAGCAGCGCTCGCGATTTCCGCGGGCACAGCCAGCCCGATCGGCGCACGCTCGTCCCAGTTGGCCCGGTTGACCGCGAACGAGTCGGTCACCCCGTCGCCTGTTTCTCTTCGGCGCTGCGGAGCACGCAGAATTCGTTGCCTTCCGGGTCCTGGAGGACCGCCCAGCCGGTGCCGTCGGGGCGGCGGTGGTCGGAGTGCAGGGTCGCGCCGAGGGCGAGCAGGTGCTCGACCTCCTCGTCGCGTGGTCGGTCCGGCCGCAGGCACAGGTGGAGGCGGTTCTTGCCGGCCTTGGGTTCCGGCACCGCGAGAAACAGCAGGAGCACGCCGGAGTCCAGCTCGATCCCGATCTCGGGGTCGCCGGGACGGTCGTCGGAGCCGACCGGGCGGCCGGTGACGGCGGTCCAGAACTGCGCGAGCTGCCACGGATCTGCGCAGTCGACGGAGATGTTTTGCACTACGGCGGTCATCGGGCTCCCCCCGGGTCGTTCCTCCGGAGTCTGCCCGGTCGCGGTGCTGCGCGCGAGCGAGTTTCAGGCCTGGGTGAGCCCGGGGGAGCGGTGCACGCGCCGGTTCTCGTCGATGATCAGCACCTCGATGCCGGGTTGCTCGGCGGCCCAAGCGATGCCGTCCGTACCGAGCGCGAAGGTGGCAGTGGCGAGGGCGTCGGCGTGGGTGAGGTCTTTGGCGACCACAGTCACGCTCGACAGACCTGTGGCGGGTTGTCCGGTGCGGCCGTCGAGTATGTGCGCCCCGCGTTCGTACGCGGCCGACGTGGCGACTGCTCCATCCTGTGAAGCCAGTACCGCGCAGACCTCTTGGGGCTGTTCGGGGTGCCGGATGCCGACGCGCCACGGTCGTCCGGGCTCGGGCTCTCCGGACGTGACGACGTCGCCGCCGGCGTTGAGACAGAACCGACGCGCGCCCGCGGCGTGCAGCCGGTCGGCTGCGCGTTGTACGGCCCAGCCTTTGACGACTGCACACGGATCCAGGTCGTGGCCGGGTATCCGTGCGGTGAAGGCGCCGCCGGAGAGGTCTTCGTAGTACGCGCACAACGACAGCACTTCGTCGAGTTCTTCGCTCAGGCCGGCGGGGGAGAGCTGTCCTCGCCCGTAGCGGCTCACTTCGCTGTCGGCCTTGAACGGGCTGAACCGGTTGTCCACTTCGTGCAGCCAGGCGAACGCTTCGGCGGCAGCCGAGGTGAGGTCCGCTTTGTCGCGCAGGTCGAGCGAAACGGGTAGGCCCATCACGTACTCCACATGTCGGAGCATCAGGCGCCTTTCGCGTCGATGGCGGCTTGCAGCGAGGTGATGTACGCCTCGCTGGTCATGGTGGCTCCGGAGACCGTGTCGATGTTCGCGCTCTGCGCTTTCAGGGCTTCTTCCCGTAGCTGTGGGAGAGCGTCGATGCCTCGGCCGCTCTGTGGTTCCTGTACGAGCGCGACGTCGGTGATCTGGCTTCCGGTGAAGGTGACTCGTACTTGCACCGTGCCGAACTCGGTCGACTCCGCGGTGCCTTGTGTGGTCACGGTGGTGCTGGAGCCGGTTGAAGTGGACGGTGCCGTCTGCACTGTCGGCGTTGAGGTGGCAACGGCGGCCGCTGAGGGTTCGAAGCGCCATACGGCGACGAACCCGGCAATCGACAAGGCGACCGCGAGAATTGTCCTTTTCATGTCGACCCCTCACTCAGCCAGGCTGAATCGTTCGGCATGCACCTGTGCAGCTGGGACACCCAACTGCCGCACGCTTCGCAGGACAGCGGACGTCATCCCTGCCGGACCGCAGACGAATACGTCG
Source organism: Amycolatopsis sulphurea (assembly GCF_002564045.1). Classification (NCBI taxonomy): domain Bacteria; kingdom Bacillati; phylum Actinomycetota; class Actinomycetes; order Pseudonocardiales; family Pseudonocardiaceae; genus Amycolatopsis; species Amycolatopsis sulphurea. The sequence goes on along the minus strand of NZ_PDJK01000002.1, from coordinate 619,329 downwards.
CGCTCGGCGATGTCGGGTACGAGGGCGTACAGGCTTTCTGGGCCGAGCTGTGGCCCGTACGGGCCTGACTGCTCCTTCGGGCCGACGAGGAGGTGTACGACGCCACCGCGTGCCTTCGCGAGGTTCAGTAGCTCCGGAAGTAGCACAGCGTCTTCGCGTCGGTGCGTGCGGTAGAGAACCACCACGTGCCCGGCAACGTCTTCCAGCAGCGCGCGGATCGGGGTGATGCCGACACCGCCCGCGATCAGCAACGCGTTGGGTTGCTGCTGGTGAATCGTCGTGAACGCGCCGTACGGACCTTCGGCGAACACTCGCGTGCCGACAGGCAGTGAACGCAGCTTCGCGCTCGACTCGCCGACGGCCTTCGCAGTGAGCCGCAGCGCGCGGCCGTCAGGTGCAGCGGACAGGGAGAACGGATTCGCCTGCCACCAGCGGTCCCGGGTCAGGAAACGCCACAGAAAGAACTGTCCGGCCCTCGCGGGAAGCTGGTCCAGATCGCGACCGGTCAGGTACACGGACACGGTGTTCGCGGATTCCGGCACTACCGCGACGACACGCAGGCGGTGTCGCACGTTGCGCCACAACGGCAGCACGAATCGTCCCGCAAGCACTGCGACGCCAGCTCCGATCCACAGCGTCCACCAGTACCCGCGCGCCACCGGAGAACTCGTGAAGGACTGTCCGACAGCGATCTGGTGCGTGAAGGCGAGGACCATGGCTGCGTACGTGTACAGGTGCACGAAATGCCACGTCTCGTACGCCATTCGGCGGCGCGCGAAGCGCACGGAGACCGCACCGACTACGAGGATCAAGACGAAAGCCACGATCGCACGCAGGATCCCTTCGAGGGCGGTCGCCAGGGACACGAGTTCGCTGGCGGCATTGGTGCCTTCCAACCCGGCGTAGCCGAAGACGATGAAGACAACGTGCGCGCCGAGCAGCCAGAGAAGACTGAAGCCCGTCCAGCGGTGTAGTGACGTCAGGCGGTCCATACCGAGTCGACGATCCAGCCACGGCAGTCGCGCGACAAGCAGCAGTTGAAAGGCCATGGCCTGCGCGGCGTACAGCCCGGCCAGCCGGCCGATGCTGATCAGTGGCCGATCGGAGAGCCCACCGACGAAAAAGAACACGGTGACCAGCAGCACGTTGGCCGCGAGGAACACCGACAGCCAGATCTTCGCGGCAACCCGTGGTGCCACCGCCGGTCTGGGCGGCGCACTGTGCCGGGGCAAGGTAGTCACGTTCGGGTTCACGATGTTCAGCGTCGCCGCGGAACCTGTGTCTGGTCTGGGTGCAACCTGTCGACTGCCTGTCTGCCTCTGATTCGGGTCGCGCGTTCGCGCGCGCGTCACGGAGGATGGTGGGGTGCGAGACTCGAATACGGTGCGGTTGCTCGTCGTCGACGACGAGCCGCATGTCGCCGACCTGGTTGCGACGGTCGCGCGGTACGAAGGCTGGCAAGCCGTGACCGCCGGCTCGGGCGCCGAAGCGCTCACACGCGCCGCCGATTTCCAGCCCGACATCGTCGTGCTGGACTTGATGTTGCCCGATTTCGACGGCTTTACGGTGCTCGACAAGCTGCGTGAGCAGAGCGGCCCGGTGCCAGTGGTCTTCCTCACCGCGAAGGACGCGACGGCCGACCGTGTGGCCGGGCTTACGCGCGGTGGCGACGACTGTCTCGTGAAGCCGTTCTCGGTGGAGGAGCTGATGGCACGGCTTCGCGCAGTACTCCGGCGTACGTCGGGTGTGGAGCCGCAACGCGCGCGTGCGGCTGTACACCGTTGACGTCGATTCGCGGCTACGCCGATCTTTTCCAGTACGCGCCGCCAACGAGCCGGAGGAACGCGAAGCACATTTGTCGAGAATCCGCGCCGAGACAGCACGAATGAGCACGCTCGTTGACGACCTCCTGCTGCTCGCGCGCCTCGATTCACACGACGCGGAACAACCCGTGCGTCCGGAGCGCATGGACCTGACCGAACCCGCCGCCGACGCTGGCCAATGCGGCCGCACACACCCCAGAGGGCACTGCAGTGGAGCTGTCGCTGTCCGTCGAAGGCAGTACAGCCGTCGTGCAGATCACCGACTCCGGCCCGGGAATCACGGTCGAAGACCAAAAGCGGATCTTTGACCGCTTCTACCGGGTCGACAACTCTCGTACGCGGGCAGCCGGTGGAACAGGACTCGGGTTGTCCGTCGTGCAGTCGCTAGTGGTGGAACACGGCGGCACGGTCAGCGTGGAAAGCCGACCGGGCCGTACGACATCCATAGCGCGATTGCCTCGCTGACGCGGCCGCGCACGTGGTCTGGCACCCAAGTGGCCTTGTTGAACGTCCACTTCTTCTACACTCGAGAAGGCTACTTGGAGTTCGAACGGAGGTCAGCCGTGTCGTACGCCGACACTGCGTTGCCCGTCAGCCTGAACCGGACGTCGGGCACACCACTCGCTGTACAGCTGGCTGACGCGTTGCGCGAGGCCGCCGCCGGTGGGCATCTCCGAGGCGGTGATCGGCTCCCGTCCACCCGCGCGCTGGCCGAGCGACTCGGCGTCTCGCGCACCGTCACGTCGGCCGCGTACGAGCAGTTGCACGCCGAAGGGTGGATCGCGGGCCGCCACGGCTCCGGTACCTACGTCACTACTCCGCCGACGCGTGCCGCGGCTTCGGTCGTACCGCCGGATTCACTCGTCGCCGAAGCAGACGCGGCACCAATACTCGACCTCACACCGGGCGCGCCGTGGGCGGCTGGGGTAGACCGCGCCGCGTGGCGACGTGCATGGCGCGCGGCAGCCGACCCGGAACCGCTGACACGCGCGCACCGCGCCGGGCTCCCCGAGTACCGCGCGATCGTGTACGAGCACTTGTTGCGACACCGTGGGCTGGCGGCAGGCTCGGTGCTGGCGACAGGAGGCACCACTTCGGCTGTGGTCGAACTGGCCGCCGCAGTGGTACGTCGTGGCTCAGTGGTCGCTGTCGAGGAGCCGGGGTACCAACGCGCCGTACAGGCATTCCGTCAAGCCGGGCTGACCGTAGTGGGTGTTCCGGTCGACGAAGAAGGCATGCGCCCCGACGCCATCCCAGCAGGTGCGCGCGCGGTGTACTGCTCACCTGCGCACCAGTACCCAATGGGCAGCCGGATGAGCGCGGCACGCCGCGTACAGCTTGTCGAACGTGCCCGTGCCGAGAACATGCTGGTGATCGAGGACGACTACGACGGCGAGCTGCGTTTCGACGTCGCTCCGCTGCCGCTGCTGGCTGCGCTCGCCCCGGACGTCGTAGTGCATCTCGGCACGACGAGCAAGATCCTCACCCCGACGCTTGGCGCCGGCTGGCTCGTGGCGCCCGCAGGAGTAGCGGAGTCCATACTCGCCTACCGCGATCTGACCGGCACCCGTCCATCCCCGGCCGGGCAACGCGTGCTTGTCGAACTAGCGAGGGCCGGCGACCTCGGCCGGCACCTGCGTCGGCTTCGCCGAGAACTGGCCGTACGCCGAACCCTGCTGGCCGAAGCGCTATCTGCGGCGGCCGTCCCGGTCCTCGGCGACGACGCCGGCGCGCACCTTGTCGTGCCCACGGAAAGCCCCGAAGACGAGGCTCGGCGCATCGCCGCCGCCGAACGCCACGCCATCCGCCTCGACGGCCTGTCCCGCCACTTCGCCGGCACGCCCACCGCGTACGGCATCGCCTTGGGCTACGGGGGCTGTTCGAGAGAAGCTCTGATCGCCGCGTTGCCAAGGCTGGTGCAGCTGCTGAGCTGACCGGTCACTCGCCGCTCGGGCGGCCGTCCCACCCCGGTCCGGCGCGGGGTCGCGGAGATCGCCGAGTACCGTGACCGGCTATGAGTGCGGATAAAACCCGGGTGGCGGTCGTGTTCGGCGGGCGCAGCAGTGAGCACACCGTCTCGTGCCTGTCCGCGGGCAGCGTGCTCGCGAACCTGGACCCGGACCGCTTCGAGGTGCTGCCGGTCGGCATCACTCCGCAGGGTGGCTGGGTGCTCGGCACCGGCGATCCGGCGCAGCTGAGCATCCAGGGCCGCGAGCTGCCGTCCGTGGAGAGCGGGCGCTCCCTCGTGCTCGCCGGCGACCCGACCAGCCGCGAGCTGCGTACGGTCGACGCTGGCAAGGCGACCGAGGTGCTCGGCGAGGTGGACGTCGTGTTCCCGGTGCTGCACGGCGCCTTCGGCGAGGACGGCACCATCCAGGGCCTCCTGGAGCTGGCCGAACTCCCGTATGTCGGGCCGGGCGTATTCGCCAGCGCCGCGGCGATGGACAAGGAGTACGCCAAGAAGCTCCTTGCCGCCGAAGGTCTGCCAGTCGGCACGTACGCCGCGCTTCGTCGCGGACAGTCGACAGTGACCCCGGAAGATCGGGAGCGCCTCGGCCTGCCGGTGTTCGTGAAGCCTTCTCGGGCCGGGTCGTCGGTGGGCATCTCCCGGGTCACCGACTGGTCCGATGTGGACGCTGCGATCGAGCTGGCCCGGCGCGTCGACCCGAAGGTGCTCGTGGAGGCCGCGGTGCCCGGGCGCGAGGTGGAATGCGGGGTGCTCGAATTCCCGGACGGCCGGGTCGAGGCCTCGCTGCCCGCGGAGATCCGGGTGCTCGCCGAGGGCGAGAACGCCTGGTACGACTTCGAGACCAAGTACCTCGGCGAAGACGCCGAGCTGGACATCCCCGCCAAGCTGGGCGACGCGCTCACCGAGCGCCTGCGCGGGATGGCCGTCGACGCCTTCCGCGCACTCGACTGCCAGGGCCTGGCCAGGGTCGACTTCTTCGTCACCGAAGACGGCGAACTGGTGATCAACGAGGTGAACACCATGCCCGGGTTCACCACGAAATCCGCCTACCCGAAGATGTGGGCGGTCACCGGCGTGGACTACCCGACGCTGCTGAGCACCCTCGTCGACACCGCGCTCGCCCGGGGCACCGGACTTCGCTGACCGCTCTACCGTCAGGCCCGGCCCGGCGCCGCGGGCAGGAGGCAGCACGTGCGGATCGCATCCCGGCTCGACCGGCTCCCGGTCACCCGCCGGCACCGGTACTTCGTCGCAGTCGTAGGCGTGGCCACTTTTTTCGACCTCTACGACCTCTTCCTCGCGGCGACCATCAGCACCGTGCTGAGCAAGGAGTTCGGCGTCACTGCGGAGACCCTGAAGTACGTGCTCGCCTCGGCGTTCGTCGGCGCGTTCCTGGGCGCGGTGTTCCTCGGCAGGCTCGCCGACCGGCTCGGCAGGCGCCGGGCGTTCCTGCTCACCCTCGGGCTGTATTCCGTGTTCACGCTGCTCGGCGCGTTCAGCACGGACGTGTGGATGCTCGTCGCCTGCCGGTTCGTCGCGGGCATCGGCATCGGCGCCGAACTGCCGATCGCCGATGCCTACCTCGCCGATCTGCTCCCCGCGCGCGCCCGTGGCCGGGCAACGGCTTGGGCCTACACGATCGGCTTCTGCGGCGTGCCCGCGGCCGGATTCCTCGCCCGCGCACTGGTCGGCCACACGCCGCTGGGTGTCGAAGGCTGGCGGTGGCTGTTCGTGATCGGCGCGCTGGGCGCCGCAGTCGTGTGGGCGTTGAGGTTCACCCTGCCGGAGTCGCCGCGCTGGCTTGCCGCCCGCGGCCGCGTGACCGAGGCCGACGAAATCGTGCGCCGGCTGGAGGAAAGCGCGCCCCAGCCGTTGCCCGAACCGGCCCCGGAGCCGCCCGCACCGGAACCGGTGCGGGCCTCCGCCCTGCTGCGCCCACCGTGGGTACGCCGGACCACGATGCTGTACGTCTTTCAGCTGCTGCAGTCGTTCGGCTACTACGGCTTCGGCTCGCTTGTGCCGATTGTGCTGGCGGCCAAGGGATTCGACCTCGTCTCGTCGCTGACCTTCAGTGCGCTGACGTTCCTCGGCTACCCGATCGGTTCCGCGCTGTCCGTGCCGATCATCGAGCGGATGGAGCGCAAATGGCTGATCGCCGGGAGCGCCGCCGGGATGGCGATGTTCGGGCTCGCCTTCGGCTACGCCACTTCCGGGGTGCTGATCGCGGTGTCCGGCTTCGGCTACACGGCGGTCAGCAACGTGTTCTCCAACGCCTTCCACACCTACCAGGGCGAGTTGTTCCCGACCTCGCTGCGCGGCACCGCGGCCGGTTCGGCCTACGCGTTGTCCCGGCTGGCCACCGCGGCGATGCCGTTCGTGCTGCTGCCGATTCTGCGGTCCGCCGGGGCGAGCACGATGTTCGCCGTGGTCGCGGGCGCAATGATGCTGCTGATCGTGGATGTCCTGGTGCTCGGCCCGCGCACCACCGGCGAATCGCTGGAGACGATCGCGGCTAGAACCGCACGGGCTTGACCGGCAGTTTCGCCGTGACGAGGTCGGAGATCGTTTGCAGCGGCCCGGTTCCCGCCGAACCCGGCACGGTGAGCGCGGCGTAGACCTCGCGGTCGACCACGTACCAGGTGGCCGCCTGGTCCTGGGTGACTTCCAGCCACTGCACGCCGTTGATCACCCGCAGCTGCGCGGTCCGGGTCAGCTCGGGGGGCCGTTCGAGCCCGCAGCGCAGGACCACCGGATCGTCGGTGCCCCAGGCGGCGGTGGCTTTCGGCGCCGGATCGGCGAGGGGCCGCCGGGCGAGCTGCCTGCCGTTGGAGGTGAGCGTGGCCGGTGCGGCGTCCACCAGCGTGGTGCAGCCGGCCTCGGCGGCCTGCGGGGCGGGCACGGCGACCAGCGGGAGCGGCCCGTCCGGAGCCGGACCGGCCTCGGCGTCCGGCCGGGTCAGCGCGAAGACGGCGACCGCGACGGCCAGCGCGACCACGAGCACGGACGCGGTGACGAGCACCACCCTCGGCGGTGCTCCGGTGTCGGTGTCTGCCACCGCACCAGTGCACCACGGCTCAGAGATGCACCACCGGGCAGGTCAGCGTGCGAGTGATCCCCTCCACGTTCTGCACCCGCGCGACCACGAGCTGGCCCAGCTGGTCCACGGTTTCCGCGGTGGCACGCACGATCACGTCGTAGGGACCGGTGACGTCCTCGGACGTGGTCACCCCGGGCACGTCGGCGATCTCCGCCGCCACCGCGGCCGCCTTGCCGACCTCGGTCTGGATCAGGATGTATGCATGGACCACGGCGTGCCCTTTCGTCGGTACGAGCGGTGTGCGGGTAGGAACGGTGTAGGCAAACTAGCGCCGGACCCGGGAAAAACCTAGGGGATCCGACTGTCGGTGGTCGAGCTGACGACGGCCTAGAGGAAGCGGAGGTGACCGGTGTCACCGGAAGACGGCTCGGTGGCCGGGACGGGCGAATTCGCGCTGATCCGGCGGATCACCGGAGGACGCCGGCAGCCGGCGTCCACCCTGCTCGGGCCCGGCGACGACGCGGCGGTGCTCGCCGCGCCGGACGGACGGGTGGTCGCGACCACCGACGTGCTCGTGCACGGCGTGCACTTCCGGCTCGACTGGTCGAGCCCGGCGCAGGTGGGGCGCAAAGCAGTCGCGGTGAACCTGGCCGACGTGGCGGCGATGGGCGCGAAACCCTCGTCGGTACTGGTCGGTATCGCCTGCCCGCCGGACACTCCCGCGCAGGTCGTGGCAGAGATCACGGACGGGATGTGGGCCGAGGCGGCTCGCGCCGGCGTCGGGGTCTCCGGCGGGGATCTGGTGAGTGCCGATCAGCTCGTGCTCAGTATCACCGCATTGGGCGACCTGGAGGACCGGGAGCCTGTCACCCGGGCGGGTGCGCGGCCCGGGGACGTGCTCGCCGTGGCCGGGCGGCTGGGCTGGGCCGCGGCCGGGCTCGCCGTGCTGCGTCGTGGATTCCGCTCTCCGGTCGGGGTGGTGAACGCCCAGCGCTGCCCGGAACCGCCGTACGAGGCCGGCCCGCAGGCCGCGCTCGCCGGCGCGACCGCGATGCTGGACGTGTCCGACGGTCTGCTGGCCGATCTCGCGCACCTCGCGGACGCCTCCGAGGTCGGTCTCGACGTGCAGACCGGTCTGCTGGAGGTTTCCACGCGGCTGCAGGAGGTCGGCAGCGCGCTCGGCGCCGACCCGTTGACCTGGGTGCTCACCGGCGGCGAGGACCACGCGCTGGTCGCCACCTTCCCGCCGTTCGACGATTTGCCCGAGGGCTGGCGAAAGATCGGCGTGGTGACCATGCCCGGCTCCGGGGTGACCGTGGACGGCGAGGAATACGGCCGTCCGGGCGGCTGGGAACACTGGCAGCAGTAAGGGTTCCCGGAGCCGCTTACGCTGGCGCCGTGGAGATTCGTACCGTCGCTTTCGACCATCCTGACGCGGCCAAGCTGTCAGCCGAGGTACAGCAGGAGTACGTACGCCGGTACGGCAACCAGGACGAGACGCCGGTCGCCGTGGCGGAGTTTGCACCGCCGCAAGGACTGTTTCTGGTCGGCTACCTCGATGGGGTGCCAGTGGCTTCCGGAGGTTGGCGTACGCACGAGGGTGCTGGAGAAGTCGAACTGAAGCGGATGTACGTAGTGGAGTCCGCGCGCGGCAGGGGAGTCGCCAGGGCCATGCTCGCCGAACTAGAGCGCACGGCGCAGGCGGCGGGCGCCGTACGCGTCGTACTGGAGACGGGTACCAAGCAGCCAGAGGCGATTGCGCTCTATCTCTCATCGGACTATCACGAGATCCCGGCCTTCGGCCTCTACGGTGATCAGGTGGAAAGCCGTTGTTACGGCAAAAACCTCGCCCGTGACTGACCGAAGGACCGGATTTGGCCATCTACGCACTTGGTGATTGCGAACCGACGATCCACCCGGACGCGTACGTGCACCCCGATGCGACAGTGATCGGCGATGTGCGTATCGGCCCGCGTGCGTCGGTGTGGCCACAGGCGGTGCTGCGCGGGGACCACGGGTATATCGAGATCGGCGAAGACTCCAACGTGCAGGACGGCTGCGTACTGCACTGCACTTCGCGGCACCCGACGATCCTCGGGCCGTCGTCGGCGATCGGTCACGCTGTACACGTTGAAGGCGCGACGATTGGCACGGGTTGTCTCATCGGGTCGGGTTCGGTGGTCCTGAACGGAACGGTGATCGAGGACGGCGGCATGGTCGGCGCGGGCGCTGTGCTCTCGTACGGCGCGTACGTGGGTTTCGGCGAGATCGCGCTGGGCGTACCCGCGAAGGTGCGGCCGAACAAGTCCTTCTCCGCCGAGCAGATCGCGCGGGTCGTCGATTCGTACGTACACCGCGGCGCGCTCTTCCGATCCGAGCTGCGTCGTCTCGACCCGCTACGGTGACTTCGCGTACGTCGCGCTAGGCTCGTGGGCCGTGACCGCACGACCGCTGCATGAGATCGTCGAAGCAGGCTGGGCGCAGGCCCTCGAACCGGTGGCCCCGCAGGTCGCCGCGATGGGGGAGTTCCTACGCGCCGAGATCGCGGCAGGCCGCACGTACCTGCCGGCGGGTGAGCATGTGCTGCGCGCCTTCCAACAGCCTTTCCAGAACGTACGGGTGCTGATCGTCGGCCAGGACCCGTATCCGACGCCCGGGCACGCGGTCGGGCTGAGCTTCTCGGTGGCGCCGGACGTGCGCCCGATCCCGAAGAGCCTGATCAACATCTACAAGGAGTACACCGAGGACCTCGGTCATCCGTTGCCCGCCAACGGCGACTTGACCCCGTGGGCCGATCAGGGGGTGCTGCTGCTCAACCGTTCGCTCACGGTGCAGCCGCACAAGCCCAACTCGCATCAGGGCAAGGGCTGGGAGCAGGTGACCGAGCAGGCGATCAAGGCACTCGCCGCTCGTGGTGGGCCGCTGGTGGCCGTTCTGTGGGGGCGCAACGCGCGTAACCTGCGGCCGATGCTGGGCTCGGTGCCGTGCCTCGAATCGGCGCACCCGAGCCCGCTTTCGGCGCACAACGGCTTCTTCGGCTCGCGTCCGTTCAGCCGCGCGAACCAGTTGCTCACCGAGCAGGGCGCCGGACCGGTGGAGTGGAAACTGCCCTGATCGGCGTGTCCGTTCCGGGTACGCGGCTTCGACCTCGTAGGTGAGAACGAACCCGAACCCAGGAGGACAGCCATGACCGCCACCGTCACTTCCGCCGACGGCACTTCGATCGCCTTCGACACCTATGGCGTCGGCTCTCCGGTCCTGCTGGTCGGTGGTGCGGTGAACGACCGCACCACGGTCGCAGCGCTGGCCGCGACGCTGGGTGAAGCAGGCTTTCAGGCCGTCGCCTTTGACCGGCGAGGCCGAGGTGGCAGCGGCGACGCTTCGGTGTACACCGTCGAGCGCGAGATCGACGACGTTGCTTCGCTGATCGAAGCGGTGGGCGGTTCGGCCGCGCTGTTCGGCCACTCGTCGGGCGCGATCCTGGCACTCGAAGCCACCGCTCGTGGACTGCCGGTCACGAAGCTCGCCGTGTACGAGCCGCCGTTCATCGTCGGCGACGCGCGGCCGCGCCCTGGCGAGGACCTGGCCGAGCGCATCAGCGCCTTGCTGGCAGAAGGAGACCGTGACGGCGCGGTCGAGCTGTTCCTGACCGAGGGGACCGGCGCTCCGGCGGCTGTTGTGGACAGTATGCGGAACACGCCGGTGTGGGACTGGTTCGTGAGCCTGGCCCACACCCTGCCCTACGACCTGGCGGTCTGCGGCCCCGGCAACCACTTGCCCGCCGATCGCCTCGCCGCGATCACGGTCCCGGTGCTGTCGCTGTCCGGCGGCGCAGGCGAGGGGTGGATGGCGACCTCCGCCGCAGCCGTCGCGGACGCCGTCGCGCACGGCCGACACGAGGTAGTGCCCAACCAGGATCACGGTGTACTCAGCGCACCCGAATCCCTGCGCGAGCTGCTGACCACCTTCTTAAGATGACCCTTTGGCGCCCATCGCCCCGCGCCTCACCCGGGCCTGCGCGACACACGAGCAGTAGCCACTGACCGGCGACCCCCTGGTGACCAACGGATCGTGACTCACCCGGGCCTGCGCGACACCCCACGACCACTGCCCAGTAGCCACTGACTGGCAACCACCGGATCGTGACTCATCTTTGGTCAGGGTCGACCCCCAACGACCAGGGCAAAGTAGCCACTGGCTGGCGACCGCCACCCGCGACTTGCGCCGGTCAGCGTCGACACCCGACAACCACGGCCCAGTAGCCGCTGACCGGCGACCCCCTGGTGACCAACGCATCGCAACTCACCCTGGTCAGCGTCGGTACTCGGCGATCGCGGCCCAGTGGCCACTGGCTGGCGACTCCCTGACGACCACCGCCCCGCAACTCACCCTGGTCACGTCCACACCGGGCGACCACACTCATGGGCCACTGGCCGACCACAACCTGGTGACCACCGCCCCTGTGACCACCGTTTCGGCGACCACTGGGCTCCAAACGACCACAAGCCGGTGACCTTCGTGCCTGGCCGACCACCGTGGGGGTCCAGGGGGCTCGCCCCTAGCGGGGGCACGGGGGTTCGACCCTCGTAAGACACCGGACGACAAAAATGGCGAGTGCCCTCCACGAGCACTCGCCACCCTTTGTCGTCCGTCGCTTAGCCGCGGACGACCTTGCCCGCCTTGATGCACGACGTGCAGACGTTCAGGCGCTTGCGCTGGGACACGCCGATCTTGGCGTGCACAGTCTGGATGTTCGGGTTCCACCGGCGGTTGGTACGCCGGTGGGAGTGCGAGACCGACTTGCCGAAGCCGGGTCCCTTGCCACAGACGTCGCACACGGCAGCCACGTCGAACTCCTCTGGATACTGGGACAAAGAATGCGTACCCGAACGCGCCGGGCAACTCGACCATAGTAAGCCAGTGGTCTCCGGGGTCTCGCCGCGGGGTCGATACCCTCGCGGGGACCAGCGAGGAGGTTACGGCGTGCAGGTGCTCGACGCGGCGGCGGTGTCGGACTGGGCGGGGGCCTGTGTGCGCAGCCTGTCCGCATTGCGCCCGGCGATCGACGGCATAAACGTCTACCCGGTCGCGGACTCCGATACCGGCTCCAACCTGCTGTACACCATGACCGGCGCGTACGAGGCTCTTGCCGGCGCCGAAGCCACGGAGGCCGCGACCGCGCTGGCCGTATTGGCGCGTGGCGCGGTCCGGAATGCGCGGGGCAACTCCGGGGTCATCCTGTCGCAGGTGGTACGCGGGATCGCGGAGTGGGCTGAAGGGGGCGTGGATCTCGACGGCGCCGGTCTCGCCGCCGCGCTCGGCCATGCCGACGAGGTCGCCACGGGGGCGGTTAGCCGCCCGGTCGCCGGAACGATGCTCACTGTGTTGCACGCCGTGTCCGCTTCCGTACGCGGAGATACACGTGCGCTCGCCGAAGTTGCCCACGCTGCCGCTCTCAGCGCTGCTGCGGCGTTGGAAGAGACTCCGCGACAGCTGCCCGCCCTCGCGAAGGCCGGTGTGGTGGACGCAGGGGGACGTGGCCTCGTAGCAGTCCTCGATGCGCTCGCTGCGGTGATCACCGGCGAAGCAGTGCAGCCCACGCATGACCTGGAAGCCGTACGTACGCCCGAGCCGCAGCCGTACGCGTGGGAAGTGATGTACCTGCTGGACGGCGTCGACAAAGACCGTCTACCGGCGTTTCGCAAGGAGCTGAGCGGTTTCGGAGACAGCGTCACCGTGGCCGGCGACGGTTCGGGCAGTCACGCTGTACACGTGCACTGTGCTGACATCGGTGCCGCTATCGAAGCGGGGCTCCAGCTGGGCCGTCCCCGGCACATCCGTGTCGAGCCATTGATCACGCCCACGCCGATCGAACCCGGTGGCGGGTTGGACCGTTCGGTGGTCGCAGTGGTCCGCGGCGGCGCTCTGGCCGAGCTGTTGCGGGCCGAAGGGCTCGCGGTGCTGGCTGTGCCCGAGGACGAGACGCCCGGCGTCGAAGACATGATCGGCTTGTTCAACGAAGTCGCCGGGCAACGCCTGATCGTGCTGCCGGGCGGTCCCGACCTGACTGTGGCCGCCAACGTCGCGGCAGGCCATCCGATGGTGGGTGATCGCGAAGTGGTCGTGATCCCGTGTGCGTCGCCGGTGCAGGTGCTGGCCGCGCTCGCGGTGCACGATGCGGACCGCCGGGTGAACGACGACGTGGTCGCCATGGCCGAGGCCGCCGCCGCGACCAGGCGTGGCGAGCTTCGGATCGCCCGGGAGGAGTCGCTAACCTGGGTGGGCCGGGCGCAGTCCGGCGACGTGCTCGGCCTGGTCGACGACGAGGTGGTGCTGATCGAACCGGCACCGGCTTCGGAGGCGAATCTCGTTGCGTCCGCGATGGGCGTGCTCGCCCGGATGCTGGCGCTCGGCGGCGAGCTGGTCACCGTGCTCGGCGGTGCGGACGCCCCGCCGGGGGTGGCCGTCGCCCTCGCCGCGCAGCTCCGGCTGGAGCACCCCGAGGTGGAGTTGACGAGTTATGCCAGTGGCCAAAGTGACGCAGTGCTGCTGATGGGGGTCGAATAGCGATGGCCGAGTTGCAGGACAAGCTTCCGCTGCTGCTGGGCGCGAAAACGGCGAAAGCGCTGGCCGGTGCGCTTGGCATCGAGACTGTTTCGGATCTGCTGAGGCACTATCCGCGCCGATACGCCGAGCGTGGCGAGCTGACCGACATCGCCGGGCTGGAGCTGGGCGAGCACGCGACCGTGCTGGCGCGGATCGAGAAGATCAGCAAGCGCCGGATGAAGTCCCGCAACGGCACCATTCTCGACATGGTGATCACGGACGGCCGGCGTCGGCTCGCGTGCGCCTTCTTCAACCAGGCGTGGCGCGAGAAGGAGCTGGCGCCCGGCAAGACCGGGCTGTTCGCGGGCAAGGTCACTGCGTTCCGGGACACGCTTCAGCTCGCCAACCCGGAGTACGAGCTGCTCGACGCCGAGCGCGAAGCGGAGGCCGTGGACAACTTCCTGGCCGAGATCATCCCGGTCTACCCGGCTGCGCAAGGCATGCCGACGTGGTCGATCGCGAAGTGCGTACGGCAGGTATTGGACGTACTGGAGGTCGGCGACGACCCGATGCCCGAGGAGCTGCGTACGCGGCACCACTTGATCGGGTTGGAGCGCGCGCTGCGCGGTATCCACCGCCCGGAGGACCGGGCGCATCTGGAGAGCGCGCGGCACCGGCTCAAGTGGGACGAAGCTATGGCCGTACAGCTGATTTTCGCGCAGCGTCGGCACTCTGCGGTGTCTCGCCCGGCGAAGGCGAGCCCACACCACGACGGTGGCATTCTCGACGCGTTCGACAAGCGGTTGCCTTTCGACCTCACTGCGGGGCAGCGTGCGATCGGCGAGGAGATAGCGACGGACCTGTCGTCCGAACACCCGATGAACCGCCTGCTGCAGGGCGAAGTCGGCTCGGGCAAGACAGTGGTCGCGTTGCGCGCGATGCTGCAGGTAGTCGACTCCGGTCGGCAGGCCGCGATGCTCGCGCCCACTGAAGTGCTTGCGGCGCAGCACGCGCGGTCGCTGCGGGAGATGCTCGGCGAGCTGGGGATGGCGGGGGAGCTAGGGGCGGCCGAGAACGCAACCCGGGTTAGGTTGCTGACCGGCTCGATGGGCGCGAAGGAACGTAAGAAGGCGTTGCTGGACACTGTGAGCGGCGAAGCTGGCATCGTCGTCGGCACGCACGCGCTGATCCAGGACACCGTGCAGTTCCACGATCTCGGCCTCGCCGTGGTCGATGAGCAGCACCGCTTCGGTGTGGAACAGCGCGACGCGCTCCGGTCGCGCGGGTCGGATTCGACGAGTCCCCATGTGCTGGTGATGACCGCGACGCCGATCCCGCGTACGGTCGCGATGACCGTCTACGGCGACCTCGAAACATCCGCGCTGCGTGAAATGCCGGTCGGGCGCTCGCCGATCAAGACGTCGGTCGTCCCCGTGACGGAGAAGCCGGCGTGGTTCGACCGTGCGTGGGAACGGGTACGCGAAGAGGTCGGAAAGGGCCACCAGGCGTACGTGGTGTGCCCGCGGATCGGCGATGAGCCGCCGTCGGACAAGAGCGACAAGCGGCCGCCACTGGCTGTGCTGGACGTGGCACCGGATTTGGCGAACGGTGCGTTGAAAGGCTTGAAGATCGCCGCGCTGCACGGCCGGATGCCCGCGGACGAGAAGGACGCCGTAATGCGGGCCTTCGGCGCAGGCCAGATCGAAGTCCTCGTGGCGACGACCGTCGTCGAAGTCGGCGTGAACGTGCCCAACGCGACCGCGATGGTGATCCTCGACGCGGACCGGTTCGGCGTGAGCCAGCTGCACCAGCTTCGCGGCCGGGTGGGCCGGGGCAGCGTGCCCGGGTTGTGCCTGCTCGTCACGGATGCGCTGGACGGTACGTCCACTCGCGAACGGCTGACCGCCGTCGAGTCCACTACGGACGGTTTCGAACTGTCCCGCATGGACCTGGAACTACGGCGCGAAGGTGACATTCTCGGCGCCGCGCAATCCGGAAAGCGCTCCGGCCTCAAGCTGCTTTCGCTGCTCCGGGACGAGGACGTGATCACCGAAGCGCGGACACAGGCGCAGGAGATCGTGGTCGCCGATTCGGCCCTGGCGTCGCATCCCGGACTAGCGCAGATGGTGTCCGACGTGGTGGACCTGGAACGGGCCGAGTTCCTGGAGAAGAGCTGATCCGCCCCGCGGTCCAGGCCGACGCCGCTGGTATCGCCGAAGTGCACGTACGCTCGTGGCAGGCCGCGTACGCAGGACTTCTCCCAGCCGACTTCCTGCAAGGCCTGTCGATTGAATCGGCGACGCGCACCTGGACCACCCGCCTCGCCGAGCCCCGTCCGGACGGCGCGATCCTCGTGACGTCCGGACCGGGCTCGGCGATCGCCGGCTTCGCTGCCACCGGCCCCCAGCCGAGACGACGACGCGTCTCCGGAAACGGGCGAACTCTATTCGATCTACCTGCTCCCCACCGCCTGGCGCCACGGCCTGGGCACTGCCTTGCACGACCACGCGATGACCACCCTGGCGGGCACTTTTGCCACGGCCACCCTGTGGGTCCTGTCCACCAACACCCGAGCCCGCCGCTTCTACGAACGCGTCGGCTGGACCCCCGACCCGAGAACGAAAATCGACACCGTGGCGGACGGCCGGATCACCTTGGAGGAAGTCCGGTATCGATTCTCCTTGCGGGACCGGAGCTGAGGCCGGGCGCCCTCGTGCTGGGGGCGTCGTGAATGCTGACTCCCGAGCGTTGAAGCTCAGTCCCCAGACGCGGCCACCACGGCGCTGACTTCTTTGGTGGCCCATCTCCGCTCACTGGCCCCAGTCCATCGGCAACGGAGCGAACGGAAACTTCAGTCCATTGCCGAACATCACGCAATCGGCGCGCTCCGTATCGACATGTATCTCCGCGAACTGGCCGCCATGACTTCCGGCGCTGCAAGGCTCGTCGCGCGACATCTACATGGCGGCGACCGTGAAGCTCCTGGACGAACTTCACGGTGGCGACAAGAAGATCATCCTGATGACCCATAACGGGCACCTCCAGCGCATGCCCTTCTCGCCGATGCCGAACATGGCCTTCCCGTCAGCCGGTGTCCATCTGGCAGAAGAGTTCGGCGGCGAGTACTTCGCTCTCGGGCTCACCGCCGGCGCCGGGACCACGACTGGCCTCGTGCCCGATGAAGGTGAACGCCTCGGCTTCCGCGTATTCGAGCAGGAGTTGCCGGCACCCGTCGACGGCAGCGTCGAATCTGCTCTGGCGGGAGCGGGTCCCTGCGTGGTCGATTTGCGGCAACACCGGGCGAACGACGAGCCAGGGCCATCGAGCATCCGGCATGCACACCTGTTCACACCCGTTGATGTCGTGCAGGCTTTCGACGCGCTTGTCTATCTGCCGACCATGTCAGTCAGCAGCCACGTGCCGCGCCAGTAGCCGTTTCGCCGTTTTTCGGCAACGACACTCAAGCCAGCCATACTCCTGCCTCACCACGCAGGAGTTGCCAGTCGCCGCCGAGGGGCGAAGCCCTCAACGAACGCAAGCTTGGACCGGAGGCTCGGCGACTCGGCCTGCTTCACCGCATTCCCGCGATGCGCGACGGCACAAAGCACCGCTCACGACAGGGAGCCGTCATGCAGCGCGCCCGATACATCGGCCGGTTGATCACCGATGTCCTCGCGCCGATCAGGTGCCGATCAACGGCAACAGCGCGTTCTCACTTCATCACCATCCGCTGGGCAGCAACCCCAGTGTCCCCGCTCGTGCGGCGCGGTCGACCGGCTTCCGGCACGGGACCAGCCCATCGTGTGACGCCGAGTTGCCGCCCGATGGCGACCGGGATACGACCCAGGCATGCGGAACCGAGCGGCGCGTGGTCTTTTTTCGGCAACTATGACGTTTCTGCTGGTCACCGGCGTGCAGACGCCGGCGTTGGCGGCGGGCGGGACCCAAGGCAATCCGCCGAGCTGGGCGCTCGACCGGATCGATCAGCGAAGCGGGCTCGACCAGAAGTACCACTACGATGCGGACGCCGCGGAGGTCACCGTCTACGTGATCGACAGCGGCGTGGACGCCAAACACCCCGATCTGCAGGGCCGCGTCCTGCCGGGCAAGGATTTTCTCGGCCAGGGCACGGACACCTCGGACACCAATGGTCACGGCACCCGGGTCGCCGGGATCGTCGCCGGTCGCACCTATGGGGTCGCCAAGGCTGCGCAGATCTTTCCCGTCCGGGTACTGGACAAGGACGGCGGCGGCTCCACGGACACCATCATCGCGGGTCTGGACTGGGTCGCGAAGAACGCGCACCAGCCGGCAGTCGCCGTGCTCGGCATCGGCGGCGTGCCCAATGATCAGCTCGACAAGGCGGTCGGCGACCTCGCCGCGGTGATGCCGATCGTCGTCCCGGCCGGGGAAGGCAGCGCCGACGCGGCGCAGACTTCGCCCGCCAGGGCCGCCGACGCGCTCACCGTCGGGGCCAGTGACGTCCAGGATCAAGCCGCGAGCTTTTCCAACTTCGGCACACCGATCGATCTGTACGCGCCCGGTGTCGACGTTCCCGCGCCACTCGCCGGATCGCCCGCCTCCGGCACGATGTCCGGCACTTCGATGGCCGCCGCGGTGGCAGCCGGAGCCGCCGCGATCTACCGGGCGGAGCACCCGGACGCTTCGCCTTCCATGGTCAACGCGGGGCTGGTCCAAGCCGCGACGCCGAATCTGCTCAAGAACGTTCCTTCCGGAACGGCGAACCGGCTTTTGTGCACGCTGCCTGCAGCTGGCGCGTGACTGTTGTGCGACGGCCCGTGGCGCACACATCATGCACGCAGGTCGGTGTGCATGATGTCCATCACTTGGACGGCAGCTCCCGGACAGCGGGAAAAACCGGGTAACGTGCCTACGATACCGATCCGCAACGGGAAGGGCCGGGCATGTTCCGCAAGGTGCTGGTGGCCAACCGCGGGGAGATCGCCATCCGGGCGTTCCGCGCGGGCTACGAACTGGGCGCGGGCACGGTCGCCGTGTTTCCGCACGAGGACCGTAACTCACTGCATCGGCTGAAGGCCGACGAAGCCTATGAGATCGGCGAACCGGGGCACCCGGTCCGTGCCTACCTCTCGGTCGAGGAGATCGTTACCGCCGCCAAGAAGGCCGGCGCCGATGCGATCTACCCGGGTTACGGCTTCCTGTCGGAGAATCCCGACCTCGCCCGCGCCTGCGAAGAAGCGGGCATCACCTTCGTGGGTCCGTCGGCGGACATCCTCGAACTGACCGGGAACAAGGCTCGCGCCGTGAAGGCGGCCCGGGAGGCCGGTGTTCCGGTCCTCGGCTCCTCGCAGCCGTCGAGCGACATCGACGAACTGGTCGCCGCGGCCGACGAGCTCGGCTTCCCGGTGTTCGTGAAGGCGGTCGCCGGCGGTGGCGGGCGCGGAATGCGGCGGGTCGAGGACCCGGCGTTGCTGCGCGAGTCCATCGAGGCCGCCGCACGCGAGGCCGAATCGGCCTTCGGCGATCCGACGGTGTTCCTCGAGAAAGCCGTGGTCGAACCGCGGCACATCGAGGTGCAGATCCTTGCCGACGGTGAGGGCAACGTGATTCACCTCTTCGAGCGCGATTGTTCGGTCCAGCGTCGCCACCAGAAGGTGGTCGAGCTGGCCCCCGCGCCGAATCTCGACCCCGAGCTGCGGGACCGCATCTGCGCCGACGCGGTGCGGTTCGCCCGCCAGATCGGCTATCGCAACGCCGGCACCGTCGAGTTCCTGCTCGACCGCAAGGGCAACCACGTCTTCATCGAGATGAACCCGCGCATCCAGGTCGAGCACACGGTGACCGAAGAGGTCACCGACGTCGATCTCGTGCAGTCCCAGCTGCGCATCGCCGCCGGGGAGACCCTCGACGACCTCGGTCTCTCGCAGGACCGGATCTACCTCCGCGGCGCCGCGCTCCAGTGCCGCATCACCACCGAGGATCCGGCGAACGGTTTCCGCCCGGACACCGGCATGATCAGTGCCTACCGTTCCCCGGGCGGCTCCGGCATCCGGCTCGACGGCGGAACCGCCTTCTCCGGCACGGAAATCAGTGCCCACTTCGACTCGCTTCTGGTGAAACTCACCTGCCGCGGCCGTGATTTCCGCACCGCGGTCGGCCGGGCCCGTCGTGCCGTCGCCGAGTTCCGCATCCGTGGCGTGGCGACGAACATCCCGTTCCTGCAGGCGGTGCTCGACGACCCGGACTTCCGCGAAGGCCGCGTGACCACGTCGTTCATCGAGGAACGGCCGCATCTGCTCACCGCGCGACATTCCGCCGACCGAGGTACGCGGCTGCTGACCTACCTCGCCGACCAGACGGTGAACCGTCCCCACGGCGAACGCCCGCGTACCCCTGACGCCGCGACCAAACTGCCGACGCTGCCCGCCGACCTGACCCCGCCGGACGGCTCCAAGCAGAAGCTCACCGAACTGGGCCCGGACGGGTTCGCGCGCTGGCTGCGGGAATCGCCCCTGCTCGGCGTCACCGACACGACCTTCCGCGACGCCCACCAGTCGCTCCTCGCGACCCGGGTCCGCACGAAGGACCTGCTCGCCGTGGCGCCGGTCGTCGCCGCGACCGTGCCGCAACTGCTCTCCCTCGAATGCTGGGGCGGCGCGACCTACGATGTCGCGTTGCGCTTCCTGGCCGAAGATCCGTGGGAACGCCTGGAGAGGCTGCGCAAGGCCGTGCCGAACATCTGCCTCCAGATGCTCCTGCGCGGTCGCAACACCGTCGGCTACACGCCTTACCCGACCGAGGTCACCACGGCCTTCGTCGAGGAGGCGACCGCGACCGGGATCGACATCTTCCGCATCTTCGACGCGCTCAACGACGTCGAGCAGATGCGCCCGGCCATCGAGGCGGTCCGCGAAACCGGCGCTGCCGTCGCCGAGGTCGCCCTCTGCTACACCTCCGATCTGTCCGATCCGAACGAAAAGCTCTACACCCTCGACTACTATCTCAAGCTGGCCGAGCAGATCGTCGGCGCCGGCGCGCACGTCCTCGCCATCAAGGACATGGCGGGCCTGCTCCGCGCTCCCGCCGCAGCCCGGCTCGTGACCGCGCTGCGCAAGGAATTCGACCTGCCGGTACACCTGCACACGCACGACACCGCGGGTGGCCAGCTGGCCACCTACCTGTCCGCGATCCAGGCCGGCGTGGACGCGGTCGACGGCGCCGTGTCGTCCATGGCAGGCACCACCTCGCAGCCTTCGCTCGGCTCCATCGTCGCGGCCACCGACCATTCGGCGCACAGCACCGGCCTCGACCTCCAGGCGATCGGCGACCTCGAGCCCTACTGGGAGAGCGTGCGCAAGATCTACGCGCCGTTCGAGGCCGGCCTCGCTTCGCCCACGGGCCGCGTGTACCACCACGAAATCCCCGGTGGTCAGCTGTCGAACCTGCGCACTCAGGCCATTGCGCTCGGGCTCGGTGACCGCTTCGAGGACATCGAGGCGATGTACGCCGCGGCGGACCGGATTCTCGGCCACCTGGTGAAGGTGACGCCGTCGTCCAAAGTGGTCGGCGACCTCGCCCTGCACCTCGTCGGCGCCGGGGTCTCCCCGGCCGACTTCGAAGCCGAGCCGAACCGGTTCGACATCCCCGATTCGGTGATCGGCTTCCTGCGCGGTGAACTCGGTGACCCGCCGGGCGGCTGGCCGGAACCGTTCCGCACCAAGGCACTCGAAGGCCGACCGGCCGCAAAGCCGGTGGTGGAACTGTCCGAAGAGGACCACAAGGAGCTGACCGACGACCGGCGCGGCGCGCTGAACCGGCTGCTGTTCCCCGGGCCTGCCAAGGAGTTCCTGACCCACCGCGAGGCCTACGGCGACACCAGTGTGTTGCCCAGCAAGGACTTCTTCTACGGGCTGCGGCCGGGCGAGGAGTACTCGGTCGACCTCGAACCCGGTGTCCGGCTGCTCATCGAGCTGGAAGCCATCGGCGAAGCCGACGAGCGCGGCATGCGGACTGTCATGTCCACGCTCAACGGCCAGCTCCGGCCGATCCAGATCCGGGACCGGTCGATCGCCTCGGACATTCCGGCCACCGAGAAGGCCGACAAGGGCAACCCGAAGCAGATCGCCGCGCCGTTCGCCGGCGTGGTGACGCTGCAGGTGGCCGAAGGCGACCAGGTGGCAGCCGGAGCGACCGTGGCGACGATCGAGGCGATGAAGATGGAAGCGTCGATCACCGCTTCGGTGGCGGGCAGGGTCGGTCGGCTGGCTATCACCTCCGTTCAGCAGGTCGAGGGCGGGGACCTCCTCATCGTGCTCGAATAGCACCCCGCCGCGCCAGTTTTATCGGTAGTGATGGGCCCTTTCGCTCCGGAATGGAGCGAAAGGGCCCATCACTACATTTTGGGCTCGCCTTGACGGGGGTGGGCGCGCTAGCGTCGATCGCATGCTGATCAACGCGGTGCCGCAGTGGCAGGGTGCGATCGGTCCCCGTGCCCGGGGCCTGATCGACGGTTGTCTTGCGCTTTCCGAGCTGGCCGGGCATGTACTCGGCCGGCCGGTGCACCATGTTCGCCAGGATCCCGCGCCGTCCAGCGTTGTGGCCGGGATCGCCAATCGGACCTCGCTCACGGGCCCGAATCGGCAGTCCCACCTGGCCGCTCTCGAGGCACCGGAAGGCCCGGTGCTGACCATCGGCGGCGATTGCGGCGTGGAACTGATCCCGGTCAGCGTCGCCCGGTTCCGCTACGGATCCGGGCTGGGCATCGCGTGGTTCGATGCGCACGCGGATCTGAACACCGCGGATTCCTCGCCCTCGGGCGCATTCCACGGCATGGTGCTGCGTTCGTTGTTCGGTGAGGGCGACGAGGAGTTCGCCGCCGATCCCGCGCTCGTTCCGGGCCGGGTGGTGCTGTCCGGCACCCGTGCCCTCGATCCCGCGGAAGAACAAGCCATCGCCGCCGGGCTCGCGGTGCGGGCCGACGACGTCGTCGGCGCGCTGCGCTCGGCCGGCGCCGACCGGGTCTACCTGCACCTGGATCTGGATGTCCTCGACCCGGCTGAATTCGGTGGGCTGAACCGTCCGGAGCCGGGCGGCCGCACGATCGGCGAACTGGTCGAGGCAATCGACGAACTGTCCGGAATGGACGTCGTCGGCGCCGGTATCACCGAGTGCGCGAGTGCGGAAGTCAGCGCTCTGGAACCGATTCTGGCCGCAGTGGGGAGGGTGCTGATGAAGAGCTGATTCCCGCACTTCTTCGCGCCGAGGCCGGTCTTTCCAGGTCTCGTCCGGCAAGCGAACCGGGGAACTGCACGGGCAGAAGGAGGTGCGCCCGCGCCGTGTGGAAAATGGTTCGCAGAACGGCGAAAACCGCGCCGGTCGGACGTGTGCCGGGTCCCTGCTTCCTGGAGCCGGCCATCGGCGCCAGGTTCCCGGAACCCGGCGCCTGGGCTGGAGACCGATTTCCGGTTGCGGTGGTGTGAGCTGAGATCGAGTAGCGGGGTATCACTGGCGGGCAACAACTCTCGGCGAACCAGTCGTCCGAGGCCGGTTTTGCGGAGCCCGACCGGTCCGTCCGGAGGCTCTGCGTAATCCAGGCCCCAGTGCCCACTGCTGGTGGCAATTCGCTGCTACTTGCTTGCTGGGTGGGCGACTTCGACCTGCTTGTACTCGCCTCCTGGTTTCCCTTGCCTGGTCTCGTGTTCCCGGCTTTCACGCCGCTGCCTGGATTCGGTTGCCTGGTTTCAGGGCCGAGGTGCGTCCACGCTCCGGCTTTCCAGCGCCGCCTGCACAGCCGCGACAGCCGCAGCCTGGTCGACACCGAGTTCGTGTGCACGAAGCACGTACTCGGCGGCGGCCTCGCGGAGCAGCATGTGCGGGTCCGGTCGATCGGCCGGACCCGTCACGACTGTTCCGCGTGCTCGGGCCGTCGTGACCCAGCCTGCGGTCTCGAGTTCGCGGTACACCCGGGCGACCGTGCCGGACGCGAGCCCGAGATCTCGGGAAAGCTGGCGGATCGGCGGGAGCCGGGCGTCCCGGGGGAGTGCTCCGGTCGTGATGGCTCGGACGATCTGGTCGTGCACCTGCCGCCACGGCGGAACGCCGCTTTCTGTTTCGACGACTACTCGTAGCGGCATTACCGTGCCGGGGCAGGAGTGGTGCGGTCCTTCTTCTTCCGTGGGGGTGGACCGGCGATCGCGGAGAAGACTGCGAGGGTCACCAAGATGGCCACAAAGGTGGGGAACTGCATCTTGCCGCTCGGAATCCAGCCGGCCATCGCGGCGGTGCCCGTGGTCAGGCCGACGGCGACACGGGCGCTGCGGGTCCGGAGCACCATGTCGACCTCCGCGTCGCCGGTGGCTGGCCGGCGGACGGCGAGAAGCACCATGCCCCATGCCACGGCTGCAGCAACGAGGACCAGCCCCAATGCGGCCCATTGCCCCGAAATGGCGAGACGCACGACGGCGCCGAGTTCGGCCAGGCCTGCGACGATGAAGGTCCACAAAGGAGCGAAGTCGAGCACCCGGCGGGTGGTGAGCACAGCTTCTCGCCGAGCCTGACGGGCTGGGCGTTGTGCGACCACCTCGGCGATCAGCCCGCCGAGCAGCGCCACGATCACCACAGCGCCCGCGCCGCCCATGATCGGGAGACTTTTCAGTTGGGGGATGAGCGGAATACCGATGAACAGCCACGGATACCAGAACCGGCGACGGCGCAAATAGCGCACAGCGACCGACACCTGGTCCGGGCTCGGCTCGGGCACCCCCCACTTGGTGAGCAGGCGGACTCCTTGCCGATCACCGGGCCACAGCACGATGAGGATGACGAGACCGAACACGCCGCAGCTGATCGCGACAGCCAGTACGTTATCGGAGTTCATGGTGGAGACCCTTCCTCTTGTATCAAGTGCATGCTACAAGATGGCCTGCGGCTGTGCCACGCGGTGACTCCGTGACGGTGGCCGGCCGTTGCCGCTGAACGGCAACTCTGGAATCGGGCTCCGAGGTGCGGTGGCGCGTGGCCGGCGGCGTTGCCGGAGCAATGATCGGCGATCGGACTGGGTGTGCCGCTGGGAAGCCTCGTCGATTCCCCAGGGGTGGGCCTGCGATGCACTCGTTTCGCCGATCGGCGGCGAATCCTGACTGGCGATCCGGGCTGCTTGTGCTGCCGCCAGTTCTCCCGAACGATGGACCGGTCGTTCTCCGATGGCGGCGATGACGCCGTCGCCTCGTGGTGGCAACCCACCGACAGGTGCCGATCGGCCCGGTCGGTGGGTTGCTCGGATCGTTGCCGAAAAACGGCGACGGACTGGTCCAGAGTGGGTTGATGGTCAGCCGTTGGCGGCTGTTGCCGTTTGGCGGCGAGACATGCTGGCCACGTTGGCGTTGCGGAGTTCCGGTTCGGTCGCTTGGTGGGGGACGGTGAACGAAGGGGGCGGTGTTGGGCTGGCTGAGTGGGGGATTCGCCGTTTGGTGGCGACGGTTGCGAGGTGTCGTTCTGTGGTGCGTAGGCTGTGGATGATCTGGGTGCGATGGGGCGGACCGGTCACAGAGGTCCGTTGCCGAGCAGCCACGCTTTGCGTTCGGAGAGGTCGGCGCAGGCGCCGTCGGTGATAGTGCACGGTGTGGGCGGGCCAGGTGGCGTCGTGGGAACTGGCGACTGGGTGACCGCTCGTTCGGCCACTGCCCGGACGGCGGGCGTGGCGCTCTCGGCTGCTGTGCAGCCGGCCAGGATGCCGCCTGCGGCCAGTACGCAGAGCCCGGCCAGGGTCCTTTGTGCATTCATTTCCAGCTCTCCGGGGTGCTCGGTTGATCGAGTGCCGGGTGGACGCCCAGGCGTCGGCTGGGGTTTAGGCCGGGCCGTGCGAAGCAGGTCAGAGGGGTCGCAGGCGGCGGTGAGCCAAGGCTTGACGCTGGGGATGTGGCGACAAGTGGCGAGGCTGAGGGCCGGTGCCTGCGGTTGCCCTTGCGTGGCGACGGGCGGTGTTCTGGACATCGCCCTGCGAGGGGGTGAGGGTTGGGTCGGGGACCCGGCATTGCCGTTGGGCGGCAACGTTGGAGGTTGGCGTCGTTGTTGCATGTCAACGCCGAGGGCCGATGTCGCCGTTGGGCGGCAACGTTGAGCATTGACGTTGCTGTCGCGTCGCAGCGTTGAGGGCCGGTTGCCGTTGGGGTGGCTGCTGAATCGGGCGTCGGAGTTGTCGCTGAATGGCGACGGCCGGGATTGGGCCGGGGGCTCGCCTTTGAGCGGCGAAAGTGGAGTTGTGCGCGGTGGTTGCCGTTTAGAGGCGAAGGCAGTTCGGTGGGTGGGCTCTGGCTGTCTCGGCTTCGCCGTGGCAAACACGAGCGGCCCAACACGAGCGGCGCAACACCAACGGCAGGGCAGGCATTGCAGAGCACTAGCGGCCCAACACCAGCGGCAGAGCACGTACGCAGAGCACGAGCGGCGGCCCCGCCCCCTGGCGGGACCACCGCACGTCCTGGCCGGGCCAGGCGGAAACGGCGTCAGTTCTTGAGGTCCGCGATGATCTCGTAGGAGCGCACGCGGTCCTGGTGCCCGTGGACCATGGTGGTGACCATCAGCTCGTTCGCGTCCGTATCGGTGAGCAGCTGCTCCAAGCCCTTCCGCACGGTTTCCGGCGAACCGATGATCCCCGAGCCGAAGCGCTGCGCGAGGAATGCGCGGTCCATGTCCGTGTACGGGTACTTCGCGGCCTCTTCCGGTGTGGGCAGTGCGATCGGGCGCCCACGGCGCAGGCTCAGGAAGGTGAGGCCGCTCGGGCCGGCGAGGAACTTCGCGCGCTCGTCGGTTTCCGCGGCGACCACGGAGACGCCGAGCATCACGTACGGCTCCGAAAGAACCTCAGACGGACGGAAGTTCTCTCGGTAGAGCTTCACGGCAGGCAGCGTGTTCTCGGCGGCGAAGTGGTGTGCGAAGGAGAACGGTAGCCCTAGCCGTCCGGCGAGTTGCGCGCTGAAGCCGGACGAGCCGAGCAGCCACACCGGCGGCTTGTTCCCCTCCGCCGTCACGGCGTTGACGCCGCGCGCCGCGTCGTGTTCGAAGTAGCTGATCAGCTCCATCAGCTGCTCGGGGAAGTTGTCCGCGGACAGCCCACCGGGTCCACGCAGGGCCAGCGCCGTACGCTGGTCTGTCCCCGGCGCGCGGCCGAGACCCAGGTCGATGCGGCCCGGGTGGAACGCCTCCAACGTGCCGAACTGCTCGGCGACGATGAGCGGCGCGTGGTTGGGCAGCATGACGCCGCCGGAGCCGACGCGAATGGTCTCCGTGGCATCGGCCACGCGCCCGATCAGCACCACTGTGGCCGAGCTGGCGATGCCCGGCATGTTGTGGTGCTCGGCAAGCCAGTAGCGGTGATAGCCGAGCCGTTCGGCGTGCCGGGCGAGGTCGATGGTGTTGCGCAGCGCGTCGCCGACCCCGTTCCCCTCCGAGACAGGGGACAGGTCGAGTACGGACAGCGGGACGTCAGGCAGCGAAGTCACGTACAGCAGCAACGCGCGGGACGGCGATTCCCTTCCCGCGCGAAGGTGCGTTCAACGCTGTGGGAGCCAGTCAGGGTCCGAAGCGAGCACGATCAGGTGCTGCGTGGCGCGCGTCAACGCGACGTACAGCACCCGGCGTCCGGTCGAGGACTCGGTGACCAGGTCCATCGGCTCCATGAGTACGACCGCATCGTACTCCAGGCCCTTCGAGTCGAGGCTGCCGACGACCTTCAGGCGTTCGTCGGTCTGCCCGTCCAGCCAGTGGGCAACCTCCTCGACGCGGTCCATCGCGGTGATCACGCCCACAGTGCCCTCGACGGTGCCGAGCAGCTCCTTCACCGCCGCCTGCGTGGCGGTGGCCATCGAGGTGGCTTCGACCGGCTGTACTTCGGGCACGATGCCGGTGGTGCGCACTGCGACAGGCAGCTCGTCCGCCTGCGCGTGCCCGGTGACCACCTTCGCGGCGAGATCGAAGATCTCCGCCGAGTTGCGGTAGTTCGTGCGCAGTGTGAAGCGGCGCCGGGTGGTCTTCAGCCCGAAGGCCTGGTCTCTCGCCTGCGCCGCTTCGGCCGGATCCGGCCACGAACTCTGCACCGGGTCGCCGACCACGGTCCAGCTCGCGTACTTGCCGCGACGGCCGACCATCCGCCACTGCATCGGCGACAGGTCCTGCGATTCGTCCACGACCACATGCGAGTACTCGTCGTAGTGTTCCGGGCGGTGCGGGGCGCCACCACCGACGCGGTCCGGCGCGACCTCGACCACGGTCTGCCTACGGCGACGCTTCGGCTCCGGGCCGACCAGTACGCGCAGCTCGTCGAGCAAGGCCACGTCGGCCACGGACCAGCCACGCGAGCGGTCCGCGAAGTCTGCCGCCAGCAGGCTGATCTCGGCGCGGCTCAGCACGCCCTTCGCGGCCGAGGCGAGCCGCTTCTCGTCGCCGAGCCACTTCAGCACCTGCGCGGGGTACAGCACCGGCCACCACACGACCAGGAACCGGTGGAAGTCGATCCGCTCGCCCAGGTCGTTGATCAGCTCCGCGCGGTCGAGCTCCTTGCCGTCCGCCTTCGCGTACTCCTCGGCCTTGTCCGCGAGCGCGCCCAGCAGCAGCTCGGCTACCCGTACGCGGGAACGGTTCGGCGGCGCGCCTTGCGTGTGCGCCTTGCGTCGCACCTTCTCCAGCTCACGTCCGGCGAGTTTGAGGACCTCGCCGCGGTAAACGACGCGTAGCTCAGCGGGCGCCTCCGGCGGCGTGTCCCGCAGCGCGCGCAGCAGCACCTTTCGTATCCGCAGCGAGCCCTTGATCGCTGCCAGCGCGGAGGTGTCCTGCCGGGTGGCTTCAAGACCGTCGAGTACTTCGCCGAGCGCGCGCAGCTCCACGTTCGTCTCGCCCATCGACGGCAGCACACGGGAGATGTACGTGGTGAAAACGCCGGACGGCCCGATCACCAGAACGCCTGCGCCACCAAGCTGACGTCGGTGCCGGTACAGCAGGTACGCGGCGCGGTGCAACGCGACGGCGGTCTTGCCGGTCCCCGGGCCGCCGGTGATCTCCGTGACGCCCCGCCACGGCGCGCGGATGACCTCGTCCTGTTCCTTCTGGATCGTGGCCACGATGTCGCGCATCTTCTCGCCGCGAGCGCGGCCGAGCGCGGCCATCAACGCGCCTTCGCCGACGATCTGCATCTCTTCGGGGACTTCGTCGGCGATCAGCACGTCGTCGTCCACGTCGAGCACGTTCTGGCCGGAGCAGCGGATCACGCGGCGGCGCACCACGTCCATCGGCTCTTCGGCGGTGGCCTGGTAGAAGGCCGCGGCGGCGGGCGCGCGCCAGTCGGTGACGAGGTTGTCGAACTCGGTGTCGCGGATGCCCAGCCGGCCCACGTAGATCCGCTCGTGGTCACGATGATCGAGACGGCCGAACACCAGGCCCTCGTACTCCGCGTCGAGCGTCTGCAGGGTCTGGTTGGCGTGGTAGACCATCATGTCCCGCTCGAAGAGCATGGACGCCTGTTCGAAGATCGCCTCGCGCTGTGCGCCCTGCCCGAGTTCGTACCCTTTGGCCCGCATCGCTTCGGCCTGGACGCGCAGCTCCGCCAGCCGCGTGTAGACCCGGTCGACGTGGGCCTGCTCGACGGCGATCTCCGCCCGTCTCACCCGCGGTTCCGACACGCAAACGCTCCTAAACAGCTCGGTCGCCTCTGGAGGGCGAAGGAAGACTTTACGCGCCCACGTGCGAGTGCTTCAGCAAGTACTGCCGAAAGACACATCACAGGACTCGGCGAAGATGGCGAGGTGACGAGGATCGTGGCGGGCATCGCAGGGGGCCGGCGGCTGAAAGTGCCGCCGAAGGGTACGCGCCCCACCTCCGAGCGGGTGCGCGAAGCGCTCTTCAACGCCCTCGAAGTAGCTGGTGAGCTGGACGGCGCACGGGTGCTCGACCTGTACGCCGGGTCCGGCGCGCTCGGTCTCGAAGCGCTCTCGCGCGGCGCTGCGGAGGCGTGGTTCGTCGAGGCCGACCGTCGGGCTGTCGACGTGCTTCGCGGCAACGTCGCGGATCTACGGCTCGGGGGCACCGTCCGTGCCGGGCAGGTGGAGACGGTAGTCGCGGGTCCGGCGACGGTGGAGTTCGATCTCGTCCTCGCAGACCCGCCGTACGCGGTCGACCCAGCAGCGCTCGGCATGGTGCTCGCCGCGCTCCACGACAACAGCTGGCTTGTCGACGGTGGGCTTGCGGTGATCGAGCGCGCGTCGCGGGACGGAGCGCCGACATGGCCCGACGCGTTCGTACCGACGCGCGACAAGCGGTACGGCGACACGGCGCTCTACTGGGCTGAGTACCACCGTTCATCGACGGTGTGACGCAGTCGTCACGAGATGCACGTGGACCGTCGCGGCTTGGTAGCGTCCGCGCATGCGTCGCGCGGTATGCCCCGGTTCCTACGATCCGGCCACCAACGGGCACCTCGACATCATCGAGCGGGCCTCGGCCCTCTTTGACGAAGTCGTGGTGGCAGTGGGGGTGAACAAGAGCAAGAAGGGCCTCTTCAGCGTCGAAGAACGCATGGAGATGCTGCGGGAGATCACCGCGAAGCTGCCCAACGTACGCGTCGATTCGTGGCACGGCCTGTTGGTGGACTACTGCCGCGACAACGACATCGCAGCCGTGGCGAAGGGCCTGCGGTCGGTGAGCGACTTCGACTACGAGCTGCAGATGGCCCAGATGAACCGGGAACTGACCGGACTGGAAACGCTACTGATGGCGAACAACCCCGCGTACGGCTTCGTGTCCAGCTCGCTCGTCAAGGAGATCGCAGCGCTCGGCGGTGACATCGAGAAGCTCGTGCCGCCGGTGGTGTACGAGCGGTTGACCGCGGTGTTCGCGAAGAAGGACTGAAACGCCCGCTCTGCGCATTGTCGGAGACGTCGCCGTACGCGGGTTAGCCCGAACGGACTCCTACCTTCGTCGGAACTTCGCGCGTCGCCGGACACTGTTCACCTCATGGCATCCTCGCGACCATAGCCGCGGGTTACGGTCCGAAAATGACCAACCATCGATCGCGTATAGCCGGTGTCCTGTTCACATTGATGGTCGCGTTCCTGGGGTTCGGTTCGGCCGCGGAGGCCGCACCGCTCGCCCCGGTGGCCGCACCCGCCGTGCAGGCCTCCCCGGCGCAGAACTCCTGTGGTGACCTCTCCGGGTTCAAGCACGTGGCGCTGTCCTCGCTGCCCGCCCAGGCCACCGACACCTACCAGCTGATCCTCAAGGGCGGGCCGTACCCGTACCCCAAGAATGACGGGGTTGTGTTCACCAACCGCGAAGGCATCCTGCCGTCCTGCGCTTCGAGCTACTACCACGAGTACACGGTGCCCACGCCGGGCGCGAGCAACCGCGGCACCCGCCGGATCGTGACCGGGGAGGGCGGCGAGTACTTCTACACCGGTGACCACTACGCCTCCTTCCAGGTGATCGACATCGACGGTGGCGCCGGCAAGGCGGCAAGGGCCGCGTGATCTCCGGCAAGGGCGCCTGTACCCCGTACGGCTACGTCGCCTTCGAGAAGCTTGACGGCACCGCCTGACCTGCGTACGGCCGGTGCCATCGCGCCCGCGGCGGGACGGCACCGGTCACCGGGGAAAAGGACACGCCCGATCGAGTGTGCGTTCACCGGTTCAGGCTGCGAAGCGGGCAGACTGGACCGCAGCGAACGGGGATATCTGCTTGAGGGAGTGGCCGTGTACCGGGTTTTCGAGGCGCTCGACGAGCTCGTCACGATCGTCGAAGAGGCCCGCGGGGTGCCCATGACGTCCAGCTGTGTGGTGCCCCGGGGTGATGTCCTCGAGCTGCTCGACGACGTGCGCGACGCGTTTCCCGGCGAAGTGGACGACGCGCAGGACGTGCTCGACAAGCGCGACGACCTGCTGCACGCCGCGCGCAAGGAGGCCGGTGAGACCGTCGCCGGCGCGAACGAGGAGGCCGAGCGCACCGTCTCCGACGCGACGTCGGAAGCGGAGCAGATTCTCGCCGACGCCCGTGCCCGTGCCGAGCAGATGCTCGCCGACGCGCACAACGAAGCCGAGCGCATGGTCGCCGGTGGGCAGGCCGAGTACCAGAACCTCACCGAGCGCTCCCGTGCCGAGTCCGAGCGGATGATCCAGGCCGGCCGCGACGCCTACGACCGTGCGATCGAGGATGGCCGCGCCGAGCAGGCCCGGCTCGTTTCGCAGACCGAGGTCGTCCAGGCCGCGCACGCCGAGTCCGCGCGCATCGTGGACGAGGCACACGCCGAAGCCGACCGCCAGCGCGTCGACTGCGACGCTTACGTGGACGGCAAGCTGGCCGAGTTCTCGGAGCTGCTCGCGACCACGCTGCGTACCGTCGATTCCGGCCGCAACCACCTGCGCGCCCCCGGCAACGTCGGTGGCGGCTCGCGCCCGACGCTGTACGACTACCAGGTCTGAGGCCGTCCGCGCAGGCGCCCTGCGTATTCTTGGGCGTGATGTCCGAGAACCCTGATCGCACCCCCCGCCCTGCGCAGCTCGACGACCGCAGCCCGTGGGTGATCGACACCCGTGAGCTCGGCCGGCACGCGGGGCTGAGCCGTGAGCTTCGCCGTTCCGCGCCGGTCGAGACCGCGCTGGGCGTGCCCGGCGTGCTCGAGATCCCCGCCGGCACCCCGGTCGAGCTGGACCTGCTGCTCGAATCCGTGGTCGAAGGCGTGCTGGTGAGCGGCACCGCGCAGGCCGCCGCGACCGGCGAGTGCTCCCGCTGCCTCGACCCGGTGACCGAGGACGTCGAGGTCGAGCTGACCGAGCTGTTCGCCTACCCCGGCTCGGCGACCGAGGAGACCACCGAGGAGGACGAGATCCCCCGGCTGGTCGACGACCGGATCGACCTCGAGCCGACGGTGCGCGACGCGGTCGTGCTGGCGCTGCCGCTGGCCCCGCTGTGCCGCGAGGACTGCGCCGGGCTGTGCTCGGAATGCGGCGTCAAGTGGGCCGATCTCGAGCCCGGACACGGGCATGAGAAGATAGATCCTCGGTGGGCCGCGCTCGTCGATCGTATCGACGGGAACGCGGGCGGAAAGCCTGCGCACGGCTCCGGAGAGCAAGCCTGACGAGCGTCCAGCTCGATCCGGGAGAAGTCAGTTCGCTCGCGAGCGCGAGCAGACCGTTTGAAGGAGATCTACTCGTGGCCGTCCCGAAGCGGAAGATGTCGCGATCCAACACGCGCTCCCGCCGCAGCCAGTGGAAGGCGGCTCCGGTTCAGCTGGTGCCCTGCTCCAACCGCGCCTGCCGGCAGCCCAAGCTCCAGCACATCGCGTGCCCGGCTTGCGGCCAGCACAACGGCCGCCAGGTCGTCGAACCCGCCTGACGGGCAGGCTGTCATGGGGGGTAAGCCCGTCGGAGGACCGGCGCCGGATCCCGCACCCTTGCTCGAGGCGCTCGGGGCCGTACTCGACCCCGAGCTGCTTCGCCTGTCGCTGACCCATCGCTCGTACGCGTACGAGAACGGCGGGCTGCCGCCGAACGAGCGGCTGGAGTTTCTCGGCGACGCGGTGCTCGGCCTGGTCGTGACCGATCATCTCTACACCACCCATCCCGATCTGCCCGAGGGGCAGCTCGCGAAACTGCGGGCCAGCGTGGTCAACATGCACGCGCTGGCCGGGGTCGCGCGAGGACTCGGCGAGGGTGGGCTCGGTGCGCACCTGCTGCTCGGCAAGGGCGAGGAACTCACCGGCGGACGGGACAAGGCGAGCATTCTCGCCGACGGTCTCGAAGCCGTGATCGGTGCGGTCTACCTCGCGCACGGCATCGAGATCGCGCGCAAGCTCGTGCACCACTTGTTCGACGGCCTGCTGGCCGAGGCTCCGCTGCGGGGTGCCGGTCTCGACTGGAAGACCAGCCTGCAGGAGCTGACCGCCTCCGCGGGGCTCGGCGTGCCCGAGTACCGCGTCGAGGACACCGGGCCGGACCACCGCAAGGAGTTCACCGCCACGGTGTACGTCGGCGGCCGCCCGCTCGGCGGGGGGGCCGGCACCACGAAGAAGGAAGCCGAGCAGAAGGCGGCCGAGACCGCCTGGCGCGCGCTGTCCGAAGAACTCGGCACCGGCGACGAGGACACCTCCACCGAGAGCTGAGAGATCTCTGCGAACGGGGCCTGCCGGCACTGCGCCAGCCGGCCCCGTTTTCGCATACCCGGGCTTTCCGGGGCCAAGGCTGTGAAGGGGCCCTTGACGGACTCTGATTCCGTGAAGGGGCCCTTCACGGACTTGGCGGCGGGAAAGTGACTCGCGGGGCACTGGTGCCGGAACTGTCGGGGCCGGTGGGCAGAATGCACGCCATGCCCGAACTACCCGAGGTCGAGACCGTCCGTGCCGGTTTGCAGGCTCATGTGGCCGGTCGCACCGTTTCCTCGGTCGAGGTGCGGCACGAGCGCGCCATCCGCAGGCACGCCCTCGGCGCGGCCGACTTCACCGGACGGCTGGCCGGGGTGACGATCGCCGCCGCGCGGCGGCGGGGCAAGTACCTGTGGCTGGAGCTGTCCCACGGCGAGGCGGTGCTCGCGCATCTGGGCATGAGCGGCCAGATGCTGGTGCAGCCCGGCGAGGTGCCGGACGAGAAGCACCTGCGGGTGCGGGTCCGGTTCGCCGACGGCGGACCGGAGTTGCGGTTCGTCGACCAGCGCACGTTCGGTGGGCTGGCGCTCGACGACCTCGTCGAGGTCGAGGGGGAGACGCTCCCGGGCACCATCGCGCACATCGGCCGCGACCCGATGGATCCGCGGTTCGACCCGGTCGCCGCGGTGCGCGCGCTGCGTTCCCGCCGGACCGAGATCAAGCGGGCGCTGCTGGACCAGACGCTGGTCTCCGGGATCGGCAACATCTACGCGGATGAAGCCCTGTGGCGGGCGAAGCTGCACGGCGCCCGGCCAGCGGATCGGCTCACTGCGGTGCAGGGCCGCGCCGTGCTCGAAGCCGCCACCGACGTGATGTCGGCTGCGCTCAAGGTCGGCGGAACCTCCTTCGATGCGTTGTACGTCAACGTGAATGGGCAGTCGGGGTACTTCGAACGTTCGCTCGCCGCGTATGGGCAGGAAGGATTGCCGTGTGACCGTTGCGGCACCGCGATCCGCCGGGAGCCGTTCATGAGCCGGTCGTCGTACTTCTGCCCGAAGTGCCAGCGGAGACCTGGCAGCCGCCGCTGACCGCAGCGCGGTCCGGGGTGCTGCTCTCCGGTCGCCTGCGGTCCGCGCGCAACGAGCTGTGTGCGCGACTCCGCGGAGCGTTGAAGTCTTCGCGGCCCATGATGATCGACTTTCGTCGGCCGGTCGATGGATATGCCCTGCTCGCGCCGGACGCGCGAGGTCCACGCTGCTGCTCTGCCTCTTGGCCTAACGCCGTGCGCACTACTTCGTTATGCGTGGTACCGTTCCACGCGTCAGACCGGGAGGTGTCGTGGAGATCAGTCAGCTGCTCAAGGGAGTGCTGGACCTGGCTGTGCTGGCGGTGCTGCGGGACGACGACGGCTACGGCTACGACGTGCTTCGAAGACTTCGTGTCGCCGGCTTGGAGGAGGTCGGCGACGCATCCGTGTACGGCACCCTGCGGCGGCTGTACAAGGCGGGGCTGCTGACGTCGTACGTCGTGCCGAGTGAAGAAGGCCCGCATCGCAAGTACTACAGCTTGAACGAGCCGGGGCGGCGACGGCTCACCGAATCGGTGAGTACGTGGCGGAGCTTCGCTTCGGCAATGGAAAACCTGCTCAAGGAGGCGAAATGAGCGCACAGCCGTGGCAGTCCGCTCGTGTCGCCGATCGGGTGGGGAAGCCCTGCGCGGCATCGGGCAACGCCGGTCGTGAAGCGGGGAAGACACGGGGAGGCGCAGGATGAGTACGGAAAAGCCCACTGCCATGCGGGTGTACCTGGCCAGGGTCCGCACCGCGCTCGGCGATCTGCCTGAGGCGGAGATCGAGGAGGTCCTCGAGGACGTCCGGACGCATCTGGCCGAGATAGAGGTGGAGCTGGGTGCGTCAGCGCAGGTCGAAGCGCTCGTCGAGCGGCTCGGCACGCCGGAGAGCTACGCGGCTGAACTGCGGGTGGCGGGCGGATATCCGCCCGCGCCGAAGGATGCGGAGGTGGCCACTCCAGTGCCGGAGAAGGCGCCCGCCGGGTTGCTGGCGCCGCGGATCGCCTTGTGGGGCATGGCGCTCGTCACGGCGGGGATGGCGCTGATGGCCTTCTCCGCGGCGGTGCGTATCGATCCGGACGCGCTGCTCGGGCTGCTCCTGCTGGCGCCGGTGTTCGTGGCGAGCCTGTGGGCGTTGCTGCGCCGCGGGATCCAGCCGGTGCTGGAGCTGCCGGAGGTGACCGGCCTGCGGAACGCGCTGCGGAAGTGGCGGGAAGGCAGCGGGGAACGTGCGGCCGGCTACCTCCGGTCGTTGAAACCGGCGTGGTGGGTGATCTGCGCGGTGGTGCTCGTGCTGTTCGGCCTGCTGCTCATGGTGCGGCACACCACCGCCGCCGCGCTGTTGCCGTTCCTGGTGGTGGCTGCGGCCGCGGTCGTGTGGGCCGGCCCTCGCGCTCCGGAGGACCGCCGGTTGATGTGGTTCGTGGTGCCGGTTTCGGCGTTCGTGGTCGGCGGGATCGTCGGCGGCTTCGGCGCGGCGGTCTCCCGGATCTCCCCGAACAACGGCGCGTACTACTCGGACGCCACGTCCTACGCCGCGTCGGGGGCGGACAACTACGGCAACCAGCAGCTGCGCTTCGGCGACGAAGAGCTGCGGAACGTGTACGCGTTCGACGCGTCGGGTAAGCCGCTTGAGGACGTCTACTTGTACGACGACCAAGGCCGACCGCTCACGATCACCCGGTACGGCTGCGAGCAGGACACCGGCACCACTATGCGGCGCGACGCCGACAACCGCTTCCCACGGCCGAAGATCGTCGAAGGTGTACAGGACAGCCGCGGCAACGTGAACGGCTACAACAGCACCAGGGCCTACTGCCGTGAGGAGAGCGGAGTTCCGTTCGTGGCAGCGATCCCCAAGCCGCCGGCAAGCACGCCGCCACACAGCGGCCCGGAGACATCAAGCACTCCGGCACCGCCGACCCAACCTGCGCCGCCGATGAGGTAGCGCCGCGTGGGGCCGGGGGAGCAGCGTCGGGGCTGCTTCCCCGGTTCTTCGCTCACCTGGTGATCGGGCGGTTCCGGGGAATGTCAGCCGGCGGGTCACTGGTCGCGGACTCCAGCAGGGGTGAGGAGAGCTTTGTGCCGCGGATCGGCCGGGGATGGGTAGGCCGGAGCACGCGCGGTCGGCCTGAGGGCGAGTGATGGCCGCCGGGGTCCGCAGGTGGCGGTACCCCGGCGCGCTCGTCAGGTGCGTGAGGGCTCGGGTGTCAAGGCTCAGTGCGTGAAGGCCGAGCGGGCGGCGAGGTCGGCCAGCAGCTGGCGGCCGCGTTCGGCGTTGCGGGGCTGGGAGAGCACGTCATAGCGCTGGGCGACCAGCTGGCTTTGCGAGACGAAGCCGCGCTTGTTGCGGTTGGCCGCGTAGCCCAGCGCGCCGAACAGCAGGTTGAACGCGATGCCCGCGACGAGGCCGAGCACGATCGGCACCAGCCCGGCACCCGGGTTGAGCATGCTCAGCACCAGCCCGAGGAACAGGCCGAACACCGCACCGGACACGGCCGCGCTGCCGAGCATCTTGCCCCAGCTCATCCGGCCGGCGATGCGTTCCACCAGCATCGGCTGGATGCCGACGATGGTCACGTCGGTGACCGGGAAATCGGCGCCGGCGAGGTGGTCGACCGCCTGCTGTGCCTGCTCGTAGGACTCGTAGGACCCGATCGGCCACCCGGTGGGCAGCGTGGGGAACTGCGGCCGCGCGGGCTGCTGGCTGAACGTGGTCTGTGTGAATGCTTCTGTCATCCCTCTCACCTCTCTTGCCGGGTCCAACGTACGAGACGGCCGGTTTGGTCCCGGAACGGGCCGATTCACAGATTTTTCTCAGCCGGGCATCCCGGACAGAGCAGGCACCCGTGAATGGGTCTAGAACATACCTTTGCCCGGATTGACCACAGGCGCACCGGCCGGTAGGAAGAACCCGCAAAGGATCCCATCCGAACCTTTGGGACGGTGTGATGGCAGGCAGGCGAGGGTTGCTCACGCTGGACGCGCTCCGGGACCGGGTGGCTGCGGGCACGATCGACACGGTGCTTGTCGCGATCACCGACATGCAGGGCCGGCTTCAGGGCAAGCGCTGTTCGGCCGAGTACTTCCTCGCCGAGGTCGTCGACCACGCCACCGAAGCGTGCAATTACCTGCTGGCCGTCGACGTCGACATGAACACGGTGGACGGCTACGAGATCTCCTCCTGGGAGCGTGGCTACGGTGACTTCGTGCTGCGTCCGGACTTCAGCACGCTGCGCGAGATCCCATGGCATGAGGGCACCGCACTGGTACTTGCAGACGTCGAGCGGGTTCAGGGCGGGCCCGTGTCGGTGTCGCCGCGGCAGGTCCTGCGTCGTCAGCTCGACCGGCTCGCGGAGCGTGGTCTGGTCGCGTACGCGGGTACGGAGCTGGAGTTCATCGTCTTCGACGACTCGTACGAGAGCGCCTGGGACAAGCGCTATCACGGCCTGAAGCCGGCCAACCAGTACAACGTGGACTACTCGATGCTGGGTACTGCGCGCATCGAGCCGCTGCTACGTCGCATCCGCAACGACATGGCCGGCGCCGGCCTGTACCCCGAGTCGGCCAAAGGCGAGTGCAACCCGGGTCAGCAGGAGATCGCGTTTCGCTACACCGAGGCGCTGGCGACGTGCGACAACCACAGTGTCTACAAGAACGGTGCGAAGGAGATCGCCGCGCAGGAGGGCAAGAGCCTCACCTTCATGGCGAAGTACAACGAGCGCGAGGGCAACTCCTGCCACATCCACCTCAGTCTTCGCTCGGAGTCCGGTGAAGCGGTGCTGTCCGGAGACGGTGCGTACGGCTTCTCGTCGTTGATGGAGCACTTTCTCGCCGGACAGCTGGCCGCGTTGCGTGAGCTGACTTACTTCTTCGCGCCGAACATCAACTCCTACAAGCGCTTCGTACGCGGGAGCTTCGCGCCGACGGCGATTGCGTGGGGTAGGGACAATCGCACTTGCGCGCTTCGCGTCGTCGGGCACGGCGAGTCGTTGCGCGTGGAGAACCGTGTGCCGGGCGGGGACGTGAACCCGTACCTCGCCGTCGCCGCGCTCGTTGCAGCGGGGCTTCACGGGATCGAGAACGAACTTCAGCTGGAGCCCGAGTTCACCGGCAACGCGTACACGTCTGGGAACCCCGTTGTGCCGACAACGCTTTCGGAGGCCGCTGTCGCACTCGACGGGAGCCGTATCGCGCGGGACGCCTTCGGTGACGAAGTGGTCGACCATTACCTCAACGCCACGCGCGTGGAGTTGGAAGCTTTCGAGAGCGCCGTGACGGACTGGGAGCGCATCCGTGGTTTTGAACGCCTCTGAGGCGCCTGTCATCGGTCTTACGACTTACTCGGAGCCCGCGAAGTTCGCCGTCTGGGATACCGAAGCCACCTTGCTGCATCGCGTTTACGCCGAGTGCGTTGTGGCTGCTGGTGGCATCCCGGTGTTGCTGCCGCCGGTGTCCAGTGCGTACGAGCAGCTTGTCGCACGTGTCGACGGTCTTGTGCTTACCGGTGGTGCAGACGTCGACCCGGGCCGCTATGGGCAGCAGCCGCATCAGTCGACGTACATCCGTCCCGAGCGCGACGCCTTTGAGGCTGGATTGTTCGCTGCGGCCCGTGCGTTGGGGAAGCCCGTGCTGGGTGTGTGCCGGGGGCTGCAGGTGATCAATGTCGCGTTGGGTGGCACGTTGTCGCAGCATCTTCCGGAGTCTCTTGGCAGCGCAGCGCACCAACCCGCGCGAGCGACCTTCGGCACGAACACCGTGGCCCTGAAAGCCGGTACACGGGTTGCCGCGATTCTCGGCGCTGAGGCGAAAGTGCGGTGTTACCACCATCAGGGCATCGACCGGCTCGGCGACGGGTTGGTCGCTGCCGGGCACACAGCGGACGGCGTCGTCGAGGCGGCCGAGCTGCCCGGCGGCTTTGTCCTTGGCGTGCAGTGGCATCCGGAACAGGACATCGCTGACGTACGGCTGTTCGCCGCACTGGTGAACGCCGCGGGGGAGGGTAGATGACGGCCCCATCCTGGGTGCCAGGGCAGATGACGGCAGCATCCTGCTTGCCCGAACAGACGGTTCGGGCATCGTGCTTATCGGACCGGATAGTTGCGGCATCGTGTGTACGAGAACAGATGATCGTCGCATCCCGCGTGCGAGAACAGATGACCGGCGCATCGTGCACACCGGAACAGATGGTTCCGGCATCTGGTTCGGGAAGGTGAATGATGGCAGCAGCTGAGGTCGTTTCTGCGGGTGGGAATGCGGTTTGTGAGGTGCGCAACCCGGCCACCGAGGAGGTCGTGCGGCAGGTTGCGCTCACCAGTGCCGAGGAGACGGATGCGGCGATCGGTCGTGCGCGGGCCGCGTTTCCGGCGTGGCGGGCGGTGGCTCCGGGGGACCGGGCGCGGCTGTTGCGGCGGTTCGCGGCGGCGGTGGACGCCGATCGGGAGAATCTGGCGCGGCTGGAGGTGCTGAACTCCGGGCACACCATCGGCAACGCCCGCTGGGAGGCCGGCAATGTCCGGGACGTGCTGGAGTACTACGCCGGGGCGCCGGAACGGTTGCTGGGACAGCAGATCCCGGTGCCCGGCGGGGTGAACGTGACCTTCCACGAGCCGCTCGGGGTGGTCGGCGTGATCGTGCCGTGGAACTTCCCGATGCCGATCGCGGGGTGGGGGTTCGCGCCGGCGCTGGCGGCGGGCAACACAGTGGTGCTCAAGCCCGCCGAGCTGACCCCGCTGACCGCGATGCGGCTGGCCGAGCTGGCGCGGGAAGCGGGTATCCCGGACGACGTCTTCCAGGTGCTGCCGGGCAAGGGATCCGTGGTGGGGCAGCGATTCGTGACGAATCCGGTGGTGCGGAAGGTGGTGTTCACCGGGTCCACCGAGGTCGGCAAGCAGATCATGGCGGGCTGCGCGGCGCAGGTGAAGCGGGTAACGCTGGAGCTGGGTGGCAAGAACGCCAACGTCGTGTTCGACGACGCGGATCTGGAGAAGGCTGCGGCGACTGCTCCGTACGGGGTATTCGACAACGCCGGACAGGATTGCTGCGCGCGTTCGCTGATCCTTGTACAGAACAGTGTGTACGACCGGTTCATGGAGCTTCTCGAGCCCGCCGTACGCGGCGTCGTGGTGGGCGATCCGGGCGCCGAGGCGACTGAGATGGGGCCGTTGATCTCCGCGGCGCACCACGCGAAGGTGTCCTCGTACGTCGGCGACAGTGCGCCGGTGGCGTTCCGCGGCAGCGCGCCCGAGGGGCCGGGCTACTGGTTCGCGCCCACCGTCGTGACGCCTTCAGGGCTGTCCGACCCTCTCGCGCGCGATGAGATCTTCGGGCCGGTCGTCGCGGTGCTGCGGTTTGGCGACGAGGACGAAGCGGTGCGCATGGCCAACGACACGGAGTACGGTCTGTCCGGCTCGATCTGGACCCGCGACGTCGGGCGCGCATTCCGCGTGGCGCGCGGAGTGGAGGCGGGCAACCTGTCGGTCAACTCGCACTCCTCGGTGCGCTACTGGACCCCGTTCGGTGGCTTCAAGCAGTCCGGGCTGGGTCGTGAGCTGGGGCCGGACGCCGCAGCGGCGTTCACCGAGACCAAGAACGTTTTCCTGAGCACTTCCTGAGTACCTCCTGAGTCGGAAAGGGCATGACCCGATGGTGCAGCGTTTCGAGAACCGCGTCGTGGTGATCACCGGCGGGGCGAGCGGAATCGGCCTGGCCACCGCCCGGCGGCTGGCGAGTGAAGGGGCGAAGGTGGTGATCGCCGACCTCGCCGCGGAGCCGGGCAAGGCCGCGGCCGACGAGGTGGGCGGCCGGTTCGTGGCCACCGACGTGACCGACGCCGAACAGGTCGACGCGCTGTTCCAGGCCACCGTGGACGAGTTCGGCTCGGTCGACGTGGCGTTCAACAACGCGGGCATCTCGCCGCCCGAGGACGACTCCATCCTCACCACCGGCATCGACGCGTGGGAGAAGGTGCAGCGCGTCAATCTCACCTCGGTGTACCTGTGCTGTAAGGCGGCGCTGCCGCACATGCAGCGTCAGGGCAAGGGCTCGATCGTGAACACCGCTTCGTTCGTCGCGGTGATGGGTGCGGCGACGTCGCAGATCTCCTACACCGCGTCGAAGGGCGGTGTGCTCGCGATGACGCGTGAGCTGGGGGTGCAGTTCGCGCGGGAGAACATTCGGGTCAACGCGCTGTGTCCGGGGCCGGTGAACACGCCGCTGCTCAAGGAGCTCTTCGCGAAGGACCCGGAACGCGCGGCGCGGCGGCTGGTGCACGTGCCGCTCGGGCGGTTCGCGGAGCCTGAGGAGATCGCGGCCGCGGTGGCGTTCCTGGCCAGTGACGACGCGAGCTTCATCACTGCTTCGCAGTTCCTCGTGGACGGAGGCATCAGCGGGGCGTACGTCACCCCGCTGTGATCCCGAAGGCTGTGAAGGGCCCCTTCACAGCCTTCGGATCCAGGGTGTCGGCAAAGTCGGTGTGAGGTGCCCTGCGCCGACCGCGGAGGTCCGTGAAGGGGCCTTCACGGACTCGAGACAGGTCTGGCGCACACCACGAGGTGGTCGCGCATCTCGAACACCTCCGCTTCGCAGAACGTTCCCCTCGTGGGGCGAGTGTGGCGTAGCCCGGATGAGCTGGACTGCCCTGTGAAGCAGCAGCTAGAGTGACCGGACAACGCAATATCGGGCCGTTCGAGCCGGAGCGGGAGAGCCCCCGGGCAGCAGTGCTGCCGAACGGGGCACCGAAGGAGCAAACTCCCCGGAATCTCTCAGGTACCCACTACCGCTTTCGGCGAGGCCACTCTGGAAAGAAGGCGCACCCGCGCCTCACCCAAGGTGAAAGCCGTGCCAGCGCGGTGAAACTCTCAGGTGCCCGTGACAGAGGGGGAGTTCCCAGCGCACCGCTGCGCCCGGTGCCCGTCCCGAGGAGCTCCCATCACCTCCACCTCCTTCGACACCCGCCACATCGGCCCCGGCGAGGCCGAGCGGGCGAAGATGCTCGCCGAATGCGGTTACGGAAGCCTGGACGCGCTCGTCGAGGCGGCGGTGCCCTCGGCCATCCGCGTCACCCGTGAGCTGGACCTGCCGTCGGCCGCGTCCGAGGAGGAGGCCACCGCCGAGCTGCGCGCGCTCGCGGCCCGCAACCGGCCGATGACGCAGATGATCGGTCTCGGCTACTACGACACCGTCACGCCCGGCGTGGTCCGCCGCAACGTGCTGGAGAACCCGGCCTGGTACACCGCGTACACGCCGTACCAGCCG
This sequence comes from Amycolatopsis sulphurea, assembly GCF_002564045.1. Lineage (NCBI taxonomy): Bacteria > Bacillati > Actinomycetota > Actinomycetes > Pseudonocardiales > Pseudonocardiaceae > Amycolatopsis > Amycolatopsis sulphurea. The sequence goes on along the minus strand of NZ_PDJK01000002.1, from coordinate 576,532 downwards.
GAGATCTCGCAGGGCCGGCTCGAAGCGCTGCTGAACTTCCAGACGATGGTCTCCGACCTCACCGGGCTGGCCACGGCGAACGCGTCGCTGCTGGACGAGTCGACCGCCGTTGCCGAGGCGGTCACGCTGATGCGCCGGGCGTCGAAGGCGAAGTCCGACGTGGTCGTCCTCGACGCGGAGTGCCTGCCGCAGACGATTGCTGTCGTGCGTACGCGGGCCGAGGCGCTGGGCATCGAGGTGCAGGTGCGAGATCTGCTTACCGGCTTGCCTGAGGAGTTCTTCGGCGTCGTCACGCAGTACCCGGGCGCTTCCGGAGTGTTGCGTGGGCGCGGCTTCTACGACGCGGTCTCCGAAGCGGCGAAGGCGGCGGGCGCGCTGTACACGGTCGCTGCAGACCTGCTGGCGCTCACGCTGGTAGCTGCGCCTGGCGAGTTCGGCGCAGACGTCGCGGTGGGCTCAACGCAGCGCTTCGGCGTGCCGCTCGGCTACGGCGGCCCGCACGCGGGGTACATCGCCGTACGGTCCGGCTTGGAGCGCTCGCTGCCCGGCCGGCTCGTCGGGGTTTCGGTGGACGCCGACGGCAACCCGGCGTACCGGCTCGCGTTGCAGACTCGTGAGCAGCACATTCGCCGGGAGAAGGCGACGTCGAACATCTGCACCGCGCAGGTGCTGCCCGCGGTACTGGCCGCGATGTACGCGGTCTACCACGGTCCGGACGGGCTGAAGTCCATCGCTGAGCGCGTACACGAGCTGGCTGCCGGTTTTGCGAACGCGTTACGTGCCGGTGGAGTCGAGGTCGTGCACGAGACGTTCTTCGACACCGTCGTTGCGCGCGTGCCCGGCCGCGCGGCCGACGTACACGCTGCTGCCCGCGAAGCGGGGATCAACCTCGGTCACATCGATGCCGACCACGTACGCGTCGCCTGCGACGAGGTGACCCGGCCCGAAACGCTGGCGAAGGTGCTTCGCGCGTTCGGTGTGGACAGCGCGCACGAAGCGGCGAAGGCGCTGCCGAGCGGTCTCGTCCGCCGCAGTGGCTTCATGACGCACGAGGTGTTCAGTACGCACCGTTCGGAAACCTCGATGCTGCGCTACCTGCGCCGCCTCGCGGACCAGGACTTCGCGTTGGACCGGGGAATGATCCCGCTCGGCTCGTGCACGATGAAGCTCAACGCCACCACCGAGATGGAGCCGATCAGCTGGCGCGAGTTCGCCGGCATCCACCCGTTCGCCCCGGCCGGGGACGCCGAGGGTTACCACGAGCTGGTCCGGCAGCTGTCCGGTTGGCTCGCCGAGGTCACCGGCTACGACCAGGTCTCGCTGCAGCCGAACGCGGGCAGCCAGGGCGAGCTGGCCGGGCTGCTCGCCATCCGCGGTTATCACCACGCGAACGGGCAGCCGGAGCGTGACGTGTGCCTGATCCCGTCGTCCGCGCACGGCACGAACGCCGCTTCCGCAGTGCTCGCCGGGATGCGCGTGGTCGTGGTCAAGTGCACCGCCGAGGGCGATGTGGACCTCGACGACCTGCAGGCCAAAGTGGACACCCACCGGGACACGCTGGCCGCGATCATGGTCACCTACCCGTCCACGCACGGGGTGTACGAGCACGGTATCGAGCGGCTGGCGAAGATCGTGCACGACGGCGGTGGCCAGGTGTACGTGGACGGGGCGAACCTGAACGCGTTGCTGGGCCTGGCGAAGCCGGGCGAGTTCGGCGGCGACGTCTCCCACCTCAACCTGCACAAGACGTTCTGCATCCCGCACGGCGGTGGCGGCCCCGGCGTCGGCCCGGTCGCGGTGCGCGCGCACCTTGCTCCACACCTGCCCAACCACCCGCTGCTCGCCGAGGCGGGGCCGGAGACCGGCGTCGGCCCGATCAGCGGCGCGCCCTATGGCTCGGCCTCGATCCTGCCGATCTCCTGGGCGTACGTACGGATGATGGGCGCCAAGGGCCTGACGGCGGCGACCGAGGTCGCGGTGCTGGCGGCCAACTACGTCGCCGCCCGGCTCTCGCCGCACTACCCGGTGCTCTACACCGGGCAGGACGGCCTGGTCGCGCACGAGTGCATCCTCGACCTGCGCGGGATCACCAAGGAGACCGGCGTGACCGTCGACGACGTCGCGAAGCGCCTGATCGACTACGGCTTCCACGCGCCCACCATGTCCTTCCCTGTGGCCGGGACGCTGATGGTCGAGCCGACCGAGAGCGAGGACCTGGCCGAGATCGACCGGTTCTGCGCGGCGATGATCGCCATCCGGCACGAGATCGACGAGGTCGCGGCCGGCCGGTGGACCGCGGAGACGAGCCCGCTGCGCGGCGCTCCGCACACCGCGGCGGCGCTGGTCGGCGAATGGACCGCGGATTACGACCGCGAACTCGCCGTATACCCCTCTGGGGTGTCCCGCCGGACGAAGTACTGGCCGCCGGTGCGCCGGATCGACGGTGCCCGCGGGGACCGTAACCTCGTCTGCTCCTGCCCGCCCCTCAACTCCTACGAAGGCTGAGTTCGTGTCGAAAGAGACGTCGCTGCACGGAGTCCATCAGGACCTCGGCGCCCTGTTCACCGATTTCGCCGGCTGGTCCATGCCGGTTCGCTACGCCAGCGAACTGGCCGAGCACAAGGCCGTCCGCGAGGCGGTGGGGCTGTTCGACCTGTCGCACATGGCCGAGATCCATGTCTGCGGCGCGCAGGCGGCCGACGTGCTCGACTACGCGCTGGTCGGCAAGCTGTCCGGCGTGAAGCCGGGGCGCGCGCGGTACACGATGATCTGCGACGCAGAGGGAGGCGTGCTGGACGACTTGGTGGTCTACCGGCTCGCCGACGAGGAGTACCTGGTCGTGGCGAACGCCGGGAACGCCGACGTGGTCGCCGAAGCGCTGTCGGAGCGCGTACAGGGCTTCGACGCTGTGGTGGACAACCGTGCCGCGACGACCGCACTGATCGCCGTACAGGGTCCGAAGGCGGTCGACGTGCTCGCCGCGGTGACCGACGCGGACCTCGGCGCGCTGAAGTACTACGCGAGCGTGCCCGCGACGGTGAAGGGGCACGAGGTATTGCTCGCCCGCACCGGGTACACCGGGGAGGACGGCTTCGAGCTGTTCGTCGCCGCGGAGGAGGCGCCCGCGTTGTGGCGACTCCTGGCCGAGGCGGGGGAGCCGTACGGGCTGGTGCCGTGTGGGCTCGCCTGTCGCGACACGCTTCGGCTCGAAGCGGGAATGCCGTTGTACGGCAACGAACTCAGCCGTGCGCTGAACCCGTTCGCGGCCGGGCTCGGCCGGGTGGTGAAGTTCGAGAAGCCGGGTGACTTCGTGGGCCGGGCAGCGCTGGCGGAGCTGGCGAAGGCGGACGTACCCCGGGTACGCGTCGGCCTGCGTGGCGCCGGCCGGCGCGCACCGCGGCACGGATATCGTCTGCTGAGCGAAGAGACCGATATCGGCACCGTGACCAGCGGAGCATTGTCGCCGACGCTCGGGTACCCGATCGCGATGGCGTACGTCGATCGGGCGTACGCCGAGGCGGGTACCCGGCTGTCCGTCGACATCCGCGGCAAAATCGAACCGGTCGAGGTCGTCGACCTGCCCTTCTACTCCCGAGCCGGAGAGCCCGGCCACCGCCCTGCCGCCACCCTCGACGGAGCGGCCGCGCCGCGCCGAAAGGATCCAAAGTAAAAATGAGCGTCCCCGAAAACCTGTCCTACACCAAGGAACACGAGTGGCTGTCGGTCGCCGACGGGGTGGCCACGGTGGGCATCACCGCGTTCGCCGCCGAGTCGCTCGGTGACATCGTGTTCGTGCAGCTGCCCGCGGCCGGGACCCAGGTCACCGCGGGCGAGGTGTTCGGCGAGGTCGAGTCGACGAAGTCGGTCAGCGAGCTGTACTCGCCGGTCAGCGGCGAGGTGACCGAGGTGAACGAGACCACCGCGGACAGTCCGGAGATCGTCAACTCCGACCCCTACACCGAGGGCTGGCTGGTCAAGGTGCGGCTGACCGGCGAGGTACCGCAGCTGCTCGACGCCGCCGCCTACACCGAGTTCACCCAGGAGAGCTGATGACCACCTTCGACGCCCGCTTGTCCGAAGTGGACCCCGAGGTGGCCGCCGCGGTCGCCGCCGAGCTGGATCGCCAGCAGTCCACTTTGGAAATGATCGCTTCGGAGAACTTCGCGCCGGCCGGCGTGCTCGAAGCGCAGGGTTCGGTACTGACCAACAAGTACGCCGAGGGCTACCCCGGCCGTCGCTACTACGGTGGCTGCGAGCACGTCGACGTGGTCGAGCAGCTCGCGATCGACCGGGCGAAGGCGCTGTTCGGCGCGGAGCACGCGAACGTGCAGCCGCATTCGGGCGCGCAGGCCAACGCGGCGGCGATGTTCGCCGTGCTGAAGCCCGGCGACACCATCCTCGGTCTCGACCTCGCGCACGGCGGGCACCTCACGCACGGGATGAAGATCAATTTCTCCGGCAAGCTGTACACCGTGGTCGCCTACCACGTCGACAAGGAGACCGGGATAGTCGATCTGGCGGAGATCGAGCGGCTGGCGGTCGAGCACCGGCCGAAGCTGATCGTGGCCGGCTGGTCGGCCTACCCGCGGCAGCTGGACTTCGCCGAGTTCCGCCGGATCGCCGACCTGGTGGACGCGAAGCTGATGGTGGACATGGCGCACTTCGCCGGGTTGGTGGCCGCCGGGCTGCACCCCTCGCCGGTGCCGCACGCGGACATCGTCACGACCACCACGCACAAGACGCTCGGCGGTCCGCGGGGCGGCCTGATCCTGTGCCGCGAGGCGCTGGCGAAGAAGATCAATTCGGCGGTGTTCCCCGGTCAGCAGGGCGGGCCGCTGGAGCACGTGATCGCGGCCAAGGCGGTGGCACTGAAGATCGCCGCGAGCGACGAGTTCCGCGAACGGCAGGAGCGCACGCTGGCCGGTTCGCGGCTGCTCGCCGATCGGCTCTCGCGTCCGGACTGCGCGGCAGCGGGCGTGCGGGTGCTCACCGGCGGCACGGACGTGCACCTGGTGCTGGTCGACCTGGTCCAGTCCGCATTGGACGGACAGCAGGCCGAGGACCGGCTGCACTCGGTCGGCATCACGGTCAACCGCAACGCGGTGCCGTTCGACCCGCGGCCGCCGATGGTCACCTCGGGCCTGCGCATCGGCACCCCGGCGCTGGCCACCCGCGGCTTCGGGACCGAGGACTTCGCCGAGGTCGCGGATGTGATCGCCGAGGCGCTGAAGGCGGACTTCGACGAGTCCGTGCGGCAGACGCTGCGCGGCCGGGTCGAGCTGCTGGCCAAGAAGCACCCGCTGTACGCGGACCTGCCGCGATGACCGCCCAGCCGGAGGGGCGGAAGTTGTTGCGGCTTGAGGTGCGTAACAGTGAGACGCCGATTGAGCGGAAGCCGTCGTGGATTCGGACTCGGGTGCGGATGGGTCCGGAGTTTTCGGAGTTGAAGGGTTTGGTGCGTCGTGAGGGTTTGCATACGGTGTGTGAGGAGGCGGGGTGTCCCAATATTTATGAGTGTTGGGAGGATCGTGAGGCGACGTTTCTGATTGGTGGGGATCAGTGCACGCGGCGGTGTGATTTCTGCCAGATCGACACCGGCAAACCTGCGGCGCTGGATCGTACGGAGCCGCGGAAGGTCGCCGAGTCGGTGCAGGCGATGGGACTGCGGTATTCGACGATCACCGGGGTCGCGCGGGACGATCTGGCCGACGGCGGTGCGTGGCTGTACGCGGAGACGGTGCGGCTGATCCACGCCTTGAACCCCGGCACCGGCGTCGAGTTGCTGATCCCGGATTTCAACGCCGACCCGGATCAGCTGGCCGAGGTCTTCGGGTCGGGGCCGGAGGTGCTGGCGCACAATGTGGAGACTGTGCCGCGGATTTTCAAGCGGATCCGTCCGGGGTTCCGGTACGCGCGGTCGCTGGAGGTGATCACGCGGGCGCGTGCGGCGGGGCTGGTGACGAAGTCGAACCTGATCCTCGGGATGGGGGAGACCCCGGACGAGGTCGGTGTGGCGTTGCGGGAGTTGTTCGAGGCGGGCTGCGAGATCATCACGATCACCCAGTACCTGCGCCCCTCGCCCCGGCACCACCCGGTGGACAGGTGGGTCAAGCCCGAGGAGTTCGTCGCCCACGCCGAGACAGCGAAGGAGATCGGGTTCCCCGGCGTCATGGCCGGGCCTCTGGTCCGTTCGTCGTATCGCGCGGGGCGGCTCTACGCCCAGACCAAGGCGCATCGGGGCGAGGAGCTGCCGGACAACCTCGCCCACCTCACTGCCGAAGGACCAGCAGCACAAGAAGCCAGCAGCGTACTGGCGAGGAACTAGGAGAAGGGGCGGATCAATGGCGATCAGCGTCTTCGACCTGTTTTCCATCGGCATCGGCCCGTCGAGTTCGCACACCGTCGGGCCGATGCGGGCCGCGCGGACCTTTGTGGACGGTCTCGCGGACGAGGGCGTCCTCGGCCGGGTGAGCAGGGTGCGGGCCGACCTGTTCGGCTCGCTCGGCGCGACCGGGTTCGGGCACGGCAGCGACAAGGCGGTGCTGCTGGGGCTGTCCGGGGAGCGTCCGGAAGCGATCGACACGGACACCGTGGCGGCGAAGGTCGCCGCGATCCGCGAATCCGGGCGGCTGCTCGCCGGCGGACGGCAGGAGGTCGTGTTCACCGAGGACACCGATCTCACCATGCACCGCCGGAAATCGCTGCCCGCGCACCCGAACGGAATGATCTTCCGCGCGTTCGCCGCCGACGGCGCGCTGCTGCGTGAACGCACGTATTACTCGGTGGGCGGCGGGTTCGTGCGGGACGAATCGTTCGAGACCGACACGGTGTTCGTCGAGGACTCGACGCCGGTGCAGTATCCGTTCCGCACCGGCGCGGATCTGCTGGCGCACTGCGCGGAGACCGGCCTGCCGGTCAGCGAGATCATGCTGCGCAACGAGCTTTCCTGGCGTACCCGGGAGGAGATCCGGACCGGGCTGCTGGAGATCTGGCAGGTGATGGCCGAGTGCGTGCACAGCGGCTGCACTCACGAGGGCGTGCTGCCCGGCGGTCTTCGCGTGCCGAGGCGGGCGAAAGCGTTACACGACAAGCTCCTCGCCGAAGACGGCTCCGGCGATCCGTTGTACGCCATGGATTGGGTGAGCCTGTACGCGCTCGCGGTGAACGAGGAGAACGCCGCGGGCGGGCGCGTGGTGACCGCCCCGACCAACGGCGCGGCCGGGATCATCCCCGCGGTCCTGCACTACTACCAGCGGTTCATCCCCGGCGCCTCGGACTACGGCATCGTCACCTTCCTGCTCACCGCCGGTGCGCTCGGCTCGATCCTGAAACAGACCGGTTCGATCTCCGGCGCGGAGGTCGGCTGCCAGGGCGAGGTGGGTTCGGCTTCGGCGATGGCCGCGGCCGGGCTGGCCGAGGTGCTGGGTGGCTCGCCCGCGCAGGTGGAGAACGCCGCCGAGATCGGGGTCGAACACCACCTGGGCCTGACCTGCGATCCGGTGGGCGGCCTGGTGCAGATCCCCTGCATCGAACGCAACGCGGTCGGTGCCTCGAAGGCCATCCACGCCGCCCGGATGGCGCTGCGTGGTGACGGCAGTCATGTGGTCACGCTGGACAAGGCGATCAAGACGATGCGGGAGACCGGTGCGGACATGTCGGTCAAGTACAAGGAGACCGCCCGTGGTGGCCTGGCGGTGAACGTCATCGAGTGCTGAGCCCGGCCGTCGTGTGGCAGGTTCTTCGCGACGGGTCCACGGTGGCCGGGAGGCCTAGACTCGGTCGCGTGGAACCCTCGGTGGTGAGTGCGAACGAGGCGCTGTTCCGGCCCGTGCGCGCCGGGAACGCCTTCGAGGAGACGGTCGAGCGGTTGCTGCAGGCCATCCGGCTCGGCGTGGTCGGCGCGGGCGAGCGGCTGCCGTCCGAGCGGGAGCTGGCCGAGCGGCTCGGGGTGAGCCGCGTCACCCTGCGCGAGGCGATCCGTGCGCTGGCCGACGCGGGGTATGTGGTGTCGCGGCGCGGGCGGTACGGGGGCACGTTCGTGAGCGAGGTGCTGCCCGAGCCGGCCGCGCGGGCCACGGGGGCCGTCGACGCCGCGGGGTTCGAGGACGTGCTGTGCCTGCGGTACGTGCTGGAGACCGGTGCCGCGGAAGCGGCCGCCGCGCGTACCTTGAGCCCGGCCGACCGGCAGCATCTCACCGGCGCGCTCGCCGAGGCCGAGGCGGCCGGGCTCGGCGACTACCGGCGCCGGGACTCCCGGCTGCATCTGGCGATCGCCGAGGTCACCGCGTCCGGCTCGCTGACCACGGCGGTCGCCGACGCGCGCACGCGGGTCAACCAGCTGCTCGACCGCATCCCGCTGCTCGAACCGAACCTGGAGCACTCCAACGCGCAGCACGAGGCGATCGTCGACGCGATACTGGCCGGCGATTCGGGGGCCGCACGGCAGGCGATGGCCGACCACGTCGACGGGACCGCTTCGTTACTGAGAGCGTTCCTCGCGTGAATTGACCACCGGATCCGATGAACCTTTTCACCGGTTCGATCGTCATGTCTCCTGTGGAGATCTCGACTGAGCGTGCGCGGACCGCCGAGAACGACCGGGCTCCCCGGCGGCGGCGGTGGCGCCGGATCCGGCGGATCGGCTACGGCGTGGCAGGGGCGGTCGTGGGCCTGCCGATGATCGCGTTCTGGCTGGCCTATCTGCTGATGGACGTCCGCAGCCCGCAGGAGGTGCTGTCCTCGCTGGACAAGACCGTCACCCTGCGGTACACCGACGGCAGCCCGCTGCTGCGCATCCTGCCCGGCGACGGCGACCGGCGCTTCGTGCCCTACGCCAAGGTGCCGAAGAAACTGCGCGAAGCGATCGTGGCGACCGAGGACCCCACGTTCTGGGAGAATTCCGGCTTCGACCCGACCGGGATCGGCCGCGCGCTGTTCACCGGCTTCGGCGGCGGCTCCGGGATCACCCAGCAGTACATCAAGAAGTCCACCGGCGACGCGGACGCGACGATCGCCCGGAAACTGGCGGAGCTGGTGCTCGCCACGAAGATCACCCAGCAGCAGAGCAAGGAAAAGATCTTCGAGAGCTATGTCAACATCATCTCCTTCGGCCGCAACACGTTCGGGCCCGCGGCGGCGATGAACGCGTTCTTCGGCCGCCCGCTCGACGACAGCATGACCTGGAGCGAGGCGGCCTTCCTGGCCGGGATGATCCAGTCGCCCTCGGTGCACGACCCGGCGGCGTCCGGCGAGGCGCACGCCGCCAAGCGCTGGACCTACGTGCGGGACAAGCTTGTCGCACGCGGGTATGTGCGGGGCGTCGAGGCGTCCGCGATGAACTACCCGGGAGCGGAGATCCGTCCTCCCGCCCAGACCCGCGAGCGGCTGAGTTACGGCCAATACCATGTGAAACAGCAGGTGCTGGCCGAGCTGGAACGGGACGGTTTTCCGCTTTCCCGCCTGCAGCAAGGGAATCTGACCGTGCAGACGACTCTTGACCAGGGTGCGCAGACCGCTGCGCTCGCCGCGGTGAAGAACCGGCTGAAGAACGAGCCGAAGGAGCTTCGCGGCGGCGTGGTGTCCGTGGACCCGTCGAATGGCGCGGTGCGCGCCTACGACGGCGGCGACCACGGCGTACGCGACTACGCGAGCACCCCGCGTCCGCTCGGCTCGGCGTTCTACCCGTTCACGCTGGCTGCCGGGCTTCGCGCGGGCGCCTCGCCGGACGAGCGTGCCGCGGAGCCGGAAAAGATCAACTTCTTCGGGGAGGACTTCACCTACCCGAAGGTGTGCCCGCAGAAGTGCACGTTGCGCACGGCGATGGCGTCTTCCGCGAACACGCCCTACATCGCTCTCGCGCGGCGGCTCGGACCGGACGCGGTGAGCGCCGCGACCCGCGACGCCGGCATTCCGGAGTCCGTGGACGGGAACCCGACTTTGCGCGAGAAGGACGGCTACCTGATCGGCTCGGGCATCGCCGTCGGGCGCTATCCGCTGCGACTGCTCGACGTTGCCGGTGCGTACGCGACATTCGCGGCAGGCGGTATGCGGGCGACGCCGCACCTGGTGGACAAGATTCTCAACCAAAACGGCGAGGTGGTGTGGCAGCACGACGACCATCCGACGCCCGCGTTCTCCCCGGACCAGGACACCAGCCGCCGGATCGCCGGCCAGGTGACCTCCACCCTGTCCGATGGCCACGCCGCGGCGCTGCGTACCGGCGAGTTCCAGTACGCCGAATCGTCGGACAACCAGGACGCCTGGGCCGTCGGCTACACGTCTCGGCTGGCCACCGCGGTGTGGGTCGGCGCCGACGAGGACCGGAAACTCGTGGACGCGAACGGCGAGAAGCTCACCGGCGCCACGCTGCCCGCCGACATCTGGCGGACGGTGATGAACCGCAGATCCTGAGCGCTGTGAAGGGTCCCTTCACGGACCCAGATTCCGTGAAGGGCCCCCTTCACGGACCTCCGCGGCCTGCGCACGGCCCCTCACGCCGACTTTGCCGGAACCCTGGACCCAGATTCCGTGAAGGGGTCCTTCACCGACCGGGGGTCAGGCCACGCGCCGGTCCGCCTTCGGGATGACCAGCGGGGTCCCGGTCTCCGGGCAGTCCATCACCCGGCACGGGAGTTCGAAGATGCGGGCCACGTTCTCCTCCGTCACCACTTCCGCGGGGGTCCCGGTGGCCAGCACCTCGCCGTCGCGCATGGCGATGAGGTGGGTGGCGTAGCGGGCGGCGTGGTTGAGGTCGTGCAGCACCGCGACCAGGGTGCGGCCCTGGTTCGCGTGCAGATCCGCGCACAGGTCGAGGATGTCCATCTGGTGCGCGATGTCCAGGTACGTGGTCGGCTCGTCGAGCAGCAGCAGTTCGGTCTGCTGGGCGAGCGCCATCGCCATCCACACGCGCTGGCGCTGTCCGCCGGACAGCTCGTCGACGAGGCGTTCGGCGAGGTCGGCCACCCCGGTGGCGCGCATGGACTCGGTGACCACCGCGGCGTCCTCGCGGGACCACTGGCGCAGCAGCTTCTGGTGCGGGTACCGGCCGCGGGAGACCAGATCGGCCACGGTGATGCCGTCCGGGGCGACCGAACTCTGTGGCAGCAGCCCGAGCCGGCGGGCCACTTCCTTCGCGCCGTAGCTGGAGATCACCTCGCCGTCGAGGAACACCGAGCCCTTGCGGGGCTTGAGCATCCGCGAGAGCGCGCGCAGCAGCGTGGTCTTGCCGCAGGCGTTGGGGCCGACGATGACCGTGAACGACTTGTCCGGGATCACCACGCCGAGCGATTCGGCGACGGTGCGCCCGTCGTAGGCCAGGGTCAGTTCTTCGGCGTGCAACCGCGGCTCGGTCCGGGCCGGGGCGTCCTCGATCGTCTGTGCCACAGAGGTAAGGCTAACCTAGCGATCCCCGTTCGGGGAGTTCCGTTCGTCGCATCGCCGAGGGTGACCGGACGGTGCCGGTTCCGCCGCGGTGCCTTGAGAATGCCGCGCTGCGCAAGCGTATTCGTGGGCTGGAGGAGTCGTTTCCGCCGTGGGGCCGCTTCCCGGAAAGGCCCGTCGCGCCGGTCGTGAAGCAGGTGGTCGTGGCCAGGTGTCTGCCGGGCCGCACCTACTCGGAGGTAGGTGTCAGGTTCCCGGTGCGTGGTGCCGGTGCGGCCATCGTCACCACGGCGTCCCGCAGCGCGGCCCGCAACCTGCCGACCTCAAGAGGGCCGAGTACCGCCGCCTCGCCGGGTGGCGCGACCAGCACGATCTTGTCGTCCGTACCTACGAATACCGTCAGATCCCGGCGCCTGCCCGCCAGATCCCGGCAGCCGACCGACCATTCGTCCCGCTCGTCCCGCCCAGTCACGGCCCTCGCCCTCCGATCCACACCGCTTCGCATGTCCTTCGTGCCGCGGTGGGACCGGGGGTGCCGGGGGCTCTTACGCCGGTTCACCCGAATTGCCTACTGCCGGGTATTCCGCGCTCGCGCGAGATGTGGCGAAGCGGGGACGGGAGTAGCGTCCGGGCGCAGGTGCGGGCACCAGGAGGGACAAGCGGACATGGCGGAACTCCGGAAGATCGTCGTCATCGGAGCCGGCCTGGCGGGGGCATCCGCCGCGGCCGCGATACGGGAGCGCGGATTCGGCGGCGAGGTGCTGCTGCTCGGCGCGGAATCGCACCGGCCCTACGAGCTGCCGCCGCTGTCGAAGGGGGTGCTGCTCGGCGCCGCCGACGAGCCCGACTGGGTGCGTGCCGAAGGATTTTACGCTGAGCACGACATCCAGCTGTCGTCCGGAGTCGCCGCGACGCGGCTGGAGCTGGGCGCGCGGCTCGTCCTCGACGATGCCGGCGGCGAGCACCGGTACGACAGGCTCGTCCTGGCCACGGGTTCGCAGCCGCGGAAGCTGAACGTGCCCGGCGGCGATCTGCCCGGCCTGTACACGCTTCGGACGATCGATGACTCGTTGAAGCTGCGCGCCGCCTTCGCCCAGGCTCAGCGCGTGGTGATCGTCGGCGCGGGCTGGATCGGTACCGAGGCGGCCGCGGCTGCGCGTACGCAGGGAGCCGAGGTCACTGTCGTGGCGCCGGAGAAGCTGCCGCTTGCGAACGTACTCGGCGCCGAAGTTGCGGGCGCCTTCCGGAATCTGCATACCGAGCACGGTGTGCAGTGGCGGCTCGGTGAGGGCGTTGCTGCGATTACCGGAGACACCGAGCCTACCGGCGTACGGCTGATCAGCGGTGACGAGATACCGGCCGACGTAGTGCTGATCGCGGTGGGCGCGGCCCCTCGGGTCGATCTTGCGCACGCGGCGGGCCTGGAAATCGCTGACGACGGTGGGGTGGGCGTCGACGCGGGTCTGCGTACGGCGGCGCCTGATGTGTACGCGGTCGGTGACATCGCTTCGCACTTCCATCCCCGTTACGGCCGCCGCGTACGCGTCGAGCACTGGGCGACGGCGCGTGGGCAGGGTACGCATGTCGCGGGCAATCTCTTCGGCGAGAACGAGCCGTACCTGGACTCTCCGTATTTCTTCACCGATCAGTACGAGCCGGACAAGGGCGGCCCGGCGATCGGCTGCGAATACCGTGGCCTCGCGGATCCGGAGAACGACCGGCTCGTGGTCCGAGGCGATCTGGCGGCCTACGACTTCACCGCGTTCTGGCTGGGTTCCGACGGTGTGGTGCACGCGGCGATGAACGTGAACCAGTGGGACGACGGGGATGCGTTGCAGCGTTTGGTGGATGAGCGGATCAGCGTGACCGCCGAGCAGCTGGCCGACGGGAATCTCGCCGACCTCGGCGGGTGAGTGGATCGGGCGGGTGGGGGAGCGCGAATCCGCTGAACGGGGGATGGCGCCGGGTCCGCCATTCGGGATCGGATCAATTTGTCCGGCAGCAGGCCGAGAACTCTGGATCTCCCGCACGGTGATCCGCTATACATCGGATGTATCGCGAAGCTGGAGTGAGAGGGGATACGTCCGTGCGGTTCGAGCGCCTCGGGGCGGCCGGCGACGTCGCGGAGCCGGAGATCGACGGTCGCGGCCGGCTGACCTTGCGGCGGGCCTGACATGCCGAAGATCGTGGGCCTGGAAGTCCACGACATCCGCTTCCCGACTTCGCGGGAGCTGGACGGTTCCGACGCGATGAACCCGGATCCGGACTACTCGGCCGCGTACGTCGAACTGCGCACCGACGACGGTCCGGACGGCTACGGGCTCGCCTTCACGATCGGGCGTGGCAACGACGTTCAGGCCGCGGCCATCCGCGCTCTGGCCCCGCTCGTCGTCGGCCGTGCGGTGCCCGAGGACGCGCAGGGGCTCGGAGCGTTGTCGGCCGAACTCGTCGGTGATTCGCAATTTCGCTGGCTGGGTCCGGAAAAAGGCGTCGCGCACATGGCGATCGGTGCGGTGGTCAACGCGGCGTGGGACCTGGCCGCTCGCCGTGCGGAGCTGCCGGTGTGGCGGTTTGCCGCGGGCATGACTCCGGAAGAGCTGGTCTCCCTGGTCGACTTCCGGTACCTGTCCGATGCGCTCACCGAGCAGGAGGCGCTGGACATCCTCCGTGAAGCGGAACCGGGCCGGGCAGAACGGATCGCGAAGCTGGAAGCCGAGGGCTACCGCGCATACAGCACGTCGCCCGGCTGGCTCGGCTACTCCGACGCGAAGCTGGTGCGGCTGGCCCGGCAGGCTGTGGCCGACGGCTTCGGGATGATCAAGCTGAAGGTCGGCGGCAGGCTTGAGGACGACGTACGGCGGATGAAGCTGGTTCGCGAGACGGTCGGCCCGGAGGTCGGCATCGCGGTCGATGCGAACCAGCGTTGGGACGTGGCCACCGCGGTTTCGTGGATGACCGAGCTGGCGCCGTTCGACCCGTACTGGATCGAGGAGCCGACTTCGCCCGACGACGTACTCGGGCACGCCGCCATCGCGAAGGCGCTCGCGCCGATCCGCGTTGCCACCGGGGAGCACGTGCAGAACCGTGTGGTGTTCAAACAACTACTGCAGGCCGACGCGATCAAGGTGCTGCAGCTGGACGCCGCGCGCGTCGGCGGGGTGAACGAGAACCTCGCGATCCTTCTGCTGGCGGCCAAGTTCGGTGTGCCGGTGTGCCCGCACGCGGGCGGGGTCGGGCTCTGCGAGCTGGTCCGGCACCTGTCCTTACTGGACTTCGTGGCAGTGTCGGGGAACGACGAGGACCGCGCCATCGAATGGGTCGACCACCTGCACGAGCACTTCACCGACCCGGCCGTCGTGCGCGACGGCCGCTACCTGGCTCCCGTCGCACCCGGATTCTCCGCGCGGATGCACGACGCGACTCTGCGCCGTTTCCGCTTTCCGGATGGTCCGGAGTGGACGGATCGGTGAAGGAACTCGGCGGCCTGGTCACCGGATTCGACCTGGCCCCATCAAGGAGGATTCGGTGCGTACGAAGGTGATCCGGCTGGCTGCCGCGATGGCCGCGAGCGGGCTGGCGCTCGCCGGATGCGGGTCCATAAAGGACAAGACGGCCACATCCGGGACCGGTGGCCGGATCGGCGTGACGGTGCCGCTGCTGACCTCGCCGTTCTGGCAGGCCTATCACAACTATGTGCCGCGGATGGCGAAGCAGCAGGGGCTCGACGCGTTGCCGGCGGTGAACGCGGATAACGATTCGGCCAAACTGATCACCGATATCGGTACGCTGCTGACCGAGGGTGTCCGCGGGCTGGTGGTCACGCCGGTCGATTCCGCGGCCGTGGTGGCCGGGTTGAAACAGGCGGACAACAAGGGCGTTCCGGTGGTTTCGGTGGACGTCGCGCCCGAAGGCGGCAAGGTGGCCATGGTCGTGCGCGCGGACAATCGCGCCTACGGCGTCAATGCCTGCGACGCGATCGGCCGGCGGATCAAGAGCGGCAAGGTCGTGCAGGTCATGGGCGATCTCGCCTCCGTCAACGGCCGCGATCGCTCGGCCTCGTTCCGTGACTGCATGAAGCAGAAGTATCCGGCGCTCGAGGTGCTGGAGATCCCCGCGGAGTGGAAGGCGGACAAGGCTTCGTCCGGTTTGGACAGTCTGCTCACCGCGAATCCGGATATCAAAGGCGTGTACCTGCAGGCCGGTGGGGTCTACCTGGCCCCGGCCGAACAGGCGCTCAAGCGTAAGAATCTGTTCTTCCCGGCCGGGGATCCGCGGCATGTGGTCACGGTCAGCAACGACGGCATCCCGCAAGAGCTGGCCGCGATCCGCAGCGGCGACCTGGACGCCACCGTTTCGCAGCCCGCCGACGCGTACGCCGAGTACGGCATGTACTGGCTCAAGAAGGCGATGGCGGGCGAGACGTTCAAGCCCGGCCCGACCGACCACGGTTCGCAGATTGTGGAGATCAGTCCGGGAATTCTGGAAGATCAGCTGCCCGCGCCGGTGGTCACCAAGGACAATGTGGACGACAGGGCGCTTTGGGGTAACAACCTGTGAGCGCGCCGGTGGTGCAAGCGGTGGGCGTCGGCAAGCGTTACGGGCCGACGGTCGCCCTGCACGACGTCAGCCTCACCGTGCAACCCGGCGAATCCCATGCCCTCCTCGGCCGGAACGGGGCGGGCAAGTCCACT
The DNA here is from genome assembly GCF_002564045.1 of Amycolatopsis sulphurea. Lineage (NCBI taxonomy): Bacteria > Bacillati > Actinomycetota > Actinomycetes > Pseudonocardiales > Pseudonocardiaceae > Amycolatopsis > Amycolatopsis sulphurea. The sequence goes on along the minus strand of NZ_PDJK01000002.1, from coordinate 560,462 downwards.
TTGGTGTCCATCCTCACCGGACTGTCTGCAACGGACAGCGGCAGCGTTTCCTTTGCCGGTGAACCTGCTCCGACGTTGTCCAAAAAGGACGCATGGCAGGCGCGCGTGGCGTGCGTGTACCAGCACGCTATGGTGGTGCCGCAGCTGAGCGTCGCGGAGAACCTGTTCCTCAACCGGCCGGCCCGCGGCGGGTTGATCGGCTGGAAGAAGCTGCGCAGGCAGGCTCGCGAGCTGCTCGATTCCTGGGACGTGCGGGTGGCCGTGGACGCCCCGGCAGGCGAACTGTCCATAGAGGACCGTCAGTTCGTGGAGATCGCCAGGGCGCTCAGCCGTGGCGCGCGGTTCATCGTACTCGACGAGCCGACCGCGCAGCTGGACAGCCAGGCGATCGAGCGGCTCTTCGCGCGTATGCGGCAGATGCAGCAGAGCGGGGTCACGTTCCTGTTCATTTCGCATCACCTGCACGAGGTTTACGAGGTGTGCCAGGCGGTCACCGTGCTGCGCGACGCCCGGCACGTGCTGACCGCGCCGGTCGGGAAGGTCGGCCGGGCCGAACTGGTCGACGCGATGACCGGCGAACAGGACGGGCTCCCGGCCGTCGTCACCCACGCCCCGCCGGCCGCCGACGCAGGGGAAGTACTCACCGTCACCGCGCTTTCCGGCGACGGCTTCCGCGACGTGTCCTTACGGGTCCGTCGCGGCGAGGTGGTCGGACTGGCGGGCAGCAACGCGAGCGGCAAGCACCAGGTCGCCGAGACGGTGTACGGGCTGCGGGCGTCCACAGCAGGAACCGTTGCGGTGGAAGGAAAACCCTTGCCACCCGGCGATATCGCCGCAGCTTTGGAGGCAGGGATCGGCTGTGTGCCTCGTGATCGGCACCATCAAGGGCTCGTGCTCGCCCATTCGATCACGGACAACGCCACGCTGTCCGTGCTCGACCGGATGGGCCGCTGCGGGATCGCGACGCCGAGGGCACGCCGGGCGCGCGGCGCTCGTGCGCTGTCGGACTACGGCATCGTCGCTACCGGACCGGAGCAACCGGTGTCCGATCTGTCCGGTGGCAATCAGCAGAAGGTCGTGCTCGCCCGTGCGCTGGAGCGTGATCCACGCGTGGTGGTGCTGATCAACCCCACCGCGGGCGTGGACGTGAAATCGAAGGAGGCGCTGCTCGCGGTCGTCGACCGGGTGCGGGCCGAGGGGAAGGCGGTGCTGCTGGTGAGCGACGAGCTGGATGATCTGCGCCGGGCCGACCGCGTGCTGGTGCTGCGCGGCGGCGCCCTCGTGGCCGAGCATCGGGCCGGCTGGTCGGATGGGGACCTGGTGGCCGGGATCGAAGGAGCCGGGCGCCATGACTGACGTGCTGACCAGCCCTCGGACGGCGGTGTCCGTGCGGCGGCAGGTGAGGTGGCTGCGTGAGCTGGCGCTGCTGCCCGCGCTGGTGGTCGTGTTCGTGATCGGCGGGTTGATCAGCGACACGTTCCTCAGCTTCGACAACGTGCTGAGTATCCTGTCCGCGGCGGCCGCGTTGTCCCTGGTGGTGCTGGGTGAGTCCCTGGTGCTGCTGACCGGGAAGTTCGACCTGTCGCTCGAATCGACCATGGGCATCGCCCCGGCGATCGGCGCGATGCTGGTGGTCCCGGCCGCATCGTCCGGTTTCGGCACCGGATGGCCTGCTGCGCTCGGGCTGCTCGCGATCCCGGCGGCCGGCGCGCTGATCGGCTTCGTGAACGGTTTCCTGATCGTGAAGCTGAAGCTCAACGCGTTCATCGTGACGCTGGCGATGCTCACCGTGCTGCGCGGTACGCAGATCGGCGCCACCGGCGGCAAGACTCTGTTCGATCGGCTGGACGCGTTCACCGTCCTCGCGACCACCACGTTCGCCGGGCTGCCGATGTCGGTGTGGCTGGCCGCGGCGCTGTTCGCACTGTTCGGGCTCGGTCTGCGCTACCACCGGACGGGCCGGGCGCTGTACGCGATCGGCGGCAACCCGGAGGCGGCGCGTGCCGCGGGGATCCGGGTCGACCGGATCTCCTGGCTTGTGTTCGTGGTGGCCGGAATCCTGGCCGCACTCGGCGGGCTGGCCTACACCGGCTACGTCGGGGCGCTCGGCGCGGATCAGGGCGACGGGCTGATCCTGCAGGTGTTCGCCGCGGCCGTGATCGGCGGGGTTTCGCTAGACGGCGGCAAGGGCACCCTGGTCGGCGCGCTGACCGGGGTCCTGCTGCTGCAGTCGGTGGACAGCCTGCTGCGGATCGCGCAGGTCCCCGCGGAGTGGCTGAAGGCGATCTACGGCGGCATCATCCTGATCGCGCTGATCATCAGCCGTTACGCCGGAGGAAAACCGCAAACCTGACCGACGGCGCTCCGGTGAACATCCGACCTTCGCGCGTTCAGGAGATCGTGGCGGCGGACTTGCCGGGTGTGAGGGTGGTGCGCAGCCACTGCTCGACGCCCGCGATGTGCACCGTGGCCCAGGACCGTGCCACCTCCGGCTCGCGGCAGGCGATCGCCTCGTAGATCGCGACGTGCTGCTGCCGTGTCCTGGCCACGGCCCCTTCCTGGGTGAGCCCTCGCCAGATCCGAGCCCGCGCAGTCGGCCCGGAGAGGCCCTCCAGCAGCGAACACAGCACCGGATTGCCCGAACCTTCCGCGATCTTGCGGTGGAACCGCAGGTCATGGGCCACCAGTTCGGGCACACCCGGCGCTTGGCCCAGCTCGCCGAGCAGGGTGCCCAGCTCGGCGATGTCCGCCTCGCTCATGTGCTGCGCCGCCAGCGCGGTCGCGGCCGGCTCCAGGATCCGGCGCACGGCGAGGAAGTCCAGTACCGTGTCGTCCCGGTGGAAATCGACCACGAGGGTCAGCGCGTCGAGCAGCACGTCCGGTTCCAGGCTGGTCACATAGGTGCCGTCGCCCTGACGCACGTCCAGCACCCGGATCAGGCACAGTGCCTTGACCGCCTCGCGCAGCGAACTGCGCGAGAGGCCAAGCCGCTGGGCCAGCTCGGCCTCTCTGGGCAGCCGGTCACCCGGGGCGAGTTCGCCGGAGACGATCATCTCCTTGATCTTGTCGATCGCGGCATCGGTGACCGGCACGGTGACCGCCCCTCCCTGCAGAGACCTCGGATGTTTCGGTGTACTGCGCACAGCGTGCCACGTAACTCGTCAAGAGGACCAATGACTCGTCGCCCGGCTCTGCACCGCATCCCGGCCAGAACCGCCGCCTCCGGAGGGGAACCGCCGGTGGGGGAGTGAGCATGGACCTTTCTCCGCTGGGACTCGGCGGCGCGCAGCTGGGCAACCTCTATCACGCGATGTCCGGCGAAACGGCCGAAGCGACCGTTCGCCGGGCGTGGGACGAGGGCATCCGCTACTTCGACACCGCCCCGCACTACGGGCTCGGGTTGTCCGAACGGCGGCTCGGCGCCGCGCTGGCGGCGTACCCGCGAGACGAGTTCGTGGTGTCTACCAAGGTCGGCCGGGTGCTCGAACCCCAGGCCGCCGAGCCGGGAGAACGTGACGACCAGGGCTTCGACGTGCCCGCGACCTACCGCCGCGGCTGGGACTTCAGCCGTGACGGCGTGCTGCGGTCGCTGGCGGACAGCCTGACCCGGCTCGGTCTCGACCGTGTGGACCTGGTCTACGTGCACGATCCCGACGACCACTTCACCGAAGCGGCCGAGGATGCCTTCCCGGCGTTGCTGGAGTTGCGGGACCAGGGCGTGGTGCAGGCGATCGGTGCGGGCATAAACCAGGCACCGATGCTGAGCGAGTTCGTGCGCCGGTTCGACCTCGATCACGTGCTCATGGCCGGTCGCTACACCTTGCTCAATCAGCCGGCGCTGGACGAGCTGCTGCCGCTGTGCCTCGAACGCGGCGTCGGCGTGGTGGCAGGCGGGGCGTTCAACGCCGGTATTCTGGCCACCGCGGAACCGGGCCGGATCTACGATTACGCCACCGCTCCGGTGGATCTGGTGTGGAAGCGCAGGAGATAGCGGAGGTCTGCGCGCGTCACGGCGTCGAGCTGCCGGACGCGGCGCTCGCGCTGCCGCGGACGCATCCGGCCGTGACGTCCGTCGTCGTCGGCGCACACGCGCCGGACCAGGTGGCGCTCAACGTCCGCCGGGCCGCCGCGAAGATCCCGGCCGGGCTGTGGCACGACCTCGTGGACGCCGGCCTGGTGCGAGCCGGTGTCCTGGCCGCTGGAGGCAGGCCGTGATCGATGCGCACCACCACCTGTGGGACCCGGCCCGCCGCGCGTACCCGTGGCTGGCCGGTGACCTGATGGCCCCTATTCGCAAACCGTACACAGTGGACGATCTGCGCCGGGTGACCACGGCCGCCGGGGTGCACGCGACGGTCCTCGTACAGACGGTTCCGGACGAGGCCGAGACGGAGGAGTTCCTGGCTGTCGCGGCGGCGGAGCCACTCGTCGCGGGCGTCGTCGGCTGGTTGGACCTGATCGCGCCGGACATCGCCGACCGGCTCGCGCGGCTGCGCGAACTCGGCCCGCTCGTCGGCATCCGCCACCAGGTGGAGAACGAGCCGGACCCGGAATGGCTGCTACGGCCCGAAGTCCTGCGTGGGCTGGCCGCGGTCGGGGCCGCCGGGCTGGTCTACGACCTGCTCGCCGCTCCGGCGCAGCTCGTCGCCGCCCGGCAGGTGGCGCATCGGCTGCCGGAGCTGACCCTGGTGCTCGACCACGCGGCGAAGCCCCGGATCGCGGCGGGGGAGTTGCAGCCGTGGGCGGATGGCGTGGCCGGGCTGGCCGCGCACGAGAACGCGCACTGCAAATTGTCCGGGCTGGTCACCGAGGCCGATTGGCACGAATGGCAGGTGGGGCACCTGCGCCGCTATGCCGGGCACGTGTTCGCCGCCTTCGGCGCGCAGCGGGTGATGTTCGGCGGTGACTGGCCGGTGTGCGAACTGGCCGCGGCCTACGAGGTCGTGGTGGACGCCGCGCTTTCGCTCACCGGCCCGCTCAGCGATCCGGAGCGGCTGGCGGTGTTCGAACACACCGCGGCGCGCGTGTACCGGCTGGGGTGAGCCTCAGAATTCCTGGCCCTGGATCATTTCGCGGAGCTTGCTCAGCGCACGATGCTGGGTGACGCGCACATTGCCCGCGGAGATACCGAGCGTCTCCGCGGTCTCGTTCGCGCTCAGCCCGACGATGATGCGCAGCGCGAGGATCTCCTGCTGCACCGGGGCGAGCTTGGTGAGCAGCTCCTGCAAGCGGCTGCCGAGATCGACTTGCAGTACGCGCATTTCCGGCTCGTTGCCCGACAGCGGGCGTTCGGGCAGCTCAGCGACCGGGTCGGACCGGTCGCGGGCGAGCACCCGGTAGGCGTCGGCGACCTTGTTCGCCGCGATCGCGTGCACCAGGTACAGGAAGGAGCCGCCGCGGTCCTGGTAATCGGGCAGAGCCTTGAGCACGGCCATGCAGACGTCCTGCGCCACGTCGTCGGCGGAGAGGTAGGACAGGTCGCGCCCGCCCATCCGGGCCCGGCAGTAGCGGGCCACCACCGGGCGGAGCACGTGCAGCAGCTGCCCGATCGCCAGCTGATCACCCCGGCCGGCGGCGCGCACGAGCGGGTCGAGGTCCTCCTTGGTCAGCCGTCCGCCACCGCGAGGCAGCTGCTCGGGCTGCACATATCCCGTGACGGTGTGCTCCGTGGGCGCTCCGGTAATCCCGGTTTCCGCTGTGTCGGACGGCTTCGTGGTTGTCGGTGCGGTCATGGTCGTCTCCCCGGCGACCCGGCGACCGTCGCAGTCTTGGGGTCAACACTCTGTGATGTTGCGGTCGCGGCTCCCCCGATCGGCGGGGGTAGATCCGCGTCCGTTGCGACGCTGTGTAACCCTAGGCGGCTCATCCCGGACCGTCCATCTTTCAACTACGAATACCCCGTTAGCAGCAACAGTCTTGATGTAATTGAGACCCAGCGACGCGGCGGGCGAATCCTGGGTCGCGGAATGTACCGAACGAAGGGCGGTATAAGTACGGAGGGTTACATCGTGGTGGCGCGACGGAGAGTGTCCGCCGCGGCCGGACGAGTGGGCCGGGTTCGGGGTGTGTGGCAGGCGTGATCGGCCTGCCGGTCGCGCCGTGAGCGGAAGGTGACGGGCCGGGTGAACGGTGGCGGGGGTCCGGATTCATCCGATGAGCGGCCGTGGTCACGCTGATCGCGGCTGTTCGCCTGCAGGATCTCGCCGCGGGAGTACCGGCAAAACCGGCACGGAGGTGCAGGCGCGCCAACCCGGCTTTCCCGCGGCGGTCGCCCCGGGGAAGTGATCATGGGAGCGCGAATCCGGCCGAGGGCGCTCGAGACGGATGTGCGTCGCTCCACTGTCCGGATTGGACAACCGGAGGTGGGACGCGGACCTACGCATTTCGGGCGGTGCGGTCCGCGACACCGTGCTCCGCATCGACCGGCTACTTCGCGCCGGACCGCGACCCCCATGAGCGGCTGCGACGCGCCGCCTCGTCGCAGTGAAGATCAAGATCGGTATCCCTCGCGGGGTCGATCCGTGCGGCTGGGTGCCGACCCCAGTGTCGAAGTCGCCGTGCGTGACCTGTCCCTGACGGAGTGTACTGTGGACACGGCCGGATGATCAGTCCTTTGTGGCCTCTCCGCGATCGAAGACCCACCAGCGGAGGACGGCGAATCGCAGGATGCCGCCCACGACACTCGCGGTCAGGAGCGTGCCGGTCTGTTGCCAGGCGGTCGGGTGATCGACCAGTCCGTCGAGCAAGGCCAGCGCTATCGAACCGTAGCCGACGTAGAAGGCGAACGTCGCGAGATCCTGCAGATGCCGCTTGCCGGCGCGGCTGGTGCGCCCGGCGAAGGTGACGCGGCGGTGAAATTCGGTGTTACCCACCGTAGTGAGGGCGATCGCGACCAGATTCGCCCACTGTGCGCCGAATTCCGGCCGCAGCAGGAGGAAGAGTACGGCCTGCAGCCCGGTGGTGATCCCGCCGGCGGCGAGGTACCACGCCGCGTGCCCGCCGAGTTCGCGGTGCTGCCCGTCGGTGAGCTGCGGCCGCCGGGGCGCCCACCTCGTGGTGGTCATGAGTGCGACGCTACCTGCAGTTCACAAACTTGTGAACCTGATGAACCCTCGGGCCACCTGTGATACGAGCGACAGCAGATCACCCCGTTTCACCTTGCTGCGTCGCGGGTAGCCCCCTTCGGACACTGTGGACGCCAGGAGGGCTCATGAACGATCGGCATCCCGCCGAGGGCCGCGAGCCCGGTCCCGGGGTGGCCGCGAACGGGCGGCAGGCCAGAGGTTCGGGATACCCCGGATCCGGCCCGGGAAGCCGGTCGGATCCGGCAGGCAGCACCATCACGGACGCGATCCGTTCGGCGATGAACCGCCGTGCCTGACTCCGCCGGTCGCGGCGATTCGCTGTGACTGGCACCACTGCTATCCGGGTACCGGTCCGCTCACGCTGCGCCACCGCCCGGGCGACCCTAGCGTGAACCACCATCAGACATCGCATCCGACCGCGACGAAGGGAAAGGCCGAAGATGCTGACCGTCACCGAAGCCGCCGCCGAGGCGATCTCCGCGCTGACTGCCCAGCAGGGCGCAGAGAGCGGCGACAGCGGACTGCGGTTCGCACTCCAGAGCATGGAAGGCGAAGGCGCGCAGCTGGCGTTGTCCGTCGCCCCGTCCCCCGAAGACGGCGACCGCGTCGTCGGCACCGACGGCGGTGCCAAGGTCTTCCTGGAACCGCAGGCCGCCGCACTGCTCGACGACAAGGTGCTCGACGTCCAGCAGGACGAGACCGGCGACGTCGCGTTCGCCGTGCTGCCACAGCAGTCCGCCTGAGCGGATTTCTTTCGGACGCTTGCCGCCCAGGGTTTGCCTTGGGCGGCAAGGACCTGCGTGTCCCGGAGTTGTACGGCTGCCGTTGGCCGATGAGGGCGGTGGGCGCCGCTTGGGGGTGTCGGTGTGGTTCAGGACGGGCGCAACCGCGGCGGACGCGCCGTGGGTACGGGCGTGGTTGCGGGTGCGGCTTGGGTCAGGCGGGCGCAACTTGGGCCAGGCGGGTGCGGCTTTGGCCAGGCGGGCGCGGTTTGGTACATGGGCGGGGCTTGAGGCGGGCGGGCGCGACCGAGGACGGGGCCGTGCACAACGCAGGCGGGCGGGCGCAACCGAGGACGGGGCGGGCGCAACGCGTCTCCAGACCTGGCTGGCGAGCCCGACCCCTCTGGTGAGCTGCGAGTCGGCCGGTCCGACAGACCATGCGGCCCGCCCGACCGCGTGGGTTCACGGCCCACCGATTACCTGCGAACCTGGCCCGATCGACTACCTGTAAACCTGGCCCGACCGCCGAGCCACCGATCACGCGCGGGTGGCGTCCCGGCGGTCCGTGGCCACCCCTGGCCGCCCATCGTCCACAAAGGACGACTCACCTCGCGGCCCATTCCCGGACCAGCACCTCCGCCCTGGCGCGCAGCAGCTCGGCGGCGTGCGTGCGCGCGTGGCCGAGTGACGGTGCGTGGTCGATCAGTGCGCTGCTGCCCACCACGCCCAGCCCGGCCAGCGCCGCGGCATCCAGCTGGATCCGGCCGGCCAGTATCAGCAGCGATGCGCCTGCCCGCCCCGCCCGTGCGGCGATTCCTGCCGGGGCCTTGCCGGACAACGACTGTTCGTCCAGCGAACCCTCGCCGGTGATGACCAGGTCCGCGCCGCCCAGCGCCGCGTCCACCCCGGTGAGCGACGCGATCAGATCGAAGCCCGACTCGACGTTCGCCCCCAGCCCCGCGACCGCGCCGCCGGCGATTCCACCGCCCGCGCCGGCGCCGGGAACGGTCGAGATGTCTCGCGCGCCGGCCTTCACCAGGGCCTTGGCCCACTGCGTCAGCGCGGCGTCCAGCCTCGCGACATCATCTCGGCCCGCGCCCTTCTGCGGGCCGAAGATCGTGGCCGCGCCGTTCGGGCCGAGCAGGGGATTGGTCACGTCGGTCGCCACGGCCACCGGCACCTCGCCCAGCCGCGCCCGCGCCGGCGCCAGGTCCACCTGGGCGACTCGGGCCAGCGCTCTGCCGCCGAGGTCTACTGGCGCGCCGGACGAGTCGAGCACTCCGGCACCCAGCGCGGCCAGCATGCCCGCTCCGCCGTCCGTGCTCGCCGTCCCGCCGACCGTCAGCACGAGCCTGCGCGCATCGCGGTCCAGCGCGTGGGCCAGCAACTCGCCGACACCCCAGGTGTGCGCGGTGAGCGCGACCTCCGGGCTCGGTGTCACGAACTCGATGCCGCACGCTCGCGCCGATTCGATGTACGCCGCGCCGTCGAGCAGCACATAACGCGCTTCGACTTGCTCGGCGAGCGGCCCCCGAACCGGCAGCTGTACCCATGTGCCGCCCGCGTTTTCCAGGATCTCCAACGTTCCTTCGCCGCCGTCGGCGACGGGGCAGGTGGTGATGTCCGCGTCCGGCAGCGCATCCCGCACGCCCAGCGCGATCGCCTCGGCGACCTCGATTGCGGTGAGGCTCCCCTTGAACTTGTCCGGCGCGATCACGACGCGGGTCACGGCGTTACCTTCGTCAGCGGCTCCGCCCCGGCGAGCACCGAAGCGACATTGCGCGCGGCCAGCACCGCCATCGCGGTGCGGGTCTCCGCGGTCGCCGACCCCAGGTGCGGGGTCAGCACCACGTCCTCCCGGCTGAGCAGCCGCGGTTCGACGTCCGGCTCCGCCTCGAACACGTCCAGCGCGGCACCGGCGATCTCCCCGGCTTCCAGCGCGTCGGCCAGCGCTGACTCGTCGACGACCGGACCGCGCGTGGTGTTCACCAGGTACGCCCCGGGTTTCATGGCTCGTAGCGCGGTCGCGTCGATGAGATGCCGGGTGTCCTGGGTGAGCGGGCAGTGCAGGGAAACGATGTCCGCGCGCGCCAGCAGCTCCTCGAACGGCACGAACTCCCCGGGAAAGTCCGGTTTCCGTGACCGTCCTGAGTAGACGATCCGCATCCCGAACGCGGCCGCCCGCGCGGCCACCGCCCGCCCGATCTGCCCAGGCCCGACGATGCCGAGCGTCCTGCCTTGCAACCCGGAGCCCAGGAGGAACCCGAGGTGGAACGACCACGGCCGTTCCGCTCGGACGAGCCGTTCTCCTTCCCCGAGCCGCCGCGTGATCGCCAGCAGCAACCCGAACGTGAGGTCGGCGGTGGCCTCCGTGAGCACACCCGGCGTGTTGGTCACCACGACATCACGCCCGGCCAACGCGGCAACGTCGACGTTGTCGTACCCCACCGCGACGTTTGCGACCACACGCAATCCGTCCCCTGCCGCGTCCACGACCGGCCCGTCGACCCGATCGTGCAGCATCGACACCACCGCGGACGACCCCGCCACGAACTCCCGCAACTCCTCCGGCGTCAGCGGCCGATCAACCGGCGAAACCACGACCTCGCCGACCGTCCGGAGCACCTCCAGAGCCTCGTCCGGAATCCATCGAGTGACGGCGATCTTCGGCATGGCGAGCAGCCTAATGCCGACGATCCCGCGTCGGCGAGGCTCCACACCGGCCCCGGAACAGCACAGCCACCCCACCTCCGCGATACGCCCACGCCCGGTAGCACTTCACGCCGGACAACGGTGAATTCCGCATTGCGACCCTGCCTTTCCGCCTGTCGTGCACCCTGACATTTCCTGCCGCCGAGCAGTGATACGGAGGTCTCCTCCGGCCTCACCTGGCGTTTCGTTGCCGTCACCCGTGATGAAGAGCGGTATCGCCCATTCCGCACCATCGCCTTGCGTTCGCGAGCCGCGTCGCAGCCGCTCCCAGGTACCCACGCCGATCAACAGCCTCAGCACCACCTCCACTCATATACACCGCGCCACGATCGCCAGAGACATCACCGAATGCAGCCGCCGCCCCGCTCACCTCACTCTGCTGCTCACTCCGCTTGGTCTCACCTCTTTCTCCCTTTCCCCGTCGGCCGCCCCGTGCTATGTTCTCAATCAGAACGTCTGTGCGCTATGCGAACAGACTACCGCAGAGAAGACTTCAAGGGAAGGGCTGGAGATGGCACGGGTGCTGTCGCTCGGCGAGGCGATCGCCGAGCTGGTGCACGACGGGGACACTGTCGCGCTCGAGGGGTTCACGCACCTCATCCCGGTCGCGGCCGGTCACGAGATCATCCGGCAGTGCCGCACGGGTCTCACCCTGATACGGATGACCCCGGACATCGTCTACGACCAGCTCATCGGCGCTGGATGCGCGAGCAAGCTGATCTTCTCCTGGGGTGGCAACCCGGGAGTCGGCTCGTTGCACCGCTTTCGCGACGCCGTACAGCACTCCTGGCCAGTGCCCCTGGAAATCGAAGAACACAGTCACGCGGGGATGGCCAATCGCTACGTCGCCGGTGCGTCGGGGCTGCCGTTCGCCGTGCTGCGCGGGTACACCGGCACCGACTTGCCCGCGCAGACCGACACGATCAAGCCGATCACCTGCCCGTTCACCGGGGAGCGGCTCACCGCGGTGCCTGCGCTGAACCCGGATGTCGCGATCGTGCACGCCCAGCGCGCCGACCGGATGGGCAACGTGCAGTTGTGGGGGATCGCCGGGATCCAGAAGGAAGCCGTGCTCGCGGCGAAGCAGTCGCTGGTCACCGTGGAGGAGATCGTCGACGAGCTGGAACCACGGCCGGGGGCCCTCGTGCTGCCCGGCTGGGCGGTGACCGCCGTCGCTGAGGTGCCGGGCGGCGCCAGGCCGTCCTACGCGGCCGGCTATTACGAGCGCGACAACGCTGCCTACCAGGCGTGGGACGTCATCGGGCGGGACCGCGAGGAATTCGCCCGCTGGCTGGCCGGGCTGACCGGGGTGAAGGCATGAACGAGTACACTGCCGACGAGATGATGAGCGTGGCTGCGGCCCGCGCGCTCGGTGAGGGCATGTCCTGCTTCGTCGGCATCGGGCTGCCCAGTACCGCCGCGAATCTCGCACGCCGCACGCATGCGCCGAACCTCGCGTTGATCTACGAATCCGGTTGTCTCGGCGCGAAACCCGCGCGCTTGCCGTTGTCGATCGGTGACGGCGAGCTGGCCGAGACCGCCGATGCGGTGGTGAGTGTGCCCGAAGTGTTCAACTACTGGCTCCAGCCGGGCCGGATCGATGTCGGTTTCCTCGGCGCTGCGCAGCTGGACAGGTTCGGCAACCTCAACACCACGGTGATCGGCGCCGACTACCACAATCCGAAGGTGCGCCTGCCCGGAGCGGGTGGGGCGCCGGAGATCGCGGCCTCCTGCAAGAAGGTGTTCGTGGTGCTGCGGCAGAACCCCAGAACGTTCGTGGAGAAGGTCGACTTCGTCACGTCATTCGGCCACGGCACCGGGCGTGGCGACCGGGAGCGGCTCGGCCTGCGCGGGGCGGGGCCGACCCTCGTGATCACCGACCTCGGGCTGTTGCGGCCCGATCCGGAGACCGCCGAGCTGACGCTCACCGAACTGCATCCGGGGATCGAGCCGGCGGAAGTCATCGAGGCCACTGGGTGGACCTTGAAAGTGGCCGAGAACCTGAGCACCACCCCCGCACCCGCCGAAGGTGAACTGTCCCTGCTCCGTGCACTGAAGAAGGCTGGCGAATGAGCGACGTCTACCTGTTCGACGCGATCCGTACGCCGTTCGGCCGCCACGGCGGCGCACTGGCGAAGACCCGGCCCGACGACCTGGCCGCCGGGCTGTTGCGCACCCTCGCTCAGCGCAACGACCTCGACCCCGGCACTGTCGATGAGGTGCTGCTCGGCGACGCGAACGGGGCGGGTGAGGACAACCGCAACGTCGCGCGGATGGCCACGCTGCTCGCCGGCTGGCCGACTTCGGTGCCGGCCGCGACGGTCAACCGGCTGTGTGCGTCCGGGCTCGACGCGGTCCTGCACGCGAGCCGGACCATCCAGGTCGGTGACGCCTCGCTGATCGCCGCCGGCGGAGTCGAGTCGATGAGCCGCGCGCCATTGGTGATGGCCAAGCCGGACAAGGCTTTTCCGGCCGCCAACCAGACGTTGTACAACTCTGCGCTCGGGTGGCGCATGGTCAACCCGGCGATGCCCGCGGAGTACGTGATCTCCAATGGCGAGGCCACCGAATACCTCGCCGGGCGCTACGGCATCGGCCGCGACGAGCAAGACGAGTTCTCCGTGCGCAGTCACCGCAACGCGGCCCGCTCCTGGGACGAAGGGTTCTACGCCGACCACGTGGTGCCGGTCGAGGGCACAGAGCTGGACCGGGACGAAGGCATCCGGCCCGATTCCACGACGGAGAAGCTGGCCAAGCTCAAACCTGCCTTCCAAGCCGAGGGCGGCACGGTGACCGCAGGCAACTCGTCGCCACTCAGTGACGGGGCGTCCATGCTGTTGCTGGGTGACGAGGCGGCCGGGCGGCGGCTGGGCCGGGATCCGCTGGCCCGGATCGCCGGCCGGGGCGCGGCCGGGGTCGATCCGAACCTCTTCGGCATCGGGCCGGTACGAGCCGCGGAACTCGCGCTCGAACGGGCCGGGATCAGGTGGGGCGACGTGGCGGCGCTGGAACTCAACGAGGCGTTCGCCGCGCAATCCCTCGCCTGCCTGCGGGAGTGGAAGGAACTCGACCCCGCGCTGGTAAACGTGCACGGCGGCGCGATCGCGATCGGGCATCCGCTCGCGGCGTCGGGTGGCCGGATTCTCGGCACGCTCGCCCGGCAGCTGCGCCGCACCGGTGGACGGTGGGGAGTTGCGGCGATCTGTATCGGCGTCGGTCAGGGTCTCGCGGTCGTCCTCGAGAACGTCTGAGAAGGGAGGACGACCGGCCGCACGGGGTGGCAGCGCAGAAGACGGAGGCACGGCAGCCCAGAAGAAGAAAATGGCAGTGGGAGTCGGGCTATTTCGACTGGCTGACTCCCGAACCGATCACGGAGGTTGAATGGACAGAGACCGGCACGAGGCGGGTATGCGTGTTCGCTGCGAGGTGCTGGGTGTGGACTACAGGGTGCGTGCGGTGGCGGAGGCTACCGAGTTCGGCAGTCGGTCCCGGAGAACCTCACCGAGGTGGGCTTCGGGTGAGTAGGGATGCGCGGCGAGCTGGATGCGTGGACTCTCGGCTGAAGTGTGCTCTCCGTGTTGCGCTATCACGAAGGGCTGGTGATGAGAGGTCACGCGGTGCGCTGCGACGGGATTACTGCGGACGAGGTCGGTGAAGGTCTGCTGTGCACCGTTGTGCCGGCGGTCGGCGGAGCCTGGGCGATCATGCTGCGGACCAGCGCCGAGCTGGGAGAAGCCGCGGCCTGGCGACCGGCCGGATAAGGTTCGGGGCATGGATTCCGAGGAGCCGGCCGAACGCGGCGCACACCACGTGCAGTCGCTGGAACGTGGGCTATCGGTGATCAAGGCGTTCAGCGCCGAGGCGCCGCATCGCACGCTCAGCGACGTCGCCCGCGTCACCGGGCTGACTCGCGCAGCCGCGCGGCGCTTCCTGCTCACGCTCGTCGACCTCGGTTACGTGCGCACGGACGGCAAGTACTTCTCGCTCACGGCGCGGGTGCTGGAGCTGGGGTACGCGTTCCTGTCCAGCCTGAGCCTTGCCGACGTGGCGCAACCACATCTGGAGCGGCTTTCGGCGCAGGTGCACGAATCCAGCTCGGTGTCCGTGCTGGAGGTCCCGGACATCGTGTATGTCGCCCGCGTCGCGGTGTCGCGGATCATGACGGTGAGTATCAATGTCGGCACCCGGTTTCCGGCCTACGCGACGTCGATGGGGCACGTGCTGCTCGCCGACATGACGCCGGTCGAGCTGGAAGCCTTCCTGATCGTCACCGATTTCGAGCGGCTCACCGAGAACACCCTGGCCGACCGCGAATCGCTGAACGCCGAGCTGGCCGTCGTCGCCCGTCAAGGGTGGGCCATGGTCGACCAGGAACTCGAGGAAGGACTGCGCTCGGTCGCCGCCCCGATCCGGGACAGCAGAGGACGGGCGGTGGCCGCGATCAACATCTCCACGCACGCCAGCCGTACCTCTGCGGAGACCGCGCGGAACGACCTCGTGCCCCCGTTGCTGGCCACCGCTGCCGCCATCTCGGCCGACCTGCGGCTGACCGCTTCATCCCAGGCCGCACATGGCTGAGATCCAGGCAGCGTATGGCTGAACCGGTCACCGGGCTGCTCCTCGCCGCCGGTGCGGGGCGGCGGTTCGGCAAGCCGAAGGCGCTCGTCGAGTTCGAAGGTGAAGCGCTGGTGCAGCGAGCCGTCCGCACGCTCGCCGAAGCCGGGTGCGAACCCGTGCGGGTGGTGGTCGGGGCGGCCGCGGGCGAGGTCCGTCGGCTGCTGCCGGACCATCTCGAAGTCATCGAGGCGACCCGATGGCGCGAGGGGATGGGGGAATCGCTCGCTGCCGGTCTCGAGCACTTGATCGACCGGGAGGCGCGCGCTGTCGCCGTGCTGGTGCACCTGGTCGACCTGCCGTGGGTGCCGCCTGCCGCGCTTCGGCGGGTGCTCGCCGGAGCGGGGGAGGCCGCGGTGGCTCGCGCTGCGTACGACGGGGTGCCCGGCCACCCGGTCCTGTTCGGCCGCCGCTGGTGGCTGGAGATCGCCGCTGCGGCGACCGGTGACCGTGGTGCGCGCGACTGGCTCAAGCCCCGCACCGACGTACGCCTCGTCGAATGCGGCGACCTGGGCACCGGGCGCGACGTGGACCGCCCGGCAGACCTCGAACGGCCTGGCGCCGCAGAGGACTGATTGCCACCCGCCACCGACCTGGGTATCCGGAGCACCACACCCCAGACGATCAACAGCTTATGGAGGACTGACCGGGTCCGTGTCGGTGTCTGGGACGGGGTCTCGTCCGGGCTCGTTCCGGCTGGTCTGGTTGGGCATTGAGGGTGCATGGCTGGGCGGGGTGGGGTTGGGGTGGGCCGAGTCGGGTTGGGGTGGCGCGCCGGTTCTCGCGCCGAGCCGGGGCCGTCGATGCGCGGCCGGACGAAGCGCGGCAACATCAGCGCCCGGCCGGTCAGCATGGGGGCCGCACGTTAGCAGCCGGAGAACCCAAGTCCCCGGCGCTCGGGGGTGGCCGGGCTTGAAACAGCGGCAGGATCCCGTCCGGCCCTACGATCGACGGCGTGACCGCCTCTCCTGCCTCGCCTGAGGAACTGATCGCCGCGCTGGACGGTGTGGGATATCTCGCCGACGAAGGGGTGGCGACGGCCGGGTTTCTGGCGTTGCGGATGCGGCGGCCGTTGTTTTGCGAGGGGGAGCCGGGGACCGGTAAGACCTCGTTGGCGCTCGCGTTGGCCGAGGGGCTCGGGTTGCCGTTGGTCCGGTTGCAGTGTCACGAGGGGATCGACGCTGCGCAGGCGTTGTACGAATGGGATTTTCCGCGCCAGCTGCTCCACCTGCGGGCGCTTGAAGCGGCCGAGGGCGGGCGGCTGGACGCGGACACCGCGGAGCGGTCGCTCTACACCGAGCGGTTCCTGCTGGCCCGGCCGTTGCTGCAGGCGCTGACCAGCGCGCCGTGCGTACTGCTGGTGGACGAGATCGACCGCGCGGACGACGAGTTCGAGGCATTCCTCCTGCAGTTGCTTGACGAATACGCAGTCACGATTCCCGAGTACGGCGAGATCCGTGCCGAGCAACCCCCGCTGGTGGTGCTCACTTCGAACCGCACGCGCGAGGTGCACGACGCGCTCAAACGCCGGTGCCTCTACCACTGGCTGGAGCATCCCGACCTGCCTCGCGAGATCCGGATCCTGCGCCGCCGGGTGCCGGGGCTCGGGGAGACGCTCGCCCGGCAGGTCGCCGAGGCGGTGCACCGGCTCCGCGATCTGGAACTGCTGAAACCGCCCGGGACCGCCGAATCGCTCGACTGGGCGCGGGCATTGCTGGCGCTGGACCGCGACGAACTGGACGCGGCAACGGCGGCGCGCACGCTCGGCGCGGTGCTCAAGTACAGCGAAGACCTGGATCGGGTACGGGCCAAACTGGACGTTCTGTTTGCCTGAACCGGCGGAAAACGCGTTGACCCGGGTCCGGCGGCTCGGTCATGCTGGACGTGCCCGCAAGCCTGGAGAAATCCCTTCGCCATCCGTTCCTGCCGGAATCGCCGGCAGGGCAAGCACGCTCTTCGCGCCCACCCGGGGGTTCCCGGGTCCGGCCGCCGTGAGGAGCAACTGGTCCGCGCCGCCGTTTCCGCACGGGAACGGTGGCGCGGACCCTTTTTTCACCACCATCCGGAGCGCAGGCCAGCGACACGGGGTCCGGCGGTACCGCGGACCGGTGACGCCGCGGCCGGGGTAGGGCAACCTCGGGACGCGGCAGACCGGCGGCAGCGCGGAGCGCGGGCGCAGCGGACCCGGGGTACGGCAGCCCAGAGACACGGCATGCCAGGACACCGCAGACCGGCGGCACTGCAGATCAGACCGGCGGCTGACCCGACCGGCGGCACTGCAGATCAGACCGGCGGCTGACCCGACCGGTGGCTGACCCGACCGGTGGCAGATCAGGCCGGCGGCAGATTAGTCTCCGTTCTCCCTGGCGGGCGGCCCGTTCCGGGCTGAAAATGGGTGGTGGTTGCCCGCTGACGTCGTTGTTCTCTGTCTCGGTGGAGGTCGTGGATTAGTCGGGCGCTGGGAGCCGCGTCGTGGGCCCTTCAGTGTTGCTTCGAGCACGCGGACTAGACCCGACCGGCGGCAGACCAGACCGGTCAGATCAGACTGGCAGCAGACCGGTGGCACAGCAAACCCGCCGACCGCAGACCCGACCAGCGGCAACCCGCCGACCGTAGACCAGACTGGCAGCAGACCCGACCAGCAGCAGACCCGGCCGGCAACAGACCAGCCCCGCGGCGCGGCGAATCCGGGACACAATGGAGGCATGGACACCGAACGGGCGGATCCGCTCGCGGGGTTCGCCGGGTTCGCGGCGGCCCTGCGTGTGGCGGGGGTGGCCGTCGACGCGCGTCGGGTGCAGGCCTACCTTGCCGCGGTCGGGCAGGTTGATCTTGCGCAGCCGACGCAGGTGTACTGGGCCGGGCGGCTGACGTTGTGTGCCGATCCGGACGATCTGCCGCGGTACGAGGAGGCGTTCGCGCGGTGGTTCGCCGTCGACGAAGGGCAGCCGAAACAGGATGGGGCGCCGGTGCCGAGGCGTGCACGGATCGCGCCGCTCGTGTCCGGTGGGGACGGGGAGACGGAGGGCTCGGGCGCCGAAGAGCAGCTGCGGGTGGCTGCGAGTGACCATGAAGTCTTGCGCCACCGCGATCTTGCCGAACTCAGCAAAGCCGAGCGTGAGCATTTGCGGGAGCTTCTTGTCACTCTGCGGCCGGAGTTGCCCCGGCGTCGTGCGGCTCGTCGCGTACCTGCGCATCGTGGGCGGCTTGATGCGTCGCGCACGCTGCGGGCGATGCTTGCCGACGGTGGTGAGCCTGTTCGTCTCGCGTATCAGCGTCGTGGCACGCGGCAGCGGCGTGTGGTGTTGTTGATCGACGTTTCTGGTTCTATGAGTCCGTACGCGGATTCCCTGCTGCGCTTCGCGCACGTACTCACCAGAGCAGCGCCGGCAGCGGTCGAAGTGTTTACGTTGGGTACTCGGATGACCCGGGTATCGCGACAGTTGCGTCAGCGCGATCCGGAGCTGGCCATGCTCGCGGCCGGTAGTGCAGTGCCCGATTTCGCCGGCGGTACGCGCCTTGGCGAGACGCTGCGCGTCTTTCTCGACCGGTGGGGACAGCGTGGCGTCGCGCGCCGCGCGGTGGTCGCCGTATTCTCCGACGGCTGGGAGCGGGGCGACGTACGGCTGCTGTCGGATCAGCTCGGCAGGTTACGCCGCCTCGCGCACGCCGTATTCTGGGTGAATCCCCATGCGGGGAAGGAGGGCTACGCGCCGGTCCAGTCCGGTATCGTCGCCGCCCTTCCCCATATCGATCGGTTACTGGCCGGGCACAGCCTGGCGACGTTGGAACGACTGCTTCGGGAGATGGCCGATGCGTGACGTACTCGACGACGTGTATCGCCGCTGGCAGGCAGGAGAAACCGTCGGCCTCGGGACGGTGGTGGCCACGTTCTCGTCGGCGCCGCGTGCGCCCGGCGCTTCGATGGTGGTCGCGCCGGACGGCACGGTGGCCGGCAGCGTGTCCGGTGGTTGTGTCGAAGGCGCGGTGTACGAGCTGGCGCAGGAAGTGGTCGCCGAGCGAAAGCCGGTGCTGCAGCGTTACGGCGTCACCGACGACGACGCCTTCGCGGTCGGGTTGACGTGCGGCGGCATCATCGACGTCTTCGTCGAGCCGGTGGACCGCGCATCGATGCCGGAGCTGGGCCAGGTGGTCGCATCGGTGCGCGCGGGTGAGCCGGTCGCGGTGGTCACCGTGATCGAGCACGAATCGGCCGGGCTGGTCGGCGAGCGCCTGATCGTCTGGCCGGACCGGGTCGAAGGCTCGCTCGGTTCGTCCAGGATGGACGACGCGGTCTCGGACGACGCGCGCGGCCTGCTCGCGTCGGGGCGCACCGGGACGCTGCATTACGGTCCGGACGGTCAGCGCCGCGGCGAAGGCATGGCGGTGTTCGTGAACTCGTTCGAACCGCCGCCGCGGTTGCTCGTGTTCGGTGCGATCGACTTCGCCGCCGCGATGGCCCGCATGGGTGCCTACCTGGGTTACCAGGTGACGGTGTGCGACGCGCGTCCGGTTTTCGCTACGAGCAGCCGTTTCCCGGATGCGCACGAGGTCGTGGTCGATTGGCCGCACCGCTATCTGACGGCCGAGGCCGAAGCGGGCCGGGTCGACGCGCGCACCGCGATCGCGGTGCTCACCCACGACCCGAAGTTCGACGTGCCGCTGCTGGAAGTGGCGCTGCGGCTGAAGGTCGGTTACGTCGGCGCGATGGGCTCGCGCAAAACCCACGACGATCGGTTCGCCCGGCTGCGCGAAGCAGGCGTCACCGAGTCCGAATTGGAGCGGTTGTCCTCGCCGATCGGCCTCGACCTCGGCGCGCGCACACCGGAGGAGACCGCGGTGTCCATTGCCGCGGAGATCATCGCGCTGCGCTGGAGCGGCACCGGGCGCAGGCTGGCCGCGTTGAACGGGCGTATCCACAGCTGAGACGGGCTGTCCATGCGGGAGTGGCTTGCGGAGCCAAAGAGCCGCCATCGGAGGCCGCGTCCGCCGTTGACGGGTTGCCCTCGGGACACACGGCCGACGGGCAGCGTCCATAGTTGACGGATTGCCACGCGGGCGTCGTGGCCCGCGTCCGGCGGGCTGCCGGGGCGGAAAAATCACCCATCCGAAGTGCCGCATCTGCGGCGTCCTGCCCAGATTGTCGGCGCAGATGCGGAATCGGCTTCGCGGCGGGGGACATCAGGACTTGTCCGCGCGCGGATGGAGTAGCAGGCTCGGATGTGAGGCCGATCACCATCGCGCCTGGCCGTTCCCGAACCGGCCCGCCGGCGTTGCCGAGACCTGGCGGGCATTCGCTCTTGGAGGCCTTCTGATGCGCATCACCGTCACCGTCGACGGCTCGAAGTACACCGACGACGTAGAGCCGCGCATGCTTCTCGTCCACTATCTGCGGGAGCGAGCCGGAAAGGTGGGCACCGTCGTCGGCTGCGACACCAGCAACTGCGGCGCCTGCACGGTGCACCTGGACGGGCACAGCGTGAAGTCCTGTTCGGTCCTCGCGGTGCAGGCCGACGGCTGCGAGGTCACCACCGTCGAAGGGCTCGCCCGGGACGGCCGGCTGCATCCGGTCCAGCAGGCGTTCCACGACAATCACGCGCTGCAGTGCGGATTCTGTACGCCGGGCATGATCATGCAATCGATCGATCTGCTGGCGGACAACCCGGATCCGGACGAACAGGCGATCCGCGAAGGGCTCGAAGGCAATCTCTGCCGCTGCACGGGCTACCAGAACATCGTGCGGGCGGTCCGGGACGCGGCGGACCACATGAGCCCGGGCGCCGGTCCCGAGGCCGAACAGATCAAGCACGTCGGCGTGGGTGGTGAATGATGACCGCGACCGTGGAACCCGAGGTCGGCAAGGCCCGCCGCCGCAAGGAGGACGAACGGCTGATCACCGGCCGCACGCGCTGGACCGACAACATCGCGTTGCCCGGCATGCTGCACCTGGCCGTACTCCGCAGCCCGCTGGCGCACGCGCGGATCACGTCCATCGACCCGTCCGCGGCAAAGGAACTCCCGGGCGTGATCGCCGTCTACACCGCGGCCGATCTCGATCCCGAGGGCAGCATCGGCATGCCGTGCGCGTGGCCGGTCACCCCGGACATGGCTGCGCCGCGGCGTCCGGTGCTCGCCGCCGAGCGGGTGAACTTCGCCGGGGAGGGCGTGGCCGTGGTGGTCGCCCGGTCCGCCGCCGAGGCGCACGACGCGCTCGAAGCGATCGAGGTCGACTACGACGAGCTGCCGCCGGTGCTGGACATGGAGGCGGCGCTGGCCGAGGGCGCGCCGCTCGTGCACGAGGAGCTGGGCAGCAACAAGAACGCGGTCTGGGTCTTCGATTCGGCCGGCGCGGGCACCGGCGGGGACGTCGAACAGGCGCTCTCGTCCTCGGAAATCGTGCTGAAGCGCCGGTTCCGCCAGCAGCGGCTGGTGCCCGCGTTCATGGAGCCGCGGGCGTGCGTGGTCGATCCGACCGGACCCCAGCTCACCCTGTGGTCGGCCACCCAGGTGCCGCATATCCTGCGGGTGATGGCCGCGCTGACGCTCGGCATCCCGGAGCACAAGCTGCGCGTGATCGCCCCGGACGTGGGCGGCGGGTTCGGCGGCAAGATCGCCGTGCTGCCCGAGGAGATGATGGCGCTGCTCATCGCGGGCAAGCTCGGGAAACCGGTGAAGTGGAACGAATCCCGGTCCGAGACGATGCTCGCCGCGCACCACGGGCGGGACCAGATCCAGGACATCACCGTGTCCGCGAACGCCGACGGCACGCTCACTGGGCTGAAGGTCGAGCTGCTGGCCAACCTCGGCGCCTACAACGGACTGGTCGGGCCGGGCGTGCCGATCCTCGGCGCGTTCATGTTCAACGCCATCTACAAGATCCCGGCCTATCACTTCGCCTGCACCAACGTGTTCACCACGACCACGCTCACCGACGCCTACCGCGGCGCCGGACGGCCGGAGGCGACCTTCGCGATCGAGCGGATCATCGACGAGCTGGCCGACGAGCTGGGCATGGATCCGCTGGAACTGCGGGAAAAGAACTGGATCCGGCACGAGGAGTTCCCGTACACCACGGTGGCCGGGCTGACCTACGACTCCGGCAACTACGAGGCGGCCACGGCGAAGGCGAAGGAGCTGTTCGGCTATGACGCGCTGCGCCGGGAGCAGGCAGAGCGGCGCGCGGCGAACGACCCGGTGCAGCTGGGCATCGGGGTCTCGACGTTCACCGAGATGTGCGGGCTGGCGCCCTCGCGGGTGCTCGGTTCGCTCGACTACGGGGCAGGCGGCTGGGAGTACGCCTCACTGCGGATGCTGCCCACCGGCAAGGTCGAGGTCACCACCGGCGCTTCGGCGCACGGGCAGGGGCACGAGACCGCGTGGAGCCAGATCGTCGCCGATCAGCTGGGCGTGCCGTTCGAGGACGTCGAGGTGCTGCACGGGGACACCCAGTCCGCGCACAAGGGCATGGACACCTACGGCTCCCGGTCGCTGGTGGTCGGCGGGATCGCGATCGTCAAGGCCGCGGAGAAGGTCGTCGCCAAAGCCCGGCCGATCGCCGCACACCTGCTGGAATGCGCGGAGGACGACCTGGAGTTCACCGGCGGCAGGTTCGTGGTGAAGGGCACCGAATCGGCTACCACGATCCAGGACATCGCGCTCGCGGTGTTCGCCGCGCACAATCTGCCGGACGGCGTCGAACCCTCACTGGATTCGGACGCGACCTTCGATCCGGAAAATTTCTCGTTCCCCCATGGTACACACCTGTGCGCGGCCGAGGTGGACACCGAGACCGGCCGGGTTTCGCTGCGCTCGTACGTGTGCGTGGACGACATCGGCAAGGTGATCAACCCCCTGATCGTGGAAGGCCAGGTGCACGGCGGGCTCGCGCAGGGCATCGCGCAGGCGTTGTACGAGGAGGCCGTGCACGACGAGAGCGGCACGCTGACCACCGGCACCTTCGCCGACTACCTGCTGCCTTCGGCGGCGGACCTGCCGTCGTTCACCACGGCGCGCACCGAGACGCCGTCGACCACGAATCCCTTGGGTGCCAAGGGGGTTGGTGAAGCGGGCACGATCGCGTCCACGCCCGCGGTGGTCAACGCCGTGGTCGACGCGGTGCGGCAGTTCGGCGTCGACGACATCGAAATGCCACTCTCGCCGATGCGCGTGTGGCGCGCTGTGCAGTCCGGTGCCGCTTCGAACGACGGAGGTGCCCAGTGATCCCGGCCCCGTTCGACTACGTCGCTCCGTCCAGTGTGGACGAAGCAGTGCAGGCGCTCGCCGCGGCGGGTGAGGACGCGAAGGTGCTGGCCGGCGGGCAGAGCCTGTTGCCGGTGCTGCGGATGCGGCTCGCCGCACCGTCCACAGTGGTCGATCTGGGGCGGATCGCCGAGCTGCGGGGCGTGCGCGAGGAAGGTGACACGCTGGTGGTCGGTGCGATGACCACGCACTACGACGTGCAGCGCGATCCGCTGGTCGCCGAGCACGCGGCGCTGGTCAAGGAGGCCACGGACACCGTCGCCGATCCGCAGGTGCGCCACCGCGGCACGTTCGGCGGGTCGATCGCGCACGCGGATCCGGCGGGTGACCTGCTGGCCCCGGTCCTGGCGCTGGACAGTGCCCTGGTGATCGCCGGGCCGGGCGGACGGCGGACGATGCCCGCCGCGGAGTTCTTCCAGGACTACTTCACCACGGCGCTGGCCCCGGACGAGCTGCTCGTCGAGGTCCGGCTGCCCAAGCACACCGGCTGGCGGGCACACTACGAAAAGTTCAACCGGGTGGCGCAAGCCTGGTCGATGTGCGCGGTGGCGGCGACGGTGCGCACCGAGGGCGGCGTGATCGAGGAGGCCCGGATCGCGCTCACCAACATGGGTGCAACACCGGTTCGGGCGACGGCGGTGGAACGGGCGCTGCTCGGCGCTCCGGCGAACGCGGA
The DNA here is from genome assembly GCF_002564045.1 of Amycolatopsis sulphurea. Classification (NCBI taxonomy): domain Bacteria; kingdom Bacillati; phylum Actinomycetota; class Actinomycetes; order Pseudonocardiales; family Pseudonocardiaceae; genus Amycolatopsis; species Amycolatopsis sulphurea. The sequence goes on along the minus strand of NZ_PDJK01000002.1, from coordinate 536,394 downwards.
AACGATCCGGGCGGCCGCCGCACACGCTGCTGAGGGCACCAGTCCGGCCCCGGACGGCAACTCCGATGTCGCCTACCGGCAGCACCTCGCCCGGGTCCTCACTGGACGGGCGATCACCGCCGCCGTCGGCTGATCCGGTGGCGGCTGGGGCGTCGCGTCGTATGGTGGAGGGATCTGCCCGGCGTAGCGCAGGAGAGGAGGTCGGCCCGTGCGGCTCGACCACGAATTCACCGTGCCCGCCCCGTTCGAGGAGGTCTGGCAGGCCGTCCTCGATCCCGCGCGGGTCGCGCCGTGTCTGCCCGGTGCCTCCCTGACCAAGGTGGAGGGGGATTCCTTCGCCGGTACGGTGAAGGTGAAGATGGGGCCGATCTCGTTGCTGTACAAAGGGAACGGCGAGTATCAGGAGAAGGACGAAGTGGCCGGCAAGGTGGTCATCAAGGCCTCCGGCAAGGATTCTCGCGGCGCCGGCACGGCGGCGGCCACGGTGACGTTGACCCTGACCGGGCAGCCCGGCGGTGGCACGCACGGGGCGGTCGCCACCGAACTGGCCATCACCGGGCGGCCGGCGCAGTTCGGCCGCGGCATGATCTCGGAGGTGGGCGGGCGGATTCTGGATGCGTTCGCGGTGAATCTGGCCCGGTCGCTGGCGGAGGCTTCGGAGGCGACGGCGACGGGCGGGGTCGGTGTGACTGGCGGGGCTGGTAGGGCAGCAGAGGCCGGCGGTGCGGCTGGGAGCGCCGGTGTGGGCGGGGCTGGTGATGATCGTGTGGGTGAGTCCGGTTCCGGTACGGAGGCCGGCGCTGCCGGTGCCGATGGGGCCGGTGGGTCGGGCTCCGCGGGAAAGCCTCGGTTGCGCAGCGTCCCCGCGGGTGGCGCGATCGGTGAAGGGGAACCGATCGATCTGCTCGACTACGCGGGCCGGTCCGTGGTCAAACGGGTGATCCCGGTTGTCGGGAGCGCGGTGGTGCTGGCCGTGGTGCTGGCGATCGTTCGCTGGGTACGGCGCCGCTGAACGCTGTCGTTGGACGCTGTCGTTGGACGCTGTCGCTGAACGCTGTCGCTGAACGCTGTCGCCGCTGCACCTGCGTACGCGGGGCGGCGGTATCCGGCTCGACGGCACGCGGGTGCTCGCCGAACCGCGGCTGCACCTGGTCGGGTACGGCCCCTCGGCGAGCACCATCGGCGCCAATCGCGCCGGTCGTGCCGCGGTGCACGAAATCCGGCGGCTGCTGGGGAAGTACTGTGCCGATCATTACCAATCCGACCACAGTCACGGCCTCATGGCTTCGTAGCAACGGTTACGTGCCGGGTGGGGGTCGGCCTGCTTTTGGTCGGACTAGTGACCCCGGTCAGCAGCCCTTGAAGTGACCATCGGCGGACCAGCCCGTGTTCGCCCAGGTGTCCGGCGCCGCCGGGTGGAAGTCCGGGTACTGCTTGGTCAGTTCCATGAGCAGCCACTGGGTGAACCGCGCCGCGCCCTGCGGACAGGTGTGGATGCCGTCCGAGCTGCGATCCGCCTTGCCGTTCTTGTTCTGCTCGTACTGCGAGCCCCAGACCGGGCTCGCGTCCAGCGCGACGGCCTGGCCGCCGGAAGCGTCCGCGACCGTGCGCGCCACCTCGGTGGTCTGCGCCAGCTCGGTCATGTGGTCCTGGTAGAAGTCGTCGGCCTTGATCGGCGGCATGGTCACGAACATCGTCTTGGCGCCGGCATTGCGGGCGGTGGTCACCAGCTTCTCGTAGCCCGCCTTCTGTTCCTCCTTGCTGCCCCAGTCGTAGCTGGTGGACTGGTAGATCACCAGGCCCGGCTTCGCCGAGGAGATCTTCTTCTCGATGTCCGGCCAGCTCTTCTCCGAGAACGGGCCGACCACGTTGCCGCCGCCCTCCGCCGCGATCGACTTGAACTCGGCACCGGCGGCCTTGAAGGCGGCAGTCATCGGCTGGGCTTCGCCGACCGCGACCGAGTCGCCGAGGAAGAGCGTCTTCGGCAGGCTGGAGCCTCCTCCGCTGTCGGCGGTGGAGGTCTGGGAACACGCGGTGAGCAGCAGCCCGGCGAGGGCGAGTACGAGCATTCGAGGCTTGATCATGACCATCACGGTGCCGGGCCGGCGTCCCAGCCTGCCCTCGGCGATGTCCCGGTTCTGTCGCAAGCCCCCTCAACCCCCGCCTGCTCGCGGCGGGCGGACCGGGCATTGTCCATACTGGACCGGTGGTGGCGATACTGCTCATCGAGGACGATCCATTGGTGCGGCGCGGGCTGGAGCTCGCGCTGTCCCGGCACGGACACGCCGTGCGCACCGCGGAGACCGGGGAGGCCGGCCTCGACGCGTTCGCCGCCTCGACCCCGGACCTGGTAGTACTCGATCTGATGCTCCCGGGCATCGACGGTTTCGAAGTGTGCCGCCGGATCCGCCGCGCCGGCGACGTCCCGGTCATCATGCTCACCGCGCGCGGTGACGATTTCGACGTCGTCGGCGGGCTGGCCGCCGGTGCCGACGACTACGTGATCAAACCGGCCCAGCCCACTGTGCTGGACGCGCGGATCCGCGCGGTGCTGCGCCGGACGCAAGGCAGCGGCGAGGGCGTCCGCATGCACGGCGACCTGCGGATCGACACCGCCTCGCTGACCGTTTCACTGCGTGGCGAGCCGGTGCCGCTCACGCCGACCGAACTGCGTTTGCTGCTCACCGTCTCCCGGGGCCCCGGCCGGGTGTTCTCCCGCCAGCAGCTGCTGGAAGAGGTCTGGGAGCACGATTACCTCGGCGATTCCCGGCTGGTCGACAACTGCGTGCAGCGGCTGCGGGCGAAGATCGAGACCGACCCGGCGAACCCGGTCTACGTGCAGACCGTGCGCGGGTTCGGCTATCGGTTCGGACCGGTATGAAAAGGTGGTGGCTACGCGGACTGCGGCCCCGGCTGCTGGTCGCGTTCGTGCTGGTCACCGTGGTCGGCGCGGCCGCGGCGGCATGGTCGAGCGCCGGCACCGCGAGCGCCGCGCTGGTCTCTTCGGCGCAGGAGCGGCTGACTTCCGGTCTGACCAGCCAGATCGGCGCGATCACGCCGCAGCTCGCCTTTCCGCCGGATCAGGCGACGCTCGACCGGCTGCGCGGCGCGGCCGGCGCGAATGCCGTGGTCACCTACCAGGGCCTGCGTTCGTCGGCCGGTCTCGAACCGGCCACCGAAGCACTGCGCACCGCGGTGCGGGCACAGCACCGGATGCTCACCGAACGGGTCGACGTGGGCGGCGCGCCCTGGCTGGTGATCGGCACCCCGGTGCTGATCACCGCGCCGGACGGCACGCGCACGCCGTCCGGGATCGAGGTCTACTCGGCGGAGGACCTCACCGCGGTGAACCAGCAGGTCCAAGGACTGACCACAAACGCCGTGGCCACCGCCGCGATCGCGTTGCCGCTCGCGGTGCTGCTGGCCCTGCTCGCCGCGCGCAGTGTGTTGCGTCCGGTGCGGGAGCTGCGGGACACCGCGCGGCGGCTCGCCGACGGTGAGCTGGCGGCGCGCACGCCCCCGAAGGGCGCCGACGAACTGGCCCAATTGACCGTCAGCATCAACGAAATGGCCGAATCGGTGCAGACCTCGATGATCGCGATGGAGCGGATGCAGGCCGATGCCAAGCGGTTCGCCGCGGACGTCTCGCACGAGCTGCGCACGCCGCTGAGCACGCTGACCGCGGTCATGGAGGTCCTGGAGACCGCGGCGGGCGAGATGGAGCCGGATGCCCAGGAGTCCGCGCAGCTGGCGATCACCGAGACCCATCGGCTGGTAAGGCTGGTCGAGGACCTGATGGAGGTGTCCCGGTTCGATGCGGGCACCGCGCGGGCCCGGATCGAGGAGGTGGACGTGGCCGCTGCGGTGCGGGACTGCCTGCGGGCCCGCGGCTGGACCGGTGAGGTCGAGCTGAGCGCGCAGGAGGGGATCGTGCTGGGCACCGACCGGCGGCGGCTGGACGTGGTCGTGGCCAATCTCGTCGGCAACGCGCTGCGCCACGGTGCCCCGCCGGTGGCGGTGCGGGTCTCGGCCCCGGGGGAGAAGGTCCGGATCGAGGTCACCGATCACGGTCCGGGCCTGTCGGAGGAGGTCCTGCCGCACGTGTTCGATCGGTTCTACAAGGCCGATGCGGCGCGGGTGCGCACGCCCGGCAGCGGGCTGGGGCTGGCGATCGCGCTGGAGAACGTCCGGTTGCACGGTGGCACGCTCATCGCGGAGAACACCGGGAGCGGCGCCCGGTTCGTGCTGGAACTGCCGAGGGAGAACCGGTGAAACGGGTCTGGCCACTGCTGCTCGTCCTGCTGCTGGCCGGCTGCGGGGTCGAGCCCGCCGATCCGGCGCCGGGCGGGGAGGCCCCGACCGGGGTGGCCCCGGGGGTCACGTTGTACCTCGTGGACGAGCACAAGCAGCTCCAGCCGGAGCTGCGCCTGGGCGGACAGCTCGGCACCATCTCGGACGCGCTGGCCCTGCTGCTGAATCCCGGTCGCCTCACGTCATCGGGCCTGCATACGGAGATCACGGACATTTCGGGCCCCCAGTCCCGGGTGACCATGGCGCCGGGCCTGATCCAGATCTCGGTGCCGCTGACCGTGCAGAACCTCTCGCCGCTCGGCATCGACCAGATCGTCTGCACCGCGCTCGGCGTGTACGTCCAGAGCGGCGGGCCGCGCACGACCGAGGTGCAGGTGAGCTTCACCCAGTCCACCCCGGCCTCGGACGTGCGGCGGACCTGCCCGCTGATCAGCCCAGGCCGCTGAGGTCGATCCCGGATGCCGGGGGCTCCGGCACCAGCACCCACACCAGGATGAGCGCCACCGTCGCGGCGGCGAACGTCAGTACGCCGGGGCGGCCCTTCGCCCAGCGCGCGCGGAATCGGATCGGGTCTTCGACGAAGTACTTCGACAATGCGGCCAGTGCGATCGACACGGCGATGACCACCACCGTTCGCGGAAAGCCGTCGAGTCCGGTCCTCTCCGGCGAGAGGAGCACGTACACCGGCCAGTGCCACAGGTACAGGCTGTAGGAGATCTGCCCGAGCCACCGGAGGGGACGGGCGGCGAAGGCCTTGGACACCAGCGCGCGCGGCTGGAGCGCGACCAGTCCGATCAACAGGGCCGCGGCGAGCGAGTGCGCGAAGAGGCCGCCGGTGTAGAGCCATCCGGAGGTGGTTCCGTCCGCGAAGGCCCACAGCGTCGCCGTGCCGATGACCAGCAGCGGGAGCGCGAAGCGGCCCCATCGTCCGGCGCGCAGCGGCACGACGGCAACGGCGGCGCCCAGCAGCAGCGAGAACGCACGGGTGTCGGTGCCGGTGTAGACCCGCGTCGGATCCGCGAGGTCGACGAGCAGGATCATCAGCACCAGAGACGCGACCGAGGACACCATCGCGACCGTCGCGATCCGGGGGGCCACCCGCCGTGCGAACGAGGCGATGATCAGCACGACCACCGGCCACACCACGTAGAACTGTTCCTCGACGGCGATGCTCCACAAGTGCTCGAAAACCCGGCTCGGCCCGAACCGGTCCCAGTAGGACGCGGATTCTGTGAGCAGATGCCAGTTGACGAGGTTTGCCTGCACCCACGGCCCGTCGGACAGCGCCGAGCGCACGATGGCCGGGTCCGCGACCAGCCGCACCACCACGGTGACCACCGCGAGCAGCACCGCCAGCGCTGGGAAGAGGCGGCGGATCCGCCTGCCCCAGAAGGACATGAGCGAGACCCGGCCGGTGGCCTGGACTTCGCGCAGCAGCAGCCCGGTGATGAGGTACCCGGAGAGCGCGAAGAACAGGTCCACGCCGAGGAAGCCGCCAGGCAGATTTCCGGTGTGGAACACCAGGACGCCGAAGATCGCGACCCCGCGGATCCCGTCTAGCGCGGGGAGATGCGGGGCGGCGCGGCGGAACGGCCTGGTGATCTCGCTGGCGGGGGGCAGCTGCGCCACGGTACCCGGTTTCGGCACGTGCGTGGGCATCGGCATGGTGGGTGGCTCGGCGTCCGGCATGGCTTCGAGGGTGGGGTGCCGCGGTGACGGCGCCGTCCTCGTCATGTCGCAGTTGTGTCGTGACCGGCTCGACAACTCGATACACTGTAAAGAATTGTCCCCGGCAATGGCTGACGAGACTGAGACTCACGCGGGAGAAAGGAGTGCTGCGCACCTTCCGGACGGCAGCCGGCCGGCGATCGAGGTGCACGGCGAGGGGCCGGTGGTGCAAGCTGTCCACTATGGACACTTCGGAGAGCGAGACCACGCCCGGGGGACTGGGATTCCGTGCAGGTGACCAAGCAGGCTCGCCACCGGATGGCCGGAGCGCCGTGCGCCCTCCCCGCGATGGGACATCCTCGCTCCTACTTCCGGCCCAGTCCGGCGGTGATCTCGGTCAGATAGGCGAGGCTGGTGGCGACATCCCGTCCCGGCCGGTCCACGGGGCTGTCTTCGCCGAGCGCGGTGTCCTGCTCCAGTACGTACCACCCGTCGTAGCCCGCTTCGCCGACGAAACGGATCATCGCCTCGATGTCCACATCGCCCTCGCCGAGCGGGACGTAGAGGCCCCGGCCGACGGCCTCGGTGTAGGGGAGTTCGCCCGCGCGCACGGCCGCAGCCAGCTCGCCGCGCACGTCCTTGAGGTGCAGATGGCCCACTCGTGACGGGTGTCTGCGTGCGAGCGCGACCGGGTCGGTGCCGCCGATCAGCAGGTGCCCGGTGTCCAGGCACAGCGGCAGAGCCGAATCGGCGAGGAACCGCTCCACCTCGGCCTCGGTCTCCACGTGCGTGCCTACGTGCGGGTGCAGCACGGTCTTCACACCGTGGCCCGCGGCCAGCTCCGCGATTCGCTCCGCCGTCGTGACCAAAGTGGACCATTCGGCCGCGTCGAGCGCGGGACGTTGGTCGTAACCGGCCAGCCCGCTCGCCGCGGCGAGCACCAGCACTTCGGCCCCGCACGCGGCGAACAACGCGGCGGACGCGGCTGCTTCGGCGAGGGCGGCGCCGGGGTCCCGGTGCAGCGCGACCGCGAGGAAACCGCCGACCAGCTCCAGCCGGTACCCGCCGAGCAGGGCCTTGAGTTCGCCCGGATCGCGGGGCAGGTAACCCGGCGGGCCGAGTTCGGTCGCGGTGATGCCGAGCCCGGCCATCTCGCCGAGCACGGCCGGGGTGTCGAGTACGCGGCCCCAGCCGGGCACCTCGCACACCCCCCACGAAATCGGCGCGGCCGCGACCCGCGGCTTCCGCACGGTCGTCATGAATCCCTTTCCACCGCACGGGATCGGCCGGACGTGCGATTGATTAGAGCGCTCCAATCTTGTAGCGTCCGGAATCGCGAGTCAAGGGCCGGTTCGCCTTCGGAAGATTCAGCCGGGAGGCCGCGGATGGGGAAACCCACGATGGAGGACGTCGCCGCGCGGGCCGGCGTCTCCCGAGCGCTGGTCTCACTGGTGATGCGCGACTCACCGAAGGTCTCCGTGCGACGGCGGGCCGCGGTGCTCGCCGCGGCCGAGGAACTCGGGTACTCGCCGCACGTCATGGCCCGCTCGCTGGCGAGCCGAACGTCCACTGTGGTCGGTGTCCTGGTCAGTGATCTGCGCAACGCGTTCTTCGCCGACGTGGTCGAGGGCCTGGACGCGGCGGCCCGCGCGGCCGGGTTCGACCTCATCCTCACCACCGGTGGCCGGGTGCCCGCGCGGGAGCAGACCGCGTTGCGCAGCCTGCTTTCCTTTCGCCCGGCGGGAATCGTACTGCTGTCGCCGGTGGTTCCGGCCGCGGCCATCGAAGCTGCCGCCCGCCAGTGCCCGGTGGCGCTCGTCTCGCGCACCTCGCGTTCGCGTGGGGTGGACACGGTGAACGACGACGGGGAGGCGGGCTCGGGGCTGGCGGTGGAGCACCTCGTGTGCCGGGGCCACCGCCGCATCGCGCATCTGGACGGCGGGGACGCGGCGGGTGCCGCTGCTCGCCGCCGTGGGTTCCAGCGGGCCATGCGCGGGCATGGGCTGGAGCCGATCGTGGTGCGCAGCGAGCACACCGATACCGCGGGGGAGAAGGCAGTGCAGGAGCTGCTCTCCCGTTACCCGGGTGTGGCGTTGCCGACCGCCCTGGTGGCAGGCAACGACTTCAACGCGGTCGGGGCGATCTCCGCGCTGGCCGAACACGGATTGCGGGTGCCGGAGGATGTCTCGGTGGTGGGCTACGACAACACGTCGCTGGCCGCGCTTCGGCATCTGTGTCTGACCACAGTGGACCAGCCGCGCACGGAAATGGGCAGGCTCGCCCTGGAGACCCTGCTGGAACGGGTGCGTGGCGAGCGGACCGAGCCGGTGCGGCACCTGCTGCACCCGTCGCTGGTGGTGCGCAACACCACCGCGGACCACGATCGGAAGGGCCGAGGATGAGGGTGGGACTGGCGGGCACCGGGCGGATCGGTGCCGCGCACGCGGAAACGCTGCACGGATTCGCCGAGGTGTCCTCGGTGGTGCTGGCCGACGTCGACACCGCGCGGGCGCAGGCGACTGCGGCCGCGCTCGGCGTGGAAGCGGCCGACGGGCTCGACGCGCTGTTCGATGCCGGGCTCGACGGGCTGGTGATCACCGCGGCCACCGACGCGCATCCAGAGCTGATCATCCGCGCGGTCGACGCCGGGATCCCGGTGTTCTGCGAAAAGCCGGTCGCCGCGGACATCGCCGGCACCCTCGCGGTGCTCGACCGGGTCACCGATGCCGGAGTGCCGGTGCAGATCGGTTTCCAGCGCCGGTTCGATGCGGGCTACCAGGCCGCGAAGGCCGCGGTGGACAGCGGGGAACTCGGCTGGCTGCACTCGGTGCGGGCGACCACTTTGGACCCCGCGCCGCCGCCCGCGGGGTACGTGCCGCGGTCCGGCGGCCTGTTCCGCGACTGCGGGGTGCACGACTTCGACATCATCCGCTGGGTCACCGGCCGGGAGGTGACCGAGGTCTACGCGGTGGGGCGCAACAAAGGCGAGCGGTTCTTCACCGATGCCGACGACGTGGACACCGCCGCGGTCGTGCTGACTCTCTACGACGACACGCTCGCCACTGTTTCCCTGACCCGGTACAACGGCGCGGGCTACGACGTGCGGTTCGAAGCTCTGGGCTCGGCCGGGAACGCGGTGGTCGGTCTTGACGATCATGCTCCACTTCGCACAGTCGAGCCGGGGGTGGCGCCGCTGCCCGGCCCGCCGTATCCCGGCTTCATGACCCGGTTTCGCGCGGCCTATACCGCTGAACTGCGGGTATTCCTGGAGGTCGCGGCCGGCACCCGGCCGAGCCCGGCCGGGGTCGTGGACGCGCTCGAAGCGTTCCGCGTCGCCGAGGCCTGCGAGCTTTCCCGCCGGGAGCGCCGTCCGGTGGGTCTGGCCGAACTCCGAGCGTGCCCGTGACCAGGTGGTAAGCCGGATCATCAGGTGGCCTTCGGTGGCACGCTGTGCCAAGCTGCAGGGCGTGCCTGCCGCCGGAGAGTCCGAGATCGTGGTGATTCCGCTGGACGAGCCGGGGCTCGGGCGGCTGCTGGAGCTCGCGGCCGCCGAAGCGGATCCGCTCGAGGTGATGCCCCCGGTGACCGGTCCGGCCGGCTGGACCGATCAGCGGCGCGCGGCGTTCCTGGCCTTCCACCGCCGCCGGTCGCTCGACCCGGACACCGCTATCGAGAGCACCTGGGTGATCGAAGTGGACGGGCGCACGGCGGGCGCGGCCCGGCTCAAGCCGGTGTCCGGCCCGTCCGCGCTGGCGGTCGAGGCGGGCGTGTGGCTGGCCCGATCGGTGCGCGGGCGCGGCATCGGCCGCCGGGTGACCGAGGTCCTGCTCGAATCCGCACGGGACGGCGGCAGTGCCCGGTTCGTGGTCGCCACGACCACGGTGGACAACGCCGCCGCCCACCGGCTGCTCACCGGGACCGGCGCGGACCTCGACGTGCACGGCGGCAGCGTCGACGCCCGGCTGGAACTCTGAGCCCGGCTGGAAGGTGTCCGCGGTGATCGCGGCCTCGTCGTGGAACCAGCGGTAGCTGCCGAACACCTTGTCCGCCGACTCGCCGGACAAGGCCACTGTGGACTGTCCACGGATCGCTTTGAACAGCAGGTACAGCGAAGTGTTCATATCGCCCAGCCCGACCGTGATGTCGCGGGCGCGCAGCACCGTGCGGCGGACGTCCGGATCGGACAGTTCGGCCGGGTTCAGCAGCACGTCCTGGTGCGCGGAACCGACCAGTCGCGTCACGTCGCGGAGGTTGGGTGAGTCTGGGGTGCCGCGCATCTCGTCCGGCTGGAAATTCTCCGCCTGGCCGTAGAAGTCCACGGAGAACGTGCGCACCTGTTCGCCCTGCCCGGCCGGCCGCGCCGCGGCAGGACATCGTCTCGGTCATCGCGTCGACGATCTCCCGGTGCTGCGTGAGATCGCGGTCGTTAGCCACTCAGCCGGCAATTCCGCACATGCTCCGCCCTCCGCTTCCGCCGCCGAGGGTTTGTTTAGCTGATACAACTATCTGTTACGCAGATTTAACACAGGAATCCGTGCTTGTCTGCCCGGACTGCACGCTCCGTCCATGCTCAACTACGCAGTGCGTGACTTGTCACCATGGCGTCACCGTCCGTGCTGAGCTGCGGTGATCGGGTCGCGCGGGGGCCGCCGTGGCCGGGATCACCGCGCGTCAAGATCGCGTAAACGCGTCCGGGACCGCGCGTCAAGGAGGTGTCAGCCGGAGGCCCCCGCCCGGTACGGCGACCGCAGAGTGGGCTTGACCGAAGCCGGTCACCCGGTCCGGGTGACCTTTCCTGAGAGGTGCCTTGTGGCGGATTTCCTGTACGCCGTCTTGCTGATCGGCGTTTTCCTGCTGCTCGCCGGGGTCCTGCGCGGGCTGGAGAAGCTGTGAGCGGCGCGGGCACGGTGGCCGACATCGTCGGCGGGCTGCTGGCGCTCGGCCTGATCGGGTACCTGTTCGTCGCCCTCGTACGGCCGGAGAAATTCTGAGATGAGTGATGTGGGTGCCGGCCTGATCCAGGTCGGCTTGCTCTTGGCCGCGCTGGTGGCGGTGTACAAGCCGTTCGGCGACTATCTGGCCCGGGTCTTCTCCTCGGAGAAGCACCTGAGGGTCGAGAAGATCCTCTACAAGATCGTCCGGGCCGACCCGGATTCGCAGCAGCACTGGAAGACCTACGCCTCGGGGGTGCTCGGGTTCTCCTTCGTCTCGGTGGTGCTGCTCTACCTGCTGCAACGGCTGCAATCCGTGCTGCCGTGGAACTTCGGCCATGCTCCGGTGTCCCCCGCGGTGGCGTTCAACACCGCGGTGAGTTTCGTGACCAACACGAACTGGCAGTCCTACGTCCCCGAGTCGACGATGGGCAGCTTCGTGCAGATGGCCGGGCTCACCGTGCAGAACTTCCTCTCCGCGGGGGTCGGTCTCGCGGTGGCGATCGCGGTGACCCGCGGGTTCATCCGCGCCCGCACCGACCGGCTGGGCAACTTCTGGGTGGACCTGACCCGCGGCACGATCCGGGTACTGCTGCCGATGGCGTTCGTCTTCGCCATCGTGCTGATCGCGCTCGGTGTGGTGCAGAGCCTGCGTTCGGGTGTCGCGGTGACCAATCCGGACGGCAGCCACAGCACGATCGCGCTGGCGCCGGCCGCGAGCCAGGAGGCGATCAAGGAACTCGGCACCAACGGCGGTGGCATCTTCAACGCCAACTCCGCGCACCCGTTCGAGAACCCGAACGCCTGGACCAACCTCGTCGAGATGTTCCTGATCCTGGTCATCCCGGTCTGCCTGACCCGCGCGTTCGGCCGCATGGTCGGGAAGCAGCGGCAGGGGTACGTGCTGCTGGGCGTGATGGGCCTGCTGTGGGGCGCGATGCTCGCGGTGATCTGGTCGTCGGAGGCGCTGACGAACAGCCCGGCCGCGCTCGCCGCCGGCGCGAACATGGAGGGCAAGGAACAGCGGTTCGGCCTGAGTCTCACGTCGATCTTCGCGGACACCACCACCGGCACGTCGACCGGCGCGGTCAACGGCGCGCATGACAGCCTGTCCGGGCTCGGCGGTGGCGGGGCGATGCTGAACATGTTGTTCGGCGAGCTTTCGCCAGGCGGCGTCGGCACCGGGCTGTACAGCATTCTGGTGATGGCCGTGATCGCGATGTTCCTGGCCGGTCTTATGGTCGGGCGCACGCCGGAGTACCTCGGCAAGAAGCTCGGCAGGCGGGAGGTCACCTGCGCGGCGATCGCGATGCTCGCGATGCCGACGGTGGTCCTGCTCGGTTCCGGGATTGCTTTGCTGCTACCGGGAACGTCGTCCGCGCTGGGCAATCCCGGTGCGCACGGGTTGTCGGAGATCCTCTACGGCTACGCGTCCACGGCCAACAACAACGGCAGTGCGTTCGGTGGCCTGACCGCGACGAGTGATTGGTTCCAGGCGTCGTTCTCGGTCGCCATGCTGCTCGGCCGGTTCGTGCCGATCATCGCCGTGCTCTGCCTGGCCGGTTCGCTCGCCAAGCAGAAACAGGTTCCGGAGACCGCGGGCACGCTGCCCACCACCGGGCCGCTGTTCGCCTCGATGCTCACCGGCACCGTGGTGCTCGTCGCGGCTCTTACCTTCATTCCGGCGCTTGCGCTGGGTCCCATCACGGAGGCGTTGTGAGTACACAATCGCGTCAGCTTGCTCGCAGCGCCGATCGGGTGCGGGTGTCCCGCAAAACACCGGAGGCGTCGGCATGAGCATCACCCAGGAGCGGAGTCCTGCCGAAGAGACCCGGCATCACGTCGAGAACGCCGGTCGCGTAGGCGCCGGGGTGTTCAGTCCGGCGCAGCTGTGGATCTCGCTGCCGGACGCGCTGCGCAAGCTGCACCCGAAGCATCAGCTGAAGAACCCGGTGATGTTCGTGGTGTGGGTCGGCTCGCTGCTGACCACGGTCTTCGCGTTCACCGACCCGAGCGTGTTCACCATCCTGATCGCGGTGTGGCTGTGGTTCACCGTGCTGTTCGCCAACCTGGCCGAGGCGGTGGCCGAGGGCCGGGGCAAGGCGCAGGCGGAAACGTTGCGGCGGACCAAGAAGGAGACCGTCGCGCGGCGGCTGACCGAGGGCGGTGCCGAGGAGCAGGTGCCCGGGGCGGACCTGCGGGTCGGCGACCGCGTGGTGGTCGAGGCGGGGGAGGTGATCCCCGGCGACGGTGACGTGGTCGAGGGGATCGCCACGGTCGACGAATCGGCCATCACCGGCGAATCGGCGCCGGTGATCCGCGAGTCCGGCGGGGACCGCTCGGCGGTGACCGGCGGTACCACCGTGCTCTCCGACCGGATCGTCGTGCGGATCACCACGAAACCCGGCGAGTCCTTTGTGGACCGGATGATCGCGTTGGTGGAGGGCGCTTCCCGGCAGAAGACGCCGAACGAGATCGCGCTGACCATCCTGCTCGCCACGCTGACCATCATCTTCCTGCTCGCGGTCGTGGCACTGCAGCCGATGGCGTCCTACTCCGGCAGCCAGCAGTCGGTGGTGGTGCTCACCGCGCTGCTGGTCTGCCTGATCCCGACCACCATCGGTGCGCTGCTCAGCGCGATCGGCATCGCCGGCATGGACCGGCTGGTGCAGCGCAACGTACTCGCCACCTCCGGGCGCGCGGTGGAGGCCGCCGGCGACGTGTCCACGCTGCTGCTGGACAAGACCGGCACGATCACCTTCGGCAACCGCCGGGCCACCGAGCTGATCCCGGTCGGCGATTCCACTGTGGACGAAGTGGCCCGCGCGGCCCGGTTGTCCAGCCTCGCCGACGGTACGCCGGAAGGCCGCAGCATCGTCGAACTGGTGGTCGCCGAGCACGGGCTGGCCCCGGCCGCGGACGAGGAGGAGAAACGCGCCGAGTTCGTGCCGTTCACCGCGCAGACCCGGATGAGCGGCATCACCCTGCCCGCGCGCAGCAGCCACTCCGGCGAGGGTGACCGCGAGGTCCGCAAGGGCGCCGCTTCCGCGGTGCGCCAATGGGTTCGCGACCACGGCGGCGACGTGCCGGACGAGACCGAGCGCGTGGTCGGCGAGATCAGCCAGCAGGGCGGCACGCCGCTGGTGGTCGCCGAGGCGGCCGGCGGAAAGGCGTTCGTGCGCGGGGTGATCCGGCTGTCCGATGTGGTCAAGCCGGGCATGCAGGAGCGGTTCACCGAGCTGCGCGCGATGGGCATCAAGACGGTGATGATCACCGGCGACAACCCGCTCACCGCACGGGCGATCGCCCAGGACGCGGGCGTCGACGATTTCCTCGCCGAGGCCAAGCCCGAGGACAAGATGGAGCTGATCAAGCGGGAGCAGGAGGGCGGCAGGCTGGTCGCGATGACCGGCGACGGCACCAACGACGCCCCCGCGCTCGCGCAGTCCGACGTCGGGGTGGCGATGAACACCGGGACCATGGCGGCCAAGGAGGCCGGCAACATGGTCGACCTCGATTCCAACCCGACGAAGCTGATCGAGATCGTGGCGATCGGCAAGCAGCTGCTGATCACCCGGGGCGCGCTGACCACCTTCAGCGTGGCGAACGACCTGGCCAAGTACTTCGCCATCCTGCCGGCCATGTTCTCCGGCATCTACGCCCAGCTCGGCGCGCTGAACATCATGCACCTGGCCACGCCGCGCTCGGCCATCCTGTCCGCGGTGATCTTCAACGCGCTGATCATCGTCGCGCTGATCCCGCTGGCCTTGCGCGGGGTGCGGTACCGGCCCTCGTCGGCGTCCGCGCTGCTGCGCCGGAACCTGCTGATCTACGGCCTCGGCGGGATCGTGAGCCCGTTCCTCGGGATCTGGGTGATCGACCTGATCGTGCGACTCATTCCCGGGATTGGATGACCTGAGATGAACACTCTGCTCAAGCAGTCCTGGGCGGGCCTGCGTCTGCTGCTCGCGATGACGGTGCTGCTCGGCGTGGTCTACCCGCTGGGTGTGTGGGCGGTCGGGCGGATCCCCGGCCTGCAGGACCGTGCCGAGGGCTCGATCGTCACGCAGCACGGCCAGGCGGTCGGCTCCTCGCTGATCGGAATCGACCCGGTGCCCGCCGATCCGGCGCGCGACCCGTGGTTCCACACCCGGCCGTCGGCCAGTGCGAACGGTGTGCTCGGGCCGGGCGATCCGGCGACCTCCGGTGCCTCGAACAAGGGCCCCTTCAATGAGGATCTGGTGAAGACCATCGACCAGCGCAAGGAGCTGATCGCCCAGCGCGAGGGTGTCCGGCCGGATCAGGTGCCCGCGGACGCGGTGACCGCGTCGGGCTCCGGGCTCGACCCGGCGATCAGTGTCGCCTACGCGCAGCTGCAGGTGCCGCGGGTGGCCCGCAACACCGGGCTGAGCGAAGAGAGGGTGCGGCAGCTGGTCGCCGCGAACACCACCGGGAACGGGATCGGCGTGCCCGGCGTGAATGTGCTGATGCTCGACCTTGCCGTGCGCTCGGCCGCTCCTGGCGCACACTGAAGAAGGGTGAGTGTGTTCATGCCCGATGGTGCCGTGTGTTCGGCCGGTCCAGGTGCACCCTGAAGAGGAGTGAATGCGGTCATGCTCGAGGTTGCCAGGTATTCGGCCCGTCCAGGTGCACACTGAACAGGTGAGCACTCCGGAGGTGAACCCGAAGCCACGCCGAGGCGAGCTGCGCATCTATCTCGGCGCGGCTCCGGGCGTCGGCAAGACCTTCGCCATGCTGGGCGAGGCGCGCCGGCGGCTGGATCGCGGCACCGACGTGGTCGTCGGCCTGGTCGAGACCCACGGCCGCAAGAAGACCGCGGACCTGCTCGACGGGCTGGAGGTCGTGCCGCGGCGCACGGTCTCGCACCGCGGGCACGAATTCGCCGAAATGGACCTGCCCGCGGTGCTCGCCCGCGCGCCGGAGGTGGTCGTGGTCGACGAACTCGCGCACACCAACGTGCCCGGCGGCAAGCACGAGAAGCGCTGGCAGGACGTGGACGATCTGCTCGACGCCGGGATCGACGTGCTGTCCACGGTCAACGTGCAGCATCTGCAGAGCCTCAACGACGTGGTGGAGCGGATCACCGGGGTCACCCAGCAGGAGACCGTGCCGGACGAGGTGGTCCGCCGGGCCGGGCAGCTGGAGCTGGTGGACATCACGCCGGAGGCGCTGCGGCGGCGGCTCGCGCACGGCAACGTCTACCCGGCCGAGCGGATCGATGCCGCGCTGGGCAACTACTTCCGTCCCGGCAATCTCACCGCGCTGCGCGAGCTGGCCCTGCTCTGGGTGGCCGACCAGGTCGACGTCGCCCTCCAGCGGTACCGCGCGGAGCAGAAGATCACCGACACCTGGGAGACCCGCGAACGCGTGGTCGTCTCGGTGACCGGCGGGCCGGAGAGCGAGACGCTGATCCGCCGGGCCAGCCGCATCGCCACCCGGGCCGGGGCAGAGCTGCAGGTCGTGCACATCCTGCGGGGGGATGGGCTGGCCGGTTTGGGGCCGACTGCGACGGCGCGCTGCCGCACGCTTGCCGAGGACGTCGGCGCCACCTATCACAGCGTCGTCGGCGACGACGTGCCCACCGCGCTACTTGACTTCGCACGCGGGGTGAACGCCACACAGCTGGTGGTCGGCACCTCCCGGCGGTCGCGGATGGCGCGGCTGTTCGACCAGGGCATCGGCGCGACCGTGGTGCAGCATTCCGGGTCGATCGACGTGCACATGGTCACCCACTCCTATGCCGGCGGACGGCTGCGCGCGCGGCTGGGCAAGAGCCCGCTGGCTCCGTCGCGGCTGATCGTCGGCTGGGCGCTGAGCATGCTGCTGCCGCTGACCGCGACCGGGCTCGGGGCGTTGCTGCGCGACACGGTGGAGTTCTCCACCGACGTGGTCCTCTATGTGCTCGCGACGGTGGTCGTCGCGCTCGTGGGCGGGCTCGGGCCGGCGGTGATCGCGGCGATCTTCGGGGCCGGGCTGCTGAACTTCTTCTTCACGCCCCCGCTGTACACCATGAACGTCCACAGTCCACAAAACGTGGTCACACTGCTGGCGATGATCGTGGTCGCGGTGCTGGTGGCGTTGGTGGTGGACTCCGCCGCGCGCAGGGGAACCGCTGCGGCGCGGGCCCGCACGGAGGCGTCGTTGCTGGCTTCCTACGCCCGGACGGTGCTGACCGATCCGCATCCGATCGAGCGGCTGCTGGAGAAGGTGCGGGAGAATTTCGGGCTGACTTCGGTGACCCTGCTGGAAAAGCGGGAGGGGCAATGGCAGAAGGTCGCGCTGGCCGGGTATCAGCCGTGCACCGATCCCGATGAGGCCGATGTGGACGTCGCGGTGACCGCCGACGTGCACCTGACCCTGCTCGGGCGGACGCTGCCCGCCGCCGACCGGCGGGTGCTGGAAGCCGTTGCGGGACAGGCGTTGCTCGCACTGCGCCAGCAGCGGATGGCCGCCGCGGCGGCGGCCGCCGAACGCAAGGCGGAGGCGACCGAGCTGCGCACCACGCTGCTGTCCGCGCTCGGGCATGACCTGCGGACCCCGCTCACCTCGATCAAGGCCGCGATCGGCAGCCTGCGGGCGCCCGATCTGTCGCTGTCCGAAGAGGACACCGGGGAACTGCTGGAGACCGTGGAGCTCTCCGCCGACCGGCTCACCGGGCTGATCGAGAATCTGCTGGACTCCTCGCGGCTGGCCACCGGTGCGGTCACCCCGCATCTGCGCCCGGTCGGCTACGACGAGGTGCTCGCGCATGCTTTGTCCACTGTGGACAACTCGGCTGGGGTGCGGATCGCGGTGGACGCGCGGCTGCCCTCCGTGCTGGCCGATCCGGGCCTGCTGGAACGGGTCATCGCGAACCTGCTCGACAACGCGCTGCGCCACGGCGGCGGCGAGGTCGCCGCGCGGGCGAGCGCGTATGCGGAATTCGTCGAGCTGCGGATCGTGGACCACGGCAAGGGATTGCGCAAGGGCGCCGCGGATTCCGCGTTCGCGCCGTTCCAGCGGCTCGGCGGCGATCGTGCGTCGGTACCGGGCGTCGGGCTCGGCCTGTCCGTGGTGAAGGGCTTCACCGAGGCGATGGGCGGCACCGTGCGGGCGGAGGACACCCCCGGCGGCGGACTGACCATGGTGCTCTCGTTGCCCGCCTGCACCGGGCGGGAACTCGTGGGCGTGGAAGGGGAAGCGGTGGAAAGGGACGGGGCTCGATGAGTGTCGACCGGACGGCGCGGGTGCTGGTCGTCGACGACGAACCGCAGATCGTGCGGGCGTTGCGGATCAACCTCAACGCCCGCGGATACCAGGTGATCACCGCACACGACGGTACCGCGGCGCTGAAAGCGGTCGCGGAGACCAAACCGGACGTGGTGGTGCTCGACCTCGGGCTGCCGGATCTGGACGGCACCGAGGTGATCGAGGGCCTGCGCGGCTGGACCACGGTGCCGATCATCGTGCTCTCCGCCCGCGGCGATTCCGCGGACAAGGTGCAGGCACTCGACGCGGGCGCCGACGACTACGTGACCAAGCCCTTCGGCATGGACGAGCTGCTGGCCCGCCTCCGTGCGGCCGTGCGGCGTTCCGCGGTGCACGGCGCGGACGGCGCGGAGGCGGTCGTGGACGCCGGTTCGTTCACTGTGGACCTGGCGGCGAAGAAGGTGCGCCGCGACGGCCGTGAGGTGCACCTGACCAAGACCGAGTGGGGCGTGCTGGAAATGCTGGTGCGCAACCGCGGGCGGCTGGTCGCGCAGAAGCAGCTGCTGCACGAGGTGTGGGGTCCCTCGTACGAAACGGAATCACACTACCTGCGCGTGTATCTGGCCCAGCTGCGGCGGAAGCTGGAGCCGGAGCCGTCCCGGCCCCGGCACCTGCTCACCGAACCCGGGATGGGGTACCGCTTCGAGCTGTGACCGGTGTCCGGCTCAGGGCTAGGACGGCCCGCTCGAGTGCGTGTCCGAAGTGGACGGCCGCTCGCTGGTCGGTTTGCCGCTGGTCGAACCGCCCCCGCCGGAGCTGGAGGGCGGGTCGCTCGGCTGGGATGAGGGCGGGCTGGTCGGGTCGCTCGTCGGCGGTTTGGTCGACGAGTCCGAGGGGCGCGGCGGCGTGTCCGAACTCGGCGGATCGCTGCGCGGCGTGGTCGACGGGCCGCCGACCGGACCGCCACCAGGCAGGGGGCTGCCGGGGGTGCCCGGATTTCCGGGGTTGCCGGGCGCGGCCGGGGGCGGGATGCCGATGCTGGTGGTCGGGATGCCGTCCGGGCCGACCGACACCACGGTGGTCGGGGTGGCCGGCGTGCTCGGGTCGCCGGAGCCGGCCGCACCCGGCGCGGCGGGCGTGCCCGTCGTGGTAGTGCCCGGCGCGGTCTGCGAGGTGCCGGTCAGCGTGCCTTGGCCGGCCGGGATGGTGGTGGCGGTGTCCGCGGGGGCACCGGGCCCGGCCAGCTCGGCCACGGCGGCGAACGCGGTGGCCACCACGAGGCCGCTGACCCCGAGCACGGCCCACCCGGACCGGCTGGATCGGCTGCCCTGGGGCGGGGCGGTGGTCTTGGGCCCGGTGCTCCCGGGTGCAGGGCTCTCGGGCGGGACGGCTGAGACGGAGACGCTCGGATCAGGCCCGTCGGGGCGGGACATGCAGGCTCCTCTGCGGCGTTTCGGACGCGGGAAGGTCTCGTTCGGTCCGCACGGCGGGGAAACGGGGCGCGCCGGACATCGACCCGGCCGGAGGCTATCACCGCACGTCCTGGGCCCGCCCGAACGTACGAGGCGGTGCTCACCGTCCGCAGTCACGGGTGGCGGGGCAGGATGGGCCCGGTGAACGAACAGGACATCCCCGTCCGGCTGGCCGCCTGGGTGCACGGGCAGGTACAGGGCGTCGGTTTCCGCTGGTGGACGCGCAGCCGGGCGCTGGAACTGGGGCTGGTGGGCTTCGCACGGAACCTTCCGGACGGCCGGGTCGAGGTCGTCGCCGAGGGGCCGCGGGACCACTGTGCGCGGTTGCTGACGGCGTTGCGGTCGCAGACCTCACCCGGTCGAGTGGATCGTGTGGTGGAGAGCTGGGCCGCCGCCAAGGGCGGGTTCACCGGCTTCGCCGAGCGCTGATCCGCCCGGCCCTGGGATCTGTGGTGCGCCTGGGTCGGGAGGGGCGCATGGGGTTGCCGGGACGAGCCGTCCTGTGCTAAGGCGCGCCCGGACACCCCGCCTGCCACGATCGGCGGTGCCGCCCGGGTAGCCTGTCCCGAATCGGCATGCCGCACCCGGCTCAGTACCCATGGCCAGAGGGGTTCGCACCCAGTGCACCTGAAAAGCTTGACGCTGAAGGGCTTCAAGTCCTTCGCCTCGGCCACCACGCTCCGGTTCGAACCGGGGATCACCTGCGTGGTCGGGCCGAACGGCTCGGGCAAGTCCAACGTCCTGGACGCGCTGCGCTGGGTGATGGGCACCCAGGGCGCCAAGGATCTGCGCGGCGGCAAGATGGAGGACGTCATCTTCGCCGGGACCGCGGGCCGCGCCCCGCTCGGCCGGGCCGAGGTCACGCTCACCATCGACAACGCCGACGGCGCGCTGCCCATCGAGTACACCGAGGTGTCCATCACCCGCCGGATGTTCCGCGACGGCGCGAGCGAGTACGAGATCAACGGCGACCGCTGCCGGCTGATGGACGTGCAGGAGCTGCTCTCGGACTCCGGGATCGGCCGCGAGATGCACGTGATCGTCGGGCAGGGCCAGCTTTCGGCGATCCTGGAGTCCAAACCCGAGGAGCGCCGCGCCTTCATCGAAGAGGCCGCGGGCGTGCTCAAGCACCGCAAGCGCAAGGAACAGACCCTGCGCAAGCTGACCAACATGCAGGGCAATCTCGACCGGCTCGGCGATCTGACCACCGAGCTGCGCCGTCAGCTCAAGCCGCTGGGCAAGCAGGCGGAGATCGCGCGCAAGGCCCAGTCGGTGCAGTCCGAGCTGCGCGACTCCCGGCTGCGGCTGCTCGCCGACGACCTGGTCACCCAGCGCGATTCGATCGCGCGGGAAGAAGCCGACGAACGGACCGCGCGGCAGCGCCGGGCCGAGGTGGAGCAGGCGTTGGAGCTGGTCTCCGCGGAGGAGGCCGAGCTGGAGGCCTCCCTGGCCGAGGACGCGCCGCGGCTGCAGATCGCGCAGGAGACCTGGTACAAGCTCTCCGCGCTGGCCGAGCGGTTGCGTGGCACCGTGCGGCTCGCGGTGGAACGCCAGCGGCACCTGTCGGCCGATGTGGACGCGCCGACCGGCGGGCGTGACCCGGAGGAGCTGCTGGCCGAGGCCGAGCAGGTGGCCGAGCGCGAGCAGGAGCTCAACGAGGCGGTACTGGAGGCCCGCGAGCTGCTGGCCGAGACCGTGCTGCGGCGCGAGGATCTCGAACAGCGGGTGCAGGCCGCCGAGCGGGCGCACTGGGCCGCGGTCCGGGCGATCGCCGACCGTCGCGAGGGCATGGCGAAGCTGGCCGGCCAGGTGGAGGCGGCGCGCAGCAAGAACGGCGCCACCGCCGAGGAGATCGACCGGCTCACCGTGTCGCTGGAGGAGTCCACCGAGCGCGCCGAGATCGCCGTCGAAGAGCTGGAAGAGGAGAAGGCCTCCGGCGGCGTCGAAGACTCCGACGACGCCGAGCTGCAGGAGCGCCACGACCGCTCGGTCGAAGCCAACAACGCGGCGAAGGCTCGCGTCGAAGAGCTGGTGAAGGCCGAGCGCGCCGCGGAGCGCGAGATCGCGTCGGAGAAGGCCCGCGTCGAGGCGTTGTCCATGGGCCTCAAGCGCAAGGACGGCGCGGGCGCGCTGCTCGGCGCGGCCACGGAGCTGCCCGGCCTGCTCGGTTCGGTGGCCGCGCTGCTGACCGTCGAACCCGGCCACGAGGTCGCGCTGGCCGCGGCGCTCGGGCCGGTCGCGGACGCCGTCGCGGTGGCCGGTGGCGAACAGGCGCTGTCCGCGCTGAAGTACTTGAAGGACACCGATTCCGGCCGTGCCGGGCTGGTGCTCGGCGGTTTCGGGCCGGGGGCGGACCCGAGCAGCTGGCCAGTGCTGCCCGTCGGCGCGCGCTGGGCGCGGGAAGTGGTGCGGGCGCCGGAGCAGCTGCGGCCCGCGGTGGAACGGGCGCTGGAGCGGCTCGCGCTGGTCTCCGACCTGGACGCCGCGCGGCAGCTGGTGGCCACGCATCCGGAGGTCCGGGCGGTCACCGCGGAAGGCGACGTGTTCGGCGCACACTGGGTGGCCGGTGGATCGGCCGCGCGGGAAAGCGTGATCGAGGTCCAGGCCGCCGTCGACGAGGCGCAGGAGCGGCTGCGCGCCGCCGAGCGGGCGCTGGAGCGGTATTCCGCGGAGCTGGAAGGCGCCCGTGCCGAGCAGCAGTCCCGCCGGGACGAGGTCGGCCAGGCCAAGGAGGCGCTGAGCGACGCGAAGGTCCGCAGGGCCCGCTCGTCGGAGCGGCTGAACCGGCTGGAGCAGGTCGCCCGGTCCGCCCGCGCCGAGGTCGAGCGGCTGACCGGGCAGCGCGCGAAGGTCGAGCAGAGCCGTGAACAGGCGCTTGAGCAGCTGGCCGAGCTGGAGGAGCGGCTCGCCGCGGTCGCCGAGCAGCCGGTGGAGGACGACCCGGACACCGCCGAGCGTGACGAGGCGGTCGCGCAGCTCGCCGTCGTGCGGCAGGAAGAGGTCGAAGCGCGGCTCGCCCAGCGCACCGCGGAAGAGCGTGCGCGCAGCATCGCCGGGCGCGCCGAGTCGCTGCGCCGCGCCGCGCACGCCGAGCAGCAGGCCCGCGAGCGCGCCGCCCGTGCCCGGGAGTCGCGGCAGCGGGGCGCGGAGATCGCCAACGCCGTGGTCAACGCCGGTGAGTTCGCGCTGGAACGGATCGAGCACTCCGTGCAGCGCGCGGCGGCCGAGCGCGACGAGGCACAGGCCCAGCGGCAGACCAGGGAGACCGCGCTGACCGCGGTCCGGGCCAAGGTGCGTGAGCTGTCCGGCGAGCTGGAGAAGCTGACCGACGCCGTGCACCGGGACGAGGTGCAGCGCGCCGAGCAGCGGCTGCGGCTGGAGACGCTGGAGACCAAGATCGCCGAGGACTTCGGCATCGGGCTCGAGGATCTGGTCGCCGAATACGGCCCGGACGTGCCGGTGCCGCCGAGCGCCGGCGAGCTGGCCGAGTACGAGGCGGCGAAGGAGCGGGGCGAGGACGTCACCGCCCCGCCGCCGATGCCCTTCGACCGCGCCACCCAGGAGCGCCGCGCCAAGCGTGCCGAGAAGGACCTCACGCTGCTGGGCAAGGTCAACCCGCTGGCGCTGGAGGAGTTCGCCGCGCTGGAGGAGCGGTACAAGTTCCTGTCCACCCAGCTGGAGGACCTCAAGTCCGCGCAGAAGGACCTGCACGAGACGATCAAACAGGTCGACGAGAAGATCCTGGAGGTCTTCACCTCGGCCTACCACGACGTCGCGCGCGAGTTCGAGACGGTGTTCGGGGTGCTGTTCCCCGGCGGCGAGGGCCGGATGGTGCTCACCGCACCGAACGACCTGCTCAACACCGGCGTGGACGTGGAGGCCCGCCCGCCGGGCAAGAAGGTGAAGCGGCTGTCGCTGCTCTCCGGTGGCGAGAAGTCGCTGGTCGCGGTGGGGATGCTGGTGGCCATCTTCCGTGCCCGCCCGTCGCCGTTCTACGTGATGGACGAGGTCGAGGCGGCGCTGGACGACACCAACATGCGCCGGCTGATCGGGCTGCTGGAGCAGCTGCGCGACTCCTCGCAGCTGATCATCATCACCCACCAGAAGCCGACCATGGAGATCGCCGACGCCCTGTACGGCGTGAGCATGCAGGGCGACGGCATCACGAAGGTCATCTCGCAGCGGCTGCGGACCGCCGAGGAAGAGCCGGTCCCGGCTTCCTGAGTGCCCGCCGGTGCCCGATTGTCCACAGTGGACCTGGCGCGCCCGGGTTCAGGACTCCGGCGGCTCCAGCCCGGTGACCAGCCGCGCCGGGTCGACCTGCAGCCCGGCGGAGAGCTTGAGCAGGTTGTGCAGGCTGATGTTGCGCAGCCCGCGCTCGGCCTGGCTCACGAACGTCCAGTGCAGCCCCGCACACGCCGCCAGCGTCTCCTGGCTGACGCCGAGCTCATGACGGCACTCCCGGACACGTTCACCGAACGTCCGGGTCGCCGAGGATACCGGGGGCTTCGCCATAGTGGATCAACCACACCGGAATAAAGCAGCGAGCACCAGAGAAAAAGAACCTAGAAGATAGCCGACTAGAGCAACTACGTCTTGTTCGCGGGCCACTTCGGGTGCTCAACTCTTCCGGCCGACGGGCGGTCGGCTGCCGTTCTACCTGTAGCAAATGGTGAACACCGGCGCCGAGCAAGACCCGTGCGGGCGAATCCCGAAGGCTTCACAGCGCGCCCACATCTACCAGTCCACAGCTACCAGTCCACTTTGAACAGTCGCCGGTGCGAACCGAAGGAGAGGAGGTCTGTGAAGGGGCCCTTCACGGACTCAGAGTCTGTGAAGGGCCCCTTCACAGACCTGAAACCGGTCCGGAACACACCACGAGGTGGTCGCGCGACTCGAACACCTCCGCATCGCCTGCTGCCGGGCGCAATCGATCGAGATGGCAGGTACCCCGCCGATGATGACGCGGCAGCCACGGCTCTCTGCTGATCACAGGCCCTTCGACCAACTTTGCCGGGACCCTGGCCTTCGGTCCGTGAAGGGACCTTCACAGCGCCGTCGGCAACGGGTCAGGCAGCCCCTTCCGGGGCTTCCTCCACCTCCGCCGCCCGAGGGTCGGCGCCGCGGTGGCGCAGGGCGAGCAGCCCGCCCACGAGCATCGTGATCAAGACCCCCGCGAAGGTGTACCAATAGGTCGCCAGCGGCACCAGCGTCTTGGTTGCCGTACCGAACTGGATATGGATCGCGGTGGTGGTCTTGTCGAATTTCACGAACAGGATCAGGAACGCCATGCCCACCACGGAGCAGGCGAACGCGATCACCGCGTCGGGCTGGTGGGCCTTGCGGATCAGCAGGCCGAGGAAGAACGAGCCGAGCAGGGCGCCGTAGGTGTAGCCGACGATGCCGAGGCCCTGCTGGATCACCGGGTCCTTGGAGTTGGTGAACAGCGAGGCGAAGATCGCGAACACCACCGCCCAGATCAGTGTCCACATGCGACCGTGGCGGAGCAGTCTGGCGTCTCCGAACGAGCGGTGGGTGAAGCGCTGGTAGAGGTCGGCGATGGTGGACGTGGACAGCGCGTTCAGGGCGGAGGCCAGCGCGCCCATGGTCGAGGCGAGGATGCCCGCGATCAGCAGCCCGGCGAGACCGACCGGCAGATCGTTGACGATGAAGGTGGAGAACACGTCGTCGGCGGACATCTTCCCGGCCGCGACGGCGGTCGCGGTGGCGCCGGTGCGGCCGCCGGTGAACACCCACAGCATGGCGCCTACCAGCAGGAACAGGGCGAACTGCACGAACACCACGAAGGCCGAGCCGATCAGCGCGCGCTGGCCGTCGCGCAGGCTCCGGCAGGACAGCAGCCGTCCGACGATCAGCTGGTCCGCGCCGTGCGAGGCCATGGACAGGAACGCCCCGCCGATCACCGCGCCGACGAACGCGTACGGGTTGGTGAACACGTTCGAGACGAAATCGGTGAGCTGGAACCGGCCCTGGCTCGCCGCGGTGTGCAGCCAGCCGTCCGGCAGCTTGGTGGACAGGAAGATCACCGCGCCGATCGCGCCGAGGATGTAGAGCGACCACTGGATCACGTCCACCCAGATCACCGACTTGATCCCGCCGACGAAGGCGTAGATCACGGTCAGCGCGGTCAGCAGCACCACGATGTGCCAGTACGCGGTGTGGATCCCGTAGTGGTCCAGGATCGCCTTGATCGGGATCGCGCCCGCGAACAGCCGCAGGCCCTCGGCCAGCAGCCGGGTCACCACGAAGGTGACCGACGCGGTGCCCTGCAGCCCGCGGCCGAACCGGCGGCCGAGGTATTCGTAGGCGCTCACGTAATTGCCGCGGAAATAGCGGGGGAGCAAGACGAAAGCGGCGATGATTCGGCCGATTATGTAGCCGAAGGCCACTTCCAGGAACAGGAACGCGCTGCCGAAGACCAGGCCGGGTGTGGAGATGACGGTGAGCGTGGAGGTCTCCGTGGCCACCACCGACAGCGTCACCGCCCACCACGGCATGCTGCGCTCGCCGACGAAATAGTCGTTCGCGGACTTCTGCCTGCGGCCGACCAGCACGCCGATGATCGGCATCGCGGCGAGATACACGATGACGATCACGAGATCGACAGGGTTCATGAGCCTCTCCTACCGTGCTGCGCCGGTTTCCGCGACCCGGAGCCGGGTCACGGCGCCCCTTAGCGGGGCCGGAAGGGACAGAGGTTGTACACCCGGCGTCAGCGCGCCGAGTAGCCGCGTGCCGCGCGCACCGGTGGCGGACGGCAGCGTCGCCGGGACGCCGCACCAGCTCAGCCAGCCGAGCAACGCGGTCAGGTAGGCCTCCTTGCCCGCGCTGGGCAGGCCGAGGTCGTTGCTCGTACGCAGCGAGCCGGCCGGCAGGTGCCGGGCGAGCGCGGCTATCACCGCCGGGTTCGCCACGCCGCCGCCGGACGCCACCACGGTCGCCACGTCGTGTCGGCGGCATGCCGTGGCGACGGTGACGGCGGTCAGTTCGGTCAGCGTCGCCAGCAGGTCTTCCGGGCGCAGCGAGGGCAAGCCGCTCAGCGCGGTGTCGAGATAAGCGCTGTGGAAGTGCTCTTTTCCGGTGGATTTCGGCGGTGCAGCGGCGAAATACGGGTCGGCCAGCAGGCGGTCGAGCAGGTCCGTTCGTATGGAGCCGGTCAGCGCGAGGTGCCCGTCCACGTCGGCTTGCCGTGCACCGCAGGTCACTCGCGCGGCGGCAAGGTCGAGTAAGGCGTTCGCCGGGCCGGTGTCGTAGGCGAGTACGTCCTCGGCGGCTGCGGTGATGGTGACGACGGTGATGTTCGCGATGCCGCCCAGATTCAACGCCGCGACCGGACGTCCGGTCTGTTCGGCGAGGTCACGCAGCCACAGCGCGTCCAGCGTGCTCGCCAGCGGAGCGCCTTGGCCACCCGCGGTGATGTCGCGGATGCGAAGGTCAGCGACGACCGGTACGCCGGTGCGTTCGGCGATCCATGCCGGCTGGCCCAGCTGGAGCGTGCCGAGTGCGACGCCGTCTTCGACCCAGTGAAAGACGGTCTGGCCCAGTGAAGCGATGAAATCCACCGGACCGTGCTCTGCGATGCCGCGCGTTGCCGCTTCGGCGAACGCCTGCCCGATGCGCGTGTCGAGCACCGTCAGCGCTTCGGCGCTGCTTGGCTGTGGTGGCAGAGCGTCGAGGAGCGCGGTTCGCAGCTTCGCGGGGTACGGCACGTCGAGCGTGCCGAGCGGGGTGAGTACCACTGTCTGCGCTTCGGCGTGCAGCTCGGCGACGGCGACGTCGATGCCATCAGCCGAGGTACCGGACAGCAGCCCGAGTACACGGAAACGGTGGCTGGTCATCCGGATTGGTCTAGTCCTCACGCCGCGAGGGCGCAAGCAGGTTCGTGAAGTCTTGGCCCAATCGGAACCCGCCGGGTTGGCCGTTGGCGGCCGGGCGTGGGGTGTCCGGGCGGGCCGGGGCGCGGATGACAGGATGGTGGCGTGTCGAGCACCTGGTTCTGGATCGTCATCGCCGCCGTCGTCGTCCTGGTCGCCGTTCTGGTGTCCGGGCTGCTCATCGCGCGTCGGCGGCGGATCAGCATCGCCGAGCCCCGCGAGGTCGAGCAGAAGCCCAAGGGCGGGGGGTACGCCGCGAGCGGCGGGATCACCTTCGCGCCCGGCGGTGAGGCTCGCCCGAATCCGGGGGAGGCGCATCCGGTCGTGGACCGGCCGGAGGTGGACGGGCAGCCCGGTGTGGGCGACGACGCAGCCGTGCCGCGGGATTCCGACCAACGCTCGGTACGCGACGTCGCGCTGCCGGAGCCGGAAGCCGCGGCGGAGGCCGAGGCTGAGGCACCAGCCAAGCCCGCTACGTCAGCCAAACCCGCCGCGTCAGCCAAACCCGCCACACCGGCCGAGCCTGCGACGCCCACCAAACCAGCCGAGCCTGCCGCACCAGCCGAACCTGCGAAGCCCACCAAACCAGCCGAGCCTGCGACGCCCGCCGCACCTGTCACATCAGCCAAGCCCGCCACGCCGGCCGCACCTGACTCGGCCAGCGCCCCAGCCCCTCCGGCCGAGCCGGTGGCGGAGCCCGCATCCGAGCCGGCCGACGAGATCGACCCCGCGACCGGGCGGCTGGAGCGGCTGCGCGGGCGGCTGTCGAAGTCGCGCTCGATGTTCGGGCAGAGCCTGCTCGGCCTGCTCGGCGGTGGTGACCTCGACGAGGATTCGTGGCAGGACGTGGAGGACACCCTGCTGCTCGCCGACCTCGGCGCGGCCACCACGACGCAGATCGTGGAACGGCTGCGCGACGAGCTGGGCCGCCGCGCCGTGCGTTCCTCCGACGAGGCCCGTGAGGTGCTGCGCGAGGTGCTGACCGCCGCGCTGTCCACGGACTCCGAGCGCTCCGTGCGTGCGCTGCCGCACGAGGTCGACGGCAAGAAGCAGCCGGCCGTCGTGCTGGTCGCCGGCGTGAACGGCACCGGCAAGACCACCACCACCGGGAAACTGGCCCGGGTCCTGGTCGCCCAGGGCGCCACCGTGGTGCTCGGCGCGGCCGACACGTTCCGCGCCGCGGCCGCCGACCAGTTGCAGACCTGGGGCGAACGTGCGGGTGCTTCGGTGGTGCGCGGCAAGGAGGGCGCGGACCCTGCCGCGGTCGCCTTCGACGCGGTCAAGCAGGGCATCACCGAGAGCGTGGACGCGGTTCTGGTGGACACCGCCGGCCGCCTGCACACGAAGACCGGCCTGATGGACGAGCTGGGCAAGGTCAAGCGAGTCGTGGAAAAGCAGGCCAAGGTCGACGAGGTCCTGCTGGTCCTCGACGCGACGACCGGCCAGAACGGCCTCGCCCAGGCCCGGGTCTTCGCCGAGGTCATCGACGTGACCGGCATCGTGCTCACCAAACTGGACGGCACCGCGAAGGGCGGCATCGTCTTCCAGGTCCAGCGCGAACTCGGTGTCCCGGTGAAACTGGTCGGCCTCGGCGAGGGCCCGGACGACCTGGCGCCGTTCGAACCGGGTGCCTTCGTGGACGCGCTGCTGGGCTGAGCGCGGTAGCGGCCGGGAATCCTCGTGACCGGCATCGGAAACGGCTGAGCCCTGCCGGGAATCACCCCACCGGCAGCTGCTGGGCCAGCCGGTTCGCGGTCTTCTGCACCACCGGCGCGATGTGGCCGACGGCGTCCGCGGTCAGGCGGCCGGACGGGCCGGAGACCGACACCGCGGCCGGGACCGGCGCGCCGGGAACGGCGACCGCGATGCAGCGGACGCCCAGTTCCTGCTCGGCCTCGTCCAGCGCGTAGCCCTGGCCCGCGATCTTCTTCAGCTCGTCCGCCAGCGCCTTCGGGTCGGTGAAGGTGTGTTCGGTGTAGGCGGGCATGCCGGTGCGCGACAGCAGCGCCGCGACCTCGTCGACGGGTAGCTGCGAGAGCATCGCCTTGCCGACGCCGGTGCCGTGTGGCAGCAGCCGGCGGCCCACCTCGGTGAACATCCGCATCGAGTGCTTCGACGGCACCTGTGCCACGTACACGACTTCGTCGCGTTCCAGCACGGCTAGGTTCGCCGTCTCGCCGACCTCGTCGACGAGCTCCGCGAGCAGCGGCCGCGCCCACGCTCCGAACTGCATGCTCGCGTTCTCGCCCAGGCGGATCAGCCGGGCACCCAGTGCGTAGCGCCGATTGTTGTTCTGCCGCACGTAACCCAGGTCCACAAGCGTCCGGATCAGGCGGTGGATCGTCGGCATCGGCAGCCCGGACAGGGTCGCCAGCTCCGACAGGCTGGCCTCGCCACCGGTGTCCGCCAGGTGTTCCAGCAGCTCGAATGCCCGCTGCAGCGACTGCACGCCGCCATCCCGCCCGCCTTTCTCCGCCGCCACCGGTGGTCCTCCTCACAGTCCCGATTGAGCTTCCGCTATGCAGAAACTATAGTCCGTCATGTAGAAACCGTAGGGACGTTATCCCAACCAGCACTCGGGGTGTTGCGCATGTCTGAAGCCCAGGTCCTCGGCGGATCGGTCGAACGCGGGGACGAGATCCTGACGCCGGAAGCCCTCGCCTTCGTGGCGGGGCTGCACGACGCGTTCGCCGCGCGCCGCGATGAGCTGCTCGCCGCCCGCGGCAGGCGCCGCGAGGAGGCCCGCACCACCGGACGGCTCGACTTCCTGCCCGAGACGAAGGAAATCCGCGAGGGTGACTGGCAGGTCGCCGGGGCGCCCGAAGCGTTGCGCGACCGCCGCGTGGAGATCACCGGCCCGACCGACCGCAAGATGACCATCAACGCGCTCAACTCCGGCGCCAAGGTGTGGCTCGCCGACTTCGAGGACGCGAACACGCCGCATTGGGCCAACGTCGTCGGCGGACAGGTCAACCTGCATGACGCCGTACGCGGCAGCATCACGCTCGACCAGAACGGCAAGCACTACGCGCTGAAGGACGGCGTCGAGCACGCGACGATCGTGGTCCGCCCGCGCGGCTGGCACCTCGACGAGCGCAACCTCACCTTCGGTGGGCGCAAGGGGGTCGGCGCGCTGGTCGACTTCGGGTTCTACTTCTTCCACAACGTGCGCGCGCTGCTCGACAGCGGCAAGGGGCCATACTTCTATCTGCCGAAGATGGAAAGCCACCTCGAAGCGCGGCTGTGGAACGACGTGTTCACGCAAGCCGAGAAGGCGTTGGGCATCGAGCATGGCACGGTCCGCGCGACTGTGCTGATCGAGACCATCCCGGCCGCATTCGAGATGGAAGAGATCCTGTACGAGCTGCGTGAGCACGCTTCGGGGCTGAACGCGGGGCGCTGGGACTACCTGTTCAGCGTGATCAAGTACTTCCGCGACGCGGGCGAGAAGTTCGTGCTGCCGGACCGTAACTCGGTGACCATGACAGCACCGTTCATGCGCGCGTACACCGAGCTGCTGGTGCGTACGTGCCACAAGCGCGGTGCGTTCGCCATCGGTGGGATGGCGGCGTTCATCCCGAGCAAGGACCCCGGGGTCAACCAGGGCGCTTTCGACAAGGTGCACGCGGACAAGGCGCGCGAAGCGGGCGACGGCTTCGACGGTTCGTGGGTTGCGCACCCCGGCATGGTGGCGCTGTGCAAGGACGAGTTCGACAAGGTTCTCGGCGACAAGCCGAACCAGCTGGAGCGCACCCGTGACGAGGTGAGCGTGACGGCCGATCAGTTGCTCGACGTCGCGTCGACCCCGGGTAGCGCGACCGCGGCCGGGCTGCGTGCCGCCGTGGACGTCGGTGTCCGTTACATCGCGTCCTGGCTGAGCGGCAACGGTGCGGCGGCCATCCACAACCTGATGGAGGACGCCGCCACGGCGGAGATCTCGCGGTCGCAGGTGTGGCAGTGGGTCAAGAACGGCACACAGCTCGACAATGGCGAGAAGGTCACCGCGGAGCTGGTGCGCGGCGTTGTCGCCGACGTACGCGGCGAGCTTGCCGCCGAGGTGCCCGAGGACCTGCTGAAGCCGGCGGTCGAGCTGTTCGAGCAGGTCGCGCTGGCCGACGAGTTCCCCGACTTCCTGACCCTGCCGGCCTACGAGTACATCCAGTAATGGCAGGTCGGCTCACCGAGGACGTCTACACCGCAGCGGACACGCGTTTGGCCGAGGCCGACGCGCGCGTCGCGGTCAGCTACCCAGGTGAGCTGCCGGGACGCCGGCCCGTACACACGGTGTACGTGCCGGCGTCCCAGTACCGCACGCGCCTGGTCGCAGACTGGGGCAAACAGGCGATGCGGGTCTTCATCGAGCACGGTGATCTGCTGGACCTGGACCCGGCTGTCGCCGAGCGAGTCCGCGAGAAGCTCCTTACCGAGCCGATCGAGGACCTGCGCATCGATTTCGAGGACGGCTACGGCCACCCCGGCGACGACGTGGAGGACGCCGACGCGTTGGCCGCAGGGCGCACGCTCGCCACGACAGGTGGCACGCCGTTCGCCGGAATCCGCTTCAAGAGCTTCGAAGCTGCGACGCGACGGCGTGGCATCCGTACGCTCGACCTGTTTCTCTCGGGGCTGCTCGAAGAAGGGCCTCTGCCGGACGGCTTCGTGGTGACGCTGCCGAAGGTCACCGCGGTAGAACAGGTCCAGGCCGCAGTGGACGTCCTCGCGCGCCTCGAAGCCGCGTACGGGCTTGCCGAGGGCACGCTGCGGTTCGAGGTGCAGATCGAGACCGCACAGTCGATCCTCTCGGTCGACGGCACGGTCTCGGTCGCGCGGATCATCCAGGCCGCCGCCGGCCGTTGTTCCGGGTTGCATTACGGCACGTACGACTACAGCGCGGGTCTGGGCATCGCGGCGGCGTATCAGAGCATGGCGCATCCGGCGGCCGACTTCGCGAAGCAGTTCATGCAGCTGGCCGCGGCGGGCACCGGCGTACGGCTGTCCGACGGTTCGACCAACCGGCTGCCGGTCGGCAACGACCTGGACGGCGCCTGGGCGGAGCACCGGCGTCTGGTGCGCCGTTCCCTTGAGAACGGCTTCTACCAGGGTTGGGACCTTCATCCGCACCAACTGCCGACCCGCTTCGCCGCGACGTACGCCTTCTATCGCGAAGGCCTCCCGTCCGCGGCGCAGCGGCTGCGGAACTACGCCGACCAGGTTTCCAGTGGCGTGCTCGACGAGCCGGCCACCGCCGAGGCGCTCGCGCGGTACCTGCTCGGCGGCTACCACTGTGGTGCGCTGGCCGAGTCGGAGTTGCCGTTCGACGTGCACACCTTGGATGCCTACGCCCGCCGCGAAGCACGTGGGTAAACTTCCTGCCGATCTTTACGGGGCGGGAAGGAATACAACACCGATGACTGAAAACACAGCCGGGGAAACCGGACAGGTGGAAACCCACGAGTTCCAGTCCGAGGCGCGGCAGCTGCTGCAGCTGATGATCCACTCGATCTACTCGAACAAGGACATCTTCCTGCGCGAGCTGGTGTCGAACGCCTCCGATGCGCTGGACAAGCTGCGGCTGGAGACCTATCGGGACAAGGAGCTGCAGGCCGACACGGACGACCTGCACATCGAGATCGACCTGGACACCGAGGCCCGCACGGTCACCGTGCGCGACAACGGCATTGGCATGTCCCGCGACGACGTGGTGAACCTGATCGGCACGATCGCCAAATCGGGCACCGCGGAGTTCCTGCGCAAGCTCAAAGAAGCCAAGGACGAGGCGAAGGGCGCGGCCGGGCAGGACCTGATCGGCCAGTTCGGCGTCGGCTTCTATGCCAGCTTCATGGTCGCCGACAAGGTCACGCTGGTGACCCGGCGGGCGGGCACCGGCGAGGGGGTGCGCTGGGAGTCCGCCGGCGAGGGCACCTACACCATCGAGCCGGTCGCCGACGCCCCGCAGGGCACCTCGGTGACGCTGCACCTGAAGCCGGTCGACGACGAGGACCACCTCTACGACTACGCCTCGCCGTGGAAGGTCCGCGAGATCGTCAAGCGGTACTCGGACTTCATCACCTGGCCGGTCAAGATGGCCAAGACCGGCACTCCCGAGGAAGGCACGGACGAGGACGGCGCAGGCGAAGCGGCCGCGCCCGAACTCGAGACGGTCAACTCGATGAAGGCGCTCTGGGCGCGTTCGAAGGACGAGGTCTCCGACGAGGAGTACCACGAGTTCTACAAGCACATCAGCCACGACTGGACCGATCCGCTGGAAACCGTGCGGATGCAGGCCGAGGGCACCTTCGAGTACCAGGCGCTGCTGTTCCTGCCGTCGCGGGCGCCGATGGACCTGTTCATGCGGGACGCGAAGCGCGGTGTGCAGCTCTACGTCAAGCGCGTCTTCATCATGGACGACTGCGCCGCGCTGATGCCGAACTACCTGCGCTTCGTCAAGGGTGTCGTGGACGCCCAGGACCTCTCGCTGAACGTCTCGCGCGAGATCCTGCAGCAGGACCGGCAGATCCGTGCCATCCGGCGGCGGCTGGAGAAGAAGGTCCTGGCCACGGTCAAGACGATGATGACCGAGGAGCCGGAGAAGTACGCGACCTTCTGGCGCGAGTTCGGCCGCGCGGTCAAGGAGGGCCTGCTCGACGATCCGGAGAACCGCGAGCAGATCCTCGAGATCTCCTCGTTCGCCTCCACCCACCACGCGGAGAACCCGACCTCGCTGCGGGACTACGTGTCGCGGATGAAGGACGGCCAGGAGCACATCTACTTCGCCACCGGCGAATCGCGCGGCACCATCGAGAACTCGCCGCACCTGGAGGCCTTCCGGGCCAAGGGGTACGAGGTGCTGATCCTCACCGACCCGGTCGACGAGATGTGGGTCGACGGGGTCACCGGCTTCGACGGGAA
This sequence comes from Amycolatopsis sulphurea, assembly GCF_002564045.1. NCBI lineage: Bacteria > Bacillati > Actinomycetota > Actinomycetes > Pseudonocardiales > Pseudonocardiaceae > Amycolatopsis > Amycolatopsis sulphurea. The sequence continues at coordinate 501,999 of NZ_PDJK01000002.1, read as the reverse complement.
GTCCTTCCAGTCGGTCGCCAAGGGCGAGGTCGACCTCGGGGACGACAAGACCACCGACGAGCAGAAGGCGGACTACGCGGACCTGCTGAAGTGGATGTCGGCCTCGCTGTCGGAGTCGGTCAAGGAGGTCCGGCTGTCCTCGCGGCTGACCACCTCGCCGTCCTGCGTGGTCGGTGACGCGGGCGATCTGACCCCGACGCTGGAGAAGATGTACCGCGCGATGGGCCAGGAACTGCCGCAGGTAAAGCGGATCCTGGAGCTGAACCCGGAGCACCCGCTGGTCACCGGCCTGCGCACGGCGTACGGGGAGAACCCGGCCGACGCCACGCTGGCCGAGACCGCGGAACTGTTGCACGGCATGGCCCTGCTCGCCGAAGGCGGCGAGCTGAGCGACCCGAGCCGCTTCCTGGCCCTGGTCGCCGACCGGGCCGCGAAGGCGCTCTGACGGCGTCCCCCGGTGGCGCTCCGCCACCGGGGGACAGCCCCGGGTTTTCGAAGGTTTGCCGCTCTGGCAGGCGGAATTCGTGCCCGATCCGGTGCATCCTGATGAGCCGCACCTATTCGGCGGTCAGCGCGAGATAGACGTCGACCTGGGTGGCGAAGTCGGTCAGGTCCGCGCCGAGCAGTTCGGCGGCCCGGCCGATGCGGTAGCGCAGCGTGTTCACGTGGATGTGCAGTACTTTCGCGGCCCGGGTCGGCGAGCCGGAGCACTCCAGGTAGACCCGGACCGTGTGCACCAGGTTCGAGTGCTGTTCGGCGTCGTAGTCCAGGAGCGGCCCGAGCCGGCGTCGGCGTACCGCGCGGCGCAGGTCCGGCGACGCTCCGGCGAGCAGAAGCTGGTGCACGCCCACCTCGTCGGCCGGCACGACGGCGATCGGGCCGGGACGGGCGGCGGCGAGAATGAGCGCCTGCCGGGCGACTTCCCGTGCCCCCTCCGCTTCCGCGGCGGGGACCGCGTCGGCGAATCCGGCCGCCAGGCGGGAAGCGTGCAGTAGAGGCTCCACTGTGGACAGTGCGGCGGTGGCCGTTTCCGCCCAGTCTTCGGGCCAGTGTGCGCCGGGCACCAGCGCGAACGCCTCGCCCTCGGCGCCCGGGGTGACGGCGAACGGCGCGGGGGCGAGGAGTTCGGCCAGTACCTCGGCGGCCTCGCCGGAACCCTCCGTGCGCAGGGCGATCGCCCGGACCGGGCCGTCGCCGATCGTGGCGGGCTCGGGTGCTTGCCTGGCGAGGCTGATCAGCCCGGCCAGTTCTTCGGCCAGTTCGGCGTGTGCGCCGCTCAGCGGACCGGCCACGGCCAGCAGCCACGGCACGGACTGCCTGCCTTCCACCGGGAGCACGGTGAGCCCGCCCGCCGCGGTCGGACGGCGGTGGGCGGCGCTGAACCGGCGGACCGCCTCGGCCGGGTCGATCGGCAGCGCGTCCGTCCCGGCGACGACCCGTGGCACCGCGGAAAGCACCCAGCACGGCGTGCCCAGCTCTGCGGCGGCGCGATCGAGCAGGCCGGACACCGGCGTGCCTTCGGCGGCGGCGGTCAGCAAACGTTTGCGTGCCTCGTCCGCGGTGGCCGCGAGGGCCAGCACGACCCGTTCGGTGACGACCGCGAAGGACAGCTCAGGCGGTACTTCCAGGAGCGCGATGCGGTGCCGGGCACAGGCGGTGACGACGTCGTCCGGGATCCCGTCCGAATCGGCGCCGGAGGCGGCCAGCGCGGCGGCTCCGGACGCGGCGAGCGCGGCCACGAACGGTTCCGCATCGCCCGGCGCCCGCCACCACAGCAACCCGGACAGGACCAGCTCGCCCGCGCCGAGGTAGCGGCCGGGGTCGCGCAGCTCGGTCGCGTAGAGCCTGGTCACCGCCCGGTCGAGCAGCTCGTCCGGGCTGCCGGGGTGCCGCCGCAGGCCGGGCAGGTCCAGCAGGGTTCGCACGGTCGTCATCAGACTTGTAGGAAAGCACAAACGGGTGGTCCCGCGCTGCCGCGGCTTTCATGGCGTGCCGCCGTTGCCGGGCGGCGGGCGTTCGGCGTGTACTGGTTGCTTCCCTGGAGAAGAGGAGCCCAGCGTGGAGTTCCTGCGGCCCGAATCGCTCGGCGAAGCGCTCGCCGAGCTGGCCCGGATGCCGGCCGCCGTACCCCTGGCCGGCGGTACGGACGTGCTGGTCGAGCTGAACTTCGACCAGCGGCGCCCGGCCGCGCTGCTCGATCTGACCCGGGTGCCCGAGCTGGCCGGATGGTCCATTTCGGACGGCCGGGTGCGGCTCGGCGCCACGATGCCCTACGCGCGGATCATCACGGAGCTGGGGGCGCGGGTACCGGGGCTGGCGATAGCGGCGCGGACCGTGGGTTCGCCGCAGATCCGCAACCGGGGCACGGTCGGGGGCAACCTCGGGGCGGCTTCTCCGGCCGGGGACGTGCATCCGGTGCTGCTGGCGCTCGACGGTGCGGTGGAGGTCGCCTCCGTTCGCGGCACGCGCGTCATCCCGGCGGAGGAGTTCTACGTGGGGGTCAAGCGGAACGCGCTGGAGCCCGGTGAGCTGATCACGGCGGTGCACCTGCCCGCGGACGCCGGGCCGCAGCAGTTCAGCAAGGTGGGGACGCGGAACGCGATGGTGATCGCGGTGTGTTCGTTCGCCTTGGTGCTGCGGCCGGATCAGCGTCGGGTGGGCACGGGGATCGGTTCGGCGGCGCCGACGCCGCGACGGGTGCGGGCGGCGGAGGAGTTCGCGGCGGGGGAGCTGCCGTGGGATCGGCCGGCGCCGCTGGGAGACGCCCTGGTGCGCCGGTTCGGCGAGCTGGTCGCCGCCGCCGCGGCGCCGATCGACGACGTGCGGGGGAGTGCGGGGTATCGGCGGCATGCGTTGTCGGTGCTGGCGCGACGAACGCTGACGTGGGCCTGGAGGGAGTTCTCATGCGCGTGAACGTGACGGTGAATGGTGAGCCGCGGCAGGCGGACGACGTGTGGGAAGGCGAGAGCCTGCTGTACGTATTGCGCGAACGGCTGGGGCTGCCCGGCTCGAAGAACGCGTGCGAGCAGGGCGAATGCGGTTCGTGCACGGTGTATCTGGACGAGGTGCCGGTGTGTTCCTGCCTGGTCGCGGCCGGGCAGGTGGAGGGCCGGGCGGTCCGCACCGTGGAGGGCCTCGCCGACGGGGACCGGCTCGATCCGGTACAGCAGTCCTTTGTGGATGCCGGGGCGGTGCAGTGCGGATTCTGCACGCCCGGTCTCGTGGTCGCCGCGCATGACCTGCTCCGCCGGGTGGCCGAGCCGAGCGACGTGGAGATCCGGGAGGCGTTGGCCGGGAATCTGTGCCGGTGCACCGGATACGAGAAGATCCTGGACGCGGTCCGCCTTGCGGCCAAGGGCGGTGTCGCATGAGGACGGTCGTGGAGAACGCCGCGATCGCCACGGTCAGCGGCCCGGAGTACCGCAACGGCTACGTTCTGATCGACGGCGACCGCATTTCCGGCGTAGGCGGGGGAGCGTTCCGCGGCGAAGCCGACGAGCGCGTGGATGCCGGCGGCTGCCTCGTCACCCCGGGCCTGGTGAACACCCACCATCACCTGTACCAGTGGGCAACCCGGGGCCTCGCGGCCGACCACACCCTCTTCGAGTGGCTGGTCGCGCTGTACCCGGTGTGGGGCCGGCTCGACGCGGAGATCACGCACGCCGCGGCCAGCGCGGGGATGGCTCGCCTCGCGCGGACCGGCTGCACGACGGTGGCCGACCACCATTACGTGTTCCCCTCTGGCGGCGGGGATCAGGTGGCCGCGCTCGCCGCCGCGCGAGCGCGGATCGGCGTGCGGCTGCATCTGGTCCGCGGTTCGATGGACCGCGGCGAGTCCGACGGCGGTCTGCCACCCGACCGGCTGGTGGAGAGCACCGAGGACGCCCTGCTCGGCACGGAAGCGGCGATCGATCGTTTCCATGACCCCGATCCCGGTGCGCATCTGCGGATCGCGGTCGGTCCGTGCTCGCCGTTCAGCGTCACCGAAAAGCTGATGACCGGTGCCGCGGATCTGGCCCGGCGCAAGGGCGTCCGGCTGCACACCCATCTCGCCGAGACGCTCGACGAGCAGCGGCAGTGCCTGGCCGAAACCGGGCGCACCCCGGCCGAGTACGCGGACCTGCTCGGCTGGCTCGGTACGGACGTGTGGCTGGCGCACACCGTGCACCTCGCCCCGGACGCGATCCGCCGCTTCGGTGCCACCGGCACGGGCTCCGCGCACTGCCCGACGTCGAACGGACGGCTGGGCACCGGGATCGCGCCCGTACGCGACCTGCTCGACGCGGGCGCACCGGTCGGCCTGGGCGTCGACGGGGCGGCGTCCAATGAGTCCGGCGGGCTCGGCGAAGAGCTGCACCAGGCGTTGCTGCAGGCGCGTCAGCGCGGCGGGCCGACCGCGCTGACGACCCGGGAAGCGTTGTGGCTCGGCACCATGGGCGGCGCGCGCTGCCTCGGCCGGGAGGGCGAACTGGGTTCGCTGGAGCCCGGCAAACTGGCGGATCTGGCGGTGTGGGACCTGTCCGGCCTGAACTATGCGGGCATCGACGACCCGGTGGCAGCACTCGTCTTGGCCGCCACGCCACCGTTGTCGCGGGTTTTCGTCGGTGGGAAGACGGTGGTGGAGCGGGGCCGTCTGAAGCTGGCGGACGAGTCCGTACTGGCCCGCGAGCTGACGGCGGCGAGCATGCGGTTGCGGGAGGACCGATGACCACGACGGAACAGGCGACCAGCAGCGCGAACGGCATCGGCGCGAACGCGGCCCGGCCGGACGGCACGGTGAAGGTGCGTGGCGAGTTCGCGTACGCCTCGGATCTGTGGCACGAGGACATGCTGTGGGGCGTCACGTTGCGCAGCCCGCACCCGTATGCGCGGATCTGCGGCATCGACCTCACTGAGGCATTGCGGGTGCCGGGGGTTTACGCGGTGCTGACGCACGAGGACGTGCCGGGCCTGAACCGGTACGGCCTGGAACACGCCGACCAGCCGGTGCTCGCCGACGAAGTCGTGCGCTACCAAGGGGAACCGGTTGCGCTCGTGGCCGCTGACCATCCGGAGACCGCGCGGCGGGCAATGAAACGAATCGAGGTGCGGTACGAGGAACTGACCCCGGTCACCGATTCCGAAGCCGCGGTCGCGGGGGTGGGCGCCGAGCTGCATCCGGGCGGCAACGTCGTGCGGCACGTACCGATTCGCCGTGGCGCGGCCGAGATTCCGGCCGATGTAGTGGTGTCCGGCGTGTACGAGGTCGGTATGCAGGATCAGGCCTTTCTCGGCCCGGAATCCGGGCTTGCCGTGCCGGACACCGAAGGCGGCGTGGACCTGTACGTGGCGACGCAGTGGTTGCACGTCGACCAGCAGCAGATCGTTGCGGCGCTCGGGCTTCCGGTGGAGAAGGTGCGGCTCACCCTCAGTGGCGTCGGCGGTGCGTTCGGCGGCCGGGAGGATCTGTCGATGCAGGTGCACGCGTGCCTGCTGGCCTTGCATACCGGCAAGCCAGTGAAGATGGTCTACAACCGCGAAGAGTCCTTCTACGGTCACGTGCACCGGCATCCGGCGAAGATGTACTACGAGCACGGTGCCACGAGGGACGGCCGCCTGGTGTACGTCCGGGCGCGGATCTTCCTTGACGGTGGTGCGTACGCCTCGTCCACCGGCGCTGTCGTGGCGAACGCCGCGACGCTCGGCGTGGGACCGTACACAGTGGACAACGTGTCGGTGGACTGCTGGGGCACGTACACGAACAATCCGCCGTGCGGCGCGATGCGTGGGTTCGGCGCGGTGCAGGCGGCGTTCGGCTACGAGTCCCAAATGGACAGGCTCGCCGCGGCCTGCGGTATCGACCCGGTGGAAGTCCGCATGCGCAACGCCATGCGCGAGGGTTCGGTCATGCCGACCGGTCAGGTCGTGGACTCCGCGGCGCCGGTGGCCGAACTGCTCGAACGCGTGCGGGACAAGCCGTTGCCCGCCGAGCGCGGCAGTGACCTCCGGAACCTGCCCGGCGGCGTGTCCAACACTACGCACGGTGAGGGCCTCGTGCGCGGGGTCGGTTACGCCGTCGGCATCAAGAACATCTGTTTCTCCGAAGGCTTCGACGACTACTCGACGGCCCGCGTCCGGCTGCAGGTCGTCGGCGGCGAACCGGCGGCCACGGTGCAGACCGCTGCCTGCGAGGTCGGGCAGGGGCTGGTCACCGTGCTGCAGCAGATCGTGCGGACCGAGCTGGGCGTGGAGCAGGTGACCGTGCTGCCGATGGACACGTCGATCGGCAACAGCGGATCCAGCTCCGCGTCCCGGCAGACCTACGTCACCGGAGGCGCGGTGCGCTCGGCCTGCGCCGCCGTCCGGACCCGGCTGCTGGCGCATGCCGCGCTGGAGCCGCAAACCCGTTTCGCCGGCGGCAAACTGCTCTCCGCCGGCGGAGAGGTCGTCGCCGACCTGGTTTCCGCCCTGGCCGACGAGCAGTTCGACGAAACCCGGGAATGGCGCCACCGCCCGACCACCGCACTGGACCCGGAAACCGGCCAGGGCGATGCCCATGTGCAGTACGGCTTCGCGGCCCACCGCGCCGTGGTCGATGTGGATGTGGAGCTGGGCCTGGTCAAGGTAGTGCAGCTGGACTGTGCCCAAGATGTCGGCAAGGCCATGAACCCCCAGGCCGTCGTCGGGCAGATCCAGGGCGGTTCCGCCCAGGGCCTGGGCCTCGCGGTGATGGAGGAGATCCAGGTGGTGGACGGCCAGGTCCGCAACCCGTCGTTCACCGATTACCTGATCCCCACCGTGCTGGACATGCCCCCGATGTCGATCGACGTCCTGGAACGCCCGGACCCGCACGCCCCCTACGGCCTCCGCGGCGTCGGCGAACCCCCCACGATCTCCTCGACCCCCGCCATCGTCGCCGCCATCCGCGCCGCGACCGGACTCGCGCTGAGCCGCGTCCCGGTCCGGCCGGAACATCTCACCGGGACCTGAGGCTGGTCTGCTGTGGGGCTGGGCCTGGTCGGGCTGGGCCGGGCCTGGTCGGGTCGGGCCTGCCGGACCGGGCCCGCCGTGCTGAACTGGTGTGGGGTCGGGCCTGGTGCTGAGCTGGTGTGGTGTGGAGCCAGGCGTGCTGAGCCGGGCTGGCGTGGTGTGGCTGGAATCCCTGGCGTTGCTGGAATGCCCGGTGATGGTGGCAGCCCGGTATTCCCGGCGCACCTAGGGTTGCCGGAACGCCCGGTGGTGCCCGCTGCTCGGGTGAGCGATGGACCGGACAGCTCGGGGCGGCCGGTGCTTTAGGCGCGCGGACTGGCCGAGTGCCGTGGGGTGGCTGCCGTTCGCGGAGTGGCGGTCGGGCCGTGGGTGGTGGCCGACGGGTCCGGTCTGCCCGGGGCTGGGTGAGGCCGGTTTGGGGGGCCGGTGTCTGGCTGCTCTCGGCCTCAGTCCGCCCCGTCTAGGGGCTGGACGGTGCCGCTGGACGGTGCCGCTGGACGGTGCCGCTGGACGGTGCCGCTGGACGGTGCCGCTGGACGGTGCCGCTGGACGGTGCCGCTGGACGGTGCCGCTGGACGGTGCCGCTGGACGGTGCCGCTGGACGGTGCCGCTGGACGGTGCCGCTGGACGGTGCCGCTGGACGGTGCCGCTGGACGGTGCCGCTGGACGGTGCCGCTGGACGGTGCCGCTGGACGGTGCCGCTGGACGGTGCCGCTGGTGGCGAGGACGGAGTTGTGGTCCGCCGACCGGGCGGGGCGGGTGGTCAGGCGGCGCGGGGTTGGGCGGTGTGGTGGGTGTTGGTTCGGGGTTTTCGTTGGGGTCGAGGTAGTGGGGTGGGGTGAACTGGGGGCGGTCGTGGGTGATGTGGAGGGTCCAGCCGCTGCGGTGGAGGAGGCGGTGGTGGTGTTTGCAGAGCAGGGTGAGGTTGTCGAGGGAGGTGGGGCCGCCGTTCCACCATTCGACGATGTGGTGGGCATCGCAGTGGCGTGGTGGGCGGGTGCAGCTGGGGAAGGTGCAGCCGCGGTCGCGGAGGGTGAGGGCGGTGCGGATGGGGTCGGTGACGAGTCGTTTCGCGCGGCCGACGTCGAGGGGCTGGCCGGGGGAGCCCAGGACGGCGGGGATGAGGCGGCAGTCGCAGGCGAGGGTTCGGGCTTCGGCGGCGGTGAGTGGGGTGGCGAGGTCCAGGTGGGCGTGGCCGAGTCCGGTGCGGAGCGTGTCCAGCGGGATGGTGACGACGAGGTCGGCTCGGCCACCACTGTGGTTGGGGGCGTCGGGGTGGCCGGCGGCGAGGGCGATGATCTCCATGAGCGCGTCCCCGTATCGCTCGGCACGGCTTCGCGCCGGCTGTTCACCGCCAGGGCCGTCGGCAGAGCCGTCGGCAGAGCCAAGGGCAGGGTGGTCGGCAGGGCCATCGGTGCGGGAGTCGGTGTGGGGCGCGGCGAGGGGTTCCAGCAGGGCAAGGGTCGACGCTCCGGATACCGGATCAAGGTGACCATCGAACACCACCGTCCCATCTCGGCGGGTGCGTAGCCGCAGGGCGCGCTCGGGCACGGGGGTATCGCGAGGGGGCGTGCCATCCGGGTCGAGCAGGTCGAGAGCGCGACGGCCGGCGACGGCGATCTCGGCCACCCCCGCGGTGCGGGCCAGCTCGACCAGCGTGTGTTCCGTGCGGTCCCGGTCCGCGGCGCTCACGGTGGCCGGGATCGCGTGCAGCACGGATACGATCGCGTCGGCCTGGGCGGGGGAGAGCGTGCCCTCCGCGACCGCCTGACCGGTCAGCGGTGCCGCAGCGGGAATCTCCGCGCCGTCCAGACCGTGGCCGGGATTGGTGGCGAGTGCCCGCGCCACCAGCTTCCGTACCGCGGCAGGGGATGTCCGCGCCAGCTCGGCCACCAGCGCCGCCGTCGACGAATAGCCCAGCTCCTGCGCGCCACCACCGCCGTCCAGGTGCGCGATCACCTGGCACACCCGCGACTCCTGCCGCCACAACGCCGCCAGCTCCTCCCGCAGCAGGGAAGCGGCTTCCCCTGCGGTGAGCTGCCACAACTCCCGATCCGGGGCGGCGGAGGACAAGGTCTCGAACACTCCACCAGCCTACCGGAATCGCACACCCGTTCGATGTCGCACGATCAGGTGAAGCTACTCAAAATCCACTATGGACAATCGAAAACCGATAACTGGCAAGGGAAGAAGTCTAAAACCCAAGAAAAGTCCACATTGGACAAAGGATTAGTCTCTGGCCCCATCCTGCCCCAGCTCCGCAAGCAGCCGCCGAGCAGTATCAGCCACCGAAGCACCGGCAACGGCCATCGGCTCGACCGAACGCATCGACCGGGCCAGCACGAACGCGCCCTCCAGGCTGTTGATCAGGCTGATGGTCAACGTCCGCGCCGCATCCCGGGGCAGTCCGAAGGGGGCGAACTTCTCCGTCCCCGCCTCGATCCAGGCCGTGAACACGTCCGCGGTGGCTTTGCGGAGCGGCTCGTTCGTGGTCGCGACTTCCAGTGCCACCGTGGCGATCGGGCAGCCTTCGACGTAGTCGGTTTCCAGCAACGTGGTCACGCCCGCGGCGAAGAACGTCTCGATGCCGGTGAGCAGATCCGGCGCGGGTGCGATGAACAGATCGAACAGCTGGATGTACGCCATGCCCGAGGTCCGCACGACCTCCTCGCCCAGCTGCTCCTTGCCGCCGGGGAAGAAGTGGTACAGCGACCCGAACGGCGCGCCGGCCTTCTCCACGATCTGCTTCACGCCCGTGCCACTGTATCCGCCCTGCCGGAACAGTTCGGCGCCGGCGGCGAGGATGCGGTCCTTCGTCCCTGTCACGGCACCGAGGATAGCTCGTGGCCGCTAGAGCGTTCTATCAATCGAGGCACGAACACCAGGTTCAGCACCACTGCGGTCACGCATCCGGCGCTGATGCCGGAGTTGAGCACCACCTGCAGTGAAGCGGGGAATCCCGAGTAGAAGCCCGGCGCGACGATCGGGATCAGCCCGACGCCGAGCGACGCGGCGACGATCGCGGCGTTCGCCGGGTGCTCGAACGACGCCTTCGCCAGCGTACGCACGCCACTTACCGCGACGCTGCCGAACAGCACCAACCCGGCCCCACCGAGCACGGGTTGCGGGACCAGCGCGACGATCCCGCCTGCGATCGGGAAAGCGCCCAGCAGCACGAGCACCGCCCCGGCGGCCGCGACGACGTACCGGCTGTACATGCGGGTCAGCGAAACGAGGCCGATGTTCTGCGCGAACGCCGTGCAGGCGAAGCCGCCGAAGATGGTGCCGACCGCGGTGGACAGCCCGTCCGCGCGCAGTCCGTCGGCCAGCGTGCGGCTGGTCGTCGGGCGGTCCACGATCTCGCCCAGCGCCAGCAGATCGGCGGTGCTCTCGGCCATCGTCACCAGCATCACGACGAGCATCGAGAGGATGGCCGCGACCTCGAACCGGGGCGCGCCGAAGTGGAACGGCGAGGCGATGCCGAACACCGGCGCCTGCCGTAGCGTCGACGTGTCGACTTGACCCAGTGGCCAGGCCACGAGCGTGCCCGCGACCAGCCCGAGCAGCAGGGCGATCCGGCTCCAGAATCCGCGTAGGAACCGGGTGAACACCAGCACCGCGGCCAGGGCGACCCCGGCGAGCAGCAGCCCGGAGGGCCGGACCGCGGGCCGCTGCGCGGAAATCCACTGCACGGCGACCGGCAGCAGCGAGATCCCGATGAGCGTGATCACCGTGCCGGTCACCACCGGCGGGAAAAACCGGGTGAGCTTCGAGAAGACGGCGCGGCCAGCACCATGAACACGCCGCCGGTGAGCGTCGCGCCGAAGACGATGCCCAGTGCGTTGCCGGAGCGGTGTTGCGCCGCGATGGCGAGAATCGGCGCCACGGCGGCGAATGTGACGCCGTTGACCAGCGGCAGCCGGGCACCGAACCGCCAGATCCCGAGGGTTTGCAGCAGCGTGGCCAGACCGGCGGTGAACAGTGCGGCGCTGATCAGCAGCGCCAGCTGTCCGGGAGACAGGCCCACCGCGGCGCCGATCACCAGCGGTGGGGCCACCACGCCGGCGTACATGGCCGCGACGTGCTGCACTCCGCCGAGCACGAGCTGTGGCAACGGGGGCGCCGCGTCGACGGGATGTCGCGCAGGTCGTTCCTTCGTGGACATCGCTCTCCCAGGATCGGGCTAGAGCACGGCGCCGGTCCAGGCTGGGCCGGGCTCTTCGGCTTCGTCGCGCACCGCGGAGCCTTCGATCAGGCCGTACGGGCGGTCGGCGGCGTAGTACACCTCGCCGGAGTTCTCCAGGCCGAACGGGCTCAGATCGACGAGGAAGTGATGCTTGTTCGGCAGCGAAAGCCGGACCTCGGCGACGTCCGGCCGGGCCCGCAGTACCGCCTCACCCATCGAGTACAAGGTCTGCTGCAAGGACAGGCTGTGCTTGGTGGCGAACGTTTCCAGCATCGTCCGCCGGATCTCGTGGTGGCTGCCGGCCCAGTCGATCCCGTCCTCGCCCTGGTATCGCCACCGCGCGGTCACGGCGGTGGCCAGAATACGGTCGTCGGTCTCGGCCAGCGTGGTGTATTCGTCCTGGGGGAAGCCGTGGAACTCCGAGCCGGTCGACTTCAGCACCACCAGACCGTCCACACCGGACACGATCCAAGCCCGGTTCTCCCGCACCGTCACGGCGGTCGTGCGGGTTTCCCCGCCGGTGCGGCTGAACGCGTGGTCGTGCGGCACGCCGTCGACCGGGATCCGGTCCCAGCCGTGCTCGGCGATGGTGATCCGCGCGGTGGTGATCTTTTCCTGCGTGTGAACGAAGCGTCTGCCCAGCCGTAGCGCGAAATCCTCGATCTCCCCGATGTCCTGCTGCTTGGCGAAGGCGTACACGGTGTTCTTCTGCGTGTCGGTGGCCAGCACCGCGGAGTTGTCGCCGGTGAGGTGCGTGCCGGTCAGGTCGCCGCGCAACGCGGTGGACACGGTGAGGTCGCGCAGGTGATGCACCGCGCCTTCCCGGCGCACCGTGACCAGCCGGACTTCGGACTTGCCGTATTGGTTGGGGCCCAAGGAGATTCCCACGTCAGCTCCCTCGATAGGCCGAGTAGGCGAACGGGCTCAGCAGCATCGGCACGTGGTGGTGCGTAGTGCCGTCGGCGATCCGGAAGGCGATCGTCACCTCCGGGAAGAACGCCTCCGGGCCCAGGTACGAGCCGGTGTCGAAGACCAGCCGGTAGACGCCGGGTTCGAGACGGCCCGGGCCGAGGTCGCGGATCCGGCCGTCGGCATCGGTGACGCCTTCGGCGAGCAAAGTGCCGTCCTGCTCGAACCGCACGGCGATCCCGGCGGCCGGCTTTCCGGACGCGGTATCGAGGACGTGGGTGGTCACCAGGCTCATGCCGTCACCGCTTTCGCCAGCCGCAGATGCGCAATCTCGGTCAGCTCGGCGCCCGCGACGTCCAATTCGGACTCCGGGTCGTTGCCCAGCCGCTTCCGGAGGTTTGCCAGCAGTTCGGCCCCGCTGCGGCCCTGTGCGCGCACCAGGAAGACGTGGCCGAAGCGGGCTTCGTACTCGACGTTGGCGGCGACGAACTCGTCCGCATTGTCCACTTCGGACTGGTCTGCCCGCGACCAGCCGTCCTCGGCGCGGTGGCCGCCGGGCGGTTCCCCGATCCGGGGATGCGTCGCGATGGCGGCGCGAACCTCGTCCCGGCGTAGTGGCAGGTCCGCGGCCGCGTGCAGGGCGGCGAGATCGGCGTACGGGCGTCCGCTCAGCACGGTCTCGACCCAGCGTGGCGCGGCCAGGCAGGCAGCGAGCACGGGCCGGACGTCGGCGGCTTCCGCGGAGTTGAACTCGGCGAGTGCGAGCGGCACGGGGACCTCCTCGCGGCAGGGGGGACCTGGCTGTTCCGCCGACCGTACGACTGGCTTGGCCGTTCGTCAACAGTTTGTTGAACGGGCTGGTCAGTCGCCTTCCCGGTTGAGATAGTTGTAGACCGTGAAGCGGGTGACGCCCAGCGCTTCGGCCACCGCGGACACCGATTTCCGCAGGTGGAACGCGCCGCGTTCGCGCAGCAGCCGCACCGCGCGCTGCTTGCCGGGGCGGTCCAGCTCGGCCAGCTTCGCGCCCAGTTCCCGCTCCACGTCGGCGATCAGCCGGGACAGCGCGCGGTTCAGCTCGACGGGCGGGCCGGGCTCGGTTTCGCCGGTGCGCCGAAGCTGCAGGGTGACCCGGGTGGCGCCGCCTTCGAGCGCTGCCCGCGCGATCGCGGGCAGCGACTCCAGCAGCTCGTCCGCGCTGCCGCGGGCGAGGGTGCCGAGCGGGCCGAAGTCGGTTTCCAGCCCGGCCTCCTCGGCCGCGGCGCGGGCCAGGAGGGCGTGCTCCGGCGGAGCGCCTTCGCCGTGGAACGGCTCGCTGGTGAATTCGGCTTCCAACTGCACCCACTGACCGTAACGTGCGCCGGGCGGCGTTGACGAGCCGCGAACGGCGTCGCTAATCTCGTTTGGCGAAACAGCCTTTCCGTACCGTGAAATACCGGTGTCGGGGTGAGGAGTGTGCCCGCCGATGGATCTCGTGGTACGCGCCGCTCGGGCGGTGACTCCGGCCGGGGAAGGCCCGGTGACGCTCGGGGTCGAAGACGGCCGAATCGCCGTAGTGGTGCCCGGATCCGTGGACCTGCCGGGTACGCGGGTGATGGCACTCGGCGAAGACGAGGTGTTGCTGCCCGGGCTCGTCGACACCCATGTGCACGTCAACGATCCGGGCCGGGCGGAGTGGGAAGGGTTCGAGACGGCGACTCGCGCGGCCGCCGCCGGTGGCGTCACCACCATCGTGGACATGCCCCTCAACAGCTTGCCGCCGACGGTCGACGTGGTCTCGCTGGCGGTCAAGCGCGCGGCTGCCGAGGGCCGGGTGCACGTCGACGTCGGGTTCTGGGGCGGTGCAGTGCCAGGCAACGAGGGCGCGCTGCGCGCGTTGCACGACGAGGGTGCGTTCGGGTTCAAGTGTTTCCTGCTGCATTCCGGGGTCGACGAATTCCCTCCGCTGGACCCGGCCGGGCTGGAGTCGGCGATGCGGGAGCTGGCCTCGTTCGGCGCGCAGCTGATCGTGCACGCGGAGGATTCCGAAGCGATCGACGCGGCGCCGGATCCGCGCGGCGAGCGGTACGCCGATTTCCTGTCCTCCCGTCCCCGTGGCGCGGAGAATCTGGCCATCGCGCACGTCATCGAGGCGGCCCGGCGCACGGGTGCCCGGGCACACGTCCTTCATCTGTCCTCTTCGGACGCTCTGCAGCTCATCGCCGGTGCCCGACGCGACGGTGTGGCGCTGTCGGTGGAGACCTGCCCACACTACCTGAGCTTCGTCGCCGAGGAGATCCGTGACGGGGCAACGCAATTCAAGTGCTGCCCACCGATCCGTGAGGCGGGAAACCGGGAGCTGCTGTGGAAGGGACTCGCGGACGGCGTGATCGAAACCGTGGTCAGCGACCATTCGCCGTGTACGCCGGAGCTGAAGCGGTTCGACACCGGCGACTTCGGTCTCGCCTGGGGTGGGATCTCCAGTCTGCAGCTGGGTCTTCCGGCGGTCTGGACCCAAGCCAGGCAACGGGGTTTCACACTGTCCGATGTGGTCGCCTGGATGTCCGAGAACCCGGCGGCACAGGTGGGCATGCGGCGCAAAGGACGCCTCGAACCCGGCTGTGACGCGGATTTCTGCGTGTTCGCACCGGACGAGGCGTTCGTGGTGGACGTCGCGAAGCTGGCGCACCGCAACCCGGTGAGCGCCTACGACCAGCGCCCGCTGGCCGGGGTCGTGCGGGGCACCTGGCTGCGTGGGGAACCGGTGACCGGCGGCGAGCCGCGTGGGCGGCTGCTCAGGAGAGGAGACTGCTAGCGATGGAGGAACCCCTGCCCGTCCGTCCGGAGTGGACAGATCAGCCAGACCTGGCGTCACGGCAGTTCGGCGGGACCGTCATGTGGGCCACCGACGAGCTGTTCGCGGAGAAGGAGAACCTGGTCAACCCGTGGCGCCCGGTGCACCGGGCGGAGACCTTCGGTCCCAAAGGCCAGGTCTACGACGGCTGGGAGACCCGGCGGCGCCGCGCATCCGGCGACGACCACGCGATCGTGCGGCTCGGCCTCGGCGGGGTGCTCTCCGGCGTGATCGTGGATACCGCGTTCTTCAAGGGAAACTACCCGCCGTTCGTCTCGGTCGCGGCCGTGTCGGTGCCCGGTTATCCGAGCGCGGAAGAGCTGCGGGGCGCGGACTGGGAGGTTCTGGTGGACCACGCGCCGGCGGCCGGGGACGCGGAGAACGTCTTCCCGGTCACCTCCCCGCGCCGCTACACGCACGTGCGGCTCACCCAGCATCCCGACGGCGGCGTGGCCCGGCTCCGCGTGCACGGTGACCCGGTCCCCGATCCCGCCCTGCTGGATCCGCGGTCGCTGGACCTGGCCGCGCTGGAGAACGGCGCCCGGGTCACCGGCTGCAGCAACAGGTTCTACTCCTCGCCGAACAACCTGTTCTCTCCCGGATTGGCCGCGCACCAGGCGGAAGGCTGGGAAACCGCCCGCCGCCGCGACGACGGCAACGACTGGGTGACGGTGGCGCTGGCCGGCGCGGGCCTCGTCCGGTTCGCGGAACTGGACACGAGCAACCTCAAGGGCAACGCCCCGGGCTGGGCCGTGGTGAGCGGCAGGCTCGACGACGGCGAGTGGGCGCCGTTGCTGCCCCGCACGCGGCTGCAACCGGACACCCGCCACCGCTTCGCACTGGCGGAGGGTCCGGAGATCACCGAGGCCCGCCTGGACATCTACCCGGACGGCGGCTTGGCCCGCTTGCGCCTGCACGGCGAATTGACGAAACGCGGCCGCGAATCCGTGACCGCACGTTTCGCTGAGACGACCGCTTGAGCGTGGTCAGGCCTTCTGCGCTGCCGGGTCCGTGCGCCACTGCTCGTCCGACTGCGCCCAGGCGTCGTCCGCCTGCATCTGGACGTCGGTGAGGGACTTGTCGAGCGTGACCGCCGATTTGCCGCCCCAGCCCACGAGGTTCTTGCTGCTCTTCGTGTCGGCGATGCCCTTCAGGTACGGGTAGGCCTCCGGGTACTTCTGGAAGAACTTGTCCGGTGCCTTGACGATGTCGTCCCAGGCGTTCTTGCCGCCGGTGTAGCCCTTGATGCGCTCGCACGCGGACTTCATCCAGTCCTCGTGCTTCTTCATGAACCCGATGTCGTAGGGCTTGAACGGCGACTGCGGCTTCGGTGCGGGCGGCTCGGTTCCGGCTGTCGAAGTGGTCGACGTGGTCGTCGTGTCGGACGATGGACGCTCACTGTGCAGCGATGGGGTGCCCGTGTCGTGCGACGGCAGTGCGTTTTCGGTGTGGGGCGGCGGATTGAAGTGCCTATCCGCGGCCAGCCACGTCGCGTACGGGTCTTCCTCGTGCACCTCTCGGGGCGGCGGGGTGCTCCTGTCCGGCGGAGGCGGCGTGCCGGGGTTGTGCGGGGTAGGCGGCCGAAGATCGGTCAGCTCCTGCGTGCCTCCCGCGCTGCCGCCGCCCGGCGCGGGCTTGACCTTCGCGGCCAGCTCCGCCAGCCGCGCCGCGGTGCGCCCGCCGAGCCCGAGGATCTTGGCCAGCTTCGACGAGAAGTCCAGCGCCAGCGAGATCCCCACCCGGACGCAGTTGGCCACCCCGGCCACGAGCGACGCGCCGAAGGTGAACGCCGCCATCCCCAGCGCGATCAGCATGGTGGAGATGATCTCGCCGAGGAACGTGGTGATCATGTCCCGGATCAGCGCACGCGACGCGGTGACCAGCGCCATCGTCGTCTCCACGACGTAACCGGCGGCGTCGACCGACTGCCCGGCGCTCTCGATCTGGCCGCGCCGCTGCCCGATCTCGTTCCGGAACGCCTCGAAGCCGCCACCCTGCCACTCGGTGATCGTCTTCTCCAGAGTGCGGTCCAGGTCCTTCGCGGAGTTACGCAGGTCTTCGCCGGTCCGATGCAGCTGTTCGGCCATCGCCTTGATCGCGGCGGGGTCACCGGCCAGCTTGTCCAGCGGCATCTTGAGGAACGACAGGTGCTCGACCATCCAGCCGAGCCCGGCGGCGATCAGCTTGCCGAGCGGGTCCAGGGCGAACGCGACGGTGTCCGCGATCGCGCCGGCCAGCGAAACCCCGATCTCCACGCCCACCGCGGCAGCGTCCGCGCCGTGCAGATCCCGGATCTCCCGGATCGAGGAGGCGACGCTGTGCCAGCTGTCCGCGACGCCCGCGCCGGTGGTGGTGGTCGGCTCGACGAGGCTCATCCGGCCGCCTCCGGATCGAACTTGCCGAGCCCGGCCGCGAAATGCGCGTCCTGCTCGGCGTAACGCTCCGCCGCCTGCTTGGTGCTGCCTGCGGTTTTGGTCACATCGTCGGCGACGCCGTGCAGATTGTCGGAAACGGTCTTCAGCGTGATCCGCGCGGGGACGGCGAGGAGCTGCGCGAGGAGCACGCCGAACGAATCGACGTCCCCGCGGTTGGCGTCGTCCACCGACTTCGCCGCGTCGTGCACCGCTGGTGCGGTCCTGCCGTCCAAATACCTGCTGAAAGTGTGCAACTCGTCTGTATGGACGGTGAAGCCGTTCCCTGACACCAGCGCTCCGTTCTCCTGCCGCGTTTCGGCGGAAGAGAGTAGATCAGCGGCGGCTGAACTCCCGGCGAAGTGCGCGCGGCCACCGGCTGAACGCCAACTAGCCCCGGGCGCTCGGCCGGTTCAGGTAGGCGGAGAACGAGGACAGCAGGCAGGCGACCCCGACGATCGCGCTGACCCACCACGGCCCGCCGGCCACCAGGTTCCACACGAACGCGGCGGCCATGAGCACCGCGGCCAGGATGTTGCGGATCTGCAGGGGAGAGGGTTTCGCCATACCCCAGGCTATCCCGGGTGCCGTGCCGGCCTGGTCCGGTGGTGGCGAGCTTGGCATGGCCGGGAACGAGGTGAGCAGTTCACTGGGCCTGTCTGCACGATTCCGCCGGAGCCGGAGAGGACGGATGAGATGAACGAGAGCACCCGGGAGACCACTGTGCGGGCCCGCGTCAATCGGTGACGTGATCAGTCGTTACGTCGCCAGACGCCGACCGTCACGGCGAGCGTCACGTCCCTGGCAGCGGCGGACCGAAGCCGCTCCCCACGCCCGTCGCGGTCCAGGTGGAACCCTGCCGGTCCCATCGCGACCACGTCGTGTACCTGCTGCGCGGTGAAAGCGCTCGTCCGCACCACCTCTGTGACCGCTTCACGGGTGAAGTGCGTGCCGAGAGTGGTTTCGAGGCGCTGTTCCTTCCGTTCGTCCACCGCGAGCACGAGGTCACCCAGTTCGGCGAGGTGGCCGGGCAGCGGCGCGGCCACGACGAGAATGCCGCCAGGCGCGAGGACCCGGTGGAATTCGGCCGCGTTGCGCGGCGAGAAGACGTCGAGCACCACTTCGGCGACGCCGTCGCCCACCGGCCACGGCTCCCACAGGTTCCACACCGCGGCGCCCAGTCGTGGGTGCGCCCTTGCCGCGCGACGCAACGCTATGGCCGACACGTCCAACGCAAGGCCGACGGCCGACGGCGCCGCGTCCAGGACCCGAGAGAGGTAGTAGCCCGGCCCCGCACCGGCGTCCACGACCAAGCCGCTCGGCGCGCCGGCTGCGGCGGCGACGGCGTCCGCAAGAGGCGCGTACGCGCCCGAAGTGAGCAATGCCGAGCGCGCCTCCACCATCGGCGCCGTGTCCGCCGTGCCGGCCGGGATCCGCGCGTGCAACAGATTGACGTAACCCTGGCGGGCCAAGTCGAACGAGTGACGGCTTTCGCAACGCAGAGTGCGCCCGGCCAACTCGATGGGGGAACCGCACACCGAACAGCGCAGTGCGTCCACGACCCGTGGTGGCAATGGGTCGATTCCGGGTCCGGCTGCTGTCATGCCGCTATTCGACCATGACGTTTCGCAACCGGACGCGGCAGGCCGAACGGCCGGAAACCTTCCCGTAACAACTCCGGTACCGGAGTTCACGTACGGGAAACCTTGCGCGCCGCCCCGTGAAACACCCGCGCCGAAGACTTCCCTGCCAGCTACCCAGTGCACGGGAGGAAGATTGTGCTGAACGCCGGAGACACTGCGTGGGTACTGATCAGCGCCGCGCTGGTCATGCTCATGACGCCAGGACTCGCGTTCTTCTACGGCGGCATGGTCCGCGCGAAGAGCGTTTTGAACATGCTGATGATGAACTTCATCGCCCTCGCGGTCGTCGGGGTGCTGTGGGTGCTCTTCGGGTTCTCCATGGCCTTCGGGAACGACGCGTTCGGCGGCCTGGTCGGCAACTTCGACTTCGCCGGGCTGTCGGACACCTTCGGCAAGCTCGTCGGCCTCGCCGCGAACGGCCCGCCGGCGGTGGCGTGGCCGGGCCCGGACGCGTTGCCGCTGCTGGCGTTCTGCATGTTCCAGCTGATGTTCGCGATCATCACCCCGGCGCTGATCTCCGGCGCGATCGCGGACCGCGCGAAATTCTGGGGCTGGACCCTGTTCGTGGTGATCTGGGTGGTCATCGTCTACTTCCCGATCGCGCACTGGGTGTTCTCCTTCGACGGGTTCACCGGCGCGGACGCGGTCGGCGGCTGGATCGCCAACAAGCTCAAGGCTCTCGACTTCGCGGGCGGTACCGCGGTGCACATCAACGCCGGCGCCGCCGGCCTCGCGCTGGCCATCGTGCTCGGCAAGCGCAAGGGCTGGCCGAAGGACACCGGCCGCCCGCACAACGTCCCGTTCGTGCTGCTCGGTGCTTCGCTGCTGTGGTTCGGCTGGTACGGCTTCAACGCCGGTTCCTCGCTCGGCGCGAACGACCTGGCCGGCGTCGCGTTCACCAACACCACGGTGGCCACGGCGGCCGCGGTGCTCGGCTGGCTGGTCGTGGAGCAGCTGAAGTTCGGCAAGCCGACCACGCTCGGCGCGGCCTCCGGCGCGGTGGCCGGGCTGGTCGCGATCACCCCGGCGTGCGGGTTCGTCAGCCCGCTCGGCTCGATCGCGATCGGGGTGATCGCCGGGGTGCTGTGCGCGCTGGCGGTGTCGCTGAAATACCGGTTCGGCTTCGACGACTCGCTCGACGTGGTGGGCGTGCACCTGGTCGGCGGTCTCGTCGGCACCGTGCTGATCGGCTTCTTCGCCACCACGAGCGTCAACTCCGCGGGCGCCGACGGGTTGTTCTACGGTGGCGGCTGGAAACAGCTGGGCATCCAGGTGGTCGCCGCGCTCGCGGTGCTGGGCTACTCGTTCGTGCTGTCGCTGATCATCGGCTTCGCGATCAAGAAGGCGGGCGGGTTCCGGGTCAGCGCCGAGGACGAGGTGAGCGGTATCGACGAGGCGCAGCACGCGGAAAGCGCCTACGACTTCACCGGGATGGGCGGGATCGGCCAGCACAGCACGTTCCCGGTGAAGCCCGCCACCGCCACGAAACTCGAGGAGACCAAGGCATGAAGCTGATCACCGCGATCGTCAAGCCGTTCACGCTCGACGACATCCGGTCCGCGCTGGAGCAGCTGGGCGTGCTCGGCATGACGGTCGGCGAAGTGCAGGGCTACGGCAGGCAGAAGGGGCACACCGAGGTCTACCGCGGCGCCGAGTACTCGGTGGACTTCGTGAGCAAGCTGAAGATCGAGGTCGTCACCGACGACACGGCGGTGGAGAAGGTGCTCGACGCGATCACCACCGCCGCGCACACCGGGAAGATCGGCGACGGCAAGGTGTGGGTCACCCCGGTCGAGACGGTGATCCGGGTCCGGACCGGCGAACGCGGCACGGACGCGCTCTAGGGCGCCGGGGGATGACCGACGGGGGTGAACTGGGCAGGGCGGCCGCAGGACTGCTGGACGGCAGGCTGCGGCCGGCCGCGCTGCGGGCGGCACTGGTCGACCTGTACGAGTTCTGGCTGAGAAAAGCCGCCACGGCGGCCGGACTGGACACCGCGGAACCGGGTGTCTCGCTGGTCGCCGTGGGCGGTCTCGGGCGGTGCGAGCTGGTGCCGTTCTCGGATCTGGACCTTGTACTCGTGCACAACGGCAACCCGCGGGTCGGCGAGATGGCCGACGCGCTGTGGTACCCGCTGTGGGACGCGAAGGTCGGGCTGGACCATTCCGTGCGTACGCCGGGCGAAGCGGTGCAGGTCGCTTCGGAAGATCTGCGGACCGCGCTCGGCCTGCTCGACGCCCGGCACCTCGCCGGTGACGCCGACCTGACCGCGCGGCTCGCTTCCGCCGCACGCGACCTGTGGCGACGTACGGCCCGTAAGCGGCTGTCGGAGCTGGCTGATTCCGTACACACGCGCTGGCGACGCAGCGGTGAGATCGCGCAGTCTGCAGAACCCGATCTGAAACACGGGCGAGGCGGCCTGCGGGATTTCGGCGTGCTGGAGGCGTTGGCGGCGGCGCAGCTGACCGACCGTCCGAACGAAGAGCTGTTGGCTGCGAAGGGACTCCTGCTCGACGTACGTACCGAGTTGCGGCGTGAGTTGCGACGAGAGCGCGACGTGCTGAGCGCGCCGGAAGCCGAACACGTGGCCGCAGAATTGGGCTTCAGCGACCGGTTCGCCTTGGCTCGCAAGCTTTCCGGCACGGGTCGAGTGATCGGGTACGCGGTGGATGTCGCGCTTCGCTCCACTGTGGAGCCACCGCGCGCCCGATTCGGGCGAAGGCCCGCGCGTACGCCATTGGCAGAGGGTGTGGTGTTGCACGGCACGGAGGTCGCGTTGGCGCGTGATGCCGTCCCGGCCAAAGACCCAGCGTTGCTCCTGCGGGTTGCGGCGGCTTCTGCGCGTACTGGGAAATCGATTTCGTACGGCACGTTGCGCACCTTGGCCGACTCCGCACCAGAGCTGCGTACGCCATGGCCGGATGACGCGCGCAACGCTCTCGTCGAGCTGCTGGGCGCGGGGGAGGGCCTGGTCGACGCTGTCGAGGCGCTGGACCGGACAGGCCTGTGGGCGCGGCTTTTCCCGGAATGGGGCGCGATTCGTGATCTACCGCCCCGTTCTCCGGTGCATCAGTGGACTGTGGACCGGCATCTGGTGCAGGCGTGCGTCGAAGCAGCGAAGCTGACGACGACGGTGTCGCGCCCGGATCTGCTGCTGATCGGTGCACTGCTGCACGACATCGGCAAAGGCCGCGATGCCGACCATTCGGAACTGGGCGCGAAAATCTCCGCCCACGTCGCAGAACGGCTCGGGTTGTCGCGTACGGATGTCGCGACCGTGTCGGCGATGGTCCGGCACCACCTGTTGCTGCCCCACACCGCGACGCGGCGCGACATCGCCGATCCGGCCACAGTGTCTCGTGTTGCGAAGACACTGGACAGCGACGTGGTGCTGTTGGAGCTGCTGCACGCACTCGCTCGCGCCGATTCGCTGGCCACCGGACCGGGCGTGTGGACCGACTGGAAGGACCGGCTGCTCGCCGAGCTTGTCGCAAGCTGCGAAGAGGCAATGCACGGCAAGGGATTCACACCACCGGAGCCGCTGGACGAAGCGCAGCGGGACCTGGTCGGCCAAGCCGCGCGTACCGGCCTCGGCCAGGTCCGGATCACTGCACACGGCAAGGTGGTGACGGCGTTTCTCGCGGTGCCCACGGGCGGCGAACTGCTGGCACCTGCCGCAGGAGTGCTCGCGTTGAATTCCCTGGAGGTACACAGCGCCGTACTGCACGACGCGGGTCGCGCGGGTGTGTTCACTGCTTCGCCGCGATTCGGCTCGCTGCCGGACTCTGCGCTCTTGCGGGAACAGTTCGCGCGCGCAGTGTCCGGCGCTCTTCCCCTGATCGACCGTCTTGCGGCGAAAGAGCGTGACTACTCCACCTCGTCGGTGCCCGTCGTCGCCCCGCGCGTGCGCTGGTTCGACGACGAAACGAGCGGCTCGGACACCGTGGTGCTGGAACTTCGCGCGGCAGACCGCATCGGCCTGCTGTTTCGCGTGGCAGGTGCGCTTCGCGGCGAAGCTCGCGTGCGGTGGGCGAAGGTGGCCACGCTCGGCGGGGTGGCAGTCGACTCGTTCGCGGTGGCCCCACGCAGTGGCCGGATCGAGCCGGGATGGCGCCGAACGGTGGAATCCGCGGTGCTCGCTGCTGCCGGGTGAGCCGGTTTGCGCCGTCCGGACTCACCCATTCGGGGTGTCTCCGAGGCGCCGGCCGATTCCGATGGCAGGATGACGCGGGTCCGAGGAGGGTGCTAGCGGGGGTGAGCACGATGCGGGGTCCGGAGCAGAATCTCCCGGGATTGTCCCTGCCTCCCACCGTGGTCGCCGGTCATCTGCGGTCCTGCGCCGAGGAGCTGGCCGAAACGCTGCGGGGGCACGACGAGGCGGCGACGCTGGGCGAGCTGACCGAGGTCGTCACCCAGCTGGTCGCCGGCCAGCGCGCCCTCGCGCACGCGCTGGCCGGGCTCGCCGGGCGGGTGGACGTCCGCAACGTCGCGCTGGTCGCGGCCCCCACGGTGGACCTCGAAGTGGTCACCGAAGTCCTGCAGGCCGCGGCGTGCGCGGCGAGCTGTTCCGCCGAGGCGCTGGTCGAAGCGCAGCCTTCGCTCGACTGTGTTCGCGAGTCCGCCGGACCGGACACTCGCGTTTGAGTAGTACTACTCAGTCCGATTAGGTGACTTCACGCTGCCGTGGCCGGTGGCGCTCCAGGCAGACTGCACCCCGGCGCAGCGGACGAGGGGTACCCGCGAGCGTGCCGGCGGCGGAGGACACCCGGGGAGGTGTGTTCTTTCGCCGTGGTTCCGGGGCCGGTCGTGGGGAGCGGCTGGCCCCGGGACCACCCCGCGACTCAGGATTCCGCGAGCCGCTTCAGCAGCTGCGAAGCCATCCGCAGCAGCTCCTGCTCCGTTGTGCTGAGCGAGCGGTCCATCGCGGCGGCCAGCCACTTCTCGCGCGACATCGAGTACTCCCGCAGCACCGCACGTCCGGCGGCGGTGATGTCGATCAACGACCGCCGTCCGTCCGAAGGGTCCGCGGTGCGCGTGACGAGCCCGCGCGAGGTAAGCGTGGCCAGGATCCGCGTCAGCGACTGTGGGTGCATCCGCTCCGTCTCGGCCAGCTCACCCGGAGTGTGCGTACCGGCGCGAGAGAGCCGGGAAAGCACCGTGAGCGCGGCCGCCCCCGGCGAAGGCGCGTCCGCTTCGGCGCGCATCCGCCAGTCGAGCCGCCCGACGCCTTCGCGCACCTCGCGAGCGAGCGCGGTCAGTTCGCCGGCGGGTTCGGCGTGCTGCTTGATCGCTGATGTCATACGCCTATATTTACTGAAATCCGTCGGGGCCGACACCAGAGTTCCTATGGTTGAGCTGAACTGGCCGCGCCAGGTAGTAAACGTACACGTACAAATACCTGCGCACCCGTGAAGCCCGGGAGCCGGGGCGGCTACCCTCGGGAGATGCCGGGGCGGCTGTGTGCTGCCCGGCACGCGAACTCTCGACCCAGCTGGAGCGTGCACCCCCGTGTTCGACACTCTCTCCGATCGGCTCACTTCGGCCCTTCAGTCGCTCTCGCGCAAGGGCCGGCTGTCCGACGCCGACATCGACGCCACCGCGCGCGAGATCCGCATCGCGCTGCTGGAAGCGGACGTCGCGCTGCCGGTGGTCAAGGCGTTCGTCGCGCGGGTCAAGGAACGCGCGAAGGGCGCCGAGGTCTCGCAGGCGCTGAACCCGGCGCAGCAGGTCATCAAGATCGTCAACGAGGAGCTCGTGGCGATCCTCGGCGGTGAGACGCGCCGGTTGAACCTGGCGAAGAACCCGCCGTCGGTGATCATGCTCGCGGGTCTGCAGGGTGCCGGTAAGACCACCCTCGCGGGCAAGCTGGCGATGTGGCTGAAGAAGCAGGGCCACGCGCCGATGCTGGTCGCCTGTGACCTCCAGCGGCCCAACGCGGTCACGCAGCTGCAGGTGGTCGGCGAGCGTGCCGGAGTGACCACCTTCGCGCCCGAGCCAGGCAACGGCGTCGGCGACCCGGTCGACGTCGCGCGTCGTGCCATCGCCGAAGCACGGCACGCGCAGCACGACGTCGTCGTCGTCGACACGGCAGGTCGTCTCGGTGTCGACGAAGAGCTGATGAAGCAGGCCGCGGATATCCGCGATGCGGTCGAGCCGGACGAAGTCCTCTTCGTGGTCGACGCCATGATCGGGCAGGACGCGGTGACCACCGCCGAGGCGTTCCGCGACGGTGTCGGCTTCACCGGCGTCGTGCTCACGAAGCTCGACGGTGACGCCCGCGGTGGTGCCGCGCTCTCCGTACGCGAGGTCACCGGCCAGCCGATCCTTTTCGCGTCCAACGGCGAGAAGCTGGAGGACTTCGACACCTTCCACCCGGACCGGATGGCCTCGCGCATCCTCGGCATGGGTGACGTGCTGACCCTGATCGAGCAGGCCGAGCAGCACTTCGACCAGGAACAGGCCGAACAGGCCGCGCAGAAGCTGACCAGCGGCCAGCTGACCTTGGAGGACTTCCTCGAGCAGATGCTCGCGGTGCGCAAGATGGGCCCGATCGGCAACCTGCTGGGCATGCTGCCCGGCGCCGGGCAGATGAAGGACCAGCTCGCCGAGGTCGACGACAAGCACCTGGACAAGCTGCAGGCGATCATCCGCGGCATGACGCCGGCCGAGCGGGCCGACCCGAAGATGATCAACGGCTCCCGGCGGCTGCGCATCGCGAACGGCTCCGGGGTCGCCGTGCGCGACGTGAACGACCTGGTCAACCGGTTCTTCGAGGCGCGGAAGATGATGGCCCAGATGGCCGGCCGCTTCGGCTTCGGCGGGGGCGGCGGCAGCAAAACACGCAAGGGCAAGAAAGGGAAGAAAGGCAAGGGCCGCGGCCCCACACAGCCCAAGCTGCGTGGCGGGATGCCCGGTGGCATGCCGATGCTGCCCCCCGGTGGCGCCGGTGGCGGGATGCCCGGCCTGTCCCAGCTCGGCAGCATGAACGACGTCCCTGGATTCGATCCCTCGAAGTTCAAGCTGCCGAAAAACCCCAAGTGAGCGCACTGCACCTGACCGGCACCGTACTGCCGGCGGGGGAGCCTGCGCAGCTGTGGATCGAGGACGGGCGCATCTCGGCCGAACCGGTCCCCGGCGCCGAAACCTTGTGCACCGACGGGTTCCTGGTGCCCGGCCTGGTCGACGCGCACTGCCACCCGGGGATCGGCCCGGGTGGCGCGGTGCCGCCGGCGGAAGCCGAGCAGCAGGCCCTTGTCGACCGTGCCGCCGGTACGCTGCTGATCCGCGATTGCGGTCTCCCGATCGACGTCCGGCCCCTGCAGTCGCGGGCCGATCTGCCGACGATCATCCGTTGCGGCCGGCACCTCGCGCTCCCGAAGCGCTACCTCCCGGGCTACGCGATCGAGCTGGACGACCCGGCGCTGCTGCCCGAAGCCGTCGCGGAACAAGCCCGCGACGGGGACGGCTGGGTCAAGCTGGTCGGCGACTGGATCGACCGTGCAGAGGGCGACCTGGCGCCGTTGTGGCCGGAAGACATACTCGCCGAGGCGATCCGTGTGGCACACGATCTGGGCGCGCGGGTCACGGCGCACGTGTTCGGCGAAGCCGCGCTGCCGGCGTTGATCGAAGCCGGTGTCGACTGTCTTGAACACGGCACCGCGCTGTCCTCGGAACAGCTCGCCGAGCTGGCCCGTCGAGATGTCGCGCTCGTGCCGACTCTGATCAACATCGAGAACTTTCCCGGCATCGCGGACAAGGCCACGAAGTACCCCACGTACGCGGCCCATATGCGTGCGCTGCACGCAGGTGTCGGCGAGATGGTCTCCACGGCCGTCGAGGCCGGCGTACGTGTCTTCGCGGGCACGGATGCGGGCGGCATGGTCGAACACGGCCTCATCGCCGACGAAGTCGAGGCTCTCCACCGCGCCGGGATGTCGCGTACGCAGGCGCTTGCCAGTGCGTCCTGGGCGGCCCGCGAGTGGCTCGGCCATCCCGGCATAGAGCACGGCGCACCCGCCGACCTGATCGTCTACCCGGCGGACCCGCGTGAAGACCTCGCCGTCCTTCGGCACCCGAAGCACATCGTGCTGGGCGGCACCGTCTTCGATTGAGCGGCGCACCGTCTGTGCGTACGCGGCTGTTGACCGTCAAAAATGCGGGGTGCTCCCGGCCGAGACCGGTGAGCACCCCGCACTTCATTTCACAGCTGCGCTGATACGTCAGCCTTCATCCGTGACCGTACTGCGGCGACGGCGCACGTAGAGGAGAGCAGCCCCACCTCCGCCGAGCAGCAGGACCGCGGCCCCGGCCATCCAAGCGATGTCCACACCCGTGAAGGCGAGCGGACCACTTTCACTGGCCTTGTCGATGAGACCAGGAGCACCCGACTGGGGCACCAGGCCGGCGTCGACGGTCAGGTCCGTCGGCTTGTCCCGTCCGAGGGTGGTCTGTCCGGTGGTGCCGGTCTTGGGGTCGGCGTCGGAGTCTTTCGTGTTGTCCCCGGCGTGGGGCTTGGTGAAGATCTTGCCGTCGGGTGCGGTGAAGTGCACCTGGTAGCAGCCGTCGCGCAGGCCGTCGAAGGAGTACTTGCCCTTCGCGTCGGTTACTGCGGTGTCCGGTTTGCCGTTGCCGTCTCCGTCGGCCGGCTTGCCTGTGCAGTCGAGGAGTTCCACCTTGACTCCGGGAACGCCGGGTTCGCCGCTGTCCTGGAGTCCGTTGCCGTTGGTGTCTTCCCAGACGAAGTCACCGAGGTGGTTGCCCGGCTTGGCCACGAGACCGGCGTCGAGTGTGAGGTCTTCACGTTTGTCCGCGCCGAGGGTGGTCTGTCCGGTGGTGCCGGTCTTGGGCTCGGCGTCGGAGTTCTTCGCGTTGTCCCCGATGTTGGGCTTGGTGAAGGTTTTGCCGTCGGGTGCGGTGAAGTGCACCTGGTAGCAGCCGTCGCGCAGGCCGTCGAAGTGGTATTTGCCTTGGGCGTCGGTGACTGTGGTGTCGGGTTTGCCGTTGCCGTCTCCGTCTGCTGGCTTGCCTGTGCAGTCGAGGAGTTCGGCTTTGACGCCTGCGACGCCGGGTTCGCCGGTGTCTTGGAGTCCGTTGCCGTTGGTGTCTTCCCAGACGAAGTCACCGAGCCGGTTGCCGGTCTTGGCTACGAGTCCGGCGTCGAGTGTGAGGTCTTCACGTTTGTCCGCGCCGAGGGTGGTCTGTCCGGTGGTGCCGGTCTTGGGGTCGGCGTCGGAGTCTTTCGTGGTGTCCCCGGCGCGGGGCTTGGTGAAGGTCTTGCCATTGGGCGCGGTGAAACGCACCTGGTAGCAGCCGTCGCGCAGGCCGTCGAAGGAGTACTTGCCCTTCGCGTCGGTTACTGCGGTGTCCGGTTTGCCGTTGCCGTCTCCGTCGGCCGGCTTGCCTGTGCAGTCGAGGAGTTCGGCTTTGACGCCTGCGACGCCGGGTTCGCCGGAGTCCTGGAGTCCGTTGCCGTTGGTGTCTTCCCAGACGAAGTCACCGAGCCGGTTGGTCTCCGGCAGCCGCAGCGAGACGCGGTGCAGGTCCGAGGTGGTCGCCTCGGCCTCGTACTCGGGCACCAGGGGAGACTCGCCCGGCACGACGTTCAGGCCGTTGATGCCGTCGGCCTGACCGTCTTTGCGGTCCTTGAAGTACAGGCTGCCGGTGTCGTACGTCGCGGCGGGGAAGTTCGAGAACCGCCGGACCTCGGTGTCCAGCTTGAACGTGACCTCGCTGAAGGTGCCCAGCAGGGTAGCCGAACCGCATCCGGCGAAGTCGGTCTTCGGAGTCCGGTAGTCCGTGCCCGCGTGTCCCTGCGGACGCTCGTTGCACATGTTGTGGCTGTTGTCAGCGGCGACTTCGAGGGTCTTGCCGTCGGTCTTCAGATTGGTCCGGCCGCCGGACAGCTCGGCGAAGCTGACCCCGGGGGTCTGGATCGTCCAATGCGTCGCGTCGAACGACCCGCGGGCCCAGAAGACACCGTTGATGTCCCGCTCGACATTGGACTGGCCACCGAGGCCGGTGATGTCCAGCACCGGGTTGGTCACCGGCTTCGAGAACTTCAGGGTCAGCTTGCCGGTGTTCTCGCACACCCCGTCGAAGTTCTGATGCGCCGCGGTGCCCACCGGGCCGCCGCAGCTGGAGGCCGTGGTGAGCACGCCCAGCGCGGGCAGCTTCGCCGGATCCGGCGATCCGGTCAGCATGTTCGCCGCGGCTCCGTAGGACGCCTGGTTCGTGCCGTTGGCGAGGAAGTTCGCCCCAGGCAGCTGCTCGGGACCGGCCGAGAACTGGGCGGTCACGTCGACCGTCCCGGTGGAGAGCGGGATCTTGGTGGTGGCCTTGGTGGCCGCCTGGCTCTTGAACGCGCTCGGGGTACGCGGCCCCGACGCGGAACCCGGGCTGACCAGCGTCCACTGGTCGTTGAAGACGTAGCCGTTCTCGCCGGCCGCGACGGCCTCGGGCGACGTCGCGATCTGCACCGCGGCCGAGCCCGTCAGCACGAGAAACAGCGATGCCGCGGACGCCATGCTTCTCCGCATGGGCAAGCAACCCACAACAATGTCCTTTCCTGACACGCGAGATGGTGCGCGACTCGGGTTCCCGGAGACCTGCGGCGCGGCTGTCGTAGAAGAAAGGGCGCAGCAGGTGTCCGGTGATGAGCAGCGAAGTGGTCTTACCGTGAAATCGTCCGGACACCTAATTGAATGCCCCGTTGCGGAAAGATCGGGATCTGCCGGGTGAATGTTTTCTTGCGCTGGTTGACCTGAGTAGATCTGGTGCCCGGGAGCGACGGGAGCGTCACCCGAAAGTTGTTCATTCTATAGGGGGACAACAGGACCTTCCGCAGTTGCTCAGTAGCATCGACCGTGGTTGCCGTGGCAAAGATCGGCCCTTGCCGCTCTGCGAATACCCCCGAGAGGGTGAGGAATTCCTTGCCGAGACGGTGTGTGAATGGTCAGAAGTCACCCGGTTCTCGATCGACCCCGCCGCACCGTGCCACCACGCCGCCACCTAGCGTGATGGCGTGGTCGACGACAACGCGGGCAGGCGGATCTTCGGTGCCCACTGGGCGTTCGCCGCGTTCTTCGCCGGAGTGGCGGGCTATCACCTTGTCACCCTGATCACCACAGCAGCGGTCACTCACCCGAGTGGAGATGACGATCCGGTCGGACTCCTCGCCGGTCCGGGCCTGCTGCTGTCGTTCGTGCCGAACCTGGTGCTCGGGCTCAGCCCGGTGCTCGGCTCGATGCGCTTCGGCTTCGGCCTCGACCGTGACTTCGGGGCGCGGCCGCACTGGCGCGACGTCCGCATCGGCCTCGCCTGTGGCGCACTCGCGCTCGTCGTGGGCTACCTGCTGAACCTCGGCGTCCTCGCGGTCTACGGCGGCGACGACGTGTCCGACAGTCCGCTCACCGACCTCCCCGACGTGTCCGAGGGCAGCTATCTCTGGCTCGCGGCAGCTGCGGCGGCGCTGGTGATAGCCGTCCCGATCACCGAAGAACTGCTCGTCCGCGGGGCACTGTGGAACGGTCTGGAGCACCACCGCGTGCCGCCGTGGGTGGTGCTGGCGCTCACCGCGCTCGTCTTCGCCGTGATACACGGCGAATCCACCCGCGTGATCGCGCTGTTCGGGCAGGGGCTGGTCCTGGGGGTGGCGCGCTGTCGCTCCGGCCGCACCGCGGCGAGCGTGATCGCCCACGCCACGAACAACCTGCCGCCCGCGGTCCTTCTGTTCACCGGACACTGATCAGGACCCCGGCAATGTCGAGGGCCGGTGATCAGCAGAGAGCCGTGGCTGCCGCGTCATCATCGACGGTGCGAGACGCGCGCCCACCTCGTGGTGTGTGCCGGACCGTTTTCGGGTCCGTGAAGGGGTCCTTCACGGACTCAGAGTCCATGAAGGACCCCTTCACGGACCTCTGCGGTCTGTGCAACGCGACTTGCCGACGCCGACGGACCTTGATCGTCCGCGTGATCATTCGAGTACTGTACGAAGTCGTCCGGGCGGTTAGGCTCGACCGGTGATCCGCGCGAGCACCGGAGGAGCGGCGTGACGACTTCCCAGCACCGGGAACCCCTCCCGGGCGGCCCTCCGATCGCGGGGGAGGACACGGTGGCCGAGCCCGCCGGACCGCCCGCGCCGCGCTGGGGGTTCGGAGCGTTCCTGCTCGTCGAGGCGGTCCTGCTCGCCTCGGCCGCGTTCGTCAGCGTGCTCGCCGGCGATCCCCCGCCCGGAAAGCCGCTGCCGATCAGCTCGGTGCTGCTGGGCACCATGCTGCCCACCATGATCGCGGCCGGGGTCGCGCTGCTGATCACCGTCGTGCGCGGGAACGGCCCGGTGCTGGACCTGCGGCTGCGCTGGTGCTGGGCGGACGTGAAGACCGGGCTCAAGTTCGGCCTGCTCGGCCTCGTGCTCACCTCGCTCGGTGCCTACCTGTGGACCCGGGTGGTCGGCTCCGCCGACGCGACCTCGGCGATCAGCGCGCTGGTGGACGACCGGAAGATGTCCGTGCCCGCGGCCGTGGTGATGTTCGCCTACCTCTGGCTGCTCGGCCCGATCTGCGAGGAGATCATCTACCGCGGGCTGCTCTGGGGCGCGGTCGAGCGCCTGAAGTGGAGCAGCGAGCGGTGGGGGCGCTTCGCCGCGTTCCTGCTGTCCACGGCGGTGTTCGCGGCCAGCCACCTGGAGCCGCTGCGCACCACGCTGCTGCTGGTCATCGCGGTCCCGATCGGGCTGGCCCGGCTCGTCACCGGACGGCTCGCGGGCGGGGTCGTGGCCCACGCGGTGAACAACTTCCTGCCCGCGGTGGCGATCCTGCTCGGCGCGCTCGGCGTGGCCCGGTTCTGACCCGGCTTCCCGGTGCCGCGGCCGGGGTCTGCGCAGGCCCGCGCGCATCGTCTGGCAGAATGGTGCACTGCCCGCTTCCGCCGGACCCTCTCACCGTGCGGGAGCTCCTGACCTTCGGGTGCCCGCAGCCCTGTCCCCACGGGGTCCGGCGTGCGCCCGCACCGCACCAGAGAGCAACGAGGAGTACCCACACCCGTGGCCGTCAAGATCAAGCTGCAGCGCCTCGGCAAGATCCGTGCGCCGTACTACCGCATCATCGTCGCCGACGCGCGCACCCGCCGGGACGGCAAGGCCATCGAGACGATCGGCAAGTACCACCCCAAGGAAGAGCCGAGCCTGATCGAGGTCGACACCGACCGTGCGCAGTACTGGCTGGGCGTCGGCGCGCAGCCGACCGAGCCGGTCCAGCGTATCCTGGAGATCACCGGTGACTGGCAGAAGCACAAGGGCCTGCCGGGCGCCGAGGGCACCCTGAAGGTGGCCGAGCCGAAGCCGTCCAAGCAGGACCTGTTCAACGCGGCGCTGGCCGCGGCCGGTGAGGAGCCGGTCGCCGAGGCCATCACGGCGAAGAAGAAGGCCCCGAAGAAGGCCGAGGAGAAGCCCGAGGCCGGCGAGGGCGAGAAGTCCGAGTGAGCTTCCTCGCCGACTCCCTCGAGCACCTGGTGCGCGGGATCGTCGACAACCCGGACGAGGTCCGGGTCGAGCTGCTGACCACCCGCCGTGGCCGCACGCTCGAGGTGCACGTGCACCCCGACGATCTCGGTAAGGTGATCGGCCGGGGCGGGCGCACCGCGACCGCCCTGCGCACCGTCATGGGCGGCATCGGTGGCCGCGGCGTCCGGGTGGACGTCGTCGACACCGATCGCTGACCCGGCTGAGATACGGACGGTCAGGATGGACGTCGTAGTCGGCCGGATCGCGAAGGCGCACGGTATCCGCGGCGAGCTCGCGGTCGACGTGCGCACGGACGCTCCACAGGAGCGGTTCGCGATCGGTGCGGTCGTCGCGACGAAGCTGCGAGACGGCAGCGAGAGGGAACTCACCGTGGCAGCCGCCCGCGAGCACAGCGGGCGGCTGCTGGTGCGTTTCGAGCAGGTGCTCACCCGCGACGTCGCGGAAACGCTGCGTGGGGCTCTGCTCACCGTGGACACCGGCGCGCTGCCGCCGACCGGTGACCCGGAGGAGTTCTACGACCACGAGCTGGCCGGTCTGCGTGCCGAGCTGGCCGACGGCACGGTGCTCGGCACCGTCGCCGAGGTCGTGCACTCCCCGGCAGGGGAGCTGCTCGAACTGGACGTGGACGGCCGCGAGGTGCTCGTGCCCTTCGTCCGGGCGATCGTGCCGACGGTCGATCTCGCCGGCGGGCGCGTGGTGCTCGAACCGCCGGAAGGCTTGCTGGAATGAGGAAATCCCCGGCGCGTGCGGAAGCCACCGAACACGGGGTCCGATAAGCGGTGCGCATCGACGTCGTCACGATCTTTCCCGAATACCTCGACCCGCTGCGTGCCGCGCTGCTGGGCCGGGCGATCGACCGCGGCCTCATCGAAGTCGGTGTGCACGACCTGCGCGACTGGACGCACGACGTGCACCGCGCGGTCGACGACGCCCCGTACGGCGGCGGCCCCGGCATGGTCATGAAGCCGGAGATCTGGGGTCCGGCGCTGGACGAGGTGTGCACCACTGCGACGCGTCTCGTCGTGCCCACGCCGGCCGGTCGGCCGTTCACGCAGGAGATGGCGCACGCGTACGCCGCGGAAGAGCACCTGGTGTTCGCCTGCGGCCGTTACGAGGGCATCGATCAGCGCGTGGTGGACGACGCGGCGCGCCGGATGCCGGTCGACGAGGTGTCCATCGGTGACTATGTGCTGGTCGGCGGCGAGGCCGCGGTGCTGGTCATGGTCGAAGCGGTGGTCCGGCTGCTGCCCGGAGTACTCGGCAACGCGCGGTCGGCGGCCGAGGACTCGTTCTCCGACGGCCTGCTCGAAGGCCCCAGCTACACTCGCCCGGAGGTGTGGCGCGAACTGGCGGTGCCGGACGTGCTGCGCTCGGGCAACCACGCGGTGATCGACCGCTGGCGCCGGGACCAGGCGCTCGCGCGCACTGCCGCCCGCCGCCCGGATCTGCTGGCGCGGCTGCCCGAAGGCAGCCTGGACCGCCGCGATCACGAGGTGCTCGACCGGCTCGGCGGGGAGCCCGGCCAGCCCCCGTGCGAACCGGACTCGGCAGGTTTGCCATAATGGACCGGTTGGCGTGACGCGCAGCCTCCTTCGCCGCCGGATCTCCGGATGCGGAGCCGCGACGTCGGCCGGAATGCCATCAGCCCCGGGCTAGTCGCAGTGGGCCCCACTGCGCGCCCAAAGCTGTACGTAAGCCAGACGAATACGAGGACGGACCACCGATGAACACCCTGGACGCGCTGGACGCGCAGTCACTGCGTTCCGACATCCCGGACTTCCGCCCGGGCGACACGCTCAAGGTCCACGTCCGCGTCATCGAGGGCAACCGCGAGCGCAACCAGGTCTTCCAGGGCGTCGTGATCCGCCGTCAGGGCGGCGGCATCCGGGAGACCTTCACCGTCCGCAAGGTCTCCTTCGGCGTCGGCGTCGAGCGCACCTTCCCGGTGCACTCGCCGAACCTCGCCCAGGTCGAGGTCTTCAAGCGCGGCGACGTGCGCCGGGCGAAGCTGTACTACCTGCGCGAG
This sequence comes from Amycolatopsis sulphurea, assembly GCF_002564045.1. NCBI lineage: Bacteria > Bacillati > Actinomycetota > Actinomycetes > Pseudonocardiales > Pseudonocardiaceae > Amycolatopsis > Amycolatopsis sulphurea. The sequence goes on along the minus strand of NZ_PDJK01000002.1, from coordinate 467,506 downwards.
CTGCGCGGCAAGAAGGCGAAGATCAAGGAGCGCCGCGAAAACCGCGAGACCACCGCTGCGCGCTGAGTGCCGATCCGGTTACCGGTAGCCTGGCGCCGTGGTCGAACCCGTGTCGCAGAACGCCGCTGAAGGCGAACCCGACCGCCCGGAAGAGGAGCAGGAGCAATCCTCCGGGCGTGCGGGCTCGCATCGGCGGGGCAAATCCCCGAAGAAGAAGCGGTCGTTCTGGAAGGAACTGCCGATCCTGATCGCGATCGCCCTGGTGCTCACGATCCTGATCCAGGCGTTCCTCGCGAAGGTCTACATGATCCCCTCGGGATCCATGGAGTCCACCCTGCACGGCTGCCCCGGCTGCACCGGCGACCGGATCCTGGTCGACCGGGTGACCTACGACTTCACCGACCCCTCCCCGGGTGACGTGATCGTGTTCAAGGGCCCGCCCGCGTGGACCGAGAACGAGATCGCGCCGCAGGAGTCGAGCAACATCGTGGTGCGCGCGCTGCGCGGCCTCGGCTCACTGGTCGGGTTCGCCCCGCCGGACGAGCGGGACTTCGTCAAGCGGGTGATCGCGACCGGCGGCCAGACCGTCCAGTGCTGCGATGCCCGGAACCGGGTGATCGTGGACGGCAAGGCACTCGACGAGCCCTACATCCACTGGGAAGACTCCAACCACCGCGTGCAGGAGCCGTTCGCCCCGGTGAAGGTTCCGCAGGGTTCGCTCTGGGTGATGGGCGACAACCGCAACAACTCCGAGGACTCCCGGTACCAGGGTGGGGGCGGAGCCAACGGCGCGGTGCCGGTCGACGACGTGATCGGCAAGGCCCGGCTCATCGTGCTCCCGCCGAGCCGCTGGAACGTCATCTCGGCGCCGAATCCGCAGGAGAACGCCCAGCCGGTGGCGCTGAGCGCCCCAGCGTGGCAGCAGGGCCTGCCGCTCGGCGTCGGCTTCGCCGCGGCGGTGCCCACGCTGTTCCTCGGCCGGCGCCTGAAGTCGGGCCTCCGCAAGGCGGCTGGCCGGAGACGGTAAGTGCCTGCGCGACAGTCCGGTGGTGCCGTTGTGACCCTTCCCCGCATGTCGGCCGAGCCGCTGCGTCCACCGCGGGCCGTGGTGCGCGGCGAGTTGTTCTGGGGCCTGCAAAGCGCGCTGGACCGGCGCGGCCTCGGCCCGGTCGCCGGAGTGGACGAGGCGGGCGCCGGAGCGTGCGCCGGTCCGCTGGTGGTGGCGTCGTGCGTACTGCGGCCCGGTGACGGGGCGCGGCTACCGGAGCTCACCGATTCGAAGATGCTCACCGCGAAGGCCCGGGACCGGGTCTACGACCGCGTGCTGCAGCGGGCGCTCGACTACGCGGTCATCGTCATTCCCACCGAACAGGTGGATCTGCTCGGTATCCGGGTGATGAATCTGGAAGGCATGCGCCGGGCCGTCGCAGCCCTGCACAGCCATCCCGGGTACGTGCTCACCGACGGTTTCCCGGTGCCCGGCATCCCGGCCCCGAACGCCGCGGTGATCAAGGGCGACCGCAGCGTCGCGGCGATCGCGGCGGCCTCGGTACTGGCGAAGGTGACCCGCGACCGCATCATGACCGGTCTGCACGACGAGCTGCCGGACTACGGTTTCAACGTGCACAAGGGGTACAGCACCTCGGATCATCTGGCCGCGCTGCGCGAGCACGGCCCGAGCCGGGTGCACCGCTGGTCCTATACCAATGTGGCCACCTCGGCCCTTGCGCACGGGCTCACCCCGCCGCATCCGGTCGTCCTCACTTACGCTGCACTGGAGAACTCCTTGGAGAAACCGGGCGGGCCGGTCCGTGCCACGGTCCGCTCGGTGGGTAAGAATGAACGCTCCGCCGCCGGAGCAGGACGAACGCGAGGAGGGGCGCGGATTTCATGAGCGCAGAGGATCTCGAGAAGTACGAGACCGAGATGGAGCTCTCGCTGTACCGCGAGTACCGCGACATAGTCGGCCAGTTCTCGTACGTGGTGGAGACCGAGCGGCGGTTCTACCTGGCCAACGCGGTGGACGTGCAGGTCCGCGACGGCGGGGGCGAGGTGTACTTCGAAGTCCGCATGTCGGACGCCTGGGTCTGGGACATGTACCGCCCGGCCCGGTTCGTCAAGCACGTCCGGGTCATCACGTTCAAGGACGTCAACGTGGAGGAGCTGGACAAACCCGACCTCCGGCTTCCCGAGGACGGCCCGTTCTCGGGCTGACACCTTGATTTCGACGGCCACGCGCACCCGATACCGGCGAGCGCGTGGCCTTCGTCGTCTTCGTCGCTGATCGCTTTCAGCCATCCACAACCCCCCAGTTGTCCACAGGTAAGGCGGAATGGCCTGGCGGCACTCTTCGTCACGCTGCGATGGTGGAGAGACCACGCACCGTGATCGCGGTGCACTATCCGTCGAGGGGGACCGATGAACGACGATCCGGACCCCGGCGCGCTCTGGCGCCGGACTTTCGGGCGCTGGGGTGAGGACCTGGCGCTTCGGCACCTGCAGAACGCGGGCATGATCCTGCTCAGCCGCAACTGGCACTGCCGCGAAGGCGAGCTCGACCTCGTCCTGTCCGAACGCAACCGCGGCCGTGACTGCGTCGTGTTCTGCGAGGTGAAGACCCGCTCCGGAGACAGCCACGGCACGCCGGGCGAATCCGTCACCCCGGAGAAAGCCGAGCGTGTCCACCGCGCGGCCTTGCGCTGGCTGCGGGAGCACCGCGTCGGCTGGTGCCGGACCCGCTACGACGTCGTCACCGTCTTCGCCCGGGCCGGTGTGCAACCGGTCGTCCGCCATCTGGCCGGGGCGTTCTGATGCCCCACGCGAAATCGTGGTCCGTCGCGTTGTTCGGCATCGAGGGCCGGGTCGTCGAGATCGAGGCCGATCTCGGGGGCGGCCTGAGCCGGGTCACCCTGGTCGGGCTGCCCGACGCCGGGCTGCGTGAGGCGAAGGACCGCGTGCGCTCGGCCGTGCGGAACTCCGGCCAGCCGTGGCCGGACGGCAAGATCACCCTGGCCTTGTCCCCGGCGAACCTGCCGAAGATGGGTTCCGGTTATGACCTGGGCATCGCAGCCGCCGTCCTCGCCGCGACCGGCGCGGTGCCCGCGACCAAGCTGTTCCGCACCATCCTGCTCGGCGAACTCGCGCTCGACGGCCGGACCCGCCCGGTCCGCGGGGTGCTGCCCGGACTGCTCGCCGCCCGCGCCGCCGGTCACGAACGCGCCATCGTCCCCACGGAGTGCCTGCCCGAAGCCGCTCTCGTCGACGGGCTCGAGATCTCCGGCGTCTCCCGGCTGACCGACCTGGTCGCCTGGCTGAAGGACGAAGGCGAGCTTGCCGAGGCGCCGCCCCCGTCCACCGCCGAACCCGCCCCGATACCGGACCTCGCGGATGTCGTCGGCCAGCCGGAAGCCCGCTGGGCCTTGGAAGTCGCCGCTGCGGGCGGTCACCACCTGCTGCTGTCAGGCCCACCCGGCGTCGGGAAAACCCTTCTGGCGCAGCGGCTTCCCGGTCTGCTCCCGGAGCTGTCGCCAGAGGATGCGCTGCAGGTCACCGCGATTCATTCGGTCGAGGGAGCGTTGTCGAAGTCCTCGCCCCTGGTCACCGTGCCGCCGTTCGTCGCCCCCCACCACTCGATCACCACCTCCGCCCTGATCGGCGGCGGCACCGGCCTCGCCGCCCCCGGCGCGATCAGCCGGGCCCACCGCGGGGTCCTGTTCCTCGATGAGGCTTGCGAGTACGGAAACCAGAAACTCGACTCCCTGCGCACCATCCTGGAAGAAGGCGAGGTCCGCATCGCCCGCGCGAAAGGTGTGGTCCGCTACCCGGCCCGGTTCCAGCTGATCATGGCCACGAACCCGTGCCCCTGCGCTCCGCCACGGGAGATCGACTGCACCTGCTCCGTCCCCACTCGCCGCCGCTACCTGGCCAGGCTCTCCGGCCCGCTCCTGGACCGCGTCGACCTCCGCGTCCGCCTCCACTCCCTGACCGCGATCTCCGCCCACCACACGACACCCCCCGAACCCTCCGCGACGGTCCGAGACCGCGTACTGGCCGCCCGCGACCGCGCCCGCCACCGCTGGCGATCCCACGGCTGGCGCATCAACTCGGATGTCCCCGGCCCGATCCTGCGCCGAGACTTCCCGCTCCCCGCAAGCACCACCGTCGTACTCGACAAAGCACTGAACAAAGGCCTCCTCACCGCTCGCGGCGCCGACCGATGCCTCCGCATCGCCTGGACCCTCACCGACCTGGCAGGCCTCCCCACCCCCGCCGGCGAACAAGTCGCCGCCGCCCTCAACTTCCGCGAACGAATCACCGCCTGACCGATACCCCACAGCCCACTCTGCCCACGCCCGGACCTACCCCCAGTCGAGCCGGAAGTCGCTCCTCCAGACCAAGGCCACCCCGTCCGAGTCGGGAGTTGCCCTGCCGGGCCAGGGCCGCCCTGTCCGAGTCGGGAGTTGCCCGCCGGGCCAAGAACGACTCCCTAGAGACAGGAATCGCACCGTAGATCCACTGCCCCACCAGACCAGAAGGAGCCGCCCCACCCGAGCCGAGATCGCCCCACCGGCCCAAGCGGTCCCGCTCAGCCGAGATCTCCCCCGTCAAGCCAGGCAGCCCGCCGGTCTCGGAGCTGCCCCGCCGAGCCAAAGCCACCCCATTCCGAGTCAGGAATCGCCCCACCGGGCCGAGAACGGTCCTGCGGGCCGAGACCGTCCTGCCAGGTCAAGAGCAGCTCGCCAGGCTCGGAGCCGCTCCGTCGAGCCAAGGTCACGCTGACCAAGGAGCCGCCCTGCCGAGCCAAGACCGCCCTGTCAAGCCCAAGAACCGTCCGCCAGGCCCGGAGCCGCCCCCTCGGGGACCGAGTTCGACTCTCCTGAGCCACCTGAGCCACCTGAGCCACCTGAGCCACCTGAGCCACCTGAGCCACCTGAGCCACCTGAGCCACCTGAGCCACCTGAGCCACCCAGCTTTAGACAGAGTCGGCTTCCTCGCCCGGGGCCTTCCCCGCACCATCCGTCCACAGCCGACCGATCCGTCCCACCGCCATGCGACCTACCTCTGCGTCCTCGGCCTCCCGCACCCGAGCTGGCCAACTAACCGAAACCAACCCCGCGCGCCGCAACCACGAATTCGCGAATCCACGAACAAGGAACCCCCATGACCGACCCGGCCAATTGCTCCGCTGTCCCTGGACCGCCCCAACGGCGAAAGCCCGCTTCCGCGCTCAAACCCACCACAGCTCACGATTGCCGCGCCCGCCCCGAATCCGACTCGCGCTACCGCATCGATCCGACCGCAGGCCCCGGCCCGGCCCGCCCCCTCGCCGCTGCCAGCGACTCCGACCCGGACCTTGACCCAAGTCCAGCCTCGCACTCCGACTCCGCGCGCCGACTCACCTCGCCCAGCCGCCCCCAGCAATCCATCCCCACCGACCCGACCCATCTCCGAGGGCCCGAGCCCCTCCACGAATCTCCGGATCCCAGCCAACCTCGCAACTCCGACCTCCCACACCCATCCACCGCACTCCGGCGCCGTCATCGCCGCCCGCACTTGCTGGCCGACGAACTGCCCACCGCGGGCCGGCCGCTCAAGCTCGTTCCGGATCAGGAACCTCATCCGGAACAGGACCCCGCCTGGGTCCGGGATCAGCTCACCCCGCCCCGGCCCTTCACCGTCGTCGAGGACAGCGCGCGAAGAGGTGCGATGTGACCGCCCTTCCCGACCAGACCTCGGCCACCGAAGTCGAACGCCTGGCTCGCGCGTACCTGTTACGTGTCGCGGAGCCGCCGGCTCCTGCACTGCTTGCGTTCGTAGGCGAGCAAGGACCGATCGACGCAGCGGAGCGGGTTCGTACCGGCGATTGTCCTGAGCCGGTCCGCAAGGAGACCGCGGCGAGGCGGGTCTCCGTGATCGCAGAACAAGACCTCGAACTCGCCGAAAAAGCCGGCGCCCGGCTGGTGACCCCGGAGGACCACGAGTGGCCGGCTTGGCCCCTGCTCTCCTTGGCGGTCGCGACCGGGCGCGGTGTGCAGAACGTCGCCGCGCCACTGGGCCTTTGGGTTCGCGGCAGCGCCAACCTCGCGGAGGCAGCCGACCGCGCGGTAGCCATCGTCGGGGCCAGACTGGCCACGGACTACGGACTGGAAAACTCCTTCGAACTCGCGTACGCATTGGCTGCCCGCCAAATACCGGTGTTCTCCGGCGCCGCGATGGGGATCGATGCCGCTGCACATCGCGGAGCGTTGGGAGCTGAAGGAGTCACCGTTGCGGTGCTCGGCTGTGCTGTCGACGTCATCTATCCGGCCGGTCACGTAGAACTGCTGAAACGCATCGTTGGCCACGGGGGCGCGGTCGTCAGCGAGTACGCGCCAGGCACGCCACCTGCTCGACATCGTTTCCTCGTACGCAACCGCCTCATCGCTGGCCTCACCGACGGCACGGTGGTTGTCGAAGCAGGCGTACGGAGCGGCGCGCGCAACACCGCCACCACGGCGGGCGCGCTCGGCAAAGTGGTGATGGCAGTCCCTGGACCAGTGCACTCCGCCAGCTCCGCGGGCTGCCACGCGCTCATCAGGGATTGCAAAGCCACGCTCGTGACCACAGTCGATGAAGTCATGGAGACGGTTGGCCGGTTTGGCGCTGAGGAAGCCAAGCCGGACGCACCTCGCCGTCCCACGGACAACCTTGCTCCCGAGGCGTTGCGGGTCTACGAAGCGCTGGTGCCGCGCGCGGGCCGTTCTCCGGAACAGATCGCTGAAGGTGCTGGAGTGCCGGTCACGAGGGTGCGCGCCTTACTGCCGGAGCTGGAAATCGACGGTTTCGCAGTACGTGGCGACAGCGGGTGGCGGCGAATAGTCCGAACGGCTGCCCGATGATCGGCGTGGCGATCCTTGACCAACGGCGATGGTTCGCGCAGCGTAATCGTCATGTCGTCAGCGACCACGCGCACCGGTGCAACTGCGCGTCCCGGGGGGCACCGAAAACGCCCGCCCCGCCCCGATCTTCGAGCTCTTCGCGATGCTCTGCCGGAAGCCACCCATGGCGCGGTCGCCGACTACGAACGGCATCTGTCGCTGGAGCGCGGGCTGTCGCCGCATACGGTCCGCGCGTACGTCGGCGACGTCGTTTCCCTGCTGGCGTTCCTGACCGCGGCGGAGGGTGAGGCGCCTGCTCGGAGCCTTCGCGACCTCGACATCACGCAGCTGCGCGCGTGGCTTGCCGGGCAACGCACTGCAGGCGTGGGCCGCACCACCTTGGCTCGCCGGGCCGCGGCCGCGCGCACATTCACGGCTTGGGCGCACCGGACTGGTTTCCTGCAGTCGGACCCGGGCGGGCGACTGGCCGCGCCCCGCGCGCACCGGACGCTGCCGGGGGTGTTGCGCGCCGATCAGGCCGACGCCCTGATGACCGCCTCCGCGAGCGGAGCGGCTGACCGGAATCCGGTAGCGCTGCGTGATCGTGCGCTGATCGAGGTGCTGTATGCGACCGGTATTCGGGTGTCCGAGCTGTGCGGGCTGGACGTCGGTGCGGTGGATTTCTCACGCCGGGTGGTCACTGTCGTGGGCAAGGGCGACAAGGAGCGCACGGTCCCGTTCGGGGTGCCGGCGGCCGCGGCGTTGTCCGAGTGGCTCGAGGAAGGTCGGCCGGAACTCATCGGCGAACGCTCGGGACCGGCGCTGTTCCTGGGCGTCCGCGGCAAGCGGCTCGACCCGCGAGCAGCCCGCCAGGTCGTGCACGAGGCGGTGGCCGCGGTACCCGGCGCCCTCGATATGGGCCCGCACGGGCTACGCCATTCGGCCGCGACGCATTTGCTCGAGGGAGGTGCCGACCTCAGAAGCGTTCAGGAACTGCTCGGTCACGCTACGCTTGCCACGACCCAGCTCTACACTCACGTCACCGTTGATCGGCTGAAGGCGATCCATGACCGAGCACACCCCCGGGCCTGACGAGGCCGGCGGTTGCTCGGCCGGGAGAGCCGGGGCCGCACCGGCGGCGCACGCGCATCCGCACGAGCACGGAGACCATACTGAGCCACATGCCGAGAACGACGGTGCAATGACCGCTACACCGCAGGTCAGCGAGACCGGGGTGGAAGCCGCCGGGGCACCGGACGCCGTTGACGAGGACGAGCGTCCGGGCCATGACGTCGATGCGGGGATACAGGCGCTGTGGCAGCAGTTCGCCGGTCAGCCCGACCAGGCCTCACGTGACCGGCTGGTCCTGCACTACGCGCCGCTGGTGAAGTACGTCGCGGGCCGGGTCGGCACCGGCCTGCCCACTCATGTCGACGTGGGTGACCTCGTGCAATCCGGCATCTTCGGGCTGGTCGACGCCATCGAGAAGTTCGATCCGGAACGCGGACTGCGGTTCGAGACGTACGCGATGCAGCGCATCCGCGGTGCCATTCTGGACGACCTGCGTTCCCAGGACTGGGTTCCGCGCGCCGTGCGGAGCAAGGCGAAGGAGACCGCGCGCGCCCTGGAACGCCTCGGCGCCCGCCTGCACCGCACCCCGACCGACGCCGAACTCGCCGGCGAAATGGGCATCGGCCTCGACGATCTGCGCGACTTCTACGGCCAGCTGCGGCTCACCAGCGTTGTGGCACTCGAAGACCTCGTCGCGGCAGGCAAGGACGCCGGCTCCCTGGTCGACACCCTGCCCGACGACGACGCTGTCGACCCGGTCGCCGTCCTCGTCGACCAGGACAACCGGCGCCAGCTGGCCGAGGCGATCGCCCAGCTCACCGACCGGGACAAGATCGTGGTGAGCCTCTACTACTTCGAGAGCCTCACCCTTGCCGAGATCGGCAAGGTCCTGGGCGTCACGGAATCACGGGTGAGCCAACTGCACACACGTGCCGTGATGCGGCTGCGCGCCAAGCTGATGGAACAGCCCAGCGGTTGACCACCGCGCCGCCGAGCGACCGTGCCCGGCTTGGCTCCGCCACCGGCTGGACGCGGTCCGCCGGCCTTGGTCATGTCCGGGCTCGCCCGAGTGCGGTCGTGGGGGCTGGTTGGTCGCGGGGCGGGTGTTCGTGAGGCGAACCTGCTTCGGGTGTGCCGGGTTCGAACCAGCCACCGGCTCGAATTGAAGCCAGATATCACCTGATTGGGTTTCCTTCCTTCGGGTATTTCTGTTGTGGGCAAGGGGAGAGCGTGAGCGTTGGCTCAGGGGCCTTCAGCCCAGGGTTTGAGGCGTACTCGTCCGGGGGAGCCGAGCAGGGATAGCGGGTCGAGGTATTCGGTGCCGCGGCGTGCGCCCCAATGCAGGCAGGCCGCGACGGGGCAGCCGGGGTGTCCGGGGGCGACCGTGCCGATGGGCTGGCTGCGGTAGATCTGTTCGCCGGTGGTGACCGAAGGCGTGACGGGCAGGTAAGTCGTGTGGAGGCCGCCGTCGTGGTCCAGCGCGACGACGCCATGGCCAGCGACTTGACCGGCGAACACCACCACGCCCATTTCCGCGGCCAGCACTTGCTGCTCCGGTGCGGCTTCCAGGTCGACGCCGCGGTGTCCCGGTCCGAATGGTGTTTCCGGCGGCTCGAAGTTCCTCGTCACCTTCGGGTGTGGGGTCAGCGGCCAGGCGAACCTTCCGGCTTGGGTCGAGGCAGCGGGCGTACTGGCTTGGGGCTCGGACGGTTCGGCGGCGTTTGCGCGCGTACTCGCGATGAAAGCGGACCAGACGATCAGGGCAGCGGCGCTCGTCATGATCAGCCAGGTGTGCAAGGTGCGCTTGCGCGGGTCGTAGGCGGATACGGCGCCACCGGCCAGTTGCAATGGCGGCTGAGCCCAGTCGGGGCGGTGGGGGATTGTGCTTCGTGCTTCGATCGTTCCGGTGGGTGGTTCGTGTCGGTGGATTCCTTGGCGGGCAAGGGAAAACCATTTGGTGGCGAGGTGGAACGAGGCGGTGGCCGAGCGGGTGAGGGTTCGGGTGGTGATGGCCAGATAACCGCGTAACAGGAGCAGCAAGCGGAATTGGCGTGGCCGATGGGGGCGGCGTCGGTGACGGCCGCGGCGACTGGGCGGTCTGGACCAGGCGAAGGTCGCCGTCGGTGAGCCGGGTTCCGTGAGTAATGCGATGCCGAAGTGCGCGTGATTTGTTGAGCGGAGCAGGACTGTGCGGGGTGCGGTCGGGCGCGAGTGCCGTCTTGCCAAGGCAGCGGTGGCCAGCGCGACGGGATGTTCGGGTGGTCGGGCCATTTCGGTGGCAGGGGGTGCGAGGTGCATCTTCCGTTGAGCTGCCGTGCCGTGTGGTGCGGGGTCGCGGAGTGATGTTTTGTCGTCGGGAGGCGTGCGGCGGAGGAGACCGGTTGTTCGCGTCGGATCCGAGGGGGTTTCGGGAGTCGCTCCGATGATCGGTGAGGATCCTGCGTTCGGTGGGCGGCCGGTGGTGGTGCGAGGTGCAGCTTCGGGCGCGGGATCGTCGCGCCGCGAAAGATCGAGGTCTGGCAGGCGTTGTCCGTCCAGCGGGCGTGCGAGGCCCGCGTCGGGTCCGGGGGATGGCGGGAGATGCATGCTCGCCGGAATCGGGTGCGGTCTCGGGCCGGGGCGGAATTCCCCGGCAGCCGGGTGCGCGGCGGTCGGTCGCTGTTCGGGGTCCGGCCGGAGTGGGCTGGCCGGCGTGAGCCGGTGGACAGCCGGTGGTGGCGGGGGCAGGAGCCGTGGTCTGGTCACGGGTCCATGGTCGGGGATGGGGCTGTCGTTACCCGCCGGTAGCGAGGGGGTTGTCCACAGGTGGGCCGAGTTGTGGACAACCGTGGGGCGATCCGGTGCCGCCGGTGGGAGCGGGGCTGGTGGCAGGGGGTAGAATCGGTTCCGCAGTCCACTCGGTGGGCTGACTTCGCGTGCACGTGTGTGCGTTCCCGGACGGTCCGCTTTTCCGAAGCGGGGGCCGGACGGAGAAGCGCGCGGTGCCCGGCGGTCCCGGGGGATTCTCACCGAATCCCGCCGGGTCCGGGTTCCGGCACGGCACCAGGGCGAGCGGTCACCCGGCCGCGAGCGACGAACCGGACAGCGCATCCGTGGCGGAACCGCCGCGGGCGCGCGCGAGTACAGAGAAGGTGTGATTCCGGCAATGGCCGTCGTCACCATGAAGCAGCTGCTCGACAGCGGCGTGCACTTCGGGCACCAGACCCGTCGGTGGAACCCGAAGATGAAGCGCTACATCTTCACCGAGCGCAACGGCATCTACATCATCGACCTGCAGCAGACGCTGACCTACATCGACCGTGCCTTCGAGTTCATCAAGGAAACCGTCGCGCACGGTGGCACGATCATGTTCGTCGGTACCAAGAAGCAGGCGCAGGAAGCGATCGCCAACGAGGCCGCGCGGGTGGGCATGCCCTACGTGAACCAGCGCTGGCTCGGCGGCATGCTGACCAACTTCCAGACCGTGCACAAGCGCCTGCTCCGCCTGAAGGAGCTCGAGGCGCAGGAGCAGACCGGTGGTTTCACCGGCCTCACCAAGCGCGAGATCCTCACGCTGACCCGCGAGAAGGACAAGCTCGAGAAGACCCTCGGCGGTATCCGCGACATGGCCAAGGTGCCGTCCGCGGTGTGGATCGTCGACACGAAGAAGGAGCACATCGCCGTCGGCGAGGCGCGCAAGCTCAACATCCCGGTCGTGGCGATTCTCGACACGAACTGCGACCCGGACGAGGTCGACTACCCGATCCCGGGCAACGACGACGCGATCCGCTCGGCCGCGCTGCTCACCAAGGTGGTCGCCGAGGCCGCCGCGGCCGGGCTGATGTCCCGCTCCAGCCGCAACGGTGCCGCCGTGGACACCAAGCCGGAGCCGGGTGCCGCGGACGAGCCGCTGACCGAGTGGGAGAAGGACCTCCTCGCCGGTTCGGAGACCGCCACCGCCGAGGCGGCTGCCGCGACCGAGACCGCCACCGCCGAGACCGCCACCGCCGAGGCGGCCGCCGCGACCGAGACCGCGGCGGCGACCGCGGACGCGGCCGGCGAGCAGGCTCCGGCCAACTCCTGATCGAACTGCGCCCGGACGGCCCCTCGCGGCCGTCCGGGCGCAGCCGGAAGACGCACACGTACCTGAAACGGACGGATTCAACACGATGGCGAACTACACCGCCGCTGACGTGAAGCGCCTGCGCGAGATGACCGGCGCCGGCATGATGGACTGCAAGAAGGCCCTCGAGGAGAACGACGGCGACTTCGAGAAGGCTGTCGAGTTCCTGCGCATCAAGGGTGCCAAGGACGTCGGCAAGCGCGCGGAGCGGACCACCGCCGAGGGCCTCGTCGCCGGCGACGGCGGTGTGCTGATCGAGCTGGACTCGGAGACCGACTTCGTCGCCAAGAACGACGACTTCCAGCAGCTCGCGGCCCGGATCGTCGCGGTCGCCAAGGACCTGGGGTCCAGCGACGTCGAGGCGCTGAAGGCCGCGGACCTCGACGGCAAGCCGGTCAACGAGGTCGTGCAGGAGCTGTCCGCCCGGATCGGGGAGAAGCTGGAGCTGCGCCGGGTCGTCGCGTTCGGCGGCCAGACCACCAGCTACCTGCACCGCCGTGGTTCGGACCTGCCGCCCGCGGTGGGTGTGCTCGTCGAGTTCACCGGGGACGACGCCGAGGCCGCCCGCGCGGCCGCGATGCAGGTCGCCGCACTGCGGGCGAAGTACCTGTCCCGCGAGGAGGTGCCCGCCGAGCTGGTCGAGAACGAGCGCCGCATCGCCGAGCAGACCGCCCGCGAGGAGGGCAAGCCCGAGCAGGCGCTGCCGAAGATCATCGAGGGCAAGGTCACCGCGTTCTACAAGGACAACGTGCTGCTCGAGCAGCCCTCGGTCAAGGACAACAAAAAGACTGTCAAGGCGCTGCTGGACGAGGTCGGCGTGACCCTGACCCGGTTCGCCCGGTTCGAGGTCGGCCAGGCCTGAACGCGGCACTGGGACTAGGTTCTGGCACTGTGCCCCGTCTCCGCGATCCGGGGACGGGGCACAGTGCGGTCTACCGAGGGGCAGGAGGCGACAGAGATGGGTGAGCGCGTGGAGGGCGGGTACCGCCGGGTGCTGCTGAAGCTGGGCGGGGAGATGTTCGGCGGTGGTGCCGTCGGAGTGGATCCGGACGTGGTGCACTCGGTGGCGCAGCAGATCGCGGACGTCGCGCGCACCGGGGTGCAGATCGCGGTGGTGATCGGCGGCGGCAACTATTTCCGCGGTGCCGAGCTGTCGCAGCGCGGGATGGACCGCGACCGCGCCGACTACATGGCGATGCTGGGCACCGTGATGAACTGCCTGGCCCTGCAGGACTTCCTGGAGAAGGAGGGCCTGCCGACGCGGGTGCAGACCGCGATCACGATGGGTCAGGTCGCCGAGCCCTACATCCCGCGCCGCGCGGAGCGGCACCTGGAGAAGGGCCGCGTGGTGATCTTCGGAGCAGGCGTCGGCATGCCGTACTTCTCCACCGACACCGCCGCCGCACAGCGGTCGCTCGAACTCGGGTGCGAGGCCGTGCTGATGGCCAAGGCGGTGGACGGCGTCTACACCGCGGACCCGAAGACCGATCCGGACGCGGAGATGTTCCACCGGATCAGCCACCGCGAGGTACTCGAACGCGGCCTGAAGGTCGCCGACGCCACGGCGTTCAGCCTCTGCATGGACAACAAGATGCCGATCATCGTGTTCAATCTGCTCACCGAGGGCAACATCGCGCGTGCGGTGCGCGGTGAGAGGATCGGCACGCTGGTCTCCACCCCCGCGGACGGGCAGCCCGCCTAGACCTGCTGGGATCAGCACAGGTTCGACAATCACAACACCGGGAGTAGCCGTGATCGACGAGACCCTCCTCGACGCCGAGGAGAAGATGGAAAAAGCGGTGTCCGTCGCCAAGGAGGACCTCACGGCGGTACGGACCGGCCGGGCCACCCCGTCGATGTTCTCGCGCATCGTCGTCGAGTACTACGGCGCGCCGACCCCGCTGAACCAGCTGGCCAGCGTCAACGTGCCGGAGGCGCGGATGGCGCTGATCAAGCCCTACGACCAGACCCAGCTGGGTGCCATCGAGAAGGCGATCCGCGAATCGGACCTCGGCGTCAACCCGAGCAACGACGGCAACGTGATCCGCATCGTCATCCCGCAGCTCACCGAGGAGCGGCGCAAGGAGATGGTGAAGGTCGCCAAGGGCAAGGGCGAGGACGGCCGGGTGAGCATTCGCAGCATCCGCCGCAAGGCCAAGGAAGAGCTCGACCGGATCGCCAAGGACGGCGAGGCGGGTGAGGACGAGGTCGCACGCGCCGAGAAGGAGCTGCAGAATCTCACCGACACCTACGTGCACCAGGTCGACGAGCTGGTCAAGCACAAGGAAGCCGAGCTGCTCGAGGTCTGATGAGCCAGGTGAGCGAGGAACGCGAGGAACGGGTGGCGGACACCCCGCCGCCGGTTCCGGCACCCGAGCCGGAACCGGGCTCGCGGCCGGGCTGGGGAACCCCGGCCGGGCCGGGATCGCCCCGGCCGGGCCACGGCGGTCTGGCCCGGGACGAGTCCGGCGGCAAGTCCGGGGGCGGTTCTTCGCGTGCTGAATCCGGGCGAGCCGGGGCCGGTTGGAAGGACGTGACCGAGGGCGGCTCTGCGCGTGGTGAGGCTGGTCGGAAGGGCACGACCGAGAGTGGCCCCGTGCGTGGTGAAGCCGGTTGGAAGGACGCGACCAAGGGCGGTTCCGTGCGTGGCGAAGCCGGTCGGAAGGGTGCGACCGAGGGCGGCTCTGCATCTGAGGCTGGTCGGAACGGCACGGCCGAGAGTGGCCCCGAGCGTGGTGAAGCCGGCCGGAAGTACACGGCCAAGGGCAGCCCCGCGCGTGGCGAAGCCGGTTGGAAGGACGTGACCGGCTCCGTCCCTGGTGAATCCGGTCCGGAGGACACCGCCGAGAGCGGTGCCGCGGCGCGGGACGAGGCCACACCCGACGGTCCGGCGGCTGGTGAGTCGCGGCGCAAGGCCACCCGGAAAGACTCCGCCAAAGCCGATCCCGGGCGGACGGAAGCCACCCGGGAAGAAACCGCCGCGACCGGAAACGGCGGCGACCGGGGCGAGGCCGGACCCGCCGAATCCGCCGTGCCGGAGAAAAAGGCGTCGCGCGCCGGACGGAATCTGCCCGCCGCCATCGGGGTCGGGCTGTTGCTCGGTGCGGCGATCATCGTGTCCCTGCTCACCGTCCGGTTCCTGTTCATCGGGGTGATCGCGGCGGCGATCGCGGTCGGGACCTTCGAGTTCGCCGGCGTGCTGCGCCGGGTCGCGGACACCCGGATCGCGCTGATCCCGGTGCTCGTGGGCGGGCAGGCGATGATCTGGCTGTCCTGGCCGTTCGGGCACGAAGGATCGCTCATCGCGTTCGTGCTGACGGTGCTGGCCTGTCTGCTCTGGCGGTTGTCCGGCGGCGCCGAAGGCTACCTGCGCGACATCGCCGGGTCTGTATTCGCCGCCGCCTACCTGCCGTTGTTCGCGTCGTTCGCGGCCATGCTCGTGCCGCCGGACGACGGTGTCGGGCGGGTGCTCGCGTTCCTGATCGGCGTCGTCGCCTCCGACACCGGCGGCTACATCGCCGGGGTGCTTGGCGGCAAGCATCCGATGGCGCCCACGATCAGCCCGAAGAAGTCCTGGGAGGGCTTCGCCGGTTCACTGGTCGCAGGTATCGCCGCGGGCGTGCTCACGATCAGCCTGATGCTGCACGGGCACGCGTGGCAGGGTGCGATCTTCGGCGCCGCCATCGTGCTCACCGCGACGCTCGGAGACCTCGTCGAATCGCTGATCAAACGCGACCTCGGCATCAAGGACATGGGCACGCTGCTGCCCGGGCACGGCGGCATCATGGACCGTCTCGACTCGTTGCTGCCCTCGGCCGTGGTGTCCTGGCTGCTGCTGTCCGCGTTCGTCCCCGCCTGAGACGTCAGTCGTCGTACGGGTCGTCGACCTCGGCGCGGCCGACGCCCTGCAGGACCCGGGAGTGGTCGATCACCGCGAACACCGAACCGTCCGGATCAGCGAGCAGCGCGGTGCGGCCGAACGGGGTGTCGTAGGGCTCCAGCACCACCGAACCACCGAGCATCAACGCCTGCCCGGCGGCCGCGTCCGTCCCGCGGGCCGGGGAGATCTCGAAGTACACCAACCAGTGCGGGGGAGTGTCCGGCTCGTACTCCGCGCCCATCACGTACCGGTAGAGCACCGGCTCCCGGTCGATCAGGTACTCCGCGTAGTCGATGCTGTCCCCGTCGCCGACCTGCCGGCACGAGTAGCTGAACAGCTTGGTGTAGAAGTGATCCGCGGCGACCCCGTCATGGGTGTTGAGGTCCGCGCCGCTGAAGGTGCCCGGTGCTCCGCTGGCGAACTCCCAGTCGTGCGGCGCCTCCCAGAACACGATCGGCGCGCCGCACGCGTCGATCGCGTGCAGGATGCTGCCACGCTTCGGGATCGCGACCGGGCCGAGGGTCACCTCGCCGCCGAGATGCTCCACCCACTCGGCCGCGTTCGCCGTGTGCGGCACCGAGATGTGCAGCGTCCAGCCGGGCGCCGAATGCGTCCCGGCCTGGTACAGACCACCGGTGGGAACGCCATCGAGGGAGGAGATCGAATATCTGCCGGTCGGCGTCGCCGGATCACGGTGCACCTCGTACCGCCAGCCGAAGACGCCGGAGTAGAAGCGCTGCGTGGCGGCTTCGTCGTAACAGGCCAGCTCGACCCAGCAGGGCAGACCTGTCGGGATCGTGCGATAACCGGGCGAATCAACGGACATCCTGGCCTCCTCCCGATGGGCAAAGTCTATTCGCCCGCCCCGCGTTCTACGCTCTGAGCGGGGAAATTCCGGCCGAACCGCCGCCGGCCCGTGATCATGGAGTCGCTTGTGCGCTGGTTGTCCCAGGTCCGTCCCGGTGCGGCGGAGGTGCTGCCGAGCCCGAACATCTGGTACTACCAGCAGGCTTACGAGGTGGAGAACCGCGCGCAGGACGTGGACGGCGAGATCTGGCGAGTCTTGCGCGAGGAAGCCGACTGGACCGGCCGCGACGTCCTCGACCTCGGTTGCGGCGACGGCTATCACTTGCCGTTCTTCGCCCGTGACGCGCGTTCCGTGCTCGGCGTCGAACCGCACCCGCCACTCGCGCGGGACGCGGGGCGACGGGTGCGGCAGCTTGGGAACGTGCAAGTGCGGAAGGGACGGGCGCAGCGGCTGCCGGCCGGCGACGCGAGCGTCGACGTGGTGCACGCGCGTACGGCCTACTTCTTCGGCCCGGGTTGTGAGCCGGGATTGCGTGAGGCGGAACGGGTGCTGCGGCCGGGTGGGTCGATCCTGATCGTCGACCTCGACGTGACCAGTGAGCCCTACGGCGGGTGGATGCGCGCGGACCTGCCGCACTACGATCCGCCCGCGGTGGAACGGTTCTTCGCGGCGCAGGGCTTCGGCTGCCGCCGCGTCGCCACCCGCTGGCGGTTCGCGGACCTCGCGGCCGCGGAGTCAGTGCTGAAGATCGAGTTCAGTGCGAAGGTGGCGAGCCGGGCGATCGGCGATGTCCGCCGGATGAATCCGGGGGCGGGTGAGGTGACGGTGCCGGTGGGGTATCGCGTGCACTGCCGCGACAAGCCCACCGGCCTCGTCCTGCCGGGTCACTCGGCCGCCTCGCCCGATGCGCCGGGCTCGTCCTCGACCTCGCCGAGGATCGAGTAGAGCGAACGGCGTGCCTCGTTGAGCACGTCGACCGAGCGGGCCTGCTGACCCGTGCTGCCGGCCCGCATCACCTGCACCACGGCGGCCGCGAGGGTGGCCGCGGATTTGCGCAGTTCGGCCTCGGCCGGGGCGACGTCGTCGGCGAAGTGCTCCCACGGCGGGGTGCCGGTCTGCTGCTCCGCGGCTGTGCGGCCATCTTCGGTGAGCTCGAACAGCTTCTTGCCGCTTTCGTCGCGGCTCACCACCAGGCCTTCGTCAGCCAGCATCTGCAGCGTCGGGTAAATCGAGCCCGGGCTGGGCTTCCACAGCCCGCCACTGCGTTCGCCGATCTCGCGGATGATCTCGTAGCCGTGCCGCGGCTGCTCCGCCAGCAGGGCCAGGATCGCCGCCCGGACGTCGCCGCGCCGGCCGCGCCGGGAGCCGGGTCCACGGCCTGGGCCGTGTCCATGCCGCCCGCGGCCGGGGCCGAAGGCGAACTCGCCGAATTCGCGGCCCCACGGACCGAACGCGGGCCTGCCGCGTTCGCCGTGGTCGTGGCCGCCAGGGAAGGAGTGTCGTCGGTTCCTCATGATCGGAATCCTTTCTTAGAACGGTTGCGACACGTTCACGATATATCGGAAACGGTCGTCACGCAACCGGCGGACCTGACCGACCATCGGAAACGGCGGTCGGAGATACTCAGCAGGCACCCTGAACCACCCCGACGACCTGGGAGATTCGACCTCCGATGCTGGACCGTTCGGTCATCGACGCCCTGTTCCCCGCGGATCTGCCCGAACCGGAGCACTGGGAGCAGCGCTACCCGGCCCGGCAGCTGCCCGACGGCGCGAAGGTGACCCGGTTCGGCCCGTCGCCCACCGGCTTCGTGCACATCGGCGGCATCTACACGGCCACGATCGACCAGGACGTGGCCCGGCACTCCGGCGGCCGGTACCTGGTGCGGGTGGAGGACACCGACCAGTCACGCGAGGTCGAGGGCGCGCTGGATCAGTTCGCGCGTGGCTTCGCGTACTTCGGCCTGACTGCCGACGAGGACTCGGCGCGCGGCGGCGAGTATGGGCCGTACCGTCAGTCCGAGCGCGAGCAGATCTACCTCACCTACGTCCGGCAGCTGCTCCGCGAAGGCCGTGCGTACATCGACTTCGCGACGAAGGACGAGCTGGCGTCCATCACCGCGCGTCAGCAGGCGACGAAGCTGCCCACCGGCTACTACGGCTCGTGGGCGATCTGGCGTGACGCCGAAGCTGCCGACGTACAGGCGAAGCTCGACGCGGGTGAGCCGTGGGTGGTTCGCTTCCGCGCGCCGGACGACACTGGTGCGCGCGTGCGCTTCACGGACGCGATCCGCGGCACCATCGAGGCCGAGGCCAACCGCAACGACGTGGTGATCCTCAAGAGCTCCGACCAGAGCCCGCGGCTGCCGACGTACCACTTCGCGCACGCTGTCGACGATCACCTAATGCGCGTGAACCTCGTCATCCGCGGGGACGAGTGGATCTCCTCGGTGCCAGTGCATCAGCAGCTGTTCGGCGCGCTGGGCTTCGAGCCGATCCAGTACGCGCACGTCGCGCCGCTGATGAAGCAGGAAGGCGGCAGCAAGCGGAAGCTGTCGAAGCGCAAGGACCCCGAAGCGTCGGTCGACTTCTACCTTGAGTCCGGCTTCCCGGTGCGCGCGGTGCTGTACTACCTGCGCGGCCTGGCCAACGGCCGGCTCGCCGAGCTGCCGCTCGATCAGGCGCTCGAAGCGCCCATCGACCTCGACGAGTGCGGTGTCGCCGGCCCTCTCGTGGACCTGGTGAAGCTCGACGACATCTCGGCCGACTACGTTGCGACCATGTCCGGCGCGGAGATCCTCGCAGCGGTGCAGGAGTGGGCGCAGCAGTTCGACCCGCAGCTGCGCGAGCTGCTGGAGTCGTCGCGTGAGCTGGCGCTGCGCGCGCTCGCCGTGGAGCGCGAAGGCGCCGAGAACCCGCGTAAGGATCTGAAGAAGTGGAGCGATTTCCGCGCCGTCTACGGGTTCTTCTTCCCGGAGCTGCACCAGCCGGTGACCGGTCCGGACGACGAGCGGATCGCCGCGCTCGGCGTCGCCCCGGACGTGGTGCGTGCGGTCGCGGCCGATTTCGTGGGCGCCTATCGTCAGCTGGACGACGGCCAGGAATGGTTCCAGCAGATCCGCGACGTCGCCGCGAAGCACGGATTCGCCCGCAATGCCAAGGAGTACAAGAAGGATCCGGACGCCTACCCCGGCTCGATCCGCGAGGCCTCGCAGATCATCCGGATCGCGATCACCGGCTCCACCCGCAGCCCGGACCTGCACTCGATCACGCAGGCGCTCGGCCGCGAGGAGACCCTGCGGCGATTGGGGAATCTCGCGTCCTGAGCCCCGGTACCGGCGAGGTGGTCGTGCCGGATCCGGGTCTCCAGATGCCGTTCCACCGCGGGTCGGCTGGACAGCAGGGGGAACGAACCGCCGCCGGCCCAGCGGTCGTGAAGATCGCGGTAATGCGGGTTGCGCGGGTCGCCGGACTGCCCGGGGGCGTTGATCGCCCGTGACGCGTCCCAGTCGCCGACGTCCAGGGCCATCTTGAAGGTCGCGCCGATGATAGGTCAGCGGATGGAAGAACGACGGGTGGACGGTCGCGTAGTCGCCGCCCATCGGCGTCGGCTCCACGCTGGGGCTGCCGAGCGGGTGGTCGAACTGCGCGTACTGCAGGCCGCCCCAGCGCCATTTCCCCGGATCGTCGCCGAGTTTCCCGGCCACGTCACGGAAAGCGAGTGGCAGCGTGCCCAGGATCAGCTTGTCGCGCATCGCCGCCCTGTCCCACCTAGCCCGTTGATGCCTTCGGCGAACCGGGTGGCGGCGAGCTTCGCTTCCGGCCCGTGGAGGCCCATTCGGCCTCCAGATCGCCGCGGTAGAGGAACAGCCGGGCCGCCTGGTCTTGCTCCACATAGGACGGTCCGAGCACCTCGCTGAGCTGCCGGAGACCGCGGCGGCGCCAGGTGTCGAGCTGGAAGAGCCGGTCGCGGGCGACGGTGAAACCCTGCGCGAAGAACAGGTCGGCGGTCTCGGCCGCGTAGACGTGCGGCACTTCATCGACCAGCAGCTCGACCGGCCGGTTCAGGCCGGGCACCGCGATCGTTCCCCCGCCCGCGGACGCGGCGGGCGGGGTGCCGAGCAGGAGCAGGACAGTCGTTCTGGAACGCATCGATTCCACCCCCGGGACGTGACGACGCCGGGGACGCTATCGCGGGCGTCCGGTGGGTCCCACCCCTGAACCCGGGCATTCAGGGGTGGGCCGGGCACCGGGTGGGTCGGCGCGCTCGCGTGGTGTGAGATACTGGATCGGTCATGACTGCCCTCCCGCTTGTTTTCGATGCGCCCAAGCGCGGCCTCCCGCCGCGCCATCTCGCCGACCTCACGGTCGCGGAGCGGGCCGAAGCCGTCGCCGGGCTGGGGGAGAAACCGTTCCGCGCCAAGCAGCTGTCGAACCACTACTTCTCGCGGCTGACCGTCGATCCGGCCGAGATGACCGACATCCCCGCCGCCGCGCGGGAGCGGCTGGTGGCCGAGCTGATGCCGCCGCTGCTGACCGAGGTGCGCGCGCTGGCCGCGGACGGCGGCGCGACCCGCAAGACGCTCTGGCGCGCCCACGACGGCACGCTGCTGGAAAGCGTTCTGATGCGCTATCCCGACCGCGCCACGCTGTGCATCTCCAGCCAGGCGGGCTGCGGGATGGCCTGCCCGTTCTGCGCGACCGGCCAGGGCGGGCTCGACCGCAACCTGTCCACCGCGGAGATCGTCGACCAGGTCCGCTCGGCCGCCGCGGTGATGCGCGACGGCGCGCTGCCGGGTGGTCCGGGGCGGCTGTCGAACATCGTCTTCATGGGGATGGGTGAGCCGCTCGCGAACTACAAGCGGGTGGTGGCCGCGGTGCGCCGGATCACCGATCCCGCGCCGGGCGGGCTGGGTATCGGGCAGCGTTCGGTGACCGTGTCGACGGTCGGCCTCGCCCCGGCGATCCGGAAGCTGGCGGACGAGAAGATGCAGGTGCGGCTGGCGGTGTCGCTGCACACCCCGGACGACGAGCTGCGCGACACGCTGGTGCCGGTGAACGAGCGGTGGTCGGTCGACGAGGTGCTCTCCGCCGCCCGGTACTACGCCGACACTTCCGGTCGCCGGGTGTCGATCGAGTACGCGCTGATCCGCGACATCAACGACCAGCCGTGGCGTGCGGAGCTGCTGGCGAAGCGGTTGCGTAAGCACCTGGGGCAACTGGTGCACGTGAACGTGATCCCGCTCAACCCCACGCCGGGTTCGAAGTGGGACGCCTCGCCGAAGCCGGTGGAGCGGGAATTCGTGCGCCTGGTCAACGCCGGCGGGGTGGCGTGCACGGTGCGCGACACCCGGGGTCAGGACATCGCGGCCGCCTGCGGGCAGCTGGCGGCCGAAGGCTGATTGTTCGTTTCGAGTCTTGGAGTCATGAACCGTGTTGTCTGCGCCGAGCCTGCTTGATCCGGCGGCCGAGGAATTGAAACTGACCGGCGACGCCGAGCGGTGCGCCGTCGACATCGCCCGCGCGGCCAGGGAGCTGCTGGGGGAGCGGTTCAATGCGGTGAGCTTCATGTACGTGCTGATGCGCGCTTTCGAGGTCGACTTCTACGCGGCCCGCGATGCCGCGCGGTGGCACGAGTTCCACGGCGGGCCGGGCGCGGTTTCGGACGCGGACCTGGAAGCCCTGCTGGCGCCTTGGCTCGCGGCCCGCTGACCCGTATCAGCCGCCGGACGCGCGAGGGGACGAAATGCACCGGCCCGACAGCGCGCAACCGTCCCTGATCCGGCCCGTTCGCCTCGCCGCGGACGCGGAGCGGAAATGGCTGGGCTTCCACGCTCTCCGGCTGGCGATGGGCGTGCTGGGCCAAGGACGTCCGGCCGAGGCGGTGCTGTCCGAGGATCTGCCCGAACCGGCGTTCACGGAGCTGCTCGAAGCGACCGGCCCGGCGGCGCCGCTGGACTGGGACCGCGTCAGCATTTCCCATGATTCGCAACGGATCACGCTGCGTGCGGACAGCGAGCTTGAGCGCACTGCGGTGCGGAACGGGCCGTTACGGGCTGCAGGTGCTCCCGCCCGGCGCCGCCGAGCCCCTCGTGCGTGCGCCGGAACCCGAAGTGTCCCAACGGGAAATCGGCAGGCCGTGGCCTCTCGGAGACGAGCCGGACGCAGGGCATCTGCCTGCCGGTGCGGTGAGCCGGATCAGGGCGCTGCTCGATCGGCTCACCTCCGACGGGCTGGGCCGGGCGGCCGTGGTGGCGCACCGGGGGAAACTCGTCGCGGAAAGCTACGCGCCCGGGTTTCCCCGCGAAATGCGGCACAACGGCTGGTCGGCAACGAAGAGCGTGGCCGGGGTACTGGCCGGGCGGCTCGTGCACGAGGGGCTGCTGGAGCTGGACCGGCCGGCCCCGGTGCCCGAGTGGGCGCACGACGCGCGGTCCGGCATCACGCTGCGCCACCTGCTCGCCATGAGCAGCGGGCTCGATTGCCCGCCCGGGGCCACCGCGTGGGCCCACGGCGACCGGCATTTCGGCGTCTACGCCGGGCCGGACGACGTCTGGCGCGACATGTCCGGGCTCGGCCTGCTCGCCCCGCCGGGCGCACGATGTGCTTACCAGAACAGCGATCCGCTGCTCAGCGCGGGCATCGCGGTCCGGGTGGCCGCGGCCGCCGGGCTGGCGGAGCCGGTCGACGTGCCGTGGCGGCTGCTATTCGACCCGCTGGGGATGGACAGCGTGCTGCTCGGCTCGGACGCCGCCGGGAACTTTCTGCTCTCCGGCGTGTGCCTGGCCACGGCGCTGGATTGGGCGAGGTTCGGCCAGTTCGTGCTCGACGACGGCGTCTGGCAGGGTGGACGGCTGCTGCCCGAAGGGTGGCTGGACTACATCCTCACCCCGGCGGAAGCCGACGATGAGGGGATCTACGGCGGCGGCTTCTGCTGGCTCGGGCGCCCGGTGTACGAAGGCGGTATGCCGGAGCGGACCGCGCTGGCCTCCGGAATGTACGGGCAGCGCCTGTTCGTCCTGCCCGAGCACGAGCTGGTCGTGGTCCGGCTGGGACAGGGTGACGACGAGGAGCTGCTCGCCGCTGCCGTACGCGAGGTAGCCCGGATCGTGGCCGGGTAGCCGGATCCAGCCGGCCGGATCTGGCTACGCTGGGAAGCGTGGTCACGGGAGACGGTATGACCGACGAAGAACTCCTCATCGAGTTCTCCTTCGCACGGATGGACAATCCGGATCTCGAACTCGAAGAGGTCGCCGCGCTCGTGGTCCGCCGGGCCGGGCCGCAGCACATGCTCGACTTCGCGGCGCGCAACCTCGCCACTCGCGGGGAGCTGCGCGGCGCGATGTTCGCTTCGGCGGTCGAACACGTCTTACGCGTCGTCCTGACACTTCGCGGACCGTCTGACTGAACCCTGGACAATTCGCTGACCTGTGCGAACTTCGTGGCCATTTGACCATGGACGGCGATCTCTTGAGGACAGCGCTCTCCGGCGGCTGGGATGGGGACACCGGGCCGGCCGGGACGACCGCAATCCGAAACGTCTGAGGGGACATCGGGCCATGAAGATGGGCAAGACCCTGCTGACCGCTTCCGCGCTGGGCATCGCGCTGGTCGGCGCCACCGCGCCGGCCGCGACCGCGGGCACGATGAGCACGCAGGCCAAGCACACCGCGAGCATCGCCTGCAGCTCGCCGAAGAACGCCAAGGCGAACTACTCGTGGGGTGACGGCATCACCAACGTCACCGTCTACTTCAACAACCACTGTTCGCACAAGGTGTCCGCGGGCATCGTGCTGGAGGACACCACCGGCGGCGGCGCGCTGAGCGTCGAGTGCATGACCACCAACGGCGGCACCAGCGGCAAGAAGAAGTTCCACATCGGTGTCGACCACACCGTGAAGCGGATCCAGAAGGGCTGCTCCCTCTGATCGCGCCGAACTGAACGGCCGGTGGCCCGGGACATCTGGCACGCTCCAGTGAGCGGAGACGACCCACTGGAGGCAGCATGGGCGAGCCGGGGCGTACCCCGGACAGCACGGGTGGCGCAGGCGAACCTCCCGCGCCCCGGCCCGGCGGGGACGGCGGCACACGGTGCCGGACGTCAACGCCGGACCCGCCGCACGCTTTGCCGCCGCCCTGCTGGACCTGAAACTGTCCGCGGGCGACCCGTCCTACGACCGGATGCGCATGCAGCTGCGGGCGGCCGCGTCGAAATCCGCTCTGTCCGCCGCCGCCCGGGGCCGCACTCTGCCATCCGTGAAGGGGCCCTTCACAGACTCAGAGTCCGTGAAGGGCCCCTTCACAGACCTCCGCAGTCTGCGCATGGCCCCTCACACCGACTTTGCCGGCACCCTGGGCCGAGCCCCGCGGCAACGGTGAAGTGGCCGGTGCCGCGTCCAGCGCGCATGCATTTCAGCCCAGGTGCGCCCAGGGTTTCCTGTTTCCTCTTTGCCCGGCACCGGGAAACCGTCCGTTTCGGTTTCCTTCAGGAAGACTGCTACCTGCAGAATCGTCGTTGTGACAGGCATCGTGCACAGGTGTGGAACGGCCGTGGTATCGCAGGATCTCGCCGGCCAGGGACAAGCACCAGACGAGTACGCCCAACCAGTCCGGTTGTGCTCCCGAGAGGCCGGCGAGCAGTTCGAGAAGGGTCTTGAGGACGAGGACCACGATGGCGGCCGGTCGCCGCGTGTGCCCCATTCGCGTCGTTTCCTGCCGCACGTGCCGAACTGCGCTCATAGCATGGCTCCATCCGTTGTAAATCGGAGATCTTGGTTTCCGGTACCGGCTGCCGGTGTGCTGCACTGTTCAGCGTGCCGCCGTCCGGAAAGGAAACGAAGGCTTTCCGGACGGCCTCAGCGACGGGCAACAGGCAACGGGGAGGAATCAGTGGCAGGCGACGACGTGCAGTTCGGCATCGAGCTTCGGCGGTGGCGAACGCGAGCAGGTATTTCGCTCGCGGATTTCGCCACCGCAGTGCACTACAGCAAGGGGCATCTGAGCAAGATCGAGAACGGGCTGAAGCATGCGCAGCCCGAATTCGCTCGCCGCTGCGACGCCGAGCTGGATGCCGGAGGAAGGCTTGCCGCTCTCGCCGGCGCGACGGAAGCCCGTCCGCGCCCGGTCGAGGTCGCCGATGACGGAGAGGCGTGGATGATGAACTTGACCGGAGACGGAGCAGGCTGGTTCCGGCCGATGGGCCGGCGAGAGGCACTCGCGCTGGGTGCCGCGGCCGGATTCAGCATGGGCGTGCCCGCGCGAGTGCGGTCGGTGGAAGGCACCGCCGCAGTTGCGTTCCGTCGGCAGTTCGACCAGATTCGGAAACTCGGGCAGACGGCGAGCCCGGGAGTGGTGCTCCCGACGCTCGTCGCGCAGACCCACACGGTGCGCGCGCTGACCGGGCAGGCCGGCGCCGACGAGTCCGGACAGCTGTTCCGCCTCGCCTCCCGATTCGCCGAGTTCGCCGGGTGGATGACCCAGGAAGCCGGGGACGAACGAGGCGCGCTCTGGTGGACCGATCGAGCAGTGGAAATGGCGGCCTCGGGCGGGGACCGGCATTTCGCCAGCTACGCGCTGACCCGGCGTGCGCTGATCTCGCTTTACCGGGACGACGCGGCCGAGGCGATCGGCCTTGCCCAGCAGGCGCAACGCGGGGCCGTGCCGGCTCGAATCCTCGGATTCGCCGCGCAGCACGAGGCTCAGGGCCATGCCCTGGCCGGTGACTACGACACCTGCATGCGCGCGCTGGACCGGGCGCGGCCGCTGTTGATCGCGCCGGCGGAAGAAGGGGAATGGTCGTCGCCCGTGCTGGGTACGACGAATCTCGACGATCCGGCGGCAATGGCCGTCGGCTGGTGCCTGCTCGATCTCGGCCGTCCGCGGGAGGCTGCGGTGGTTCTCGACCGCCAGCTCGAATCAGTGCCGGCGGACGCATTGCGTACGAGAGCACGGTATGGTGCGCGCAGGGCGTTGGCCTATGCGCAGCTGAACGAAATCGAGCAGGCCTGTGCGCTGGTGTCCGAATTGCTGGGACCGGCGGAAATCGTCGGATCGGCGACCGTCGCGCAGGACCTGCTGCGGCTGAAGAGAATCTTTTCCCGGCACCTTCGTACCCGCGCAGTGCAGGAGGTATACCCGCAGCTGACCCGTCAGCTGAGCGCAACGCATTAAACTTCTTCTCGGTCGGTTTATTTTGTGTCAATCAGTGGAAGGTCTATTTTTTTCATGCCTGAAATTTTCATGAACTATCGCACCGGAGATGGCGAGAAGCTGGCCACGATCATCGATCGCGACCTGTGTCATCGATTCGGTGACGAATATGTGTTCCGGGACCACCGTTCCATCCCGGCTGGTGCCTCTTTCCCCGAGGTGCTGGAGAACGGTGTGTGGGGCAGCAAGGTGCTGCTGTGCGTCATCGGTGCCCGCTGGCTGACGGCCGCTGATGCCGCGGGCCGGCGCCGGATCGACGACCCCCAGGACTGGATTCACCGGGAGCTGGTCCTGGCCCTCGAACACGGAGTGCGGGTGATCCCGATCCTCGACGAAGGCGCGCCGTGCCCGTTGCCCATGGATCAGCTGCCGAAACGGCTGGCCGTGCTGGCGAATCTCCACTATCGGACCTATCGCGACCCGGAGTCGGAGGCATCGCTGGAGCAGATCGCGCTCGACCTGCTCCAGTTCGTGCCGAACCTGAGGGACCGCACCAAGTCCGCGGAAGAGGAGGTCGACCGCGGGTCGGTGCGCAGCGACGTGCGCGACAGCGGGCGGGGCGCCGCGGTGGGCGCCGTGTCCGGCGGTGCGGTCCACGTCGACCTCGGAGACCGGTACCAGGGCGGCCACCACCAGAACTCTTACCACGGAGACGTGTTCGGCGGTTCGAAGTTCACCGGGCCGGCCAATACCGGGTCGGGCACCTTCCTCAATCTGCCGAATGGCGGGCCCGTCGAGGGCGGCCTGGGCGGGGAATCGCGGCGTTGACCGCCGGTACCCAGTCATTCGGCGCCGGTGCCGGCGGCGCGCGAACGGTACAGATCAACTTCACCGGTACCGGGGAACGCCGGCGGGCGTTCGATCAGGTGGACGAATCGGATCTGGGGTGGCTGTACCGTCGCTACGAGCCGCCGCGGGGGTTCGCGCAGGCGCAGAGTGCCCTCGACAAGTACGGCGTGGTGCTTCTCGAAGGGCAGCCCGGTACCGGGCGGCGTACTGCGGCGAAGATGCTGCTGCGGCTGTATGCCGATGCAGGACATCTGTTCCGGATCGTCTCCTCGGAGGACCCGTCCGACGAGTTCCGATCGGACGAAGTGGCCGACGGTGACCTGCTGTTGCTGGATCTGTCGCAGGTGGACCGGGACCGGTACGGAGGTTTCCGGAGGTCCGCGGCGAATCTGCGAGCCAAAGTCGGGGAAGTCAGGTCGGCGAAACTCGTCGTGATCCTGAACCCATCGCTGGAGACTCAGGTCGAGCGGGACGAAAGCCGTCAATACACCGTATCGCTCGGCCGCCCTGACTGGCGTATCGTCCTGCAGCGGCATCTCGCCGCCAGTGATGTCGTCTTTCGTGGTCGGTTGCCGGAGCCGGGAGGCTTTCAGAAGCACCTTGCCGGGGCGAGCATGGACAAGCTGGCCCGGTTCGCCGAGGCGGTCCGGGGGCTGGCCGAGTGGCGGACCGGGTCGTCGGATCTGCGCACGCTGCTGCAGGATGCGCTGAGCGCGGTTTTCGACCAGCAGGATTCGGTTCGGAAGGAGCTGGGCAAGTGCGCGAATGGCGCAGTACGGGCTCTCGCCTTCGCGGCCGCCATGCTCGAAGGTGAACATCGGAACGTTGTCTTCGAGGCCGCCGAAACTCTCTTGAAAATCGTGGCACATCCGGGAAATGAAACTCCGGTGCTGGAGAGAAATTCGTTCTATTCGATGCTGAAGGAGACCCATCTGCAGGTGGGTGAGCGCGGGTTGGTCTTCTTTCAGAAATTCGGATACGGCCGCGCGGTGGCGGGGTACTTCTGGGAAGAGAACCCGCATCTGCACGAGATTCTTCGCGAGTGGGTGGCGCGGACCTTTTCCGATCTCGAGCAGCGGTCCCAGTTGGTCCTCGCCGGGCGTACGGCCGAGCAATGCCTTGCCGCGGATCGGCCGAGGCATCTCCTCAGCCTGGCCGAGCAGTGGTGCGCAGACCGGCGAGGAGCCGAATCGGCTGCGGTGGTCCTGCGCGCCGGTCTGGAGCATGCCCGACACGGCCGGACTTTTCGCGGGAAGTTTTACGAATGGGCAAAATCGCCAGACCTTCCGAAAGAGCTGGCCGGTGTCATCGCCGACTTGTGTGTGTCCACAGTGGCGCCGGCCTATCCGGAGCAGGCACTCACGAGACTTCGCTGGCTGACGCAGCGCCGCCGTGATCACGTGGATGTCGTTGCGGTGGAGAAACTGCTGGGCCTGCTGCGGTCGAACCTGAGAATCTATCGCCGCCTGTTGTGGTGGCTGGTCGATGACGGCCGGCGTGCCGGCGGGCAGGCCGAGGACGACTTGATCCGACGCGTGCTCCATCCCGAAATGCAGATGGTCTCCGACTCCCGGGGACGTCACTACTCGGCCGATCCGGTCGTGCAACGGTGTGCCGGACGGTTGTGGCGCAGAACCCTGCGGGCTCCGTACGGGCCGGAATGGCGAGAGTATCTCCAGGAATGGCTGGCCGGCTGCACCAAGGTGGAAAATTCACAAGTGCCGGTACTTGTCCGGGTAATGGTGGGTTCGGTAAGAGATGAGCCACGGACTCTTGCCACTGTTTTCGTCATCGCGCGGGACTGGGCGATGAGTGGCACCGATCGTACCGAATGCATGCGTGTGGCCGGCGTCGTCCGGCGTTGTATCGACGAGGCACAGGGGTGGCGCTCCCGGTGACCCGGTCTGAAAGGAAAGAAATGAACTCGTCCGACAAGTCCATGCTGGGCGCCGCGGTGTTCCTGTGCGCCGGTGTGCCGGTGATCTGCGGTCTTGTCTTCGGCTGGCCGCTCTGGCTGCTGTTCGCGGTGCCCCTGCCGGTGATTCCCGGCGTGGTCTACCGGCGGATCCGGGCACGGCTGGAGTACGAGCGAGAGCTGGACATCCGGATGTCGGCGCAGCGGCTGACCGTCCAGCCACCGCCGCCGGCTCCCGAGCCGGTCCGGCATCAGCAGACTTCGGTCCCGGTGACGGCGCTGCCCAGTGCTCAGCCGGACTACCGGTTCGTCTTCTCGGCGACGGTGTACTGGCGGTTCCGGCCGGACGTGCCTCAGCCGGTGCACGGGAATCCCGCCGCGCTGGCGATCGAGGCCATCGTGGCTCAGGCGAAGGACGTGACCGCCGCGGAGCATCCGCTCGATCACCAGCAGGTCCGGCATCGGCTGGACAGCCTGCTCGGGCAACCCCGGCTGGACCGGACCGGGGCGGTCGAGGCGTCCGCGGCCGGGGTCCGGCTCGAGCTGGAGCCTGCCGATCGGGAGCGGCTCGAGATGTTCGCCCGGACCAGGAAGGACGCCGAGGTCTGGGACTACCAGCGCCATCGCGAGCAGGACAAGCGCCGCTACCTAGGGGAGGACGTCCTGCGTGATACCGGCAGTGCCGTCGTCTGGTGGCTTTCGCGGCACGAGAACGATGTGCAGACCGTGGTGCAGGACATTCCGACGCTGGCGAATCTCGCCGGGGCCGCGAACAACCAGTGGACGCCGCCTGCGCAGCGGAGCCTGCCCTCCGGTGGGGACATGTCGATGTTCGAGGCGGACTTCTCCGGCGGATCCGTGCCGGAGGATGTGGCGCCGCCGCGTTCGCTGTCCGACGTCGTCGAGGAGATGGTCGGCCTCGCCGGGCTGGAATCCGGAAGCCCGGAGCGGGAGCTGTTCGTGGACCGGGTTGTCGACGGCCTGCGAGCGGCCGGTAAGACGGCGGCGGCCCAGGAACTCCATTCCACGTTCTCAACACTGGATCCGGAACTGCTCGGCGATAGCCCGGGACAGGACTCTGCACAGCCGGTCGCGCCCCCGGGGGAGCCGGGCAGTGCGGTCGAAGTATCGCGAGCAGAGGCGCAGGAAGGTCCGAGCGAGGCTCCGCAGCCTCTCCCGCCGGGTGCTCTCGCGCGACCATCGGCGTCGGTCGAGCCGGACACCGGGGAATCCGCCCCGCAGTGGCCGGATCCGGGTGCCGAAGCGAACGGGGAGAAGACCGACCATATCGAGCATCCCGGACCTCCGGAAAATGACTCCTCCTCCTGACCAGGCCGCTGCCGGGTGCCCGCGTCCGCGAATCCGCAGCTCCATTGTGGACAATTGCCGACCTCATGTCCGGAGATGCCGGGATGAATTCCCGGGCGCCCTGCCGAAGGTGGGAGAGGTATCGGTCACATCACGTTGGGTGTACGGGTGAAACCCATCGTAGGATCACCCATAAGAGTTGCCTGTAGGGCAGTCCTGGGAAGATTGCCGCGGTATGTGGTCGCACAGCGTGATAGTCACTCGGACGAGAAGGGTGCGTTACATAACTCTTTCGGGGTCGAATTCCGTGCCGCGATCACTGATCCGAAGGGTGCCGCAGCGGCCTCGGGATGATCTTGGTTTGCGTTCCCGGCCCCTCTTGATAATGTCGTCTTCTCGCCGAGTGGTCGACAGTTGCAGTCGATCACGCGCGGATTCGGGGATCCGCGGAAGGCTTCATTATCCTGTGTTCGGAAGGACAATTCATGCGTTCTGCCCTGCTGCGTGGACGGACCGTTGCGGTCGCCGTCCCCGCACTGGCCCTGCTTGCCACCGTCACCCCCTCGGCGATGGCCGACGAGGCGCCGGCCGGATCGGCTTACGGTGCCTCCGCTGCGATTTCTCTGCTGCCCGGGGTGCTGGGGGGCAAGGGAATCGCCGTGGAGACCGGCAAGCTGGCCGCGTCCTCCACCTCGGGCAAGCACTCCGCCGACGTGGTGGACGTCCCGCTCAAGGGCGTCATCACCGCCAAGGCGATCACCAGCTCGGCCGAGCAGGACGGGCCCCACGGGCCGGTCACCGCGAAGGCCGCCATCGTGGACGCCACGATCCCGCTGCTCGCCGGGCTCGCCGGCAGCACGCCGAAGACCGGCGTGATCAGCTCCGAGTGCAAGTCCACTCCGCAGGGCGTGACCGGCACCTCGAAGCTGGTCGGCCTCGACCTCGGCAAGATCGGCAACCTGGAACTCGGCACCCCGCCGAACCAGAAGATCGGCGTGCCGGAGGTGCTGCAGGTCATCGTGAACGAGCAGATCAAGCACCCGGACGGCAGCCTCACCGTGAACGCGCTGCACCTGAAGCTGCTCGGCGGCCAGGTGACCGGTGCGCTCGGCAGCGGTGACATCGTGCTCGCCTCGTCCACCTGCGCCAAGGTCACCGGCGGCGGCGAGCCGACCGAGCCGACGAAGCCGACCAAGCCCAGCGAGCCGACCAAGCCGAGCCAGCCGACCCGCCCCGGTCAGCCGTCGCAGCCGGGTCACCCCGGTGGCGGGAACACCAACACCCAGCCGCCCGCGGGTGGTCCCGCCCAGGTGAGCGTGGTGCCCGCCGGTGCGCCGGAGACCGGTGACGGTTCGGAGGCCGCGGGGAACGCCCGGTGACGCAGCCCGCAACCACCGGTGCCCGCCCACGGCGGCGGGCCCGGTTCGGGCTGTTCGCCCTGTTGCTGGCGCTGGTCGCCAACTTCGCCCTGCTCGGCTGTGGCTCCTCCGACCCCGCCCCGGAGGCCGCACCCGCGGCGGCCGCGAGCTTGGTCAAATCGGAGCCGGTGTCGATCGACGTGCCGAGCATCGACGCGCATTCGTCGCTGGTCCCGCTCGGGCTCAACGAGGACAAGACGGTGCAGGTCCCGCCGGTCGACCAGCCGCTGCAGGCGGGCTGGTACCGCTTCGGCCCGACGCCCGGTGAGGCCGGCCCCGCGGTCGTGCTCGGGCACATCGACGGCAACCACCAGAAGGGCATCTTCTGGCGGCTGCACGAGATGAAGAAGGGCGACCAGGTGGTGGTCGGGCGCAAGGACGGGTCGAAGGCCACGTTCACCGTCACCAAGGTGGACCAGATCGCGAAGAAGACGTTCCCCACCGAAGCGGTGTACGGGAACACCAGCGACGCGCAGATCCGGTTGATCACCTGCGGTGGCACGTTCGATCCGGAGAAGCACAGCTACCTGGACAACATCATCGTGTACGGCACTCTCGCCGCCTGAGTGAGCCGTCCCGGACCGGGGCCCCGTCATCCTGCGCTCGGGCAGGGTGACGGGGCCCTGCTCGTCGGTCGAGCGAGCGGAAGTAAACAATCCACAAAGGACAGTCAAGCGATTGTGATCCGCGTCTCGCAACAGTTTCGAAAGGTTGCTTGTCTAACGCAAGCAACTTGCTTAGCCTAGCTAAGGGAACGTTGGGAGAGAGGTCTTCGACTGTGGCGGAGCGCCGGACTTATTCGATCGCGGAACTCGGTCCGCGGTACAAGTGGATCGCGCTGTCCAACACGACGCTGGGCATGCTGATCGCGACCATCAACTCGTCGATCGTGCTGATCGCCCTGCCGGACATCTTCAAGGGCATCGGGATCAACCCGCTGGAGCCGTCGAACACCGGCTACCTGCTGTGGATGATCATGGGCTTCCTCGTGGTCACCGCGGTACTGGTGGTGGCGTTCGGGCGGCTGGGGGACATGTACGGCCGCGCCAGGATGTACAACCTCGGATTCCTGGTGTTCACGGTGTCCTCGATCATGCTGGCCGTCACCTGGCTCGACGGGCCCGCGGCCGCGCTGTGGCTGATCGGCTGGCGGATCGTGCAGGGTGTCGGCGGCGCCTTCCTGATGGCCAACTCCTCGGCCATCCTCACCGACGCTTTCCCGGCCAACCAGCGTGGTCTCGCGCTCGGCATGAACGGCGTGGCGGCGATCGCGGGCTCGTTCCTCGGGCTGGTGATCGGCGGGGTGCTGGCGCCGATCGACTGGAACCTGGTCTTCCTGGTCTCGGTGCCGATCGGGGTGATCGGCACCGTCTGGGCCTACCTCAAGCTGCACGACACCGGGGTGCGCAAGCACGCGAAAATGGACTGGTGGGGCAACCTCACCTTCGCGGTCGGGCTGATCGCGGTGCTGGTGGGCATCACCTACGGCATCCAGCCCTACGGCAGCTCGGCCACCGGCTGGGGCAGCCCGATGGTGCTGTCCTGCCTGATCGGCGGGATCGCGGTGCTGATCGGCTTCGTGGTGATCGAGACGAAGGTGCCCAACCCGCTGTTCCGGCTTTCGCTGTTCCGGATTCGCTCGTTCAGCTGGGGCAACCTGGCCAACCTGACCGCCTCGCTCGGCCGGGGCGGCCTGCAGTTCATCCTGATCATCTGGCTGCAGGGCATCTGGCTGCCGCAGCACGGCTACACCTTCGAGCAGACGCCGCTGTGGGCCGGGATCTACATGCTGCCCATGACGATCGGCTTCCTGGTGTCCGCGCCGACCTCCGGCGTGCTCTCCGACCGCATCGGCAGCCGCGCGCTGGCGTCGAGCGGCCTGGTCATCACCGCGGTCACCTTCCTGCTGCTGATCCTGCTGCCGGTGAACTTCGATTACTGGGCGTTCGCGGGCATCCTGCTGGTCAACGGGATCGGCATGGGCATGTTCTCCTCACCGAACCGGGCCGAGGTGATGAACAGCCTGCCCGCCGACTCGCGGGGCTCCGGCGCAGGCATGATGACGACTTTCCAAAACGCGGCGATGGTCTTGTCCATCGGCTTCTTCTTCAGCCTGATCATCGCCGGGCTGTCGAGCAGCCTGCCCTCGGCGATGGAGCAGGGCCTCACCTCGCACGGCGTGGCCGCCGGCCCGGCCGGCCAGATCGCGCATCTGCCCGCGGTCGCCGTGCTGTTCGCCGCGTTCCTCGGCTACAACCCGATCCAGCAGCTGCTCGGCGGCCACCTGGGCAGCCTGCCGCCGGACCAGGCCTCGTTCCTCACCGGCCGCAGCTTCTTCCCGAACCTGATCTCCGGTCCGTTCCAGGACGGTCTCGCGGTCGCTTTCGGCTTCGCCATCGTGGTCTGCCTGATCGGCGCGATCGCGTCCCTGCTGACCTCGAACCCGAAGAAGAAACCGGCCGAGTCCGTCGGTGAGGAACTGGCCGCGGTGGCCGGGGAATCCGGCGGTGGGCCGAGCGAGCTGGTCGCTCCCCAGAGCGATCGGTGACGAGAAGGCCGTCCTGGATTCGTCCGGACGGCCTTTTTCGTGCTCGCGGGCGTTCAGCGGCCGAGGGCGGCCCGCCGGATCTTCACCGGATGGGCCGGGGCGCCATCGAGCGGGCCGGTCGGGTCGGCGGGGACGATCCCGGCGGCGACCATCCGGTCGATCCCGTCCATACCGTGGATCACCTTGCCCAGCACCGAATACTGCGCCGGGATGTGGGCGAAGGAGTGCACGATGATTCGGACAACGCGGTGGCCGGGCTCGGGCTGTGACACAGTCGGCGGCCCCGGTCAGCGGCGCCGTTGGACTGGGCGACCAGCCTAAATACGGTCGTCTGGTTGGTTACACCCTGGCGGCGAACAGCGCGTTGTCTCGCTTCTGGAAGGAACCAGACGCGGTGCGTTAGCATCCGAGCTGTTGATCTTGCCCTGTCAGGGTGGTGGGGCGATGCAGTGAGGGGGGCTTACGAGCCATGACCGGAGAACAACCGCAGCCGGAGCAGCCGAAGGCCGCGTTGCCGCCGGTGCCGCCGATCCAGGTTGACGGGTACGGCCCTGGCGGGGGTTACGTGTTCAACGCGGAGGAAGCGGGCGGGGTCATCAAGCAGTGGGAAGACCTACTCGTCGGCCTGCGAGACGATCTCGGGCAGGCGAGGGCTGTCGCCAACGTGACGGCGCCGGCAGATGAGGTAGCGAGCCACGTCTTCATCAACAACGGTGCCGAGCCGTCGGGGCAGTCGCTGCTGGCCGAGCACCAAGCGATGGTGGACTACAGCATGAAGTTCATCACGGCGCTGAAGGCCGCGAAGAACAAGATCACAGTGGCGGAGCAGGAAGCCGCCGACTCTGTCAAGGAGAAGGGAGAGTACTGAGTGCGTGCAAACTGGTCTCGCTCTCGCCGCGCCGGTGCCGTGGCGGGCCTGGCGTTTGTTGCCGTGGCGTTCCTTGTTGCCTGTGGCCGAGGTGGTGGCTCGGCCGGCAGCAGCTCGTCCCTGTCTTCTTCGGCGCCTGGTGGATCTTCATCGTCGGTGGATCCGTCGCTGAAGGTGCCTGCTCCGCTACAGGCGCAGGAGCTGCTGAGCAACCCGTGTAGCGCGTTAACCGACGCTCAGGTGACGGGCCTTGGCTTGAAGCCGCCGGGCAGGATCACGAAGGGGCTCCTGGATCTGTGCGCGTGGAGCGGTGAGATCCGGGAGAACGGAGTGAGTGTGGGTGCGGTGCCGCAGAACAAGGGTGGGATCAGCGACATCTACGCGAAGAAGGCGAAGTCCGCCTATTTCGAGCCGGTCACGGTGAACGGGTATCCCGGGGTCTTCGCCGACATCCAGGACGGTCGCTTGTCCGGCAGTTGCAGCCTCTGGGTCGGCATCACCGACCAACTCGCCTTTACCGTGATCACCAGCATCAACATCGGGCAGAACAAGGCCCACGCGTGCAGGAGCGCGCAGAAGACCGCCGAAGCAGTGGTAACGCACCTCAAGGGCGCTGCCTGAATAAGGCCCGGTCGCCGCACCGGTATCGGGTTCGGTGCGGCGACCGGGGATCAGGGGGCGGTGGTCACTGCCATTCCTCTCGAAGAGGCCGCGGCCGCCCGCTCTTGGGCCAGTCAAACGTGGCGATCCGGTCGTGCCGCTCAGGTACGCCGCATCCACCGAGCGCCGAGGGATCAGCCAGCCGCACATCGGGGTCGGCCAGCTTCCGTTTCCAGGAGAAATGCGCCGTCTTCCGGTTCCCATCGGTCGGATCGGCATGCATCCGCAACGCAAGGTCGGTCGTGCGTGG
Organism: Amycolatopsis sulphurea; assembly: GCF_002564045.1. Classification (NCBI taxonomy): domain Bacteria; kingdom Bacillati; phylum Actinomycetota; class Actinomycetes; order Pseudonocardiales; family Pseudonocardiaceae; genus Amycolatopsis; species Amycolatopsis sulphurea. The sequence continues at coordinate 430,824 of NZ_PDJK01000002.1, read as the reverse complement.
CGCCCGAAGGTTTCGCGGCTTCTCCGTCTCGCCGACTGCACAGTCATGACTCACTGGCCTGCGAGATTTCATGGCCTGCCAAAGTAACCGGGCCGACACTCACCGCGCCAGCCCGGCTTCGCAGGCTACTTCCGCCAGGCGGTGCGGCGGCGGCGCAGATCGAGCAGCAGCATCAGTACCAGGAACGCGGCCAGCCCGATCAGCCACACGTTCTCGGTGTTGTTCTCGTGGTTGCCCTTGAGCATCAGCAGCAGGATGAGCGCGCTGACCCAGCCCGCGATGCGGGTGGCCTTCGGGAACGAGCCGTGCCAGCCCCACTCCGCGGACGGTTCGTCGCGCGGGTCGACCTGGGGGCGCTTCTCGATCGCCTTGCCTGCCACGACCACTCCTTCGGGCCCACCGGACGTTGTACTCCCGAATGGTCCCACACCGGCGGGTGCTCCGCGGACACGGCCCGGGCAGGCGATAATGACTCTCGATGACTACCTCGCGAAGCGTCCTCGTGCTGGGTTCCACCGGGTCCGTGGGTGCGCAGGCACTCGACGTCGCCGCACGTAACCCGCATCTGTTCACTGTCGCCGGCATCGCCGCCGGCGGCTCCGATCCGGCTGCGCTGGCCGCGCAGGCGCTCGCGCATCAGGTGACCGCCGTCGCCGTGACGAAGCCCACGGTGGTGGAAGACCTGCAGCTCGCGCTGTACGCGGAAGCCCAGCGCCGCGGTTACGCGAAGGGAGAGTTCCGGCTCCCGCGCATCCTCGCCGGCGCCGACGCGGTGGCGGAGCTGATCGAGACCGTCGAAGTCGACGTCGTGCTCAACGCGCTTCCCGGTTCGCGGGGCCTCGATCCGACGCTGCGTACGCTCGCCACCGGAGCCACACTCGCGCTCGCGAACAAGGAGTCGCTGATCGCCGGTGGCCCGCTGGTGCTCGCCGCGGCCAAGCCCGGCCAGATCGTGCCGGTGGACTCCGAGCACTCGGCGATCGCGCAGGCGCTGCGGTCCGGCCGGGACGAGGAGGTCGCCCGGCTGGTGCTCACCGCGTCCGGCGGTCCGTTCCGCGGCCGCAAGCGGGCCGACCTCACGGACGTCACCGTCGCGCAGGCGATGGCCCATCCGACCTGGTCGATGGGGAAGCTGATCACGATCAACTCGGCCACGCTGGTCAACAAGGGCCTGGAGCTGATCGAGGCGGCGCTGCTGTTCGGCATCGAGCCCGCGCGCATCGACGTGACCGTGCACCCGCAGTCGATCGTGCACTCCATGGTCACCTTCACCGACGGGTCGACGATCGCGCAGGCCAGCCCACCGGACATGCGGCTGCCGATCGCGCTGGCGCTGCACTGGCCGGACCGGGTGCCCGGCGCCGCCGCGGCCTGCAGCTGGGACACCGCGGCGAGCTGGACCTTCGAACCGCTGGACAACGAAGCGTTCCCGGCGGTCGAGCTGGCTCGCGAGGCAGGCACGGCAGGCGGCTGCCTGCCCGCGGTCTACAACGCGGCGAACGAGGAGGCGGTGGCCGCGTTCCTCGCGCAGAACAGCAGCTTCACGTCGATTGTGGACACTGTTTCGCAGGTAGTGGAAGCTGCCGACGAATGGCGTCGTGAACCTCGCGACGTCGAAGACGTACTCGCGGCCGAGCGTTGGGCTCGGGCGCGCGCAATGACGATGCTCGAGGGGAAGTAGCGCGTGCTCGCCTACATCATCGGGGTGGTGCTGTTCGCCCTGGGGATCTGCATCTCCGTGGCGCTGCACGAGGCCGGCCACATGGTCACGGCCAAGGCGTTCGGGATGAAGGTCCGCCGGTACTTCGTCGGCTTCGGGCCCACCGTGTTCTCGTTCCGCCGCGGCGAGACCGAATACGGTCTCAAGTGGATCCCGCTCGGCGGCTTCTGCGACATCGCCGGCATGACCGCGCTCGACGAGGTCACCGAGGAAGAGTCGCCGCGCGCGATGTGGCGGTTCAAGACCTGGAAGCGGACCGTCGTGATGATGGCCGGTTCGGTCACCCACTTCATCCTCGGTTTCGTGGTGCTGTACCTGATGGCGGTCACCATGGGGCTGCCCAACATCGCCGCCGCGTCCGAGCCGCGGCAGCCGGTCATCGCGAGCACCTCGTGCGCGCGGGCGGCCACCACCTCCGCTCAGCTCAGCGACACCGTGTGCCCGCCCGGGGCGCCCGCTCCCGCGAAAGCCGCGGGGATGCTCCCGGGAGACAAGATCCTCTCGGTCGGCGGGAAGCCGACGCCGGCCTGGGACACCGTGCTGCAGATCGTGCAGAACTCCGGTGGCCCGACGCCGATCACCGTGCAGCGCGGAGACCAGACGCTGAACCTCGTGGTCGACATCCCGCGGGTGCAGCGGCTGACCAGCGACGGCCAGGTCCGCGAGGTCGGCATGATGGGGGCCTCCACGAAGATCCCGCCCGCATACCTGCATTACAACGGCGCGACCGCGATCGGCGCGACGTTCTCCTTCACCGGCACCATGTTCTCCGAGACCGCGCAGCGCCTGGTGCACTTCCCGGAGCGGATCCCGGCCGTGGTCAGCGCGATCTTCGGCGGGGAGCGCGATCCGAACACCCCGGTCAGCGTGGTCGGCGCGAGCCGGATCGGCGGCGAGGCGGTCGAGCAGGGCCTGTGGGAGATCTTCTTCTTCCTGCTGGCCAGCCTGAACTTCTTCATCGGCGTGTTCAACCTGCTGCCGCTGCTGCCGCTGGACGGCGGGCACATCGCGGTGGTCTGGTACGAACGCGTCCGGGACTGGCTGCGCGGCCTGCGCGGGAAGGCCGCGGGCGGGCCGGTCGACTACACGAAGCTCTCCGCGGTGACCATGGTCCTCGTGGTGATCGGCGGGGGCATCACGCTACTGACCGTGACCGCGGACATCGTCAACCCGATCCGGTTGCAGTAGCCGCAGGCACCGGCCGGGTCGCCCGGCCGGCGCCACTTCGACCGGCCGTAATGCTGCTCACCGTGACGGCTGACTTCGTTGAACCGGCTGCCGGACAAGTGAGTAGGCTGGACGGCGTGACCGTCCCCTTGGGTATGCCCGCCGTGCCTCCCCCCGTGCTCGCCGATCGTCGCAAGACCCGCCAGTTGATGGTGGGATCGGTGGGGGTCGGCAGTGACCACCCGATCTCCGTGCAGTCGATGACCACCACGCTGACCTCGGACGTGAACGCCACCCTGCAGCAGATCGCCGAGCTCACCGCGGCGGGCTGCGACATCGTGCGGGTGGCCTGCCCCTCGGCCGACGACGCGGAGGCGCTGCCCGCGATCGCGAAGAAGTCGCAGATCCCGGTGATCGCCGACATCCATTTCCAGCCCAAGTACGTGTTCGCCGCGATCGAGGCGGGCTGCGCGGCGGTGCGGGTGAACCCCGGCAACATCCGGAAGTTCGACGACCAGGTCAAGGAGATCGCACAGGCCGCGAAGGACCACGGCACGCCGATCCGGATCGGCGTGAACGCCGGCTCGCTGGACAAGCGGCTGCTGGAGAAGTACGGCAAGGCCACCCCGGAGGCGCTGGCGGAATCCGCGCTGTGGGAGGCCTCGCTGTTCGCCGAGCACGATTTCCACGACATCAAGATCTCGGTCAAGCACAACGATCCGGTGGTCATGGTGCGGGCCTACGAGCTGCTCGCCGAGCAGTGCGGCTACCCGCTGCACCTCGGCGTCACCGAGGCGGGCCCGGCGTTCCAGGGCACCATCAAGTCCGCGGTCGCGTTCGGCGCCCTGCTGCGGCAGGGCATCGGGGACACCATCCGGGTGTCGCTGTCCGCGCCGCCGGTCGAGGAGGTCAAGGTCGGCGCGCAGATCCTGCAGTCGCTGAACCTGCGGCCGCGGAAGCTGGAGATCGTGTCCTGCCCGTCCTGCGGGCGCGCGCAGGTCGACGTCTACACCCTCGCCGACCAGGTCACGGCCGGGCTGGAGGGGATGGAGGTGCCGCTGCGCGTCGCGGTGATGGGCTGCGTCGTGAACGGTCCCGGTGAGGCGCGGGAAGCCGACCTCGGCGTCGCGTCCGGCAACGGCAAGGGCCAGATCTTCGTCAAGGGCGAGGTCATCAAGACCGTGCCCGAGCACGCCATCGTGGAGACCCTGATCGAAGAGGCCATGCGCATCGCCGAGGAAGCCGGCGAGGGCATCGGCGAGGGCGCCCCGAGCGTCACCGTCGGCTGACCCCGGCTCAGCCCTGCAGGTGGTGCCGGGCGGCGTCCTGGATCTGTCCACGCACGTTCTCCAGCGAGGCGGCCAGCTCGTCGATCTGATGGAGGGCGAGCTGGATCGCGCCCTGCACGGCGGTGGCCGTGCCGGTGGCGCCGAGTACCCCGAGTACTCGCGCCTGCAGGTCCTCCAGCTCGCTCTTGGTGGCCAGCGCGATACCGGTGGGCACCTGGTCGGCGAGCTGTTCGAGGTGCTGGGCCTGCTCCTGGATGGACATCCGTTACTCCTCTTCGTGGGGACCGCATTCCCGTGGTAGCAGAAACCGGCGGGCTTAACCTGGTTCTGTGGGTCACAGCTGGGCGTTACAGCGGCCGCACCCGGTGCTGCGGCCGTTCGTCGCGCGCTACCTCGGCTACGCCCAGGACGACGTGACCCTCGCCGTGCATCGTGGCCTGCCCTCCCGGCACGTGACGCTCATCGTCAGCCTCGCCGAACCGATCGACTGCGCCGGTCTGCCCGGCGCCGGCCGCCTGCAGGCGCTCGTCGGCGGCCTGCACACCAGCCCGGCGCTGATCACGCAGAGCCGGGTGCAGCGGGGCCTGCACCTGGAACTCGACCCCCTGGGTGTCCGTACTCTGCTGGGCGTTTCCGCCGCCGAACTGAGCGGCTCCATCACCGACCTGGCCGAGTTCGGCGCCGATCTGGCCCGGTTGCCGGAACGCCTGTCCGAAGCGCCGGACTGGCCGTCCCGCTTCGCCCTCCTCGACGAGGTACTGGCCGCCCGCGCCGTCGAACCGGCGCGGCCCGCGCCGGAACTGGACCAGGCCTGGCGCCTTCTGCGCCATACCGGCGGCTTGGTCCGCGTCGGTGACCTGGCGGGCGAGATCGGCTGGAGCCGCCGCCACCTCGGCGAGCGATTCCGGACGGAGCTGGGCCTGGCCCCGAAACAGGCCGCCCGCGTCCTGCGCTTCGAACGGGCCGGCCACCTGCTTCGTACCGGCTGCCACGACTTGTCGGCCGTCGCCCTCGCGGCGGGCTATTACGACCAGGCCCACTTGTCCCATGAATGGCGCGCGCTGGCGGGCTGCTCCCCGCGCACCTGGATAACCGAGGAACTGCCGAGTCTCGTGGAAGAACCGGCCGGGTGACCCGCTGAGCGAGTCACCGGTGGCAATGGACCGAGGTCACCGAAGCGCCGATCTTCGTCTTCGACCCCGGGGTGCTCACCACGGTGCGATGCGCTGTGTAGCTCGTGCCACCGGCGTTCGTGGCGGTTTCGACGATCTCCCCGCTTTCGTCACCGGTGATGGTGTAGGTGATGTCGCATCCGTAGCCGGAGGTCAGCGTGTTGCCGCTGACGAAGGAAATCTCCGGCTCGACGACCGTGGTGCAGCCCGCGGAACCGAAGCACTGCTTGGAAATCGTCCGCAGCCCCACGGTGAAATCCTTCGCTTCGGGCTCGCTCGTCAGCTGAGGCGGCGGAGTGGGGGAAGGGCCGGCGGAACGCGTTTCTGTGCACCCCGTCCGGGTACAGCCGGTGGGCTGCCCGGAGTCGAACATGCTGTGCCACTCGGTCGATGGTGGTGCCTGGGCCGCGCCGGGCGTGTCGTTGCCGCACGCGGCGAGGGCCAGTGCGGCACCGGCTATCGCAGTGCAGGACATCAGGCGCTTGATCATGAATGACCTCCCCAGGCGAGATGTGCTGGGAAGTCGCCGATCACCGCGCGAGTGTTACGACCGCCGGTTCCCGTTTTTCCAAGACCGGCGGGAGCCGGTGGTTCAGACTCGATGCCATGACTCCACAACCGACAGTCTGGCCCGCGCTCCGTTATGACGATGCGCCTCGGGCGATTCGCTTTCTGGTCGACGTTCTCGGATTCGAAGAGACGCTCGTGGTGCCCGGTTCCGCGGAACGCGAAGTCGCGCACGCCGAGCTTCGCCGGCCGGAGGGTGGTGGTGTGATGCTCGGCAGTACCGGTGGCCCCGATGACGGGGTGCACGACGCGATGAAGCCGGGTACCGGCGCCGTCTACGTCGTGTCCGACCGGGTCGACGAGATCCACCGGCGGGTGCGTGCCGCGGGGGCGGAGATCACCCTGGCTCTGCACGACACCGAATACGGCTCGCACACTTTCAGCTTGCGTGACGGGGAGGGCAATTCCTGGACCGTCGGCACGTACCGGGGTGCCTGACCGGCGGAGATTCCACAGTGGACAAGCCGGCCACAGTGACCGGGGGCCGGGCGCCGCCGGGAGCCGGGAACGGCATCCCGGCGGCGCCGGAGGGGATTCCCTCGCGTCGCGATGCGGCTTTATCGTGGTGGGGGAGAGGGTTCCCCACCGTGCCCGGCAGCCGCATCGCGATGGTCCGGGTGGGTGAATCCGAAATCTCAGTCCACGGGTCGTTCGAAGGTCACCAGAAGACCTTCGACCCCGCCCGGGCCGACCCGGCCCTTGATCTCCGCGGCGGTGATCGTTTTCAGCCGCCAGCCCTCGCCCGCGCGATCGTTCAGCAGTTTCTCGAGCCGATCACCGGAGATTTTTCCGCCGAGCATCTTTTCCCGGACTTCCACGACCTGGTACACGTAACGCTGCATACGCCGATTGTGCCGAAATCCGGATCACCGGTGCGGCCGGGCCGGTGTGCGTTCCGTTCCTCGCCTTCTTCTGGCACTCTTGACTTCGTGTTGCGGCTTGCCGGCGCCCGGCTGCTCGATGACCGGGACTACCCGGCGGTTCGTGCTGCGCTCGCCGCGGATCCGGTGGGCAGCTGCATGGTCAGCGCGCGGGTCGAGGTGGCCGGGCTGGACCCGTGGCGGCTCGGTGGCGAGCTGTGGGCCGCGGACAGCCGCCCGGCCCGCTACGGCAGGCTTTCCGGACTCTGCTTCGCCGGGCCGAACCTGATCCCGTTGCGGGGCAACTCCTCGGCGCTGCGGTCGTTCGCCGACCGGGCGCTGCGGCGGCAGCGCGCCTGTTCCTCCCTCGTCGGGCCCGCCGAGCAGGTGCTCGGGCTGTGGGGCGAGCTGGAGACCGAATGGGGCCCGGCCCGCGAGGTGCGCGAGGACCAGCCGCTGCTGGCGCTGGACCGCAGCCCCCTGGTGCCCGCCGACCCGCGGGTCCGCGCGGTGCGCCCGGACGAGCTGGACCGCTACCTGCCCGCGGCGGTGGCGATGTTCATCGAGGAGGTCGGCGTCGACCCGCGGGCCGGGGACGGCGGGGCCAGCTACCGGGCCAGGGTCAACGAGCTGATCTCCGGGGGCCGCGCGTTCGCCCGGTTCGAGGACGGCGAAGTCGTGTTCAAGGCCGAGATCGGTGCGATGTCCGCGGACGTCGGGCAGATCCAGGGCGTGTGGGTGCATCCGGACCGCCGCAGCGCCGGGCTCGGCACCGCGGGCACCGCCGCGGTGGTGAGCAGGCTGGTCCACGGGCTCGGCCGCACCGCGAGCCTGTACGTGAACGGGTTCAACACCCCGGCGCTGGCGGCCTACCGCAAGATCGGCTTCCGGCAGGTAGGGCAGTACGCCACAGTGCTGTTCTGACCGGGCTGTTCTGACCGGGTCCCGGCGGGGGTCGGTCGTTCTCACGGGGACGTCGTAGGGTGGAGGGCATGCCCGATCGTGCTCCGCTGCAGCCCGGCGTCCAGACGCCGCGCCGTGCCGTCCCCGCCGACATCGCCCGCCCCGAGTATGTCGACCGGCCGGCGCCGAAACGGGACACCGGCAACGGCGTGCGTACGCCCGAGGTGATCGAGGCGATGCGCGTGGCGTCGAAGATCGCGGCGCAGGCGCTGGAAGAAGGCGGTAAAGCGGTCAAGCCGGGCGCGACCACCGACGATATCGACAAGGCGGTGCACGAGTTCCTGCTCGACCACCATGCCTACCCGTCCACGCTCGGCTACCGCGGCTACCCGAAGTCCTGCTGCACTTCGCTGAACGAGGTCATCTGCCACGGCATTCCGGACTCGACGGTGATCGAGGACGGTGATATCTGCAACATCGACGTGACCGCGTTCATCGGCGGGGTGCACGGCGACACCAACGCCACTTTCCTGGCCGGCGACGTGTCCGAAGAGGCGCGGCTGCTCGTCGAGCGCACTCGTGAAGCCACTGCGCGTGCGATCAAGGCGGTACGTCCCGGTCGCCAGCTGAACGTGATCGGCCGCGTCATCGAGGCGTATGCGAAGCGATTCGGCTACGGCGTCGTACGCGACTTCACCGGTCACGGCGTCGGCCCGGCGTTCCACACCGCGCCGACTGTGCTGCACTACGAAGAGCCTTCGGTGCACACGGTGATCGAGGAAGGCATGACCTTCACCATCGAGCCGATGATCACGCTCGGCACCATCGACTACGACATGTGGGCCGACGACTGGACTGTCACCACGAAGGACAAGAAGTGGACGGCCCAGTTCGAGCACACCCTGGTCGTCACTGCGGACGGCGCGGAGATCCTCACGCTGCCCTAGTCCGGAAGGGTCCTCAAAGGACCGTCGCGGGCGTACTCCGGACCGGTGCCCGCACCGGCTGATCATGCCCGGTCCACCCGGGTGAGCAGCTCTTCGAGGAAGCCCGCGGCCTCCCGGCCGGCGCGGTCCACGTCGCCGTCCTCGATCGCGTCGACCAGGCCTTCGTGCTTGATCCGCTCGGCGTGCTCCGAATTGTCCGAAGTGGACGCCACGCTCGCGGTGATCGCCTCCAGCAGACCGCGGTACAGCTCGAACAGCAGCTCGTTGTGCCCGCAGCGGACGACGTCGAGGTGGAATTCCGCGTCCGTGCGGGCGAAATCCTCAACGCGGCCCTCGCGCCAGTCGGTGGCGCGCCGGGTCAGCAGCTCGCGCAGACCGGCCAAGTCCTCCTCCGTGCGGGCGGCGGCGGCCAGCCGTGCCCCCTCCACTTCCAGGATCCGCCGCACCTGCAGCACTTCACGCAGCTCGGTGCCGCACAGCCGGCGGACCGCGCCGGACAGATCGCTCGTCGCGCGCACGTAGGTGCCGTCGCCCTGGCGGACTTCCAGGATGCCGGTGTGCGCGAGCGCGCGGACCGCCTCCCGCACTGTGTTGCGGCCGACCCCGAGCTGGGCGACGAGTTCCGCCTCGGTCGGGATCCGGTGCCCGACCGGCCATTCCCCGTCCCGGACCGCCTGGCGCAGCTGGTCGATGACCTGGTCGACGAGTCCGGCGCGGCGGGTGGTGGCCAACGGCACAGGTAAATCCCTTCATCCAATCATCCTATGTATGGCAGAGTAGCGCACGTGTCCGTCGACTCGCCTGACTCCGCCGCCCGTCCGCCCGCGTACGCCGACCGGCTCGAACTGGAGCTGGAGGGCGGGATCGAGGCGACGCGGCCGGGGGTGATCGCGGGTGGCGTTCTGCTCGCGGTCGCGGTGGTGCTCACGGCGCTGAATCTACGGCCGGCCATCACCAGCGTCGGCCCGTTGCTCGCCGAAATGCGCACGGGGCTGGGTGCCTCCGCGCTGTGGGCGAGCGTGCTGACGACGGTGCCCGGCCTGTGCTTCGCCGCTGCCGGGATGGCCGCGCCACTGCTTTCCCGCCGGTTCGGCATCGGCACGGCGATCGGGTTCGCGCTCGGCGTCCTCACCTTCGGGCTGGTCGTACGGGTGCTCGACGGTCCCTACGTGGTGCTCGGCGGCACCCTCGTGGCCACCGCCGGAATCGCCCTGGTCAACGTGCTGATCCCGGTGGTGATCAAGGATTCCTTCCCGGCGCGGGTCGGGCTGATGACCGGTGTCTACACCGCCGCGCTGCAGGGCGGTGGGGCGGCGGGCTCCGCGCTCAGCCCACCGCTGGAAACGGCGCTGGGCGGTTGGCGGGCCGCGCTCGGCTCGTGGGCCGTAGTGGCCGCGATCGCGTTGCTCGTCTGGTTCCTCGCCACGCGTGGCGGCGGACGCTCCCCGAGCCCGGCCGCGGACGGCGCCGGGCGGTCCCTGCTGCGCAGCCCGCTGGCCTGGATCGTGACCACGTTCTTCGGCCTGCAGTCGTTCATCGCCTACGTGGTGATGGGCTGGCTGCCGCAGGTGTTCATCGACTCCGGGGTGAGCAAGAGCGCGGCCGGGCTGCTGCTCGGGCTGATCTCGGTTATCGCGGTGCCGATCAGCCTGGTGATTCCGCCGATCGCGGCGCGCCAGGGCAGCCAGAGCGCGTGGATCGTGGGGATGGGCGGATGCGGGGCCGCCGGGCTGGCCGGGGTGCTCCTCGCGCCGGGCTGGTCGCCGTTGCTGTGGAGCGCGCTGATCGGCATCGGGATGAGCGTGTTCTCGCTGGCGCTGACGGTGATCGCGCTGCGGGCGCGGACCGGCGCGGACACCGCGCGGCTGTCCGGGATGGCGCAGGGCTTCGGCTACCTGCTCGCCGCGGTCGGGCCGTTCGTGTTCGGCCTGCTGCACGACGTCACCGGCGGCTGGCAGGTCTCGCTGATAGTGCTGCTCGCGGTGCTGCTGGTGCAGATGGTGTTCGGCGCCCTCGCCGGACGCCGCCGCTTCGTCTGACCGCCGTCGTGGTGGTCCTTGCGCTCAGTCCAGCGGAAGGTTGAGCAGTGCGTTCTCGATCAGCTCCGGCATCGCCGGGTGGATCCAGTACTGGCCACGGGCCATCGACCGCGCGTCGAGGCCGAAGCTCATCGCCTGGATCAGCGGCTGGATCACGGTGGACGCCTGCGGGCCGATGAGGTGCGCGCCCAGCAGCTGCCCGGTCGCCGGATCGGCGAGCAGCTTCGCGAAGCCGGTGGTGTCCTCCATCGCCCAGCCGTAGGCGATGCCCGCGTAGTCCTGCTTCGAGACCACATAGGACAGTCCACGGCGCACGGCCTCGCGCTCGGTCAGACCGACCGAGGCGACCTGCGGCGCGGTGAACACCGCGTGTGGCACGAAGCGGTGGTCGGCCTTGATCCGGGCGTCCGGGTGCAGGAGATTGTGCTGCACCACGCGGGCTTCGTGATTGGCGACGTGCTTGAGCTCCAGCGGCGACGAAAGATCGCCGAGCGCGTAGATGCCCTCGACGGAGGTCTCCTGGTAGTCGTCCACCACCACGTGCCCGGTCTCGTCGGTGACCACGCCGGTGGCGGCCACGTCGAGCAGATCGGAGTTCGGCCTGCGCCCGGCGGCCACGAGGATCAGGTCGGCCTCCACGGTCTCGGCGCCGCGGGGACCTTCGAGGTCCAGCGCCACGCCCTTGGCGGTCCGGCGGGCGCGCAGCGTCTTGCGCTCCAGCCGCACGTCGAACCGCTCCGCGGCCAGCTCCGTGAACCGCGCGCTGATGTCCTCGTCTTCCTGGCGCAGCAACGCGCCGGAGCGGTTGACCACGGTCACCGCCACCCCGAACGACGCGAACACGTGCGCGAATTCGGCCGCGATGTAGCCGCCGCCGATGATCACGATCCGGGCCGGCAGCTCGTCCAGCCGCATCACGGTGTCGGAGGTGTGGAAGCCGGTCTCGGCCAGCCCTGGCACCTCCGGCACCACCGGCCGTCCGCCCGCGGCGAGCACGAACCGGTCCGCGGTGAGCACCTCGTCCGGCCGTTCACCGGGGAATTGCACGCGCAGCTGCCGCAGGCCGGTGAACCGGCCTTCACCCCGGTAGACGTCGACGTTCCGGTTGTCCTCGTGGTTCGTCCGGTACTCCGCGCCGCCTTCGGCGATCGGATCGATCCGGCCGAAGATCCGGTCCCGGATGTCCGGCCAGCGCACGCCGTCGAGCCGCTCGTCCACCCCGTAGCGAGCGCTGTGGGCCGGGGTGGCCGCGACATCCGCCGCGTAGACGAACATCTTGGTCGGGATGCAGCCGACGTTCAGGCAGGTGCCGCCGAACACGCCCTTCTCGACGATCGCGATCTTCCGGTCCGCGAATTCCGGGCCGGGGACGGAGTTGCCCGAGCCGGTCCCGACGATCACCAGGTCGTAGTGCGGCACAGCGGTCCTTTCCGAGAGCCAGTGGGGTCCAGACTAGTCAACCGGGCCGCGTGCCAGGGTGTTCCCGCTCATGCGCCGGTGGCGGTGAAGTGCATCCGATCGGTCGGCGACCGCCACGCGCCACCCCACTGCCAGCCCTCCCGCGCGAACGCCCGTACCACCGGATCGCCGGCCAGCACCATGCCCGGTCGCACGTTCTTCCGGTCCACATAGGACGAAGCGAGCTCCGGCAGGACGAGATCGCCCTTGGTATAGGGATTGCAGAACGGATCGACGTCCACCGCGAGCCCGTACGCGTGCGCGGACCAGTTCGTCTGCCCGCGTGCCGGACGGCACACGAAGGCGCTCGTGTTGTTCCCGTCGCCGGTCGGCGCGGCGTCGAGTTCGGCCGGCGCGGTGATCCGCATCTCTTCGATCGGGAACCGCTGCGCGAACAGCTCGCCGAACGCGTCGGTGAGCGGCTTCGCCGCGTCCTGGCGGACCAGCAGCTCTCCCGTGTGCGCGCGTCCGTCGAAACCCCAGAAGGAGAGCGTGACGTACCGCAGGTCGGCCGAAGCGACGGGGCACGCGGGTAGCCAGGTACTGCGGGCGAGCACGTCGGCGGGCACCGCGGTGACGTTCGCGGCGTACCGATCGTTCGCGGGAGGCGGGAGCAGATCCCGGGTGGGCAATGCCCGATTCACCAGTTCGGGTGGGGTGGGCAGGATCTCGCCGAAGCCGTCCGGGCGCAGCGGCAGCGGGCGGGCACCCACCTGCCAGGTGATCGGTGGCGGTGTCCCGCTCGTCCGGGTTGCCGGAACTGCCGGGCTCGCCGGATTCCCGGGGGCGCGCAACGGACTGGCCGGGGGTGGCTCCGGGGCCGGGGCCGCGCATCCGGTCAGCAGCGATACCCCCAGGACGCCGGCTGCGGCGGCCGTTCTCGCACGCATGTCACCAGCTAAGCAAACGTCCACCGGTCGGGCAGAATCCACCCGTTCCAGTGACACCGCTTCGGGCCTGCTCCGTTTAGGGTAATCGCGGCCCCGTTGTTCACGCGCCGGAGTCGGATGGCTCCCGGGCGCGTCCGGGCCTCGACGACGTATTCACCGGCCGAAGGGGAAATCCCATGCCCACCACACTCCGCCGTCCGCTCCTGCTCGTGGTGGGGGCGCTGCTCGCCGCCGCGGTCGCGGTGCCGGTCGGCTCGGCGTGGGCCACCGGTCCCGACGAGCCGGCGCCGGGGACCAGCGGGTCCCAGGCCGCGCAGCCGCGGATCGTCGGCGGCGGGGAGGCCTCGGTGGCCGACTACCCGTACGCGGCGTACCTCACCGACCAGAGCGGCAACCAGTTCTGCGGCGCGGTGATCGTCAGCTCGACGGCGGTGGCCACCGCGGCGCACTGCGCCAAGGCGATCTCCCCCACGGACATGCGCGTGGTCGCCGGGCGGCAGGACAAGCGCAGCTCGGACGGCGTGATGCTCGCTGTGTCGCGGGCCTGGATCTCCCCGGAGTTCACCGATCCGACGAAAGGTGACGACTTGGCCGTCCTCAGCGTGCGCGGGCAGCTGCCCTATCGCCCGGCCAAACCAGCCGGTTCGTCCGAGCGGTCGCTCTACGCCGAGGGAACCCGGGCGACCGTGCTCGGCTGGGGCCGGCTCGCCGAGGGCGGCCAGCGTTCCGACCTCCTGCGCAGCGCGGACGTCCCGCTGGTGAGCGACAGCAGCTGCAAGAGTGCGTACGACACCTACGATCCGGCGAAGATGGTCTGCGCCGGCTACCCGCAGGGCGGAACGGACGCCTGCCAGGGCGACTCGGGCGGCCCGCTGATGGTCGGCGACACGCTGATCGGCATCGTCTCCTTCGGCGACGGGTGCGCGAAGGCCGGCAAGCCGGGCGTGTACACCCGGGTGTCCGCGTACTCCGGAGTCATCGCGGCGCAGTCCCAGCAGCGGCTGTTCGGCTAACTTGTGTTAAGCAGGGCGGGTGACGACCCTGCACCACGCGGCCGGTCCCGACCTGACTGCCGCCCAGCTCTACGCGATTCTCCGGTTGCGAGCCGAGGTGTTCGTCGTGGAGCAGGACTGCGCGTACGCCGACCTCGACGGCCGGGACCTGAATCCGGACACCCGGCACCTGTGGCTGAGTGGGGACGACGGTGACCCCCTGGCCTACCTGCGGGTGCTGGCCGATCCCGGTGGTGTGGGCCGGATCGGCCGGGTGGTCACCGCCCGCGCAGCTCGCGGCCGGGGCCTCGCCGCCCAGTTGATGACTGCGGCGCTGGAGCACGCCACCGGCGAGTTCGTCCTGGACGCGCAGGTTTATGCGCAGAGCCTGTACGCGCGGTTCGGCTTTGTGGCCGAGGGGGACGAGTTTCTGGAGGACGGCATCCCGCACCGGACCATGCGGCGGGCGGCTGGTGCTGGTTGATCTTACTTGGCCATTGCGCGGGCTGAGGCCGCGTGGTTCGCTTTTCGTTGCCGGGTTGCCGGGTTGCCGGGTTGCCGGGTTGCCGGGTTGCCGGGTTGCCGGGTTGCCGGGTTGCCGGGTTGCCGGGTTGCCGGGTTGCCGGGTTGCCGGGTTGCCGGGTTGCCGGGTTGCCGGGTTGCCGGGTTGCCGGGTTGCCGGGTTGCCGGGTTGCCGGGTTGCCGGGTTGCCGGGTTGCCGGGTTGCCGGGTTGCCGGCCTTCCAACCGGCTTGGGCGGACGCGGGGTGTTCTCCGCGCGGCCGACTCCGCTCAGGTGGCGTCGCGGGGCGCGGTCGCGGTGACGACCTTCACCGCACGGTCCACATCGGACTCGGTCAGGTCGGCGCGGGCGGTCAGGCGGAGCCGGGAGACCCCGTCCGGCACCGACGGCGGCCGGAAACAGGCGACGCGGATTCCTTGCTCGGCACAGGATTCCGCCCATCCGACCGCGGTTTCCGGGGATGGCGCGCGCACTGAGATGACCGCGGCTTCCGGGAGGGTGACGCTCAGCCCGGCGGCCTTCAGCTGCATGGCCAGGTTCGCCGCGTTGCCGGTCGCCTTCGCCGGCAGGTCCGGTTCGGACTTGAGCACGCCCAGCGCGGCCAGCGCCGCGGCGGCACTCGCGGGCGCCAGCGCGGTGTCGAAGATGAAGCTGCGCGCCGTCTCCACCAGATGCCGGATCACCCGGCGTGGACCGATCACCGCTCCGCCCTGCGCGCCGAGTGCTTTGGACAGCGTGCATGTGGTGACGACATCCGGGGCCGCGGACAGCCCGGCCGCGTACACCGCGCCCCGGCCGCCCTCGCCGAGCACACCGAGGCCATGAGCGTCGTCGACGAGCAGCGCCGCGCTGTGCTCGCGGCAGATTCCGGCCAGCTCCGCGAGCGGGGCGAGGTCGCCGTCCACCGAGAAGATCGATTCGGTGACCACCAGCGCCCGTGGCTTCCGCCGCGTGGCCAGCGCGCGGCGGACCGCGTCTGGGGTCGAGTGCGCAACCGCCGCCACATCGGCCCGGGAGAGCCGGCAGCCTTCGATCAGCGAGGCGTGCACGTACTTGTCGCTGACGATCGCGGATTCCGAACCGGACAGCGCCGTCACCGCACCGAGGTTTGCCGCGAATCCGGAGGAGAAGACGAGCGCAGCCTGCGCCCCGCAGAATCGGGCCAGCTCGTGCTCCAGCTCCGCGTGCAGCTCGGTCGAACCGGTCACCAGGCGGGACCCGGTGGCCCCCGCTCCCCACCGCAACGCAGCCGCCGCGGCCGCTCCGGCGACCCTCTTGTCCCTGGCGAGGCCGAGGTAGTCGTTGCCCGCCAGATCCAGCTCGTCCGGCTGCGCCGGCCGCGGCCGGAGGCGGCGGGTGAGTCCTGCTTCCGCCCGCTTCCCGGCCTCACCGTCAAGCCAGTCGAAAACGTTGTCCGGCGGCAGTGCTGGCGAGGCGTTCACGCCTGGCAGTGTCGCATCCACCCGACCTCGCCGAGCGTGCGACCCGCCACAGCTGTATCGCCCTGCTGGTCCCGGAAACTCCTTCCCCACGGTTCCCCGCATGGTGGCGTCATTCAGGTACCCCATCGCGGGGAAGGACCAGATGATCAGACCAGGTGACGCTGACCGGCTGAAGGCCGGATGGCCGGTCTGGATGGTCGGGCTGGATAACCGGACCATCCAATCGGACTCGCCGATCGGCTCCGCCGATCGGATCGGATAGCCGGACTCCGGGTGAGTAATCGGGATGGGCAGGCCGGACGACCTGGCTGCGTGACCGGGTTTTGGTGATCAGGATGGTCTGGTGATCAGGACGGTGGGTAAAGCTCCCGTGGTCAGGCCGGGAGAGGCCTTACCGGCTGAAGGGGATGCGCCGACTACATCACCTGGGTTGATCAGATGGCCGCGTCATGTGGCTGGATCGGATGGTCGGGGGAGTGGCCGGGCCATCCGATCGGGCCAGTTGGCTGCGCGGACCGCGGGGTGGCTCGCCTGTCCGGACGGTTGGTCTGAGAGGCCCAGGTGAGCAGTCTGGCTCGGGCGGCTCGATGGGGCGGGCGGTCTGGGTGGTGTGGATGGAGACGCCCAGATGGAGACGCCCAAGATGGTCAGGCCGAGCGGCGTGGACAGGCCGGGTGAGCTGGCCACCTGGTCTGGTTGACCAGGCGGGGCAGCTGGTTGGAGCAGATGATCTCGTCATCGGCATGGGTCGCCGGGTGGTGGGTTCGGATGGTTTGGGTATATGGCCACAACACAACAGATCAGCCCAGCCGACGCGGCGGCCTGGGTAGGCGGCGTCGGCTGGGCTGATCAGCTGGCGACGGGATCAGGAATCGTAGCTGCGGCGCGGGCCGCGGCCGGGGCGTTGCGGGCGGCCGGAGCCGGAGCCGGAGCCGGAGCCCCCGCCGAAGCGCTGCTGGCGCCCGCGGCCACCGTAGCCGGGGCGGCTGTCGCGGGAGGACTGGTCCCCGTAGTTCCGGCTGCCGTGGTGCGGGCGGTCGTCCCGGGAACCCTGGTGGCCGTAGGCGGGGCGGTCGTCACGCGAGCCCTGGTGGCTGTAAGAACGATCGTCGCGGGAGGAGGACTGATCGCCGTAACCCCGGCTCTCGCGCGAGCCGGAGCCGTAACCCCGGTCCTCCCGTGAGCCGTTGCCGTAACCCCGGTCCTCGCGCGGGCCACGGGAACCGTCGCCGTAGCTGCGTCGGCCGCGGTCCTCGTACGAGCCGCGGCGGGGGCCGCGGTCGTCACGGCCACCGCGGTAGCCGCGGTCGTCACGGTCGCCGAAACGGCCGCGGCGAGGGGTCTCGCGGCGTCGCTCCACGACCGGCTCGCCGCTGGGTTCGCGGGCGCCGGTGATGCGGGACAGGTCGTCGTCCTCCGGGCGGATCATGGTGGTCGCGGCGCGGACGCCCGCGCGGTCGGTCATCCGGTTGACGGTGCGGCGCTGGTCGCGGGTGACCAGCGTGACCACGGTGCCGGACGCCCCGGCCCGCGCGGTGCGGCCCGCGCGGTGGAGGTAGTCCTTGTGGTCCGCGGCCGGGTCCACGTGCAGCACCAGGGAGATGTCGTCGACGTGGATACCGCGCGCGGCGACGTCGGTGGCCACCAGCACCGCGGCGTGGCCTTCCTTGAAGTCCGACAGCACCCGGTTGCGCTGGCCCTGAGTCTTGCCGCCGTGCAGCGCCGCCGCGTGCACACCCTGCTCGCGCAGCCGCTCGGTGAGCCGGTCCACGTGGTGCTTGGTGCGCACGAACATGATCGTGCGGCCCTCGCGCGCCCCGATCCGGGTGATGATGTCCTGCTTGTCCGAGTGCGACACCTGGAACAGGTGGTGGTCCATGGTGGTCACGCTCGCGGTGGACGGTGCGACCGAATGCGTCACCGGGTCGGCCAGGTACTGGCGGACCAGCTTGTCCACGTCACCGTCGAGCGTGGCGGAGAACAGCAGCCGCTGCCCGCCCGGCGGAGTGAGGTCGAGGATCTCCCGCACCTGCGGCATGAACCCCATGTCGGCCATCTGATCGGCCTCGTCGAGCGCGATGAAGTTGCAGTCGCCCAGCGAGGCGGTGCCCTGGCGGACGTGGTCGGACAACCGGCCGGGGGTGGCGATCAGCAGGTCGACCCCGCGGTGCAGGGCGTCGGCCTGGCGGGTGAAGGACATCCCGCCGACCGCGGTGCGGCACCACAGGCCGAGCGACTTGGCCAGCGGGGTCAGCGAATCGGCCACCTGCATGGCCAGCTCGCGGGTGGGCACCAGGATCAGCGCGCGCGGCCGCTTCGGGCGGGCCTTGCCGCCGTCGAGCCGGGCCAGCATGGCCAGGCCGAAGGCGAGGGTCTTGCCGGACCCGGTCTGCGCGCGGCCCAGCACGTCACGGCCGGCCAGCGCGTCCGGGATGGTCGCGGACTGGATCGGGAACGGCGCGTCGATGCCCTGCTCGGACAGCGCCCGCAGCAGCCCGTCGGGCAGGCCGAGCTCGGCGAAGGTGCGGGTCTTCGGGGTCTCCACCGCGTCGTCGCGCAGCAGCTCGCCGCCGGACTGGCGGTGCCGCGGGGCGCGATCGGGCCGGCCGGCTCGCGGGGAGCGGGTGGAGTGGCCGGAATTGAACGTGACTGTCACAGATGCCTCTCGGACGTGGCACGTCGCAAGGAGGCCCGGGCTGCCCGCTCGCAGGCAGGGCAAGATGGTGTGCGGTGGGCGTTCACAGGGACGGACCCGGTGCACGACGCCGCGGCGCCGGACACCGATGGAAAATGCTTCGGATTTGCACCGCGAGCCCTGCAGCGGGCTATGGAGGCGACGGACACCAACTCATCCACGCCGCCGTTGCGGTCGGTGGTTACTGTACCGGAGCGGTACCCACGGCCGCGCACCCAGGTCCGCGGTTGTGGGCAGGGTCGCAGGTGTGCGTTGCGCCACTCCCGCGACCCCGCCGCGTGGCCTCAGCCGAGCCCGGCCGCGAAAGTCAGCCGCGCCACCAGATCGTCGGTGGTGGCCAGGTCTTCGGGCAGGCCCCGGCCGCGGAACCAGCAGGCCAGATTCGCCACGTCGCGGGCCAGGAACTCGAGCCCACGCGGGTTGACGATCAGGTCGACCACCTGCGGCAGATCGATCACCATCAGGTGCCCTTCGTGCACCAGCAGGTTGTACGCGGACAGGTCACCGTGCGCGAGTCCTTGCCCGGCCAGCAGCTCGAGCGCTACACCGGCCTGCTCCCACAGGCCGGCCAGTTCGTCCGGCTCCGGGCGGAGCTGGGCCAACCGGGGAGCCGCGGTGCCGTCCGGCTCGCCGAGGAACTCGAGCAGCAATTCGGTGCCGTGCCGCTGCACCGGGTAGGGCACTGGGGCGCCTACCGTCCACAGCTTGCTCAGCGCGGCGAATTCGGCGGCCGCCCACTGTTCGGCGATCAGGTTGCGGCCGAACGTGGTCCGCCCGGCGATCGCGCGCATCTCGCGGGACCGGCGCAGGCGCCGGCCTTCGAGGTAGCCCGCGTCGCGATGGAACAGCTTGTGCTCGTCCGAGCGGTATCGCTTGGCCGCGAGCAGCACCCCGTCGGCGCCGGGCTCGTGGCGGCGTATCAGGTGGACATCGGCCTCCTTGCCGGTTTTCAGGACGCCGAGGTCGGTATCGAGCGCGCCGAGCCCGGTGGGTACCCAGTCCGGCCGCGGATGCGGTCCCTGCTCGGCATCGCCCCAGGTGGTCCGGCGATCGGCGCCGTCCGGGAGTTCTGGCTCGGCGTAGGCCTCCTCACGGAGCTGTGCCAGCCGGACGCGTTCGCCCTCGGTGAGCCGCCCGCGCCGAGCCGGGGCGGGGGCATTGTCGGACTGGCGGCGCGGCCGCCGCGGGGAATCGTCGAAGGAATCGGAATAGTCTTGGTAATCGTCCCAGCGCACTGGTGGGTTCTCCTCGATCGGGATGCCCCACCGGACGAGCACGTGCGCTAGCCGGGCAGGGCGGGCGGAAGCGGGCAGGAAAACGCCCGGACAAGCTCCATGACGCACCTCCTCACCCCGGCACCCTGCCGATCGGTGCCCAGCGTGCCGCGTGGTGCGACGGCGGCGCAACCGATTTATCCGGGCCGCGGGCTTCTGGGCTTGCGCGCATGGATTACGACGCGGTGATCGTGGGCAGCGGGCACAACGGGCTGGTCGTGGCGGCCTATCTGGCCGGGGCCGGACGGCCGGTGCTGGTGCTCGAACGGCGCGACGGGATCGGTGGCGCGCCGGTGTCCTCCCGCCCGTTCGCGGGGGTCGACGTGCGGTTGTCCCGCTATTCCTACCTGGTAAGCCTGCTGCCTCGGCGGATCATCGCGGACCTCGGGCTGGACGAGCGGCACCGGATGTCTTCGTACGTGCCGGTCGACGGAACAGGTCTCCTTGTCGACATCGCGACCGAAGCGCGCACCGCCGAATCGTTCCGCACGGTCACGGGGTCCACAAAGGACTTCGAGGCCTGGCAACGGTTCTACGCGCTGGCCGGACGGGTCGCCGCGGTGACCTTCGACGCGTTCGGCGGTACGTTCCATGTGAACGAGTCCTTCTCCCAACTGGAAACTGCGTGCGCGGAGGCTGCGGCGGGCCGGATACCTGCGTTGCCGCCGTGCGAGATCTACTCTCAGTCGCTGACCGACGGCTCGATTCTCGGTGCTGCAGAAAGGGAATCCGGCGTGCAGACGCTGACTCTGTTCGGTTTCCACATGCCGGCTCGCCTTTTCGAGGCGGATAACGAACGCGCGCCCCGAAGCACTGCAAGCTACCTTGGCTTCGCTGAACAGCGGGCTGGCCGAGTCGATCGAGGACTGCCTTGCGCGGGACGCGGATGGCAGCCCGTGCGTGGAAGCGAAGACACCGCGGCGGCGGGGTGAGCGGAATTCCGGGCCATACTGTGCCGATCATTACTAATCCGACCACAGTCACGGCCTGATGGCTTCGTAGCAACGGTTACGTGCCGGGTGGGGGTCGGCCTACTAATCAGTTCGGATTAGTAACGCCGCGATGGCTTTACTCGGTCGACGTTTCGGCGCCGGGCGGGCAAGGTGAGAGACATGCGTGTGATTGTGATCGGCAGTGGGATGGGTGGTGCCGCCACGGCCTACCACCTGGCCGTGCGCGGGGCGGATGTCGTAGTGGTGGACGCGGAGCTGCCGGGCGTGGCCACGGACGCGGGGGCCGGGATCGTCAGCCCGTGGACCTCGCGGTGGGACGACGCGGTGTACCCGCTCGCTGCCGCGGCTGGCCGCTACTACCCGCAGCTCGCGGCTAAGCTGCGGGAACTTGGGCACGAGCCGTCGTACGAGGTGGTCGGCGGGCTTGTCGTTTCAGCGGACGAGCGCGAACTCGCCGCCGAGCAGGAGCGGATCGCCGCCCGGATCGGGGACGCGCCGGAAGCGGGCACTTTGCAGCGCCTTGATCCGGCGCAGGCCCGCGAACTGTTCCCGCCGCTGGCACCGGACCTCGCGGCAGTGCACCTGACCGGCATCGGCCGGGTGGACGGACGGGTGCTGCGCCGCGCGCTGATCTCTGCCGCGATCGACCGGGGCGTGCAGTTCATCCAGGCGGGCGCTTCGTTGCAACCCGGGTTGCGGGTACGCGCAGGGGCGGACGAGCTGGACGGCGACGCGGTCGTGCTGGCCGCCGGAGCGTGGTCGGCCGACGTCGCCGAGCCGTTGGGCGTACCCGTGCCGGTGGCGCCGCAACGGGGGCAGATCAGCCACTTCGACCTGCCGGGCACCGATACCGCGGCGTGGCCGGTCGTCCTGCCGCAGAGCGGTCACTACCTGCTCGCGTTCCCCGGCGGCCGGGTGGTCGCGGGCGCCACCCGCGAAACCGGCTCGGGTTTCGACCACCGGGTGACCGTCGCCGGTCAGCGGGAGATCCTGGACGAGGCGCTCACCGTTGCTCCCGGGCTGGCCGATGCGAGCCTCGCGGAGACCCGCGTGGGCTTCCGCCCGGCGACGCCGGACACAGTGCCGCTGCTCGGCCAGGTGGCGTCCGGGCTGTTCCTGGCCACCGGCTTCGGCCCGGCCGGGCTGACGCTGGCGCCCTACGCCGGGAAGCTGGTCGCGGACCTCGTCCTGGGCGAGGACGTGCCGGCGGACCTGCTTGCCCCGTGCGCTCCGGCTCGGTTCGCCTGACGCGGGCTCAGCCCAGGGTCCCGGCAAAGTCGCTCGAGGCCCCGTGATCAGCAGAGGGAGCCGTGGCTGCCGCGTCGTCCATCGACGGCGCCTGCCCTCTCGATCGATTGCGCCCGGCAGCAGGCGATGCGGAGGTGTTCGAGATGCGCGACCACCTCGCGCTGTGCGCCGGACCTGTCTCGGGTCTGTGAAGGGGCCCTTCACAGACTCAGAGTCCGTGAAGGGCCCCTTCACAGACCTTCACGGACCTTCGCAGTCTGCGCCCCCTCACACCGACTTTGCCGACACCCTGCTGGCTCAGCCGGTGAGCAGTTCCAGCGCGTGCTCGCCGGTGCGCTCCACGGTCAGGCCCGCCTTCGACACGACCCGGAGCAACTGCTCCACAGTGGACGGTTCGCTGCGGGAGGTGGCGAGCACGGCGGCCAGCTTTCCCTTGTACGCCTTGTTGAAATGGCTGACGGTGGTGCGGTTGCCTGGTGCGTCCTCGGTGACCACGCGCACCGTGACCGCGTCCGGGCGCAGTTTCGCGAAGGCCGCGTAGGTGCCCGACCGCAGGTCGATCACCAGGCCTTCGACCTCGCGCAGCACCGGCTCCAGCACCGGTTTCCACAGCCCGCGCACGGTACCCAGCGCGGGCACGGTGTTCCCGCCGGAGAGCCGGTAGGCCGGAATCGGGTCGGTCGCCGAGACCACCCCGAACAGGGCGGAGGTGACGGCGAGCCGCTGCTGGGCCTTGGCGAGCCCGGCGCGGGTGAAACTGCGCACATCGAGCGCGTCGTAGAGCACGCCGGTGTAGCGGCGCAGCGCGGGCATCGTGGGGGAGGTGCGCAGCTGCGCGTTGCGGGCGACCTCGTCGGCCTGACGGGCGGAGATACCGAGCGCGGAGAGGCTGGCCGGAACGTCGCCGGCCAGCTCGACCAGCGCGTCGCTGAGCTTGGCGCGCACCGGGTTCAGCTCGGGGAAGGACAGCGCGCCGAGATCGAGCGGAGCGCCTTCGCCGCCGTCGGCCTTGGTCTCGGAAGGGGGGAGGAGCACCAGCACTCCCGGAGCGTAGCCGCCGGGTGATCCGGGTGCGGGGGTGGTTCCTGCCCTTTTGGTATAGACCTCACCTGGCGCCCCCTCACGCTCGACGACGCCGGCGCGCTCTCCCGGCTGTACGCGGTGGCGGAGAAGGCCGATCGGATCGGCGAATTCTGCTCCGAAGAGGACTTGCGGGAGGAGCTGTCCGCGCCGGCCGTGGACCTGGCGACGGCCAGCATCGGCGCCTGGGCCGGTGCACAGCTGGTGAGCTACGCCGTGGTCACCCCGCGTCCAGCGGCCGACCCGGTGCACGCCCCGAGCCTGGAATCGCTGACCGACCCGGGTTTCCCGCGAGGTGGCCGCCCGCCTCACCGAATGGGGCCCAGTCGCGGCCCGTCGTGTCCATGAACGGCATTTCCCGGCCGCGCCGCTGGAACTGCACACTGGTGCGCACGAGAACGAAAGGTGGTACCTCGACGTGCTCGCACAGGCCGGCTACCGGCGGGTTCGGACGTTCGTGGAGATGCGCGCGGACCTCAGGGCGTTGCCGTCGTCGCCCCTGCCCGATGACCTGGTGCGTACGCCGTTCGAGGACCGCTACGACGCACTGACCCTGGACGCCCGCAACGCCACCTTCGCCGGTCACTGGGGCAGCATGGAGGAACCCTGGAGTCGTGGCGGCACCAGATGACCGGCAGCAAGGACTTCCGCGCGGACCTGTCCTTCCTTCTGCTGACGCCGGGACGCGACCGCGTACAGGCGTTCGTGCTGAGCGCGTTTCACCCTGCCGACGCCGAGGGAACCGGCGTACGAGAGCTGTACGTGCATTACATCGGTACTCGCGCTGAAGCGCGCCGACGCGGGCTCGCGAGCGCACTGCTCGCGTACACCCTTCAAGAGGCGCGCAAAGGCCGGTTTCGAGCGCTCCGCACTGAGCGTAGACGTGGAGAACGACCACGGGGCGCTGTCGCTGTACGCGGTGCGGGTTCCGGGTCGCGGAGAGCACGTATAGCTACGTGCTGCCGTTGAACTGACGGAGCCGTCATGTGCGTTGGGACCGAGTGCCCTGGGGTGATTCCGCCATTAGAAGGTATCTTTCGGTGAAACCTCCGCTACCCTGAGTCAGGGGCGGAGTGTTTTCGAGTGGGTTGCTCCGCCGGCGCCAACGGGTGTAGCCGGAGGGGGAATTCCGTGTCTCAACCTGCGTCCGGGCCACAGTGGCTCGAAGGACTCGGCTTTGCGATCACCGACCGGCCGGGCGGTGGGGGAGCGTCCGGTGGCGGTGCGGGGCCGGGGTTCGCGATGTCTGTCGACGAGGCGCGGAGCATGCTCGTTGTGGCCAGGCGTGTTCGCGACAAGTACCGCAGCATGCGCTCAGCGGCGGAAAAAACCCTTAGGATGAATCCGCCGGCTGACGAGCCAAATGGAAACAGTTACAACAAGAACATGGTGGGTGAAGACCACAACAGCGGTGTGCTGGGCGCGGGCAGGGCACAGATCGAACTTGCGTGTAACTATGCGAATGAGCTGGTCTTCCGGCTGGAGCAGGCGCTCGGGATTACCGATTCGTCGGACAATCAGGCAAGGGCCGACGTCGAGAATGTGGTGCCGGGTGAAGGCAAGGGGTTCGCGTGAGGGCGCCCCGGGCATCGATTGCCTTGGTCGGGGCTGTTCTTGCGGTGGGAGGTTGTTCCGCGAAACCGGCCGCCGCCCCTGCGAGTGCTCCGGCATCCTCGGCAAGAGCGGCCTTGCCGCACAGTGGTGCCCCCAAAGTCGATCACCCGCTCCCGGCGTCCGTGCTCTCCGGCGACCCCTGTCAGAGTGCGCTGACCTCGGACCAGCTTGCCCAAATCCTCGGCACCGTGCCCCAAGGCGAACCGGATTCCATAGACGGTCTCGGCTCAAGCTGCGATTGGCACGCTGACGCCAGTGTCTCGGTGAGCTACGTGACACAGGACCACCAGGGGCTCAGTGCGGTATATCGGAATGCCAAGCCACAAACCTCGGTGTGGCGGGTCTTTCCGCTGATTCAGGGCTTTCCGGCCGTGGGATATGTCAGCAGAGAAAGCAAGCTGGGTGACATCTGCACAGTGAGCGTCGGGATTGCCGACAGCGTTTCGTTCGATGCGGGGCTGATCTTGAGTCGAGCCAGGAAGGACGCGCATGCGGACCCGTGTGAGCTGGCGGCGCGGGTGGCGGGCATGGTCGCCACCAACCTGCGGCGGAAGGCGGGTTCGTGATGAGCATGTTCGACTGGGTCGGCGAGGGTGTGCAATGGTTGAACGAGCAATTCAACGAGGTCGAGCAATGGGCTTCGAACGTGTGGCACGGAAATACCGGTGATCAGGCCGTTCCGGCGCCGGATCTGGTGGAGAGAATTCTGGCCAGCAAGGGCGCTGTGGAATGGCATCAAGGCGCGACTTCGCTGGATCAAATAGCACAAGATCATGATGAGGTCAGTGCTGATGTGCAGCGGCTGAGTACTGGTCTGGAATCGGTATGGTCGGGGAATGGTGCAGAGGCAGCGCGGGGGAGGATCCGGCCGTTGGGTGATGCTTCTGCGGTGGCAGGGGAGACTTATATTGGCAATGCGCGGAATCTGGCTGACCTGGCGCACGGATTCGACCAGATGAAATCCGCGTTGCAGGCGATGCCGAAGACGCCGCCGCACAAGAATTTCTTCGATACCGCGACGCCGTGGGACACCGACACCGAAGAGCAGATCGCTGCCTACAACAGGATTGCGCAGGAGAATCTGGATCGCTACCGTGGTTATGCGAAACAGGCGCAGGCCAGTGGCCAGGGTTTGAAGAATGATTACGGCCGGCTCACTGCTTTTGACGGCCAGATCACGCTTGCTGCGCAAGCCCCAGGGCACTCCCCTTCGCCGCACAAGCCTCATAGCGGGCCTGGCAATCCTTCGTATGTCCAGCCGGAGCCGACCGGCATGGGTGGTGTTGCGCCACCGCCACCGCCACCGCCGCAGCCACAGTCGCCGGTCGAAGGCTCGGTGTCGAAAGGTTTCGCTCGGCCGCAGGAGCCCGCATCTCCGAGTGGTCACCGGCCGTCGGCTGAGGCGGGTGATCCGTCCGGCGGCGGCGATATGCGAACGGCGGGCGCTGTGCCACCGCCGCCGCTGCTACCCGAGCAGCGGTTCGGTTCGACGCCTGCGCTGCCGGTGTCCGGTTCGGCGACTGGCGCCGGTGGCGATTCGTCGTGGTCTGGCGGATTCGGGGGTGGCACGTCCACTGGGCCGGGCAAACCCGGTGGACCGGCCGGTCGCGGGCGGCCTGGTGCACCTGGCGGTGGCGCCCGATCGGGTGCCGGCGCAGAGGGGAGCCTGCGCGAAGCGGGTCGTGGGCTCGCCGGGGCGCGTGGCGGGGCGGTCGTGGGTGGTGTGGCGCCCGCTGGTGGCAAGGGTGAAAGCGACAAGGAACACCAGCGCAAGTACGGCGTGGACGACGATTCCGTGCTCAGCCTGACCGACGGCGACGGCGAGCGGCTGGTGGATCCGCGGACCGGGCTGCCGCCCACGCCCCCGACGATCGGGGGCTGAACCAATGCCGACCAACGTCATCGAACAGCCGGTGCGGCTGTTCCGGCCGGTGTTTCTGGTGTCCTGGGAGCTGGCCGGGCTCGGCGCGCTCCCGGTTGTCGTCGACCCGGACCAGACCTATCGGACCGGCGAAGCCACTGCCGCGCTGCGGGAACGCGCGCTCGGGGTGCTTGCCCGCCTCGGTCTGGCCGACGCGGACGGCCTGCTCGCGCCGCGCTATCGGGCCACGCTGGCGGTTCTTGCCACGGCCCGGCGCGAGGCGTACGCCTGGAGCAACTGCCACTACGTCGGCGAGCACGAGAGCGGGGCGTCCCTGACCGCGGATTCCGGACGGGACGCCATCCGGCTGATCACCGATCACGAGGTGATCCAGCTGGATCCCATCCGGCCGGCGAAGGTGATCGAAAGCCTGGTGGACGCGCTGCCCACCTACCCGGCGGCTCGGATCCGGTCGTTGTCCGTGCCGAAGGCGCACTACGACGACGCCGGTCATGACTTCGGGGCGGACGACCCGCTCGCCGAGATCTCCGACCAGGCGGACGAGCTGCGCCTGCTGATGCGCGCCGAGCGAGCCGCGATCCACCAACTCTACATCGCGATCCGCGCCCGGACCGGGGAACGCGCGCGCAGTGCGCCGCTGTCCGCCATCGATCTCGTCGGCCGGGGACGGGTGCTGAGCTTCGTGACCGGCGGCCCGGACGGCGCACCGCAGGTCAACCTCCGTCCCGGTCATCGTGCCCGCCTGGCCGCTGCGCTCGTTGCTGCTTCGGGCGCGCTCGAGTAGGGGCCCGTGTGTGGCTCAGTTCCAGCGGCGGAAGCCTCCTTCGGTGCTGATGGTCTGTTCGGTTATCCAGGCGGCGTCGTCGGTGTGGTCGTCCGGCACGCCCCACCGCCCCTGCGGGAAGTGCTGGTGCACGGCTTCGTGGACGTCGGGCGGGGCGTAGCCGGTGTCGGCGGGGCCGGGGTTGACGGTGATGGCCCGGTCGGCGAGGTGGTCGGCCAGGGTGCGGGTGATGGAGGCCAACGCGCCTTTGCCGGCGGCGTAGGCGACTTCGTGGCGCATGGGGCCGAGGTCTTGTCCTGACGTCAGGAAGGTGACTCGCCCGCCGGGGCGGCCGTCGTGCCGGGCGGCGAAGGCTCGGGTGAGCAGGATTGTCGATCGGGTGCTGACCGGCCCAGTGCGCGTCGAGCATGGCCGCGTCCAGGACGCCCAGTCGGCGTTACCCCCGCTGCGGGCGTGGTTGCAGACGACGATGTCGATGTGCGCGAACGCGTCGACGGCGGTGTTAACCAGTCTCTGGGGTGCGTCGGACTCGGCAAGGTCGAGTCCGGTGTGGTGGACGCGGGTGTCGGGGCCGGCCGGCGCACCGGTCACGTCCGTCGCGATGCTCTCCGGTCCCTCAGGGTCCGCGCCCCAGGGTTGCTCGCTGTGGTGATGCAGGACAGCTGGCGCCTGAGTCGGCCAGCCGCCGGGCAATGGCATAGCCGATTCCCGCGCGGCGGTTGACTCCGGTGACCGGGGCGATCTGGCCGCGCAGTGGCATCGGGCCGGGTCGTGACCGATTCGGTGTGCGTCATGATCACCAGTTTCGGGGAGGTCCAATTCCATCGGATTACGGACTGCTGGCTGTGGGTTCGCTGCTCAAGGGGCGCCGTGCTCCGCGACGCAGAACTCGTTGCCTTCCGGGTCGGCCAGGACGGTCCAGGCGAAGCCGGGGAAGGAGTGCTGGTCCAGTTCCGTGGCGCCGAGGCCGACGAGGCGCCGCACCTCGGCCGCGCGGTCGGAGGCGGTGAAATCGGCGTGCAGCCGGTTCTTCCCCGTGCGCGGTTCGGGGACCTGCTGGAACCCTAGGACCGGCCCGCCCGAGGGCGGTTGTTCGAGCATCAGGAACCCGCCGTAGTCGGCGGCCACGCGTACGTCCAGTGCCGCGGTCCAGAAGGCTGCCAGTGCACGCGGGTCGGCGCAGTCGACGGTGATCATGCGCAGTTCGAGTGTCATGCCGGACAGGCTAGCTCCGGGGACCGACAGAATCCGGCAGCCGCGGATAACCCGCATGCGTCGCGGCCGGGGGGTTGACTACTCTGTGCCAAACGTCTAGAGCACCGCTCAGTGCAGGGAGTCCGCAGTGATCACCAGGATGTCGTCGTTGTTCCTCCGCACGTTGCGCGAGGATCCGGCGGACGCCGAGGTACCCAGCCACAAGCTGCTGGTCCGCGCCGGCTACGTCCGCCGGGTCGCCCCGGGTGGTTACTCGTGGCTCCCGCTCGGGCTGCGGGTGCTGCGGCGCATCGAGCAGGTGGTGCGCGAGGAGATGAACGCGATCGGCGCGCAGGAACTCCAGTTCCCCGCGCTGCTGCCCCGCGAACCGTACGAGGCCACCGACCGCTGGACCGAGTACGGCGACAACCTCTTCCGGCTCAAGGACCGCCGCGGCGCCGACTACCTGCTCGGCCCCACGCACGAGGAGCTGTTCGCGCTCACCGTGAAGGGTGAGTACACCTCGTACAAGGACTTCCCGGTGATCCTGTACCAAGTCCAGACGAAGTACCGGGACGAGGCCCGGCCGCGCGCGGGCATCCTGCGCGGACGCGAGTTCGTCATGAAGGACTCCTACTCCTTCGACCTCGACGACGAGGGCCTGGAGCGGTCCTACCAGGCGCACCGCGGCGCGTACATCAAGCTGTTCGACCGGCTCGGCCTGGAGTACGTGATCGTCGCCGCCACGTCGGGCGCGATGGGCGGGTCGGCGTCGGAGGAGTTCCTCGCGGTCGCCGAGACCGGTGAGGACACCTACGTACGCAGCACCGGATCGGGTTACGCGGCGAACGTCGAGGCCGTGGTCACTCCCGTGCCGCCCGCGCGTCCGCTGGACGGGCTGCCCGAGGCGCAGGTGCACCACACCCCGGACACGCCGACCATCGAAACGCTCGTCGCGTTCTTCAACGCCGCCGGGCTCGGCCGCGAGTTCACCGCCGCGGACACGCTCAAGAACGTCCTGGTGAAGACCCGCCAGCCGGGCGCGAAGGAGTGGGAACTGCTCGGCGTCGGCGTGCCCGGCGACCGTGAGGTGGACTTCAAACGGCTGGAAGCCGCGCTCGAACCGGCCGAGGTCGAGCTGATCGACGAGGCGGACTTCGCGAAGAACCGCTTCCTCGTCAAGGGTTACATCGGGCCGAAGTCGTTGCAGGAGAACGGGATCCGCTACCTCGTCGACCCCAGGGTGGTCGAGGGCACGGCTTGGCTGACCGGCGCCGACCAGCCCGATCACCACGTGCTCGACCTGGTCGTGGGCCGCGATTTCACCCCGGACGGCACGATCGAGGCCGCCGAGGTCCGCGAAGGCGACGCCTCGCCGGACGGCCAGGGCACGCTGGTCGCCGCGCGCGGGATCGAGATCGGGCACATCTTCCAGCTCGGCCGCAAGTACACCGACGCGTTCGAGGTGGACGCGCTCGGCCCGGACTCCAAGCCGGTCCGGATCACCATGGGGTCCTACGGCGTCGGGGTGTCCCGGCTGGTCGGCGTGCTCGCCGAGCAGAACCACGACGGCGCGGGCCTGATCTGGCCGCGCGAGGTGTCGCCGTTCGACGTGCACGTGGTCATCGCGGGCAAGGACGACACGGTGCGCGCCGGGGCGGAGAAGCTCGCCGCGGACCTCGACGACGCCGGTCTCGAAGTGCTGCTGGACGACCGCAAGTCCACGCCGGGCGTGAAGTTCGCGGACGCGGAGCTGGTCGGCGTGCCGACGATCCTGGTGGTCGGCCGGGGCCTGGCGAACGGGCTGGTCGAGGTGAAGGACCGCCGCAGCGGCGAACGCGAGGAAATCGCGGTCGACGCGGTGGTCGGCCACCTGACGAAGCTGGTCCGCGCCTGATCCGGAGCGGGTTTCCGTTGCCGCACCTGCGCACGCGGGTGCGGCAATGCTGGTTTGTCCGGGTCCGCCGGTGGGTGGGGCTCCGTAGCGGGGGCGTGCAGGCGCGGGTCCTGCGGATTGCGGGCTGGTGATCTAGGCCCTGCACGTGGGTGACCAGATTGTCGGATGGAGCTGGCTGCGGCGGAGACGGCTGTGCTGGAGCCACCGCGATTTGTCGCCGAGTGCCGACACCGCCGAGCCTCGCCCGCACGGGTTCGCCTCTCAGTCGGTGGTGAACCTGTCCTGGCCCCGCTCGAGCACTGCCCACTGCACCGGATCACCTCTGAGCTGGTGGTGAACCTGCCCGAGTCTTGCCCACCGGCGTGGGATCAGCCTCCGAGTCGGTGGTGAACCTGCCTTGGTCCTGCCCGAGCCTTGCCCACTCGCGTGAGACCAGCCTCCGAGCTGGTGGCGAACTCCACGCGAGTTATGTCCACCGGCGTGGGATCCACCTCCACAGCCGTGGCGAACCCCGAGCCCCAAGCCAGCGCGGCTACTGCGGAGTCCCCGCGCCCGAGTGGTCCTCGACCCCGCCGCCGGTCCGCTGACGGCGCAGGGCGAGCTTGGCGAAGTCCTTCAGTCCGGCGTTGGGCAGGTACGCCCGGCCGAGCGCGAGACCGATCCGGGGCAGATCCGCTTCATCGCGGAAAGCCAGGTACAGCGGTTCGTGCCGCGGCTGGAACTTCGCCTTGAACGCGTGCAGCGAGCGGAATCCGTAGTACGGCTCCATCAGCGTGCTCAGCTTGTCGAGCATCCGGTCGACCGCCCGGCTCTGCGTGCGCTCCCGGCTGCGGACGAGTGGCGCCCCGGACAGCGACACGAACCGGGCGCCTTCCTCGCGGAAGGCGAGGCAGGCCGAGGCGATCACGAACTCCATCGCCGGGCGGAACCCGTCGCCGCGGCGGCGCATCACGTCGAGGGTCCAGCCGCCGACGGTGCCCGCGCCGGTGTGCACCGGTAGCCACGAGGTCACCCCGTGCACGACGCCCTCGGCGTCCACGGCCAGCCCGACCCGGGTGGCCGGGTCCATCGCCTCGTCCACCCCGCCGAGGGTGAAGCCCATTTCCGGCAGGCCCTTCTCGCCGATCCACTCCTTCGACAGCTCCCGCACCTGGTCGCGGATCTCCGGCGGCTGCTCGGCCAGCCGCACCAGGCGGAACTCGATCCCGTCCTTCTTCGCCCGGTTCAGCGCGGTGCGCACGTCCTGCCAGGCCTTGCCGCGGAACTGCAGGTTCTCCAGGTCCACCAGGGTGTCCTCGGCGACCTGCACGTGCTGCCAGCCCAGTTCCCTGGTCACCGCGACGGCCGAGGCGGTCGCGGAGAACACGCACGGCACCAGCCCGGTGTTCTCGCACATCGTGGCGAACTCGCGCAGCGTGCGCTCCCCGGAGCCGTCCGGGGCGACCGGATCGCCGAGCGCCACCGCGGCACCCGCGTGCCGCTGGTAGGCCAGGTAGGACGCCCCGTCGGAGGCGACGAAGTAGGAGTTGTGCGGCCACGTGGTCATCCACGAGAGGGTGCTGCCGCCGTTGCGCCCCAGCAGCAGCCGGGCGAACGCCGGGTCCGGGCCGGGCCGGAACAGCTTGCGGCAGCGGCGCCGCGAGGGCGTGCGGAAGGCCTTGAGCGCGGACAGCAGCAGCACCAGCTCGAATGTCCACAGGAGATTGTCCACGAAGAACAGCGCGAGCCCGTGGTCGTCGAAGTCCGCATGGAACACCCTGGTGACCGCCACCACGCCGCCGACCACGACCACCTGCCCCACCGCGGCGGCGCTGAGCACGACCGCGCACCGCCAGGCGAACCGCGAACCGCGGCGCAACCCGTTCAGCATCGGCACCACGACCAGGCACAGCGCCAGCACCTCCAGCCCCGAGAGGGAGACCTCGTCCGCGGAACCGAACGGGCCGTCGTCGGGCAGCAGCCACATCACGATCTCGGCGACGGTGAGCAGCACCAGCCCGGCGCAGGCGAGGAACCGCCATTCGCGCGCGCTGGTCATGCGGACGTCCTTCGCCCGGTTCGACCCGGCCAGCCGGTGGCCGAGCGGGAGACCGACGACGAGGGCGAAGAAGTGCACCAGGTCGGCGAGGTTGCCGACGAACATGATGGCCACCCCGGCGTACACGCACAGCCCGGCACGCAGCCGCAGCCGCCACGGATGGCGCAGGGCCGCGCTCGCCACCGCGATCGCGGCCAGCGTGCCGCCGGAGAACCCGACGTCGAGGGTGGTCGCGATGCGGTCCGCCCACTCCCAGCCGGAGTTCCGGCACAGTTCGAGGAACTGCAGGGCGGCGACGGTGGAGACCACCTGGCCGCCGATGGTGACCGCCATCGCCCGCCGGGTGCCCAGCTTCCATTCGGCGATCCCGGCCAGCAGCGCGAAGGTGCCCGTCATCGGAAGGTAGAACAACGGTCGCAACGCGAAGAACGGCCCGGTCACCATCGTCCACCAGCGGCCGTTCTCCATCGACGGCAGCCCGTAGGCGTAGTACGGGAAGGCGCCCTGGTGCTCGGCGGCTTGCCAGAGCGAACCGCTGGCGAAGCCCACGATCAGCATCGCAAGCACCACGACAGTGGTGAACGGTAGCCGGTGCCACAGCACGGCGAACCTGCCGAGCGCTCGCTCGTGTCCCCTCGTACCGGCACCGTCGGCGGTCTTCCCGGCCGGCGTTGCGGTGGTCATGGTCCATAGTCTGTACCGGCCGCGCGATCGAGGCATCCATCGACGGGGCGACATCTGCCCCTAAGGGTGTGCTACCGGGGGAGGACCCCGGTCTGGCCACGAGGGTGACGATCGATGACATAGTTCGCTCTCACCTGCGCGAATGCCGGTCTTACCCGGGCAGAGCGGATCGGGGAGGTGCGGAACAGGGGTCGCCCTCCGGCGATCAGCCGAGTACCGCCGCGCGGACGGCGGCGAGATCGGTCAAATCGGGCAGTACGGTGTGCGCCCCGGCGTCCGCGAGTTCGGTGGCGGGGTGGCCGCCGGTCGCTACGGCCACTGCGATCGCACCGTGGTCCAGCGCGGCGCGTACGTCGTCCGGGGTGTCCCCTATGACGACCACGGCCTCCGGGGCGAACTTCATGCCGTGCTTGTCCGCGGCGGCGGAGACGGCGTGCGGGACGAGGTCCGAGCGGCGCGCCGACAGCGAGCCGTAGCCGCCGATCTCCAGATCCAGATGCGTGTCGAGACCGAACGCGGCGAGTTTGTGCCGGGAGATCTCCGGCAGGTTGCCGGTGACCAGGGTCTGCACGATCCCGTCGTGGGCGCCGAACTCGGCGAGCGCGGCCGCTGCCCCGTCGAGCGCCCGGCCCTTTCCGGCGAGCGTGGCCGCGTCGCGGTCGACGGCGGCGATCAGCTCCCGCCAGAGCTGCTGGATCGTCGCTTCGTCGGCCTCGATGCCGTGCAGGGTCAGGATTTCCGTGCTGATCGCCAGCTCGGTGTGCCCGCCGTAGTGGGGCCGGGAGTGCATCTGTACTCCGGTCGCGCCGGCGAGCGCGGCGGCGTACCAGATGCTGCCGAGCCCGGTGTAGTCCACGAGCGTGTGGTCGATGTCCCAGAGCACCAGCCGGTGCGCGCGCGTCCTCACGCTCGACGATGGTACCGACGCGGCGCTCACCCGGCGAGGAAGCTGAAGCGCACCCGGCGCACCGGATTGTCGACGTTCGTGTCCACCAAGCACACCGACTGCCAGGTGCCCAGCATCAACACCCCGCCCAGTACCGGCACGCTCGCGTACGGCGGAATCAGCGCGGGCAGCACGTGGTCACGGCCATGCCCGGCGCTGCCGTGCCGGTGCTGCCAGCGGTCGTCGCGGGGGAGCAGCTCGTCGAGGGCGGCGAGCAGGTCGTCGTCGCTACCCGCGCCGGTCTCCAGTACGGTGAGCCCGGCCGTGGCGTGCGGTACCCACACGTGCAGGAGGCCGTCGGTGGCGTCGGCGTCACGCAGGAACGCTTCGGCCTCGCGGGTCAGGTCGTGCACCACCGCGCTGTGGCCGGTGCTTACCTCGATCTCGGTGGAGTACATGGGCTTCAGCGTAGGGCTCAGGAATCGAGGTAACGGAGCACGGCGGGCACCCGCCGGTTGTGCCCCTCCGATGGCGGCAGGCGGAGCTTGCCGAAAAACGCGGCTGGCGTGGGCACTCACCCTGCCGAGTCTGCCGTGCCCGCAGTGGTGGGACCACCGGGACTACCTGCCTCCCGGGTAGGGAAACCCCCGTTCCGGGACGGCGGGCGGGGTGTCGCTTGAGGACTCGGGCCGCTGGGGCGTCGGTGCCGCAGGGTGTCGGCAAAGTCGGTGTGAAGGGCCCTGAACAGCCGGGCGGAGGTCCGTGAAGGGGCCCCTCACGGACTCTGAGGCTGTGAAGGGCCCCTTCACAGACCCGAAACCGGCCCGGCACACACCACGAGGTGGTCGCGCATCTCGAACCCCTCGACCAACCTTGCCGGGACCCTGTCGGTGCCGGTGCGGCGGCGTGGCGGGAAGAACCACTTCCGGA
Organism: Amycolatopsis sulphurea; assembly: GCF_002564045.1. NCBI lineage: Bacteria > Bacillati > Actinomycetota > Actinomycetes > Pseudonocardiales > Pseudonocardiaceae > Amycolatopsis > Amycolatopsis sulphurea. The sequence goes on along the minus strand of NZ_PDJK01000002.1, from coordinate 395,697 downwards.
AACCGGTCGACTTCCGGAAATCCGGGCTGGGCCGGAAAGCCGGACCCCCTGCGAATCCGGGCCGGGCGCATTCCGGCCCGGCGGCGGCTCAGCGGGGATCCGGGTCCTCCCGGCCGGGGGAGTCCGCGCGGGCGCGGGCCGCGGCCTCGCGCATTTCGATCAGGTCGGTGAACCAGTCGCCGGTCTCGCCGAGCTTCTGGAGACCCGGCCCGGGGACACCGGGGCGGACGAGCGGATCCGGCAGATGGCCCAGAAGCGGCTCCGGATGATCCTGCTCGGGGTGCCGTATTGGCAGCCGCCGGCCAGGTCAACCTGATCGCGATGACTAGGGCGGCTGCCCGGCGCGTGGTAGACCTGGCACGTCCGATGATCCTCACTGTCGAGGAGGTCGCGTGGCGGAAGACGGAAGCCGGCTCACGGTCGGCGTGGTCACCGAGTCCCGGCCCGGCGAACGCCGGGTCGCGCTCGTGCCGAAGCTGGTGCCGAGGCTCGCGCAACGTGACCTGACCACGATCGTCGAGCGAGGGGCGGGCGCGGGTGCGCAGCTGACCGACGACGCGTACACCGAGGCCGGTGCGGAGCTGGGCGATCCCTGGCAGTCGGACGTGGTGGTCAAGGTCGCCGCGCCGGCCGCGGAGGAAATCGCGAAGCTCAAGCGGGGCGCCTTGCTGATCGGATTTCTCGATCCCCGCGGCGATCCGGACGGTATTGCCGCACTGGAGAAGGCCGGCATCCGGGCGTTCGCGATGGAAGCGGTGCCGAGGATCTCCCGTGCGCAGGCGATGGACGCGCTGTCCTCGCAGAGCAGCGTCGCCGGTTATCGGGCGGTGCTCCTGGCGGCGGAGAAGCTGACCCGGTTCTTCCCGATGCTCACCACCGCGGCGGGCACGGTGCCCCCGGCGAAGGTACTGGTGCTGGGCGCCGGGGTGGCCGGGCTGCAGGCGCTGGCCACGGCGAAACGGCTGGGCGCCCAGACCACCGGCTACGACGTACGGCCCGAAGTCGGCGAACAGGTCCGTTCGCTCGGCGCGCGGTTCCTCGACCTCGGCATCGAGGCGGTAGGTGAAGGTGGCTACGCCCGGGAGCTGACCGAGGAGGAACGCGCGGAGCAGCAGCGTCGGCTCACGGAAGCGATCACGAAGTTCGACGTCGTGGTCACCACCGCGCTGGTGCCCGGACGCAAAGCACCGACGCTGGTCACCGAGGAAGCGGTGCAGGGCATGCCCGCCGGGGGTGTGGTGCTCGACCTGGCCGGGGAATCCGGTGGGAACTGCGCGCTGAGTCGTCCGGGCGAAGACGTGGTGGCGTACGGCGTCACGGTCAGTGCGCCGCTCAACCTGCCCGCCGGGATGCCCGCGCATGCGAGCGAGCTGTACGCGCGCAACGTGACCGAGCTGCTGGAACTGCTCGTGACCAAGGAGGGTGAGCTGCGGCTGGACTTCTCCGACGAGGTCGTCGCCGGTGCCTGCGTGGCCGGCCGGGAAGGGAGCGAGTCGTGACCCTGGTGGAAAACCTGGCCGTGCTCGTGCTCGCGGGTTTCGTGGGCTTCGCGGTGATCTCGAAGGTGCCGAACACCCTGCACACGCCGTTGATGTCGGGGACCAACGCGATCCACGGCATCGTGCTGCTCGGCGGCCTGATCGTGCTCGGCCTCGGCGTGGACGGGGTGCTGAACAAGGTGCTGCTGGTGATCGCGATCGCCTTCGGCACGATCAACGTGGTCGGCGGATTCCTTGTCACGGACCGGATGCTGGCGATGTTCAAGGGGAAGAAGCCGGCTCCGGACGCTGATGAGGAGGCCGGGAAGTGACGCAGCTCGTCGCCGTTCTCTACATCGTCGCGTTCGCGTTGTTCATCTACGGCCTGATGGGGCTGACCGGTCCGCGTACCGCGGTGCGCGGCAACTGGATCGCCGCCACGGGCATGGGAATCGCGGTGATCGCCACACTGCTCACCCCGGGTATGGGCAACTGGCCGCTGATCGTGCTCGGCGTCGCGATCGGTGCGCTGGTGGGCGTGCCGTCCGCGCGCAAGGTGAAGATGACCGCGATGCCGCAGATGGTGGCGCTGTTCAACGGTGTCGGCGGCGGTGCGGTCGCGCTCATCGCGTGGGTCGAGTTCCGCAACACCGACGCGTATGCGCACGAGCCGCGGTATGTCGCGATCGCCTCGTTGTTCGCCGCGCTGATCGGTTCGATCTCGTTCTGGGGCTCGAACATCGCGTTCGGCAAGCTGCAGGAGCTGATCACCGGCCGCCCGGTCACCCTCGGCAGGGTGCAGCAGCCGCTGAACGTGCTGGTGCTGCTGGCCGCGCTGGCCTGTGCGGTGGTGATCGCCGCGGGCGGCGACGGCGAGGTGCTGATGATCGGGCTGCTGGTCACGGCCGCGCTGCTGGGTGTGCTGGTGGTGCTGCCGATCGGCGGTGCGGACATGCCGGTGGTGATCTCGCTGCTGAACGCGTTCACCGGGCTTTCCGCGGCGGCGATGGGGCTGGCGTTGTCGAACACCGCGCTGATCGTCGCGGGCATGATCGTCGGGGCGTCGGGTTCGATCCTCACCAACCTGATGGCGAAAGCGATGAATCGGTCGATCCCGGCGATCGTGGCCGGCGGGTTCGGCGGTGGCACCGCGGTCACGAGCGGCGGGTCCGGGTCCGGTGAAGTCCGGCCGGTGCGCAGCACGAGCGCCGCGGACACCGCGATCCAGATGGCCTACGCGAGCAAGGTCGTCGTGGTGCCCGGGTACGGGATGGCCGTGGCACAGGCGCAGCACGCCGTGCGCGAGATGGCGAAACTGCTGGAGAGCAAGGGCATCGAGGTCTCCTACGCGATCCACCCGGTGGCCGGCCGCATGCCGGGGCACATGAACGTGCTGCTTGCCGAGGCCGACGTGCCGTACGAGCAGCTGCGCGAGATGGACGAGATCAACTCCGAGTTCGCGCAGACCGACGTCGCGCTCGTGATCGGCGCGAACGACGTGACGAACCCGGCCGCGCGGACCGATCCGGGTTCGCCGATCTACGGGATGCCGATCCTGCAGGTCAGCGAGAGCCGCTCGGTGATCGTGCTCAAGCGCGGGATGAGTTCGGGCTTCGCCGGGATCGACAACGAGCTGTTCTACGATCCGAAGACCAGCATGCTCTTCGGCGACGCGAAATCGTCGGTGGGCGAGATCGTGGAGGAACTCAAAACCCTATGAGCGGTGGGTCGGATGTGCGGGCCGAGTTCGCGGGTCCGGCCGAGAACCTCGCCTTCGACGAGGCGTTGTTGCGGGAGGCTCCGGCAGCGCCGTTGCTGTGGCTGTGGCGCAACCCGGTGTGCGTCGTGGTCGGGCGCGGGCAGAAGATCGCCCGGGAGGTCCGGGTGGCCGACTGCGTCCGTGACGGGGTGCCGGTGCTGCGCCGCGCCAGTGGCGGCGGCACGGTGTTCCACGATCCCGGCAACCTCAACGTGACGCTCGTGCTGCCCGGCCCCGCGGATCGGCCGATGGAGATGCTCGGCAGGCTGATGACCGGTGTCGTCGAACGGTTCGGGCTGCTGCCGCGGCTCGGTGATCGGGGCGTGTTCGTCGGCGAGACGAAGCTGTGCGGGTTCGCGGTTTTCCGCACGAAGGAAGGCCTGCTGGCGCACTCGACGCTGCTCGTCGACACCGATGCGGCGCGTGTCAGCGCCTACCTCACCGGTCCGCCGCCGGATCCGAAGCCCCTGGACTCGCACCGCAGCCCGGTCGCGTCCTTGGCCGACCACGGCGTCCGGCTGCCGCGCGGTGAGATCGAGACCGTGGTCCGTGCCGTCGCCGCCGAGCTGCTCGGCCCGCTCGCCCCTCGTCCACCCACCTCCGCCGAACTCGCCCGGCACCGCGCGCTGCTGAGCACGCGCTACCACCACCCGCCGTGGCATTCCGACGGGCGGCAGCTCGGTCTGTGAAGGGGCCCTTCACAGACTCAGAGTCCGTGAAGGGCCCCTTCACAGCTGGGTGCGCTTGCGTGATCCACTCCGGTGGTGTGCCCTGGGCGTATGGCGGAACTGACTTTCGACGTCGTGGTGATCGGTGCGGGCCCGGTGGGTGAGGTGGCTGCCGAGCGGGCCGCGATGGGCGGGCTGAAGGTGGCGCTGGTCGAACACGAGCGGTTCGGCGGGGAGTGCTCCTACTGGGCGTGCATCCCGAGCAAGGCGTTGCTGCGCCCGGGGAATCTGCTCGCCGCGGCCAAGCGGATGCCCGGCGTGCCGATCGGGGACGAGCTGGACGCGGCCCCCGTGCTCGCGCGCCGCGACTGGTTCACCGGCAAGGGTGACGACACCGGGCAGGTCGAGTGGGCACGTGGCGCGGGCATCGAACCGATCCGCGGGCACGGGCGCGTCACCGGGGAACGCGAGGTCACCGTCGGCGATGATCAGGTGATCACCGCGCGGCACGCGGTGATCGTGTGCACCGGCAGCGTCCCGCGGGTGCCGCCGATTCCCGGGCTGGACGCGATCCGGCCGTGGGGTTCACGCGAGGCGACGTCGGCGTCCGAGGTGCCCGCTCGGCTCGGCGTGCTCGGCGGCGGCGTGGTCGGCGTCGAGATGGCGCAGGCGTGGGCCCGGCTCGGCGCGCGGGTGGACCTGGTGATCACCGGCCCGCGGCCGCTGCCGAAGCTGCCGGACTTCGCCGGTGACCTGCTACTCGACGGGCTACGGGAGGCCGGGGTGCGGGTACATGCCTCGTCCGGCCTGCGCGAGGTGTCCGTTGTGGACGGTGGCACTGCGCTGACGCTGGTCGACGGCACGGAACTCGTGGTGGACGAGCTGCTGGTCGCCACGGGGCGGGCACCGGCCACCGGCGACGTCGGCCTGGACGTGCTCGGCCTGCCCGCCGGCGGCCCGCTGGCGGTGGACGAGAGCGGCCGGGTGTCCGCAGTGGACGGTGGCTGGCTCTACGCGGCGGGCGACGTGACCGGCCGGGCGCTGCTGACCCACCAGGGCAAGTACGGCGCGCGCGTCGCCGGTGACACCGTGGCCGCCCGGGCACGCGGTGCGGAAGTCTCCACCGAGCCGTGGAGCCGGTACAGCGCCACTGCCGACCATCACGCCGTGCCGCAGGTGGTGTTCACCGATCCGGAGGTGACCTCGGTCGGGCTGACCGAGGCACGCGAGGATTCCGCCGACCGGGTCGTGGACATCGACATCGCGGTCGCCGGCTCTTCGCTGCACGCCGACGGGTACGCGGGCAAGGCCCGGATGGTGGTGGACACCGAACGCGGCGTGGTGCTCGGCGTGACCTTCGTCGGTCAGGACGTTTCGGAGTTGCTGCACTCGGCGACCATCGCCGTGGTCGGCGAGGTTCCACTGGACCGGTTGTGGCACGCGGTACCGGCGTTCCCCACGATCAGCGAGGTCTGGCTGCGGCTGCTGGAGGCGTACGGGCTCTGAGCCGCTCAGGAGGTCAGCGGCAGCTCCAGCGCGCCCTTCGCCGCGCGGACCAGGCCGGGGTCGTCCGAAGTGGACGGTCCCGGCGTCCAGACCGCCTGCACCAGACGGACCCCCGTGCCCTCGATCCGGCTGACGTAGGCGGCATTCTCGAACTGCGGAACGGCGCCGGGCCATGTGCCGGTCTCGGAGGCGACGTCGAGGATCCCGCCGCCGCCCGGGTTGTCCGCTATCTCCTTGAAGTGCGCGGCCTGCGCGGCACCCGGGAACTCGACCACGGCGACGGTGACCGCGGCGGCCCGGCCGTCCACCTCGGCGGTGAAACTGGCACGGCGAACGCCTGAGCAGCTCGTCTGCTGGAGACTGCCCTGCACGTCCCCGAACGCGTGCGAGGCACAGCGCTGATCGGCGCTGTTCGCCCGTGCGTCGAAACTCAGGCTGGGCACCACACTGCTCGGCGGCGCAATACTGACCGGAGCAGTGGTGCGCACCGGCTGCGCACTACTGACGGGCGGCGGCGCGGCCGTCTCCCCGCTGCTGCCCCCGCCGGTCGCGACGACCACTGCGGCTACCGCGAGCACCACCAGCAACGCGATCGCCCCGAGCGGCACCCACCGGCTCGTCTTGGTCGTCTTGGGCTCGTCCGGCGGCGGTGGCATTGCGTCCGTTTCCTCCAGCGCGACTGGCGCCGGCCGGGCACTTTCGTCAACCCCAGGCTGGACCGCCGGGAACGGCGTCTTCCCGTTGATCCGTCCCCCCGGCTCGGCCGGAGTCTCGGACAGCAGGGCCAGGTCGTCTTCCTCGCCCGGCTCCGGCCAGATCGCCGGGGCCACCGGCGGAGGCGGCGGCCCCGAGGCGACGCGGGGCTTGTGCGCCTCGGCGTTGCCGGGATCGTCGGAACCACGGGAATCGCTGGGGCTGCTGGAATCCCCGGAGTCGCCCGACTGGCCGGGCCACGGTCCGGTCACGGAGTCGCCGGGGTCCGCGGAAGTAGCGGGTCCTGCTGCGCTGCCGGGGTTCGGACCTGCAGAATCGCCCACGCTCTCCGGAGCGATGGTCTCGGCCGGGGAAGCGACCGCTCTCCGCGGCGCAGCCGGACCCCCCAGCGATTCCGGCACCCTGTCAGGCTCCGAAACCGGATCATCCGCGACCGGGGAAACCGCCGCCGACTCCGCCGCCGCTTGACCGGAGGTTTCCCCAACGGAGGTTTCCGCCGCCGCAGCCATCTCCGACATCCCGGCGCCACCTTGGCCGGGTACGACCGCCGCAGCCGGAGCAGCATTCCCCGTCACCGCAGGCACACCCACCGTAGTCCCGGCAGCCGTGTCCTCCTCCTCGGTGACGATCCGCCGGGAAGTCCACGCGGTGGCAGTTCGGCCGGACCCCTCGGCGGAATCCCGCCCGACAGCCCCGGAAACGGCAGCTCCCGACGCAGCAGCTCCTCCGACGGCGCCGGAAACGGCCGCCCCTCCGGCAGCGGCAAGCACAGCCGCATCCGGCTCCTCGGCCGCACCCCGCCCGGACTCCGGCGAGACAGCCGGCCCCGGCACCGTGCCGAGCATCTCCGCGGGAGCCGGAGTGTCGTCGGAGAAGCGGACGAAGCCCTCGCCCAGCAGGGCTTCGTCGGACAGGTCCGGGAGGCCGGGGGCGAGCGCGGCGAGCAGCGCCCGCACCTGGTCCACCGAGCGCGGGTGGCGGGCGGTGGCCAGCGAGACCGTCGCGGCGAGCATGGTCGTCGGGCTCGGGTGCAGGACGCGGACCGGGCCGGCCAGATCGCCGGGGGGCTGCTCGACGGTCTCCACGTACGGGCCGACCGCGAGGATCGTGCCGACCGGGCCGCCGCCCAGTTCCGCGATCCGGCGTTCGCAGTCCTGGGAGAGGTCGAGTGCCTCGGTGGCCGGGTTGATCGCGTCGTCGCCGTGCACCAGCGGCCAGCCGTCGGCCTTCCACGGGCCGCTGAGCGGCGCTTCCAGGCGCAGCGCGGGATCGGGCAGATCGACCCCGATCACGATCAGCACGCCGGTGGGCAGTAGCACCACCGCCTCCACCGCACGCTCGTCCGCCGGTCGGGCGCCGATCAACGCGACGCCGCCGATCACGGTGCTCCCCCGGCCGAGGGAGGCGAGCGCGGCGCGGACGTCCTCGGCGACCCGTGAGGGCTGCTGTCCCAGTCGGACCAGTCGCACCGGATCCCCTCCTCACCAGTCCATTTCGGTGCCCCACGCTAGCGCGGCGGGCCGCCCGTGACGTGGTATGCGAGCGCGCGTCGGCGTGCCTCACCTCAAAGGGGGTTCCCCTGCGACTTGTGGGGTTCGTGTGGCCAAACGGCACTGCAGGGGTGCAGAATGTGCTACACAGTCGGGTAACCGCGGTGGCCGGGCGCCTGCGCAGTTCGAGAGGTCGTAGGGGAAGACGTCCCTCGTCGAACAAGCGGAGGTCAGCAGTGAGCACCCGTGGCAACACCCGAGGCGTGGTGTACGTCCACTCGTCGCCGTCTGCGGTATGTCCGCACGTCGAGTGGGCTATTTCGGGCACCCTGGGGGCCCGCGCCGAGCTGAAGTGGACGGCACAGCCGGCCAGTCCCGGACAGCTGCGTGCCGAATGCAGCTGGCGCGCGCCCGCGGGCACCGGCGGCAAGCTGGTCGCCGCGCTCAAGGCCTGGCCCATGCTGCGCTTCGAGGTCACCGAGGAACCCAGTGCCGGCGTCGACGGCGAGCGCTTCTGCTTCGCGCCCGGCCTCGGCCTGTGGCACGGGCGGACCAGCGCGAACGGCGACATCGTGGTCGGCGAGGACCAGCTGCGTGCGCTCGTCACCATGACCCGCGGTGGTGAATCGCTGGCGCACAAGCTGGACGAACTGCTCGCCGCGGCCTGGGACGAGGCGCTCGAGCCCTACCGGCACGCGGGCGACGGTGCCCCGGTCACCTGGCTGCACCAGGTGGGGTGATCCGGGCGCGGTACCCTCACGCGGGTGAGCGCCCAATCGCCGTCCCGCCAGCGATGGCTGATCCCCGTGCTCGTCGTGGTGCTGTCGGTGACCGTCGCCGGGGGGCTGGTCGCCCGCGAGCTTTACCACACCAGCGCGGACGACGTGCAGTCCGGCGTCCTGCCGATCACCGTGCCGTCGTCCACTTCGCCCGGTTCGCACAGCGAGCCCGGCTCGGGGCGGGTCGAGATCACCCCGGACGTGGCGGGCCATCCGGCCGGCCAGGCCGTGCTCGCGGTGCTGCAGAACTACTTCGACGCGCTGAACGCGAAGAACTACGCGCTGTGGCGCCAGACGGTCACCACGGCCCGGATCCAGAACACCTCGCAGAGTGCGTGGCACACCGAGTTCCGGTCCACCAAGGACGGCAGCATCCTGGTCTACCGGATCGAAGAGGCGGCGGACGACTCGCTGAGCGTGCTCGTCGGGTTCACCAGTACCCAGTCGATCAACGAGGCGCCCGCGAATTTCCAGTACCCGTGCATCCGCTGGCGGCTCGAGCTGCCGATGCGGATCGAAGGCGGGGGATACCGGATCGACATCGTGCAGTCCGGCTCCGGCGTCGAGCACGAACGCTGCTGACCCCACGCGAAAAGGGCGGCCCTCCCACCGTGGCAGGGCCGCCCCTTTTTCGCGGTACCGGGCCGGCTTCAGGACGCCGGGGTGAACAGCAGCGCGGTGTTGTGCCCGCCGAACCCGAACGAGTTGCTGATCGCCGCGGTCAGCTCGACCTTGCGGTTCTCCCCGGCGACCACGTCGAGCTGCACCTTCGGATCGAGCTCCGTCAGGTTCAGGGTGGCCGGCACCACGCCCTCGGCCAGGGCCAGCACCGTGGCGATGCCTTCGACCGCACCGGCCCCGCCGACCAGGTGGCCCAGCGCACCCTTCGGGGCGGTGACCACCGGGTGGTCGCCGATCGCGGTCCGGATCGCGGCCGCCTCGCCGATGTCACCGACCACAGTGGACGTCGCGTGCGCGTTCACATGGCCGATGTCGGCGGGGGAGAGCCCGGCCATCGTCATCGCCGCACGCATCGCGGCGATCTGCCCGATGCCGTCCGGGTGGTTGCCGGTGATGTGGTAGGCGTCCGAGGTGATCCCGTAGCCGGCCAGCCTGGCGTAGATCCGCGCGCCACGGGCCCGTGCCCGGTCGGCGCGTTCGAGCACCACGACGCCCGAGCCCTCGCCGAGCACGAAGCCGTCCCGGCTGACGTCGAACGGCCGGGACGCGGCCGCCGGGTCGTCGTTGCGGGTGGACACCGTGCGCGCCTGCGCGAAGCCACCGAGGGTGATCGGGTGGATGCACGCCTCGGCGCCGCCGGCCACGACCACGTCGGCCCGCCCGGACCGGATCATCTCGAAGCCGGTCGCGATGCCCTCGGCACCGGAGGCACAGGCCGAAGCGGGCGAGTGCACGCCGGCGCGGGCCTTGACGTCGATGCTGACGTGCGCGGCCGGCCCGTTGGGCATCAGCATCGGCACGGTCAGCGGCGACACCTTGCGCAGACCGTGCCGGCGCAGCAGATCGTTCTGGTTCAGCAGGGTGACCGGGCCGCCGACACCGGTGCCGAGGGACACGCCGAGGCGCTCCGGCTCGACGTCGGTGTGCTCGTCGGTCTGCGGCGCGAATCCGGCGTCCGACCAGGCCTGCCGGGCCGCGATCAGGGCGACCTGCTCGCAGCGGTCGAGCCTGCGGGCCTGCACGCGCGGCAGGATCTCGGTGGGCTCGACCGCGAGCGTGGCCCCGATCCGCACCGGCAGATCCAGCTCCTCGACCCAGTCGGCCTCCAGGGGGCGGACCCCGCTGCGGCCGGCCAGCAGGCCGTCCCAGGTGGACGCGACGTCCCCGCCCAGCGGGGTGGTGGCCCCCATACCGGTGATCACGACGTCGATGTTGCTCATGGAGAATCTCCCCGAAGTCGGCACCGGGCCGGGACGTCCCGGCCCGGATGCGAAGAGGGTCTTACTTCGCGTTGGCGGCCACGTAGTTCACCGCGTCGCCCACGGTCTTGAGGTTGGCCAGTTCGTCGTCCGGGATCTTGACGCCGAAGCGGTCCTCGGCCTGCACGGCGATCTCGACCATGGACAGCGAGTCGATGTCGAGATCGTCCACGAAGGACTTCTCGGCGGCGACGTCGTCCTTGGCGACCCCGGCGACCTCTTCGACGATCTCGGCGAGGCCTTCGAGGATCTCGGGCTTCTCAGCTTTCTCAGCCATCGGTGTTGTTCCCTTCTCGGTTCTTCCACAGGTCCACCCCGCGGGCACGGCGCCCGCGGGGAAGTATCCACTCAGGGCAGGACGAAGACCTGCCCGGCATAGGACAGCCCGGCTCCGAAGCCGACCGCCAGCACCACGTCGCCGGGGTGCACGGTGCCCGCCTTGCGCATGTGGTCCAGCGCCATCGGGATCGAGGCGGACGAGGTGTTGCCGGAGTACCTGATGTCGTCGGCGACCACCAGGTCCTCGCGGGCGCCCTTGGCCCGCAGCTTCTTCGCGATCGATTCGACGATGCGCAGATTCGCCTGGTGCGGCACGAGCACGTCCACATCCGCGGGCTCCAGCCCGGCGGCCTCCAGCGCGCGCAGCGCGATCGGCGCGATCTGCGTGGTCGCCCAGCGGAAGACCGACTGGCCCTCCTGGTAGATGTAGCGGTGATCGCGCATATAGATCAGGCCGGCCAGATCGCCCGCGCTGCCCCACACCACCGGGCCGATGGCGGGCTCGTCGGCCGCGCCGACCACCGCCGCGCCCGCGCCGTCGGCGAAGATGATCGCGTTCGCCCGGTCGGTCGGGTCGATCGAGTCGGTGAGCTTCTCCGAACCGATCACCAGCACCTTGCGCGCGGACCCGGCGCGCACCAGATCGGAGGCGAGGCCGAGGCCGTAGCAGAATCCGGCGCAGGCCGCGTTGAGGTCGAACGCCCCCGGCTCCGGGACGCCGATCCGCGCGGCGATCTGGCCCGCCGCGTTCGGGATCTGCGAGGGCATGGTGCAGTTGGGCACGATCACCGTGTCCACTTCGGACGGCTCGACCCCGGCGTCGGCGAGGGCGGCGGCACCCGCGGCGACCGCGTAGTCGACCAGCGTCTCGTCCTTCTCCCCGAACCGGCGTTCGATGATGCCGACCCGTTCGCGGATCCACTGGTCGTTGGTGTCCATGAGCTGCGACAGGTCGTCGTTGGTGACGACCCGGTCCGGCTGGTGGCTGCCGAAGCCGAGGATCCGGGTGGCGGCCGGGCCGGTGGTCTGGTGCAGGCGGGGACGGTCGGTCACAGGGCGTCCTCCTCGCGCAGCGCGGCCAGTTCGGCCGGCGACTTCAGCGCGGTGGTAGTGGTGACCACGCCCTTGAGCTGCCGCTTGACCAGTCCGGTCAGGGTGCCCGCGGGCGCGAGTTCGACGGTGCGGGTCACGCCGAGCGCGGCGAGCCCGGCCATGGTCAGGTCCCAGCGGACCGGGCGGGTCACCTGGGCGACCAGCCGCCGCAGGTATTCCGCGCCACTGGTGACGACCTCACCGTCGGCATTGGACAGCAGCGGGCGCACCGGGTCGGCCGGGGTGAGGCCGGCGGCGTGCTCGCGCAGGGCGTCTTCCGCGGGCGCCATGTACGGCGTGTGGAAGGCCCCCGCCACCTTGAGGGCGCGGATCTTCGTGCCGGCAAGGGGTTCGGCGACGATCCGCTCGATCGCCGCGGCCGCGCCGGAGGCCACGATCTGGCCCGCGCCGTTGCGGTTGGCCGCGATCAGGTCCTGTCCTTCGAGCCAGGCGGTGACCTCGTCCGGATCGCCGAGCATCACCGCGGCCATCGAGGTCGGTTCGAGCGCGCAGGCCTTGGCCATCTCCGCGCCGCGGACCGCGGCCAGTGCGACCGCGTCGGCGGGGGAGAGCACGCCGGCGATCGCGGCGGCGGCCAGTTCGCCCACGGAGTGCCCGGCCACCGGCGCGCCGTCGGGCAGCGGCAGGTACTGCGCGGTGAGCAGGGAGAGCGCGACGATCAGCGGCTGCGCGACCGCGGTGTCCTGGATCTCCTCGGCGCCGGCCTCCGTGCCGAGCCGGAGCAGGTCGAGCCCGGCGCGGTCGGACCACTGCTCGACCCGCGCGCGGGCGCCGTCGAGCTCGAGCCACGGGGTGAGCATGCCGGGGGCCTGGGAACCCTGGCCGGGTGAGAGGACTGCAGCTGTCACGGTGTCTATGAGACCACGGGAGTGGCCGGGTCTTCAGATGCGGGCGGTCACCAAGTCCGTGCGAGGTTATTGGAGGATACCTCCAAAGACCCGGGAGAGATCCTGGTTCTTAGCTCATGAGCCTTGTGGGATTCAACCAGCGCTCGCCGTGAAGTCGGTCACCACAGCCCGCGGCTGCGGGCCAATCGCCCGACCGTCAGCGCGATCCGCAGGACCAGCGCGTCGCGAGGGTCGGTGGGGTTGCGGCCGGTCACGTCGGTGGCCTTGCGAAGCCGGTAGCGAACGGTGTTGGGGTGCACGAACAACGCCTGCGCGCAGCGTTCCAGGACCCCGCCGTTGTCCAGATAGGTCTCCACGGTGCGCTGCAGCGCCGCGCCCGCCTCCTCCAGCGGCCGGGCGATCTGGTCCACGAGCAGGCGTTCCGCGCCGGGGTCGCCGGAGAGCGCCCGTTCGGGCAGCAGATCGGCGGACCGCACCGGACGGGGCGCGCCGGGCCAGCCGACCACGGCTCGCAATCCGGACAGCGCTTCGGCCGCGCTGTGGTGCGCCTCGGCGAGGGTGGGCACGGTCGGGCCGGCCACCACGGGTCCGTCGGCGAACACGGTGGACATCCGGGTGAGGATCTCGTGCTCCTTCGGCCCGCCCTCGGTGGTCCCGCCGATCACCAGCACCAGCCGGGAGCCCTGGACCGACAGCAATACCGGACGGCCGACCCGGGCGGCGCGGGCGCGCACCTCGAACACCACCGTGGGCGCGTCGTCCGACTGCGGATTTCCCACCAGCACGGTCGCCGCTCCCGCCGGATCCCAGCCCAGCGCGGCGGCGCGGGACAGCACCGCCTCCTCGTCGTCCCCGCGGACGATGCCGTCCACGACGAGTGCCTCCAGCCGGGCGTCCCAGGCACCGCGGATTTCCGCCGCGGCGGCGTAGGAATTGGCCGCGGCGAACGCGATTTCCCGGCCGTAGCGCAGGATCCCCTCGATCAGCGCGGCGCGTTCGGTCTCGTTCGCGGCGAACTCCGGGAGTTCCTCCTCGAACACCTCGATCGCCAGCCGGACCATGCCGACCGCCTGGCGCAGGCTGATCCAGCGGGACAGTTCGGCGGGCGCGTCGCGGAACGCCTCGGTGGTCAGCTTCAGGGCTTCCTTGGAATCACGCAGCCAGCGGACGAACCCGGAGGCGCCGGTCTGCGTGATGAGCAGGACGCTGGCGCGCTGGTCGGCGGACAGCCTGCCGAACCACACCAGCCGCTGCTCCATGGCCGCGACGCTGGCGCTCGCCAGCCGTCCGGACGCATGTTCCAGCCTGCGCAGGGTCTTCGCGGACAGCCCGTGGTGCTTGGGCACCTGGCGCCCGCCGTTCGTCTCAGCCATGTCGGCCCGATCCTACGGGGCCGCACCTGTCGCCGGCGGACTCATAACCGCGGAACGCGGGCGGGCGGGCCGGAACATCCCTACCATCTCGATCTGGAGCGGAGTGCACCGCTCCAGGCCGAGTGAAGGGGGCGGGCGATGGCTGAGCCCGGATTGGAGATCGACGGGATCTCCAAGCAGTACGGCGCCGTGGTGGCGCTGCAGCAGATGACGTTCGACGTGCGGCCCGGCGAGCTGTTCGGCTTCGTGGGCAGCAACGGCGCGGGCAAGACGACCACCATGCGGATCGCTCTCGGCGTGCTGAGCGCCGACGCCGGCGAGGTGCGCTATGCGGGGGAGCGGATCACGCACGAGACCCGCCGGCACATCGGGTACATGCCGGAGGAACGCGGCCTGTACCCGAAGATGAAGGTGGGGGAGCAGCTGACCTACCTGGCCCGGCTGCACGGGATGGCCGCGGGCGAGGCGAAGGCATCCGCCGGAAAGTGGACCGAACGGCTCGGCGTGGCCGCGCGCCGCGACGACGAGGTGGAGAAACTCAGCCTCGGCAACCAGCAGCGCGTGCAGCTGGCCGCGGCGCTGGTGCACGAGCCGCGGATCCTGGTGCTGGACGAACCGTTCTCCGGTCTCGACCCGGTGGCGGTGGACGTGATGAGCGGGGTGCTGCGGGAGAAGGCGGCCGAGGGCGTGCCGGTGGTCTTCTCCAGTCACCAGCTCGATCTCGTGGAACGGCTGTGCGACCGCATCGGCATCGTCCGCAATGGCCGGATGGAGGCGTGCGGTTCGGTGCCGGAGCTGCGTTCCGGCGCGGGCGGGGCGATCCGGCTGCTGGTTGACGCCCCGGCCGCGCCACCGGACTGGGCGGCCGCGTTGCCGGGGGTACGGGTGCTCGGCCGCGAAGGCGACGTGACCGAACTCGAACTGGGCGAGGGTGGCGACGATCAGGCCGTGCTGCGAGCCGCGCTGGCCACCGGTCCGGTGCGGGAGTTCACCCGGAAACAGCCGTCGCTGACCGATCTGTTCCGCTCCGTGGTGAGCGGGCACCAGGAGGTGGCTGCGTGAGCGCGCCCGATGTCCGGATGAGCCCGGTGTCCGCAGTGGGGCTGGTGGCCTCGCGGGAGATCAGCACCCGTGTGCGGTCGAAGGCCTACCGGATCACCACGCTGGTCCTGCTGCTCATGGTGGTCGCGGTGGCCGTGGTGTTCAAACTGATCAGCGGGGGCGGCTCGGCGGACGCGACGGTGGGCTACGTGCCCGCCGCGGCCCCGCTGTCCGCGCCGCTGGTCGAGACCGCGAAGTCGCTCGATCAGAAGGTCGCCACCGAGCAGGTGCCCGACCAGGCGACCGGCGTGGCGAAACTGCGCGACGGCTCGCTCGACGCGTTGCTGGTGCAGGACGCGCGGCAGGTGCACGTCCAGGCGAAGAAGACGCTGGACGCCAAGCTGGCGAACACCCTCGGTGTGCTGGCCCGGCAGGTCGCGCTGGAGCAGTCGATCCGTTCGCTGCACCAGGATCCGGCCGTGGTGCAGCGGGCGACGGCGAGTGCGGCGATCGACGAGCTGCCGCCGCTGGAGAAGCCCTACGACTACGACAGCCAGCAGCTGATCCTCGGCATCGTCGCGGGCATCCTGATCTACTTCTCGCTGATGCTCAACGGCCAGATGGTGTCGCAGGGGGTGGTGGAGGAGAAGACCTCCCGGGTGGTCGAGCTGCTGCTGTCCACCGTCAAGCCGTGGCAGCTGATGGCCGGGAAGGTGCTCGGGATCGGCGTGGTGGGGCTGATCCAGATGCTCGCGATCGGGGTGGTCGGCCTGGTCGCCGGCCTGGGCCTGGGGGTGCTGACGATCTCGGTGTCCGCGGCCGTCGGGACCGTGGTGTGGCTGATCGTCTGGTATCTGCTCGGGTTCTTCATGTACGCGGTCGTGTTCGCCGCGCTGGGCGCGCTCGTGTCCCGGCAGGAGGACGTCGGCGGGGCCACGATGCCTGCGCTGCTGCTGGTGATCGCCGGCTACGTGGTGGGGATCTCGGTGCTGCCCTCGGATCCGTCGAGCCGTCTCGCCGAGGTGCTGTCGGTGATCCCCGTCTTCGCCCCGACGCTGATGCCGATGCGGTTGTCGATGGGCGGGGTGCCGGTGTGGGAAGCGGTGGTGTCGGTGGGCCTGGTGGTGCTGCTGATCCCGGCGCTGATCTGGCTGGCCGCGCGCATCTACCGCAACGCGGTGATGCGCACCGGCGCCAAGGTCAAACTCCGCGACGCCCTGCGCGCCGCCTGACGCGCTTCACCCGGACCGGCCACCTCGCTGCTGCGGGGTGGCCGGTCTGCGTTCGGGGGTTCCGGTGCGGTGTTTCGGTCCGGCGTCCCGGAGGAGTGATTCGGTGGCCGGGTCCAGGTGGCCGCTGCGCACGGTTTCGCTCGACTGCGGTGGTGGCCGGTTCCGGATGCTGGCCGACCCGGAGGCCCGCCGCGTCGAGCAGACGATGAAGCTGCTCGCGCCTCGGCGGAAATGGGCCGCAGTGGGGTCCGCGTCGGGCCGAGCGGCAGACCGGCCAGCTCACAGGCTGCCTTGACGCGGCCGGATATGTTCGGTCCCTCGCGTCACCCGGTGCTGCTCGTTTGGTCTAGGTACCGGATGTTCGGACTTCGCGTCGCCCGGCGGCGGCCCGGTGCTGCTCGTTTGGTCCGGGCGCCGGACGTTCGGTACTTCCGTCGCCCGGCGCCGATGCTGCTCGTTTGATCCGGGTACTGGACGCTCGGCACCCCGCGTCACCCGGTGCCGCTGGCTTGGTCCGGGTACCGGACATTCGGTATCCCGCGACGACTCCCGGCATCCCGTCCTGCTCCCTTGCCCGGGCCGTCCCGATCGGCAAATGTCCGAAATGCGCGATTGGCCGGGCCATGTCCGGCCAATCCACCATTTGTCCTCGCCATCCGGCACCTTCGTGCTCCGTTCGGCGCAGATCGCGGGTCCGGCTGTCGGCGCATCGGCGGCGGCCAGAGCGGAAAAACGAGTCCGTGCGCCGGTCCGCGAAAGCGATACCCCGGCGAATTTCGGTGCGGAAATGCTCGAGGCCGCCCGGCGCTTGCGGTTTTCGCTGCGCCGGACGGCCTCGTCTCCCCGGTCCCCACCGGTAGGACAAGTATGGCGGGGATTGATCTTCTCGGCCAGTCGTCTCACTCGATCGTGGCGCACCGCACTCTCTCCCGCTGGGTACTTCTTCTGCGTCCACGGCCGAAACACGGCGAAGGGAGCCGACGTGGGTCAGCAACTGAAGGACGGACTCGGGCAGGCCTGGAATCTGGTGGCCACGTTCGTCCCGAAACTCGTGGGTTTTCTGATCATCCTGCTGATCGGCTGGCTGATCGCGAAAGCCGTGTCCAAGGCGCTCGAGATCGTTCTCGGAAAGCTCGGTTTCGCGCGGCTGGTGGAGAAGACCGGGCTGACCGGAATGCTGCGGCAGGCGAATGCCGATCCGGGCCTGCTGCTGGTCAAACTCGTCTACTACTTCATTCTGCTGATCGCGTTGCAGCTGGCGTTCGGCGTGTTCGGTTCGTCGAATCCGGTCAGTTCGCTGCTCAACGACATCATCGCGTTCCTGCCGCGGATCCTGGTGGCGCTGGTGCTGATCGTGGTGGCCGCGGCGATCGCCAAGGTGGTGCGGGACATGGCCGCCTCGGCGCTGGCCGCCCGTCCCGCCGGACGGCTGCTCGCCACGATCGCCTACTGGCTGATCATGGCGTTCGGCATCATCGCCGCGCTGGGTCAGGTGAACATCGCGACCACGGTGACCGGGCCGGTGCTGATCGCGGTGCTCGCCACCGTCGCCGGCGTGCTGGTCGTCGGCTTCGGTGGCGGCCTGATCAAGCCCGCGCAGGAACGCTGGGGCGGCTGGCTCGGTGCTCTGCAGGGCCAGATCGGCTCCGGTGACGGGGCCCGTGGCGAGGTCGGTGAACCGGTTGCCGCGTCGGCAAAAGCGGGTGCCCACGAGGCCCCGACCGCCGCGTACCCACAGGGCGAAGCAGGCGGGCGTACGGAGGAGCCGCCCACATCGCCGTCCGGATTCAATCCCGACGGGCGGTGACCCGGCGGAGGACCGGTGCCCAGGGCAGGTGCCGGACCTCCGGCCGTCCCGCGAGGCGGGAATGCCCGTCACCGCACGGTTTCACGGGAATGGTCTTGCCGGGCAGGATGTTGGCGTCCGTAGGACGGAAGGGGCGGACGTGGATTTCCTGCTGCACCACGGGGTGACCGTGCTGGGCCAGTGGATCTCGATCGCGGAGCTGGCCGGTCAGCTGTTCGCGCTGGCCGTGGTGTTCCTCGCCGAACGGCGCACGCTCTGGACCTGGCCGGTGCAGGTCGCGGCGACCGTGCTGCTGTTCTCGGTCTACGCTTCCGCGCACCTCGGCGGGCTGGCCGGGCGGCAGATCGCCATCCTGCTCATCTCGCTCTACGGCTGGTGGGCCTGGCACCGGCGCACTGATCCGGTGTACGGCGTGGTCGTGCGCACGGGCCGCTGGACCGAGCGGGCCGCGATGGTGACTGCGTTCGCCGCGGGCACGGTCGCGATGGCGCTCGCGCTCCAGTCGCTCGACGCCTCGTGGGCGCCGTGGCCGGACGCCGCGATCTTCGTCGGCACGCTGGTCGCGTTCGCCGCGCAGGGCGTCGGGCTGGTCGAGTTCTGGGGTGTCTGGCTGGTGGTCGACGCGATCGGCGTACCCCTGCAGATCAGCTCCGGGTTGTACTTCTCGGCCGCCATCTACCTGGTCTTCGCCGGGCTGGTCGTGCACGGCTGGATCAGCTGGAGCCGGTCGGCCCGGCGGGTCCGCGCGCCGGAGCAGGTCACCACGGCGGCGGACCGCGCTGGACACTGATCGTTGCCGGGCAAGGCTTTCCGTCCGGCAACGATCAGCAGAATTCAGCAGGCGCGCGGCAGGCCGAGTGCCAGCAGGCCGTCGTCGGTGAGCTCGGCCCGGGTCCATTGCCCGGCCCCGACCGCGTCGTGTGCGCGGATCAGGCCATCCCGTGCGAGTGCGTGCGCCGCCGGCTGGTCGCAGCAGGGCAGGCCGTCCACCCGCAGATCCGGTTCACAGCTGCAGGTCAGCTCGGCGCGCCCGGCCGCGACCGCGCGCAGCATCGCGAGTGCCCGGCCGCTCAGCTCGGTGATCATCGCGTCCCCCTTCGTCGTACCGTCGGGTAAGAGACGTGATGAACGTCACTGGATACGGGAACGCTGCCGGGTTCCCTCTAATGGCCTAGGCCGCCGAGCCTTCGCCGGTCAGCGAAGTGTCGCGTGCGAAGGGCGCAGATCCTGAATCCGGCGGACGCCGAGCAGCTGCATCGTACGGATCAGCTCCGTACGCAGGATGTCCACGCAACGCTGTACGCCGCGTTCGCCGCCCGCCATGAGGCCGTACAGGAAGGCGCGGCCGATCAGCACCGCGTCCGCACCGCGGGCGAGCGCGGCCACGATGTCGCCGCCGGAGAGGATGCCGGTGTCCACCCAGACTTCGGCGGCGCCTTCGACGGCGTCGAGTACCGGGGGCAGCAGCTCGATCGGCGTGGGTGCGCGGTCGAGCTGACGGCCGCCGTGATTGGACAGCACGATCCCGTCCGCGCCGTGGCGCACCATCTCGCGGGCATCGTCCACGTTCTGCACGCCCTTGACCACGAGCTTGCCCGGCCAGGTGCGGCGGACCCAGTCGAGGTCGTCGTAGTCCAGCGTCGGATCGAACAGCTTCTCCAGCAGCTGCGCGACGGTGCCGTCGAAATGGCTCAGTGAAGCGAAGCTGAGCGGTTCGGTGGTGAGCAGGTTGAACCACCAGGCCGGGTGCAGCGCGCCGTCGGCGAAGGTCTTCAGGGTCAGCGCCGGGGGAATGGTGAGACCGTTGCGCACGTCGCGCATCCGGGCGCCCGCGACGGGGGTGTCGACGGTCAGCAGCAGCGTGTCGTAGCCGTTTTCCCAAGCCCGGTTCATCAGGTCCTCGCCCGCGCCGTGGTCTCGCCAGACATAGAGCTGGAACCACTTGCGTGCGTGCGGCGCGGCCGCGGCGAGGTCCTCGATCGAGGTGGTGGCCATGGTGGACAGGCTCATCGGGATGCCGTTGCGCTGGGCCACCCGGCCTGCCGCGCACTCGCCCTCGTGCTGCATCATCCGCGTGAACCCGGTGGGGGCGAAGGCGAACGGCAGCTCCGCGCGCTCGCCGAGGATCTCCGTGCTGGTGTCTACATCGGACACTCCGCGCAGCACGTTCGGATGGAATTCCACGCGCCGGTAGGCCTGCCGTGTCCGCAGCAGACTGTCCTCCAGCTCGGCCGCGCCGTCGGCGTAGTCGAACGCCGCCCGCGGAGTGCGTTTGCGCGCGGCCGTGCGCAGATCGGCGATCGTGTGCGCGGCGCCGAGCCGCCGGTCCGTCGGGTCGAGCACGATCGGCTTCGGCCGCAGGATCTGCTTGAGCTCGCTCGGCCGGGGCAGGCGGCGCTGGGGCACGCTCGATCACCCTTCCTCAGGTCACCGTTTCGCGATGGCTGTGAAGGGGCCCTTCACGGACTCAGAGTCCGTGAAGGGCCCCTTCACAGCATTCTGGCCGGTGCTTACGCGCTGCCGGAGTCCGAGGTCTGCGGCCCGGCGGCCGTGACGTCGTCGATCCGGTAGCGGTGGGCGGCGTCGGCGACCCGAGCCCGGTCGAACTCCCCGCGCGCGGCGAGCGCGGACAGCGCGCCGACGGTGATCGACTCGGCGTCCACCAGGAACTTGCGCCGCGCGGCCGGGCGAGTGTCGGAGAAGCCGAACCCGTCCGTGCCGAGCGTGAGCATGTCGGTGGGCACCCACGGGCGGATCATGTCCGGCACCGCACGCATCCAGTCCGACACCGCCACGACCGGCCCGGCCGCCCCGGACAGCTTCTGCGTGACGTACGGCACGCGCGGCGAGTCGCCCGGGTACAGCAGGTTGTCGTGGTCGGCCGCGACCGCCTCGCGGCGCAGCTCACCCCACGACGTGGCCGACCACACCGCGGCCCGCACGCCCCAATCCTCGGCCAGCAGCCGCTGCGCCCTCAGCGCGTCCGGCATGGTCACGCCGGAGACCAGGATCTGCACCTCCGGGCCGTCGCCCGCGGGCGCCTCGGCGTAGCGGTACAGGCCCCTGAGCAGACCGTCGACGTCGAGGTTCTCCGGCTCGGCCGGCTGCTGGTACGGCTCGTTGTAGATGGTCATGTAATAGAACACGTTCTCGCCGTTGCCGTCCGGCCCGGTGTCGCCGTACATCCGGCGCAGGCCATCTTTGACGATGTGCGCGATCTCGAACGAGTAGGCCGGGTCGTAGGCCACCACGGCCGGATTCGTCGCGGCCAGCAGCAGCGAGTGCCCGTCCGCGTGCTGCAGGCCCTCACCGGTCAGCGTGGTGCGCCCGGCGGTGGCGCCGAGCACGAACCCGCGGGCCATCTGGTCCGCCGCCGCGTACAGGCCGTCGCCGGTGCGCTGGAACCCGAACATCGAGTAGAAGATGTAGATCGGGATCATCGGCTCGCCGTGCGTGGCGTAGGACGTGCCGACGGCGGTGAACGACGCGGTGGAGCCCGCCTCGTTGATGCCCTCGTGCAGCAGCTGGCCCTTCTCCGACTCCTTGTAGGCCAGCATCAGGCTCGCGTCGACCGAGGTGTAGGTCTGGCCGTGCGGGTTGTAGATCTTGGCCGTGGGGAACATCGAGTCGAGCCCGAAGGTGCGTGCCTCGTCCGGGATGATCGGCACCACGCGCTTGCCGATCTCGGAGTCCTTGGCCAGCTCGCGGACCAGCCGGACGAACGCCATCGTGGTGGCGACCTCCTGCTTGCCCGAGCCCTTGCGGATGCCCTCGTAGATCTTGTCGCCGGGCAGCACCAGCGCCTTGGCCGCCTTCGGCCGGCGCTCGGGCAGGTACCCGCCGAGCGCGCGGCGGCGGCCGATCAGGTACTGGATCTCCGGCGAGTCCGGGCCAGGGTGGTAGTACGGCGGCAGCTTCGGGTCGCGCTCCAGCTCCTCGTCGCTGATCGGGATCCGCTGTGCGTCCCGGAACAGCTTCAGGTCGTCGAGCGTGAGCTTCTTCATCTGGTGCGTGGCGTTGCGGCCCTCGAAGGACGGGCCGAGCCCGTAGCCCTTGATGGTGTGCGCGAGGATCACCGTCGGCTGGCCGTGGTGCTCCATCGCCGCCTTGTACGCCGCGTACACCTTGCGGTAGTCGTGCCCGCCGCGCTTGAGGTTCCAGACGTCGGCGTCGGAGAGGTCCTTGACCAGCTCCTTCGTTCGCGGGTCGCGGCCGAAGAAGTGCTCACGGACGAAGGCGCCGTCGTTGGCCTTGTAGGTCTGGTAGTCGCCGTCCGGGGTCACGTTCATCAGGTTGACCAGCGCGCCGTCGCGGTCGGCGGACAGCAGCGCGTCCCACTCCCGGCCCCAGATGACCTTGATCACGTTCCAGCCCGCGCCGCGGAAGTAGGACTCCAGCTCCTGGATGATCTTGCCGTTCCCGCGCACCGGCCCGTCCAGGCGCTGCAGGTTGCAGTTGATCACGAAGGTCAGGTTGTCCAGGCCCTCACCCGCGGCCACGTGGATCAGCCCGCGCGATTCCGGCTCGTCCATCTCGCCGTCGCCGAGGAAGGCCCACACGTGCTGGTCGGAGGTGTCCTTGAGGCCGCGGTCGCGCAGGTATCGGTTGAACCGCGCCTGGTAGATCGCGTTCATCGGGCCCAGGCCCATGGAGACCGTCGGGTTCTCCCAGAACTCCGGCATCAGCCGCGGGTGCGGGTAGGAGGGCAGGCCGCCGCCCTCACCGGCGTGGCTGTACTCCTGGCGGAACCCGTCGAGCTGCTGCTCGGACAGCCGTCCTTCGAGGAACGCGCGGGCGTACATGCCGGGGGAGGCGTGGCCCTGGAAGTAGACCTGGTCGCCGCCGCCGGAGTGGTCCTTGCCGCGGAAGAAGTGGTTGAACCCCACCTCGTACAGCGCGGCGGAGGAGGCGTAGGTGGAGATGTGCCCGCCCACGCCGACGCCCGGCCGCTGTGCCCGGTGCACCATGATCGCCGCGTTCCACCGGATGTAGCGGCGGTAACGGCGCTCGATCTCCTCGTCGCCGGGGAACCAGGGCTCGTTTTCGGTGGGGATGGTGTTGACGTAGTCGGTCGACGTCAGCGCCGGGACCCCCACGTTGCGCTCCCGGGCCCGCTCCAGGATCCGGAGCATCAGGTAACGGGCGCGCTGCCGGCCACCCCGGGCCAGCGCTTCGTCGAAGGAGTCCAGCCACTCGGCGGTCTCCTCCGGATCGATGTCGGGCAGGTGCGCCGCGAGTCCGTCACGGATGACGCGTACGCGAGCCGGGGTCTCCTTGCCGGAGGCGCCGTCGTTCTGCGGGGCCAAGGGGTCTCCTTGTAGCTGGTCGTGCTGGTGGGCGGGAGTGCTCGCCGACTTCCATCGTCGTCCCCGGCCCGTCCCCCGTCACCGCTACTGTTCGGTAACAAGAGTCGCCCCGGGTACCCCACTCCCCACGTGCGGTGTATCGCGCGCGCGTTTTCTCTCCTCCCACCCTAAAGGAGGGCACTCCGGAGGGTGGTTCAGCGGGGGTCCGGGGGACTGTGCCGCGACACGACTTGCGAAAGATCCGGTGTGGACGGTTGCGCACAGCGCCGCACCAGTGTTCGCTATCGGCAACCGTGTATCCGAGTGCGGCGGTTCCCCGCCGCGCTCCGTCGTAGTTGGAGGAGTGGAAGCAGTGGTCGCCGCGGGAGACGCAGGCAACACCAGCGTCGCCGAGAGGCTTGGCATCAAGCCGGACATGGTGGTCCAGGAGATCGGCTGGGACGAGGACGTCGACGACGACATCCGCGCGGCGATCGAGGAGACGATCGGAGCGGAGCTCCTCGACGAGGACGCCGACGAGGTCATCGACGTGGTCCTGCTCTGGTGGCGCGACGGGGACGGTGATCTGGGCGATGCCCTGGTCGACGCCCGAGGTCCGCTGGACGAGAACGGGGTGATCTGGGTGCTGACGCCCAAGACCGGCCAGCCCGGGCACGTCGAGCCGAGTGAGATCGCCGAGGCGGTCCCCCAGGTGGGGCTCGCCCAGACCGCCAACATCAGCGTGGGGGATTGGCTCGGCAGCAGGCTGGTGTCGCCGAAGTCCTCGAAGGCCAAGCAGCGCTGAGCGCCTGCCCTGCCGCCCGCCGCGCACGATAGGGTGGCCGGGCAGGCACGTTCGCGCTCGGAGAGGAATCGCCGGTATGACCGTCGAGGTCGGTTCGCAGGCCCCGGACTTCACGCTCAACGACTACCACAAGCAGCCGGTCACCCTGTCGCAGTTCCAGGGCGACAAGCCGGTGCTGCTGGTGTTCTTCCCGTTCGCGTTCAGCGGGATCTGCACCGGTGAGCTGTGCCAGTTGCGTGACGAGTTCAGCGACTATGACACCAAGGGTGTGCAGGTGCTCGGCGTCTCGTGCGACGCCGGGTTCTCCCTCAAGGTGTGGGCCGAGCAGGAGAACTACCAGTTCCCGCTGCTCTCGGACTTCTGGCCGCACGGCGAGGTGGCGCGGAAGTACGGCGTGTTCAACGATCAGGCGGGCCTGGCCGTGCGTGGCACCTTCCTGATCGACACCACCGGTGTCGTCCGCTTCGCCGAGGTCAACCAGCCGGGCGAGGCCCGCGACCAGGCGGCGTGGAAGAAGGCCGTGGCCGCACTGGCCTGAGGACCTCCCGGCCGGGCCTCGCGGGGACCGGCCGGACCGGGCGCATAGCTCAGCGGGAGAGCACTCGGTTTACACCCGAGCGGTCGCAGGTTCGATCCCTGCTGCGCCCACCAGGATGAACCTCCCAGACGGTGAACAGGCCAAGGGCGGGGTCGTCGTGGCGACCTCGGCGGAGGCTGCGCCCACCAGGATGAACCCCCATACGGTGAAGTGCTCGCCGGATGGGGGTTCGTTCAGGGTGTCGGCAAAGTCGGCGTGAGGGGCCCTTCGCCGACCGTGGAGGTCCGTGAAGGGGCCCTTCACGGACTCTGAGTCTGTGAAGGGCCCCTTCACGGACCTTGGTCCGGCACACCGCGAGGTGGTCGCGTATCTCGAACACCTCCGCTTCGCCCAACTGCCGGGCGCAATCGATCGAGAGGGCAGGTGTCGGCGATGATGACGCGGCAGCCACGGCTCTCTCTGCTGATCACGGGTCCTCGACCGACTTTGCCGGGACCCTGGGGGTTCGTTTGTGGACCTGCCGCTTGTGGACCCTGCCTCGCCGGTCCGTCGTGACCGGCCGGGTGAATGTGGGCGAGCGCCCTGCGGCGCGAGGCCGGGTCGCGTGGTGCTGATCCGCGGCGAGCGAACCACCTGCGCGCCGGCCGGGCCTGCCCCCTCGGCAAGCCCGGCCGGCGCACCCCCAGGTGCGGGTGATCATGATCAAGAGGTGCCCGGATCGGCCGTGGATACATCGCGGAGTGCGGCAAACGGGTGATCTCCGGATCGGCCGAGCCGCCGGAAACTCCGTGTCCCGGCCCCGGGAACCTCGGGATACCCGAAAGGCCTCCCGGAGCGGCGTCCCCCACGCCGGCCCGGGAGGCCAGTCGCTTCCTGCCCGCCGGGCCTGCCCCCTCGACAGGCCCGGCCGCAGCATTCCACGGGAGTACGCGGTACAGGAGGGGGCGGCGGCCGCCGCAGATACTGCGTCGATCGGGTGACGTCAGCGGGCGAGAGCCGCGACCTCCGTAATCAGCCGGTCGATCTCGTCGGTGGAGTTGTAGTAGTGCACCGAGGCACGGACGAGGCTCGGCAGGTGCCGGGCCGTGAAGTCGAACTGGGCGGAGGTCGCGTTCGAGACGCTCGTGTTGATGCCCGCCTTGGCCAGCCGGTGCTTGACCGCCGAGGACGCCATGCCGGACAGGCTGAAGGTCACCAGTCCACATTGGCGCGTACCGGTGTCGTGGACGGTGACCCCGTCGAGTTCGCCGAGTCGTCCCCGCATGGTCGCGGCAAGGGCGGCGACGCGGCGTTCGATTGCGGGCAGGCCCCAGTCGAGCGCGTAGTCCACTGCGGCGCCGAGGCCGAGTACGGCGGCGAAATCGCGTTCCCACACCTCGAAGCGTTTGGCGGTCGGGTCGACTACGTACTCGGTGGGTGAAGTCCAGGTAGCCGAATGCAGGTCGAGCGTCGCTGGCTCCAGCCGGTCGCGCAGCCGCGGGTGCACGTACAGGAATCCGGTGCCGCGCGGGCCGCGAAGGTACTTGCGGCCGGTGGCGCTCAGCGCGTCGCAGCCGAGCCGGGTCACGTCGAGGTCGAGCTGCCCGGCGGACTGGCATGCGTCGAGCAGGAACGGGATGTCCGCTTCTCGGGCCACGGCCCCGATCTCCTCGGCCGGGTTCACCAGCCCGCCCTGCGTCGGCACGTGGCTCACCGCGATCAGCTTCACCCGCGAGTCCACCCGGCGACGGAGATCGGCCACGTCCAGCTGGCCGGTCTCGTCGTCGTCCACCACTTCCACGACGGCGCCGGTCCGGCGGGCGACCTGCAGGTAGGCGATGGCGTTGCTGGCGTACTCGGCCCGGGAGGTGAGGATCCGGTCGCCCGCGCCGAACGACAGCGCGTAGAACACCGCCTGCCACGAGCGGGTCGCGTTGTCGGTCAGCGCGATGTCCTCCGGCGCGGCGTTGAGCAGCCGGGCGACCGACGCGTAGACGGCCTCGATCCGATCGGCCGCGGCGGCTTCGGCTTCGTAACCCCCGCGTAGTGCCTCATCCCGCAGATAGTCCACGACCGTGTCGGTGACCTGTGCCGGCGGGAGGGCGGAACCGGCGTTGTTGAAGTGTGCGACACCGGCGCAGCCGGGGGTGTCGGCTCGGGCACGGGCGACGTCGAACGGAGGGAGGGTCATGCGAACTGAATACAGTACGGCGTTACTGCATGCAATACTGGGCGCATGACGAAACGTCCGCTGCGGGGCGATCTGCTCGCCGAGATCACCGCCCGGGTGCTCGACGGCCGGCTCGCCGACGGCGCCCGGATCAACGAGGTGCATCTCGCCCGCGAGCTGGGGGTCAGCCGCACCCCGCTGCGGGAGGCGCTGATCGGGCTCGCCGACCGCGGGCTGCTGGTGGCCGCGCCGGGCCGGGGTTTCCTGGTCGCGCCGCTCGACCCGGCGGAGGCGCGCCGGCTGTACCCGCTGATCGCGGAGCTGGAAGCACTCGCGCTGCGCTGGAGCCCGCCGCTCGAACTGGCCACGGTGGCCGACGCACTGGACCGGCTGGCCGAGGAGATGGCCGAGGCGGGCACCGGACCGGAACTGTCCGAAATGGACAATCGATGGCACGCGCTGCTGCTGTCCCGCTGCGGGAACCCGCACCTGCTGCGCTTGATCGAGCAGACGAAACCGCTGCTGAAGCGCTACGAGTCGCGGTACCTCAGCGGGCCTTCGCGGGCCGCGGAAAGCATCGGCGAGCACCGGCGGATCGCCGAGGCATTGCGGGCGGGCGACCTGCCCACGGCGTCCGCGCTGCTCGTGCGGAACTGGGTGAAAGCCCTGGCGCTGCTGGAAAGGAGCTGACCGCAATGCGGATGTTCGCGCATCTGTCCGACCTCCACCTCGACGGTGGGGAACGCGCCGACGCTCGCGCGGCCGCCGTGTTCGGGTACCTGCGCGAGATCCCGCTGACTGCGGTGCTCGTCACCGGCGACCTCGCCGACCACGGGCTGCCCGCGGAATACCGGCGCGCGGCGGAGCTGATGCAGCACACGGCGCCGGTGGTGGCCTGTCCGGGAAATCACGACGCGCGCGGCCCGTTTCGCGAGGCCCTGCTCGGCGGGCACGCCGGGGACGAGCCGGTGAACACGGCGATCGAGGCAGGCGGCGTACTGATCGCCGCCTGCGACTCGACCATCCCCGGTCAGGGTGCCGGATACCTCGCCGACGAAACGTTGAGCTGGCTCGACGCCGTGCTCTCCGGCCACGACGGACCGGCAATGGTCGCTTGCCACCATCCGCCGGTGGAAGTGGGTGTGCCGCCGGTCGACCGGATCCGTCAGACCGGCGAGGACAGGCTCGCCGAGGTGCTGCGACGGCATCCCACGGTGACCGCGCTGTTGTGCGGGCACGTGCACACCGGCGCCGCCACGACCTTCGCCGGAATCCCGCTCCGGATCGCCCCCGGCGTGGTCTCCGGTTCGTTGCTGCCGGGCGAACCCGGCTCCGATCGTGACTGGGCCGAGGGCGGCCCGGTGACTTTCGGCCGGCCACCGGAACTGCTGCTGCACGTACTGCACGACGACGGGCGGCTCACCACCCATCAGCGATCGGTCACGGGGTGAAGATCGGCAGCACCACCTGTGAGGGCCGGGTTTCGTCGTGGAACACCTCAAACCGGTTCGGCTTGCCCGCGACGGCCGAAGTGACCGGCTCGCCGGTGCCGTGGTTGCGGGCGAACCGCGGGAACGCGCCGCCGGCCACCTGCACGCGCAGCCGGTGGCCGCGGCGGAAGCGATACGCGGTCGGGTCCAGTTCCACCTCGACGCGGACGATGCCGTCCTCATCGGCTGCCGGCACGCCCGGCCGCAGCCGCAGGATCCCGTCGGTGACGTTGCGCGAGACCCCGGCGGTGTCGACGTCGCACAGCCGCACGTACACGTCGGCGTCGCCGAGTTCGGTGCGTACGTGGACGGTCGCCGACACGTCGCCGATCACGTCGAGCTCCGCGGCCAGCGGCTCGCCGGTGAACACCAGCACGTCGTCCCGGGCTTCGACCGCGGAATTGTCCTTCTGCTTGGTCTCGCCGGTCAGCAGCGGGCCACCGACCGCCGGGGTCGGGTCCGCCGGGTCGTAGGTGAACGGGGTCGGCGCGGCTGTCCCGGTCACCGCCTCGCCCAGCCCGCCGACCGGACGCAGGTGCATCGGTGTCGCGGTGGCCGGCGGCGGCCAGTGGTCGAAGTCGAGCCAGGAACCGGCCTGCTGCAGGAAGATCCGCACGGGTGCGCGGTGCAATTCGGTGTGGTTGCCGCTGAACTGCGCGGTGAGGAACGAGATCTGGTCCTGCATCAGCGCCCGGATCCCGCCCAGGTCGCTGTGCGCCCACGGGCCGACGGTGATCCGCGGGCCGCGCCCGGCGTCCTGCAGGAGCCGGAAGTCCAGCAGCTGCCGCCGGATGAACAGGTCGTACCAGCCGGTGCTCATGGTGACCGGCACGGTCAGCCCGGCGACCTGGTCGGTGTGATCGCAGATCGCCCAGTAGTCGTCACCAGGTTCCGCATGCGCGGCCACGTCCTGCAGGAACTGCACCTGGCGGCCGACCGAGGCCACGTCCGCGCCGCTCATCGGCAGATGCGCCATCGCCTGCCGGGTGCGGCGTTGCTGCCGCGGGTTCGGCAGCCCGGCGAACCGCTCCTCCTGCCGGGCGATGGTCGCGGTCCAGGAGACCAGGTTGTCCGTGGCGAACCCGCCGCCCGGGTAGAACATGGTCGCGAACTCCGAGCTGGTGACGGCGAGGCACATGGCCTCCAGCGGCGGGTCCAGGTAGGGGCCGATCGCCCACTGCGTATGCCCGAGGTAGCTCGGCCCCGCCGTGCCCAGCCTGCCGTCGCACCACGGCTGCGCGCGCAGCCATTCGGCCGTGGCGAGGCCGTCCTCCCGCTCCGTGTGGAACGGCCGGAACTCGCCTTCGGAACCGAAGGTGCCGCGGACGCTCTGCACCACCACCTGGAGGCCGTGCCGGGCGAAGGTCTCGCCGAGCAGTTTGCCGATGGGCATGCCGCGGCCGTAGGGCGTGCGGATCAGGACCACCGGCCCGGATCGCATCCCGGCCGGGACGTAGCGGTCGGCGATCAGGTGCACGCCGTCCGGCATCGGGATGCGCAGCCCCTTGACGACCTCCGGCGCCGGTCCTTCGGCCAGCGGCAGGCCGAGAAAACGGTCGGTGACCCGGGCGATGATTCGATTCAGCACACGCCAGCCTTTCCTTCCACGGATCTTTCCGAAGCTACCCCTCCACGGCGGACGGGGTGGCGAGCCCGGTGATCAGCAGAGCGAGCCGTGGCTGCCGCGTCATCGACGGCGCCTGCCCTCTCGATCGATCACGCCCGGCAGCAGGCGAAGCGGAGGTGTTCGAGACGCTCGACCACCTCGCGCTGTGCGCCGGACCAAGGTCTGTGAAGGGGCCCTTCACAGACTCAGAGTCCGTGAAGGGCCCCTTCACGGACCTTCACGGACCTCCGCGGTCGGCGCAGGGCCCCTCACACCGACTTTGCCGACAGCCTGGCGGGCGGGGTGGCGAGCCCGGTGATCACTGGCAAGCAGGGATCCCGGTACGGCGCGAGCACTTCTTCACGGACGCCTGCGTGCGTCAGCGCGGCGGCCAGCACGGCCTTACGGGCACGGTCGCCGCCGTCGGCGATCTTCACCGCGATCGACGTGCCGTCGGGCAGCGCGGCCAGCTGGACGGCTTCGAAACCGTCCTTCGCGATCAGTCCCGGCACTGCCCGCATCAAGCCGGTGACGTCGCGGCGGGTACCGGCGACCAGCTCGGGCCGCTGCCGGATCGCTTCCGCGACAAGCCTTTCGGGGCTGTCCGCCGGGGCGGTGGCGATCCGCGCCGCCGCTCTGGCCAAGCCGCGCAGTGACACCGCGAACAGCGGCGCGCCGCACCCGTCCACGGCGACTCGCGCCACGGCGTCCCCGGTGAGGTCTTCGACGGTCTCGCGGATCGCCTGCTGCAGCGGATGTCCGGGGTCGAGGTAACCCGCGAGGTCCCAGCCCCGTTCCCGGCAGGTCGCGAGCATCGCCGCGTGCTTGCCGGAGCAGTTGTGCGCGAGCCGCGAAGGCTTGCGGTCCGCGGCCACCCAGGCGTCCCGTTCGACCGGGTCGAACGGGAGATCGGCCGGGTTGCCCAGCGCGTCCTCGTCCAGTCCGTGGCCGGCCAGCGTCTCCGCAGCCGCGGCAAGATGCATCGGCTCGCCGGAGTGGCTGGCCGCGGCGATGGCGAACCCGGACGCGCCGAGCCTCAGCCCCAGCCGGGCCATCGCGGTCGCCTGCAACGGTTTCGCGGTGGAACGCGGGTACATCGCGACGTCCGGATCGCCTGCCTCGAACATCGTCGAACCGTCCGGGGCCAGTACCACCACCGAACCGTGGTGCACGCCTTCGACCATGCCGTCGCGCAGCAGGTGGACCAACGGCACGTGGCGCGGGGCAAGCTGGGCCGGCGTCACGACTCAGCCCGCTCGAACGCGCTCAGGTCGATCCGCTTACGCACGAAGAACCAGCCGGCGGCGCCCTTCTCGCCGATGAACTCGTGCGTGTCGGCCGTCCCTCCCGCTTCGTCGGTACTGATGGAGGGCAGGGTTTGTTCGGTCACGCGGTCGGTCTCGTTTCTGCGTCGGTCTCGCGGGCGGGCCGCACGATCGTGATCAACGTCTGCTCGACATGGTTGAGGTGTGCCGTCATCTCCGCCACCGCAGTGGATTCGGCACGCTCGGTGATCGCGGCGACGATCCGCCGGTGCTCGGCGTTCGAAGCCGCCCGCCGGTCGCCGAGCCGGTTCAGGAACGCCGACTGCCGGGCCAGCGCGTCGCGGATCTCTTCGATCACCTTCGCGAACACCGGGTTGCCGGAGGCCCGCGCGATCGCGACGTGGAACCGCGAATCCAGCGCCACCCACGCGGTTTCGTCGGTCTCGGCGTCCATCCGGTCGGCCAGCCCGGTCAGGCGCGCCAGCTCCTCATCGCTGCGCCGGCGCGCGGCGTACCCGCAGACCGGGACCTCGACGTGGCGGCGCACCTCAAGCAGGTGCTGCGCCGAATAGCCCCCCGAACGTGGGGTTCTCCGGCGGGCCGCTCGCGGTGACGAAGGTGCCTCGCCCGGTCCGCGAGACGGTCAGCCCGAGCGCCTGCAGCCCGCGTAGCGCCTCCCGTACGACCGAGCGGCTGACCTGGTACTCCCGGCTCAGCTGGGCTTCGGACGGCAGCCGGTCGCCGACCGCGAGGTCGCCGCGCTCGATGACCTCGCGCAGGTGGGTCAGCACCGCCTCCATGGCGCTGATGCGTCGCGGGAGTGGTCCGGCCATCCGGCTGTCGGACAGGTTCACCCCGCGATCGTGCGGTCCCCGTCCGGCCGGAGTCAAGCGCCGTGTCCTTCCCCACACGTCCCGCCCCGCGCCCAGGATTTTCGCCGCGCGGCACGGCGGGGCGCCTCGCCGTGCCGCGCCGCGCGAGGGAGGATGCGAGGACGGCGACCGGGCTGCCGCATGCGAGGCGCACACGTGCGGGACGTAGGGTGGCAGCCCCGGGCCGCGCCGCCGCAGGAGCCTGGATTCCGTCCGCTTAGGGGAGGTTTTCGCCGGTGTCGAACGATTCTTTCGTCCACTTGCACGTGCACACCGAGTATTCGATGTTGGATGGTGCGGCGAAGATCGGGGCGCTCTTCGGGGAGGCGTCCCGGTTGGGGATGTCGGCGGTGGGGATGACCGATCACGGGAACATGTATGGGTCGGACGAGTTTTATCAGACGGCGCAGAAGCATGGCGTGAAGCCGATTATCGGTATCGAGGCGTATGTGGCGCCGGAGAGCCGGTTTCACAAGAAGCCGGTGTTCTGGGGGCAGGCGAGCCAGCGGGGGTCGGACGAGTTCGGCGAGGGTGGTGACGTCTCCGGTGGCGGCGCGTATACGCACATGACGATGCTGGCGGAGAACGCGACGGGGCTGCGGAATCTGTTCAAGCTGTCGTCGCTGGCGTCGACGCAGGGGTACTACCGGAAGCCGCGGATGGATCGCGAGCTGATCGCGGAGAACGCGGCGGGGATCATCGCGACGACGGGGTGTCCTTCGGGTGAGGTGCAGACGCGGTTGCGGCTGGGGCAGCGGGAGGCCGCGATTCAGGCGGCGTCGGATTACAAGGATATTTTCGGGGCGGACAATTTCTTTCTGGAGTTGATGGATCACGGGCTGCCGATCGAGCGGTCGGTGCGGGAGGGGTTGCTGGAGGTCGGGCGGTTGCTGGATTTGCGGCCGTTGGCGACGAATGATTCGCATTATGTGACGAAGGATCAGGCGGATACGCATTCGGCGTTGTTGTGTGTGCAGGCGGGGAAGACGCTGAATGATCCGACGCGGTTCAAGTTCGACGGGGACGGGTATTTCCTGAAGTCGGCGGAGGAGATGCGGGCGTATTGGGACACGGAGGTCCCGGGCGCGGCGGATTCGACGTTGCTGATCGCGGAGCGGGTGCAGTCGTACGGGGAGGTGTACGCGCACAAGGACCGGATGCCGGTGTTCGACGTGCCGGACGGGCACGACGAGGCCTCCTGGCTGCGCCACCAGGTCGCCGAGGGCCTGAAGTGGCGGTTCCCCGAGGGCGTCCCGGACGGCTACGAGGACCGGTGCGACTACGAACTCGGCGTGATCGAGCAGAAGGGCTTCCCGGCCTACTTCCTGATCGTGGCCGACCTCATCCAGCACGCCCGTGAGGTCGGCATCCTGGTCGGTCCCGGCCGGGGGTCGGCGGCCGGCGCGCTGGTCGCGTTCGCGCTGGGCATCACGAACCTCGACCCGATTCCGCAGAAGCTGCTGTTCGAGCGGTTCCTGAACCCGGAACGGATGTCCATGCCCGACATCGACATCGACTTCGACGACCGCCGGCGTGGCGAGATGATCCGGTACGCCACGGAGAAGTACGGCGCGGACCGGGTCGCTCAGGTGATCACCTTCGGCACGATCAAGACCAAGGCGGCGATCAAGGACTCCGCCCGGGTCCACTTCGGCCAGCCCGGCTACTCGATCGCGGACAAGATCTCCAAAGCACTCCCGCCGCCGATCATGGCCAAGGACATCCCGCTCTCGGGCATCGTCGACTCGAAGCACGAGCGCTACGCCGAGGCCGCCGAGGTCCGCACGCTGGTGGAGACCGACGAAGAGTGCAAGACGATCTTCGACACCGCCCGTGGCCTGGAAGGCCTGATCCGCAACGCCGGCGTGCACGCCTGCGCGGTGATCATGTCCAGCGAGCCGCTCACCGACGCGATCCCGGTGTGGCAGCGTGACGACGGGTCGATCATCACCGGCTGGGACTACCCGTCGTGCGAGAACATCGGCCTGCTGAAGATGGACTTCCTGGGCCTGCGCAACCTGACCGTGATCGGCGACGCGCTGGCCAACATCAAGGCCAACCGCGGTGAGGAGATCGACCTCGACCGCCTCGGCTTCGATGATCCCGAGGCGTACCGGCTGCTCGGCCGGGGGGACACGCTCGGCGTGTTCCAGCTCGACGGTGGCGCCATGCGCGATCTGCTGCGCCGGATGCAGCCCACCGGGTTCGAGGACATCGTCGCGGTGCTCGCGCTGTACCGGCCCGGCCCGATGGGCATGAACGCGCACAACGACTATGCCGACCGGAAGAACAACCGGCAGGAGGTCAAGCCGATCCACCCGCAGCTGGAGGAGCCGCTGCGGGAGATCCTGGCCGAGACCTACGGCTTGATCGTGTACCAAGAGCAGATCATGCAGATCGCGCAGAAGGTCGCGGACTACACGATGGGCCGAGCGGACACGCTGCGGCGCGCGATGGGCAAGAAGAAGAAGGAAGTCCTGGAGAAGGAGTACGAGGGCTTCGAGGAGGGGATGCGGGCCAGCGCGCTGGTGTCCGGCGGGTTCTCCTCCGAGGCGGTCAAGGCGCTGTGGGACACGATTCTGCCGTTCGCCGGGTACGCGTTCAACAAGTCGCACGCAGCCGCGTACGGCCTGATCGCGTACTGGACCGCGTATCTGAAGGCGAACTACACGCCGGAGTACATGGCGGCGTTGCTGACGTCGGTGGGGGACAACAAGGACAAGTCGGCGATCTATCTGTCGGAGTGCCGCCGGCTGGGAATCCGCGTGCTGCCGCCGGACGTGAACGAGTCCGCGCTGCGGTTCGCGGCAGTCGGGAACGACATCCGGTTCGGGCTGGGCGCGGTGCGCAACGTCGGGGCGAACGTCGTGGAGTCGGTGATCGCCACGCGGGAGGAGAAGGGGAAGTACTCCTCGTTCATCGACT
Organism: Amycolatopsis sulphurea; assembly: GCF_002564045.1. Lineage (NCBI taxonomy): Bacteria > Bacillati > Actinomycetota > Actinomycetes > Pseudonocardiales > Pseudonocardiaceae > Amycolatopsis > Amycolatopsis sulphurea. The sequence goes on along the minus strand of NZ_PDJK01000002.1, from coordinate 360,735 downwards.
TCCTGGACAAGTCGGAGCTGGTGGCGTGTAACAAGCGCGTGCTGGAGTCGCTGATCAAGGCCGGCGCGTTCGATTCGATGGGGTACACGCGGCTGTCGATTGTGCAGGTGCACGAAGACGCGGTGGAAGCGGTGGTGCCGCTGAAGCGGCAGGAGGCGATGGGGCAGTTCGATCTCTTCGGCTCCTTCGGCGCCGAAGAGGGTGCGGGGGAGGCCGCGCCGTCGGCGTCTCCGCTGGCGCATCTGAAGTTCGGTGAGGAGGAGTATCCGCGGAAGCAGTTGCTGGCGTATGAGCGGGAGATGCTGGGGCTGTATGTGTCGGCGCATCCGCTGGACGGGGCGGAGCGGATTCTGCGCAAGCATGCGCCGCGGTCGATCGCGGCGTTGCTGGCGGATCCGCCCCGGGAGGGCGAGATCGTGATCTCGGGGTTGCTGACGTCGCTGGAGCGGCGGGTGAACAAGAACGGGGAGCCGTGGGCGATCTGCACGGTGGAGGACATGGATGCGGCGTTGGAGGTGCTGTTCTTCGCGAAGGCGTATTCGATGTTCGCGGCGGATCTGGTGGAGGACAACGCGGTGCTGGTCAAAGGCCGGGTGAACTGGCGTGAGGACAAGATGTCGGTGTTCGGGGGCGGGCTGGTGCCGCTGGACCTGTCCGCTGTCGGCAGCGGCGGCGAGGAACCCCCGCTCGTGCTGCTGGCCGCGGCGGAGAAAATCGACCAATCCGTGGTCAGCGAGCTGAAGTCCACGCTGCTCGCCCACAAGGGCGAGACCCCGGTGCACCTCAAGCTCGTCGGCAAGAACCAGACCGTCTTCGCGCTCTACGACTACCCGGTGAAGGTCAGCTCGATGCTTATCGGCGAGTTGAAGGGCATCCGCGGGATCACCGCGAACAGCTGAGGTCACGGCCCTGGGCGCCAGGTGAGTCGATCACTCTCACCGAGCACTATCGGTGAACTACTTTCCGCCACCAGGTGATGCTCCATCCGAGTGATAGGCCGTAACCAGCCCTGGCGCTACTCAGAGCAACCGAGTACACCTTATGGGGCCTTCAGAACGACACTTTCGCTACCTACAGTGGCAATTCGATCGGTCGACCGGGGATGGGTCGACCGGCCGGGAAGGCCGAGGAGTCCGTAACAACGGGGAGTGGACACCCGAGGTCACCTCCCGGGCAGAGATCGTCGGCGTCCGCGGGGGACCGTACGGCGACCGCCGGGAGCGCCCTGGGGGGCGATCGAGTGCGGTGAAGGCAGAGGCGGGCCTGGTAGAGGGGGAACCGGGCCCGCCTTTTCCGTTCGCTTCGGTTTTTCCGTTCGCCTCGGAGACCCGGGCATGCTGGGATGGGCCGGAACCGAGCCGAAACGGGGAGCGCGGATGGCCCACGAAGCGTCGCCGGCCGGGCGGACCCGGCAGTGGTATCGGCCGATGCGGCCACGGGACCGGCAGGAGGAACACCGTGCCTCCACACCGCTGGAGCTGCTGTTCGACCTGTGTTTCGTGGTCGCCGTCGGGCAGGCTGCGGCCCAGCTGCACCACGCGCTCGGCGAAGGGCACGTCGGACACGGCGTACTCAGCTTCGCGATGGTTTTCTTCGCAGTCTGGTGGGGCTGGCTGAACTTCAGCTGGTTTGCTTCGGCCTTCGACACCGACGACGTGCCGTACCGCCTCGCGACGTTGGTACAGATCGCAGGCGGCCTCACTGTCGCCGCCGGAGTCGACCGCGCCTTCGACGGGAACTACGACGTGGTCGTCGCCGGGTACGTGCTGCTTCGGCTCGCCGCGGTCGTGCAGTGGCTGCGCGCGGCACGTCAGTCCCCTGAGACGGCTAAGACGGCGTACGCGTACGCCGTCGGGATCACGGTCGTACAGGTGTTGTGGATCGCCCGGCTCGCGTTGCCCGAGTCACTGGCCCTGGCCAGCTTCCTCGTACTCGTCCTGCTGGAGTTCGCCGTGCCGCTGCTGGCCGAAAGCCGCGCCGGCACGACCTGGCACCCGCACCACATCGCCGAGCGGTACGGCCTGTTCACACTGATCGTGCTCGGCGAAACCGTGCTGAGTGCGACGAACGCGGTGAAGGAAGGCCTCGCCGCGGGCGCTCACACCGGCGATCTCGTCTCACTGGCCGTGGCCGGGCTGGTGCTCGTGTTCTCGATGTGGTGGCTGTACTTCGACCGGCCCGGCCACGCCCGCCTGACCCGTGGTGATTCCCTCCGTACCGCGTTGAGCTGGGGATACGGCCACTACCTGATCTTCGGCTCGGCCGCCGCCGTCGGCACCGGCCTGGAACTGGCCGTGGACTTCGACAGCCACCACACCGCGCTGGGCGGCACCGCGACCGCGCTGGCCGTGACCGTCCCGGTCGCCGTGTTCCTGCTGAGCGTCTGGCTCCTGCACATCGGCCCGACGAACGAATGCCGCCCGATCGCCGTCGGCTTCCCGGTGGCCGCCCTGCTGATCCTGGGCGCGTCGTTCGGCCCGGCCCCGATCCACCTGACCGCCGTCCTCGCGGCGGGACTCGTGGCGGTGACGGTGGTGGCCACACACGGGCAGCGGTGGGCCGGCTGAAGGCCCGTTCGCCTCGATGGCCGGGTGCACCGGATCGATGCAGGTCAGGGGCTTGGCGCGAAAAAAGGGACCCCCCTGTTCGCGGGCTGTTGCGGGGCATGTAATCTTCTCTTCGTCGCCAGGGAGACCGGGCGGCCGCCGGGGCCACGAACCAAGCTCCCACACTGGTGGTAGAGTGGGTGGTCCCAAACCTCCGGAGCTGAACCAGTCGCCGATGAAGCCTTGAGCTTCTCAGTGCAAGCCGGTCCGGCTCGGGGAAAATAGCTTGAAACAACGCTGATGATCGGCTCGTTTGCGGGTTGGTTGTGGGTGTGTTGCTTGAGAACTCAACAGTGTGCTAGTGAACTAAGCCAGTAGAGCTTGAATGTTTTTGAAACCCCTCGTTGGGGTTTCCTTTGAGATTATTTTTTGTAGTCTGGATTGACTCGTTCATTGTTGGAGAGTTTGATCCTGGCTCAGGACGAACGCTGGCGGCGTGCTTAACACATGCAAGTCGAACGCTGAAGCATCTTCGGGTGTGGATGAGTGGCGAACGGGTGAGTAACACGTGGGTAATCTGCCCTGTACTTTGGGATAAGCCTGGGAAACTGGGTCTAATACCGGATATGACTCTTGGGGGCATCTTCGAGAGTGGAAAGTTTCGGCGGTACAGGATGAGCCCGCGGCCTATCAGCTTGTTGGTGGGGTGATGGCCTACCAAGGCGACGACGGGTAGCCGGCCTGAGAGGGTGACCGGCCACACTGGGACTGAGACACGGCCCAGACTCCTACGGGAGGCAGCAGTGGGGAATATTGCACAATGGGCGGAAGCCTGATGCAGCGACGCCGCGTGGGGGATGACGGCCTTCGGGTTGTAAACCTCTTTCGCCAGGGACGAAGCGAGAGTGACGGTACCTGGATAAGAAGCACCGGCTAACTACGTGCCAGCAGCCGCGGTAATACGTAGGGTGCGAGCGTTGTCCGGAATTATTGGGCGTAAAGAGCTCGTAGGCGGTTTGTCGCGTCGGCCGTGAAATCTGGAGGCTTAACCTTCAGCGTGCGGTCGATACGGGCAGACTTGAGTTCGGTAGGGGAGACTGGAATTCCTGGTGTAGCGGTGAAATGCGCAGATATCAGGAGGAACACCGGTGGCGAAGGCGGGTCTCTGGGCCGATACTGACGCTGAGGAGCGAAAGCGTGGGGAGCGAACAGGATTAGATACCCTGGTAGTCCACGCTGTAAACGTTGGGCGCTAGGTGTGGGCGACATTCCACGTTGTCCGTGCCGTAGCTAACGCATTAAGCGCCCCGCCTGGGGAGTACGGCCGCAAGGCTAAAACTCAAAGGAATTGACGGGGGCCCGCACAAGCGGCGGAGCATGTGGATTAATTCGATGCAACGCGAAGAACCTTACCTGGGCTTGACATGCGCCAGACATCTCCAGAGATGGGGCTTCCCTTGTGGTTGGTGTACAGGTGGTGCATGGCTGTCGTCAGCTCGTGTCGTGAGATGTTGGGTTAAGTCCCGCAACGAGCGCAACCCTTATCCTATGTTGCCAGCGCGTCATGGCGGGGACTCGTGGGAGACTGCCGGGGTCAACTCGGAGGAAGGTGGGGATGACGTCAAGTCATCATGCCCCTTATGTCCAGGGCTTCACACATGCTACAATGGCTGGTACAGAGGGTTGCGATATCGTGAGGTGGAGCGAATCCCTTAAAGCCGGTCTCAGTTCGGATCGCAGTCTGCAACTCGACTGCGTGAAGTCGGAGTCGCTAGTAATCGCAGATCAGCAACGCTGCGGTGAATACGTTCCCGGGCCTTGTACACACCGCCCGTCACGTCATGAAAGTCGGTAACACCCGAAGCCCATGGCCCAACCCCGTAAGGGGAGGGAGTGGTCGAAGGTGGGACTGGCGATTGGGACGAAGTCGTAACAAGGTAGCCGTACCGGAAGGTGCGGCTGGATCACCTCCTTTCTAAGGAGCACAACACATCCCAGCCCACGGGTTGGGGGTGGCCTGAGTTTGGAAGCCGACTGTGTTTCTGCTCGGGTTGCTCAAGGAATTGTGGAACTACTGGTTATCGCCGGTCACGGTGAATGTGTTCGATGTCTAGTACTGCAGGGTTTTCTCTGTGTGGAACGGGTTGGGCGTGTTCGGGTGGTGGGTTGTTCACTGTGCACTGTTGGGTTCTGAGGCAACGCACTGTTGTTTCTGGTGTGGTGTTTGAGAACTGTAGAGTGGATGCGAGCATCTTTGTGGTCAAGTTGTTAAGGGCACATGGTGGATGTCTTGGCTTCAGGAGCCGATGAAGGACGTGGGAGGCTGCGATATGCCTCGGGGAGCTGTCAACCGAGCTGTGATCCGAGGATTTCCGAATGGGGAAACCCAGCACCAGTGATGTGGTGTTACCTGCCGGTGAATATATAGCCGGTGTGGAGGGAACGCGGGGAAGTGAAACATCTCAGTACCCGTAGGAAGAGAAAACAACCGTGATTCCGTGAGTAGTGGCGAGCGAAAGCGGAAGAGGCTAAACCGTTTGCATGTCAAGCTGTCAGGCGTTGTGCAGATGGTGTTGTGGGGCCCGCCTTGAAGATTCTGACAGGTCTTCGGGATGACGCATGCGTTAGTGGAACGCCTTGGGATGGGTGACCGGAGTGGGTGAGAGTCCCGTACGCGAAAACGTGTGTTGTTGTTCTTGGTGGTGTTCCCGAGTAGCAGCGAGCTCGTGGAATTTGCTGTGAATCTGCCGGGACCACCCGGTAAGCCTAAATACTTCCTGGAGACCGATAGCGGACGAGTACCGTGAGGGAAAGATGAAAAGTACCCCGGGAGGGGAGTGAAAGAGTACCTGAAACCGTGTGCCTACAAGCCGTCAGAGCCCTGTCGTGGGGTGATGGCGTGCCTTTTGAAGAATGAGCCTGCGAGTTAGTGCTGCGTGGCGAGGTTAACCCGGGTGGGGTAGCCGTAGCGAAAGCGAGTCTGAAGAGGGCGTTCTAGTCGCGTGGTCTAGACCCGAAGCGGAGTGATCTACCCATGGCCAGGCTGAAGCGCGGGTAAGACCGTGTGGAGGGCCGAACCCACTTAGGTTGAAAACTGAGGGGATGAGCTGTGGGTAGGGGTGAAAGGCCAATCAAACTCCGTGATAGCTGGTTCTCCCCGAAATGCATTTAGGTGCAGCGTCGCATGTTTCACCACGGGGGTAGAGCTACTGGATGGTCTAGGGGCCTTACCGGGTTACCGAAATCAACCAAACTCCGAATACCGTGGTGTGAGAGTGTGGCAGTGAGACGGCGGGGGATAAGCTTCGTCGTCGAGAGGGAAACAGCCCAGAACACCAGCTAAGGCCCCTAAGTGTGTGCTCAGTGGGAAAGGATGTGGGATTGCCCAGACAACCAGGAGGTTGGCTTAGAAGCAGCCATCCTTGAAAGAGTGCGTAATAGCTCACTGGTCAAGTGGTCCTGCGCCGACAATGTAGCGGGGCTTAAGCACACCGCCGAAGCTGTGTCACTCACACGATACATCGGCTCGACTCTTCAGGGTTGTGTCTAGTGGTGTGGGTGGGTAGGGGAGCGTCCTGCATCCGGTGAAGCCGCCGTGGAAACGAGTGGTGGAGGGTGTGGGAGTGAGAATGCAGGCATGAGTAGCGAATGCAGAGTGAGAAACTCTGCCGCCGGATGACCAAGGGTTCCTGGGCCAGGCTAATCCGCCCAGGGTAAGTCGGGACCTAAGGCGAGGCCGACAGGCGTAGTCGATGGACAACGGGTTGATATTCCCGTACCCGAGCATGTGCGCCCATGGCGAGGCGGTTGATACTAACCACCTGAAGCCACGCTGGATGCCCTTCGGGGTGGATGGTGTGTGTGGAGCGTGGGATCTGATTCCGTAGTAGTCAAGCGATGGGGTGACGCAGGAAGGTAGCTCCGCCAGTGAGTGGTTGTACTGGTGTAAGCGTGTAGGAGGAGCAGTAGGCAAATCCGCTGTTCGTATACTCTGAGACGTGATGCGTAGCCGTTTGAGGTGAAGTGGGTGATCCTATGCTGTCGAGAAAAGCCTCTAGTGAGTGCATGCACGGCCCGTACCCCAAACCAACACAGGTGGTCAGGTAGAGAATACTGAGGCGATCGGGTGAACTGTGGTTAAGGAACTCGGCAAAATGCCCCCGTAACTTCGGGAGAAGGGGGGCCAGGCACTGTGATACCCCGTGCGGGTGGAGCGGTGTGTGGCCGCAGAGACCAGCGGAAAGCGACTGTTTACTAAAAACACAGGTCCATGCGAAGTCGCAAGACGATGTATATGGACTGACGCCTGCCCGGTGCTGGAACGTTAAGAGGACCGGTTAACTCCTTTTCGGAGGGGTGAAGCTGAGAATTTAAGCGCCAGTAAACGGCGGTGGTAACTATAACCATCCTAAGGTAGCGAAATTCCTTGTCGGGTAAGTTCCGACCTGCACGAATGGCGTAACGACTTTCCGGCTGTCTCGACCACAGGCCCGGCGAAATTGCATTACGAGTAAAGATGCTCGTTACGCGCGGCAGGACGGAAAGACCCCGGGACCTTTACTATAGTTTGGTATTGGTTTTCGGTTCGGCTTGTGTAGGATAGGTGGGAGACTGTGAGGCTGGCACGCTAGTGTTGGTGGAGTCGTTGTTGAAATACCACTCTGGTCGGATTGGGAATCTGAACCTACGCCCATGATCTGGGTGAGGGACAGTGCCTGATGGGTAGTTTAACTGGGGCGGTTGCCTCCTAAAGGGTAACGGAGGCGCCCAAAGGTTCCCTCAGCCTGGTTGGCAATCAGGTGTTGAGTGCAAGTGCACAAGGGGGCTTGACTGTGAGACTGACAGGTCGAGCAGGGACGAAAGTCGGGACTAGTGATCCGGCACCTCCTGGTGGAAGGGGTGTCGCTCAACGGATAAAAGGTACCCCGGGGATAACAGGCTGATCTTGCCCAAGAGTCCATATCGACGGCATGGTTTGGCACCTCGATGTCGGCTCGTCGCATCCTGGGGCCGGAGTAGGTCCCAAGGGTTGGGCTGTTCGCCCATTAAAGCGGCACGCGAGCTGGGTTTAGAACGTCGTGAGACAGTTCGGTCCCTATCCGCCGCGCGCGTAGGATACTTGAGGAAGGCTGTCCCTAGTACGAGAGGACCGGGACGGACGGACCTCTGGTGTGCCAGTTGTCACGCCAGTGGCATGGCTGGTTGGCTATGTTCGGAAGGGATAACCGCTGAAGGCATCTAAGCGGGAAGCCTGTTCCAAGATGAGGTATCCCACCCCCTGTGGGTTAAGGCCCCCAAGAGACGATTGGGTTGATAGGCCAGAAATGGAAGCACAGTAATGTGTTGTCGAGTTGACTGGTACTAATAGGCCGAGGACTTGCCCACGAAGAGGCTACGCATCCACTCTACGGTTCTGAAACACCACACCAGCATCATCACCGTGAGGTGGGTGGTGGGTGTGTGTTGTTTCGGAGTGTTTCGGTGGTTTTAGCGTCAGGGAAACGCCCGGTCCCATTCCGAACCCGGAAGCTAAGCCTGACAGCGCCGATGGTACTGCAACCGAAGGGTTGTGGGAGAGTAGGACACCGCCGAACTCACCATGAACAGGCGAGGCCCCGGTCGAGAACCCCAACAGGTTCTCCCGGGGCCTCCCTGCATATCCCCCCGGGCATCCACCCCGGCCCGTCACTGGCCGACCCCCACGCACAGGCCACCCCGCGGACCCCCGGCACACACCAGGCCCCGGCACCCCGGCAGGGACGTGCCCACCGAACCACACAACACACGGCCGACCACGCCAGGACGCGCCCACACCAGCCCAACCCAGGACCAGGCCACCAGCCCGGTCCTTTTTCATGGGGGAAGAACCCGCCGAGGGACACCCAGCCCGGACCACCTACCGCCTCACGGACACGACAACCCACCGGGGGTAACGCGTATCCCCACGAAACTGGAGCCTCGGCTGGGGGATTCACGTACGAGCCTCGGGGAACACTTCACCGGGCACCACCGCGATACCGGGCACAGCCGCGACCCGGCTGCGCCCAGATGCCCGTACCTGGGACCGATGCCCGCACCAAACTCTTGTACACGGATCCCTTGCGCCCGCACGATGTCTGGCCGGCCGGCAAGCGAAAGGGCCGGTCACCACACGGGGTGACCGGCCCTTCCCTGGGTCCGGAACTCGGCTCAGCGGGCATCGCCCGCCCGGCAGATCACGGCATGCTCAGAGTGCGGAACCCTTCTGCCAATCGGGCCAGGACTTGGACCAGTCGCCGTAAAGGTCCCAGAGCGGCAGCTGCGGGCCGCCCGAGTTGGTGACTTCGACGACGTCGCCGAGGCCGAAGTTGTCGAAGAACCACTGGGCGTTGGCGGCGTTGAGATTGATACAGCCGTGCGAGACGTTGGAGCTGCCCTGCTGGCCGACGCTGTTCGGGTTCTCGTGCACGAACTCGCCGTCGTTGGAGATGCGTTCGGAGAACTTCTCGTTGGAACGGTAGGCCTTCGGGTCCGGCGGGCAGACGCCGTAGGTGCACGAGTCCATGGTGTAGTTCGCCTGCTTGTCGGAGATGACGTGCGGGCCGAGATGCGTCGGGGTGGCGTCCTTGCCCATCGAGATCGGCATCGACTTGACCATCTGGCCATTGTGGAAGATCTGCATCTGCTCGCTGTTCCCGTCGGCCTTGCCGATCCAGGAATCGTGCACCTTGTACGTTTCGGTGCGATCCTCCGCGCCGAAGACACCGTTTCCGAAATCGACGCCGTAGATTTTCGCGGAGACGGTCAGCGTGGTACCCGGCTGCCAGTACTCCTTCGACCGGTAGTGGACGTTCTTGTCGTCGATCCAGTACCAGCCGCCCTCCTGCTTCGGCGAGGACTCGACCGACAGCGCCTTCTCCACCGCGGCCTTGTTCTTCACCGGGGTCGCGAAACTGAACACGATCGGCTGACCGACACCGACGCCGGCGCTCTTCGCCGCGGACGGCGCCGGGATCAGGTTCGCGTTCGCTTCCTTCTTCGGCGTGATCGTGGTGACGTCACCGGCCTTCTCGACCGGCTTCCCGTCCGCGCCCTGGGCATGCGCGACCACGTGGTAGCTGCCGCCGTAGCCGAGCACCTCGCTGGTGGTCCAGCTCAGCCCGTCCGGCGCGATCTTGCCCTCGACCGGCTTGCCCTTCGCGCTGGTCACCGTCACCCCGGTGAGCTTCCCGTTGGCGGCCTTGACGACGATCGGCGTGGTCGGATTCATCCCGTTCGCGTCCGCCGGTTCGATGGACACCGTGGCAGGCGAGGCGGAACCGCCCGAACCGGAAGTGCCGGGCGAACCGGAATCGTCTCCGGACGAACAGGCCGAGGCCAGTAAGGTCGCCACGAGAATTCCGGCGGCCGAAAGAATATTCTTTTTCGGGAACATGATGTCTCTTTTGTGAGGATCGCGGACCGGCAGGCTACTTCTGACAAAGCTACGCGATCGGAAAGACGTCGTGGGCAGCGGATGGGTGCATTGCGGTGACGCGAATCACGGCACGACGAGCCCGGGTGCGCCGTAAAGTCCCGGACCGTCCACGACCAGCTCTTTCAGATAGGTCCGGGCCGCTTCCCGGGCCAGCCGCGCGAGATCGTCGGTGTGACTGAAATCGAGCGGGCTGACCCGCAGCGGCTCCGGCCCGGGCAGGTACACCACCGGGGCCGCCCGCGCGGCCAGCGGCGCCTCCAGTACCGCCTGATTGCGCATGCTGATCATCGCGGTGAACATCAGCACCTCGGCGAAGGTGCCCGGCGCACCGGGCATCCGGCCCGGGAACGCGCAGTCCAGCACCACGAGCGATTTCGCGCCCATGTGCAGCGCCTGGCGCATCGGTACGTTCGCGACCAGCCCGCCGTCGTACAGCAGCCGCCCCTCGTGTTCCACCGGCGGGTAGATGCCCGGGATCGCGCAACTGGCGAGCAACGGCGCGCGCACCGGGCCGGCTCGGAACAGCACCGGTTCGGCCGTGTCGACGTCGGTGGTCACGACGCCGAGCGGCAGCTCCAGGTCCTCGAACCGGCAGTCGGGACCGAGGTGATCGTCGATGATCTTCGCCAGGCCGGTGTTCGGGAACAGGTGGGTCTTGCCGTGCCGGAGCGTGCGTACCCGGCTGAGCATGCCGCCGGGGAACGCCTCGTGCCGGGTCATCCGTGCCCAGATCTCCGGCAGCAGGGCCGGGCCGCTCCCGCCGGGCAGGGCGAGCACGGCGGAGTTCAGCGATCCGACGGAGGTGCCGACGACCAGGTCCGGGACCAGGCCCGCCTCGTCGAGCGCCTGAAGCATGCCGACCTGCAGGGCGCCGAGACTGCCGCCGCCGCCGAGAACGAAGGCGACCGGTCGCGGGAGAGCGAATGCCATACCGCCGAATCTAGTGAGCCGCGGCCACCCCGGGTGGGTGACTTGTCACTGCGGCGTGTCCGCGGTCTCCTCCTCCTCGGCCGGCTCGGGCTTGGGCTCGGGCTCGGCGAGTGCCTTGCGCTTCTTGAGCCGCAGCAGGAAGAACACGAGCACACCGACGATCACCGCGGCGACCACGAGGAATCCGGTGTTGAGCGCGCCTTCGACCTTTTTGGCCGCTTCGCCGAGGGCCGCGCCGAGGCTGATGTGCACGAGCGACCAGCAGAGCGCCCCGAGCGTGGTCGCGGGCAGGAACTTCCGGAACGGCAGCTGGGACGCGCCGGCCGCGGCCGGGAGGAGCGTGCGCAGGACCGGGAGGAAACGGGCGAAGAACACTGCCCACGCCCCTCGCCGTTCGAGCACGGAACCGGCCCGATCCCAGGCGTCCGCGCCGTACTTGCGGATCAGCTTCGTTTCACGCAGGCGCGGGCCGAACTTCCGGCCGAGTGCGTAGCCGATCGAATCGCCGAGCGCCGCGCAGACCGTGACGACCGCCCACAGAATGAGGAAGCGGGGCACCGAGGTCGCCGTGGTGGCGGCGATGAGCAGCCCCGATTCGCCGGGCGCGATGAAGCCGAGCCCGACCGTGCACTCGGCGAGCACGAGCCCGCCCGCAGCCGCGACGAGGCCGGGTTGGGGAAGTTCTTGCAGCCAGTTCAACAGGTCCGTTACGAGTGCCACGCCGCCACTTTACTTGCGCTTTGGAATTCGCCGGGTGGGGGGCGGTGAACTGGGGGTTTGCGGGCAGGAAGGGCTGTGTGAACGGTCGAAGCCTGCCCACGGCGGGAACCCGCGGGCAGGCTTCGGGGAGAGATCAGCGTGCCAGGAGTGAGGTGGCTTCTTGTGCTGCTGGTCCTTCGGCAGTGAGGTGGGTGAGGTTGTCCGGCAGCTCCTCGCCCCGATGCGCCTTGGTCTGGGCGTACAACCGGCCCGCCCGATACGACGACCGCACCAACGGCCCCGCCATGACCCCAGCGAACCCCAGGGACTCGGCGACCTGAGCATGGGCGACGAACTCCTCCGGCTTCACCCACCGATCCACCGGATGATGCCGCGGCGACGGCCGCAAATACTGCGTGATCGTCAGAATCTCGCAGCCCGCCCCCACCAGATCCCGCATCGCCGGCTCCACCTCATCCGGAGTCTCCCCCATCCCCAGAATCAGGTTCGACTTCGTCACCAACCCCGCCTCACGCGCCCGGGTGAGAACCTCCAGGGAACGGGCGTACCGGAACCCGGGGCGGATCCGCTTGAAAATCCGCGGCACCGTCTCCACATTGTGCGCCAGCACCTCCGGGCGAGACCCGAACACCTCAGCCAACTGAACAGGGTCGGCATTGAAGTCCGGGATCAGCAACTCCACCCCCGTACCCGGGTTCAACGCATGGATCTGCCGGACCGTCTCCGCATACAGCCACGCACCACCATCATCCAGGTCGTCCCGCGCCACACCGGTCACCGTCGAATACCGCAACCCCATCGCCCGCACCGACTCGGCGACCCTCACCGGCTCAGTACGGTCCAGCGCCGCAGGCCTACCCGTATCGATCTGACAGAAATCACACCGCCGCGTGCACTGATCCCCACCAATCAGAAACGTCGCCTCACGATCCTCCCAACACTCATAAATATTGGGACACCCCGCCTCCTCACACACCGTATGAAGACCCTCACGACGCACCAAACCCTTCAACTCCGAAAACTCCGGACCCATCCGCACCCGAGTCCGAATCCACGACGGCTTCCGCTCAATCGGCGTCTCACTGTTACGCACCTCAAGCCGCAACAACTTCCGCCCCTCCGGCGTCACACTCACCTGGCCCACCCTACGCCGGGGAAGACGGCAGGTCCCGCTAGCGCGGGTCGGGGGTGACCTCGGTCAACCTGGCGGTCAGTTCCCACAATGCGGACCCGGTGCGCGGGTCCTGGACGGTGGCCAGCGTACGGAGTTTCGTGGGGGCGCCGTGGGTCTGCAGAAGGTGCCCGGGTCCGATGTAGTCGCTACCGGTCACGTCGCCGGCGGTGGCTGCGTACAGCTGCGACAGTGCGCCTTTTTCCAGGCTTTGCGCCAACAGTGAGCTGCCGAACCTGCCGACGGTCGCGATCAGCCGACGCACCGCAGCGTTCCGATACGAGTCGGCAGTGTTTCCGATCAGTGCGGTGTGCGAGAAGCCGGGATGCGCGAGCACGCTCTGTACGGTCGAGTCGGCGGCGCGCAGGCGTCGGTCCAAAGCTCCACTCCGAAGACCTGGTTAGCCAGCTTTGTCTATCCATACGCGGCAGCTGCGTGGTACCGGTGGTGTTCGGTGTTGAGGTCGTCCAGCTGCAGGTGGGCGCCGAGCGCGGTCGCGCTCGACAGCGTGACTACGCGCGCCGCGGTCCCACTGCGAAGGGCGGGCATCAACAGCCAGGTCAGCGCGGCATGCCCGAGGTGGTTGGTGCCGAACTGAAGCTCGAACCCGTCGGCTGTCCGACTGTGCGCAGTGGCCCATACGCCGGCGTTGTTCATCAGTACGTCGAGTACGTCGCCAGTGAGGTCGCGTACGGTGGCTGCCGCCTCCTGGACCGACGCGAGGTCGGCGAGGTCGAGACGGACCACTTCGGGCCTCGCGCCGGTCGCGACCGCGGCAACCCGCGTGAGGGCGGCCGCGCCGCGCTCCGGTGAACGACAGGCCAGGAGTACGCGGGCACCGTGTTCCGCGAGCACTTCAGCCGAGCGCAGGCCGAGCCCGGAGTTCGCCCCGGTGATCACGACAGTCCGTTCACTCTGGTCGGCGATGTCGGTCTCGGTCCAGCGCCGGCGCATGCGGCTCTGCTAACTACAGCTCACGCGCTATGCGCGAGCAGTCGCCTCAGATGGCCCATCGGGCTGCGACGGCAGGTCGTACGCGCGTCTCCAGCGCGTACCAGCGCATCGAGCGCACGGCCCACCTTGGTGACCTCTTCGCGTGGTTCGCTCGCTTCGGCGAGCCCAGCCGTGACGGCCAGTATGCGCAGCTCGCCTTCGTGTAGCGGCACCAGTGCGGCGCAACGCTGTACGCCGTTGTCCAGCAACGTACGCAGGGCCTCGTGCTTCGACTGCGCGCGGCGCCATGCTCGGGACACTGCGTCGACCTGGTCGCCCACGCCGTCCGCGAACGCGTCTTCCGGATCGGCCAGCTCGGCACGCAGATATCCGCCGAGCAGCTGGCTCCACTTGTACTGCAGGGCCAGCAGCAGATTCTCTTCGGCGCCGAACACCGCGGCAGCACCCGGGATCTCGTCGAGCGCCAGCGGCTCGGCCGGGGCACGTTCGGCGTGGCGGACGGCGGCTTCGAGGATTTCCCGGCGGCGGTAGAAGTCGGTCCAGCTCATGGTGTGGCTCCCCTTCCGTGGCCCAGGCCGTACCGCAGGTTTGCGGCATACTCCCGGTACGGACCTGACGCGGTCAACATACCACGGGTATGCCCACCGGCCGCCCGGCGTAAGGTCGTGATCGTGCCGACAATGAGGTCCCGACGACTCGACTATTCGGAGTCGACCCGTTCCGCCCTGGTCGAGTCCGCGGTGGAGCTGTTCACCAAGCGCGGGTACGCGAGTACCTCGCTCGACGAGGTGGCCAAACGCGCCCGGGTCACGAAAGGGGCGCTGTACCACCATTTCGCCGGGAAACAGGCCTTGTTCGAGGCCGCGTTCGAATCGGTGGAGAGCCTGGTCTACGACCGGCTGGAGAAGATCATGACCGGCCCCGGTACCGCGTGGGAGCGGGCGCTGGGCGGGCTCAAGGCGTTCATCGGCAGCTGCCTCGACCCGGCCTACCAGCGGATCGCCATCCACGAGGCGCCGGTGGTGATGGGCTGGGAGCGCTGGCGCGAGGCCGAGGAGCAGTGCAGTTTCGGGCTGGTGCGCGCCGGGCTGCAGCTGCTCGTCGACGCGGGCGAGGTGGAGCCGGTGCCGGTCGAGGTCACATCGCGGCTGCTGTTCGGCGCGTTGTCCAGCGCGGCCACCGAGATCGCGAGCGCAGCCGACCCGAAGAAGGTCGGCGCCCAGATCGAGGACGTGATCGTGCGGATGTTGCTGCGAGTGCGCCGTCCGGCCGGCGAAGAAACGCCGGAACGAGCCGCCGCCGGTGATTAGGCTGGCGGCCATGGACTTGAGGATCTTCACCGAACCCCAGCAAGGGGCGAGCTACGACACCCTGTTGCGCGTGGCGCGGACGACCGAGGCAGCGGGTTACGACGCGTTCTTCCGCAGTGACCACTACCTCTCGATGGGCGATGCCGATGGGCTGCCCGGCCCCACCGACGCGTGGATCACCCTGGCCGGGCTGGCCCGGGAGACCGAGCGGATCCGGCTCGGCACGCTGGTCACCGCGGCCCCTTTCCGCCACCCCGGCCCGCTCGCGATCTCCGTCGCGCAGGTGGACCAGATGTCGGGCGGCCGGGTCGAATTCGGCCTCGGGTCCGGCTGGTTCGATGCCGAGCACACCGCGTACGGCCTGACGCTGCCGCCGCTCAAAGAGCGGTTCGACCTCTACGCCGAGCAGCTGGAGATCATCACCGGCCTGTGGCGCACTCCGGTGGGGGAGAAGTTCTCCTTCTCCGGCAAGAACTACACGCTCACCGACTCGCCGGCGCTGCCGAAGCCCGCGCAGTCGCCCGCGCCGCCGGTGATCATCGGCGGGAGCGGCAAGAAGCGCACCCCGGAGCTGGCCGCGCGGTTCGCGGACGAGTTCAACCTGCCCTTCGCCGACCAGGAGGCCGCCCTCGCGCAGTTCGAGCGGGTGGCCGCGGCGGCGACCGCGATCGGCCGCGACCCGAAGGAGATCCTGCGCTCGGCGGCGCTCACCGTGGCCGTGGGCAAGGACGACGCGGCGGTGACCCGCCGTGCCGCGGCGATCGGCCGGGACCCGGAGGAGCTGCGCCGCGACGGGCTGGCCGGCACCGTGGCCGAGGTGGTGGAGCGGATCGGGCGGTGGCGGGAAAAGACCGGAATCACCCGGCTTTACCTGCAGGTGCTGGATCTCGCCGACCTGGACCACCTCGAGTTCATCGCGGCCGAGGTCGCTCCGCAGCTCGACTGAACCCGTGGTGAAAAGCTGTGAAGGGTCCCTTTTACGGACTCAGAATCCAGGGTGTCGGCAAAGTCGGTGTGGGGCCCTGCGCAGCCCGCGGAGGTCCGTGAAGGGGCCCTTCACGGACTCTGAGTCTGTGAAGGGCCCCTTCACAGACCCGAAACAGGTCTGGCGCACACACCACGAGGTGGTCGCGCGTCTCGAGCACCTCCGCATCGCCCGCTGCCGGGCGCAATCGACGAAGAGGGCAGGTGCCGTCGATGATGAAGGGGCAGCTACGGCTCACTCTGCTGATCATGGGGCCTCGGCGACTTTGCCGGGACCCTGGACTCAGAATCCGTAAAAGGGACCCTTCACCGCACTCGGGTCAGTTCTGCAGGGCGAAGGTGACGCCGGGGGCCTGCGGGGCCTCCGGGCGCGGCAGCCAGCGGTCGTCGCTCACCGGAAGTTCGCCTTCCAGCGCGGCCAGCACCAGCTCCTGCGCCAGCGGCAGCGCTTCGGCGACCGGGACGTCGCGCTGCAGCTCGGAGGACAGCGAGGTGACGCCTGCGTCGCGGATGCCGCACGGCACGATCGCGTCGAAGGCGCCGAGGTCGGCATTGCAGTTCAGCTCGAACCCGTGCATCGTCACCCCGCGCTGCACGCGGATGCCGATGGCTGCGATCTTGCGTTCGATCCCGCGGTCGTCGGCCGGAATCCACACTCCGCTGCGGCCTTCGACGCGGCCGCTGTGCACGCCGAAGTGGTCGCACACCGCGATCAGCGCCTCTTCCAGCCGCCGCACGTACTGCACCACGTCGATCGGGTCGGCGAGCTTGAGGATCGGGTATCCGACCAGCTGGCCCGGCCCGTGCCAGGTGATCTTGCCGCCGCGGTCCACGTCGATCACCGGGGTGCCGTCGGCCGGGCGGTCCTCGGGCTCGGTGCGCTTGCCCGCGGTGTAGACCGACGGATGTTCCAGCAGCAGCATGGTGTCCGGGCCGAGCTCGTCGGCACGGGCGGTGAGGACCTCGCGCTGCAGGTCCCAGGCCTTGGTGTACTCGATCGTGCCGATCTTCCGCACGTCGACGGGTTCAGTGGCGGCGCGGCAGCTGGTGCTCGGAGAACTCACCCATTGAGGCTACCTCGCTCCACCGCCGGAAAGGGCAGTAGCCGAAGTGCGCTCGCAGACACCAGGCCGGCACCCAGGACGGCCAGAACGGCGCCGACGGTGTCGGTGACCCAATGCACACCGAGCACGACCCGGCAGGCCGCGGCGAGCACTGTCGCCACCACTGCAGCTGTCGCCGCCCACCGCACTTGACGTGGCCACAACCAGCCGCACAGCAGCACTACGACCAGCCCGGTGGCGGCCACGGACACCACATGCCCGCTCGGATAGCTCAGATCCGGGTACGTGCGCGGGCGCTGTCTTTCGAACACGGGCTTGAACGCGATGCTGGTCAGCCTGCACAGCACCAGCACGACACCGAGCCGCAGACATCCGGTCCACCGTGTCCGGTCGCGCAGCGCGACCGCGATCAGCGCCACCCCGAGCACGTACGGCAGGACCGGCCCGAGAACAGCGGTGATCACCTCCGCGACCGCGCCCGCCGGCCGCGAGTCCTGCCCACGCAAGGCATTCGCGACCTCGGTGTCGAGCGACAACGGCTCTCTCGCGACGAGCAGCCCAAGCCCCAAGAAGGCGGCGAACAGCACCACGCCGGCGACCGCCCACCGCACACGTGGCACGGTCATGTCGCTGCGGCCAGGGCACTTTCCACGGTGCGGTGCCGGAAGTCGTAGCCGCTCTCTTCCAGCCGGCGCGGCACTGCGCGCTGCCCGAACAACGCCATTTCCTCGCCCGCCTGGCCCAGCGCGGTCTTCACCGCGATCGCGGGCACCCACCACGGCGCGGGCCGGTGCACCGCCCGGCCGAGCGCGTGGGTGAACTCGGCGTTGGTCACCGGCGCCGGTCCGGTGAGATTGACCGGACCGGACACCGCGTCGTGTTCGAGCACGTGCTGCAGCGCGCCGATCTCGTCGTCGAGCGAAATCCACGGCATGAACTGGCGTCCGTTGCCGAGCCGCCCGCCGAGCGCGAAGCGGGCGAGCGGCCGGAGCACGTTCAGCAGTCCGCCCTCGCGGGCGAGTACCAGCCCGGTGCGAGCAGTGACCACGCGGGCGCCCGCTGCCACCGCGTGCGCCGTCGCGCCCTCCCACGCCCGGCACAGCCCGGCGAGGAAACCCTCGCCGGAAGCGGAAACCTCAGTGACCACAGTGGACCCGGTGTTGCCGTAGAAGCCCACCGCGGACGCGTTCACCAGCACGCCGACGCCGTGTTCGGCCACTGCTTCGGCGAGTACCTCGGTCGGCTCGACCCGGCTGTCCAGCAGCACCTGCTTGCGCATCCCGCTCCACCGGCCGGGAAGCAACGGCGCCCCGCACAGGTTCACCACCGCTTCGACGCCGTCGAAGGCGCCTTCGTCGATGCGCCCGGACGGCGGGTCCCAGCCGCGTTCGTCCGCTGTCCGCGCGGTCCGCCGCACCAGCCGGCGCACCTCGTGCCCGGAGGTGCGCAGCCGCCCGGCCAGCGCCGTGCCGATCAGTCCGCCGGATCCCGCGATGAGTACCCGCATACCTCTGATCGTGTCCTATCCGCCCGGAACGCGCACAGCCGGGCACGGCGCCGCGGTGACCCGACTGTCCGAAGTGGACTGTGCAGGCGCGGGGAAACGGCGAAGGCCCCCGCACCCGGGCGGGGTGCGGGGGCCTGCACGGTGGTGTGCGCCGGGGTCAGAGCCCCAGCTCGTCCTCGAAGTTGCCCTCTTCCAGCCGCTGCTTGATGGTGGTCAGGAAGCGGCCGGCGTCCGCGCCGTCGACCAGGCGGTGGTCGTAGGTCAGCGGCAGGTAGACCATCGAGCGGACCGCGATGGTGTCGTTGCCCTCCGCGTCGGCCACCACGACCGGGCGCTTCACCACGGCACCGGTGCCGAGCATGCCGGACTGCGGCTGCACGATGATCGGCGTGTCGAACAGGGCCCCGTTGGAGCCGATGTTCGTGATGGTGAAGGTGCCGCCGGTCAGCTCGTCCGGCTTGATCTGGTTGGCCCGCGCCCGCGCCGCCAGGTCGGCGATGCGATGCGCGAGACCGGCCAGGCTCAGCTCGCCGGCGTCGTGGATCACGACCGAGAGCAGCCCGCGCTCGGTGTCCACCGCGATGCCCAGGTGCACGGCGCCGTGGTAGGTGATCTCCTTGCTGCCCTCGTGGTAGGACGCGTTGACGTTCGGGTGCTGCTTGAGCGCCTCGACCGTGGCCTTGGCGAAGAACGGCAGGAACGTGAGGTTGACGCCCTCGCGCTCCTTGAACGCCGCCTTGGCGCGCTGGCGCAGCTTGGCGATCTTGGTGACGTCCACCTCGTGCACCTGCGTGAGCTGCGCGGACTCCTGCAGCGACTCGCGGGTCTTGGTGGCGGTGATCTGCCGGATCCGGCTCGCCTTCTGCACGGTGCCGCGCAGCGCCGCGAGCTCCGGCGAGACCGCCGCCGCACGCGGGGCGGCCGGGGCGGGTGCCGCTGCGGCCGGGGCCGCGGCGGGCGCCGCCGGAGCGGCCTGCTTCTGCTTGGCCTCGGCCGCCGCGAGCACGTCCTGCTTGCGGATCCGGCCGCCGACGCCGCTGCCGGTCAGCGACGCGAGGTCGATGCCGTGCTCGGTCGCCAGCTTCCGCACCAGCGGCGTGACGTACGGGCCTTCGGCGGCACCGTTGCCCGACGGCGCCGCCGCGGGGGCGGGTGCCGGGGGTGCGGGCGGCGCGGCCGGAGGAGCGGGCTTGGTCTCCTGGACCGGCGCGGGGGGCGGGGCAGGCGTGGGCGCCGGTGCCGGGGGCGGCGGCGGTGCGGCGGGTGCCGGGGCCGGAGCGGCCTGCGGAGCCGCGTTCGCGTCGCCGATCACCGCGAGCACACCGCCGACCTCGACGGTCTCGTCCTCGCCCGCGCGGATCTCCAGCACGGTGCCGGCCACCGGGGACGGGACCTCGGTGTCGACCTTGTCGGTCGAGATCTCCAGCAGCGGCTCGTCCACCGCGACGCTGTCGCCGACCTGCTTGAGCCACCGCGTGACGGTGCCCTCGGTGACGCTCTCGCCCAGCTCGGGCAGCTTCACGTCGGTGCCCGAGCCGTTCGTGGCGGGGGCGGCAGGCGGGGCCGGGGCCGCGGCAGGCGCGGGGGCGGCCGCCTGCGGGGCGGGCTCCGGTGCCGCGGCGGGTGCCGGGGCGGCGGCCGCCGGCACACCGCCGGTGCCGTCGTCGATCACCGCGAGTTCACCGCCGACCTCGACGGTCTCGTCCTCGCCCGCGCTGATCTTCACCACGGTGCCGGCGACCGGCGACGGGACCTCGGTGTCGACCTTGTCGGTCGAGATCTCGAGCAACGGCTCGTCGACCTCGACCCGGTCGCCTTCCTGCTTCAACCACCGCGTGACGGTGCCCTCGGTGACGCTCTCGCCGAGCTCCGGCAAGGTGACGGAGTAGGCCATTGTTCGCTGACTCCCTTGATCTGTAAGACGTAGGTGGATTCTGCGGGTGAGACGTCAGCTGTGCACGTGCAGCGGCTTGCCCGCGAGGGCGAGGAACGCTTCACCGAGGGCCTCGGTCTGCGTGGGGTGCGCGTGGATCAGCGGGGCGACGTCCTCGGGGAACGCCTCCCAGCTGTAGATCAGCTGCGCTTCGCCGATCAGCTCGCCGACCCGGTCGCCGACCATGTGCACGCCGACCACCGGGCCGTCCGGGGCCTTGACCAGCTTCACGCCGCCGGAGGTCTTGAGGATCTGGCTCTTGCCGTTGCCGCCGAGGTCGTAGGTGAACGTGGTGACGTCCGCGCCGTACTGCTCCTTGGCCTGGGCCTCGGTCAGGCCGACCGAGGCGACCTCGGGGTGGGAGTAGGTGACCCGCGGGATCCCGCGCTCGTCGATCACCCGCGGGTTCTGCCCGGCGATCTCCTCGGCCACGAAGATGCCCTGCTGGAACCCGCGGTGCGCGAGCTGCAGGCCGGGCACGATGTCGCCGACGGCGTAGACGTTCGGCAGGTTGGTGCGCAGGCGCTCGTCGGTCGGCACGAAGCCGCGGTCGATCGTGAGGCCGGCTTCCTCGTAGCCGTGGCCGGCCGAGTTCGGGCCGCGGCCGACGGCGACCAGCAGCAGGTCGGCCTCCAGTGTCTCGCCGGATTCCAGCGAGACGCTCACGCCGTTGTCGTCCTGCTTGGCGCCGGTGAAGCGGACGCCGGTCTTGAAGGCGATCTTGCGGCGGCGGAACGCGCGCTCGAGCTGCTTGGAAGCGAACTCGTCCTCGTTCGGGACCAGCCGCGGCAGCGCCTCGACCACCGTGACCTCGACCCCGAAGGAGGCCCACACGCTGGCGAACTCCACCCCGATCACGCCGCCGCCGAGCACCACGACCTTCTTCGGCACGTAGTCCAGGGTCAGCGCCTGCTCGCTGGCGATGATCCGGCCGCCGAGTTCGAGGCCGGGCAGCGTGCGCGAGTACGAACCGGTCGCCAGCAGGAGGTTCTTGCCCGTGTAGCGGGTGCCCTCCACCTCCACCGTGGTGCCGCCGACAAACCGGCCGGTGCCCTCGACCAGGGTCACCTTGTGCGCCTTGGCCAAGCCCTGGAGGCCTTTGTACAGGCGGGCGACGATACCGTCCTTGTACTTGTTCACGCCGGCGATGTCGATGCCCTCGAACACGGCCTTGACGCCGAACGACTCCGCTTCGCGGGTTTCGTCCGCGACCTCCGCCGCGTGCAGCAGGGCCTTGGTCGGGATGCAGCCCCGGTGGAGGCAGGTCCCGCCCAGCTTGTCCTTCTCGATCAGCGTGACGGAAAGGCCCAGCTCGGCCGCGCGGAACGCCGCGGCGTAGCCGCCCGATCCGCCTCCCAGGATCACGAGGTCGGCGGAGGTGTCGCTCACTTCAATAACTCCTCGGCAGCGATGGGGTGAAGCTCTTCTTCGCCGCGGCACGCGGTATAAACGCGCGCGCGTCATGGCCATCTTGTCACTACGCCGTCCGGCCGTGCGAGCGAGCCGGGCCAAGCCGGGCATGCGACCCCGGCCACACCGCCGGGCAGGAATAATGGAAGTGGGATGCCAGCAGGAAGAGAGGTGGTCGGAGTGGGGATCTTCGACGGGTTCCGGCGCCGTGGCCGCGGTGGCCGAGGGTCCGGCACGGTCCGGCGGGCCGACGCCGAGGACACTCGCTACCTGCAGGAATGGGCGGCGGCCCGGCGCGGTGTCGAGGCGTTCGTGGAGCCGCGCACGACGGTGACCGAGACCACTGTGCTGCTGGTTGCACACGACGGCGAGTCGACCCGGCGGCGGATCGGCAGTCTCGAAGCGGCGCAACGGTTCGGGCACCGCAACACGATCCCCGTATACGAGGTCTCCCGGGTCGGCTACCCGCAGCGCATGCGTGATTACCGTGAGCGGCAGAAGCGCCGTCCGGGGGCGTGATCGCGCCGGATCCCGGGCGAGCACCTCGTGGCCCGCTCCCGGGTTGTCGGCAAAGTCGGTGTGGAGGGCCCTGCGCAGACTGCGGAGGTCCGTGAAGGTCCGTGAAGGGCCCCTTCACAGACTCAGAGTCCGTGAAGGGCCCCTTCACAGACCCGGGACAGGTCCGGCGCACACCGCGAGGTGGCCGCGCATCTCGAACACCTCCGCTTCATCCGCTGCCGGGCGTGATCGACGAAGAGGGCAAGCGCCGTCGATGATGACGTGGCAGCCGCGGCTCTTTCTGCTGATCACGGGTCCTCGACCAGCTTTGCCGGGACCCTGGACTTCCCGTGGTGTGAAGGTGCCCTCAGGCCGACTTCGCCGATGCCCAGTAGCCCGGAGTTCAGGCGCTCGCTTCGAGCAGCCGGAGGTGGTGTTCGAGCAGCGCGCGAAACGACGGGTGCGCGCTGCTGCCGAGCGCCAGGTCCACCTCGACCGCGTGCCAGTCGCCGCCGGCGTGGGTGAGCAGCACGGTCGCGGGCTCGGAGATGATCACCACATCGCCCTCCGCGCGCAGGGCGCGGGCGGGCAGCAGCCGGGGGAAGACGACGTCCGCGGGCAGGCCGTCGGTCACCGCCAGGAACTCGCGGTAGTCCTCCGGAAGACGGACGCCGAGCCGGTGTTCGGCTTGTGCGATGTCCGCCGCGGTGGCCGGGTTGCTGGAGCGTTGCCCGCGGAGCCGCAGGATCGCTGCGACCAGCTCTGGCCAGCTCTCCGGGCCGGTCGGATATCGCTCGCGCAGCGCGGCGATCAACGCGCCCGCGCATTGGTGCGGCCATTCCGGGCCGAGGCCGAGGGGATCGGCGCCGGCGACCAGCCGGGGTGCCAGCGCGCGGGTGGCCGCGAGTGCCGCGACGTCCGGCTCCGGGCGGTTCGCGACCAGTGCGGCCCAGCCGTCCAGGTCGGCCGCGGCGAGCGCGGTGCGTACCGGATCGGGCTTGCCCGGGGCGAGGGCGCCGACCGCGCCCGCCGCCGGGGATCCCTCGAACAGACCGTCCAAATCAGACACTTGGCGGGTGAGAAAAGCGTTGTGCGCGTGCTCTTCCGCATCGAGGTCCAGCGGTGGCAGGGCTTCTGTCCACTGTGGACGGTCGCCGCGCGCCTCGAACAGCATCGCCCATCCGCGGGCGCGCACGGCGTCGGGGGCCAGCGCCGAGGCCGGCCGGCCGGTCACCGCCTGCCACTGGGTGATCAGGCGGTCCGCCGGCCCGGCCGTGCCCGCCGTGGCCAGCAGGAGGGCCGCGTGGCCGATCCGGCGGTCCACCGCGAGATCGTCACCGGTCAGCACGTCGCGGACGGCGGTTTCGAGGTAGTCGTCGCGTTCCATACGTCCCTGCTTCGTGGTCTGTGAAGGGCACCTTCACGGCCTCAGCGTCCAGGGCCCCGGCAAAGTCGGTCGAGGGCCCGTGATCAGCAGAGAGAGCCGTGGCTGCCCGACCGGTTTCGAGTCCGTGAAGGGGCCCCTGACGGACTCAGAGTCCGTGAAGGGGCCCTTCACAGCCCTCCGCAGCTGCGCAGGGCCCTCCACGCCGACTTTGCCGACACCCTGGACTCAGCGTCCGTGAAGGTGCCCTTCACCGCAATTCCGGCGAGGGATCAGCCGTGCGCGGCGATGTCGGCGAGGACAGCGGCGATCGAGCGGACCGGCACGCCGGTGCCGCCCTTGGCGGTGTAGCCGTACGGCGCGTTCTTGTGGTACGACGGGCCGGCGACGTCGATGTGCACCCAGGTCAGGTCCTCGGGCACGAACTCGCCGAGGAAGATGCCGGCGACGAGCATGCCGCCCCAGCGGTGGCTGGTGACGTTGGCCAGATCGGCCAGCCGCGAGTCCAGGTCGGCGCGCAGCTCCTCGGGCAGCGGCATGGCCCAGCCGCCCTCACCGGTGGCCTGCATGATGTCCGCGACCCGGTCGCGGAACTCGTCGGTGCCCATCACGCCCGCGGTGCGGTTGCCGAGCGAGACCACCTGCGCGCCGGTGAGGGTGGAGGTTTCGATCAGGTAGTCCGGGTCCTCTTCGGCGGCCCGCACGATCGCGTCGGCCAGCACGAGCCGGCCCTCGGCGTCGGTGTTGAGCACCTCGACCGTCTTGCCGCCGTACATGGTCAGCACGTCGCCGGGGCGATAGGCGCTGCCTGACGGCAGGTTCTCCGCGAGCGGGATGTGCGCGGTGACCTCAAGCGGGTACTTCAGCTTGGCGGCCAGCACCACCGAGGCGAGCACGGCGGCCGCGCCGGACATGTCGGAGGTCATGTCGTCCATGCCCGCCGAGGGCTTGAGCGAGATGCCGCCCGAGTCGAAGGTGATGCCCTTGCCGACCAGCGCGATCTTCTTGCCCGCCTTGGCCGGCTTCCAGCTCACGCGCAGCAGCCGCGGCGGCCGGGTGGAACCGCCGCCGACGCCGAGGATGCCGCCGAAGCCCTTGCGCTTGAGCACCTTCTCGTCGAGCACCTCGAAGTCCAGGCCGTTCGCCTCGGCCAGCTTCTTCGCGCGGTCGGCGAACGAGGCCGGGAACAGGTCGTTCGGCGGGGTGTTGATCAGGTCGCGGGCGATGATCACCGACTCGGCGATCGTGGTGGCAGCCTTCAGCGTGGCCTTGTGCTCGCGCGCGGTGCCTTCGGCGGGGTTCGCGAAGTCGGCGCGGGCCAGCGGGCTGTCACCCTTCTCCGAGCGGTACTCGGTGAAGGTGTACGCACCCAGCGCGGTGCCTTCGACGGCCGCGTGCAGGTCGAGCACCGACAGCGTGACGAAGGCGCGGTCGGTGCCGGCCAGCGCGCGGGCGGCGGCACCGGCGGCGCGGCGCACCTGCTCGGCGGTGACCGTCCCGTCCTGCTGCTTGCCGAGGCCGACCGCCAGCAGCACCCCCGCGGGCAGCTTGCCCAGCGTCGGCAGCTTCACGACCTGCTCCGCCTTGCCGGTGGCGCCGAGCGTGCCCAGCACGTCGGCGAGCGTCCCGTCGAACGCCGTGTTGGCGACTTCGGCACCGGCGGCGAGCACGGGACCGTCCGCGCCCTGCACAATGCCGATCACGACCACGTCGGCGCGGGTCTTGCCCACGGCCGCCTCGGTGTTCTCGGTGAGGGCAAGCTTCGGCACGGTCACTTCTGGCTCCTCGCGACGTTGCGTGGACCGGGCGGGCCTGCCCGGTCGATTGTGAGCCATGCTAATGACACGTTCGGGCGACGGTGGGAAGGGGACCATAGTGCGGCTAGGGGGCGGACTCCTGATGGTGCTGGCAGTGGGTGCTGCCGGGGCCGGGTACTGGGTGCTCGCCGGGGTGGTGCTGGCCGCGGTTGTCGCGGTACTGGTTTCCCGGCTTCCTTCTCTCGGAACGGGGCAGCTCGACCGTTACACCGGTGGTGTCGCACGGCTGGCTCAGCTGGTGGTCTTCGCGATCGTCTTCGGTGCGTACGTGGTGCCGTCGCAGTCGTCGTACGCCGCGGGCGCGCTGGTGGTTCTCGTTGTCGCAGCTGACTTCGCGGGGCTGCGCTTGCCCGCTGTGCTCGTACGCTGGCTGACTGTCGTACTGCTTGTCGCTGCAGCGGTACTCGTGGTGCTGTGTGCCGTCGTACCGCCAGTGGTGACCTTTGACGGCGTCGGTGCTCCGAACGTGCCCGCGGTCGTGGTGGCTGCGCTCGTCGTGTTGCCGTTCTTGTTGCCGAGTAAGGGAGAGCGGCTGCGCGCAGTGACGCTCGCAGTGGTGGCCGTGCTGGTGACCGTGGTCGCGTTGGTTCAGCTTGGCCCGATTCGGCTGGGGCTCGCCGAGACCTCGTTCCGCGATCTCTTGTATGCCGCGGATGCCGGTCAGCTACAGCCGTTGCTGACCGTGGTCGCAGTGCTCGCGACGGTGCCTGCAGCGCTGACGACGTTCACTGACGCGCGGGAGCGGTTCGCGCCGTCCGGCGGTCTGCCCAGCGTCGCAGGCGGCGTGGTGGCGGCAGCGGCTGCGGCGTTCGCTCCGGTGTACGCGGTGCTTCTCGTGGCAGGGCTCGCCACAGTCGTCGAGCTGGTGCTGCGTACTCGGCTTCGCCGCTACGGTGACGTACATGAATGATCACCGCCGACGTACTTCCTCCCGCGGGGGCGGCGATGGATACCGCCGACGTACTTCCTCCCGCGGAGGCGGCGATGGATACCGCCGACGCAGCTGGGCGCCGGGGCAAACCGTCGTTGAGCGTTTCGTGCGGCCGGACGGTTCCGTCGGACAGGAGCATCCGCTGCGAGTGATCTCCGACGACGGGCAAGTGCTGTTCGGCTGGCTTCCGCTGGGGACGCCGATCATCGCGAGCCGGCTCCAGGACGGCCGCGCGCTGCGTGATGCCCCGCTGGCCGAACGGTTTCGCGTGCCGCGGATTCCGGTGCCCGACACCTGGCACGGCACCTCAACGCTGCGGATGATCCCGGAGGACGCCTGGTCGTCGGTGTGGTGGTTCTTCGAGCCGGACGGCCGGTTCCGCGACTGGTACGTCAACCTCGAAGTGCCGCTCGGCCGCTGCACGGGCGGGCCCGACCGGATGGACGGCATCCTGGACCTGGTGGTCACGCCGAACACGGGCTGGCGCTGGAAGGACGAGGACGAAGCGGTGGCCGCGGTGGAGGCGGGGCGGCTCACACCGGAGCAGCTAGACCGGCTGCGCGAGGAGGGCGAGCGGATCGGCGCGCTGGCCGGGCGCGGGGCGTTCCCGTTCGACGGCTCGTACACCGATTTCCGGCCGGAGCCGGCCTGGCCCCAGCCCGCACTGCCGGGCCGATCGCGCTAGCGGGTCATCGGGTCATGAAGAAGAGCGCCACCATCAGGATGGCGTCGATCACGAACAGCGCCACCACCGAGCGGGCAGGCAGGTTCGCGGTGATGACCCCGCCGTGCAGGCTGCGCCACCAGTAGATGCCGAAACCGGCCGCGACGAGGCCGAGGAAGAAGCCGAAGCCGCTGCTGAGCAGGCCCCAGCCGACCATGCCGAGCATCCCGGCACCGAAAGTCAGCAGGACCGCGGTCGCGAAGGTCTTCACGTCGGTGCCGGTGGACTTCGCCGGGTGCGCGGGTTGCGTGGTCACCCCGCCATCGTAGAGGCGGGTCCCGCGTGGTGGCCACGGTGGCGGGCCGGGATCCGGAAAAACGAGGACATCCGACTAACGCCCGTCCGACCAAGCTAATATCCGGGTATGACCACAGCGACGCAGTTCAGCCATGTCCCGCACCCGAGCCCCGCGAGCGCGGACCGTGTCGCCGAGGTACTGGCCAAACCCGGATTCGGCACCTACTTCACCGACCACATGGTCACCGTGAAGTGGAACCAGGAGCAGGGCTGGCACGACGCGACGGTCGGCCCGTACGCCCCCTTCACGCTCGACCCGGCGACCTCCGTGCTGCACTACGGTCAGGCGATCTTCGAGGGGCTCAAGGCCTACCGCCAGCCGGACGGCACGATCGCCGCGTTCCGGCCGGACGCCAACGCCCGCCGGTTCCAGGAGTCCGCCGAGCGGCTGGCCATGCCGCAGCTGCCGGTGGAGATCTTCCTCGACTCGCTGCGCGAGCTGATCGAGGTGGACGAGCGGTGGGTGCCCACCCGCCAGGGCGACTCGCTGTACCTGCGGCCGTTCCTGATCTCCACCTCGACCGGGCTGGGCGTCAACCAGCCGGCCGCGGAGTACGTGTACACGCTGATCGCCTCGCCGGCCGGGTCGTACTTCAGCGGCGGGGTGAAGCCAGTGCGGGTGTGGCTGTCCACCGAGTACGTGCGCGCGGCGCCCGGTGGCACCGGCGCGGCCAAGTGCGCGGGCAACTACGCGGCGTCGTTCGTGGCGCAGGCGCAGGCCGTGGAGAAGGGCTGCGACCAGGTGGTGTGGCTGGACGCGGTGGAGCGGCGCTGGGTCGAGGAGATGGGCGGGATGAACCTGTTCTTCGTCTTCGGCTCGGGTGACAAGGCGCGCGTCGTCACCCCGGAGCTGACCGGTTCGCTGCTGCCCGGCGTGACCCGCCGGTCCCTGCTGCAGCTGGCCGCGGACGCCGGGTACGCCGTGGAAGAGCGGCGCATCTCCACCGAGGAGTGGGAGAAGGCGGCCGCCTCCGGCGAGCTGACCGAGGTCTTCGCCTGCGGCACGGCCGCGGTGATCACCCCGGTCGGCCACGTGAAGCACACCGGCGGCGAGTTCTCCGTCTCCGGCGGACAGCCCGGCGCGGTGACCATGCAGCTGCGTGAACAGCTCGTCGGCATCCAGGAAGGCACTCACCCGGCTCCGTCCGGCTGGCTGCTGCGCCTGCGCTGACGCGCTGCGCTGAACCCCATGGCTGTGAAGGGGCCCTTCACGGACTCAGAGTCCGTGAAGGGCCCCTTCACAGCTTTCGCGGCGGCTGGATCAGGTCGTCGCGAGCGGGCCCGAGACGCCGGACTGCTCGTGCGTGGTCATCTCCGCCAGGATCCGGGCGGCCATCATCAGCAGGGGCAGCGCGGTGACCGCGCCGGTGCCCTCGCCGAGCCGGACGTCCAGGTCGAGCATGCCGCCGAGGTCCAGGTGCTCCAGGGCCAGCGCGTGCGCGGGCTCGCCGGTCAGCTGACCGGCCATCCACCACCGGCGCGCGCCGGGGGCCAGTTCCTCGGCCAGCAGCGCGGCCGCGCATACGACCAGACCGTCCAGCACGACCGGGGTGCGGCGCACGGCGGCCTGCGCCAGGAACCCCGCCATGGCAGCGATGTCCGCGCCGCCGGAGGTCCGCAGCAGAGCCAGCGGATCGGCCTGAACGACGCGGGCCCGGCGGAGCGCGTCACGGACCGCGGCGGCCTTGCGCATCCAGGTGTTGTCGTCGATGCCGGAACCGCGGCCGACCACGGCCACCGGCTCGGTACCGGTCAGCGCGGCGACGAGGACCGAGGCCGGGGTGCTGTTGCCGATCCCGAGGTCACCGGCGATGAGCAGATCGGCGCCGCCGTCCACCTCGGCGTCGGCGATTTTCCGGCCCGCGAGCACCGCCGCGCGGACCTCCGCGTCGGTCAGCGCGTCTTCCACGTCGATCGAGCCCGAGCCGCGGCGCACCTTGAACTCGCCGAGGGAGCGCATCGCGGATTCCTCGGTGTCCACGGCCATGTCCACCACGCGCACCCCGGCTCCCGCCGCGGCGGCGAGCACGTTGATCGCCGCTCCGCCGGTGAGCATGGTGGCCACCAGCTGGGAGGTGACCTCGCGCGGATAGGCGGACACGCCCTTGGCGGCGATCCCGTGGTCCCCGGCGAACACCACCACCCGGGGCCGGGTGAACGGCCGCGGCGGGGCCTGGCCCTGGCAGGCCGCGATCCACACGCCCAGCTCCTCCAGCCTGCCCAGCGAACCGGCCGGTTTCACCAGCTTGCCGTGCAACGCGATGGCGGCCGAGCGGGCCTGGTCGCTGGGTGGCTCGATCTCGCCGAACTCGATGCCGGTCTCCGCGTCCACGCCAGGTCTTCCTCTCGCCAGGGGCTCCCGGCGCTCAACCTACCGCCAGGCCGGACGGTAGGTTGAGCGCCGTGCGCGAAACGACGGCGGCCGGGGTCGTGCTGGCCAGTGGCGCGGGCACCCGGGTGGGTGCCGCGCTGAACAAGGTCTATCTGCCGGTGGCGGGACGGCGGGTGGCCGCCTGGTCGCTCGCGGCCTTCGCCGCGGTGCCCGGGATCGGTGTGCTGGTGCTGGTGATCCGGCCGCAGGACCGGGAATTGGCCGGGGAAGTGCTGGCCGCGCACCCGGGCCGGGTGGAGATCGTGCCCGGCGGGCCGACCAGGCAGGCCTCCGAGCTGAACGCGTTGCGCCACCTCGCGCCGCGAATCGAGGACGGGACGGTGGACGCGGTGCTGCTGCACGACGCGGCCCGCCCTCTGGTCACGCCGGAGCTGATCGGCGCGGTGCTGGACCGGACCCGGGAGCACGGGGGAGCGGTGCCGGGTCTCGCCGCCGATGACGTGGTCTCGATGGCCGGACCGGACACCGTCGGCGCCCCGCTGCCCGGCGCGATCCGGGTGCAGACCCCGCAGGGCTTCCGTGCGCGGCCGTTGCTCGCGGCGTATGAACAGGCTGAGGCAGAAGCGTTTCTCGGCACCGACACGGCTTCCTGCATGGAGCGGTTCTCCGCGCTGCCGGTGCGTTGGGTGCCCGGTAGCGCGGAGAACCTGAAGATCACCTACCCGCACGACCTCGCGGTCACCGAGCAGCTGCTGCGACGCTGATCACACGGTCCGGGTCAGTCCGGGATCGGTGATCACCAAGCCGGCCAGCGCTTCGTCGATCGCAGTCAGCAGTTCGGGTTCGAGCTTCACCCCGGCCGCCTTGACGTTCTCGTGCACCTGCTCCGGCCGTGAGGCGCCGATGATCGCCGCGGCGACGTTCGGGTTCTGCAGCACCCACGCCACCGCCAGCTGCGCCATGGACAGCCCGGCGTCGGCCGCCAGCGGAGCCAATTTCGCCACTGCGGTAAGGGTTTTCTCACTCAGCAGGTGCTTGACCGCGCCGGCGCCGCCGCTTTCGTCAGTGGCCCGCGACCCGGCGGGCAGCGGCTGGCCGGGCCGGTACTTGCCGGTGAGCACGCCCTGCGCCACCGGCGAGAACACGATCTGGCCCAGCCCTTCGCGTTCCGACGCGGGCACCACCTGCGATTCGATCACCCGCCACAGCATCGAGTACTCCGGCTGGTTGGACACGAAGGGGATCTTCAGCTCCCTGGCCAGCGCCGCGCCGCGGGTGATCTGGTCTGCGGTCCACTCGGAGACGCCGATGTAGAGAGCCTTGCCCTGGCGCACCAGATCGGCGAACGCCTGCATGGTCTCTTCCAGCGGCACCGTCCGGTCGAACCGGTGCGCCTGGTACAGGTCGACGTAGTCGGTCCCGAGCCGGCGCAGCGAGGCGTGCGCGGACTCCACGATGTGCTTGCGGGACAGGCCCCGGTCGTTCGGTCCTTTCGGCCCGGTCGGCCAGAAGACCTTGGTGAAGATCTCCAGGTTCTCCCGGCGCTGCCCCCGCAACCCGCGCCCGAGCACCGACTCGGCCACGGTGTTGGCATAGACGTCGGCGGTGTCGAAGCTGGTCACTCCGGCGTCCAGCGCCGCTCTGATACACGCCTGCGCCTGGTCCTCCTCGACCTGGGAACCGTGCGTGAGCCAGTTGCCGTAGGCGATCTCGCTGATGTTCAGGCCGCTGCGGCCGAGCCGTCGAAACTCCATGGCGCCCAGCCTAGGCACCGGCAATTCGCGTTGCTGACGACTGGGTCAGCCGGGGATCGGGTCGCCGGCCCGCAGCCGCGGCTTGGGCACCCGCAGCTTGCGGATCTGGCTCGCCCGGACGAAGGAGTACCAGCCCAGGCCCCGGGTCGCGGCGGGCGGCTCCTTCGGGAAGCGCTCCCGCGCCAGCTTGCCGATCCGCCGGCCGTTGAGGTAGCCCTCGACCGCCATGACCAGCAGCATCGCCATGCAGACCAGGGTGATGTACTGCTGCGCCGCGGGCACCGGGATCAGCAGCGCAACGAACACCAGAATGGCCAGCGGCATGAACAGGCCCAGGATGTTGCGCCGGGAGTCCACCAGATCGCGCGCGTAGGCCTTGACCGGCCCCCGGTCGCGAG
Source organism: Amycolatopsis sulphurea (assembly GCF_002564045.1). Taxonomy (NCBI): domain Bacteria; kingdom Bacillati; phylum Actinomycetota; class Actinomycetes; order Pseudonocardiales; family Pseudonocardiaceae; genus Amycolatopsis; species Amycolatopsis sulphurea. Next base: position 328,615 of record NZ_PDJK01000002.1, on the reverse strand, counting down.
GGGGCAGGTACTTCTCGTCGCCGGACATCATCCGGTCCCGCCGCTCCTTGGCGGCCGCCCGGCGTTCCTCCTTGGTCACCGGGTTGGCTTTGCGCAGTTCCTTGTTGCGCTTCATCGCCTCACGCATGGTGGTGGGCGGTGACGCGACCGGACCGCGCTTGCGCCCCTCGGCCTCCCGCCGGGACGGGGTGGCGCGCCCCTTGGCCGGCGTGTACGCCTTGGCGGTCGGACCGGATTCGGCCGCGGCGGACTCGGCCGCGGACTCGTCGGCGGCGGGGTCTTCGGACTTTCGGCGCAGGAACCTCACCGGTCCAGGATATTGCAGACGTCACGGCGTTGGTCACCAGGTCGCGGCATATGCGACGATGGGGCCGGGAACAGATCGGGTGCTGTTCGTGTTGTCCGTAGTGGATGAGAAGCACCCGCAGCGAGTTCGACCTAGAGGGAGTGCCATGACGACCGCTGAGCAGACCGGCGCGACGCAGGCCGAGACCGCCGAGGAGACCCACGGCGTGACCTTGACCGACGCCGCCGCCGCCAAGGCGAAGGCCCTGCTCGAGCAGGAGGGCCGCGACGACATGCACCTGCGCATCGGCGTGCAGCCCGGTGGCTGCGCGGGCCTGCGCTACCAGCTGTTCTTCGACGAGCGCACGCTCGACGGCGACCTGTTCCGCGAGTTCGACGGCCTGCGTGTGGCCGTCGACCGGGCCAGCGCCCCGTACGTGAGCGAAGCGGTGATCGACTTCGTGGACTCGATCGAGAAGCAGGGCTTCACGATCGACAATCCGACCGCCACGGGGTCGTGCGCCTGCGGCGACAGCTTCCACTGAGCCGGGACACCCGCGAAGGCTGTCCACCGAACCCGGTGGACAGCCTTCGCGCGTTTCAGGTGGTCGGCGGCGGGGGCATGGCGTGCAGCCGGTGGTGGCGGAACCGGCCCCCGGGGATCAGACGTAGGCGTCGAGGTCCGCGACCTGGGCGTGGCACGCCTCGTCCACGGTCCACGGGCGGGGCCGCGGCGCGGGCAGCCGGGCCTCGCGGCCGGCCGGGGCGTGCAGGGCGGGCGGGATGTCGGCGCAGTCGGCGATCAGCTCGCCGAGCGTTTCGGGTTCGGTCGTCAGGTGCACTTCTGGCACGTTATTGAGCTCGCGTCGAGGGCAACACCGGTACCAGCCGGTAGTGTTTTCAGGGGCGTGGGAACCACCCGGAAGGGGCACGCCCGTGCCAGGCGTACCCGACAGCTCTGAGGAGAACCGGTGGCAGACAAGCCCAGGATCGCCGTGTCCGGCAGCATCGCGACGGACCATCTGATGCATTTCCCGGGGAGGTTCGCCGAGCAGCTCGTGGCCGAGCAGTTGCACCGGGTGTCGCTGAGCTTCCTCGCCGACGACCTGGTCGTGCGCCGCGGCGGGATCGGCGCCAACATCGCGTTCGGGCTGGGCGTGCTCGGCGTGCGCCCGGTGCTGGTCGGCGCGGTGGGCGCGGACTGGGCCGACTACGCCTCCTGGCTGGAGCGGCACGACGTGGACACCGGCGGGGTGCTGGTCTCCGAGGTCGCGCACACCGCGCGGTTCGTCTGCACCACCGACGAGGACCTCTGCCAGATCGCCACCTTCTACGCCGGTGCGATGTCGGAGTCCCGCAACATCGAGCTCAAGCCGATCGCCGACCGCGCCGGTGCGCTGAGCCTGGTGCTGATCGGGCCGGACGACCCCGAGGGCATGGTCCGGCACGCGCAGGAGTGCCGGCAGCGCGGATACCCGTTCGCGGTCGACCCGTCGCAGCAGCTCGCCCGGATGGACGGGGCGCAGGTGCGGGAGTTCGTCGCGGGCGCGAAGTACCTGTTCAGCAACGACTACGAATGGGAACTGCTGCTGCAGAAGTCCGGCTGGACCGAGGCGGACGTGCTCGAACGCGTCGGCATGCGGATCACCACGCTCGGCGAGAAGGGCGTGGAGATCATCGGCCGGGACGGTCTCGCGCTGCAGATCGGCGCGGTCCCGGAGCGCACCAAGGCCGACCCGACCGGGGTCGGAGACGGGTTCCGCGCCGGATTCCTCGCCGCGCTCGACGGCGGTCTCGGCCTGGAACGGGCCGCTCAGCTCGGTTCACTGATCGCGGTGCTCGTGCTGGAGACGGTCGGCACCCAGGAGTGGACCTTCGACCGCACCGATGCGTTGAAACGGCTGAGCGAGGCCTTCGGCCCGTCCTCGGCCGACGAGATCGCCCCCGTCCTGCCCGCCTGACTCTGATCGCTGTGAAGGGGCCCTTCACGGACTCAGAGTCCGTGAAGGGCCCCTTCACAGCTTTGGTCAGAGCTTGACCGGGTAGACCGGCTCCGGGATCTCCGGCTTGATGCGGTGCTCGACGAAGATGCCGTGCCACAGCATGAACACCAGCAGCGCCCAGATCTGGCGGCTGCGGTCGAGCTGGCCCGCCTTGTGCTCCTCCAGCAGGCGCAGGACGGCGTTCTTGTCCAGCAGCTCGTCGGTCTTCGAATCGTTGATGATGCCGCGCGCCCAGTCGTACATCTCGTTGCGCAGCCACAGCCGGATCGGCACCGGGAAGCCCAGTTTGCGCCGGTTCAGCACGTGCGGCGGGATGATCTTGGCCAGCGCCTGCCGCAGCGCGTACTTCGTGGTGCCGTGCGCGAGCTTCTGGTCCAGGGGGATGCTCGCGGCGACCTTGAACACCTCGGCGTCCAGGAACGGCACGCGCAGCTCCAGCGAGTTGGCCATGGTGACCTTGTCCGCCTTCACGAGGATGTCGCCGCGAAGCCAGGTGTAGAGGTCCACGTGCTGCATCCGGGCCACCGGGTCCCAGCCGCGCGAGACGTCGTACCAAGGCGCCGTGACGTCCTTGAAGCCAACGCCTTCCCGGTACGTACGCAGCACCGCGCGCAGCTGCTCGTCGCGGAAGTTGCGTGCGTTGCCGTAGTAGCGGTCTTCCAGCGTCAGGGCGCCACGGCGCAGCAGGTCCTTGCCACGGGTGCCTTCCGGGATCTTCGTGGACACCTTGCCCAGCAGCCTGCGTACGCCACCGGGCACCTTCTCGAACGGCGCCAACGAGATCGGCTCGTTGTAGATCGTGTACCCGCCAAAGAGCTCGTCGGCGCCTTCGCCGGACAGCACCGCCTTCACGTGCTTACGCGCTTCGCGGGCGATGAACCACAGCGGTACCAGCGCCGGGTCGGCCACCGGGTCGTCGAGGTACCAGACGATGAGCGGCAACGCCTCCATCATCTCGTCCGCGGACACCGTGCGGACCACGTGCTTCACGCCGATCGCCGCGGCGGACTCGGCGGCCACGTCGACCTCGGAGTAGCCCTCGCGCTCGAATCCGGTGGTGAACGCGATCAGGTTCGGGTTGTGCTCTTTCGCCAGCGTCGCGGTGGCGGTGGAGTCGATGCCGCCCGAGAGAAAGGCGCCGACCGTGACGTCCGGGTCGGAGATCATGTGCTTGCCGACCGAGTCGCGCATCACATCGGCGATGCGCTCGTACAACTGCTCGGCCTCGCCCGCGCCGTGCACCGGCTTCGCTGCGAAGCGAGGGTGGAAGTACCGGGTGAACTCGACCTGACCGCCGGGCGCGACGCGGAACGACGTGCCCGACTCGACCCGGCGGATCGCGGTGTGCAGCGACTCCGGCTCCGGCACGTACTGCAGCACGAGGTAGTGCTGCAGCGCGGTGCGGTCCAGCTCCTGCGCGACGCCGAGCTCGTCGGACAGCTGGAGCAGGCTCTTCTTCTCGCTGGAGAAGACCACCCCCTGCGGGCCGGCGGAGTAGTACAGCGGCTTGATGCCGAACGGGTCCCGCGCGCCGAAGACGACCTTGTCCACGGAGTCCCAGATCATGAAGGCGAACATGCCGCGCAGCTTCTTGACCGCGTCCGCGCCGAGGTAGTGGTACGCCGCGACGATCGCCTCGCCGTCGCCCTCGGTGGAGAACTTCGCGCCGAACCCCTTGGCCAGCTCGTCACGCAGCTCGCGGTAGTTGTAGATCTCGCCGTTGAAGTTGAGCGTGTACCGGCTGGGTGTCTCGGGCGGGCCCCACACCAGCGGCTGGTGCGCGTGGTCCACGTCGATGAAGGCCAGCCGGTTGAAGCCGTACACGACCTCGCCGTCGGCCCAGGTGTCCTGCTCGTCCGGCCCGCGGTGGCGCTGGCAGCGCATAGCCGTGCCGACGGCGGAGCGGGCCTTCGCCGCGTCGCTTGCGGTGGCGCAGATCAGTCCAAGCAGGCCGCACACGTGTACTCACACACCTCAGGGTCGGGCCGGTCCGGGGAAGGGCCCAGTATGCCGCGTACGCGGCGGGTACCCGGGCAGCGGGTGACGCGTGGCGCAACTGGTCACCCCTTGGTCGGCGGGAACCGCCAACTCGGCTAGGCTCCGCGTGTCACGAAGAACGGTGGAGGCGGCTCCTGCAGTCCGGGGGCCGGTTGGGTGAAAGGGCAGGGCGCAGTGGGAAAGCCAGAGCGCACCCCGGTGATCAAGCGGGCCGGGCGGATTTCCGTGCTGGTCGCGCTCGTCGCGCTGACCGCGACGGGCTGCTCCGGGGACGAGGTCCTCCGCTTCGGCTGGCCGGTCGGGGTGACCCCGCAGGCCGACGAGATGCGCAACCTCTGGACGTGGACGGTCATCGCTGCCCTGGTCGTCGGTGTCATCGTGTGGGGCCTGATCTTCTGGACCGCCATCTTCCACCGCAAGAAGAAGAACGCCGCCGTCGAGGGACCCGAGGACCTGCCCCGGCAGTTCCAGTACAATATCCCGCTCGAGCTGTTCACCGTCGTCGTGCCGACGATCATGGTCTGCGTGCTGTTCTTCTTCACCGCGACCACCGAGAACCACGTGCTGGACAAGAAGCCGAACCCGGACGTCACGGTGGACGTGGTGGCCTTCCAGTGGAACTGGGAGTTCAAGTACGACGACGCGAACGCCAAGCTCCCGGACGGCGGCCAGGTCAGCACCATCGGTTCCTCCGGCGAGATCCCGCTGCTCGTGCTGCCGACGAACAAGACGATCGAGTACCGGCTGCGCTCCACCGACGTGATCCACTCGTTCTGGGTCCCGGAGTTCCACTTCAAGCGCGACGTGATGCCGGACCCGGAGAAGAACAACCAGGACAACTCCTTCCAGAACACCATCGACCGCGAAGGATCCTTCGTCGGCCGGTGCGCGGAGCTGTGCGGCACCTACCACTCGGTGATGAACTTCGAGGTGCGGGCGCTGTCCCCGGACAAGTACGACCAGTACCTGAAGCTGCGTACGCAGACCAACCCGAAGACCGGACGGCTGAACACCGCGTCCGAGGCGCTGACGGCGATGAACTGCGGCGAGCTGTGCAGCCCGTACGCGGTCACCACCAAGCCGTTCAACACCGACCGCACCGCGCGTACCGCGTCCAACTGAGTCCACCCGGCCGGTTCCGGAGAACCGAAGGAGTAGGGGAGAAAGTCCCATGAAGGTCGAAGCCCGGATTTTCTACCTGGTGGCGGTGTTCGCCGTCGTCATGTCCGGCATCTACTGGGTGATGACGGACCTCTTCGCGAACGACAAGAAGGCCGAGCCGGTCGGGATCGTCGCGCTGCTGCTGACCGGTGGGCTCGCCTTCCTCGCGGGCAGCTACCTGCAGTTCGTGGCGCGCCGGATCGAGCCGCGCCCGGAGGACCGCGAGGACGCCGAGATCAGCGACGGCGCGGGCGAGCTGGGCTTCTTCAGCCCCGGCAGCTACTGGCCGGTCGGCTTGGCCGCCTCGGCCGCGCTGGGCGGCGTCGCGCTGGCGTTCTTCCACGTCTGGCTGCTCGTGCTCGCCGTGGTGGCGCTGCTCATCACCATCGGCGGGCTGGTGTTCGAGTACCACACCGCACCCAGCCACGACTGACCACAGCCGAACGAAAGCCGCCCCCCGGTTCCCGAGGGGCGGCTTTTTCGTGTCCGGCCATCCGCTTGGGAGTAAAGGCTGTGAAGGGGCCCTTCACAGCCTCAGCGTCCGTGAAGGGCCCCTTCACAGCCCTTTTCCAGGGCGTCAGTGGCCGAACGCGATCCAGCGGTCCAGCAGGGCGGCCGCGGCTCCGCTGTCGATCGCCTGCCGGGCTCGGTCCAGCCCGGCGGCCAGATCGTCCTCCAGCGAGCCGGTCAAGCCGGTGAACGCGGCGAGGGCGGCGGCCGCGTTCAGCACCACGGCGTCGCGTACCGGGCCGGTTTTCCCGCCGACCAGCTCGCGGATCACCGCGGCGTTGGCCACCGCGTCGCCGCCACGCAGATCCTCAGCGGTGGCGCGCGGGATGCCCAGGGACGCCGGATCGAACGACTGCGGCGTCGCCGTGCCGCCCGAGACCACCCACACCGACGTGGTCGTGGTGGTGGTGAACTCGTCGAGACCGTCGTCGCCGCGGGCCACCAGCACGGACGTGCCACGGCGGGCGAACACCTCCGCCAGCACCTGCGTCTTGTCCGCGTAGGCGCAGCCGATCAGCGCGCTGTCCGGCTGTGCCGGGTTGGTCAGCGGGCCGAGCAGGTTGAACGTGGTCGGTACGCCCAGCTCCCGCCGCGACGGGCCGATGTGCCGGAAGGCCGGGTGGAAGACCGGCGCGAAGCAGAACCCGATGCCGAGTTCGGCCAGCGACCGCTGCACCGCCTCCGGCGGCAGATCGATCCGCACGCCGAGGGACTCCAGCACGTCCGCGGCCCCGGACTTCGACGAGGCACCGCGGTTGCCGTGCTTGGCCACCGGCGCACCGGCCGCGGCTGCGACGATCGTCGCCATCGTGGAGATGTTCACCGAGTTCGAGCGGTCCCCGCCGGTGCCGACGATGTCCACCGCCGGGCGGCTGAGCTCGATCCGGCGGGCGTGCGCGAGCATCGCCCCGGCCATCCCGGAGATCTCCTCCGGGGTCTCGCCCTTGGCCCGCAGCGCGACCGCGAACCCGCCGATCTGCGCCTGAGTGGCCGCGCCGGACATGATCTGGTCCATCGCCCAGGAGGCGTCCTCGGCGGTCAGGTCCGCGCGGTCGATCAGCCGGGTGAGCAGGGCGGGCCAGGTGTGCCCGGATGCGGTGGTGCCCATCGCGGCTCAGCCGCCGTTGACGGCGGGGACCCGTCCGGCGCGCAGGACGCCGGCCACGGTCTCCGCCGCGGTCAGCGGATCGAGCGGGTGCTCCAGCACGGCGTCGGCCTGCGACCAGGTGGCCAGCCAGCGGTCGTCGTGGCGGCGGATCGTGACCACGATCGGCGGGCAGTCCGCGATCTCGTGCTTGAGCTGGCGGGTCAGCCCGATCCCGCCGGTCGGCTGGGCCTCGCCGTCCAGGATCGCCAGGTCCACCGCGCCGGCGTCGACCTCCGCGAGCACGTCCGCGACGCCCTCGGCCTCCACGTACTCGACCCGGCCCAGATCGGCCGCCGGCCTGCGGCCGACGGCATTGATGATCGCCTCCCGCACCCCGGCCTTGTGGCTGAACACCAGGATCCGCTGGGACTGCTCGGTCATTGAGCCCGCCTCCGTCTCGTCACGCGTGGAACGCCCGCGATCGTATCGGCCGAGACCCATCTCACGCGGACGTGGTGGGCGACTCACCCGGTTGCCGGGCGTCCCAGCCCAGCGCGTCGCCACCGAGCCGCTGGGCGAGCCCCGCCATCCGCGCGCGTTCCTGCGCGCAGTGCAGCGCGTCGAGCACCTGCACGCGCACCGCGTGGGCCAGTACCCGGTCCCCGTCCGGCCGCTGTTCCCGCAGCTCGTAGCCGTCCTGGGCAAGGATCGCGGCGGCCTCGGCGAGCCGCTCGGCGGGCAGGCTGAGGTGGTGCGTCAGCACCGCGGGGGCACCGGCGGTCCAGCCGGAAGCGGCGCCGAGCACCGCCGAGTCGGCCACCGCCGGATCGAAGGCCCGGACCACGATCCGCAACCCGGGCGTGTCGGGCGTCAGACCGGCGGTTTCCCGCTTTCCGGCCAGGTCACGCAACCTCTGCAGCCAACTCACGAGTAGCCGGTTCCCTCCATCTGGTACGGGTGTGACGCGAAGCTCCCACGACCCGCCGCGGACCCGGCAGGCGGGGTGCCCGCGGGGGAGGACATAATGCGATCCGTGACAACGGCAGCTCCCACCATCAGCCAGCGGGTCCACTCGCTGAACCGGCCGAACATGGTCAGTGTCGGCACCGTCGTGTGGCTGTCCAGCGAACTCATGTTCTTCGCCGGACTGTTCGCCATGTTCTTCACCGTCAAGGCGCAGAACCCGGCCGGGGCCTCGTGGCCGCCGCCGTTGCACGGCGAGCCATTCCACCTCAACATCCCGTACGCGATCCCGTTCACGGTGATCCTCGTGCTCTCGTCGCTGACCTGCCAGTTCGGCGTGTTCGCCGCCGAGCGCGGGGACGTCTACGGCCTGCGGCGCTGGTACATCATCACGCTGATCATGGGCGCGGTGTTCGTGTTCGGGCAGGCGTACGAGTACGTCAACCTGGTCGACGAGGGCCTGACCATCCCGTCCGGCCCGTTCGGCACGGTGTTCTTCCTCGCCACCGGATTCCACGGCCTGCACGTCATCGGCGGGCTCATCGCGTTCGTGTTCCTGCTGATCCGGACCAAGCTCAGCAAGTTCACGCCCGCGCAGGCCACTTCCGCGATCGTCGTGTCCTACTACTGGCACTTCGTCGACATCGTGTGGGTCGGCCTCTTCGCGGTGATCTACATCCTCCCCTGATCCTCGCGCCGTCCCACCCGCACCATCGGCCTGAACTGACAGCAAGGGTTGCCGCAAGATGACCACCAGTACCAAGTCCCCACAGCGCCGCTTCCGCGCGCGTTCGAAGCTGCGCCGGCGTCTCGCCGGGGTGCTCGCGCTCGGTGTCGCACTGGTGGGCGCCGGCGCGCTGTACGCCGTGCTGACCCCGGAGCCGCAGACCGCGCAGGCGCAGGGCGACCCGGCCCTCCTGCGCCAGGGCGAGCAGGTCTACAACAACACCTGCATCGAATGCCACGGCGCGAACCTGGAAGGCGTCCAGAACCGCGGTCCGAGCCTGATCGGCATCGGCGACGCGGCGGTGTACTTCCAGACTTCCTCCGGCCGGATGCCCGCGGCCCGCCAGGAGGCCCAGGCCGCGCGGAAGCCGCCGAAGCTGACCCCGGCCGAGATCGACGCGGTCGGTGCCTACGTGCAGGCGCACGGCGGCGGGGCGCAGCGGCCCGCGGAACGCGGCGAGGCGCTGCGCGGCAGCGACCCGGCCCGCGGTGGTGAGCTGTTCCGGCTCAACTGTGCCTCGTGTCACAACTTCACCGGCCGCGGTGGCGCCCTGTCGGCGGGCAAGTACGCGCCGAACCTGGACCCGGCCACCGAGGAACAGATCTACGACGCGATGCTCACCGGGCCGCAGAACATGCCGAAATTCTCCGACCGGCAGCTGAACCCGGAGGAGAAGAAGGACATCGTCGCCTACGTCAAGTCGGTGTCCGACGGCAACAACAACCCGGGCGGTAACGGCCTCGGCGGGCTCGGCCCCGCCTCGGAGGGCCTGATCGCGTTCGTCGTCGGAATCGCCGCGCTGGTCGGCATCACTCTCTGGATTGGATCGAAGGCATGAGCGCAGCTTGCCAGCGAATCATCACTATTCATGCTGGCGCCGCCCGGTCGAACAGTGTGAAACTCCTTGTGGAGGCGACGGCATGAGTGCCGAAGGGCCCGAGCCGCCCTCGGAGGCGGAACTCGCGGAGATGGACCGCGACCAGCTGCTCAAGCTCGGTGGCGAGCTGGACGGCGTGGAGATCGTCGATTACCCCGAACCGTGGCCGGTGGAGGGCACCCGCGCGGAGAAGCGGGCCGAGCGCCGGGTGGCGCTGTGGTTCGCGCTGTCCGCGATCTTCGGGCTGGCCTTCGTCGTGGTCATGGCGTGGCCGCACTGGTGGGAGTACAAGGACCCGAGCGACCCGAGCCACACGGTATACAGCCTCTACACCCCGGCGCTGGGCGTCTCGCTCGGCCTCGCGGTGCTCTGCCTCGGCATCGGCGTGATCGTGTACACCAAGAAGTTCGTGCCGAGCGAGACCGTGGTGCAGCAGCGCACCGACGGCCCGTCGGCCGAGGTCGACCGGGCGACCATCGTGGCGCACCTGTCCGACGCCGGTGACCGCAGCACGATCGCCCGCCGCTCGCTGATCAAGCGGACCGCGGGCGCCGGGGCCGGCGCGCTCGGCCTCGCGGTGGCCGCGCTGCCCGTCGCGTCCTTCATCAAGGACCCGTGGAAGGACAGCGCCAACGAGAACGGCCTCTGGCACACCGGCTGGCAGCCGAAGTTCCCGGGCGAGAAGGTCTACCTGCGGCGCAACATCGGCAACCTGGACGAAGAGGTCGAGAAGGGCGTCACCCTGGTCCGCGCGGAGGACCTCGACGCCGGTGCCATGGAGACGGTGTTCCCCTACCGCGATTCGGAAAAGGGCAACCACGAGGCGCTGGCCGCGGCGCTGACCCGGGTGGACAACCCGGTCATGCTCATCCGGCTGCGCCCGACCGACGCCGCGCGCGTGGTCAAGCGGAAGAACCAGGAAGACTTCAACTTCGGCGACTACTACGCGTACACGAAGATCTGCAGTCACGTGGGCTGCCCGACCTCGCTGTACGAGCAGCGCACGAACCGCATCCTGTGCCCGTGCCACCAGTCCCAGTTCGACGCCCTGCACTACGCCAAGCCGATTTTCGGCCCGGCCACCCGACCGCTGGCGCAGCTGCCGATCACGGTTGACGATGAGGGATACTTGGTCGCCAGGGGCGACTTCATCGAGGCCATCGGCCCGGCCTTCTGGGAGCGTAAGTCATGAGTTCACTCACCACTCCGACCAAGGGGACGAGCGGCCTCCAGAAGCACCTCGGCCTGGCCGCGGACAACGCGGACCAGCGCTACAAGCTCGCGAAGGGCCTGCGTCACCAGTTCAACAAGGTCTTCCCGACGCACTGGTCGTTCCTGCTCGGTGAGATCGCGCTCTACAGCTTTATCGTCATCCTGCTCTCGGGCGTGTACCTGACGCTGTTCTTCGACCCCTCCATGCAGGAAGTCACCTATCACGGCAGCTTCCAGAACATGCAGGGCATGCAGATGTCCCAGGCGTTCAAGACGACCCTGGACATCTCGTTCGACGTGCGCGGCGGCCTGTTCGTGCGCCAGCTGCACCACTGGGCGGCGCTGATCTTCGTCGCCTCGATGATGATCCACATGTTCCGGATCTTCTTCACCGGCGCGTTCCGCAAGCCGCGTGAGGCGAACTGGGTCATCGGCGGGCTGCTGCTGGTGCTGGGCATGTTCGAGGGCTTCTTCGGCTACTCGCTGCCGGACGACCTGCTCTCCGGTACCGGTATCCGCGCGACGCTGTCGGGCATCGTGCTCTCCGTGCCGGTGATCGGCACCTGGCTGCACTGGGCGATCTTCGGCGGGGAGTTCCCGGGCGACCAGATCATCCCGCGGCTCTACACGCTGCACATCCTGCTGGTGCCGGGCATCATGCTGGCGCTGGTCGGGGTGCACCTGGCGCTGGTCTGGTACCAGAAGCACACCCAGTTCCCGGGGGTGCGGCGCAAGGAGACCAACGTCGTCGGCGTGCGCATCATGCCGTACTTCGCGCTCAAGGGCGGGGCGTTCTTCACCCTGGTCGTGGGTGTGATCGCGCTGATGTCCGGGTTGTTCCAGATCAACCCGGTGTGGAATTTCGGGCCGTACAACGCGTCCATGGTGTCCGCGGGATCCCAGCCGGACTTCTACATGGCCTGGGCCGACGGCATGCTCCGAATATGGCCGGCCTGGGAGGTCTACCTCGGGAATTACACGATTCCCGCGGTGTTCTTCCCCGGTGCCATCGGGATGCCGGTGCTGATCGGGTTGTTACTCGCGTATCCGTTCCTGGAACGCAAGCTGTCCAAGGACACCGCGCGGCACAACCTGCTCCAGCGGCCGCGGGACGCACCGGTCCGCACCGCGCTGGGCATGATGGCGCTCGGGTTCTTCGCGGTGATCGAGCTGTCCGGCTTCAACGACATCATCGCCGACCAGTTCGACATCTCGCTGAACGCGACCACCTGGGCCGGGCGCATCGGGGTGCTGATCGTGCCGCCGATCGCCTACTACGTGACCTACCGGATCTGCCTCGGCCTGCAGCGGGCCGACCGCGAGGTGCTGGAGCACGGGGTCGAGACGGGCATCATCAAGCGCCTGCCGCACGGTGAGTTCATCGAGATCCACCAGCCGCTGGGCGGGACGGACAGCCACGGCCACGCGATCCCGCTGGAGTACCAGGGCGCGCCGGTGCCGAAGAAGATGAACAAGCTGGGCACGGCCGGGCACGCCGTCCCGGGCTCGGTCCTGACGCCGGACCCGGCGGAGGAGACCGCGGCGCTGGAGCGTGCGCGGGGCAACGGGCACGGCAACAGCGACGGTGCGGCGGAGATCTCCGGATCGCACGAGGTCGGTTCCGGCCACTGAGGTCCGCCTGTGCAGAAGGCTCCTTCCCCCGCCGGGGAAGGAGCCTTCTCGCGTATCGGGGCCGGTTCAGGAGCCTTCGACGCCGATTTCGAACGCCGAGTCGGTGTCCGCCCGGGAGTAGGACCGGAACGCGATGTGCGTGACGGTGTCGAGTACTCCGGGGACCTTGCCGATCCGGCCCGGGATGAGGTCGGCGAGATCCTCGTGCGCCGGCACCCGGACGGTGGCGATCAGGTCGACGTCCCCGGCGCAGGAGTAGACCTCCCCGACGCCGTCGAGGTCCGCGATCGCCTGGGCGGCCTCCGGAATCCCCTCGGCCTCTACGTTGATCAGCACGATCGCCGTGACCACAGCGTTCCTCCACTTCCTGGCGGTAACCGGATGTGCGCGATCGTAGCCGGGATCACTCCGGGTCTCCCGGTTCCGGTCGGTTCAGCCCGCCAGGTTTTCGAGGCTGCGTGCGTCGGCGACGCGGTCCAGCCAGCCGCGCCAGCCGGCGATTGCGGTGGGCTCCGACCAGGGGCGGGTGGTGCGCACGAGCCGCGTGCCGGGACGGGCGAGCCACCGCAGCAGGATGCCCACCTCTTCACCGGAGGCGCCGTGCAGCGGGCCTTCGTCCGGTAGCACCGTTTCGCCGGCCGCGACCAGTGCTTCGACCACGGGCATCGGGGGTACGCCGCGCCGGGCGACGCCTGCCGACGCCAGACGTCCGTGGCGGATGACGGTGAGTTCCCAGCCGCCATTGCCGTCCGGGGCGGCGGCGATCAGTTCGGCGATCGAGGCGAGTGCGGCTTGCCGCTGTGCTCGGCCGACAGCGCGTACGAGGCCGGCCAGCTCGTCTCGGTGCCGCGCGGCCTGTTCGTAGTGCTGTGCTTCGGACAGTCGCACCAGCCGGTCTGCGGCCAGGTGTAGTGGGCGACCGTCCTGCCCCGCGATAAGGCCTCTGGTCGCGTCGACGGAAGGGGTGTACTCGAGAACGCTCTGCTGTCCCGCGCACGGCGCCCCGCACCGCCCCAGCTCCGCTAGGACGCATGGGGTGCCGGACGCCCCTGTGGCGGAGATTCGTTGCGTACAGGTGCGAAGCCCCGTCGCGCCGGCGAGGGTGTCTGCTGCAGTGCGCGCGTCTGCTTGGCTGCGAAAGGGGCCGAGTGTGCCCGCGCGCGGTAGCCGTACGACGGAGAGGCGGGGGAATGCTTCGTCGGTCAGCCCTACCCACCACGCGTGGTGCGGGTTCTTCGAACGCCGGTTGTACGCCGGTCTGTGCGCGGCGATGAGCCGCAGCTCGCGGATTTCGGCTTCGAGGGAGTGCGCGCACTCGATGGCGTCCACGCGTTCGGCCAGCGCCACCATTTCGCGGATACGCCCACGGCTTTCGGAGCCGGTGAAGTACGAGCGCACGCGCCGTCTCAGGTCTCGCGCGGTGCCGACGTACAGCACTTCTTTGCTCGGTCCCTTGAACAGGTATACGCCCGGTCGCGCGGGAAGATCGGCCGCCAGATGCCGCTTACGACGCTGCGCGGGCGTGACTTCAGGCAGATAGTCGACCAGCTCTTCGACGGTGTGTACGCCGACGTTGCCGACACGCTCCAGCAACGCGTGCAGTACGTCCACCGTGGCGCGGGCGTCGTCGAGCGCGCGGTGCGTCGGCTGCGTACGCGCGCCGAGCAGCATCGCCAGCGACGACAGGCGGTAGCTGCGGGCCTCTTCCTTCGGGATCACTCGGCGCGACAGCTTCACCGTGCAGATCACCGTGGCTCGGGGCCACGCGTAGCCGTGTCCTTCGCAGGCGGCCTTCATGAACCCGGTGTCGAAGCCGGAATTGTGCGCTACCAGCACGGTCCCCGCGATGAACTCCAGGAACGCCGGCAGCACGCGCTCGATCCGCGGCGCGTCGTAGACCATCGCCTGGGTGATCCCGGTCAGCTCCACGATCTGCGGCGGGATCGGCGCCCCGGGGTTCACCAGGGTGGCGAACTCGGCGAGGACCTGCCCGCCGCGCACCTTGACCGCGCCGATCTCGGTGATCCCGTCCGGGCCAGGTCTGGTCCCGGTGGTCTCCAGGTCGAACACGACGAACGTGGTGTCCCGCAACGGGGTGCCGAGCTCGTCGAACGCCAGCTGGGCCGGCGGGCGTTCCGCGCGCTTCTCCATGATCGCGCACAGTAGGGCGGCCCACCGACAATCCTGGGTGGACCGGCTCGGCGGGATCGGTCCCGAACCACGCTGCGTGCGAGCAGCCGTGACCCAAAGTGAATGTTCTGTTGCAAAACCTGGGGCAACGGGGTGTCGGCAAGGTTGGTCGAGGCCCTGTGATCAGCAGAGTGAGCCGTGGCTGCCGCGTCATCCATCGACGGCGCCTGCCATCTCGATCGATTGCGCCCGGCAGCGGGCGAAGCGGTGTTCGAGATGCGCGACCACCTCGTGGTGTGTGCCGGACCTGTCTCGGGTCTGTGAAGGGCCCCTTCACAGACCTTCACGGACCTCCGCCGTCTGCGCAGGGTCCCTCACGCCGACTTTGCCGGAACCCTGACCTGGGGGAATGTCAGGCCAGCCCCGAACCGCCGTGCAGGAGGCGGGCGACCCCTGCGACCTGACGGCGGCGGCCAGGTCGCCGGTCAGTGGCGTTCGCGCGGCGCACGAGTGTCTCCTTCGCGAAAGTGTCCGTCGTGTCGTCGCTGCCGGCTGAACCGGCTCGGCGTGTCCCGCGCGACGCGGGATCCGGCCCCGGGGCCTACCCTGTTGCAATGCACCCGCAGCCCGTGCACCCAGAGGAACCCGAGGAGGCCGAAGGCCCCTCGGAGGTTCCCGCGCGGGCATCGGCGGACGCCCCGGAGCCGGCGTCGTGGGCGAGCCTGCCGGAGGCGGTGCGCGAGCGGATCGCCGAGCTGGCTGCTGCGGCCGTGGCGAAGCTCCCTGTGTCCGATGTACCGCGACAGCTACGGCCGGTCGCGAAGTTTGCCCCGGCGAAGCGCGCGAAGCTCGGTGGCACGGCGCTGTTGTCCGCGTTGGGTGACTCGTCTCAGTTCCGTACTGCGGTACTGGAGTGGCTGCGTGAGCACCGTACGGACGCGTTGGACCCGAACGCGGGCGATTCCGTGGCCGCCGCGGCTGCTGCCGTGCTGCTTGGTGAATCGAGCGCTGCCGGGCGGGTCCGGCTCGTCGCGAAGAACGCCGAAGAGACGGCGTTGCGTGCGGAGCGGGATGCCGTGCTGGCCCGCAATCAACGGCTTGAGGCCGAAGTCGCCGAGCTGCGGGCCGAGCTTGCGCAAGCGCGCGAAGCGGTCGACAGCGCGCGCGGAGAGCGCGAAGACGAAGTCGACAAGCTGCTTCGGCGGCTTCGCGAGCAAGGCATGCGGCTTCGCGAAGCGAAGGACGCGGCGGAAGCTGCGCGTGCGGAGCTGCGGAGCGGCGGAGCGGAGCAGCAGCGTGAGCTGCGTGTGCTCACGGAGCAGCTGGAGCGTGAGCGTCGGCGCGTAGCGGCTGAGCGGACGCGCGCGGAGCGTGCGGTCGCGGATGCGGAGATGGCGCGTCAGTCGGCGCGCGAAGCTCGCGAAGCCGACGAAGTGCGGTTGGCGTTGCTTGTGGACACCATCGATGGCGCTGTACACGGCCTACGCCGGGAGCTGGCGCTGGGCGACCGCGGTGCACGTCCCGCGGACATGATCAGCGGCGTGCGGTCCGGTCTCGGTCCCGGCGGGCGGATCGCGGATGTGGTCGCGCTCGACCGGCATCTCGCGTTGCCGAACGTGCACCTGATCGTCGACGGCTACAACGTCACCAAGACCGGGTATCCCGAGCTAGCGCTGGCGGATCAGCGAGACCGGCTGGTGCATCAGCTGTCCGCGCTGGCCGCGCGTACGTCCGCGGAGGTGACCGTGGTGTTCGACGGTGCGGGAGTGCTGTCGGTCCCGGCATCGGTGCCGCGCGGGGTACGCGTGCTGTTCTCCGAACGCGGCGTACTGGCGGACGACGTGATCCGCGCGCTGGTGTCGGCCGAGCCGAAGGGCCGGCCGATGGTCGTCGCCACGTCGGACCGCGCGGTCGCCGACTCCGTCCGCGCCGCCGGTGCGTATCCGGCTCCGTCGGCGGTGCTGGTCAGCCGATTGGGGCGGGTCTGACGGGTACGCGCCGAAGCCGGCCGAAACTGTCGGTGGCGGGTCCTACCGTGCGAACCGGAGGCGATCCGGAACCCGATCCGGACGCCCGGAGACGGAGGAGCCACCGTGGCCGAGCCCAGCGCATCGCCGGACACCCGGCGGACCGGTATTCCGCCAGCAGCAGCCGTTTCACGGGCAGGTGCTTCGTGCCCGGGAGGGCCGGGGCGGTCGCCGGATCCGGGCGGGACGCTCATCGTCGACTGTGACCGGTGTGCGGTGCGTGGGGCGGCGTGCCGCGACTGTGCGGTCAGCGTGCTGTTCGGGCCTCCCACGCGGGCCGATGCGGCCTTCGAGGTGCCGCCTGCCGTCGGCGCTTCGGCCCGCTCTGGGGCGGTGCCTCGGCTGCGGCTGGTGCCCGCGTCCGGCCGTAATCCGATGTGACCCGGGTGGGTGACGGCTGCTCGGCGAACGGCGGGGTAAGTGCGATAAACGGTCTGTAACGGGAGCAATCCCGAGCGAGGCCAACGGGTATGACGGGCATCACAATCGTCTCCCCTGCTGGTCCGATGGTGTTTCCGCGAACTACGGAGAGTTTTTCCGGGGGCCCCGGTGGACGCGCCCCCGGGTCTTTTCGTAACCTGGCCGAGATCTCGTGGCAGGTAGCCGTCGGCAGGACGGCGACACGGGATCGCCGCCGGAACGGCTTTGTCGGGGAGCCTTTACCGGAACCATCTCGCACGTGGCAGGGCCGGTGCAGTGCGCCGCGGCCGGAACACGGGCGGACGCGCTCGGCCGGGGATCCCCCGCCTCGGCCGTGTCATGGCTCCGGAGACGGCGGCCGACAAGCAAAGGAGACCCGCGCGACCGTGCAGTCGCATCCAGTCAAGCGCGTGGTGTCAGGTGCCCTCGCGGCCGCGTCCGTGATCGCAGTCGTCACCGTGGCGCAGCCGTCGGCGGCCTCCGCCGCCCCCATCCCCGCCCTCCAGACCCCCCCGGCTTCCGGTGGTTCGGACGCCCTCGCCAAGTACCGTGACCTCTCGGCCCAGGCCGAGAAGGCGAACGAGGACTTGCTGAAGGCGCAGGACGACCTTGCCGCGAAACAGCAGGACCTCGACAAGGCCGACGGGGACGTGACCACCGCGCACTCCTCGGCCGCCACCGCCGCCGCGGACGAGGCCAAGTTCAAGGTGGACGTCGACAAGTTCGCCGGTGCCTCGTTCCTGTCCGGCGTGCAGATGAACAAGCTCTCGGCGCTGCTGGCCGGTTCGTCCACTCAGGACTTTCTCGACCGCTCGGCCGCGCTCGACCAGATCGCGGCCGAGAAGGACGCCGCGCTGCATCGGCTGGCCGGTGCGGTCAAACAGGCCAAGGACGCGGAGAACCTGGCCGCGGACGCGGCGAAGCGGGCGACCGCCGCCCGGGACGCCGCCAAGAAGCTGACCGACGACATCACCGCCAAGAAGAAGACCCTGCAGGATCAGCTCGACCAGCTGAAGAACACCAAGCCGGCGCTCAGCGCGGCCGACAAGACGCTGCAGGGCGACCAGGGCGGTGAGGCCCCGGCGAACATCAAGGCGCCGAGCGCTGCCGCGCAGGTCGCCCTCCAAGCCGCGCTCAGCAAGCTGGGCAGCCCGTACGTCTGGGGTGCCACGGGACCGAGCCAGTTCGACTGCTCGGGCCTGATGCAGTGGGCGTACAAGCAGGCCGGTATCACGCTGCCGCGGTCCAGCAGCGCGCAGTCGACCTTCGGCACCCCGATCCCGAAGGACCAGCTGCAGCCGGGCGACCTGGTGTTCTACTACACGCCCGTCTCGCACGTCGGCATGGTCGTCAGCGACGGCAAGATGGTGCACGCGCCGACCAGCGGCGACGTGGTGAAGATCTCGCCGTTGCAGAGCCAGTACGTGGGTGCCCGCCGGGTCACCTCCTGAGCCGGGTTCAGGCACGCCACCGACGGGGCGGTACCGCGCATGCGGTGCCGCCCCGTCGTCGTCCGCGGCGGACAGTAGCCTTCCGGGTGTGCTGAGGACCCTGCTCGTGACCAACGATTTCCCGCCGCGTCCCGGGGGGATCCAGAACTACCTCAACTCACTGGCCACGCGGCTGCCCGCGGACGAACTCGTGGTCTACGCCCCGTCCTGGGAACGCAGCAGCGGTTCGCACACCGAATTCGACGCGGCGGCGCCGTTCGAGGTGGTGCGGCACCCGACGTCGCTGATGCTGCCGACGCCGGACGTGCTGCGCCGGGCGAAACAGATCATGCGCGCCCGCGAGTGCGAGGCCGTGTGGTTCGGTGCCGCGGCGCCGCTCGCGCTGCTGGCGCAGCCGTTGCGGCAGGAGGGCGCCCGGCGGGCGGTCGCATCGACGCACGGGCACGAGGTCGGCTGGTCGATGCTGCCCGGTTCGCGCCGGGCGCTGCGGCGTATCGGCGACACCGTGGACGTGGTCACCTACGTGAGCAAGTACACCCGCCGCCGGTTCGCCGCGGCGTTCGGCCCGCTGGCCGGGCTGGAGATGCTGCCGAGCGGGGTGGACACCACGCTGTTCGCACCGGATCCGGGTGCCCGCGAGGAGATCCGCGCCCGGCACGGCCTTGGCGACCGGCCGACCGTGGTGTGCGTTTCCCGGTTGGTGCCGCGCAAGGGCCAGGACATGCTGGTGCACGCGCTGCCCGCGATTCGCGCTCAGGTCCCGGACGCGGCTCTCCTGCTGGTCGGCGGCGGTCCGTACCGCAAGCAACTGGCCCAGCTGGCCGAGGCTTGCGGTGTGTCCCGCGACGTGGTGCTCACCGGTTCGGTGCCGTGGGAGGAGCTGCCCGCGCACTACAACGCCGGTGACGTGTTCGCGATGCCGGCTCGCACCCGTGGCAAGGGGCTGGACGTGGAGGGGCTCGGCATCGTCTACCTGGAGGCGTCCGCGACCGGGCTGCCGGTGGTCGCCGGTACCTCGGGTGGCGCCCCCGAAGCGGTGCTGGACGAGGTGACCGGCCACGTGGTCAACGGCCGCGACGTCGCGCAGCTGGCCGACACCCTGGCCGCGTTGCTGACCGACCGCGTCCGCGCCCGCAGGATGGGCGAGTCCGGTCGCGCCTGGGTGTCCGAGCACTGGCGCTGGGACACGATGGCGGCCCGGCTTTCCCGTCTCCTGGACGGAGATCCGGTCGCCGCGGTGCGCTGATCAGGGCTCGTACACGGCGGGGTGGCGGGGGTCCTCCACCCGGACCACGACGTCGGCGAGTGCGCTCGGATCCACCTCGGCTTCGTACCGTTCGTAGGCGGGCAGCGCCCATGCCTGGTCCTCCGGGGTACGCCGGCGCAGTGCGGCGGGGGAGAGCCACAGGTGCACCACGAAGTCGAAAGCGAGGCCCGCGCCTTGCAGGAATTCGCCGTCCAGCAGGACGACGCCGCCGTCCGGAACCGGGACACGGGGCAGCCTGGTGGCGCGGTCGCGATCGGAATCCCACAGCGCTGGAAGGATTTCGCCGGTGCCCTTTTCGCGCAGTGGATCCAGCACTTCCCGGCGCAGGCCGCCCAGATCGAGCCAGTCGGTGTAGCGCGCGTCGGGGCTTTGCTTGCCGTGCTCGAATCGCAACGACGCTGGGCGCAGGAAGTCCCGTGCGGACACCCGCAGCGCTTCGCGGCCGCGTACCCGCAGCGGGGCGGCCAGCGCGTCCGCAAGATCGCCGGTAGCGCTCGCCGGGTCGGCGCCGTCGACGGCCACCGCGATCCGGCGGTTGTGAGCGAGCGCGGCGATACGGTCGGTCAGCTCGGCCGTCAGCACCTCGGGGGAAATCGGGCGATAGCGCACACTTGATGATCCCTCACCGGGTTCCGACGGCGCTCGGTGCCATCATGGCGCCATGGTCGGCGAAGTGGGCAAGACGGCGCATAATGGCTGGGAGACAGGGGTTTCCCGGACGCTGCCGTATTCCGGGAACCGGTTGTGGGAGTTCCTGACCGGCCGGGAAGGGCCGCCGATCTGGCTCGGTCCCGGCGCCGCGCTCGCCGCCGGATACGAGACGGCCAACGGCACCACCGGCCGGATCCGCAGCTTCCACGAGGGCAGCCGGGTACGGCTGACCTGGTGGGACCACGACTCCACGCTGCAGCTGACCGTGGTCGCCCAGGGCGAGCGGGCGACGGTCAAGATTCACCAGGATCGGCTCGCGGATGTGGCGGAGCGGACCGCGCCGCGGGCATATTGGACGGACGTGATCGATCGCGTCGAGGCCGCATCGGCCGAGCGCTGAAGCTGTGTCTGTGGAGGCCTGGTGAGTGTCGAAGTGCCCGAAGATCTACCCACGCTGGACGAGCTGCTGCTGCAGAATGCGCACGGCCGGCTGGCCGAGCTGCGTGGCCCGGCCTGCCCTTTCGGCAACCCGTGGGGGCACGTGTCCTACCTGGTGACCGGATACGAGGACGCGCGGACGCTGCTCGCCGATCCCCGGCTGAGCAAGGACCAGCAGCGCATCGACGAGCTGCTCGCCACCAAGCTCGGCTTGGCCGAAACGGCCGCGGGAGCGGCCAGCGAGCTCACCCGGAACATGCTGACCAGCGATCCGCCGAACCACACGCGGTTGCGCAAGCTGGTGAACAAGGCGTTCACCCCGCGCACGGTCGCCCGGCTGCGACCGCGGATCGAAGAGCTCACCCGCGAGCTGCTGGACGAGATGGCCGGCCAGGAGCAGGTCAATCTGATGACCGTGTTCGCGTTGCCGTTGCCGATCGCGGTGATCTGCGAGCTGCTTGGCGTGGACCCGCGGGACCAGGGCGATTTCGTCGGCTGGTCGAACACCCTGCTGTCCGGGGCCATCGATGTCGACGCGATGAACGCCGCCGCCGGGCAGATTTACGAGTTGCTCACGAAACTGGTGGAGGAGAAGCGCGCCGAGCCCGGTGCGGATCTGTTGTCCGAGCTGATCCAGGTCAGCGAGGAGGGTGACCGGCTCGCCGCGGAGGAGCTGGTCGGTATGGCGTTCCTGTTGCTCAGTGCGGGTTACGAGACGACGGTGAATCTGATTGGCAATGCGACGCTCGCGCTGTTGCGTGCCCCGGAGCAGGCGGCGAAGTTGCGGGCCGATCCGTCGTTGATGCCCGTTGCGGTGGAGGAGTTCCTGCGGTACGACGGCCCGATCAACTTGGCCACGACCCGTTTCACCACCGAGGACGTGGAGGTCGGTGGCGCGACGATCGCGGCGGGTGAGTTCGTCGAAATCTCGTTGCTGGCGGCCAACCGCGACGCGGACAAGTTCCCGGACCCCGATGAGCTGGACGTCACTCGTGCGGCCGGTGGGCATCTCGCGTTCGGGCATGGCATTCATTACTGCGCTGGCGCTCCGCTGGCGCGGATGGAGGCGGAGATCGCGCTCGGCGGTTTGCTGAGCCGGTTCCCGGACTTGGCGCTGGCGGTGCCGGAGGAAGAGCTGCGCTACCGGGCGAGCCCGCTGGTGCACGGTCTGGAGTCGCTGCCGGTGCGGCTGGGCACGGCGCGTTCGTAGCCGCGCGGCCGAGTAGCACCGTCCACACCGGACGGGTAACAGGGTGTCGGCAAGGTTGGTCGAGGCCCTGTGATCAGCAGAGTGAGCCGTGGCTGCCGCGTCATCCATCGACGGCGCCTGCCATCTCGATCGATTGCGCCCGGCAGCGGGCGAAGCGGTGTTCGAGATGCGCGACCACCTCGTGGTGTGTGCCGGACCTGTCTCGGGTCTGTGAAGGGGTCCTTCACGGACTCAGAGTCTGTGAAGGGCCCCTTCACAGACCTTCACGGACCTCCGCGGTCGGCGCATGGCCCCTCACACCGACTTTGCCGACACCCTGGGACGGGGTGGGAGCAGTCCGGCCTGTCAAGGAGCAGACCGTCACATCCGGATGCGGCCGTCCCCGGCTAGGGTCGGCCGGGTGCACCCCGCCGGCCTGCTGGCCCTCGACGCCGCCCACCTGTGGCATCCCTACGCGCCGATGCCGGGCCGGGTGCCGCCCCTGCTGGTCACCGAGGCGAGCGGGGTGCGGTTGCACCTGGCCGACGGCCGGGAGCTGGTCGACGGGATGTCGTCCTGGTGGGCGGCGGTGCACGGGTACCGGCACCCGGTGCTCGACGCGGCCCTGGCGGAGCAGGCCGGCCGGATGAGCCACGTCATGTTCGGCGGGCTCACCCACGAACCGGCGATCACGCTCGCGAAGACCCTCGTGGACCTCACCCCGGACGGGCTGGAGCATGTGTTCCTGTGCGACTCCGGTTCGGTCTCGGTCGAGGTCGCGGTGAAGATGTGCCTGCAGTACCAGCGTTCCCGCGGGCTGCCGGGCAAACGCAGGCTGCTCACCTGGCGCGGTGGCTACCACGGCGACACCTTCACCCCGATGAGCGTCTGCGATCCGGACGGCGGGATGCACTCGCTGTGGCGCGGGGTGCTGCCCGAGCAGGTGTTCGTGCCGGCGCCGCCGTCCGGGTTCGCCGCGCCGCCTGATCAATCCTATGTGGACGAGCTGGCGGCGGCGCTCGGACAGCACGCGGACGAGCTGGCCGCGGTGATCGTGGAGCCGGTGGTGCAGGGTGCCGGCGGGATGCGCTTTCACCATCCCGGATACCTGCGCGCGCTGCGGGAGCTGACGCGTGAGCACGATGTGCTGCTGATCTTCGACGAGATCGCCACCGGCTTCGGCCGTACCGGCAGGCTGTTCGCCGCCGAGCACGCCGGGGTGACGCCGGACGTGCTGTGCCTCGGCAAGGCGCTGACCGGCGGGTACCTCACCATGGCCGCCACGCTGTGCACCCCGCGGATCGCCGACGGCATCGCACGGGGCGAGCTTCCGGTGCTCGCGCACGGTCCGACGTTCATGGGCAACCCGCTGGCCGCCGCGGTCGCGAACGCCTCGCTCGGGATGCTGGCCGGCGGCGGCTGGCAGGCCGACGTCGCGCGGATTGAAGCCGGCCTGCGGACGGGGCTGGCCGCGGCCCGCGACCTGCCGCGCGTCCGGGACGTGCGGGTCCTCGGCGCGATCGGGGTGCTGGAGCTGGACCACGAGGTGGGCCTGGGGGTGGCGACCGAGGTGGCCACCGCGGCGGGGGCGTGGCTGCGGCCGTTCCGGAATCTCGTCTACGCGATGCCGCCGTACGTCACCGGCGACGCCGACCTGGCCGTGATCACCGCCGCGATGGGTGAAGTCGCGCGGAAAGCGTGAATTCACCTGAAAAGTGCAATCGGCCGAAACTGGACGCGGAGCGTGACTGTTCGTGGTCGAAAACTGATTGTCATCACCGATAAGGGTGGATTTTGGTTCAAATACTTCAGGTGGTTGGTGAGTTTCATCCTGAATGTCCTAGTTCCTCCCTGCACGAGCTAACCCGAATGATGTTCATGTAGCGGACTTTTCGGAGGGTTTCGGCGATCCTGCGACCATGATCGAGATCGTTCGCGGAGAGCACGACACCGGGCCTCCGCCCCGCCGTCCCGGCCTGCGCCGGGTGTTGCCCGTCCTCGTCCGGCACGACCTGCCCGCTTCGGTGGTCGTCTTCCTGGTCGCCATTCCCCTCTCGCTCGGCATCGCGCTCGCCGTCGGCGCCCCGCTGCTGGCCGGCCTGATCTCCGCCGTCGCCGGCGGTGTGGTCGCGAGCCTGCTCGGCGGCTCACCGCTGCAGGTCAGCGGCCCTTCCGCGGCCCTGACCGTGGTGCTCGCGGACACCATCTCCACCTACGGCTGGCCCGTCACCTGCGCGGTGACCGTCGGCGCCGGCCTGTTGCAGATCCTCTTCGGCCTGAGCCGGATCGCGCGCGGCGCGCTGGCCATCTCCCCCGCGATCGTGCACGGCCTGCTCGCCGGGATCGGCGTCACCATCGTGCTCGGCCAGCTGCACGTCGTGCTCGGCGGCCGGGCCCAGGGCTCCGCGCTCGCCGACCTCGCCGAGTTGCCGAGCCAGCTCGTCGGCCATCACGACAAGGCCGTGCTGATCGGTGTGCTGACCATCGCGGTCCTGCTGATCTGGCCCCGGCTGCCCGGCCCGGTGCGGAAGGTGCCCGCCCCGCTCGCCGCAGTCACGATCGCCACCGTCGTCGCCGCCACCACCGGGATGACGCTGCCGCGGATCGAACTGCCGGAAGCCCTGCCCTCGCTCGGCCTGGTCCCCCGGCTGCCGGGTGGCGACTGGGGCGGGCCGGTGCTGGCCGCGGTGAGCGTCGCCCTGATCGCGAGCCTGGAGAGCCTGCTCTCCGCGGTGTCGGTGGACAAGCGGCGCGGCGGGAAGCGCAGCGACCTGGACCGGGAGCTGATCGGGCAAGGCGCGGGCAATGTGGTGTCCGGCGCGCTCGGCGGCCTGCCGGTGACCGGCGTGATCGTGCGCAGCATGGCGAACTTCGAGGCGGGTGCGCGGACCAGGGCCGCGGCCGCCCTTCATTCCTGCTGGATTCTGCTGTTCTGCTTGCTGCTGACCGGAATCCTGCGGTACATCCCGCTCGCCGCGCTCGCCGCGCTGCTGGTGTTCGTCGGCGCGAAGCTGGTGAATCTGCCCGCGCTGAAGGAAGTGCGCCGCCACGGCGACCTCGCGGTGTACGCGGTCACCCTGCTCGGCGCGGTCGCCGTGAACCTGCTGACCGGGGTCGCGCTCGGCGTGCTGCTGGCGCTGGGGATGCTGGTGCGCCGGATGGTGCACTCCGGTGTGCACGTCGAATCGGACGGTGCCCGGGTGCGTGTGGTCATCGAGGGTGCGCTGACCTTCCTTTCCGTGCCCCGCCTGACGAAGGTGCTGACCCAGGTTCCGGAGCGGGCCGAGGTCACGCTGGAACTGATCGTGGACTACCTCGACCACGCGGCCTTCGACTGCCTGCGTGGCTGGCAGGAGGCACACGTGCGGGCCGGGGGCGAGGTGCGCGTGGACGAGATCGGGCACCCTTGGTATCAGCGCGGCAACGACGGTGAGCCCACCGTGCGGCGCGGGCTCGCCTCGCGGGTCGTGCCGCGGTGGCTGGCGCCATGGTCGCAGTGGCAGGCCGAGCACCTGCCCGAGCAGCGGTCCGGGAGTTCCCTGCTCGGCCGCGGGACCTCGGAGTTCCAGCGCCGGGGTGCGCCACTGCTGCGGGACACGCTCAGCGGCCTGGCGAACGGCCAGGAGCCGCACACGCTGTTCATCACCTGCGGGGACTCGCGCATCGTGCCGAACCTGATCACCACTTCGGGGCCGGGGGACCTGTTCACCATCCGCAACATCGGCAACCTCGTGCCGCCCGGCGCGGCCGAGAGCGACGCGTCGGTGGGCGCGGCGATCGAGTACGCGGTGGGTGTGCTGGAAGTGCCGGAGATCGTGGTGTGCGGGCATTCCTCGTGCGGCGCGATGAAGGCGCTGCTCGGCACCGCGCCGGACGGGCTGGCCCGGCTGGGCAGCTGGCTGGAGCACGGCGCGCCCACGCTGCGCCGCCGGACGCTGGACCGTCCGCCGACTCTGGACGGGCACCGCCCGCCGGCCGAGGCGGACCAGCTGGCCCTGCACAACGTCGTCCAGCAGCTGGAGCACCTGCGGGAACACGCGGTGGTGGCCGACGCGCTCGCCCGCGGCACGCTGACCTTGAGCGGGATGTACTTCGACGTCGGAGCCGCCCAGGTTTTCCTGCTGGACGCGGAAACGGCCGATTTCGTGCCGGCCGGCGTGCCTGCTTCGTGAGGGAAGGACCCGGCTCCCGAGCGGAGCCGGGTCCGCCGCCCGCTGGTGCGACATCCCATGACTTGATCAACTGCGCAACCTGAAAGTGGGAGATCCGACAGAAATTCACCAGTTTGGACGAGGCATAGCGGACATTTTGCGCGTAAGCCGGTTTCATGTGATCATGAGACGTCTTGCCGTGCTTCGCCACGACCTGCCCGCCTCGCTCGTGGTCTTCCTGGTTGCCGTGCCGCTGTCGCTCGGCATCGCCCTCGCCTCCGGTGCGCCGATCGTCGCCGGGCTCATCGCCGCGGTCGTCGGCGGTGTGGTCGCCGGTGCGCTGGGCGGGTCACCGCTGCAGGTCAGCGGGCCTGCCGCCGGGTTGACCGTGCTGATGGCGGAAACCATCACCACATTCGGCTGGCAGGTCACCTGCCTGATCACCGTGCTGGCCGGCGCGCTGCAGGTGCTGCTCGGGCTGAGCCGGGTGGCCCGCGCCGCCCTCGCCATCTCCCCGGCCATCGTGCACGGGATGCTCGCCGGGATCGGCGTGACCATCGTGCTCGGCCAGCTGCACGTGATCCTCGGCGGGAAGGCGCAGAGTTCGGCGCTGGACAACCTCGCCGAGCTGCCGCGCCAGCTCGTCGAGCACCACGGCGCGGCCACGCTGATCGGCGTGCTCGCCCTCGCCATCCTGCTGATCTGGCCGAAGCTGCCCGCGGTGGTCCGGAAAGTGCCCGGGCCGCTCGCCGCGATCACCGTCGCCACCGGCGTCTCCGTGCTGGCGGGCCTGACCCTGCCGCGCGTCGAGCTGCCGGGTGACCTGCTGCAGATCCGGTTCGCCCCCGAGCTGCCGAGCGGCGGCTGGGCGGATCTCGCGGTCGCGGTCGTCACCATCGCGCTGATCGCCAGCGTGGAGAGCCTGCTGTCCGCGGTCGCGGTGGACAAGCTGCACAACGGCCCGCGGGGGAACCTCAACCGGGAGCTGATCGGCCAGGGCGCCGCGAACATGGCCTCCGGCGCGCTCGGCGGCCTGCCGGTGACCGGGGTCATCGTGCGCAGTTCCACCAACGTCGCGGCGGGTGCGAAGACCCGCGCCTCGGCCGTGCTGCACGGAGTGTGGGTGCTGGTGTTCGTGGTCGCGCTCGCCGGGCTGCTCAAGAGCATCCCGCTCGCCGCGCTCGCCGGGCTGCTGGTGCACGTCGGCGTGAAACTGGTCAACCCCGGCCACCTGAAGCAGGTGCTGCGCCACGGTGATCTGCCGCTCTACCTGGTGACCGTCGCCGGGGTGGTGGGCTTCGACCTGCTCACCGGGGTGGTCGCCGGGGTCGTGCTGGCGGTCCTGCTGATGCTGCGCCGCACCGTGTGGTCCGGGATCCACATCGAGCAGCGTGGCGACGAGTGCCGGGTGGTCGTGGAAGGCGTGCTCACCTTCCTGTCCGTGCCGCGGCTGTCGAAAGTACTCGCCACCGTCCCGGCCGGGTCGAAGGTCACGCTGGAGCTGGTGGTCGACTACCTGGACCATGCCGCTTTTGAAAGCATCACCACCTGGCAGCAGGCCCACGAGCGGGCCGGCGGCACGGTGACGATCGACGAGATCGGGCACCCGTGGTTCGGCAAGGGCACCGAGGGCCGTCCGACGGTGCGGCGGACCGCGGCCAACCGGACCATGCCGCGCTGGCTCGCCCCGTGGTCGGCCTGGCAGGCCGCCGACCTG
Source organism: Amycolatopsis sulphurea (assembly GCF_002564045.1). NCBI lineage: Bacteria > Bacillati > Actinomycetota > Actinomycetes > Pseudonocardiales > Pseudonocardiaceae > Amycolatopsis > Amycolatopsis sulphurea. The sequence continues at coordinate 300,719 of NZ_PDJK01000002.1, read as the reverse complement.
CCGCTGCCGGAGCAGCGCACGCACCGCGGCGCGACCGAGTTCCAGCGCCGGGCCGCTCCGCTGCTCAAGGAGACCCTCGGCAAGCTGGCGCACGCGCAGCAGCCGCACACGCTGTTCATCACCTGCGGGGATTCGCGGATCGTGCCGAACCTGATCACCACTTCGGGGCCGGGCGACCTGTTCACGATCCGCAACATCGGCAATCTCGTGCCGGCCGAGCAGGCCGATCCGTCCATGAACGCGGCGGTCGAGTTCGCCGTGGGCGTGCTCGGGGTGCGGGAGATCGTGGTCTGCGGGCATTCCTCGTGCGGGGCGATGGGCGCGCTCGCCGACGGTGCCCCGCCCGGCACCGCGCTGGCCGAGTGGATGACGCACGCCCAGCCGAGCAAGAAGCGGTCCGGCCCGGTGACCCTCGACGGCGACCGGCCTTCGCGTGAACCGGATCGGCTGGCCCTGCACAACGTGCTGCAGCAGCTCGACCACCTGCGGCAGTACCCGCTCGTCGCGGATGCCGAGGAGCGCGGGAAGCTGGTGCTGAGCGGGCTGTACTTCGACGTGGGTGAAGCGCAGGTGTACCTGGCCGATCCGGCACGTGGCGCGTTCGTGTCCGCGGAGACCCCGGCGATGACCGCGCCCACCCCCTCCCGGGGGTGATGCCGGACGGGCGTGGTGCCCGGCCGGGCGGGTGACTAAGTTGGTGGCCCGTGACCACGCTCGTGATGACCGGAACCGGGACCGAGGTCGGCAAGACGATCGCCACCGCGGCGATCGCGTCGCTGGCGCTCGGGCAGGGGCAGCGCGTCGCGGTGCTCAAACCGGCGCAGACCGGGGTGGCTCCCGGCGAGGCCGGTGACCTGGACGAGGTCGTGCGGCTCGCGGGCAAGCGCATCACCACCCGCGAGCTGCGCCGGTACCCGGATCCGCTGTCCCCCGAGGCCGCGGCGCGGCGCAGCGGGCTGCCCACGCTCGGCCCGGGGGAGATCGCCGCGGCGGCGGGCGAACTCGACTCCGGGCACGACCTGACCCTCGTGGAGGGAGCTGGTGGCCTGCTGGTCCGGTTCGACCCGCAGGGCAGCACGCTGGCCGACGTCGCCTGGTCGCTGGGTGCCCCGGTGGTCATCGTCGCCACCGCGGGGCTCGGCACGCTCAACGCGACCGCGCTCACCGCGGAGGTGGCTACCCGCCGCGGGCTGAACGTGGTCGGCGTGGTGATCGGCGCGTGGCCCGCCGAACCGGATCTCGCCGCCCGGGAGAACCTGACCGACCTGCCGATCGCGGCCGGGGCGCCGCTGCTCGGCGTGCTGCCCGCCGGGCTCTCCCGCAGTACCCCCGAAGCGTTCGCCGCGCAGGCCCGGCTGGGGCTTTCGCCGTGGTTCGGCGGGCAGTTCGACCCGGAGACCTTCCCGTCCCGAGTGCCGCGCAGGACGACGTGAGCAGCCTCGCATCCGGGTCGCGACCGGGTCGGGCACCATGGCATCCGTCCGCCCATCACCCCGAGGAGACGCTGTGACCGCAGTCCCGGAGACCACCGACGTGCTCGCCGCCGCCCGCGAACAGGTCCTCGGCCGTGGCGAAGGGCTGACCGAAGCGCAGGTGCTCGCCGTGCTGCGGCTGCCCGGCGAGCGGCTGTCCGAGGCCCTGCAGCTCGCGCACGAGGTGCGCCTGCGCTGGTGCGGCCCGGAGGTGGAGATCGAGGGCATCATCAGCCTGAAGACCGGCGGCTGCCCGGAGGACTGCCACTTCTGCTCGCAGTCCGGCCGCTTCCCGACCCCCGTGCGGTCGGCCTGGCTGGACATCCCGGGCCTGGTCAAGGCCGCGCGCCAGACCAAGGAGACCGGCGCGACCGAGTTCTGCATCGTGGCCGCGGTGCGCGGGCCGGACGCCCGGCTGCTGGGCCAGGTCCGCGAGGGCGTCAAGGCGATCCGCGAGGACGGCAACGACATCCAGATCGCCTGCTCGCTCGGCATGCTCACCCAGGCGCAGGTGGACGAGCTGGTCGAGATGGGCGTGCACCGCTACAACCACAACCTGGAGACGGCGCGTTCGCACTTCCCGGAGGTGGTCACCACGCACTCCTGGGAGGAGCGCTGGGACACCCTGCGGATGGTCGGCGAAGCGGGCATGGAGGTCTGCTGCGGCGGCATCATCGGCATGGGGGAGACCGTCGAGCAGCGTGCCGAGTTCGCCGTGCAGCTCGCCGAGCTGAACCCGCACGAGGTGCCGATGAACTTCCTCATCCCGCAGCCGGGCACGCCGTACGAGCACTACGAGATCGTCGAGGGCCGCGACGCGCTGCGGACCGTCGCGGCGTTCCGGCTGGCCATGCCGCGCACCATGCTGCGGTTCGCCGGCGGGCGGGAGCTGACCCTCGGTGACCTCGGCGCCGAGCAGGGCATGCTGGGCGGGATCAACGCGATCATCGTGGGCAACTACCTGACCAACCTCGGCCGTCCCGCGTCCGCGGATCTGGAGATGCTCGCCGAGCTGAAGATGCCGGTGAAGGCGCTCAGTGACAGCCTCTGACTACTGCGTCCACTGTGGACAGCCGGCGGGCGGGCCGGGGCACGGGCCGTGCGCGAGCCCGCGCACGGCACTGGAGCCGCCGCGGTTCTGCGGGCACTGCGCGCGGCGCATGGTGGTCCAGGTGTCGCCGTTCGGCTGGGTGGCGCGGTGCAGCAGGCACGGGGAGACCGCGAGCCGCGCATGACCCCCGGCTGGGCGACCGGTTACGCTCGGTCCGCACATGAGCAGGAGGGAGTCCGGGGTGGTCGAGTCCGCGGGCAAGGCAGCACATCGGTCGTCCGCTGTGGCCGAGGCGTGGTCGGTACCCCTGCTGTTCCCTCCGCAGCGTCCGCGGGTGGTGGTGAAGGCCGACCTGCTGCCCGCGGTGAGCGTGCTCTCGACCGCGGCGCTGCTGGGCATCCCGCTCGGCTGGCTGTGGGCGCAGCTGGCCCCGGCGCAGCGGGTCCGCGTGGTGACGCCGGACGGCGGGCTGGTGCCGCTGGAACTGGAGAGCTGGCACCGGTTCGACGATCTGGCGGTCTTCGGCTTCCTCGCGATGGGTGCCGGTCTGCTGATCGGACTGGTCACCTGGTTCCTGCGGGAACGCCGTGGCCCGGTGGTGTGCCTGGCCGCGGCGGGCGGGGCGCTCCTGGCCGGCTGGCTGGGCACGCAGATGGGGCCCGCCTTCGCGAACTCGAAGTACTCGGTGGACAGCGCCCCCGCGCTCGGCTCGGTGCTCTCGCAGGCACCCCGGCTGGAGTCCGGCTGGGTGATCCTGGCCGCACCCTTGCTGACCTGCCTGGTGTATGCGTTGATGACCGCTTGGAACGGCCGTGCGGATCTGGGGCGGCGGCTCGGCTGAATCCGGCTGGGTGCCCGGTGCCCGGTGCCCCGCGGCCCGGCGGTCCCGGCTCGGCTGCCCGGCGCCTGGTTCGGGGAGGCTGTGAAGGGGCCCTTCACAGCCTCAGAGTCCGTGAAGGGCCCCTTCACGGACTTCATCTCGGTGGTCGCGGTGGGGCGGCACGCGGCCGCGGTGGCCGTGGTGGTGGCGGTGGCCGCGGCGGCCGGGGAGTCAGTTCAGCTCGGCCGGTTTCGTGAACGCGGCCAGCTGGGTCGGTGGCAGGGGCACCGCGCCGAGGGTCTCCAGGAAACCGGCCTCGCGGGTGAGCAGGCGGCAGACGATGCGCAGCCGCCGCAGCGGGTGGGGCTCTTCGAGGAGGTGCTGGCGGTCCTCCAGGGGGAGCAGGCAGTCCGCGGCCAGCTGGTAGGCGAGGTCGCCCAGTTCGGCGTCGACCTCGGGGGAGTGCCAGTCCTCGTCGTGCCAGGCGGCCTCGCAGTACCGCTCGTGCGCGGTCCGGGCCACTTCGGCCAGGCGGTGGCCGGTCGGCTCGGCGGAGGTGGGCACGAGCGAGTCGGGCAGCCACTCCACGGTGCCGAGCAGGTACGGCGCCGAGGTGTGGTCCAGCTCGCGCAGCCGGAACCGCCGGGCGGCTCGGGTGATGACGTCGTAGCGGCCGTCCGGGAGGCGTTTCGCTTCGCACAGCACGGTGCTGCACCCCACGTCGTGTACATGGTCCAGACCACGTACCTCGCGCACCAGTGGGGCGCGCAGCGCGACTACGCCGAATTCCCGGTCCGGCACGGCGCCGCTCATCAGGTCCGCGGTCAGCTGCCGGTATCGCGGCTCGAAGATGTGCAATGGCAGGTGGACGCCCGGGAGCAGCACGGTCTGCAACGGGAACAACGGCAGTATCGCCGTCGCCTCGGGTGCTCTCTCCGGTTCGGTCACGCGTCCACGGTACGGGCAGCCGGGCGGGTGCGCAGTCCGTGCTTCGCGGCTCACCGGCGTGGCGGAGGCTTCAGCACCGCGAACGGATCGGTCACCTGCATCCCCTTGCCCGCGAAGGAGAACAGCGCTGCCGGACGTCCTCCTGCCCGGCCGGGGGCGGCGGTGTCGCCGGTGGGCACGAGCAGCCCGCGCCGCTGCAGCACGCGCTGCAGGTTGGTGGCGGCGACCTTGTAGCCCAGCGCCGCGGAGTACAGGCCGCGCAGCGCGGAGATGGTGAACTCCTCGGGCGCCAGCGCGAAACCGAGGTTGGTGTAGCTGAGCTTCGAACGCAGCCGGTCGCGGGCGCGCAGCACGATCGCCTCGTGGTCGAACGCGGTGCGCGGCAGCTCGGTCACGTCGTGCCACTCGGTGTCCTCGGGGACCGCCGGGTCGACGTCGGACGGGACCAGCCCGAGGAACGCGGTGGCCACCACCCGTGGTCCGGGCACCCGGTCCGGGGCGCTGAACACGGCGAGCTGCTCCACGTGCCTGAGCTGCCGGACGTCCACCTTCTCGGCGAGCTGGCGCCGGATCGAGGTCTCCACGTCCTCGTCCGGGCGCAGCCGCCCGCCCGGCAGCGACCAGCGGCCGAGGTGCGGGTCGAGCGCGCGGCGCCACAGCAGTACCCGCAGTGTGTCCGAACGCACCTGCAGGACGGCTGCCAGAACCTCGTGGGCCAGGGGGGCCAGGGTGTTAAGATGACTTCGCACAGTTTTCGATTATAAGGCGAAAACCAGGGCGGAGCGGAACCGGGTGTGATCGCCGGTTCCGGGCCCGGGAGGAAAACGATGACCACCACGGTTGATCAGGATCTGACCCCCTACGGCGGGGTCGAGGCGGACGCGGACTGGGCCGCCCGGGTGCGGGAGCTGGCCAGTGCCCGTAACGCGGTGCTGCTCGCGCACAACTACCAGGTGCCCGAGATCCAGGACATCGCCGACCACACCGGCGATTCCCTCGCGCTCAGCCGGATCGCGGCGAGCAGCGACGCGGACACCATCGTCTTCTGCGGCGTGCACTTCATGGCCGAGACCGCGAAGATCCTCGCGCCGGGCAAGACCGTGCTGATCCCGGACGCGCGGGCGGGGTGCTCGCTGGCCGACTCCATCACCGGTGCGCAGCTGCGCGACTGGAAGGCCGAACACCCCGGCGCGATCGTGGTCTCCTACGTGAACACCACGGCCGAGGTGAAGGCCGAGACCGACATCTGCTGCACCTCCTCCAACGCGGTCGACGTGGTCGCCTCGATCCCGGCGGAGCGCGAGGTGCTGTTCCTGCCCGACCAGTTCCTCGGCGCGCACGTCAAGCGGGTGACCGCCCGGGAGAACCTGCACATCTGGGCCGGGGAATGCCACGTGCACGCGGGGATCAACGGCGCCGAGCTGGCCGCGCGCGCCGAGGAGGAGCCCGACGCCGACCTGTTCATCCACCCGGAGTGCGGCTGCGCGACCTCGGCGCTGTACCTGGCCGGGGAGGGCGCGGTGGCGCCGGAGCGGGTGAAGATCCTTTCCACCGGCGACATGGTGCACGCGGCGCGGGACACCAAGGCGCGCTCCGTGCTCGTGGCCACCGAGATCGGCATGATCCACCAGCTGCGCAAGGCCGCGCCGGAGATCGACTTCCGCCCGGTGAACGACCGGGCGTCCTGCCGGTACATGAAGATGATCACTCCGGCCGCGCTGGTGCGGTGCCTGGAACAGGGCGCCGACGAGGTGCACGTGGACCCCGGGACCGCGGGCCGGGCGCGTGCCTCGGTACAGCGGATGATCGAGATCGGGCAGCCCGGCGGCGGCGAATGAGTACCCCGGTTAGCGATCTTGAGGCGAAAACCCCGCGCTGGGAGGCGCGTGCCGATCTGGTCGTGATCGGCAGCGGGGTGGCCGGGCTGACCGCCGCGCTGCGGGCCCAGGAACTCGGGCTGCACGTGCTCGTGGTGACCAAGGCGGCGGTCGCGGACGGCAATACCCGGTGGGCGCAGGGCGGCGTCGCCGTGGTGCTCGACGGTGACCACGACCGGGGCGACACGGTGGCGAAGCACGCCGAGGACACGCTGGTCGCCGGAGCCGGGCTGTGCGACGAGGACGCGGTGCGGGCGATCCTCGCCGGCGGTCCGGCTGCGGTCGGGAAGTTGCGGGCGAGCGGTGCGACGTTCGATGGCGGGCCGGGTGGGCTGTCGCGGACCCGGGAAGGCGGGCACAGCGCGTTCCGGGTCATCCACGCGGGCGGCGATGCCACCGGTGCCGAGGTCGAGCGTGCGCTGGTCGCCCAGGTGACCGACCGGCGGCTGCCGGTGCTGGAGCATCACATCGCGGTCGACGCGCTGTGCACGCCCGCGGGTGACGTGGCGGGGGTGGCCGTGCTGGACCACCACGGCGTGCCCGGCGTGGTCCGCGCGTCGGCGGTGGTACTCGCCAGCGGCGGGTTCGGGCAGCTGTATCAGGCGACGTCGAATCCGGAGCAGGCGACCGGTGACGGTCTGGCGCTCGCCCTGCGGGCCGGGGCGACCGTCGCGGACATCGAGTTCGTGCAGTTCCATCCCACCGTGCTGTACACGCCAGGTGCGCGTGGGCGGTGTCCGTTGGTCACCGAAGCGGTGCGTGGTGAGGGCGCGACGCTGGTCGACGGCGCGGGGGCGTCGGTGATGGCAGGTGCGCACCCGCTGGGTGACCTGGCTCCGCGCGACGTCGTGTCGGCGGCGATCACGCGGCGGATGGCACTGGCACCCGGCGGCGTCGATGATCACGTTTTCCTTGATGCCACTGGGATATCCGGGTTCGCGAAGCGGTTCCCGACGGTGCACGCCGCCTGTGCGGAGCTGGGCATCGATCCGGCGGTGGACTCGATTCCGGTCACGCCCGCGGCGCACTTCGCCTGCGGTGGTGTGGTGACCACTGTGGACGGACGGTCCACGGTGCGGGGCCTGTATGCGGCGGGTGAGGTGGCGCGGACCGGTCTGCACGGCGCGAACCGGCTGGCCTCCAACAGCCTGCTCGAAGGTCTCGTCGTCGGGCAGCGGGTGGCCGAGGCGGTCGCCGCTGACCTCGCGGCCGGGCTGCTGCCGGATCCGGCACGCGGCCGTCTGCCGCGGCGCAGGTCCGCCCCGGTCGCCGGACGTGATGCGCTGCAACGGGTGATGAGCCGTTACGCCGCCATCGGGCGGGATGCCGACGGCCTCGCGGCGGCGGGTTCGGTGCTCGACCTGTCTACTCAGGACAGTCCACTGCAGACGCATGCGGCGGTGGAGGATGCGGCGCTGACGGTGGTGGCGCAGGCCTTGCTCACCGCGGCGGTGGGTCGTGCGGAGTCGCGGGGTTGCCATGTGCGGAACGACTTTCCGGATCGTGATGAGCGTGACGGGCCGCGCAGCCGGTTGGTTCGGCTGAGTCCGTCCGGCCAGCCGGTGCTGGCCGAGCCGATTTCGCTGGAAGGCGTGGCATGACGGGCCTGGTCCCGTTCTCCGGTGGGCTCCGTGGTTCGTCTGCCCGGGATAGCCCGGCCGGTCCGTGCCGGTTGATCCGATCTCCTTGGAAGGGGTTGCATGACTGAGCTGTTCCCGCTTTCCGACGCGGTGATGCGAACGTTGACCGCGGCCGGGCTTGAGGTCGCCGACGTGCGCCGGGTGGTCATCACGGCGCTGGCGGAGGATCTCCGCTACGGGCCGGACGCCACCACGGCCTCGACCGTGCCGGAGGGCGCGCGGGCCGTGGCGGAGCTGACCCCGCGGGTCGCCGGGGTCGTTGCCGGGGTCCCGGTGGCGCGGGCGGTGTTCGACGCCGTGCTCGGGGCGGATTACGAGGTGGTGTCCAGCCGCGAAGACGGCTCGCGGCCGGCTGCGGGGGAGCCGGTGCTGGTCGTGCGTGGCCCGGTGCGGGGGTTGCTCACCGCGGAGCGCACCGCGCTCAACCTGCTCTGTCAGCTGTCCGGGGTCGCGACCGCGACCGCGGCGTGGGTGGACGCGATCGAGGGAACCGGTACGGCGGTGCGGGATTCGCGCAAGACCACGCCGGGACTGCGGTTGCTGCAGAAGTACGCGGTCCGCCGTGGCGGCGGGGTGAACCACCGGATGGGGCTCGGCGATGCCGTGCTGATCAAGGACAATCACGTCGTCGCGGCCGGTTCGGTCACCGCGGCGCTGGCCGCTGCCCGCGAGCAGGCGCCGAAGCTGCCGTGCGAGGTCGAGGTCGACAACCTGGACCAGCTGGAAGAAGCGCTCGCCGCGGGTGCGGACGAGGTGCTGCTCGACAACTTCACCCCGGAGCAGTGCGCGAAAGCGGTGGCACGCCGTGGCGAGGTCGCGCCGGACACCCGGCTGGAATCCTCCGGCGGGCTGACGCTGGACCGGGCGCGGGCGTACGCTGAGTCCGGAGTGGACTATCTCTCGGTGGGTGCGCTGACGCATTCCGCACCGGCGCTGGACCTGGGGATGGACTTGCGGTAAGCCCTGTCGCCGTGGCGTCCGCTCGACTAGGATCTTCCTGTCGGGCAAGGGAATCCACGGGGAGGGGGCCGGGTGCGGGTAGTCGCTGCCGCGGCGGTGGCCGGGCTGGTCGCGCTGGGCCTGCCGTCGCTCGCCGCGCCCGCCGGTGCGGCCGGCTGCGCGAATCCGTCCGGCACCTACACCGGTGCGGTGCCCTGGGGCCAGCGGTTGCTCGATCCGCCCCGGCTGTGGCCGTTCACCCGCGGGGAAGGCCAGGTGGTGGCGGTGCTCGGCACCGGTGTCGACCGGGCCAACGGGCAGTTCGCGCCCGGGCAGGTGCTCGGCGGCGCGGGCACCGCGGACAGCGACTGCGACGGCCGTGGCACCATCGCGGCGGGCATCGTCGCTGCTCAGCCGGACAGTACGAGCACGTTCGCCGGAGTCGCGCCGGGGGCGAGGATTCTGCCGCTGCGCTACACCGAGGGCTCGGCGAACGATCACGGTGGCGACCCGAACGCGCTGGCCGGCGCGGTGGAGACGGCTCTCGACCGCGGTGCCGGAGTGCTGCTGGTGGCTGTCCCCGCCGGCGCGGACAGCCCGGCTCTCGACGCGGCGGTCGGCCACGCTCGGGCGCGTGGCGCGGTGCTGATCTCCGCTGCCGCGGCCACGGAAAAGGGCGCGCACACGTATCCCACGGCGTCGTCCGGTGTGCTGGCAGTGGGTTCTGTCAACGAAAAGGGCGCTCCAGTGCAGACGGAGGCCGGTGATTACCTCGGTATCGCCGCTCCGGGCGCGGATCTGGTGAGTACTTCCGCCGGTGGCGGTGGCGCGGTCGCGCACCGCTGGCCGGTGACCGATCCCGGGCTGGCCGCGGCTTACGTCGCCGGCGCGGCCGCGCTGGTCCGGGCCGCTCATCCGGAGCTGACCGGCGACCAGATCGTGCACCGGCTGACGCTGACCGCGTCCCGCCCGCCGTCCGGCACCCGTGATCCGCGCCTCGGCTGGGGTGTGGTCGACGCCTACGCAGCGGTGACCTCGGCACTTCCGGCCACCGCGGCCGGTCCCGGCGAGGCTGTCGTGTCTTCGCCGCAGCCCGCGGTTGTCCCGGCCGCTGCTGCGGCGCGGTCGGAAGGTGACCGTGTGGCGGGGTTGATTGCGTTAGGCGGGGTTGTTGTGGCGATTGCGGCGGGTGTTGGGGTGGTTGCGTTCCGGCGGGGCCGGATGCGGGGTTGGCGTCCGTCGCGGTTCGGTTCCTGAGCCGGTCAGGCTGTCGTGTTTTCTCTGCAGTCGGCGGCTGTCCCGGCTGTCGCTGCAGCGGTCCGGCCGGAAAGTGATCGTGCGTGCGGTGGGGTTGATTGCGTTGGGTGGGGGTTGTTGCGGCGGGTGTTGGGGTGGTTGCGTTCCGGCGGGGTCGGGCTCGGGGTTGGCGTCCGTCGCGGTTCGGTTCCTGAGCCGGTCAGGCTGTCGGCAGGCAGCGCGTGGAGCCGATGATCGCGACGCTGCCCTCGGTGCGGGCAACGTGCACGGCGAGATCGGCGCCGTCGCGGGAGAACCGGGCGATCATTTCGCGTGCGGTGGTCCGGTCGTGGGCCTGCCAGCCGGTCTTTTCGAGCATGGACCGCACGGTTTCGGCCGGCCGCTGCTCCGCCGCGGGGGAGGACTCCAGGCGGACTCCGTAGTTGCGGCAGGTCAGGTGCCCGGGGTTCGCCGGGTCGCAGTCCTGCTCACCGTCCACAGTGCACTGTGCGACCGGGCCGAACACGGTGGCGATACGGTCGATCACCTCGGTCAGCTCGGTGGACAGGGTGTCGAGGTGGTCGTGCGTCAAGATGCGCTCCGGGGGATCGGCTGCTCGGTGGTGCGGGGTTGCAGTTCGGGATGCACCGGGTGGCGGGTTGGTCAGGCCGGCTGGGGTGATGCGGCGGGTGCGGCCGTTCGGGTGGGTGTTCTGCCGGTGGTCATCGTGGCGGGGCGGTGGGCCGGTTCGCCTTGACTGACCACAGTGCACTGTGGTCTGGTTTGGTCACGGCGCTGGGATGTCAAGGTGGCGGCCGGTCACGATGCGGCCATCCGAGCCCTCCGGCAGCAGCGCGCGATACATCCCGGCCACTTGCTCGTCGGCCCGGCGATACCCGGCCGCGGAGGCGACGAGACCGTCTCGAAGTCGTTGTGCCCGTTGCGTTTGCGTGGCGATTCCGGACGCGATCCCGGACCGGGTCTCGGCCAGGGTCTTCGCGGCGGCCCCGGCCGAGGGGACCTCGCCGAAGGCGGTGGCGGGCACCTTCTCGCCCGCCACCGCCTGCTGCGTGGCACGGAGGACGCCGGCCCGAGCATCCAGCTCGGCCGCCGCCGTGTCCAGTTTCGCCGGGGCGACCCGGTAACCATCCTGCACAGCGGTCCTTCCGGTCAGGAGACGTCCGGCTCTTCACCGATCACCGACGGCGCCACCGGCGCCTGCTGGCCCCAGACGTTCTCGGTCTCCACCAGCCAGGCCGGGATACGCCGCCCGGACCCGAGATCGCCGCCGGCCCCCATACCCATCGGCATCATGGGCATCATCGGCATCGCGCTCTTGGCCGCCGCGCCCGCGGCCCCGGCCGCGCCGCCGGCCAGCCCACTGAGGACGTTCGAGCCGGCGTCCCCGGCGAGTCCGGAATGCGCGGCGGGCGCCTGGCCCGGTCCGCTGAACCCGCCGCCGAACGGGAGACCTCCGCCGAGCGACGGAGCCTCCCCGCCGCCGATCGGGATGCCACCACCGGTCCCGCCCGCGATACTCGCACCGCCGCCGCCCCCGAGCTTGGTGCCCGGCGGCTCTTCCTTCTTGTCCTTGTCGTCCGCCGGTTTCCCGCCCGCCCAGCCCGGCACCCGAGGCATGATCGAGCCGAACCGCCCGAACGCCGCCGCGGAGGCCGCGGCCAGCCCGGCGGTGAACATGTTCCCGAACAACGGGCTGCCCGAAGTGGACGGTGCGGAAGTGTCCGGAGTGGACGGTGCGCTGCCACCGGCGGGCAGCGGATGTGCGGCGCCCGGAGTCCCGACGACGGTGCCGCCCGTCGTGCCGCCGATCACGGCACCCCCGCCCGAAGCGCCGCCACCACCGGCGGACGGGGCGGACGGCGGGGTGGCGGCGTTGGGGGAGACCGGGATCGAGTCCTCGGCCGTGGTGTAGTTCGTCGCAAGGTTCTCCATCACGACGATCGCCTTCGCGTGTGCCGAACCGGCGGCGTTCGCGGCCTGCTGCTGCGCTTCGACCTTCGCGATCGCCTGCTGCCGTAGCTGAGCGGCGGCGAGCACGGTGGCCGGCGGGCAGTCCGCGGGCAGCGTCGGCGGGTTGACCGCCAGGGATACTTCGGCGGGCGAAACGTCCGGCACCGCGACGGGTGGCGGCATTTCCGCCTTCGCCCGCACCAGGGCGTCGGAAGCATCTTCGAGCAGGTCTCGCATGCCCTGTGCGGTGACCGCGACCTTGCGGATCCCGCCGACCAGATCGGTGATCATGTGGTGGTACTGATCGGCCGCGCCGCCGGTCCAGGAGCCGGAGAATCCGCTCAGCTGGTGGGACAGGTTCTCGGCCTGATCGTGCAGCCCGCGCGCGGTGGACTCCCACTGCTCGGCGGCTTCGCGGGCGGTGCTCGGGTCGCCGGCCTGCAGCATCGCGTAGAGCTGCTGGTGGGTGAAGGCGCCGAAGTTGGTGCGGGGCCCGTTCATGCGCCCTTGCCTCCTTGGCCCGCGGAGGTGCCGGAGCCCAGCCCCAGCAACGACAACAGCGGATCGAGCAGCCCGGCCGCACTGCCGGACCGGTGCAGGTCGCCGGCCACCGACTGGTCGGCCTGCTCGTAACCGTCGGCGACGGTGGTGGTCACTTCCTGCGCGAAGGTGATCGCCCCGCGGACCTGGTCGAGCAGGCCTTGCATTTCGGCGACCGCCGCGCGGTGCGCGTCGGCGAGCGAGCCCGCCTCGCCGAACTCCCCGAACAGCAGCGGGTGCTCGCCGAGGGTGCGCAGGAAGTCGTTCGGCTGGGACATCGCGTGGATCTGCGTCTCCAGCTCGCGGACGAAGTCCTTCAACGAGTCCAGATGGACGTAGTACGACTGGTCGGGCATCGGTCGGGGACCCCTCTCGTGCGGCCGGGACGCGGGAAAGCCGGCCTGCCGGTGCGTGTCCCGCACCGGCAGGCCGACGGCGGAGCCGGGTCAGGCGAACAGACCCTGATTCCGGTTCTCCAGCTGGGCCTGGAGATCGTGGGCGTCGCCGACCTTGGTGCCGAACTGCGCGATGATCGCGACGATCTCGGCGGTGGCCTGGCGCAGCCGGGTCTCCGAGGCGCGGGCGGCCTCGCCGGCGGAGCTGCCCGAGGCGTACCAGGTCTGGGTGATCGGCTGCAGGTTCTGGTGCAGCTGCTCCAGCTGCGTGGTCAGCGCCTTGGCCTTGGCGGCCAGCGACGCCGAACCGTGCTGCAGGGCGGCGAAACTGATTTCGACGACTTCAGCCATTTTCTCGGGTCCTCTCGCGGTCTCAGGGGTTGAGGCGAGGGATCACGGAACCCTCGGCGGTGTGGCTGACGCTCTGGAAGCTCTGGTGCACGTCGGAGTCACCGGCGTGGTAGGTGGTGTGGCTGGTGTGCACCAGCTGCGACATGGTGTCGAGCTCGCGCACCGCGTCGGTCATCTTCTCCTGCAGCCGGCGGTGCAGGCCCCAGAACGCCACCGCCTGGTCGCCCTGGTAGTTGCGCAGCGTCTCCGCCAGCTCGGATTCGAGGCTGGCCATGGTGGTCTTGGCGCTGGACGCGGTCTCCTCGAAGCCCTGGACGGCGCGCGTCATGGCGGCGGAATCCGACTGGAAGCCCGGACTGGACACGACCGGCCACCTCCCTTCCCTCTCGTGGAAATCCTGGTGCACGGCGGGTTCGGCCCGGTCCGCGCGGGGTGAATGTCACGCTAGAAAAGGTGGCGGTGCGGTCAAACGGCACAACTGCCGGTCGTGGTGACGGCACTATTGCCGACATCCCGCGGGTAGGGCGTGCCCCACCGGGGACGGGGCGGTGCGCACCAGTGCCTGCAAAGGCGGTCAGACGCGACGCTGGCAGCCATGAATACTGTGCCGATCATTACTAATCCGACCACAGTCACGGCCTAATGGCTTCGTAGCAACGGTTACGTGCCGGGTGGGGGTCGGCCTGCTTTTTGGTCGGACCAGTAACTGGGGAACCGCTCTTCGCGGGCTGCACCGACCTTTGGTCGTGCTCGCCGCGGCGATGGCGCTGCTGCTGGTGGTGTCGGCGGTGGGTTTGCTTGTTGATCATCGCACGCTCGTCAACGCACCGCCAGGGTGTCGGCAAAGTCGGCGTGAGGGGCCCTGCGCAGATTGCGGAGGTCTGTGAAGGGGCCCTTCACGGACTCTGAGTCTGTGAAGGGCCCCTTCACAGACCCGAGACAGGTCCGGCGGCACACCCACGAGGTGGTCGCGCGTTTCGAGCACCGCCGCATCGTCCGTTGCCGGGCGCAATAGATCGAGATGGCAGGCCGGGTGAGCGCAGCCGGGCACGAAAAGCCCGCCCGTCGTACCGGCATCCCGGTACGACGGGCGGGCCCCACCCGGTGGGGACCGGTGGCTCAGACTCCTGCGGTCTTCTTGATCCAGTCGCGGCTGTTCGCCACGCTGGCGTAGTTCTGTGTCCCGTTCTTGTCGCTGCCGGAGTTCACGCCGGTCGAGCACACGCCGACCTGGACGCCGTCGGACAGCTGGGGGCCGCCCGAATCCCCGTGCCAGGAGGAGCCGGTCACGCCCTTGCTGGCGATCGCCTTGCCGTCGAAGGCATCCGTGCTGTCGCCGGTCACCTTCACGTCCGCGGTCTTGAGGGTGTCCGAGGGCGGGCTGTTGCCCTGGACGCGGCCCCAGCCGTAGATCTGGTTGGTGGCACCGTTGTCCGGATCGGCGTCGGCGAGCTTCATGAACGTGGTGTCCACGGCGGACTTGAGATGCAGCAGGGCGATGTCGCCGTTCGGCGAGGCCTGCTGCTGGTCCACGGCGACCTCTTTGCCCTTGCCCAGCGCGACATCGCCGACCTTGACGTGCATGCCGGGCTTGTTCAGGCAGTGCTGCGCGGTGAGCACCCACTGCGAGGCGACGATCGTGCCGGAGCACGCGAAACCGCCGTATTCGGTCTGGTCGTCCCAGAACACCTGCGCGCCCCAGGGTGCGGAGTCCACTGTGGTCCCGCCGATGATCATCGGTTCGTCCGCGGCGGCCGGCGCCGACACCCCGAGACCCAGCGCGGCCGCAGCCCCGACGACCACCGCCACCGTCCTAGCCAAACGCATGGGCGATCCTTCCGTAGGAAATGATTTCCCAACCGTAGGTCTATGTTGGAAACCGGATAACCTACTGAAGTCGGGTTCCCGACCGGCGTCCGTCGTGGGCCATTCGGAGTAGTGGGGGTCCGCCCGCCCGCTACTGTCGCTTGTGGACGTTCGGAACGGAAGCCCTCACCCCAGCCCGTCCGCAGGCTTCGTCCATGCCACCTGAATCAATTCCGTACCGTGCCGCCGGGAGACCAGCGTGCCGCGGCCCGCCGGCTGCGGGGACGGCTTCACGTCGCCGAGCAGCACGCCCTCGTCCTTCGTCCCGGACAGCACCACGCCCGGTGAGCCGAGTTCGCGCACCCGCTGCAGCACCGGTTCGAACAGCCCGCGCCCGGCGCCGCCGGAGGCACGGGCGAGGATCAGGTGCAGGCCGATATCCCTGGCCTGGGGCAGGAATTCCATGAGCGGCGACAACGGGTTCCGGCCGGTGGTGGCGACGAGTTCGTAATCGTCGATCACCACGTACAGCTCCGGGCCGCGCCACCAGGAACGGGTGCGCAGCTGTTCCGGGGTGACCTCCGGGCCGGGCAGGCGGTTGCGCATCGCCGTGGCGCACTGGCCGACCAGATCGGTCAGTGTGTTCTCCGCACCCGCGTAGCCGAGCAGGTGCGGCTCGTCGACCACGCCGAGCAGCCCACGGCGGTAGTCGCCGACGAGGATCAGCGCTTCGGCCGGGGAGTATTTCGCGCACAGGCCGGTGACGAGTGCCCGCAGCAGCGCGCTCTTGCCCGATTCGACGTCGCCGAACGCGAGGAAGTGCGGGTCGGTCCGGAAGTCCAGCTGGACCGGGCGCAACGTGGATTCCGCCAGCCCCACCGTGATCCGGCCCTCCGGCGCGGCGGGGAGCGAATCCAGCGGCACCTCGGCGGGCAGCAGCCGGATCCGCGGCGCGCGGCTGCCGGGCCACGCGGCTTCGACCCGGCGGACGAGATCGAGCCCGCCGGTGCCGAGCGTGCCGGGCCGCTGGTCGCCGTCCACTCGCGGGAGGGCGGCGAGGAAGTGCAGCTTCTCCGCGGTGAGGCCGCGCCCGGGCCGGTCGGCGGGCACGTTCTGGGCCACCTTGCGGTCGATCACCGAGTCCGCCGGATCGCCCAGACGCAGTTCGAACCGGGTGCCGATGGCGTCGCGCAGGGGGGCCCGCGCGCCGATCCACTGGTTCAGCGACACGATCACGTGGATGCCGAACCCGAGCCCGCGCGCGGCCAGCCCGGTGATCTGCTCCTCCAGCCGTTCGTATTCCTGCCGGATGGTCGTCCAGTTGTCCACGAACAAGAACACGTCGCCGAACTCGCGGCCGTCCGTGCTCTCGGTGAACTCGCCACGCCGCTCCCGGAACGAGGCCATCGACTCGATTCCGTGCGCGGCGAAGAACTCCTCGCGTTGTTCGAGCAGCGTCGTCAGCTCGGCCACCACGCGGCGGCAGCGCTGCGCGTCGCGCCGGGTGGCGTAGCCCGAGACGTGCGGCAGCCCGGCGATCGGGGCCAGTGCGCCACCGCCCATGTCCAGCACGAAGAACTGCGCCTCGGCCGGGGTATGCGTGAGGGCGAGCACCGCGGCGATCGTCTTCATCAGTGTCGACTTGCCGCTTTGCGGTGCGCCGACGAGCACCGCGTTGCCGGCGGCACCGGAGAAATCCGCCCACAGCAGGTCGCGGCGTTGTTCGAACGGCTTGTCCACCAGCGCCACCGGCACGGTCAGCTTTCCGTTCCCACCCCAGCCGAGCGGGCACAGTCCACGCTCGGGGTCCTCGCCCAGCGGCGGGAGCAGTTGGTCCACTGTGGGCGGCTCGGCCAGCGGCGGCAGCCAGATCTGGTGCGCCTCCGGGCCTCGACCGTCCAAACGCGACAGCATGGCGCCCATGATGGTCTCGCCGGTGCGCTCCTCCGGCTCCGCGCCGGCCGGCTCGGCGGCGACCGGGACCTCAACCGGGGCCAGCGTGAACGGCAGCACGCCGAGTTGCTGCCCGCCCTCGCGCACGATCCGGGTGCGCGGCGGCAGTTCCCCGGACACGTAAGCGGCTTTGAGCCGGATGAGCGTGTCGGTGTCCGCCTTCAGATACGCCGAGCCGGGCACCGGCGGCAACTGGTAGGCGTCCGCGACGCCCAGCACCGCACGGCTTTCCGCGGCGGAGAACGTGCGCAGCCCGATCCGGTAGGAGAGGTGCGAGTCGAGCCCGCGCAGCCGGCCTTCCTCCAGTCGTTGCGAGGCCAGCAGCAGGTGAATGCCCAGCGAACGGCCCAGCCGTCCGATCGCCACGAACAGGTCGATGAATTCCGGCCGGGACGAGAGCAGTTCGGAGAACTCGTCGATGATCACCAGCAGGGACGGCAACGGCTGCAGCGGCGCACCGCCCGCGCGGGCCTTCTCGTAGTCGCGCACCGAGGCGTAGGTGCCCGCCGCGTGGAGCAATTCCTGCCGCCGCAGCAGCTCACCGTTGAGCGCGTCCGCCATCCGGTCGACGAGCGCGAGGTCGTCGGACAGGTTCGTGATCACCGCGCAGGTGTGCGGCAGCCTGGTCATGCCCGCGAACGTGGCGCCGCCCTTGAAGTCGATCAACGCCAGGTTCAGCGTTTCCGAGGAATGCGTGACGGCGAGGGCGGTGACGAGGGTGCGCAGCAGTTCGCTCTTGCCCGAGCCGGTCGCGCCGATCACCAGCCCGTGCGGCCCCATCCCGTCTTCCGCGGATTCCTTGAGGTCCAGCTCCACCGGGCGGCCGTCCGGGCTCACGCCGAGCGGGATGCGCAGCCGGTCGCGAGCCGGGCGCGTGGCCCAGGTCACCGCCGGATCGAGGTCGCGCGGGTCGCCGATGCCGAGCAGCCCGGCCAGTCCGAAGGTGGCCGGCATCGGCTTCTCCCCGACCACAGCGGCACCTTGGTGCAACGGTGTCAGCGTCCTGGCCAGTGCTTCGGCCGCGCCGTGGTCGAGCCGATCCGGGGTGCCGAGGAAACCCAGCCTCGCTTCGCCGCCGTCGAGTACCACCATGCCGAGCTGTTCCGGGTCGACGTGCAGGCTCAACAGCCGTTCGGTCGAGGTGACACGGGGTCGTTCGGCGCCGACCTCCAGCACTGTGACGCCCAGCCTGCCTTCTTCGGCGAGTAGCCGCGGCTCGTTGTGTGTGTCGCCGCCGTCGGCCACCAGCACCACGTGTGGCAGGTCCGAAGAGCCGCCGCGACGGCTGAACGCCGGGCGCTCGCCGAGGTCCGGGCCGAGCAGCCGGGCCAGCTCCGCGGCGTCCGCGGCGAACAGACGGCGCGGGCCGGTCGCGTCCGGGAGGGCGCGCGCGGTGGCGTGCGGCAGCCACTTCGCCCACTCCCAGTCGTGTGCCCGGCCGGGATGGACGCAGAACGCCACCCGCAGGTCGGTGGGTGCGTGGAACGTCACCAGCTGGGCCAACAGTGCGCGGGCCAGCCCCAGCACATCGGGGCGGCGGCCGGACAGCGAAGCGGCCGCGTATGAGCGTAAGGAGACCGAGACCGGCAGGCCTTCGACGGTGGAGAAGGTCTGGATGAAGTGCTTGAGGTTCGTCGACGAGACCGGGTCCAGCTCTTCCAGCGGGGCGATCTGCGGGGCACGCAGCGGCGTCGCGAGCGGCTGGGGACCGGTCGCCGCACGGACCATCGCGAACCCACGGTCACCGCGGCGGCGGTCCCAGTGCTGGTCGGTCTCGACGTAGGCCCACAGGTCCGCCGGGTCCGGCTGCCGCGCGATCAGCGTCGCCCGCTGGCCGTCGGCGACCGCGCGCACCCGCGTGCGCAGACCGGCGAGATAACGCTGGTAGTCGCGGCGCTCCTCGTTGATCTGCGCCTTCTTCGCCATCCCGCCCCGGCCCAGCGACATGACGATCATGCCGGCCATCGCGGCCACGAACAGCGCGCCGAAGATCCAGGTCATCACGCCGCCATCGCGTCCGATGTAGACGAACGACATGGCGCCCATGCCGAGCATCATCGGCAGGAACATCATCAGCTGGAGCATCCCGCCGGAGCCGCTCCTGGGCAGCATCGGCGGCGGCTGCAGCAGGATCTCGCCGGGCTGCCCGTCGAGGCCGAGCCGGTCACGGGTGGTGCTCATGCCCCGTATTTTGGCCACCGCGCCGTCCCTCGCGGTGGGTACTTTTGCCGTCCGCTCGCCCGGCGGCCCGAACCTACCCTCGGGCCGAGGAGCACGGATCGGAGGCAGGCATGGGCGGGACCGGCGAGTACCGGGCCGAGCCGGAGGCCATGCACGCAGGAGCGGGCAATGTGGGCGGGATCCTCGCGCACGGCCTCAACACGCTCGCCGACCTGGAAAGACTCGTGGTGCAGCCCGCGTCGTTCGCCGGGTTCGGCAGCGCCGTCGCGGCGGCGAACGCGGCCCTGCACAGCCACCAGGTGACCGCCGTGCGCACGCTGCTGCAGCTGTTGCAGGAGATCAACGGGCTGGTCAAGCGCACAGCCGAGGCCTACCAGGCAGCGGACGAAGCGGTGGCGCGTGGTTACGGGGGCTCGCCGACGCCGGCGTCTGCGTCGATCTGGGGTAGTCCGCACGCCGCGCAGCTGGCCGCGCTGGCGGTCACCGACAGTGCGGGCGCGCACGGCGAACCCGGCTCGGTCGGCAACGTGCTGCGGTACCTCGGCGACGCGAGCCTCGCCGAGCAGCCGGTGACCGGCGCGCGGTTCCGTGACGTCGCGGACTTCAACGACTGGCTGGCCGGAGACGCGCGGAATCAGGCGCGGGTCGGGCTGATCGAGGTCTACGCGGGAACCGCGCGCACCTTCGGCGACGTTCCCGGCGGCGTGCACGGCGGCGACGTCGTGGTGGTGCAGCCACTGCGATCCGCGGCCGACAGCCCGGTCATCGGCGTCGCCGGCGAGGGCGGCGTGCTCTACAACCACGGCCCCGTCGACCCGAACCTCGGTGGGCCGGCCCGGCTCAGCGTCTACCGGCCGGTCTCCGCCTGACCATCCCGAACCCCGATCAAGTGAGGTCCGATGCCGACGTTCCCGAACTCCAGCGCGATGGACGCGACCGCGTCCTCCGGTGGCCCGATCACGGTGCTCCCGCAGATCCTCACCGGGCAGCCGGACCAGATCGCCCAGCACGTACTGGATCTGCTGCACAAGGCGACCGAACTGGTCTCACTGCACCACGAGCTGACCAAGGCCGCCGACCAGTTGGGCAAGGTGTGGTCCGGGGCGGCCTCGGCATCGGCGCTGAAGAAGATCTCCGACTCGCTCGACCAGCTGGCCAAGATCATCTCGGTGCTGGAGAAGGGCGCCGAACTGCTCGGCGTCTCCGGCACGCTGGTGAAGACCGCGCAGGAGGCCTACCGGGCGGTGGTCTCGGCGGTGAATCCCACGGTCGCCTCGCTCATGTCGAACTGGTGGACCTACGGCGCGGCGGTCGCGTTGTCCAGCTCTACCAGTGCTTCGCTGCGCGCGTTCATCACCGCGATCGGCGGCCTGCTCAAGGCACTCGGCGCCGGTGACCTGGCGAACCAGATCACCCAGGTCGGGCAGATCATCGGGGACATTGAGAAGCTCTTCGACGGTGGGGACACCGGGAACCCGGCCGCCGGCAACGCCGCGGTGTCGGCGACGCCGGTGACCGCGCCGCAGTCGCCCGCGCCTGTGGCCAGCGCGGCCGGGCAGCAGACGACCGCCGGGGGCTCCGGTGGTGGCGTGCCGTCGTTCACGAACTACACGCCGCCGGCGCTCGGCGGGGCCGGCCAGAGCGGATCGGCGGGGCAGCAGCCGAACTTCGCGAACAGCTGGATTCCGGTGGATCCGGTGCCTTCCGCGCCTGTTTCGCCTGCCCAGCCGGTGTCTCCGGACGAGATCGTGATCCACACGGACCTGTCCACCGGGCAGTCCACTGTGGAGGCTCCGGCCGGGCAGGATCTCGACATCGATCTCGACCTCACCTACAACGGCACGCACTTCCGGCAGCACGTCGACATCGACGCGAAGGGCGCGTAGCCGGTGGCCGTCGACGCGTCCGGGGTCGTCAGTGCGGTGCTGTCGAACTACCGTCACGTGCTGGTCGAGTATCAGCGCCGGGTCACGGGTGACCCGGCCGCGCTTGTGGCGGCCTCGAATCGCTGTGCCACCAACGCAACCACGGTCACCACGAAGGCTACCGAGATCGCCGACGCGGCCAGCGCGCTGCATGCTGACTGGTATGGCGCTGCGTACGAGGCGTACGCAGCCGTCACGCGGGATTCGGCGCATGAGCTCCGCGAAGACGGTACAAAGCTGGCGGAGCAAGGCAAACGACTGTCCAGTGCGAGCCAGCTGCTGCAATCCGCGCGCGCCGCAGTCGACTCCGTACTCGCGCAGGTCGATCAGTACGCCGCACAGCTGACCAGCCAGGCGCGCGCGGCCGACCCGAACGCTGTGGGCGCGTTCATCTCCGCGGCCAGGAGCCTCGGGGAACAGGCTGTTGGCGCGGCGAAGCAGGTGGCCGACGAGCTGTCGGAAGCGATTGCGCAACTGTTCCCCGGAGAAGGCGCCGGCCGGCTGGAGTACGAGCTGGGCAAGAAGGGCGCCGGCCCGTTGCACTGGCTCAACGGGGAGCCGCTCGACGGTCGTAAACGGCCTCGGAGTGCGCCGTCCTGGTTCGGCAATTCCGGCTGGAAGAAGCTGACCTGGAACGGTTTGGAGGGCACTCGCGCGCCGAAGAAGGCCGATACCCCGTTCGGCAGGCCGGAGCCCGAAGGCGTCCGGGACAAGCTCGCGCGGAACACCGAGATCACCTACGCGAAGCTGCAGCACGATCAGGACGGGTTCTCCCCGGAGTACGACGGGAAGATCACTTCGTCCGGCTGGGACGGCAAAGTGTCCGGGCACACCGAGCTTGCGGCCGTCCACAAAGAACTCGAAGGCAAGGCGGCCTACGGAGTCGCCGAAGCCGGCGCGAAGGGAACCTTGTTCGCAGGTGGCGAGGCGAGCGGTTCCCTGCAGGGCGGTGCGCACGGATTCGGCTTGCACGGCAACGTCTTCGTCGGCGGCAAACTCGAAGGCGAGGTCGCGGCGGATGTCGCCGGGATCGGCGTCGGCGCGAACGGCACCCTGCAGTACGGCCTCGGTGCGCAGCTCGACGGCCAGGCGGTGTACGACGCCGGGCACATCAAGGTCAACTTCAAAGCCGGCGTCGCGGTAGGGCTCGGCGCGGGCGTCGGCGCGAACATCGACATCGACCTGCCCAAACTCGGCCACACCATCGGCGAGTACGGCGGTGCCGCGGTGGACGCGGTCGGCGACGCGGCGGGACAGGCCGCCGACGCGGTGGGCCAGGCGTGGGATGGCGCCGTCCAGTACGTGGGTTCGTGGTGAACACCGTGACGCTCCCGCTCGGGTTCGACGTCCCCGAGGGGTGGACGCCGGTCGAGCCGGAGGAACCGGGGCCGGTGTTCGTCGCCGTGCGGCCCGAGCCCGGTGCGGAGTTCACCGCGAACCTCACCCTCGGCGTGCGGCAACGGCCGGATCCCGCGTCACTGGAGGAAATCGCCGACGAGGCAGTGGAGCGGCTCGCCCAGGCCACCGCGGCCGTGGACGTCGTCGACCGGCGGGCGGTCGGCGCCCCGCCCGCACCCGGCCTGACCCAGACACTGCGGCTGCGGACCGGTGAAGGCCTTGAGCTGCGGCAGGTCCAGGTGCACCTGACCGTGCCCGGCCCGGACGGGCGAGTAGTGCTCGAACTGGTGCTCACCGCTTCCGGCGAGGCCGCAGCCCGGCTCGTTCCGGACTTCCGGCACTTCGTCGCGAGTGTGCACGTCCGCCGGAAAACCCTTGCAGGAGAAGGAGAACAATCGTGACCGACCCGTATGCCGCGCCGGATGTGGACGATCTGCTGGCGCAGGTCCGCCGCCAGACCGAGCAGGTGCGGCGGATTCAGCGTTCCGTCGAGGCGATGGAGGTCAAGGCGGCCTCGCGGCAGAACGAGGTCACCGTGACCCTGCGCGGCGACGGGCGATTCACCTCGGTGGACATCGATCCGCGCGCGATTCGTGAGTACGATGCCCGCACGGTGTCGGAGATCGTGCTGGAGGCGGTGAACGCGGGCCTGCAGAAGCTCGCCGAGGCGAGCAGCGCGAAGTTCGCCACGGTGATCGAGGCGGCCAGGACGCCCGAGTGAGCGCCCCGGCCGGGCTCGCCGGATCGACCCGGCGGGTGACCATCGTGACCCCACGTGCCCGGGTCGACGTCGCGCTGCCACAGCAGAGCACGTTCGCCGAGTTGGTCCCGCAGCTGGTGCGGCTCGCCGGTGCGACAGGGCAGGCGCCGGCCGAACATCCGGGCTGGGTGCTGTCCCGGCTCGGCGGGGCGTCTCTGGCACTCGGGCTGACCGTCGCCGCGGCGCAGGTCCGCGACGGTGAGGTACTGCACCTGACCCCGCGCGAACGTCCACGGGGGCCACTGCTGTTCGACGACGTCGTGGACTCGATCGCGAGCGTGGGCGAGTCCACGTCGACCACGTGGGGACCGAAAATCGCGCGGCGGACCGGTATTGCAGCCGCCGCGGTGCTCCTGCTCGCCGGCGGGGTACTGGTGCAGGCCGCGACCGAGGGCAGTGTCCTTGCGCCGATTTGCACCGGGTTGCTCGCGCTGGTGCTGCTGCTCGCTGGGGGCGCGCTGAGCCGCGCGTACGGCGATTCGGGCGCGGGGGCGGCCGGGGTACTCGCGGGCGTCGGCGTGGCTCTGCTGGCCGGGATGTCCGTGCTGCCGCCGAATCCGCTGTTCTCTCTGAAAGCCGGACCACTCGCCGCCGGATTGGCCGCTGTGACTGTGTACGGCGTGCTGGCCGCGGTCACAGTCGCTGATCGGCTGCCGTTTTTCGTCGCGGTCACCGGGGCGGCCGCGATCGGAGCGATCGCCACCGGGATCGTACTGGTCGCCGGGGTGCGGCCGATGGCGGCTGCGGCCGTGACGGCAGTGCTCGCGACGGCCCTGGCTGCGGCTGCGCCGATGCTCGCCCTACGGCTCGGCCGGTTGCCGCTGCCGCGCGTGCCGGACGACATGGAATCGTTCCGTGCCAACGAACAGCCGTCTCTCGGCGCTGACATGGCAGGCCGGACTACGCACGCGCAGGCGTTGCTGACCGGCCTGCTGGTCGCCTTGGGACTGGTCGTGGCCGGCTCCGCCGCCGTGCTGGCGACCGGCGGCGCGTGGGAGGCCGGGCTCGCCGCGCTGGTGGGTTCGGCTTGGCTCCAACGGTCCCGTTCGTACGCGGGCCGTACACAACGTCTGGTGCTGGCCGGATTCGGCCTGCTCACGCTGCTGGGCGCCGGTGGCTGGCTGATCGCGAGCGGCCAGCGCGTCGCCCTGCTCACGGCCGGGCTGGCCGTGGTGCTCGCTGCGGTCGTGTGCCTGGCGTACGCGACGCGGGTGGCGCGTGGGGTGCGTTCGCCGTATTGGTCGCGGGTTCTGGATGTCGCGGAGTTTCTGGTGCTGCTCGCGCTGGTGCCGTTCGTGGCGATGGTTGCCGGGGTATACGAGGTGGTCGGCGGTTGAGTGGCTCGTGCACCGGCTGAAATGCTGTGAAGGGGCCCTTCACGGACTCAGAGTCCGTGAAGATTCCCTTCACAGCTGTGGCCTCGCGGTGTTGAGCACCGGCTGAGGGTCAGTCACGTCAGGTCAGCGCCAGCGGCAGAGTCCGCCGCACGGCCGCACCATGCCCCCCGTGCAGAGGAGCCGTCGAAACCCCTTGCGGCGCCTGAGGTTTCCCGTCCTGGCGGGTACCGACCCGGATGGTCAGATCGAGCTGCTCACGGCCACTGGGCGTACGGCGGAAGGTCGCCGACGTCGCGGTGAAGGCGGCGTCCGGCGCCGTGGACGCGAGAATGCGGGCCACATCGCGGCTGGATCGGGGCTCGTACCCGGCCTGGGTCGTCTCGCCCCAGACCCAGCCGCGCCAGGTGTCGCAGTCGGTATCCGGATCGTGGTGCGAGGGCGCCACGCCCAGCGCCACGTGCAGCTCGTCGGCCAGTTCTCCGGCTTCGAGCACCGTCGACGGGTGGCCGGCTTCGGCCAGCGCGACCATCAGGCTCAGCGCCGCACTCGCTGTGCTGCGCAACGCGCCGAGGTCCCCGCCGCCACGGGCGAGCGCGGCGATCGGCGCTTCGTCCGGGCGGTAGCGGACGGCGAGCCACCGCACCCGGTAGACCCGGCCGTCCCGGGGGACCGCCCAGGTCAGCAGCTGCACGGCGGCGAGCGGGATGTCCGTGCCACGGAACGCGGTACGCGCCACGGTGAGCAGCTCGTCCGCGGACGGCTCACCGGCACCGGGCGTGAGCCGGACGATCGCGCTCCAATCGCCGTCGATCTCGGCCACTCCGAACCGGTTGCCCGCGCGGTCGACGTGCTGGCGCACCCGCATCGGGCCCACCACGCGGTGCAGCGGATCCGGGCTGTCCCGGCGGCTGTCGTGCCGCCGCAGCCGATGCGCCAGCCAGGTCCACGCCCAGCCGGCGAAATGCCGTCCGCGCACCCGGATCGAGGTCACGGCCACCAGGACCCCGGCCGCCGCCGCGACCGTGATCCGCGCCGCTCCGCCCACGCTGAAGGCCAGCAGCACGGCCAGCCCGGCGATCTCCCAGCCCACCGCCTGCAGCGGCCGGATCGGCAACAGCCACGGCCACGTCGCAGTGCCGGCAGGCTCGGTTTCCTGGGCGTGCCGGGGCCGGACCGGTGGTGTGGTCGTCTCCCGGCCGGGCGCCGTCGATACGGACACGGGCCTCCCCTTCCCGGGGCGCTCCCCGCGCCCGGTTCCGCGACGTTAGCGCGGACCACCCCGGCCCGTGGGCGTAAAAATTACCCTCGTGGTTCGTCCGGCCGGTGCCTAACATCCGCGGAGGGAAACGATCTTCAGGGGGCCAGGGCACGGTGTGGACGCAGCGGGACCAGATCCAGGCCTACCAGTTCCTGCGCCGCCGTCTCGTCTCCGCGCTCGTCGCCGCCGATGCCAACCACCCGGTGTCGCCCAGCCGCCGTCTCGTGCTCGGCACGCTCCTCGGCCTCGGCGTCGCGCTCCTGATCACCGCGGTGTACGGAGTGATCGGTCTGGTCAATCCCTCCGGTGGCAAGGACTGGCTCGCCGGTGGGCACGTGATCGTCGAAGAGGGCACCGGCGCGCGCTTCGTCCTCGGCGCGGACGGCGCGGTGCACCCAGTGTTGAACTACGCGTCCGCGCGGCTGCTCGCGGGCGGCGACGGGCACCAGACGGTGACAGTGTCTTCGGAGAAGCTCGGCACCGCTCCGCGCGGTACGCAGATCGGCATCGCTGGTGCGCCTGACTCGTTACCACAGCAGAGCGCCCTCGTCACCACGCCGTGGACGAGTTGCAGCCGTACGACGCAAGACGCGCCTGCGTCGACGGAGCCGCTCGTCGCCGTACTGCTGGGGGCGCCGGCGTCCGGGACCGTACTGCCGCGCGACGCCGGGGTGATCGTCCGGCTTCCGCAGGGCGATCGATACCTGGTGACAGATGGGCGCCGTTACCGGCTGAGCGACGAAGCAGCCGCAGCGCTGCAATTCGACAGCTACCCGACAATCGCCGTCTCGGCGCGGTGGCTGGACACAGTGCCTGCTGGGCGTGACCTCGGGGCGATCCCGGTGTCGAACGCGGGCGAACCCGGGCCACAGGTCGGCGACGTACGCACGCGCGTCGGCCAAGTGCTCACTGTTGTCGACGCGATGGCCTCGGCTGCCAACGCTTCGACGTACTACCTGGTACGCGCCGACGGTCTCGCCCCGGTCGGACAGACCGAAGCCGCGCTGTTGGTGACGACTCGTGCCAACGAAGCTGCGTACGCTGGACGTCCGGAGCCGACCCGCGTACGCGCCGCAGACGTTGCCTCGGTGAAGAAGGTCGCTGACCCGCGTACGGGAGGCGCGGACCCCGCTGCGTACCCGGACCGTATCCCTGGCAAGGCGCCGATCACCGGGAGTTCGGTGACGATGTGCGCGGAGGGCGGTCGGATCCTCGTATCAGCGGATTTGCCGCTACCGCCGGGCGGCCGCGCGCTGCCGATGACGGTCCGAGCCGACGCCCGGGTGGCCGATGTCGTCTATGTGCCGCCTTCTGGCGGCGCGGTGGCGACGGACGCCGGTTCCGGCACGACGTATCTCATCACGGATACAGGACGGAAGTATCCGGTAGCGAACGCCCCGGCGCTCGTTTCGCTCGGCTACGGTTCCAGAGCCGGGCACGCGATTGCGGGCGGGCTGCTGGCCTTGGTGCCGGCCGGTCCCGCATTGGACCCGGCTGCGGCGGGGCAGGCCGTGGGCGGGGCTGGCTGAGCATGGAGACGGGGATGGGCCGCCGGGCGGCTCCGGGAGGGGAACCGTGAGGGTGAAAACGGAAGAGCGGCGGCGTGGACCGGGTCCGATCCCGGTCGGCGTGATCGAGGACCACCCGCTGTACCGGGACGCGGTCGCGCGCGTGCTGAACGAGGCTCCGGACATCGAACTGGGCGCGGTCGCCGATTCGGTCGCCCGGTTCGCGGTGCAGGACCAGCCACCGGGCAGCGTGGTCGTGCTGGACCTCAAACTGCGTGGCGTCCAGGACGCGGCGGCGGTGCTCGAAGTGGGGCAGATGGGGCACAAGGTGCTGGTGGTCTCCGCGCACGCGGAACAGCCCGAGGTCCTCGGCGCCATGCAGGCGGGCGCGAAGGGCTTCCTGTCCAAAGACGTCGACGGCGACGAGCTGCTCCGCGCGATCCGCACCATCGCCGAGGACAACGCCTACGTCTCGCCGACCCTGGCGGGCATGATCATCCAGGACACCGAAGACCGGCGCGCCGGCCCGAAGATCGTCCTGTCCGAACGCGAGAAGCAGGTCCTCCGCCTCGTCGCGGCGGGGGAGCGCGACGTGGACGTGGCCGAGATCCTCGACATCAGCGTCCGCACGGTCCGCTCCTACCTCGACCGCATCCGCGACAAGACCGGCGAACGCCGCCGGGCCGGGTTCGTCCGGGTCGCGATCCGGGAGGGGCTGCTGCGGTGAGGGGGTGATGGCTCGGTGTGGTGGCCCGGCCGGGGTCGGTGTGGTGCGTGCCCGGCGGGCGCTGTTGTGGTTGCGGTGGGGCGGTGTGGGGTGGCTCGGAGTGGTGTGCGGCTGGCGGGCGCTGTGGTGGGCAGCTGCTCCGGTGGGGATTCGCTTGTAGTGCGCCGCCGGTGGTCCTCCGTGGGCTGGCCGCCCAGGGCACCTGCTGAGGTCGCCCGTAGGAGTGTTTCGTGGGGACGGCCGGCCGAAGCGGTTGCTGAGGCGAGCGGGTGGTGGGTTTGTGCGTTCCGGCTGGCGGGACGTCGCTGCGGCTCGTCGGCGGGACTCTGTGCGGATGGCCGTTCGCGAGGGGCTGCTGCCGTGACCGACTTCCCTCCGGCCGGCGGGCTTGAGTATGCGCAGCCGACTGAAAAGGGTGCTGCGGTGGCCTGCTGCCAGGCCGTGTGAGCGGGCGCCTGAATGGTGGCCGCTGCCTTCCTCGCGGGCCGCGGCGTGATCTTCGCCCGTCGCCAGGACGAGCTGCCCCCGCCCAGTCCGCCAGCTTCCCCGCGAGTCGGCCCGGCGTCTATCCGGTGATCACCTGTCCGGAGTTTTCCCTTGCCGCCCAATCACTTCCCACTATCTACAATGGATTCGAGAAGGTTCCACCTGATCGTGCGATGTCGAACAGGTGTGCGATCTCGGTAGCCTGGCGGAGTGTTCGAAACCTTCTCTTCCGCGGTGTTCTCCGCGGCCTCCGTGTCCTCCGCCGTCCCGTGCCACGAGCCGGGACAGCTGCCCGCCCGCCGGTCAGCCGAGCCGCCCGCCCGGTCCGACCAGGCCGCTGGAGAGCCGCTGGTTCGCCAGCGCGCCGGTGACCCCGCGGGCGTGGATCGCCTCGGCCGCCCCGACGTCGGCCAGCAGGGTCTCCGGGGCCGGGCCCAGTGCCGCGGTCACCCGGCCGAAACCGTCGGCCACCATGGAATGGCCGATCCCGGTCGGGGACTTCGGGTTGACCTCCAGGCCGGTGGCCGCCGGATCCGCCTGGTCGCAGGCCAGCACCCAGCAGCCCGAGTCCAGCGCCCGCGCGCGGACCAGCAGTTCCCACTGCTCACGTTTGCCCTCGCCTGCGCCCCAGGACGCCGGGACCAGCAGCACGTCCGCGCCGTCATCGGCGAGGCAGCGAAACAGCTCCGGGAAGCGCAGGTCGTAGCAGGTCGCCACGCCGAACACGGTGCCCTCGGCCTCGAAGGTGACCAGATGCGACCCGGCGGCCACTGTCTCCGACTCGGCGAAGCCGAACGCGTCGTACAGGTGGATCTTGTCGTAGCCCAGATGTTTGCCGAGGCCGGTCACCAGCAGGGTGTTGCGGACCCGGCCATCACCGGACGGAGTGAACATGCCGGCCACCACCAGCACGTCGTGCTCCCGCGCCGTCTCGGCCACCGCCGTGGCCCACGGTCCGTCCAGCGGCTCGGCGATCGGGGCGAGTGGCCGGCCGAACCGCACCATCGTCGCCTCCGGGAACACCACCACCCGTGCGCCGCGCGCGGCCGCGCGCGTCACCTCGGTGCGTACCGAGTCCAGGTTGGCCTCCGCATCGTCGCCCGAGTTGAGCTGGCACAACGCGATCCGGGGCACCACGGCCTCCTTGCCTGGGGACAGCTGGTCACCACCGAGTATCCCTGCCCGGTGTCCGCGAGCCACCTCGTACCCTGGTCATCATGCTGAACCGCACCGACCTGCGCGGGCAGGTCCCGAACATCGCCGAACTGCGTGCCGTGCTGCCACGCGCCGAATACGACGTCGACGCCGCACTGCATCAGGTCCGGCCGGTGGTCGAGGCGGTACGCGAGCGCGGCGTGCCCGCGGTACTGGAGTTCACCGAGCGATTCGACAAGGTGCGCCCGGCCGGGGTGCGGGTGCCCGCCGCCGAGCTGGCCACCGCGCTGAACGGGCTGGACCCGCAGGTCCGCGCCGCACTCGAGGAGTCCATCGACCGGGCCCGGAAAGTGCACTCGGATCAGCGACGCACGGACGTGACCACCCAGGTGGTGCCCGGCGGCACCGTCACCGAGCGCTGGGTTCCGGTCGAGCGGGTCGGGCTGTACGCGCCGGGCGGGCTGGCCGTCTACCCCTCCACCGTGGTGATGAACGTGGTCCCGGCGCAGCTGGCCGGCGTCGGCTCGCTGGTGGTCTGCTCACCCCCGCAGGCGGCGTTCAGCGGTCTCCCGCACCCGACCATTCTTGCCGCGGCGGCGCTGCTCGGCGTCGACGAGGTGTGGGCGGCCGGCGGCGCGCAGGCGGTGGCGCTGGCCGCGTACGGCGGCACCGACACCGACGGCACCGAGCTGGTCCCGGCCGACATCTTCACCGGGCCGGGCAACATCTACCTCACCGCGGCCAAGCGGCTCGTGCGCGGGGTGATCGGCATCGAGTCCGAGGCCGGGCCGACCGAGATCGCCGTGCTCGCCGACGAGACCGCCGACCCGGTGCACGTCGCGGCCGACCTGATCAGTCAGGCCGAGCACGATCCGCTCGCGGCCAGCGTGCTGGTCACCACCTCCGAGCAGCTCGCGGACGCGGTGGAGCGGGAGCTGGCCGTCCGGGTCGCGGCCACCAAGCACGCCGAGCGGGTCCGCGAAGCCCTGGGCGGCAAGCAGTCCGGCGTGATCCTCGTGTCCACTGTGGATGATGGATTGCGCGTGGTGGACGCCTACGCCGCGGAGCACCTGGAGATCCAGACCGCGAACGCCCGTGAGGTCGCCGCCCGGGTGCGCAACGCGGGGGCGGTCTTCGTCGGTGCCTATGCCCCGGTGTCGCTCGGCGACTACTGCGCGGGCTCGAACCACGTGCTGCCCACCGGCGGGTTCGCCCGGCATTCCTCGGGCCTGTCCGTGCAGAGCTTCCTCAAGGGGATCCACGTCGTCGACTACTCCGCGGAGGCCCTGCGCGAGATCGCCCCGCGTGTGGTCGCCCTCGCGGACGCCGAAGACCTGCCGGCGCACGGCGAAGCCGTCACCGCTCGGTTCGAAGGAGAACAGTCATGACCGACGCCGTCCCCGGGGCCGAGGTCACCCTCGACGGCCTGCCGCTGCGGGAGGACCTGCGTGGCAGGACGCCCTACGGTGCGCCGCAGCTCGACGTGCCGATCCGGCTCAACACCAACGAAAACCCCTACCCGCCGCCACCCGAGCTGGTGGCCGATGTGGCCGAGGCCGCGCGTGCGGAAGCCGCCTCGCTGCACCGCTACCCCGACCGCGACGCGCTGGCCCTCCGTGCCGACCTCGCCGACTACCTCACGGTGTCCACCCGGGTCGTGCTGTCCGAGGCGAACGTGTGGGTGGCCAACGGGTCCAACGAGATCTTGCAGCAGATCCTGCAGGCCTTCGGCGGTCCGGGCCGAAGCGCGCTCGGTTTCGAGCCCTCGTATTCGATGCACCCGATCATCGCCTCCGGCACGCGCACCGACTGGGTGCCGGCGCCGCGCCGGGCGGACTTCACGCTGGACACCGAGCGGGCCGCCGAGACGGTCCGCGAGCGGCAGCCGGACCTGGTCTTCGTGACCAGCCCGAACAACCCCACGGGTGGCTCGATCCCGCTGGCGCAGCTGCGTGGCGTGCTGGCGGCCGCGCCGGGGATCGTGGTCGTGGACGAGGCGTACGCCGAGTTCTCCTCGCAGCCCAGCGCGGTCGAGCTGATCGCCGAGTTCCCGGCGAAGCTGATCGTGTCCCGCACGATGAGCAAGGCGTTCGCCTTCGCCGGCGGCCGGCTGGGCTACCTCGCCGCCGCGCCCGCCGTGGTGGACGCCCTGCAGCTGGTGCGCCTGCCGTATCACCTGTCGAGGCTCACCCAGGCCGCCGCGCGCGCCGCCCTGCGGCACGCGGACGCCACACTCGGCAGTGTCCACAAGCTCTCCGCGGAGCGTGACCGCGTGGTGGAAGCGTTGCTGGGACTGGGGTTCACCCCGGTACCGAGCGACGCCAACTTCGTCCTCTTCGGACGGTTCGCGGACCCCGAGGCGGCCTGGCAGTCCTATCTGGACCAAGGTGTGCTGATCCGTGATCCGGGCATCGAGGAGCACCTGCGGGTGAGCATCGGCACCCCGGAAGAGAACGACGCGTTCCTCGAAGCAAGTAAGGAAATCCAGCGATGAGCCGCGCAGGCAAGGTGGAGCGCACCACCAAGGAATCCTCGATCCTGGTCCAGCTGGACCTCGACGGCACCGGGCAGGTCGAGATCGCCACCGGCGTGCCGTTCTACGACCACATGCTCACCGCCTTCGGCGTGCACGGTTCCCTGGACCTGAAGGTCGAAGCGACCGGCGACGTGCACATCGACGCGCACCACACCGTCGAGGACACCGCGATCGTGCTCGGCCAGGCGCTGCGCCAGGCCCTCGGGGACAAGAGTGGCATCCGCCGCTTCGGCGACGCCTGGATCCCGATGGACGAGACACTGGCACACGCGGCGATCGACGTCTCCGGCCGGCCATACTGTGTGCACGCAGGGGAGCCGGAACAGTTCGACGCCTTCACCATCGGCGGCAACTACCCGTTCGTGCTGACGCGGCACGTGTTCGACTCGCTCTCGTTCCACGCACAACTCGCCTTGCACGTCCGCGTGATCCACGGCCGCGATCCGCACCACATCGCGGAGGCTCAGTACAAGGCCGTCGCCCGGGCCCTCCGCGCCGCCACCGAACCCGACCCACGCGCAGCCGGCATCCCTTCCACCAAGGGCGTGCTCTAACCGTCGCCGATGCTGTGAAGGGGCCCTTCACGGACTCAGAGTCCGTGAAGGGCCCCTTCACAGCTCGGAACGGGGCGCTCGGAACGGGGCGCTCGGAACGGGGCGCTCGGAACGGGGCGCTCGGAACGGGGCGCTCGGAACGGGGCGCTCGGAACGGGGCGCTCGGAACGGGGCGCTCGGAACGGGGCGCTCGGAACGGGGCGCCGGGGAGGCCGCCGTTGCCCGCCCGGCGCGGTGTGGCACGCTGGCCTGGTGAGCAAAGAGCTGGTTGCCGTCCTGCTGCTGGCCCTCGGCGGGTTCCTGATCGGCGGGGTCTACTCGACCTGGAAGACGGCCAAGGTGATCGCCGTAGTGCTCGGCGTCGCGGCGGCACTGTCCGTCGGGGGCGCGGTGGCCTGGCTCGCGGGCTGATCCCGGCCGGACGGTCCCAGCCGGGCTGTGGACCGCACCCGCCGCCCCGGGCGCGCTCGCGCGACGGCCACGACGCCGGACCGGGAGTCACCTTCGTGACCGTCGCAGGCGGCAGACCCTAGCCGGTTCCCCGCCCCGCCCGGCTCTCAGACTTCGACCGGTTCCCGGTCGTCAGCTCTCGGTTTCCCGTTCGTCGTCAGCCTCGGCCGGTCTGCGGCATGGGCGTCAGCTTTTGAGCGGTTCCCGGTCCTTGTCAGGCTCTGGTTTTCCGCTCATCGTCTGCCTTGGCCGGTCTCCGGCCCGGGCTTCAGCTCTTGACCGGTTCCCGTTCGTTGTCTGGCCTTGGTTTTCCGTTCGTCGTCAGCTCCGGCCTGTCCCCGACCCGGGCTTCAGCCCTGCCCCGGGACCCGAGCCTCAGCCCTTGGCCGAGGCTCACGCTCGTCTCCAGTCCTGGTTTTTTCTGCTCGTCGTCAGGGCTGGCCGCGGGCTTCGGGCCTTGGCCGGTTCCCGGTCGTTGTCATGCCCGGCCCCTGCTCCTCGTGAGGTTTGGCCGGTCCCTGGCCCCAGTCGCCTCAGGCCTCGACCGGTTTCCGCTCGCCGTCCTCCGGGGTGTCCAGTGCGCGGGTGAGGTTCTCGCCCTCCACGTCCACGTTCGGCAGGATCCGGTCCAGGCCGCGCGGAAGCCACCAGGCCACGCGGCCGAGCAGGGACATCATCGCGGGCACCACCGTCATCCGGATCACGAACGCGTCCACCAGCACCCCGAACGCGAGCGCGAACCCGATCGACTTGATCAGCGAGGACTCGGCCAGCACGAAGCCGGCGAACACCGATATCATGATCAGCGCCGCGGCCACCACCACCCGTGCGCCGTGCCGGAACCCGGTGACCGTCGCCTCCTGCGGATCCGCGCCGTGCACGTACTCCTCGCGCATCCGGGTCACCAGGAACACCTGGTAGTCCATCGCGAGTCCGAAGAGGACACCGATCAGCAGGATCGGCAGCATGCTCATGATCGGGCCGGTGGACTCGACGCCGAGCAGCCCGGCCAGCCAGCCCCACTGGAACACCGCGACCACTGCGCCGAACGTGGCGACCACCGAGCCGAGGAAACCCAGCGTCGCCTTCAGCGGCACCACCACCGAGCGGAACACGAGCATCAGCAGCAGGAACGCCAGTCCGACGATCAGCCCGAGGTAGGGCAGCATCGCGTCGGACAGCTTCTGCGACACGTCGATGTTGACCGCGGTCTGCCCGGTCACGGCGAGACTGCCGCCGGTCGTGTCGTGCACCTGTGCGGACAGCGCCCGGATCGCGGTCACCACGTCCTCGGTCTGCGTCGTGCCCGGCCCGCTCTTCGGGATCACGGTCCACAGCGCGGTGTCGCCGGCGGCGTTGACCCGCGGCGGCGTCACCGCGGCCACGTCCGGCAGCTTCACGATGTTCTCGGTGGCCTGCTTCAGGGTCGCCGGATCATGGTTCGGCCCGGTGTCGACGACCACCAGCAGCGGCCCGTTCGTCCCTTCACCGAAACTCGTGCTGACCAGCTCGTAGGCCTTGTGCTGAGTGGAATCCGGGGGCGCCGTGCGGTCGTCGGGCAGGCCGAGCTGCATGCTCAGCGCCGGAATCGCGACCACGGCCAGCCCGGCGAGCGCGCTCAGCAGCACCGGCAGCCGGTGCCGGGCGACGAAACGTGCCCAGCGCTCCCCATGCGAGAGTGCGGAACCCTTGCGGCGCAACCGGATCCGGCCGTTCGACACCCGGGCACCGGCGAACCCGAGCACCGCGGGCAGCAGGGTCAGCGCGATCAGCACGGCGATCGCGACGGTCACCGCGGCGGCGACGCCCATCTGACCGAGGAACGGGATCCCGATCACGGTCAGCCCGGCCAGCGCGATGATCACGGTGAGCCCGGCGAACACCACGGCGGACCCGGCGGTGCCGGCGGCCCGCCCGGCGGCCTCCTCGGGCTCGCGGCCCTCCCGGAGTTCGTGCCGGTACCGCGAAACGATGAACAGCGCGTAATCGATGCCGACCGCGAGGCCGATCATCAACGCCAGGATCGGGGTGTTCGAGTTCAGCTCCATCGAGCCGGAGGCCAGCAGGATGCCCGACATGCCGATCCCGACGCCGATCAGCGCGGTCAGCAGCGGGATCCCGGCGGCAAGCAGCGAGCCGAAGGTGATGATCAGCACCACCGCGGCCACCACGACGCCGAGCCCCTCGGTGGCCCCGGCGTCCGGGATGCCCTGTACCGCGTCGCCGCCGAATTCGACCTGGTAGCCCTGGCTCTTCGCCTGGTCACCGCTGGCGAGCAGGCCGGTCCGATCACTCTCGGTCAGCTCGTAACCCTTGACCTGGTAACTCACCTGGGCGAGGGCGACCCGGCCGTCGGGGGAGACCGACTTCGCCTGGAACGGGTCCGCGACCGCGGCCACCTTCGGCGCCTGCCTCAGCTTCGCCACCACGGACTCGACGGCCGCCTGGCCCGCCGGACCGGTGACGGTGTGCCCGGCGGGGGCGGCGATCGCCACCCGCGCGGTCCCGCCCCCGGCCGCGGCCTGCGGGAACTTCTCGGCCAGCCGGTCGATCGCCTGCTGCGATTCGGTGCCCGGGATGGTCACCGAATTCGACAGCTTGCCCGAGAGCGTCAGCGCGCCGACGCCGAGCGCCACCAGCACGGCCGCCCACACGACCGAGACGAGGACGCGGCGCCGGAACGACACCCTGCCGAGCCGGTAGAGAAAGGTCGCCACGAGTGGTTCTCCGTTTCGCCCGATGGGGGTATTCATCACACGATTCAGGGATAAGACGCTAGCCGTTCGGCAAGCCGCTGCCAAGCCGATCGGCTAGCTTGTGACTAGCCGCACGGCTAGTGTTTCCCTGGCTGATCGGCACGTGATCGCGGTTTGCCCGGGCGGGCGGGGGTGCCGTAGGCTCCGTCCGTTTTCCCAGGAGGAGGCTTGTGATGACCGCGGTTCGGGCCGAGGACACGCGTACCCGGCTGCTCGGCATGGCGCTGCAGCTGTTCGCCGAGCACGGGGTCGAAGGCACGTCGCTGCAGATGATCGCGGACGCGCTGGGCGTGACCAAGGCGGCGGTCTACTACCACTTCAAGACGAAGGCGGAGATCACCGAGGCGGTCGCCGAACCCGGGGTTCGCGAGCTGGACCTGTTACTGGTCGCCGCGGCCCGGCACCGCAGGCGGGGTGCGCAGGTGGATCACTTGCTGGACGGGTTCGTGGAGCTGATCGTGCAGCACCGGGTGCTGGTCGCGCTGTTCTCCAGCGATCCCGGGCTCAACCGCGCGATCGCGAAATCGGCACACGGGATGGACGGCCTCAAGGAGACCATGATCGGCCTGCTGGCCGGCCCGGACGCGGACGTCGCCGGCCGGGTGACCGCCCTCGTGACGCTCAGCGGGATCGCCATGGCCGGCGGTTCCCCGGACCTGGCCGGGGTGGACGACGAGACGCTCCGCCGCGAACTCGTCGACGTGGGCCGCCGCCTGCTCGGGCGGCCTCGGCGGTCGCGGGGCTGAGGCGGCGGCGCGGCAGGGTCACGAGGGCAGGGGCCTCTCGGTGTCGACGTGGGTCCGGGCGGCCCGCACGACGACTTCGCCGGGTTCGACACCGAAGACCTCTTCGTGGAAGGCCAAGTCGCGATCGTGCCCGCGACGCATCCGCTCGCAGGGTGTCGGCAAAGTCGGTGTGGAGGTCCGTGGAGGTGAAGGGGCCCTTCACAGACTCAGAGTCCGTGAAGGGCCCCTTCACGGACCCGAAACCGGTCCGGCACACGCCACGAGGTGGTCGCACACACCTCCGCATCGCCCGCTGCCGGGTACCCGACCAACTTTGCCGGAACCCTGCATCCGCTCGCGTCGCGCGAGCACCTCACGTTGGCCGACGTCGCCGACGTGCCGGGCCTGTCGATCGCCCGCTGGCCCCGGCGCAACGGGACCTATCCGGACGGCCCGGGCCGGAGGTGCGCAACCAGTCGCAACTCGCCCAGCTCGTCGCGCTCGGCCGTGCGTTGCTGCTCATCCCGGCCTCCGCGCGGGCCTGGCAGTGGCCGGAACACGCAGCGGCGCCGGTTTCCGCCGGGCCGGCTCATGACGACGGTGCTCGCCGAGCCGCCGTTCGGTGGTGGCCCCGCTGGTCCGCTCGGCGCGGCTGGACCGCGAAGCAGCCTCAGATCCCGCCCTCGGCCATCGGGCGTAGCTTGCTCGCGCCGGGACCGAACCGGGCCAGCTCGTCGTCGGCGTTGTACAGGGTGCAGCCGCGCAGGGACAGGCAGCCACAGCCGATGCAGCCGGTCAGCCGGTCCCGGAGGCGTTGCAGGGCATCGATCCGGGCGTCCAGCTCGGTCTGCCAATCGCGGGAGAGCCGGGCCCAGTCGGCTTTCGTGGGGGCGTGGTCGGCGGGCAGCGTCGCCAGCGCCTCGCTGATGTCCTCCAGCGACAGGCCGACCCGTTGCGCGGCACGGATGAACGCGATCCGGCGCAGGACCGAGCGTGCGTACCGGCGCTGGTTGCCGGTGGAACGCTCCGCGGTGATCAGGCCCCTCTCCTCGTAGAACCGCAACGCCGTGTGCGCCACCCCGCTGCGGTCCGCGACCTGCCCGATGCTCAGCTTCTCCGCCAACCTCGTCATTGGTCCAGGTTAGCGGTTGACCTACAGTTTGGTCGAGGTTGCATCGTCGGAGGATGACCACTGCGAAACCGATGCCGGGTTACGCCGGGCTGTCCCGGCTGATCGCCCTGATGACCGGGGACGACAAGCATCACGCGGCCGCGGAGTCCACGGTGGACGTGCTGTGGGTCCTTTTCGACCGCGTGCTGCGGGTGACCCCGGAGACCGTGCGCGATCCGGATCGCGACAGGTTCCTGCTGTCCAAAGGACACGGTCCGATGGCCTACTACGCGGTCCTGGCCGCCAAGGGTTTCCTGGCCGAGGACGAACTCGCCGACTGGAGTTCCGTGCGCTCGCGGCTCGGGCACCACCCGGACCGCGTCCGGGTGCCCGCCGTCGAGATCTCCAGCGGATCTCTCGGCCACGGCCTGCCGATCGCTCTCGGGACCGCGCTCGGCCTGCGCGCGCAAGGCCGCGCCGCCCGTGTGGTGACCCTGGTCGGCGATGCGGAACTCGACGAAGGCTCGAACCACGAGGCGATCGTCGTCGCCGCACGCCTGGGCTTGGCCAATCTGACCACCGTGATCGTCGACAACCAGTCCTCCACCCACGGCTGGCCGGGCGGGATCGCGCGGCGGTTCGAGGTCGAAGGCTGGGCCGTGCGCACGGTTTCCGGGCGTGATCACGAGGCGCTGTACGACGCGTTCACCGCGCAACATCCGGGGCGGCCGCTCGCCGTGGTCGCCACCGCCGAACCGAAGGGCGGGCACTGATGGCGAACATGCGGGAGACTTTCCTTGCCACCGCAGAAGAAATCCTGGACACCGACCCGGACACCGCGGTCGTTCTCGCGGACATCTCCGCGGCCCAGCTCGCCGGGGCCGCGCGCCGGCATCCGTACCGGGTGCTCAACGTCGGGATCCGCGAGCAACTCCTGGTCAGCGCGGGCGCCGGGCTGGCGCTCGCCGGGCTGCGGCCGATCGTGCACACCTTCTCGCCGTTCCTGGTGGAGCGGGCGTTCGAGCAGATCAAGCTCGACCTGAACCACCAGGACCTCGGCGCGGTGCTGGTGTCCTACGGCGCGTCCTATGACATGCCCGCCGAGGGCCGTACCCATCAGGCGCCGGGCGACGTCGCGCTGATCGATTCGCTGCCGAACTGGTTCGTGCACGCGCCCGGTCATCCCGAGGAGGCCCGCCGCCTGCTGCTCGATTCGGTGCCCGGCGACAGCCGCGTGTACCTCCGGCTTTCCGCGCAGCAGAACGCTTCCGCGTACTTCGGCGTCGGATTCCAGACGGTGCGCCACGGTCGTCACGGCGTGGTGATCGCCGTCGGCCCGATGCTCGACCGCGTGCTGCAAGCGACCAGACACCTCGACGTGACCGTGCTCTACACCTCGACCGTGCGCCCGTTCGACGCCGCCGGCCTGCGTGCCGCGGTATCCGGAACCCCGGACGTCGCGATGGTGGAGCCGTACCTGCAGGGCACTTCGGCGCACCAGGTTTCCGCCGCGCTCGCGGATCTGCCGCACCGGTTACTCAGCCTGGGCACGGTGCGCGACACCGAGGTCCGGATCTACGGCACGCTCGCCGACCACGATCTCGCACACGGCCTTGACACAGGCTCGATCGCCTTGTCCCTCAAGGAGTTCTTCGGCTGAGGGCTCAGCGGAAGGCCGGGATCCCGGTCACCGCCTGGCCGAGCGAAAGCGCGTGCATCTCCTCGGTGCCCTCGTAGGTCAGCACCGTTTCGAGATTCGCCATGTGCCGCATCACCGGGTATTCGAGCGAGATGCCGTTCGCGCCGAGCATCGACCGGGCGGTGCGGGCGACTTCGAGTGCGGAGCGCACGTTCGCCATCTTCCCGAAGCTGACCTGGTCACGGTGCAGTGTGCCGGCGTCCTTGAGCCGGCCGATCTGCAGCGCGACCAGCCCGGCCCGGTTGACCTCCACCACCAGGTCGGCGAGTTTGCGCTGAGTCAGCTGGAAACCGGCGAGCGGCTTGCCGAACTGCTCGCGGGCCAGCGTGTACTCCAGCGCCGCCTGGTAACACGCGCGCGCCGCGCCGACCACGCCGAACAGGATGCCGTAGCGCGCTTCGTTCAGGCAGGACAACGGCCCGCGCAGGCCGCGGACCTCCGGAAACGCCGCCGACTCCGGCAGCCGCACGCCGTCGAGCACCAGCTCCGCGGTCAGCGAGGCCCGCAGTGAGAGCTTGTGCTTGACCTCGTTCGCGGTGAACCCGGGCGTCGCGGTGGGCACGGCGAAACCGCGGATACCCTCGTCGGTCTGCGCCCAGACCACGGCCACGTCCGCGACCGTGCCGTTGGTGATCCACATCTTCGTGCCGTTCAGCACCCAATCGGCGCCGTCACGCACGGCACGGGTGCGCATGCTGCCCGGATCGCTGCCCGCGTCCGGTTCGGTCAGCCCGAAGCAGCCCAGCGCGTCTCCTGCGGCCATCCGCGGCAGCCATTCGGCGCGGTGTTCCTCGCTGCCCCAGCGGTGGATGGCGTACATCACCAGCGAACCCTGCACGGACACGAAGCTGCGCAGACCGGAATCGACGGCCTCCAGCTCACGACAGGCGATGCCGTAGGCCACCGCGCTGGTTCCGGCGCAGCCGTAGCCCTCGAGGTGCATACCGAGCAAACCCAGCTCGCCGAAGCCTTTCGCCAGCTCCCGCGCGGGCAACGCGCCGGTCTCGTACCAGTCGGCGACCCGGTCGAGCAGCCGGTCCCGGGCGAAGCCGCGGACCGCGTCCCGGATCGCCCGCTCGTCGTCGTCCAGCCCGGCGTCGAGGCCGAGGAAGTCGTGCGGATCCGGGGTCGGGCTCATCGGTTTACTCCTCCGGGAGGCGCGGCGGTGCGGCTTCCGCAGGAAAGCACAGTGCGGTCAGCGCGGACCGGCCGAACGGTGCGTGGGATTGCTCACGTGCTCCGCATCGACCTGGGCGCGCGTCCGCTGCGGCGGGATGGTGAGCACCGTGAACTGCGGGAACGGCACGCTGTCGATGTCCTTGCGCCAGGCGTCGAACATCTGGCAGAGCAGATCGGACTCGGACATC
The DNA here is from genome assembly GCF_002564045.1 of Amycolatopsis sulphurea. Taxonomy (NCBI): domain Bacteria; kingdom Bacillati; phylum Actinomycetota; class Actinomycetes; order Pseudonocardiales; family Pseudonocardiaceae; genus Amycolatopsis; species Amycolatopsis sulphurea. Next base: position 259,787 of record NZ_PDJK01000002.1, on the reverse strand, counting down.
TCGTCCTCGTTTCCGGGTCCGGGGGCACCGGCGGCACCCGAGGCGGGAGGAGTACCCGATCCGGCGACGGGTGAAACCCGGCCGGGCGAAAAACCGGCCGGCGCGGGGCGGGGACTACCCTAGACCCGTGTCTCGTGTGGTGATTCTCGACTACGGCTCCGGCAATCTCCGTTCCGCGGAACGCGCCCTCGCGCGTGCGGGCGCCGAGGTGACGGTGACCGCCGATCCGCAGGCCGCGCTGGAGGCGGACGGGCTGGTGGTGCCCGGGGTCGGCGCGTTCTCCGCGTGCATGGCCGGGCTGCGGGAGGTACACGGGCCGCGGATCATCGGCAAGCGCCTCGCCGGCGGCCGTCCGGTGCTGGGCATCTGCGTGGGCATGCAGATCCTGTTCGAACGCGGGGTCGAGCACGGCGAGGAGACCACCGGCACCGGCGAATGGCCGGGCACGGTCGAGCGGCTGCACGCGGACGTGCTCCCGCACATGGGCTGGAACACCGTACGCCCGCCGGCGGATTCGCAGCTGTTCGCGGGCATCGATCCGGGGGAGCGGTTCTACTTCGTGCACTCCTACGCCGCGCGGCGCTGGGAGCTGGACTCCGGGCTGGCCGGGCAGCAGCCGAAGCTCACCTGGTCCGACCACGGCGAGGACTTCGTGGCTGCGGTGGAGAACGGGCCGTTGTGGGCCACCCAGTTCCACCCGGAGAAGTCCGGTGACGCGGGTGCCCGCCTGCTGCGCAGCTGGCTGGCGACGCTCGCGTAGCCGGCCTGCGCGGTCCCCCGGACAGGGAGCCGGGTCCCGCCGCATAGGCTGTCCGCGTGACTTTCACGCTCCTTCCCGCCGTTGATGTGGCCGATGGCCAGGCCGTGCGACTCGTCCAGGGCGAGGCCGGCACCGAGACCTCCTATGGCAGCCCGCTGGAGGCGGCGCTGGCCTGGCAGCGCGACGGCGCGGAGTGGATCCATCTGGTGGACCTCGACGCGGCGTTCGGCAAGGGCAGCAACCGCGAGCTGCTCGCCGAGGTCGTCGGCCGGCTCGACGTGCAGGTGGAGCTGTCTGGCGGGATCCGCGACGACGCGTCGCTGGAGGCCGCGCTGGCCACTGGCGCCCGCCGGGTGAACCTGGGCACCGCCGCGCTGGAGGACCCCAAGTGGACCGCGAAGGCGGTGGCCGCTTACGGTGACCGCGTCGCGATCGGCCTGGACGTGCGGATCACCGAGGCGGGCCACCGGCTGTCCGCGCGCGGCTGGACCTCCGACGGCGGCGACCTGTGGGAGGTCCTCGACCGGCTCGACCGCGACGGCGCCAGCCGCTACGTGGTCACCGACGTGAGCAAGGACGGCACCCTGCGCGGCCCGAATCTCGATCTGCTGCGCGAGGTCACCGCCCGCACCGACGCCCCGGTGATCGCCTCCGGCGGAGTGTCCAGTGTGGACGATCTGCGCGCGCTGGCGGCGCTGTCCGGCGACGGCGTCGAGGGCTCGATCGTGGGCAAGGCGCTGTACGCGGGCGCGTTCACCCTGCCGGAGGCGCTGGCCGCGGTGCGCTGAGCCGGGGGTTGGTCAGTCCGTCTCGTCCAGCACGACGGCAATGCCGATCGTGCGTTCCGGGCCGCCTCGCAGACGGCTGAAGAACATCCCCACCCGGCCCACCAGGCCGTACTTGCGGGCGATGGCTTCGCGGACCCGGCCGGAATCGCTGTGGTCGAGCAGCCGGGCGGTGCCGGACACCTCGGCGCCGTGCGTGCGGCGGCCGCGAGTGTCGCAGGCCTGCACCCGGACCGCGCCGCTGTTGCGGATGCGCTTCACCTTGCCCGCGTTGCGCTCCGACCAGACCACCAGCTCGTCGCCCTCTCTGGCGGCCCACACCGCGGTGGGCACGGCACGGCCGTCGCGACGGAACGTGATCAGCAGGACGTACTTCTCCGCGGCGAGGCGCTCCAGTTCCGACGGCATCTGCCCACCGTAACCCGCGAAACCCGGCGTCTGAACTGGAAACCCCGCAGCGCCCAGCCTTCTTTGGGTGCCAGGGTGCCGGCAAAGTTCCGTGAAGGGCCCCTTCACGGACGGCGTCAGGGGCCCCTTCACGGACTTGTAGCACGCCCGCGCGTCCGGTCGATCCGGAACCGGCCATCCGGTGCCCGGCCCGCCGCGGCCGCACGGCTACGCTGAAGGCATGGCTGTGGCGGTACGGGTGATTCCCTGTCTCGACGTCGACGCGGGCCGGGTCGTGAAGGGGGTCAACTTCGCCGGGCTGCGCGATGCGGGTGATCCGGTCGAGCTGGCGCGCCGGTACGACGCCGAAGGCGCGGACGAGCTGACCTTCCTCGACGTCACCGCGTCGTCCGGGAATCGGGAGACCACCTTCGACGTGGTGCGCCGCACGGCCGAGCAGGTCTTCATCCCGCTCACCGTCGGCGGCGGCGTGCGTTCGACGGACGACGTGAACCGGCTGCTGCGCACCGGTGCGGACAAGGTGAGCATCAACACCGCCGCGATCGCACGCCCGGAGCTGTTGAAGGAAGCGTCCCGGCGATTCGGCGCGCAGTGCATCGTGCTCTCGGTCGACGCGCGGCGTGTTCCCGAAGGTGGCGAAGCGACGGCGTCCGGCTTCGAGGTGACCACGCACGGCGGCCGTCGCGGCACGGGGATCGACGCGGTGGAATGGGCTGCGCGCGGCGAAGAGCTCGGCGTGGGCGAGATCCTGCTGAACTCGATGGACGCCGACGGCACGAAGGCCGGGTTCGACCTGGAGCTGATCGCCTTGGTGCGCAAGGCCGTGCGGGTGCCGGTGATCGCCAGCGGCGGGGCCGGCGAGGTCGCGCACTTCCCGCCCGCGGTCCGGGCCGGCGCGGACGCCGTGCTCGCCGCCAGCGTATTCCACTTCGGACAGTTGAAGATCGGTGACGTGAAAAGCTCGCTGCGGGCGGACGGGGTGGTCGTGCGATGACCGCGCTCGCCCCGGAACTCGCCGCGCGGCTCAAGCGCAACGCGGACGGGCTGATCGCCGCGGTCGTGGTCGAGCACTCGACGTCCGACGTGCTGATGATGGCGTGGATGAACGACGAGGCGCTGGCCGCCACCCTCGCCACCCGCCGCGGTACCTACTGGTCCCGCAGCCGGCGGGAGCTGTGGGTGAAGGGTGAGACCTCCGGCCACGTGCAGCACGTCCGCGAGGTCCGCATCGACTGCGATGGCGACACCGTGCTGCTGCGCGTCGACCAGACCGGTCCCGCCTGTCACACCGGCGAGCACACCTGTTTCGACAGCGCGGAACGGCTGCTGCTGGCCGAGGAAGAGGAGAACACGCGGTGACCGTGGTCGCGAACGTGCTCGTCGGGCTCGTTGCCTTGATCCACCTCTACATCGTTCTCCTGGAGATGGCCCTGTGGACGACTCCGCGGGTGCGCGCCACCTTCGGGACCACCGAGGAGTTCGCGCGGGAGAGCAAGCCGCTGGCGGCGAATCAGGGGCTGTACAACGGTTTCCTGGCGCTCGCGCTGATCTGGGGCCTGATCGCGAGCGACCCGGCCGGGTTCCAGCTCAAGCTCTACGGCCTGGTGTGCGTCGTCATCGCCGGTCTCTACGGCGCCGCGACGGCGACCCGGAAGATCCTGTTCGTGCAGGTGCTGCCGGGTGCGCTGGCGCTGGTGTTCCTGCTGCTGGCGCGCTAGGCGGTGTTAGTCGATGGTGCCGGTGAGGTACCGCTGCACAGTCGGGCCGACCGCCGCGACCAGCGTTTCCACCTCGGCGTTGGCCATCGGCTCGAAGGCGGCCACGTAGCGCACCAGGCCCATGCCGACGATCTGCGAGGCGCACAGGGTGGTGCGGAATGCCTCTCGGTCGACGCCGATCCCGCTGACCAGCTCCGCGAAAAAGCCGGAGAAGAACGAGTGCAGCACGGAATTCGCGACCTCGTGGTCGGTGAAGCTGCGGATCAGGGCCTGGAACTGGTCGCCGCCCGCGCCGTCCCAGCGGGTGAGAAAAGTGCGCACGATCCGGTAGCCCAGTTCGTCGTCCGGGCTCGCGCGCAGTTCCGTGACGAGTTCGTACGGGGAGAACGGCAGCTTGAGCACGGCCTGGGCGAACAAGCCTTCCTTGCCGCCGAACCAGTGGTTGACCATCGCGGCGTCGACACCGGCGCGGGACGCGATCCCGCGCACCGTGGCGCGCTCGTAGCCGTTCTCCCCGAACACCGCGCGCGCGGCCGCGAGCAGGGCGGCGCGGGTGTCCTGCCCGGCCGGACGGCGGCCGCGGCGGCGGGCGGTAGGGTCCTCGGTGCTCATAGATCCATTCTGACCGCGCCCCGGCCGTAATTCAACATCGGGTGAATTTGATGGTCCCCGCCGGTCCGGCAGTGCGGCGGTGGCGGCACAATGAGGGCATGGTCAGCTCAGCAGCCACCCCGGCCGGGCCCGGCCCGGTCAGCCCGTCCCGTGCCGAATTCCGCGCGCTCGCCGAAGGCCGCCGCGTGATCCCCGTGGTGCGGCGGGTCCTCGCCGACGGTGAAACGCCGCTCGGGGTGTACCGCAAGCTCGCCGCGGACCGGCCGGGCACGTTCCTGTTCGAATCGGCGGAGAACGGGAAGTCGTGGTCGCGCTGGTCGTTCGTCGGCGTGCGCAGCCCGGCCGCGCTGACCGTCCGCGACGGGCGTGCGGTGTGGACCGGCACCCCGCCGGTCGGCCTGCCCTGCGAGGGCGACCCGCTGCAGGTGCTGCGCGCCACCGTCGAGGCGCTGCACAGCGAGCCGCTGCCCGGCCTGCCCCCGCTGACCGGCGGGATGGTCGGCTACCTCGGCTACGACTCCGTGCGCTGGCTGGAAAAGCTGCCCGAGCTGGCCGAACGGGACCTGGACATTCCCGAGCTGACCATGCTGCTGGCCACCGATCTCGCGGCGTTCGACCACCACGAGGGCACCGTCACGCTGATCGCGAACGCGGTCAACTGGGACGACTCGCCGGAGCGGGTGGACGCCGCCTACGACGACGCACTCGCCCGACTGTCGGCGATGACCGGGGAACTGGGCGTGCCCGCGCCGCCGACGACGGCCACCTTCGACCGTCCGGTGCCGGAGTTCACCCGCCGCCGCAGCAAGCCGGAGTTCCATGCCGCGGTCGACAAGGCGGTGGAGGCGATCAAGGCCGGGGAAGCGTTCCAGGTGGTTCCCTCGCAACGGTTCGAGATCGAGACCGATGCGGATGCGCTGGACGTCTACCGCGTGCTGCGCACCTCGAACCCCAGCCCGTACATGTACCTGCTGCGGCTGGAGGGGTTCGACATCGTCGGCTCCAGCCCGGAGTCGCTGGTCACGGTGCGCGACGGCCGGGCGACCACGCATCCGATCGCGGGCACCCGCTGGCGTGGCGCGGACCCGGAGGAGGACGCCCGGCTGGCGAAGGACCTCCTGGCCGACCAGAAGGAACGGGCCGAGCACCTGATGCTCGTCGACCTCGGCCGCAACGATCTGGGCAAGGTCTGCAAGCCGGGCACCGTGCGGGTGGTCGACTTCTTCCAGATCGAGCGCTACAGCCACGTGATGCACATCGTGTCCACAGTGACCGGTGAGCTGGCCGAGGACCGCACCGCGTTCGACGCCGTCACCGCCTGTTTCCCGGCGGGCACGTTGTCCGGGGCGCCGAAGGTGCGGGCGATGGAGCTGATCGAGGAATTGGAGCCGGTCCGCCGTGCGTTGTACGGCGGTGTGGTCGGCTACCTGGACTTCGCGGGCGACGCGGACACCGCCATCGCGATCCGCACCGCCTTGATGCGCGACGGCACCGCGTACGTGCAAGCAGGCGGCGGCGTCGTGGCGGACTCGGTGGCGGACTACGAAGACACGGAGTCGCTGAACAAGGCCCGCACGGTGCTGTCCGCCGTGGCCGCCGCGGGCACCATGGTTCCGGCCGCCCAGCTGGACCCGGCCGAGGACGCGGCCGGTGTCTGAGCCGGAGGTGCCCGGGGTGGTGGGTGGCGCCGGGGGCGGTGACCGGGGTGCGGCTGCGTCCGGTGGCTCGGGCGGTCTTTCCGATCCTGTGGGTACAGGCACTCCCGCCGAGCCGATTGGCCCGGGCGAAGTCGCTGATCCCGGCGACTCTGCCGATCAGGTCGGCCCCGGCGGTCCCGGGGCTGCCGAGGTTGCCGAACCCGTCGGTTCCGGCGGCCTCGGTAACCTTGAGAGTCCCGCCGATCCCGCCGAATCCGCGGGTTCTTTCGCCTCTGGCGATTCTGGTTCCGGCGGCTCCGCTGGCGCAGCTGCCCCCGCCAGCCTCGGTGGCTCCACTGGCTCCGCGAGCCCTGTCGTCTCCGGTGGTTCCGGCAACTCCACCGACTCGGCCGACTCCATCGGGCTCGGCGGTCCCGCGGAATCCGTCGCTTCTGGTGGTTCGGGCGGCTCCACCGCCCCGGCGGAGGCCACCTGTCTCGGCAACCCCACCGACTCGGCCGACCCCACCGGCCCCGGTGATCTCGCCGAGTCTGCGGATTCCGGCGGCTCCACCGATCCGGCGGATCCCACCGGCCCCGGCAGCCCCACTGGCTCCCCGAGCCCCGTCGCCTCCGTCGCTCCCGGCAACCCCACCGCCCCGGCCGGCTCCACCGGCCCGGGCAACCTCACCGGCTCTGCCAATCCCGCCGCCCCCGCTGACCCCACCACCCCCGCGCCCCGTCCCACCACCCCCAAGCGTCCACTATGGACAATCCTCCTCCCGCTCCTGCTCGGCGCCCTGGCCCTCTGGGGCTCCTCCCGGCTGGTCTGGTTCGCCGAATTCCGCGACGAAGGGGTGCGCGGGGTCGTTCGGTACACCGAAAACGGGGCGCAGCACGCCACCGCGCTGATCCCGCTCGCCTTGCTCGCGCTGGCCGGGGTGGCCGGCGTCCTGGCCACCGGGGGATGGCTGCGGCGGGTGCTCGGCGGGCTGCTCGCGCTGGCCGGGGTCGCCGGGATCTGGACCGGGGCGACGGGCGTGCGCTTCGGGTTCGCGGCGGGGCTGCCGGGTGGGCAGATCCTGCTCGCGCACGGGCTCGCCGTGCTCGGCGGCCTTCTGCTCGCGCTCGGCGGGCTGGCCGCGGTCAAGTGGGCGGGCACCGCGAAACGGCTCGGGGCAAAGTATTCCGCGCCCGGGGCGCAACGGGCGCGCCGTGATCCGGACACCGAACTGTGGGAGGCGCTCTCCGGCGGCACCGATCCCACCGACCCTGCCGGGCAACCCGGAACGGGTCGGCGATCAAGCGGGGGTTAGCATCGTTTCGGCGGGAAGGGGAAGGTTTTTGTGAGCGACCTTGCGAGTGGACGAGCGAGTTCGGCAGCGGGCAGGGGCGCCCGGTGAGCGTGCTCGAGGACATCGTCGCCGGCGTGCGAGAGGATCTCGCGCAGCGGGAATCCGTGCTGCCCTTCGACGAAATGAAGGCGCGGGCGGCCAAGGCCGCACCCGCGCGGGACGTGATGGCCGCGCTGCGCGAGTCCGGGATCGGCGTGATCGCGGAGGTGAAGCGGCGCAGCCCGTCCAAGGGTGAGCTGGCCGCCATCCCCGACCCCGCGGCGCTGGCCGCGGACTACCAGGACGCCGGCGCCCGGGTGATCAGCGTGCTCACCGAGCAGCGCCGCTTCGGCGGTTCACTGGCCGACCTCGACGCGGTCCGCGCCGCGGTGGACATCCCGGTGCTGCGCAAGGATTTCGTGGTCAGCCCGTACCAGGTGCACGAGGCCCGGCTGCACGGCGCGGACATGGTCCTGCTGATCGTCGCGGCGCTGGAGCAGAACGCGCTCGCCGCGCTGCTCGACCGGGTCGAATCCCTCGGCATGACCGCGCTGGTGGAGATCCACAACGCGGAGGAGGCCGACCGCGCGCTGGAGGCCGGCGCCAAGGTGATCGGCGTGAACGCGCGCAACCTGCACACCCTCGAAGTGGACCGGGACGTGTTCTCCCGGCTCGCCCCCGGCCTGCCGATGGACGTGTTCAAGATCGCCGAGTCCGGTGTGCGCGGCCCCGGTGACCTGATGTCCTACGCCGGGCACGGCGCGGACGCGGTGCTGGTCGGCGAGGGCCTGGTCGCCTCCGGGGATCCGAAGGGCGCCGTGGTCAAGCTGGTCACCGCCGGTTCGCACCCGGCCTGCCCGAGGCCGTCGCGATGAGCGGCGCGCACGACCCGGACGAACGCGGCTACTACGGCCCGTATGGCGGGCGGTTCATGCCGGAGGCGCTGATCGGCGTGGTCGACGAGGTCGCCGCCGAGTACGAGAAAGCGCGTCACGATCCGGAGTTCACCGGCGAGCTGCACCGGCTGCTCACCGAGTACGCGGGCCGCCCGTCGCTGCTGACGGAGGTGAAGCGGTTCGGCGCGCACGCCGGCGGAGCGCGGGTGTTCCTCAAGCGCGAGGACCTCAACCACACCGGCTCACACAAGATCAACAACGTGCTCGGCCAGGCGCTGCTGACCAAACGCATGGGCAAGAAGCGGGTGATCGCGGAGACCGGCGCCGGCCAGCACGGCGTGGCCACCGCCACCGCCTGCGCACTGCTCGACCTGGACTGCGTCGTCTACATGGGCGAGGTGGACACCGAGCGGCAGGCGCTCAACGTGGCGCGGATGAAGCTGCTCGGCGCCGAGGTGGTCCCGGTCAAAACCGGTTCACGCACGCTGAAGGACGCGATCAACGAGACGCTCCGCGACTGGGTCACCAATGCCGACACCACGCACTACGTCTTCGGCACCGCGGCCGGGCCGTACCCGTTCCCGATGATGGTGCGCAATTTCCACCACGTCATCGGCCAGGAGGCCCGGGAGCAGATCCTGGCTCAGGCGGGCAGGCTGCCGGACGTCGTCGCCGCATGTGTCGGCGGCGGATCCAACGCGATCGGCATCTTCTCCGGCTTCTACGACGACCCGGGCGTGCGGCTGGTCGGCTTCGAGCCGGGCGGCGAGGGCATCGAGGGCGCCCGGCACGGCGCGACGCTCACCAAGGGCACTCCGGGCAACCTGCACGGCGCGATGTCGTACCTGTTGCAGGACGAGGACGGCCAGACCGTGGAGTCGCACTCCATCTCGGCCGGGCTGGACTACCCGGGCGTCGGCCCGGAGCATTCGTGGCTCAAGGACACCGGGCGTGCCGAGTACCGGCCGATCACCGACGCGCAGGCGATGGACGCGCTCCGGCTGCTCTCGCGCACCGAGGGCATCATCCCGGCGATCGAGTCCTCGCACGCGCTGGCCGGTGCCGTGCGGCTGGGCCAGGAGCTGGGACCGGAAGGGCTGATCGTGGTCAACCTGTCCGGCCGGGGCGACAAGGACATGGACACCGCGGCGAAGTGGTTCGGACTCATGGACGGGGAGGGCAAGTGAGCGGCCTCGACGAGCTGTTCGCGGCGACGCGGGCGCAGCGCCGGGCCGCGCTCGTCGGCTACCTGCCCGCCGGCTTCCCGACCGTGGCGACGTCGAAGGACCTGCTGGCGGCCACCCTGGACGGCGGCGCGGACCTGGTCGAGGTCGGCGTGCCGTATTCCGATCCGGTGATGGACGGCCCGACCATCCAGGCTGCCGCGGAGGCGGCGCTGGCGAGCGGGTTCCGGCTGAAGCAGCTGTTCGAGGTGGTCGAATCGGTGGCCGCGCGGGGTGGCCGGGCCGTGGTGATGACCTACTGGAACCCGGTGCACCGCTACGGCGTGGACGCGTTCGCCCGCGACCTCGCGGCGGCGGGCGGTCTGGGCATGATCACCCCGGACCTGATCCCGGACGAGGCCGCCGCGTGGACGGCCGCTTCGCAGGCACACGGGCTCGACCGGATCTTCCTGGTCGCCCCGTCCTCTTCGGAGGAGCGGCTGGTGAAGACCACGGCCGCGTGCTCGGGCTTCGTCTACGCCACCGCGGTTATGGGCGTCACCGGTGCCCGTGACACGGTCGGCGCGCATGCGGAGGAGCTGGTCCGCCGGACTCGCGCGCACACGGACCTGCCGATCGGCGTCGGCCTCGGTGTCCGCTCGCGCGCGCAAGCCGCCGAGGTGGCCGGCTTCGCGGATGCGGTCATCGTGGGATCCGCCCTGGTCACGGCGGCCACGGAGGGGCCGGACAGCGTCCGCGGCCTGGCCGCCGAACTGGCGACCGGGGTGCGTGAGGCGGTCACTCCGGCCTGATCTTCCGGCTGCCCAGTCTTGGCCGTGGCAACTTTCAGTAATCGTCTGTACACTCTCAGTATGCAGATGAACCGAGGGGGAAGCGGCCGTACATGGCAGGCTGGGGACGACGGGATGAGAGACGCGACGCGGGCGGGGGTGAGACGAGATGGCAGCGCCTGCCGAGCACGCGGCTGGCGAGTTCGAGCGCTCGTTGCTGCAAGTGTTCTTCGATCTGCCAGAGCCGGGTTTGCCGGGCGTGCGGATCGAAGCCGTGGACGGGGCGTATCACCTGAGTCCCGCGCCGACCTCGCTGCATCAGCGGATCCTGCAGAAGCTGTAGTTCGCGTGCGCGTCCGGGGTCGGAGGGGACCGAACTGCTGCCAGGGGTGAACGTCCGATGCTCGGAAAGCCGGTTGCTGATCCCGGATTTCGTCGTGGTCACCTGCGCGGAGGCGGATACCACCCGGTATCAGGCATCCGAGGTGCTGCTCGCCGCGGAGATCGAGTCGCCGTCCACTCGGGTGCAGGACCGGATCTTCAAGAAGGCGCTCTACGCCGAGGCGCTCATCCCATATTACCTTCTCGTCGATCCGGAGCAGAAGTCGGCCACTCTGTTCGCGCTCGCCGACGGTGAGTATGCGCCGCATACGAAGAGTGAGAGTGGGGTGCTTTCGCTGACCGAACCGTTCACGGCGGAGGTGGATCTGCGCGGCTGACCGGGGTGGTCGTGGACCGCCGGTGGGGATTGTACTCGTTTCGGGAGGGCTGCGAACTCGACCGTACGAGCCGTGGTGACGGACTCGAGTAGCGAGAGGTGTTTGTCCCCAGGCGGGAGAAATGTCACCCGCGAGGCCTGTTCGGCTCGAAGACCCCTGCTCGTCACCGACGGGCTCGGCTCAGTGCAGCCAGCGCATCACCGTGCACAAGTCGTCCGGAGCGAGTTCGCCCAACGCGGACAGTTCGGCGCGGCGGATGTCCATCAGCGTCGTGGCGAGTGGTGGGCCGAAGGCGGCGGGGAGGACGTCGTCCGCTTCGAAGGCGGCGACGGCCTCTGCCAGTGATCGCGGCAAGCGAGTGACGCCTGCGTCGGCGGCCGCGTCGGGGCCGAGCAGTCCGGGGTCGACGTCGACCGGGGCGGGCAGCGTCGCACCGGTCGTCACTCCGGAGAGGCCGGCGAACAGCAGTGCGGCCACCACGAGGTACGGGTTGGCGGTGAGGTCGAAGCACTTCACCTCCAGGTTCGCCGCTGTTTCGCGCTGTCCGTCCGCGCCGCGGATCAGCCGGAGGGGTGCTTCCCGGTTTTCCCAGCCCCAGGCGGTGAACACGCCTGCCCAATGGTGCGGCTCCAGCCGCAGATAGCTGAGCACGGATGGGGTACCTATGGCGAGCAGTGCGGGTAGCCGGGCGAAAATCCCGGCGGCGAACGCCGCCGCGGTATCGGTCAGCCCGAACGGGCCGGTCCCGCCCGCGCACAGGTTTCGCTCGCCGTCCCACAGGCTCAAGTGCACGTGCCCGCCGTTGCCGACGCCGCCGGGGGTGAACTTCGGCGTGAACGATGCGCGGAACCCGTGCGCCGCGCTCACCGTGCGCACCGTTTCCCGGATCAGCACGGCCAGATCCGCCGCGTGCACCGGATCCGTTGCCGCAACGGACAGTTCGAACTGGCCGGCGGCGTACTCCGGGTGGATCTGTTCCACCGCACCATGCTGGCTGTCCAAAGTAGACACCAATGTGCGGAGGTAGCCGGAGTGCGCGCTCAGTCGCGAATAGCCGTACGCCGGTCCGGCGATCGGTACCCCGTCGGTGTCCGTGATCACCCATTCGAGTTCGAAGGCCAGCCGGGCGGAAAGCCCTTGCGCGGCGAGCCGATCAGCCGCCGTTGCGGCGAGTGCCCGCGCGTCCTGCGGATGCGGGACGCCGTCCTGGTCGTATTTCCACACCGGCGCCCACGCCCAGCCCGGCTGTGCGGCGAGCACGGTCAGTGCGTCGAGATCGGGATGCAGCCGCAGATCGCCGACCGGTCCGAGCGAATACGTCCCGGTGGCGATCTCGTCGGTGCAGAGGAAGAAGTCGAACGCCTTCGACGCCCCGACACCCCAGGCGGCGACCTCCGCGAGCCGCCCCACCGGCACCGCCTTGACCCGCGAAATCCCGGAATTGTCCACGAAGGTCATCGCGACCAGCTCCACCCCGGCCCGCGCCAGCCGCCCCGCCTCGGCGGCCCCGCGTTCGGCGAGCCCGGTCCGGTCGAGTGGCCCCCTGCCGCCCCTGCCGCCCCTGCCGCCCCTGCCGCCCCTGCCGCCGGTGCCGCCGGTGCTGGTTGCGGTGGCGTGTCCCGTCCGGTCGGCTGGTCCCGTGCCGCCCGTGCCGCCCGTGCCGCCCGTGCTGCCCGTGCTGCCCGTGCTGCCCGTGCTGCCCGTGCTGCCCGTGCTGCCCGTGCTGCCCGTGCTGCCCGTGCTGCCCGTGCTGCCCGTGCTGCCCGTGCTGCCCGTGCTGCCCGTGCTGCCCGTGCTGCCCGTGCTGCCCGTGCTGCCCGTGCTGCCCGTGCTGCCCGTGCCGGTTGCGGTGGTGTTTCCCGTCCGGTCGGGTGGTCCCGCGTTGGTGGTCGTGCGTCCGGCTCGGTTTTGTTGCGCGGTGCCGGTGGCGTGACCCGTCCGGTCGGGTGGTCCCGCCTCGGTGGTCGCGTGTTCGGTGAGCTTGGCTCGGTTGGGTGGGCCGCCTGCAGTGGGGTCGTGGTCGGCTTGGTTGACGTGTCTTGCCGTGGCGATCGCGTGTTCGGTGCGACCGATTCGGGCTCGCTGTCCGGTGCCGGTGGCGGCGAATCCGGTCCGGTCGGGCGGCGCTGCCGTGGTAGGCGCGTGCTTCGTTCGGTTGGGCGAGTCGTCTGCCGTGGTTTTGCGGTCGGCTTGGTAGGGGTGTTCCGCGGTCCTGGTCGCGTGGTCGAGCGGGTTTGCTTGACCGAGTTGCTCTGCCGTGGCGGTCGTGTGCTCGGTGCGAGCGGTCCGGTCGAGACGTCCTGCCGGGGCGGTCGCGTGTTCGGCGCGCCTGGCTCGGTCGGGTGGGCCGCCTGCAGCGGTGTCGTGCTGGGTGAGTTCGGATTGCCCGGCCGTGGTGGTCGCGTGTCTCGTCAGGTCGCCGTACCTGGCCTCACGTTCGCCGGCGCGGACCGACTGGTCCCCAGCGGGTCCGCGCTCGGCGACTCCGTCCCACTCGATCTGACCGGCCTCGCATTCGCCGAATCCGGGACGTCGCTCCCCGTCGGCTTCGCATTCCGTGCTGCCGTCCAGGTCGAGCAGATCACCCACACCGCCACCCCCATCCGTGGCGTTGTCCGGTTGCCAAGGCTGGGATGCAGGCTGATTCATCACGCCCCCCACGGGCTTCGCCGGGTGCTTCCTCGTTTCCGGTGCCAAGTAACGCATCGTGTCAGATTTCCGGGAACGGCGCCGGGCGGCTCGTAGGGTGGGGGACAAGGCTCCGGAGGGGACGTGATGACCGCACTGCTGGACTTCGTGGCGGAGGCGCCGCTTGTCGATCACCACTGCCACGGTGTCGTCACCCACGATCCCGGCCGGGAAGAGTTCGAGCGGATGCTGACCGAGGCCGACGTGGTCTCGCCGCTGGGAGTGTCCCTGTTCGACTCGCTGATCGGGCTCGCCGTGCGGGCGCGGTGCGCGCCGGTGCTCGACCTGCCGAAGCACGCGCCGGCGCAGGACTATCTCGGGCGGCGGGCCGAGTTGGGCGCGGGCGAGGTCAACCGGCGGTTCCTGCGTGCCACCGGGACCACCGACTTCCTGCTTGACGGCGGTTTCCTGCCGGGCTCACTGACCACCACGGCCGAGTTCACGGACCTAGCGCAGGCCCGTGCTCACGACATCGTCCGGCTGGAGCAGGTGGCCGAGGACGTCGTCCGCGCGGGAACCAGTGCCGCCGGGTTTGCTGCGGCCTTCGACGCTGAGCTGACCCGGCGCGCGGCTGGTGCGGTGGGTGTCAAGTCGATCGCGGCGTATCGGGTCGGGCTTGAGTTGTCCGGGGCACGCCCGGCGCCCGCCGAGGTCGCGGCCGCTGCGGGGCGGTGGTTTGCCGGGATCGAGGCGGGGGCGCCGGTCCGGCTGGCCGACGAGGTACTCCACCGTCACCTGATCTGGGCAGGCGTCGAGCGTGGGCTGCCGGTGCAGTTCCACGTCGGCTACGGCGATTCCAACGTCGACCTGCACCGCTGCGACCCGCTCCTGCTCACGGGGCTGCTGCGCGCGACCCGGGGCAGCGGGGTACCGATCCTGTTGCTGCACAACTATCCCTTCCACCGCAACGCGGCGTACCTCGCCCAGGTCTTCGAGCACGTGTTCGCCGACGTCGGCCTCTGCACGCACAACGCCGGGTTCCGCGCGTCCGCGCTGCTGGCCGAGCTGCTGGAGCTGATCCCGTTCGGCAAGCTGCTGTTCTCCACCGACGCGTTCGGCCTCGCCGAGCTGTACCACCTCGGCAGCACGCTGTTCCGCCAAGGCCTGTCCGATTTCCTGCGCACCGCGCTCGCCGCCGGCGAACTGTCCGAAGTGGACGCCAGACGGCTGGTGCGGCTGGCCGGGCACGAGAACGCGGCCCGGATCTACCGACTGGAGTCCCGATGACCGGGTTCGTCACCCACTGGCGCACCGCGCTGGCCGCGGAACTGCCCGCCGCGATCGAGCTGCGGCACCGCCTGCACGCCGACCCCCGCGGTTCCGGCGACGAGGAGGACACCGCCCGCGTGGTGGCCGCCGCGATCGGCGCCGGTGAGGGCGAGCGCGCCGCCAAGACCGGACGGCTGATCGATCTGCCGAGCGAGCACCCCGGCCCCGCGGTGGCGCTGCGCGCCGAGCTGGACGCGCTCCCGGTGACCGAGCGCACCGGCGTGGCCTGGGCGTCGAAATCCGGGCTGATGCACGCCTGCGGTCACGATGTGCACCTCGCCGCGCTGACCGCGGTGTGCCGCTCGGCGCGGCGGGTCGAGCTGCCGAAGCCGCTGGTCGCGATCCTCCAGCCGAGGGAGGAGACGGCCCCCTCCGGCGCGCAGGGCCTGGTCGGGTCCGGGCTGCTGGAAGAGCACGACGTGGACACGGTGATCGCCGCGCACGTACAGCCCCGCCTCGCTTACGGCGTGGTCTCGGCTGCACCGGGCCCGGTCAACGCGTCCACCGATGAGTTCGAGATCGTCGTGCACGGGCAGGGCGGGCACGCCGGCTATCCGCATCTGCTGCGTGACCCGGTCCTCGCGCTGAGCCAGCTCGTCGTGAGCCTGCAGCAGGTGGCCGGCCGCCGGATCGACCCGGTGCACGGCGCGGTCTGCACGGTCGGGCGGATCCAGGCGGGCACCGCGGCGAACGTGGTGCCCAATACCGCGTCCGCGCTCGGCTCGCTGCGGCTGATGCGCGGCAGCGACCGGGAACACGCCCTGGCGATACTGACCGAGATAGTGCACGCCACCGCTCGTGCCTACGGCTGCACGGCGGAGCTGCGGATCAGCCCGTGCGAACCGGTGCTGGTCAACGATCCCGCGCTCGCCACCGCCGCGCAGGCCTGGCTGCTGCGCGGCGGCGCCGATCTCGACGTGGACTTTCGTTCGTTCGGTGCGGACGACTTCGCGCACTACTGCGGCGACGGGATCCGCGGGCTGATGTTGTTCGCCGGACTGGGGGACACCGCGGGCGCGCCGAGCCTGCACGACGAGCGGTTCCTGCCCGGCGACGACGCGGTCGGGCTGGTCGCGGACGCACTGCTGGCCGGTTACCTCGCCGCGGTCTCCGGTCCCGAGTACCCCGGGGTGTCCGCGACCGGTTCGTGACCCATCGTTCTCGTGCCCTTCGACAGGACCTGACCACGGCGGACGGCCGACGCGCTACGGTGACCGCGTGTACTCCGCAGCCTTCCTGGCCACGATCCCGAGCCCCGACCGCGGGGTCTGGCATCTGGGCCCGATCCCGATCCGCGCCTACGCGCTCTGCATCATCGCCGGCATCGTGCTGGCGATCTGGTGGGGGGAGCGCCGCTGGGCAGCCCGCGGCGGGACCAAGGGGACGGTGCTCGACGTCGCCGTGTTCGCGGTGCCGTTCGGGCTGGTCGGCGGCCGGATCTACCATGTGATCACCGATCCGGAGCTGTACTTCACCGCGGGCAAGAACCCGTGGAACGCCTTCGCCATCTGGGACGGCGGGCTGGGCATCTGGGGCGCGGTCGCACTCGGTGCGGTCGGTGCCTGGATCGCCTGCCGCCGCAAGGGCGTCCCGCTGCCCGCGATGGCCGACGCGCTCGCGCCGGGCATCGTCGCCGCGCAGGCGATCGGCCGGATCGGCAACTACTTCAACCAGGAACTCTACGGCGCACACACGGATCTGCCGTGGGGCCTGGAGATCTACCAGCGGTTCAACCCGCAGACCGGCGCGCCGGACGGGCTCACCGGCGTGGCCACCGGGCACATCCCGCTGCCGGACAGCCCGGTGCAGCCGACCTTCCTCTACGAGCTGATCTGGAACCTGCTCGTGGCCGGCCTGGTGGTCCTGGCCGACCGCCGGTTCAAGCTCGGCCACGGCCGCGCGTTCGCGCTCTACGTCGCGGGCTACACCGTGGGCCGCTGCTGGATCGAGCTGCTGCGCACCGACACCGCCAACCACATCCTCGGCCTGCGGGTCAACGTGTGGACCTCGATCCTGGTCTTCGCCGGGGCGCTAGCGTACTTCGTCCTGGCCGCTCGGCGCGGTCCGCGCGAGTCCCCGGAATCCTTGCGCAGCAAGGGCGACGAGCGGGATGAGAGTCCGCCGCTGTCCGGCTCGGCGTCCACTTCGGACACCAAGCCGGACGCCGGGCCGGACGCGAAGACGGACGGGGACGCGGACGATCCGCCCGCCCGGGACGAGGTGCCCGCCTCGTCGCGTCCGGAAAAGGAAAAACCCGACGAATCCTGAACCCTGGTCACGAAAAAGGTGGTCCCCGCCGATGGGGCCAGGGTCCCGGCAAAGTTGGTCGAGGCCCCGTGATCAGCAGAGAGAGTCGTGGCTGCCGCGTCATCATCGACGGTGCCTACCCTCTTCGTCGATCACGCCCGGCAACGGACGATGCGGAGCTATTCGAGATGCGCGACCACCTCGTGGCGTGCGCCAGACCTGTCCCGGGTCTGTGAAGGGGCCCTTCACGGACTCTGAGTCCGTGAAGGGCCCCTTCACAGACCTTCACGGACTTCCGCGGTCTGCGCAGGGCCCCTCAATCCGAGTTTGCCGACACCCTGGCCGATAAGGGCGGGGACCACCTTTTTCGTGTGCCGTCCTCGCCTCAGCGGAGGAAGCCGTTGCCGAAGTAGTCGTCGTCGGAGTCCGGCGGATCGTCGCGGCGGGTGCGCCGGGTCGACGGCGTCTCCCGATCGGTGTCCGAGGCCGGGGCAGCAGCGTCACCGCTGGTGTCCTGGCGGTCGGCGAGCGGGCTGGAGAACGGATCGTCCGGGTCCTCCGGGGCACGGTGCCGCGGAGCCGCGGGCGGCGGGGGAGCGGCCGGAGTCTCCGGCGGGGAATCCGTGCTCGACGACGAGTGGTCCGGCTGCGAGCTGCTGTGCAGCGGATCGTCGTTCGAGTAGCCCTGCGGCTGCTCCGGCTCCGCGGCGTAGCCGGCCCGGTCGCGGTCGTCGAGCAGCGCGCCGCCGGTCGCGCTTCCGGTGTGGGCTTCGAGCAGTTCCTCCGGCGACGCTCCGTCCTCCAGCTCGTCGAGGATCTCCTTCGCCTCGCCGAGCCGCGCCGACGCGAGTTCCCGGACCTCCGGATCGGCGAACGCCTTCCCCGCGGCGACCTCCTGCCAGGAGAACTCGCCCGCGTCCACCTTCTGCTTGATCCGGCGCAGCTCGGGCGGGGCGTCCGGGCGGGACGCCGCGTTCTTCAGGGCCTCGATCCGCTCCGGGGTGTCCGGCTTCTTCAGCGGCGGCAGCTTGATCTTCTCCAGGTTCTTCAACAGCTCCCGGGATTTGCTGACGGTGCGGTCGAGCGCGGACTCGGCCTCCCGGATCTCGGGTGTCTTCCACGCGTCTTCCGGGGGCATGGGCCGGGACATTCGGTTTGTTCCTCCTCGTCGTCGATCCGGCTAGTCGTCGATCCGGCCGCTGATCCGGCCACTGCCGGAGCGCGCCGGGGTGCGGCCCGAGTCGTCGGAGCCGTCCGAGCTGTTCGGCGCGCGCGAGGACGAGCTGTCCCGGGAAGCCGGGGACGAGCCGGCATTGCCGTCATCGTGATTGCTCTCCTCGCGACCGCCCTCGCGGGCGGTGCGCCGGTTCTCGTTCTCCTCGTGCCGCTTGTCGGACTCCTCGGCGCCTTCCTTCGCGGTGTCCTTGATGTCCCCGGCGTTGTCGACGATGTCGCCCGCGTCGTCCTTGATGCTCTTCACGTCGCCGCCGATGTTCTTGGCGATGTCGACCGCGTCGCCGATGCTGTGGATGTCCTTGATCTTGGCCAGCTGCGAGCCGATGTCCTTGATCGAGTTCCACAGATCGCCGACCTTCTCGATGATGTCGGAGATCATGTCGATGATCGAGATCAGCGCGTTGATCAGCGGCAGCAGTTCGGACAGCGCGGTGATCGCGTCGGCGATCCAGCCGGCGATCGGGATGCAGGCCTCGGCGGCCATCACCAGCAGCCGGTCGATCAGGCTCTTGAGTAGATCCAGCGCTTTCGCGGCGAGCTTCTTCGAGGTGTCCGCGAGCAGGTCGAAGCCCTTCGCGATCAGCTCGGCGATGCCCGCCTCGGCGGTCAGCCCGGCTCGCCAGCCGAGGTCCACATAGGCCTTGTGCGCGGTCGCGGCGAGCCCGGTCCAGCTTTCGCCGAGGACGCCCTCGTTGGCCACCATCACGGCGGAGAACGCCTTCATCGACTCGGCGATGTTGCGCCAGGCCTCCGCGTCCGCGGACATCTTCGAGAAATCGCCGGTGAGCGGTTCGATGAACTGCTGGGTGAGCGTGGTGCCGGTGAACTTCTGGTACACCCACTCCACGGCCATCACCTCGACGCCGGCGTCCTTGATCAGGTCCTGGACGTCTTCGCCGGACGTGTCCTCCGGCGGCTGCAGCGATTCGGTGATCGAACCGCCGTCGTCGTAGCCGCCCGGGCCGGCGCTGGTGCCGTCCGAACCGCCTTCGCCGCCCTGACCATCGTCGCCACCGGAGCCGCCGTCACCTCCCGAACCGCCGTCGCCTCCGTTACCGCCGTCTCCGCCGTTGCCCCCTTCGCCACCGCGACCGCCTTCGCCGTCCCGTCCATCGCGGCCGTCGCGCCCATCGCGGCCGTCCCGGCCATGGCCGCCGTCACTGCCGGTACTGCTGGGAGTGGTGGTGTCACCGCCGTCGTCCGGGTGGCGCCGCGTGCCGGTGTCGTGGCCCGAGCCCGAGCCCGAGCCCGGATCGGAGCCGGGCCGGGAGTTCGGGTCGTCGTGGGGCGGCCGATCGCCGCCGGTGTGCGTACCCCCGCGCGGCGTGCCCCCGTCGTCCGAGCCGCCCCGGTGCCTTCCCCCGGTGTGCGAACCCCCGCCGTGGGATCCGCCGTGTCCGTGCCTGGCCATCTGCTTGCCCCTCTCAGGCCTGGATGCCGCTGTCGAGCTCGTCCGCCTTCATGCCGAACTGGGCGAGGATCGTCGCGGTGTTGTCGTCGTGGCGCTGGTAGTGGTCGGCGGCCGAGCGCATGCCGCCGGCGAGCGCGGTGAGCCGCTCGTCGCCGAACTTCAGCGTCTCGCCGTAGAGGTTGCCGACCAGGTCGACCACCGGTTGCAGGACGACGAACAGGCCGGTGAACCCGGACTTGTCGCAGGCGGTGCCCTGCATGTACTCCCTGATTTTGGCGACCGCGTCGTGCAGGCCGTCCACCGCCTGGGCGTAGTCCCGCATCGATTGCGGGTTCACCTCGAAAGACACTGGAAATCCCTCCCCGGGGAACTCGTGATTGCCGAACACTATGGCAGTGGACGGACCCGGGCGATCCACGGTTCCGGGAATTTCCCCGGCTTGAGCGAGACAACCGGACAAATCGGGAGTAAGCAGGACAAACCAGGCGGGGAGGACGTCCGGCGCGGTGCCGGGGCCGGCGGGACGTATCATCCGGGTACCGGGCCGGCTGGTCCCCATCAGGAACTACGTCGTTCCGCGCAGCCGGATCGTTACCGTCCGGGCCGGTCACAGGTGCTCCGGCGGGCTGCTCCGGTGTTTCCCAGGTGTTAAAGTCGCGCTAACAAGCGGGCCATCGTCGTCCCGTGCGCCCCGCGGCCGGCTCGCCGGCTATCGCACGAAACGACGAAGGAGGTCCCTTCATGATCTTCTCCGCCATCCCCGGCAAACAGGGTCTGTACGACCCGTCGACCGAACAGGACTCCTGCGGCGTCGCCATGGTGGCCGACGTCCGGGGCCGACGCTCGCACGGCATCGTCGCCGACGGGCTGACCGCGCTGACCAATCTGGACCATCGCGGGGCCGCCGGCGCCGAGCCGACCAGCGGCGACGGCGCGGGCATCCTGCTGCAGCTGCCCGACGAGCTGCTGCGCGCCGAGGCCGGCTTCGAGTTGCCCGCCGGCGGCGGGTACGCGGCCGGGATAGCGTTCCTGCCCGCCGAGGCCGAGCAGCGCCGCAAGGCGGCCGGGCTGATCGAGCGGATCGCGCGCGAGGAAGGCCTGGCCGTCCTCGGCTGGCGCGAGGTTCCGGTGGACCCGGACGGCGCGGACATCGGTCCCACCGCGCGTGCGGTGATGCCGCACTTCGCGATGCTGTTCGTCGCCTCCCCGCACGGGGAGACCGGCCTGGCGCTCGATCGGCTGGCATTCTGCCTGCGCAAGCGCGTGGAGCACGAGAGCCTGGCGGCCGGCTGCGGGACCTATTTCCCGTCGCTGTCCGCGCGCACCCTCGTCTACAAGGGCATGGTGACTCCGGGGCAGCTGCCGCGGTTCTTCACCGATCTCACCGACCGCCGGCTGGCCAGTGCGATCGCGCTGGTGCATTCCCGGTTCTCCACCAACACCTTTCCCTCATGGCCGCTCGCGCACCCGTTCCGGTTCGTGGCGCACAACGGCGAGATCAACACCATCCGCGGCAACCGCAACCGGATGCGCGCCCGCGAGGCGCTGCTGGAATCGGATCTGCTCCCGGGCGATCTGACCCGGCTGTTCCCGATCTGCACGGCGGACGCCTCGGATTCGGCCTCCTTCGACGAGGTGCTGGAGCTGCTGCACCTGGCGGGCCGGTCGCTGCCGCACGCGGTGCTGATGATGATCCCGGAGGCGTGGGAGAACCACACCTCCATGGATGCGCGGCGGCGCGCGTTCTACCAGTTCCACGCGAGCCTGATGGAGCCGTGGGACGGCCCGGCCTGCGTCACCTTCACCGACGGCACGCTGGTCGGCGCGGTGCTCGACCGCAACGGCCTGCGTCCGGCGCGCTGGTGGCGCACCGCCGACGACCGCGTGGTGCTGGCCAGCGAGGCCGGCGTGCTCGACGTGCCGCCGGCCGAGGTGGTGGCCAAGGGCCGGCTCCAGCCGGGCCGGATGTTCCTGGTGGACACCGCGGCCGGGCGGATCGTGGACGACGAGGAGATCAAGTCCGGGCTCGCGGCCGACCAGCGCTACGGGGACTGGCTGCACGCCGGGCTGCTCAAGCTGGCCGACCTGCCCGACCGTGATCACGTGGTGCAGAGCCATGATTCGGTGCTGCGCCGTCAGCTCGCCTTCGGCTACACCGAGGAGGAGCTGAAGATCCTGCTCGCGCCGATGGCGGCCAAGGGCGCGGAGCCGATCGGCTCGATGGGCTCGGACACCCCGATCGCCGTGCTGTCCCGGCGGTCCCGGCTGCTCTACGAGTACTTCAAGCAGAACTTCGCGCAGGTGACCAATCCGCCGCTGGACGCGATCCGCGAGGAGATGGTCACCTCGCTGAGCCGGATCATGGGCCCGGAGCGCAACCTGCTCGCCCCCGGCCCGGCCTCCTGCCGGCACCTGAACCTGCCCTATCCGGTGATCGACAACGACGAGCTGGCCAAGCTCATCCACGTCAACGACGACGGCGATCTCCCCGGCTTCGCCTGCAGTGTCCTTTCCGGACTGTATGAAGTGGACGGTGGCGGGGCGGCGCTGCGCGGCGCGCTGGAGCGGGTGCGCCGCGAGGCCTCCGAGGCGATCGCGGCGGGCGCGCGCACGCTGGTGCTCTCCGATCGCGACTCCGACCACCGGATGGCGCCGATCCCGTCCCTGCTGCTGGTTTCCGCGGTGCACCACCACCTGGTGCGCACCAAGGAACGGCTGCGGGTGGCGCTGGTGGTGGAGACCGGGGACGCCCGCGAGGTGCACCACGTCGCGCTGCTGCTGGGCTACGGGGCCGCGGCGGTGAACCCGTACCTGGCGTTCGAGACCATCGAGGACCTGATCGCACGCGGCGGGGGCCTCGGGCTGGAGCCGGCCAAGGCGATCCGCAACTACGTGCAGGCGCTGGTCAAGGGCGTGCTGAAGATCATGTCCAAAATGGGCATCTCCACAGTCGGCGCCTACACCGCGGCGCAGGCGTTCGAATCCCTCGGGCTGAGCCAGGAACTGCTCGACGAGTACTTCACCGGTACCGCCTCGAAGCTGGGCGGGGCCGGGCTGGAGGTGCTGGCCGAGGAGGTCGCGGTGCGGCACCGGCGGGCCTACCCGGACAACCCGACCGATCGGGTCCACCGTGGACTCGAAACCGGCGGCGAGTACGCCTATCGCCGCGAGGGCGAGCTGCACCTGTTCACCCCGGAGACGGTGTTCCTGCTGCAGCACGCGTCGAAGACCGGCCGGGACGAGGTGTACCGGTCCTATCGCGACGAAGTGCACCGGCTCTACCGCGAGGGCGGGACGCTGCGCGGGCTGTTCGGGTTCCGCGACCGCGAGCCGGTGCCGATCGACGAGGTCGAGCCCGCCGAGGCGATCATGCGGCGGTTCAACACCGGCGCGATGTCCTACGGTTCCATCTCCGCCGAGGCGCACGAGACGCTGGCGATCGCGATGAACCGGATCGGCGGCCGGTCCAACACCGGCGAGGGCGGCGAGGACCCCGAGCGGCTCTACGACGAGCATCGGCGCAGTGCGATCAAGCAGGTCGCGAGCGGCCGGTTCGGTGTCACGAGCGAGTACCTCGTCAACGCGGACGACATCCAGATCAAGATGGCGCAGGGCGCGAAACCCGGCGAGGGCGGGCAGCTGCCGCCGAACAAGGTGTACCCGTGGATCGCGCGCACTCGGCATTCCACGCCGGGCGTCGGGCTGATCTCGCCGCCGCCGCATCACGACATCTACTCCATTGAGGACCTCGCGCAGCTGATCCACGATCTCAAGAACGCGAACGAGCGTGCCCGCGTGCATGTGAAGCTGGTGTCCTCGCTCGGTGTGGGCACGGTCGCGGCCGGGGTGTCCAAGGCACACGCGGACGTGGTGCTCATTTCCGGGTATGACGGCGGCACCGGTGCGTCGCCGATGAACTCGCTCAAGCACGCGGGCACGCCCTGGGAGATCGGCCTCGCCGAGACCCAGCAGACGTTGCTGCTCAACGGTTTGCGCGACCGGATCACGGTGCAGGTGGACGGTGCCCTCAAGACCGGCCGCGACGTGGTGATCGCCGCGCTGCTCGGTGCCGAGGAGTACGGCTTCGCGACGGCCCCCCTCGTCGTCGCGGGCTGCGTGATGATGCGCGTGTGCCATCTGGACACCTGCCCGGTCGGTGTCGCGACGCAGAACCCCGAGCTGCGCAGCCGTTACACCGGACAGGCCGATCATGTCGTGCGGTACTTCGAGTTCATCGCCCAGGAGGTCCGGGAAACCTTGGCGCAGCTGGGTTTCCGCACGCTCGACGAGGCGATCGGGCATGCCGAGGTGCTCGACACCGACGAGGCGGTCACGCACTGGAAGGCCGCCGGGCTGGACCTCGCGCCGATCTTCGACATGCCCGCCGAGACCCCGTACGGCGGGACGAAGCGGCGGGTGCGCACGCAGGACCACGGGCTGGAGCACGCGCTGGACCGCACGCTGATCCAGCTCGCCGAAGCCGCGCTGGAGGACGCGCACCCGGTCCGGCTGGAGCTGCCGGTGCGCAACGTCAACCGCACCGTCGGCACGTTGCTCGGCTCGGAGGTCACCCGCCGTTACGGTGGGGCGGGTCTGCCGGACGACACGATCCACGTGCGGCTCACCGGGTCCGCCGGGCAGTCGCTCGGGGCCTTCCTGCCGAGCGGGATCACCCTCGATCTGGCCGGCGACGCCAACGACTACGTGGGCAAGGGCCTGTCCGGCGGGCGGATCGTGGTCCGTCCCGATCCGGCGGCGAGCTTCGCCGCGGAACGCCAGACGATCGCGGGTAACACGCTCGCCTACGGCGCGACCAGCGGCGAGATGTTCCTGCGCGGCCAGGTGGGGGAGCGGTTCTGCGTCCGCAACTCCGGCGCGACCGTGGTCGCCGAGGGCGTCGGCGACCACGCCTTCGAGTACATGACCGGCGGCCGGGCCGTGGTGCTCGGGCCGACCGGGCGCAACGTGGCCGCGGGCATGTCCGGCGGCGCCGCGTACGTGCTGGATCTCGACCGGGCCAAGGTGAACGGCGAGATGGTGGACCTGCTGCCGCCGGACGCCGAGGATCTGGCCTGGCTCAAGGAGATCGTCCGCAAGCACCACGACCACACCGGCTCGGCCGTCGCCGCCTCCCTGCTCGGCGACTGGACGCGGCGCGCGGCGGCGTTCACCAAGGTGATGCCGCGCGACTACCGGCGGGTCCTCGATGCGGCGAAGGCGGCACGGGCCGCCGGCCGCGACGTCGACGAAGCGATCATGGAGGCCGCTCGTGGCTGACCAGCACGGCTCCCATGCCGTGAAGGGACCCTTCACGGACTCAGAGGCTGTGAAGGGTCCCTTCACAGCCTTCGGCGCGCGGGAAACGGAGGCCGCTCGTGGCTGACCCGAACGGTTTTCTCAAGCACCGGCGCGAAGAGCCGAAGAAGAGGTCCACAGAGGACCGTCTCGCCTCCTGGGGCGAGGTGTATGCGGAGGCCGACGCCGTCGAGCGCGCCGAAGCGGTGCGCACGCAGGCCTCCCGTTGTATGGACTGCGGGATCCCGTTCTGTCATTCCGGCGCTTCCGGTTGCCCGCTGGGCAATCTGATCCCGGAGTGGAACGACCTGGTCCGCGTCGGCGACTGGGCGGCGGCCTCGGATCGGTTGCACGCGACCAACAACTTCCCCGAGTTCACTGGGAAGCTGTGCCCGGCGCCGTGCGAGTCCGGGTGCGTGCTGGCGATCTCGCCGCAGGCCGGCGGGGCGGTGGCGATCAAACGCGTCGAGGAGGCGATCGCGGCGCGGTCCTGGGCCTCCGGTTCGGTGCAGCCGCAGGTGGCCGAGGTGTCCTCGGGGCAGCGGGTGGCCGTGGTCGGGTCCGGCCCGGCCGGGCTGGCCGCCGCGCAGCAGCTGACCCGGGCCGGTCACGAGGTCACCGTGTTCGAGCGGGACGACCGGCTCGGCGGCTTGCTGCGGTACGGCATTCCCGAGTTCAAGATGGAGAAGAAGGTCCTCGACCGCCGCCTTGCGCAGCTGCGCAAGGAGGGCACGAAGTTCGTCACCGGCTGCGAGGTCGGCGTCGACCTCACCGTGGCGGACCTGCGTGCGCAGTACGACGCGGTGGTGCTCGCGGTGGGCGCGCTGCGCGGCCGCGACGACCGCACGACGCCCGGACGCGAGCTGTCCGGCATCCATCTGGCCATGGAGCACCTGGTGCCGGCCAACCGGGCCGTGGAGGGCGACGGCCCCTCGCCGATCGACGCGAAGGGCCGGCACGTCGTCATCATCGGCGGCGGGGACACCGGCGCGGATTCCTACGGCACCGCCACTCGACAGGGCGCGCTTTCGGTCACGCAGCTCGACCAGTACCCGATTCCGCCCGCGGACCGTGACGACGAGCGTTCGCCGTGGCCGACTTGGCCCTACATCCTGCGCACCTACCCGGCGCACGAAGAGGCGGGCGAGCGGCGGTTCGGGGTGGCCGTGCGCCGGTTCGTGGACGACGGTGAGGGCAACGTCGCCGCGATCGAGCTCCAGCAGGTGCGTGTGCACAAGGACCCGGAGACCGGCCGGCGCGAGGTACGGCCGGTCAACGACGAGGTGGAGACGCTGCCCGCGGATCTGGTGCTGCTGGCGATCGGGTTCGAGGGCGTGGAGGAGATGCCGCTGCTGGCGGGCCTCGGCCTGTCCCTGACCCGTCGTGGCACGTTGTCCTGCGGCGCGGACTGGCAGACCGAAACCCCCGGCGTCTTCGTCTGCGGCGACGCACACCGTGGCGCTTCCCTGGTGGTGTGGGCGATCGCGGAAGGCCGCTCGGTGGCCCATGCCGTGGACAGCTATCTCACCGGTGCCTCGGATCTGCCTGCCCCGGTTCACCCGACGGCGTTGCCGCTGGCGGTGCTCTGAGGCGGGAGCTATAACCCGAACGGCGGTATCCATCGTTCGGTGATATATATGGCCGGTGGCGGCGACCGGCATGTCCGAACAGAAGTTCCTGGTGCTGGTCGCGTTCGCGGACCAGCGCCGGGCACGGGCACGGCGTGGTCCGGCAGCTATCGCACGGTCGGGTGAAGTTGCTTGCTCGACCGGGTGCTGGGCCGAGGGGTCTCCTGCGACTGTGCGCTCCCGGCAGAGAGCGGCCGTGACCGGCCGCATCCGGAGCGACCTGCCCCGCACCGGCTGCTGGGCAAGGGGCTCGGCCTGTTCTGGTGGCGAGCCTGCAACCCGGCCGCGGTTTCCCTTGCTACGGCAGGGTTTCGCCGGGCGGCCGGACCCGTTCTCGGCTGCTGCCGCAAGAAGAGCGGAGGGGCTTCTCCACCACCCCCACCGAGCCTCAGCCGATGGTCGTGCGCATCCGGGTGGTGAACGGCCCGCGACCTCCGGCCGCATCGGGGCCGAGCCGCCCGATCCGATCCAGCAGTCCGTTCCGGCACCGCGGCCGGCCAGGGCGTCGGCAAAGTCGGTGTGGAGGTCTGTGAAGGGGCCCTTCACGGACTCTGAGTCCGTGAAGGGCCCCTTCACAGACCCGAAATCGGTCCGGCGCACGCCACGGGGTGGTGTCGCACACACCTCCATCGCCTGCTGCCGGGTCCCCGACCAACTTTGCCGGAACCCTGCCGGGGCCGGCTGATCGGGCCCAGCGCCTTTTCTTTCAGATCCGAGGTCTTGTACTGCCGTGAAAACCATTCCTGATGCATTGCCGCGCACCGTCCTACCCCCACTCGACCTCCCGCAGGCACGGGCGCCGCGGTGGCGGAACAGCGCTCTTCCGCTGGTTTCCGCGCTGGTCATCGCGGTGCTCGGCTATCTGGCCCGGTGGATTTGCGACGACGCGCTCATCTACACCCGGGCGGTCGAGCAGATCCTGTCGGGGAATGGACCGGTCTATTCGGCCGGGGAACGCGTGGAAACGTCCACCGGTGTGTTGTGGCAATGGCTGCTCGCAGGCGCCGGATTCGTTTCCGGGAAAACCGACACCGCCACGATTTCCTGGCTGCTCGGGCTGGCGCTGACCACGGCCGGATTCGCGCTCGCGGTGGCCGCGACCCAGCGGCTGCACGCTCGGGCCGCGGCCTGGCTGCTGCCGGCCGGGGTGGTGGTCCTGCTCGCGCTGCCCCCGGTGTGGGAGTACGCGACTTCGGGACTGGAGACCGGGCTCACCACCTGCTGGATGGCGGGCTGCTGGTGGCTGCTCGTCCGGCTGCGGGAAAGCACCTCGGGTCCGGCGATCGCCGGTGCGGCCTTCGTGTTCGGCCTCGGCCCGCTCGTACGGCCGGAGCTGACCGTGGTCGCCCTGGTGTTCCTGGCCGGGCTGTGGCTGCTGGCCCGGCCGGGGTGGCGGGTGGTCCTCGCGGCGGCCGGTGCCGCTGCCGCGCTGCCGTTCGGCTACGAGATCTTCCGCATGGGGTACTACGGCATCGTGGTGCCGCTGCCGGCACTCACCAAGAACGCCGATGCCTCCCTGTGGGGCCGGGGTTTCCGCTACCTGACCGACTTCGCCGACCCGTACTTCCTGTGGCTCCCGCTCGTGCTGCTCACGGTGGGGCTGGCCGCGCTCGTACGTCGCGTACGCGCTTACCGGGCCGACCTGATCGTGACGTTGACGCCGGTGGTGGCGGGCCTGCTGCTGCTTGTGTACGTGCTGAAGGTGGGCGGCGACTACATGCACGCCCGCATGCTGCTGCCGGTGCTGTTCCTCCTGTTGCTGCCCGTCCTCGTGCTCCGGTGGTCGCGTACGGGAGGCGCGCTCGCACTGGTGATCGTCGCGTGGGTGCCGCTGTACGCCGGTTCGGGCCGCTACCACGAAGCTCCTGGCCCGGTGCGCGCGATTGATGACGAGCGTGCCTACTACGTGTCCTGGACCCACACCGACAACCCCACCCAAACCGAGGACTACACCCGGCAGCAGCGGGACCTCGCGGCCGCGGTGGAGGCCGCGCGCAACTCCGGCCGGGGGACGCTGGTCTACCAGGGCGTGCACAACGAGATCCTCACCGCCCCGCTGCGCAAGGATCTGCCGGCCAGGGCGGCGGTGGTCGGCGTGTACCTCGGCACGGCCGGCATGCTGGCGCCGCCCGACGTGGCGATCGTCGACTTCTGGGGCCTGGCCAATCCGGTCGGTGCGAGGTTCGCCTTCCCGCCCGGCAAACCGGGCCATTCCAAGCCGCTCAGCAACATCTGGCTGCTGGCCGACTATGCGGATCCGGCGGCGCCGGTCGCGCGCACCGGCAATTTCGTCTTCCAGCGGGACTTCGACCCGGCGGAGCTGGCCGCCGCCCGGCACGCGCTGTCCTGCGGCGATCTCGCGGAGATCCGGGAGTCCACCCGGGAACCGATGTCGCTGGACCGGTTCTGGCGGAACCTGACCGGCGCGTGGGATCGCACCTGGGTACGCGTTCCGCCGGAGCCCTTCGCGGCCGAGCGTGCCTTCTGCGGGTCAGCCGGGCCGCTCCAGCAGGGCTGAGGCGAGCAGGGCGACGGGCCTTTCGGCGTCCTGCGTCAGCGGTCGCAGCAGGTCGCGCGCGAGTGCCTCGGGTAGCTCGGCGAGTGCCTGGGTCAGCCGGATACGGACCGCGGAACTTGCCGCGGGCGTGGCGAGTTCCGCGCTCAGCGCCTCCGTGATCTGCTCCGCGCACTCCGGGGCCAGCGCCAGGGTGCCCAGGACCTCGGCGGCTTCGACGTCGCTGGTGCCGTCGACGACCATCCCGACGAGGACCGGCACCGCCGCGGTCACGCCACGCGTCCCCGCGGCCAGCGCGGCATGCCTGCGTACAGCCGGTTCCGGGTCTTCGAGCGCACATGCGAGCACTTCGGTCGCTTCGGTGCCGGGCAGCTCGGCGATCGCGCGTACGGCGCGTTCCCGGACGGCGGGGTTCGGCGAGCGTACGCCGGAGGAAACGCTCGCCACCCCGTCGCCGCCCGCGCGGGCAAGGGCCCACCGCAGTGCGCCGGCGACGTTCGGATCGGACTCCGCGAGGATCGCCTCGGCCAGCAGTTCGGCGGGCACCGGGGTCTCCTCGTCCGGGGCCAGCACGGCCTGCTGCCGCTGCGCGGCGCTCGGCGAACCGAGCCCGCGCAGCAACGCCACTATGCGCAGCACCTCCTGCCAGCCCGCCGGCGCCGAAGCGTCCACCGCACGCAGCCGGTCGAGCAGTTCCTGTTCCTGCCGCAGCCGGTCTTCGGTCCGCCGGATGAGATCGCCGACCAGCGCGGCGGGCGTGAACGCCGGATCGGCCAGCGCCCGGCCGATCTGCCGCAGCGAAAGCCCGAGCGAGCGCAGGCTCTCCACGTGGAAGATCCGGCGGATGTCCTCGGTGGAGTACTCGCGGTAGCCGCAGACCGTCCGCCCCGTCGGGCGCACCAGCCCGAGGGAGTCGTAGTGCCGGAGCATCCGGGTACTCACCCCCGAGCGGCGCGCCACCTCACCGATCAGCATGTCGCCGCCCGTTCCGGGCCGAGTGCGACGATCCGCTTCGCCTCGTCGAGCGCTTGGTCGAACCCGGCGTCCGGGTCACGCAGGAGCAGCTCCGTGGCCCGGGCGTGGGCGGCCACCCCGGGGCCGGCATCGGCCGGCGCGGCCCGCAGGGCCGGTTCGGCCACCTCGCCGAGCGCGACGAGCGCCCGGCTGAGGCTCAGCTGCACGGCACGGTCGCCGCGGCCGAGCTGTGCGGCCAATTCCGTTGCCAGCGCTGCCTTTTCCTCCTCCGGCACGAGCACGACCGCGGCACGCCACGCGCTTCGCGCGACCTCGTCGTCGGCGTCGCGCAGCAGCGCCTGGGTGATCGACGGCCAGGCGCTCCGGTCCCCGATCTTGGACAGCGTGTGCAACGCCTGGCTGCGCGCTTGCGGACGTCCGGACCCCAGCTCCACGAGCAGCCGCGGCACGGTGCTCCCGGCCGGTTGCCGGGTGAGCGCCCAGGTGAGCATGTCGCGAACGTAGAAGTCCGGCTCGACCGCGCAGCGGGTCACCAGCGTCTCCAGCAGCTCGGCGTCGGGCCGCGTGCCTGCGGCCAGCGCCGCCTTGAGCCGGGTCGACGGGTTCTCCGCCGCGAGCGCGGTGCGCAGCGAACGACGGTCGGGCTGGGTCTGGTTCATGTCGAGCACCTCCGGGACCCAGTGAAGACCTTCGCACGGTGTCAAGGTCAAGCGTTCGCCGGATCGAGGGTCAGCGGCCCCCTGCGTCGACAGCTCACCGTAGCGGCCCCAGCCGATCGCGGTGTCCAGCTGCTGCTGGGCGTCGTCGGCGGAGAAGCCCCGGCGCAGCAGGTCGGGGAAGAACCCGGCGCGCAGGGGGCCGTGCGCGCCGGCCGCGAGTGCCCGGCAGATGGTGCGCGCGTTCCCGAGCCTGCGCGGCGAAGACGGCCTTGCTGCGCTGGATGTCCGCGGTGGTGACCTGCTCCCCGACCGGGGTCAGGTGCAGGTCCGCCCCCGGCCACGAACAGCAGGGCTGCGGCGTCCACGAGCGGGAGCAGGTCGTCGATCTCGAAGCCGATGTCCGCGACCGGCTCGGGCAGATCCGCTCGCCCGCCCCTGGCGTGCACCAGCCCGGCCGGCCCGCCGACCGAGGCGGCGGGCAGCGGCCGCGCAGTCGGGGTCGCCTCGTCCGGGGCGGGTTCCCCGGCGGCCGGTGAGCAGGTCGTAGAGCCGGTCGACGAGCGCGGCGAAGCCCGGCGACGTGCGCTCGCGCGGCCGGGACAGGTCCACGGTGACCTCGGCGCACAGCCTGCCCGGTCCGGAGCCGAGCACCAGCACCCGGTCGGCGAGCTGTACGGCCTCCTCGAGGTTGTGCGTGACCAGGCAGATTCCCTTGGTGGAGAACCATTTCCCGGTCCGCAGCCGCATCAGCTCGCCGCGCGGGTTCTCCGCGGTGAGCACGTCGAGCGCGGAGAACGGCTCGTCCATCAGCAGATCGGGCTCCAGCACCAGCGCGCGGGCTAACCCGACGCGTTGCCGCCGGAAAGCTCCCGCGGGTAAGCGGATTCGAACCCGTCGAGGCCGATCAGGTCGATCGCCGCGAGCGCGCCGCCCGCAGCGCATGACCTGGCGCGACGATCACGGTTCGCACTTCGGCTCCGGCCCCTGGTAACCCTTGCGTGCAGACTTGTCGATACCGACCTCGCACTTGATGGACGGATCGAGCTCGTTGTCCTTGACGTGCGCGCCGGTGGACTTGTTCTGCAGGCCGATCGCGTGGTCCGGCCCGGCCGCCCAGGTGTTGCCCTCCAGGGAGAGGTTCTGCACGTCGTCGATCATCACGGCCTGGGAGGCCTGCTTGGTCTCGCAATAGTTGCCTTTGAACGTCCAGTCCTCCGAAACGCCCTCGCCGTTGCCGTCACCCGCTTCGGAGTTCGGGCTTTCGGCCATCAGGCACATGTTGTCGATCCGCTCGCAGCGGTTGTTCTCGATGTCGACGTTCCTGCTCGCGACGTCCTCGTCGTCGGTCGCGAAGGTCTGCATGCAGTCGGCGTGCGCGCCGGTGCTGTTGTCGGTGTCGCTGATGGTGTTGTGCAGGATCCCGATGTTGTCGCCGAAGAAGCGGATACCGTCGCCGTCGCCGCCTTTGGGTGCCTTGATCGTGGTGTTCCGCACGGTCACGTTGCTGCCGTGGATCTCGATACCCGGCGCCTTCGGACCGTCCATTGTGTAACCGTCGACGACGACGTTGTCCGCTTCCACGTCGATCCCGTTTACCTGGCGGCCTTGTCCCGCATAGGTCAACGGCCAGCCCGGCGTGCCGCCCTTGGTGATCTTCAACCGGCCCGCCGCGCAAACCACGCCCTGGGGGAGCGCGCTCTGACTGCAGGACGGGCTTGTGGTGAATGGTGCGGTCGTGACGAACGGCACGGCCAGCATCGCCGCGCCGAGCAGGATCGGAGCCTTCACGGTTTCCCCTTTGTCGGCTGGAACACGGAGTGCAGGCGCGGGCCGTCCGCGCCGGAGAACGCGCCTGGCGCGGACGCTAGCCATCCGGTCCGGGACCGGTCCCCGCCGTGCCCGATACGACTTTCGGTTTAAGCCGGGAATGGCCGAGCAGGGGATCCGGTGGCCCCGGCCGTCCCGGCATACTCCTCGGCATCGGCCGAAGAGTCCGATGTGGACTCCGTACCGACCCTGGAGCGCGCCCGATGACCCTCGCCGCACTGAACTCGTCCACGAGCGCCGAGTCGGCCCTGGCCTTCGGCCTTTCCGCCGGGCTGGTCACACTGCTGGCCGCGGTGCTGATCCTGCCGGCGGGGATGTTCATCGGCGCGCTCGTGAGCGTGCTCGGCGGCGGGCTGAAGCTGCTGCTGATCCTCGTGATCTTTTTCGCGCCGTTCCTCGGCCCGCTGGGGTGGTTCCTCTGCGGCCGCGGCAGCGCTTATCAGGGCGCCCGCTGAGCGGTGGCCCGGCGCCCCGTTACCTTCCCC
This sequence comes from Amycolatopsis sulphurea, assembly GCF_002564045.1. Classification (NCBI taxonomy): domain Bacteria; kingdom Bacillati; phylum Actinomycetota; class Actinomycetes; order Pseudonocardiales; family Pseudonocardiaceae; genus Amycolatopsis; species Amycolatopsis sulphurea. The sequence continues at coordinate 226,730 of NZ_PDJK01000002.1, read as the reverse complement.
CCGGAGCGCCGGGCCGGGCGTCAGCCCACCTGCAGGTCGATGCAGGCGTAGAAGGCGTTGCCGGTGTCCGCGATGTTCCACACCGCGAGCACCTTCTGCCGACCGGTGTGATTGCCGAGATTCACTTGGTGCGTCAGGGTTTCCGGCGGGGCCTGGCCACCCGCGCCGAAGGCGGCGACACGCTGGTTGCCGATGAAGTACTCGTAGTTGATGGTGCGGTGGCGGGCGGTGAATTTCCAGGTGAAGGTCACCGTGCGGCCCACTCGGGTGGCCCGCCAGCCCTTGCCGTCGTCGTTCAGCTCGCCGAACCGGCCGACCCCGCCGTTGCAGGAACGCAGCCCCTTCGGGCCTTCCACGCTCTGCGGTTCGTACTTGACGTTCCCGCAGGGCACGATGCCCTTAGCGCATTGCGCCTGCCTGCTCGGCGGGGAGTCCACGTAGCCATGCGCGCTGGCGATCGCGGCCGGACCGGCCAGCACCAGCACCGGAGCGAGTGCGGTACCGGCCAGCGCGGTGAGAAGGGTGCGTTTACGGGACATTTTCGGCTCCTTCGACAGCCGGGCCCGCTTCGACGCCGGGGAGGCGCGGGAGACCGTGCGCAAGGCACGACCGGCCGCCGCGGCAGGGGGACGCGCGGGCGGAGAGGGGGGAGAGGGGGGAGAATGTGGTCTGGACCATACTCGGGTTGGGTTATTTCCGTCAAGAGTCGGGCACGCAGAGTGACCCTCTCTTCCAGGGGGCCGAGCTCAGCCGGTCTGGATCAGCGCGCCCAGCCAGTTCGCCAGTACCTGCTGGGTGTCCGCGCGGACCTGGTCCGGATCGGCGGCCTCGGCGATCATCCGGGCGGCCTCCATCACCGCGCTCAGCACGAGCTGGGCCAGCGCGTGCACCGGGACGTCGGCGAGGAGCCCGGCTTCCCGCGCCCGTGTGAGCGTTTCCATCAGCATGCCGAGGCCGTACTCGGCTTCGAGTTCGCGGAAGGCCGCCCAGCCCAGCACCGCGGGGGCGTCGGTCAGGGAAATGCGCTGGACCTCTTTCCGCAAGCAGGCGTCCAGGAACACGTTCAACGCGACGACGAGCCCGCCGAGGAGGTCGTCTTGGCCGGTCATCGAGGCGGCCACCTCGGCGGTCAGTTCGCGTTCCACCTCCACCACCACGGCGCGGAACAGGCCCTGCTTGTCGCTGAAGTGGTGGTAGAGCGCGCCGCGGGTGACGCCGGCGGTACGGGTGATCTCCTCGGTGGGCACGTCGTGGTACCCGCGGGTGCCGAACAGTTCGCGGGCTGCCTTGATCAACGCTGCTCGCGTGCTGTTGGAGCGTTCCTGCTGGGTACGTCGCACCTGCCTAATCTGCCATGGCGGCCGCGAAGCGCTTGATGTGCCCGGCGAGGACGTCCGGCTGGTCTTCCGGGACGAAGGTGTAGGAATCCGGGACTTCCACGAGTTCCGCGTGCGGCAACAGCTCCGCCAGCCGGTGCGCGAGGCTGATCGGGAACAGCTTCTCCTCGGGCGGCCACACGAGCAGGACCGGCCGGTCGAACGTCCGCAACCGTTCCGCGGCGGCCAGCGTGTGCCGCGGGTGCACCGAACGCAGCAGCTTGCGCAGATCCCGTCGCACGCCGGCTGAGGTGCGCAGCGGCGTCAGGTACTCCCGGGCGATGTCGTCCGGGATCGGCCGCTTCGTGACCCAGCCGAACACGAACGGCAGTGGGTAGAGCGCCTTGAATCGCAGGAGTTGCCCGAGTACCGCCATCGAACCGGGGACGCGGGCGAGCACCGGCAGCGGTTTGAAGACCGGCGGGAAGAAGTACTCGAAGCTGTCCGACGGGGTCAGCACCACTCGCCCGACTCGCTCCGGGTACCGGGCGAGCAACAGCTGGGTGATCGCGCCGCCGGTGTCGTTGGCGACCAGGGTGACGTCTCGCAGGTCCAGCGCGTCGAGGAAATCGCCGAACAGGGTCGCCGCGCCGGGGGCGCTCAGATCCGCGTCCGCGCGCATCGCCACCCGATGCGCGCCGAACGGCAGATCCGGTGCCAGGCAACGGAATCCGGCCTCGGCCACGGCAGGCACGACCTTCCGCCAGAGCAGGGCGCTGGTCAGTACGCCGTGCACGAACACCACCGGAGCGCCGGTGCCGCGGTCGAAGTAGCGCAGCTCGCCCTGGGGCAGCCGGACCTGCCGGGCCGGGCCGAGTTCATCGTGCGGTGTCATGCCCGAAGGCTACGTACATTCTGTCTGTATGTACATTACCTCAGAGGTAAAAACCCTGGTCAGGACTCTTTCGCGCAGTGCGCGCAGAGACCTGTGGCGGGCTCCGCGGCCGGGTCGTCGACCGATCCGGGCAGCGCTTCGAGCCGTCCGCATCGGTGGCACAGCAGGTGCGGATGGGTGAGCGCGGCCGATTCGTAGCGCTGGGCGATGCCGACGTGGTCGAACCGCCGGACGAGCCCGGCGGTGACGCCGGTGGCCAGGACGTCGTGCACCGCGCGGGTCGAGACCATGGGCAGCCGGTGGCGGACTTGGGGCAGCAATTCGGCCACGGTGCAATGCGGATGCTTGGCGAGGGTCTCCAGTACGGCCTGCCGGACGGTGGTCACGCGCAGGCCGGCACGCCGCAGCTGGGCGCCGGAGTCGAGGGGTGCGGTGGTGGTGGGCACGCTTCCTTTCTAGCGCTGAGATTTGATCCAGTCAATTTTAGGACAAGGTCAAGTCTGGTTCTGTGAACCGGTGCACTTCAGAATGGATCCGGTCAACTCTGGAGGTACGATCCGGCTATGGACGAGGTGGCGGCCCGGCTGCGGGAGAAGGGACTACGGAACACTCCCCAGCGCCGGGCGGTCCTGGCCGCCGTCGCGCACACCCCGCACGTCACCGCCGCGGAGATCGCCACCGCCCTGCAGGCCGAAGACGCCCTCGGCGGGTTGTCCCGGCAAGGCCTCTACAACGTACTCGACGACCTCGTCGGCGCCCGGCTGCTGCGCCCGCTGGAGCCCGCCGGCTCGCCCGCGCGGTTCGAACTGGAGACCCACGACAACCACCACCACCTCGTCTGCCGCGGCTGCGGCCGGATCCGCGACGTGCCGTGCGCGGTCGGCAGCAGCCCCTGTCTCCACCCGGGCGAGGTCCCCGGGTTCCGGGTCGACCAGGCCGAGGTGACCTGGTGGGGCCTGTGCGAGGACTGCGAACGGGCCGGTTCCTGACGGCGTTTCCGCGGGTCGGTCGTGCCGTTGACTGTCCACTGAGTACTTGTGGTGGAGGAGGTCCCGTTCGATCTGGCCCCGATCGAGGCGCCCGGCGCACTCGCCTACGTGGCGCGGATCTGTGGCCCGGCAACGGAAATCGACGCTGGCGCGTTCACCCTGCCTCCACCGTACGGGCCGGCGGAACTCGCGGACACCGTGATCGTGCCCGGCCGGTCGGTAGCGCGTTGAACTGACGCTGTATCTGGGTGAACCTGGCGTCGTAGGGCGGTGGGTTGTTCAGCGGTGACCTGTGCCGAGATGAGCAGTACCGTGCCGTGGTGCGGGGGACCCTGCGGATCGGTTCCCCGCACTGCAGCGGTGCCGTGCCGTGGTGGTGCTGCCGTGCCGCGGTGAGGGAACCTTGCGGGATCGGTTCCGCACTGCAGCCGTGCCGTCGTGCTGTCGCGGTGTCGTGCCGCGGTGTGGGGAACCCTGCGGGATTGGTTCCCCACACCGCGGCCGCGCCGTCGTGGTGCGTCAGTCGGTGCCGGATTCGATCGCCGCGCCGTCCAGCAGTTCGTCGTCACCGGCCTGGCCACGGGAGGCGATGGCCTCGGCGCCGCCCTCGGGCATCGCGCCGATCAGCCCCGTGGCGGCGGCCTGCGCGGCGCCGATCAGGACCGGGTGGGAGCTGCCGACCATGCCGAGCCCGGCGTACTGCTCGAGCTTCGCGCGGGAGTCGGCGATGTCGAGGTTGCGCATGGTCAGCTGGCCGATCCGGTCGGTCGGGCCGAACGCGGAGTCCTCGGTGCGTTCCATGGACAGCTTGTCCGGGTGGTAGCTGAACGCCGGCCCGGACGTGTCGAGGATCGAGTAGTCCTCGCCGCGGCGCAGGCGCAGGGTGACCTCGCCGGTGATCGCGGTGCCGACCCAGCGCTGCAGCGATTCGCGCAGCATCATCGCCTGCGGGTCCAGCCAGCGGCCCTCGTACATCAGCCGTCCGAGGCGGCGGCCCTCGTTGTGGTAGCTGGCCAGGGTGTCCTCGTTGTGGATGGCGTTGACCAGGCGTTCGTAGGTCGCGTGCAGCAGCGCCATGCCCGGCGCCTCGTAGATCCCGCGGCTCTTCGCCTCGATGATCCGGTTCTCGATCTGGTCGGACATGCCCAGGCCGTGCCGCCCGCCGATGGCGTTCGCCTCCAGCACCAGCTCGACCGAAGTGGGGAACTCCTTGCCGTTGATGCTCACCGGGCGCCCCTGCGCGAAGCCGATGGTGACGTCCTCGGCCGGGATCTCCACGTTCGGGTCCCAGAATCGCACGCCCATGATCGGCTCGACGATCTCGATGCCGGTGTCGAGGTGCTCCAGGGACTTCGCCTCGTGCGTGGCGCCCCAGATGTTGGCGTCGGTGGAGTAGGCCTTCTCGGTGCTGTCGCGGTAGGGCAGGTCGTGCGCCTGCAGCCACTCGGACATCTCCTTGCGGCCGCCCAGCTCGCTCACGAACGCGGCGTCGAGCCACGGCTTGTAGATGCGCAGGGACGGGTTGGCCAGCAGCCCGTAGCGGTAGAACCGCTCGATGTCGTTGCCCTTGTAGGTGGAGCCGTCGCCCCAGATCTGCACGTCGTCTTCGAGCATGGCACGGACCAGGAGGGTCCCGGTGACCGCACGGCCGAGCGGGGTGGTGTTGAAGTACCCGCGCCCGCCACTGCGGATGTGGAACGCCCCGCAGGTCAGCGCCGCGAGCCCCTCCTCGACGAGCGCCTCCTTGCAGTCCACCAGCCGGGCCAGCTCGGCCCCGTAGCTGCCGGCCCGCCCGGGCACGGACGCGATGTCGGGCTCGTCGTACTGGCCGATGTCGGCGGTGTAAGTGCAGGGGATCGCACCCTTGTCCCGCATCCACGCCACCGCAACGGACGTGTCGAGACCACCGGAGAACGCGATACCGACCCGCTCGCCGACGGGAAGGGAAGTGAGCACCTTGGACATGGGAATGATTATGCATGACTATGTATGAACGTGCATCCTCGGGGTGGGCGGTGAGTGGTTTTCGCAGGTGGACGGGGTGGGTTGCCGGTGATGCCGGACACCGCCGGGGTGGCGACCGGCGGCCACAGCGACCGGGACCGGGTCCCCGCCGCGGCTGCGGACGGGTCAAGCTCGGCCAGTGCCAGTGCCAGTGCCAGTGCCAGTGCCAGTGCCAGTGCCAGTGCCAGTGCCAGTGCCAGTGCCAGTGCCAGTGCCAGTGCCAGTGCCAGTGCCAGTGCCAGTGCCAGTGCCAGTGGTCGGGGTCGGCGTCGTGTCCCGCGGCACGGTGGTCGCGGACTGCCGGGGGTGCCCTGGCAGACCGGATCGCCGTGGGTGTGCATCTCGGCGGCCCGGCGCGGTTCGAGGTCTCCCTCCTATCCGGTGATCGCCCGTCCGGGCGATCGAGTCACTTCTGGATGGCCGGGGCGAAGGCCGCCCGCACGTCATCATCGGTGGGGGTCACTGGGGTGTCCGGGGGCGGGCCGAGGCCCGCGAGATGGCTGTAACTGCGGTAGTGCAGGACTTTAGGGCAACTCGCCCCGCCGATCTCCACTTTTGTGTCCACGACGGGTTTGCCGGTACGCAGCTCGTAGGCCTTCAGCGGGACGGCGATCTTGTGGAACGTGACGTTGCCCGGGAAGTTCGGCATCATCTTGTTCTCGTACGGACAGGTGCGCACGGCGGTGCCGTCTGCGTGCTCGCCGAGGCAGATCACGAGCACGGCCTGTGCTGCGTCAGGTGCGCGCCATTCTGGGGGGAACTTGCTGCTGTGGCCGTCATCGCCGTAGAACAGTGCGCGGTTCGTGCCGGGGCCGTGCGGTGCGGCGGCGCTGTACGGCGCGGGAGTCCTGCAGTAGGACGGTTGGGTGCTGCCGGAGCTTTCCAGCAGGCTTTGCACCTTCGCCAGCTCCAGCGCCTGGGGCGCCTTGGTGGTGCCGGCTTTCGTCTTCGCCGCACGGGGATCGGCGGGGTACCGGTCGACGATCCGTTGATACCGGGTGTGTGCGGTGGTCCAGCCCTTCGAAGTCATCAGTTTGTCGCCGCAGGAGAGGTGGGCCGCGGACGCGGTGCGTACGGCGGCCGACCGTTCGGGGATCGGGCCACCGGCCGCGTGCGCGAACAGCCACTCGTCGATCTCGGCGGTGGTACACGGCTCCGAAGTGGGTAGCCGGTGGAGGAAACCGTCGAGCACCACGGTGGCCATCGTCCCGTGGCCGGGCAGGTCACGGCGGACCGAGGCGAACCGTTCGAATGCGGCGGCGGTCGCCTCTGGCTCACCGGACAGCGCGCTTGCCAGGTTCTCGTTCGCCGCCCGCAACCGGTGGCAGGCCTCCCTGGTGGATTCCTCCCCGGTCATCAGCGGGGCGTCCGCGAGGTAATGTCGGAACCACCTGCTGTCCAGTGCTTCGGTGGCTTCGGCGCAGCTGCCTTGCGCCCGGGCGGCGGTAATGCGTTCATCGATTCGGAAAGCGTCGAATCGGAGGAGTCCGACGGCGGCGAATACGATTATCGCGGCGGAGAACGCAATCACCTGATGTTTTCGTACCTTCGCGGGTTTGTGGCGGGCGAGCTGCCATCCGTGCGCGATCACCAGCGCCCACCAGGCGAGCACGAGCACTTCGAACCACCGGAACGGTGCCACTGTGGTCAGCAGTATTACGAGCGCGGCGGTACCCGCGACGTTCAGGGCGGCGAGCAGCCGCCGCCCGAGCAGCAGATAACCGACGCCGAGCAGGGAAGCGTTCCCCACGGCGGCGGCCAGCGGGTCGCGCGGCCGCTCGGCGGGTTCAGGCGGCGAGTGCACGGAATCCCTTTCGGTGCACCGGAGAAGCCCAGTGCCGGGCCTCCGGGGCGGGACCGGTCCCGCGTTGGCGGCTTCCGGTCTTCGGTGGCCGGTGAACGGTGGCGAAATGTGCATGCCGAGATGCTCTCAGCCACCACCGACAAAAACCGGGGCCGCCACCGAATGGCTGGGTGCGCCAGCGGGAGCATGGTCATGCATGAGCCGCTCCGAAAGCGGCGGAATGCCACGCGACAGGAAGCATCGGACCAATTCCGGCCACAATCCGTGAGCGCTCTGGGCGAGTACACCGTTCGGACCAGCAATGGTGCGATTATCGGTGATTGATTTTTACTCAGCGTCCCTCATCCGGTTAGCGCATAGACGTCCGATGGATTCGCGACCTAGGCTGCTGACCCGGCCTCCGGCAGGCCGCGTTGAGAGGGGAACAAATGACTCCGCCCGGAAGAGTCCGGCTGGCCCTGACGGCCGTGGCCGGTGCGCTGGCCGCGATGCTCGCGCTCAGCCGGCCCGCCGTCGCCGCCCCGGGCGATGTACCGGTAGTTTCCCCTACACCGCAACAGATCAGCCGTCAGCCGGGGGAGGTGCCGATCCCGGCCACCGCGGTGCTGGTCGTGGACCAGACCACCGACGCCGCCGCGAAGGACCTGCTCGCCGCCCAGCTCAAGCAGCACGGCGTGCGGCGGATCAGCGTCATCGATCCGTCGGCGGCCCAGCAGCAGCCTGGGGTGCTCCTGGTCCGCCTCGGCGGCCCGTCGTTCAGCGGCGAAGTGCCTTCGCAGGCCGAGGGGTACGCGCTCACCGTTTCCCGGCTCTCCGGCATTCTGATCGGCGGCCGGGACGGCTCCGGCCAGTACTACGGCGTACAGACGCTTCGGCAGCTGTTCGTGCGGTCGGGCGGCGGCTGGGCGGTGCGCGGTGTCCAGGTACGCGACTGGCCGAACATGGCGCTGCGCGGGTCGATCGAAGGCTTCTACGGTCCGCCGTGGCCCACCGAGGCACGGTTGCACCAGATCGAATTCCTCGGCGAGACCAAGGCGAACACCTACATCTACAGCCCGAAGGACGATGCCTACCTGCGCGCCAGGTGGCGTGACCCGTACCCGCAGAAGGAACTCACGACGCTGCGGCAGCTGGTCTCCTCGGCCACCGCGCACCACGTCAAGTTCACGTACGCGTTGTCGCCGGGTGTCTCGATCTGCTTCTCGTCCGCGGCGGATGTGGCCGCGGTGAAGGCGAAGTTCCAGTCGGTCTACGACCTGGGCGTGCGGTCGTTCTCCATGCCGTTCGACGACATCTCGTACACGAGGTGGAACTGCGACGGCGATCGAACCGCCTACGGCGCCCCTGGCCAGGCCGCCGCGGGCAAGGCGCAGGTGACCCTGCTCAACCGGATCACCAGCGATTTCGTGAAGACCCACGACGGCGTCCGCCCGCTGCAGACGGTGCCGACCGAGTACGGCGATCTGAAGGCCTCGCCGTACAAGACCGAGCTGCGCGAGCACCTCGACCCGTCCGTGGTGATCCAGTGGACCGGGACCGCGGTGGTCCCGCCCAGCGTGACGAACGACCAGGCACGTCAGGTGTCCACATTGTACGGACGCAAGGTGTTCCTGTGGGACAACTACCCGGTGAACGACTACGGCGAGGCCGCCGGGCGAATCATGCTGGCGCCCTACGATCATCGCGACGCCGGGCTCTCGCAGTACTTGGACGGCATCGTCTCGAACCCGATGAATCAGGAGGCAGCCAGCCAGATCGCCGAGTTCGGGGTCGCCGACTTCTCGTGGAATGACGCCGCGTACTCCGCCGAACAGTCCTGGCCGCGGGCCCTCGCCCGGATCGCCGGCGGCGATCCGAACGCCACCGCGGCGGTCACCGTATTCGCCGATCTCGAACACTACGGCCCGTCGTCCGCGCCGCAGCCGTGGCAGCCGCAGGCGCCCGTGCTGGCCGCCAAGACCGCCGACTTCTGGCAACGCTGGAACGCGGGCGACCACAACGCACTCGCCGAACTGCGTCCCTACGCGGAGAAGATCCGCGATGCCCCGCAAACGATCCGTGCCGGACCGGTGGATCGCGCGTTCGTCGCGGACACCGGGCCGTGGCTGGACGCCAGTGCGTTGTGGGGCAAGGCGATGGTGACCCGGCTCGACGCGCTCGCCGCAGCTGCCGGGGGCGACGCCGAGAAGGCCCGGCAACTGACCGCGACCGGCGACACGCAGGTCGGTCAGGCGCAAGCGGTGAAGACGGGCAACACCAATGCCTGGGGCGTGCGCCCGGCGCTGGTCGGCGACGGCGTCCTGGACACATTCCTCGTCAAGGTGAGGGATGCCGCGGCCGGGACGGCGAAGAGTGAGGCGTAGATGAGCGGAGTCAGCAGGCGGAGCTTCCTCGGCGGGGCCGCGGCGGCCGGGGTCGCCGCGGCGAGCACGGTATTCGCCGGGCCGGCCGAGGCGGCGGCCGGACGCGGCTGAGCGTGGACGGCGAGCGATTCCTGTTGGACCGCAAGCCGTTCCAGATCGTCTCCGGCGCGATCCACTACTTCCGGATCCACCCGGACCAGTGGCCGGACCGGCTGGCCCGGATGCATGCGCTCGGCCTGAACACGATCGAAACGTACGTGGCGTGGAACTTTCACCAGCCGGTGCCCGGTCGCGCGGACTTCCGCGGCGGCCGGGACCTGCCCGGGTTCCTGCGACTCGCGGGTGAGCTGGGGCTGAAGGTGATCGTCCGGCCGAGCCCGTACATCTGTGCGGAATGGGAGTTCGGCGGGTTCCCGGCCTGGCTGCCGGCCGACCGGAACCTGGAACTGCGCTGCGCCGATCCGGCCTATCTCGCCGCCGTGGACGCGTGGTACGACGAGCTGATCCCGCGGCTCACCCCGCTGGAGGCGCGATACGGCGGTCCGTTCGTGGCGATGCAGATCGAGAACGAATACGGCAACTACGGCAACGACACCGGCTACCTCGCGCACCTGCGCGACAGCCTGCGCGCGCGGGGCGTCACCAGCCTGCTTTTCGCCGCCGACGGTGCTTCCGAGTACTCGATGCGGTTCCGGGCGCTGCCCGGCACCCTGGAGGCCGGCACCGGCGACGGCGATCCGCTGGTGAAGCTGTCCGCGATCAAGCAGTTCCAGCCCGGCAAACCGGCAATGATGGCCGAATACTGGGACGGCTGATACGACCGCTGGGGCGAGCCGCACAACACCCGCGACCCGAAACGGATGGCGGCCTACGTCGACACCCTGCTGGCCACCGGTGCGTCGGTGAACCTGTACATGGCCTGCGGCGGCACCAACTTCGGGTTCACCAGCGGTGCCAACACCTCCGGTGCCCGGTACCTGCCGATCACCACCAGCTACGACTACGATTCGCCGATCGGTGAAGCCGGGGACACCGGGGCGAAGTACACCGCACTGCGCTCGGTGATCACCAAGTACACCAAGGTGCCGGTCGGTCCCGTGCCCGGCCGGTCCGCGCGGCTGCCCGCGCAGCAGGTGCACCCGGACGGTGCCGTCGCGCTGCTCGATGCGCTGCCGGTCCTGGCGAAACCGGTGCGGTCCGCGCAGCCGCTGCCGATGGAGCGGGCGGGCAGGCCACCGGCCTGATCCACTACCGCACCACGGTGCGAGGCCCGCATTCCGGTCCGCTCGGCATCCACGGCCTCGCCGACCGCGCACAGGTGTTCGTCGAAGGGCGGCTCGCGGGCACCCTGGGCCGGAACGACCCGGCGGCCACGGTCCAGCTGACCTTGCCGTTGCCACAGAACCGGGTGGACATCCTGGTGGACGCCATGGGCCGGGTGAACTTCGGCCCGTTCCTCGCCGACCGCAAGGGAATCGACGGCTGGGTCGCGATGAGCACCGAGCAGAAACTGTTCGGCTGGGAGACCCGCCCGCTGCCGTTGGACGACCTGTCCGGCCCGCGCTTCGCCACCACGGAGCCCGGCCCCGGCCCGGTGTTCCACCACGCCACCGCGACCGTGGCCACCCCCGAGGACGGGTTCCTCGCCCTGCCCGGCTGGGAGAAGGGCGTGGTCTGGCTCAACGGGTTCAACCTGGGCCGATACTGGCAGATCGGCCCGCAGCAGACGCTCTACGCACCAAAGCCCCTGTGGCGAAAGGGAAAGAACGAGATTGTGGTCCTGGAACTGCACCGCCCGGGGACGGAGATCGAGATCCGCCCGGAGGCCGACCTGGGCTGAACACGGTCAGGCGGTGAATCCCGGGACCTGCGTAGGGTGGGTGAACAGGCGGCCCTGGTGATCCCGCGCCGGCGACCGGCAGTACCTGAATGCCGCAGGTGTTTATCTTGGTGCGTAAGGAAAGCAGGCCGTTTGGCGGGTGGATGGGAGGAAGCTGCCGCCGGGTGTCGCGGTCCCCCTTCCCGGCCGGCTCAGGTGAAGGCCGGTCGAGAAAGAGGATCCGCCAAAGCTGAGAGGAGTGATCTGGTCACCGGCCTCTGGGGTCAGAGGAAGCAGCACCACCAGGGTTCGGCCAGGTTCGAATCGTCGTCGATCGACGCGGCGGCCGTGGGTGCAACAGAAAACATGAGAGGTTTTGCTCCTGTATCAGTCTCGTCGTAAGCCTGACGCAACGTGGATCACGATCGTAGTCGGCTGACTCGCAGTGATACATGTTTCGGCAGGTCTGGTGACCAGACTTTAGAGCCTGGTGGAAACGAGGAGAACTCGGGGGTGTCCCTAGGTTCCAACTTTGGGTAGCGAACTAAAGGCATATACCGGAGAGGGTCACTCAAGAGGAATGAGCACATCGCTCATTCGGGTGTAATCCTTTGAGCTGGTCTTGTCCTGGGTAGCTCTCCAGGCGGTCCCGGGTTTCGTGTGCCGAGGCTGTTCCGGTGCGGTCGTGCCGCGATCTCAGGTGGACTGTTCGCTGCTGGTAATGGAGCGCCGCGGGGATGGCATCGCCACGGTCGATTCGCCGTCGCGAGCTTCCGGTATCTCGTGCGGTGGACCGATCTCGGCGAGGTGTGCTTCGAGCCGCTCTGCCTTCCCGTGCTGACCGCGGCCACGATAGAAGGCGGCGGCACGGGTCCACGCGTCGACGGCGTCGGGGCTGTTTCCCAGGGCGTGAAGAATCTCCGCGAAGGCTTCCAGCGCGTGTGCCTGACCGGTGGCGGTGTGTGCGCGCTCGGCGAGTTCGACCGCTTCCTGGGACAGCCGCAGCGCTGCCCGATCGTTGTGCTCGGCCTTGGCCAGCCGGGCCTGCACGGTGCGCAGCCGCGCGCCGGCGGTCAGCTCGGCCGTGCCGTCGAGCAGAGTCCGCGCTTGCGCGCAGTGCCGGGCCGTGGCGGGCAGATCTTCCTGCGCGTAGTGGAGTTCTGCCAGCGCGATGTGCGTCTCGATCCGAGCGGGCGTGTCCCCGAGCAGGGTGCGCAAGTGCAGTGCCCGGTGGAAGTGGGGTAAGGCCCGGTCGGACTGGTCTAGTTCGGCCAGGAGATCGCCGAGATACTGTTCGGACTTGGCCTCGCGGACCGGGTCACGGGCGCTCTGCGCATCGACGACACACTTGCGGAACAGCGTGATCGCCTCGGTGTGCCGCCCGGCCAGCCGATGCTGCCGGGCGAGGTTGATGTTCACGGTGAGTACGGCGATCGGGTGGTTCACGGCGGTCGCCAGTTCCAGCGCACGCACGAGCATCGGAGCGGCGGCCTGCTCATCGCACAGGGTCAGGTGGAGGTAGCCGAGGTCGTTGAAAGTGGAGCCCTCGGCGATGAGGTCACCCCTTGCCTGCGCGGCCCGTGCCGCGGCGGTCAGCCCGGCGATCCGCTCGGCGTAGTAGCCGAACCGGCTCAAGGTCTCGCCGACGAGGTGCGCCAGGAGGCACACATAGTCGAAGAGCCGGGCGTGCTCGGCCTTCGCCGCGAGTGCAGCGATGTTCGTGCGTTCCTGCAGGAACCATCGGGTCGCCGCCTCCGGAGTCTCGAATCGGGTGGGATTCGTGCCCGGCTCCGCTTCCGGGATCGGTGGCCGGTCACCGTGGGGATGGGCGATCCGGTGCGCGTTCTCGGCCGTGCGCGTGTAGTGCGAGAGCAGGCGGCGTAACGGCACCTGGTCATGGTCGTGCTCACTGAGGGTCTGGGCGTACCGGTGGAAGATCGAGGGAATGCGGAAACGATCGGTGTCGCCGGGCTGATCGATCAGGTGGAGCGCGACCAGGGTCTCGAGCGCGCGCCGGGTATCGGTGGTGGCGAGCCCGGCAGCGGAGAGCACGGTGTCGGCCTGCATCTCCGCCCCGGGGTGGTGCCCGAAGAGCCGGAAAACCGCCTGCCCGGCCGGGTCGAGGGTGCGGTACGACGAGGAGAACGTGGTGCGGAGGCTTTCGTCGTCTCCGTTGTCCCCGATACTCAGCAGCATTTCCGGATCCCGCAGTTGGCCGAGCAACATCGACAGGCTCAGGCCCGGCCGTTCGGCAGCACGTTCGGCGACGAGGGAGAGCGCCAGCGGCAGCCCGTCACACAGGTGCGCGATCCGCCGCGCGGCATCCGGTTCCCGCTCGGCCCGTTCGTGAATGCGGCGGGTGAGCAGGGCGAGCGAGTCGTGGTCGTCGAGATACCCGAGGCTCAGCGTCGGCAGTTCGTATTTGCGGGCCAGCGCTTTGAGCCGGCGCCGGGACGTGATGAGCAGAGTGCTGTCCGCCAGCAGGTCGAGCAGCCGGTCGACGTGGTCGGAGTTCTCCGCGTTGTCGAGGACCACCAGCACTTGGCGCTCGGCCAGGTGCTCCCGGAGCACCGCGGCGCGGTCCGATTCGCGGACCACGTGGTCGACCGGGAATCCGAACTCGTCGAGCAGCAGATCCACCACGTCGTTGTGTTCCAGCCGCGGTGCGGGACCGAACCCCTGGAGATCGACGTACACCCTGCCGCGGGGAAAGGCCTCGGCGACCCCGTGCGCCCAGTGCAACGCTGCGCTGGTCTTCCCCATCCCGGGCGGGCCGGTGAGCACGACCGCCGGTGCCGAACGGCCGGAATTGTCCTGCAGCAGCAGGTTGTTCAGTGCCCCGAGCACGTCGGCGCGCCCGGTGAACCCGCGAAGGTCCCGGGGCAGCGGCCGGACCTGTGGCGCACTCGTCACCGGCCGGAGGTTGCCGGGTGCCGGTGTGCTCCGGTGGGTTTCCCGGAGCCGGTCGTGGAACGCGCGAAGTTCGTCGGCGGCCGGTTCGTCCCCCGCGTCACGGAATTCGCGGTAGGCGCCGAGGAAGTACTCCTGGCCCTGGGTGAACTGCTGCAGTGCATAGAAGACGCGGGTGCGCAGCTTCACAAAGGTCAGCTCCCCGGCGTGTTCCGGGAGGAGCCTGTCCAGTTCCCGGGCGGCTGTTTCCGGGCGGTGCAGGGTCAGTAATTCGTGTACGAGGAAGCTGCAGGCGGGAATCCACTGCGTCAGGATCGTGTTCCGCCGCCAGTTTTGCACCGGCCCGGTCTGCAGGCCGGCCAGCGGTTCTCCGCGCCAGAGGGAAAGCGCTGCATGTGCCGATTCGTATGCCGATTCATGGTTGCCGGCGTCCGCGGCGGCCCGTGCCTCGCGCATTCCCTCGTGAAAGACGGCGAGATCCACGTAATTCGGGTCGAGGGCGATCCGGTAGCCGCCGTCGACCGTCTCGACCGGGGCGGCGAGATCGGCGTCCGCCAACGCCCGGCGGAGCCGGTTCACCGCTTTGTACAGCGCGTCTTTCGGGTTGGCCGGAAGCTCGTCATCCCAGGCCCAGGTCATGATCCGGGTTGCGGGAACACGTTCTCCGGGGCGTACCAGCAGGATTCCCAGCACATTCTGAACCTGGCCGGTCGCCCAGTCCTCGTTCATCTTCCCGTGCATCCGCACGGCAGTCTGCCCGAGAATTCCGTAGGCGGTCTCCATTCGACGTCCCCTCCGTTCGCCGAGAGATCATTTTCGCATCAAAACGATCAATCGGCGATTTCGCGGCGGTAACGATCGACTTTGGCCGAATGCCGGGCAGGTGCCGGTCCGCTTCCCGGCAGGACACCGGCAGAGCCGCGGCAGATCCGGCTCTCATTCTCAGGGGGAAGCGGTTTTCCGGAAGAGAGGGGAGCTCGATGGAATCCGAATCTTGGGTGCGGGGGCCGATCGGCATCGACGCCGGCTCGCGGGTGACCCGGCCGCGCTGCCGGGCGGTGCTGGTGGTCGTGCCGACGGTGACCGCCGGGACCCGGCTGCTGGACCTGGT
Source organism: Amycolatopsis sulphurea (assembly GCF_002564045.1). Taxonomy (NCBI): domain Bacteria; kingdom Bacillati; phylum Actinomycetota; class Actinomycetes; order Pseudonocardiales; family Pseudonocardiaceae; genus Amycolatopsis; species Amycolatopsis sulphurea. The sequence goes on along the minus strand of NZ_PDJK01000002.1, from coordinate 211,519 downwards.
CCGGCTGCTCGAACGGGACCTGCGGGTCCAGGTGCTGTTCACGGTGCCGCACGGCACCGACCGCTGGCAGGGGGTGGACGAATACGTGCGGGCTCAGCACGGCCTGGTACTGCCTTGGGCACAGGCCGTCGCACACCGGTTCGATCTGGTGCTGGCCGCCAGCCACCGGCACCTGGAAGCGGTGCACGGACCGGTGCTGCTGATCGGGCACGGCGCGGGACGGCTGCGACCCAGCCGCTACAGCCGCAAAGCCGGCGGGGCGACCGTCGGGACCACCGCGGTGGACCGGGAGCTGCTGACTTTTCGCGGGCGGGTGCTGCCCGCCGTGCTCGGGCTCGGGACGGACGACGAGTTCGAGCTGGTGCGGGAGCGCTGTCCGGAGGCCCTGCCCGCGGCCGTGGTCGCCGGGGACGTCTGCCTCGACGGGATGCGTGCCGCGACCGGCCTGCGGGAGCGATACCGCCGCGCACTGGAGGTGACCCCGCAGCGGCGGCTGGTGGTGATCAGTTCCACCTGGTACACCGATTCGACCTTCGGCCGGATTCCCGAGCTGTACCAGGCAGTACTCGAAGCGCTGCCGCTGGCGGACTACGCGGTCGCGGCGGTGCTGCACCCGAACGCGTGGGCTGTGCATGGCCGGCGGCAGGTGACGGCTTGGCTTTCCGGGAGCGTCGAGGCGGGGCTGAAGGTGATTCCGCCGGAGCGGGGCTGGCAGGCCACCATGATCGCGGCCGATTGGGTGATCGGTGATCACGGATCGACCACCGGGTACGCCGCGGCGCTCGGCCGTCCGGTCACCCTCGCCTCCTCGCCGGGTAAAGGGCTGCAGCCGGGCAGCATCGCCGAGGTCGTGCGGTGCCACGCCGAGGAGCTGTGCTGGAACCGGCCGCTCGGGGCACAGGCCGAGGCAGCGGGAAAGACGGCCGCCCGGCTCTCCGCCGAGGTGACCCGGGCGATCAGCACGAGACCGGATCGCGCGGCGGCCATCCTCCGGTCGGCGATGTACCGGTTGCTGGAGCTTTCGGAACCGGCGGAGCCGGCCACCCCGCCGTTGCCGGCGATGCCGGTCCCGTTACCGGGCTGGGAACGATGACCCGGTTCCCGGCGCGGGGCGTCGGGGTCGTGCGGATCTTCGTGCGGGGAAAGGCCGTGGCGGTGCACGTCGTCGATCTCGGGCTCGCGGATCCGGGCTGGTTTTCCCGCGCTGACGTACTCGTGCTGGCGGCCACCGGACCACCGGTGGCCGCTCCGGCCGAAGCAGCGCTGGCGGCCTGGCCGGGTGCGGTCGCGGCAGCGGCCCGGTTTCCCCGCGGACTGCGGTGGTCAGTCCGGCGGCTCGCCGGCTTCGCGGCGGAGCCGGCGAGCTTCCTCGCGATACTGCGAAGCGGCCTCGCCGGCACCGTGGCCGGCTTCGACATCGGCGAGAGCGGTGAGGATTTCGGCGCGATAATGCGGTGATTGCCGCCGGTCCACCTGTTCGAGCACGGACCGGAGCTCGCGGCACGCGAGTTCGTGGTCGCCGCGGCGGTCGTGTACCCGGGCGAGCGAGATGACGGCGCGGGCGTGCTGGCTCGTGTCGCCCGCCCGAGCCATGATCGCCGCGGCCTCGGACAGGTCGCCGAGTGCTTCGTCGTCCCTGCCGAGCAGCAGCAGGACCTCACCGCACCGGCGGAGGGCGAGGCCGACGCCGCGTGGCTGGTCGATCCGGGCGTGTGCCGCCGCGCTCTGCCGGTACAGCTCCAGCGCCGTCTCCAGCTCGCCCCGGCTGCGAGCGGTACGGGCGAGGCGGGACAGCGCGGTTGCCTGGGTCGGCCCATGGCCCTCCCGCTCGCCGATCTCCAGCGCGACGGCGTGCTGGGCGGCCGCGTCCTCTTCTCGGCCGAGCTTGTCGTAGACGAAGCCCAGCTGGCTGCGCAAACGCGCTTCGGCCAGCGGTGCGCCGCACCGGTGCGCGGCTTCGGCGCCGGCCGAGCTCAGCGCGATGAGCGGCGCGGGATCGCGGTGGTGCAGATAGAAACCCCAGAACAGCTCGCCGAATTGCCAGGTCTCGGTATCCCAGCCGCGCCGGGCCGCCTCGGCGGCGACCGCGCGGATGACCGGGAGGTTCCGCCGCCACCAGCGCAACGCCTGGGCACGGTCGGGAAAGACGGCCGCGGCGGTGGTCCTGGTGAACACCGGCTGGAATGGGTGGATCAGCGCGTTCGCGGCGAACATCCGGTCGCGATACCAGCGGGTGACGCGGAGCAGGGCATCGGCGTTGTCCTCCGGGGTGCGCTCGCGCTCCGCGCGGGTTCGCGCGTCCTGGCGGACGACGTCGTGCTGGGCCACGGTCTCGTCGTCCACCTCGGTGAGGAGATTCGCCTCGATCAGTTCGTCGACGTCGTCGTAGAGCTGATCGGGCGTGCTCAGCAGGGCGCCGGGGAGGGAGTCGAGGGCGTGGTGCGGGCCGGGAAGCAGGCCGCAGAGCCGGTAGAGGGCCGCCGCGCTGGTGCTGAGCGCGGTGTAGGACGCGTCGAAGACGGTCGCGAGCCTGTCGGCCGCCAGCGGGCTCCGGCGCGCTTCACGGCGTGTGCTGCGGGCCGGGTGAGTACGCAGCCTGGCACCGGTGATGGCGAGTGCGAGGGGGAGGCCCGCGCAGGCGGTGATGAGTTCGCCGGCGGCTTCGTCGTCGAGCTGCCCGCGGCCCGCCCGGTGTCTGAGCACCTCCTTGGCCTCGGGAACGGGCAAGGGATCCAGCGGGATGATCTCGGCCCCGTCCAGCGTCAGGCTGGTCAGCCGAGACCGGCTGGTGACCAGCACGATCGAGCTGCTGCTGGCCGGCAGCATCGCGCGGACCTCGGCGCCGTGCGTGGCGTCGTCGAGCAGTACGCCGAACGCGCGGTCCGCCGTCGCCGCCCGGAACGCGGCCGCGCGCTGGGCGAACGAAGCGGGAATCTCGTCGGCCGGAACGCCCAGCGCGGCCAGGAAACCGTGCAGCGCACCGCTGGCGGGCGCGGCCGTCTCGTCGTCCTCCGGTGCGAGGCTGGCGAACAGGATCCCGTCCGGGAATTCGGCCCGGCGCCGGTGCAGCCACTGCACCGCGAGCGCGGTCTTGCCGATGCCGCCGACGCCGGTGACCACCGCGACGGATGGCGTGTCGTGCTCGGCCCGCCAGAGTTCGTCGAGCCGAGCCAGCTCGGCTTCCCGGCCGATCAGCCCCGGCGGGGCCGGCGGAAGCTGCACCGGCCGGACGGCGTCCTCCGCCGCTTCCGGCTGCCGTGCCCGGATCATCGTCCTCCCCTCGGCCGCTCGGTCGTGTCTACCCTGCCGACCGCGCCGGACGGGGCGATCGTGAGCGGTCGCACTCACCGGAAACGGCGGACGGCGGAATTGTTGCCGCCATGCGGCCTAAGGGGGACATTCTCGCGGCGGAGCAAACGACGGATCGTTCCGTAAGAGGTGGCGTGCTCGTCGGCGATCCGGCGAATGCTGGCGCCGGCGCGGTATTCCCGGATGACCCGCGGAGTGTCGAGCACCCGGCGCACGCCCTGCCGGATTTCCGGCAGGACCACACCTTCCTGCCGGAGCAACCGACCGGTCCAGCTCAGGGAAAGCCCGTGCGCTCTGGCGATTTCACTGAGCGAGGCGCCCTGATTCCACTCGTCGAGCATCTGCCGGTTCCGTTGTGCACGGTCTGGCTTCGGTCTGTCCGGCGTGTCCACTGCGATTGCCCCCCGCGGCTGTCGCTGGTCGTGGTCGGTCTTTCCGGGCGCTTGGTCGGCCCTTTATTACTTAACACCCTCACTGTCACCAATGAAGAACGGGATAGGCACTTTCGGAGGACCCTCGAGGAGGGAGAATTCTGTCCTGATACGGAGTCTTTGTCAGCAGAGTGGCGGTACCGAAACGCGGACTTGCCCTCGAGTGCACTCCAGGCCCTAGTCTCGGTGACGTCCGCTGTATCGCGCTGATCCGACCGGAGCCTCCGCCATGCAGCTGGGAATTCACGTGCCGGTCTTCGACATCGACGGCGGAGCCGGCGCGGTCGCCCCGGAGCTGGCGCGGGTCGGGGCGGCGGCGGAGGAGGCCGGGATGTCCTGGCTGTCGTTCATGGATCACTACTTCCAGATCGAGGCGACGGGGTTGCCCGCCGAGTCGCCGATGCTCGAGGGGTACACCACGCTCGGCTTCCTCGCGGCGCACACGTCGGCGATCGAACTCGGGTTGCTGGTCACCGGCGTGACCTACCGGCATCCGGGACTGCTCGCCAAGATCGTGACCACGCTCGACGTGCTCTCCGGTGGGCGGGCGGCGCTCGGTGTCGGGGCGGCCTGGTTCGAGCGTGAGCATCATGCGCTGGGCGTGCCGTTCCCGGCGGTCGCGGAGCGGTTCGAGCGGCTTGAGGAGACGTTGCGGATCTGCGCGCAGATGTGGGACGCGGACAACGACGGGCCGTTCGAGGGCAAGCACTACCGGCTGGCCGAGACGCTTTGCTCACCACAGCCGATTCGACGGCCGCGGGTGCTGATCGGCGGGGGCGGCGAGCGCAAGACGCTGCGGCTGGTCGCGCAGTACGGCGACGCGTGCAACCTGTTCGCCACCTCGCCGGAGGAAGTCGCGCACAAGCTTGACGTGCTGCGCAAGCACTGCGACAACCTCGGCCGGGACTACGACGCGATCCGCAAGACGATCACCGCGGGCAGGCCGGAGCCGGAGGCCTGCGACGAGTTCGTGCGGAGCATGGCGGACTACGCGAAGCTCGGCGTGCACACGGCCCTCATCATGCCTCCCGGCGGGGCACCGGCCGCGTGGGTCGACGGGATGGCACCGGCTGTGGCGCGGCTGGCGGAGCTGGGCTGACACGAGGTGTGGGGCGCGGTCGTTTCTTCGGGCGGGCGTCGGCCACGTGGGGTTGAGGGGGTGGTGCCGGTTGCCGTGCAGCTGGCTGAACTGGGCTGATCACCAGGCGGAGACCGGCGGGCCGCCGGCCATCCGGGGTGCGGGAGCTGACGTTGGCGGTTCGCTGGTCCGGCCGCGAGACGGCCACGATCATGCCGCCGCTGGGCCGCTCGACGGGATCGCGCCGGCTGTGGCGCGGCTGGCGGAGCTGGGCTGATCACCAGCCGTCCACGAGCACCCCGCCCGACAGGCCACCCGGCTCGACCGGACGGCGCTCGCCGACCGCAACGCAGCCGCGCGCAGACCGTTCGGTCTCAATGCGGGACCCACAGCGTCACGCGGGTTCCGCGGCCGGGTGCCGATTCGACGCGGCCGGTGCCGCCGACCTCCGTCAGCCGGGCCTCGATCGACTGGCTGATCCCGAAGCCCGGTGCCTGGCCCCCCGGGTCGAAGCCGCGGCCCTGGTCCCTGGCCACCACGGTGATCCCGCCGTCGCGTTCTTCCACGCGGAGGACGACCTGGCCGGTGCCGGAGTGTTTCGCGGTGTTGCGCAACGCTTCCCGCACCGCCTCGCGGAGGGCGGTGCGCCGTTCGGCGGAGAGCCGGTCGTCGGCGAAGTCGGCGGTGACGAGCTGGGTGCGCAGGCCCTCCCTGGCCATTTCCGCGGCCACGTTGGCCAGTTCGACGACGAAACCGCGGTTCGGGCCTGGCTGCACCGGTTCGGTGATGGTCCGGCGGAGGCCGGCGGCCTCGGCGCGAGCGGCGCGGCGTAGCTCGCCGAGGCGGGTGGCGGCGCGCTCCTCGTCGTCCGGTGCCGGTAGGCCGAACGCTTCCAGGCTCTGGAGCACGCTGTCGTGCAGAAGCCGTTGCGTACGGCGCCGTTCGGCCTCCCGACCGCTGCGGAGGCCGAAGTCGAAGGCGACCCGGGAACCCGTGCCGAGCAGGATCAGCACGACGAAGGTGATCACGATCGCCACCGCGAGCCCGATCAGGTCGCCCACTGAACGGCTGAGCGCGACGGGTTCGTCGAAGGCGCGTCCGCCGATCAGGCTCAGTACCGCGCGGAACGGTAGGGCCGCGGCGAGGAGCAGCAACGCCGTGGGCAGTCCTCGGGTACCTGCCCACATCGCGACCGTGCCGATCATCCACGTCCAGGCCAGGTCGATTGCGAACGGCTGGACCGCGGCCGGTGCAAGGACTGCGACCGTGACGTTGAGCAGCACCCCGGCGGCGAGGTCGAGGGAGAGCACCCGCGTGGTCTGGTGCGCGGGCAGCCCGCGCGAGCGCAGGAACCACCACAGCTGCCCGGAATTCGCCACCAGCGCGACGACGGTCGTGGCCAGCGCCACGGCCAGTCCGACGCTGCCGTTGGACGCGACGAACCCGATGAAAGCCTTGGCGAACTGGGCGATCCGGTAGCCGGTCGGTACGACGACCCAGTATCGGGCGGCCCGGGCGAGGGTCGCGGTGGCGTCCTCGTGATCGCTCGGCTCGCGTGGCGTGCCGTGGTGCAGCAGTTTTCGTACGAATTCCCGTCCTGGACCGGCGGAATCCGGCATCGTCCCTCCCCCCGGGAGTGTCCCGGACGAGGATAGGGGAGGGGCCGCCGATCCCGGCGGCCCCTGGCGGTCAGTCCCGGACGGCCAGCTCGCCCAGCTCGGACCAGTCGTCCTGGTCCACCTTCGCGTTGACGATGCGCGGGGTCTGCGCCAGGTACGGCGGCAGTTCCTGTTGCGCGGCCTTGAAATGCGCCGAGCCGACGTGCGCGGCGCCCGCGTCGTCGTCGCGAAACGCTTCGACGAGCACGTATTCGTTCGGGTCGGCCAGGCTGCGGGACCAGTCGTACCAGAGACAGCCAGGCTCGGCGCGGGTCGCTTCGGTGAACGCGCGCGAGATCTCCGGCCAGTCGTCCGCATGTTCGGGCTTGATGAGGAACTTCGCGGTGATGAAGATCATGTGCTCTCCTTCGTCCTAGGCACGTGCGGTACCGGTTCGGGCAGCTTCGCCGCGGCACGGATCCGCCGGGCCAGCCGTTCGACGGAGACGAGCGCGGCGAGCACGTCCTCTCCGCGCACCTCGAACGGCATGGCGTGGATGGTCTCCCCGGGCGCCGTCGCCGCGTCCGCGACGACTCGCAGCGTATCGGTGTCGTCGGTGCGCAGCCCGGTTTCGGTGAGCGTGGTGGGCAGCCCCAGCCGGGTGGTGAATTCCACGAACTCGCGGACGTCCGAGGCCGGCGCCCCTTCGAGCACCAGCTGGGTGAGCGAACGTGGACGCCGTGTCCGCCCGGACGACGCGCCACTTCGCGCACCGGGTGCGCGGCCGTGAGGTCGGCTTCACCCCGGCCGCCGCGCGGGCGCCGGCCGCTTTCGACTGGCCGGAGAACGTCAAGCAGCTACGCCGGGTCGTGCGCGAGGCCGCGGCCCGGTCCGAGGTGATCGACGTGCCGCACCTGCCCGCCGACGTGTTCACCAACGCCGGGCACCGGCTCAGCCGCCTGCAGGCGATGGAACGCGACGAGATCGTGCGCTGCCTCGCCCAGCCCGGCGCCACGGTGGTGGCCGCCGCGGCCGAACTGGGCATGGCGCGCGCGACGATCTACCGCAAGATGACGCAGTGCGGCATCAAGGCGCGGCAGCTGCGTTCCTGACGGTCAGTGGTGCGTGCCGCTGTGGCGCCCGGTCGACGTGCTGCTGTGCCCGCTCGTGACCGCGAAGTAGACGATCGCGGCCACCACGATCAGCGCGATCACCACCGCGACAGCGATCTTCGCCTTGCTCCACGGCCGTTCGCCGTGGATCTCGCCGGTGCGGCCGTTGACCAGGATCTGCCAGGTCTTGCCCTGGTAGACGTAACTGGCGACCCACACCGGCAGCAGCATCAGCTTGAACGACACCTCGTGATGCCGGGTGTCCACCGAATGCACCTTCTGCGTGTCCCCGCCGATGTCGCGCTCGCAGTCGTTCTCGATGACCGGGGCCATCCGCCGCTTGGCCTCCGCGAACCCGGTCTCCGGTTCGAGGTCGTAGCGCAGCGCGAAGTGCCCGGCGAGGAACTCCGGCTGGTACGGCTGGGCGTCCGGCAGCGGCCACGGCGCCAGCTTGTCCACCTGGGCCGGCGCGATCTGGGTGCTCGCCGGGACCAGCACGTCGTCGAACGCCCTGGCCACCTGGCCCTGCGCCGGGTACCACCGGGTCCGCCGGACGCGGCGGGTCTTGCGCTGCCCGTTCTCGTAATAGGTCTCGTTGACGTAGTAGTACTCGCCGCGCTGCCCGGTGTAGAACGACTCGGTCTGCGAGTCGTAGGTCCAGTGCGGCAGGTAGGTGCTCTTGGTGCTCTCCGCGGTGGTGACCTTCTTCAGCGCGTTGGGCGCGAAGCGGCGCGACCCGGTCCACTTCTTCAGGTGCGTGCTCACCGCGGCGCGATCGACCTGGAACGGCAGCACCCCTTCGGGGACCAGCTGACCGGACGCCGCCGGGTCGATCACCAGGGGTGCACCGCAGAACTGGCAGAGGCTCGCCGTCTCGTTCGTCTCGGTGCGGGCCGCGCAGCGCTGGCAGGCGAACACGTACTTGCCGATGCTGCCCACCGGTTTGCGGGCCAGCCCGGCCAGCTCGCCGAACGGGATCTCGCGGATCTGCCGGTCCCCGGCGGTGATCTCCTGCCGGTACCCGCAGTACGGGCATTGCATGCCGGTGCTGCCGGGCGCGAACTCCAGGCGCGCGCCGCAGCCGCCACACGGGTAGGTCGTGGCCGCGACACCGGCCTGCTGGAAACGTGGGTCGGTCATCAGGTCCCCCGGGAGTGGATGGTCAGGACTGCGGCGGCAGCGGCGGCGGGGTCGCGCCGAGCAGCGCGGCGACCTCCGGCACCTGCGCGGCCGGGGTCCACGCGGCCATCCCGTTCTTCCAGACCAGGGTCTCGCGGGTCAGCGTGCCCGCACCGACCTGCTGGCCCAGCTGTGCGCGGTCGAACGGCCCGAGCTGCTGACCGCCCGCGCCGAGGAACCACTGCTCGGCCTGCGGCAGCGGCGGCGGCCCCGGCGGGGCCTGCTGATACTGCGGCGCGGCCGGGGGCTGCTGCTGGTACTGCGGTCCGGTCGGCGGCTGCTGGTATTGCTGCTGCTGGTACTGGGGTTGCTGGTACTGCTGCTGGCCCTGCGGCCCGGCGACGCGCTGGCCGAGCGCCATGCCCAGCCCGATGCCCAGCCCCTCGCCCGCGCCCCCCTGGTTCTGTGCGGCGGCCTCGATCGCGTTCGCGGACTGGAACTGGGTGTACTGGTCCAGGTTGCCGACCACGCCCATCTGGGTCCGCTTGTCCATCGCGGCCTCGACCTCGGGCGGGACCGAGATGTTCTCGATGACGAACTTCGAGATCTCGATCCCGTTGGCCCGCAGCTCCAGGTTGAGCGCGTTGGCGATCGCGCCGCCGAGCTGATCCTGCTGGGTGACCAGGTCGAGCATGGGCACTCCGGCGCCGGCGATCGCCGGGCCGAGCTTGCCGATGATCAGCTGCCGGAGGTATTCGGAGACCTCCTCGGTGCGGAACCGCGGATCGGTGCCCGCCAGCTCCTTGAGCAGCGCGACCGGCTCGACCACGCGCACCGCGTAACCGCCGAACGCGCGCAGCCGTACCATGCCGAACTCCGGGTCCCGCAGGATGATCGGGTTCTGCGTGCCCCATTTGAGATCGGTGAACTGGCGGGTGTTGACGAAGTAGACCTCGGCCTTGAACGGCGAGTTGAATCCGTACTTCCAGCCCTTGAGGGTGGACAAGACCGGCATGTTCTGCGTCTGCAGGGTGTACATGCCGGGCGGGTAGGCGTCCGCGACCTGTCCCTCGTTGACGAAGACCGCCGCCTGCGACTCCCGGACGGTGAGCTTGGCGCCCATCTTGATCTCGTTCTCGTGGCGCGGGAAGCGCCACACGATGGTGTCCCGGCTGTCGTCGGTCCATTCGATGATGTCGATGAACTCGCCGCGGATCTTGTCGAAAATCCCCACGTCTACCCCTCTGCCAAGCCTGGCTCACTCCGGACCCGCGGGCGACTGTACCGCCTCCGCCTGTGTGGGTCCGGTCGGCCGGTGGATCCGGCTTGGTCCCCGGCGACGCACTGCCAGAAGTCCCTGAGTATCGGCGTCGGTGCCGGATCGGCCATCCCGCGCTGGGTGAGCAGGATGGCGACTTCGCCGGTGGCCGGGATCAGGTGCGCGCTGGTGCCGGAACCACCGACCCAGCCGTAACGGCCGGGTATCTGCCACGGTTCGGTGCGTGTCAGGTCGACGCCCCCTCCGTAGCCCCAGCCCTGGCCGTCCAGGAACAAGGCGCCCGTGGCTCGCTGGGGTGCGGTCAGGTGGTTGGTGGTCATCTGCCGCACGGACTCCGCCGAAAGCAGCCGGCCGCCTTCGCCGACGCCGCCGGCCAGCAGCATCCGGGCGAACCGGAGCCAGTCGCCCGCCGTCCCCGCCAGCCCGCCCGCGCCGGACGGGAAGGCCTGCGGCCTGCTCCACTGGCCGTCCGGGGTGTCGGCCTGTTCCAGCCCGCCGTCCGGGGCCGGGCGGTAGTAGCTGGTGAATCGGCCCCGGTCGGCCTCCGGCACGACGAATCCGGTGTCGGTCATGCCCAGCGGCTCAAGCAGCCGTTGCGCGAGGAACTCCGGCAGGGGCCGGCCGCTCGCCCGCGCGATCAGGATGCCCTGCAGGTCGGAGCTGGTGTTGTAGAGGAACGCTTCGCCCGGATGGTGCAGCAGCGGGAGCCGGGCCAGCGCGGCGAGCCACTCGTCCGGTGCCGGGCGCTGCTGGACCTCACGGCCGTCAGTGTCCACAGTGAACAGTCGCTGCACCTGGGGGAGCGAGAAGTCCGACGCGAAACCGTAGCCGCTGCAGCTGGTGAGCAGGTCGGCCACGGTGATCGGACGGCGGGCCGGGACCACGTCGTCGACCGGGCTTTCCGGGGTGCGCACCACGACCCGGCCGGCGAGTTCCGGCAGCCACCGCTGCACCGGCTCGTCGAGACCGAGAACGCCGTCCTCGATCAGCATCAGCACCGCGGCGGCGGTGATCGGCTTGGTGATCGAGGCGAACCGGAAGATCGACTCGGCGGTCATCGGCGCGGTACCCTCGGCATCGAGGGTCCCGGCGGTCTCGACGCGGACGTCGTCGCCGCGGGCGACCAGCGCCACTGCGCCCGGGAGATACCCGGTCTCCACGTAGTGATTCAGCAGCTCGGACAGATCCGTCATGACGCTTCCCTTCTCTCACTGTCCAGTCGGTGCCGGATTCGTGGTCCGGACACCGGGTTCAGCCGATCTCCTCCAGTACTCCGCCGGCCAGCCGTAGCCGCCGGTCGATCCCGATCTCGGTGAGGAACCGTTCGTCGTGGCTGACCACGACGAACGCGCCCCGGTAGGCATTGAGCGCGCTTTCCAGCTGCGCGGTGCTGACCAGGTCGAGATTGTTCGTCGGCTCGTCGAGCAGCAGCAGTTGCGGGGCGGGCTCGGCGAACAGGACGCAGGCCAGTGTGGCGCGCAACCGTTCGCCGCCGGAGAGCACGTCGACCGGCAGGTGCGCGCGGTCGCCGCGGAACAGGAACCGGGCCAGCAGGTTCATCCGGTCCGCGGGCGGCATCTCCGGAGCCGCGGCGGCGAGGTTCTGCGCGACCGTGCGGCCGGGGTCGAGCAGATCCAGTCGTTGCGACAGGTAGGCGACCCGGCCTTCGGCCCGGCTCATCGCGCCGGAATCCGGGTCGAGGGCGCCGTGCACGAGGCGCAGCAGGGTCGACTTGCCGGAGCCATTCGGGCCGGTCAGTGCGATCCGCTCGGGGCCGCGGACGGACAGCTCCACGCCCTCTCCAGGGAACAGATCCCGGACACGCAAATGCTTGCCGGTGAAGAGCGTGCGCCCGGCGGGTACCGCGGTTTTCGGCAGTTCCAGGCTGATTTTCTGCTCGTCGCGCAGGGCGCGTTCCGCCTGGTCGAGCTTGGCCTTGGCCGCGCCTACCCGGGCGGAGTGCGTGCCATCGGCCTTCCCTGCGGACTCCTGGGCGTTGCGTTTCATGGTGCCGGCGAAGATCTTCGGCAGCCCCGCGTCGGCGACGTTGCGCGCGGCGTTGCTCGCCCGGCGCGCGGCGCGTTCGCGTGCCTGTTGCATCTCGCGTTTCTCGCGTTTGACCTCTTGCTCGGCGTTGCGGATGTTCTTCTCCGCCACCTCGCGCTCGGCCTGTACTGCGGCCTCGTACTCGGTGAAAGTGCCGCCGTAGAAACGGATACCGCCGGGTTCGAGCTCGGCGATCCGGTCCATCCGGTCGAGCAGCGCGCGGTCGTGGCTGACCACGACGAGGCAGCCGGGCCAGCTCTCCAGCACCGCGTACAACTGGTCACGGGCGTGCCGGTCGAGGTTGTTGGTGGGTTCGTCGAGCAGCAGTACATCGGGTTCACGCATCAGTTGCGCGGCCAAGCCGAGCGACACGATCTGGCCGCCGCTGAGCGTGTCCAGCCGCCGGTCCAGGTCCACGTCGTCGAGCCCGAGCCGGTCGAGCTGGGCGCGGGTGCGGTCTTCGATGTCCCAGTCGGCGCCGATGGTGGTGAAGTGTGCTTCGTCCGCGTCGCCCCCTTCGATCGCCGTGATGGCATGGAGGATCGCGTCGGCACCGAGCACCTCGGCGACGGTGCGGTCGGTGGTGAGCGGGAGATCCTGCGGCAGGTAGCCGAGCAGGCCGTCGGCGGTGACACTGCCCGCGGCCGGTGCGAGCCGCCCGGCGATGAGCTTGAGCAGCGTGGATTTCCCCGCGCCGTTCGGAGCGACCAGCCCGGTGCGGCCGGTGGGGAAGGTGGCGGAAAGCCGGTCGAAAACCGGCGTGCCGTCCGCCCAGGAGAAGGAGATCCCGGACAGGACGATACGAAGATCGGACATGGTCAAGGCCTCGCGATGGATCGGCAGGGCGCACGACGGCCCCGCACAGGACGGTGTCGGACGACGAAGGCGGCCACGCGCGACTGGACCGCATCCGTCCCTCCCCGAGCTGCGCTGGGGAGATCCCTGACGCACGCGCGTATGACGGCGGGTGCGTGCTGCTGTCCGGTGCGAAGGGGCCGGAGCCGGTGCGGGACTGGCCCGCCGATGGCTCATGCCCCGGGCTCACCCGGAGATGTCGTCTTCACCTGCCACGGCTCGGTTCCTTCCGAAAGGGACGTTCCGCCGGCCACGATACCGCGTCCGTGCGCGCTCGGCCGGTGCTGCAGTCCGTGAAGGGGCGCAGCAGTCCGTGAAGGGGCCCTTCACGGACTCAGAGTCCGTGAAGGGCCCCTTCACAGCATGCAGCACCGGCCGCGGGAATCACCAGGCGCTGACGGTCAGCGCCTGCCCGATCGGCTGCTTCGGCGCCTGCACGGTGAGGACGTGCTTGGCGCTGTCCCAGGACCCGGTCACGGCCTTGCCGTTCACCGTGACGTTCGCCGGTGCGGAGGCAAGTCCGGTCAACGCCACGGTCCAGGTTCGCTGTGCGGGTTGCCCGGGGTACTTACCGGCGGTCGGGGCGACGGTCAGCGTGTGCCGGCCGTTCCGCTCCGCATAGCCGATTTTCGTGGTCGAACTCCGGTTTGCGTGCTCGCCGTCGTCCTCGTACAGCGGGAAGGTGCCCGACCCGCCCACCGCCGCGGTCACGGTGAGCTGATCCGCTGCCGCGTCGTGCTGGACGTTCGCGGTGTGCGTGGCGAGGATGCCGCCCGAGCGGAGGAAGACCGGCATGGTGCCCAGGTCCGTGGACACGGTCTGGGTGGTGCCGCCCTGATAGGTGCGGCCGGTGAAGTAGTCGGTCCACTGACCCGGCGGGAACCACACGCTGGTGTCCGCCTTCGACCCAGGGGTGGTCACCGGCGCGACGAGCACGTCCGGGCCGTAGAAGTACTCCTTCGACGCGGCCGGGTACGCGGCGGCTTCGTTCGGGTACTGCAGGTACGTCGGGCGTACCACCGGCACCCCGGTCGTGGCCGCCTGCTGTGCGAGGGAATAGGTGTAGGGCACCAGATTCTCACGCAGGTTCAGGAACTTCTTGGCGGAGGCACCGGCTTCCGGCCCGTACTGCCAGGGCAACCGGTCGCTGTGGTTGCTGTGCAACCGGTCGATCGGCTGGAAGGTGCCCAGCTGCACCCACCGCGCGTACAGGTCGTCGGGCAGCTTCGTGGTGCGCTTCTGCTGTCCTTTCTCCACATAGGTCTCCCCGCCGGGAAGGCCGGCGGTGTCGACATGTCCGCCGATGTCGTGGCTGATCGCGGACATCCCGGTGGCCGCGGATTCGTTCGGTGTGGCACCGATTTCCATCGCCAGGGTGCCCCAGGTGGACAGCGTGTCCCCGGTGAAGTGCAGGGTGCTGCGCTTGTCCGCCCACGGCCCGGTCGGCACCGCGGTCGGGTTCCCGTACCCGCCGGACTGCAACGATCCGTAGGCGCGGGAGAACGCGAACCCACGTCCGGGCATGTTCGCCGCGTACTGCTGGTTGATCCACGCGTCCGGCGTGACTCCGGGCAGGGAGGACCGCGCGGCGTCGCAGCACCAGTCGAGCCACCAGAAGTCGTTGCCCGCCTGGTTCATGTCGTTGTGCAGGCTCAGATAGGCCTTCAGCTGGTCGGGATCACCCCAGTCGAAGACACGGCAGCCGTCGCCGCAGCCGGGTGCCAGCTTGCCCTTTGCGATCGACTGCGCCTTCGCGTACTGCGGGTCGGATTCCTGGATGCTCGGGTGGATGTTCAGTGTGGTGTGCAGGCCCTCGCCGTGTGCCCAGGAGAAGAATCCCTTCGGGTCCGGGAACTTCTTCCGGTCCATCTCCCAGCCGTTCCAGGTGTCCGGCGCCTTGAAATCGGTGTCGACCACGAGCACGTCGAGCGGAACGCCTTCGGAGCGGAACTTGGGCAGGATGGTGTTGCGGTAATCGGCTTCGGTGCGGTCGATGTACTCCGAGTACCACACGCCATACGCCCAGCGCGGCAGCAGCTTGGGCGGCCCGGTCAGCTGCGACAGCGTCTTCAGGCCGCCCTGGTAGTCCCGGCCGAAACCGAAGAGGTACCCGTCCTGGTAAGGCTTTCCGCCGTGCGACGGGCGTTGGGTCACCTTGCCGCTGCGCTGGTCGTAGAAGGCCGAAGCGGTGTCGTCCAGCAGGTACCAGCCGTCCTGGTGCAGCAACCCTTCGACGGTCGCCGGTGCGCCCTTCTCGCCGTTCACGCCGTCAAGGCCGCGGCGGTACCGCCCGAGTGCGAAGTGCGGCTGCGGGGCGGGCGCGTCGAGCGGCGTGACAGAGAGTGTGTCGGCGTTGATGTGGCAGCTGTTCGCGTCCCGGCAGCCGAGCGCGACTTCGCCCTTGCCCGCCTTGAGATCCACCGGGATCGACGCGGTGTTCCAGGTGTCCCAATCGGCGGTCGCCGGGAGCTGCAGCTGCCGGGTCGTACCGTTCGCGGTGACGTTGACAGTGCGGGTCTCGTGCTTGCCGTCGCCGCCGGTTCCGTTGGCGTAGCGGACGTGCAAGGCGTACTTGCCGTCGGCGGGCACGTTCTCGATCCGCTGGGTGAGGCCGCCGCCCTGCTGCATTCCGGCGGTGAATCCGGAGCCGGAGTGCCCGTTGTGGTCGGTGGCGATCGCCGTGGTCCCGGCCAGCCGGCCGTCCTCGGCTTCGCAGCTCGCGCCGAATCCGCAACCGGTGATCGCCCGTGCCGACGTCGAGGGGTACTGCGCGCCCTTCTGCAGCACGGCGAGGCTGTCCAGGTTGACATGCCCCGAGTCGCCCGGTGCCCGGGTGAGCGCGACAGTGTGGCGCCCGGCGCTGAGCGGCAGGTCGACCGACGCGACCGACCAGGTGTCCCAGTCGGTGGTAGCGGGCAGGGAGAGCTTTTGCGAGGGGCCGCCGTCGACGGTCACGCTCAGCGTGCGCGTGACATGCTGGCTGTCGCCGCCCTGGCCGTTGGCGTAGCGGGTCGACAGCGTGTAAGCGCCGTCCGCTGGGGCTTCCACGTCGGCGGACACCGTGGCGCCGTCGCCCTCGAAACCGGCCAGGAAGCCGGTGCCGGTGCTGCCCTTGTGGTCGGTCCCCACGCCGGGGCCGTCGTGGGACAGTTCTTCCGCCTCGCACAGCTCGCCTGCCGCGCAGACGAGGCGCTGCCACGGCGCCGCGGTGACGGGGGTCCCGGCGGTCAGCCGCACGCTGAGGTTGCTCGTGTCGAACGGGCCGGAACCGAGCCGGTAGCTCAGGCTCACCGCGCTGGTCCGGATGGTCAGCACCCCACCGGAAACGGTGGAGGTGAACGGAGTCGCGGCGAACGAGCCGCGGCCGATCGCGTTGAAAGTGGCCGGGTCGGCGAAGTTTCCGTCGCCGGAGTACTCGGTGCGGATCAAGGTGGGGGAGAGGACCTGGAACCGGGCATTCGCCGTGGTCACCGTCTGGGTCTGCACGGACGCGGTCGCCGGGGGTGCGGACAGCCCGGTGACCGTGGTGCAGACCGCGGCCGTGAGGATGCCCAGCCGTCTGAAGATTCCTGCCGTCGCGCGCAAAGCGCTCTCCTTCTCGGAGCCGTTTACAACGTTGGAAGAATGTCGGGAAGATAACAGCACACGGCTTGTGGGCTTGTCCAGACCATTCGGGCGAAGCTGTCCGGACAGCCGCTCGGAGGTGCGCCGGCCGCCATGATGATCTTGAGGCGGCTGTCTTCCCGATCAGGCGGGGCCACACACGGCCTGACCAGCCATGATCCACAAAGTGCGGCTGCCCGGCGAGGCAGGCGGCAGTGGCCAAAGGGGCAGTGTCCACACCGGACTGCTCATCCGAGCGTAGGGTCCAGGGCGCAGTATCCGCCAAACAGGCGGTTACCTTCCTCTTCACAAGAGAGGATCGTCCGACAACGGTCACGCGGGTGACTGCCGTCCGTGGCAGGCGCCCGCCGTCCCCCAGCAGGTCCCCTCGAATAACGGGTGCGCGGTCGCCAGGCTGATTCGGTGGATCGATCATCAATCACGAGTCCAAGCTCACCAAGCGTCTGACGCGGTCGGGTCGCCGCGGAAAGATCGTCATTCTCTGTTTTGTGAGTCGTGCGTTCGACCCGGCTGGTTGCCGTCGTCGTCAGCGACGGGCGCTTGTTTCGCCTCGCGTTGAAACGTGAGTATCACAGGAAAAACCGAGAGGTGTGTCATGAAAAAAACACGAGCTGCCGCTGTCGTCGTCGCGCTGGTCGCGACGACTCTCGGTATCGGAGCCGCTCCTGCTTTTGCGTCCCGTGAGATCAACTTCATCGAATGTTCATTTGACTACAAAAATGAGTACTTTCACCTGGGCATCCGCAACTGGAACGGGACTGGCACCGACAGGTGCTTCGCCAACGCAGGTGAGATCACCTTGAATCAAGGTGGTGTGGAAAACTTCCGGAGTGGCAACAACGCCGGGTGGTTTGAGTACAACCCCGGTGATGGCCCCAGGCGGCACACGTTCGCCAAGTGGGAGGGCTTCCGGATGAATCCTAGTTTGGTGACTCGCATTCACATCAACTGAGTCTCGTTCCATGGCAATGCGGACGTCCGTCGCGGCGCGAGCCGGACGCGCCGTGGGAACATCATGAAATGTCGGTCTGCCCGTGAACCCGGAGAAGGGGCTGGTCGGGCACAAGTGGAGGGTGGGGGCGGCCTTCGGCGATCATCTGGGCGTCGAGTCCTGGTGATCAGGTCAGCGGGCCGCGTCCGCCGCCACGTCATTGCTGTCCTGGCTACGCATTCAGCGGGTTCATCGCCGGACAAGAACAATTCTTGATCAGTGGGACCATGGGGACAGTGAGACATTCCGCGTGACCATGGGCGACCTGGTGTGGCCATGACTCATGCGGCCGGTGGCACCCGAACCCGTTGCGATACAAAGGAAAACGCGGAGCCTCTGGATGAAGGTGGTCCTTCCGGGATCGCCCAGCTGCTCGCCGGGAGGCGGGAATTCCGCAAGGGCAACACCTTCAGCGCCACCGCGTTCGGCACCTTCGGCGCGTTCTGGCCGGCGTTCGCCTGCCACGTAGGGCAGTTCGCGGACCGGTCGCCTGGTACGGCTCGTTCGCCTCGGTCACCGACTCCACGGCGGGCCACGCCATCCTGCCGACCTTCCCGCTGCGCAAGACCTGATGTAGCACCGAGTGGCCCGGCCGCACCGGGACGGCCGGGCCACGTCCTGCGCGCTCGGGAAGGTGCGCCGCGGTCTCAACGCAGCAGGGCATGGAGTTCGCGCGCGCCGCGGAACAGCCACCCGGCCGGGTTCGGGGGCTGTTCCGGATCCAGCCTGATGCCGGGGAATGCCCGGAAGAGCTCTTCGAGGGCGATCCGAGCGACCTGGGGCGCGTAGGCGCTGCCGACGCAGCTGTGCCTGCCGACACCGAACGCCAGATTCGGGTGCCGCTCCCGGTCCAGGTCGTAGGTGCGGCCATCGGCGAACTCCGACTCGTCGACGTTCGCCGAGCCGTAGATCAGCCACAGGTGGTCGCCGGCCCGCACGTTCTGTCCAGCGAGCGACAGGTCGCGGGCGGCGGTACGGGAGGCCCCGCCGTACAGCGGACTCATCCACCGCAGGCCCTCGGCGATCGCCTTGCCGAGCAGCCCGGGATCGTCGATGACGCGCCGCATCTGCTCCGGGCGGGTGGTCAGTCCGAGGAATGTCGTCCCGCACGCGTGCCCCGGCTCCTGCAGGCCGCCCAGGAAGAGGACCAAGGTGGAGGGCAGGAGGTACTCGACGTCCCGCAGCTCGCCCTCGGGCAGGCCGGCTCGGAAGAACTGTCCGACGGGGCCGTCGGCCGGGTTTTCCCGTTCCCTGGCGTGCAGTTCGGTGAGGTAGGCACGCACCTCTTCGCGCACGACGTCCGCGTCGTCGAAACCGTGCGGATCGAGGAACTCCCCGTTCTCGTCGGTGGTGTTCGCGGACCCCATCGCCAGGGTGTGGAACCACCGCTGCAGCGTGTCGGCGGTCAGCTCACGGAAGCCGAGCGCATCGGCCACACTGAGCACGCTGACCGGCTCGAAGTAGTCGTGCATGAGTTCGCAGCCACGCGCCGGGTCGAGTTTCGCGCAATGCTCCCGCGCCAAGGGCCTGATCCGCTCCTCCAGCCGCTGCTTGAAAGTCCTCGCGTGGAACTGCCCGCCCACGGCGAGGCGGAGGTCGGCGTGGGTGGCGCCCTCGGCCCCCAGGATGAGCGGACTGCCGAACAGGCGTGCCTCCATCACGTTCGTCCCGCCTGGAAAGTCCTCGGCGTTCGTCGCGACCTCCCGGCAGAGGTCCCAGCTGCTGACGACCCACGCGCCGAGCGCGGGGACCCACGCGACGGGCTGCTCTCTGCGCAGGCGCGCGAACACTTCGTCGGTCTGCTCGTCGAGTTCCTGGACCGTGAGACCGCGCAGCCACTCGCCGTGCGGGGTCCCTTCGAGGCGGTGATCGTCGTTGATCTGCTGGGTCATGGGCCTGCCCTTCCGCGGGTGATCGGTCAGAGATCGAGGTCGAGCCGTGGGGTCGCCGCCCGGGAGACGCAGGGGAACATGACGCGTCCCCCTGCCCGTTCGGCGTCGGAGAGGATGCTGTCCTGGTGGTCGGGTTTTCCCGCCAGGACGTCCACTTCGCAGGTGCCGCAGATGCCGCTGCGGCAGGAGGAGAGGATGTCGATGCCGTGGTCTTCGAGGACTTCGAGCAGTGATGCGTCGGCCGGTACGTGCAGCGAGCGCCCGCTGCGGGTCAGGGTGACGGTGAACCCGGTCGCCGCGGTGGTCGAATTCGCGCCCACGAACCGTTCCAGGTGCAGGTCGACACCGCCGGTGGTGTCCGCGAGCGACCGGAGCCGGTCCAGCATCGCGGACGGCCCGCAGGCGTAGAGTGCCGCGCTGTCGGTGCCGGCCCGCTCGACGATCGCGGGCAGGGGCAGCAGGCCCGTTTCGTCCTGCGGGTACAGCGCGACGCGGTCCCCGAGGCCGGCCAGCTCGTCGACGAACGGCATCAGCTCCCGCGAGCGCCCCCCGTAGTGGAGGATCCAGTCCGTATCCCGGCGCCGCAGGGTGTGGATCATGGACAGGATCGGGGTGATCCCGATACCTCCCGCGAGGAAGACGTAGCGGGCCGCGGACTCCGCCAGGCGGAAGGTGTTGCGGATGCCCACGAGCCGGACCCGGTCACCCTTCGTCACGCTGTCGTGCAGGTACTGCGACCCGCCCCGGCCGTTGCGTTCCCGCAGGACCGCGATGCGGTAGGTCTCCCGATCTCCCGGGGTTCCGCACAGCGAGTACTGACGCACCATGCCGTTGCCCAGTTCGAGGTCGACGTGGCTGCCCGCCAGCCAGTCCGGCAGCGCGGCGCCGGTCGGCTCGACCAGTTCGAGTTCGATGACGTCGGCGGTCAGCCGGCGCAGCGCCGAGACATCGAGATCGATGGGCTCCATCCGGGGCATGCCGGTGAGCTGCCCTGCCTCGCCGAGTTCAGTCATGGACATCCCAGCTTCGAGAGGGGCGTGAGATCACCGTCGCGCCCTTGCGTGTGTGCGTGAGGGACCGTACCCGCGGGTTTCGCTTGAGTCAAATTTGTGACGAATGAGTCGATAACCTTCGTCCGCCGGCCGGGTCTTCCGGCCGCGGGGGACGGGTACAGCCCGTTTCCTGCCTGTCCCTGGGAAATCCGCTGGATCCCGGCCGAATGACGCCGGCTCGACGCAGCGGTATTACGGAGCCGGGGTCGGCCGCATCCTGTCCCGATACCGGCGCGCAGCGACTTGCACTGACCGTCCACTGTGGCCGGTGCGCGGTGCCGCCGAGCTCGATCCGCAGGGGTGGATCCGGGCTCGGAGTCCCGTGCCGGTTCCCTTCAGAGCTTTCCGTCCTGCCCGCGGATCCAGGAGTCCAGCACGATGAGTGTGCGGGTGCTGGTGATGTTGTGGCTGCGGCGGAGTTCGTCGATTGTCCGCTGCAGGTGGGCCATGTCGCGCCCGCGCAGCCAGACCACCGCGTCCGGGTCGCCGGCGATGGTGAACACCGCCTGTGCTTCCGGGATCTTCGTGGTGGTCTCGACGATCTCGTCCACTTTCGTGCTGCCGAAGAACCGGAGCTGGCAGAACGCTTCGATGCTCCAGCCGAGCTTGCTGTGGTCGACTTGCACGGTGAAGCCGGTGATCACACCGTCGCGGCGAAGCCGGTCGACTCGCCGCTTCACGGCCGCCGTGGACAGGGACACCTGCGCGGCGATGTCGGCGAAGGTGCGGCGGGCGTCCGCGCGCAGCAATGCGATGATCTCGTGGTCCGTGGCGTCGAGCACCTCGCTCATCCCGTCATGCTACGCAAAGGAACATCCGGAAAACGTTCTCCCGGTGTCATCCTTTGCGTCTTGACCGGATCGGCAGGCAGGTACATTGCGCATCGGCGGAGAAGCGGGTGAGGTGGGTCACGCCCGACGGCGGGAGCCCGTCGGCCGACGAAACAGGCGGAAGGATGGGCCGGATGAGCGCGTTCACTCTGGCGGACCGTTACCAGCGCGAGACGGGCACGGTCTACCTGACCGGGGTGCAGGCGCTGGTCCGGATGGTGCTGGACCGGATCCGCCACGACCGGCGCGGCGGGGGCGATCCGGCCGCGTTCGTGTCCGGCTACGAGGGTTCCCCGCTCGCCGGGTTCGATCTGGAACTGGCCCGGCACGCCAAGCTGCTCGGCGAACACGCGATCGTGCACCAGCCGGGCGTGAACGAGGAACTGGGCGCGACCGCGGTGATGGGCAGCCAGCTCGCCGCCCGTGCCGGGACGCTGCGCCCGGACGGGGTGACCGGCTTCTGGTACGGCAAGGCACCCGGCCTCGACCGGGCGACCGACGCGCTGCGGCACGCGAACCTGGCGGGCACCGACCCGCGGGGCGGCGCGGTCGCGCTGGTCGGCGACGACCCGAACGCGAAGTCCTCGACCGTGCCGTGCGCGTCCGAACACGCGCTCGCCGATCTCGCGATGCCGGTGTTCTTCCCGGCCGATTCACAGGACGTGCTCGACTACGGCAGGCACGCGGTGGAGCTGTCGCGCGCCAGCGGCGTCTGGACCGCGATGAAGATGGTCGCGAACGTCGCCGACGCGGGCGGCACCGCGCTCGTCGATCCCGAGTGGACTGCCCCCGAGCTGCCCGAGGGCGCCTACCGGCACCGGCCGAGCAGCCGGTTGCTCGGCCCTGAGCTGGCCACCCTCGAACACAGCCTGCACCGGGTCCGGCTGCCGCTGGCGCTGGAGTACGTGCGCGCCAGCGGGGTCAACCGGATCGTCGCCTCCGGGCGGGCCGACCGGATCGGCGTGATCGCCTCCGGGAAGTCCTATCTGGACCTGCGGCAGGCGCTGCGGATGCTCGGCCTCGGCGAGGCCGAGCTGGCCCGTTACGGCATCCGGCTGCTCAAGCTCGGCGTGGTGCACCCGGTGGAACCGTCGATCGTGACCGAGTTCGCCCGGGGCCTGGACGAGATCGTGGTGGTGGAGGAGAAACGCGCGCTGGTGGAGCCCGCGGTCAAGGAGATCCTCTACGGCCGTCCGGACGCGCCCCAGGTGCACGGCAAGTCCGGGCCGGACGGGCGGCTGCTGTTCACCGAACTCGGCGAACTCGACCCGGACGGTATCGCGGCCGGCCTGGCCAGGCGGTTCTCCGCGCACGGCGACCTGGAGCCGGTCAGCGCCTGGCGGGCGCGCCGCCGCCGCGAACGCCTCTCCGTCCCGCTGCTTTCGCGCACGCCGTACTTCTGCTCCGGCTGCCCGCACAACTCTTCGACGAAGGTGCCCGACGGCACGGTCGTCGGCGCCGGGATCGGCTGCCACACCATGTCCTTGTTCATGGAACCGGATCAGGTCGGCGACGTCATCGGCCTGACCCAGATGGGCGGCGAGGGCGCGCAGTGGATCGGCATGGCGCCGTTCGTGGAAACCCCGCACCTGACCCAGAACGTCGGTGACGGCACGTTCATGCACTCCGGCAGCCTCGCCGTGCGGGCCGCGGTGGCGGCCGGCGTGGACATCACCTACAAGCTGCTCTACAACTCCGCGGTCGCGATGACCGGCGGGCAGGACGCGGTCGGCGGACTGCCGGTGGAGCAGGTCGCCGCGCTGCTGCTGGTCGAGGGCGCGGCGAAGGTCGTGATCACTTCGGACGCCCCGCGCCGGCTGCGGCGGCGGGCGCTGCCGCGTGGCGTCGAGGTCCGCGACCGGACGGAACTGCTGCGTACGCAAGAGGAACTGGCCAAGGTCAAGGGTGTCACGGTGCTCATCCACGATCAGGAGTGCGCGGCCGAGAAGCGCCGGAAACGCCGTCGTGGCAAGCAGGAGACCCCGGCGAAGAAGGTGTTCGTCAACGAGCGGGTCTGTGAAGGCTGTGGCGACTGCGGTACGAAGTCGAACTGCCTCTCGGTCCAGCCGGTGCAGACCGAATTCGGCCGCAAGACCCAGATCCACCAGGCGTCCTGCAACGTCGACTACTCCTGTCTGCACGGCGACTGCCCGTCGTTCCTGACCGTGGTGCCGACCGGGAAGGTGCGCCGCCGCGACGTCGCACCGCTGGCCGCCGAGGTCCTGCCGGAGCCGGCGCGCGCGGAGGGCGACGCCGCGGTCCGGATCACCGGGATCGGCGGGACCGGTGTGGTCACCGTGGCGCAGATCCTTGCGGTGGCGGCGGTATTGGACGGCAAACGCGTACGCACCCTCGACCAGACCGGGCTCGCCCAGAAGGGCGGCGCGGTGGTGTCCGACGTGAAGATCACCGACGGCGAGGTGGAGCAGGCGGCGAAGCTCGCCGCCGGGGAGTGCGACCTCTACCTCGCCTGTGATCCGCTGGTCGGCGCCGATCCGGCCTACCTCGGCGTGGCCGACGCGGACCACACGGTGGCGGTGGTGTCCACTTCGGAGGTGCCGACCGGCCGGATGGTCGTCGACACCGCGGTGTCCTTCCCGGAGCAGTCGAGCATCCGCGCCGCCCTCGACGACGCGACCGTCTCCCGGCACTACCTCGACGCGCGCGGGCTGGCCGGGCAGCTGTTCGGGGACGACCAGCCGGCCAACCTGCTGCAGCTGGGCGCGGCCTACCAGACCGGGGCGCTGCCGGTGTCCGCGGAAAGCCTGGAGCAGGCCATCACGCTCAACGGCACCGCGGTCGAGATGAACGTGCAGGCCTTCCGCCGCGGCCGCCAGGCGGTCGCCGATCCCGACCGGCTCGCCGCCGACCTCGCACCCGAGGTGCCCGCCGCCCCCGGCCCCTCCGGTGACGCGGTCCGCCGGGTGCGGGCACTCGTGCACTCGGGGCCGGACACCGAACTGGGCCGGGTGCTCGACGTGCGGGTGCCCGACCTGATCGCCTACCAGAACGAGCGCTACGCGCGGGAGTACGCGGAATTCGTCGAGCTGGTGCGCACCCGCGCCGGCGCGGTGGTCGCCGAGGCGGTGGCGCGCAACCTGTACAAGCTGATGGCCTACAAGGACGAGTACGAGGTCGCCCGGCTGTCGCTGGATCCGGCGCTGATCGCCGAGATCGAAGCGGAATTCGGTGTCGGGTCGACGTTCTCCTACCAGTTGCACCCGCCGGTGCTGCGTGCGCTCGGGATGGACCGCAAGCTCAGCCTCGGCAGCCGGAGCTTCCGCCCGGTGCTGCGGGTGCTGCGCTCCGGCCGGGCGCTGCGCGGCACGCCGTTCGACCTGTTCGGCCGGGCGAAGCTCCGGCGGCTCGAACGCGAGCTGATCGGGGAGTACCGCGAAGTCGTGACGCGGGCGCTGGAACTGGCCCCCGGCGAGGAGGAGCGGCTCGCCGAACTGGCCGGGCTGCCGGATCTCGTGCGGGGGTACGAGGAACTCAAGGTCGAGAACGTGGCCGCCTACCGCGGGCGCCAGGCCGAGCTGCTGACCGGGCTGGCCGGGGGCACCGAACCGGCCGAAGCGGTGCGCAGCGCCTGAACCGGCTCCCCACCGTTCACACCAACGGGTGGTTTCCGGCGTCCCTCTTCGCGGGGGCGCCGGGATCCCCCGATCGGCTGGCCCGGTCAGGTCCGGAAATGGCCCGCCGGACGCGATCCTGTGACCAGGAAGTTCGCCGGAAATCCCCTAATCCCCCTAATCGGGGAGAGGGGCGAGTCCCCTAGTGTTCGGGCCTCTCCGCCCGGGCCACCCCCCGATGGCGGGCCCCGATCGTGGGCCTATCTTCGACCGCGAGCCGGCCCGATCGTCGGCTCGTCCGTTTTCTCGGACTCCCCGATCCAGTGGTCAGTACAGGAGAGAACCAACTATGGGCCCGGTGCAGACGCTGCACGATTTCGCACTGAACCTGCTGAACGACCCGCAGTCGGCGGCTGCCTACCAGGCCGACCCGCAGGGCGTGCTGGACAGCGCCGGTCTGGCCGGGGTGAGCCCCGCGGACGTGCAGGACATCATGCCGCTGGTGACCGACCTGGCGCCCGCCGCCGGCTCGGCGCCGTTCGCCGCCGGTGACGTGTCCGGCGTGCTGGACCAGGTCGGCGACGCGGCCGCCCCGCGGATGCAGGAGCTGGCGCAGGAGGCGGGCTCGGCCGCCGGCCCGCTCGACCTGAGCGGCGTGTTCGGCGCGGTCAGCCACCTCGCGGAGGAGACCGGCCTCAACACCCTCACCCACGGCGTGCTCGACGGGGTCTCGCACCTGGTCGACGGCGTCGCGGCCGCGACCAGCGGTGTCCCGATCGTCGGCCCGCTGCTCGACGCGGGTGCGGTCGACCTGCAGAACACCGTCAGCGCGGTGGGCGACCACCTCTTCGACGGCAAGCTCGTGGGCTCGGCCGTCGACGCGGTCACCAACCACCTCGGCGACGCCGCCCTGTGGAAGGCCGCCGTGCACGAGTCCGGTCAGCTGCCGCTCGTCGGCGGCCTGGCCGGCCCGCTGGTCGAGGGCGTCCGCGAGACCGGTTCCGGCCTGCTCGGCTCGGTCAACTCGGCGGTCGGCTCCACCCCGGTGGGCGTGCACACCTACGACCCCGCCCGTGCGGACCTCCCGCAGACCGGCGACCTCCCCGGCGCGGTGTCCGAGACCGTTTCGAATGCCGTGGGCAACCTGCCGGACGCCGTCCTCCAGTCGACGGGTGAGCTGCCCGGCACGCTGACCCACGCTGCGGGCGTCGCCCCGGCGGCAGACGGCACCGTCCCGGTGGGCAACCTGGCCGGCTCGCTGACCGACGCCACGAGCGACATGGCCCCGAGGGGCGACCTGTCCTCGGCTGGTGACCTGACCGGCACGCTGGACCACGCGGTCCCGGCGGCCGACGCCGCCCCGGCGGTTCCGGCGCTGCCCGCGGCCCCGGCCGTCCCGGCGCTGCCCGCCGCCTCGTCCCTGCCGGACGCCGGTTCGCTGACCCACACGATCGAGGGCGCCACCGCGCAGGCCCCGGTCGTGTCGCAGGCGACCGAGCACGTGCTGGCGGCCGCGCACGACACCACCGAGACCGTGACGTCGCACTCGCTCGGCGGCGACCTCGCCGACACGCACACCGCGGGCACCCTGCTCGGCGACGTGCAGACCCACGCCCAGGACCTGGTCCAGGGCCTGGAGACGCACACCGCGGACAGCTCGCTGGATGGTCTTCACCTCGGGCACTGAGCTCAGTGCCGGCCTGCGGGCCCGGACCGCTTCGCCGGTCCGGGCCCGTGGTGTGTCCGGGGAGGGCAGGCGGTGGACTTTCCTGTGCGGTAAGGGCTATTGCGTCTGTCGGGAGCGTATTCTCTTGCCCTGAAACAAATGTCTCGCTCCGTTGTGTGCATGCCCTTACCTGGCAAGCGTTTCCAGGGAGTCTGGCTCTGCCGGGCTCGATCGCGGTTTCTCCGGCTGCTGCGTGGGGTCTGTGATGATCCAGCACTCCGGCAGGTGTGTGATCAGGGTGTCGGCAAAGTCGGTGTGAGGGGCCCTGCGCCGACCGTGGAGGTCCGTGAAGGGGCCCTTCACGGACTCTGAGTCTGTGAAGGGCCCCTTCACGGACCCGGGACAGGTCTGGCGCACAGTGCGAGGTGGTCGCGCGTCTCAAACGCCTCCGCTTCGCCTGCTGCCGGGCGCAATCGACGAAGATGGCAGGTGTCGTCGATGATGACGGGGCAGCCACGGTTCTCTCTGCTGATCACAGGTCCTCGACCAACTTTGCTGGGGCTCTGGGTGTGTGATCGGCGGCAGACTTGTTCCGTGGCAATGGTTTCCGCTCCCAGCCGGCGTGTGCCGAGTCGAATTTCGGTCGACCGTAGTCACCCTCTCCGCAGTGAACAGTCCTTACCCTGCAAGGACTGTTCCCCAAGATCGGCTCCGTCGCGCTCGGCTGCGGCTTCGTCCGGCTATCGCCATGCGTCAGGCTGTCGCGATTACCCAGCACTCCAGCAGGCGCGCAATCGACCCCAAACCCGTTCCGCGACAACGGTTCCCCGGCCACGCGGGACAAATCCCGGCTGTAACCACCCCTACCGCCGGACCACCGAAACCAGCACTGGCTCCGGCGCCCCGCACCCCGGCGGCAGGTCCCGGTTGACCTCCGCCAGTCTGCCCGCCACCGTCTGGCAGGGGGCGCAGCCGGTCACGTGCCGGGTGAGCGTCGCGGCACGCCGGTCGGGCAGGCCGCCGCGCAGCCAGGCGCCCATCCGGCGGCGGATTTCCTGGCATTGCGGCAATTCCGCTTCCGGGACCTGCACCTGCAGGTACGCCTGCCGCAGGCCTTCGCGGGCGCGGCGGGCCAGCACGGTGACCCCGTTCGGCGAGACGCCCAGCAGCGGCGCCACTTCCGACGGGCTGTCGCCTTCCGCGGTGGTGCGCCACAGGACCGTCCGCCAGCGGCCGGGCAAAGTCTGGTAGGCCGACCACATCAGGTGGTCCACCGAACGCGTGACCACGACGTCCTCGATGCCCTGCTCCGCGGTGGCCATGTCCGGTACCGTCGCGTACAGGTCCACCCGGCGGTCGTTCTTGGCCCATCGGGCAAGCAGATTCCGCATGGTCGCGACGAGGTAGGCGGACGCGTTCGCCTCCGGGCCGCCGCCGGCCGCGACCGTGCTCAGCACCCGGGCGAACGCCTCGGCGACCAGATCCTCCCGCTCGGCGGGCTGGCGCACCCAGCCGCCCGCGATCCCGCGCAGCATCGTCACGTGCCGCCGGAACAGCTCCCCGCACGCCTGATGATCGCCCGCCCGCACCGCGCCGAGCAGCTCCGCGTCGGTCCGGGCCGCGTAGCCCTCGGTATCCGTGGCCGCGTTTCCGTTCACGGGGTGACCTCCTGCCCGGCCAGCCTACGGTTCGTCACGAGTTCCGCACTGAAAGTAAGCGGTACAGCAGTGTACTCGATATCCGGTGCGGGTTGTGTGAACCAATCGCCGCCCGAAGGTGTCGCAGGTGAACGGTTGTCACGGCCAGGTCGAGTGCCCGCCCCGGCGTTTCCGCACGAGCTTCCCGGTGCCCGGAGGGAATCCGTGCTTGGCGAGGCGGACCTCGGCGAACTCGTCCGCGCTGGTCAGGGTGAGGAACATGCTCAGCGCAAGGCACATCAGCAGGGCCGCGACCACCACCGTGACCGGCAGCGGGGTCAGCAGGGTGAGCACGAAGAACGCCGCGACCAGCCACGGCAGCGCGATCGCGAAGATCTGGAAAGCCGCTCGCAGCAGCCAGGTTCCCGTGGTCGTGTCGTGCAGCACCCACTCGCGGTAGTCGTCGGGAAGGCGGCCACCGTAGACGTAACGCAGCCAGCGCACCGGTCCAGGGCGGTTCACCTGGGGTGAATACCCGGAACAGGCCCGGTTGTACCCGGCCGGGCCAGGGAAATTCACGACCCGGACCCGCCGCCCGTTTGGTATACCAATTCCATGACTTCGCTGCTCGTCACGGACGTGCGTCCCTGGGGCGGTCCACTCTCCGACCTGGTGCTCGACGGCGCCCGGATCACCCGGGTGTGCCCGGCCGGGGCAGCCCCGGCAATCACCGACCGGATCGACGGTGGCGGCCGGCTCGCCCTCCCGGGATTCGTCAACGCGCACGCCCACGTGGACAAGAGCTGGTGGGGTCATCCGTGGGAGCCTTACGGCGGGATCACGACGACCGAAGGCCGCATCGCGCACGAACGTGCCGAGCGGGACCGGCTCGGCATCCCGAGCGTGCCGGTCGCCGAGGCGGTGCTGCGGGAATTCCTCCGGCACGGCACCACGGCGACGCGCAGCCACGTCGACGTCGACCTGGGGATCGGCCTGCGTGGCATCGAGGCCGCGGACCCGTCTTGACGGCGCCGTCGACGTCGAGATCGTCGCCTTCCCGCAAGACGGGGTGATCCGCAGGCCCGGCGTGCTCCCCCTGCTCGACGCGGCAGTGCGGTCGATCCCGGCCGGATCGGCGGGATCGATCCGGCCGGGATCGACCGCGACCCGGTGGCCCAGCTCGACGCGCTGTTCGACCTCGCCGAGCTGCGGGGCGCCGGGCTCGACATCCACCTGCACGACAGCGGTGAACTCGGCGCGTTCCACTACGAACTGATCGCCGACCGGACCGTCCGAATCGGACTGCAGGGGAAGGTGACCGTGTCGCACGGCTTCGCGCTCGGCGAGGTACTCCCGGCCCGGCAACGGCAGTTGCTCGACCGGATCGAGGAGGCGGGAATCTCCCTCGCCACGGTCGCTCCGGTCCGTTCGGCCCCGCTGCCGTGGCCGGATCTCGCCGCGCGCGCGTCCCGCTCGGCCTCGGCACGGACGGGATCCGCGACCTCTGGTCCCCCCTTCGGCGACGGCGATGTGCTCCGCATCGCCCTCGGCTTCGCCCGGCTGCACGGCCTGCGCACCGACGAGGACCTGACCACCGCCGTACGGCTCGCCACCATGCAGGCCGCCCCGTTCGTGGACCGCGCGAAACACGATCTCGCGCCCGGCTGCCGTGCCGACATCGTGCTGCTCGATGCGGAGAACGTGCCCGACGCGCTGGTCCGCGTGCTGCGCCGGGCTTGGGTGGTGGCCGGTGGCCGCGTGGTCGTGCGCGAGGGGGAGCTGCTGATCTGAGCGCTGCGGCGGCAGGGTGCCGGCAAAGTTGGTGTGGAGGGACCTGCGCGGACGGCGGAGGTCCGTGAAGGTCCGTCAAGGGGCCTTTCACGGACTCTGAGTCTGTGAAGGGCCCCTTCACAGACTTCGGGACAGGTCCGGCGCACGCCACGGTTCTCTCTGCTGATCACGGGTTCTCGATCAACTTTGCCGGGCCCCTGGCTGCGGCGGGGTGAGGGTGGGGTAGGTCTCCGGTAGCCGCCCACCGGACACGGCGAAGCGCGCGAGACCCTATCCTGACATCTGTGAACTGGACAGTGGATGTTCCCGTCGACACGCTTCCCGAACTTCCGCCGTTGCCGCCGGAGCTGCGTGCGCGGCTCGACACGGCGTTGGCGCTGCCGGCCGCGCAGCAGCCCGAGTGGCCGGACGCCGAGCTGGCCAAGCGGGTCCGTTCGGTGCTGGAGAGCGTGCCGCCGATCACCGTGCCCGCCGAGATCGACCGGTTGCAGGACCGGCTGGCGATGGTCGCCCGCGGTGAGGCGTTCCTGCTGCAGGGCGGCGACTGCGCGGAGACGTTCGAGTCCAACACCGAACCGCACATCCGGGCGAACCTGCGCACCCTGCTGCAGATGGCGGTGGTGCTGACCTACGGGGCGAGCCTGCCGGTGGTCAAGGTCGGCCGGATCGCCGGGCAGTACGCGAAACCGCGCTCGGCCGCCACCGACGCGCTCGGCCTGCCGGTCTATCGCGGGGACATCATCAACTCGCTGGTGGCCAAGCCGGAGCTGCGGGTGCCGGACCCAGGCCGGATGATCCGCGCGTATGCGAACGCGGGCGCGGCGATGAACCTGGTCCGCGCGCTGACCGGCGCCGGGATGGCCGATCTGCACCAGGTGCACGACTGGAACAAGGATTTCGTGACCTCCTCCCCGGCCGGGGAGCGGTACGAGGCGCTGGCCGGCGAGATCGACCGCGGCCTGCGGTTCATGAACGCCTGCGGGGTCACCGACACCTCGCTGCACTCCACGGAGATCTTCGCCAGCCACGAGGCGCTGCTGCTGGACTACGAGCGCGCGATGCTGCGGATGGACAACGCCGACGCGGCGAATCCCAAGCTGTACAACCTTTCCTCGCACTTTCTGTGGGTCGGCGAGCGCACCCGCCAGCTCGACGGCGCGCACATCGCGTTCGCCGAGCTGCTGAGCAACCCGATCGGGCTCAAGATCGGCCCCACCACTAGGCCCGAGCAGGCGCTGGAGTACGTGGAACGGCTCGACCCGCGCGGCGAACCGGGCCGGCTGACGCTGATCTCCCGGATGGGCAACGGCAAGGTCCGCGACGTGCTCCCGGCGATCGTGGAGAAGGTCGAGGCCTCCGGGCACAAGGTCATCTGGCAGTGCGACCCGATGCACGGCAACACCCACGAGGCCTCCACCGGCTACAAGACCCGCCACTTCGACCGGATCGTCGACGAGGTGCAGGGCTTTTTCGAGGTGCACCACCAGCTCGGCAGCTATCCCGGCGGGATCCACGTCGAACTCACCGGCGAGGACGTCACCGAATGCCTCGGCGGGGCACAGGAGATCTCCGACGTGGACCTCGCGGGCCGCTACGAGACCGCCTGCGACCCGCGGCTCAACACCCAGCAATCCCTCGAACTGGCCTTCCTCGTCGCGGAGATGCTGCGCGGCTGAGCGATCACCCGGTGTGCACCAGTTCCGCCGCGGACTTGGCCACCGCGTCCCGCAGCGCGCCGAGGTCCGGGACCGCGTCCGCGTTCGCCTGAAGTCCTATGTGGACGGTGTCCCGGTACGGTGCGACCGCGATGCCGACCGCCTGCCGCGGGGCCAGCGGCACGAACGGGTGGACGTGGGCCAGCGGGGCGCCATCGAGGGTGAGGCGGGGCGCGGGCACGGGTACGCTCGTTATCACGAGGTCGAAGAGCAGGGGCGCAGCCATTCCGGCGGTGCGGGTGCCCAGGCGATGCAGCAGGGTGGGCACCCGTTCGGCCAGGAGCGGGAACGCTCCGGCGCCGCGGCGCGGACCGGCCGCCTTGTTGCGGGCCATCGCCGTGCGGACCCGGTGCAGCCGGCGTACCGGGTCGTCCAGGCCCACCGGAAGTTCGCACAGGTACCCGGACAGCTTGTTGCCGCCCGTCTGCTCCGCGGCGCGCCCGCGCACGCTGACCGGGACCAGCGCCCGCAGGGTCCGGTCGTCGGCGCGGACGCCGCGGTTGAGCAACCACGTGCGCAGCGCTCCGGACAGGATGGCGAGCACCACGTCGTGGGTGGTGCCGCCGTGCGCACGGCGGATGCCGCGCAGGTCGGTGAGCGGCAGCTGAGCGAACCCGAGCCTGCGCCCCGCGGTGGCGGGCGCGATCACCGGCGACTGCGGTGGCCGCGCGGCCCGGACCACGGACGAGGCGATGGTGGCCGTCTCCAGCGTGTGGCGGAGGGCCTCGAGAGGCGAGCGGGGGCGGGGCGGGCGGGGGAGGGGCTGGGCCGGTTTCGGGGTGTCGCGGCGGTGGTCGTGTGGTGGGGATTGGTGCGGGGTGGGGTGGTTGGTGGCGGGTTCTGGGGTGTGGTGGTGGGTGTCGTGCGGTGGGCGCGAGCGCGGTGTGGGGCAGTGGCTGGTGGCGGGCTCCGGGGTGGCGTGACGTGCGTCGTCCGGTGGGTTCGGGGTGAGGTGGTTGCTGGCGGGTTCTGGGGTGGCGTGATGGGTGTCGTGTGGTGGGTTCGGGTGCGCGGTGGTGCTCTTGGTGGGTTTCGGGGTGCTGTGGAGTGCGTCGTGTGGCGGGCGCAGTCGTGGCGTGGAGTGGCCGGTCGTGGGTTCCGGGGTGCTGCTGAGGGCGCCATGCGGTGGAGGCGGATGGGGCGTGGGGAGGTGGTTCTTGCGAGGTTCTGGGATGTCGAGTGGTGTGGCTGGCGCGGGGTGGTCGGTACCAGGTTCGGGGGCGCTGTGGGGTGCGTTGGCCGGTGGGCGCGCGGTGGGGTGGCGCCTGCCGGGCTCGGGAGTGTCGCGGCGTGCGTCGAATGGTGGATTCGGGTGCGGGATCGGGTGATTTTCGGTGGGTTCGGGGATGGTGCGGTGAGTGTTGAGCGGCGCGCACTGCTGTGCGGTCAGGTGGCCGTCGCCGGGTTCAGAGGTGGTGCGGCGTGCGCCGGGCGGTGGGCTCGGGATCTGGTGGCTCTTGTCAGGCTCAGGAGCACCGCGGCGCACGCCGAGCGCCGGGCTCGGATGCGAGGCGGAGTGGTCGCCGCCGGATTCGGAAGTCTCGCGGAGCACGTCGAACGACGAACTCGGGCGCGAAATGGGGTGATTCCTGCCGGATTCCGCACCCTTGTGGCGGTCGCCCTGTGGGGAACGCGGTGCGCGGCGGCGGGCGGCGGAGTGGTTCTCGTCGAGCAGTCCGACGCCGATCGCGTAGGCGCCCGCGCCGTCGGTGAGGGCGTGGTGCAGTTTGAGCAGCACGGCGAAACCGTTTCCCGGCAGGCCGGTCGCCACCGTCAGGCTCCACAGTGGACGGTCTGGGTCGAGGGGTTCGGCAATCCACCGGGAGGCGAACTCCGGCAGCGGGTCGGGTTCGTACAGCGTGCTCAGCCGGTGGTGGTCGACGTGGCGCGCGGCCGAGAAATCCGGGTCGTCCACCCAGGCCGCGGCGCCCGGCGGGAACAGGGTGCTCCGGGTTTTCCTTCGCAGCTCGGGGATTTTCGCCGCGCGCCGGGTGAGCAGGGTGACCAGCCGGTCCGGATCGGCCGGCTCGGCGGGAGCGAACGTGAGCACGGCACCCAGGTGCATGGGCGCGGTTTCGCTGCCCAGGCACAGGAATGCGACGTCGAGCGAGCTGAGCGGCGTGGCCGTCATGAGTCCTCCTGCGGCGGGAAACGGCAGAAGGCCCACGACACCACCCGGACATGACGGGACGATGGTCGGCATGTTTCGCGGGTGCTAACTGCCCGTCGGTTCACTCCCCTGGGGCAGCAGCCCGCGGAGTGCGCTGCGGTAGTTGTCGCGGTGCCAGCCCGAAACTCCCTGCCGAGCCCGCGATCTGGCGCATCGCGACCCCGTTTCCCGGACGTCGCGGCAGTCCCGGCCACAGCTCGCCGGCCTCGTTCGCGGCGGCACGGATGCGGGCGCCGTCGAACCCGTTGTGCGTCTCCGGGATCCCCCGTTCGAGCCATTGCACGATGATCTCCATCTGCCCGTCGGACGGCAGCGGCCACACGAAAATCCGGTGCTCCTGGTGGAACTGGGTGCCGCCACCACCCTGCACCCGCAGCACCGGCTCGTCCGGCTGCCCCGCGGTGGGCACCGAGATGCTCTCCGAACTGGCCCGGCTGCCATCCGGGAACGACACCCCGACCAGCAGCGAACGGTAATCCGGCACCCGCCGGTGCGCGATCGGCGGTCCGCCCTCCATGGCGTCGCGCGAGTACACGCCGAGCACCAGTGTCATCGCCTCCGGCCACACCTCCACCGCCCGCAACGCCACGATGGCGCGCTCGGCCCGCCCCAGCGGCATCGCCCACGGCAGCAACGCCGGCACGATGTGGTCACTCGGCGGCCCGATCCACGGCCGCTCCTCGTACCCGAACAACTCCTGCTCCCGCACCGGAAACAGCGGACGCTCGCGAGAACCGTCACCGAAGAAGCTCATCGGCGGCCGTGCCGGGGGAGAGCATCTGACACGGCCAAGTGCCGCAGGCCGACTTCACCACACCCGAACTCTCCCAGCGGCCTGCGGAGGCGGGCCGCCGCCGTCCCGCACCGGACCCCGCGGGCCGTGAAGGGGCCCTCCACAGACTCAGAGTCCGTGAAGGGCCCCTTCACGGACTTCGCCAGGGCATACCGAGCGGGGCCAGGCGCAGGAGGTTCCTGGGGCACAAGAGGCCCGTTCGTCACCGGCGGTCCCTTCGCCGCACCATCGCCGGACGCTGGGATACCGAGGGTCGCAAAAGCATCACTTACCGTAGCGGTTGCTGTGGTCCCTGTCGCGGCAGCCCCGCACGGCGCGGGAGTCGCCAGAGCCCCGCCCGTCCCAGGGTGCCGGGGCGGCGCCTGGGCGGGCAGGTACAGGCCCTTCGGGGTCACCATGCGGCTACGGTACCCAGACATCCCCGAAGGTCGCGATGCTTTCCCGAGGCTCGGCCGGGTGTCATCACGCCGGGTCACCGCGGCGGGGGAGGAACGGCTCAGTCACCCCATCCGCGGATGTGCACCTTCGTGCCCTTCGCGACGAGCGTGCCGGGTTGCGGATCCTGCTGCAGGACGAAGCCGAAGCCACCATGGCCGCCGTTTCCATTGCCGTTGCCCTTGCGATCGACGTCGAGGCCCGCGTCCTTGAGGATCTGCGCCGCCTCGTCGAACGGCTTGAACCGCACGTCGGGCACCTGGACGGAATTGGACACCCAGACCTTCACCTGCTTGGTGCCCGGCGAGTTCGCCGCCGGGTCGGTGCGGGTGACACTGCCCAAGGGGACCGTCTGTGAGACCTCTTCGCCGCCGTCCACCGGAGTGAAGCCGTACTGGCGCAGTAGGGTGAACGCCTCGTCCTTCGGGCGTCCGGTGACGTCCGGCACCGGTGGCAACGGCTCCGGCCCCTTGGACAGCACGAGCGTCACCGCGCTGCCGATGTCGACTGCAGTACCGGCTGTGGGGTTCACGCTCAGCACGCTGCCTTCCGGCGTTGTGTCGCTGTACTCCGGCGTACCCTGCGTGACGGTCAGCTGCTGGCCTTGGATCGCCTTCGTCGCTTCGCCGAGCGAAGCGCCGACGCGGACGTCGGGCACCTTCGGCCGGCCCTTCGACACCACCACGGACACCGTGGCGTTCTGGTCGAGTTTCGTGCCCTCCGCAGGGCTCGTCTTGATCACCGTGTTGGCCGGCACGGTGTTGCTGAACTCCTGGCTGTAACGCGGGTTGAGTTGTGCCGCGCGCAGCGCGTCGCCCGCGGCTGCCTGGGTGAGCCCGACGAGCCGTGGCACGTTCGACGTGGTCGACCCGGAATCGGTGAGCATGAACGCGAACCCGCCGATCAGCCCGCCCAGCACGAGCACCCCGGCGACCACCAGCGTTATCAGCTTCCCGCGGCTGCGTCGCTTCGGCTCCTCCGGCGGCTCTTCCCTCGGCACCGGCGGCACGGGCGGCGGTGGTACTGGCGGCGCTCCCGTAGGAACCGCCCTGGTCAGCGCACGGGTGCCGCGTGGACCGGACATCGGCATCGTCTCCGCGACGGCCGGGATGCGCGGCAGCGTCTGTTCGGTGTCAGAGACGTGGCTGGCGTCCGGCGGCGGTGGCACGGGCACGGTGGCCAGCTCGATGCCCAGCTGAGCGCGGACGGCCTGTAGTTCGGTGAGGAATTCCCCGGCGTCGGCCGGGCGCAGCTCCGGATCACGCCGGGTGGCGCGCACGATCAGTTCGTCGAGCGCGGCCGGCAGATCGGGCCGCAGCTCGCCCGGACGCGGCACGTCGTCGTTCACGTGCCGGTACGCGACCGAAAGCGCGGTGTCGCCGACATAGGGCACACGGCCGGTCAGCATCTCGTACAGCAGGATGCCGGTGGCGTACACGTCGCCGCGCGCGGTGGTGGCGCCGGTGCCCACCTGTTCCGGCGAGAGATAGGCGACCGTGCCGAGGATGACGCTGGAGCTGGTGGTGCCCGCGCTGGCGACGGCGCGCACCAGGCCGAAGTCACCGACCTTCACCACTCCGCCGCCGACCTGACCGCTGCGGCCGATGAGCACGTTCTCCGGTTTCACGTCGCGGTGCACCAGCCCGGCCGCGTGCGCCGCGGCCAGCGCGGACAGCACCGGCTCGGCCACGCCGAACACGAGCGCCACGTCGAGCCTGCCTTGCTCGGCCAGCAGATCACGCAGGGTGCCGCCCTGGACCAGCTCCATCACCAGGAACGCCAGGCCCGAATCGGGATCGGCCGGGGTGGCGAAGCCCTGATCGTGCACCGATACCACGTTCGGGTGATGCAACTGGGCGGCCGATCGCGCTTCGCGCACGAACCGGTCGACGAACGACCGATCGTCGGCGAACCGCGGGTCCATGATCTTGATGGCCACCGGCCGGTCGAGCCGGGTGTCCAGCCCCCGGTAGACGGCGGACATCCCACCCTTGGCCAGCAGCCGGTCCACGCGGTAGCGGCCGTCCAGCAGAGTGCCGACGAGAAGCGGATCCGTGCGTGTCACGGTGGGCAATCGTACGGAAAGTCCGCGCCCGGGGGTGGGTCACCCAGGCGTACCAGTGGGGAACCCGGCCCGATGTGGCACAGTGTCACATGTGAGTGGGATACCTGTCGCCGACGACGTCCTCGACCCCGCGGTCGCGGTCCTGCCGCTGCCGGAGGTGGCCGCCGCACTGGGGCTCTCCGCGAACAAGGTGCGCCAGCTCCTGCGCGACGGCCACCTGATCGCGGTGCGGCGGGACGGCGAACTGTGCGTACCGGGCGATTTCTTCGTCTCCGGCGGGGTGGTCAAGGGCCTGGCCGGCACGATCACCGTGCTCGCCGACTCGGGTTTCACCCGGACCGAGATGCTGCGCTGGCTGTTCACCGCGGACGAGACGCTGCCGGGCACCACCCCGATCAACGCCCTGCGCACCAGCCACGGCACCGAGGTCAAGCGGCGCGCCCAGGCCATGGCCTTCTGACCGCGGTCACGGAGCGTACGGAGTCCGGCGCCGCGTGACCGATCCCGTGCGCGCCGCCTGACTCCGGCGGAGCCACCCGGCGCAGAGCGCGGGGAGCGCGACCGTGAGCCGCCGCCGGAGGCCGACCACCGCGCGGCGGTCGAGCACGTCGTAGTCCATCGCCTCGATCTCGTCCAGGATGCCCTCGTACAGCGTCATCGAGGTCCGTACACAGGGCCGGGATTCCGGGCGCAGCAACCGAATTCCGGCCTCGGCACGGCGGTAGACGGCGCGCGTGCGCGACACCGTGAAGGCGAGCGCGGCCCGCACCCGCGGGTCCGGCCGCCCGGCGCGGCGCGCTGCCTGCAAGACCTCCCGGTCCACCCCGAACGCGGCCAGTTCGCCGGTCGGCAGGTACAGCCTGCCGCGGTCGAGGTCTTCTCCGATGTCCCGCAGGAAATTGGTCATCTGGAACGCTTCGCCCAGTGCGGCCGCTCCCGGTTCGGCCTCGGCGAGCGGGCCGACGGTGCCGAACACCGGCAGCATCTGCAGCCCGATCACGCCCGCGGAGCCGTGGATGTACTCGGCGAGGTCGGCGTACGTGGCGTACTCGGTGACGGTGAGGTCCATCCGCATCGAGTGCAGGAAGGCGTCCACCAGCGTCCGCTCGATGCGATAGCGGCGCACGGTGTCCGCCATGGCGCGTAGTACGGGCTCGGCCGGCTCAACCCCGCCGTACACCTCGTCGACGAAGTCGCCCACCTTGTCCAGTGCCACGGCCGGATCCACGCCGGGTTCGGGGTTGTCGACCAGTTCGTCGGCCATACGCGCGAAGCCGTACAGCGCGTGCGCGGCCGGCCGGGCACGCGCCGGAAGCAGCCGGGTGGCGAGGAAGAACGTACGGCCGTGGTGGGCGTTGATGCGCCGGCATTCGAGGTAAGCGGCTCGCAGGCCGGGGTCTGTGATGCCGGCGGCGTCCAGCTCGGTCACCGTCCGGTGATCCTTTCCGCGGCGAGACGTCCGGAGATGAGCACCGGCGGGATGCCGACGCCGGGCGTGGTGCCGCAGCCGGCGAGCACCACGTTGCCTGCCGCGCGTACCAGGTTGGCGGGGCGGAACGGGCCGGTCTGGGCGAAGGTGTGCGCGAGAGAGAACGGCGTGCCCGCGGCGAGCCCACGGGCCGCCCAGTCCGCCGGGGTGAGCTGTTCGTCCACAGTGAACTCTTCGGCGAACCCGGTGAGCCCACGGGCTTCAAGCGTGCGAAGGAGTTCTTCGCGATAGGCAGGGCCGATACTCGCCCAGTCCTGGCGGCCGGTGCGCAGGTTCGGCGCGGGAGCGAGCACGGAGACGATCTCGCCGCCTTCCCCGGCGAGCGCCGGCTCTGTCGCGGTCGGCCGGGTCACGAGCAGCGACGGGTCGCTCATCAGTGTGCCTTCGCGGACTATCTCGGCGAAAGTCCGATGCCAGGCTTCGCCGAAGAAGACCGTGTGGTGCTCCAGCTCCGGCCAGGAACGGCGCGCGTGCCCGTGCAACACGAAGGCCGAAGGCGAGTACCGCAGTGGCAGCACACGGCGCGGGCGCGCGCCGAGCAAGCGGTACGCGGCCGATAGCTCCGTCGCGAGCACCACGGCGTCACAGGCGATGCGTTCGCCCGCCCGCGTACGTACGGCGCGTACGCGAGAGGAAACCCGCTCAAGCCACGCAGCTTCGGTACCAAACCGCAGTTCGCCACCTGCGCGCGTGACGGCGTCGGACATCGCGCGGGCGATGGCGCCCATACCGCCGCGTGGGTAGTAAACGCCGCCGACAGTGTCCATGTACGCGATCACGCCGTAGGCGCCCAAAGCGCGCGCGGGTTCGAGACCTGCGTACAACGCCTGGAACGAGAAGAGCCGCTGCACGCGTTCGTCGCGAAGAAACCTTGCGACACGTGGCCCGAGACGTCCGAAGCCGCCCAACGCGGCGAGCTTCACCAGCTCCGGCCGGACGAGATCAAACGGCGAGTCGAAGTTGGTGCCGATGAAGCGGTCCTTCTGCACCGCGTACAGCGCGGTGAGCCACTGTCGCAGCTTCCGGTATCCCAGCGCTTCGGCCGGACCGGCGAACGCGCGGATCTCGGCTTCCATCGCTTCGCCGTCCGTACGTAGCGCGAGCGTGCTGCCGTCGGCGAACCGGGCGCGGTAAGCCGGATCAAGGCGGGTGAGCGGCACGGTGTCCGCGAGCGATTCGCCCACCGCATGCAACGCCTCGTCCACCAGCTCCGGCATGGTCAGCACGCTGGCACCGGTGTCCACCGCGTTCGCACCGAAATCCTGCTGCCCGGCCCGTCCTCCGGGCGTCTTGTGCTGCTCCAGCAGCGTGACCCGGCGCCCCGCGCCGAGCAGGTGCAGCGCCGCCGACAGCCCGGCCAGCCCCGCACCCACGACCACCACATGGTCGGCGTACGTGCCGACAGTCCGCATCACGAGGTCCGTTGCGTGGCCAGCCGGATCAGCTCGGCCAGCGCCGACGGCGCGGGCTCGGCCAGGTGTGCGCGCTCCAGCGCGTCCGCTGCGGACGTGGTCAGCTCGTCGATCCGGCGCTCCACCGCAGCCACCGCGCCCACGGACGTGAGCGCTTCGCGTACGCGGTCCACGGCTGCGCCGGCGAGGTCCGTGGCGCCGATCGCGTCGGCGATCACCTGCGCCGCCGCGTCGTCGCCCTGCTCGGCCGCCAGCTGCAGGCCCAGCGCCACGAGCAGGGTGCGTTTGCCCTCGCGCAGATCGTCGCCCGCGGGCTTTCCGGTGACCGATGGGTCGCCGAACACGCCGAGCAGGTCGTCACGCAGCTGGAAAGCCACGCCGACCTCGCCGCCGAACTCCAGGAGGGTGGTGATCAGCTCCTCGCCGGCACCGGCGAGGGCGGCACCGAGGTGCAGGGGGCGCTGCACGGTGTACGCGGCGGTCTTCAGCCTGTCGATCCTCAGGGCGGCTTCGGGGGAGGCGTCGCCCACTGCCTGCGTACGCACGTCGAGGTACTGCCCGGCGAGCACTTCGGTACGCATCGCGCGCCAGGCCGGCCGCGCCGCGGCGAGCGTGGCTGCGGGCAGCGGAGCTTCGGCGAACATGTCGTCGGCCCACGCGAGCGCGAGATCCCCGACCAGCACCGCGCTGGCCAGGCCGAACGTCGCGGGCGAGCCGAGCCACCCGTGGTCGGCGTGCAGCTTCGCGGACGCGACGTGCACCGTCGGGTTGCCGCGGCGGGAGTCGGAGGAGTCGATGAGGTCGTCGTGAATCAGTGCGCAGGCCTGGATCAGCTCCAGGCTCGACACCACCTGCAGCGCGCCCTCGGCCGCAGGCCCGGCGGACGCGCCGCCCGCACCGCGCCAGCCCCACCAGGCGAACGTCGGCCGGATCCGCTTGCCGCCGCCCAGCACGAAGCCGGACAGCGCGTCGATCCCGGCCGCCACGCTCGGTTCGGTGCGCACGATCTGCTGGCCCGCGTGACCGAGGAAGGCGGCCAGCGCGCGTTCCACATGCGCGGGGAGATCGGCGTCGAATCCGTCCATACCGCCATCCTCACCGACGCCGGTGCCCATGCTCGCGGCGGGTGGCCCCGGATGTGGCGAACCAGACGTGCTCACGCACTCCAGAACGCACCGGTGAGCCCGGCGGAGGCGAAGTACCCGGCGGCCGCCTCCGGCCCGCGCGGCCGGTAGCCGGGGTCCAGGCAGCCGGTGTACCAGTCCTTGGCCAGATGCCACAGCGCGGGCAGGCCGAGCAGCTCGCCCGAACTGTCCACACAGGACTCATCGCAATACAGCCGCTGGCTCGCGCGCTGTCCGGCCAGCCGGGCGGGGGAGTCCGGGAAGCAGGCGACCTGCGGCCCGTCCGGCGGCGGCCGGTCGCGGCGCACGACCAGCGCGGACGGCTCGCCGCAGCCGGGACAGCGGGTCGCGACCAGCACCTCGGGCTCCCCCGGCACGACGTGCGGGATCGCGAACGAATCCCACGCGCAGCCGCCCCACCACAGCGTGTGCTCGCCCATCACGGCGAACCCGAGCGGGACCGCGGCGAACGGCGCGGCCAGTGCGACGTGCTCCCGCTCGTCGAGCCACAGCCAGTGCGGGTCGGCCATCCGGTGCAGCGCCTGCTTGGCCACCGCGAGCGAACCGTGCGCGGCGTCCGCCAGCTCTGCGGCGGTGGGCGGAGCGCCACGGGTGGCGAACGCCTGGTACACCGCCAGCCGCACGTCTTCGTCCCAGGCCAGGTCGTCTTCGCTGCTCACCGGTGACTCCTTCCGGAGGCTCCCGGACCCGACGGTACGCCCGGGCGGGGGGCCGGGGCCACGTGGC
Source organism: Amycolatopsis sulphurea (assembly GCF_002564045.1). Classification (NCBI taxonomy): domain Bacteria; kingdom Bacillati; phylum Actinomycetota; class Actinomycetes; order Pseudonocardiales; family Pseudonocardiaceae; genus Amycolatopsis; species Amycolatopsis sulphurea. The sequence goes on along the minus strand of NZ_PDJK01000002.1, from coordinate 169,687 downwards.
GGACCTGCCGGGCTTCGAGGCAAGCTACTACCATTTCACGGTATGACGTCGGTGATCGAGCGGCTGCAGGGGGACGCGCCCCCGTTCTCCATCGAGTTCTTCCCGCCCCGGGACGAGGCGGACGAGGCCGTGCTGTGGCGCTCGATCCGGGAACTGGAGCCGCTGGACCCGGCGTACATGTCGATCACCTACGGTGCGGGTGGCTCCAGCCGGGACGGCACCATCCGCAGCATCGCCCGCGTGGCCACCGAGACCACGCTGTGCCCGATGGCGCACCTGACCGCGGTCGACCATTCGGTGGCCGAACTGCGGAACGTGATCGGCTGGTACGCCGCGGTCGGCGTGCGCAACATCCTCGCCCTGCGCGGCGACCCGCCCGGCGACGTCTACGGCGACTGGGTTCCGCACCCCGAAGGCCTCACCTACGCCGAGGAACTGGTCGAGCTGGTCCGCTCGCTCGGCGACTTCTGCGTGGGCGTGTCCGCGTTCCCCTACGGCCACCCGCGCTCGGCCGACCTGGAGACCGACACCAAGTACCTGGTCCGGAAATTCCGCGCGGGCGCGGACTTCGCCATCGCGCAGCTGTTCTTCGAGGCCGAGGATTTCCTGCGGCTGCGCGACCGGGTGGCCGCGGCCGGCTGCGACGCGCTGGTGCTGCCCGGCATCATGCCGCTGACCACGCCGCGGACCCTGCGTACCACCATCAAGCTTTCCGGCACGAGTGCGTCGCAGCGGCTGCTGGACCGGCTCGAACCGCTGTCGGACGACCCGAAGGCGTTCCGCGCCGCGGGGCTGGACGCGGTCACCGAAATGTGCGAGAAGCTGCTCGCCGAAGGCGTGCCCGACCTGCACTTCTATACGTTCAACCGGGCTAAGGCCACGCGTGAGGTGGTGACCCGGCTGGGACTCGTCCCCGCGCGGGCCTGATCGGGTGGCGCCGGGCGGTAGCGTGCCGGGCATGGCTTCCACCGAACAGAGCGTGCCGGGCATCTGCGACCGGTACGTCGACGATTACGCGGCCGTGGACCCGGTCGCGGCGACCATGCTCGGCGTCACCGGATACGACGACCGGCTCACCGACTACTCGCCCGAGGGCCACGCGGCGCGTGCCGAGCTGGGCCGTCGGGCGCTGGCCGCGATCACCGCCGCGGAGCCCGCCGACGCGGGGGAGCGGGTCGCCAAGGCGGTCTTCGCCGAGCGGACCGGTCTCGAACTGGAGATCCACGACGCGGGCCTCGACATGTCGGCGCTCAACGTGATCGACAGCCCGGTGCAGAGCCTGCGCATGGTGTTCGACCTGATGCCGGACGAGACCGAGCAGGACTGGGCGAACATCGCGGCCCGGCTGCGCGCGGTCCCGGAGGCGCTGGCCGGAATGCGGGCGTCGCTGCTCAGCGCAGCCGGAGACGGGCGGGTGCCGGCGCTGCGGCAGGTCGCCAAGGTCGCCGAACAGTGCGAGACCTGGGCCGGGCTCAAGAACGGCGGCGGGTTCTTCCGCGAGCTGGTGTCCGGCGCGAAGATCGACGCGTTGCGCGGTGACCTGGACGCCGGTGCCCGCGCGGCCGGGGAGGCGTTCGCCGAGTTCGCCGGCTTCCTGCGGGCCGAGCTGGCTCCGGAGGCCCCCGCGAAGGACGCGGTCGGCGAGGACGTCTACCGGCTGTGGTCGCGCTACTTCATCGGCGCGGAGCTGGACCTGCGGGAAGCCTACGAATGGGGCTGGGCGGAGTTCGCCCGGATCGAGGCGGACATGCGCGAGGTGGCCGGCCGGATCCGCCCGGGCGCCTCGGTCGCCGAGGCGGCGCAGGTGCTCGACGCCGACCCGCGCTACCACGTGCACGGCAGGCAGCAGTTCGAAGCCTGGATGCAGACCCTGTCGGACGACGCGCTGAAGTCGTTGCGCGGCAAGCACTTCGACATCCCGGACCGGCTGATGGCGCTGGACTGCCGGATCGCCCCGCCGGGCGGAGGCGTCGGCGCGTACTACACCGGGCCCAGCGAGGACTTCACCCGCCCCGGCCGGATGTGGTGGTCAGTCCCCGCCGACCGCGAGGACTTCATCACCTGGCGCGAGGTCTCGACCGTCTACCACGAGGGCGTGCCCGGCCACCACTTGCAGATCGCGACCGCGGTGAACCAGGCCGCGACGCTCACCAAGTACCAGCGCCTGATGACCTTCGTCTCCGCGCATGGTGAGGGCTGGGCGCTGTACGCCGAGCGCCTGATGCGGGAACTGGGCTATCTCTCCGACGACGGCAACCTGCTGGGCATGCTGTCGGACCAGCTGTTCCGCGCCGCCCGCGTGGTCGTCGACCTGGGCATGCACCTGGAACTGACCATCCCCGCCGGCACCGGTTTCCACGAGGGCGAACGCTGGACCCCGGACCTGGGCCTGGAATTCATGCTGACCCGCACGATCACCGACGAGGCCCACGTCCGCGACGAGATCGATCGCTACCTGGGCTGGCCGGGCCAGGCACCGGCGTACAAACTGGGTGAACGCCTGTGGCTGGCCGCCCGCGAAGAAGCCCGCCACCGGCAGGGTGCGGCGTTCGACCTGCAGCAGTTCCACACCAAGGCTTTGCGCATGGGCGGGATGGGGCTGGACACGCTTCGGGAGCAACTGGCACAGCTGGACTGAGCCAGTACTGGGGCTGCGGGGTTCGGGGCAGCCTGCCGCGAGGCCGTCCGTGAAGGGGCCCTTCACAGACTCAGAGTCTGTGAAGGGCCCCTTCACGGACTTGAGACAGGTCCGGCGCACACCACGAGGTGGTCGCGCATCTCGAACGCAACCGCATCGCCCGCTGCCGGGCGTGATCGACGAAGATGGCAGGTACCGCCGATGAAGATGGCAGGTACCGCCGATGAAGATGGCAGGTACCGCCGATGATGACGCGGCAGCCTCGGCACTCTGCTGATCACAGGCCCTTCGACCAACTTTGCCGGGACCCTGGACTCTGGTTCCGTGAAGGGCCCTTCACGGAATCAGGTGGTCGCTCCTCGGGCGGCTCGTGGGGATGGCTCCGTTTTCGGTGCCACGTAACGGCTCTTGCTGGGCGGCGATCTCGCTCGGTTGGCCGCGGCAGGTTTCGCCGTATTCACGCTCGTCACTGCGAAGCCGGTACCCGGGTTGGACCCGATGGCCACCACGGTGTACGGCTGCCTCTTCGGCGGAGCGCTGCTCGCCCCTGCCGCCGCGTACTTCGGCATCGTGCCGACAGCCGCTGCGTACTTCTACGGCCTTACCCACGCGTACCCGGTGCTTGGGGCGTTGTACGCGCTGCTGGAACCGCTCACTGCAACCGTCCTGCCGGTCGCCTTCCTGTCCGCCGTGGGCTACTGGCGGCCCGAACCGCGGTGAATTCAGCGCCGCTCCAGCGGCAGCTGCCGCCCGAGGATCGCGAACGGCCGTGGGTCGCCGGTGAAGTGGTAGTCACGCAGGACGTCGACGAATCCGGTGCGGCGGTACAGGTTCCACGCACGGTTGGTGCCCTCGGGCGTCGAGAGCAGCACCTTCGACTTCTCGACGCCGTCGAGCAGCCCGAGCAACAGGCCCTCGCCGATCTGCTTGCCCTGGTTCTCCGGGCGTACGTGGATCTCGGTGAGCTCGAAGTAGTCCGACAGCCACTCGTCCGCCTTCTGCCGCCCGGAACGCCGGGTGAGGCCCTGCCGGACCTGCTCGTGCCACCACTGCCCGGCACGGCCGTGGTACCCGTAGGCGAGACCGAGCAGCACTCCGTTGCCGTCCAGCGCGGCCATGCAGCGCCAGCCTTCGCGCAGGGCGTGGGTGAGCCACATCGGCGCGCGCTGCTCGGCCGTGCCCTCGGGGTACTGCATGGCCTGCACGTAGATCGCGAGGGCTTCCTGCAACCGCGCGCGGAACTCGTCCGCGGAGAGCCGTACATAGCGGGAGCATCCGGAGGACATGGCGGTCACAGCCGTCCATCCTCCCCTTCTCCGGCGAACGCGCCCGCGATACCCCCGGTGAGCTCGACGAGCAGGTCGAACGTGGCCGGGAAGATCGACTTCGGATGCCCGGCCGCGGCCCACACCTCGGGGTACTCGCGCAGCGCGGGGTCCACGAGCGTGACCAGCCGGACCGGGTGCCCGATCGGGGCGACCCCGCCGATCGCCTGCCCGGTGTGCTCCCGCACGAACGCCGCGTCGGCCTTGCCCACCTCGGCGAAGCCGGCCAGCTCGGCCATCCGGGATTCCCGCGCCCGGTGCGCCCCCGAGGTGAGCGCGAGCAGCGCGGCCTCCTTGCCGTCCGCGGTGCGGGCGCGGAACACCAGGCTGTTGGCGATGGCGCCGACCGGGACGCCGAGCGCCGCCGCGGCCTGCGCGGCGGTGCGGACCTCGGCGGGCAGCATCCGCACCCGGTCGGCGGCGGCCTGGTGACCCGCCTCGGCCAGTGCGGCGGTGACCTTGGCGACGGCGGGGTGATCGTGGGAGCTCATGCGGTTATGAGACCACGCCGGGGTGGTCGTGTCCGGAGCCACGCCCTGGATTTCCCCGCCGGGGTTGAGCCCGCCCGCCCCCGGAGCTATTCTGGAATCGTTCGAACAGACGTTCGACATCCGGTGGGAAATCCCGGACCGGCCCCGGGGTGGGGGAAGCGCCTCGTGGCCGGACCGGTCCCGCCCGAGCAGGAGGAGGGTCGTCATGTCCGTCTCGGCCGTGTCCCCCGCGGATGGTCCCCCCGGCCGCGGGCAGCCGCAGCTGCCGCTGTCGCTGCGCCCGCCGGCGCACCCGGCCGCCGCGGCCCTGCTCACCCAGGCGAAGCGCGGTCTGGCGCACGCCGCGAACGAACGTGATCCGGCCGAGCGTTTCATCGGCGCCTACCTGGCCGCGCTGCGCGGGGCGGGGGCGGTGCTCGCCGCCCGCGGGCGGCCGCGCCGGGGCCGGGGCCGCCCGGCCAGCGGCTGGGTGCTGCTCGACGCGGTGGCACCCGAGCTGCGGGACTGGTCGGCGTTCTTCGCCGCCAACTCCGAGACCAGGGCCGCCGCCGAGGCGGGCATCACCGGCCGCGTCACCGCCGAATCGGCCGCCGCTCTGCTGCAGGCCACCGGCCGGTTCCTCGAGCTGGTCCGCCGGGTCGTGCACGGCCTGCCGATCTCCGGCGAAGCCCATGTCGCGTGAACTCGGCACGGTCGATCACGGCCGGTTGCTCGAGGCGTTCCGGATCGAGGCCCGCCTGCTGGGCGAGGTGGCCCACGCGGCGTCGCCGGACGTTCCCGTGCCGGCCACCCCCGGGTGGACGCTGAACGATCTGCTCCAGCACGTCGGCAGCATCCACCGGTACGCGGTGGCGTGGCTGCGCCGGGGCCGCCGTCCCGGGCGATGGCAGACGGCTCCGGCCGCGGGCGAGTCCGTGGCCGGGTTCTACGAGTCCGGGCACGCGGAGCTGGCCGCCGAGCTGGCCGCGCACGACCCGGGGACCCGCGCCGCCACCTGGTGGCCCGCCGATCCGACGTACGGTTTCTGGCGCCGCCGCGCCCTGCACGAAACCCTGATCCACCGGGTGGACGCCGAACGCGCCGCGGCCATCGGCGTCCCGTCGGTCCCGGAAGACCTGGCCACCGACGGCGTGGACGAGGCGCTCACTCTCTACTTTGGACACCGCCTCACCACCATGGGCATCTCCGGTACCCGTCACGGCACCGTGGGCTTTCACACCGAGGGTTACCGCGCCGGGGGTTTCCGCACGGGAGGCCACAGCTGGATCACCCGCGCCGGCCCCGGCGAAACCGAGGCTTGGCGCTGTGCCCAGTCCGAAGCGGATACTGCGGACGCCGTGGTCACCGGTTCTCCCGCCACCGTGTATCTCTGGCTGTGGGGCCGGACACCGGTGACAGCGACCCATACCGAGGGGGATCACGAGCTGTCCGCGCAGCTCTGGGCATTGCTCCGGCTGGCCACCCGCTGAACCGGGGTTTCTTCTTCCGTCGGGCTTGCGCTGCTGGATTTCCGGGTTCGTTGGCTGGTCGATTGTCGCCCGGTGTGCTCCGAGCCACCGAGCCACCGAGCCACCGAGCCTCGTTTCTCCCGCTGCGGCCGAGAGCCTGGCCGCGGTTCGCGCGGTGACGCGATCGATCTCGCCGATGCGTTGTCTCGCAAGGGTTGTGCCGCGGAAGGGCACCGGGGCGGAACGGCAACCGGGCGCGGCGGCAACCGTCGTGGATCAGTGGTCGGTGAGGCGGAATTCCAGCAGGCACCGTTGGTCGCTCAGATCGGTCACCTGGTCCAGGATCAGGCGGTGGGCGGCGGCGAGAGTGCGGAATTCGTCGACTCGGCGTTCGCGGCTGCCGAAGATCGTGAGCATGGCCAGGTCCATGGCAGTTTCCCCGCGGCGGCCGCCGACCGGTTCGATGATCAGGATGCGGCCGGTGGCGGTGGCGGTGGCGGTGGCGGCTTCGGCGCAGCGGGCCAGGATCCGGTGGGCGTGCTCGTCGTCCCAGTCGTGCAGGATGTCGGACAGCAGATAGGCGTCCGCGCCGGCCGGGAGAGGGTCGAAGAAGCTTCCCGCGGTGACGCGTGCCCGGTCGCCGAGGGCGTGGCCGTGGAAAGTGCGCTCGGCCGCGGCGGCAGTGGGGGCCAGGTCGATCAGGTGACCCCGCACCGTGGGATGCGCGAGCAGGATCGCGGCGAGGAGAGTGCCGCGCCCGCCCCCGACGTCCACGATGCCGGAGTACCTGCCCCAGTCGTGCCCGGCGGCGATCTGCGATACCTGGTCCCGGAACCGGTACGTCATCTGCCGGTCGAACGATTCCCGCAGGCGCGGCTGCGCGGCGAGATCCGCCCAGAAATCCTGCCCGTACAGCCGGGGGTACCCGGCTTCGCCGGTGGTGACGCTGTGCAGCAGTTCGGTAAGGGCCAGCTCCGCTCGCCCACCCGCGGTGGTCAGGTCCAGGAGGTTCGCCAGGCCGTTGCCCGCGTCCGCGCACAAGGCCGCGCCATAGGCGGTGGTCCGGTAGCCGCCGGGTCCGTGGTCGACGACGCCGAGCGTGCCGAGGTGCCCCAGCAGGAGTTCGAGCGCGACCGGCGAAACCCCGAGTTCCGCCGCGATCTGCTCGATGTCCGCACCGTCCCCGCGCAGCCGATCGGGCAGCCCCAAGGTGACCGCGACCCGTAATGCCATCGGAGTGGCCAGCCCGGCGAGTTCCCGGAGCGTGGCAAAGTCCTGTTCGCTCACGAAGATCGACGATCGCATGCCGGTCAACCGGTTAACGCCGGTGGATGTTTCGTCCGGATCACCGATCGCGCGTGACTGCTGACATGGGCGAAACATTCGGGGAGCAGGCCGGTTACCCGCGACGGGGATCGTGGAGCCATGGAGACATTCCGAGCACGAACGGCGCAGGCCCTTCCATCCGGAACGGAACCGGTGATGCCGGTGTGGCGGCTCCGGGTGCGGATGGACGACCGGCCCGGCACGCTCGCGCGCATCGCCGTCCGGCTGGCTGATCTGGAGTGCAACGTCCTTGGGCTCACCGTGTTCCCGGTTCCCGGCGGGGTGCTCGACGAGATCGTGCTACGCCCGGCGGACGGCCTGCCGAAGCACGTGCTTGCCGCCGCTATCCGGGAGGAGGGCTGCACCTGTTCAGGAATCGTCGAAGCGGACGTGCACGAACTACGGGATCCACCAACCGCCATGCTTCTCGCTGCGAAGCAAGCAGTAGACGCGCCTCCGCAGCTCATCGAAGCGGTGCGTCAAGTACTGGCGGCCGACCTCGTCACCCTCCTCCCGGCCGCCGAGGCGAACCCCGATCGCACCGAAGGCGGGAACCGGGCCGTTTTCCCGCTCGACACAACGAAAGTGCTGGTCGCCCGCCGCCGCTGGGCGCCGTTCGTCGAGCTCGAACTGACCCGCGTGGCCACGCTGATCGATCTCCTCACCGCAGCGCGCGACAACCTGTCGGGCGCTGTCGTGCTCGATCGCCGTGACGGCGCCGCGGTCGTCCTGCGCCCCGGCACGCTCCGGGACACCGAAGCCGTGGCCGAGCTGCACCGGCGATGTTCGAGCACGACGTTGTTCAGCCGCTACCACACCGGAATCCGCACCGTGCCGCGAAACTGGCTGCACAAACTGCTCCTGCCGCCGGGCGGCGTGAGCGTGCTCGCGGTCTGTGGCCGGGACGTCCTCGGGCTTGGCCGGCTCATCCCGCAGCCGGACCGGACCGCGGAGATCTCGCTCCTGGTCGAGGATTCCTGGCAACGTCAGGGAATCGGCACCGCACTACTGGCGAGGATGACCGTACTGGCGGCGGCACGGTCGATCACCGGGCTCACCGCGCACCGCCTCCCCGGCGACGACGCGATGATCCGCACCGCGCTCCGGGCCGGACTGCACGCCGCCCCGGCACCGGACGACCCGGAAACGGTACGGCTGGAGATCCCGTCGCCGCGGTGACTCACCGGTTCCAGAACCAGTCCTTGCCGCGTGCTTCGCGCAGGGCCTGCTTCTTCCGTTCCGGGGTAAGCCGGTCGAGGTAGAGCTTGCCGTCGAGGTGATCGGTCTCGTGCATCAGGCACTGGGCGAGCACCTCGGTGCCCTCGACCTGGATCGGCTCGTTGCGCAGATCGACCCCGCGCACCACCACGTAGTCCGGCCGCACCGTGGGAAACCACAGCTCGGGAACGGACAGGCAGCCCTCGCCGATCTCCCGCGTCTCCTCGGAAACGTGCACGACCTCGGGGTTGATGACGTACCCCGTCGCCTTGCCGACGTCGTAGCTGAACACCCGCAGCCCGACCCCGATCTGCGGCGCCGCGAGCCCCGCGCGCCCCTCCGGCTGCACGCTGTCCAGCAGATCCTTCACCAGCGCCGCGGTCTTGCCGTCGAAAGAGGTCACCGGCTCGCAGACGGACTTCAGCACCGGGTCACCGAAGTAGCGCAGCTCGCGCATAGCCATGTTCACAACGTCCTTAGCTCACCGAAGGGCCGTCGTGCAGCTTACTGACCGCGGATCGCCCGCCCGGCGGGGTATGCGCGGATCAACCGCGCGCGATTGTCGTCGTCTCGGAATCCTTTCTGCGATCGATCGGGTCAGGCACGCAGACGGAGCCCCTTCGGGGTGGCCCGGAAACCGGCTTCCTGCAAGACTCCGGCCAGCTCCGAGGTCAGGGCGTGCTCGCCGTCGGCGCGTTGGACCGCCAGCTGGCCCAGCCAGCCTTCGCGCACCGCGGTGGACAGCGCGGCCGCGGCCGCCTGCAAGGGCGCCCGTTCCTCGGTGAAGCTCAGCAGGGAACGGCCACCTCGCTCGACGTACAGGGCAGGTACTCCGTCGACCAGTACGGCCAAGGCGCCGGCTTTGCGGGCCGGTCGGTGTTTCGTGTCGCCGGTCGCGGCCGGCCACTGCAGCGCGGCGCCGTAGGGCTGCGCCGGATCCGCAGCCGCGAGGACCACCGCGCTTTGGTGACCCCGGTCCATCGGCGACGGTCCGGACGGCGAGGCTCCGGACGATGCGCGTAACCGGTCGACGGCGCCCTTGGCGGCGAACTGCGCCGCACCGAGCCCTTCGACCACGTACCCGCGCACCACCTGCCCGGCGTCCTCCATCCCGCGCAGCACCTTGTAGATACCGGAGAAACCCCCGGTGACCCGCTCGGTGTCGAGGGCGCCACGGGTCAGGACGCCATGGCGTTCCAGGAAGGACTCGGTCCGCGCATGGGCACGCCGGGTCGGGTCGGTCTCCCTGAGCGGGGTGAGCGCCCACCGCCCGGCGACGGTCGGCGGGCCGGTGCGGGACGGCATGGCCGGGCGTCCCGCCCGCATCCGCGCGTACCGGCCACGGGGCGCGGCCCGGCGGGGTTTGTGCGCGCCACCGCCGGCGACCTGGGCTCGTAGCGGCGCGAGCGTGTCGCCGGTGACCAGCCCGGCCCACACCAGATCCCACAGCGCTGCCACCACGGCGCCATCGTCCGGCGGGGTTTCCACCAGCGGCGAGGCGCGGTCCACGAGCTGCCGGAAGAACAGCGCCCCACCTTCCAGCGCCGCGAGGATCGCCTCGTGCAGCGGACTGTCCGGCGGATTCTCCTCCACCTCGGGCAGCAGCAGATCGGCCACGTCGGACGGGGCCAGTGCCAGCCAGCCGTCGCCGCCGGAGAGCGCCCCGCAGCCGGCCCAGGTGACCTCGCCCGCCGTGGTGAGTTCGTCGAGCAGCGCCGGCGAGTAGCCCGGCAACCGGCTCGGCAGGATCAGCGACTCCACGGCACTGGCCGGCAACGGCGCACCGGCCAGCTGCTCGACCACGGACAGCACGTCATCGGCGGTCGGCGCGGACCGGACTCGTGCGCCGATGCCGTGCCAGGCGGGCAAAAACCGGCCCAGCGCCGCGGGTTCCACCGGTTCGACCTCGGCACGCAGCCGCGCGAGCGACGCCCGCCGCAGCCGCCGGAGCACGGCCGCGTCGCAGAACTCGACTCCGACGCCGTGGGTGTCCGGATGGCCGACCGGGCTCAGCTCACCGCGCACCAGCCTGCCTTCGCCGGTCAGCCGGTCCAGCACGCCGGTGACCACCGCGGTACCCAGCCCGAACCGGCCGGCGGCGGCCGCCGCGGGGAACGGGCCGCGGGTCCGCGCATAACGGCCGAGCAGGTCACCGAGCGGATCGGCGACCGGTTCGGTGAACGCTTCGGGCACACCGACCGGGAGCGCGACGCCCAGCGCATCCCGCACCCGCCCGGCATCCTCGATGGCCAGATACCGCTCCTCGCCGCCGATGCGCACCCGGATCGCGCGCCGCGCCGATGCTAGTTCCGCCAGCCATTCCGGCCGGATCCCGCGTTCCGCCGCCTCCGCGACGGACAGGTCGCCGAGGAACCGCAGCAGGTCGGCCGTCTCCTCGGCGGAACGGGCGTGGCGGTCCGGATCGAGCCGCTGCAGCGACCGTTCGACCTCGGCGACCGCCTCGGGATCGAGCAGCTCCCGGATCGCCTCGGTGCCCAGCAATTCGGCCAGCAGCGCGGAATCCAGCGACAGCGCCGCGGCCCGCCGCTCGGCGAGCGGGGCATCGGTCTCGTAAAGGAACATCCCGACGTAGCCGAACAGCAGGCTCCGCGCGAACGGCGACGCGGCCGGCGTCTCCACTTCGACCAGCCGGACTTTGCGCGCCCGGACGTCGGCCATCAGCTCCCGCAGACCGCCCACGTCGTAGACGTCCTGCAGGACCTCGCGCATGGCCTCCAGTACGACGGGGAACCGCTCGTACTTCGCGGCGACCGACAACAGCTGCGACGCCCGTTGCCGCTGCTGCCACAACGGTGTGCGCCGACGGGGATCACGCCGCGGAAGCAGCAGCGACCGGGCCGCGCACTCCCGGAATCGCGCCGCGAACACTGCCGAGCCGCCGACTTCCGCGACGATCAGCTGCTCGACTTCCTCGGGATCGAGCAGCACGTCGTCGGCGCCGATGGTGACTTCGCCACCCTCGGCGTCCAGCGCATCGGGCAGCCGCAGCACGATGCCGTCGTCGGAATGCGCCACCTGCGCGTCGACCCCGCGGTTCTCCCGCAGCCGCGCGGCGATCGCGAGCGCCCACGGTGCGTTCACCTGCGCGCCGAACGGCGAGTGCAGCACGATCCGCCAGTCGCCCAGCTCGTCGCGGTAGCGCTCCAGCAGGATGACGCGGTCGTTCGGCACGTGCCGGGTCGCGGACTTCTGCTCTTCCAGGTACGCCAGCAGGTTGTCGCATGCCCGCTGGTCCAGCCCGGCCGCGGCAGCCCGCTCACGTGCTCCCGCTGTGTCCGAAGTGGACAGTTCGCGGACGAACGCGCCGAGCGCCCGCCCCAGCTCCAGCGGCCGTCCGGCGGCGTCGCCCTTCCAGAACGGCATCCGCGCGGGCTGGCCGGGGGCGGGCACGACGAGGACCCGGTCATGGGTGATGTCGGTGATCCGCCAGGACGAGGTGCCGAGCAGGATGGTGTCGCCGACTCGCGATTCGTACACCATCTCCTCGTCGAACTCGCCGACGCGCGACCCTGGCCTGCCCTCCTCTCCCGGCGTCATCACGGTGAACAGCCCGCGATCGGGAATGGTGCCGCCGGAGGTGACGGCCAGCCGCTGCGAACCCGGCCGTCCGTGCAGTTCGCCGCCGACCCGGTCCCAGGTGATCCGGGCCCGCAGCTCCCCGAACTCCTCGCTCGGATAGCGGCCGGCGAGCATGTCGAGCACGGCGTGCAGCGCGTCGTCCGGCAGCGAGCTGAACGGCGCGGCCCGCCGGACGAGCGCCGCCAGCTCCGGCACGGTCCACGGTTCGAGCGCCACCATCGCTACGACGTGCTGGGCCAGCACGTCGAGCGGGTTGCGGGGATAGCGCACCGCCTCGATCGCCCCGGCCGCCATCCGCTCCGCGACCACCGCGCACGACACGAGATCCCCGCGGAACTTCGGGAACATCACGCCGGAGGACACCGCGCCGACCTGGTGCCCGGCCCGCCCCACGCGCTGCAAGCCGGAAGCGACGGTGGGCGGGGCCTCGATCTGCACCACCAGATCGACCGCGCCCATGTCGATGCCGAGTTCGAGCGACGACGTGGCCACCACGCACGGCAGCCGCCCGGACTTCAGCTCCTCCTCGACATGGGTGCGCTGCTCGCGCGACATCGACCCGTGGTGCGCCCGGGCGATCACCGGCGCCGCACCCGTCGTGACGCCGGACTGCCCGACGGCTTCGGCCGGGAACCCCTCGCCCGGGCCCGGCCCGGTCTCTCCGGCGGCCAGCTCGTTGAGCCGCGCGGTGAGCCGTTCGGTGAGCCGCCGCGAGTTGCCGAACACGATGGTGGAGCGATGGGCGCGGATCAGCTCCAGCACCCGTTCCTCGACCGCGGGCCAGATCGACGGCCGACGCGCCTCGGCAGCGTCGTCCTGCGCGCCGTCCTCGTCTTCGGCGGGGAGCTGGGACAGCGAGGTGAGGTCGTCGAGCCGCTCCATCGGCGACGGGGCCGGACCGTCGAGGTTGGCCATGTCCTCGACCGGCACCTCCACCCGCACCTCGATCGTCTTGGCGAGCTTCGGCTGCACCACCGTGACCGGTCGCCCGCCGGCGAGGAACGCGCTCACCTCGTCGACCGGGCGCACGGTCGCCGACAACCCGATGCGCTGGGCCGGCCGGGGCAGCAGCGCGTCGAGCCGCTCCAGCGACAACGCCAGATGCGCGCCGCGTTTGCCGCCCGCGACCGCGTGCACCTCGTCGACGATGACGGTCTCGACGCCCGTCAACGATTCCCGCGCCGACGAGGTGAGCATGAGAAACAGCGACTCCGGCGTGGTGACCAGCACGTCGGGCGGGGTCTTCCCGAACGACCGGCGCTCGGCCGCCGTGGTGTCGCCGGTGCGCATGCCGACCTCGATCTCCGGCACCGGCAGGCCGAGCCGCCGCGCGGCCTGGGAGATGCCGGCCAGCGGCGCGCGCAGGTTGCGCTGCACGTCGACCGCCAGTGCTTTCAGCGGGGAGACATAGAGGATCCGGCACCGCTCGCGCGGGTTCGCCGGAGCCGGTTCCACCGACAGCCGGTCCAGTGCCCAGAGGAACGCGGACAGCGTCTTGCCGGACCCGGTGGGAGCCACGACCAGGGAATGCTGCCCGGCGTGTGCTGCCCGCCAGGCCCCTTCCTGCGCGGCCGTCGGGGCGGCGAAGGCTCCGGCGAACCAGGTGCGGGTCGCCGGGGAGAAGAGGTCGAGGACGTCGGTTGCCACGGGATCCATCATGCGCGGCACCCCCGACAATTTCCGCGGCCCGCCGGGGGCAGCCCGCCCCGGATCCCCTCGTGTGGGTGACGAAACGGCCTAGATCGCGTACTGCCACACGGTCAGCGAATAGGCCGAAAACCAGGCTCCGACCAGCACGAACGCTGTGGTCGTGACGATCATCGTGGACGTCCGGCGGTGCGCCAGCCCGATCGCGATCGGGAGCAGCAGCGCGAAGCCGGGGAGGAGGAACCTCGATTTCAGGAACGGCAGCCCGGCACTGCACAGGACCAGCACCACGACGCCTGCCGCGTAGGCGGCCAGCGGCCACGGCATCCTGCGGCCGGTCACCGCGACGACGGCGAGTACGACCGCGGCGAGCGTCACGAGCGAAACGAGCGTCTCCCATGCGTTGCCCGGCCCGAAGAGCGTGCGCGTGAGCCAGTCCCACGCTTCGGCGCCGCCATCGAAACGCGTGTTCCACCCGCGGAGTTCGATGTCCTGCCAACCGGTCACACTGCCGATCTGTGCCGCGACCACAGCCCAATACCCGAGCAGGCCGAGTGGCGCGGTGACGATGCATGCGAGGGCGGCCCACCGTTGCCGGTTTCGCCACACGCTTATCGCCGCGGCTATGACCACGACAGCGATCAGCACGGTGGCCGTCGACCGCGTGAGCCCGGCGAGGAGCGTCGTAACGGCGGCAAGAGACCAGTTGCGTTCGAGGACACCGACGAGTGCCCACGCGGCCAGCGCGGTGAAGAGCGCTTCGGTCATCACCATGCTCTGCGTGATCGCCATGGGCGCGGCGCCCCACAACACAGCGAGTAGCAGTCCCGAACGCGGGCTGTCGACCAGCCGGCCGATGCGGTACAGCGCTGCTGCTGCAGCGATCCCGGCGACTGTGGACAGGATGATGCCCGCGGCGACGAAGGACATCCCGGGCAGCTCCGCGATCAGCCCGGTCATGGAGGGGTACAGCGGGAAAAAGCCGTACGGCGCGTCGCGGTACGGGAGCCCGACAACGTCCGTGGGGTTGCTTACGCCCCCATAGTTGTTCTGGGCGATCTGCAAGTACCACCAGCCGTCCCAGGACTGCAGCCGTTCGATCAACGGCATGCCGCGCGGCGCAGCCATGGCGGCGAGCACGCTGACGCCGATCAGCCTTACCGCAAGGAACAGCGCTGCCGCGCGTACGTAACCGGATCCGGCCAGCTTGCTCGCTATCACCCGCAGCGGGTGCGACGGACTGCTCGTCAACGTTTGCCCGAACGGGGGCCTGTCCGCGAGCTCTGTCATGGTCTCCTCGTCTTCACCGGGATGGACCTTTTGCGTTCGCCGCAAGTCGGGCGCGTCGCGAGTTTCGCGCTCCGCACACACTGTGACCGGGTACGTGGCAGCATCTCCGCCAGCGCTGTTCGAGCCTGAGGGGAAGTTGCTGTGCGGATCCTGTCAGTAGACCTGGGGACGTCCAACACCGTTGCCGTCCTTTCCGCGCACGGCAGGCTACCTCGCGTCGTAGAAGCGGACGGGTCGGGCACCATGCCGTCCGCAGTGTTCGCGGGCGAGGACGGCACGCTCATGGTGGGCCGTGATGCCGAGCGTCGCGCACGGCTCGACCCGACGCGTTTCGAGCCCAACTCCAAACGGCGCGTTGACGAGCAGACGCTCCTGCTCGGCACCGACGTTGTGCCCGTCAACGAGGCACTCGCCGCGATTCTGCGCCGGGTGCTCGACGAGACTACGCGTCAGCTCGGTGGCGAACAGCCGGACGAAGTACGGCTCACGCACCCGCACGAGGGTCCCGGCAAAGTTGGTCGAGGACCCGTGATCAGCAGAGAGAGCCGTGGCTGCCGCGTCATCATCGACGGCGCCCGCCAGACCTGTCCCGGGTCCGTGAAGGGGCCCTTCACAGACTCTGAGTCCGTGAAGGACCCCTTCACGGACCTCCGCGGTCGGCGCAGGGCCCCTCACACTGACTTTGCCGACACCCGCGAGCCTTGATCAGTCGGAAACAGCTGTCGCATTGGGCGCGCACCACGTGGCGCCTGACGGACTGTCCATGCGTACACAGAACGTTGCGGGTCAGGTGGCGGCAGGCGCGCCGCCCGTTGCCCCACAGCGCAACTACCCGGCGTATGCGCCGCCTTTCCCGGCACCGACCAACTTCCCGACGTACACGCCTGCTGTGCCGCAGAAGAAGAGCCGCCGGAAGCTCTGGATCGGTATCCCCGCAGCCGCCGTGGTGTTGCTCGCTGCGGGTCTCACGGTGTTCCTCACTACGAGTTCGTCTACACGTACACGGCTGACGAGTGCCGTACGCAGGGACAGGCCGACTCGTCGGGGCTGATCGGGTGCATGCGTCAGCTCGCCGGGAAGGTCGCCGATTCGGGCGGCTGCCAGGCCGGTACGGGCAACGGTCCGGCTGCACCGGCGAAGAGCCTCGGGACAGCTGCGACGTGTGCGGCGCCGGGTCGCGCGGGTACGCAAGTGACGTACATCCAAGGACAGTCGGCAGCGGATCTGAAGACCTACACCGACGGGCTGCTTGGCTCCGCGGCCGGTGACCGCGTCGAAGCGGACTGGAAGGGCAACGGCCTGCAGGGGCACTACGCCTCGGCGGTCGGGCAGACCTCGGCGGTGCTCGTGTTCACGGTGCAGGACCGGCCGCTCGCCGGGTTCCTCTATCAGGTGAATTCCGGGGACCAGGCGACTACGCCGAGCGCGCCGGCGGACTACTTCGAGCAGAGCGTGCAGCCGGGGGAGTGATCCCCGGCGCCGGGGCGGGAGCTAGCATTCGGCCGATGCGTATCACGGTGTTCCGGCGGCTGATGGCCGAGGAATTCGGACCCGGCCGCGCCGATGTGCTCGCGCAGGACCATGTGCTCAGCGGGCTCGGCGGCCGGACGGTCGAACAGGCGCTGGCGGCGGGGATCCCGGCCAAGGAGATCTGGCGCGCGGTCTGCGCCGCCTTCGACGTCCCGCCGGAACGGCGCTGACCTGCGGCTTCCCCGGGGCTCGGGCGGCGCGGCGAAAAATCCGCAGGGGCCGGGCGTGTCGCTGAAATCCTCGAACATCTGTTCGTCTATGGTGTTGTCCGCAACGGGGCCAGCGATCCACAGATCGGTCGCCGCGCCGGGAATTGTCGGTCCCTCCCCGTAGCGTCGGACCGGAGCCCGACTCCTCAGGCGGGCTCGCCGGACAACCGAACACACACAGGCCCCAACCAGCGAGGTGGACTTCCATGGCAGCAGCACCCGACAAGGACAAGGCGCTCGAACTCGCCCTTGCGCAGATCGACAAGCAGTACGGCAAGGGCTCGGTGATGCGCCTCGGCGAGGACACCCGCCCGCCCATCGCGGTGATCCCCACTGGCGCGATCGCGCTGGACGTCGCGCTCGGGATCGGCGGCCTGCCGCGCGGCCGGGTCATCGAGATCTACGGCCCGGAATCCTCCGGTAAGACCACCGTCGCCCTGCACGCGGTGGCCAACGCGCAGCGCAACGGCGGGATCGCCGCGTTCATCGACGCGGAGCACGCGCTCGACCCGGAGTACGCGAAGGCGCTCGGCGTGGACACCGACGCGCTGCTGGTCTCCCAGCCGGACACCGGGGAGCAGGCGCTGGAGATCGCGGACATGCTGATCCGCTCCGGCGCGCTCGACATCCTGGTCATCGACTCCGTCGCGGCGCTCGTACCGCGCGCCGAGATCGAGGGCGAGATGGGTGATTCGCACGTCGGCCTGCAGGCCCGCCTGATGAGCCAGGCGCTGCGGAAGATCACCGGTGCGCTGTCCAACTCCGGCACCACCGCGATCTTCATCAACCAGCTGCGCGAGAAGGTCGGCGTGATGTTCGGCTCGCCGGAGACCACCACCGGTGGCAAGGCGCTGAAGTTCTACGCCTCGGTCCGGCTCGACGTGCGCCGCATCGAGACGCTCAAGGACAGCGGCGAGGCGGTCGGCAACCGCACCCGGGTCAAGGTGGTCAAGAACAAGGTGGCCCCGCCGTTCAAGCAGGCCGAGTTCGACATCCTCTACGGCCAGGGCGTGTCCCGCGAGGGCTCGCTCATCGACATGGGCGTCGACCAGGGCATCCTGCGCAAGTCGGGCGCCTGGTACACCTACGAGGGCGACCAGCTGGGCCAGGGCAAGGAGAACGCCCGCCGCTTCCTGCGCGACAACCCGGACATCGCGAACGAGGTCGAGAAGCGCATCAAGGAGAAGCTCGGCATCGGCCCGCAGCTCGACGCCGAAGCCGAAGCGGCGCCCGCCCCCGTCGACTTCTGATCCGGGGAGGGGAGGGGTTCGGCCGGATTCCTCCCCGGGCTCCGGATGTGGTCCTGCCCGGCGGCTGCGGGCGGCTGTGCTCTGCCGGTCCGGCCTGGCTCGGCGGGTGTGCCGGTCGTGGCAGCTGCGGCCGCGGTCGTGCGTTCCGGTGCCGCGGCTGGTTTTCGGCGAAGGTGCCGGGGGCGTGGCCGGGTGGTGCGTTGTCGGCGGGCGCGGTGGTCGAGGCCGGAACGGTGGAAGCGGAGCCTGAGGTGAGGGTGTCGCCGGGAACGGCGGGACCGGGAAACGGGAGTGCGGTCGTGGCCAGGATGCCGAAGGTCGAACCGGCGGAGCTGCCGCCGGAGGAGCGGGCGAAAAAGGCCAAGGAGGTCTGTTTCGACCTCCTCGCCGCGTGTCCCCGCACCGTCGAGGAGCTGCGGCAGGCGTTGCAGCGCAAGGGTTTCGACAGCGACACCGTGGAAACCCTGCTCGGCAAGCTCGACCGGGCCGGTCTCGTCAACGACGCCGAGTTCGCCGAAGCCTGGGTACGCAACCGGCATGCCTACCAGGGACTGTCCCGCACCGCGCTCGTCGCGGAGTTGCGGCGCAAGGGCGTCGACGGCGAGATCGCCGCACAGGCCGCGGAGGAGGTCGATCGGGACGCCGAGGAACAACGCGCTCGCGAGCTGGTACGCAAACGGCTCGGGTCCCTTGGAAATGTCGACGAGCAGACCGCGATCCGCCGGTTGCTCGGGTTTCTCGCGCGGAAAGGGTATCCGCAAGGGCTGGCCTACACCGTGATCCGGGACGAGCTTCGCGAGTTCGGTGCGGAATCCACGCTGCTCGACGACGCGGCGATCGACTGACCACGGGCCGGGGGAACGGGGGAACGGGGGAACGGTACCTGCATAAAGGAATAGGGCACACGGAGACCGGCGCACAGCCAAGGAGAACCCGGATACGAAGAAACGAACGCGCGGAGGAACCGAACGCGCAAAGACCGGTGTGCGAAGGTCCGATACGCGATGACGAGTCCACGAAAGACCGAGTGAGTGAAGGTCAGACGTGTGAAGCCGGGATGCGTAAAGACCTGACGCGTGAAGGTGGAGTGCGAAACCTGATGCGCGCGAAGGCCGGACGCGTGGGAGCCGGGAGTGTGAAACCGGATGCCCATGAAGCCCCCGGCATACGAGGCAGGGCGCGAAGCCACGTACACGAAACCGGGAATAGAAACCGGATGCGTGCGAAGGTCGGGTGCGTGAACTCGGGTGAGCGAAGTCCGGTGGAGATTCGGTGCGCGAAAGGCCGAGTGCGCGAAAGACCGAGCGCGCGAATGCGGGCGCGTGAGGTCCGATGTGGAGGCCTTCGGCGCACGAAGGTTGGGTATGCAGAGCTGGGCGTGGAAAGCCTCGTGCGGAGGCTCTCGCTGAGTGAAGGTCGGGTGCGTGCGGCTGATCGCTGAGCCTCGTGTGGAGAACCCCGACGCGCGAAAGCCGGATGTGTGAAGTCGGGCGCGCAAAGTCAGGTGCGGAGGCCCGACGCGCGAAAGCCGGGCGCGCGAATCAGGGCGTGCCAACCAGGACACGCGAAGGCCGCTGTGAAGCCCCGCTGCCCGAAGACCCGCCGCCCCAATGAAAAGGCGACGGGTCCCCCAACGACTTCAGCGCAGGGTGGCAGCCTCCGCGGCCAGCTTCTCGACCGCAGCGAAGTCCTTGGCCGCCAGCAGTTTCGCCGGGGTCAGCCACGAGCCGCCGATGCAGCCGACGTTCGGCAGTGCGAGGTAGGACGGCGCCGACGACACCGTGATGCCGCCCGTCGGGCAGAACTGCAGCCGAGGCAGCGGACCGGCGATCGACTTCAGGAACGCCGCGCCCCCGCTGGCCTCCGCCGGGAAGAACTTCAGCGCACGCAACCCCCGCTCGGCGAGTCGCATGGCTTCCGACACCGTGCTCGAACCCGGCAGGAACGGCAGACCGGTCGCGAACGCGGCGTCCAGCAGAGCGTCCGTGCACCCCGGGGTCACCAGGAATTTCGCGCCCGCGTCGGCGGCCTGCCGGGCTTGCTCCGGCGAGGTCACCGTGCCCGCGCCGACGACGATGTCCGGGACCTCGGTGGCCACGCGCTCGATCGCGTCGAGCGCGACCGGCGTACGCAGCGTCAGCTCGATCACCCCAATCCCGCCGGCGTGCAGAGCACGGGCCGTGGGCACCGCGTCGTCAACGTCGTCGATCACCACAACGGGCATGACGGGGGAGAGGGTGAGCAAGTCCGTGCCGGTGGTCACTGACCGACCTCCTGGGTGTGGAGCGCGTACGAGGGCACTGTCATTGTTCCCTGGCCGAACGCCGGAACTCCCCGGGCGAGGTCCAGTTCCGGAGTGAGCGCGCCGAAAACGCTCGCGCCCTGGTCGGCCGGTCCGACGGCGCGCCGCAGCGCGCCGAAGAGTTCCCGTCCGGTGCCGTGCCACGCCGCTTCCGACGGTGGCGCGTCGGTCAGGGCGCGGGCGGCCAGCTCATCGTCGGTGACCAGCACATCGAGGGTGCCGGTCCGGGCGTCGAAGCGGATCAGGTCGCCGTCGCAGATCCGGGCGATCGGGCCGCCCACCGCGGCCTCCGGCGTCACCTGGATCGCCGCCGGGACCTTGCCCGAGGCGCCGGACATCCGGCCGTCGGTGAGCAGCGCGACGCGGAATCCGCGATCCATCAGCACGCCCAGCGCGGGCGTCAGGCCGTGCAGCTCCGGCATCCCGTTGGCCTGCGGGCCCTGCTGCCGCACCACCACGACCACATCCCGATCCAGCTCCCCGGCCCGGAACGCAGCGGTGAACTCTTCCTGCGTCGTGAACACCCGCGCCGGCGCCTCCACGACGCGGTGTTCCGGCGCGACAGCCGACACCTTCGTGACCGCGCGGCCCAGATTCCCTGCCACCATTCGCAATCCGCCGTCCGACGCGAAGGGACGCCACACCGGACGCAACACCTTTTCGTCGAGACTGCGCGTGGGCACATCGCGCCACACCAGCTCGCCGTCGGACAGGATCGGTTCCTGCGTGTAGCGGCGCAGCCCGAAGCCCGCGACCGTGTGCACATCCTCGTGCAGCAGACCGGCGTCGAGCAGAGTGCCCACCAGGAACTGGATCCCGCCGGCGGCGTGGAAGTGGTTGATGTCCGCGCTGCCGTTCGGGTACACCCGCGCCAGCAACGGAACCACGGCAGACAGGTCCGAGAAGTCGTCCCAGCTCAGCTGAATCCCCGCAGCCGCCGCGATCGCGACCAGATGCATCGTGTGGTTCGTCGACCCGCCGGTGGCCAGCAGCGCGATGATGCCGTTCACGAACGCTTTTTCGTCCAGCACCTGCGAAACCGGCGTGTACTCCTCGCCACGGGACAGCGCGACGACGCGTCGCCCGGCCTCCTCGGTGAGGGCCTGGCGCAGCGGGGTGTTCGGCTGCACGAAGCTCGCGCCCGGCAGGTGCAGGCCCATCACCTCCACCACCATCTGGTTGGAGTTGGCGGTGCCGTAGAACGTGCAGGTGCCGGCCGAGTGGTACGACGCGGCTTCGGCGTCGAGCAGCTCCTCGCGGGTGGCGAGGCCCTCCGCGTACCGCTGTCGCACGGCTGCCTTGTCCTTGTTCGGCAGGCCCGAGTTCATCGGCCCGGCCGGCACGAGGATCGCCGGCAGATGCCCGAACGACAGCGCCCCGATCAACAGCCCCGGCACGATCTTGTCGCACACGCCCAGCAACAGCGCCGCGTCGAACATGTCATGCGACAACGCGATCGCCGTCGCCATCGCGATCACTTCGCGGCTGAACAGGGACAGCTCCATGCCCGTCCGCCCCTGTGTGATGCCGTCGCACATCGCGGGCACACCGCCGGCGAACTGCGCGACGCCCCCGGCCGTACGCACGGATTTCTTCAGCCACGACGGGTAGTCCTGCATCGGCTGATGCGCGGAGAGCATGTCGTTGTACGACGACACGATCGCCACACCGGGTGCGCGCAGCTGTCGGAGCGCCTGCTTGTCCACGCCCTCCATCGCGGCGAATCCGTGCGCGAGGTTGCTGCAGGCAAGGCCGCGCCGTACGGGTCCCTCTTCGTAGGCGGCGGCGCTACGGGCGAGGTACGCCGCGCGCGTCTCCGCGCTCCGTGCGGCGATACGATCGGTGACTTCGGCGACGACAGGATGGACAGCGACGGTCGGGTGGCTCATCTCCGGCTCCCGGCTCACGAATGATGGGGTTCGCGGGACGGCGGCGGTGGCGTCGCTGGAACGTGACGGTTACCACCGTAGCCTGGAAACCCCTGGGAAACAAAATCGATTCAGAAAGACTGCCCGCCCACCGCACCGGGGGCGCACCGAAGGGCAGGTCCGCTCAGAGGTTCTCGATCTCCACCGGTGCGACGTCCGGTGGCGCGGGGAAGCCGAAGATCCGCGAGTAGAACCACAGCTCGGCATCCAGCGCGCGGCAGACGTTCGCGGCCTGCCGGAATCCGTGCTGCTCCCCGGGAAACCTCAGGTAGGCCACCGGAACGCGGTGCTTGCGCAGGGCGTTCACCAGCATCTCCGACTGAGCGCGCGGCACGATCGGATCCTCGTCCCCCTGGAGCACGATCAGCGGGGTGCGCAACCGGTCCACCCGGGTGATCGGCGAACGCGCGCGGTAGCGTTCCCGCTCCGCGGGGTAGGGGCCGACGAGGCCTTCCAGATAGCGCGATTCGAACTTGTGCGTCTCCCCGGCCAGCGCTTCGAGGTCGGCGACCCCGAAGTGGTCGGCGCCGGCGGAGAACGGGGTGTCCTCCGCGACCAGCGCAGCCAGCGTGGTGAAGCCGCCCGCCGAGCTGCCGCGGATGGCCATCCTGCGCGGGTCGACGCGCCCAGTGCCGGCCAGAAGCCGTGCCACGGCAACACAATCCGCTACGTCCAGCACACCCCAGGCGCCACGTAGCTGCTCTCGGTAGGCCCGGCCGTACCCGGATGAACCCGCATAGTTGACGTCTGCGACCGCGAAGCCGCGGCTGGTCCAGTACTGCAGGCCGGCGTCGAAGACCGGCATCGCCGCTGCGGTCGGCCCGCCGTGCAGAACCACCAGCAGCGGTGGCAGTTCGCCTTCGGCCGCGCGGCAGGGACCGGCCGGTGGGTAGTACAGTGCGTGGCCGGTGCGGGGCGCGCCGGCCAGATCGACCGACGGGAAGTCGACGGGCTCGGGGACGGAGATGTCCGCGGGGGCCAGGCCGAGTTCCCGGCGGGGCTGCAAGGCGCTCGCCTCTGCGCCGTCCCCGGACAGCGTCACGCGGTACACCAGAGGCTCCGTCGCCGGGCTGCCGGCGACGCACACGAAGGCCGCCGGGCCGTCCGCGCGCACCGAACGGATCGCGGTGAACGGCAGGTCCAGCTCGGTCCTTCCGCCATCCGGCCACTGCACGGTGAGCGAGTCGGACCCGGTCCGGGAACAGGCGTACACGATCCGGCCATCATCGAGGACGGCGTAGCGCGAACCACCCAGCGACCAGCCCGGCACGCCGATCTCCGCGTCGAGCATCACGAGCGGGGTCACGCCGTGGCCGGGTGTCCAGCGGTAGAGGTTCCACCATCCGGTGCGATCGGAGAGGAAAGTGAGCGAACCGTCCGGCTGCCACTGTGGTTCCGCGGCCGCTTCCCCCGGCCCGCCGGCGACCACGGACTCGGTGCCCGAGGCCAGGTCGCGCACCTGCAGCCGGACATCGTCCCACGGCATCGACGGATGATCCCAGGCGAGCCAGGCCAGCTGCCGCCCGTCGGGGGAGATCCGGGGCGCAGCAACGAAATCCGAGCCGGTGACGAGAACTTCCGGCTCGCCGGGGACATGCGCGCGGAGCCGGACCACCTCGTTGCTCACCTGATCCGGCGGGCCGCCCGGCACCTGATGCCGCTCTCGCACGGCGACCAGCCAGCTGCCGTCGGGACTGACGTGCCCGTCGGCGTAGCGATCCGCGCGGGGGAACGCCGGTTCCGGGGTCAGCGGCACCAGCTCGCCGTCCGCTTCGAGGACCCGCACCCGCTGGTCGCCGCCGTCGACGTACCAGACCGCACCCGGGCTGCCCGGGTGGAGCCACCACGCGCCGCCGCCGTACTCGTGCACCGAACTGCGCACGTCCGTGCCCGCGGGCAGCACCTCGGATCGGACGTCGTCAAGCAGGCGCAGCACCACGGTGCGCCCGGCCTCGTCCGGCCGCATCTCGGCCCAGAACACACCCGTACCGGGAACGGCTTCCCCAGTACCGGCGACCGCAGTGGTCACCGCCGCGGAGGTCAGCGGTGTCGGCCACGAACCGCAGGGCAGTGCAGGCTTCCCCATGATCCCCCTTCGCCTCGCCATCCGGACGAGCGTGCAGCACCGGAATTCCGGCCTCCAGGCCGGGAGGACCGGCCCGCAGGCCGGTGTGCGCGACGCCCCCGCGCCGGACCATGGTGCCGTGATCCACACCAACTTGTCGAGCCCACCGCAGGCCACCACCACCGCCACGGTCCGGGCGCGCGGCGTCCGCAAGAGCTACGGCACCGGGCCCGGCCTCGTCGAGGCGCTGCGCGGGGTCGACGTGTCGTTCCACCCCAGGATGTTCACCGCGCTGATGGGACCGTCGGGCTCGGGCAAGTCCACGCTGCTGCACTGCCTGGCCGGGCTGGACTCGGTCACCTCGGGCAGTGTGGAGATCCACGGGACCAAGCTGGAGCAGCTGAACGACGCCGGGCTGACCGCGCTGCGCCGGGACCGGATCGGGTTCATCTTCCAGAGCTTCAACCTGCTGCCCACACTGACCGCGCGGGAGAACATCCTGCTGCCGCTGGAGATCGCCGGGAAACCGGTGGACGAACGGCTGTTCGACCACGTGGTCCGGATCGTCGGCCTCACCGACCGGCTCGGCCACCGGCCCTCGGAGATGTCCGGCGGCCAGCAGCAGCGGGTGGCGGTGGCGCGCGCGATGATCGCCCGGCCGGAGGTCATCTTCGCGGACGAGCCGACCGGCAACCTCGATTCGGTGTCCCGTACCGACGTGCTGCGCTTCCTGCAGGCCTCGGTGCGGGAGCTGGGGCAGATGATCGTCATGGTGACGCACGACCCGTTCGCCGCGGCCTGCGCCGATCGCGTGGTCTTCCTGCGCGACGGCCTGGTCGCCGGCGAGCTGCTGCGCCCCACCGAGGAACAGGTGCTCGACACCATGAAGGCGCTCGGACGGGCGGTCCGCCGGTGAAGCGGCTGCTCCTGGCGAATCTGCGCGGCAACTACCGGCGGATGCTGCTGGCCGCGCTCGCCACGCTGCTCGGATCCGCGTTCGTCGCGGGCACGCTGGTGCTCGGGGACACTCTTCAGGCCACTGTGGACAGTCAGGTGGTCGGGAACGCGGCCAAGGTGTCCGCGGTCGCCACCACGGAGAACCAGCTGCGCCCGCTGCCGCCGGAATCGCTCGGCCGGATCGCCGGTCTCCCCGGAGTGCGCCAGGCGGACGGCATGGTGAGCGGGGACGTCACCGTGCTCGGCGCCGACGGCCGTCCGCGCCGGGACGCGCCGGTCGGCTTCTCCACCACCCTGCGGACGACGTTGTCCGGCGGCCGGCTGCCCGCCGCCGGGGAGACGGTGCTCGCCGATCAGACCGCGACCGCGCTCGGCGTGCAGATCGGCGGTACGGTGTCGGTGCTCGATTTCGCCGGCGGGCAGCCGCGGCAGTTCCGCGTGTCCGGCACGGCAAACGTGCGCGGGCAGGGGGATTTCTCCTTGCACGGGGCGATGGGCTTCACCGAAGCGGACGCCCGCGCGGTCACCGGGAAGACCGGCTACGCGGAGATCGACGTCGCCGGTGCCGACCCCGCCGCGCTCGTCCCCGCGATGCGCACGGCGATCGGGAACGGGCCGTACCGGGTCGTCGACGGCCAGGACTTCGCCCGTGACCAGGCCGCGGGCAGCGGTGTCGATCCGGTGGTGCTGCGCGCCGGGCTGGTGCTGTTCGCGATCGTGGCCCTGTTCGTGGCCGGGTTCGTCATCTACAACACGTTCATCATCCTGGTCGCGCAGCGGACCCGGGAACTCGCGCTCACCCGGTGCCTCGGTGCCTCCCGCGGGCAGGTGTTCCGCGCGGTGCTCGCCGAGTCCGCGATCGTCGGTGCGGTGGCGTCGCTCCTCGGGAGCGCGCTGGGCGTCGGGGTCGCCTGGCTCCTCATGCCGATCGTGAACTCCCTCGGCGGCGCGGTCGCGATGGACTCCCTCTCGGTCGGCCCGGGCGCGCTGCTGCTCAGCTTCGCCGCGGGCACCCTCGCGACGGTGGGGGCCGCGCTGGTCCCGGCCCGGGTGGCGACCGCGACGAAACCGGTCAGCGCGTTGACCGCGGGTCAGGAGCCCTCGGCGGGCGGCAAGCTGGGCTGGGTGCGCCGGGTGCTCGCCGCCGGGCTCGGCGTGGCAGGGCTGCTCGCCGCGCTGGCCGGGCTGTCCGGCGGCAACGGCCAGTCCGGGCTGGTCCTGGTCGGGCTGGGCGGGATCCTGTTCTTCCTCGGCACGGTGGCGGCCGGGCCGGCGCTGGTCCGGATCCTGGTGCGGGCGGCCGGATTCCCCTTGCGCCGGGCGCTGGGCGTGCCCGGCAGGCTCGCCGCCGGCAATGCCCTGCGCAAGCCCCGCCGCTCCGCCACCACCGCGCTGGCGCTGGTCATCGGGATCACGCTGACCGCGGGGATCACCGTGATCACGAGTTCGCTGGAGTCCTCTGTGGACGTCGGCATCGGGCAGGCGCTGCCCGCGGACTTCCTGATCCAGCGTCCCGGCGCGAACAACGGGCCGGTCATCCCGCGGGCGGTGGCCGGGCAGCTGCAGGCGGCTCCCGGCGCGGTCGTCACCGAGGTCCGCGAGGCGCCGGCCGTGGCGAAGGACGGCGAGACCATGGTGAGCACCCTCGCCGGGGCGATCCGGCCGAAGGTGCTCAGCGGATCGCTGGACGGGCTCCGCGACGGCGGGGTCGCCCTGCGGCCGGAGCGGGCGCAGGACCTCGGGGTGCGGGCCGGGGACACCGTCGGCTTCCGGATCGGGGACCGCACCGTCGCGATGCCGGTCGCGGCGGTGGTGACCGGACCGGCGGTGCCCCGCACGATCGTGTCCCCGGACCGGTTCGACGCGCTGTTCCCCGGCACCGGTGACGCGCTGGTCCTCGTCGACTTCGCCGCCGGGACCAGCCCGGCCGACGCCAGGGCGGTGGTCGACGCGGCCACCGCGGCCTTCCCGACCGCGCGGGTCACCTCCACCTACGACGCGCACGACCAGCTCGCCCAGACCCTCGGCCAGGTCACGTCCTTCGTCACCGCGCTGCTGGCGCTGGCGATCGTCATCTCCCTGCTGGGTATTTCCAACACGATGACGCTGTCGGTGCTCGAACGGACCCGGGAGACCGCGGTCCTGCGTGCGCTGGGGTTCCCGATCGCCAAGATCCGGGGGATGCTGACCACCGAGGCACTGCTGCTCGGGCTGATCGGCGGGGTGCTCGGGGTCGTGCTCGGCACGGCGTTCGGGCTCGCCGCGGCGCACGTCATCAACACCCGGATCACGCTGACCGTGCCGTGGGGGGTGCTGATCGCACTCGTCGCCGGAGCCGGGGCGGCGGCCGCGCTCGCCTCCCTGCTGCCCACCCGGAATGCGACCAGGATTTCCGTGGTCGCGGCGCTGGCCGACGAATGAACCGGCGCGGCCCGATGTACGCACGGTGTACTCGCGCTGTACTTCCGCTCCTTACCGTGGAATGAGCTCGGCAATGCTGCCGGGCGATACCGAGAGGGAACGGAGAAACTCAAATGAACGAGATTTCCTTTGCCGACACGGGTGAGCAGTTCGCCGACCGGGCGGGCGCCGGCTTCGGTGAACTGGCCGCGGACGAGCTGCGGGAGACCCGCACGCCGTCGCTGCTGAGCAGCGGCTTCATCTGCACCCTCACCGCGGAGTGCAACTGCTGATCTGTCCGGAATGCGCCGGGCCGGCCCGGGCCCGTCCGCCCGGGCCGGCCTCGGAGAAGGGAGAACACCGGTGATTCCCGGAAGCGTGGCGAGGTCGAGTTTTCTGCATGAGCGGATCGCCGTGCCCCGGGACGGCGCCGAACCCGATCCCGGCGAAATGCGCCGGTGGCGGGATTCCGCGTATCTCGACGAAAAGACTTTTCACCGGCGGCTGAGCGCGGCCGGGCACACCGCGGAATCGTTCGCCACGCTCATCACCGCGGTGAGTTATCGCGCCGCGGACACGGTGCCCGACTGGCCGGGCGAGCTGCGCGCCGCGCTGGCGGCGATGCCGTTTTCCCGGGACGAACCGCGGAAGACCCGGCTGTACGGGGAAACCTACGACGAGCTGCTGTTCGCCGGGGTGGTCCGCCCGATCTCCGATCACTATGCGGCGCGGCTCGCCGTCGAGCTGCACCGGTCGCCGCTGAAGCATCCCTGTGCGCCCACGGTGCTCGGGGCGCTGGCCATGGATCTGGACGACCTGCTCGTCACGGTGGTGCACCGGCCGCTGATCACCGAGGTGCACCGGTTCCGGGAGGCCGGGCTGCTTCGGGGTGCCACCTCACGGGATCGCTACCTCGACTACGACACCCGGATCCTGGCCGATCCGGGATATCTCGCCGGGCTCTGGCGCCGGTATCCGGTGCTCGGCCGGATGCTCGTCGAAGCGGGCCGCACCTGGCTGGAGTCGAGTCGCGAGGTGCTGCGCCGGTTCGATCAGGACCACGTCCTGGTGCGGAAGACGGAGCTGCTGCCGGTGGACGCGGGCCCGCTGGTCGCGATCCGGCCGGGCCTGGGGGACCGGCATCATCACGGCCGGACGGCGAGCCTGCTGGAATTCGAGGACGGCTCCCGGCTGGTCTACAAGCCGCGGCCGGTCGAGCCCGAGCAGCTTTACGCCCGCGCCGTCGAAGTCCTCAATGGACTGACCGGATCCGGGTTGCGGGCCGCGAAGGTGCTGGCCCGTCCCGGATACGGCTGGTGCGAACACGTGGCGAGGGAGGATGCCGCGGAACCGGCCGCGCTCGACCGGTTCTACCGCCGGCTCGGCGCGGTACTGGCCGTGCTGCACGTGTTCGGCACCACCGATCTGCACACCGGCAATCTCATCGCGGCCGCCGATCAGCCGGTGCCGATCGACCTCGAGACTGTCTTCCAGCCGCCGGACACCCCGGGTCCGGAGGCCACCGGCGCCTACGACCGGGCCGTGGACCTGCTGGGGCGCAGTGTGCTCGCCACGGCGATGCTGCCGCAGCGGGCATTCGGGGACGGGGTCAGCCCCGGGGCGGACTTCAGCGCGATCGGCGGTGGGGGACGATGCCGCTCGGCCCGTCCGCTGCCGTGGCTTACCGGCGCGTTCACCGACGAGCCCGCGATCGAGGCGCGCCATCGTGAACTCGGCGAGTCGTCCGGGCGACCCACGGTGGGCGGCGTGCCCGCGACGCCCGGGCCGCACGCGCCGGCGATCCTGTCCGGCTTCACCGAGGCCTACGACGCCATCGCTGGGCATCGGGACGTATTCGCCGCGCTGGTCGGGGAATTCGCCTCGACGCCGATCCGGGTGGTCCTGCGCAACACCCGGCGTTACGACCTGTTCCTCTACGAAGCCCGGCACCCGCGTCATCTGCGGGACGGCAAGGACCAGGACGAGCTGCTCGACAAGCTGTGGACCGCGGTGCTCGACCGGCCGTCGCTGGCGCCGGTGGTCGAGTCCGAACGCCGTCAGCTGCTCGCCGGCGACATCCCCAGCTTCACCTGCCGGGCCGATTCCCGGCATCTGCGGGCCGAGAACACCGTGGTGGCCCCGGATTACTGGGCCGAGCCGCCGATCCGTCACGTGGAGCGGACCCTGGCCGGGCTCGGCGGCACGCATCGCGCGGTCCAGCTGCAGATCATCGCCGACTCGCTGTCCGCGCTGCCGGGTTGCCCGCCCGCTTTGGGGGAAACGGTGCCGTCGGCCGGGGGCTCCTCGGTGGCCGAGCTGGCCGAAGCAGGTCTGGACCAGGTGGCGGAAGGCGCGCTGACCGGCCGCGACGACGTCACCTGGATCGGCATCGGCCTGGACGGAGCCGCCGACGAATCCCTCACCTTCAAGCCGCTGACCACCTCGCTCTACGACGGGCTCGCCGGTATGGCGCTGGTCTACACGCATGCGGCGGCGCTCACCGGGTCCGCTCGCCACGCCGACCTCGGCCGGCGGGCCTTGCAGCCGGTCCTCGCCGAGCTGACGCGCTTCGCCGAGTCCGGTGGCAGCCTTCCGCTCGGCGCCTATGCCGGGCTGGCCGGCGCGCTGTACACAGTGGACCAAGTGGGCCGATGCACGGCAGACGACGCACACCGCGCGCTGGTAGCGGCCGTCGCCGGACGTCTGTACGACGCGGTCCGGATCACCACCTCACCGGACCTGATCTCCGGCGTCGCGGGCTGTCTCGCGGTCATCGCCACACTGGAGACTCGCACGGAGGTCGAGCAGGCGACGCTGGCGAAGCTGGCCGCGGTGTGCGTGGAACGGCTCGGGGAGCTGGCCGTGCCCGCCGGCGGTGGCGTCGGCTGGGCGCCCCGCCCCGGCGACCCGTTGCTCGGTGGATTTTCCCACGGCAGCGCCGGAGTCGGCTGGGCGCTGCTGCGCGCGGGCGACCGGTTCGACGACCCGTCCGCCATGGAACTGGGCCTGCGGGGCCTCACCTACGACGCGTCGCTCCGGATTCCCGGCCGTCCGGTGTGGCGGGATCTGCGCGATTTCCCGGACAACACCGGCAGCGGCCAGCGGCATCCGACGTTGTGGTGCCACGGCGCGACCGGGATCGGAATCTCGCGCCTGCTGGCCTACCGGATCACCGGCGAACAACGGTTCCGGGAGGAAGCCGCGGCGGCGGTGACCGCGGTCGCCGAGGCGGGTGCGCTGCCCGGTCAGTCCTTGTGCCACGGCACCGCCGGCTCGATCGAGTTCCTCACGCTCGCCGCGCAGGTGCTCGACGGCGACCCGGCGGCCGATCTCGCGGCGCGGCACCGGGCACTCCTGCTGCGCGGCCTGTGCACCGGGATCCGGGCGGAGGGGTTCACCTTCGGCAAGGTCAGCGGCACCAACGCGCCCGGCCTGATGATGGGCAAGGCGGGGGTCTGCCTGACCCTGCTGCGAGCCGCGTGGCCGGGGCGGGTGCCGTCGCCGCTGTGGCTCGCGGCCGGCCCGGAGGGGGAGGGGTGATGGGCTGCCCGGGGGTGCGGCGCGGCCGGCGCCGGGCAGGGGAGCGGCGATGCGTGCGGTTGCCGGGCGGCTGGGGGAGACGCCTGGCGGTGCCGTGCCGTCGCCGAGTGGTCGCGGAGGCGCGGCTGCCGCGCTTATCCCTGCCCAAAGCTGTGAAGGGGCCCTTCACGGACTCCGCGGGAGCCGGAGCGGCCTGCCGGGGCCGGGGATCGTCCGGGGGCGCCTGGGTGGATGTGTCCTTCGGCGGTGCGGTTTTGGTCCGGATCCGAAGGAGGGTGGCGCTGAGGCTCCCAGGTGGCCGACAGCGTCACCGCCGAGTGCCGCGACGCCGTGGCCCGCAGAGGCTCTCCGGTTGCCGGCAGCGTCACCGCCGAGTGCCGCGACGCCGTGGCCCCGCATTCGAAGGAGGATCGGCGATGACCGCCCCCCTACCCGGCTGCCGCCGCCGGCACCGCCCGGTGCCGCGGTGCCGCGGACCGCGCCCCGTCGGAGCGCCCCGATGACCCGGCCCGAACCACCCCCGGAGATCGCCGATCAGCTTGCCGGGCAACGGTTCCTGGTGATCGGCACCGGAGCGCCCGCCGTCTCCGCGCTGCCCGCGGGGGTGCTGGAGCTGGAGGCGCTCACCGGCGGCGGGCCGATCCGGATCGCGCTCACCCGCCAGAGCCTGCGCTTCCTGACGAGGACCACGCTCACCGCGGTGACCGGGCGCAAGGCCTTCGTCGACGAATGGGGGACGGACGAGCCGCTGAACCCGGATCACGTGGACATCGCGCAGTGGGCCACCGTGATCCTCGTGTACCCGGCGACGCTGCACTTCCTGTCGAAGCTGGCGCTGGGCCAGTGCGACACCCCGGTCATGCTGGCGCTGCAATGCACCACCGCGCCGATCGTGCTGGCGCCTTCGCTGCCGCCGGGCGGGTTCGAAAGCGCCGCCTACCGGGATCACCGGCAGCGCCTCGAATCCCGGCCGCACATCCGCATCGCCGAGCCGCGAGCCGGGTACAGCATGCGGACGGGGGCGGACAACGTCGGCGCGCCCTGCCCGTTCGGCGAGCTGCTCCCGCTCGTCACGGCGCTGCTGGCGGAACGGGGCCAAAGATGACCGACCAGCCCGGAATGCCGGACATGCCGATGCACATGCGGCGATGCGGGGTCGACCCGGTGCCGGAACTCCACGCCTGCCGTGCGCGGGCCGAGCTGTCCACTGTGGACACCGAGTTCGGGCAACCGGCCTTCCTCGTCACCCGGTACGAGGACGTGCGCGCGGTGCTCGGGGACAGCACCCGCTTCAGCAACGCCGCTGACTTCTCGCGCCGGCGCGGCGCCGAACCGGCCTCGCCCGAGCAGCTCGCCCGGGCCCGGGCGGGCAACATCCTGGTGCAGGACCCGCCGGAGCACACCCGGCTGCGCCGGTTGCTGGCCAGGGAATTCACCCAGGCCCGGATGCGGGATCTGCGGCCGCGCATCGAGCAGATCGTGGACGCCCGGCTGGACGCGCTGGCCGCCGCGGGCCGGCCGGCGGACCTGGTCACGGAGTTCGCGATGCCGATCCCACTGCTCGTGATCTGCGAGCTGTTCGCGGTCCCGGAAGCCGACCGCGCGGAGTTCCAGGCCCGCTCGGGCCGCCTGTTCGACGTCTCGCTGGAGACCGGGAGCCGGCTGGCCGCGGCGCGGGAGAACCGGGAGTACATGGCATCGCTGGCCGCGGCGGCGCTGGCCGCACCGGGCGACGACATCCTGGGCAGGCTGGTCCGCGACCATCCGGACGAACTCACCCGCGACGAGCTGACCGGCATCGCCACCCTGGTGCTGGTGGCCGGGCACGAGACCACGGCGAGCATGCTCGCGCTCGGCACTCAGGCCCTGCTGTGGCATCCCGGCCAGCTGGCGCTCGTCCGGGACGACCCGGCGGCCGTCCGGCCCGCGGTGGAGGAGCTGCTGCGCTGGCTGTCGGTCGTTCATTCGGCGACGCTGCGGCTGACCACCGCGGAGATCCGGCTGCAGAACACCACCGTGCCCGAGGGCAGCCTCGTCCTGTGCTCGCTGCCGGCAGCCAACCGCGATCCCGCGTACACCCCGGATCCGGACCGGCTGGACATCCGGCGCGGCCGGGCGACGCACGTCGCGTTCGGGCACGGCTTGCACCACTGCCTCGGCGCGCCATTGGCCCGGACACAGCTGGAAACGGCGCTGCCACGGCTGTTCCGCCGGTTCCCCGGACTCGCGCCGGTCGCCGCTGAACCCGAGTACTCTCCGTACGCGGTAGTCTACGGAGCGCGGAAGCTGCCGGTTACCTGGTGACGCGAGAGGCAGTCCCGCCGGGCCGGGGACGGAGGGAAAGCACTGCGGTGTCGGGTGAGCTGAGCGCGACGGCGGCCACGCTGGTGCGTCGCCAGTGGCCGGTCGCGGTGGTGCTGCTGGTCCTGATCGCGGCCGACCTCACCGGCACCAGCTCGTGGACCGCGGGCACCTTCATCGCGGTCACGCAGATGCTCGTCACCTGTGTGCTCGCCGTGCTCTCGGTGCTGCATCCCCAGCGCGTCGCGATCCTCGCCGCGCTGGCCGTGATCATCGGCAGCGCGCTGCTCACCAGCGTCGAACACGGCTCGGTGGGCCTCCACGTCGCCAGCCTGGCCAGTCTCGTGGTCGTCGCGGCCGAGGTGATCGGCTCGAATCCGGCCACGGCCGCCGGGGGCGCGGCCGCGGTGCTGATCGCGGCGTCGGGCGTGCAGTTCGGCATGCTCGGGGTGGCCGCCGGGATCCGGCCGGTCGAACTCACCGGATTCGGGCTGGCGTTGTGCGCGGGCAGCGTGCTCGGCGGGCTGTTCCTGCGTGGCCGGGTCGCCGATCGGGCCAGGGCCGCCGCCGCGGAGGTCGCCGCGGCCCGCCAGGCGGAGCGGCTGGCGATGGCCCGCGAGGTGCACGACGTGGTGGCGCACCACGTGACCAGCATCGTGGTCACCGCGAACGCGCAGCGCTGGGCGAACCGGGACGACGGGACCGGCTCGCCGTTCGTCGAGCTGATCGTGCGCGAGGGTACTGCGGCACTCGAAGCGACCCGTCAGCTCGTCCAGACCCTGCGGTTCGAGGAGAGCCCGGGCAGTACCGATCTCGCCGACGCCGTGGCGCAGGCCGCCAGGCGCTGCGCGGTGCCGGTGGACGTGCGGATCGATCTACCCGGACGGCTGCCGGGCGAGCTGCAGAGTTCCGCGCTGCGCATCGTCACCGAGTCGCTCACCAACGTCAGCCGGCACGCGCGGGACGCCACCCGGGCCGTCGTCGAGATCGCTGTCACCGGCGCAGGGCGGCTTTGCGTGCGGGTGTGCGACGACGGGGCGCCGGGCACGCGGGGCCGCCCGGAGCGGCGCCGGGGATACGGCATCATCGGCATGGTCGAGCGGGCGCAGCTGCACGGAGGCGAGCTGCACGCGGGCCGGTCGGACACCGGCTGGGAGGTCGAGGCGATGCTGCCGGTGCGCAGGCCGTGATCAGGATCCTGCTGGCCGACGACCAGGAACTCGTCCGCGCGGGATTCCGGTTCATCCTCGACAGCCACGAGGATCTCCAGGTCGTGGCCGAGGCGGGGGACGGGGTGGAGGCGCTGCGGCTGGCCAAGCAGACTCAGCCGGACGTGTGCCTGGTGGACATCCAGATGCCCCGGCTCGACGGGCTGACCCTGACCCGCCGGCTCACCGAGCTGCCCGCCGCGCCGAAGGTGGTCATCCTGACCACCTTCGATCTGGAGTCCTACGTCACCGAGGCGCTGACCAACGGGGCGCTCGGCTTCATTCTCAAGCATTCCGAACCCGAGCTGCTGATCGCCGGGGTACGCGCGGCCGTGCGCGGGGACGCGTTGCTCTCCCCGCAGATCACGCTCACCCTGCTGACGAAACTGAAAGGCATTCGATCGGGCGCCGGGCCGGGCCCGGACGTGCTGACCGAACGGGAACGCGAAATCGTCGCGGCGGCCGGAAAAGGGCTCAGCAATACCGAGATCTGCGCGGAAATCCACCTTTCTCTTTCGACGGTGAAAGGGCACCTGACCACGGCGCAGCAGAAGATCGGCGCCCGCAACCGGGTCGAGGTCGCCGTCTGGGCCTGGCGGAACAACCTGGTGGACGATCCGCGCTAACGGGGCGCCCGGCTACCGGGTATGTGGTACGGATTCCGGATCGCCGCGTCGTCGCGGCGGAGGATCGCCAGGTGCAGCCGGACCATCTCCGCGGAAGGGTTCAGACCGTGGTCGGCCAGGGTGGCGACGGCCTCGTGCCACGCGCCCATGGTGGCGTCGAGATCCCCGCCGAGATAGGTCACGCGCAGGAGCAGGCACCAGGCCCCTTCCCGCAACGGCGCGCTGCGCAGCAGGTCCCGGAGACCGGGTACCAGCTCCAGCGTATGGCCGAGCTGGAGCAGGGATTCGGCGTATCGCTCGCGCACCGTGAGGCACCGCTCGTGGTAGGTCTCGAACAGGGCGTCCAGCCGGCTCGACCCGGCGCATCCGGGGCCCAGCGGGCCGCACCACGCGGACAGTGCGGCGTGGAAATGCCGTGCCGCGCCCCAGCGGTCGCCGGCTCTTCGCTGCTGATCACCGCGTTCGGCGTGGTGCTGGAAATGCCGGACGTCCACCGCGGCGTCCGGGATCTGCAGCGCGTAGTGGCAGCCCGCGCCCTTGAGCGTCACCAGCGACGCGCCGAGCACCGGATCGATGGCGGCGAGATCGTGGCGCAGCCGGGAGATACAGCCGCGCAGGTTGACCGGCGCCGACCGCGGGCACTTGTCCCACAAGAGATCGAGCAGCCGCTGGCGGCACACATAACGGCCGTTTTCGAGCACCAGCGCGACGAACACGGCGCGCAGCGCGCCCGGCCGGATGGGCCGGACGGTGCCGCCGCGGACCACCTCCACCGAGCCGGACAGCCGGATCACCGTCGGCGCGTGCGTGGCGGGAAATCCCAGCTCGCCGGAACCGGACGGAGTGGCCGGGACGGGTGTGTCGATCTGACAACTTTCGGTACTGGACATGCGAATCAGACGTGCTCCCCTCGTCCCGCCCGGTCGCCGGGTACCGGCCCGAGCCGGAACTTCGCACGGATGGTTGGGTTGTGCTCGCAGACTGGTTTTCGCTGCGGATCCCGTCGTGCTTCACCGCGCGGCGGCGATCCCCGGCAGTCTGCTTTCCTGGCGGGTTCTCGACGGATTTCCGATCTCGCGGGCGTGCTTCACCGCGTCGGTGCATCCGGGCATCGAGAAGATCGTGAAGACCACGACATCGCCCCCCAACGGCGCAGGCCGACCGTCGACCAGGGAGCGGTACGGGTATCGCACTGCCCCCTCAGCGCACTGAATCGAGATTACTCAAAGCGCAGTGATCAACGAATGATCCGTTCAGGTGTTTCTGTTCCCGAATGAATGATACGTAAAGACGAACACAGTTCGTCGTCGTGGAATAATCCATGGGCCTCCCGTGGTCCGACGACCTCGGTATCGAGTCGCAGTTTTCGGCCGGCAGGGCCGGTGGCCCCGGCAAGCTCTGTCACCGAGTGGTCACCGTGCGTATCCACGGCGCTTTGAAGCGAATCGGTCGGCTAACCCGCGAGTGATACGTGTCACACCAACGCCTTGACTCGCTCACTTCGCAGCCTAGGTGCGGAAGACGTCGGCAGCCTCTGCCAGCGGCCCCTATCTGCGCCCCTACCCCAGTACTCTCCGCTCGCCCAGCGCCACTCCGGCAAATGTGCTACTTGTCACACGGCACGACGCGAGGCAGAGTCGTGAGGGACGAGGTGATTCCTCGGCCCGCACTGCACGGCCCCACCCACCAGGGAGGCTATCGATGTCCACCACAGAACTCTCCGAACTGCGGCGCACCATCGGCCAGTTACGGCAGTGCGTGGGCGCCCTGCGCTCCCGATACGGCGACGCCTCGGCGGTGCGGCGGCTGGCCAACGACGTCGAACGGCTCGACATCGACACCGCCGAACTCGACGACCATCCGCAGGCGGTCCCTGTGCAGGCGAAACCCGCGGAGCGGGTACCCGTCCCGGACACCCCGTACGACCCGGCGCTGTGGAGCGGCGCCGATGACGAAGGCGTCGGCGGCTACAAGCGCGATCAGCGGTGAGCGCGCCCGCTGACGAAGACGTCAGCCGGGCCGGTACCGGCGTCCGCTCCCCGGGGCGGGCGCGCCTGGCCGAGCGCACGCTGCGCACCGACCGGTGGTGGCTGCAGCCCCTGCTGACTGTGCTGGGGCTGGCCACTTTCATCGTCTACGCGACGATCCGCGCGTTCGTGCGCACCGCGTACTGGGTGCCGGACTACCACTACCTGACGCCGTTCTACTCGCCCTGCGTCTCCACTTCGTGCGTCGAGGGATCGAGCCACTTCGGGCACTGGTTCGGTGCCTTCCCCAGCTGGCTCCCGCTCGGCACGCTGGTGCTGCCGTTCCTGCTCGGCTTCCGGCTGACCTGCTATTACTACCGCAAGGCCTACTACCGCTCGGTGTGGTTCTCGCCGCCCGCGTGCGCGGTGGCCGAGCCGCACGCGCGCTACACCGGGGAGACCCGGCTGCCGCTGATCGTGCAGAACGTGCACCGGTACTTCTTCTACGTCGCGGTGCTCGTGTCGCTGGTGAACACCTACGACGCGATCATCGCCTTCCACAGTCCCAGCGGGTTCGGTTTCGGGCTGGGCAACCTGATCCTGGTCGCGAACGTGGTGCTGCTCTGGGCCTACACGCTGTCCTGCCATTCGTGCCGGCATGTCACCGGCGGGCGGCTCAAGCATTTCTCCCGGCATCCGGTCCGGTACTGGATCTGGACGCAGGTGACCAAACTGAACACCCGGCACCAGACGCTCGCCTGGATCACGCTCGGCACGCTCGTGCTGACCGATCTGTACGTGCTGCTGGTCTCCAGCGGCGCGATCGCGGATCCGCGGTTCGTCGGCTAGCCTCCGCTCCCTTCCTTCGCAGTCAAGACCCCCAGCTTCGAGGTGGCTCACTTCATGACCGAGGTCGAACGGCACAGCTACGACGTGGTGGTGATCGGTGCCGGCGGCGCCGGTCTGCGCGCGGTGATCGAGGCGCGCGAACGCGGCCTGCGGGTGGCGGTGGTGTGCAAATCGCTGTTCGGCAAGGCACATACGGTGATGGCCGAGGGCGGTTGCGCGGCGTCGATGGGCAACGCGAACCCGAACGACAACTGGCAGGTGCATTTCCGCGACACCATGCGCGGCGGGAAGTTCCTCAACAACTGGCGGATGGCGGAGCTGCACGCGAAGGAGGCGCCGGACCGCGTCTGGGAGCTGGAGACCTACGGCGCGCTGTTCGATCGCACCGCGGACGGGCGGATCAGCCAGCGCAACTTCGGCGGGCACACCTACCCGCGGCTCGCGCACGTCGGGGACCGCACCGGGCTCGAACTGATCCGCACGATGCAGCAGAAAATCGTTTCGCTGCAACAAGAAGACTTCAAGTCCTACGGTGACTACGAAGCGCGGATCCGGGTATTCGCCGAATGCACGATCACCGAGCTGCTGCTCGACGGCGGCGCGGTCGCGGGCGCGTTCGGCTATTGGCGGGAGAGTGGCCGGTTCGTGCTCTTCGAGGCGCCTGCGGTGGTGCTCGCGACCGGTGGCATCGGGAAGTCGTTCAAGGTCACCTCGAACTCGTGGGAGTACACCGGCGACGGGCACGCGCTGGCCCTGCGCGCGGGCGCCAAGCTGATCAACATGGAGTTCGTGCAGTTCCACCCCACCGGGATGGTCTGGCCGCCGAGTGTGAAGGGCATCCTGGTCACCGAAGGCGTGCGTGGCGACGGCGGCGTGCTGAAGAACTCCGAGGACCAGCGGTTCATGTTCGGGTACGTGCCGGAGGTGTTCAAGGGCCAGTACGCGGACAGCGAGGAAGAGGCCGACCGCTGGTACGCCGACGCGGACAACAACCGCCGCACGCCGGACCTGCTGCCACGCGACGAGGTGGCCCGGGCGATCAACTCCGAGGTCAAGGAGGGCCGGGGTTCGCCGCACGGCGGGGTGTTCCTGGACATCGCCAGCCGGCTGCCCGCCGAGGAGATCCAGCGCCGGCTGCCCTCGATGTACCACCAGTTCAAGGAACTCGCCGACGTGGACATCACCAAAGAGGCGATGGAGGTCGGCCCGACCTGCCACTACGTGATGGGCGGGGTGGAGGTCGACCCGGACACCGGCGCGGCGAGCGTGCCCGGGCTGTTCGCCGCGGGCGAGTGCTCCGGCGGCATGCACGGGTCCAACCGGCTCGGCGGCAACTCGCTGTCGGATCTGCTGGTGTTCGGCCGCCGCGCGGGGCTCGGTGCGGCGTCCTATGTGGACGGTCTGGGCGCGGCGCGGCCGCAGGTCGCCGAGTCCGATGTGGACTTCGCGGCGAAGACCGCGCTGGCCCCGTTCGACCCGCCCGCCGAAGGCGCCGCGGAGAACCCGTACGCGCTGCACACCGAGCTGCAGCAGTCGATGAACGATCTGGTCGGCATCATCCGCCGGGCCCCGGAGATCCGGGAGGCGCTGGCGAAACTCGGCGAGATCCGGGAACGGATGAAGCAGGTCACCGTGGAGGGGCACCGGCAGTTCAACCCCGGTTGGCACCTCGCCGTCGACCTGCGCAACATGCTGCTGGTCAGTGAATGCGTGGCCCGCGCGGCGCTGCTGCGCACGGAGAGCCGCGGCGGGCACACCCGCGACGACTACCCGGGCATGGACGCCGAGTGGCGGCACAAGCTGCTGGTCTGCTCCGCGGTCGCCGGGCCGGATCCGGTGATCCCCGGGGTCGAGGTGGCCGAGCAGGAACAGCTCCCGCTGCGCGCGGACCTGCTGGAGCTGTTCGAGCTGGACGAGCTGGGCAAGTACTTCACCGAGGCCGAGCTGGCCGGGCATCCGGGGAGGACGGCATGAGCTACCAGGCGAGCTTCCGGGTCTGGCGGGGCGACGAGGCCGGCGGCGACCTGCGGGACTACCGGGTCGAGGTGAACGAGGGCGAGGTGGTCCTCGACATCATCCACCGGTTGCAGGCCACCCAGGCCGCCGATCTGGCGGTGCGCTGGAACTGCAAGGCGGGCAAGTGCGGATCCTGCTCGGCGGAGATCAACGGCAGGCCGCGGCTGTTGTGCATGACGCGGATGTCCACCTTCGCCGAGGACGAGGTGATCACCGTGACGCCGTTGCGCGCCTTCCCGGTGATCCGCGATCTGGTGACCGACGTGTCGTTCAACTACACCAAGGCCCGCGAGATCCCGTCGTTCACCCCGCCGGCGGGCCTGGGGCCGGGCGAGTACCGGATGCGGCAGGTGGACGTCGAACGTTCGCAGGAGTTCCGCAAGTGCATCGAGTGCTACCTGTGCCAGAACACCTGCCACGTGGTCCGCGATCACGAGGAGAACAAGGAGAACTTCGCCGGGCCGCGGTACCTGATGCGCATCGCGGAGCTGGAGATGCACCCGCTCGACGCGGCCGACCGGCGTGACGCCGCACAGGACGAGCACGGGCTCGGCTTCTGCAACATCACCAAGTGCTGCACCGAGGTGTGCCCGGAAGGCATCCACATCACCGACAACGCGCTGATCCCGATGAAGGAACGGGTGGCCGACCGCAAGTACGACCCGATCGTCTGGCTCGGCGACAAGCTGTTCCGGCGCAATCGGTGAGCCACCGCGTGCGCGTCGAGGAGGAGGCCGCGTGATCGACGGTGCGCATGTGATCATCTACAGTCAGGATCCGGAGGCCGACCGGGCGTTCCTGCGGGACGTGCTGGGGCTCGGGCACGTCGATGCCGGAGCCGGCTGGCTGATCTTCGAGCTGCCGCCCGCCGAAGTCGCGGTGCATCCGGCCGAGGGCGCGCCGCGGCAGGAGTTGTACCTGATGTGCACCGATCTCGATGCGACGCTCGCCGAACTTGCGGAAAAGGGTGCCGCGATCGAAGGGGACCACCAGCACGCGCGGTGGGGCACGATTGCCCGGGTCCGGCTGCCGAGCGGGACCACCGTGCCGCTGTATGAGCCGAAGCACCCACGGGCCGCCGGGCACTGATCCCTGGGTGTGCGGTCCTCATTCCGGAGATCGCTGCCGAACCGGAGATCGGTGCGGGCTTGCCGGGTTGTTTGCCGATTGCCAGATACGCGTGTTCTTGGGCGTAGGGTCTGCCACCGAGCAGGGGCTTTGACGGAGAGCTGAGTTCTTGTCGGCGACTTGCTTTTCCGGTGTGGAGCCGGCCGGTGATTTCCGGGCTGATCGGCTGAGGCACGCCAGTCGGCCGGTGTACCCGGGTGAGCGCCGCCCGATGGGGTGTTCCGGCTCGCGATCCGGCCCCCACCTGGGGGTCATCAGGTTGATGCGGCGTTCGACCACCTTTCGGAATGGTCGTCATCGTGCGTGCGAATCCCCGTCGATCCGCTCACTCGCCGGCGCAGACCAGTGCGCCGATTTTCCCGCTCTGCGAGAAGGTATTCGCCGGAATATCACGACGGGTCACGCTATGGCGGTGCCTTACCCGTCCGAGCGGTCCTATCACCCGTAGGTCCCGGGGGTTCGATCCGATACGCGATGCTGAGTCGGTGGATGACCGCCTGCTTGCTGCGGAATCCGGAATGCCCATACCAGAGAGGAACCTTCGGTGAGCACACGTGTGACCAAGTTTCGGATCGTGTCCCTCGGCTGCGTCCTTGCCGCCTCGGCCGCACTCATTCCTTCGGGCGCCGCGTTCGCGGCACAGGCAAGGAGCACCCCTTCGGTAAGCGTGGCCACTCCCGTCACCGTCTTGGCCAGTACTCCCGAAGATGCCGTCACCCGGTGGCGGCGGCAGGGCTGGCCGCAGAGCCAGGGGTGGCGCAAGATCGGCGGTGTCTACTGCTATGCGGGCGGCGAGTTCAGCAACAACGAACAACTACTCAAGGCCAAGTACGCGCCATTTCACGAGTACGACGTCCAGTGCTACCCGACGATTCCCGGAAACCGGGGACTGGAACGGATCGTGGTCGGGGCGCCGGACAAGAGCGGCCAGCCTTCCTGCTATTCCTATACGCCGGACCATTATCACACTTTCCGGCAGATCGGTGCCCTGAAGGATTGTACCAAGTGAGCCGGTTCCGGGCCCTGTAACCGAAAGGATCTGCTGAATGTCGGCTTTCGACTTCTACAAGGGTGTGACGGACGATGAGCACACCAGTAAGGACTTCTCCGAGTCCACCAAGCTCAAGGAAGTGCGGGCGGCCCTGCAATCGTCCGGCTTCATGCCTGCCGACGCGCCGAACGGTCCGCAGTATCGCTTCCTGAATCAATACGCGACAAAAGAAGAGATCTCCAAGAACAAGGCGATCATCGAACAGAATCTCGAAGACGATGTTTCGCTCAAGAAGGCCATCGTTCCGTCCCGGAACACGGTCATCCTCACCGATATCAAGGGCAAGCTGCCCGATCTCGTGGGCACCTCCACCGAGTGGCTGCAGGACCGGAAGCTCAAGGTCCGGGTCCGGCTGAACACGACCGACCCGGAGGCCAAGAAGCAGAACGACAAAGTCGGTGCCATGACACCGCTGGTCCTGTCGAACGTGCATCCCACGACCGATACGCCGGGCCTCTACGAAAACGTCTGTGTGGTCGTGGCGGACAGCGTCGTCGACTTCGACATCAAGGCCTACGGCGGAGCCGGGTTCGGGTTCAAGGTCCAGCAGGGCAAGGGCACGATGATCGTCGACGATCTCTACAGCGTCGTGACGGACAAGGCGGAGATGGGCAAGGAGCACATGACGGTCCTGCACCGTTACCAAAGCGAGCAGAAGACGATTCAAATCGCCAGAGCGGACACGCAGACGCTGCCCGATCACGACAAGGTGGCCTTTTCGACGGTCACGTTCGCCACGCGCACTGTGCACTCCTACGAGATGAATGGCCAGTCGTACAAGTACGACGACGACTTTTCGTACGTGGGTGGCGGCAAGTTCTTCGGCGGTATTTCCGGCGGGGGAATCATACACGGCGGCCCGATCAAGGGGCCGGACTCGAAGGAAACCTTCGGTGGGATTGACAACGTCCAGGTCGACCCGTGGGACAAAGCATCGGGATCGGTCACCGTCTATTTCTTCGTCTTCAAGGACGAGCAGAGCGCCAAGGTGATCACCGGCGCTTACAATCCGCCGCCCGAACAGACCTGGGAATAGCCGGCCAATCGACTCAAGGGATGCTGACATGAGTGGTACCAAGCTGGAAACCAAGAAATTGATCGACGTGGAGAAGATCGGCGGCGGCAGCCGGGCGGTCCCGCTCGACGTCGCCGCCACGCTCGATGTGGTGCGCGCCGAGCTGAGCAAAGACAATTTCATGACACCGGAGGACAGCTTCCTGTTCAACAAAGCTCCGGTCGATCACAAGCAGGAGAAGGACATCAAACTGTCCGACCTGCTCGGAGAATCCGGAACGACCATCTACATCGGGCAGCACGGCAACCTGAAGAGTCAGGACGGTGTGGAAAAGTACAACCAGCTGACCGGCTCGGACAAGAAAGCGCTGTTCGACAGTGTGTACATCTACCGCGGGCTGATCCTGTCGAACGACGGCCTCACGCGCAGCACTCGTGGTGACGTGTGCACCTGGAGCGGCCTGCCCACGCCCACCCAGCCCACGGTCACTTCGGAGAAGTCCACCGAATACACGTTCTCCGAGTTCACCAGCAGCCTCACCATCTCCGGTATGAAGTCCGGCTCGGTTTCGGTGGCGACGCCCTTCGCGGACGCGAAAGCAGAGTACAAGTACTCGCAAGAGCATTCCGTCAACAAGAAGGATGCCAGCGAACATCTGGTCAGCCGGATGTGGGTCAGGAAGATCTTCCTGCGCGTCGACCGCAAGACCATGACCGCCCGCCCGGGGTTCGCCCAGGAGGTCGAGGAGGCCGTGGCGTACAAGACGGAGCCGGACAGCTCCCACTATGCCAAGCTTCTGGAGGTGCTGGACGACTGGGGCTACTACGTGCCCCTGGAGTTCACGCTGGGTGGCGCGATCTACGCCAAGGAATCGACGACGATCACCAGCTTCGAGGAGTCGACCAAGGAAAGCGAGGACTTCGGCGCCTCCGTCGAAGCACGCTTCAACGGAATCGGTGGCGGCGGTGACTACAAGCAGGCCGACGGGAAGGATTCCACCAAAACCGAGTCCGGAAAATACAAGAACACCATCCTGCGCGCGCTCGGCGGTGCGCCGGTCATCGCGGAGTCGGACTACTTCAACTGGGTGCAATCACTCGGCTACGCGATCAACTGGGTGGTCATCGAGAATCTGAAGCTGTGCCCGACCGTGGCCCTGCTGCCCAAGAGCGACACAATCACCCGGGTGATCAAGACCATCGAGAAGAACGCGGGCCTGCCGGGTGACCACAACTTCATCAACCTGCCGAATTACCGG
This sequence comes from Amycolatopsis sulphurea, assembly GCF_002564045.1. NCBI lineage: Bacteria > Bacillati > Actinomycetota > Actinomycetes > Pseudonocardiales > Pseudonocardiaceae > Amycolatopsis > Amycolatopsis sulphurea. The sequence continues at coordinate 125,104 of NZ_PDJK01000002.1, read as the reverse complement.
ACCGATATTCAGCGGATTCTCGATCCTTACCAGTAGTCACACGGAAAACGCCCGGCCGGATACCCGGCCGGGCGTTTCCACAGTGCCGGCGAAGCTAAACGCCGCCGCCGGCCACACCGCCACCGGCGGCGGTGCCGAGGGTGATCTGCTCAGCGGGGTTTTCCGGGATGTCGATGACCTTCTTGTTGCGCCGGTTGCGCTTCTCCAGGTACTTCGCCAGCGCGGTGAGCAGCAGGCACAGCACGATGTAGATGGCCGCGGCCACCAGCGTCGACGGCACGATCGGCCGCCCGAAAGCACCCTGCGAGCCGATGTAGCGCGCGTAGTACAGCAGCTCCGGGTACAGCACCAGGAAGCCGAGCGCGGTGTCCTTCAGCAGCACCACGAGCTGGCTGATGATCGACGGCAGCATCGCGCGGATCGCCTGCGGCAGCAGGACGGTGAACATCACCTGCGTCTTGCGCATGCCGAGCGCGTACGCGGCTTCGCTCTGTCCCTTCGGCAGGGACATCACGCCGGCGCGGAAGACTTCCGCCAGCACCGAGCCGTTGTACAGCGTCAGGCCGAGCACCACGGCGAAGAACGGCGAGGTCTGCACCCCGAACGTCGGCATGCCGTAGTAGAACAGGAACATCAGGATCAGCAACGGGATCGCGCGGAAGAACTCCACCACGAAGGTGCAGATCCCGCGCAGCCACGCGCGATCGGACAGCCTCCCGGCGGCGAAGATCGAGCCGAACAGCACCGCGAGCACCGCGCCCAGCGCGAACGCTTCGATCGTGGAGAGCACGGCGTTGCCGAGATCGCTCTGGACCTGGGAGTACTGCAGCCAATCCCACTTGCGCGCCGAGAACTGCCCGGTGTCGGCGAAGCGGTAGATCACGAACGCGACCAGCGCGAGCACCACGGCGATGCCGGCCACCGCGTAGATCCGGTGCCGCGTCCGGGACTTCGGCCCCGGGGCGTCGAACAGAACGGAACTCATCGGGCCACGCTCCAGCGCTTCTCCAGGCTGCGCTGGAGCAGCGAGAGCACCAGCACCAGGACGACGAAGCCGAGCGCCACCCACAGCAGGGCGACCAGCTGGTTGCCCCCGCGCTCGGAGATGTACTGCCGGATCGCGCCGGCTTCGGCGACCGAGAACCCACTGGCGATCGTGGTGTTCTTCAGCAGCGCGATCAGCGTGCTGATCATCGGCGGGACCACCGACCGCAGGGCCTGGGGCAGCACCACCTGGCCGAGCACCTGGCCGAAGTGCAGGCCCAGCGCACGGGCCGCCTCCGCCTGGCCGACCGGCACCGTGTTGATGCCCGACCGCACCACCTCACAGATGAACGCCGAGGTGTAGAGGGTCAGCGCGACCGCGGCGGTCGGGAAGTAGTCGATCTTGACGATGTCCAGCAGTGGGTAGGCGAACACGAGGAACGCGAACACCAGGGTGAGCGGCGTGTTGCGCAGCAGGGTCACGTAGACCGTGCCGATCGCGCGCAGCGCCGGTACCGGGCTCACCCGCAGCATGGCCAGTATCGTGCCGAGCACCAGGCTGGCGACTCCGGCGATCAGGAACAGTTCGATCGTGGTGAGAAAGAACGGACCGAACAGGTCCAGATTGTCGAGCAGGACGTCCATGGCGCCTTCCCCGCGTCCGTGGGACGGAAATCGATGTGGAACGGCCGGTGGACGGGAACCCCGTCCACCGGCCGTGATCTCGGATCAGTACTTCTGGATTGTCGGCTTCGCCACGGTCGAACCGGGCGTGCCGAGGGTGGCGTCGTAGATCTTCTGCCAGGTGCCGTCGTCCAGCGCCTTCTGCAGGATGTCGTCCATCTTGTCGCGCAGCACCTTGTCGTTCTTGTCCAGGCCGATGCCGTAGGGCTCCTGGGAGAACGGCTTGCCGACGACCTTGAAGCTCTCCGGGTCCTGCTTGGCGAAGCCGCGCAGGATCGCGTCGTCGGTGGTGACCGCGTCCACGTCCTTGGTGGACAGCTTCTCCACGCACTGCGAGTACTTCTGGAACTCGACGATGTTGCCCGGCTCGGTCAGCTGCTGCTGGCGCACCCGCTGGATCGGGGTGGACCCGGTGACCGAGCAGACCTTCTTGCCCTTGAGCGACTGCGGCCCGGTGATCGTGTCGTCGTCCTTGCGCACCAGCAGGTCCTGGCCCGCCTGGTAGTACGGACCGGCGAAGGAGACCAGCTGCTTGCGCTTGTCGTTGATGGTGTAGGTGCCCACCATGTAGTTGACGTCGCCGTTCTGGATCGCCTGCTCACGGGCGCCGGAGTCGACGACCTTGTAGGTGATCTTGTCCGGCGCGTAGCCCAGCCCGGCCGCGATCAGCTTGGCGATCTCGATGTCGAACCCGGCGTACTGCCCGGTCGTCGGGTCCTTCTGGCCCAGCCCCGGCTGGTCGTCCTTGACACCGACGACCAGCTTGCCCGCGGCCTTGATCTTCGCGAACACCGGGGAGTCCGGCAGGTCCACGTTCGACGCGACGGGGTAGGTCGGCAGCGGGGCGGCCGCCGAGCTCGGGCCGCCCTGGTCACCACCGGAGGCCGGGGTGCCTTCCTTGCCACAGGCCGTGAGCAGCAGGCCGCCGGCCAGCAGTCCCACCGCGAGGGTGCGGATCCTCATCTGAATCTCTCCTGGATCGGTCCGGGGGTCCCTGCGAACCCCGGTCTGGACGGGTCAGTGGGTCAGGATCTTGCCGAGGAAATCCTTCGCGCGCTCGCTGCGCGGCTTGGTGAAGAACTCCTCCGGGGTGGTGTCCTCGACGAGTTCACCGTCGGCCATGAACAGCACCCGGTCCGCGGCGCGGCGGGCGAAGCCCATCTCGTGGGTGACCACGAGCATGGTCATCCCGTCCTTGGCCAGGCCGGTCATCACGTCGAGCACCTCCTGGACCATCTCCGGGTCCAGTGCCGAGGTGGGCTCGTCGAACAGCATCACCTTGGGCCGCATGGCCAGCGCGCGGGCGATCGCCACCCGCTGCTGCTGGCCGCCCGACAGCTGGGCCGGGTACTTGTCCGCCTGGTTGGCGATGCCGACCCGCTCGAGCAGTTCCATCGCGGTCTTGCGGGCCTCGGCGGTGGAAGTCTTGCGCACCTTCACCGGCGCGAGCATGACGTTCTCGAGAATCGTCTTGTGCGCGAACAGGTTGAACTGCTGGAAGACCATGCCCACGTCGGCGCGCAGCGCGGCGAGCGCCTTGCCCTCGGCGGGCAGCGGCACCCCGTCCACCGCGATCTCGCCGGAGTTGATCGGCTCCAGCCGGTTGATCGCGCGGCACAGGGTGGACTTGCCCGATCCGGACGGTCCGAGTACCACCACGACCTGGCCACGCGGCACCTCGAGGGTGATCTCCCGCAGTACGTGCAGGTCGCCGAAGTACTTGTTGACGGCGACCGCCTTGATCATCGGCGTCGCCACGTCCGTGGTCATCAGGCCTCCAGGGTTGCATCTTCGTCGTCTTTGGCGGCTGCGGGGCCGGGGCTCCCACGTCGATGGCGGAAACCTACTCCGGTCGGGCGACATGTAAAGACGGCTTGACCAACCCTTAGGGTCTCAACTATGTCTCGAACCCGGCCGCCGGACCCCGTCCGGTGCTGCTCAGCCTAGTCGCGCGCGGTCCGGCCGCCACCTGGGAACGGGGTTCGGCGCGGTGTCCTAGAGTTCCCCGCTACCGTGGTCCGGATCACCGGGGAGGCGAGCGCGTGCGGGTGTTGCTGGTGGAGGACGACGACCGGGTCGCCGGTGCGCTCGTGCCCGCGCTGACTCGGCGCGGTCTGGTGATGCAGCGGCTGCCCTCGGGCGCCGGGGTGCTGGAGCGGGTGCATGACGTGGACGTGGTCCTGCTCGATCTCGGGCTGCCCGATGTGGACGGTGTGGTGCTGTGCCGCCAGATCCGTTCGGTCAGCGACGTGGCGGTGATCGTGGTGTCCGCGCGCGGCGAGGTGGACGACCGGGTGCAGGGCCTGCGCGCCGGCGCGGACGACTACCTGGTCAAGCCCTACGACGTGGAGGAGCTACTGGCCAGGGTCGAGGCGGTCCGGCGGCGCCGCGGCGAGCCGGCGGCGGCCGCGGCGCCGGTGGTGGAGGTCGGCGACGTGCGGATCGACCTGGCGCGGCACGAGGTGGTGGTGGCCGGGGCGGTGGTCGCCTTGTCCCGCAAGGAGTTCCAGGTGCTGGCGCTGGTCGCCGCCGCGCGCGGCGCGGTGTGCTCGCGGGAGCAGGTGCTCAACGAGGTGTGGGGGCACCGGGGTGCCGCGGAGAGCCGCTCGCTGGACGTGCACGTGGCCACGCTGCGCACGAAACTGGGCCGCCCGGCGCTGATCGAGACGGTGCGCGGGGTCGGCTACCGGCTGGGCGGAGGAGGCTGAGCCGTGCGGGTCCGGCTGCAGGGAATCGTCGTCACGCTCGTCGCGCTGCTGGTGTTCGGGCTGGGCATCCCGCTCGCGCTGAGCATCGCCGGCAGCCTGCAGCAGCAGCTCTTCCTCGACCGGCTCACCGATGCCTCGCGGTTCGCCTCGCTCGCTCAGCGACCGCTGCTGGACGACCGGTTGAGCCTGCTCGAACCCGAGCTGCGCCGCTACACCGAGGTCTACGACGTGCAGGTGGTCGTGGTGAACCAGGACGGCGCCCCGGTGCTCAGCTCCTACGGCGGCACCGATGCGGCCCGCGTCGACCAGGCGGCGATCCGGACAACGGTGAACGAGGCGCTGGCCGGCCGCCCGCCGGTGCCGGGCCCGCTGTTGCTGCCGTGGAAGGCCGATCCGCTCGTGCTGGCCGAGCCGATCCTGATCGACGGCGAGGTGCGCGGTGTGGTGGTCACCGAATCGGGCACTGGGCACGTACGCACGGTGCTGTTGTGGCGGTGGCTGTTCCTGGCCGCGGGGGCGGTGATCGCCTTCGGTCTCGCACTGCTCGTCGGGATCCCGGTGGTGCGCTGGACGCTGCGTCCGGTGCGGCGGCTCGACGAGGCGACCGGCGCGCTCGTGGCGTCCGTGGTCGGGGGGCGGCCGGCGGTCAAGGTGGGGGAGAGCAGTGGCCCGCCGGAGCTGCGCAAGCTAGGCCGGTCGTTCGATCAGATGGCGGCGAGCGTGTCCGAGGCGCTGGCCGCGCAGCGCGCGTTCGTCGCGGACGCCTCCCATCAGCTGCGCAATCCGCTGACCGCGCTGAACATCCGGCTGGGCAACCTGAAGGGTCAGGTCGGGGACGAGGTGGCGGCCGCCGATCTCGCCGCCGCGCAAGTGGATGCCAAGCGGCTGAACCAGATTCTCGACGAGCTGCTGTCCATGGCACGGGCGGAAGCGGCCGGCGGGGAGCTGGTGCCCGAGGACCTCGCCGCGGTGATCGCCGACCGTGTCGCGGACTGGTCGGTGGTCGGCGCGGCGCGCGAGGTCACGCTCGAAAGCGAGGTGACCGTCGACGGTGCGCGGGTGCAGGCACCGCCGCGCGGGCTGGAGGTCATCCTCGACGCGCTGCTGGACAACGCGCTCAAGTTCACCGCTTCGGGTAGTTCGGTGCGGGTCGCCGCGGACCGGGCCGCCGACCGGGTCACGCTGTCCGTCCGCGACCACGGTCCCGGTCTGCGCGAGGAGGAGCTGGAGCGGGCCACCGACCGGTTCTGGCGCAGCACGGCGCACCAGAACGTGCCCGGTTCGGGCCTCGGCCTGGCGATCGTGCGCGAGATCGTCCGGCACTCCGACGGCGAGCTGCGGCTGTCCCTGCCCGAGGGCGGCGGGCTGCAGATCACCATGGACTTTCCCGTGGCGCAGGACCACGCCTGACGCTAAAGCTTCTCCGCGCGGTAGTAGTTCAGCGCGCCGGGATGCAGCGGGACCGGGGCGGTCTCGATGCCCGGGTGCACGTCGATGGACAGCGCCGCGCGATTGGCCGCGGCCAGTTCCGGACGGGCGGCGTAGAGGCCCTTGGTCAGCTCCTCGGCCACGTCGGCGGGCATCGAGGTGGGCACGACCAGGAAGTTCGGCACCACCAGCGTGGTCACCGGGCCGGGCTGGTCGTAGGTGCTGGCCGGGATGGTCGCGTTGCCGTAGACCGGGCTGAACCGCTGCATGCCACGCATCAGCCCGCTCATGTCGAGCAGCCGCAGGCCGATCGTGTGGGTGTACTCCGTGATCAGCGGAGTGGGCAGCCCGCCGGACCAGAACAGCGCGTCCACCTTGTGCTCCACCAGCGCGGTGAGCGAGTCCTCCAGGCCGAGGCTGCGCACGGTGACCGCGCTGCTCAACCCGGCCACCTGCAGCACCCGCCGGGCGATGTACTCCACGCCGGACTCCGGCGAGCCGACCGCGATCTGCTGCCCGCGCAGCATCGGCACCGAGGTGTAGGGCGAGTCCCGGCGCACCACGATGTGCAGGTAGTCGTCGTGGATCCGGGCGAGCGCGGCCAGCTTGCCCGGATGCGCGGCGGCCGAATCGCTGGCCAGGTCCGCGGCCACGAACGCGACGTCGGCGGTCCCGGCGAGCACCCGGTTGAGGTTGTCGCCGGAGCCGTGGGTGGCCAGCACCGTCGGCCGTTCGATGTCGAGCCCGCCGGCCCACGCCCCGGCCAGCGGCCCGGCCAGATCGTGGTAGACCCCGCCGACCGCGCCCGCCGCGATGCGCAGCCGCAGCCCCGGGAAGTCCGGGCCGCAGCCGGCCAGCAGCGACCCGGCCGCCGCCAGCGCGGCCATCATCGCCGTGCGCCTCCGCAACGTCCGCATCCCGAGATCGTGCCAGACCTCGCGCGGGCCGGGCGCACGCGTGCGCGCGCACTGTCGGGAATGGACGGTAACGGCGGTTCGCCCGCACCGGTGGCAGGGGCCGGTTCCGGCAGGTGGGGCGGGGGATATCCTGGAGGGCGATGACCGAGACCCAGGTTCGCAAAACCTACCAGATCCGCACTTTCGGCTGCCAGATGAACGTGCACGACTCCGAGCGGCTCGCCGGGCAGCTGGAGCAGGCGGGCTACGTGCCCGCGGGCAGCGCCGGCAGCCCGGATCTGATCGTGTTCAACACCTGCGCGGTGCGGGAGAACGCGGACAACAAGCTGTACGGCACGCTCGGGCACCTGCGCCCGGACAAGATCGCGAACCCGCGGATGCAGATCGCCGTCGGCGGCTGCCTCGCGCAGAAGGACCGCGGCGAGATCGTCAAACGTGCGCCGTGGGTGGACGTCGTGTTCGGCACGCACAACATCGGGTCGCTGCCGGCGCTGCTGGAGCGCGCGCGGCACATCGCCCAGGCCGAGGTGGAGATCCTCGAATCGCTGGAGACGTTCCCGTCCACGCTGCCCGCCCGGCGTGAGTCCTCGTACGCGAGCTGGGTGTCGGTTTCGGTCGGCTGCAACAACACCTGCACCTTCTGCATCGTGCCGTCGCTGCGCGGCAAGGAGCGCGACCGCCGGCCGGGCGAGATCCTCGCCGAGGTCGAGGCGCTGGTCGCGGAAGGCGTGCTGGAAGTGACGCTGCTCGGCCAGAACGTGAACTCCTACGGCGTGGAGTTCGGCGACCGGCTCGCGTTCGGCAAGCTGCTGCGCGCGACCGGCGGGATCGCGGGCCTGGAGCGCGTGCGGTTCACCTCGCCGCACCCGGCGGCGTTCACGTCGGACGTGATCGAGGCGATGGCCGCGACGCCGAACGTGTGCCATCAGCTGCACATGCCGCTGCAGTCCGGTTCGGACCGGGTGCTGCGCGAGATGCGCCGGTCGTACCGGTCCACCCGGTTCCTGAACATCCTCGAAGAGGTGCGCGGGGCGATGCCGGACGCGGCGATCACCACGGACATCATCGTCGGCTTCCCCGGCGAGACCGAGGAGGACTTCCAGGCGACGCTGGACGTGGTCCGCGAGGCCCGGTTCGCCGGCGCGTTCACCTTCCAGTACTCGAAGCGGCCCGGCACGCCCGCCGCGACGATGCCGGACCAGGTGCCCAAGCAGGTCGTGCAGGAGCGGTACGAGCGGCTGGTCGAGCTGCAGAACGAGATCTCCTGGGCGGAGAACCGGGCGCTCGTCGGGCGCGAGGTCGAGCTGCTGGTCGCCGAGGGCGAAGGACGCAAGGACGCCGAGACGCGCCGGATGAGCGGGCGTGCCCGGGACGGCAGGCTCGTGCACTTCACGCCGACCGGCCCGGCCGTGGACCGCGCGGTGCGCCCAGGCGACGTGGTGCGGACGGTGCTCACGTACGGCGCGCCGCACCACCTGGTCGCCGACGGTGATCTTCGCGCGCACCGCCGTACTCGCGCGGGCGACAATGCCGAAGCGGGTCTTCGGCCGACGACGAACGGGGTCGCGCTGGGCCTGCCCGGCTTCGGCGCTCCGCCGGTGCAGCCGGCCCCGGTGAGCGAGTGTGCACGATGAGTGAACCGAGTGTCCCGGCCGAGTTCGACCACGAGCTGAGCGAGGAGATCGACCAGGCGGGCCGGCGCGTGGCCCGGACCGTGGAGCTGGGCAGGCGCGGGTTCACCATCTCGCTGCTGATCTTCGCGCTGCTGGTGGTGCAGCTGCTGCCGTGGGCCGAAGGGCACGCGGGCTGGCAGACGCTGGCCGGTGCGGCCGGCGGCATCCCCCAGCTGTTCGCCGTGACCTCCACCGGCGTCGGAGTGCTCGTCGGCGCCGTGGCCCTGGTGACCCGCCGCTGGTGGGTGGCCTGGTGCAGCGCGGCCGGCGGCTGGTTCGCCTCGGTCGACGGCCTGCTGGCCATCTGGTCCCAGCAGTCCGCGCACGCCAACGGGGCCACCGGCAGCGGCCCGGGCGTCGGGATGATCATCGCCTGGGTGGTCACGATCATCCTCGCCTCGCTCTGGATGCGCACCGCCTTCTCCCGCGCCTGAGTCCGTGAAGGGGTCCTTCATCGCCGCAGAGTCCAGGGTCCCGGCAAAGTTGGTCGAGGGCCCGTGATCAGCAGAGAGAGCCGTGGCTGCCCGGCCGGTTTCGGGTCCGTGAAGGGCCCCTTCACGGACTCAGAGTCTGTGAAGGGGCCCTTCACGGACCTCCGCAGCTGCGCGGGGCCCTCCACGCCGACTTTGCCGACACCCTGGACTCAGAGTCCGTGAAGGGCCCCTTCACAGCGTTAAGCGGGGACCCCTCAGCGGTCCGCGACGGCGGCTTCGGCGGCCTTCAACCACTCGCGCCACTGCGCGGCCTGCTCGTCGGCCTTCTTCGCACGGCGTTCGTCGCCGGCCGCGCGGGCCTTCTCGGCCTGGGCTTCGAACTGCTCCACGCGTTCACGGAACTGCGCGGCGCGCGCCTGTGCCTCCGGGTCGGTGCGGCGCCAGCGGCTGTCCTCGGCCGACTTCACCTTGTCCTGCACGGCCTTCAGCCGGCCGTCCAGCTCGCGGATCCGCTCGCGGGGCACCTTGCCGATCTCGTCCCACTGCTCCTGGATCCGGCGCAGTGCGGACTTCGCCGCTTCGAGGTTCGCCCCGGCGTCGATCTTCTCGGCCTCGACCAGGAGTTCTTCCTTGCGCGTGGCGTTGCCGGCGAACTCCGCGTCCCGTTCCGAGAACACCGCGGAACGGCGTGCGAAGAACGCGTCCTGCGCCGCGCGGAAGCGCTGCCACAGCGCTTCGTCGCTGTCCTTCGGAGCCCGGCCGGCGGCCTTCCACTCGGCCATCAGGTCCTTGTACCGGCCCGCGGTGGCGCCCCAGTCGTCCGAATCGGACAGCGCCTCGGCCTCGGCGATCAGCTCTTCCTTGCGGTGCTTCGCGCTCGCCCGCTGCTTGTCCAGCTCGGCGAAATGCGAGCCACGACGCCGGTTGAACGATTCGCGCGCCTTCGAGAACCGCTTCCACAGCTCGTCGTCGGTCTTGCGGTCGACGCCCTTGACCGTCTTCCACTCGTCCAGGATCGAGCGCAGCCGGTCGCCCGCGACCTTCCACTGCGTGGATTCGGCGGCGATCTTCTCCGCCTCGTCGGCCAGCGCCTGCTTACGGGCGATGGCCGCGGTCCGCGCCTGCTCGCGCTCCTGCTTGACGGCGGCCAGCGCTTTCTCCGCGACCCCGATCACGTACTCGATCCGGGCGGCCAGCGCGGTGAGATCGCCGACCACGGCGGCCTCACCCAGCCCGTCCCGGATCTGGGTCGCGCTGGTCAGCGCGTGCTTCGGGTCGCCGGCCCCGGAGTTCAGCCGGGTTTCGAGCAGCTCCACCTCGGTCCGCACGTCGTCGAAGCGGCGGGCGTAGTGCAGCAGCCCCTCCTCGGGCGTACCGGCCTGCCAGACCCCGACGGTCCGCTCGCCTTCGGCGGTGAAGACGTAGACGGTGCCCTCCTCGTCGACCCGTCCCCACGTGGCCGGGGTGGGTTCGGCGGGCGGCACGGACGGTGCGGCATGGCCAGCGCTGTGCGCGTGCGGCACCGGGTGTGGCGCCGGGGTGCCGGGGGACGTGTTCTCCTGGGCCATCGCAGGCTCCTTATCGCCTGTACGCCCGCAGCTGCGGGCGCCCCGCCGCGGGAGCGGGGCCGGGTTGCGCTTCTCGTGCGGGGGCAAGGTGCCCCAGCGGCATTCAAGCAGCTCAGCGCCCGCCGTGGTACTGGTGAGCTGCCCGAAGGCGTTGATCCTACTTCTCCGTGGCGCTCCGTGCCCGTGCCCGGACCCGCCCGGGTACCCTTCGCCACCGTGATCAGCCCCGCTCAACCGCCCGTCCCGGTGGCCGTCGTCGGCCCCACCGCCACCGGGAAGACGGCGCTGGCCGTCCGGCTGGCGCGGGCGCTCGGCGGCGAAGTGGTGAACGCGGACGCGCTGCAGCTCTACCGCGGGATGGACATCGGCACGGCCAAGGCGACCCCGGAGGAACGCCAGGGGGTGCCCCACCACCTGCTCGACGTCCTCGACGTGACCGAAACCGCGTCGGTCGCCGCCTACCAGCGCGACGCCCGGGCCACCATCGAGCGGATCCGTGCCCAGGGCCGGGTACCGGTGCTGGCCGGCGGCTCCGGCCTGTACGTGCAGGCGGTGCTCGACGACCTGCGCTTCCCCGGCACCGATCCGGCGATCCGCGCCCGGCTCGACGCCGAGGCGGCCGACCTCGGCACCGCCGCGTTGCATGCGCGGCTGGCGGAGCGGGACCCGGCGGCCGCGGCCGCGATCCTGCCCACGAACACCCGCCGCATCGTGCGGGCGCTGGAGGTCATCGAGCTGACCGGCGAACCGTTCTCGGCGAATCTGCCGAAGCCGGGACCGGCCCGGTACGGCACCGTGCTGATCGGTGTGGATCGCGAGCCCGCCGCTCTCGACGAGCGAGTCGACCTGCGGGTCGAGCGAATGTTCGAGGCCGGTCTTGTCGCCGAAGTACGCGAGCTGGCCGGCCGTGGGCTGCGCGAGGGCAAGACCGCTTCGCGGGCGCTCGGCTACCAGCAGGTGCTCGCGGAGCTGGACGGTGCGGAGGACTTCGCGGCGGCCGCGGCGGCGACCGCGCAGGCCACCCGCCGGTTCGTGCGCAGGCAGCGTTCGTGGTTCCGCCGGGACAAGCGGATCCGCTGGTTCGACGGTGGCGAAGCAGACCTGGCCGCGCGGGTTCTCGCCGCGCTGGCCCAGTAAACTGGTCCGATGGGCGGTATCGAGTTCCTGAAGGGCCACGGCACGCAGAACGACTTCGTGCTGCTGCCCGACCCTTCCGCGCGGCTGGACCTGACTCCGGAGCGGGTCGCCGCGCTGTGCGACCGCCGGCGCGGCCTCGGCGCGGACGGCGTGCTGCGCGTGGTGCGGGCGAGCGCGCTCGGCGTGGAGTCGGCGGGCGAATGGTTCATGGACTACCGCAACGCGGACGGTTCGATCGCGGAGATGTGCGGCAACGGAGTGCGGGTCTTCGCCCGTCACCTGGTCGACGCAGGCCTCGCCGAGCAGGGCGAGTTCACCGTGGGCTCCCGCGCCGGCGACCGGCCGGTCGTGGTGCACCCGGACCGTTCCGTCACCGTCCACATGGGACCGGCCACGATCACCGGCACCTCGGTCACGATGGTCGCCGGGCGGCCGTTCTCCGGGGTGGCCGTCGACGTCGGGAACCCGCACCTGGTGACCGCGCTGGACGACGACGTGGCCGGGCTCGACCTGCGTGAGCAGCCCGAGTACGACCACGACGTGTTCCCGTCCGGGGTGAACCTGGAGTTCGTCAACGTGCTCGGCGAGGGCGCGTTGCGGATGCGCGTGCACGAACGCGGCGTGGGGGAGACCCGTGCCTGCGGCACCGGCACGGTGGCCGCCGTCGCCGCCACCCTGCACCTGGCCGGCACCGACGCCGGGGAGGCCAGTGTGGACATCCCTGGCGGCCGGGTGCTGGTCACCGTGGAGCGCGGCGCGGCCACGCTCACCGGCCCGGCGGAGATCGTCGCGCACGGTGAGCTGGACGAGGCCTGGTGGGCCGCGGCGGGCGCTCCCGGCGGTCTGTGAAGGGGCCCTTCACAGACTCAGAGGCTGTGAAGGGCCCCTTCACGGACTTTGAGGCCAGGGTTCCGGCAAAGTTGGTCGAGGACCCGTGATCAGCAGAGTGAGCCGTGGCTGCCGCGTCATCATCGATGGCGCCTGCCCTCTTCGTCGATCACGCCCGGCAACGGACGATGCGGAGCTATTCGAGGCGCGACCACCTCGCGCTGTGCGCCGGACCTGTCTCGGGTCTGTGAAGGGCCCCTTCACAGCTTCAGAGTCCGTGAAGGGTCCCTTCACGGACCTTCACAGACCTCCGCAGTCTGCGCAGGGCCCCTCACACCGACTTTGCCGACACCCTGGACGCTGAGTCCGTGAAGGGCCCCTTCACAGCCTCAGCGCGCGCCGCTGAGTGTCACCTTCACGGCAAGGTCGCCTTCGCGGGTGGCCATGGACGTGACCACTCCGGCGATCCGGACGTCATCGGCCACCTCGGCGAAGCCGGTGAGCGAGCCGGCCGGAGCGGTCACCACGAGTTCGTCTACCGGGGAGCGCATCGACACCTTCGCGTCGGTCTTCGCCCGGCGCACGGCGCCGATGACCGAGCCGGCGAGCGGCAGCAGCGCGGGATCACCGTCCCCGCCGGGAGCGGTCGGCCAGGGCGCGCGGTGCACGGAACCCTCTTGCCACCACGACCACACTTCCTCGGCTGCGAACGGCAGCACCGGCGCGAGCATCCGAACCAGCGCGGAGAGCGCCGTCGTCAGCGCAGCCCGGGCTGATTCGGCTGCTGACTCCCCTCGGTCGCCGTACGCGCGGCCTTTCACCAGTTCGACGTAGTCGTCGCAGAAGGTCCAGAAGAACGTCTCGGTCACCTGCAGTGCCCGGGCCTGGTCGAGCGCCTCGAACGCCGCGGTCGCCTCGGTGATCACCCGGCCCAGCGCGGCGAGCACCGACCGGTCCAGCGCCTCCGTGGCGACCGCATCCGCGGCGGGCAGCCCGAGCCCGAGCACGAACCGGCTGACGTTCAACAACTTCATCGCGAGCCGTCGGCCGACCTTCATCTGTCCCTCGTCGACCGCCGTGTCCACGCCGGGGCGGGCGCTCGCCGCCCAGTACCGCACCGCGTCGGACCCGTGCCGGTCGAGCAGATCGGCCGGGGTCACCACGTTGCCTGTCGATTTCGACATCTTCTTCCGGTCCGGATCGAGCACCCAGCCGGAGATCACCGCGTCCCGCCACGGCAGGACGCCTTCTTCCAGCTCCGCGCGCACGGCCGTGGAGAACAGCCAGGTCCGGATGATCTCGTGCGCCTGCGGCCGCAGCGAGTACGGGAAGACCCGGCGGAACAGGTCGTCGTCCAGGCTCCAGCGGCCGGCGATCTGCGGGGTCAGCGACGAGGTGGCCCAGGTGTCCATCACGTCCGGCTCGGCGGTGAACCCGCCGGGCACGTCGCGCTGCGCCTCGGTGTACCCGGGTGGCACGTCGGTGCTCGGGTCCACCGGCAGGCTCGCGTCGTCCGGGGTGAGCACGGCGTCGTGATCGGGCTCGCCGTGCTCGTCGAGTGGATACCAGACCGGAATCGGCACCCCGAAGAACCGCTGACGGCTGATCAGCCAGTCGCTCGTGAGCCCCTCCACCCAGCTGCGGTACCGGACCTGCATGTGCGGCGGCACCCAGTTCAGCTCCTCGCCACGGCCGAGCAGTTTCGCGCGCAGGGCCTCGTCGCGTCCGCCGTTGCGCAGGTACCACTGCCGGCTGGTGACGATTTCGAGCGGCTTGTCGCCCTTCTCGTAGAACTTCACCGGATGCGTGATCGGCCGTGGTTCCCCACGCAGCGCACCGGTCTCCCGCAACCTGTCCACCAGGATCTGCCGTCCAGTGTGGACAGTCTTGCCGGCCAGCGGCGCGTACGCCTCGGCGGACACCCCATGCGGTGCTTCGGGCCGGAATCGCCCGTCCCGTCCGAGGACCGGCCGGGTGTCCAGCTGCAGCGCACGCCACCACGTCACGTCGGTGGTGTCGCCGAAGGTGCACACCATCGCGATGCCGGTGCCCTTCTCCGGATCGGCCAGGTGATGCGCGTGTACCGGCACTTCGGTGCCGAACAACGGGGTGCGCACGGTCTGCCCGGCGAGACGGCGATACCGCTCGTCGTCCGGGTGCGTCACGAGGGCGACGCAGGCGGGGAGCAGCTCGGGACGGGTCGTGGAGATCAGCACCTCCGCGCCGTCGGCGGTGGTGAACGCCAGATCGTGGTATGCCCCAGGACGTTCGCGATCTTCGAGTTCGGCTTGCGCGACCGCGGTGCGGAAGGTGACGTCCCACAGCGTCGGTGCTTCGGACTGGTAGGCCTCACCCCGGGCGAGGTTGCGCAGGAACGCGCGTTGCGAGATCTGCGTGGTCGACGGGTCGATGGTCTGGTAGGCCAGCGTCCAGTCCACGGACAGCCCGATCCGGCGCCAGACCTCCTCGAAGACCTTCTCGTCCTTTTCGGACAGTTCGCGGCACAGCTCCACGAAGGTCCGCCGGGACACCGGAATCACGGCCTTGCCCGGCCTTTCCGGCGGGATGAACGACGGGTCGTAGGGCAGGGCCGGTTCGCAGCGCACGCCGAAGTGGTGCTGCACCCGGCGTTCGGTGGGCAGGCCGTTGTCGTCCCAGCCGACCGGATAGAACACCGAACGCCCGCGCATCCGCTGGTAGCGCGCGAGAACGTCGGTGTGCGTGTAGGAGAAGACGTGCCCGATGTGCAGTGACCCGCTCGCGGTCAGCGGCGGGGTGTCGATCGAGTAGACGTCGCTCTGCGCGCGGTCGAAGCGGTAGACGCCGTCGTGCTCCCATACCGGTACCCACTTGGCTTCGAGTCCGTCGACACCGACCTTGCGCGGGACCTCGGGAGTGGCGTTCATGAACCCGACCTTAGGCGGTCGGTAAAGCAGTTTCCTGCGCTTCCTTTTCGGCGACGGGAAGATCGCGCATGCGCCGCAACGGCGAGCAGACCACCCAGAGCGCACCGGCCGTCTGCCCGGCCATAGCCACCCACAGCGCGCCGGTCAGGCCGAGCCCTTCGCCGAGGGCGCCGCCCAGCAGCCCACCCAGCGGCATCGCGCCCCACACCACGAACCGGACGCTCGCGTTCATCCGGCCGAGCAGCCGATCCGGGGTGATCGCCTGGCGGTAGGAAACCTGCGCGATGTTGTAGAGGATCACGCCGAATCCGGTGAGGGCCAGCCCTAAACCGGCGAGCACCAGCCCCCACCCCGGCCCGGCCAGTGGTACCAGCAGGCCGCCCGGCCAGGTCAGCAGCGGGAGCAGCCAGATCGACCGCGCCTGCCCGAACCATCGCACGATCGGCCCGGCGCACAGCGCGGCACCGATCCCGCCGACGCCGGCCACCGCCAGCAGCATCCCGACCTCGGCCGGGGAAAGCCCGGCCGTGCGGGTCAGGAACAGCACTTCCACCGCCTGCGCGGCCGCGCCGAACATGTTCGCGGTCGCGGTGCACGCGACGATCGCGCGCAGGGGCCGATCGGCCGCGACGAATCGGAGCCCCTCCAGCATCTGCGGCACCAGCCGTGCGTGCCCGGTCCGCGGGGGCCGCCGTTCCACCGTGCGGATCCGCCACAGGCACAGCGCGGAGGCGAGATAACCGGCCCCGGTCAGCACGACCGTGCTCGCCGCGCCGAGGAACTGGACGAGCACCCCGGCCACGCTCGGCCCGGCGATCTGCGCGGAGGACTGCACGCCCTGCAGCTTCGCGTTGCCCTCCAAGAGCCGTTCGCGGCCCACGAGCGCGGGGAGGTAGGCCTGGTAGGAGACGTCGAAGAAGACCGTGGCGAAACTCGTGAGCAGGACGATCACCAGCACCTGCGGCATGGTCAGCACCCCGGCCCACCACGCGATCGGGATGCTCAGCAGCAGGCCCCCGCGCACCAGGTCGGCGGTCAGCATCAGCGAACGCTTGCGCAGCCGGTCCACCCACACCCCGGCGGGCAGGCCGATGAGCAGGAACCCCAGCGTCTCGGCCGTGGTCAGCAGGCCCATCTCGAACGGCGTGGCGGCGAGCGTGACCGCGGCCAGCAGCGGGATCGCCGTCATGCCGACGAAGGTGCCGAGCTGGCTCGCCGAGTCGCCGGCGAACAGCTGCCGGAAGCCGGGATGGCGCAGCAGCGAGTCAGGTCTCACCTGAACGAGTGTCATCAAGTGATTGGAAAGTGTCAATCACTCGGGCGAACTAGGCTGCGGGCGTGGTGCGGAAACAACGACCTTCCACCGAAGCCGAGGCGGCCGCGCTCGCCTCCGGAATACGCCTGCGCATCATCCGGCTGACCTCCTTCGAGGCGATGACCAACCAGGAGCTGGCACAGCGGCTCGGCCGCGATCCGGCGACCACGCTGCACCACGTGCGGCGGCTGGTGGACACCGGTTTCCTGGTCCCGCTCCCGCCGCGGCGCGGCACGCGCGGGGCGAAGGAGATCCCGTACCGCTCGACCGGCCTCTCCTGGCACCTGTCGAACCATTCGGCGGCCGCCGCGGCCGCCGTCGGCGAGGCGATGCTGGAGGCCTTCCTGGCCGAGCTGGCCGAGGCCGAACCGGCCGAGGTCGACGCGAGCAGGCTGGTGCTGCAGCTCGCGCCGGCCGAGGTCACGGAGTTCACCCGGCGGATCACGGAGCTGCTCGACGAGTTCCAGTCCCGGCCGCCGGATCCGGCCGCCGCCCGCACCGCCGTGTACCTCTCGATCTATCCCAGCCGGTAATCCGCTCGGCTCCCGCGCCGAATCGTGGGAGCATGGAGGCACGATGACAGAACTCACCCACAACGATCCCAACGAAACCGACTTCGCCGGCCACGATCCCTCCGTCGGCGAGATGGAGCTCGAAGACCGCGCCTCCCTGCGCCGGATCGCGGGCCTGTCCACCGAACTCGAAGACGTCACCGAGGTCGAGTACCGGCAGCTGAGGCTGGAACGCGTCGTGCTCGTCGGGGTGTGGACCGAGGGCACCGCGGCGCAGTCCGAGGCCTCGCTGGCCGAGCTGGCCAGGCTGGCCGAGACGGCCGGTTCCGAGGTGCTCGAAGGGCTCGTCCAGCGGCGCACCAAGCCGGACCCGGCGACCTACATCGGCTCCGGCAAGGTGCGGGAGCTGCGCGAGGTGGTGGTCGCCACCGGCGCCGACACGGTGGTCTGCGACGGGGAGCTCTCGCCCGGCCAGCTACGTCAGCTGGAGGACAAGGTCAAGGTCAAGGTGATCGACCGGACCGCGCTGATCCTGGACATCTTCGCCCAGCATGCCCGTTCCCGGGAGGGCAAGGCCCAGGTCGAGCTGGCCCAGCTGCAGTACCTGGTCCCGCGGCTGCGGGGCTGGGGCTCGGCGCTGTCCCGGCAGGCCGGTGGCCGTGCGGGCGGCGCGAACGGCGGCGTGGGCCTGCGCGGTCCCGGTGAGACGAAGCTGGAGACCGACCGGCGGCGGATCGGCAAGCGCGTGGCCAAGCTGCGCCGCGAGATCGCCGCGATGGACACCATCCGCGAGACCAAGCGCGGCCGCCGGCTGGCCAACGAGGTGCCGAGCGTGGCGATCGTCGGCTACACCAACGCCGGGAAGTCGAGCCTGCTCAACGCGCTGACCGGGGCCGGGGTGCTGGTGGAGGACGCGCTGTTCGCCACCCTCGACCCGACCACCCGGCGTTCGCGCACGGCGGACGGGCGCGCGTTCACCCTCACCGACACCGTCGGGTTCGTGCGGCACCTGCCGCATCAGCTGGTGGACGCGTTCCGGTCCACGCTGGAGGAGGCCGCCGACGCCGACCTGCTGCTGCACGTGGTCGACGGCGCCGATCCGGTGCCGGAGGACCAGGTCAACGCGGTGCGCGAGGTGCTCGGCGAGATCACCCGCAGCCGTAAGGAATCGCTGCCACCAGAGCTGCTCGTGATCAACAAGGCGGACTCCGCGGACGAGGTCACCCTGGCCCGGCTGCGGCACGCGCTGCCCGGCTCGGTGCAGGTGTCCGCCCGCACCGGTGCCGGGATGACCGAGCTGGCCGAGGTACTCGCGGAGCGGTTGCCCCGGCCGGACCGGCAGGTGGACGTGCTGGTGCCCTACGCGCGCGGCGAGCTCGTCGCCCGTGCGCACGCGGAAGGCGAGGTGCTGGAGGAGGAGCACGTCGCCGACGGCACGCGGCTGCTGGTGCGGGTCCGCCCGGATCTGGCCGCGGCCCTGCGTCAGTTCGAGACCAACTCCTCGGCGCTCTGAACGTCTTCCGTAGTGCGCGGGCATCTCGGCCCGCGCACTACGGAGGTGACTGGGTACGCGTGCTGCCGGTGGTGCTCGCCTTGCTGGTGTTCGGGGCGTTGCCCGCTTCGGCGGCCCCGGTGCCGGCACCGGAGACCGTCTGCCGGATCACCGATTCGCGTCTGGACGAGCTATCCGGCCTGGCCTCCGACGGCGAGCGTTGGTATGCGATCAACGACGGCGGCACGCAGGTGCAGGTCTTCGTCCTCGACCGGAGCTGCCGGGTGCAGCAGGTGCGGACCGACCCGGCCGACCCGTACGACGTCGAGGACCTCGCCCGCGCCGCGGACGGCACATTGTGGCTGTCCGACACCGGCGACAACCGTCATCAGCGCAGCACGGTGGCGCTCCTGGAATTGAAGCCGTCCGGCGGCCCAGCGGTCCTGCATCGCCTGACCTATCCCGACGGCGCCCACGACGGTGAAGCACTGCTGCTCGACCGTTCCGGCGTCCCGTACCTGGTGACGAAGGACGTCCTGGGCGATGCGAAGGTCTACCGCCCGGCCGGCCCACTGACGACTCCCGGCCCGACCTCGCTGGAACAGGTCGGCACGCTCCGGGTGCACAGCACGGATACCCCCGGCGGCCCGATCGGCGCGTTCGGCTCAGTCCTCGTGACCGGCGGTGCGACCAGCGCGGACGGCACCGTCGTTGCCCTGCGCACCTATACGGACGCCTACCTCTACCCGGCCCCCGACGGTGACGTGGCCGCCGCCCTGCGCCGCGACCCCGTGCGCATCCCCCTACCGGACGAGAAACAAGGCGAGGCAATCGCTTTCGACCCCGATGGCACGCTGCTGTCGGCCAGCGAGGGAACCGGGCAACCGGTCCGCGCACTCCGGAACGCCGCCGCGCTGGTGTCTCCGCAGTCCCCCGGCTCGCCGTCGGCTGGTGCTGAATCCGGTGCTGACTCCGGCGCTGCTCAAGACAACGGCGGTGTCCCGATCCTGCCCGCCGCCGGGATCGCCGTGGCGGTGGTCCTGGCGGGGTGGTTCCTCCTGAGCCGGCTCCGCCGCCGCTGACCGCTTCGCCTCCCGGCACGCTGGGTTCGCAGCTTCGGGCCGCGGTTTTGCTTCTGTGACTTGGGTTTTGTGGGTTCGATATCTTTCGCCGTGATCTCGGCGAACGCGGCTGCCGGCCCGGATTCTTGGCCCGGATTCATGGCCGGTCTTGTGGTCCTGGCGGCTGGCCGGTGGCAGGCTCCTCCCTGCGTGTGCTGCGTGTGCTGCGTGTGCTGCGTGTGCTGCGTGTGCTGCGTGTGCTGCGTGTGCTGCGTGTGCTGCGTGTGCTGCGTGTGCTGCGTGTGCTGCGTGTGCTGCGTGTGCTGCGTGTGCTGCGTGTGCTGCGTGTGCTGCGTGTGCTGCGTGTGCTGCGTGTGCTGCGTGTGCTGCGGCCTACCGAACCCCGGACGCCGAAAAGCGGATGCGCTTGGTACCCAAGCATTTCCCGCTCACCCCGGCCCCGGCCGGACGCGAGGGCGCCGAGTCTGCCGCCTCGCCGCCCCGCCGTGGGTCAGAGCCTGCGCAGCACGGCCACGACCTTGCCCAGGATCGTCGCGTCGTCGCCCGGGATCGGTTCGTAGGCCTCGTTGTGCGGCATCAGCCAGACGTGATCGTCCTTGCGCTTGAAGGTCTTCACCGTGGCCTCGCCGTCGATCATGGCGGCCACGATGTCGCCGTTCTCCGCCGCGGGCTGTTGCCGGACCACGACCCAGTCGCCGTCGGTGATGGCGGCGTCGACCATCGAATCACCGGTGACGCTCAGCAGGAACAGCTCGCCCTCGCCGACGATCTCCCGGGGCAGCGGGAAGACGTCCTCGATGGACTGCTCCGCGAGCACCGGCCCTCCGGCCGCGATCCGGCCCACCAGCGGTACGTACGCGGCCTTCGGCACGGACGGCTGCTGGTCGATGTCGATGCCCATCGGATTGTCGTCGGTGGACGCGAGTACCCCGACCGCCCGTGGCCGGTTCGCATCCCGGCGGAGGTATCCCTTGCGCTGCAAGGCACGCAGCTGGTGCGACACCGAGGAGGTGGACGTGAGCCCCACCGCCTCGCCGATCTCGCGGACGCTCGGCGGGTACCCGAACCGGCTCACCCAGGTGCGGATCACGTCCAGCACCTGCTGCTGGCGGACGGTCAGCGTCTCGTCCACGTCGTACACCTCCGGCAGGGCGCCTGCCTTGCCCCCGCCGCTCCGGCCGGGACCGCCGCCGGCCCCTTTCGCCGCGGTGTTCTTCACCGTGTCCTTCTCCAACGCTGCGTCGCCTCCAGCTCCTCCGCGGCCGCCGGCAGGCGTTCCGCGCTTTCCCGCTCGCGCCGGCTCCGCTCCGTGAGCCGGCGTGATCTGCCCGAGCAGATCTCCTGATCGACGACGTTAGTCACTCCGAGCGACGATTTCAAACATCTGTTCGATCGACACGCCGTGTCCTCTCGATTTTGTCGGCGCGGGGTGGTAAACCTTCGCACGGACGTTCGATAGAACGCCTGTTCGACCCGGACGGTCTCGTCGCGGCGAGTCCCCGGGGTGAGCAGATCAGCAGGTCACGAGGAGGTTCCGCCATGTCGATCCTGGCCGATCGTGGGTTTGTCCGCCCGCTCCGGCCCGCCCCTTCCGGGCAGGTCAGCGACCCCGACGCTCAGTCGTGCCCTGATTCCGGCTCGTGGCGGACCCTCTCCGGCTCCACCTCGCCAGCGGCGGAACTCGAGGATCACGACGCTTCCTCACCTGGCGCTCACTTCACCCGAAAAGGTGAATCTTTCGAACGGAAACCGGCCGGTTCACCCGCTCGGCGTGCCCCCGCAGCCCATCGAGGCGGGGTTCCGCGCCCTGCCCTGAGGCTGGTCCAGCCCGGCGAACCTGGTACAGAACGGGAAGAGGCCGAGACCGACGCCCGCGCGGTTTCGACCCTTGGGCCCGTATCCCGAGGGGGCGGCGCGCCCGGTGCCGTCCGATCCGGCGCCCCGGCCGTCCGCGAGATTCCCGTTCGCCGCACCGGTGTCCGGCACGTCCCCGCGGCGGCCCCGCCCGCTCCGGGGCGAACCGCGCGGGAACGGCGAGGCGAGCCGTTGCGCCCGCCCACCCGGGAGAGGGTCGTCGCCGGACGCCGTGGTGGCCCGGCAGGGTGCCCGCAGCCCCGGCGCGCCCCGGTCCGCTGGCCATGGCTGATCGCGGTCGCCGCCGTGGCCTGCCTCTTCGTCAGTGCACTGGGGATCTTCGCCGGGGGAGTCACCGGCGGGCCGGTGCCGGAACGCACCGCCTCCGTCTCGGTCCGCTCGGGCGACACGCTCAATGCGCTGGCCGCCCGCTATGCCCCCAACGCCGACCAGGCGGCCATGGTCACCCGCATCAAACAGCTCAACGACCTGGACGACGCCGCCCTGACACCCGGATTCCCGCTCACTGTCCCGATTGCCGGAGACCCGGGAGGCCTATGACCTAAACGAGCCCAGCGTGTCAAAGACCGTGGGCGGTGCAAGATCGTTGATGCTCAAGGCCTCTGACGCACGGCCTGGAGCAGGCCGAATCTCGCTACGTGTCGCGAGAATGGTTGCGCCGCAAACGATCGCGTCGCGGGAATACCTGTCTGTCAACAGTCGCGTGGCCGGCGGACCCGCTCAGGGGAACGTCTCTCCGACGGCAGTGCCGCAAACCTGCCAGCCGTCAACGCGCACATCAGCCGCCGCCACGAACGACGATCGCGCCGCCGCCAACGATCGCGCCGTCGCCGCCGCACCGCGCCGCCGCCAACGATCGCGCCGCCACCGACCACGCAGCACCCGCGATCAGCCGGCCTCACCGCCACTGCGGCGCTAACTCCGCCGCTGCTGCACTGTGACCGCTACGGTGCGCCACCGCCACCGCCACCGCCACCGCCACCGCCGCCACCTGGAACCGACCCCGAACCGGAAGCCTCCTGCCTCCCGCCGACCTGCCGACTCCCCACCGACCTCCCCGACCCCCGACCCAACCCGCCAACCCAGCCCCCCGACCCCAGCCCCCCGACCCAGCTTTCACCCACTCGTGCCGCTTGCGTCCATTCGAGTGCCGATCTAGGGTCTACCCCTATATCTAGTAGTTACACCGCTGTGAATGGTCCACAGGTAGGGGTAGACTGAACCCAGTTGTCCACAGTCGACGAGTGTTCATCCACCGGCTGTCCACATGTCGATCACCAGGCGCGGGGTCGCGCGGAGGGATCGAAGTCCGGGCCGTAGCGTGGCGGCATCGGGCCGGGGGAACAGGATTCGGCCGTTGTGGAGGGAAGGTGACTGGCGGATGAGGTGCCCGTTCTGCCGGCATGCGGACTCTCGGGTGGTCGACTCCCGAGAGGTGGACGAGGGTCAGGCGATCCGGCGGCGCCGTTCGTGCGCGCAGTGCGGCCGGCGGTTCACCACGTCGGAGACGATGGTGCTGGCCGTGGTGAAGCGGTCCGGGGTGACCGAGCAGTTCAGCCGGGACAAGGTGGTCACCGGGGTGCGCCGGGCGTGTCAGGGCCGGCCGGTCGACGACGACGCGCTGCAGAAGCTCGCGCAGCGGGTGGAGGAGTCGATCCGCTCCGCCGGGCTGGCGGAGATCCCGAGCCACGAGGTCGGCCTCGCCATCCTCGGCCCGCTCCGGGAGCTGGACGGGGTCGCCTACCTCCGGTTCGCCAGTGTCTACCGCTCCTTCTCCTCGGTCGAGGACTTCGAGAAGGAGATCGCCGACCTGCGGAAGGCCATAGCGGACAGCGTGGAGGACAGCGAAAGCGAGCGCACGGCCGACGATTAGCCGTGCGTGGGGAGCAAAGGGACAGGACCGCATGACCGAAACCGTGGGAGCCGGCGCCGATGCCGGGCGGAGCAATGCGAAGAAGGCCGCGGGCGGGCTGCGGGTGCAGCGCGTCTTCACGACCGCGGGTGTGCACCCGTACGACGAGGTCGCCTGGGAGAAGCGCGACGTCGTGATGACCAACTGGCGCGACGGCAGCGTCAACTTCGAGCAGCGCGGGGTCGAGTTCCCCGAGTTCTGGTCGGTCAACGCGACGAATATCGTCACCAGCAAGTACTTTCGCGGTGCCGTCGGCAGCGCCGAGCGCGAGAGCAGCCTCAAGCAGCTCATCGACCGCGTGGTGCGGACCTACGTCAAGGCCGCCGCCGAGTTCGACTACTTCGCCGGCCCCGCCGACCTGGAGGTCTTCGAGCACGAACTGACCTGGATGCTGCTGCACCAGGTCTTCAGCTTCAACTCGCCGGTCTGGTTCAACGTCGGCACACCGTCGAAACAACAGGTCTCCGCCTGCTTCATCCTCGCGGTCGACGACACGATGGAGTCGATCCTGAACTGGTACCGCGAGGAGGGCCTGATCTTCAAGGGCGGCTCCGGCGCCGGCCTCAACCTCTCCCGCATCCGGTCCGCCAAGGAGCTGCTGACCTCCGGTGGCACCGCGTCCGGCCCGGTCTCCTTCATGCGCGGCGCGGACGCCTCCGCGGGCACCATCAAATCCGGCGGCGCCACCCGGCGTGCGGCGAAGATGGTCGTGCTCGACGTGGACCACCCGGACATCGAGGAGTTCATCGCGACCAAGGCGCGCGAGGAGGAGAAGATCAAGGTCCTGCGCGATGCCGGGTTCGACATGGACCTCTCCGGCGCGGACATCTCCTCGGTGCAGTACCAGAACGCGAACAACTCGGTCCGCGTCTCCGACGAGTTCATGCAGGCGGTGGAGAACGGCACCGACTTCGGCCTGCGCGCCCGGCTCACCGGCGAGGTCATCGAGCGCACGGACGCGAAGAAGCTGTTCCGCAGCATGGCGCGCGCCGCCTGGGAGTGCGCCGACCCCGGCCTGCAGTACGACGGCACGATCAACGATTGGCACACCTGCCCGGAATCCGGCCGGATCACCGCGTCCAACCCGTGCAGCGAGTACATGCACCTGGACAACTCCAGCTGCAACCTGGCCTCGCTGAACCTGCTGAAGTTCGTGTCCGCCGACGGCACCTTCGACGCCCCGCTGTTCGCGAAGGCGGTCGAGTTCGTGATCACCGCGATGGACATCTCGATCTGCTTCGCGGACTTCCCGACCGAGCCGATCGCCGAGACCACCCGCAAGTTCCGTCAGCTGGGCATCGGCTACGCGAACCTGGGTGCGCTGCTGATGGCGCTGGGCCACGCCTATGACTCCGAAGGCGGCCGGGCGCTCGCCGGGGCCATCACCTCGCTGATGACCGGGGTCTCCTACCGCCGTTCCGCCGAGCTGGCCGAGGTGGTCGGTCCGTACGAGGGTTACGCCCGCAACGCCGAGGCGCACCAGCGGGTGATGCGCAAGCACGCCGCGGCCAGCGAGCTGATCCGCACCTACCACGAGAACGACAAGGCGGTTCGCGCGCTCGCTTCGCAGGAATGGCAGCGCGGGATCGAGCTGGGTGGCCGGCACGGCTGGCGCAACGCGCAGGCCTCGGTGCTCGCGCCCACCGGCACCATCGGCTTCATGATGGACTGCGACACCACTGGCATCGAGCCGGACTTCTCGCTGGTGAAGTTCAAGAAGCTGGTCGGCGGCGGGTCCATGCAGATCGTGAACCAGACCGTGCCGCGGGCGCTGCGGGCGCTCGGCTACCAGGACGAGCAGGTCGAGGCGATCGTCGAGTACGTCGCGCAGCACGGTCACGTGGTCGGCGCGCCGGGGCTGCGGTCCGAGCACTACGAGGTGTTCGACTGCGCGGTCGGCGAGCGGTCCATCGCGCCGATGGGGCACGTGCGGATGATGGCCGCGGTGCAGCCGTTCCTGTCCGGCGCGATCTCCAAGACGGTGAACATGCCGGAAGCGGCCACCGTCGAGGACGTGGAGGAGATCTACTTCCAGGGCTGGAAACTCGGCCTCAAGGCCCTCGCGATCTACCGCGACAACTGCAAGGTCGGGCAGCCGCTGTCCACCGCGAAGACCACCGAGACCGAGGCCGAGCCGGAGAAACTCGTCGAATACCGCCCGGTGCGCCGTCGCCTGCCGAAGAAACGTCCGAGCCAGACGGTGTCGTTCACCGTCGGCGGCGCCGAGGGCTACCTGCACGCCGGTTCGTACCCGGACGACGGTCTCGGCGAGATCTTCGTCAAGCTCGGCAAGCAGGGCTCCACCCTGGCCGGGGTGATGGACGCGTTCTCCATGTCCATCTCGGTCGGCCTGCAGCACGGTATCCCGCTGGAGTTCTACGTCTCGAAGTTCTCCAACCTGCGCTTCGAACCGGCCGGGATGACCGACGACCCGGACATCCGGATCGCCACCAGCGTGATGGACTACCTGTTCCGCCGTCTCGCGCTGGACTACCTGCCCTACGAGAAGCGGGCGCAGCTGGGCATTTTCACCGCCGCCGAGCGATCGGCCGAGGTCGAACAGAACTACGGCGGGAGCATGGACCTGGAGGCGCTGCGCACCAGCGTCGACTCCACCCCGTCCGTGGCCCCCGGCGAAGCCCGCCTGGAGCCGGGTTCGGCCCACAGCACGGCCGAACTGATGGAGCTGCACCTCGGCAAGGCCGCCGACGCACCGCTGTGCATGACCTGTGGCACGAAGATGCGCCCGGCCGGGTCCTGCTACGCCTGCGAAGGCTGCGGCGCCACGTCAGGCTGCAGCTGATCGGCTCGTCTGCGGGCCACCCCCGGGTGGCCCGCGGCGACCGTTCAGTTTCGCTTGGCACGGCTGCGGTCCGTCGCGGTGGTCCAGGTGAACGCATGCGTCGCGGCGATGCCGAGCACGGTCGAAGCACCGGCTTGACGGGCTACGTGCGCGACGCCGGCCATCGTGTAGCCGGTCTGGTAGATGTCGTCCACGATCAGCACCGTTTGCCCGCCGAGGTCCTGCCGCACCCGGTATCCCTGCGGCAGGGCCGAGCGTTCCGCCGTCGTCATCAGCTTCGCGGCCTTGCGTTCCCGCTGGCTCGACCATCGGCAGGCCGAGATGATGCGCCAGGAGGGTGGCGATCAACACGCTGGACGCCTTTCCCCGCACATGCCCCGGCACGGCGAGCACAGTCGTCGCCGTGTCCAGCCACAGGTGCGCGGCGACGGCCGTCTCGAGTTTCTCGATCAGCTGCAGTCCGGCGGCGTCCGCGTCGTCGTCCTTCGCCCGCCGGACCAGCGCGCCGGTTTCGGTGTAGTTCCAGGACCCGTCCTCCGCCGGGACGTTGTGGAAAGTCCAGCGCCACGGCGCCGTCGAGGAAACCCCGGCGGCGGAGCCGGATGATGAGGACTTCCTGAAGCAGCGCAAGGAAAATCCGTCGTATGCTGCTCCGGCGTGAAATCCAGCCGGACCCGGTACGGCCACGCCGGCGCGGCGAGCGGTCGTGCGCGAGGCAGGCCGCCGACGAAGTGCTCGATCACCTCCTTCGGCCCGTGAAGCCAGTCCGAGCCGGACCCGGTCAGGGTCCCAGTCCTCCAGCCGGTTCGCCCTCCGGTCCGTTGGCGTGGTGCAGCAGGTCATCGTGCAAATCGAACCCTCCCCGGATCGTCCGGCCCACTCTGGCACGGAGATCCGGCGCACCGCAGCGAATCGGACCCAGCCCGTTTCTCCACCGAACCTCCACACCGTCCCCGCCGTCGCGGCACATCCGGCGGGCAGCATGCCCCTCGTGGACTGGAGAGCGGAATTCGAGGCGGAAGCACGCAGGCGGCGGACCCGGCCCGAGCCGGAGTGGTCCGGTGGTGCGCGGCTGGACCCGGTGGTCGTGCGCAGTGTCGAGCGGTTCCAGGTGGGAGAGTCCGGTGACGGGGAGAACCTGATCGCCGACGCCGGGCGGCACCGGGTCGCGGTCGGGTTGTTCCTCGAGGAGGAGCGTAACCACGCGCGGCTGCTGGCGAATCCGCTCGCGACGGCCGGTGTCGGCACGATCGCCGGGCACTGGTCGGACACCCTGTTCGTCCGGGCCCGCCGGGCGCTCGGGGTCCGCTTGGAACTGATGGTGCTGCTGATCGCGGAACTGGTCGCGCTGGGCTATCACCGCGCGTTGCGGGACGGCTCCGGTGACCGGCTTGCCACGGACGTCGCCGCGCGCATCCTCGCGGACAAGGAGCGGCATGTGCCCTTCCACGTCGATCGCTTTCGGGAGCTGGGGATCCGCCGGGTCGTGCGGCCGGCGTGGCGGGTGCCGACCGCGGCCGCGCTTGCGATCGTCCTTTTCGGACACGGCAGGGCGTTGCGGACGCTGGGCGTGCCGCGGATCGCGTTCACCGCACAGACCTGGGCGCTGTTCGAGCAGGTGCTGGTGGACCTGCGGCGGGGACCGGCGCCGGTCCCGGGGCCGCGGTTGCGGGCGCGGCCCCGGGGACTGGCCTAGCGCGCCAGCTTCGACCAGAGGAACTCGTAGGCCAGCGCCGTGCGGAAGGCCAGCTGCTCGTTGTCCGCCGCCGCGCCGTGGCCGCCTTCGATGTTCTCGTAGTACTCGACGCGGGGATGGCCCTGCTCGCGCATGCGGGCGGCCATCTTCCGCGCGTGGCCCGGGTGTACGCGGTCGTCACGAGTGGAGGTGACGAACAGGATCGGTGGGTACTCCCGGTCCGCCCGTACGTTCTGATACGGCGAGTACTGCGCGATGTGCGCCCAGTCCGCGGGCACGTCCGGGTCGCCCCATTCGGCCATCCACGAAGCACCGGCCAGCAACAGGTGGTAACGCTTCATGTCCAGCAACGGGACCTGGCAGACGATCGCGCCGAACAGCTCCGGGTACTTCGTGAGCATTACACCCATCAGCAGCCCGCCGTTGCTGCCGCCTTGGATACCGAGCCGTTCCGGAGTGGTGATGCCGCGCGCGACCAGGTCTCTCGCTACGGCGGCGAAGTCCTCGTACACCTTGTGCCGGTTGGCTTTCACGGCCTGCGCGTGCCACTCCGGGCCGTACTCGCCGCCGCCGCGGATGTTCGCGACGACGTACGTGCCCCCGCGCTTCACCCAGGACCGGCTGATCGAACCACTGTAGGACGGCGTGAGCGAGACCTCGAAGCCGCCGTACCCGTAAAGCAGCGTCGGCCCGTCCCCGGTGTCTTCGGGGCGTACGACGAAGTACGGGATCTTCGTGCCGTCCTCCGAAGTCGCGAAGTACTGGTTCACCTCGATCCCGTCCGGGTCGAAGAACGACGGCGCCTGCTTGAGCACCTCGACGTCGCCGCCGACGACGCCACGGGCGAGCGTGGCGGGCTGGAGGTAGCTGGAGGAGTCGACCAGGTATTCGTCGTCGAGGTCGGGCTCGGTGTCCACGATCTGCGCGCTGCCGAATTCCGGGGCGCCGGCCAGCGACGCCTCGGTCCAGCCGTCCTCGCCGGGGGTGAGTACACGCAGCTCGGTCTTCACGTCGCGTAGCGTGCCGAGCAGCAGATGGTGACGGGTCCAGGCGTGGTAGTCCAGCGACGTGTGCGCGTCCGGGGTGAACAGGGCGGTGAAGTCCCGATCGCCGGCGACGAACGCGTCGTACCGGATGGCGAGCAGCGCGCCCGCGGGATGATCGACGCCGCCAACGGTCCATGGGGTACGCGGCTGAACGAGCAGCCATTCACGGTGCGCGGACACGTCGACGTCGTCGGGCAGGTCCAGCTTCACGAGCCCGGACGCGGTCCGCTCGAACACCTCGGTGCGGAAGAAGTCCAGCGAGCGGTAGACGAAATCACGCTCGAAGCCCTCGGTCGGGTCGTGGTAGGCGCCGACCGCGACGTCGTCCGGCTTGCCCTCGAACACCGGGATCGCTTCTTCGATCGGCGCCCCGCGCCGCCACTCCTTCACCATCCGCGGGTATCCCGAACTGGTCAGCGTGCCGGGACCGAAGTCGGTGCCGAGGTACAGCCGGTCGGCGTCGATCCAGCCGACCCGGTTCTTCGCCTCGGACAGCGTGAAACCGCCGTCGACGAACTCATGCGCGTCGACATCGAACTCCCGGACGACGGTCGCGTCCGCCCCGCCGCGCGACAGCTGCACCAGCGCGAGCCGATGGCCGGGGCGAAGCACTGCGGCGCCCTTCCACACCCAGTTCTCGCCTTCGGCGTCCGCGAGCGCGTCGATGTCGAGCAGCAGCTCCCAGTCGGGTTCGGCGGTGCGGTACTGCTCCAGAGTGGTGCGTCGCCACAACCCGCGCGGGTGCTCGGCGTCCTGCCAGAAGTTGTAGAGGTACGGCCCCCGACGCACCACGTACGGGATCCGGCCGCCCGCGTCGAGCACTTCGCGAATCGAGTCCCGCAGCTGCCCGAACCGCTCGCCCGCCGTCAGTACGTCCAGTGTCTCAGCGTTCCGGGCGCGGACCCACTCGAGCGCCGCTTCGCCGGTCACGTCCTCCAGCCACAGGTACGGATCTTCGACAGTCATGCTGCCCAGTCTTGCCGTCCGCGCGCCGTCCGGCCAAGTGGGTCGGCGTTTTCGTTTCGTGATTCGGCTGGCGGGACCTCCTCCGTATGCTGAACGGCGAGGGGGATCCATGATCGTTTCGCCGCCACCACGCCGTCGCGGGCGCGTGCTCGGGGTGCTGCTGGCGCTTGTGGTCGTGCTGGTGACGGCCGGGTTGGTCGCCGTCGTTCCGCACGAGGTACGCGGTCAGGCGGTGGCGGCGTCCGGTGCTCCGGTGGCGCGCGCCCGGGAGGACGCCCGGAGCCCGGTCCGTGAGCTGGGCACCAACCCGCTGCTCGCCGGAGACGTCGAGCTCAGCCCGGTTTCGTGCGATCTGCCGGAGCTTGGCCGCACCGGTCCCCGGCTGTCGGAGTATTACCGCGCGTTGTCCGGCTGCCTGGCACAAGCGTGGCGACCGGCGCTGGAGCGCGCGGACGAGCCGTCGGGGGAGGTCCGTGTCTCGGTCACGCTGCCGAAGGTGAGCGCGTGTGGCTCGGCGCCGTCCCGGGAGGAAGCGGTGGCGTACTACTGCGGCGGCGACACGACGATCTACGCGCCCACCGAGTGGATGCTGTCGGACGCGGGGTTGAATCGCGCGCGGCACCTGGCGACCATCGCGCACGAGTACGGCCACCACGTACAGCGCGAGAGCGGCATCCTGGACGCGGCAGGCGAGAAGATGAGCGCGGACCATCCGAAGTCCGCGGCGGACAAGGCCGTGGTCCGGCGGATCGAGCTGCAGGCCAACTGCTTCGGCGCGCTGTTCCTTGCGGCCGCCGCAGGCCGCGGTTCGATCAGCCGGGCGACGGCCAACGCCGCGGTGGCGGACTACGGCCGAGCCGACGACAGCGGTGATCACGGCACCCGCGAACATCAGATCGCCTGGGCGAAGGCGGGCTACGCGGGTGGCGGCCCGGCCGCGTGCAACACCTGGTCGGCGCCGGAGGACGAGGTCAGCTGATGCCCGCAGGCGCACTCCGTCCGAAGTGGACGGACGTGCCGCCGGTTCGGCTACGGTGGGACAGGACGGTCGGCTGTTCGGCGAAGGGGATTGATGACCGACGACGTGATGGTGGCGATCGATGCGGGGCTCCGCAAGCACCTCGCCGGGGACCGAGCCGGGGCGAAGATCGATCTCCTCGCGCTGTGGGAGCGTATCGGGGAGGACGGCGATCCGCTGCACCGGTGCGCGCTCGCCCACCATCTCGCGGACGTCTGTGACGAGCCTGCCGAGGAACTCGAGTGGGACCTGCGGGCGCTGGCTGCGGCGGACAGCCTCACCGACGCCCGCGTACAGGAACACCATGCGACTCTCGCGGTCCGCGGGTTCTACCCGTCGTTGCATCTGAACCTCGGTGAGGACTACCGCAAATTGGGTGATTTCGAGGCGGCTCGGCGCCATCTCGCCGCCGCCAGGGAGAAGCTGGACGCGCTGGGCGAGGACGACTACGCCGAAGGCATCCGGCTCGCGCTCGACGGGCTGGCCGGGCGGCTGGGCTGACTGGTTGGGCCGAGTGGCTGAACCGGCGCTTAGCACGATCCGGTCCGGTTTGCCGGACTTTCGCCCGCGGCTCCCGGGCCCTAATCTGAGGTGGCCCAACTCACCGAGGAGAGGGGTTCGCCATGCGAATCGCGGAGCTGCTCAAGCACAAGGGCGCGACCGTCGCCACTGTCTCTCCCGGGACGACGGTGACCGAGCTGCTGGCCGGGCTGGCCCGGCACAACATCGGCGCGATGGTGGTGGTCGCGCCGGACGGCAGCCTCGCCGGGATCGTCTCCGAACGCGATGTCGTCCGCCGGCTGCACGACCACGGCCCGGCGGTCCTCGACGGCCCGGTTGCCGACATCATGACCAAGCTCGTCGCCACCTGCACGCCGGACGACCCGATAGACCGGCTCAGCGTGCTGATGACCGAGCGGCGGATCCGGCACGTGCCGGTGCTGGCCGAGGGCAGGCTGGCCGGCATCGTGAGCATCGGGGACGTGGTGAAGACCCGGATGGAGCAGCTCGAACGCAGCCAGGAGCAGCTTGAGGCCTACATCGCGCAGGGCTGATCGCGCGCTTCGATCAGCTCGCGCGCAGGTTCGATCTCCGCAGTGGACGCCTGTCCTTTCCGGACTGTCCACTGTGGCTTAGGGCCGCCGGTGAAGCCCTCGGAGGGCTGAGCCGATCAGGCGCCGTACGGATCTGCTGACCCGACGTTCGTCGGTTGACGGTGTACGCCGTTGTCGGAAGTCTCGAACAGGTCCTAATGTGCGTCGTCCGGCTTGGGAGTCCTGTGAGGGTCACTGCTCGCGTTGCTGTCGTTCTCACCGCCGTCCTCGCGCTCGCTGCGCCCACAGTCGCAGAAGCGGCTTCGCCACCTTCGGCGGTCTTCAAAGACGGACAGGCGCAGCCAGTGTTCGACCCTGCCGACGTAGTGCGCGAAGACGTGTGGGTGACTGCACCGGTCGACAGTGACCACGACGGCCGCCCTGATGTCGTACACGCCCAAGTAGTGCGGCCGAAAGCAACTCAGCAGGGCATGAAGGTTCCGGTCGTGTACGAGGCGAGTCCGTACTTTGCCGGAGGCAACGACACCGCGAACCACAACGTCGACAAAGAGCTCTATGTACCCGGGCCGCATGCGGCGGGGCCGATCAAGTCGGGCTACGAGGACTACTTCATCGCGCGCGGGTTCGCGATGGTGTACGGCGAATCCCTCGGCACCGGGCAATCCACGGGTTGCCCGACGACGGGCGACGTGAACGAGACGATCGGCGCTCGCTCCGTAGTCGACTGGTTGAACGGCCGCGCGTCCGCGCGCGACGCGGCGGGAGCGTCTGTCGCTGCCGCCTGGAGCACCGGAAAGACCGGAATGATGGGCGTGTCCTACAACGGCACGCTGCCGAACGCTGTCGCCAGCACTGGTGTCGAAGGCCTTGAAACGATCGTGCCGATCGGTGCCATCTCCAGCTGGTACGAGTACTACCGCAACGCCGGCGCGGTAGTTGCTGCCGGCGGTTACCAAGGCGAAGACGCCGACGTGCTCGCGAAGTACGTGTACACGCGTGCAGATCGGAACATATGCCGTCCGGTGATCGACCAGCTGACAGCTGCGCAGGATCGCGTGACCGGTGACTACAGCCGATTCTGGGACGTACGGAACTATCGCAACGACGTCGGCAAGGTGCACGCTTCGGTGCTCGCAGTGCACGGGCTCAACGACTGGAACGTGAAGAGCGACCAGGTCGCGAAATGGTACGAAGCGCTGAAGGCGCACGGCGTCGCGCACAAGATCTGGCTGCATCAGGGCGGACACACCGACCCGATCAAGGTCCGCCGCGACGTGTGGCTCGCAACGCTGAACAAGTGGATGTCGCATTACCTGTACGGCGTGGACAACAGCATCGAACGCGAGCCGAAGGCGACGATCCAGCGCGAAGACAAGTCGTGGACCGACGAGGCGGACTGGCCCGCTCCCACAGCTGCGGACGTTTCGCTGCATCCTTCGCCCGGCGGTCGCGCGGTCGGCACTCTCACCGGACAAGCGGTCCCGGGAAAGCCGGCTGTCGAGTCCCTCGCGGACGACGCGAGCAAGACGATCGAACAGCTCGCCGATGCCCCGTCCTCCGGCAACCGTTTGCGCTACGCCTCGCCTGCGGCGAAGCGTCCGCTGCGGCTGTCCGGGACCGCGCACACCGACCTGCGGCTCTCGTTCGATCACCCGGCGGCGAACGTCACCGCAGTCCTGCTGGACCGTGCTCCCGACGGCAAGTCGCGCGTCATCAGCCGCGGCTGGACCGACCCACAGAACCGCGAAAGCGCCGCAGTCACCACACCGATCACTCCGAGCCGGTGGTATCCCATCCGGGTCGACCTGATGCCGAAGGACTACGTACTGGCGACCGGGCACCGGCTGGAGTTCGTGCTGGCTTCCAGCGACCATGACTACACGCTTCGCCCACGTCCGGGCGCCGGGCTGTCGCTCGACCTCACCGGGACCAACGTGACGCTGCCCGTGGTAGGCGGGAAGACGGCGCTGGGGGAGGCGTTCTAGTCGGCGATCCCAGCCCGATACGCGAATGCGACAGCCTGCGCGCGGTCGCGTAGCCCGGCCTTCGCGAACAGGTGGTTCACGTGGGTCTTCACCGTTGCTTCGCTGACCACCAGCGTGCGCGCGATCTCCGTGTTCGACAGCCCGGCCGCGATCAACCGCAGTACCTCCACCTCGCGCGCAGTCAGCCCTTCGAGTTCCTGCTTGCGTACGGGTGCGCGGCTTGTCGCGGCGGCTACCAGCCGTGCCTGGAGCTGGCCGTCCACAGTAGACTGTCCGGCAGCGGCCGAGCGAAGCGCGCGAGCGATCGCTTCGGCGTCGGCGTCCTTCGTGAGAAACCCGCGCGCGCCCGCCTTGAGCGCGCCGAGCAACGACTCGTCGTCGGTGTAGGTCGTGAGCACGACGACCTCGGTCTCCGGGTACTGCGCGCGGACCAGCTCGGTGGTCTCCACACCGTCCCGGTTGGGCATCCGCAGGTCGACCAGCAGCACATCCGGCCGGTGCTCGGCCACCAGCTCCAGCGCCTGCACGCCGTCGGCCGCCGCGCCGACGACCTCCACCTCGGGCAGCAGCCCGAGCAGAGTGACCAGCCCTTCCCGTACCACGGCCTGATCGTCGGCCAGCACCACGCGCAGTGTCATGCCGGCACCGTCAGGTGAATCAGCCATCCATCCTCCCCTGGCCCGCTTTCGAGCTTCCCGTCCAGCAGCGCGACTCGCTCGCCCATGCCGCGCAAACCGTATCCTTCTGCCGGTGCTTTCGGCGGACGCCTGCCTTGCCGGTCGGCGATGGTCACCGTGATCGCCTCAGCGCCGAAGATCAGGTTCACGTCCACAGCCGCACCCGGGGCGTGCTTACGCGTGTTGGAGAGCGCTTCCTGAACCGCGCGTACCAACGTCGCCACCACGGACGCGTCCAGCTCGCGTTGCTCACCCTCGATGACCAAGTCGGCCCGCACGCCACTGTCGAGCCGATACGCGGCGAGCAAATCGGACAGCGTGCGTTCCAGCGGAACAACATCCTCCCGAAGCGCCGCGACCGCCGTTCGAGCTTCGGAGAGACCGTCCGACGCGAGCTTCTGCGCTCGCTCGATCTGCGCGAGCGCTTCGCTGCTCGCCCCGTCCCGGACCAGCATGAGGCGGGCGCCCTGCAGGTTCAGTGCGAGCCCGGCGAGTGAATGCGCCAGCACGTCGTGCAGCTCGCGGGCGATGCGCGCGCGTTCGGCCAGGGCCGCGGCACGGGCGTGCTCCTCCGACGCGGTCTGCGCGCGGGCCAGTGCGAGCTGAGTCTGTTCGAGCCGCTCGACCCGGCTACGGCGGTTGGCTGCCAGCAGGATCATCACGATCAGCACGCTGAGGAGCGCGACCGCGTTCACCCACGTGAGCTGTTCCTTGATCGACCACACCACGATCGCGGCCGCCGCGGCGAGCAGTGCCAGCGCGGAGGTGATCCGGCCGAACGAGCGCAACGTGGAGAACGTGGCCGCGAACATCGACACCGAAGTGAACCCGTTCGGGTGGACTACCCACAGACTCCCGGTCGCGGCGATCAACAGGACCAGCGCCGCCGGGAGCAGCCAGGGCGGCCGGGACAGCTGATCGAACAGCAGCACCGGCAGAGAGAGCACCGCCACCAGTGCGATCACCGGCCACGTCCCGTTCGGCGCCGTCGGGATGGCGAACAGCGAAGGCATGGCGACCAGACCCCAGCGCACCCAGTCGATGCCTTCGAGCCGTCGCAGTGCGTTCATCCGTTCCACCTTCCCGCTTGTAGGGAAATGTACTGCCTTCCGGCTTTGCCGGGCCGGGTGTGGCTTTTCGCCTCGGCGGGCACCTTCTGGCACACCGATTCCGGGCGAAGGGTGTCGGCTTTCCGGCTTGCCGGGGGACCCTCTGGCACGCCGGCTCCGGGCGAACGATGTCGGCTTCCGGCGGCGCCTTCCCGCACGCCGGTTCCGGGGGTGAACGGTGTCGGCGTTCGGGGCGCGGTCGAGTGGGTGGTGCCGGTTGTTGTGGCCTGGCTTCGGGGCATGCTGGGTGTCCTCTTTGTCCCGCCCCAGCGTTCCTGGGTTTTCCCCGCCGTTTGGGTCCCCCGGTCGTGCTCTGGGTCGCCTCGCCCCCGCCGTGTTCTGAGCCGCCCCGCCTCGTCGGTTTCTGGGTCGCCCGCCCCGCCCCTCCTCGCTCCGGCTTGCCCACTCGTCACCACCCATTCCCGACGAAAACCCTTGCGCTCGAACAACTCGCCACCGCTGGCACCTCGCCGCCCGGCAGAAGCCCACCGCGTCCAGCACCGCGCCTTCCCGTCCCACCGGCAGCCACAATCCCACCTGCCCGCGCCTCCCCGAACGGCGACCACGTCACCCCATGCACACCCCACCGACAATTCCCGCCCGAACCCCGACCCACCACCGCAGCTGTCCACAACCACCCACCCTGTCCACAGATTTCCCGCCACCGCCCCGAAAGCCCGATCCCCGGCGCACAGTGGAGTGCGTGACCACCTCGACCCCACCCGGCGCCGACCGCATCGCCCTCCGCGCTCCGGACCAGATCATCGCGGCGCTCCCGTACCTGCTCGGTTTCCACCCGGCCGATTCCGTCGTCCTGCTCGGGCACCGGGTACCCGGCACCGCGGTCGGACTGATCCTGCGCGCCGACCTCCCGCCGCGGGAACTCCTTGCCGAGCAGGCAGATTCCCTCGCCTCCCGATTCCTCGGCGAAGAGCACGCCGGGGTCACCGCCGTCCTCATCGGCGGCACCCCGGACGACAACGGACCACCGCACGCGGATTTCGTCGCCGAGCTCGCCCGCGCCCTCGAAGACCACGGTCTCCGGCTGTTCCATCCACTGTGGACGGCGAGAACCGCGGCAGGCGCGCCTTGGGCGTGCTACCAGGACCCCGATTGCGGCGGAGTGCTGCCCGATCCGCAAGGCACCGTCGTCGCGGCAGCCACCACGCGGGCAGGATTCGTCGTCTACCGCGATCGTGAAGAGGTCGCGGCCCTGCTCCGTCCACGTTCGCCCCGGGCGCTCGTTCGCCGTGCCGCGCTCCTCGCGCGATCACCCGCACCCTTGTGCGATCCGGAAATCACCACTGCGCCGCCGGAACATGCGGGCCGGCAGATGCCGCACCGCGTCCTGCTCGACCTCGCGGCAGCCGAGGTCCGATCGGCATTCTTCCGCCACCGCACCAGACTCGGGCCGCCCAGTGACAGACAGGCCGTCCGGCTGGCACACGCGCTCAGTCTGAAGCCGATCCGTGATGCCTGCCTCGCCACGGCCCTCCCGGTCGGAAGCCCGCTTGCCCGCGAAGCCGAGCAGGTGTGGCTCTCCCTGGTACAGGAACTGCCCGCACCCCATCAGGCCGAAGCAGCCTGCCTGCTCACCTACGCCACATTGCTTCGTGGTGAGGGAGCGCTGGCGGGGATGGCCGTGGCCGCCGCGCTCGAAGCCGATCCCAGCAGCCTGCTGGCGCGGCTTCTGCACGCGTCCTGGAACACCGGAATCGCCCCGGAACGGTTGGGTGGGCTCGCCTCCCTCGCCACGGGCGTCGATCTGGGCTTGGCGGGGGAATCGTGAACGATCGCGTGCCCGCCGGGTCAGGAGCGCTGGCGGGCCTGGGTGAACTCCCACGCGTCGGCCACGATGCCGTCCAGGTCGGTCCGCTTCGGGGCCCAGCCGAGTTCCTCCCCGGCCTTCGCGCTCGACGCGACGAGGACCGCCGGGTCACCCGCCCGGCGGGGAGCGACCACGGCGGGGATCGCGTGCCCGGTCACCCGGCGGCAGGACTCCACGACCTCCAGCACGGAGAACCCGGTGCCGCTGCCCAGGTTGTAGATGCGGTGCGCGCCGGCGGTGGCGTGCTGCAGGGCCAGCAGGTGCGCGTCGGCGAGGTCGACCACGTGGATGTAGTCGCGGACCGCTGTCCGGTCCGGGGTGGGGTAGTCGTCCCCGTAAAGGGAGATGTGTTCGCGGTCGCCGGAGGCGACCTGGAGAACGAGGGGGATCAGATGGGTTTCGGTGGTGTGCCGTTCACCGAACGAGCCGTACGCGCCTGCCACGTTGAAGTAGCGCAGGCTCACTGCGGCCAGGCCGTGGGCGCGAGCAAAGCTGGTGATGGCGTGATCGATGGCGAGCTTCGAGGCGCCGTAGGTGTTGGTCGGCTGGGTTGGCGCCGTTTCCTGGATCGGCGACACCTCGGGCTGGCCGTACGTCGCGGCCGTCGAGGAGAACACCAGCCGCGGCGTGCCGTTGGCCTGCATGGCCTCCAGCAGCCGCAGCGAGGTGACGACGTTGCCTTCCCAGTACTTCGCCGGATCGGTCATCGACTCGCCCACGAGCGATTTGGCCGCGAAGTGCAGCACCCCGTCGAACCCTTCGCCGAGGATGTCCGCGGCCACCTCGGCGGCGTCACCCTGGACGAAGCGAGCGTTCGGGTGCACGGCGTCGGCGTGCCCGGTGGAGAGGTCGTCGACGACGGTGACCTCGTGCCCGGTTTCGATCAGCCGGGCCGCGCATACGCTGCCCACGTACCCCGCGCCGCCCGTCACGATCAGTTTCAGGGGGTTCTGCTGGTCCGACACGTCTGGGCCTTTCTGATGAGGAGCGATGACCGTGCCGCACAGTGTTCCCCGCACCGGGCGCGCCGCTTCTTCCGGGGGTTGTTCCGGCAGACACCTCGGCCCCGCCACCGTGGCGTCCGGTGGCGGGGCCGAGGAGATTGTCGGTGTGGTCAGACCTGGTCGCGGCCGGCGCCCCGGGAGGGCACCGCGGTGAACATCCGGGGACGGCGCAGATGCGCCCGGTCGTAGGCGGCCTCGACGGCGGTGCGCACCGCGGCGAGATCGTCTTCCCGGACCAGGGCGATCGCCGAACCGCCGAACCCGCCGCCGGTCATCCGCGCGCCGAGGGCGCCCGCCGACCGGGCGGAGTCGACCGCGAGGTCGAGTTCGGGCGTGGAGATGCGGTAGTCGTCGCGCATGCTCACGTGCGAGGCGTCGAGGTACGGCCCGATCTCGGCCAGCTTTCCCGCGCGCAGCAACGAGACCACGTCGAGCACGCGCTGGTTCTCGGTGACCACGTGCCGGACCAGCGGGGCGAGGTCTTCCGGCAGCCGGGCGAGGGCCTCACCCAGACCCGCGACGGTGATATCGCGCAGCGCCTTGACCCCGAGCAGGTCGGCGGCGCGCTCGGTACCGCGGCGGCGTTCGCCGTACCCGCCCCCGGCGTGCGAATGCTTGGTCCGGGTGTCCATGATCAGCACGCGGACCCCGGCCTCGGCCAGCGGGAACGGTACCTGCTCCTGCTCGCCCGAGCGGACGTCGAGGAAGAGCACGCGGGAGCCCTGGCAGCACAGCGAAGCGGTCTGGTCGAGCAGGCCGGTGGGGGCGCCGACGAAGTCGTTCTCCGAGCGCTGCACCCACCGGGCGATCTGCGGGCGGCTCGGGGTGTCCGGCGCATTGCCGTCGAGTTCCACTCCGGCCACCCCGAGCAGGGCCAGCGAGACCGCGCATTCGAGTGCGTGCGAGGAGGACAGGCCCGCGCCGGACGGCACGTCACCGGCGATGACCACGTCAGCGCCGCCGGCGTAGCCCTGATCGCGCAGCACCCAGGCGACCCCCGCGGGGTAGGCGGCCCAGCCTTCGACCGAGCCGGGCGCGAGCGTGGCGATGTCGAGCAGGCCCGAGTGCTGGAGCTGGTCGTCGTCGCCGAGCGTGGCGACGCCGAGCTTGCCGTCGTCGCGAGGGGAGGCGGCCGAGGCGAGCCGGTGGGGAAGGGCGAACGGCAGCACGAACCCGTCGTTGTAGTCGGTGTGCTCGCCGATCAGGTTCACTCGTCCCGGCGCGGACCAGACCCCGGCCGGGGGCCGCCCGTGGACGCGGTGGAACGCTGCGGCCGCGTCGGTCGCGGGGCTCACCTGGCGAGCGCCAGCACGGCATGCAGCGCGGAGGCCGAGACCTGCGCGGAACTGCCGGTGCCGGTGACCTGGATGGTCACGCTGCCCCCGCTCACCTTGCCCACCTTGACCAGCCCGCCGGGCACGATGCCGACCGACTTGAGCTCGGTGAGCAGCGATTCGTCGAGCTGTACGTGCTCGGCGATGCGGCGGATCTCCGCCTCGCCGCCGCCGGTGCGGGCCAGCTCGTCGAGCCGGACCAGATCGGACTCCGCCGGCGGTGCCGGTTCGCCGTCGCCGAGCTTGTCCAGGCCCGGGATGGGGTTGCCATAGGGCGAGGTGGTCGGGTGGTCGAGGAGCTTGACCAGCTTGCGCTCCACGGCCTCGCTCATCACGTGCTCCCAGCGGCATGCCTCGTTGTGCACGTGCTCCCACTCCAGGCCGATCACGTCGACCAGGAGGCGCTCGGCGAGGCGGTGCTTGCGCATCACGGCGATGGCCAGCTCGCGACCGTGGTCGGTGAGCTGCAGGTGCCGATCGTCCGCGACGACGACCAGGCCGTCGCGTTCCATCCTGGCCACGGTCTGGCTCACCGTCGGGCCGCTCTGCTGCAGCCGTTCCGCGATCCGGGCCCGCAGCGGGACGACACCTTCTTCCTCGAGTTCGTAGATCGTACGCAAGTACATCTCGGTGGTGTCGATGAGATCGTTCACGCCTGTCCCCTTCGTCCGCGTAGCTCATCGTAGTCGCTGGCTCCGGGTGCGATGGCACGCGTGGGGGTAACAACCCGGCCGTGCGGAAAAGTCCGGCCGCGGTGCGTGAACCTGCGCCGGACCTGCAGGATGGAGGCCATGCATGCGCTGATCTCGCCCGCCGGGCTCGCGGCCTTCCCCTGCTCTGGGCGTCCCGTCGTCCTCGACGTCCGCTGGAGGCTGGGAGGACCGCCCGGGGCCGAGTCCTACCGCGAAGGACACGTGCCCGGCGCGGTGTTCACGGACCTGGACACGGTGCTTGCCGCGCCGTCCGGCGAAGGTGGCCGGCATCCCCTCCCCGAGGCTGCCGATCTGCAGCGGGCGCTGCGGAAAGCCGGGGTGCGCACGGGACAGCCGGTGGTCGTGTACGACGACGCGGACGGGTCCGTCGCGGCCCGGGCGTGGTGGTTGCTGCGCTGGGCCGGGCACCGCGAGGTGGCAGTGCTCGACGGTGGATACGCGGCGTGGCAGGCGGAAGGGCATCCGGTGACCACCGAGATGCCGTCCCCGGAGCCGGGAAACATCGAGGTCCGGCCGGGGGCCATGCCCGTGCTGACGGCCAACGCCGCGGCCGCGCTGGCTCGCGAGGGCGTGCTGTTCGATGCGCGGGCCCACGTCCGCTACACCGGCGAGACCGAGCCGATCGACCCGCGGGCCGGACACATCCCGGGTGCGGTCAGCGCGCCGACGTCCGAGCACACCGGTGTGGACGGGCGGTGGCGCTCGCCGGGCGAACTCGCCGAGCGGTTCGCGGCGCTCGGCCTGAGCGCGGACGCCCCGGTCGGCGCCTACTGCGGTTCGGGTGTCACGGCGTCTTCGGTCGTGCTCGCGCTGGAGGTTGCCGGGCATGCCGTGCCTGCCGCGCTGTACGCGGGTTCGTGGTCGCACTGGTCACGCGATCCGGAGCGTCCGGCCGCGACCGGGTCTGATCGTGGCTGAAACCGTTGCTGCGCCGGGCATTGTGGCGGTGATCGGCCGTGCGCGTTGCCACCTGTGTTCACAGATGTGCGGCGGTACGTCCTGATCGGCGCGCCGTGCACCGGCGCGCTACTGCCAGGACAGCCACACACGACGTATCACCGCGCGACGACCAACCCCGCCGCCAGGGCCAATCACTGAATCGCCGCGGGCTGCGTCACCAGCGAGCTTGGAGCCGCAGCAGATCGCGTGCATCGACGCGGCGGCCGGGTCGAGACGATGCTCGGCGACGAGGCCCAGGGCACGGTCCGGTCGCGCTGCCGGAGCCGTCCCGGCCGGGCGTATCAGACCGTCGGCACCGGGCCGGGGCGGCGATCGGCCAGTACAGTGCGGGGCATGTCCTCGCGTGCCGTTGTCTGGGATGCCGCGCTGCTGGGGTACGACCTCGGCGGGGACCACCCGTTCAACCCCGTGCGGCTGGAGCTGACCATCCGGCTGGCCACCGAGCTGGGCGTCCTGGACGGGGTGGACTTGCTCGTGCCTTCTGCCGCCGGGGACGAGGAACTGCTGCGAGTGCACGTCCCCGAATACCTTGCCGCGGTGCGGGAGGCACCGGAGGTCGGCTGGGACGTCGGGCACGGGCTGGGCACCACGGACAACCCGGTGTTCAACGGGATGCACGAGGCGTCCGCGCTGGTCGTCGGCTCGACTTTGCTGGCCGCCCGGAAGATCGCCGACGGCGCGGCGCGGCGCGCGGTGAACATCGCGGGCGGGCTGCACCACGCGATGCGCGACCATGCCGCCGGGTTCTGTATCTACAACGACTGCGCGATCGCCATTTCCTGGCTGCTCGACCACGGTTTCGACCGCATCGCCTACGTCGACACCGACGTGCACCACGGCGACGGCGTGCAAGCCGCCTTCTACGACGACCCCCGCGTGCTGACCATGTCGCTGCACCAGCACCCGTTCACCCTCTGGCCCGGCACCGGCTACGCCGCGGAGACCGGTCGCGATGGCACCGCGGTGAATATCCCGCTGCCGCCGGGAACCCGTGACCCCGGATGGCTGCGCGCGTTCCAGGCGGTGGTGCCTTCGCTGCTGGAGCAGTTCCGTCCTCAGCTGCTCGTCACCCAATGCGGGGTCGATTCGCACGAGGAAGACCCACTCGCAGACCTATCACTTTCGGTCGACGGGCATCGCGCCATCTACTGCACCTTGCGCGACCTCGCCGAACGCTATGCGGACGGTCGCTGGCTGGCCGTCGGAGGCGGGGGCTACCAGCTGATCCGCGTCGTCCCGCGGTCGTGGACGCACCTGCTGGCCACCGTCCTCGACCGGGACGTCCCGCCGGAGACGCCGCTCCCCCCGAACTGGACCACCACGGTAGGCCGGGCCGCCCCCGCCGCGAGAATTCCCCGCGCCATGACGGACGAAAAGGACACCACCTTCAAACACTGGGGCGACGCCGCCGACGAACCGGTGGACATCGCCATTCGCGACACCCGCCGTGCCGTCTTCCCGCTGCACGGCCTGGACCCGGATGACCCGAGGGACTGACCATGCCCGACGACTCGGCCGATCCACCGGAGCACCCCGCTCACCGGGCGCCCGCCGACCCCGCTTCCGGCCCACTCGGGGCGGCCAGGTGCGACGCCGGCGCGGCCGAGGGGGCCGGCGCGAGCCGCGGGGCACACGAGGCCGGTGATCCCGGCGCTGTCGGTGATGCCGCCGCCGGTCACGATGCCGCGGAGACCGGCGGATTCGGTGAGGCCAGTGCGAGTGAAACGGGCGGAGAGGCTGAGGGGACCGTCGAGGCTGCCGCAGTCGGACCGACTAGACCGACCGAGTCGACCGGACCGACCGAGTCGACCGGACCGGGCGAGCTGGGCGGGCCGACCGGACCGGGCGAGTCGACCGAGCTGGGCGAGCCGGCTGGGGCGGCCGAGCCGACTGGACCAAGCGAGCCGAGGGGACTGGCCGGGCCGAGTGAGCCGAGCGTGCAGACTGGACCGAGTGAGCCGAGGGGGCAGACTGGACCGAGCGAGCCGAGCGGGAGGGCCGAGCCGCCCAAACCGACCGGGCCGGCTGAGCCGACCGAAACCCGCCGCGACCCCTTCGACTACCCCCGGGCCTGGGAGGCCGACGTCGTCCTGTCCGATGGGGGCACGGTGCATGTCCGGCCCATCGTGCCGAGCGATGCCGCGGGGCTGGTGGCGTTGCACGGCCGGTTGTCCGAGCGGAGCCGGTACTTCCGCTATTTCGGCGCCTACCCGCGGATTCCGGCCCGGGATCTCGAGCATTTCTCCACTGTGGACCATCACGACCGGGTCGCGTTCGTCGCGTTGCTGGGGGACGACGTGGTCGCGGTGGGGCGGTACGAGCGGCTGGATGGGGGGCCGTCGGCGGAGGTGGCGTTCCTCGTC
Source organism: Amycolatopsis sulphurea (assembly GCF_002564045.1). Classification (NCBI taxonomy): domain Bacteria; kingdom Bacillati; phylum Actinomycetota; class Actinomycetes; order Pseudonocardiales; family Pseudonocardiaceae; genus Amycolatopsis; species Amycolatopsis sulphurea. Next base: position 81,092 of record NZ_PDJK01000002.1, on the reverse strand, counting down.
GACGACGGGCATCAGGGGCGGGGGCTCGGGTCGATTCTGCTGGAGCATCTGGCCGCGGCGGCCTCGGAGCGCGGGGTGCGGCGGTTCGTCGCCGAGGTGCTGAGCGAGAACGCGGCGATGGTGCGGGTGTTCCGGGACGCCGGCTATCAGGTCAGCCGGGCCATCGAGGAAGGGGTGCTGCACCTCGAATTCGACATCGACCCGACGGAGGAATCGCTGGCGGTGGCGCGGGCGCGGGAGCAGGCGGCCGAGGCACGCAGTGTGCACAATTTGCTGCATCCGGCGTCGGTGGCGGTGATCGGGGCGTCCGTGGATCCGGCGAAGGTCGGGCACGTGGCGTTCGCGAACCTGCTCGTCGCGGACTTCGCGGGGACCGTCTATCCGGTCAACCCCGAACACCGGTCGGTGCGCGGGGTGCGGGCGTATCCGTCGGTGCTGGACATCCCGGATCCGGTCGATCTCGCGCTGGTCGCGGTGCCGGCGGAAGCCGTCGAAGCGGTGCTCGACGCGTGCTTCGCCAAGGGGGTCAAGACGCTGGTGATCGTGTCCGGCGGGTTCGCCGAATCCGGGCCGCTGGGACTGCACGCTGAGCTGCGGCTGGTGGGGGAGGCGCGGGCGCACGGGATGCGGGTGGTCGGGCCGAACGCGCTCGGGGTGCTCAACACCGCCCCGGGCGTCCGGCTCAACGCCACCCTCGCGCCCCGGCTGCCGAAACGCGGGCGAACGGGGTTCTTCTGCCAGTCCGGCGCGCTTGGCACGGCGATCCTCGCCGACGCGGGCGCACGCGGGCTCGGAGTGTCCACATTCGTCTCCGCGGGCAACCGCGCCGACGTGTCCGGCAACGATCTGCTGCAGTTCTGGGAGACCGATCCGGAGACCGACCTTGTGCTGCTGTACCTGGAATCGTTCGGCAACCCGCGCAAGTTCGCCCGGCTCGCGCGGAGGCTGGCACGGTCCAAGCCGATCGTCGCGGTGAAGTCCGGGCGGCACGCGGTGCGCCCGCAGCTGGCGGCGACCTCGGCCGAGGTCGACGAGGCGAGTGTGCAGGCGTTGTTCGAACACGCCGGGGTGGTCCGGGTCGAATCGCTGGCGCAGCTGTTCGACACCGCGCTGGTGTTCGCGCACCAGCCGTTGCCCGCGGGGCCGCGGATCGGCATCGTCGGCAATTCCAGTGCGATCGGGTTGCTGGCGGCGGACACCGCGCGAGCCGAGGGGCTGCGGCCTGCCTTCGAACCGGTCGACGTGGGACCCCAGGCCGGGCCGGACGAGTTCGCCGCGGCGGTCCGTGACGCGCTGGACTCGGCCGACACCGACGCGCTGATCGTGGTGTTCGCGCCGCCGGTGGCGATTCCCGGCACGGCGTACGCCCGCGCACTCAGGGAAGTCGTGCAGGCGCAGGAGCAGACGAAACCGATCGTTTCCACTTTCCTTGCCGCGGAAGGGATTCCGGACGAGCTGGCAGTGCTGTCGGAGGACGGCGTCCCGGTGCGCGGGTCGATCCCGTCCTATCCCAGCCCGGAACGCGCGGTGAACGCGCTGGCTCGCGTGGTCCGGTACGCGGCGTGGCGACAGCGTCCACAGGGCACGCTGGTGCGGCCGGCCGGGCTGCATGTCGAGCAGGCTCAGGAACTCGTGCGCGAGCTGCTGCCCGGGGACGGCACCGCGACGTTGCTGTCCGACGACGATGTGGTGCGGTTGCTCGGCTGTTACGGCGTGGACGTGGTCCCGTTCCGCGTGGTGTCCAGTGTGGACGATGCGGCCGCGGCGGCCGGGGAGCTGGGCTACCCGGTCACGCTCAAGGCGTTCGACGAGCGTTTGCGCGGACGGCCGGACCTCGCCGGGGTACGGCTGGATCTCACGTCCGAGGACTCGGTCCGGGTCGCTTACCGCAACTTGTGCGCGGTTTCCGGCGATGACGACGTGTATGTGCAGCGGATGGCGCCGAAAGGCCTGTCCTGCGTGATCGGCCTGCAGGACGACCCTTCCTTCGGCACGCTCGTGTCGTTCGGGCTTTCCGGTCTGGTCAGCACGCTGCTGGGGGATCGGGCCTACCGGGCGGTGCCGCTGACCGATGTGGACGCCGCGACGCTGATCCGGGAGCCGCGTACCTCGCCGCTGCTGACCGGGTATCGCGGTGACGAACCGGCGGATCTGGCCGCGTTGCAGGACATGGTCCTGCGGGTGGCCGCGCTCGCGGAGGACAACCCGGAGGTCCGCTCGCTCGCGCTGGACCCGATCCTCGCTTCGCCGGACGGCGCGTTCGTGGCCAACGCCCGGATGGTGCTCGGCCCGCCGCCGACGCGCCCCGACACCGGTCCGCGCCGGTTGCGGCCGATCACGCCGCCGGAGTGAGCCGGTCGGGCGTCTGGTCGTGTCGCCGGGATGGGCTGGTCGCGCTGCCGCGGGTGGGCTGGTCGCCCGACCGGGGGAGTCGCTGCCGAGCAAGCCAGTCGTCGGATCATCCAGCGCGTGGTACAGGTGAACCGGCACAGGGCGTTTCCCGGCGTGGTCGGTCGCCGAACCCGGAGCAGGCGGTGTGTTCTCTGTGGAGGGTCACCAGCCGGCCGCCGCTTGCGCGGGACGAACCAATGCCCTCGCCTCGGTGCGGAAGACCGGCCATAACACCAGACGTCCGGATCGGTCGTCCCCAGCCACAGGGCGGTATCAGCCGTCCCAGATCGGTGCCCCGGCGCGCAGGACCGTCACCGGGGCCGGTTCCGCGGCCGGCCACAGGTCCAGCACGTAGCGCAGGTGCGCGCCGAACTCGTGCTCGTGCCACCCCTCCGGCGGTTCACCCTCCACATAGGACACTCGGACCCGGTAACGGCCGGGCGGCAGCGGCAGCGGGCGGGATCGGTCCGGGTAATCGGCCGGACCGATCAGGGTCAGGGTGCCGCCGGGGACGGCCAGGTCGGCCTCGACCACGTGCTCCGCGCCGGGCAGCACCGGGGGCGGGCCGGGGTGCGCGGACACCTCGACCTCGACCAGATCGGAGCGCGCGGTCGCCACGGACAGTGCCGAGGGTTCCACCGCGATCCGGTGCGAGGTCACCGCCTCGTCGGTCCAGCCGCCGTCGCCGGGTCGCCAGGCACTGGTGTCCCGCAAGGAGAACTGCCGCAGATCCGCATGCACTACGTACCGCACCCGCCCACGCTAGCCCACCCTGTCCGAAACCGCTTTGCCGAGCGGTTTAGCGTGGAGGCATGACCACAGCTTCCGTCGACGTCGACTCCGCCCGCCGCGCATACGCGGCGCTCGTCGACCGCGGCCTCTCCCTGGACATCACCCGTGGCAAGCCCGCGCCCCGCCAGCTCGACCTCTCCGCGGAGCTGCTCAGCCTGCCCCGCGGCGAGTACCGCGCCGAGGACGGGTCGGATACCCGCAACTACGGCGGGCTCAAGGGCCTGCCCGAGCTGCGCCGGATCTTCGCGGACGCGCTGCAGGTGCCGGTGGAGCAGCTGCTCGCGGCCGGGAACTCGAGCCTGGAGCTGATGCACGACGCGGTCGCCCAGGCGATGCTGTCCACCTTGCCCGGCGGGCAGCGCCGGTGGGCCGACGAGCCGCGCGTGGCGATGCTGTGCCCGGTGCCCGGCTACGACCGGCACTTCAACCTCGCCGCCCGGTTCGGCATCGAGCTGATCCCGGTCGCGATCACCGAGACCGGCCCGGACCTGGCCGAGGTCGAGCGGCTGGCCGCGGCGGATGCCGGGATCAAGGGCATCTGGTGCGTGCCCAAGTACTCCAACCCGACCGGGGTCACCTTCTCCGGCGAGACCGTCCGCCGGCTGGCCGCGATGCCGACGGCGGCGCCGGACTTCCGGATCTTCTGGGACAACGCGTACGCGGTGCACCACCTCACCGAGGCCGAGCCCGAGCTGGCCGACCTGCTCGCGCTCTGCGCGGAGGCCGGGAACCCGGACCGCGCGTTCGTGTTCGGCTCCACCTCGAAGATCACCCTCGCCGGGGCCGGGGTCGGTTTCTTCGGCTCGTCCGAGGCGAACATCGCGTGGTGGCTCGGCCTGATCGGCAAGCGCACCATCGGCCCGGACAAGGTCAACCACCTGCGCCACGCGCTCTTCCTCTCCGACACCGAGGGCCTGCGCGCGCACATGCGCAAGCACGCGGAGATCCTGGCGCCCAAGTTCGCCGCGGTGGACCGGATCCTGACCGAGGAGCTGGGCGGCAGCGGGCTGGCCAGCTGGACCAAGCCGGCCGGCGGGTACTTCGTCTCGCTGACCGCGCCCGAGGGCACCGCGAAGGAGATCGTGCGGCTGGCCAAGGCGGCGGGGGTCGCGCTGACCCCGGCCGGGGCCACCCATCCGCACGGCGACGACCCGGCCGACTCGACCATCCGGATCGCCCCGTCGTTCCCCGAGCCTGCGGAGGTCGAGGAGGCCGTGCGCGCCCTCGCGGTCTGCCTGCGGCTCGCGGTCGCCGAGCGCGGCTGAACGGCTTCACCCGTGCCGCCGCCACCCGCTACGGTGGCGGCGGCACGATCGTTTTCGAGGGGGCGTGATGCGGGTTCTCGTCGCGGGCGGCGGTATCGCGGGCACGGTCACGGCGATGGCGCTGCAGCGCGCCGGCCACGAACCGGTGGTCTTCGAGGCACGTCCTACCGGAGGCGCGGACGCCGGCGCCTTCCTCACCGTGATGCACAACGGGATGGACGCCCTGCGGGCGATCGGCGCCGACGGTCCGGTGGTCGAATCCTCGTTCGCCGCGCTCGGGGTCGAGCTGGTCGGCCCGGACGGCGCCACGGTGAGCACCCGTCAGTTCGACACCGAGGGCCTGGCCGGTCCACGCACGCTGACCAGGGCCGCCTGCTACCGCGCGCTCCAAACCGAGGCGCAGCGCCGGGGCATTGCCTTCGAGCACGGCAGGCGGCTGGTCTCAGTGGCCTCCGGAAAGCACGGGGTGACCGCGACCTTCGCCGACGGCGTCACCGCATCCGGGGCCGTCCTGATCGGCGCGGATGGGCTGCACTCGGTGGTCCGGAAGCTGATCGACCCCGCCGCCGGATCCCCGCGGTTCACCGGGCTGACCGTTGTCTACGGCTACACCCGTGCGCAAGGTCTGCCTTCCGCGCCCGGGATTTACCGGATGATCCGCGGTACCCGCGCTGCCTTCGGCTTCACCACCGCGCCCGACGGGGCGACCTTCTGGTTCGCCCGGATCCCGGACGTCGAACGTCCCCGCGCGGAACTCGCCGCGGTCACCCCGGCCGGCTGGCGCGAGTTCGCCGGTGCGGCGTTCGCCGGAGACCCGTTGCCGTGCGCGGAGATCATCGCCGCGACCGGGGACGAAGTGTATGGCGGGCATTCCTACGATCTCCCGGAAACCCGCCGGTGGTCGACTTCGACGATGGTGCTGGCGGGGGATTCCGCGCACGCTGCGTCCCCGGCGGCGGGGCAGGGCGCTTCGATGGCCCTCGAAGACGCGGTGGTGCTCGGTATGTGCCTGCGGGACCTGCCGGACCCGGCGGCCGCGTTCGCCGTCTACGAGGGCCGCCGCCGCGCCCGGGTGGAGAAACTGGTGGCGGCGAGCGCCGGGCAGGACGTGGGCGAGGACCGTGGGTGGCTCTACGAACATCACCTCGACTGGGATTGCCGAATCAACCCGTGAGCGCGTCCGCGCGCGGTTACGATCCGCGGCATGACTCAACCCGCGCCACCAGCACCGCAGCAGCCGACGTACCAGCAGTTCCCGGTCATGCTGTCCACGATGAACGATTTGCCCGGCTTCCGGGTGGTCCGTGTGTTCGGCGAAGTGTTCGGCCTTACCGTGCGCAGCCGCAACCTGTTCTCCAACATCGGCGCCGGCTTCAAGTCGATGGCGGGCGGTGAGCTGAAGGGCCTGTCCAAGCTGCTGGCGGACTCCCGGAACGAAGCTCTCTTCCGGCTTTCGCAGGAAGCCGTGCAGCAGGGCGCCAATGCGGTGCTCGCGTTGCGCTTCGACTGCAACGAAATCGCCCAGAGCGCCAGTGAAATCGCCGCGTACGGCACGGCGGTGTACGTGGTGCCCGACGGCGCCCCGCAGCAGCCGCACCCGCCGCAGCAGGCCCCGCAGCACCAGCAGGCGCAGCAGCCCCCGGCGCAGCAGCAGTTCCAGGCCCCGCAGCAGTGACCCGGCACCGCGGCGGCAGGACCGGCCGCCGCGGTGTCCCGGCCAGGTCTGTGAAGGGCCCCTTCACAGACCTGGCCGGGAGGCACCAGGGCCGGCGTGTGTTGAGCGGCGAGCCGGGCCCTACTTCTGGTAGAGCGCCTCGATGTCGGCCGCGTAGTGCTTGCTCACCACGCCCCGCTTCAGCTTCATGCTCGGCGTGATCTCGCCGCCCGCTTCGGTGAAGTCCTTGGCCAGTACGGTGAACTTCTTGATCGCCTCGGCGTGTGAGACGTGCTTGTTGGCCTCGTCCACCGCCGCCTGGATCTCGGCGCGCAGGTCCGGGTCCTGGGCCAGGTCCGCGACGGTCGCCCCGGCGGGCTTGCCGTGCCGGCTCTTCCAGGACGGGAAGTACTCTTCGTCCACGGTCACCAGCGCGCCGATGAACGGCCGCTGATCGCCGACCACCATCGCCTGGCTGATCAGCGGCGCGGCCTTGATGCTGTCCTCGAGCCCGGACGGGGCGACGTTCTTGCCGCCCGCGGTCACGATGATCTCCTTCTTGCGGCCGGTGATCCGGAGGAAGCCCTCCTCGTCGAGCGCGCCGAGATCACCGGTGTGGAACCAGCCGTCGGTGAGGGCTTCCGCGGTGGCCGCCGGGTTGTTGTGGTACTCGCCGAAGACCACGGCGCCCTTGAGCAGGATCTCGCCGTCGTCGGCGATGCGGACCGAGGTGCCCGAGACCGGCCGCCCGACGGTGCCGACGCGGAACGCCCCGGTGGTGTTCACGTTCGCCGCCGAGGTCGTCTCGGTGAGGCCGTAGCCCTCGAACACCGGCACGCCGACGCCGCGGAAGAAGTGCGCCAGCCGCGCGCCGAGCGGGGCGCCGCCGGAGATCGCGGCGACGCACCGGCCCCCGAGCGCGGCGCGGAGCTTGCCGTACACCAGCTTGTCGAACACCAGGTGCTTCGCTCGCAGGCTGAGGCCGACGCCGCCGCGCTCCTGCGCTTCGCTGTAGGCGACCGCGGTCGCTTCGGCGGCGTCGAAGATCTTGCCCTTGCCGCTGCTGTGCGCCGTCTGCTTCGCGGTGTTGTAGACCTTCTCGAACACGCGCGGCACCGCGACCACGAACGTCGGACGGAACGTGCCCAGGTCCGGCACGAGGTTCTTGACGTCCGGCGTGTGCCCGAGGGTGACCCGCGCGGTCAGCGCGGACACGGAGATCGCGCGGGCGAGGATGTGCGCCAGCGGGAGGAAGCACAGCAACGAGTTGCCGTGCCCCAGCAGTTCGGGGAAGGCCTCCATCTCGGCGTGGATCTCGGCCAGCAGATTGCGGTGGGTGAGCACCGCGCCCTTGGGGCGCCCGGTGGTGCCCGACGTGTAGACGATGGTGGCCATGTCGTCCGCGGTCACGCCCCGGCGGCGGGTGCGCAGATCCTCGTCGGAGACCTCGGCGCCGAGCGCGGTCAGCTCGTCGACCGCGGGGGCGTCGCCTTCGATCACCCAGGTCTGCGCCAGCCCGTCGAGCCGGCCGCGCACCTGTTCCACCGAATCCCGGTGCTCGGCGGTCTCGACCACCACGGCCTTCGCCCCGGAATCGGACAGGATCCAGTGCACCTGCTCGGACGACGAGGTCTCGTAGACCGGCACGGTGACCGCGCCCGCCGCCCAGATGGCGAAGTCGATCAGCGTCCACTCGTAACGGGTCTTGGCCATCAGGCCGACCCGGTCGCCGGGCCCGATCCCGGCCGCGATCAGTCCCTTGGCCACTGCGGCGACCTGGTCGGAGAAGTCCTTCGCGGTCACGTCCAGCCAGGTGCCCTCGACCTGCCTGCGGAAGCTCACCACGTCGGAGAACCGCTCGGCGTTCGCCCAGACGACGTCGCTCAGGTTCTCGTCGCCGGTCACCGGCTTGCCGGTGGGGGCGCTGTATTCGCGCACGTGGACCTCCGTGTTCGACGCGTGCGGTTACCCGCCGGTCAACTTAGCGTGCCGGAGACCTTAAGACCATGCCGGCACGGCTGGTCGGCGGGACCGTGACATCGTGACGCGGTGACTCCCGCACCGCCTGTGCTCGACCTCGTGGACGAGACGTTCATCGCCGTGCCGCCGGGCACGCTCGCCGCCGCGTTCGCCGACCCCGCGTGCTGGCGGCGGTACTGGCCGGACCTGGTGCTCGAGGTCTACACCGACCGCGGGGACAAGGGCCTGCGCTGGACGGTCACGGGGGCGTTGATCGGTACCATGGAGATCTGGCTGGAACCCGTGCTCGACGGCACCGTGCTGCACTACTTCCTGCGCGCGACGCCCGCCGGTCCCGGCGGTGCCCCGCGTGCGTTGCGCCCACGCGAGCTGCGCCGCGAGATCGACCGGCGGGCACGCGCGTCGAAAGATGTGGCACTGGGGCTGAAGGAGATCCTCGAGGACGGGCGCGAGCCGGGTGTGCCGCCCCGGACCGGGGAGCCGGGCACCGGTGACTAGGGAGGTCTTGTGCGGGTTCACGTCGTTTCGGACGTGCACGGCAACGCCGACGCGCTGAAGCGGGCGGGGGACGGGGCGGACGCCCTGGTGGTACTCGGCGACCTGCTGGACTTCGTGGATTACCACGACCACGACAAGGGCATCATGGGCGTGCTGTTCGGTGCGGACAAGGTGGGCGAGTTCGCCCGGCTGCGCCGCGAAGGCACCCGTGAGGACACCGTGGCCTACTCCCGCACGCTCTGGACCACGTTGGCAGACCCCGCCGCGGCGGTGGACGAGGCGATCCGCGAGCAGTACGCGGCGTTGTTCGCCGCGATGACCGCGCCGACCTACGCCACGCCCGGCAACGTCGACGCGCCCGCGCTGTGGCCGGAGTTCACCGGATCCGGGGTACAGGTGCTCGACGGCGAAGCGGCCGTCATCGGCGGGCTGCGCTTCGGCTTCGTCGGTGGCGCAGTACTGCCCGAAGGCGTCGTCCCCCGTCCGCGCAAGGGCGCGGCCTGGCGGCCCTATCTGCGGGTGCGCGAGGAGTTCGACGAGGCAGTGGCCGGGCTGGCCGATCTCGACGTGCTGTGCACGCACATCCCGCCTGCGGTGCCGGAGCTGACCTACGACGTGATCGCCCGGCGGTCCGAGCTGGGTTCGCAGGCGCTGCTGCGGCTGATCCGGCGGCAGCAGCCGCGCTGGTCGCTGTTCGGGCACGTGCACCAGCCACTGGCCGCGCGGCGGCGGGTCGGGCACACCGAATGCCGCAACGTCGGTCACTTCAAGGAGACCGGGCAGCCCTACGTGCTGCGCTGGTGACCCGGCTGTCCGGCTACCCTTCGTCTCATGGCCGAGCAGTCCACGCAGTCCATCGAGGTCGACGCCGAGCCCGCGCGGGTGCTGGCGGTGATCGCCGATTTCCCCGCGTACCCGGAGTGGGCCAAGGCCGTCCGGGAGACCGAGGTGCTGGGCACCGGCGACGACGGCCGGGCGAAGCAGGTCAAGCTGACCCTGGACGCCGGTCCGATCAAGGACGTGTACACCCTCGAATACGACTGGGACGCCTCCGGCCTCGGCGTCAGCTGGCACCTGGTGAAGGGCCAGATGCAGAAGGCACAGGACGGCCGGTACGCGCTCGAACCGCTGGGCGGCGGGCGTACGCGGGTCACCTACACGCTGTCGGTCGAGCTGGCGCTGCCGATGATCGGGCTGCTGCGGCGCAAGGCGGAGAAGATGGTGATGGACACCGCGCTCAAGGAGCTCAAGCGGCGGGCCGAGGGCTAGATGCGCATCCTGCTGTTCACCGGCAAGGGGGGCGTCGGGAAGACCACGCTCGCCGCGGCGACCGCGCTCGCGCTCGCCGTCCGTGGCAGGAAGACGCTGGTCGTCTCGACCGATCCGGCGCATTCGCTCGGCGACGCCTTCGGTGCCGAGCTGGGCAGCGAACCGGCCGAAGTCGACGTACGTGGCGACGGGAGCCCGGCCGGGCTCTGGGCGGCGCAGGTGGATTCGCGGTCACTTGCCGACCGGAGCTGGCACGAGCTGCGTCGTGAGCTGCACACTGTGCTCGCCGGCGCCGGCTTGGACCTGCTGGACGCCGAGGAGTTGACCGTTCTGCCTGGCGTGGACGAGCTGCTCGCGCTCGGCGAGGTGCGCCGGCTGGCTACCCACGGTCCGTGGGACACCGTGGTGGTCGACTGCGGCCCCACCGCGGAGACACTGCGGCTGCTCGCCCTGCCGGAGGCGATTTCCGGCTACCTGAACCGGGTGCACGGCGGACGCCGCCGTCGGATGGCGGACTCGGTGCGGCGGCTAGGCGCGCACCTGGACACGCTGCGGGAGCTGCTCACGGATCCGGCCGTGACGACTGTGCGGCTGGTGCTCACCCCGGAACGGGTCGTGGTCGCCGAGGCCCGCCGCACGCTCACTTCGCTGGCGTTGCGCGGGATCGCGGTGGACGGGCTGATCGTGAACCGGCTGATGCCCGCGCCCGGGTTCTGGCGTGGCTCGGCGGCGAACTGGCTGCGCACGCGCCGCTCTCAGCAGGACGCGGTGCTCGGCGAACTGCGGGACGCCGGGATCCGGCCCGGTGAGCTGGCGCTGGTGGAACACCGGGCGGGCGAGCCGGTCGGCCCGGCCGCGCTCGGGCAGCTCGCGCACGAGCTGTACGGGAGCCGGGATCCCTTGTCCGGCAACGGGAAACCGGTCACCCCGTTGCTGCGCGTACAGGCCGTGGACGACGGTTTCCGGCTGCGTGTGGCGATCCCGCTGGAGCGGGGCTCGGCAGTGGACCTGGCGCGGGTGGACGACGATCTGGCGATCACCGTGGACGGGTTCCGCCGGCTGGTCGCCCTGCCGGAGACCCTGCGCCCGTGCCGGATCACCGGTGCGGAATCCGATGCCGAGGGCCTGGTGATCACCCTGGCCGGGAACCGGGGGCCCGGGTGAGCGAGACGGACGGGACGGCGGAGGACCCGGCGGGCCTGCGGCTGGCCGAGGAGATCCGGCTGCTGGTCGAGATGGTGCTGGAGCGGGCCGCGCCGTGGCTGGACGGGGTGGTCGCGGCCGGGCACGGCGAGCCGGACCGTGCGCCGGGCCACGAAGAGGAGGCCTCGGCGTGCGGCTGGTGCCCGCTGTGTGCGATCGTCGCCGTCGTGCGTGGCGAGCGGCCGGAGTTCGCGGCGCGGCTGCTGGAGCAGGCGGCGCAGCTCGTGGCACTGCTGCGGGCGGTGCTCGCGGACCGCTGGGAACCGGACGAGGGAGTGCACATGCCGGGGTTCCGGCCTGCCACGCGCCCGGCGGCCGGGGAGACCGGGGAAACCACTGCCGCGGAGTCGCCGCGGGTGCAGCGCATCGTCGTCCGCCGGCGGGAAGACCGGCGGCCGGAGCAGGAGAACTGAGTGCTGACCATAGGGGTCGACGTCGGCGGGACCAGCGTACGTGCCGGGGTGGTGGACGAGCGGGGCTCCCTGCTCGACACCGCGCGCGTCGCGACGCCGAGTGAGGAGAACGCGCTTGAGGACGCCATCGCGGGCGTCGTCGAGGACTTGCGCAACCGGCACGCGGTCGCCGCGGTCGGGCTGGCCGTCGCCGGATTCGTGACGCGGGACCGGCGGTCGGTGATGTTCGCGCCGCACTTGGCGTGGCGCGACGCGCCGGTGGCGGACCGGATCGCCAAGCGTGTCGGCCTGCCGGTCACGCTGGAGCACGACGTCAACTCGGCGGTGATCGGCGAGCACCGGTTCGGGGCCGCGCGCGGCGCCGGGGTGGCCGCGCTCGTCGCGCTCGGCACCGGGATCGGCGCGGGCCTGCTGCTGGACGGCGAGATCTACCGCGGCGCGCACGGCGTGGCGCCGGAATTGGGCCACCTGACCGTGGTGCCGGACGGCCGGGCCTGCCCGTGTGGCAAGTACGGCTGCTGGGAGCGCTACTGCAGTGGCACCGCGCTCGCGGCGACCGCGGTCGAGCTGCTGGCCCGCTACCCGGGCCAGTCCACCGTGCTGTCCCGGGAGATCGCCGGGGACCCGGGTTCGGTCACCGGCCGCCGGGTGGCCGGCGCCGCCCGCGACGGCGACCCGATCGCGTTGCGCGCGATGGCCGAGCTGGCGAAGTGGCTCGGTGAGGGGCTGGCGCTGGTGGCCGACGTGTTCGACCCGGAGATCATCGTGATCGGCGGCGGGGTGTCGGAATCCGCGCCGCTGTTCCTCGACGAGGCCCGCGAGCACTATTCGGGTGCGATCACCGGTGCCCGGTTCCGTCCGCTGGCCCGTATCCGCACCGCACACCTCGGCGACGACACGGCCATCGTCGGCGCCGCTGCCCTCGCGCTGGACGCCGCCCGCACTCCCGCCCTCGGCGCGACCGGCTGACCCCCCGCCGCACGGCTGTGAAGGGTCCCTTCACGGACTCTGAGTCCGTGAAGGGACCCTTCACAGCCTGGCGGGCCGGTGTGGAAGGCTGAGAAGGTGACGCCGAAGACCGCCAACCGTTTCGTGCGGTGTTCGTGCGGCCGGTTGCATTGGGGAGCGCTGGGCGCGGCCGGTCTGCTGCTCTGCGATCCCGCGCGCGGCGTACTGCTGCAACGGCGGGCCTGGTGGGTGCACAACGGTAGTACCTGGGCGCTGCCCGGCGGTGCGCTCGAAATCGGGGAGACCGTGCGGGAGGCCGCGGCCCGGGAGGCGTGGGAAGAGGCCGACGTGCCCTCGTCGGCGTTCCGGGCGACGTCCGCCTTCGTGCTCGATCACGGAGCGTGGCAGTACACGACCGTGCTCGGCGTGACCGGCAGCGATCTCGAAGCCAGGGTCGCGAACGAGGAGAGCGCCGAACTGCGCTGGATCCCGCCCGGCGAGGTGCCGGACCTGAAGCTGCACCGCGATTTCGCCGAGGTCTGGCCGACATTGCGGGCCCAGCTGGGCCGGGAGCTGGTCCTGGTGGTCGACGCGGCGAACGTGATGGGCTCGCGTCCGGACGGCTGGTGGCGGGATCGTCGCGGCGCCGCCGAACGGCTGCGCGACCAGCTGGCCGGGCTCGCCGTCGAAGGCCTGGACGACGCGGTCACCGGGATCGGCGCGGGGCCACAGTGGCGATGGTGGCCGCGGGTGGTGCTCGTGGTGGAGGGCAAGGCCAGGGGAGTGTCCACGATTCCTGGCGTCGACGTCGTTTCGGCGGACACGGACGGCGATTCGAAGATCGTCGAGGTCACCGCCGATGCTCGCACGAGGACGACGGACCACGTGGTCGTCGCGACCGCCGATCGTGAGCTGCGTGGCCGGGTGTCCGCGCTGGGCGCGGGGGTGCTGGGCCCGGGTGCGTTGCTGCGCGAGCTGAGCTGATCCGCGGGGAACTGCTTGATCCTCAACGGGTCGCGTTGGTACGGAGATCAGCTGTACCGCACGGGGTTGGGCGAGCCGTGGCAGTCAGTGCGCGCCGCCGGTGGCTCGCGCCGACGTGCAGGATCTGCGCCACGTCGGCTGTCTCGCGGGTGCGGTCCAGTCGCCGCGCAGCCGGGGACCGCCGTCCGAGGAGGTCCGCGAGATCTTCGGTAATCGGCCGCGAGAGCCGAGTGTCCGTGCTTGCACCGGGGTTTCGTGCTCGGGGGCCGAGCCGATGCGGTGATCTCGCACGTAGACCCGCGGCCGGGTCGTCCGCGTTCGGCTTGTCGTCAGCAGGCCCGAAGGCCTGGTTCAGCCGTGGGGCACGCCATCCCGCATCTCCGCCACCAGCGAAGCCACAACGGCCTTCAGCGAACCGTGGCAGTTCTCCGCGACCGTCCGCTGCCGCCGGTAGCTCGCGCCGACGCGCAGGATTTCCGCTACGTCGGCCAGCTCGCGGACGCAGTCGAGCCGCCGCGCGACCGGGGCGAGGCGTTCGAGCAGGTCGGTCAGGTCCTCGGTGACCAGCCGCTCGCGACCGGCGGCGTCGAGGATGACGATCGCGTCGGTGCCGTAGCGGGCGGCCCGCCACTTGTTCTCCTGTACGTGCCACGGCGGCAAGACCGGCAGGCGCTCGCCCTGGTCCAGCCGGGTGCTGAAATCCTCCACCAGGCATTGGGTGAGCGCGGTGACGGCACCGACCTCCTGCAGCGTCGGCAGGCCGTCGCACACCCGGGTCTCGATCGTGCCGAAGTGCGGCGCCGGCCGGATGTCCCAGCGGATCTCGGAGAACGCGTCGATCACGCCGGTCTTGAACATGTCGCCGACGTAGTGCTCCAGCTCGGCCCATTCCCGGAACTGGAAGGGCAGCCCGGCGGTGGGCAGCTGCTGGAACATCAGCGCCCGATTCGACGCATACCCGGTGTCCTCCCCGCTCCAGTAGGGCGAGGACGCCGACAGCGCCTGCAGATGCGGGGCGTAGCAGAGCAACGCGTCCAGCACCGGCAGCACCTTGTCCCGGTGATCGAGGCCGACGTGCACATGCACGCCGTAGATCAGCATCTGCCGGCCCCACCAGCGGGTGCGGTCGATCAGCTTGGCGTACCGCGCCTGGTCGGTGACCTTCTGCCGGTACCACGAGGAGAACGGGTGCGAACCGGCGGAGAACAGCTCCACGCCGAGCGGATCGGCGACCCGGTGCAGCTCGTCCAGCGCCGCCGCCAGATCGGCCTTGACTCCGGCGACCGTGCGCCGCGCTCCGCTGATCACCTCGATCGTGTTCAGCAGCAGTTCCTGTTTGATCCGCGGGTGCTCGGCGGCGCCGTCCGGGCGCACGGCCGCGAGAATCTCCCCGGCCACCGATCGCAGTTCGCCGCTGCGCCGGTCCACCAGCGCCAGCTCCCACTCCGCCCCGACCGTCGAACGCGCCGACGGCGTGAAATCGATCCGCATGCCCGCCCGGTCAGACCTGGGCGCCGTTGCTCGGGTCCGCACCGGGCGGCGGTCCCTGCCGCACCCGTAACAGCAGCAGCGCGATGCCGGTGGCCAGCGCGAGGATGCCCAGCGGGGTGGCCAGCGCCGGGCCCACCCCGATCAGGTTCGGCACGATCAGCAGCAGCAGTCCTGCCACGAAGAACAGCAGCACCACGAACGCACCCTTGCGCCAGCGCGGCAGCGGCGGCGGCTCCGGCGGCTCGAAGTGCTCGTCGTCGCCGGCCGGGTCCTCCGACAGCATCGTGGTGTCCCAGTCGGTGCCGCCGGTCCGCCAGCCGTCCTCGACCGGCAGCGGCGTGGCGGCCGGTTTCGCCTCCGGCGGCTCCTCTTCGAGGAGCGTGGCGGACGGCTCTTCCTCCAGGAAGCTGCCCACGCCCTCGGCGCGCAGATCGGCCACGATCTCGGCGAAGGTGGCGTCGACGTCCTCCGGCCCGTCCGGGCCCTTTCCGCGGGTCATCCGGCACCCACCTGTCCCGCCCGCAGCCGCCGGGCGAACTCGACACTCCGGTTGAAGATCAGCTCCGCGTCGTAGTCCTGGGTCGCCACGTGGAAGCTCTTCTCCAGCACCACCTCGGTCACGTCCGGGCCGGCCACCCCGGCCAGCACGATCCGCGCGTTCTCCGGCTCCACCACGTGATCGACCCGGGAGCGCAGCAGCAGCACCGGCTGGGTCACCTGATCCAGCCGGGTACGGACCACCCGCCACAGCTTCGCCAGGCTCGCCGCGGCCCGCACCGGCGTGCGCGGGTAGGCCAGCTCGGTCTCCCCGGGCTTGGCGATGTCGTTTCCGATCGCCGGAATCGAGGGGATCACCCTGGCCAGCAGCGGCAGCACCTTGGCGTCCATGCTCAGCCGGGTGACCGACGGGTTGACCAGCACGAGCCCGGAGATCCAGTCGAACTCCTGGGCCAGCGCCAAGGCGAGGGTGCCGCCCATGGACAGGCCGCCGACGAACACCTGATCGCATTCGGCGCGCAGCGCGAGCAGCTCCTCGCGGACCGCGCCGTACCAGTCCTGCCAGGTGGTGCGGTTGAGATCCTGCCAGCGCGTGCCGTGGCCGGGCAGCAGCGGGCAGCGCACCGCGAAACCGGCCGCGGACAGGTGCTCGCCCCAGCCGCGCAGGCCGGCCGGGGTCGCGGTGAAGCCGTGGCAGAGCAGGAAGCCCGCACCGGACGTGCCGGGGAGGGCGAACGGTTCCGCGCCGGCGAGCACGCCCATGACGAACGCCTTCCGATCGGGGGTGGCGGTGGAGTTCTTCCATGCTCTCACGCCGGAGCCGGGTTGTGGGCGCGCTGGGCGGGCCGGGGGACCGGCACCGCGCTGTGAGATCGATCGCTGGCCCGGGGTGATCGGGTGGCCGCGCGTTGTCCGCGGCGGTCCGGGTCCGTAGGCTGTCTGGTCGGCGGATCTCCCGCGGTGAAAGGACTGGCGCGCGGTGCTGTACTTGCTGATGAAGTGGGTGTTCATCGGACCGCTGCTCAAGACGCTGTGGCCCACCAAGGTGGTCGGCGCGGAGAACATCCCGCGCACCGGGGGTGCCATCCTGGCCGGCAACCATCTCGCGGTGGCGGATTCGTTCTTCATGCCGCTGCGGGTCCGCCGCAAGGTCACCTTCCCGGCGAAATCCGAGTACTTCACCGAGCCGGGGTTCAAGGGCCTGCTCAAGAAGTGGTTCTTCACCGGGGTCGGCCAGTTCCCGATCGACCGGTCCAGCGGCAACGCCGCGCAGGCCGCGCTGGACACCGCCACCCGGCTGGTCAAGGAAGGGCACCTGCTCGGCATCTACCCGGAGGGCACCCGCTCGCCGGACGGCCGGCTGTACAAGGGCAAGACCGGGGTGGCCCGGATCGCGCTGGAATCGGGTGGCCTGGTGGTCCCGGTGGCCATGGTCGGCACGGACAAGGTCAACCCGATCGGCTCGAAGATGTGGTGGCCGCGCCGGCTGGAGATCCGGTTCGGCGCCCCGCTGGACTTCTCCCGCTACGAGGGCATGGCGGGCGACCGGTTCATCGAGCGCTCGATCACCGACGAGATCATGTACGCCCTGATGGAGCTGTCCGGCCAGGAGTACGTGGACATCTACGCAGCCAAGGCCAAGGAGCTGCTGGCCGCGGAGGCGGCCGGGGCTCAGCCCCAGGTGCCCGCGCAGCCCGTGGGCCTGGACGCGGACCGCGTGCCCGAGCGCAAGGCAGGGTAGCGCCCGCCACGGTCACCCCCTGCGGCGCTGCTAACCTCCGCCGGTGCGTTTTTTCTACGACACCGAGTTCATCGAGGACGGCGTGACGATCGATCTGGTGTCGATCGGTGTCGTTGACGAGCGTGGCCGCGAGTTCTACGCCGTGTCCACCGATTTCGACCCGGGCAAGGCGGGCCCGTGGGTGCGCGAGAACGTCCTGCCCAAGCTGCCCTCCCCGGCCGACCCGGCCTGGCGCGGCCGCGAGCGGATCCGCACCGACCTGCTGGAGTTCTTCGGCAAGCCGCCCGGCGGGATCGAGCTGTGGGCCTGGTTCGCCGCCTACGACCACGTCGCGCTGGCCCAGCTGTGGGGCCCGATGCCCGCGCTGCCGCGTCAGCTGCCGCGGTTCACCCGCGATCTGCGTCAGCGCTGGGAGGACGCGGGCAAGCCGAAGCTGCCCGCCGCCCCCACCGACCAGCACGATGCCCTCGCCGACGCCCGGCACAACCGGGACCGCTGGGACGTCATCGAGACCGCGTTCCGCCGCCGCTGAGCCGCTGCGGGGTCACTGGTCCAGCCGTTCGAGGTACATGCCCGCCACGCCCTGGCCCGGCCGGTTCAGGCATTCGAACTCGGGGTACCCGGTGGCCTGGGTCTGCCGGTGGAATTCCCGCAGGCAGTTCCCCAGCGCCTGCTGGCCGTAGGAATCGGGATGGAAGGACTCCTCTTTCTGCCCTTGCGGCCGGAAGATTCCGACGGACAGGAACCGCATCCATTCCGCGTCCCGGTCCGGGACGGGGTGCGTCAGGCTCTCGCCCTGGCGTGCCTGGCGGACATTCCGGGCGCACACCTCGTGGCCGTCGAAGGCCCACTGGAGGTCCAGGTAGAAGAGACCCTTCCGGGTCGCGACCTTTTCCAGCATCTCGGCGATGCCCGGGACCACCCGCCGTCGGGCCCAATCGGTGTCCTGGTTGAAGAACGGGCATCCGCCCGGGCTGTACCGGTCGGAGAGAGTGCCGGTCCAGCTTTCCGGATGCCGGTAGTTTCCGGCGACCGGAACCGGTGAGGGATAGGACTGGAGAGCGAAGGTGTACGAGTTGTCGGGTTGCCCGGCCGCGCGCATGACCTCGCGAATCCGGTCGATCACGTTCGCGATCTTGTCCGGTACCTCCCGGGCCAGTTTCTCTTCGACTTCCCAGTCCCACTTTTGCCAGCAGTATCCGCCTACCGGTCCGGCGACGTAATTCTTGATACAGCTCTCGATGATGCCGCTGAACCCGAGATCGTTGCCGCCGATGGAGAGCTGGATCAGCTTGATCTCGTGCGTCCTCGCGAGGTCCCGCAGCGCGTCTGCCTGCGGCTGTTGCCCTTTGAAGGGCTTACCGCCCGCGTACCCGGGCAGGACGTTGTCGGTGACCGCTCCGGAGCAGGCCAGGTTGACCGCGCGGTCCGCGGCGATCCCCGACGACACGATCTCAGCGACATCCGAGCGGTGGCAGCCGTTCTCCTTGCCCGTCGTGGGGTCCAGATAGGTGTTCCCGTAAATGGCGAACGGGTCTTTCGTGCACCCGGCCTGGCCGCATACGGTGGCCCGGTCGGTGCCGTACATGTCGTGGGTCGTGCTGTAGGCCAGGTCGACGTTGCCTTGCCACCGGCCGCCTTCCCCGGAGATGAAGCTGTCGCCGAGGGACACGATCGCGGTGGGCTTCTGCTGGGCGCCCTGCGCCGCCGCGGGGCAGGCTGCCAGGAGCACGACGGCCGAGGCGATCGCGAGGACGCCGCGCGGGGCGTTTCGCAGGCGGCCGGAAATGGTGGCACGCATGAGTTTTCTCCTGAAGGTGGGGGTCTTCACGGGGAATTCCCGGGTTCTCCGCGTACGCGAAGCCGCGGGATCTGCGTGGCCGTGCGGGCCTGAGCCCATGACCCGCACGGCCACGCTCGGCTCAGTCGACGATCCTGGCGTACTGGTAGCGGGTCTGGCCGTTTTCGTCGCCGGAGTGCTGACGGCCGACCATCACCTCGTAGTCGCCAGCCTTGGAATAGCTGCTGCTCTCCTTCTGGTCCGGCGACCACCGGTAGGAGGTGAGTTCCACGGTGCGTCCCCACGCGGACATGGTGGCGGTCGCGTACCTCGTGCTCCCGTTCTCGTCGCCGGAATGCTGACGGCCGACCAGGACTTGGTCGCCGGGAGCGGCGAAGAAGGAATTGCTTTCCCTCTGCGAGGCGCTCCAGGTCGGCGCACCGACGCGGACCTGCTGCCCGTCGATGAGGATCAGGCCGCAGTAGTAGGTGGTGTTGCCGTTCTCGTCACCGCTGTGCGACCGGCCCAGCAGGACCTGGTTGGTCGGGCAGAGGACGGGAGTGCCCGACGATTCCTTCACGGTCTGGGTATAGCCGTCGATGATGATGATCTCGGCGGTGGTGCTCGGTGCGGCTACTGCCACCGCGGCGCTGCCGGCGCTGAGAATTCCTGCTGTGCAGGCGAGTGCCAGTGCCCGCAGGCCGATACGGGACAGAGATCCCATGGGATTCCTTTTCTCTTGTGATAGTCTGATTTCGCCAGTCGCCGGAAAAGCCCGCGTGAGAATGTCTTCACGCGCGCAGGGAAAATCACCGGACAGAGTTCCCGTCCGGTGCTTCCGTCTCCTCTTCTGTGATTTCGGGGCGGAAGGGTCAGGTCACAGGATTCGCAGGGGAATGCCCGTTTCCGGCGACACCGCGAGCCCGCCGTTGCCGCTCTCGGTGTGCAGAACATTACTCGCCGGGTGCGGGAATGTGATCCCTCAAACGAGTCATGCCCGGCTTTCCGTCGTTTGGTGGAGTCACCTGTTCTTTCCCGGTGCCGGTTTCCTGCGCCGATGCGGCGGCTCGCCCGCGGCGATGTCGATCTTGCCGCTGGCCATCGCCCGCTCCGGGCCGACGCGGGCCCCATCGTCGCCGAGAGTCACCACATTCCCGGGCTTATCACCTGGGAGTGTGGGTAATCGGCCGGCCGGGTGCCGACCGAAGCTGCCGCTGCGAGGTTCCTCGGCCCGGCCGGATCTGCCCGCCACGAGTGTGCGAGCCGCCGAACCTGCGTGGCCGTGCGGGCCGAAGCCCGTGACCCGCACGGCCACGCTCCGATCAGCCGACGACCTTCGCGTACTGGTAGCGGGTCTGGCCGTGCTGGTCGCCGGAGTGCTGACGGCCCACCATCACCTCGTAGTCGCCGCCCTTGGAGTAGCTGCTGCTCTCCTTCTGATCCGGTGACCACCGGTGGGAAGCGAGCTGCACGGTGCGTCCCCACGCGGACATGGTGGCGGTCGCGTACCTTGTGGTCCCGTTCGCGGAATCCTGGCCGACCAGGACGCGATCAGCCGGGGCGGCGAAGGAGGAATTGCTCTCCTGCTGCGCGGTGCTCCAGACCGGCGCGCTCACCGTGACCTGCTGCCCGTCGACGAGGACCAGGCCGCAGTAGTAGGTGGCGCCGCCGTTCTGGTCACCGTTGTGCGACCGGCCCAGCAGCACCTGATTGACCGAGCAGAGAAAGGGGGCGCCCGACGATTCCTGGACCGCCTGGACAGTGCCGTCGAAGATGATGATCCGATGCGCGGCACCCGGTTCGGCCACGGCCACCGCGGCGCCACCGATCAGGGCCGCGCAGGCCAGTGCCAATGCCCGTCCGCCGATGCGGGACAGAGATCCCATGGGGATACCTTTTCTCTCGTGACAGGATTTTCTCTCGTGACACGGTGAGGTTTGCGGCCGCCCGGAGCGAACCCGCGTGGAAATGTCTGCACGCGGGCAGGGAAAAGGCATCGAACGGGCTATCGCGGACGTTCGATGCCTCCGTCTTCCTTCCCTGCTCCGGGACGGCCGTGCCAGGTCACGGGATTCGCGGGTGAATGCACGGTTTTTCCGGCGACACCGCGAGTCCGCAATCGATGCTCTCGGTGAGCAGAACATTACTCTCCGGAGCGCGGAACGCGATCCCTCGAACGAGTAGTGCCCGGCTTTTCACCGTTCGGTGGACCGCCGCGGTGGCTGGGCGGCTCACTTGGTCGAGGAGGCGATCTGCGGTCCGCCCATCCGGTATGTCCACTGTGGCCTCCCGGCGAAAGCCGTGCATCCGCCGGGGTCCCGCATTTACCGGCGTTCGCGCACCGCCGCGGCCAGGGTGTCCAGCAGGTCGTCGGTGGCGTTCCAGTCCAGGCACGCATCGGTGATCGACTGGCCGTAGGCGAGGTCGCCGGCCCGTCCGAGCACCAGGTCCTGCCGCCCGGCGAGCAGGTTGCTTTCCAGCATCAGCCCGGCGATACCGCGTTCCCCACCGGCGATCCGGGCGGCCAGCTCCCGCACCACCCCGGCCTGCCGGACGTGGTCCTTCCCGCTGTTGCCGTGGCTGGCGTCGACCACCAGGCGCTGCGGCAGCCCGGCCTTCGCGAGCCTGCCGAGGGTCTCGGCCACCGTCGCCGGATCGTGGTTCGGGCCCGCCGAACCGCCGCGCAGGATCACGTGGCAGTCCGGGTTGCCCGCGGTGGTCATCAGCGCGGCGAGCCCGTCGAGGGTGATGCCGGGGAACACGTGCGACGCGGCGGCCGCGCGGGTGGCGTCCACCGCGACCTGCACGTCGCCCTCGGTCGAGTTCTTGATCCCGACCGGCATGGACAAGGCGCTGCACAGCTGCCGGTGCACCTGGCTGGCTGCGGTGCGCGCCCCGATCGAGCCCCAGGTCACCACGTCCGCGATGAACTGCGGGGTGATCGGGTCGAGGAATTCGCAGCCCACCGGCAACCCGAGCGCGGACACCGCGAGCAGCAGCTCCCGCGCGATCCGCAGGCCCTTGTTCACGGCGAAGGTGCCGTCCAGGTCCGGATCGTTGATCAGGCCCTTCCAGCCCAGCGTGGTGCGCGGCTTCTCGAAGTACACACGCATCACGATGTGCAGCTCGCCACGCAGCCGCTCGGCCTTCGCGGCCAGCCGGCGCGCGTAGTCGAGCGCGGCGTCCGGGTCGTGCACCGAGCACGGGCCGACCATCACCGCGAGCCGGTCGTCCCGGCCGTCGAGGACGGCGACCGTCTCCGCGCGCCCGGTCCGCACGACCTTCGCCACCGCGGCGTCGGCCGGGAACTCCTCGCGCAGCAGGGCGGGGGAGAGCAGCGGGCTGACCGAGGTGGTCCGCTGCTGATCGAGCGCACTCGTCCCGGCAGGGGCGGCGGCGAGAGAGGAGATGGGCATGGGCGGGCGGTCCTTTCTGGGGGAACCGGCCCGCGGGGAACTCGCCGAGCCGGGAACTACTCCGGCTCGGGGTGGGGCTCAGCGCAGGGTCACGCCGCCAGACCCACCCGGGGCCGGCTTCGTAAACCAGAAATAGCGCTGCACGGCGCCACCGTAGCACAGCCGGCACCCCCCCGGCCGCGGACCGATTCGGCAGGTGGTACGGCCTGCACCGATCCAGAGGAAACCCGCTACGCTGGCCGCGTTGTGACCCCAATCTCCCCATGAGAAGAGTACGGAGGCGACAGATGCGTGTCGGTGTGCTGACGGGTGGCGGTGACTGCCCCGGCCTGAACGCGGTGATCCGCGCGGTGGTCCGCAAGGGCATCGAGGTGCACGACTGGGAGTTCGTCGGCTTCCGCAACGGGTGGCAGGGCCCGCTGACCGGGCAGAGCCGCCCGCTCGGCCTCTCCGACGTCGAGGACATCCTCACCCGCGGGGGCACCATCCTGCGCTCCTCGCGGACCAACCCGTACAACGTCGACGGCGGCGTCGAGAAGATCCGCAGGGTCCTCGCCGACCAGAGCGTGGACGCGCTGATCGCGATCGGCGGCGAGGACACCCTCGGCGTGGCGAAGCGGCTCACCGACGACGGCATCGGCGTGGTCGGCGTGCCCAAGACGATCGACAACGACCTCGGCGCCACCGACTACACGTTCGGTTTCGACACCGCGGTGTCCATCGCCACCGAGGCGATCGACCGGCTGCACACCACCGCCGAATCGCACCACCGGGCGCTGGTGGTCGAGGTCATGGGTCGGCACGCGGGCTGGATCGCGCTGCACTCCGGCCTGGCCGGCGGGGCGAGCGTGATCCTGGTGCCGGAGCGGCACTTCTCCGTGGACCAGGTCGTCTCCTGGGTCGAGCGGCGGTTCGAGAAGGAGTACGCGCCGATCATCGTGGTCGCCGAGGGCGCGCTGCCCGAGGGCGGCGAGGAGAAGCTGCTGACCGGCGAGAAGGACGCGTTCGGGCACGTGCGGCTCGGCGGCATCGGCACCTGGCTGGCGGACGAGATCGCCACGCGCACCGGCAAGGAATCGCGCGCGGTGGTGCTCGGGCACGTGCAGCGCGGCGGCACGCCGACCGCCTACGACCGGGTGCTCGCCACCCGTTTCGGCCTGCACGCGGTGGACGCGGTGGCGGACGGCGACTTCGGCACGATGGTGGCGCTGCGGGGCACCGACATCGTCCGGGTGAAGCTGTCCGAGGCGACCGCCGAGCTGAAGACCGTGCCGGTGGAACGCTACGAGGAGGCCGAGGTCTTCTTCGGCTGAGCACCTCCTCAAGTGGGGTTGCCCCCACCTGAGTACCCAGGGCGTCGGCAAAGTCGGTGTGAGGGGCCCTTCGCCGACCGTGGAGGTCCGTGAAGGTCCGTGAAGGGGCCCTTCACGGACTCAGGGTCTGTGAAGGGCCCCTTCACAGACCCGAAACCGGTCCGGCACACACCACCAGGTGGTCGCGCATCTCGAACACCACCGCTTCGCCTGCTGCCGGGCGTGATCGATCGAGATGGCAGGCGCCGTCGATGATGACGCGGCAGCCACGACTCTGTCTGCTGATCACGGGTCCTCGACCACCTTTGCCGGGACCCTGGCCTGAGTACCGGGGGCGCGCGGGATTCCGTGCGCCCCCGGTGTTTCGTTACCGTCGCCCTCGTGCGAATCCTCCTGGCGGGCCTGGCCGCGCTCTCCGTCGTCGCGGCCCCCGGTGAACTCCACTGTGGACGGTGTCTGGCGCACTGACGGCTACGGCAGCTGATCGAGGTGGCCGGCGGGAAGCTGACCACCTACGACGTCACGGAGGGCAGCTGTCTCCCGGGCTCGGTCACCGGAACCGGCGACGGGACGACGTTCGCCACCAACGAAGGCCTTGTCGCCACTGTGGACCGTCGTGCACGCATGCTCAGCTTCGATGGTGACCTGGGCGTGCGATTCCTGCATCGGTTGCCCGCCTTGCCCGCGCAATGCCGTGCCCAGCCGTCGTCGGACGCACTGTCCACTTTCGACGTCTTCTGGCGCACCTTCGCGGAGAACTACCCGTTCTTCGCCGCCAAGGGCGTTGACTGGCTCGCCGAAGGCCGGGCCGCGCGACGGCAGGTCGCCGCACACCCGGCGCCTGCTCGGGTAGCGCGGGTTCAGCCGCTCTCGTCCAGCCGGCGTTCCAGCTCGTCGAGCCGGCCGGACCAGAACTGCCGGTACGGCGCGAGCCAGGCGTCCACCTCGGCGAGTGGTTCCGGGCGGAGCCGGTAACAGCGCCGCTGCGCGGCCACCCGGACGGTGACCAGCCCGGCCTCGCGCAGCACGCGCAGGTGCTTGGACACCGCGGGCTGGCTCAGCTCCAGTTCGGCGACCAGCTCGCCGACCGAGCGCTCGCCGTCACGCAGCAGGTCGAGAAGCGCCCGGCGGCGGGGCTCGGCGAGCACGTCGAAGGTCTGCATCACCTCCGCGAATCTGCCCCGCCGGGCATATGCCTGTCAAGGAATGTGCGCCGCTACGCTACCTCCTTATGGTCTGAACCAATTCCGAAGGATTGACGATTGGTTCAGACCACTTTACGGTGAATTCGTCCCCACTTCACATCCCTGATCCGTCACCACCAGGTGACTCCCCGAAGGGAGCCGGAATGCCCCGTACGAGCAAGAGAACAGCGTTGTCCGCGCTGGCCGGGCTGGCGAGCGTCGCACTCGCCGCGATCGGGCTGGCGGTGCCCGCCGCGGCCGGCCAGACCGCCCCCGCCACCCCGCAGGCCGCCGCCGGCAAGGTGGTCGGCTACTTCACCGATTGGGGGATCTACCAGCGCAATTACCACGTCAAGAACATCGAGACCTCCGGTTCGGCCGCGAAGCTGACGCACATCAACTATGCCTTCGGCAACGTCACCAACGGCGGCTGCGCGGTCGGCGACCCGTACGCCGACTACCAGAAGACCTACGACGCCGGGGGCAGTGTGGACGGTGTCGCGGACACGTGGGACCAGCCGCTCGCGGGCAGTTTCAACCAGCTGAAGAAGCTGAAGGCCAAGCATCCCGGTCTCAAGGTCCTCTGGTCGTTCGGCGGCTGGACCTGGTCCGGCGGATTCGGCCAGGCCGCGCAGAACCCGGCCGCGTTCGCGGACTCCTGCTACAACCTGGTCAACGACCCGCGCTGGGCCGGGCTGTTCGACGGCATCGACATCGACTGGGAGTACCCGAACGCCTGCGGGCTCACCTGTGACCACAGCGGTCCCGACGCGCTGAAGAAGGTGCTTTCCGCGCTACGGGACAAGTTCGGGTCCTCGAAGCTGGTCACCGCGTCGATCACCGCGGACGGCACCGACGGCGGCAAGATGGACGCGGCCGACTACGCGGGCGCCGCGCAGTCCGCGGACTGGTACAACGTGATGTCCTACGACTTCTTCGGCGCGTGGGCGTCGCAGGGGCCGACCGCTCCGCATTCGCCACTGACGTCCTACGACGGGATCCCGACCAAGGGCTTCAACTCCGACGCGGCGATCCAGAAGCTGAAGAGCAGTGGCATCCCGTCGTCGAAACTGTTGCTGGGCCTCGGTTTCTACGGTCGCGGGTGGACCGGCGTGACTCAGGACGCCCCCGGCGGCACCGCCACCGGACCCGCCCCGGGCACCTACGAGCAGGGCATCGAGGACTACAAGGTGCTCAAGTCCAGCTGCCCGGCCACCGGCAAGGTCGCAGGTACCGCCTACGCCAAGTGCGGGTCGAACTGGTGGAGCTACGACACCCCGGAGACCATCGCGGGCAAGACGTCCTACGTCAAGACCCAGGGCCTCGGCGGCACAATGTTCTGGGAACTGTCCGGTGACACCCCGGACGGCGAGCTGATCAGCGCACTCGCGAACTGACCGGCTGAAATGCTGTGAAGGGCCCCTTCACGGACTCAGAGTCCGTGAAGGGCCCCTTCACGGTTTTGTCGGTGCCGAGGGTTATCGTGCGGCAGGTGAGGTTCAGTGGATTCGGTGAGCACGCCGTCGAGTTCTACGACGGGCTGCTCGCGGACAATTCCAAGCCCTATTGGGATGACCACGTCGCGATCTACCGGGAGCACGTGCGGGCGCCGATGGAAGCGCTGCTCGGCGAGCTGCAGGCCGAGTTCGGCGAGGGATTCGGCGCGGGCAAGGTCTTCCGGCCGTATCGCGACGTGCGGTTCGCGCGCGACAAAACGCCGTACAAGACCCACTGCGGCGGAGTGATCGAGGCGGGCCGCGGCGGCGGCGCGTACTACGTGGAGGTCGGCCCGGCCGGGCTGCGCGTAGGCGGCGGCTGCTTCCATCTCGCGCCCGATCAGCTGGCCCGGTTCCGTACCGCGGTGGACACCGAGCTGCACGGCCCGGAGCTGGCGGGCATGCTGACCACTCTGCGCAAGCAGGGCTGGGAGATCCTGGGCGACCGGCTCAAATCCCGACCGCGCGGGTACGCCGAGGACCACCCCCGGCTCGACCTGCTCCGGTACCGCTCGGTCTACGCGGCCCGGGCCTGGGCGCCGGACGATTTCCTGCACGAACGCGCGGCGCTGGACCGGGTGCGCAAGCACTGGCGGCAGGTCCGCCGGTTCAACGAATGGGCCCGTGACCACGTCGGCCCGAGCGAGCGGCCCCGCCGCTGAGCCGTTCGCCGTCCGGGACGTCCGGCGAAGACGTTCGGGAAGACTTCGCCCGGAGTTTCGGGATCGGTACAGACGGCGCTCCGGCGAGCGACTACCCTGTCCCGGTGTGAGCCGACGCGCGAAGATCGTTTGTACCCTGGGCCCCGCGACCTCCACACCGGAGAAGATGCGGGCACTCGTCGACGCCGGGATGGACGTCGCGAGGATGAACTTCAGCCACGGCAGCCACAGCGACCACAAGCAGGTCTACGACCTGGTCCGGTCCGCGGCCGCCGACGGTGGCCGGGCGGTGGGCATCCTCGCCGACCTGCAGGGCCCGAAGATCCGGCTGGGCACCTTCGCCAGCGGCTCGGCCGAATGGCACACCGGTGACGTCGTCCGGATCACCGTCGAGGACGTCGCAGGCACCCACGACCGGGTCTCCACCACGTACAAGGGCCTGGCCAAGGACGCCAAGCCGGGGGACCGGCTGCTGGTCGACGACGGCAAGGTCGGCCTGGTGGTCAAGGAGGTCGAGGGCCCGGACGTGGTCTGCGAGGTCACCGAAGGCGGCCCGGTCAGCAACAACAAGGGCGTGTCCCTGCCCGGTATGGACGTCTCGGTGCCCGCACTGTCCGACAAGGACATCGAGGACCTCGAATTCGCCCTGCAGCTCGGCGTGGACTTCATCGCGCTGTCCTTCGTCCGCTCGCCCGCCGACATCGACCTGGTGCACCAGGTGATGGACCGGGTCGGCAAGGGCAGGCTGCCGGTGGTCGCGAAGATCGAGAAGCCGGAGGCGGTGTACAACCTGGAGGCCATCGTGCTGGCCTTCGACGCGGTCATGGTCGCCCGCGGCGACCTCGGCGTGGAGCTGCCGCTTGAGCAGGTGCCGCTGGTGCAGAAGCGGGCCATCCAGATCTGCCGGGAGAACGCCAAGCCGGTCATCGTCGCCACACAGATGCTGGAATCGATGATCAGCAACTCCCGCCCGACCCGCGCGGAAGCCTCCGACGTGGCGAACGCGGTCCTCGACGGTGCGGACGCGGTGATGCTCTCCGGTGAGACGAGCGTCGGCCGCTACCCGATCGAGACCGTGCAGACCATGGGCCGGATCGTCGAGGCGGTGGAGACCGATTCCCCGGTCGTGCCGCCGCTGACGCACGTCCCGCGCACCAAGCGCGGCGTGATCTCCTACGCCGCCCGCGACATCGGCGAGCGGCTCAACGCCAAGGCGCTGGTCGCGTTCACCCAGTCCGGCGACACCGTGCGCCGGCTGGCCCGGCTGCACACCCGGCTGCCGCTGATGGCGTTCACCCCGGAGCAGAGCGTGCGCAGCCAGCTGGCGATGACCTGGGGCACCACCACCCAGATCGTGCCGCGGGTGGACTCCACCGACCAGATGATCCAGCAGGTCGACCACTCGATGCTGGAGATGGGCAAGTACCAGCGCGGCGATCTGGTGGTGATCGTGGCCGGCTCCCCGCCGGGCACCGTCGGCTCCACCAACCTGATCCACGTGCACCGGCTCGGTGAGGACGATCACGCCTGAGCGGTGCCCGCCCCGCGCGGGGTAGTTCCCGGACATGACGGAAATGGCCAGGCAGGCCGCCACCGGACTGGACTCGGTGCCCGGTGGCGGTGGCCGGCTCGTGCTCGGCAAACTCGTCGCGCTGCTGGATCTGGAGCGGATCGAGGAGAACGTCCTCCGCGGCGTCTCGCCCGCGCAATCCCCGGTCCGGGTGTTCGGCGGTCAGGTGGCCGGGCATGCGCTGGTGGCGGCCGGGCGCACCGTGCCGGAGACACGGCGGGTGCACTCGCTGCACGCTGCTTCATCCGCGGCGGCGACCCGAGCGTCCCGATCGTGTAGGAGGTGGACCGCATCCGTGACGGCCGGTCGTTCACCACCCGGCGGGTGGTGGCCATCCAGCACGGCAAGGCGATCTTCTCGTTGTCGGCCTCGTTCCAGGTCGACGAGCCGGGCATCGACCACTCCGAGACGATGCCCGAGGTTGCCGGACCCGGAGACCCTGCCGACCTTCGCCGAACGTGCCGAGGGCTTCCGCTGCGGTTCACGGGCCAGCCGCGCCCGATCGACGTCCGCTACGTCGGCGACCCGCCGTGGATCACCCGGACCAGCGGGCCTTCTCGGGGCACAACCGCGTCTGGATGCGCGCCGATGGCACCCTGCCGGACGCGCAGCTGCTGCACATCTGCGTACTTACCTACGCCTCGGACATGACCCTGCTCGATTCGATACTCGCGCGCCACGGCGTGTACTGGGACGTGGACGAGGTGCTCGGCGGCAGCCTCGACCACGCGCTCTGGTTCCATCGGCCGTTCCGCGCGGACGAATGATTCCTCTACGACAGCACCTCGCCCAGCGCTTCGGGCGCCCGGGGACTGGCCACCGGACGATTCTTCACCCGCGAGGGCGAGCACGTCGCGACCGTCGTGCGGGAGGGCCTGCTGCGAGTGCGCTGAATGCGTCCCGGGTCGTACGCAGAGTTGACCGGCTCGGCGGAAAACCATGCTTTCGTGCCGTGGAATGACCGGGAATGACCGGCCGGGGAATGTTTTCCGGCGAAAGCCGGGTGGTGCCCGGGACCGGTCGGGGGACAGCCCCGGGCACCTGACACCGGGAAAACGCCCGCGCACTCCGCGCGTTTCCCGGCGAGTCCTCGTCTACCCTGCTCAGCGACCTCGGCGGACCGCGGTGCACAATGCCAGCGTACAAGCGCATCCTGCATTTTGCAGTTCGGCACCCGGATCGGCGCCGACCTGGGAATGTCGCGGTGTCACCATTCCACGAACCGGCCGGGCAACTGGTTAGATAAGTAGTGCGGGCATCGGGTGCGCGCATGCGGGACACGAACCGGAGGTGCTGTCGTGGCGAGAGGCCAGGGACCCACCGTTCGCCGCCGGCGGCTCGCCAGCGAGCTGAGGAGGCTGCGCGAGGCGGCCGACCTCACCATCGACGAGGTCGGCGAGAAGCTGGAATGCTCCGCGTCCAAGGTCAGCCGGATCGAGACCGGGCACGTCGGGGTGACCCCGCGCGACGCCCGGGACATGCTCGCCCTGTACGGAATCACCGGCGACGAGCAGGAAGCACTCGTGCAGCTGGCCCGCGAGGCGCGCAAACGCGGCTGGTGGCACGCCTACAACGAGGTCTTCACCGGCACCTTCGTCGGGCTGGAGGCGGACGCCAGTTCACTGCACGCATTCCAGGCGCTGCTGGTGCCGGGGCTGCTGCAGACGGAACGGTATGCACACGCGGTCATCCGCGCGCTCCGGCCGGACGCGGACGACGCCGAGATCCGCCGCCGGGTCGCCGCGCGGATGGCCCGCCAGGCGCTGCTCGAGGACACGTCGCCGCCGGAGTACTGGGTGGTCGTCGACGAGGCGGTGCTGTATCGCGTCGTGGACAGCCCGGAAGTGATGGCCGAGCAGCTGCAGCGGATGACCGTGGTGGCGGAGAAGCCGAACGTGACCGTCCAGGTGGTGCCGTTCGGGGCTGGGGCGCATCCCGGGATGGAGGGCCCGTTCCTGATCATGGGCTTCCCCGAGCAGGCCGACCCCGACGTCGTCTACGTGGACGACAGCACCTCCAGCGGGCTGTACCTGGAGCAGCCCGACGACGTCCGGCGCTACGCGCTGATGTTCGACCATCTGCGCGCAGCCGCGCTGAAACCGGACGACTCGGTCGAGCTCATCGCCGAGGCGGCCGCCCGGTTCGCCGAACAGGCCGCCGGCGCGGGCTAGTGCACCACCGTGGAACCGAGACCCAGGTTCGCAACGAGACACAGTGAGGAAGTGGAGACCATGATGCCGGACGACCTTTCCCGGGCGCAGTGGCGCAAGAGCAGCTTCAGCGGCGGCGGCAACGACTGCGTCGAGGTCGCCTTCGTCGACGGCGGCGCCGCTGTGCGCGATTCGAAGGACCCCGAAGGGGGCGCCTTCCGGCTGCCCGCCTCGGGCTGGCGGGCGCTGCTCGCCGCCGTACGCGCCGGCTCGGAATCCGCCTGAGCCTCGCACCTCTTTCCGGCCCCTTACCTCGCCGACCAGGCTTTCCGTGGCCTTGGGTGTGGGTAAGGGGCCGGTTTGCGCTCGGGTTTGGGCGATCATCCGATGTGGCCGGGCGGGCCTCAGCCGCACTCTGAACTTCGTTCTGATGACGAATCGAGTGCCGAGGAGAACCCCGATGAACGCAGGCTTCCTGGACGCCACCCGCGCCGAGGTGGAGTACCGCGCCGCCGAACTGCAGCGCGCCGCAGGCCGCTCCCGCCACCGCCCGAACCGGATGCTGCACTGGTTCCGGGCACATCGATCGACTCCGGCATCACCGGCGCCGTCAGTGTCGTCGGCGTCGTCGGTGCCGGTACCGCCGCAGCAACGGCGCGCCCCGGCGGCGGACTCCGCGGATGCTCGCGATCGCGTCTGATCGGGGCTCGGCTCCGGTATCCGGGCGCAATGCGGGTCCACACGTCGGGACGGGATTCAGGCGGAGGCCGGGTCCAGACGCCGATGTAGGTTTGGGCTCAGCTCGGGTCCGGACACCGGTTTCGGTCCAGCCCAGCTCGGGTCCGCATGTCGCGCGACGCTAGACCATGGCTACGCACGACAACCGGCCAGGACTGCGCCGGGCCGCACCGATTCCCGCTGATTGGCAAGGTGATCTTCGTGGGCGAACCACCGCCCGTCGCCGGCACCCTGACGCCGGGGAGCCCAGGGCCTCGGCAAAGTTGGCCAAGGGCCCGTGATCAGCAGAGAGAGCCGTGGCTGCCCGACCGGTTTCGGGTCCGTGAAGGGCCCCTTCACGGACTCAGAGTCTGTGAAGGGGCCCTTCACAGCCCTCCGCAGCTGCGCGGGGCCTTCCACACCGACTTTGCCGACACCCTGCCGGGGAGCCCGCGAGACCGCCGTTCACCTGCTCGCGTCGTGTTCCCCGACGCTCGGCCACGGAGTCAGCAGTCACCCGCCGCCGCACGGTTCCGGGCCGGTCGCTCCCGGCATCGTTGCCTACTTACCTCCGTGGGGTTTCGGCTGTCTGCTCGCAGCACCGCTGCTCACCCGCCCTTTGCGGGGCTTTGGGCCGGTCGCTCCCTGCAGTGTTTCCCGCTTGCCTTCGTGGGGTTCTCGGCTGTCTGCTCGCAGTACCGCTGCCCACCCACCCCGTCGGGGTTCCTCGCCGGTCGTCTGGCGCGTCGATCCCCGTCCGCCCCCGTGGGGTTCCGAGCCGGTCGCACCCAGCATCGTCGCCTACCCGCCCACCCTGCCATCCCCACCCGTCGCCATCGAAGCGGCCCACCCACCCACGGGAGATGCTCGACCACCCAGTCACCAACCCGGCCATCATCCGTTCGTGTGAGTTTCCCGAACCCTCAGCCCGAAACCCGACTGCCGATCCTCCCCGCAGATTCCTCCGTCACCGACCGCCCCCGGACGGGCCGGTTCGCGGCCGACGTCGGCAGATCCCGGGAATTCCCGGACACCCGGCCACCAGCGGCTCCATCACGCCACACCGGGCTGTTCGCTCTGGGCGGACCGCCTGAACCCGCCGAACGTCGGAAAACCGTGCCGGAACTGTCGGGGGTCTGAGCCAGAATGCCTCTCGTGCCCCGTCTCGGTTCCGGAATTCCGCTCGTGGCCCGCACGCAGGAGGTGCGGCGGCTACGCGCCGCGCTCGCGCGTGCCGAGCGGGGGGAAGCGAATGCGGTGCTGGTCGCGGGCGACGCGGGGGTAGGCAAGACCCGGCTGCTCACCGCGCTCGGCGAGGATGCGGTCGCCGGTGGCGCCCTGGTGCTCACCGGCCGCTGCATCGACGTGCGCGACGGCGGGCTGCCCTACCTGCCCTTCGCCGAGGCGCTCGAGCCGCTCGGCGCGGCCGGTGATCCGGTCGTCGCGGCGGCCGTGCGGGCCCGGCCGGCGTTGCGCAGGCTGCTGCCCCAAGGTGGGGAGCCGGAGGCCAGCGGGGACCACGGGCAGGTCGCGGCAGGCGAGCGGGAGGCCGCGCGCCGGCCGCAGCCGGAACAGGATCTCGGTCAGCTGCAGCTGTTCGACGCAGTACTGGGGGTGCTGACCGAGATCGCCCGGGACCGGCCGGTGGTGTTGCTGGTGGAGGATCTGCACTGGGCCGATTCCTCCACCCGCGACCTGCTGTCGGTCCTGCTCAGCCGGTTGCGCGGGCAGCGGCTGCTGGTCGTGGGCAGCTACCGCGAGGAGGACGTGCACCGCCGGCATCCGCTGCGCGGCCTGCTGTCCGAACTGGTGCGCCTGGCCACCGTCGAGCGGCTGGAGCTCACTCCGCTCGAACCCGCCGACGCGCGGGCGTTCGTGGCCGCGCTCGCCGAGGAACCCCTCGATCCGAACGTGGTCGCGGAGATCGCGGAACGCTCCGAGGGCAACCCGTTCTTCGTCGAGGAGCTGCTGGCCAGCGGCGCCCACTGCGCCGATCTGCCGGCCGGCCTCGCCGAAGTGCTGCTCGCCCGCCTGGAACGCTTCCCGGCCGAGACCCGGCGCGTACTACGGGTGGTCTCGGTGGCCGGCGAAGGCGTGTCACACGCCGCGCTCGCGCAGGTGGCCGGCCTCGACGAGGCGGAGCTGGACGAAACGCTGCGCGAAGCCGTGCAGCATCACGTACTGGTGATCGACGACGGCTTCTACGTCTTCCGGCACGCATTGCTGCAAGAAGCCGTCTACGCCGATCTGCTCCCCGGCGAACGCACCCGGATGCACGCCGGGTACGCCGCGCGAATCCAGGAAACCGCGCAGGGACGCGGAAAAGACGCGAAGCTCGCCTACCACAGCCTGGAGAGCCGGGACTTCGGCACCGCACTGCCCGCGCTGCTGCGGGCGATGTACGAGGCGGAGAAACTCGGCGCACCCGGCGTCGCGCTGCGGCACGTGGAACAAGCACTGTCCATTTGGGACGCGGTGCCGGCCGAACACCACCCGGACGACTTCGACGAAGTCAAGCTGCTCGACGAAGCCTCCTACTTCTCGGGCACCTCCGGCGAGCCGGAGCGCGCGGTAGCGTACGCGCGGTCCGCGGTCGAGGCGTTGCCGCCGGACACCCAACCCGCGCGGGCCGCCCACGCGTGGCGCCGCTACGCCGAATCGCTGCTCACGCTCGAAGGCACACTCGACGAAGCGACCGACGCGATCGAACGCGCATGGCAGCTCCTGGCGGACGAGGAGCCGACTCCGGCCCGCTCGTGGGTATTGGCGGCGCGCGCCGCATTCCTGCGCCTGTCCGACCGTCCGGACGAAGCCCTCGAAAGCGCGATCGCCGCGGTCTCCACCGCGCGGTCGGTCGGTTCGGCCGGCGCCGAGGCGTCCGCGCTGATCACCCTCGGCACGCTGGCCGACTCCGCGGGCGACGCCACCGAAGCCCGCGCACGGCTGCGCGAGGCCGAACGGAAAGCGCACGAGGCGGGCGCCCTGAACGTCGAACTCCGGGCGATGTACTTCCTCACACTCAGCTACGTCGACCAGTCCGAAATGGAGTCCGCGCTGGAACACGCCGCGCGAGGCACCGCGCGGGCCGAGGAAACCGGGCTCACCTGGAGTTCCTACGGCATGGAGCTGCGCGCCCGGCAGCTCTACCTGCGGTACCTCGGCGGAGACTGGCCGGAGGAGGACGCCGGACGGACCGGCCGTGGTGTCTCCAGCGCGGTCGCCGCGCGGATCCTGGCCATCTGGGTGCTGTTCCTGGTGGCACGCGGCCGGTTCGACGAGGCTGCGCACCTCACCGGGGAACTGCGCCGGCAATGGGCCGTGGACATCGAAATCGCCCTGAACTCGGGCGAAGCGGCGATCCACCTCGCAGCGTGGCGCGGAGACCACGTCGAAGCCCTGCGCAGCACCGAGGAATTGGTGGCTTGGCTGGAAAAGATCGAACCGTCGCTGCTCGCCGGCATCCGCGCCGCCGCTGTGGGCATGCCCTCGGCCGTCGCGCTGGCCGCCGAAGCACGCGCACGCGGCGATCACCGCGCGGTCGAAGAACACATCCGGGCCGGCCGCCGGCTGCTGGAGCACGGCCGTCGCTGTGCCGCCGACGGCAGCCCACGGTCGGGCACACTCGGCCCGGAAGGCCGCGCCTGGCTGGCCCGGCTGGAAGCCGCCGCGTCCGGGCTGGACGGTCCCGCAGACCCGGCGCTCTGGGCCGAAGCCGCCGAAGCCTTCTCCTACGGCGCGGTCTACGAACAAGCGATCTGCCGCCGGCACGAAGCATCCGCCCGGCTCGCGGCCGGCGAATCGGGCACGGCGGCATTGGAATCCGCACACGCCGTCGCCGTGAAACTGGGCGCCGTACCGTTGCGCGACGCCACCCGCGCCCTCGCCCGCCGCGCCCGCGTCGACCTGCCCGGCGCCGCGCCGAGCACCCCCGCACCTCGCACCAGCCCCCTCACCGACCGCGAACGCACCGTCCTGGAACGCGTCGCACTGGGCCGCACGAACCGGCAAGTGGGGGACGAGCTGTACATCAGCGAGAAGACCGTGAGCGTCCACCTGTCCCGGGTCATGGCGAAACTCGGAGCCAGCCGCCGCGCCGAGGCCGTCGCCATCGCCTACGAGCGCGGGTTGCTGACCACTCCGGCGGAATGACCCGCCCCGCCGCCCCGAACACGGTGGGGCGGCAGGGAAACCGGGGAGGGGTCGAGCCGGGTCGGCCGCGCGAGCCGTCCGGCAGACCGGCCGGTCTGCCGGACGACGTCGGAACCGCGGACGACGTCGGAACCGCGGACGACGTCGGAACCGCGGACGACGTCGGAACCGCGGACGACGTCGGAACCGACCGGGGTCGGGGCGAGGCAGGGGCAGGGCGAGGCAGGGGTCGCCGGTTTGCTGGATAATCGGGAGAAGTGAACGCCGCGTCGCCGGAACACCAGGTGTGCCGAGCGATCAGGACGACAGCGAGACGTGGCAACGCGGCGGCTCAGCGTTCAGGCGCGCTCGGCGTACAAGAACGACCCGGAACTCGGCTGAACCCTGCCGACCCAGCGCCCAGCCCGACGGCCAAGCAGGGGACGGCCAAGCAGGGAACGGCTGCCCAACCACGAGTTCCGCAGTGATCACCCCGGCAATTCGACCCACTCCGGCCACACCAGACGACACAGATCGGCCGCCGATCGGGCACAGACCGGACGCAGCCTCAGCCCGTACCGTCCGAATAGAGCTGCACCGCGATCCGCTTCCACTCCTCCAGCAGCCGGCGGCGCCGCTTCGGATCGCCGCCCAGTTCGGCGTCCAAGGCCAGGCCGCGGGTCAGGTTCACCGTCAGCCAGAACAGCGTCTCGGCACGTTCTTTCGGCAGCTCCCCGGCGGTCTGGCTGACATGCTCCAGCGCAGTACGCCCGAGCGCGCGGTCCACCGGGCGGATCGCCGCCTTCAACTCCGGATCGGTCCGCGCGGCGACCCACAGCTCGGTGACCGCGGTGGAGAGCGTGCCCGAATAGCCCTTCCACAACAGGTCGATCGAGGCAGCGACGCCGGACGCCCCGTCCGGCAGCTCGGCGACGGAGGAGGAGAGCTGGGTACTCAGCTTCGTGGTGAGGTGCTCGACCGCAGTGGCCATCAGCTCGGCCTTCGTGGCGAAGTGATGCTGCACGGCGCCTTTGGAGACCCCCGCCCGCGCGCAGATCTCCTGCATCGACGTCCGGGCATACCCGATCTCGACCAGGCAATCTATCGTCGCGTCGAGCAGCGCGGTCCGGGTCTGCTCGCGGCGCTCCGCCTGGGTGCGGTGCCCACGGGCGAGTTCGGTCATCGAGGTTCCCTTTACGTGGCGGACGAGGGAAAGGTACATTCCGGAGAGAACTTACCTTCCAATAGTAATGTTTTCCAGTCCGGCCGCACCAAGGAGGCACCGTGTCGTTGCAGATCCCGCAGAGCTCGTGGAGCACCACCCCGGACCTCGAGGATCTCCGGGAGCTGTCCCGATCCTTCCTGCAGAAGGAGCTCGCCCCGTACCGGGATCGCTGGGCGGCGGAGAAGAAGATCGACCGCGAGATCTGGACCAAGGCCGGTTCGCTCGGGCTGCTGTGCCTGTCCATCCCGGAGGAGTACGGCGGTGGCGGCGGCACTTTCGCGCACGAAGCCGCGTTGTACGAGGAGCAGGCCCGTGCCGGGGACGCCGCGTGGGGCATCACTGTCCACAACGGAATCGTCGCGCACTACCTGCTGGCCTACGCGTCCGAAGAGAAGAAGCGCGAGTGGCTGCCGAAGCTGGCCACCGGCGAGTTCGTCGGTGCCATCGCGATGACCGAGCCGGGCACCGGATCGGACCTGCAGAGCATCCGGACGCGCGCGGTCCGCGAGGGCGACCACTACGTGATCAACGGCGCGAAGACGTTCATCACCAACGGGTTTCACTCCGACCTCGTGGTGGTCGCCTGCAAGACCAACCCGGACGAGGGCGCGCAGGGCCTCTCGCTGATCGTGGTCGAGACCGACACCCCGGGCTTCCGCCGCGGCCGCGTCCTGGACAAGGTCGGCCTCAAGGGCCAGGACACCGCCGAGCTGTTCTTCGACGACGTGCGCGTGCCCGCCGCGAACCTGCTCGGCGAGGAGGAAGGCCAGGGCTTCGTCCAGCTGATGCGGCAACTGCCGCAGGAACGGCTCATCATCGCCGTCACCGCGGTCGCCGGGCTGGAAGCCGCGGTCAACCTCACCATCGACTACACGAAGGAACGCACGGCGTTCGGCCGCCCGATCTTCGGCTTCCAGAACACCAAGTTCAAGCTCGCCGAGGCGGCCACCGAAGCCGT
The DNA here is from genome assembly GCF_002564045.1 of Amycolatopsis sulphurea. Taxonomy (NCBI): domain Bacteria; kingdom Bacillati; phylum Actinomycetota; class Actinomycetes; order Pseudonocardiales; family Pseudonocardiaceae; genus Amycolatopsis; species Amycolatopsis sulphurea. The sequence continues at coordinate 43,366 of NZ_PDJK01000002.1, read as the reverse complement.
GGTGTCCCGGGCCTTCCTCGACCAGTGCATCGAACGGCACCTGCGCGGCGAACTCGACGTCCAGGGCGCGGCGATGGCGAAGCTGTGGACGACCGAGCGGGTGAACAAGGTCGTGGACGACTGCCTGCAGCTGTTCGGCGGCTACGGCTACCTGACCGAGTACCCGATCGCGCAGGCCTGGGCGGACGTGCGGATCTCCCGCATCGTCGGCGGCACCAGCGAAATCATGAAGGAGATCATTTCCCGCACGCTGTGACCCACGGAAGGACCTTCGGTAAACAGGCCCACCGGACGTGGCGGTGGTGCTGCGCCTGGACGAACGCTCGGATGTGCTGATCGGGACAGCCTGCCCCGGCGTCACACTTCAGCCGTCTGCGAGGTCCGAGCGGATCACCGAGTACTGCACATGGTCGCGCCACTGCCCGTCTCGGAAGTCGAAGCCGCGTAGCACTCCTTCGCGGACGAAGCCGGCCTTTTCGAGTGCGCGCTGTTCGGCCCGGTTGTCCACATCGGTGGTCGCTTCGACCCGGTTGAACTGCGTGTGCGCGAACAGATAGCGCACGAGCAGCCGGTGCGCCTCGGTGCCGATGCCGTGCCCGCGCGCCTCCGGCAGCAGCACCAGGCCGATCTTCCAGCAGTAGGCCTGCGGACCGGTGCGGCTGCGATGCCAGGAGACCAGCCCGGCCGGGCGGCCGTCCATTGTGGGCACGAGCATGCCGCCGTCCGTGCTCAGCAGGCCGTGGTCGCGCCAGCGGCGCCGGAGGTAACCCGGGTCGTGCCAGCCGAACCACTGGTACTCACCGGCCGTGCCGGGGTCGTTGGTGAGCGCCTCCAGCAAGTCCAGATCGGACTCGCCGGCCGGGCGCAGCACGACGCCGCCCGGTGCTGCCCCGGCGGCCGGGCGGTGCACGTCCATCGCCGGAGCGTAGCGGGATCCGGTTGGCACTTCCGGGTGTAATCCGATGGTGAGGTGGCTCACGGCGTTGCACTTTCTTGCGCTGATTCGGTGCCCGCACGGACCGGTCCGGGCTTTGCGGGCAAATCGTCACTAGAGTGAAGAGGCCACGCGTGATGCTCGCGTGGTCGGCCGGTATCCGCAAGGGATCCGGGATCGCGCATCAGAGGGGAGCCATGTCCAGCGGCGTGAAGAAGGTCATCGTCATCGGGGTGGTCGTGCTCGTGCTGTTCTTCCTGATCAGCCAGCCGACACATTCGGCAGAAATGGTGCACCGCGTGCTCGGCTGGCTCAAGGATGGCGCCGACGCCATCGTGACCTTCTTCAAGCAGGTGTTCTCCTGAGCCGTACTCCGGTCGGGTGCTGACGCATAGTCACTGGCCCCGGGGGTGCTGATCCCGGCGCTCGACCATCCGGGTGGATTGCCTCGAGAAACGGCCTGGTCACGGAATTTGTCCGGGCCGGGGTATGGCGGAGAAACCCGCCGCAGCCCTACGGTGCTCACATTGCGTGATCAGTCGATCGTCCGGTGTCCCGGAAACCGTTCTCGGACGGGGTGTGTCCGCTGGTCACGCTGTGGGTGCCAGACGAGGAACCGCGCAGCGGGGCAGGCGGTCAGGGCCTGCCCGTCGGGGCCGAACAGGAGGCAGGGATGACCGGAGATCCCGGAGTGGACGCGTTGATCCGGCAGTGGGCCGCCGAACGGGAACGCACTCCCGAGGAGCAGGAGGTCGACCGCATCGCCTCCGCCTGGCTCGCGGACGCCCCGGCGGCGCCGCCCGGGATCCCGGCCCAGCGCGCCCGGACCGGCCCCGGCCGGTTCGCCCCGGTCGAGGCCGCCGACCCCGGCTACCTCGACGCGATGCGCGCCCGGCTGCCGGAGGTCCCCGAGGAGCTGCTCGTCGCCGCCGCGGGCTGGTGGCAGATGGTCGGCGACGTCACCGAGGCCCAGCAGTGGTGGGACGCCGGGATCAGCCCGCTCGACCAGCGAGCCCTGGACTACCGGGCGGCGGGCCTTGCCCCGTCCGACCTGAGCCGCCGGCTCGGCCCGATGACCGTGCTCCAGCACCTGCGCCGCGGCAGCGCCCCGGCCTGGTGCGTGGCGCGGCTGGCGCGGCAGCAGAAGTCCGCCTGATCCACCGCTCCGGCACGGTTTCCCGGACCCGCCGTCGTTCGGCGGGTTCGGGGTGGAGTGCCGGGCGGGCCGGAGTTCGATACCGGGGCGCGAACGTGCTGGGGCTCGAATTCGGCTGATGCAGAGTCTCGGGGTCCGGTTGCCGAGGTGCCTTGTGGCTCGGGCCTAATGCCAGGGTCCCGGCAAAGTCAGTCGAGGACCCGTGATCAGCAGAGTGAGCCGTGGCTGCCGCGTCATCATCGACGGCGCCTGCTCTCTCGATCGATTGCGGCCGGCAGCGGGCGATGCGGAGGTGTTCGAGATGCGCGACCACCTCGTGGTGTGCGCCAGACCGGTTTCAGGTCCGTGAAGGGCCCCTTCACGGACCTTCACGGACTTCCGTGGTCTGCGCAGGGCCTCTCACGCCGACTTTGCCGACGCCCTGGGGCCTAATGCCTTGAGCCGGCGTGCTTGGACAGCGGCAGGCCGGTGCGTGAACCGTTCGTATCGGCTGCCGGGTCTTCGGCCTTGGCGTGGCAGGCCTGGGAAATCGGCGCTCCGGTTCGGGTCTTCGGGAGTCCATTGCCCGAGTTGTGGTTCCGGCGGGTCCGCGTCGTATGGCGGTGGTTCGCTGGCGCCATGTCCTCGGCCCTGGCGCGGCGGGCTCGAAATCGACGGCCGTGTGACGGAGTCCGGTGGTTCTGGCGTGTCTCCCGGCGTTTGGGCCTGCGGCGCGCCGGCTGCGTCGTCAGGTCTCGGGTGCCCGGCCCGGAGCAGTCAGGTCTCCAGCAGCACGACCGGGCGCAGTGCTTTGCGGACGGCGTGCTGTTCGCGGCCCGGCAACCAATGCCTTGAGCCCGCCGCAAAGACCTTCGGCAGTGCTTGCCAGGGCGCGGTTACCCGGCGGGGTGAACGCCGGGTGGCGGAAACTCGACCAGCAGGTGCGTAACGCTAGTCTGCGCGGGCTCGTTGTTCGATCGAGGTGCCCAGCCCGCAGGGGCCCGCCCGGCGCCGCTGATCGACCCACCGCCATGCTGGAGGACCGGAGTTCGTGCCCGTCACCGGACAGACCCCCGACGTCGAGCCGACCGAGACCGCGGCGCCGTCCCGGGTACGCCGGCACGGGGCCGCGCTCGCCGTGCGGCTCGGGGTGGCGGCCGGGGTGCTCACCGTGGCCGCCGGTGGAATCTGGTTCGTGACCAGGGCGTCCGCGCCCGCGGCGAGCCCGACCACCACGGACATCCCGGCGTTGAGCGTGAAAGCGGTGGACGTGCGGCCGGGCTCGATCGCGCCGGTGAGCGCGGTCGTCGCGGGCGGTGCCGACCAGGGCACCACACCGCAGTCGGCCCGCCCCTCCGGCGGTGATCCGCTCGACGCCTGGGCCGGAAAGGTCGCCGGGGCCACCGGGATCCCAGCGCGGGCGCTGCACGCGTACGGCAACGCGGAGCTGGCGATGCGCGCCACCGACGCCGGATGCCACATCTCGTGGGCGACGCTGGCCGGGATCGGCCGCATCGAGTCCAACCACGGCCAGTACGGCGGCGCGGTGCTCGGCGCCGAGGGCCGTCCTTCGAAGCCGATCATCGGCGTGCCGCTGGACGGTTCGGCCGGCGTCCGCGCGATCAGCGACACCGACGGCGGCCGGTTCGACGGGGATCCGGTGGCCGACCGCGCGGTCGGTCCGATGCAGTTCATCCCGAGCACGTGGATGAAGTGGGCGTCCGACGGCAACGGCGACCGCCTCGGCGACCCGCAGCAGATCGACGACGCGGCCCTCGCCGCCGCCCGCTACCTGTGCGCGGGCGGGCGCACCATGGCCGCCCCGGCCGGCTGGTGGGCGGGCGTGCTCTCGTACAACAACTCGACCGAATACGCGCAGAAGGTGTTCGGCCTGGCCGACGGCTACGCGAAATCCGCCCAGCAGGCCCAGGCGGGCTGACCCACCCGGGATGGGCGGCCGCCACAGCGGGGCCGCCTCTCAGAGAGCGGGAACGCGGCCAGTGCTAGCGTCGAAGCCGTGCCAGCAGAACCCGGCCCGGCCCCGTCCCAGCTCGGGCGGCGGCTCGCGATCGCCGCCACGTGCGCGGCGAGCCTCGCGCTGTGCTGCGGGCTGGCCTGGTGGCAGTGGGACCGGTTCATGTCCGCCAGCGGCACCTTCCAGAACCTCGGCTACGTGCTGCAATGGCCGCTGTTCGGGCTGTTCCCGGCCTTCATGTTCTGGCGGATCAAGAAGCTGCGCGCCCGCGAGGAGGCCGAACCGGCCGCACCCGCGCCCGCCAGGCCGGCCCCGGTGCCCGTGCCCGCCCCGCTGCCCGGCGGCGAGGACGACGAACTCGCCGCCTACAACCGCTACCTGCGCGAGCTGCACGCCCGCGATCAGCAGTCCTGAACGCCCGCCGAAGTGAGGACGCCCCCATGACGACCAGCACCGAAGGTGCCGCCCCGAGCCGCCCGGCCAAGACCACCGGCGCGCTGACCCGGTTCCGAGCCAGCGCGTACGTGACCGGTGTCGGCCTGCTCGCGCTGTGCGTGACCATGGTCGTCGAGTACGGCTTCGGCAACTCCACGCCCGCCGCGGTGTACTCGCCGATCCACGGCGTGCTGTACATGATCTACCTGGTACTCACCATCGACCTGGCGATCAAGGCCCGCTGGTCGATCAAGAGCACGGTGCTGGTGCTGCTCGCCGGCTGCGTGCCGTTCGTGTCCTTCGTCGTCGAACGCCGGGTCACCCACCGCGTGCAGGCGAGCCAGGACATCTTCTGAGCGAACGGCCCCGGCCGGGCCGAACCCGCCGGGGCCGTCATCGCGCTCAGGCGCCGGAGCCGATCCCGGTCAGCGACCGGACCTCCATCTCCGCGTGCTTGGCCGGGTCCGCCTTGCCGCGGCCGGCGAAGGTGCCGAGCGCCCCGCACAGGAACGAGAACGGGATGGACACCAGGCCCGGGTTCTTCAACGGGAACCACTGGAAGTCCGCGTGCGGGAAGATCGAGTCCGGCGCACCCGACACCACCGGTGAGAACAGCACCAGCAGCACGCACGCGCCCAGCCCGCCGTAGATCGCCCACAGCGTGCCGGTGGTGTTGAACCGCTTCCAGAACAGCGAGTACAGCAGCGTGGACAGGTTCGCCGAGGCGGCCACCGCGAGCGCGAGCGCGACCAGGAACGCCACGTTCTGCCCGTTCGCCAGGATGCCGCCGAGGATCGCGAGCACGCCGATCACCACCGCGGTCAGCCGGGCCACCCGCACCTCGTCGGCCGGCTCCGCCTTGCCCTTCTTGAAGATGTTCGCGTACACGTCGTGCGCGAACGAGGCGGACGCGGTGATGGTCAGCCCGGCCACCACGGCCAGGATGGTCGCGAAGGCGACCGCCGAGATGATGCCGAGCAGCACCGTCCCGCCCACGTGCAGGGCCAGCAACGGCGCCGCGGAGTTCTCCCCGCCCGGCGCGGACTTCATCTCGTCCGTGCCGACCAGCGCGGCCGCGCCGAACCCGATCACCAGCGTGCACAGGTAGAAGATGAACATGCACACCGTGGCCCAGACCACCGACCGGCGGGCCTCGGTGGCGTTCGGCACGGTGTAGAACCGCATCAGCACGTGCGGCAGCGAGGCGATGCCCAGCACCAGCGCGAGCGACAGCGAGATGAAGTCGAGCTTGGTGGTGCCGTTCTTGCCGTAGGAGCCGCCCGGTTCCAGCAGCTGCTTGCCCATCGGGCTGTGCTCGGTCGCCGCGGAGAGCAGGTTCGAGAAGCTGAAGCCGTACTTGCCGAGCAGGAACACGGTGATCAGGGTGCTCGCCACGAGCAGGATGCTGGCCTTGATGATCTGCACCCAGGTGGTGCCCTTCATGCCGCCGATCAGCACGTAGGCCACCATCACCACGCCCACCACCACGATCACCAGCGCCTGGCCGAGCTTCGTGTGCACGTCCAGCAGCAGCGCGATCAGCCCGCCCGCGCCCGCCATCTGCGCGAGCATGTAGAAGAACGAGATGACCAGCGTCGAGGTCGCCGAGGCGGCGCGCACCGGACGCTGCTTCATCCGGAAGCTGAGCACGTCGCCCATGGTGAACCGGCCGGTGTTGCGCAGCAGCTCGGCGATCAGCAGCAGGTCCACCAGCCAGGCGACCAGGAAGCCGATCGAGTAGAGGAACCCGTCGTAGCCGTGCATCGCGATCGCGCCGGCGATGCCGAGGAACGAGGCGGCGGACAGGAAGTCACCGGACAGCGCGACACCGTTCTGCCGTCCGGAGAAGGAGCTGTCCGCGGTGTAGTAGTGGGCGGCGGAGGACCGGCGGTTGCCCGCGCGGTAGACCACGTACAGGGTGATCGCGACGAACACCGCGAACACCGCGACGTTCACCACCGGGTTGTTCTCGTGCGAGCCGGTGGCGAGGAGGGTGGTCACAGGGGCTTTCCTTCCGTCACGGCGGCCCGTTCCCGCAGCTCGGCCACGCGCGGGTCCACCTGCCGGTGCGCGAAGCGGGAGTAGAGCCAGGTGATCAGCGCGGTCGTGACGAACTGCGCGAGGCCCAGCAACATGCCGACGTTGACCAGGCCGAACACCGGGGTGCTCATGAAGTCGTTCGCGTACGCGGCGAGCACCACGTAGAGCAGGTACCAGGCGAAGAAGCCCACGCTCATCGGGAAGACGAACCCGCGGAACCGCCTGCGCAGCGTGCGGAACTCCGGGCTGCGCTGGATCAGGTCGAAGTCCGGGCCACGGCCGGGCTCCCCGGGCTCCTGGAACGCGCCGCCGTCCTGGTCGAACAGGGCCGGTAGCCGGCCGGTCTCCTCGAGCGGAGTGGCCGGCGCTGGGGTGCGCGCGACGTTGTGCATGGAATGCCTCCGGCAACTTGCGCCCGTGGGTCGGGGTGCGGGTGGACCGGGCCTCGTTCGGATGACACCCGGATCGCCCTTGCGGACGGGGAGGCGGCCATACTAACGACGCCCGTCGCCGGCGGAAAAAGCCGGTTGCCGGGGGTCTGCCGGGAATTCGATTCCGGCCGGAAAATACCGGGAATGCGGGCTTTTCGGAAGATCACGACCGGATCACTCGGAATAGTGAGCGGAAATGTCACGGGGTGTCGCCGAGGTGGTGAGTCGTTGCGGCAAATGGCGGGCGGTACACTGCTCCGACCGCCGTGATGGTGACGCCGGGTAGTGATGGGCCGGGTGGCTGCCGCGGTGCCGCCGGATGGCCTGCGGGAGATTGCCGCGGAATCGTGGGAGGCCGTCAGAAATCACCGGGTCGTGCGGCGAGTCGCTGCATCTCCACAACATCGGGTTCATCTTCCGGGGCGTACAACCCAATGGGGGCACGCAGCGTAGATCTGATGGGGGATGCGGCTACCCTCCGTGGGCTAATCGGGTGACCAGGTGTGGAGGCCGTCCGGTGCGCCGGGTAACCAGAATTGCCGGCGGAGGGCCCGATCGCGAAACTCCGCGCCGCGATCGGCGGGGATCCGGCTATTTTCCCTGGTCAGCCGGGCGCGATGGAAGACAATAACTTCATCCGGGATTGGTGTACGATTTCTTGGCCCAGCTGACCGCAGCGATCGATAAGGCTTCGACAAGTTGATCTCGACCACCGCCGTGCAGTACGCAACTTGCGCCGTGCACGTGCAGAGTCCCGGGAAGCCACCAGCCTGCCGGGACCGCGCCGGAGCCGCGCGGTCGGGCCTGACCCCGGTCGATCGCGCGGGTCGGCGGAACACCGTGGACCGCACCCCCCACCCCGGGTGCGCTCGGGCGGCAGCCACGACGCCGGACAGGGAGTCACCTTCGTGACCGTTGCAGGAGAAGGCCACGTGCCTGTGGAGAAGCCGGCCGGACAGCCGAGTGGACCGTCCGGCTGGCGGGCGGCGATGCGGTGGCGGGACTGGAGCCTGCCGGTCAAGCTGTCCGCCGTCACGCTGGTCCCCATCGTGCTCGCCCTGGTACTGGGCATCACCGCGATCGTGGGCCAGGTCAGCCGCTCGAGCGACTACCAGCGGGTCGACCGGCTGGTCGCGCTGAGCGCGCAGCTGCGCGCCCTCACCGACGGCCTGCAGCGCGAGCGCACGCTCACCGCGGCGCAGCTGACCGCGGGCACTCCCAGCGCCACCCCCGAGCTGAAGTCGGCGCGCGCGGCCACCGACGCGGCGATCGGTCCCTTCACCGAGGCGGCCGGCCGCGCGGGCACGGGCGGTTCGAGCCTCTCCGGCGCGGTGAACTCGGCGACGGCGCAGGTCAACGAGATCGCCGTGATCCGCCAGCAGGTCGGCGCCGGGCTGCTGCGCGCGGCCGAGGTCGTGGACGACTACACCGCCGTGACCACCGCGCTGATCGCCGCGGACACCGCGGTCTCCGCGGGCGTCAGCGCGGACGCGCTGGGCAGCACCCCGGCCGCGCTGCACGATCTGGAGGCCGCGAAGGAGCAGGCGTCGGTCACGCAGGCGGTCGTGGCCTACGGCATCGCCGGCGGTTCCCTCACCCCGCAGCAGCTGAGCAACGTGCGTGACGCCCAGCTGCGCTACGACGACCGCATCGCCGACTTCACCGCCGCCGCCACCGCGCCCCAGCGGCAGGATCTCGACAGCACGCTCAAGCCGGACACCGCCTACGACGTCAAGCGGATGGCCGGTCTCGCGCTCGGCGACCAGGGCACCGCGAACGGCACCGCGCTGCGCCAGCTGTCCGCGCCGGAGTGGGGTGCCGCCGCGGAGGCGGTCACCGCGCAGCTGGGCGAGGTCGGCAAGCGGATGACCGTCGAACTCACCGCCGCCTCCCGCTCGCTCGTGGAGGACGCCAGCAGCAGCGCCGGGCTGCTCGCCGTGCTGCTGTTCGCCGCGCTCGCCGTCGCCGTCGCCGTGGTGTTCGTGATCAGCCGTCAGCTGCTGCGCTCGCTGAACACGCTGCGGCGCAGCGCACTCGACGTGGCGGAGAAGGACCTGCCGGACGCGGTGCGCAACATCCAGGAGGGCCGCGCGCAGAGCGTCGAGGTCGCCCCGGTCCCGGTGCAGGTGCAGGACGAAGTCGGCGAAGTGGCGCGCGCGTTCGAGAAGGTGCACAGCCAGGCACTGCGGCTCGCCACCGAACAGGCCGCGATGCGGGCCGGGTACAGCAGCGTCTTCGTGAACCTGTCGCGGCGCAGCCAGAGCCTCGTGCAGCGGCAGCTGCAGCTGATCGAGCGGCTCGAACGTGACGAGGAGGACGCCGACCAGCTCGCCACGCTGTTCCAGCTCGACCACCTCGCCACCCGGATGCGGCGCAACAACGAGAACCTGATGGTGCTCTCCGGCGCCGAACCGGGCCGCCGGTCCGGGCAGCCGGTCGCGGTGCACGACGTGCTGCGCGCCGCGGTCTCGGAGATCGAGCAGTACCAGCGGGTCTCCGTGCAGCACCCGCCGGCGGTGAAGATCGTCGGGTTCGCCGCCAGCGACGTGCAGCGGCTGGTCGCGGAGCTGCTGGACAACGCGACCGCGTTCTCCGCGCCGGAGACCCAGGTGACGGTGGCGACGCGGCTGGCCGAGGACGGTTCGCTCAACGTCGACATCCTCGACAAGGGCATCGGCATGAACGAGTACGAGGTGGTGGAGGCCAACGGCCGGCTCACCGACTCCGGCTCGGTCGACCTCGCCACTTCGCGCCGGATGGGCCTGTTCGTGGTCGGCCGCCTCGCCGGGCGGCACCGCATCGGCGTCTCGCTGCACGGTGGCAAGGACATCGTCGGGGTGCGGGCCACCGTGGTGGTCCCGCCGGAGCTGGTGATGGGCGGGTCGGTCATCGAGACCGGCCCGATCGCCGGTATGCCCGCCGGGGCGGCCACTTCGTCCGGGCTGCCGCGCCGGCAGCGTCCGGCCAACGGGGCCACGCGGCCCGGCATGCTCCCGCCCGCCGCGGGCCGCCCAGTCGACGGCGCGCGTCCGCCGTCGGACCTGGAAGTCTCCGGAACGGCGCTGTTCAGCCCGATTCCGCGGGACGAGCAGGCCCCGCCGCCTCCGCCCCAGCTCCCGCAGATCGTGAACGTGCCCCCGCCGCGTCCGGAGACGCCGCCACCGCCGCCGCCGGAACCCCCGCGCGACGAGCGGGCCGGTGCGCTGCCGGCGGGCAAGGACCTGTTCGCCGCGGCCGCGGGCGGCACCCTCAGCGACTGGTGGAGCCAGGCCGCGCAGCAGGTGCCGGAGGTGCCGCCGCCGTCCGCGGCCGAGACGACGATCGAGAACACGCCGATCTTCGACGAGATGCTCTCGGCGTGGTTCCGTTCGCCCGCACCGTCCGCCGAGCCCGCCGAAGCCACCCCGGCGGCCGCTGCCGTGGACGCCGCCCCGGTCACCACGCCGGAACAGGACGAACGCAACTGGGACTTCGCCAGCGACGAGAACTGGCGCACGGTCCAGGCGGTCACCCAGTCCGAGCCGACCGCGTTCACCAAGGTGGGCCTGCCCCGCCGCCGTCGCGGCGAGCAGCTGCTGCCCGGCAGCGCGACCCCGGACGCGGTGGCGCCGGAACCGGACCAGGACAAGCCGGAGCTCCCGGCCCGCGACCCGTCGGACATCCGCGGCAGGCTGACCAGCTTCCAGCGCGGCGTGAACCGCGGCCGCCAGGCGGTCCGCGAGTCCGGCGCGGCGGAGCAGCCGGGTGGGGCGATGGGCTTCACCCCTGCGGCGCCGGACGTTCCGGTTCCGGGGGAGCGGCCCGCCGGGACGGTCCCCTCGGCCGATGGCGTGCCGGGTCTGCTTTCGGGATGGGCCGGGCAGCAAGGGCCGATGCAGCCGGGCTCGACGGGTTCGGTACCGGCGGGGGAGGAGCCCGGCCGTGCCGGGTCCCTGGGCGAGCGGCTCGGGTGGACCGGCGGTGGTGCGCCGGGTGAGGCCGGTGCGGGGTCGCTGCCGAGCCGAGATGGTGCGGGGTCGCCGGGCGAGCAGGTAGGCCGGACCAGCGCCGTACCGCAGCGGGGCCAGGCTGGGGCCGGGGCATCGGGTGAATCTGCCGACCGGTCCGGGTTCGCGCCGGGCGAGTCTTCAGGCGGATCCGGGGCTGCGCCGACCTGGGGCGAGCCGACGGGCCAGGCCGGGTCTTCACCGTCTTCAGCGGCGGGGGCAGGCACGCCCGGGTTCACGGCAGCGCCGGGTGCGCAGTCCACATCGGACGCGGCCGGGCTCGCCTCGCCGGGTCGTCCGGACGAGGCGGATCGCCCGGAGCCTCCCACGGCGATGCCCCGGCGGACCCCGGGTGCCACCTCACCCGCCCCGCCGGGATCCACCGCCGGCGGGGCGCTGTTCCCGACCGCGTTCACCCCGGCCCGCGACGTCACGGAGCCGGGCGAGGAACCCGGCCGTACCCCGGCCGCCGACGGCACCCCGCCGGACAACGGCCGGTCACGCGTGGCGGCGGCGTTCATGGGCAACCGCGGCCAGACCCCGGCCGGAGACGATCCGTCCCGCACCGAAAGTGGTCCGGACCAGTCCGCGGGCGACACCGAGACGGCGGACGGCACCACGACCGGCCCGGCAGCCGCCGAGGACACCCCCGAGCGCCCCGCGGACGAAGCAGCGGGCACCGGGTACTTCCGACTCCCGTCGCGCGGTACGGCGAACCAGCGCTCCGAGTCCCCGCAAGCCGGTACGCAGCCGACCGGCACCGCGTCGGCTCGGCCCGGGGAGAGCGACGCTTCCGCCGGTCAGCCGGATGGTCCGGAGCCGGGCGGGCAGCCGTTCGGTTCGGGCAGTGCATCGGACAACGGCACCTCTGCTGGACAGCCGGGTGGATCGGAGCAGGCTGCTCAGCCGTCCGGTTTCGCGGGACTGGCGGGCGAAGGTGTCCAGTCGGATGGTGCGGACCAAACCGTTCAGGCGACCGGTTTCACCGGTGCTCCGGAGAGCGCCCCTGGGCAGCCGGGTGGTTCGGACCAGGCCGTGCAGCCGTCCGGCTTCACCGGACCGCCGAGCGACGGCGTTCCTGCCGGACAGCCGGCCGGCCTGGATCGGATTCTTGAGCCGACCGGTTTCACTGCCGCGCCGGGGGCCGTGCCCGCCGGGCAGCCGGATGGTTCGGACTTGGCCGTTCAGCCGACCGGTTTCAGCGGCACGCCGGGGAGCACCCCGGCTGGGCGGCCGGAAGCCCTTCAGCCGTCCGGTTTCGCGGGGTTGTCCGGTGACGCTGCCGGACAGCCGGGTGTTGTGGCCCAGCCCTCCGGCCTCACCGGTACGCAGGACGACGCCCCTGGCGGAGAGCCGGGTGATCCGGCGCGGACCGTCCAGCCGTCAGGCACCCCCGGCGACGACACCACGCACCCCGGCGGTCCGGACCAGCGCATCACCCCGGACCCCGCCGGACGGCCGGGCAGCTTGCCGACTCGGCGGCGGGGGGCGTCGGAGGTACCGCCGGGACCTGCTGCGGTCGATCCGGGGCAGGTTCCCGCCCCGGTGGCCGGGACAGGGGGCGGAAAGGGCGGATCCGAGTGGACGTTCGGGTCGGATGAGGGCTGGCGGACCGTGGATGCGGTGTCCCAGTCTGCCCCTGCTTCGTTCACTTCGGCAGGATTGCCCCGGCGCCGCCGGGGAGAACAGCTCCTCCCGGGCAGCGCACCGCCGCCTTCCGGGGTGGTACCCAGCCGTCCGTCCCGCGACGCGCACGACGTGCGTGGCCGCCTGAGCAGTTTCCAGCAGGGTATCCAGCGTGGCCGCCACCGCACCGCGCAGGGCGCCGAGAAGAACCACGAAACACTGGAGGGTGAATGACCTCGCCGAATGCGGCCCAGCCGCAGCAGAACCAGTTCGGCTGGCTGGTGAACGACTTCGCCGAGCGGGTTCCCGGAGTCGCGCACGCGGTCGTGGTGTCGGCCGACGGGCTGCTGCTCACCGCCTCCGACCGGCTGCCGCTGGACCGGGCCGACCAGCTCGCCGCCGTGGCCTCCGGGCTGGTCAGCCTGACCCAGGGCGCGGCCCGGTGTTTCGAGGCGGGCTCGGTGCGCGAGACCGTGGTGGAGATGGAACTCGGCATCATGGTGCTGATGTCCATCAGCGACGGTTCCTGCCTGGCCATCCTCGCCGCGCCGAACTGCGACATCGGTCAGGTGGCCTACGAGATGACCATGCTGGTGGATCGGGTCGGCCAGATTCTCACCCCGGAACTGCGCGCGCAGCTGCAGGGCGCGGGCGGTTCGCTGATCGGCGAACCGGTGGGATGATGGCGCGATGAGTCAGGGGTCCGGATTGTTCGGCGAGGAGCCTCCCGGCGGTGGCGAGCCCCTGCACGGGGATGCCCGGCCCGCCGAAGACGACGGCACCATCGCCGACGTCTTCAACGGCTTCAGCCTCGATTCGGGCCGTGCGCGCCGCAAGCGCAAGAAGGCGGGCAAGGATGCCCCGGAACCCACGGAACCTCAGTCCCTCCCACCGTACGCGGGCCACGCGCCCGCGGCGGCAGCGGAACCGCAGGCGGCACCCCCGCCGGCCGATCTAGGAGAAGGTGTGACCTCTCTCGCCTCGCCACCGGGCAGTACGGATTCCGACGGCCCCAGACCCGGCGGGCTCTTCGACCCCGGGCCGCCGAGCGGCGAGTTCACCGTGCCCGCCGCGTTCACCCGGGCCCCGGAACGGGTGGACCCGGTCGAGGAGACGGCCATCGTGCGGCCGTACGCTCTCACCGGCGGGCGTACCCGGGCGAACTACGCGCTCGAGCTGGAGACCCTGATCTCCACCGAGGACCACGTCGCCGCGGGGGGCTTCCCCGAGGCGGCCGCAGAACAGATCGAGAGCATCTCGATCATGGAAGAGTGCCGGACTCCACGTTCGGTGGCCGAGATCGCCGCGGCACTGCGGGTGCCGCTCGGCGTGGCGAGAGTGCTGATCAGTGATGCCGCCGATGCGGGCCTGGTCACCGTGCACCGGACGATCTCGGGCCAGGACGGCGCCGAAGCACACTTGATGTTGATGGAAAGGGTTTTGAGTGGACTCCGTCGGCTTTAAGGCACCGCGGGAAACCGCACCCCCGACCATGACATCGGCGAAGATCGTGGTCGCGGGCGGCTTCGGGGCGGGCAAGACGACGTTCGTGGGCTCGGTGTCGGAGATCGTTCCGCTCACCACCGAGGCGATGATGACCGACGCCAGCCGCGGCATCGACAACCTCGACCAGACCCCGAACAAGACGACTACCACGGTCGCCATGGACTTCGGCCGCGTGTCGCTCGACGCGGACCTGATCCTGTACCTGTTCGGCACCCCGGGCCAGCAGCGGTTCTGGTTCATGTGGGACGACCTGGTGCGCGGGGCGATCGGCGCGGTCGTGCTGGCCGACACCCGGCGGCTGGCCGACTCGTTCGCGCCGATCGACTTCTTCGAGGACCGCGGGCTGCCCTATATCGTCGGCGTGAACACCTTCGACGGGGTGCTGGAGCACGACATCAACGACGTGCGGGAAGCCCTCTCGATCGACCCGAGCGTGCCGATCGTGCGCTGCGACGCCCGGGAACGCGAGTCGACGAAGCAGACGCTGATCACGCTCGTCGAGTACGCGATGCGGCAGTGGATCGCGCTGCGCGCGGCCAACGCGAACGCCAACGCCCACTGACGCGTCCGCCGGGTCACCACTGCGGTGACCCGGCGGACGCCTCGGCAGTGCAGTACTCGCCGTGCCGCCGTCGGCTGCTGGCCGCGTCAGCGGCGGCGAACTCGTAAGTTCCTTCTCCTTGCGCTGCAATGCTTCGCGCGCGAGGTGTCAGTCCTTTTCGGACACGATCTCGGGCCGGGTGGCGGTCATCGGCTCGCCCCCAGCGTCGCGGCGAGGTCCTCGAAGCCGGACTGCCCCCCCGTGCCGGTGCCCTTCGCGCTCCGCCTCGTTCGGGAACGGGGCCTGGTGGAAGGTCATCTTCGTCTTGCCGTCCCGGCCGGCGAAGGCGATCGTCACGACGGTCTCGCCCACCTCGTCACGACGGTCTCGCCCAGCGGAAGGTGAACACCAGCCGGGACGGCGGGTCCACCCAGGGTCCCGGCAAAGTTGGGTCGAGGCCCCGTGATCAGCAGAGTGAGCCGTGGCTGCCGCGTCATCATCGGCGGTACCTGCCATCGTCGTCGATTGCGCCCGGCAGCGGGCGATGCGGAGGTGTTCGAGGCGCGCGACCACCTCGTGGTGTGCGCCGGACCTGTCTCGGGTCTGTGAAGGGCCCCTTCACAGACCTTCACGTTCACAGACCTTCACGGACCTCCGCGGTCGGCGAAGGGGCCCTCACACCGACTTTGCCGGAACCCTGGCGGGTCCACCTCGCGGTAGACCCCGCTCATCCGGCGGTCCACGCCGTATTCGGTGCTGGTGATCCGGCCCTGCCAGGCAGCCCCCAGGCCGGGGGTCGGTCGCGACGTCCGGAGCCCGGAACTTCTGCGGACCGAGCCAGTTCGCCAGCTGCTCCGGGTCGGTCCAGGCGCGGAACACCAGCTCTGGCGGCGCGTCGAAAACGCGCACGATGGTCAGATCGTCCTCGGTCAGTGTTCGTGCTCCTCCCCGGTCCGCCGCGGTTGCTGCAGGTGTTCGTCGAGCCGGTCGGAACCGGCCTCCCAGAACCGCCGGTACTGCCCGACCCAGTCGGCCACCCCGGCGAGCGGGGTGGCGTCGAGTCGGCACAGGCGCCACTGCCGGGTGCGGCCGCGGCTGATCAGCCCGGCCTGCTCCAGCACCTTCAGGTGCTTCGACACCGCTTGCAGGCTCATCTCGAACGGCTCGGCCAGTTCGCTCACGCCGGCCTCGCCGTCGGCGAGCCGGGCGAGGATGGCCCGCCGGGTGGGGTCCGCCAGTGCGGCGAAGGTACTGCTCAGCTGATCCGTCGGCATCGGTACTCAATCATGTGGTTGATTAACTGATTGGTTGAACATAGCGCCCGGGCCCGTGCTGTCAACCCGGTGATGAGACCTCGGTCACCGCAGATCGGGTATCCGATAGTAGGAAGTCCGAGTATTTTGAAGAGATGAGCGGCAAGGATCTGTACCGTCCGAAGAACCCGGTCCGGTTCGTCACGGCCTCGAGCCTGTTCGACGGCCATGACGCCTCGATCAACATCATGCGCCGGATCCTGCAGTCCCAGGGTGCCGAGGTCGTGCACCTGGGGCACAACCGCTCGGTCGACGAGGTGGCCACCGCGGCCATCGCGGAGGACGTGCAGGGCGTGGCGATCTCCGCCTACCAGGGCGGGCACGTCGAATACTTCAGCTACCTCGTCGAGCTGCTGGCCGAACGCGGAGCCGGGCACGTCAAGGTGTTCGGCGGCGGGGGCGGCGTCATCGTGCGCGAGGAGATCGACCTGCTGCATTCCCGCGGCGTGGCCCGGATCTTCTCGCCCGAGGACGGCTACGAGATGGGCCTGCCGGGCATGATCAACTGGATGATCGAGGCCTGTGACAGCGATCTGTCCACGCAGCCGCCGGCGTCGGCGGACAAGCTGCTCTCCGGTGACGTGGCGGCGCTCGCCCGGGTGATCACCGCGCTGGAGCGGGAAAACCTGCCCGAAGAGTGGCACACGGCGATCGCCGAGGCCGCGGGCGGGCGGCAGGTCCCGGTGCTCGGGATCACCGGGACCGGGGGATCGGGCAAGTCCTCGCTCACCGACGAGCTGATCCGCCGGTTCCGCCTGGATCAGGAGGACAAGCTGCGGATCGCGGTGCTGGCGGTGGACCCGTCGCGGCGCAAGGGCGGCGGCGCGCTGCTCGGCGACCGGATCCGGATGAACTGCCTGGCCGGCT
Source organism: Amycolatopsis sulphurea (assembly GCF_002564045.1). Classification (NCBI taxonomy): domain Bacteria; kingdom Bacillati; phylum Actinomycetota; class Actinomycetes; order Pseudonocardiales; family Pseudonocardiaceae; genus Amycolatopsis; species Amycolatopsis sulphurea. Next base: position 26,577 of record NZ_PDJK01000002.1, on the reverse strand, counting down.
CCCCGGTGTACTTCCGTTCGCTGGCCACCCGCACCACCTCCGGCGAGATCCCGGCCGGGCTCCGCGGGTCCATTCTGGCCTGCAAGGCCGCCGGGTACGACCTGGTGATCGTGGAAACGCCCGGTATCGGCCAGGGCGACGCGGGCATCGTCGACTATGTGGATGAATCGCTGTACGTGATGACGCCGGAGTTCGGCGCCGCGTCGCAGCTGGAGAAGATCGACATGCTCGACTTCGCCGATGCGGTCGCGATCAACAAGTTCGAGCGCCGGGGTGCCGAGGACGCGCGTCGCGACGTCGCCCGCCAGATCGTGCGCAACCGGGAGGCTTTCGGTTCCGCTCCCGAGGACATGCCGGTGTACGGCACGAGCGCGGCGAAGTTCAACGACGACGGCGTTACCGCGCTGTACCAGTATTTGCGGGACCAGCTTGCCGGGCGCGGCCTGTCGGTGTCGGCGGGCATGCTCCCGGAGGTGACCGGCAAGGTCTCCACCGACGCGAGCACGATCATCCCGGGTGGCCGGGCGCGCTACCTGTCCGAGATCGCGGGCGCGCTGCGGGACTACCACGAGCAGACCGGCAAGCAGGTCGCCGCGCTCCGCAAGCGTGAGCACCTCGCCGAGGCGCGGGCCGCGCTGTCCGAAGTGGACGCGAGCACGGACGCGCTCGACGGTCTGCTCGCCGCCGCAGAGTCCGATGTGGACGACGAGTCGACGAAGCTGCTCGAACGGTTCCGCGCGCTGGCCCAGGACTACCGCGGCGACGAGCTGGTGGTCAAGGTCCGCGATCGGGAGCTGCGCACCCAGCTGTGGCGCGACACGTTGTCCGGCAACCGGATCCCGCGCGTGGCGCTGCCGCGCTACACCGAATCCGGCGAGCTGCTCTCGTTCCTCCGCCGGGAGAATCTGCCCGGTTATTTCCCGTACACCGCGGGCGTTTTCCCGTTCAAGCGCGACGGGGAGGACCCGGCGCGGATGTTCGCCGGCGAGGGTGACCCGTTCCGCACGAACCGCCGGTTCAAGCTGCTCTCCGCCGATTCCGAGGCCAAGCGGCTGTCCACCGCGTTCGATTCGGTGACCCTGTACGGGCACGACCCGAACACCCGGCCGGACATCTACGGCAAGGTCGGCACGTCCGGGGTCTCCATCGCGACGGTGGAGGACATGCAGGCGCTGTACGACGGATTCGACCTCACCGCGCCGAACACCTCGGTGTCCATGACGATCAACGGCCCGGCGCCGACCATTCTCGCGTTCTTCCTGAACACCGCGATCGACCAGAAGCTGGCCGAATTCCGCGCCGAGCACGACCGGGAGCCGGACGATGCCGAGGCCGCCGGGCTGCGCGAGTGGGCGCTGAAGAACGTCCGCGGCACGGTGCAGGCCGACATTCTCAAAGAAGACCAGGGGCAGAACACCTGCATCTTCTCCACCGAATTCAGCCTGCGCATGATGGCCGATATCCAGGAATGGTTCATCGAGCAGGGAGTGCGCAACTTCTACTCGGTCTCGATTTCCGGCTACCACATCGCCGAAGCCGGTGCGAACCCGATTTCCCAACTGGCGTTCACCCTGGCCAACGGTTTCACCTACGTGGAGTCCTATCTCGCGCGCGGGATGAACATCGACGATTTCGCGCCGAATCTGTCGTTCTTCTTCTCCAACGGGATGGACGCGGAATACTCCGTGCTCGGCCGGGTGGCGCGGCGGATCTGGGCGGTCGCGATGCGCGAGCGCTACGGCGCGAACGAGCGGTCGCAGAAGCTCAAGTACCACGTGCAGACCTCGGGCCGGTCCCTGCACGCGCAGGAGATGAGCTTCAACGACATCCGCACCACGCTGCAGGCGCTGTGCGCGCTGTACGACAACGCGAACTCGTTGCACACCAACGCCTACGACGAGGCGATCACCACGCCGACCGAGTCCTCGGTGCGCCGGGCGATGGCCATCCAGATGATCATCAACAAGGAATGGGGCCTGTCGAAGAACGAGAACCCGCTGCAGGGCTCGTTCATCATCGACGAGCTGACCGATCTGGTCGAGGAGGCCGTGCTCACCGAGTTCGACCGGATCTCCGAACGCGGCGGCGTGCTCGGCGCGATGGAGACCGGCTACCAGCGCGGCAAGATCCAGGACGAATCGCTGCTGTACGAGCGGAAGAAGCACGACGGTTCGCTGCCGCTGATCGGCGTGAACACCTTCCGCAACCCGAAATCGGGCGAGGACGACGTGGAGGTGGAGCTGGCCCGCGCGACCGAGGACGAGAAGCGTTCGCAGCTCGACCGGCTCGCCGACTTCCAGCACCGCCACCAGGAGGACGCCCAGCAGGCGCTCAAGACGCTGCGCGAGGCGGCCACCCGCGGCGGCAACCTGTTCGGGGTGCTGATGGATGCCGCGCGGGTGTGCTCGCTCGGGCAGATCACCGAAGCCTTCTTCGAGGTCGGCGGTCAGTACCGGCGCAACGTCTGAGCCGTCACGCCCGCAGCGCGGTCAGCTGCCACAACGGCAGCACCACCCGGCCGCGCTCGTCGGTCGTGAGCGCGCTGAAGTCGGGCGCCGGCTCGTCCGGTGCGAGCCTGCTGACGGCGTCGGCGGCGTCTTCGCGGGTCAACGCGGTGGTGTAGGTCGCCTGCGCCAACCGGGTGATCGTCCAGCCCTGCCCGACGGTCTCGCGCAGACTTTGCTCGGTGATCCGGTCCGGGACCGGGTAGTTCTCCGGCACCGTGTCGGGGAAACACAGAATGTGCAGCCGTGCGCCGGGCCTCGTCGCACGAACGAGCGCGGCGAGGTACGCGGGCCGGGTTTCCTCGTCGAGGCAGTGGTAGAGCGCGCTGTCGAGCACTGTGTCGAACCGGCCTTCGTAGCCGTCGAGACGGGTCGCGTCGGCTTGTCCGAACGAGATGTCCAGTCCTTTCCCAGCTGCTCGCGCGCGGGCTTCGGTCACCCCGGCAGGCGAGCTGTCGAGCCCGGTCACGTGGTATCCGCGGGTGGTGAGGAACGCCGCGTTGTCCCCGGGTCCGCAGCCGATGTCGAGGACCTCGCCGGAAAAGCCGCCGGCCGCTTCGAGCGCCACGAGCACCGGCTGCGGCTCGCCGATGTCCCACGGGATCCTCGGGGCGATGGGACGGGTACCTCGGTAGACCTGCTCGAAGTCGATCTTCGGGATGTACATGCGGCGGCTCCTGTTCGGCAGCTGATGATCTTGCACACTAGCGAACCGATCGGGTGAGTCGTGGCCCACGGCGGGAATACCGCGCCCGGTCCGTGCGGTAGGACAGAACATGGAATTCGGCATCTCGACGTTCGTCACCGATGAAGGCATCCGGCCCGACGTGCTGGGCGAGGCGCTCGAAGAACGCGGGCTGGACTCGCTGTTCCTCGCCGAGCACTCGCACATCCCGGCGAGCAGGCTGAGCCCGTACCCGGGCGGCGGCGACCTGCCGCGGGTCTACTACCGCACGCTGGATCCGTTCGTCGCCCTGACCGCAGCTGCGGTGAACACGTCGCGGCTGGTGCTGGGGACCGGGATCGCCCTGCTCGCCCAGCGCGACACCCTGCACACGGCCAAAGAGGTCGCCTCGCTCGACCTGATCTCGCGCGGGCGGGTGGCCTTCGGCGTCGGCGTGGGCTGGAACCGGGAGGAGATGGCGAACCACGGCACCGATCCGCGTACCCGGGGCGCGAAGATGGACGACCAGCTCCAGGCGCTCAAAGCCATCTGGACGCGGGAACAGGCCGAATTCCACGGTGAGCACGTCGACTTCGACCCGATCTTCGCCTGGCCCAAGCCGGTGCAGGCACCGCATCCGCCGATCTACGTCGGCGGGGAGAGCCCGGCCGCGCTGCGCCGGCTGGCCGAGCACGGGGACGGGTGGCTTCCCCGCGGGAACATCCCGGCCGACAAGATCCGCCGCGTCCGCGACTGGCTGGCCGGGCAGGGCCGCACCGACGTGCCGTTCACGGTCTTCGGCGGCGCTGCCGACCCCGACGTCGTCAAGCGGTTCGCCGAAGCCGGCGTGGAGCGGTACCTGTTCCTCCTCAAGACGATGCCGGAGGCGGAGACGCTGAGCGCGCTGGACGACTTCGCCCGGGTGGCCGCGGACTTCCGCTGAGCCCTGCGCAGCGAAAAGCCTGCTCACTCCGCTACGCGCCGTGAAGAGGCCCTTCACGGACTCAGAGTCCGTGAAGGGCCCCTTCACGGACCTCCACACCGACTTTGCCGACACCCTGCGGCAGCCTCCGGCGAGGCGCGGGCATCGGGTTTCTCTGGCGAGGTGGGCAGATCTGGTTCGGCTGCCCGAATCCGGCGTCTCGAACCGCAACGTTTATCCGGCAAAGGCGGGCACCGGGCTTCTCTACCGCTGTCGACGGGCCTGGCCCGCCCGTCCGAATCCAGCGCCTGCAACCCTCACCGCAAAGGCAGCCACCGGACGCCTCCACCGCCGTCGACAGGACTGGCCCGGTCGCTCGAATCCCGCGCCGTCAACCACAACGCTCATCCCGCAAAAGCAACCACGAGCTTCCCCGACCCGCCGGACACCCCCGACGGCACAAATCCCGCCATCCGCAAGATCACCCTCCAACGCCCCCACGCAGCTCCATGCAACACCCACCCACCCCAGCAGCGGCAGGGACGGCCGCCACCCCGGCGACCTCCAGCCCGTCCAGCACTCCGGTCAGGAAACTCCGCGTCAGCCCGCACACCAGCTCCGGTGCCCGGCCGGCCAGCGGCTGGAACGGGCAGTTCCGCAGCCGCAGGCACACCGGCGTTTCCCGGGCCGGTTCGAAGCCGTGGCGGGTCAGGATCTCGCCGGCGAGGGTCAAGCCGCGTTCGGGGCCGAGCCGGCCGGGGCGGGTGTGGGTGCGTTTCTCGGCGCCGGCCTCGGTGCCGTGCCGGCGGGCGGTGCGCAGGGCGGCGTCGCGGGCCGGTTCGGCAGAGCCGGCGGACGCGACGGCGTCGATCAGGATCGCGCCGAGGACGTCCGGGCGGCGCGGCGGGATGGAGATCGCGAAATCCGTCGCGGCGGGTTCGTAGACCTTCGGGGCGCGGCCCACCTTGCCCGCGGCTCCGTAGCTCGTGCGCAAGAGGCCGGCGGCGACGAGCTTGTCCAGGTGGAACGCCGCGAGCTTCCGCGAGATGCCCACGGCCACGGCCGCCTCTTCCCGGGTCACCGGGCGGCCAGAATCCCGGATGAACGCGTACATCCCGTGGCGGAGGTCCTCGTCCAGGGCCGCCACCGCGCGGATCGTCGCACGCTCACTCGTCACGCCGCTACGATAACCCCTAGCAATGTTTCCGTATCCCCTTCACGGGTGTGTTCACCTGGTCACATTGACTCTCCCCGGCAATAAGACCAAGATTTCCAGGCGAAACCCGTCGAGCCCCGAGGACCGCCCATGTCATCCGCCCTCCGCGTCGTCCACGAACCCGATCCCGGCCTCGACCTCGTTGCCGCCGAGAAGGCAGCCGGGGACTTCCTGCGCGCCCTCGGCATCCAGCTCGACTCGGAGAGCCTGCAGGGCACCCCCGGCCGGATGGCCCGCGCGTACGCCGAGCTGTTCACCCCGCGCTCGTTCGACCTCACCACGTTCCCGAACGACGAGGGGTACGACGAGCTGGTGCTGGCCCGCAGCATCCCGGTGCGCTCGGTCTGCGAGCACCACCTGCTGCCGTTCACCGGCGTCGCGCACGTAGGCTACCTGCCGGGCGAGCGGATCCTCGGGCTGTCCAAGCTCGCCCGCGTCGTCGAGCACTTCGCCTGCCGCCCGCAGGTGCAGGAGCGGCTGACCAAGCAGGTCGCGGGCTGGCTGTCCGACCAGCTCTCACCCCAGGGTGTCGGCGTGGTGATCGAGGCGGAGCACACCTGCATGACGCTGCGCGGCGTGCAGGCGACCGGGTCCTCGACCGTCACCTCGGCGCTGCTCGGCACGCTCCGCCGGGACGCCCGGTCCCGTCAGGAGTTCTTCGCGCTCGCCGGGGTCAACTCCTGACCGTCCGCCCACGCGCGGTAGGTGTGTTCGAGGAACCGCTCGACCCCGCGCACCACGTGCGCACTGCGAATCGAGGGGAACACGTCGAACGCGTGCTGCGCGCCCGCCAGCTCGGCGTAGGCCACGACCTCGCGTGACTTCTCCCGCAGCCGTTGCACGAACTCGCGTGCCTCGGCCACCGGTACCAGCGAATCGTGCTTGCCGTGGATCACGAAGAACGGCGGCGCCTCCTCGGACACCCGGTTCAGCGGGGAGGCGGCGAGGTAATCGTCGAGGTGATCGCGCGGAGGCCGATCTGGCGCGAACACCCGCCGCGCGAGCAGGCTTTCCAGCCGGTACCGGCTGTCCGCGGTGCCGGTGGCGGCCGCGATGTCGTACACGCCGTAATGCGGCACACAGGCCTGCACGCTCGTATCCGCTTCGGCGAAACCGGGCTGCAGTGCCGGATCGTTCTGGCTCAGCGCGAGCAGCGCGGCGAGGTGCCCGCCCGCCGAACCGCCGGTGACCGCGACGAACCGCGGATCGCCGCCGTAGTCCGCGATGTGCTCGCGGATCCAGGCGAGCGCCTGCTTGGCCGCGACGATGTGCGCGGGCCAGCGGTGCGCCGGGGCGAGCGGGTAGTTGATCGCCACGCAGACCCAGCCGCGGCGTGCCAGGTGCCGCATCAGCGGCTGGCCCTGCTCCTCCTTGTTGCCGACGACCCACGCGCCGCCATGGATCTGCAGCAGCACCGGCGCGTTGCGGACCGGCTCGCGCGGGCGGAAAACATCGAGCAGGAAACGCTTCCCGCCCGGGGCGTAGGCGATGTCGCGGTCCCGCCGCACCTGCGGGTCGTGGCTGCGGAACGGCAGCGCGATCTGTGTCCACGGCGTGGCCAGGTCGCCGGGCCGAGGCGCCAGCCGTTCGGCGTAGTCCGGGCCGAGCGCGCCGGTCAGGGCAGATTCGACCTCGCCCCGCGCACGCTGCGCGGTGGCGATCACCGAGCCGAGCCCGGCCGCCGAAACTGCGGCCAGGGCCAGCCCGGCACGATCGCCGCGACCGCGTAATCCGCGGCGGGCCAGATGCTGCACGGTGTCCGCCGCGGTGAGTGCGAGCAGATGCGGGGCGAGTTCGCCGGTGAGCCATCCGGCGAAGAACACCGGGATCGAGGTGCGACGGGCCTTCGGTGGTGCCACCGCGAGCGCGGTGAGCCCGAGCGTCGCCGCCCGCCGGGTGAGGAAGTCCGGTTTCACCTGTCCGATGCTACCTTCGCGGGACTCCGTGCCCGCCGTTTCTGGAATACCCTGGACCGATGCAGAGATTGAGCGGCCTCGACGCGAGTTTTCTTTGTCTGGAGACCCCGTCGCAGCTGCTGCACGTCTGCGGACTGCTCACGCTGGACGGGACGACCATGCCCGGCGGGTATTCGTTCCCGGAATTCGAACGACGGCTCGCGGAGCGCGTCGCGGTGATCCCGGCGTTCCGCCGCAAACTGCACAATCCGCTCTGGAACCTCAGCCATCCGGTGTGGGTCGAGGACGAGGACTTCGACCTGGACAACCATCTGCACCGGGTCGGCCTGCCCGCGCCGGGCGGTGATCGCGAGCTGGCCGAGCTGTGCGCGCATCTTGCTGGTCAGCAGCTCGATCGCGCGCATCCGCTGTGGCAGTGCTCCGTGATCGAAGGCCCCGAGGACCGCGTGGCCGTGCTGATCAAGATGCACCACGCCAGTGTGGACGGGGTCGGCGGAGCCAGCCTGATCACCTACCTCGCCGGATTCGCACCGGACGCGCCGGTGCCGGAGATCCCGGACGCCGGGCACGACACCGGCCTGCCGACGCGGGTGCGAATGCTGTGGGAGAGCGCGGATGTACTGCTGCGCCGCCCGGCGGAGATCGCCCGGCTGCTGCCGCGCTGGCTCGGCAAGGCGTTGCACGGCAAGGGAATGCCGGTGCCGTTCACCGCGCCGCGCACTTCGCTCAACGGGACGATCACCGGCCACCGCTCGGTCGCCTTCGCGCAGCTCGAGCTGGCCGAGGTGAAGCGCGTGAAGAACGCGTTCGGGGTCACCGTGAACGACGTGGTGCTGGCGCTGGTTTCCGGTGCGCTGCGCCAGTTTCTGCTCGGCCGTGGCGAGTTGCCGGAGGACCCGCTGGTGGGCACCGTGCCGGTGTCGGTGCACGAGCGGACCGAACGCGATCGCGGCAGCAACCGGGTGTCCGCGTTCTTCGTGTCGCTGCCCACGCACCTGGCCGATCCGGCGGCGCGGGTGTTCTTCCTGGCCGAGGCGAACCGGCTGGCGAAGGACCATCATCACGACATCAGTGCGGACCTGCTCGCCGATTGGGCGCAGTTCTCCCCGGCGGCGGTGTTCGGCCTCGGCGTGCGGGCGTACTCGGCGCTCCGGCTGGCCGAACGGCATCCGGTGGTGCACAACCTGATCGTCTCGAACGTGCCAGGCCCGCCGATGCCGTTGTACCTGCTCGGCGCGCGGGTCACCGGGCTCTACCCGCTGGGGCCGGTCTTCCACGGCGCCGGGCTGAACGTCACGGTGTTGTCCTGCGACGGAAAGATCGGCGTAGGGCTGCTGGGGGCGAAGGAGCTGGTCAAGGATCTGTGGCCGCTCGCCGACGCGCTGCCGGAGGCGTTGCGGGAGCTGCTCGTGGCCACGCCCGGCTGAGATTCAGCGGCGGGTGCCGCCCCGTCGTTGCTTCGGGATCCGTCGCGCGGACACCTTTTTCTTGGCCGTGTAAGGAATGTCCGCGAACGCCAGGGTCGCCCGCAACGCTCGCAGGGCGCGGTCCAGGCGCAGCAACGCCACCTGCGACAGGGTGAACAGCTCGTCCACGTGCCAGGAACGGCCCGCAGCGGCCAGCACGACGGTGTCCGGCGCGCCGGAGAGCACCCGTCCGGGGTCCGAAGTGGACACTTTGTCGGCCAGCTGTGCCATGGCCTGCGGTTCGTCGTGCAGTGCTTCGGCTGAGACCAGCGCCTGGGTGTACAGGTGGCTCGCCGCCGTCGCCCGGCCCAGCCATTTCACGTGGATCAGCTCGTCTTCGGGGCCCAAGAGATCGCACAGTTCGAACCGCGGGTGCAGTGGCGTGCTTGCGACGTCGCGGTCCAGGCAGACGTACCCGGGTTGTTCCGCGACGAGCCGGCAGTACCGATGCTCGTCATCCGGTGCACCGCTGGGTTTCCAAGTCACTGCCGGCCACTGATGACGCCGCGCCAGCAGATCGCTTACCTGCTCGCGCATCTGGGCAACGTAGGTCTCGCCGATGCGGTACCAGCGGCCCTGGTGGAAGACGTAACGCGTGTGCTCGACGGTGGTTTCGTAGGCGAGCCACTTCGCGGCGGGCAGCGGCGCGCCGGTCGGCTCTGCCCCGGCTTCGTCGGCGCAGGGCGTGATCCGTCCTGCTCGCAACGCCTTGAGCCGCCGGTCCTCCGGAATACTCGCCAGCCGCGCGGTGAGGTGCTCCGGTTCGAGCCGCCCCGGCACGTGCAACGGACCGCCCGCGCCGAGCGCGGTCACCAGGAACGAGCCGGCGTTCTCCGCGTCCGGCCCGGCCCCGGGCGGCCAGGCGAGGCCGAGCTCCCCGCCGTCGCAGCCGAGCGCGCCGGCGAGCCGCCGTTCCAGCTCCGGCACGATTGGGTGGTGCCGGTCCAGCGGCCGGGTCTGGGAGACGAACCGCAGCGCGGAATCCTCGTCCGGCTCGTCGACCACCGCGGCGACCGCGTCGAGATCGGCCAGGAATGCTTCGGGATCCTTGGCCAGCGGCGCCCACAACGACGTGCCGACGCGGATGCGGTGCCGTTTGCCGGTCACCCGGCCGTAGGTGAGGTCGGTCAGATCGGCCGAACCGGCGATGCGCTGCACCAGTTCGCCGTAGGGCTCCAGCCGGAACGCGGACAGCTCGCCGCCGCCGGGGATGGAGATCTGCGTGGCCCGCGCGGACACGTCCAGTGCCGCGCTCGCCACCAGCCCGAGCGCGAACGGGTCCAGCCGGCGGATGCCGAAGCGCAGCCCGAAACCCGGCTCGACGTGGTCGTCGTTGAGCACCAGATGCCCGGCGCCCCAGGTGACCGCGTACCACCACGGCGGGCGGGGCACCAGCAGGACCGCGAACGGCAGCATCGAGGACAGTTCGAGCGTGCTGCCGGTGAGCGCTTCCGCGTGCGGCAGCCAATGCGGGGCCTCGGTGCGGAACGCGCCGGCCACCAGGCGGGCGTGGGTCCCGGAAAGCCGGACCGGGATGTCCGTGCTGATCTGCTCCGGAGTCAACGGAACCAGCAGTTCGTGGTCCGGGGCACCGCCGTCGAGGCGGAACAACGACACCGGCCTGCTCGGTGCGGACGGAGACATGACCACCACCGGAGGAAAGGAGGCGAAACGGCGTCCGGTCAGGATGACGCGCCGATCCGTCCGTCCGGTGAATCACGCAGCGCGCAGGGAATGCCGAATGATGAAATTCCGCTGAATCGGCCTTTCTCATGATCCGGTGATCCGGAATGGTAGGGTACTCGGGATGTGCTTCCGGGAAACGGTGTCCGTGCGGCTCAGGCTACCAGACGATGAGCATGCGATGGCCGATTGCTGGACGGCGAATGGCCTTTCCGGGAAATCGCGGACATGACTCGATCGGCCCTGTATCGCCCCCGCCGCTGGGCTGTCCGTGGTGCTTTCCGGGAAATCCCGTCACCGTGGGTGAACCGGGGATCGGGCAGCGGCCGTGCGGAATGGGCCGCCCGGGTCCGGAACGCGGCGGAGGCCGGTTCGCGCTGCCGGATGTGTCCGTCTACCCTGGCGGAGTCGTTTCTTCTCGGCCCGCCTGCGGGGGCAGCATGGTGACAGTCCCGATGTTCGCACATGGCGACCGTCTCACCCGTCGGGACCTGGAGACGATCTCGGATGAACGCCACCGGTATGAACTGGTGGACGGGACGCTACTGGTGAGCCCGTCCCCGCGTCCGCTGCATCAGCGGGTGGTCGCGCGCCTCCTCGCCGCGCTCACCCCGGTCTGTCCTGCGGACTGCGAGGTGCTGCCCGCTCCCGTGGACGTAGTGCTGGACGAGTTCACCGTGCTGATCCCGGACGTGGTCGTGGGCCGCCGGGAGACCTTCACCGAACGGGCGCTGGTCGGCGTCCCGGTGCTGGCCGTCGAGGTGGTCTCGCCCTCCAGCCGGCACATCGACCACCACCTCAAGCCAGCCCGTCTCGCCGCGGCGGGCTGCCCGTACTACTGGGTGGTCGAACCCACCGAGCCCACACTGAGCTGCTTCCGCCTCGTCGACGGTGGTTACGTGCTGGACGCCGAGGCCACCGGCGAGCAGGTGGCCCGGCTCGACCGGCCGTACCGGCTGGACCTGTGCCCGGCGGAGCTGGTCTCCAGCCACTGACCCCGCCCTGCTGGCCGGGCGGACGGCGGTGGGCGACACTGTGACCGGCCACCGATCGGGAGCTTGTTGGGGGAGGGTTTTCGATGCTCGATACCCGGTATGCCGAGTGCTATCTGCAGCTGCGTGCCCGCTGGCGGGGTGACCCGGAATTCGGTGAGCTGGAAGAACTGGTGGCCGGAGACCCTGGCGTGCGCTCTGCCCTGGCCGCACTGGACGCGGCTCCGGCTTCGGCCCTGGCCCGCGCCGCCGTCCTCGCTGCCCTGACGGGTCTCGACGCGACCGATCCGGAGCGGGCGACCCTTGCGGCCGTCCGGATCGACCTGCTGTGGAGCACCGCCGGGACCGGCGCGCCGGACTGGCGATACCAGCTGCGGACGCTGGACGAGGACCTTGCCGCAGGCCGGATCCCGGCGGCTGAGTACCGCTCCCGCGTGCTCGGCTGGACGGCCGGTGCCCTGCCTCCGAGTGATGACCAGGACGTGCGGGGCGGGGGTTCTGGGGGTTCGGCGTACTGGGACGACGATGACGAGCAGGCTGGCTCGGACGATGCGTCGTGGGGTGGTGGGGGTCCGTCACAGGTCGGCGCGCCTTCGGGTGGGGGAAATCAGGACGGCGCCGCGGGTCCGGGAGCTTGGCCGTCGGGTGCGGGAATTCAAGGTGGTGCTGCGGATCCGGCGTGGCCGTCGAGTGGCCCCGGCGCGGGTGATGTGCCGGCGGACCGGGGGAGTGAGGGTGATGGCGAGGGTTCAGCGCCGTGGTGGCCGGGCGGTGATGGCGGGCAGACCGGCGTGGGTAGCGAGCCGTCGGGTGGGGGAGTGCAAGGCGGTGCTGTTGGGTGGTCGTCGGATGGTGATGGCGGGGCGGCTGGTGCGGGTAGTGAGCTGTCGGGCGGGGGAGATCCGGGTGGTGCTGCTGGGTGGTCGTCGGATGGTTGTGGCGGGAGGGCTGGTGCGGGTAGTGAGCTGTCGGGCGGGGGAGATCCGGGTGGTGCCGCGGGTTCTTCGGGCGGGTATGGCGGGCCGGCGGGCGCGGGCAGTCAGTCGTCGGGTGGGGGAAATCAGGGAGGTGCCGCGGGTCCGGTAGGACGGCCGTCGGGCGGTGATGGCGGGCAAGCCGGCGCGGGCAGTGCACCACCGAACGAGGGGGATCAGGACGGCGCCGCGGGTCCGGGAGGGTGGCCGTCGGGTGGCTATGGCCAGACCGGCGCAGGCGGTGCGCCGTCAGACCGCGAGGAGCGGAGCGCTGGTGAGGATTCAGCGCCACGGTGGGCGGGTGGTGATGGCGGGCCGGTCGGTGTCGGCAGAGCGCCGTCGGGTGGGGAGAGTTCGGGTGGTGCCGCGGGTTCGTCAGGTGGCTATGGCGAGCAGACCGGCGCAGGCAGTACACCGCCAAACGCGGAAAACCAGAGCGGCGCCGCGAGCCCGGTGGAACGGCCGCCCGGTGGTTACGGCCAGGCCGTCACAGGCAATACCCCGTCCGGATGGGGAAACGAGGGCTCGGCGGGGACCGACGGCGCCCGATCTGCCCGCCGCCGCCCCCGGATCCGCGAAGCCCGGCGACCTGCCCCGGCTCCTGCCAACGGCGGCGCACCGAAGCGCAGGCCGGCCAGAGCCCGTCCCGGCCCGGCTCCGGATCGCGCGGACGTGGACACCAGGCTGGGCGCGAGCGAGACTTCCCACCGGCTCAGCCCTGCTGGCGATCCGGCGCCGGAGGGCGACGTCGAGCCCGCTCCGGCGTCCCACCCTCGCCATCTGGTCGCCGGGCTGCCCAGCCGGGCCGCGCTGGGTACCGAGATCAGCCTCCTCGTGCGCGTCGCGACCGATCCCGGGCCGTGGTCCGCCTCGGTACTCCTTGATCGGCTGGCCGGGGCCACCGCGATTTCCCTGCTGGTGCAACCTTCCACGGGCCTCGTCCCGCTCGGTGCGCCGGAGCAGCGACTCACGGTGCCGCCGCACGGGGAGTCCGAACCGGTCCGGTTCGTGTTCCGGACCGAGCAGCCCGGTCTGCACGGCGTGCGTTTGATGGCCTTCGCCGGCGGCACCTTCCTCGCCGAGCTGGAGACCCAGGTTTCGGTGGAGCCGGGCGGCCCGGCCGGACAGCCCGAATGGGCCAGGTCAGGGCCACTGGACGTGCGGGCTCGCCGCGGCGAGGTGACGTTGCAGGTCCGGTCGCTCGGCGGGCAGACCGTCTTCCAGTTGCTGTCCGACGCCTACTTGTTCGAGCCGGTCCTCGCGCAGGGCGCGGCCGGTGACGCGAGCGCGGCCATCGAACGAGCGATCACGACGCTGAAACAACTCGCACAGGGCCGTGGCCCCTACACCGGAAGCATGGCCCGGCGCTGGATGGCCGAGACCGGCGTCGGGCTGTGGCAGGCGATGGTGCCGCACGTGCTGCAGGACCAGTTCTGGCAGATTCGCGAGCACATTTCGGCGTTCTCGATCGCCACCGACTTCGACGTGGTGCCGTGGGAACTGCTGTACCCGTTGCGCCCCGGCGCGGACGACGGGTTCTTGGTGGAGCAGTTCCCCGTGCTTCGCCGGGTTTTCGGCCAGGCCCGCAACGCCCAGCTCGCGGTGACCCCGTGCACCTACGTGACTTCGGAACCGGCCCCGACCGACGCGCAGGAGGAAGTCGATGCCCTCCGGCGGGTCCTCGGCCCCGGTGCGTCCCTCGGCGACTTGGGCGCTCTGCTCGATCTGATCGCCGCCGGCCCCCGCGGTGGTCTGCATTTCGCCTGTCACAACACGTTCACTCCGGAAGACGGCGCGTCCGTCGCGATGCGTGGCGGCCCGTTCGTGCCGGGGTTGCTCAACAGCGCGGCCGTCCGGCAGAGCCTCGCCGGGCACCGCCCGCTGGTGTTCCTCAACGCCTGCCGGACTGCGGGCAACGCGCTGGAGTTCAGCCGGATGATCGGCTGGGCACAGCAGTTCATGGCAGCCGGCGCGGGGGCGTTCGTCGGCACGTTGTGGCCGGTCCGCAGCCGGAGCGCCCGGGTGTTCGCGGAGACGTTCTACGGTTCCCTGCAGGATGGCGCCACACTCGGCAACGCGCTCGGCTGGGCGCGCCGGGCGGCCGTTCACGATGATCCCGATCCCAGCTGGCTCGCCTACACCGCCTACGGTGATCCGGAAGCGACGGCGTTCCCGCCCGCTTGAGCACGAGAGGACGAGCATGCACGTCACGGCGACCGGGGTACCGGTCAGCAGTCTGGTGGACGCGGTCAAGGCCGCGGTGCGCGACGCCGGCATCTCGAGCGCGGACCCCGGCCGGACCGTCCGGGTCACCGCGGTCCAGCTGACCCTGAACGCGATCGCGACGACCGGTTCGGGCGCGCGGCTGGAGTTCAAGATCCCGTTCGTCGGGATGACCGTCAAGCTCGGCACCACGTTGACCACAAAGGACACCCACGCGATCGATATCACTTTGGTGCCACCGGACCTCGCGCCCGCACACGAGATCCGCGACGGCACCGTCGACCAGGTGCTGGTGGATGCGATCACCACGATCATGACCGTGCTCGCGGTCGCCGGCGGTGGCGAAGACCCGTTCGTGCTGAAGGAAAGCACGGTGGAACTCTCGTTCACCGTGACCGAGGACGGGTCGATCTCGCTGGGTCTCGATACCGAGACCAAGGACGAGCTGTCGCACAAGCTCAAGATCACCGTCGCGCCGGTCGGCTGAGGGCGTGCTTGGTCAGGCTTTCCCAGGTTCAGTTCCACGATGTTCCGGCTCGCCTGCTTCGAGGCACAATCCCGCGATCGCCGTGGTCCCACTGAACGTCACGAGACCTCGTCGGGCGCGTTCGGCGAAACCGTCTGAACCTGTCCGCCCGACTGTCCACAGCAGACACTTGCCGCTCCCGCGCAGATTTTCCCGCCGGCTAGTCTCCAGGGAATCCAGGCTGGAACGGGTGGGCCGGGGCGGCAGCCGTGTCCTGACCCCCTGACGTGGATATCGTCTTGAATGACGGCACATGCGGGCGCAGCAGGAGGAACCCGGCTTCTGCGCCGCCACGAGGCGAAGGCTTCATCGCAGTTGACTTGCTGCCTACCGATGTACCCAACGTGCGGTGGTCAGCTCGGTGGGCACTGACTGCGTGGCGTGAACGACATCGTTGAGGATGCTGTGATCCTGAGCGGAACGGCCGGATCCGTGTGGCTGGTTCGGCGAGGCCTGCGTCCGCGGGCAGAAGAGCGGCGGTGCGGGTGCTTTGGCTCTCAGCGGAACGATTGGGGAATCCGCACGGCGGTCAGTTCGGCGTAGCCTACGTCCACGGGGACCTCGCTGAGGCCGCAAGAAACTGCTCGACACCTCCACAGATCGGATCGAGGCCGCGAAACAGCGGCCCGTCACCGGCATCCCGGCCGGTGGGATGGTTCCTGTCCGAGTAGTCCTTTCGGTGGGTCCGCTTCACCACAATGCTGGCTGTCGCGGGCGGATGGCGCATGCCACGGTGAAATGCCAGTGTCCGCGTTCCGGGAATGAGGTGGCCGAGGATGCCCGTCTCTGCTGCGCTGTCGCGCGGTCCGCGGTGAACCTGTCATTGGCCTGGTCGTTCACGGTGCTGTGTGCGCTGCTCGCGCTGCCGTGCGTGCTTCGCTTGGTACGGCTCGATTACGTGCGCCTCGGCCCCGGTGTACGCGCCGGCGATCTTGCGGAACTACTGCTCGTGATCGCCATGGTGGCCATGCTCTCGCCGGTCGGCGGGCCGATTCCGGCGGCTGGCTGGCAGGCCGTGCTCGGGCTCGCCGTAGGCTGGCTCGGGGTCTCCTGGTTGCGCGAGCGCCGCTCCTGCCAGCCGTCCGGCTGTGGGCACCACGCGCTGTCCGCGCTCGCCATGCTGTACATGGTGAGCGCGATGCCCCAGCACGGCACGGCACACGGCCCCTGGCTCACTATGTCCACAATGGACACCGGCCTGGCCTGGCCGGCGGCTGCGGTGCTGGCCACCTACTTCGCAGCGGACGCACTCCGCGCCGGAGCACAGGCGATGCGACTGCGTGGCACCGAGTCGCTGCCCGGTCACGCCTCCCGCACGTGGTGCCGAGCCGCGATGGGTGCCGGGATGGGCTACCTGCTGCTGGCCGCGGCCTGACACGAGTACGCCCGTCCAGCAGCTGCGACAACCCGGAGACCGCAGGTCAAGGAGGACGGACGTCGCAGGCAAGCAGACGGACGTTGAAGGTCGGGCGGGACGGACGCGCTGGAGGTCGGATGGGACGGACGCACTGCACGTCGGGCGGGGCGGACGCGCTGAAGGTCTGGTAGGGCGGACGCACTGCAGTTCGGGCGGGGCGGACGCGCTGAAGGTCTGGTAGGACGGGCGCACTGCAGTTCGGGCGGGGCGGACGTGCGGCAGGTCTGGTAGGACGGATGCGCAACAGGTCTGACAGGACGCGCTGCAGGGGTTGGCAGGATGGGCGCTGCAGGTCGGGCAGGAGGGACCCGGCCTCCGAACCGCCTTGGCGATGAGTCCTCTGCCACTGCGAGACCCGGCACGCCCCTCAGCCTCGGGCGCCTTCCGTCTTCCGACCTCGGCCGTCCGATTTCCGATCTCGGCCTTCGGCTTTCCGATTTCCGTCGTCCGCTTTGCGGCGCATCCGCCTTCGGGCGGGTCACCGTTGGCGCATCCGGCTAGGGCACTTTTCAGCCGACCCGCCGGACCTCGCCGTCCGGTGGCGGAGTGCCGAGTGCGGGCAGCGCTGCGGCCGGATGCCCCGATACCCAGTCGCGCGTCTCCTGGACATCGTGCGCGAGCGCCTCAATCAGCTCCCCGGCTGAGCCGTAGGCTTTCTGCTCCCGCAGGTGACTGCCCAGCCAGACGGTGAGCGTCTCGCCGTACAGATCGCCCTCGAAGTCCAGCAGGAACGCCTCGACCAGCCGGTACCCGTCGGCGCCATAGTAAGTGGGGCGACGGCCGACGGACACCGCGGCGGCCACGCGGGTGCCGTCCGGACGTTCGGCCCACCCGGCCCACACCCCGTCGCCGAGTTCGCCGCGCTGGTCGCGCAGTGCGATGTTGGCCGTGGGAAAGCCCAGCTCACGGCCGCGCTGGTCGCCCGGCTCGACAGGGCCACGGACCACGAAGTAGCTCTCGTCCGACATGTGGACACCGTAGTACGCGGACTCGGGTCACCGAGGGATCAGAACTGTGTCCGAGAGCACAGGCACGCCGTCGCGCTCCGGGGCAGTAGTGGTGACCAGCAGCCTTTTCGTCCTCGCGCCACACGCGTACACGCAGCCGCTCACCGGGGAACACGACGCCCGCGAATTTCGTCCCGAACAGTGAGACGCGTGCCGGGTCGCCGTCGAGGAAGGCGTCCACGACGGCCTTGGCGACCATGCCGTAGGTGCACAGGCCATGCAGGATCGGCCGGCCGAAACCGCCGCGCCGAGCGAACTCCGGATCGACGTGCAGCGGGTTGCGATCGCCACACAACCGGTAGAGCAGTGCCTGCTGCGGCAGTGTCGTCACCTCGAGTACCGCGTCCGGGCCGCGCTCGGGCGGGTCGATCCGGTCCGAGGGCCCGCGTTCTCCGCCGAATCCGCCTTCGCCGCGGGCCAAGAGGCTGGCTGTGGCCGTACACAGTGGATCGTCCTGCTCGTCGGTCGCCTCAGTCCGCTGGACCAGCACCGCGGCCGTGCCCTTGTCGAACACGTCCACCAGCCGGGTCCGGGCGATCGCCGCACCCTCGGCCGGGATCGGCCGGTGCACCTGCACTTCCTGCTTGCCGTACAGCACTTTGGCCAGGTCGATGTCCACTCCGGGAAAGGTGATCGAGGGAGGCTGAAGGTGCGCAGGTCGGCCGCCACGGTGGCGAACGTCGGCAGCACCCGCAGGTCCTGTTCATAGGTGTAGCGCAGCTCGTGTTCGTCCAGCGGATCGGCCCCGGCGCCCAGCACCAGGTGGTAGAGCAGCACGTCCGATCGAGTCCAGGAGAAATGCAGTTCGCCAAGATCGGCGCCGATCGCGACCGCGGGATCAATAGGCACAGACGCTTCTCATTTCGTCGCTGACCGGCACCCGCCTCGGTCAACCGTACCCACTGTGCAGCCCAGCACGATCCCCTTGACGTGCCACCATCGCCGGTCTGGTCTTGTTCCACCCTCCAATCGTTCGCAGCGCCCCAGCCCGGCTCAACCCGATGTTTGTGCTCTCTTGCTCAGTCCATCCCCTCGCGCTCGCTCAGCCTCCCTGCACTTGCTCACCCCTCGCGCTCGGTCGACCCACCCCTTGCGTGCTCGTCCGTGTCATCCGCCTCCTCTGTCTGCGCTATCCGTGCCTCGCTTACCTGGCCACTGCCCACCACCGCCGGGAGCTTTGTCGCCAACGTGCCTGTCCATCATCAGCAGGACTTGACGGTGACCTTCGGAAGCCGAGGCGGCGATCGCTTTGCCATCGGCCTCGCCTCGTCGCTCAGGGCACCCAGCTCAACGGGTGCGCGCTCACCCGGGCGCTCTACACCCCGGGGTCGTGCACCTTGGAGGCGGCCACTGCGTGGCAATCGGCTGTGTCGCCACGCTCGGCGAACCCTCGGACCTCCAGCCGCTGCTGTCACACCGAATGCCGTTCCACCGGCGTCACTGTCCCCTGACTGCGCAGGGCCTAGCCGCTCTCGCTGCTCTGATGCCTGGTCCCGCTCTGACGACCGCTGCACATCACTTCCCGTGGAGGTGTATGAAGATCCGACTGACGTTTGTCCAGCGTCCTTCTCCTCTCTACCCACACACTGTGACGTTCTTCCCGTGCAGGAAACCGCACGATGTGCTTCTCGTGTCGCGCGAACCGTTGCCGGGAACGATCTCCATCAACGATTCCCCTTTGCGACCCCTTCCTCGATCGCTGCCCGGACCGCGTCGACCGTAGTCCTGGCTCGGCAACTCGTTCGCCGCTCGGAATACCCGTGAGTTCGTCCGAGCCGGTGTTCTGATGCTTTGCCGCCCGGACACCGAATTGTGGCGGTCTATCCCTGCTGCGCGTGCCATTGCGCGGCTCCCAGTGCGGCCATCCCTCGCCGTCGATGTCCAGTATTCCCTGTCTGCTGGGGCAATTGCCACCATGATCATCGCCTTCCCCTCGATCGGGGGACTTCCTGGCACTGCCGGCATGTCTCGTCTAGTGTGGTAGGCACGAGATTGAAAGCGGCCGGGTGCCGCGCGGCGCATTCGCGCTGACCTTCCTGAAATCCCAGTGTTGCCAAGGGATCCGGTGATCGACCGTTCCCGTGTCCCTCTGAGGTCCTGCTCGGAAGCGCTGTTCGTGTCGGCGTCACTCATCCCATTTTCCTTTGCCAGTAGTAAATCTGATCGTCCATCCAAGTAGTCGAGTCTTCAAGAACGGAGTAAAGATGAGGAATGTCCATTCGACCGGAGCGGCGCCCCGGCTTCGTGGAGGTGCGTCAAGGTCTGTCGATAGGACTCTACGAGTCCCGTGCGCAAGTAAGGGAGCGCGAGTTCGGCGCAGTACTGCTCGACGATCGGCTGTGCCCGACGCAGATGGACCGACGGCATGTTCGGGAAAAGGTGGCGTTCGATCTGGTGGTTGAGGCCGCCGAGCAAGACGTCGATGACCGGCCCACCTCGCACATTGCGTGAGGTCAGGACCTGTTTGCGCAGGAAGTCCGACTCGGGCCGGCCGGTGAGTGTCGGCATGCCTTTGTGGTTCGGCGCAAAGATCGATCCCATGTAGACACCCCAGAGTCCTTGGTGGACAACGAAGAAGAGGAGAGCCATCCCCGGAGGGAGAACGAGGAACAGTGCGGACAGGTAGACCGCGAAGTGGGTGGCGAGCAGTGTCGCCTCCATACGGCGGTGACGCATGCCGGGCCGTGTCACAGCGTGGATCCCGGACCAGTGGAGATTGAGGCCTTACAGCGTGATCAGCGGGAAGAACAGCGCAGCCTGGTGCCGCCCGACGAACCGGGGCAGGCCGCGGCTCTCCCTGGCTTGCCGCTGGGACCAGACCAGGATGTCCGGTTCGACGTCCGGGTCGAGCTCCTCGTGGTTGGGGTTGGCGTGGTGGCGCGTGTGCTTGTCCATCCACCAGCCGTAGCTCATGCCGATGCCGAGATTGCCTGCCAGCCGTCCGGTGATCTCGGTCGGTCTGCGGGTTCGGAACACCTGACGATGCGCGAGATCGTGGGAGAGGAGTGCGATCTGACCGAACAGGAACGCCTGGAATGCGGCGATCACCAGCTGCCACCACGAATCGCCGAGCAATGCGAACGCGACCCAACCGCCGGCGAAGAGGATGGTCACGACAGTGCTGCGCACGATGTACTAGCCGGGGCGGCGATCCAGGAGACCGGCGTCGGAGATCCGGCGAGTGAGACGGGAGAAATCGCTACCGGACCGAGGTGGTGGGGCGAGGATGAACTTGTCAGTGGTCACCGGCCTGAGTCTTTCGGCGCCGGGGGCTGGGTACAACGGGGCAGACCCGAGGAGAGACAGGGGTGCTGGCCCCACCTCGGTGGCTGTCGGAACAGAGACCGTATGTGGGTGAGGCAGGTGATTAGGAGGTAAGCGGGCGGGCTTCAGCAATGGGGTCTGCCGGTG
Source organism: Amycolatopsis sulphurea (assembly GCF_002564045.1). Lineage (NCBI taxonomy): Bacteria > Bacillati > Actinomycetota > Actinomycetes > Pseudonocardiales > Pseudonocardiaceae > Amycolatopsis > Amycolatopsis sulphurea. The sequence continues at coordinate 5,656 of NZ_PDJK01000002.1, read as the reverse complement.
TGCCCATCTGGTGATCTGTGGCCGGTCGGCGGGCGAAGCGGCGACGAGCAGGTCCGGTGATGGCGCCGCGCACTGTTTCCGGGACCTGCAGGCCTATCGATGAAGATGCCGAGCAACCGGGCGCGCTCGATGGCCGGAACAAGCGGTTCTTCGGTCGGGAGCGGGCTTCGGTGAATGCGTGGCGGGGCACGGCAGTGCGGGCCGGATGCTGATGCCGTCGGCGGATAGCCGGATCGGCTGGTGTCCGGGGCGCGTGGAGCTCTGTCGGGTGGTGCCGTGGACATCCGGAGCCGGGGCGGAATACTGGCCGCCGTGAACGAGAAGACTGAGGAACGCCATGCGTCCTGGCTCGAGTTGTTCTTCGATCTGGTCGCGGTCGCCGGGGTGGGACAACTCGCGCATTTGGTACACGGCAGCTCGTCATGGAGCGGCGCGGGGTTGTACGTCCTGTGCTTCCTGGCGTTCTGGACGGCGTGGATGTGCTTCACCGTCTACGGCAGCACCACCGGCGACGCGGCGCACGTACTGCCGGTGCTGCTCGGGATGGTGGGGTTGGTCTTCATGGCTGCGTCGGTAGCCGGGATCCGGGAGGGGCACGCGGTGGTCTTCGCCGTTGCGTATCTCGCGGTTAGGGCGCTGGCGAGCCGGTTGTGGGAAGGTCGGCGCGGGTATGAGGCGCGGGTAGTCGTCGAGTGGCCGGTGGTGCACGCCGGAGCGAGCATGGTACCGTGGATCGTTTCGATCTGGGTGGACGGTCCGTGGCGGTACGCGCTGTGGGCGATCGGACTCGGGCTTGATCTGCTGATCACCTTCACCAGAGTCGGGGAGCGGTTCATCGGGTCCCTTTCGGCGCGGCTGGCCCACCGCGATTCGGCGCGGCGGGTCCGGCGCGGGCACGAGCCGGCGTCGGTGAAGCCCGCCCAAGCGCGGCTGGACTTGGCGCACTTCGGCGAACGGCTCGGGCTGTTCACGATCATCGTGCTCGGTGAAGGTGTGCTCACCGTGACCCAGACCATCGCCGAGATCCCGGAATGGCACCCGGCGCTGTACTGGACGGTGATCGCCGCCCTTGTGCTGCTCGCGACGCTGTGGGCCAGCGCGCTGCGCCGTGGGTTCGCCGGGATTCCGCACCTGAGCCAGGGCAAAGCCGGGCCACGGGTGCTGCTTCCGCTGCATTGTCTGGTCGTGGGGCTGCTGGCGGTGCTGGCAGGCGGTCTTGGCGACGTCGTCGAAGCCGCCGAGCACGGGCACGTCGAGCCGGTCACGAGGTGGCTGCTGAGTGGGTGCGTCGCTGCCTTCGTGATGATCGGCGCCGTGTCCGGGCTGGCTTCGGGGCGCGAGCCGAGGTGGGCCGTCGGGGCGCTGGTGGCCGGCCTGGTGATCCCGGCGTGGCTCGGATTCTTCGGTGGGGAGGTGACGCCGGTGCAGTTCCTGTTTCTGCTCGTCGTGGCGGTCGGGGCCAGTCTCGCCGGCGATGTGCTGGCCAGGCGGAAGCGGCGACGGCACTAGACCCTGGGGTGGACAGAAAGCCCCACCCTGGCTCCGATGCTCGGCGATGGTCCGCCGGTCACGCTGGAGAAGTCCAGCCGCTGACCGGAAGGCCTGCCGATGTCCGCCCGACCCGTGACCGCACCATTGCGCCGCATGGCGCCGAGCCTCATCGTGAACGCCGTGGTGCCGCTTGCACTCTACCTGTTGCTGCGGACGCCGGTCGGGGAGGTGCCCGCGCTCGCGATCGGGGCTTCGGTTCCGCTGCTCGTCACCGTCGGCGAGTTCGCGGTACAGCGGCGGATCGATCCGATCGGTGTCGGCTCCATAGCCGGGTTCACTGTGCTCCTCGTGGTGCTGGCGTTGTCGGGTGGCAGCGAACTGGTGCTCAAACTGCGCGACACCTTGCTCACCGGGCCGGTCGGGATCGTGTTCCTCGGCTCGGCGCTGATCGGGAAGCCGCTCTTGCCGGTGCTGATGCGGTTCGCCGGCAAACGCGGTGCGGAGTCCGAGGGCAGGCTCACCGGCGTTGCCCGCCAACGGGCGCTGACGGTACTGACCGCGCTCATCGGCGGCATGCTCGTGCTGCACGCACTGGCGATCCTGATGCTCGCTCTCCTGCTGCCGACGGCGACCTTCCTCACGGTCAGCCAGCCCGCCGGCTGGGCGGTGATCGGGCTCGGAGTACTTGCCTGCCTCGGCTATCGCAACCGCGCGCGGGCTACCGCCTGACGGGCCGGACCAGGGTGTGCTGGGCCGGTGGCGGTGGCGCGGATGTGGCTGGTTTTCGCGATGTGGCTTGATGCGTCGGATTTGATGCAGGTGTTATGGACCCGGCGGGTTTTGTGATCGCGAAAGGGCCGCGGTCCGATACGTCACTGGTTCGGTGAGTGGGTCTTGCGGTTGCGCCCGGGCTCGACGTTTCGGGGTTGGTGAGCGGGCTCCTGGCGGTGCTGCGGTCGGGTTCCGTGGTCGCGTATCGGCGGCGGAGGCGTCAGAGGCCGGCGAGCAGATCTCGCAGTGCCGCCGCGAATTTGGCCGGGTTCCGTTGCGGTGCCAGGTGCGCGCCGGGCACTTCGGTGAACGGCAATCCCAGTTCCAGGGCAAGGATCCGGGCCGGCTGGTAGTGGTAACGGCCGCGGCTGGCCCCGCCGGCGACGGGGAGGATCTCGGTCCGTACGCGGCGGAGCGCGCGCAGGTCGGGCAGGTAGTCGAAGAACTCGGTCAGTTCGCGGTCGAAGAGCCGCAGCCAGTCGGCCTCGTTCGGCAGGCGCAGATTCGGCAGATCGGGCAGTGCTGCACCGGCGATGCCCTCCGCGAACCGGGTCACGGCCCCCATCAGATCACCCGATCGGGCTAGCCGAACCTGGGCTGCGGCGGCTTCCAGGATCCCGGTCGCGTCGGGCATCAGCTGGACCGCGGGCGGCTCGTGCGCGACCAGCGTGGATACCCGGCCCGGGTACCGGGCGACGAGGTCAAGCGCGATCAGTGCGCCGGCGCTTGTCCCGAACACCGGCACCGGGCCGGCGCCGACGTGGTCCAGCACCGCCAGCGCGTCGTCGGCCTGCTGCGGCACGGTGACCGGGCCGGTGGTGGCGTCCGTGCTCGCGAAGTGGCCGCGCCGGTCATAGGTGACCACGGTGTAGTCGGCGTTCAGCTGCTTCACGAGCGCGCGGAATGAGGTGGCGCCGCCGGTCCCGCCCGGGACGAGGAGCAGCACCGGCCCGGAACCGGTGATGCGGACGGCCAGTTCGCCCTCGGCGACCGGGCAGCGGCTTTCCGTGCTGTCCCCGTTTTCCGCGATCATGCCGAGAAGTCAAGCACAACTCGGGCCGCCGGATCCGCTTCGGAGCCCGGATTTTGTCGGTGCCGGATGAGACGGTATCCGCATGACCACCTGGCTTGAGTTCAGTACCGCGGTCCCGTCCCTCGCCGAGCGGGTGAAGGCGAGGTTCAGTGCGGCGGAATCCCACGTCCTGGCGACCCTTCGGAGTGACGGTGCGCCCCGCGTCAGCGGCAGTGAGATCGCTTTCCGCGGCGACGAGGCCTACGTGGGCTCGATGCTGGACGCCCGCAAGGCCCGAGACCTCCTCCGCGACGGCCGGTTCGCCCTGCACGCCGCGCCCGCCATCGAGGAGGGCGGCGACGCGAAGATCGCCGGGCGCGCGGTGGCGATCACCGATCTCGCGGAGGTCACCCGCATGCAAGGGCCGGAGCCGACTCACCTGTTCCGGCTGGAGATCGAAGAGGCGGTGCTGACCTGGGTCGAAGGGAACACTCTGCTGATCGAGTCGTGGCACCCGGGCCGATGGGTGCGCTTCGCGCGACCGGACAACGGGCCGGTGGTGCGAACGGTGCTGGGGTGACGCGGGATGGCATGGGGCGATCGGCGTGCGGGGTTGGTCCAAGCCTGATCGGCGGCGTGCGCGGCGCCCCGGCATGATGGGGCGATGGCACAGCGTGTGACGGTCGATGCCGAGTTCGGGGTTCGGGTGACGAAACCCGGTCTCGCGGCGGTCTCGGTCGCCGCGGTGCACGCGGATTCTGGGGAAATCGCGGTGTCCGGCGCGGGTGCTCCGCGCATCGCCGAGTTTGAGCATGGCACCCGCGCGGAAGTTTATGACCTTGACGTGGGTGAGCATCGCGTCACTTACCACGGGGAGCGCACGGTGCAGCGTGCCGTGGCCGAGACGGTGACGCTCGCTGACGTTGCGCGCTATACGAGGCCGAGTCGGTACTGCCCATCGGACCGGATGGGCGGGCTGCTGCCGCCGGGCATAGACAGCTTCGGTGATGCCCGTGCGCGGGTACGGGCAATCGTCGACCACGTACACGAGCGCATCGCGTATGTGGTCGGCTCCGGAGGACCGACCTGCGACGCGATCGACACGCTGTTGGCCGGCGAAGGCGTCTGCCGCGACTTCGCGCACGTATGCATCGCGCTATGCCGCTTAGTCGACATCCCTGCGCGTTACACGTCGGTGTACGCGCCGGGTTTGCAGCCGATGGACTTCCACGCAGTCTTCGAAGCCGGTGTCGACGGCCGCTGGTACGTTTTCGACGCAACGCGGCTTGCGCCTCGGCAGACGATGCTGCGCATCGCCACCGGACGCGACGCCGCCGATACGCCGTTTCTCGCGACGCTCGGGTGTGAACTTGATTTTCTCGGTGCGACTGTGTTCGCCACCACAGACGGACCGCTGCCCCGAGATGACGGACACGCGTCGGTCTCGCTCGCGTGACGCGTGTCCCGCGACAAAGCATGTGATAGCTGGGTAGACAATGTCCGTGAAGCGTTCCCGCAAGGTGCCCGGGCCGAGCAAGTGGGCTCAGGCGCGTGCCCGGCACCGATGGCTCGACCACCTGGCCCTGGCCACGAACCGGTACATCGAGTACGGCGGCTACCACTACGTCGCGTCGATCACCTACTTCAGCCTGCTTTCGCTGGTCCCGATCCTGATGCTGACCTTCTCGATCGCGGGGTTCGTGCTGGCGAGCCAGCCGCAGTTGCTCACCTCGCTGCTGCATGCGCTGACCGGGGTGCTGCCGGGCGGCCTCGGCGGCCAGGCGACCACCCTGCTGACCGGGTTCGTCGAGCAGCGCACCGGGGTCGGTATCGCCGGTCTGGTGGTCGGGCTGTACTCCGGGTGGAACTGGATGAACGCGCTGCGGGACGCGCTCACCGCGATGTACGGGCAGAACCGTTCCGACGCACCGCTGCTGCGGACGATCGTGATGGACATTCTCGCGTTGTTCGGGCTGGCAGCCTCCCTTCTGGTGTCCTTCGGTATCACGGTGTCCGGTACCGCGGTCGGCCATTCCCTGCTGAAGGTCGCCGGGGTCGAGGACACGGGCTGGGGCCACACAGTGCTGACGGTGGCGTCCGTGCCGCTCGCGCTGCTCGCCGATTGGCTGGTGTTCCTGTGGGTGCTTACGCGCCTGCCGCGGGAACGGGTGGGCCCGCGCAGTGCGATGCGGGGTGCGGTGGCCGCGGCGCTCGGCTTCGAACTGCTGAAGCAGGCCGGTGGCTTCTACTTGCGACTGATCAGCAACTCGCCGTCGGTGGTGGCGTTCGGTTCGGTCATCGGTGTCCTCTTCTTCATCTCGTTGATCGCCCGGATGCTCGTCTACATCACTGCGTGGACGGCGACCGCCCGCGACGCCCCGC